>NZ_QFXK01000030.1 GCF_003261635.1 Kribbella monticola | reverse complement strand
GGTGAAGACGGCTATCTCCACCGCACTCCGGAGGTCTTCCCTACGTCAACCCACCAACCCCAACGTCACCAACGTCTCGGCCGGGTACATCTAGACCGTGAGGATTGGTTTGTCGGTGTTGTAGGCGGCTAGGCGGTCGGGGCGGGGGGTTAGGCAGCAGGAGCCGCAGACGGTGCCGGCGGCTGAATTGCTGGTGTAGTAGAGGCAGCAGGTGTTGCGGAGGTAGACGAGTTTGTTGGCGGCTGTGGTGACGTCGCCTAGGCGGGCCAGGCCTGCCGGGGCTCGGGTGATGAAGGTTTGCCAGCGGTCCAGGAGGAAGGCTGGGTCGATGGTGATGTCCTCGCGGGTGGCGGCGCAGAAGGCCATGGCGCAGCCGGCTGCTACGCCGCCGTGGAGTTGGCGGAGGCCGGCGCGGGTACGGCGGTGCAGCTCAAGCGACAGCGGTAAGAGGTGCTGGGTGAGCACCACGTCGTACAGGGTTTGCAGGCCGCCTGGGAGGAAGCGGGCCGAGCGGATGGCGACCGATGCGATGCCGTGGCCGTCGTGGGGGCGGACCCAGAGGTTGTGGGGGCGGATGTCCAGTACTCGGCCTTCGAGGGCCCAGAGGAGCAGGGCGGTGGCTGGGGCTCGGCCGGCGTAGAAGGACATCAGGCTGAGTGCGGCCGCGTGGTCGTTGACGTGTCCGCCTGCGTCGTGGTCGCGTTTGAGCAGCTCGGTCAGTTCGGGGCCGTCCGGTTCGAGGATCCGGTCCACTCGCAGCCACTCGGAGCCGCTCGGTTCGCCGAGCTCCACGCCGTAGCGAGGGGCGTATTGAGCCAGAGCGGCCACGCCCGCGCGTCCTGCCGTCACACGTCCTGCCTTCCCCAGAGAGTTCTCAGCAGAGTGGGTGGCGGCACTCGGTGTCCCAGTCTGCCAGTAGGGTTACTGGCCATGACGATCGACGCCACGATGGTCGGCCGGAGCTACACGGCCGCCGAGTCCTATCAGGTCGGCCGGGAGAAGATCCGCGAGTTCGCCGAGGCGATCGGCGACCCCAACCCGGCGTACCGGGGGGACGACGCCGTCGCGCCGCCCACCTTCGCGTTCGTGCTCAGCGCGCCCGCGCTCGATCTGCTGCTGGCGGACCCGGAGCTCGGGCTGCGGCTGGACCGGATCGTGCACGGCGCGCAGAAGTTCAACTACGTCCGCCCGATCCGGGTCGGCGACGAGGTGGCCGCCACGGCGACCATCACCACCGTCCGCAAAGCAGGTGACGTCGAGGTGATCATGTACGAGACCGTTCTGACCGGTCGCGACGGCGAGCAGCTCGCCACCTCCACCGCGACCGTCTCGCACAACCGGGCGGACTCATGAGCAGCGTCGAGGTCGGCACCGAGCTGCCGCCGCTGACCGTCACCGTGCGCCGCGAGAACCTCGTCCGGTACGCCGGTGCGAGCGGCGACTTCAACCCGATCCACTGGAACGACCGGATGGCCGTCGCGCTCGGGCTGCCCGGCGTGATCGCGCACGGGATGCTCACGATGGCCTCGGCTGCGCGTGTGGTGACGGACTGGCTGAGCGATCCGGCCGACCTGATCGAGTACGGCGTACGGTTCACCAAGCCGGTCGTCGTACCGGATGACGACAAGGGCGCCACGATCACCTTCTCGGCGAAGGTCGACAAGGTCGCCGACGGCCGCGCCGAGATCGACATCACCGCGGTTTGCGGCGACGAGAAGGTCCTCGGCCGGGCCAGGGCGGTAGTGCGCGTCTCGTGAAGACTGATGTGCGCCTGGCCGACCTGACCACCCTGCGGGTCGGGGGGCCGGCCGATCGCCTGATCGAGGCGACGACCGAGGAAGAACTGATCACCGCCGTACGAGACGCGGATGCCGCTGCCGAGCCGGTGTTGCTGCTATCGGGTGGCAGCAACGTGGTGATCGCCGACGAGGGGTTCCGGGGCACGGTGATCAAGGTCGCCAACCGCGGGATCCGGGTCGACGCGGACGCCTGTTCGGGCGCGATGATCCACGTCGCCGCGGGTGAGGACTGGGACGAGGTCGTCCAGCGCGCGATCGCGGAGGAGTGGTCGGGGCTCGAATCGATGTCGGGCATCCCGGGCCTGGCCGGTTCCACACCGGTGCAGAACGTCGGCGCGTACGGGCACGAGGTCGCCGAGACGATCGCGTCCGTTCGGGTCTGGGACCGGGTCGACAACGCGGTCCGGACGATCTTCGCGGCCGACTGCGGCTTCAGCTACCGCAGTTCGCGATTCAAGGCGGAGCCCGCGCGGTACGCCGTACTCGAGGTCGCCTTCCAGTTGCCACTCGGTGCGCTGTCCGCGCCAATCGGGTACGCCGAACTCGCGCGGGTTCTCGGCGTCGAGCAGGGGAAGCGGGCGCCGATGACGGAGGTCCGCGAGGCCGTGCTCGGGTTGCGCCGGAGCAAGGGGATGGTGCTCGACGAGGCGGACCACGACACGTGGAGCGCCGGGTCGTTCTTCACCAACCCGATGCTGGACGCGACGGCCGACGTACCGGCAGGTGCACCGCAATGGCCGCAGCCGGACGGCCGCGTGAAGACGAGCGCAGCCTGGCTGATCGAGCACGCCGGCGTGGCGAAGGGGTTCGCGATCGGCGGAGCGGCGGTGTCGTCGAAGCACACCCTCGCCCTGACCAACCGCGGCGACGCAACAGCCAAGGAAATCCTCGCCCTCGCCGCCCACGTCCGCGCCGAAGTCCACCAGGCCTTCAACATCACCCTCATCAACGAACCAGTCCTGGTGAACTGCTCCCTCTGAACCACTGCTCGGCGTGCAGACAGGCTCACTCTTCCTCTCGCTGCCGAACGAGGTAAACCACTGCGGAGGTTGCAGCGACGTACTGTCCGAGCCTGTTGTTCAGCAGTGTGGCCAGCCGGATTATTCGTCTCGATGCCGCGATCAGGTCTTCGTCGATCAGAGGTTCGTGATGGGCGACGCGATTGCGCAATCGGTTGAGGGCTGCAGCGCTGTTGTCGACATCGCGCTTTCGGTCTGCGCCGGGTGGAAATGCCCGGTGCAGATAGCGGACCCATACCGTCTTCTCATGAGCTGCTGAACTGAGATAGCGCCAGAACCCGAAGGGAAGCTCGGCAATGACTTTCCCGGGTGGATCCGTCGGCCGTACGCGGGCGCAGGCTGCGAGGAGTTGCTCGCGGTGCTGGGTGTTGATGTCCACGCGGCGTCCGTTGCGGTTGCGGATCAGTGGCGCGAAGAGCGTGGTTGCCGACCGGGTCCAGTCGACCGATCGGCCGGCCCAATACTCGGCGATCGCCTCGGCGTAAGCGTTACGCAATGCGATCTCCAGGTGTGCCAGGTCGCGCATCAGCGCGGCACTCACCTGCGAGTTCCACTCGTAAAGCCGGAGCGCGCGTTGAGGATGTCCGTCGGCGGCGGTCAAGTACTTTGCCAGGCGGGGTTTACTCAGCCAGCTCTCGACCCAAGGTCCTGACGGTGGGGGATCGAGGTGGATCATTCTTCGTCCTCGTGCTGCTATTCTTTGTGATGAAAGCCCCGGTGGACCGCTGACTCAGGTCATGTCGCCGGGGCTCTGACTTTTCCCCAGCCTTTTGCCTTGCTAGAAGCCAAGGGTTTTGCGGGTGGTCCATTCGTAGACTTGGTGGTTTCGGTGGAGGGTTATGAGGGAGATGGCCGCGATGGTGGTGGTTGCGGTGGTGGCGGGGGATTGGGACAGGAGGGCTCTGAGGGGGGCGGCGGGGGCGGGGGTGTTCCAGTAGCCGAGGGAGATGTGGGGGTTGAGTTGGGGGTTCTCGGGGATCGCGTCGGGGCCCCAGACGTCGCCGATGGCGGCTCGGAGGCGGTTGCGGAGGTCTTGCAGGGGTGCGACCGGGGTGACCGGGAGTTGGACGGTTTCCGGGTCGACGACGGCTGGGCCGACGGTCACCTGGAACGGGGAGCAGCGGGCCAGCCGTGATTCGGTGGCCAGGGCGATCTCGTCGAGGTCGGCGTCCGGGACGCGGTCGGTGAAGCCGACGCCTTGCATGGTGAGGTGCAGCCATCGCGGCGGCACCGGGGTGATCCCGGGCAGCTGCGCCAGCACGTCGGCGTACGAGTTGGCCAGGCCGACTACCGACGCGGACTCGGCGAAGGTGAGATGCCAGGTGTAGAAGGACCGGCCGGGCCGCCAGCCGGGTCGCCAGTACCAGTGGTCGCGGACCTCATCGGTCATCAGTGACTCCAATCAGTCGGTCCGGCCGCGTCTCGGCGGCCGGGTGTCGGACGAATTCGCGGATGCCCTCGTACATCGCCTGGGCCTTGCTCTCCTCGGCGTAGCGCTCGCCGCGGGTGAGGGCGGCGACCTCGCTGATCCGGTGGATCAACGGCCGGACCCTGTACTCCGAGGGAATGGCGAGCACTGGTCTCAGGGCTTCCAGGGCACCGTCGAGCTCGCCGGTCTCCAGTCGTCCCTTCACCTGCTGCAACCGGACCATCCGCTCAGATCCGTAGTTGCGCAGCGCGTGCGGAGCCGCCTCGAACAAGGCGACGCCACGATCAGCGTGCTGCAGCGTGTACTGCGCTTCGCCGAGGGTCAGGTGCGCGTCCGACCAGATCCCCTCCGCGCGTTCCGGCGTACAGCGGAAGGGGCCGCCGATGTCGGTGACGGACGGGTTGATCGTGGTCCGCTTCGCCGCGTCCAGCGCGTCGTGGGCATCGTCCAGGCGACCCATCCGGCCGAGGTCGACCGCGGCGACGCTGGCGAGGAACAGGGCGGCCGTGCCCTCGGCGTACCGGAGGCCGTCCAGGGCGTAGTCGGCGGCGCGGGCGAAGTCGTCCTGCCAGAAGGCGGCGGTGTGCTGGGTGGCGCGGACCCAGGCGCGGAGTTCGTCGAAGTCGGCGGCTTCGGCGCACGCCCAGGCGGTCCGGGTGTGGCTCTCGGCGACATCGGGCCGGCCGAGGTCGACCGACATCCAGCCGAGCAGGGTGATCGCCCAGCCGGCCGCGGCGTACAGGTCGCGGGTCTGGTGCGGTGGCTGGCGGCCGGTCAGCAGTTTGAACGCGCGGTCGCGGACCACCTTCGTGCGCAGGAAGAGCGGCTTGGTCGGCACCTTGAGGTAGTTCAGCGCGATCCGCTCGATGTCGGCGTGCAGTTGTTCGACGGTGAGGTCGCCGACGTTGGACTCCTCGGCGAGGGCGAGCATCGTGATTGACTCGTCGCCGGCATCGATCAGCTCGTCGGCCAGCCCGGCCGTCGAACAGTGCGTCAGGTCGGAGTCGAAGGAGCCCGCCGGACCGGACTGGATGAAGCCGAGCTCGCTGTCGCTGCTGACGTTCAGCACGTGCCGCAGACCCGATCGGTACGCCGCGCCCGGCCAGCGCACGGCACCGCGTTCGAGCTTGGCGATGTAGTGCCCGTCGAGGTCGTACTGCATCCCGGTCGTCTCCCACAACCAGTTGCAGACGGCCTCGGCGAGCTCGGCGCGGGACATGTACTCACCCGGCGCGCGCCGCGACGGTGTCCGCTCCCGCGCGGCTCGTAACAACCCGTTGGCCTCTGACATGGCGGTAACTGTAGGTGCCCGAACACGCCCAGCGACGGCCGAAACAGGCCCTGTGGACGACCTGCCCCGAGATGCCCCGAGATGCCCCGCGATGCCCCGAAAATCTGCCCCGAAAAAGCCCCTGGCTAGGGTGAGGCGTGCCCCAAGAAGCGTTCACCATCTTGCATGCAGAGCTCAGTCTTTTCGAGCGGGCCGAGGAAGCGTTCGCGTTGCTCGAGACGTTTCTCGAGGTCGCGCAACCCTGGATCCGGTCGGCCGTGCTCGATCCGGCGTTGCTCCGGCTGCCCGACGAGATGACCGATGACCGGGCTGTCGTCCAAGAGTTGATCGACGCGATACCGGCGGCCGAGCCCAAGCGGGCGTGGTATTCGACCGTGACGGAACGCGAGTTCGACCTGGCCGACGAACAGGCTCGCTGGGACTACACCCGGCTCGCCTACTGCTCCATCTTGGCGACAGTCTGGGGTGACGGCACCACGTATTTCGAGGTCGCCGACCAGACCAGCGCCACCTACTGGCTGCCCGACTCCATCAAGGCCTTGTACTTCGACAGCATCAAGGCCAAGGGCTGGGAGATCCCGGCCGATTGGCTGGCCGCGGTCCCGAAGTACAAGAAGCCTTGGTGGAAGCGGTTCTAGACGGCCGGTAGCTTTTCGAGGGCGCTCGCGACCGAGGCCTGGAGGTCGGCGTCGTCCCAGGAACGATCGGTCATCGTGCCGGCGAGATAAGCGTCGTACGCCGCCAGGTCGAGGTGCCCGTGTCCGCACAGGGCGGTCAGGATGACCTTCTCCTCGCCGGACTCCTTGCAGCGTTGGGCTTCCTCGACCGCGGCCGCGAGGGCATGCGTCGGCTCCGGCGCCGGCACGATCCCCTCGGTCCGGGCGAACAGGACGCCGGCCGCGAAGCAGTCGGACTGGTTCTTCGCGATCGCCTCGATCTCGCCGGTCTCGTAGAGATGGCTGATCAGCGGGCTCATCCCGTGGTACCGCAGCCCACCGGCGTGGATCGGGTCCGGCACGAAATCGTGCCCGAGGGTGTGCATCTTCATCAGTGGCGTCATGCCGAGGGTGTCGCCGAAGTCGTAGGCATACGTGCCTTGGGTGAGGGACGGGCACGCGGCCGGCTCGACAGCCCGTACGACGGGCGCCATCCGGCCGGCCCATTTCTCCCGGAGGAACGGGAAGGCCAGCCCGCCGAAGTTCGACCCGCCGCCGGTGCAGCCGATCAGCAGGTCGGGGGTCTCACCGACCATCGCGAGCTGGATCAGCGCCTCCTCGCCGATGATCGTCTGGTGCAGGAGGACGTGGTTCAGCACGCTGCCGAGCGCGTAGTGCACAGTCGGGTCCTGCACCGCCATCTCGACGGCCTCACTGATCGCGATGCCTAGCGAGCCGGTGGAGGCAGGGTTCTCCGCGAGGATCTTCCGGCCGGCCTCGGTCAACTCCGACGGGCTCGCGTGGACGGTCGCCCCGAACACCTCCATCATCGTGCGTCGGTACGGCTTCTGGTCGTACGACGCCCGCACCTGCCAGACCTCACACTCCAGCCCGTACTGCGCGCACGCGAACGCCAGCGCCGTTCCCCATTGGCCGGCGCCCGTCTCCGTGGTCAGCTTCCGGACACCCGACTTCGCGTTGTAGTAGGCCTGCGGGACCGCGGTGTTCGGCTTGTGCGAGCCGGCCGGGGACACGCCTTCGTACTTGTAATAGATCCGCGCGGGCGTATCCAGCGCCTTCTCCAGCCGATGCGCCCGGTAGAGCGGACTCGGGCGCCACAGGCGGTAGACGTCGAGCACCTCACCAGGGATGTCGACGTACTGGTCCTGTGACACCTCTTGCATGATCAGGTCCATCGGGAACAGCGGCGCCAGGTCATCCGGTCCGACGGGCTGCCCGGTGCCGGGATGCAGCACCGGCGGCGGTGGCGTCGGAAGATCGTGCAGCACGTTGTACCAGCGGGTCGGCAGCTCGTCCTCGGGCAGCAGGATCTTCGTCGGCGTCATGCCGCAAAGTTAGGCCTGCTCCCAGCCCGCCGCAATGCCCTCGGGATGCACTCGCCGAGCACTCCGCGTGAACTGGCTAGGAAGCCACCGGCGCCGGCTGGTCGACACCGAGCCACTCGTCGATCTCCGCGAGCAGACCCTTCTGTACGTCGGCGGGCGCGGTCGACGCGAGCACCGAGCCTCGGGCCAGCTCAGCCAGTTCGGCGTCGTTGAAGCCGTGCACATTCCGAGCCGTCTCGTATTGCTCCGCAAGCCGGGAGCCGAACAACAACGGATCGTCCGCCCCGAGCGCGATCCGCGCACCGGCGTCGTACAGCTGTCGCAGCGGCACGTCCTCGGCGCGCTGGTAGACACCCAGCGAGACGTTGGAAGCAGGGCAGACCTCGAGCGCGACCCCGGCGTCGACCACGCGCTTCAGAAGATCTGGATTCTCGACAGTACGCACCCCGTGGCCGATCCGGCCTGCTCCGAGCTCGTCCAGGCAGGTCCGCACCGTCGCTGGGCCGCACAGCTCACCGCCGTGCGGTACTGCGAGGAGCCCCGCGTTCCGCGCGATCCGGAAGGCCGCGGAGAACTCTGAGGTGGTCCCGCGCCGCTCGTCGTTGGACAGCCCGAAGCCGACCACGCCCCGTCCGACGTACTGCGCTGCTAGGCGCGCGAGGGTCCGCGCGTCCAGCGGATGCCGGGTCCGGTTCGCCGCGATCACCACCTGTACGCCGATCCCCGTGGATGCGGCGGCATCGCGCGCAGCGTCCAGGACCAGATCGGTGAACTCGGTGATGCCGTGGAAGCGGCCGGCGTACCCCGACGGGTCCACCTGGATCTCGAGCCAGCGGGAGCCGTCGGCGCGGTCGTCCTCGGCTGCCTCGCGGACGAGGCGGCGTACGTCCTCCTCGGTCCGCAGTACGGACCGGGCGATGTCGTACAGCCGCTGGAAGCGGAACCACCCGCGCTCGTCGGCGGCGGACAGATCCGGCGGCCAGTCGGTGCGCAGCGCGTCGGGCAGCCGGACGCCGTGCTTGTCGGCCAGCTCGACCAGGGTCAGATGCCGCATGGAGCCGGAGAAGTGCAGATGCAGGTGGGTCTTCGGCAGCAGCCGCAGGTCCCGACTCGTCATCACAGAAGGTTACCGACGGATCGGCTTCTGACGAAACCGGCGGTCCACCCGGCCAAGGAAACCGGACGGACCGCCGCGGATCAGCGGGTGACCTTGTAGGCCCTGGTGATGGTCTCGTCGACCGTGTTGCCGAGCGAGTCCGCCGCCCGCGTGCGCAGTGAGACAGACGAAGCGTCCACCGGCACCGAGACCACTGCGGTGTACTTGCCTGCAGCGCTTGCCGTCACGGGCGCGTCCTGCCAGGTCTTGCCGTCATCGGTCGAGGTCTGGACCGTCAGCGTGGTCAGCTTGCCCACCGCAGCGTCCCGCTGGGCCTCGACGACGATCGGAAGGGCGTGGGTCGGCCCGGACCTCAGGGTGTTGTGGTCATCGACCGGCGGCGCGAACCTGACCGCCCACAGGGGGAGTGCGACCCGCTTGGTAGTCCTCGCCGACCTGAAGGCCCAGGAAGTCCGTACGGCGGTGGAGGTGCCGAGTACCCCGGTGCCATTCGTGGCCAGATCGACGCGGTAGCGGCCACTGGCTGCCGGAACCGTGACCAAGGCCGGTGGATTACCCGGCTCGTAAGCGACCTCGGCGAGCGAACTGCCGTCGCGGGTCACACTCAGCGTGCCGGGGCCGGTCGCTGCCGCGCCGGAGTGTCCCGCGCTGTCTCCGATGACCGGTAGCAACGACATGACATCGCCCTCGCGATAGGCGAAGGGACTGTCGGCGTACGGGGGTGCTGGAAAGGCCGGGCCGAGCACAGCGCCGCCGAAGGTCTCCGAGTAGCTCCTGCCCGCCTGGTACGACGTTGCTGTGCCGTTCTGGTTGCTGGGCGCCTCTGCCTGCTCGGCATCCCGGAAAGCGGTCGAGGCCGACCAGGTCGCGCCGACGGCAGTCACGTGGACAGTAGGGGTGGCTGGGAGGTTCGGATACCAGTAGGTCATGCCGTGGCCACCCTCGAGCACAGGCGTCGCCGGCATCACGCCGTACGAGGCTCCGGTGCCTTTGCCCTGGGCAACGAGGGTCGGACGGACAGTTGCCAGCTCGGTCGGCCGCACTGCTTTGTCGAACCCTGTGAAGAAGCTGCCAGGCCTGTCCTGGACAACGGAGTAGATGTACGGAGTGGCCTGGAACGGGGTCGTTCCGGCCGCGCTGGGCTTGGCCCACTCGCTGTTGATCCGGCCGCTGAAGCCGGCCGGCGACGGACCTAGCTGGGCCGTGTAGAGCTTGGTGTCTCCGTCCCCGATCACGTTGCTGCTGTACGGCTGAGCTGTCGTGGTCAACGTGTAGTCGACCGACGTGAACACTCGCCTGGCGCTCGGCTCGGGGACGGAGATCCGCACCGGCTGGGCCTGCCGGGCATCAATGGTGAGCGTCAGGTCTGCAGTCAATTCGAGCTTCGGAGTGACCAGGAAGTTGTGCTCCGGAGCGTCCTTGCCGACTCCGATCGTGGTCTCCAGCAGGTACGACCCCTTCGGCAGCCGCACCCGGGAGGTCCCGTCCGGCTCGTTCAGCTGCACCAGGTCGGGGGAGGCCGCGTACCGATCCAGCAGGGTGTCGAGATAGTTCCCGGTCACCGCCCCCGACCGGTCGAGGTGCTTGATCGTGAGCTCGAAAGTCTGCTCGGTCCCACCGGCTGATGCCGGGAGGGCGGACGACCCGGCGGCCAGGGCCAGGGCGCTCAGGCCCGCGCCGAGCGACCTCGTCGTACGGGGGAAAGGGTTCATACCCGTTCCGACGCCGTGGCCGACCGGCACTGTCACCGAATACCGGCACTTCGAAGAACTGCGAAACGTCAGCCCAGGAGCTTCTGGATGCGGGAGACGCCTTCGATCAGGTCGTCGTCGCCGAGGGCGTAGGACAGGCGCAGGTAGCCGGGGGCGCCGAAGGCTTCGCCCGGTACGACGGCGACCTCGGCCTCGTCGAGGATGATCTCGGCCAGTTCGGTGGAGGTGGTCGGCGTACGGCCGTTGAGCTCGCGGCCGAACACGCCCTTCACCGAGGGGTAGGCGTAGAACGCGCCGGTGGGCTCGGGGCACTCGACGCCGGGGATCTCGTTCAGCATCGAGACCATCAGCTTGCGGCGCCGGTCGAACGCGACCTTCATCTCGTCGACGGCCGTCAGGTCACCGGTCAGCGCGGCGATCGCGGCCCGCTGCGCGACGTTGCAGACGTTGGACGTCTGGTGCGACTGCAGGTTGGTCGCGGCCTTGATGACGTCCTTCGGGCCGATCATCCAGCCGACCCGCCAGCCGGTCATCGCGTACGTCTTGGCGACGCCGTTCAGGACGACGGTGTGCTCGGCCAGCTCCGGTACGACGACCGGCAGCGAGGTCGACTTCGCGTCGCCGTACGTCAGGTGCTCGTAGATCTCGTCCGTGATCACCCAGATGCCGTGCTCCAACGCCCAGCGGCCGATCGCCTCGATCGCCTCGGGGGTG
Source organism: Kribbella monticola (assembly GCF_003261635.1). Taxonomy (GTDB): domain Bacteria; phylum Actinomycetota; class Actinomycetes; order Propionibacteriales; family Kribbellaceae; genus Kribbella; species Kribbella monticola. The sequence goes on along the minus strand of NZ_QFXK01000030.1, from coordinate 617,206 downwards.
TCCACCGCGCCGGTCGGGTTCGACGGCGAGCAGAACAGCAGCGCCTTGGTCTTCTCGGTCCGGGCGGCTTCCAGTTGCTCGACGGTAACCAGGTAGTTCTGCGTCTCGTCGGCGAGCACCTCGACCGGTACGCCGCCGGCCAGCTGGATCGTCTCGGGGTAAGTGGTCCAGTACGGCGCCGGCAGCAGCACCTCGTCGCCCGGGTCCAGCAGCGTCGCGAACGTGTTGTAGACCGCGTGCTTCCCGCCATTGGTGACGAGCACCTGGCTCGCCTCGATCTCGTACCCGGAATCCCGCTTGGTCTTGTCGACGATCGCCTGCTTGAGCTCCGGCAGACCACCGGCCGGGCTGTAGCGGTGGTTCCTCGGATCGCGGGCGGCCGCGACGGCCGCCTCGACGATGTAGTCCGGGGTGGGGAAGTCCGGTTCGCCGGCGCCGAAGCCGATCACCGGGCGGCCGGCGGCCTTGAGCGCCTTCGCCTTCGCGTCCACCGCGAGCGTGGCCGATTCACTGATTGCACCGATCCGTGCAGAAATACGGGAGACCATGCCGCCCATCCTGGCACTGCCGCCAGGTTCGTCACACCTCGGTATCGCCTGGTGACCGGCGTACGGACGGACGATTCGCGACCCGACGGGCAGCTGGTTCGCGGGCGATGGACGGGTGATGTGCAGCTGGTTCGCGGCCGATGGCCGGCTGGTGGGCGGAACTCATCCCCACCCCTCGCCGTTGTCGGGAGGTGGAGACGGTATCGTTCTGCCCGCGGTACGGCGTCCGGAGTGGGGCGTGGCGGGCGCTCGGTGCCTCACCTGGGCTCAGTTCGACCAGGTGGCCCCGACCCCGTACACTCTTCTAGTCCGGGCGTTGATGGCCCTGATCCGGCATGCCCTGGATCAGGTCCGGCGGCGTCTGGGAAGCAGTACCAGATTTGCAGAGGGCACTAGCTCAACTGGCAGAGCATCGGTCTCCAAAACCGAAGGTTGGGGGTTCAAGTCCCTCGTGCCCTGCAAATCCTGACCGGCGCAGGGCCGGCCAGGGACGCCGCTAGCGAAAGAGGTAGGTCGTGACGGAGACGCGCACCCCGGCACCGTCCGGCGCCGGCAAGCCGGCGGAGAGCAAGTCGGGCAACCGGCTGCTGCGCTTCTATCGCCAGGTCGTCGCCGAGCTCCGCAAGGTGGTCTGGCCGACCCGCAAGCAGCTGTCCACCTACTTCATGGTCGTGCTGACCTTCGTGGTTTTCGTGATCGCGATCGTGTCGGTGCTCGACCTGGTCTTCGGCTGGGCGATGTTCAAGATCTTCGGCTGATCGACCTGAGCCAGCCGGCACCAGCCTGACCCACCCCCGATGCACAGATGACGGAGTACAACGTGCCCGACCAGCGTGACGACGAGGTCCTCGAGGTAGAGGACGAGTTCGACGTATCCGCTGACTCCGGCGTCGACCTCGGCTTCGACCTGGACGACGAGGACGACGACGACCTGTTCGCCGATCTCGACGTCGAGATCGCCGACGACGACGAGGACGATGTCGAGGTCGACGCGGACAGTGAGTACGCCGCCGACGACGAGGCCGAAGCGGGCACGCCCGACGAGGACGACTCCGACGACGAGCCGGTCGTGGTGGTCGAGGCCGCCGACGACGCGGAGGACGACGAGATCGTCACCGCCGCCGATGTCGACGACGCCGCCGACGAGCTGGCCGAGGAGACCGCCGAGACCACGCTCGACGACACCGACGAGGAGCTGACCGCTCCCGACGCCGTCGTCTTCTCCAGTGCGGACGAGGACGCGGCGGACGACGAGGACGAAGAAGAAGCCGAGGAAGCGGAGCCGGCCGAGCCGGTCGACCCGCTGGAGGAGCTGCGCAACACGCTGCGCTCCCAGATCGGCGACTGGTACGTGGTGCACACGTACTCAGGGATGGAGAACCGGGTCAAGGGCAACCTGGAGAACCGGATCAACTCCCTGAACATGGAGGACTACATCTTCGAGATCATCGTGCCGACCGAAGAGGTCGCCGAGATCAAGAACGGGCAGCGCCGGATGGTCAAGCGCACCGTGCTCCCCGGGTACGTGCTGGTCCGGATGGACCTGACGGACGAGTCCTGGTCGACCGTGCGGCACACGCCGTCGGTGACCGGCTTCGTCGGGAACAGCCAGAAGCCCGTCCCGCTCAGCCTCGAAGAGGTCGAGAAGATGCTCGCTCCGGCCGTCGTGGCGGCGGCCGAGGCGGCGGCAGCCGAAACCGGTGCCGCACCCACCAAGACCGCGGCCAAGAAGAAGGTCGAGGTCGCCGACTTCGGCGTCGGTGACTCGGTCATGGTGGTCGACGGGCCGTTCGCGACCCTGCACGCCACGATCACGGAGATCAATGCCGACGCCCAGCGGATCAAGGCGCTGGTGGAGATCTTCGGCCGGGAGACCCCGGTGGAACTCAGCTTCAGCCAGATCCAGAAAGTCTAAGGACCCGAGAGAATGCCTCCCAAGAAGAAGATCGCTGCCCTCGTGAAGGTGCAGCTCCAGGCCGGTGCCGCGACGCCGGCCCCGCCGGTCGGTACCGCGCTCGGTCCGCACGGCGTCAACATCATGGAGTTCTGCAAGGCGTACAACGCCCAGACGGAATCCATGCGTGGCAACGTCGTGCCGGTCGAGATCACCATCTACGAAGACCGCTCCTTCACGTTCATCACCAAGACGCCGCCGGCGCCGGAGATGATCAAGAAGGCCGCGGGCCTGCAGAAGGGTTCGGCCGTCCCGCAGAAGGACAAGGTCGGCAAGATCACCGCTGACCAGGTCCGCGAGATCGCCACCACCAAGATGCCGGACCTGAACGCCCGCGACATCGATGCCGCGATGAAGATCATCGAAGGCACCGCGCGGTCGATGGGTGTCGTCGTCGAGAAGTGATCCGACGGCCCCCGGCCGACGGAACGTAGTACGCAACAGCAGTTGTGGCAGGGCGAAGCGCCGCCCGTGACACCACATCCCAGAGAGGAACAGACATGACTCAGCGCAGCAAGAGCTACCGCGCCATCGCGGAGAAGATCGACTTCGACAAGCTGTACACGCCGCTGGAGGCCGTCAAGCTGGCCAAGGAAGCGGCGGCCGGCAAGAAGCTGAACTCCACCGTCGACGTCGCGATGCGCCTCGGGGTCGACCCCCGCAAGGCCGACCAGATGGTGCGCGGCACCGTCATCCTTCCGCACGGCACCGGCAAGACGGCACGGGTCCTCGTCTTCGCCACCGGTGAGAAGGCCGAGGCCGCCAAGGCCGCCGGCGCCGACTTCGTCGGCGACGACGACATGATCAAGAAGGTGACCGACGGCTGGCTCGACTTCGACGCCGTCGTCGCCACCCCCGACCTGATGGGCAAGGTCGGCCGGCTCGGGCGCGTGCTCGGCCCGCGTGGTCTGATGCCGAACCCGAAGACCGGCACCGTCACCCCCGACGTGACGAAGGCTGTCAACGAGATCAAGGGTGGCAAGATCGAGTTCCGGGTCGACCGGCACGCGAACCTGCACTTCATCATCGGCAAGGCCTCCTTCGACGAGGCCCAACTGGTGGAGAACTACGGCGCCGCACTGGAGGAGATTCTCCGGCTGAAGCCCTCCAGCTCCAAGGGCCGCTACATCAAGAAGACCGTCTTCTCGACCACGATGGGTCCGGGCGTCCAGGTGGACCCCAACATCACCCGCAACCTGCTCGAGGAGCCGGCCGAGGCCTGAGCCTCACCGCTCCACCCCGAAAGACCCCGGTCAGTCGACCGGGGTCTTTCGCGTACTACAACCCGCTTCGCACCTCCTGCGTCGGCGCTCGACCCACCCGCCCCGGTACGCCGCTCCTGCGTCGCGGCTGAAGCTGTCGCTCGGGCAGACCCGCGTTCGCGAGGTGCGAGTCCGCCGGGTCTTTCGCGTACTACGACCCGCTTCGCCCCTCCTGCGTCGGCGCTCGACCCACCCGCCCCGGTACGCCGCTCCTCCGTCGCGGCTGAGAGACGAGGGTGCCCGAATCGGTAGGCGAAGCGGCGAGAGATGCCTGAGTCGGAGGGGTGGTCGGGCGAGGTGCCCGAGCTCGCGGGTAAAGCGCGAGGTGCTCGGGTCGGCGGGTGAAGCTGCGGGGCGCCCGAGTCCGGCTGCGGCTGGCGTGGTTCCTCAAGCGGATGTCCGCCTTCGCGTCTGCGATCTCGTCGCTCAGCCTGTCCAACCCGGTGGATGGTCCGGGCCGAAGCGCTGAGCTTGAACCGTTCGCAGCTAACGCGGTAGCTGGCCGGGTGAGGTCTGAGCGACCCGGCGCATCCGCCAGCCGAGCGACCCGGCCGACCCGACCGACAGCTTCAGCCGCGACGGAGGAGCGGCGTCCGGGGTGGGTGGGTCGAGCGCCGACGTAGGAGGCGCGAAGCGGGGCGTAGTACTCAGAGGTCGAGTAGGTCGGGTGAGAGGCCGGCGAGGGTTGGTACGCCGATGAGGCGCATCGCGTGGTCGAGTTCGTTGCCTAGGTCATCGATCAGGCGGGTGACTCCGGCGGAGCCCCCGACCGTGAGGGCCCAGAGCGCGGGTCGGCCGACGAAGACAGCGCGTGCGCCGAGGGCCAGTGCCGCGAGGACGTGTTCGCCTCGTCGGATGCCGCCGTCGACGTACAGTTCGGTGTCAGAACCGCGAAGGGCCTCGGCCACTTCCGGCAAAGCGCGAGCGGTGGAGATCGAGGCGTCGAGTTGGCGGCCGCCGTGGTTGGACACGATCACGCCGGCGGCGCCCGCGTCGGCGCAGCGCTTGGCGTCGTCGGCGCGGAGGACGCCCTTGACGACCACCGGGAGTCCGGTGCGTTCGGCGAGCCAGCCGATGACATCGGGGGTGAGGTCGTCCGCCTTGCCGAGATCGTCGTCGGAGTACTCGTCCAGGTTCGCCAGCAAATGCCCCTCGGGGATCACCTCCCAAACGGTCGGCCCGTCGTCCTCCTTCCGCCCGACGACCGGCGTATCCGCAGTCAGTACTACGGCTCGCGCGCCCGCCGCCACCGCTTTGTCGAGCATCCGGAGCGTCACGTCGCGGTTCTTCACCACGTAGATCTGCAGCCACCAGGGCGCACCGACAGCACCGATGTCGGCGAACGTCTTACCGGCGTTGCTGGAGACGCCGAGGACCGAGTTGGCCGCGGCGACTCCGGCCGCCATTGCTGCCTCGCCGTCCGGGTCGGCCTGTCGCTGGAGCGTGGTCGGAGCAATCATGACTGGTACGTCGATCGGGGTGCCGAGCACGGTGGTCCGCAGGTCGACGGTCGACACATCGGTCAGGACGTGCGGCCGGAACCGGTACGAGTTCCAGGCGGCGGTGGCCTCCGCGACGCTGACGCCGCCGGCCGACCCTTGGCGGAAGTACCGGTGGACGGGCTCGGGGAGCTTCTCGGCAGCGGCCGCTTCCAGGGAGTCGATCCATCGCATGCCAGCGATGGTGCCATCAAGTGCTGGGCCAGCGCGCGCGAAATACCCAGGCGCCGGCTGGAACCGGCCCGGTACAGTGGATGGCGTGAAGCAGCATGCGCAGCGATTTCTGCGCCCCGGCCGGCACTGCGGTGCCGACGGGGTGAGTCGCTGCTGCGCTCTCTCCTGAGGTGACCGCGGCCGGTCGGGGTGTCTTCTCCTCCGAACCCGCTGCTCACCCTGGAGTGAAACCTCATGTCTGTCCTCACCACTGAAGAACTGCACGCTGCTCTGTCCCTGCGCGACCTCGCCGACCCGGCCCAAGGCCCGCACGCGATCCAGTTGATCGTCGACTCGATCCGTACCGCGCTCGGCCAGGCCTGGCCGTACACCGAGATCTGGACCAGGCGGGACCATCCCGTGGTCTCCCTGGCCGACAACTACGACAACCTCGGGTACGCCGCCGACGCGGTGACCCGGGAGGAGCGCTATACCCGCTATGCCTCGCCAGGTGAGGTACTGCGGAGTCACACGTCGGCCATGATCCCGCCGGCGCTTCGGGAGCTGGCCGGCTCAAAATCATCGGACGTACTGATGGTCTGCGCGGGCATCTGCTATCGCCGCGACTCCGTCGACTGGCAGCACACCGGTACGCCGCATCAGCTCGACCTGTGGCGAATCAGCCGCAACGTCACCCTGGGCGAGGCCGAGCTGGAGGACATGATCGCCCGGCTCGTCGACACCGTCCTGCCGGGACAGACGTATCGCACGGTCCCAGCGGTGCATCCTTACACGATTCACGGCCGGCAGATCGACGTACTGCTCGACGACCAGTGGATCGAGATCGGCGAATGCGGCGTCGCTGCACCCGCCGTACTGCGGCGTGCCGGGCTCGACGATCGCTGGACCGGCCTGGCGATGGGGCCCGGTCTGGACCGTTTGCTCATGCTGCGCAAGGGCATCCCGGACATTCGATTGCTTCGGGCAACGGATCCACGAGTGGCCACCCAGTTGCTCGACCTCACGCCGTACAAGCCGGTCTCGTCGATGCCACCGATCCGGCGGGACCTGTCGCTCGTGGTCGGTGACTCGACTGATCTGTCGGACGAGGTGCTGGGTGACCGCGTGCGGCAGGCCTTGGGTGCCGACGCGGAGGCCGCCGAATCCGTCGAGGTGCTGGGCGAAACGCCGTACGCCGATCTGCCGGAGGCGGCGCGGAACCGGCTCCGGCTTCGCCCCGGTCAACGCAACGTGCTGCTCAGGCTGATCCTCAGATCCCTGGACCGGACCTTGACGGACCACGAGGCCAATGTCCTTCGCGACAAGGTGTACTCGGCCTTGCACGAAGGGCCGGTCTTGGAGTTGATCGTCAGCTGAGCAGGCGGGCTACTCCTGGTCGAGTCGCGCCAGGCGCTCGGCCAGGAAGGCCCGTTCGGCTTCGTTGCTGGTCAGGTCGAGCGCGCGGCGGTAGGCGATCGCGGCCTCGTCGCCGCGCCCCGAACGTTCGAGCAGGTCCGCTTTGATGGCCGGAAGGTACTGGTACCGATCGAGCCGGCCGTCCTTTTCCAGCTCCTCGAGCTCGAACAAGGCCTGAGCCGGACCCGCGACCATCGAGACAGCGACGACGCGGTTCAGCGCGACCACCGGTGACGGCCAGACCGTCAGCAGTTCGTCGTAGAGGGTGACGATCTGCGGCCAGTCGGTCTGGTCGTAGGCCGGTGCCTCGGCATACAAGGAGGCGATCGCTGCCTGCAGGATGTACCGTCCCGGTCGGCCGCCACGAAGGCCGGCCACGATCAGCTCATGTGCTTCCGCAATCGCCGACCGGTCCCACTGGGATCGGTCCTGCTCCTCGAGGCGGAGCAACCGGCCGGTGGCGTCGACCCGGGTGGCGCGGCGCGCGTCGGTGACCAGTAGCAGTGCGAGCAGACCGGACACCTCCCGCTCGTCGGGCATCAGTTCGCCGAGCATTCGCGCCAGCCGAAGCGACTGGTCGGCGAGGTCGGTGCGCAGCAGCGAAGCACCTGATGGGGCAGTGTGCCCGGTGGTGAACAGCAGGTGGATCACGGCCAGCACGCTGCGCAGCCGATCCGGCAGCTCGGCGGCGGCCGGAACGCGGTACGGGATACGGGCGGTTGAGATCTTCTTCTTCGCCCGCGTCATCCGGGCGGCCATCGTCGGCTCGGACACCAGGAACATCCGGGCGATGTCGCTGGTGGACACTCCACACACGAGTCGCAGGGTGAGCGCCAGTTGCGCGTCCTCGGCCAGGGCCGGGTGGCAGCACAGGAAGATCAGCCTGAGCCGCTCGTCGGGTACGACGTCCACGGCCTCCTCCTCGACCGGTTCGAGCAGTTCTTCGTCGGTCATCTCGTCGGGCTCCAGCAGGAGCGGCAGCTTCGAGCGCAGCACCCGCTCCCGCCGTACCGCGTCCATCGCGCGGCGCTTGGCGGTGGTGGTGAGCCAGGCAATCGGCTGCTTCGGGACACCGTCGCGGGCCCATCCCACCAACGCCGCCGCGTAGGCCTCTTGCACGCACTCCTCGGCGAGATCCAGATCCCGCGTCAGCCGCGCGGTCGTGGCCAGCACCAAGCCCCACCCGCGCCGATGGGCGTCCGCGACCGCTGACTCGATCTCGCCGGGAGCCGTCATCTCAGCCCTCGGCGGGCTGAGTGATGACGCCGCCGCTGTGGACCGGACGCACCTCCACGCCACCGCCCTGCTGCGTGGCGGGGTTGCGTCGGGCGATCTCCAGGGCGGCGTCCAGATCGGGCGCTTCGATCACATAGAAGCCGGCCACCACCTCCTTGGCCTCCACGAATGGCCCGTCGGTGACGACATCACCCCGGATCGACGTCGCCATGTCCCTGGGCGTCAAGGCGAACGCGGCCACCACGGCGCCGGCCTCCTCCAGTTCGGCGGCGTGCTTGTCATGGATTGCGAGGTCTTCCGGCGTGGCCTGCGGAGCATGCGCGGAGTCGTTCGCGTAGATCAAGATCGCGTACTGGGCCATGGTGTCTCTCCTTCGTCGATCGGCTGTCGTTCTACTCCCTTGTCGAACGGCCGAACCGGAATCGACAACCGCCGGCAACATTCGTGCTGATCAGATCCTGCCGTACGTACCGCGCCCCAGATCCGCCGTACGCGCTGCAGCTCCGTCTAGGTCCGGGGGCGCAGCGCGCGGCAGGCGACGACGAAGGCGCAGATCGCCAGCGGAACCTCGAGCAGAACGGCCTCGCCCAGGGACAGGGCATGGTCCACGCCGGCGGCCGAGGTGCTTACATCGAACCAAGCGTCGGCGAGCAAAAGCGTGCCGGTCGCGACCGCGGTCAGGGCGGCTCGAACGTCCTGCTTGCGCAGCAGGTACGCCGTCAGGCCCGCCGCCAGCGCGGTACCGCAGTCGAGGCCGATCCAGGTGAGCTTCCAGTTCTCGGCCTGGTACGTCGACGGCAGCGTGGCCGCGAGGATCAGGCACCAGGGCAGCAGTACTGCGGCGACTCCGGCGGCGACCAGTGCGGCGACGCCACCGGGGGAGCGGCGGGGACGGATCCGTCCGTCGAGCCGGCCCTCGGCCAGGTAGTCGTCGAGGGCCTCGGCGACCCGGTCGTCGATGGCATCGCCTAGCGGGTCGGGCAGTGTGCCGGCCTTGAGGAGTGAGCGGGCGGGGCGGGAAAGCGCGGTGGTCGTCATGGCTACGAGACTTCCGAATATCGACGCCTGGCACAGTGCGGCCAACCCACGAAGGCGACCGGGGGATAACCCCAGGTCGAATCGGTGGTTTCCCTCCTGCCGGCCGACCGCGCCGACCCCGTAGGTTGTTGCCTACGGCCACACACCTGGCGGCCACCGGACAGAGGAGGTGCCGCGCAATGGCGACGAGCGTCGCGAGTCCAGTTCCGCGCGCGCCTTGGCGGCTCTGGCGTTCGCCGTACCTGTGGCTGGCTACTGTGCACCTGCTCGGCGATGCCGTCGCGGTCCTGGTCGTCGGTCTGCTGGTCCTGCTGATGCTGATCGTGGCTGTGCTCGCGTTGCCGCTGGCCTACCTCGGCATTCCGCTGACTGTCGGTGCGACCAGGCTGGTGTACGCCGCCGGCGGGTGGGAGCGCGCCAGGGCGGCGATCACTCGTGACCAGGTGATTCCGCCGCTGATGCCGCCGGCTCGCACGGGTTCGGCGGCCAAGGATGCCCGGGCAGCGCTGGCCGACCGTGCCCTGTGGCGGCAGTTCGGCTACTTCGTTCTGCTGTTCGGCATGGCTTGTGTCGGCGTCCCGGCGATCGTGCTGGCCTGGTCCGTGCCGCCGGTGCTGATCGCGTTGCCGTTCTACTACTCGGGCTGGGCGGCGGGACGGTCCCAGCTCGGACCGTTCGAGATCGACAGCGTCACCAAGGCCGGCGTGGTCGGCGCGCTGGCGCTCCTCTTTCTGCTGTTCGTGTCACCGCTGCTGATCCGGGGGCTGTCCGCGGCCGACGGCGTCCTGGCCCGTAACCTGCTGGGCGCCTCGGCGACCGGTGCGCTGGTCAAGCGGGTCGATCAGCTCGTGGAGAGCCGGCAACAGGTGGTCGACTCCGTCGAGGCCGAGCGGCGCCGGATGGAGCGCGATCTGCACGACGGCGCCCAGCAACGACTGGTGTCGCTGGCGATGACGCTCGGCCGCGCCCGCAGCCGGCTGGGCACGTCGAACCCGGGCGTGCTGGAGCTGATCGAACAAGCACATGCCGAGGCGATGCAGGCGATCACCGAGTTGCGGGATCTCACCCGCGGACTGCATCCGCCGGTGCTGACCGACCGAGGGCTGGATGCGGCCATCTCCGCGGTGGCGGCTCGGGCGCCGTTCCCGGTCCGCGTCGACATCCGGGTCCCGGTCAGGCCGTCGCTGACGATCGAGTCGATCGTGTACTTCGTCGTCACCGAGTCACTCACCAACATCGCGAAACATGCCCAGGCGGCTCGGGCCGCGATCCAGATCATCCGGGTGGGCGACCGCCTTCGGCTGGTGGTGACCGACGACGGCCGAGGTGGCGCCGATCCGGATCGGGGCACCGGCCTGCAGGGCCTGATCGATCGCGTTTCCGGCGTGGACGGGGATTTCTCGGTGGTCAGCCCGATCGGCGGGCCGACCGTGGTGACGGTGGAGGTGCCATGCGGGTAGTGATCGCGGAGGACTCGGTGCTGCTGCGCGAGGGGATCGTCCGCCTGCTCGAGGAGCAGGAGTGCGAAGTGGTGGCCGCCGTCGGCGACGCCGACCAACTCCTCAAAGCAGTGGACGAACACCAGCCGGACGTCTGCGTCGTCGATGTCCGGATGCCGCCGAGCTTCACCGACGAGGGGTTGCGTGCCGCACTGGTGATCCGGCAACGGTCGCCGCAGATCGGGGTGCTCGTGCTCTCGCAGTACGTCGAAGAGCGGTATGCGAGCGAGCTGATCGGCAACAATCCCGGTGGTGTGGGTTACCTGCTCAAGGACCGGGTCGGGGACGTCGACCAGTTCATCGACGGCCTGCGGCGGGTCGCCGAGGGCGGGGCCGCGCTCGACCCGGAGGTGATCTCGCAGCTCCTGGTCCGGTCTCGCAGAGCCGACCCGCTGGCAGTGCTCAGTCCCCGCGAGCAGGACGTACTGCGGGCGATGGCCGAAGGGCGCTCCAACACGGGGATCGCGAAGGCGCTGGTGGTCGGCGAAGGGGCGGTCGAGAAGCACATCAGCAACATCTTCGCGAAGCTCGGCCTGGCCGCGGCCGACGGCGAACACCGCCGGGTCCTGGCTGTGCTCAAGTTCCTGGAGTCCTGATGACCAATGCTCAGCGGAAGATGCTCGTGCTCGGGCTGATCCCGGTCCTCGCCCTGGTGCTCGGCGGCGCGGCCGTCACGGTATCGGTCATTCGCGGCAAGCTGGACTTCAACTACGCGACGACCTATGACAAGCCGGTCGACGCGGTGACCATCACGGCGAACATGGTGGTCGCTGTCGCTCCCAGCACCGACGGCAAGGTCCACATCGCGCTGACCGGGACGTACACGGCCGCCCAGCCGACGATCGCCGTACGGAAGCCGGAGCCGGGGTCGCAGGAGTTGGAGATCGGAGCGGACTGCCCAGCCACCGGTTGCCACCTCTTCCTTGCCATCGAGTTGCCGAGCGCAACCCGGCTGTCCGTCAGCGCCTCTGGAACGTCGGTCGAACTGCGTCAGCTGACGGGTGCCATCCAGGTCACTGCCGACAACGGGTCGGTGAACGGGATACGGCTGCGCAGCGACTCCGTTTCGGTCGCCGCACAGAGCGGCTCGGTGGACCTCGGGTTCGACCGGGCGCCGACGAATGTCGAGGTGACCAGCAGCAACGGGTCCATCCAGGTGCTGTTGCCCCGCACCACGACGTACGCAATCGACGCCGCCGCTGACCGCGGCTCCACCCAGCTCAATGTGAACAACGACCTGAGCTCGCCCAACCGGCTGCACCTTCGCAGCAGCAACGGAAGTATCACCGTCGACTCCAACTGACCGCTGGTCAGATGATTGCCCAGAGCAACGAGGCCATGCCGAAGCCGACCAGGGACAGGACGGTTTCCAGGACCGACCAGGTCAGCAGGGTTTCCTTGACAGTCATGTTGAAGTACTTCGCGACGATCCAGAAACCGCCGTCGTTCACGTGGCTGAGGATGATCGAGCCGGCACAGATGGCGGCGGCGATCAGCGCCAGGTGAGCCTGTGAATAGTGATCGGCAGTGAGCAACGGGCCGACGATCCCGCCGGTGGTGACGATCGCGACGGTCGCCGAACCTTGCGCGATCCGCAGACCGCAGGAAATCACGTAGGCGAGCAGCAGAACGGGGAGGCCCGCACTCGACAGGCTCTTGGCCAATGCCGCACCGACGCCGGTGGCCGAGATGACCGCGCCGAAGAACGCGCCCGCGCCGACGACCAGCAGGATCATGCCGACCGGCTTCAGCGAGTTGCCCGACAGTTCGCTGAACTCGGCGTTGGTCATCCCACGGCGTACGCCGAGCAGGTAGTAGGCCAGCAGGACGGCGAGCAGCAGCGCGACGGCCGGGTTGCCGAGGAAGGTCAGCACGCTCAGCAGATCGCGGTGCGGATCGAGAATCAGCGTGCCGAAGGTCGCGCCGAGGATCAGCACCAGCGGCAGCAGGATCACCGCGAGTACCAAGCCGAGGGACGGTTCCGGCTTGTCGGCATCGTCCTGGGTCTTCTCGGCGATGACGAACTCGTCCGGCACGGAGACCGGAACGCGCGGTGCGATGTAGAGCGGCCAGAGAACACCGGCCACCGCGAAGGCGGGTAGTCCGCAGACGAGTCCGATGATGATCAGCCAGCCCATGTCCACGTGCAGCAACCCGGCGACCGCCGTCGGGCCGGGGTGCGGCGGCAGGAACGCGTGCGTCATCGAGAGACCCGCGAGCACCGGCAGCGCGTAGAGCACGAGCGACTTGCCGCCCCGCTTCGCTGCGACGTACACGAGTGGCGCGAGCACGAAGATGCCGATGTCGAAGAAGACCGGGATGCCGAAGATCAGGCCGACCAGGCCCATCGCGACCGGCGTACCCTTCGGGCCGAAGAGCCGCAGCAGGCGACGGCTGAGCACGTCCGCGCCGCCGGACCGCTCCAGCAGGGCACCGAGCACGGTGCCCAGGCCGATGATCACGGCGATGTGGCCGAGAATGCCGCCGAAACCCTTCTCCAGCACGGAATCACTCGACTTGAGTGCGGTTCCGACGATCTGCCGGACGTGCAGGCCGGCCGCCAGCGCCAGGAACAGGCCGGTGGCGAGCAGCGAGATGAACGGTTCGAGCTTGACCTTGATGATCAGGAACAACAGCAGCGCGATGGCCACCAGGCACAGCAGCAACAAGCCTGCCGTGTCGTGGTGCAGCCAGTCGATGGCACCGGACATGGGGACACTCCAAGGGCTAGCAGGGGCGGGGGCAAGTCAGCAAGGAGGCAGCGGGAAACTACAGGCAGCGCGGGGAACTAGAGGGCGGCGCAGAAGGTGGTGGCCTTCGCGGTGATGTCCGACCAGCGGGCGGCCTCCACATCGGCGGGGGACACCACGTCCGTACCGGCGCTGACCGCGAGCGCACCGGCATCGAGGAACTGCCGGGCGTTCCCGGCGTTCACCCCGCCGGACGGAACCAGCGGTACGCCGGGGAACGGGCCGCCGAGGTCCTTCAGGTATTTCGGCCCCAGCTGATGCGCTGGGAAGATCTTGACTGCGTCGGAGCCCAGGGCCAGCGCCGTCATCACCTCGGACGGCGTGAACGCACCGAGCACGACAGGGATGCCCGCGGCGTGCCCGGTCGCCACGATCGCCGACGCCTCCAGCCCTTGACCGGGCGTCACGATGAACTGGGCGCCCGATTCGACCGCCTGCTTGGCCTGCGCAGCTGTCTGTACGGTCCCGGCACCCACCACTGCGCCCGTCTCGGCCGCGGTCGACGCCGCTCGTTCCAGATGCCGGGGCAGCTCCGGTGTGGTGAAGGTCAGCTCGATCACATGGATGCCGCCGGCAACCAATGCGGCGCAGAGGTCGCGCGCGTCGTCGATCGCCGGTGCCCGGACGACGCTCAGTACGCGGTCTTGGCGCAGCAGGTCCAGAGTGCTCATCAGTTTCCTTCGCTAGGGGTACGGCGGATCGCGCGGCCGGGCAGTTCGTCGGTACGGCGTCCGTCGGCGATGACGGGGACACCGTTGACCAGGACCCAGGGGATGCCCTCGGCCTGCTGGCGTGGGTTGTCGAAGGTCGCGGCGTCGCGGACGGCAAGAGGATCGAAGAGGACGAGATCGGCGTGGTACCCCACCCGGACCAGTCCTCGATCGGCGAGCCGCAGCCGGCGGGCGGGACGCCCGGTCAGATGGTGAATGCAGTCGGCCAGCTCGAGAACGCCCAGCTCACGGACGTAGTACGCGAGGTACCGCGGGAACGTCCCCCACGCGCGTGGATGCGGTTTGCCGCCGACCAGGATGCCGTCCGAACCGCCTGTATGGGTCGGATGCTGCATGATCGCCTGCACGTTCTCCTCGTGGCCGACGTGCTGCAGGATCGTGGTCGCGAGGTTGTCCCTGATCAGCAGGTCGAAGAACACCCAGGACGGCGGCTTGTCGATGCCGGCCGCGATCTCGGCGATCGTGTTGCCGACGGCACCGGTCAGGGTCGGGTTCTTGACCCCGCCGATCTCGATCGTGTTCCAGTCGGTCACGCAGCCGTGGCATCCATCGGTCCCGACCTGCTCCAACTCGAAGGTGATCCGCTCGCGGTCCACCGGGTCGGCGAGCCGCGCCAGCAACGCGTCCGGGCCGCCCTCGGCGGTCCAGCTCGGAAGGATCGCGGCCAGAGTGGTTGCCCCGGGCAAGTAAGGATAGGTGTCGGTGGTGATGTCGACGCCGTCGGCCAGCCCCGCGTCGATCAACGCGAGGAGGTCGCCGCCACGGCCCCGGTTCGGCTCGAAGTTCATCGTCGCGTGGGTGAGATGCAGTGCGCAGCCTGCTTCCCGGGCGACGTCGATCATTTCGCCGTACGCCTCCAGCGCGCCCTTGCCGTACGAGCGCTGGTGCGGGCTGTAGTAGCCGCCGTACGACGCGACCACGCGGCAGAGCTCCACCAGTTCGGCGGTGTCGGCGAACATCCCCGGCGTGTAGGTGAGGCCGCTGCTCATCCCGGCGGCACCCTCCTCCAGGCCGACAGCCAAGAGCCGCTTCATCTCGTCGAGCTCGGCGCGGGTGGCCGGGCGGTTCGCCGTACCGACGACCATCATCCGCAGCGTGCCCTGCGGGACCAGGTACGCCGCGTTGCAGGCGATGCCCTGGTCGAGTCGGTCCAGGTAGCCGGCGACCGTGGACCAGGAGAAGTCGAAGTCGTCGGGTTCGCCGTTCCAGCCGGCGATCTGGCGACGGACGGCGGCCCGGGTCGGATCGTCGATCGGGGCGAACGACAGGCCGTCCTGGCCGAGCACCTCCAAGGTGACGCCCTGGCTGACCTTGGCCAGATGGTCCGGGTTCGCGAGGATCTGCAGGTCGGAGTGCGCGTGCATGTCGATGAAGCCGGGCGATAGCGCCAGGCCGTCGGCGTCGATGGTTCTTGCCGCGGCGGGAAGGTCGTTGCCGACGGCTACGATCCGGCCGGCGTCGATCGCGACGTCCGCGCGGACACCGGGCGCGCCCGTGCCGTCGTACACCGTCGCGCCGCAGATCAGCAGGTCGGTCATCAGGCCCTCACGATCGATCGGTCGGAGCTCAGGTCGGGGTTCCGGTCGGAGTTCAGGTCGGGGTTCAGGTCGGAGTTCAGAAGAAGGTGCGGATCAGATCGACGACTACGGGGTCGTCGGCGTCCGGGTCGTCGATGACCGGGATCAGGCCCCACTTGTCGAACGCCGTACAGGGGTGGGACAGGCCCACTCGCAGTTCGTCGCCGATCTGCAGGGCGTCCGTGCCGAAGGTGAGGAACCCGTGCTGGTCGTTCATCTTGGTGACGGTCATTCCCTCGACCCGGCGGACCGCGTCGCCCGGCGTACGGGGACGAAGGAGCTGCGGCTCGGGCAGGTTCTCGTCGAAGGGCAGGTCGCGCTTGCCGGCGTCGAAGATCGCCAACCCTGGTTCGGGTTGCGAGGTGATCCTGATCCAGCCGTGCATCGCCGGGACCAGCCGGTCGCCGTCGGTCCGCGGCGCTTCTCCGAGCGGAGAGATCTCGCGGTAGTACCCGTCATCGTGCGCGATGTATGCCCCCGAACGGATCACCACGCGGGCACCGGTCGAGGTGAGCGGGCCGAGTACCTGAGCCACCTGCTCGAAGTACGCGCTTCCGCCCGCGCTGACCACCGGCACCAGGCCGTCGTCGTACCGGCCGTCCTCCTGCAAGCGGGTGTGGACGGAGGCGAGGTCCCGTAGGTAGGAGCGGACGTGTTCGAGCCCAGCCTCGTCGGCGCCGTGAGCGATCGCGCCCTCGTACCCGGCGACGCCGGCCAGCCGGAGGGTTGGCGCAGCCTCGATCGCAGCGGCGACTTCAAGCGCTGTCTCGGCACCTCGTGCCCCAGTACGACCGCCGATGCCCCCGACCTCGACCAGTACGTCGAGCCGGCGCGCGCCCGCTTCGACGTACGCCGACCGGGCCGCCTCCATGATCTCGACGGTGCGGACCGAGTCGGCCCAGACCATCACCTCGAACCCCTGGTCAGCGGCGAGTTCGTCGGCGATCCAGCGCAACTGCAGCGGGGAGATCATGGCGTTGGCGATCATCACCCGGCTGACTCCGAAGGCCCGGGCGACGCTGAGCTGGAAGGCGTTGGCGAACGTCATACCCCATGCGCCGGCCTCGAGCTGGGTCGCCCAGAGCGCAGGGGACATCGTGGTCTTGCCGTGCGGAGCGATCTCGACTCCGTGCGCTGCGCACCAGCGGGCCATCGTGTCGACGTTGTGCCGCAGGCCAGGCGCGGACAGAGTGAGCAGGGGAGTCGGCAGGTCGGACAGCCGCGGTTTGCCGGCCAGTATTTCGGCGACGGTCCGGCCCCAGAACGCCGGCGGCAGTGCTTTGTCCCGCCAGCTCACCGGCTTGTCGGCCAGCGCTGCGACGGCTGCGGCATCGTACGAAGCGGACATTGCTTCCCTCGGATCGGTGATGCAAAGTGCGGGTTGCGCATGTTGCAACGATCGTTGCGCATTCTGACGTACCGGTTGTAGCATCGCGGGGGAACTCCCGTCAACGACAGCTGCCCGAGAGGACTGGCCGATGGTCGAGGTGGTACCTCGGGCGATCTGCGTCGGCGAAGCGATGATCATGCTCGCCGCCGACACCGGCGCCCCGCTGGAGGATGTCGAGACGTTCCGGCGTTCCGTCGGTGGTGCCGAGTGCAATGTCGCCGGCGGCCTGGCGGCGCTCGGTATCCCGACCGGCTGGGTCTCACGGATCGGAGCCGACGGCTTCGGTCGTCACGTGCTGCGTGACCTGCAGTCCCGTGGTGTCGACGTTGGTGGAGTCGAGGACGACCCAGTGCGGCCTACTGGGCTCTATGTGAAGCACAGCATCGCCGGTCGCACCCGGATGCACTACTACCGTTCCGGCTCGGCTGCCGCCGCAATGGATCCGGCCTTCCTCGACCGACCGGCTGTGCACAACCGGCTGGTCGGTGCGGAGCTCGTGCACACCACTGGGATCACTGCGGCCATCTCCACGACAGCGGCCGAGATGCTGGACCGATTGGCTGTACTGCGGGACTCGCTCGGTTTCACGCTGAGCGTCGACCTGAACTGGCGTCCGGCGCTGTGGCGCGACACTGATCCGGCACCGCTGTGGCGGTTGCTGCGTGCTGCTGATGTGGTGCTGATCGGTGCGGACGAGGCGATGCTCTTCGCTGACACGAGCGACCCTGCTGAGCTTCGGCGGCTGCTCGGTCCGCGGTCGACGCTCGTGGTGAAGTCCGACGCGCACGCAGCGCTCGCGCTGGAGCCGAGCGGCCGTAGTACTGAGGTTCCTGCGCTGAGGGTCGACGTGGTGGAGCCGGTGGGAGCAGGGGACGCTTTCGCCGCTGGGTTCCTGGCCGGCACGTTGCAGGGGTTGCCGATGGAGCAGAGGCTTCGACTGGGTCACCTGAGCGCGGCGGCGGTCCTTGCGGTGCCGGACGATCACGCTGCGCCACCGGGGTCCGTAGTACGGGATGCTTTGCTGCACTGCTCCGATGAGGAGTGGGTGCGTACTGAGGTAGGTGCTGCAGGCATCAGTTCGCCGGCGTTGGTGGGAGGGGGCGTATGAGTCAGAGCCTGGCCAGAGCGCTGCAGATCCTGGTGAGCCTCGGTGAAGGCGACCGATCCCTCGACGAGCTGGCGACCGAGCTGGACGTGCACAAGACCACCGTGCTGCGGCTGCTGCGCACGATGGAGGTCGAGCGCTTCGTACGCCGCGACGGGGCCCACCGGTATCGACTGGGCTCGCGCCTGTTTTCCTTGGCGGATACGGCACGCGAGCAACACGTCGTACGGGCTGTTGCTGCACCGCATCTGCGTCGGCTGAACCAGAAGACGGGTCAGACGGTGCACCTGGCGGCGTACGAGAACGGGCAGGTCATCTACATCGACAAGCTCGACAGCGTGCAGTCGGTCCGCATGTACTCGCAGGTCGGCGTACCAGCGGCACTGCACTGTACGGCGGTCGGCAAGGTGCTCCTGGCGGCTCAGCCGAAGCGGCAGCGGGAGGCGTTGCTGACCACGATCGAGTACCGGCAGTTCACCCCGAACACGATCACCGACCCGGACGCGCTGCGCGACGAACTCGACCTCGTCCGGGAACAGGGCTGGGCACACGACCGGGCCGAACACGAGTCGTTCATCAACTGCATCGGGGCACCGATCAAGGAACGCTCCGGCCGGGTGGTCGGGGCCGTCTCCGTGTCGGTGCCGGACGTTCTGCTCAACTACGAGCAGGTACTGGAACTGCTGCCGGACCTGCTCGCCACGACGGCCGCGATCGCCGCCGACTACAACTGACAACTCACCTGAGAAAGGCTGTATCCAGATGTCTTCCAAGACCGTCATCTCCACGCCCGACGCCCCCGCGCCGATGCCCGTGTTCTCCCAAGGGGTGCGCAAGGGCGGCATCCTGCAGGTGTCCGGCCAGGGCTCGGTCGACCCGGCCAGCGGCGAGTTCGTCTTCGAAGGCGACGTGAAGGCGCAGACCACCCGCGTGCTGCAGAACATCGAGGCCATCCTGAAGGCCGGCGGCGCCACCTTCGACGATGTCGTGATGCTCCGCGTCTACCTCACCACCCGCGAGCACTTCGCCCCGATGAACGAGGCCTACGCCGAATTCGTCGGCGCCCGCACCCCCAGCGGCGTCCTCCCCTCCCGCACTACCGTCTTCACCGGCCTCCCCCTCGAACAAATGCTGGTAGAAATCGACGCCCTCGCCGCGCTCGACTAGTGCCATCCGCACCTGGTGCTACCGGATAGCACCAGGTGCCACAGGCGGGTAGGATGGATGTCATGAGTGCCCAGTCCGAGATCACCCAACGCGACCTGCGGTTGCGGTCCAAAGAGATCATGGACGCCGTGCAGAGTGGCGAGTCCTTCACCGTCACCCGGGACGGCCACCGGATCGGTGAGTTGATCCCGCTGCGCCGTCGGCGCCGCTTTGTTCCCCGCGGTGAGTTTGCCGCGATGTCGCGGACCGCTCCGGACATCGATCTGGACAGCTTCCGTGCCGACCAGGAAGCCCTCGTCGACTCCGAACTCGACGATCCCTATGCCCGTTGAGTTTCAGCAAGGCCTGCTCGACACGAACATCATGATCCTGCGCAGGTGGATAGATCCTGCCGAACTGCCCGCGGAGATGGCGATCTCGGCCATCACCCTGGCGGAGCTGTCGGCGGGCCCACATCAGGTACGAGCCGGTCAGACCGGCTACGAGGAACATGCTGAGCGGGCGCGCCGGATGGACGTCCTTCAGCGGGCCGAGAACGAGTTCGATCCGATCCCGTTCGACGCCGAAGCGGCGAGGATGTACGGCCGAATCTGTGCGGCAGTGATGGCCGTCGGCCGGACGCCTCGGCGGCGCGCGGCCGATCTGATGATCGCCAGCATCGCCGTGGCAGAAGAACTTCCCTTGTTCACCACGAATCCGGACGACTTCCGCGGTCTCGAGGGCCTCCTCACTGTCGTGCCGGTCACGCGGCCGCGATCGGCGGACAGTTGAGCGTCCCGTGAGATCACCTGTCCTGCTGGGTGGTTGAAGGTGGGATCATGGGCGGGATGGGTGAGTCCCCGGGGTTGTTGAGGATTGCTCCTGCTGTTTATTTGCCGGCGTTGTTGTACGGCATCGGGCAAGGGGCGATTGCGCCGGTGGTGGCGTTGTCGGCGCGGGATCTCGGGGCCGCGGTGGCGACCGCGGGGTTGGTGGTGGCCGCCGCTGGGTTGGGGCAGGTGGTCGGGGATATCCCGGCCGGAGCGCTGACGACCCGGATCGGGGAGCGGCGGGCGATGCTCGGCGCGACCGGGCTGGTGTCGGTGGCGCTGGTTGCGTGCCTGGTGGTGCCGAACGTCTGGGGCCTTGCGCTCGCGATCTTCACGACCGGTCTCGCGGGAGCCGTCTGGGGACTGGCGCGGCAGGCGTATCTGAGCGAGGCCGTGCCCATCCAGCTTCGGGCTCGGGCGTTGTCCACGCTCGGTGGCGTTCAGCGGATCGGGTCGTTCATCGGCCCGTTCCTCGGTGCCTTCGCGATGCGCTTCCTCGGCACCGACGGCGCCTATTGGGTCCACCTGGCCGGCGCGCTGCTGGCCTGCGTTGTCCTCCTCAGCCTTCCCGACATCGAGTCCGTACGCCGTGCGCGCACTGGCCGGCCGATCGTCGTACAGTCCACCCGCGCCGTCATCCGCGAGCACCTTCCCGTACTACGGACGCTCGGCGTCGGCGCACTTCTCGTCGGTGCCGTTCGCGCGTCCCGGCAAGTCGTGATCCCGCTCTGGGCGGAGCACATCGGTCTGGATCCGCAGACGACCAGCCTGATCTTCGGCGTCTCCGGCGCGGTCGACATGCTGCTGTTCTATCCAGCCGGCTCGGTGATGGACCGCTTCGGCCGCAAGTGGGTCGCCGTACCGTCGATGGCCGTCCTCGGTCTCGCGCACCTCCTGCTGCCGTTGACCCACTCGGCCGGAGCGTTGACTGCCGTCGCCTTGTTGATGGGCATCGGCAACGGGCTCGGCGCCGGCGTGATCATGACGCTCGGCGCAGACGCGTCCCCTCCGATCGGCCGAGCCCAGTTCCTCGGCGCCTTCCGCCTCTTCGCCGACACAGGCAACGGCGCCGGCCCACTCCTGATCGCGGCCGTCACCGCCTTGGCCGGCCTGGCACCCGCAGTACTGGTCATGGGGCTGACCGGCTGGGCGGCAGCAACAGCCATGAGCCGCTGGATCCCGCCTCATCCCGTCCGCCCCGACTGAGGCTGTGGAACCGATTTGGTGCGTGGGTCACCGGCGGTTACTCTGGAGGCTGCCAAAGACCGCTGGTCGTTGCTCCCGGAGCAACTGAAGGTCCCACAAGCTCGTGGGCGGCCCGCGTAGGTGACAAGTCAGTGGAAGTTTTTCACGCCCTTGCGCCTGCGCAGGGGCGTTTTCGATGTTGAGGGTCCTGGCCGGTGTGGCAAAGAAGCCCAACCCTGATTTACGCAGGGCGGAAGGAGACCCATGGCGAGGCCGGACAAGGCTGCCGACGTCGCAGAGCTCACTGAGAACTTCAAGAGCTCCGCCGGCGCCGTGCTGACCGAGTACCGCGGACTCACCGTGGCGCAGTTGCGGCAGTTGCGCACTACGCTCGGTGACGACGTGAACTACGCCGTGGTGAAGAACACGCTGACCAAGATCGCGGCCAAGGACGCGGGAGTGGAGTCGTTCGACTCGCTGCTGCAGGGTCCGTCGGCCATCGCCTTCATCAAGGGCGACCCGGTGGTCGCGGCCAAGGGGCTGCGTGACTTCGCCAAGGCCAATCCCCTTCTCGTCATCAAGGGTGGTGTGCTGGATGGCAAGGCACTCAACTCTGACGAGATCAACAAGCTCGCTGACCTGGAGTCGCGTGAGGTCCTCCTCTCGAAGCTCGCAGGTGCGATGAAGGCGGCTCCGCAGCAAGCGGTGTCGCTGTTCGCTGCTCCGCTCGCGCAGGCTGCCCGCCTGTTCGCGGCGCTGCAGGACAAGCTGCCGGCCGAGGACGCCCCCGTGGCGGACGAGGCTCCGGCTGCCGAGGCCGTGCAGGACGCACCGGCCGACGCACCTGCCGAGGAGACGAGCACCGAGGAGACCGCGTCAGCCGACAGCTGACCCGTTCACTTCACGCAGGACCCCATTCAGTAATCACCTAGCTACACGTTAAGGAAGGACCGCCAAAATGGCGAAGCTCAGCACCGAAGAGCTGCTCGGTCAGTTCAAGGACCTCACCCTGCTCGAGCTCTCTGAGTTCGTGAAGGCCTTCGAGGAGGAGTTCGGCGTGACCGCCGCTGCTCCCGTCGCGGTTGCCGCGGCCCCGGCCGCCGGCGGCGGCGCTGTCGAAGAGGTCGCGGAGCAGGACGAGTTCGACGTCGTCCTGGAGTCGGCCGGCGACAAGAAGATCCAGGTCATCAAGGAGGTGCGCGGTCTCACGAGCCTCGGCCTGAAGGAGGCCAAGGACCTCGTCGAGGGTGCGCCGAAGGCCATCCTGGAGAAGGTCGACAAGGCTGCCGCGGAGAAGGCCAAGGAGGCCCTCGAGGGCGCCGGCGCCACCGTCACCCTGAAGTGACCCGTGCGGCCCAGCCGCACTCGTAGTACCTGAGAAGGGCGGTCCCGCAAGGGGCCGCCCTTCGCTGCGTGCAAAGCCAAGTTCAGGCGCGAACAGCCGTACGCCGGACGAGTCGCAGCAGCCATTGGCGTCCAGGTGCACCTATATATCTGTGCGCTCCTTCTGCGATCAGCACGGTGAAGCCGATCCAGCCGACGGCGAGCAGCGCGTTGGGCAGGGAGCCGGCATGGACCGGCCCGAATCCTTGGATCACAACGGTCTTCAAAAGGAACATGGCGTAGCCGAGCACCCCGAGGCGGACCAGCACAGGGCCGGCCAGCACCGCCGAGACGCGAGTGCGGGTGAGCACGCTGAGAATCAACAGTCCGAGCGGAACCGACCAGAGCACGCTGTACCGCACTGCACTGCTGGAGCCGAACAACAGCACCACGGCGACCGCATAAACGACTACAGCCACCTGCACGAAGTACGCCGTACGCCGGCTCAGCCGGAACCCGTTGGTTGCCGCGCCGGCCAGCACCATCCCCAGCACCAGGTCGGGGATCCACACGAGTGGGTTGCGGTAGAGCCAGTCGTCGGAGCCAGTGCCCAGCCGTAGTGCCAGCACGACGAGTTGCACGACCAGCGCGCAGACCGCGGCCCTGGCCGGGTCGGCAGCGACGATTCGGGTCAGCGCGGGATACACGGCGTACAGGACGAGCGTGGTACCGACGTACCAGCTCTGTGGGCCGAAAACGGATCGGGCCCACTCGCCGCCGTTCAGCTTGCTCAGCACGAGCACCCCTGCGCCGATCACTACGAACAGAGGTCCTAGTCGAGCGATCCTGGCAACCGCATAGCGGCCCAGTGAACGCCCAGGGCTCAGCGTCGGGTAGTTGTAAAAGAGAACGAAGCCGGACAGCAGGAAGAAGAACGGCACGCCCAGCGAGCCCGCGGCGACCAAGTGATGCAGCGATGGGGGAGCGGTCCGCCAGACGCCTACCTGGGAGGCCACGACGCCGAGCGCGGCGAGCCCGCGTAACCCTGTCAGCGCGAGGATCTCGGGCTGCGGGTGACGTAGTACCGCGCCCTGTTCTTGCGATGTGAGTCCTGTCACGCCGACACCTCGGACGGCGTACGCTCCGTGACCAGTTGCCGAGTGGTGTGCCGCTGGACGACCCGCAGTACTGCCCGCCGAGCCGGTACTTCGACCAGCCGGTGCGCGCCTTCCCCGACCAGCAGGCAGAGCCCGACGATGACGGCCACCGACGCGTACGTGGCCCAGCCGGACGGATTGGTCAGCAGGTCGAACCGGTCCTTCCCGAGATACGGCAGCAACGGCCGGTGGGTCAGGTAGACGGCGTAACTCGCAGTACCGAGTGCGACCAGTGCACGGGTGGAGAAGAACCGCGAAAGCCAGGCGTCAGGCGCTGCCGCGAGTGACAGCAGCAGTACTGCGAACGGCACCGTCCACATCGCCCCATAGAACGCGGGCAGCTCCCAGTCGGCGTGGCCCGGCCCCAACGCTGCGACGACGAACACGACGGCAACGCACGCGGCCTGCAGCCAGCCGGCGATCCGCGTTCGGAGCCGGAGACCACGCAGTAACAGGAAGGCGAGCGACAGCCCGACGACGAACTCGGACAACCGCGGCAACGGATTCCGGTAGAGCCAGCGATGCCCGGATGAGGGGTCCTCCACCGACAGATGCGCCCAGCCCTCCGCGGTGAACAGCACGACCAAAAGCACCTGTACTGCGAACGCGAACGCGATCACGCCGACCAGTCCAGGGGCACCGAATCGCTTGGAAACAAGGGCGATCACCGGGATCAGCAGCGGGAAGAGCGCGTACAGGAACACCTCGACGCAGATCGACCAGCCCGGCGGGTTGTAGCTCGCCTGGCCGATCACGTAGTCACCCGACCAGGTCTGGATCGCCAGGAGGTGACGCCACAGCGCCTCCTGCGGTACGCCGCGAGCCGCTCGCTGCACGACAAGGAAGAGCAGCACTGCCCAGTACAGCGGCATCACCCGGGCGATCCGGGCCAGGTAGAACCGCCAGAGCCGGGTGCCGGACAACACCGTCAACGACGAGTAGTTCCACCCGAGCACCAGCCCGGACAGCATGAAGAACAGCGGTACGCCGATGTAGCCCGAGGCGGCCAGATTGCGCAGCGGCTCCGGGGCGGTCGCCGGTAACCCGATGTGATGGACGACCACGGCCAGGGCCGCCGCGGCCCGGACCCCGGTCAGCGCTAAGATCTCCGAGCGCGGATGCGGGAGCTGGTCACCGTGCTGCGGTGAGGCGATGCCTTGCGGCAGAGCGTCAGGCGAGCGCGGCCGCAGGCGGTTCAACCAAGTAGCTGGCCGCGGCACTGTTCCTCCGGCAATTCGGGCTCTTCGCCACCTCGAAGGGCAGACGCGCAGGACTGTACCCGACCGGGCTGGTCCAGACCGGTGGCCGGGCCGGACGCGCCGTAACCGGCCGGACAGAGCGTGATCAGAGCGTGACTCATCGGTCACCGACACTTGACATCCGGGGGTTACGTATTAAGTGACTCGTGCGTAACCTAGGGCACCGCGCCCTCGTTGGACCGTCGAAAGCGTCGTCGGTCGGGGCAGAGATGTATCCCGTTGAGGAGGACCGGTGGGCGTAGAAGTCCGCGTCGAAGGGCTGACCAAGTCCTTCGGAAGTCAGCTCATCTGGGGCGACGTGTCCCTGACGCTGCCTGCCGGCGAGATCTGCGTGATGCTCGGCCCTTCCGGTACCGGGAAGTCCGTTTTCCTCAAGACGCTGATCGGTCTGCTCAAGCCGGACAAGGGCCACGTCTTCATCGAGGGCACCGACATCGCCACCTGCAGCGAGCGGGACCTGTACGAGATCCGCCGGCTGTTCGGGGTGCTGTTCCAGGACGGCGCGATGTTCGGCTCGATGAACCTGTACGACAACGTCGCCTTCCCGCTCCGCGAGCACACCAAGAAGTCCGAGTCCGACATCCGCTCCATCGTGATGGAGAAGATGGAGATGGTCGGCCTGGTCGGCGCGGAGAAGAAGCTGCCCGGTGAGATCTCCGGCGGGATGCGCAAGCGGGCCGGGCTGGCCCGCGCGCTGGTCCTCGACCCGCAGATCCTGCTCGTCGACGAGCCCGACTCCGGCCTCGACCCGGTCCGCACCTCGTTCCTGAACCAGGTGATGATCGACCTGAACGAGGCCTTCGGCGCCACCTTCCTGATCGTCACCCACGACGTGAACACCGCGCGCACGGTGCCGGACAACATCGGGATGCTCTACCACAAGCACCTGGCGATGTTCGGGCCGCGCGAGATGCTGCTGTCCAGCGAGGAGCCGGTGGTCCGGCAGTTCCTGAACGCGCAGATGATCGGCCCGATCGGCATGTCCGAGGAGAAGGACGCCGAGGAACTCGCCGCCGAGGCCGACCAGGAATTGCCGCCGCTGCCGCCGATCCCGCTCCAGCAGTTGCCGAGCAGCGGGATGCTCCGGCCGACGCAGCGCCCGCCGGGTCAATGGTGTGAGGAGAACGGTGTGACTCCGCCGCCCGGATCCTTCGCGACCGCGACCGTGGGGGCCACGTGACCGTCAGCGCCACCGCCCCGCTGAAGCATGCCGGCAACCTCTTCGCCTTCGCGCTCGACACCGCCCGGGCCTCGGTCCGTCGCCCGTTCCAGCTGCGCGAGTTCCTGCAGCAGGCCTGGTTCGTCGCCAGCGTGACGATCATCCCGACCGCGCTGGTCGCGATCCCGTTCGGTGCGGTGATCGCGCTGCAGGTCGGCGGGCTGATCAAGCAGTTCGGCGCCCAGGCGTTCACCGGCTCGGCCGCCGTACTGGCCGTGGTGCGGGAGGCTTCGCCGATCGCGACCGCGCTGCTGATCGCGGGTGCGGGCGGCTCGGCGATCTGCGCCGATCTGGGTTCGCGCAAGATCCGCGAGGAGCTCGACGCGATGATGGTGCTCGGGATCGACCCGATCCAGCGCCTCGTCGTACCGCGGGTGCTGGCCACCATGCTGGTCGCGTTCTTCCTCAACGGCTTCGTCAGCGTGGTCGGCGTGATGGGCGGCTACGTCTTCAACGTGGTCCTCCAAGACGGTACGCCGGGTAGCTACATCGCCTCGTTCACTGCGCTCGCACACCTTCCCGATCTGTGGCAGGGCCAGGCCAAGGCGCTCGTGTTCGGGTTTCTCGCCGCGGTCGTTGCCTCGTACAAGGGGATGAACGCGGGCGGTGGCCCGAAGGGTGTCGGTGACGCCGTGAACCAGTCGGTCGTCATCACCTTCATGCTGCTGTTCGTCGCGAACTTCTCGATGACCGCGATCTACTTCCAGCTCGTTCCGCCGAAGGGGGCCTGACATGTCGGCCCTGGACTACCTGGTCAAGAAACCGCTGAACTCGCTCGACCACCTCGGTGAGCAGCTCGCGTTCTACATCAAGGCGCTGGCCTGGTCGGGCAAGTCGGTCACCCGGTACCGCCGCGAGATCCTCCGCCTGCTGGCCGAGGTGACGCTCGGCACCGGCGCGCTCGCGGTCATCGGCGGCACGGTCGGCGTGATCACCTTCCTGGCCTTTTTCACCGGCACCGAGGTCGGCCTGCAGGGCTACTCGGCGCTGAACCAGATCGGTACGTCGGCCTTCGCCGGCTTCGTGTCGGCGTACATCAACACCCGCGAGATCGGCCCGCTGATCGCCGGGATCGCGCTCGCCGCGACCGTTGGCTGCGGCTTCACCGCCCAGCTCGGCGCGATGCGGATCAGCGAGGAGATCGACGCGCTCGAGGTGATGGCGATCCCGTCGCTGCCGTTCCTGGTCACCACCCGGATCATCGCCGGCCTGGTCGCCGTCATTCCCCTGTACGTCGTGGGGTTGCTCGCCTCGTACTTCGCCACCCGGTTGACCGTGACCACGTTCTACGGGCAGAGCACCGGGACGTACGACCACTACTTCCATCTGTTCCTGCCACCCGGCGACGTGCTCTGGTCCTTCGGGAAGGTGCTGGTCTTCGCCGTCCTGGTGATCCTGGTGCACTGCTACCACGGCTACCACGCGATCGGCGGCCCCGCGGGCGTCGGTGTCGCCGTGGGCCGCGCGGTACGGACGTCCATCGTCGTCATCAACGTGGTCGACCTGCTGCTGTCGATGGCGATCTGGGGTACGACGACCACGGTCAGGCTGGCGGGGTAGCGCCATGACCAAACGCGTTCTCGGCACCGCCTTCATCGGGTTGCTCTGCTTCCTGCTCTGGCTGACCTACGCCTTCTACGCGAAGGTGTTCACCGACACGGTGACGGTCGAGCTGAAGACCAGCCACATCGGCCTGCAGCTGAACCGGCACGCGGACGTGAAGCTGCGCGGCATCATCGTCGGCGAGGTGAAGAAGGTCTCCACCGACGGTGACGAGGCGACGGTCGAGCTGGCCCTCAAGCCGGACCAGGTCAGCGAGATCTCCAGCCAGGTCAGCGCGCGGATCCTGCCGAAGACGCTGTTCGGCGAGAAGTACGTCGCGCTGGTGCCACCGCAGGGCAGCGAGGGCCGGGCGATCCGGGCCGGCGACGTGATCTCGCGGGACAAGACCGCGGTCGGCATCGAGATCGAGAAGGTGCTGAACGACGCGTTGCCGCTGCTGCAGGCGGTCGACCCGGCCGATCTGAACGCGACGCTGAACACCCTGGCGACCGCGCTGGAGGGCCGCGGCACGGAGATCGCCAAGACCCTCACCCAGCTCGACGGGTATCTGAAGAAGCTGAACCCGAACGTGCCGAACCTGATCGCCGCGCTGACCAAGCTCACCCAGGTCTCGCAGATCTACGGCGATGTGACACCCGACCTCGTCCGGGCCTTGCGCAACCTGACCATCACCGGCAACACGGTGGTGGAGAAGGAGCAGCAGCTGCAGAAGTTCTTCACCGACGTCCAGGCGCTGTCGACGACCGGCGACGGGTTCCTCCGGGAGAACGAGGACCGGGTGATCCGCCTCGGCGAGGTGAGCCGGCCGGTGCTGGACCTGCTCGAGCGGTACTCACCGGAGTTCCCGTGCTTCCTCAAGGTGATGACCGACACCGCGCCGGTGCTGAACGACACCTTCCGCGACGGGGCGCTGCACATCAACCTGGAGCTGATCACCAACCAGCCCACGCCGTACCAGCCGAACGAGTTGCCGGCGTACAAGGATCACCGCGGGCCGACGTGTGTGGGCCGGAACTACAGCGTGCCGGGCGAGAAGCCCGGGCCGTACACCCAGGAGAACCCGGCGCCGTACGTGACCGGTGACGACGGCGTGATCGGCGACCACAACAAGACCACCCGCTTCCCGCTGAACCTGACGCTGAACCGGGCGGCCCCCGGCTTCGCGATGGACAACGGCGGCGCCGGTACGCCGGCCGAGCAGAAGGTGATCGACTCCTTCGCCGGCCCGGTCCTCGGGATGCCGGCCGACGACGTACCGGATCTGACCACCCTGATGATCGGCCCCCTCGTCCGCGGCGGGCAGGTGAACCTGAAATGAAGCTCTTCGACAAGAAGACGTCGTTCGACACCGTGCGGCTCGGGATCTTCGTGGTCGTCACGACGATCGCGACCGCCTTGCTGGCCGTCACGATCGGCAACATCAGCTTCAACGCGACCACGAAGTACCGGGCCGTGTTCACGGACGTGGTCGGGCTGAACAAGGGTGACGACATCCGGATCGCGGGTGTGCGGGTCGGTCAGGTCGACAAGATCGCGATCTACCAGGACAAGTACGCGATGGTGACCTTCAGCGTCGACTCCGACCAGTCGGTCGACACCACTACCCGGGCGACCCTGCGGTACCGCAACCTCGTCGGCAACCGCTACATCGCGCTCACCGAGGGCGTCGGCGGCGGCACCCGGATGAAGAAGAACGGGATCATCGACAAGGACCGGACCGCGCCGGCGCTGGACCTGTCGGTGCTGTTCAACGGGTTCAAGCCGCTGTTCACCGCGCTCACCCCGGCCGACGTGAACCAGTTCGCCTTCGAGGTGATCAAGGTGCTGCAGGGCGAGGGCGGCACGATCGAGAGCCTGCTCGCCCGGACCGCCTCGCTCACCAGCACGCTGGCCGACTCCGACCAGGTGATCGGCGACCTGATCACCAACCTGACCTCGACCCTGCAGATCGTCTCGCAGCGGCAGCAGAACTTCTCCCAGCTGCTCGTCAACCTGCAGCAGTTCATCACCGGGCTGAGCCAGGACATCAACCCGATCCTCGGCTCGCTCGGCTCGATCAACTCGCTGAACACCAAGACGGCCGGCCTCCTGCAGCAGACCCGGGTGCCGTTGAAGGCCGACCTGGACCGGCTCCGGACGGTGTCGACCACGCTGGACGACACCCAGGCGATCTGGGTGAAGACGCTGCAGTTCATGCCCGAGAAGCTGCAGACGATGACGCGGACCGCGCAGTACGGATCCTGGTTCAACTTCTTCCTCTGCGGCTTCGACGGCAACGTCACCCTGCCGCTGGGCACTCGGATCCCGGTGAGCTACGACAACAACTCGGCGAGGTGCGCGAAGTGAAGCCCTTCCGCGAACAGAACCAGGTCACGATCGGCGTGGTCGGGCTGACGATCATCGGGCTGATCATGCTGGCCGCGTTCAAGGCGCAGGACCTGCCGCTGATCGGTGGCGGGACCAAGTACTCCGCGCAGTTCTCCGAGGCCGGCGGGCTGAAGCCGAACGACGAGATCCGGGTCGCCGGCGTCCGGGTCGGGCAGGTCCGCAAGGTCGAACTCGAAGGCACCCACGTCCGGGTCGACTTCGTGGTGGACAAGGGCGTCAAGCTCGGCGACCAGACCGGTGCCGAGATGAAGATCAAGACCCTGCTCGGCCAGAAGTACCTCAAGCTCAACCCCGCGGGCGACGGCCAGCTCAAGGAGGGCACCGAGATCCCGCTGGCCCGGACCATCTCGGCGTACGACGTGGTCGACGCGTTCACCGACCTCGCCAACACCACCGAGCGGATCGACACCGCCCAGCTCGCCAAGGCGCTCGACACGTTGTCCGCGACCTTCAAGAACACTCCTGAGGAGGTCCGTGCCTCGCTGGACGGGCTGTCCCGGTTGTCCCGCAACGTCGCCAAGCGCGATGAGGACCTGAAGAAGCTGCTGCAGCACTCCGACGTCGTCACGAAGATCCTTGCCGACCGCAACCAGCAGCTGATCAAGTTGCTGAAGGACGGCAACACGGTGTTCCAGGCGGTCCAGGCCCGGCGGGCGCTGATCCACGAGTTGCTGGTCTCGACGCAGAAGCTTGCCGCCCAGGTGACCGCGCTGGTCCGGGAGAACCGCAAAGATCTGACCCCGACGCTGCAGAAGGTCAACGCCGTGCTGGCGATCCTGCTGAAGAACCAGAACGCTCTGGACGCCAGCATCAGAGGACTCGCGCCGTACGCCCGGGTGTTCACGAACACGCTCGGCACCGGGCCGTGGTTCGACACGTATGTGCAGAACCTGGTGCCCGTGCCCGAGATCCCGCTGCCGAAGGTGCCCATCCCCGGCCTGCCGATCCTGGGAGGTGGCCGATGACGAAGGTCGCCGGTTTCTCCCGGCTGGTCGCGATGGGCGTCGTGCTGGTGGTGGTCGCCGTCAGCGCGATCGCGCTCTGGCCGCACCCGAAGCGGGTCAGCGCGACGGCGTACTTCCCACGTGCGGTCAGCGTCTACCCGGGCTCCGACGTCCGGATCCTCGGCATCAAGGTCGGCGAGGTCGAGAGCGTCACCCCGGCCGGCCGTTCGGTCCGGGTGAAGTTCTGGTGGGAGGCCAAGCACAAGGTCCCGGCCGACGCGAAGGCCGTGATCGCGTCACCGTCGATCGTTGCCGACCGCTACATCCAGCTGACTCCGGCGTACTCCAAAGGCGCGGTGATGGCCGACGGCGCGCAGATCCCGCTGGAGCGCACCGCCGTACCGCTGGAACTGGACCAGATCTACCAGAGCCTGAACGACCTGTCCGTCGCGCTCGGGCCGAAGGGCGCCAACGACCAGGGCGCGCTGTCGCGCCTGCTCGACGTCTCCGCGGCGAACCTGAACGGCCAGGGCGCCAAGCTGAACCAGACCATCACCGACGTCTCGACGCTGACCCAGACGCTGGCCGGGAACTCCAAGAGCCTGTTCAGCACGGTCCGGCAGTTGCAGACCTTCGTCTCCGCGCTGGCCGCGAACGACACCCTGGTGAAGCAGTTCAACACCAACTTCGCCGCCACCTCGACCACGCTGGCCGGTGAGCGCAAGGACCTCGGCGCGGCGCTGTCCACCCTGGCGACGGCGCTCGGCGAGGTCGCTTCGTTCGTGAAGGACAACCGGGCGTTGCTCAAGACCACGATCTCCGGTGCCACCGACATCTCCCAGATCCTGGTCAAGGAGAAGGCGGCGCTGGCCGAGATCATCGACACCGCGCCGCTCGGCCTGGGCAACCTGGCCCGCGTCTACAACCCGCAGTTCGGCACCCTGGACCAGCGGATCAATCTGGCCCAGTTGGACGACCCGGCCTCCTTCATCTGCTCGATCCTGCTCCAGGCGAACCAGCCGCTGTCCACCTGCTCGGCCTTGAAGGGGATCATCGACCTGCTGCCGAAGCTGCCACTGCTCGGCTCGATCACCGGCTCCGGCGGCCC
Source organism: Kribbella monticola (assembly GCF_003261635.1). Taxonomy (GTDB): domain Bacteria; phylum Actinomycetota; class Actinomycetes; order Propionibacteriales; family Kribbellaceae; genus Kribbella; species Kribbella monticola. The sequence continues at coordinate 584,926 of NZ_QFXK01000030.1, read as the reverse complement.
GGCCGGTACGCCGTGGGCGCCACCGCCACCGAAGAAGCTGCCGAGCCCGGACAACGTCGACGAGACCCTCGGCGGCCTGGTCCCGGGAGGCTCGCGATGAGGCGCCGTACTGCGGTAGTGGCGGGCGTGGTCGCGATGGCGACCCTGCTGACCGGCTGCGACTTCAGCGTCTACTCGCTGCCGTTGCCGGGTGGCGCCAAGATCAAGGGCCCGTCGTACACGGTCACGGTCGAGTTCGCCGATGTCCTGGACCTGGTGCCCAAGTCGTCGGTGAAGGTCGACGACGTCACCGTTGGCACCGTGCAGAAGGTCTGGCTCGACGGCTATGTGGCCAAGGTCAAGATCAAGCTGCCGAAGAGCCTCGACCTGCCGGACAACACGCATGCGACGATTCGCCAGACCAGCCTGCTGGGCGAGAAATTCGTCTCGCTGGCTCCGCCGACCGGGGACGAGAAGCCGCGCGGCAAGCTGGACAACGGCGAGCTGATCCCGCTGTCGCGGACCACCAGCAACGTCGAGGTCGAGGAAGTGCTGTCCGCGCTGTCCCTGCTGCTGAACGGTGGTGGCGTCGCGCAACTGCAGATCATCACCCAGGAGCTGAACAAGGCGCTGACCGGCAACGAGCCGGCCATCAAGAGCGTGCTCACCCAGCTGAACACCTTCGTCGGCACGCTCGACCAGAACAAGCAGAAGATCGTCACCGCGATCACCGCGGTCGACGCGCTGGCCAAGAAGCTGAACGCGCAGAAGACGACGCTGGCGACCGCGATCGACTCGCTGCCGAAGTCGATCGCCACGCTGGACAAGCAGCGCGCCGCCTTGGTCAAGACGCTGCAGGCACTGAGCAAACTGGGCAGCACGGCCACCCGGGTGATCACGGCCTCGCAGAAGGACCTGGTCGCCAACCTTCAGTCGCTCTACCCGGTGCTGACCAAGCTGGCCGAGGCGGGGGAGAACCTGCCGAAGTCGCTCGAGCTGCTGCTCACCTATCCGTTCCCGGACGGCGCCGCGAAGGCGGTCAAGGGTGACTTCACCAACCTGAACATCACCCTCGACGTGAACACCCAGAAGGCGCTCAAGGGCCTGCTCGGCCTCAACCTGCCCACCACGGGTCTCACGCTGCCCACAGTGGGGCTCAGCCTGCCGGTGCACAACTCGCCGCAGTTCCCGACGGGTAAGGGCACGGGTGGACTTCCCCCGCTGCCGCTGCCGACCGGGACGGCGACCAGTTGCATCACGCTGCTCGGACTGCCGGTCTGTACGCCGACGCTGAACCGGCCGGCCTTCGATCCCGAGCTGGCCAAGGTCCTGATGCCGGGGGTGGCCAAGTGATCACCAGAGGCGTCCGGATCCAGCTGATGGTGTTCCTGCTGATCACCGTCGTCGGTGTCGCCTTCGTCGGCGCCAAGTACGCGCAGGTCGACCGGCTGTTCTTCGACGACAGCTACACGGTCAGCGCCAGCTTCGCCGAGTCCGGTGGCATCTTCACCGGTGCCGAGGTGACGTACCGCGGCCAGCCGGTCGGCCGGGTCGGTCAGCTGAAGCTGCTGTCGGACGGCGTCGAGGTCGACCTCGACATCAACAACAAGACGAAGATCCCGAACGACCTGCTCGCCGTGGTGGCGAACCGGTCCGCGATCGGCGAGCAGTACGTCGATCTGCAGCCGCGGCGCGAGGGTTCGCCGTACCTGCAGGACCACTCCGAGATCGCCCGGGCCGACACGGCGCTGCCGATCGACACCACCGAGCTGCTGCTCAACCTCGACCAGCTGGTGAACTCCGTCGACAAGAACAGCCTGAAGACGACGATCAAGGAGCTCGGCGACGCGCTGCGGGGTAAGGGCAGTGACCTGCAGAAGATCATCGACAGCTCCGGGCTGCTGATCAACGACGCCGACGCGAACATCCTGCAGACGATCAAGCTGATCAACGACGGCAACACCGTGCTCGCGACCCAGGTGGCCAGCGGTGACGCGATCAAGACCTGGGCGAAGAACCTGGCGCTGCTCTCGGACACGCTGGTCAGCTCCGACGCCAACCTGCGCAAGGTGATCGACCAGGGCTCGGGTGCCTCCGAGCAGCTGACAGCGCTCATCTCCGAGAACCGCGGCGACATCGCCGTACTGCTCGGGAACCTGCTGACCACGAGCGAGATGACGGCCGTCCGGCTCGACGCGGTCGAGCAGTTGATGGTGGTCTACCCGGCCGTGGCGATGGGCGGATACGTCGTACCGGGCAAGGACGAGGGGACCGGGCACTACGACGCCCACTTCGGGCTGGTGCTCGGGTTCAGTCCGCCCGCTTGCCGGGCCGGTTACGGCGGCACCGACTGGCGGGTTCCGCAGGACACCACCAGCAAGGCCGCGAACACCAAGGCCGGCTGTACTGCGTCGCCGGGCTCGGGGATCAACGTCCGCGGCTCGCAGAACAAGCCGTCGCCGTCGTCGCGCAATCTCAACCGCACTGGGTACGGCATCGGCTACGACCCGGCGACCGGGGATGCCGGTGGCGCCGCCGGGATGCCGGAGCTGGTCCTCGGCTCCACCGGCGGTCAGGCGGACCTGCTGGGTGCCGATTCCTGGAAGGCTCTTATCCTCGGTCCGGTGAGCGGAAAGTGATCTCTTCTACCTCCCGGCGCGGTCCGGTGATGCTGGCCTGGGCGCTCAGCGTCCTGCTGGTGGTCGCGCTCGGCGCGGCCGTCCTGTCCGGCGTGGCGCTGAGCCGTCAGCACGCTCGCGACAGTGAGCGGACCAGTGCAATGCAGGCCGCGCGGCAGTTGACGCTCGACTTCACGACGTACAAGTACAGCTCCTGGGACGCGGACGCGCAGCGCGTGCTGGACGGCTCGACCGGGCAGTTCAAGGAGGAGTTCGCGGCCGGTGCGAACCAGGTGAAGACCGAGGTGGTGACGAACCAGGCGACCTCGACCGGCGAAGTGGTGGAGGCAGCGGTGGTGTCGAACGACAAGGACTCGGCCCAGGTGCTGGTGATCGCGAACGCGGTCGTCACCAACACGGCCGCCAAGGACGGCGTCCAGCGCCGCTACCGGATCAAGCTCGACATGGTCCGGGAGAAGAACCGCTGGCTGACCGCCGACTTCCAGGTCGTGGGCTGATGACCGATCGTCCGAGGAACCGCCCCCGCATCGCCGGCCAACGCCGTACCGGCGAGCCCCGTACTGCGGGCGCCACGCAGCTCCCCGTGGTCGACGACCTCGCGCCGGAAGCGCCGGAGGTCGCCGCGCCGGAAGCTCCGGAAGGGGCCGTTTCGGACGTGGTAAGCGACACGATTGAAACGCCTGAAAGCGGGGTAGTCGCCGACTCCGACAGCGAACCGCCGGTGACTGTCAGTGACAGCGAAGCCCCCGAAGAGACCGGTACGGCGAAGCGGCCGCTCGGTGCGGTGCTGTCCGCGCTGCTGGCCGTCGTGATCGTGCTGGTGCTCGCCGTGGCGGGGATCGTCGGGGTGAAGGCGCTCAAGGCCAAGCAGGCCGAGGACGCGCGCGGCCAGGCGGCAGCGGCGGGCCGGAAGGCCGCCGAGGTGGCCCTGAGCTACGACTACCGCTCGTTGGACAAGAGTTTCGCGGCGGCCCGGGCGACGATGACCCCGGATTTCGCGACCAAGTTCGACGCCACCGCGAAGGTGGCCGGCGAGCTGGCGACCAAGACCAAGGCGACCGTGCGGGCCGAGGTGCGCGAGGTCGGCGTACGCGACGGGGACGCCGACCGGGTGACGCTGGTGATCTTCGTGAACCAGACCACCACCAGCACGATCACGCAGGGTAAGCCCCGGGTGGACCTGAACCGGACCCGATTCACGATGGTCCGAAACGGGCACCAATGGCTGGTCCAGGAGATCGCCGGACTGTAGTCTCTTGCTGACTCCGGAGAGGTCGTGCCGGGCGGCTCGCGGGTGGATCTACCCGCTGGAGAACCCGGGTCGATCCTTGACGGAGTGGGTGGTCCGAAGGCATAGTATCGGACCCCATTGGACAGGCTTGCCCTGATCGGGTAGCCTATTGCTTTGCGCTGCCTTTAACCCCACCCTGGCTCGGGCCAAAACTTGACTAGGGCGGTTCGGCGTGCGCTCCCAGCACCGAAGTGATTTCTGCGAGCCCGTGGAAGGACGCCCCTTGGTCGCCTCGCGCAACCCCCAGTCCGACAGTATTACCGACGTTTCCGGCTCCCGCCGCATCTCCTTCGCAAAGATCTCCGAGCCTCTCGAGGTTCCGGATCTGCTTGCGCTGCAGGTGGACAGTTTCGACTGGCTGGTCGGGAACGAAACCTGGCAGGCCCGGGTGGCCGCCGCCGAGGCGGAGGGTCGAACCGACCTCTCCTCCCCGTCCGGCCTGGAGGAGATCTTCGAAGAGATCTCCCCGATCGAGGACTTCAGCGGCACCATGTCGCTGTCGTTCCGCGATCACCGGTTCGAGCCCCCGAAGAACACGGTCGACGAGTGCAAGGAACGTGACGTCACCTATTCGGCGCCGCTGTTCGTCACCGCCGAGTTCATGAACAACGAGACCGGCGAGATCAAGAGCCAGACCGTCTTCATGGGTGACTTCCCGTTGATGACGCGCAAGGGCACGTTCGTGATCAACGGCACCGAGCGTGTCGTCGTGTCCCAGCTGGTCCGCTCGCCCGGTGTGTACTTCGAGCGCACGCCGGACAAGACGTCGGACAAGGACATCTTCACCGCCAAGATCATCCCGTCGCGCGGTGCGTGGCTGGAGTTCGAGGTCGACAAGCGCGACATGGTGGGCGTGCGGCTGGACCGCAAGCGCAAGCAGAACGTCACCGTGCTGCTCAAGGCGCTCGGCTGGACCGACGCGCAGATTCTCGAGGAGTTCGGCGAGTACGAGTCGATCCGGCTCACCCTGGAGAAGGACCACACCTCCGGGCAGGACGACGCGCTGCTCGACATCTACCGCAAGCTGCGCCCCGGCGAACCGCCGACGCGCGAGGCTGCCCAGGCGTTGCTGGACAACTACTACTTCAACGGCAAGCGCTACGACCTGGCCAAGGTCGGTCGCTACAAGATCAACAAGAAGCTGGGCCGCGACGAGGCGCACGACACGGCCGTCCTGACGATCAACGACATCGTCGCGACGATCAAGTACCTGGTCGCGCTGCACGAGGGCAAGACCGAGCTGGCCGCGCCGCAGGGCGAGATCGTCGTCGAAGAGGACGACATCGACCACTTCGGCAACCGCCGGCTGCGTACCGTCGGTGAACTGATCCAGAACCAGCTGCGCACCGGCCTGGCCCGGATGGAGCGCGTGGTCCGGGAGCGGATGACGACCCAGGACGTCGAGGCGATCACGCCGCAGACCCTGATCAACATCCGTCCGGTGGTGGCGGCGCTGAAGGAGTTCTTCGGCACCTCCCAGCTGTCGCAGTTCATGGACCAGACCAACCCGATCGCGGGACTCACCCACAAGCGCCGCCTGTCGGCCCTTGGCCCGGGTGGTCTGAGCCGCGAGCGGGCCGGCTTCGAGGTCCGCGACGTGCACCCGTCCCACTACGGCCGGATGTGCCCGATCGAGACCCCGGAAGGCCCGAACATCGGTCTGATCGGCTCGCTCGCGACGTACGGCCGGGTGAACCCGTTCGGCTTCGTCGAGACGCCGTACCGCAAGGTCGTCGACGGCCGGGTCACCGACCAGGTCGACTACCTGACCGCGGACGAGGAGGACCGGTTCGTCATCGCGCAGGCCAACGCGGCGCTGACCCCGGACAACGTGTTCGCCGAGGACCGGGTGCTGGTCCGCCGGCGCCACGGTGAGGTCGAGCTCGTGCTGGTCGACGACGTGGACTACATGGACGTGAGCCCGCGCCAGATGGTGTCGGTCGCGACCGCGATGATCCCGTTCCTCGAGCACGACGACGCCAACCGCGCCCTGATGGGCTCCAACATGCAGCGCCAGGCCGTTCCGCTGATCACCGCGGACGCCCCCCTGGTCGGTACCGGCATGGAGTTCCGCGGTGCGGTCGACGCCGGTGACGTGCTGGTGTCGGAGAAGGGCGGTGTGATCAAGGAGGTCTCGGCCGACCTGATCGAGGTCGCCGCCGACGACGGCACCTACCAGACCTACCGGCTGGCCAAGTTCCGCCGCTCGAACCAGGGCACCTGCATCAACCAGCGTCCGCTGGTCGACGCCGGTCAGCGGGTCGAGGTCGGTACGCCGCTGGCGGACGGTCCGTGCACCGACGAGGGCGAGATGGCCCTCGGCCGGAACCTGCTCGTGGCGTTCATGCCGTGGGAAGGGCACAACTACGAGGACGCGATCATCCTCAGCCAGCGCGTCGTCCAGCAGGACCTGCTCACCTCGATCCACATCGAGGAGCACGAGGTCGACGCCCGCGACACCAAGCTCGGTCCGGAGGAGATCACCCGGGACATCCCGAACGTCTCCGACGAGATGCTGGCCGACCTGGACGAGCGCGGCATCATCCGGATCGGCGCGGAGGTCACCACCGGTGACATCCTGGTCGGCAAGGTCACGCCCAAGGGTGAGACCGAGCTGACCCCGGAGGAGCGGCTGCTCCGGGCGATCTTCGGTGAGAAGGCCCGTGAGGTCCGCGACACCTCGCTGAAGGTGCCGCACGGTGAGAACGGAACCGTCATCGGGGTCCGCGTCTTCGACCGCGACAACGGCGACGAGCTGCCGCCGGGCGTGAACCAGCTGGTCCGCGTGTACGTCGCGCAGAAGCGCAAGATCTCCGTCGGTGACAAGCTCGCCGGACGCCACGGCAACAAGGGCGTCATCTCGAAGATCCTGCCGGTCGAGGACATGCCGTTCATGGAGGACGGCACCCAGGTCGACATCATCTTGAACCCGCTGGGCGTGCCCGGCCGGATGAACGTCGGCCAGGTGCTCGAGACGCACCTCGGCTGGGTGGCCAGCCGCGGCTGGAAGGTCGACCCGGACAGCACCGAAGAGTGGGCCCAGCGACTGATCAAGATCGGTGCCGGCGAAGCCGCCCCGTTCACGAACGTCGCCACCCCGGTCTTCGACGGCGCGCGGGAGGAAGAGGTCACCGGACTGCTCGGCTCGACCCTGCCGAACCGCGACGGCGACCGGATGGTCGACAGCACCGGCAAGGCCAACCTGTTCGACGGCCGCTCGGGTGAGCCTTTCCCGCAGCCGGTCGGCGTCGGCTACATGTACATGCTGAAGCTGCACCACCTGGTGGACGACAAGATCCACGCCCGCTCGACCGGTCCGTACTCGATGATCACGCAGCAGCCGCTGGGTGGTAAGGCGCAGTTCGGTGGTCAGCGGTTCGGCGAGATGGAGGTGTGGGCCCTGGAGGCCTACGGTGCCGCCTTCGCGCTGCAGGAGTTGCTGACGATCAAGTCGGACGATGTGGTCGGTCGCGTCAAGGTCTACGAAGCGATCGTCAAGGGCGAGAACATCCCGGAGCCGGGTATCCCGGAGTCCTTCAAGGTTCTGGTCAAGGAAATGCAGTCCCTGTGTCTGAATGTCGAGGTCCTCTCGTCCGACGGAAGCCGGGTCGAGATGCGCGACAGCGAAGAGGACGTCTTCCGCGCTGCGGAAGAACTGGGAATCGACCTGTCCCGGCGTGAGCCGAACAGCGTCGAGGAGGTCTGAGCGGGTTGCCGCTTGAGATCAACAGCCAACTCACTCAGACCATCTTTACAATCGGGAGATAACACATCGTGCTCGACGTGAACTTCTTCGACGAGCTTCGGATCGGCCTGGCGACTGCGGATGAGATCCGCCAGTGGTCGCACGGCGAGGTCAAGAAGCCCGAGACGATCAACTACCGGACGCTCAAGCCCGAGCGTGACGGTCTGTTCTGCGAGAAGATCTTCGGTCCCACCCGGGACTGGGAGTGCTACTGCGGTAAGTACAAGCGCGTTCGCTTCAAGGGCATCATCTGCGAGCGGTGTGGCGTCGAGGTCACCCGCTCCAAGGTGCGCCGCGAGCGGATGGGCCACATCGAGCTGGCCGCGCCGGTCACCCACATCTGGTACTTCAAGGGTGTCCCGTCGCGACTCGGCTACCTGCTCGACCTCGCCCCGAAGGACCTCGAGAAGGTCATCTACTTCGCGGCGTACATGATCACCGACGTCGACGAAGAGGCTCGCCACCGCGACCTCTCGTCGTTGGAGGGCCGGACCGATGTCGAGCGCAAGCAGCTCGAGGGCCGGCGCGACAACGACATCGAGACCCGGATGAAGAAGCTCGAGGAGGACCTCGCCCAGCTCGAGGCCGAGGGCGCGAAGGCCGACGTTCGCCGCAAGGTGAAGGAAGGCGCCGAGCGTGAGGTCAAGCAGCTGCGCGACCGTGCGCAGCGCGAGATCGACCGCCTCGACGAGGTCTGGAGCCGGTTCAAGAACCTCAAGGTCCAGGACCTGGAGGGCGACGAGATCCTGTACCGCGCCATGAAGGAGCGGTTCGGCAAGTACTTCGAGGGCGCGATGGGCGCTGCCGCGATCCAGCGGCGCCTGGAGACCTTCGACCTCAAGGCCGAGGCGGACAGCCTGCGCGAGACGATCAAGACCGGTAAGGGCCAGCGCAAGACCCGCGCCCTGAAGCGGCTCAAGGTCGTCACCGCGTTCCTGGCCACCAACAACAGCCCGATGGGCATGGTGCTCGACTGCGTTCCGGTGATCCCGCCGGACCTGCGGCCGATGGTCCAGCTCGACGGTGGCCGGTTCGCCACCTCCGACCTGAACGACCTGTACCGCCGGGTGATCAACCGGAACAACCGGCTCAAGCGGCTGCTCGACCTGGGCGCGCCCGAGATCATCGTCAACAACGAGAAGCGGATGCTGCAGGAGGCCGTCGACGCACTGTTCGACAACGGCCGCCGTGGGCGTCCGGTCACCGGCCCGGGCAACCGGCCGCTGAAGTCGCTGTCCGACATGCTCAAGGGCAAGCAGGGCCGGTTCCGTCAGAACCTGCTCGGCAAGCGCGTCGACTACTCCGGCCGTTCGGTCATCGTGGTCGGCCCGCAGCTCAAGCTGCACCAGTGCGGTCTGCCGAAGGCGATGGCGCTGGAGCTGTTCAAGCCGTTCGTGATGAAGCGGCTGGTCGACCTCAACCACGCGCAGAACATCAAGTCCGCCAAGCGGATGGTCGAGCGTCAGCGCGCCCAGGTCTGGGACGTGCTGGAAGAGGTCATCACCGAGCACCCGGTCCTGCTCAACCGTGCACCAACCCTGCACCGGCTGGGCATCCAGGCGTTCGAGCCGCAGCTGATCGAGGGCAAGGCGATCCAGATCCACCCGCTCGTCTGCTCCGCGTTCAACGCGGACTTCGACGGTGACCAGATGGCGGTGCACCTGCCGCTGTCGGCCGAGGCGCAGGCCGAGGCCCGGATCCTGATGCTGTCGACGAACAACATCCTGAAGCCTGCTGACGGCCGTCCGGTCACGATGCCGACCCAGGACATGATCATCGGCATCTACTTCCTGACGATGCTGAAGGAAGGTGCTCTCGGTGAGGGCCGCGCCTTCAGCTCGCTGGCCGAGGCGCTGATGGCCTTCGACCGCAAGGAACTGTCCCTGCAGGCGAAGATCACGCTGCGGCTGACCGAAGCCGGCGCGCCGGCCGGGTCGACCGAGCGGCCGGACGGCGGGTTCTCGCTGGAGACGACGCTGGGTCGCGCCCTGTTCAACGAGGCGCTGCCGAGCGACTACACCTTCGTGGACGCCGAGGTCGGCAAGAAGCAGCTGGGCTCGATCGTCAACGACCTGGCCGAGCGCTACTCCAAGGTCCAGGTGGCGAACTGCCTGGACGCGCTGAAGGACCTCGGTTTCCGCTGGGCCACCCGTTCGGGTGTCACGGTGTCGATCGACGACTTCAGCACGCCGCCGAGCAAGCCCGAGATCATGGCTCGCTACGAGTCGCAGGCCGAGAAGGTCCAGAAGCAGTTCGAGCGTGGTCTGATCACCGCGTCCGAGCGGCGGCAGGAACTGATCGAGATCTGGACCGGGGCGAACGCCGAGGTCGGTAAGGCCATGGAGGAGAACTTCGAGAAGGCCAACCCGATCTGGATGATGGTCCACTCGGGTGCCCGAGGCAACATGATGCAGATCCGGCAGATCGCCGGTATGCGTGGCCTGGTGGCCAACCCGAAGGGCGAGATCATCGCCCGTCCGATCAAGGCCAACTTCCGTGAGGGCCTGTCGGTGGTCGAGTACTTCATCGCCACCCACGGTGCTCGTAAGGGTCTTGCCGACACCGCGCTGCGGACCGCCGACTCCGGGTACCTGACCCGTCGTCTGGTGGACGTCTCGCAGGACGTCATCATCCGCGAGGAGGACTGCGGCACCGAGCGCGGTCTGCCCAAGCAGATCGGCCAGCAGGGTCCGGACGGCAAGGTCGTGCACGCCGAGAACGTGGAGACCAGCGCGTACGCGCGGACTCTGGCGACCGACGTGTCCGACGCCAAGGGCAACGTGGTGCTGACCGCGGGCAGCGACCTGGGCGACGTGTCCATCGCCGCCCTGGTCGAGGCCGGGATCGAGACCGTCAAGGTCCGCTCCGTGCTGACCTGTGACGCCAAGACCGGTACCTGCGCCAAGTGCTACGGCCGTTCGCTGGCGACCGGTAAGCCGGTCGACATCGGTGAGGCCGTCGGCATCATCGCGGCGCAGTCCATCGGTGAGCCGGGTACGCAGCTGACCATGCGTACCTTCCACACCGGTGGTGTCGCGGGTGATGACATCACCCACGGTCTGCCGCGTGTGGTCGAGCTCTTCGAGGCTCGCCAGCCCAAGGGCAAGGCGCCGATCGCCGAGGCCGCGGGCCGGATCTCGATCGAGGACACCGACAAGACCCGGAAGCTGGTGCTCACCCCGGACGACGGTTCCGAGGAGGTCGCCTACCCGGTGTCGAAGCGTGGCCGCCTGCTGATCGAAGAGGGTCAGCACGTCGAGGTCGGTCAGCAGCTGACGCAGGGTACGCCGGACCCGCAGGAGGTACTGCGGATCCTGGGTGTGCGCAAGGCGCAGGAGCACCTGGTGGACGAGGTCCAGGAGGTGTACCGGTCGCAGGGTGTGGCCATCCACGACAAGCACATCGAGATCATCGTCCGGCAGATGCTGCGCCGGGTCACGGTGATCGAGTCCGGCGAGGCGAACCTGCTGCCGGGCGAGCTGGCGGACCGCCTGATGTTCGAGGCGGAGAACCGCCGGGTGGTGGCCGAGGGCGGTACGCCGGCCTCCGGTCGCCCGGTGCTGATGGGTATCACCAAGGCGTCGCTCGCGACCGAGTCGTGGCTGTCGGCCGCCTCCTTCCAGGAGACGACCCGGGTCCTGACCGAGGCCGCGATCCACGGCAAGTCCGACTCGCTGGTCGGTCTGAAGGAGAACGTCATCATCGGAAAGCTGATCCCGGCGGGTACCGGCATGGACCGTTACCGCAACATCCGGGTGGAGCCCACCGAGGAGGCGAAGGCCGCGATGTACTCGATGGTCGGCTACGAGTCGTACGACTACGACTTCGGCCCGTCCACCGGTCAGTCGGTCCCGCTGGACGACTTCGACCTCGGTTCCTACCAGAACTGAGCGCGGTCCGTACTACGCCCGAGGGCGGCACCCGGCAGGGTGCCGCCCTCGCGGCTTTTCCCACCCCGGCAGGCCTCGCCTGCCCACTCCGGTAACCAGCCGGCGCGGACGCGTGTCGCCGGCGATCGGAATGGTTGTTGCCTAGGGCAAATTCGGCGGGTGGGCCCGGATCGCCTGCCCTGCTGGGGTTGTGACGCACGGGGCAGGTGTGACACGCCGAGGGTGGTCGGGTGGCTGCAGAGTGTCGCGAGGGGTCGGCGTGGAAGTGTCGGCGGGATGCGCGAGAATGGCTTGAAATACTGAGAAAGTAGGCCGCACATGCCGGATCTCGCGCCCTACCTGCGACCGTTCGTACTGGACGTCGAGGAGGTGGCGGGACAGCGCGTCGACCGCGTCGGCGAGCTGGACTTCTACCGTCCCGCGAGTACGGCGCGGACGGGCGCGATCCTGTTGATCCACGGGGGTCCAGGGCCCACCGACCTGACCGCCTCGCCGCGCGACTGGCCGGTGTACCAGGGCTATGCGACGGCGATCGCTCAGCGCGGCCTGGTGGCCGTCGTGGTCGACCACAGCCTCATTCGTGGACTCGACCAGCTGAGCGCCGCTGCCGACGACGTGGAGGCCGCTGTCGGCCTGCTGCGGGCCGATCCCCAGGTGGACCCGGAGCGCGTGCTGCTCTGGTTCTTCTCCGGTGCCGGCCTGCTGGCAGGGGAGTGGCTGGACAGCCGCCCCGACTGGCTGCGTGGCATCGCTTTGAGCTATCCCCGCCTCGCCACCCCGCCCGGTGTCGACGAACTGGTCTCCGCCGCCGAGGTCATCGGCAAAGACAAGAATGTGCCGGTGCTGCTGACGAGGGTCGGCCGCGAGCGCGACGAGCTCGCTGGTCCGGTGGCGGAGTTCGTCTCCGCCGGTGGCGCCGCGCTGGACATCATCGACGTACCGAAAGGGCAACACGGCTTCGACATGCTCGACCACACCGACGAATCCCGCGCCGCGGTGACCAAGGCCCTCGACTGGGCCATCGCCCACCTGGGCGAAGACCCCACCGGCCAACTCCCCATCCCGACCCCCACCCCAGCCGTCACCATCCCCGCTGCCACACCTGCGCGGACCGCCGTCGCCGCGACAACTCCACGCACCGGACGAACGGTTGCCTCCACCGACTCCGCGGAGCCGGCGGCTGGATCTTCCGCCGTTCGGGCGACGAAGGAGCCCAAGTCGTCGGCGACGGAGGAGCTGAAAGTGAGCCCGCCGCAGGCGGATACTCCGGCAGCCCGTGTTGTCGGGCGCGAGCACTCGGCGTACGAAGCGCATGATCTGGAAGCGTTTCTGGCGATGTACTCACCCACCGCGCAGCTCCAGACGGCCGACGGTTCCGTACTCCGTGGTCGCCGGTCGCTGCGGGAGTACTACCGGCCCCGGTTCGAGGCCGGCCAGTGCAAGACCGAGCTGGTCCACCGGATGACCCAGGGGGAGTGGGTCGTCGACCAGGCGATCGTCCACGACCCCGACCAGGGCCCGGTGCCGACGATCAGCTTCTACCGTGTCCAGGAAGGGCTCATCACCGAGGTCCGCATCCTCGGCTGACACGTCGCGGATTGTTGCCCCGGCGCGCAGATCGGCCGGGGCAACAGTCGTGTTCAGGCGGGAAATGCGCCGCGCGAGCCGCCGATGCCAGGGTTACGGCGAACACCCTGTAAACTGGTCTAGCGGCTGCGCCTCAACGCCGTACGGCCTTCTGTTTTGACCGTGCATGAGGCAGCCGCTAGTCTTAACGATCGTGCCCGGGTCATCCTGGGCCGTCATGCGTGCCCCTCGTACTTTTCGGGTCAGCGCGTGGCACGGGACTTCTGCCGACAGTCAGAAAGTTTATGACTCCGGCGTGTCCGTGCCCTCGCGACACACCCGACCGCGGGGGTCAGGTGCGCAGCAACCGACCGGACGACAGAAAGAGACCTACGCGGTGCCCACCATCCAGCAGTTGGTCCGCAAGGGCCGCCAGGACAAGGTGTCCAAGAACAAGACGCCGGCCCTGAAGGGTTCCCCTCAGCGTCGTGGTGTGTGCACGCGCGTCTACACGACCACCCCGAAGAAGCCGAACTCGGCCCTTCGGAAGGTCGCTCGCGTCCGCCTCACCAGCGGCATCGAGGTCACCGCCTACATCCCGGGCGTCGGCCACAACCTGCAGGAGCACTCGATCGTGCTCGTGCGTGGCGGCCGGGTGAAGGACCTTCCGGGTGTCCGGTACAAGATCATCCGCGGTTCGCTCGACACCCAGGGTGTGAAGAACCGGAAGCAGGCTCGCAGCCGGTACGGCGCGAAGAAGGAGAAGAGCTAATGCCGCGCAAGGGTCCCGCCCCGAAGCGGCCGGTCATCATCGACCCGGTCTACAGTTCGCCGCTGGTCACCCAGTTGATCTCCAAGATCCTGGTGGACGGCAAGAAGCAGATCGCGCAGAGCATCGTCTACACCGCCCTCGAGGGCACCCGGACGAAGACCGGCACCGACCCGGTCATCACGCTCAAGCGCGCCCTGGACAACGTGAAGCCCAGCATCGAGGTGAAGAGCCGCCGCGTCGGTGGTGCCACCTACCAGGTGCCGATCGAGGTCAAGCCCGGTCGCTCGACCACGCTCGCCCTGCGCTGGCTCACGTCCTACTCCCGGGCCCGCCGCGAGAAGACCATGTCCGAGCGCCTGATGAACGAGATCCTGGACGCGTCCAACGGTCTCGGTGCGTCGGTGAAGCGTCGCGAGGACACGCACAAGATGGCCGAAGCCAACAAGGCTTTCGCCCACTACCGCTGGTGATCGCGGGGTCCGGTAGCGGACCCCACCCGATCACCGTTTTGAAGCTAGACAGAAGCGAGAGGTAGACCACCGAGGTGGCCGTACAAATCACCACCGACCTGAGCATGGTGCGCAACATCGGCATCATGGCCCACATCGACGCCGGTAAGACGACGACGACCGAGCGGATCCTCTTCTACACCGGTATCACCTACAAGATCGGTGAGGTCCACGACGGCGCCGCCACGATGGACTGGATGGAGCAGGAGCAGGAGCGCGGCATCACGATCACGTCCGCCGCGACGACCTGCACCTGGAAAGACCACACCATCAACATCATCGACACCCCGGGCCACGTCGACTTCACCGTCGAGGTGGAGCGCTCGCTGCGCGTCCTCGACGGTGCCGTCGCCGTGTTCGACGGTGTCGCGGGTGTCGAGCCGCAGTCCGAGACCGTGTGGCGTCAGGCGGACCGGTACGGCGTACCGCGGATCTGCTTCGTCAACAAGCTGGACCGGACCGGCGCGGAGTTCATGCGCTGCGTCGACATGATCGTCGACCGGCTGGCCGCGGTGCCGCTGGTGCTGCAGCTGCCGATCGGTTCCGAGGCCGACTTCATCGGTGTCGTCGACCTGATCGGGATGCGCGCGCTGACCTGGCGCGGCGAGACCACGATGGGTGAGGACTACACCGTCGAGGAGATCCCGGCCAGTCACACCGAGATCGCCGCCGAGTGGCGCGACAAGCTGATCGAGACGCTGGCCGAGGCCGACGACGAGATCATGGAGCTGTACCTGGAAGGCGAGGAGCCGACCAAGGAGCAGATCATGGCCGGCATCCGGCGCGCGACCATCGCGAGCAAGCTGACCCCGGTGCTGACCGGTACCGCGTTCAAGAACAAGGGCGTCCAGCCCCTGCTCGACGCGATCAACGCCTTCCTGCCGAGCCCGCTCGACGTGCCCGACATCGAGGGCCACGACGTCAAGGACGCCTCGGTCGTCGTCACCCGCAAGCCGGACGACAGCGAGCCGTTCTCGGCGCTGGCGTACAAGATCGCGGCCGACCCGCACCTGGGCAAGCTGACCTTCATCCGGGTGTACTCGGGCAAGCTCGAGACCGGCACCCAGGTCCTGAACCCCACCAAGGGGCGCAAGGAGCGGATCGGCAAGATCTACCGGATGCACGCGAACAAGCGTGAGGAGATCGCGTCGGTCGGCGCCGGCCACATCGTCGCCGTGATGGGTCTGAAGGACACCACCACCGGTGAGACGCTGTGCGACCCGGCCAAGCCGGTCGTGCTGGAGTCGATGACCTTCCCGGCCCCGGTGATCTCGGTCGCCATCGAGCCGAAATCGAAGGGCGACCAGGAGAAGCTGGGCGTCGCGATCCAGCGGCTCGCCGAGGAGGACCCGACCTTCCAGGTCCGGACCGACGAGGACACCGGCCAGACGATCATCGCCGGTATGGGCGAGCTGCACCTGGAGATCCTGGTCGACCGGATGAAGCGCGAGTTCCGCGTCGAGGCCAACGTCGGCAAGCCCCAGGTCGCCTACCGCGAGACCATCAAGAAGAAGGTCGAGAAGGTCGACTACACGCACAAGAAGCAGACCGGTGGTTCGGGTCAGTTCGCGCGCGTGATCATCAACGTCGAGCCGACGTCGGCCGAGGTCGGTGGCGAGGGCGGCTACGAGTTCGTCAACGCCGTCACCGGTGGCCGGATCCCGCGGGAGTACATCCCGTCGGTGGACGAGGGCGCGCAGGAAGCCATGGAGTTCGGCGTCCTGGCCGGCTACCCGATGGTGGACGTCAAGGTCACCCTGACCGACGGCGCCTACCACGATGTCGACTCGTCCGAGCTCGCCTTCAAGATCGCCGGTTCGATGGCCTTCAAGGACGCCGCCCGCCGGGCGAGTCCGGTCATCCTCGAGCCGATGTTCTCGGTCGAGGTCACCACCCCAGAGGACTACATGGGTGAAGTGATCGGCGACCTCAACTCACGCCGCGGCCAGATCCAGTCGATGGACGAAGGCCCCGGTGGCAGCCGGGTCATCAAGGCCCTGGTGCCGTTGTCCGAGATGTTCGGGTATGTCGGTGACCTACGGTCGAAGACCCAGGGCCGCGCGTCGTACTCGATGCAGTTCGATTCCTACGCCGAGGTTCCGAAGAACGTGGCGGAAGAGATCATCAAGAAGGCCCGCGGCGAGTAATCTCGCCCCGGACCAACCAACCCACAGCGCGTCGGCGTACGGCGTAAGTCAACACTTTCCAGGAGGGCCCCAGTGGCTAAGGCGAAGTTCGAGCGGACTAAGCCGCACGTCAACATCGGCACCATCGGTCACATCGACCACGGTAAGACGACTCTTACCGCGGCGATCACCAAGGTGCTGCACGACAAGTACCCGACGCTGAACGAGGCGTCGGCCTTCGATCAGATCGACAAGGCGCCGGAAGAGCGCCAGCGCGGTATCACGATCTCGATCGCGCACGTCGAGTACCAGACCGAGGCCCGGCACTACGCCCACGTCGACTGCCCGGGTCACGCGGACTACATCAAGAACATGATCACCGGTGCGGCCCAGATGGACGGCGCGATCCTGGTCGTCGCCGCCACCGACGGCCCGATGCCGCAGACGCGTGAGCACGTGCTGCTCGCCCGTCAGGTCGGCGTGCCGGCGATGGTCGTCGCCCTGAACAAGTGCGACATGGTCGACGACGAGGAGATCCTGGAGCTCGTCGAGCTCGAGGTTCGCGAGCTGCTGAGCGACCAGGAGTTCGACGGGGACAACGTCCCGGTCGTCAAGGTCGCGGCGCACCCGGCACTGCAGGGTGACGCCAAGTGGGGCGAGTCGATCATCGAGCTGATGGACGCCGTCGACTCCTACATCCCGCAGCCGGAGCGCGAGATCGACAAGCCGTTCCTGATGCCGGTCGAGGACGTCTTCACCATCACCGGTCGCGGTACCGTCATCACGGGCCGGATCGAGCGGGGCGTCATCAAGGTCAACGAGACCGTCGACATCGTCGGTATCCGGCCGGAGAAGCAGACCTCGACCGTCACCGGTATCGAGATGTTCCGCAAGCTGCTCGACGAGGGCCAGGCCGGTGAGAACGTCGGTCTGCTGCTTCGTGGCACCAAGCGCGAGGACGTCGAGCGCGGCATGGTCGTCATCAAGCCGGGCACCACGACCCCGCACACCAACTTCGACGCTTCGGTCTACATCCTGTCGAAGGAGGAGGGCGGCCGTCACACGCCGTTCTTCCAGAACTACCGGCCCCAGTTCTACTTCCGCACCACGGACGTCACCGGCGTCGTCACGCTGCCCGAGGGCACCGAGATGGTCATGCCGGGCGACAACACCGACATGTCGGTCGAGCTGATCCAGCCGATCGCCATGGAAGAGGGCCTGAAGTTCGCGATCCGTGAAGGTGGCCGCACCGTCGGCGCCGGCCGGGTCACCAAGATCCTCAAGTGATTTCATGAGGTCCGCAAGGGCTCGCTCACTGAGCCCTTGCGGACCTCTGCTTTGCGCCTGATCCAGGGCAAGTCGGGGTCGGTGACTCCGGAACGGTCCCGGATTCAGGCGTGAAGCCACCACGATTGGCATTCCGATGCCGATCTCTGGCACAATATTCAGGTTGCTCAGGCTAGGTTGCCGGGGCGCGCCGCAGACGGTTGTCTGGCGGCTGCGCCGGACCGGAGACCCGGCCGAGGTTCTCGGTCCGAGACCGAACCCCGATCACCATCCCAGGGTCGAAAGTGTGTGGTGACGCGCGTGCCGCGTCCACGACACACCCGACCGCGGGGGTCGGAGCAGCAAAGACGAAGACGAAGAGAAGGACGTAGCGAAGCGATGGCGGGACAAAAGATCCGCATCCGGCTGAAGGCCTACGACCACGAGGTCATCGACAGCTCGGCGCGCAAGATCGTCGACACGGTGACGCGTACTGGTGCGAAGGTTGCTGGCCCGGTGCCGTTGCCGACGGAAAAGAACGTGTTCTGCGTCATCCGCTCGCCGCACAAGTACAAGGACAGCCGCGAGCACTTCGAGATGCGCACCCACAAGCGGCTCATCGACATCATCGACCCCACGCCGAAGACCGTCGACTCGCTGATGCGTCTCGACCTGCCGGCCGGTGTCGACATCGAGATCAAGCTCTGAGGGAAACGCGAAACCAATGAGCAATCAAAAAACCACGCGCGGTCTGCTGGGCACGAAGCTCGGCATGACCCAGACCTGGGACGAGAACAACCGAGTCGTCCCCGTCACCGTGATCCAGGCCGGTCCCTGTGTGGTCACCGAGGTGCGTACCTCGGCCAGCCACGGCTACGACGGCGTCCAGATCGCGTTCGGCGACATCGACCCCCGCAAGGTGAACTCGCCGATGCGCGGCCACTTCGAGAAGGCCGGCGTGACCCCGCGCCGCCACCTGCTCGAGCTGCGCACCGCTGACGCCAGCGAGTACACGCTCGGCCAGGAGATCAAGGCCGAGGCGTTCGCCGCGGGCGAGATCGTCGACGTGTCCGCCACCAGCAAGGGCAAGGGCTTCGCCGGTGTGATGAAGCGGCACGGCTTCCACGGTCTTCGCGCCACCCACGGTGTGCACAAGAAGCACCGTTCGCCGGGCTCCATCGGCGGTTGCGCGACCCCGGGCCGGGTCTTCAAGGGCCTCAAGATGGCCGGCCGGATGGGCAACGAGAAGGTCACCACGCAGAACGTGACGGTCCACGCGATCGACGCCGAGCGCGGCCTGGTCCTGCTCAAGGGCGCCGTCCCCGGCCCCAAGGGCGGCCTCGTGCTGATCCGCAACGCCGCGAAGGGAGCTACCAAATGAGCACCGTTGACGTAGTCGCCGTGAAGGGCGACAAGGTCAGCAAGAAGGGCTCCGCGGAGCTCCCGGCCGAGCTGTTCGACGTACAGGCCAACATCCCGCTGATCCACCAGGTCGTCGTGGCCCAGCTGGCCGCGGCCCGCCAGGGCACGCACAAGGTGAAGTCCCGCGGTGAGGTCTCCGGTGGTGGCGCCAAGCCGTACCGCCAGAAGGGCACCGGCCGCGCCCGGCAGGGCTCGACCCGCGCACCGCAGTTCACCGGTGGTGGCGTCGTGCACGGCCCGACCCCGCGCGACTACAGCCAGCGGACCCCGAAGAAGATGATCGCCGCCGCGCTCCGCGGTGCGTTGTCCGACCGGGCCCGTGGCGGCCGCGTGCACGTGGTCGAGAAGTTCGTGGACGGCGACAAGCCGTCGACCAAGGCAGCCCTCAAGGTGCTGGCCGAGGTCACCGAGCACCTCAAGGTGCTGGTGGTCGTGGCCCGCGCCGACGAGCAGACCTGGCTCAGCCTGCGCAACGTGCCCACCGTGCACCTGCTCGCGGCCGACCAGCTGAACGCGTACGACGTGCTGTGCAGCGACGCGGTGGTCTTCACCGCCGAGGCGCTGGAAGCCTTCGTCGCCGGTTCGCCGAAGGGCAAGTCCGTCAAGGCCGTCGCTACGTCGACCGAGGCCGAGCAGGAGGTAGAAGCATGAGTCACGGAGTCAACAAAGACCCGCGGGACGTGCTGCTGCGGCCGGTCGTGAGCGAGAAGAGCTACGGCCTGCTGGACGAGCAGAAGTACACGTTCGAGGTCGCCCCGGACGCCAACAAGACCGAGATCAAGCTCGCGGTCCAGAAGGTGTTCAAGGTGCGGGTCACCAGCGTCAACACGATCAACCGCAAGGGCAAGCGCCGCCGTACCCGTACGGGCTGGGGCAAGCGTCCTGACACCAAGCGAGCGATCGTCAGCCTTGCCGGCGACGACCGCATCGACATCTTCGGAGGCCAGTCGTAATGGGTATCCGCAAATACAAGCCGACGACGCCGGGCCGCCGTGGCTCGAGCGTGGCCGACTTCGTCGAGCTCACCCGTTCGACCCCTGAGAAGTCCCTGCTCCGCCCGCTGCCGAAGAAGGGTGGCCGGAACAACTCCGGCAAGATCACCACTCGGCACCACGGTGGTGGCCACAAGCGCGCGTACCGCCTGATCGACTTCAAGCGCTACGACAAGGACGGCGTACCGGCCAAGGTCGCGGAGATCGAGTACGACCCGAACCGCACTGCCCGGATCGCACTGCTGCACTACGTCGACGGCGAGAAGCGCTACATCCTCGCCCCGGCCAACCTGAAGCAGGGCACGATCATCGAGAACGGCCCCGCCGCGGACATCAAGGTCGGCAACAACCTGCCGCTGCGCAACATCCCGGTCGGCTCCACGGTGCACGCCGTCGAGCTGCGCCCGGGCGGTGGCGCCAAGATGGCCCGCTCTGCCGGTGCCAGCGTTCAGCTGGTCGCCAAGGAGGGCCGGATGGCCACCCTGCGGATGCCGTCCGGCGAGGTCCGGATGGTCGACGTGCGCTGCCGCGCCACCCTCGGTGAGGTCGGCAACGGCGAGCAGTCGAACATCAACTGGGGCAAGGCCGGCCGGATGCGCTGGAAGGGCAAGCGCCCGACCGTCCGTGGTGTCGCCATGAACCCGGTCGACCACCCGCACGGTGGTGGTGAGGGCAAGACCTCGGGTGGACGTCACCCGGTGTCCCCGTGGGGCAAGCCTGAGGGCCGCACCCGCGGTCACAAGGAAAGCGACCGCATGATCGTCCGGCGCCGCAAGGCCGGCAAGAAGCGCTGATAGGGAGCCGGACAGATGCCACGCAGCCTCAAGAAGGGCCCGTTCGTCGACCACCACCTGCTCAAGAAGGTGGAGGTGCAGAACGAAAAGGGCACCAAGAACGTGATCAAGACCTGGTCGCGCCGATCCATGATCATCCCGACCATGATCGGTCACACCCTCGCGGTGCACGACGGCCGCAAGCACGTCCCTGTGTTCGTGACGGACGCGATGGTCGGGCACAAGCTCGGCGAGTTCGCACCGACCCGGACGTTCAAGGGCCACGAAAAAGACGACCGCAAGGCACGGCGTCGCTGACCTAGGTCAGTGACGAAGCGCAGAGCAACCTACGGAGAGATTCGAACATCATGAGCGTAATGGAGCGTAGGGCAGTCAGTGCCCGTCGCGAGAGCCTGCTGGGCGACGAGCCCGGGGCCTTCGCGGTCGCGCGCTTCGTCCGCGTGACGCCGATGAAGGCACGTCGCGTGGTCGACCTGGTGCGCGGCATGGGCGTCGACGACGCACTCGCCACTCTGAAGTTCGCCCCGCAGGCCGCTGCCGAGACCGTGTACAAGGTCGTCGACAGCGCCGTGGCGAACGCCGAGGGCACCGAGCACCTGAGCCGCGCCGACCTGGTCGTGGTGAAGGCCTATGTGGACGAGGGCCCGACGCTGAAGCGTCACCGCCCCCGGGCCCAGGGTCGCGCGACCCGGATCGACAAGCGGACCAGCCACATCACTGTTGTGGTCGGCCCGAAGGTCGAGGCCGAGGCGCCGGCGAAGAAGGCCGATGCCAAGAAGGCGGAAGCCAAGAAGGACGACGCCAAGAAGGCTCCGGCCAAGAAGGCGCCCGCCAAGAAGGCAACCGCCAAAAAGGCTGAGAAGAAGGAGACCCGATAGTGGGCCAGAAGGTAAACCCGCACGGGTTCCGACTCGGCATCAGCACGGACCACAAGAGCCGGTGGTACGCGGACAAGCTGTACAAGGACTACGTGGGCGAGGACGTCAAGATCCGCCGCCTGCTGAGCAAGGGCATGGAGCGTGCCGGTATCTCCCGCGTGGAGATCGAGCGCACCCGTGACCGCGTCCGCGTCGACATCCACACTGCCCGTCCGGGCATCGTCATCGGTCGCCGCGGCGCCGAGGCGGACCGGATCCGGGGCAGCCTGGAGGAGCTCACCGGCAAGCAGGTGCAGCTGAACATCCTCGAGGTGAAGAACGCCGAGGTCGACGCACAGCTCGTCGCCCAGGGCGTTGCCGAGCAGCTGTCCGGCCGCGTGGCGTTCCGCCGCGCGATGCGCAAGGCGATGCAGACCACCATGCGTGGCGGCGCCCTGGGCATCCGGATCCAGTGCTCCGGCCGTCTCGGTGGCGCTGAGATGTCGCGTTCGGAGTTCTACCGCGAAGGCCGGGTGCCCCTGCACACGCTTCGCGCGGACATCGACTACGGCTTCTACGAGGCCCGCACGACCTTCGGCCGGATCGGCGTGAAGGTCTGGATCTACAAGGGCGACGTCGCCGGCACCCGCGCGGAGCGCGAGGCGCAGGCCGCGGCCCGGGCCGCTACCCAGCAGCGTGGCCGTCCGGCCCGTCGCGACGGTGGCGACCGCGGTGACCGTGGTGGCCGCGGTGGTGACCGTGGCGGTCGTAACGACCGTCGTGACGGTGGCGCCCGCAACGACGCACCGAAGGCTGACGCGACGGCGGCTCCGGCTGCTGACAAGCCGGCCGAGACGACCGGAACGGAGAGCTGAACCATGCTCATCCCCCGCAAGGTCAAGCACCGCAAGCAGCACCACCCGAAGCGCTCCGGCGCTGCCAAGGGCGGTACCACGCTGGCGTTCGGCGACTTCGGCATCCAGGCCGTCGAGAGCCACTACGTCACGAACCGGCAGATCGAGTCCGCTCGTATCGCGATGACCCGGCACATCAAGCGTGGCGGAAAGGTCTGGATCAACATCTACCCGGACCGCCCGCTGACCAAGAAGCCTGCCGAGACCCGGATGGGTTCCGGTAAGGGTTCACCCGAGTGGTGGATCGCGAACGTGAAGTCCGGCCGGGTGATGTTCGAACTGTCCGGTGTGGACGAGGACGTCGCTCGCGAGGCCATGCGCCGCGCGATCCACAAGTTGCCGATGAAGTGCCGCTTCATCACCCGAGAGTCAGGTGAGAACTGATGGCCATCCTGACCGCCGCCGAACTGCGGAACCTCGGTAAGGACGAGCTTCTGGAGAAGCTCGCAAACGCCAAGGAGGAGCTGTTCAACCTCCGGTTCCAGGCTGCCACGGGTCAGCTGGAGTCCCACGGCCGGCTGCGTGCTGTCCGTAAGGACATCGCCCGCATCTACACGGTGCTGACCGAGCGTGCGCTCGGCATCACCGAAGAGGTCGACGCACCCGTCGCGGCTGAGGCCGAGACCGAGGTTGCGGAGACCGCGGACGACAGCGAGAAGGCTGGGAGCAAGGCATGACCGAGAATGCAGCGAAGGACGACACCGTGAGCACGACCCCCGACACGAAGCGCAACAGCCGCAAGACCCGTGAGGGCCTGGTGCTGAGCGACAAGATGGACAAGACCGTGACGGTCGAGGTCGAGGACCGGGTCAAGCACAAGCTGTACGGCAAGGTCATCCGCCGCACCAGCAAGCTCAAGGCGCACGACGAGCAGAACGCCGCCGGTATCGGCGACCGCGTCCTCCTGATGGAGACCCGGCCGCTGTCGGCGACCAAGCGCTGGCGCGTCGTGGAGATCCTCGAGAAGGCGAAGTAGTCGTCCGCAGGGCACTGCAACGCCCAGCTGTACCCCACCGAAATTATTCGTTCCGCAAGGCTCACGTCAGTGAGAACCAGCGAGACAACCAGGAGATCAACAGATGATCCAGCAGGAGTCGCGACTGAAGGTCGCCGACAACACGGGTGCCAAGGAGATCTTGTGCATCCGCGTGCTCGGTGGCTCCGGTCGGCGCTACGCCGGTGTCGGTGACACGATCGTCGCCACCGTCAAGGACGCGATCCCGGGCGGCGGCGTCAAGAAGGGCGACGTCGTCAAGGCCGTCATCGTTCGTACCGTGAAGGAGCGCCGGCGTCCGGACGGCTCCTACATCCGGTTCGACGAGAACGCCGCGGTGATCTTGAAGGCCGACGGTGAGCCGCGTGGTACCCGCATCTTCGGGCCGGTCGGCCGGGAGCTGCGCGAGAAGCGCTTCATGAAGATCATCTCGCTCGCTCCGGAGGTGCTCTGAGATGGCAGCCCAGAAGAAGCTGCATGTGAAGAAGGGTGATCTCGTTCGCGTGATCGCCGGTAAGTCCAAGGGTCACGAGGGCAAGATCATCTCGGTGTTGCCCGAGGCCGAGAAGGTCATCGTCGAAGGCGTGAACCGGGTCAAGAAGCACACCAAGGTGCAGCAGGCCCAGCGCGGCGGCACGACGGGTGGCATCGTCACCCAGGAAGCCCCGATCCACGTCTCCAACGTGATGCTGCTCGTCGAGACCACCGACGCGGATGGCAAGAAGGTCAAGGTCACCACGCGCGTCGGCTACAACCGCGTCGAGGTGCAGAAGCGGCGCCCCGACGGTTCGACGTACACCGGGTTCCGCAGCGTGCGTATCTCGCGCCGCACCGGCGAGGAGATCTGATGACTGCTACGGCAACCGAGACCAAGGTTCAGCCGCGGCTGAAGACCAAGTACCGCGAGGAGATCGTCGCCAAGCTGCGCGACGAGTTCCAGTTCGACAACGTCATGCAGGTGCCCGGCCTCACCAAGATCGTGGTGAACATGGGCGTCGGCGAGGCGGCTCGCGACTCGAAGCTGATCGACGGCGCGATCAAGGACCTGGCCGCGATCACCGGCCAGAAGCCGTCGGTGACCAAGGCCCGCAAGTCGATCGCGCAGTTCAAGCTGCGTGAAGGCATGCCGATCGGTGCGCACGTCACGCTGCGCGGCGACCGGATGTGGGAGTTCCTGGACCGGCTGCTCGCCTTGGCGCTGCCCCGGATCCGTGACTTCCGTGGCCTGTCGGCGAAGCAGTTCGACGGCAACGGGAACTACACCTTCGGTCTGACCGAGCAGGTGATGTTCCACGAGATCAACCAGGACCGGATCGACCGGGTCCGCGGGATGGACATCACCGTGGTGACCACCGCCAAGAACGACGACGAGGGGCGCGCGCTGCTGCGGCAGCTCGGCTTCCCGTTCAAGGAGAACTGACGTGGCGAAGACAGCACTCAAGGTCAAGCAGGCCCGGAAGCCGAAGTTCGCGGTGCGCGGTTACACCCGTTGCCAGCGCTGCGGCCGGCCCAAGGCCGTCTTCCGCAAGTTCGGCCTGTGCCGGATCTGCCTGCGGGAGATGGCGCACCGGGGCGAGCTGCCCGGCGTCACCAAGTCCAGCTGGTGACCCACCGCTTCTCCAGCACCGATCTTTTCTCCAACCACCATCTAGTCACCGTAGGTCGCCGGCCGGCGAAACCACGGCGGGAAAGAGGCCCCAGGCCATGACGATGACCGACCCGATCGCAGACATGCTGACACGTCTGCGCAACGCCAACCAGGCGTATCACGAGTCGACCCAGATGCCGTACAGCAAGATCAAGCAGGGCATTGCCGACATCCTTCAGCAGGAGGGTTACATCTCCTCCTACAAGGTCGAGGAGCCCAAGGAGGGCACCGTCGGCAAGACCCTCGTGGTGGACCTGAAGTTCGGTCCGAGCCGCGAGCGCTCGATCGCCGGTGTCCGGCGGATCAGCAAGCCCGGTCTGCGGGTGTACGCGAAGTCGACCAACCTGCCCAAGGTGCTCGGTGGCCTCGGCGTCGCGATCATCTCGACGTCGCAGGGATTGCTGACGGACCGGCAGGCCAAGCACAAGGGCGTTGGCGGGGAAGTCCTCGCCTACGTCTGGTGACGAAGAACCGGAAGGAGGACCACTCTCATGTCTCGCATCGGTAAGCTCCCGATCACGGTCCCGTCCGGCGTCGACGTCACGATCGACGGCCAGACGGTCACCGTGAAGGGCCCCAAGGGTCAGCTCTCGCACGTTGTTGCGGAGCCCATCGTGGTCGCTCGCGACGAGGACGGCACCATCGCCGTCTCGCGTCCGGACGACCAGCGCAAGAGCAAGGAACTGCACGGCCTGTCCCGCACGCTGCTCGCCAACCTGGTGACCGGCGTGACGGACGGCTACGAGAAGAAGCTCGAGATAGTCGGCGTCGGTTACCGCGTCCTGTCCAAGGGCCCGGGCACGCTGGAGTTCTCGCTCGGCTACAGCCACACCATCACGGTGGAGGCGCCGGAAGGCATCACCTTCGCGGTGGAGTCGCCGACCAAGTTCTCGGTGCAGGGAATCGACAAGCAGTCGGTCGGCGAGGTCGCCGCGAACATCCGCAAGCTGCGCAAGCCCGAGCCTTACAAGGGCAAGGGTGTGCGGTACGCGGGCGAGCAGGTGCGCCGCAAGGTCGGAAAGGCTGGTAAGTAACCATGGCGATCGGATTGCGCCACAACAAGCACTCCGCCAAGAAGACCTCTTCCCGGCTGCGTCGTCAGATCCGCGTCCGCAAGAAGGTCAACGGCACGGCCGACCGGCCGCGCCTGGTGGTCAGCAAGTCGTCGAAGCACCTGTTCGCTCAGGTCATCGACGACGTCGCCGGCGTCACCTTGGTCTCGGCCTCCACGATGGAGTCGGACCTGCGCGGCGCGGAGGCGAACAAGACCGACAAGGCCAAGACCGTGGGTGGGCTCATCGCCGACCGCGCCAAGGCCGCCGGTATCGACTCGGTCGTCTTCGACCGGGCCGGGAACAAGTACCACGGCCGGATCGCGGCCCTGGCCGACGCCGCCCGTGAGGGCGGGCTCGGCTTCTGACATGGCGACACAAAGGGAAGAAGGTAGTTCGAAATGAGCGGAGGCCAGCAGCGTCGCGGAGGCGGCGCCGGTGGTGAGCGCCGTGGCCGTGACGGTGGTCGCGGTCAGGCAGCTGACAAGACCGCCTACATCGAGCGCGTGGTAGCCATCAACCGTGTTGCCAAGGTCGTGAAGGGTGGTCGTCGCTTCAGCTTCACCGCCCTCGTGGTCGTCGGCGACGGTGAAGGCACCGTCGGTGTGGGGTACGGAAAGGCCAAGGAGGTGCCCGCGGCGATCGCCAAGGGTGTCGAGGAGGCCAAGAAGGCATTCTTCAAGGTGCCGAGGATCCAGGGCACCATCCCGCACCCGGTCCAGGGCGAGAAGGCCGCAGGCGTTGTCATGCTGCGTCCGGCCGCTCCCGGTACCGGTGTGATCGCGGGTGGTTCGGCGCGCGCGGTACTGGAGTGCGCCGGGATCCACGACATCCTGAGCAAGTCGCTGGGGTCCTCGAACGCGATCAACGTGGTGCACGCCACGGTGGCCGCGCTGCAGGCCCTGGAGACCCCGGAGGCCGTGGCCGCGCGTCGCGGCATGCCGGTCGAGCACGTCGCTCCGGCGGCTCTGCTGAAGGCGCGGGCGGAGGTCGCATCCTGATGGCACGCTTGAAGGTGACCCAGACCCGTTCCGGCATCGGTGGCAAGCAGAACCAGCGCGACACGCTGCGCACCCTGGGCGTCAAGCGGATCGGCGACACCGCCGTCCACGAGGACAAGCCCGAGGTTCGCGGCATGGTGCGTGCGGTTCGCCACCTCATCACCGTCGAAGAGGTTGACTGACATGACGCTCAAGGTTCATCACCTGCGTCCGGCGCCCGGAGCCAAGACCGCCAAGACCCGTGTGGGTCGTGGTGAGGGCAGCAAGGGCAAGACGGCCGGCCGCGGTACCAAGGGCAGCAAGGCCCGCAACAACATCCCCGAAGGCTTCGAGGGTGGTCAGATGCCGCTGCACATGCGGCTGCCGAAGCTGAAGGGCTTCAAGAGCAGGAACCGAGTGGAGTTCCAGGTCGTTAACCTGGACAAGCTCGGACAGCTCTTCCCCGAAGGTGGCGAGATCGGCGTAGCCGACCTGGTCGCCAAGGGCGCGGTCCGTGACAGTCTCCCGGTGAAGGTGCTGGGCGACGGCGAGCTGACCGTTGCACTGCAGGTTTCGGTTCACAAGTTCTCGAAGTCCGCCAAGGAGAAGATCGCGGCGGCCGGGGGAACCACCACCGAGGTGTGAGTGCCAGGGCTCGTGCGAGCCAGCGTTTGTTATTGTCACGCTGGAGTTCGGACGAGCCCTGGTTCGTCTCTTGCCCAGCTGCTTTGCTAGGCCCCTGCCCTGACCGGGCACGGGAAACTTGTGGGAGGACAGGGTGTTAGGCGCCTTTGCCAACGCGTTCAAGACTCCGGACCTGCGCCGGAAGATCTTGTTCGTGCTCTTCATTGTCGTGATCTTCCGGATCGGTTCGGTTGTGCCGGCGCCTGGCGTCAACGTCAAGTCGCTGAACACGTGTCTGAAAGCAGCCACGTCGGGTCAGAACGCGAACCTGTACAACCTGATCAACCTGTTCTCCGGTGGGGCGCTGCTCCAGCTCGCGGTCTTCGCGCTGGGCATCATGCCGTACATCACCGCCAGCATCATTCTGCAGCTGCTCACCGTGGTCATCCCGCGGCTGGAGTCGCTGAAGAAGGAAGGCCAGGCGGGGCAGACCAAGATCACCCAGTACACCCGGTTCCTCACCGTCGGTCTGGCGATCCTGCAGGCGACCGCGTTCGTGGCGCTGGCGCGCACCCCCGGCCGGCTCTTCCCGAGCTGCCAGGAGCCGCTGCTGCACAACGACAAGTGGTTCACCGTCGTGGTGATGGTGCTCACGATGACCGCCGGTACCGGCGTGATCATGTGGCTGGGTGAGCTGATCACCGACCGTGGTGTCGGCAACGGCATGTCGATCCTGATCTTCACCCAGATCGTCGCCACCTTCCCGACGCAGCTGTGGAACATCCGCAAGCAGAAGGGCATCGGCACCTTCATCGTCGTGCTGGCCATCGGCCTGGTGATCATGGCCGCCGTCATCTTCATCGAGCAGGCACAGCGCCGGATCCCGGTCCAGTACGCCAAGCGGATGGTGGGCCGCAAGATGTTCGGCGGCACCTCCACCTACATCCCGCTGAAGGTGAACCAGGCCGGCGTCATCCCGGTCATCTTCGCCTCGAGCCTGCTCTACCTGCCGGTGTTGGTCAGCCAGTTCAAGTCGCAGGAGAAATGGGCCCAGTGGATCCAGGGCAACCTGGTCAAGGGCGATCACCCGATCTACATGGTGACGTATGTCGCCCTCATCATCTTCTTCACGTACTTCTATGTCTCGATTACCTTCAATCCGAAGGAAGTTGCAGACAACATGAAGAAGTACGGCGGCTTCATCCCCGGGATCCGGGCGGGCCGGCCGACCGAGGAGTACCTCTCCTACGTCCTGTCCCGCATCACGCTGCCGGGGGCGATCTACCTCGCGGTGATCTCGATGATCCCGTTGGTCGCCCTGGTGCTCTTGAACGCCAGCCAGAACTTCCCGTTCGGTGGAACGTCGATCCTGATCATGGTCGGGGTCGGACTGGACACGGTGAAGCAGATCGAGAGTCAGCTGCAGCAGCGTAACTACGAAGGGTTCCTGCGCTGATGAGAATGTTGCTGATGGGTCCGCCCGGGGCGGGTAAGGGTACGCAGGCAAAGGTGCTTGCGGACCGGCTCGGCATCCCGGCTGTTTCCACCGGCGACATCTTCCGTGCGAACGTCAAGGACGAGACCCCGCTGGGGCTCGAGGCGAAGCGCTACATGGACGCGGGCAACTACGTGCCGGACGAGGTCACCAACGCGATGGTGCGCGACCGGCTCTCCGACGCGGACGCGGGGGAGGGGTTCCTGCTCGACGGGTACCCCCGCACCCTGCCCCAGGTCGGCACCCTGGACGACATCCTGGCCGAGCACGGACACAAGCTGGACGCCGTGGTCGCCCTGATCGCCGACACCGACGTACTGGTGGACCGGATGCTGCGCCGGGCCAAGATCGACGGCCGGGCGGACGACTCCGAAGAGGTCGTCCGGCACCGTCAGGACGTGTACGCCGCCGAGACCAAGCCGCTGCTGCAGGTGTACGCCCAGCGCGGCCTGCTGGTCGAGGTCGACGGCGTCGGCGAGATCGACGAGGTCAGCGAGCGCGTGCTCGCCGCCCTCAAGTCGCTCACGGATGGTCAGTGATCTTCAAGGACCGCGGGATCGAGCTCAAGACCCGCGAACAGATCGTCGCGATGCGTGCGGCCGGCCTCGTGGTCGGCCGCACGCTCGAACTTCTCCGCTCCGAGGTCAAGCCCGGGATCACCACCGGCGACCTGGACGCGATCGCCGAGGACAGCATCCGGTCGGCCGGCGCGACGCCGTCCTTCAAGGGCTATCACGGCTTCACCGGCTCGATCTGCGCATCGGTGAACGACGAGATCGTGCACGGCATCCCCGGTGACCGGGTGCTGGCAGAGGGCGACCTGATCTCGATCGACTGCGGTGCGATCGTGAACGGCTGGCACGGCGACGCGGCGATCACCGTCGGCGTCGGCGAAACGGCTCCCGAACTGCTCGAGCTGGCCCGGATCTGCGAAGAGTCGATGTGGCGCGGCTTCGCGGCCGCCCGGCTCGGTGGCCGGCTGACCGATATCTCGGCCGCCGTCGAGCAGCACGTGCGCGCCAACTCGTCGTACGGGATCGTGGAGGACTTCGTCGGGCACGGGATCGGGTCGGCGATGCACCAGCCACCGAACGTGCCGAACTACGGCAAGGCCGGCCGGGGTCCCAAGCTGGTCGAGGGTCTAGCCCTCGCGGTTGAGCCGATGCTCACGCTCGGCAAGCAGGACAACCACACGCTGGAAGACGATTGGACCGTCGTCACCGACGACGGCACGGTCGCGGCGCACACCGAGCACACGTTCACGTTGACCCCGCAGGGCCCGTGGGTGCTGACCGCCCTCGACGGCGGCGAGGCGAAGCTCAAGGAGCTCGGCGTCACGTTCGGTCCGCTGGCCGACTGACGTCACGACGTACGGGAGAACTACCCCGGGGTCCGTCCGTCGGGGGACGCCGCGCGCTCCCGGGCTGAGGCACACTTGAGACATGCCCAGTCAGTACCAGCCCCACCAGCGTTTCACCGAGGCCGACCGCGACAAGATCGCCGGCCGGTTGCGCGACGCCTTCGCCGACGGCCGGCTGGACCAGCCCGAGTTCAGCTCGCGGCTCGACCAGCTGTACACCGTCCAGACGTACGGCGAGCTGGAACCGCTGGTGCGCGACCTTCCCCCGGTCCGGACCTACCAGACCCCGGCCAACGTCCAGGACGTCGCGCCCGCGCCGGCCCCCGGGCAGTTCCCCGACCGGCCGAAGAGCAAGCAGGCGCAACAGCACGGGCTCCGGAACCTGGGCGGCGGGTTCACCGGCATCGTCTTGATCAATGTGGTCATCTGGTTCGTGATCGGGTTGGGTAACGGCGGCCACTGGCCGCACTTCTGGCCCGTCTGGCTGCTGATCCCGTGGGCGATCATCGTCATGGGCCAGCTCGGAAAGCGACGTTGACGACGGCCCCGGTCAGTCGCCACCCCCGGCGGCCGCTGCTGCGGCCCGACTGGGTGTGGCAGTTCCGGCAGGGGTCGGCCGTCGTCTTCGTGCTCTGGTTCGCGATCGCGATCCCGTTGGTGATCGCCGGACTGCTGCTCGAGCCGCGCTGGGTCGGCTGGCTGGTGATGGGCTGGTTCCTCGCCCTGGTCGTCTTCACGCTGGGGATGCGCTGGTCCGAGCTTCGGTTGCGCCGGGCCTGGGAGGACGTCGTCGAGCAGATGGGCTGGCATTTCAGCGCGGTCGAGCCGGCTCTGCTCGACCGCTGGCCGTTCCCGCCCTTCGACGCGGATCCGCACGCGGAGGCGGTCGACGTGACGTCCGGCCGGCACCGCGGCCGCGAGTTCTGGACCGGCCGGTTCCGGCACCAGGTAGGGCGGCGCCGGCTCGGCTTCGACTTCCTCGACCTTGAAGTCGAGCGGCCGTTGCCGCCGCTTCAGGTGCTGCCCGCCCCGTTGGCTCCGGTCGCCGCCGCGAGCCTCCTGCCGATCAAGCTGGAGGTCGACGGCGCGACGGAGACCTATCTGTTGTTCAACGGCCGCGAGGATCTGGCGGTGGAGGTGCTGCATCCACGGGCCCTCGAGGCGCTGGCGCAGGTGCCGCCGTTCGGCTTCAGCTCCGAGGGACGCCGATTCGTCGCGATCCTGCCGGCGTACCGCGATGCCAGTACTGCGCTGGCGCACCTCGACGCCGCCTGCGACCTCCTCGACCTGATGCCGGAACACGTCTGGCAAGCCGGCGAGCAGTGGCTCGCGACCTCCGTAGCGCAGCGACCTCCCGAGTCGGCTAACCCGCCCGAATGA
This sequence comes from Kribbella monticola, assembly GCF_003261635.1. Taxonomy (GTDB): domain Bacteria; phylum Actinomycetota; class Actinomycetes; order Propionibacteriales; family Kribbellaceae; genus Kribbella; species Kribbella monticola. The sequence goes on along the minus strand of NZ_QFXK01000030.1, from coordinate 552,631 downwards.
CGTTGGTCGCGAGTCGAGGGACCAGCGCCGACAGGTCCTGATCGCCCGCGCCGGCGGCCACCGCGTCTTCCAGAAGTCGCTGGATCGGGAGGAGTAGTTCGGGGCTGATTCCTTGGTCCTCGGCGGCCTGGATGAGGTTCACGAATCCCGCCGCCTGCATGGCGAGGTTGGATCCAGCCGGACCCGGCTCGGCGCCGTACTCGAGATCCGCGGCCATGCGGGGCAATGAGGTGAGCATCGCGGTGAGCCATGGCACCAGGAGGTCTGCGGTGAAGGCGGTCGGGGAGACCTTCTCGCTGCCGAGCAGGGCGTAGGCCTGAAATGCACCGGCGAACATGCCGTACATGCCGCTCAGCAAGGCGATGTCGTGCAGTGGAGCCAGTCCCGGATCGCTACCCAGGTAGGTCGCGCGACCGAGTGCGGCCAGCGCGGCCTCGTGCTGTTCGAACGCGCCGGTCGAACCGCTGTAGAGCACGAAAGCGGCCGGCCCGCCGATCATCGAGGGCACCGCCATGATGCCGCCGTCGACGTACTGCGAACCGTGCTGCCGCGCCCATTCCGCCGTACTGCGGGCTTGGGCCGGCGTGCCGTTGGTCAGGTTGACCAGCGTTCGGCCGTCCAGGGCGGTGGCCGCCGGTCGGAGTACTTCGGAGACGCTCGCGTAGTCGAGGAGGCAGGCGATCACCAGCGGGGCGGCGGTGAGCGCGTCGGTGAGGTCTTCGGACCGGCGGGCGCCGAGCTCGTCGAGTTCGGGGGAGCGGCCGGGAGTGCGGTTCCAGATCGTGGTCGGGTGGCCGGCGGCCAGGAAGGCCCGGGCGAGGGCGGTCCCCATCGCGCCGAGACCGAGGACGGTGACAGAGGTCTTCATGGGTTCCAGAGTTGCCCGGATGCTTTAAAGTCGACAAGTACCTACTAAATAGTCAGGTACTTACCAAGAAGTCAGTATGGAGGGACGCGGGATGGTCGTCATGGCGCCGTACACCTGTGGGCTGGATGCGGCCGCCGATGTGATCGGTGGGAAGTGGAAACCGCGGATCCTCTGGGCTCTGCACTATGGGCCGCGGCGTTTCGGGGAGCTGCGCAAGGACGTCTCCGGGGTGACGGAGAAGATGCTGATCCAGCAGCTCCGCGAGCTGGAGAGCCGGCGGATCGTGCACCGGGAGGTCTACCACCAGGTGCCACCGAAGGTCGAGTACTCTCTGACAGCGCTCGGTGAGTCCCTGAACGCTGCTCTGGCACCCTTGGATGCGTGGGGCGCGGACCATCTGGACGAGCTCACCGCTACCCGGAGTTGCTGACCGTCCGGGCCCGATTGGGTTTCCGGCGGGTGAGTGGCGTACACTCTTTCCTTGGCTCTTTGTGGCCTCTGATCGTGCTGCCCGCGGCTGCCCGATGGGTGCGTATCTTCGCGCCGTCGGGAGGGTGGCTGGTGTTCAGCGGTGGAGGGCTGCCAGTAGTACTTTCCATCCAGTTGTCTACAGAAGTGCGAGGACATGCCCAAAAAAGAGGGAGTTATCGAACTCGAGGGCACCATCGTCGAGGCCCTGCCGAACGCGATGTTCCGTGTTGAGCTGTCCAACGGGCACAAGGTGCTCGCGCACATCAGCGGCAAGATGAGGCAGCACTACATCCGGATCCTCCCCGAGGACCGGGTCGTCGTGGAGCTGTCGCCGTACGACCTCACCCGGGGTCGCATCGTCTACCGGTACAAGTAACCAGCCCACCTGTCGAAGAAAGAAGCTCGATGAAGGTCAATCCGAGCGTCAAGAAGATCTGCGACAAGTGCAAGGTGATCCGCCGTCACGGCCGGGTCATGGTGATCTGCGAGAACCCGCGGCACAAGCAGCGGCAAGGCTGATTTCAGCCCCAGCTCGAAGCTCCACCCTGCACTTTCGCACCACAGCGCGCATGCTCGTCCAGCACCGGATCCACGCTGGATGTTGCCCCCGGAACAGAGGCCGGGGCCTTGCCGGTGAACAACTCACCGAGGCGGGCAAGGACGCAGCGCGCCACCACACCTCTGCCGACGAAAGGAACACCGCCACATGGCACGCCTCGTAGGGGTCGACCTGCCGCGCGACAAGCGCATCGAGGTCGCTCTCACCTACATCTTCGGTGTAGGTCGTACTCGCGCCCTGAAGACGCTCGAAGCCACCGGTATCTCCGGTGACAAGCGCGTCCACGAACTGGGCGACGAGGAACTGGTCAAGCTCCGCGACTGGATCGAAGGCAACTACAAGATCGAAGGTGACCTCCGTCGTGAGGTGACCGCGGACATCCGCCGCAAGATCGAGATCGGGTCGTACCAGGGTCGCCGGCACCGCAGCGGCCTGCCGGTGCGTGGTCAGCGCACGCGGACCAACGCCCGCAGCCGTAAGGGTCGTCGCAAGGCGATCGCCGGCAAGAAGAAGAAGTGACCCGGATGACCCACAGCCTCGACCTTTCCAGGAGTAACTGACCTATGCCTCCCAAGAGCCGCACAGCGGCCGGCGCGAAGAAGGTGCGCCGCAAGGAGAAGAAGAACGTGGCCGCCGGCCACGCGCACATCAAGAGCACGTTCAACAACACGATCGTGACGATCACCGACCCGACCGGCGCGGTCATCTCGTGGGCCTCCGCGGGCACCGTCGGCTTCAAGGGTTCGCGTAAGTCGACCCCGTTCGCCGCGCAGATGGCAGCCGAGGCTGCCGGCCGGCGTGCGATGGAGCACGGCATGCGCAAGATCGACGTCTTCGTGAAGGGTCCCGGCTCCGGCCGCGAGACCGCGATCCGTTCGCTGGGAGCTGTCGGCCTCGAGGTCGGCACCATCCAGGACGTCACCCCGACCGCCCACAACGGCTGCCGCCCTCCCAAGCGGCGCCGGGTCTGACCCAGAGAAAGGTAGGCAGCGAAAATGGCCCGTTACACCGGACCCATGACCAAGAAGTCGCGCCGTCTCGGGGTCGACCTCGTCGGTGGCGACAAGGCGTTCGAGCGTCGTCCGTACCCGCCGGGTATGCACGGCCGCGGCCGTCCCAAGGAGAGCGAGTACCTGCTCCAGCTTCGTGAGAAGCAGAAGGCTCGCTACGCGTACGGCGTACTCGAGAAGCAGTTCAGCCTGTACTACAAGGAGGCCTCGCGGCGTCCTGGTAAGACCGGTGACAACCTGCTGATCATCCTCGAGTCCCGCCTCGACAACGTCGTGTACCGCGCCGGTCTGGCCCGCACGCGTCGTCAGGCCCGTCAGCTCGTCGTGCACGGTCACTTCACCGTGAACGGCATCAAGGTGAACATCCCGTCGTACCGGGTCTCGGCCCACGACGTGATCGACGTCAAGCCGAAGTCGGCCGAGACGACGCCGTTCATCATCGCCAGGGAGACCCACTCCGAGCGAGTGGTTCCGGCCTGGCTCGAGGCGCTGCCCGAGCGGCTGCGGATCCTCGTGCACCAGTTGCCCACCCGGGCACAGATCGACACCCAGGTCGCCGAGCACCTGATCGTCGAGCTCTACTCGAAGAACTGACGTACGCCGCCCGCCGGGACCCAGGTCCTGGCGGGCGGGGCGTCGTTCTTCGGTTCGCGACCTCAAATAGTGGTCGTCGCGGAACTAGAAGGAAGAACACACAGTGCTTATTGCGCAGCGTCCCACCCTGGCCGAAGAGGTCGTCGACGAGCACCGCTCGCGGTTCGTGATCGAGCCGCTGGAGCCGGGCTTCGGTTACACCCTCGGCAACTCCATCCGCCGTACCCTGCTGTCGTCCATCCCGGGCGCGGCCGTCACCAGCATCAAGGTCGACGGTGTCCTGCACGAGTTCTCCACCGTCGCCGGGGTGAAGGAAGACGCCACCCAGCTGATCCTGAACCTCAAGGACCTGGTCGTCTCCTCCGAGCACGACGAGCCGGTCACCATGTACCTGCGCAAGCAGGGCCCGGGTGACGTCACCGCCGCCGACATCGCGCCGCCGGCCGGTGTCGAGGTGCACAACCCGGACCTGAAGATCGCCACCCTGAACGAGAAGGGCCGGCTCGAGATGGAGCTGGTCGTCGAGCGGGGCCGCGGTTACGTGTCCGCGATCCAGAACAAGTCCGCGGACGCCGAGATCGGCCGGATGCCGGTCGACTCGATCTACTCCCCGGTCCTGAAGGTCACCTACAAGGTCGAGGCGACCCGTGTCGAGCAGCGCACCGACTTCGACCGGCTGGTCGTCGACGTCGAGACCAAGCCGTCGATGCTGCCGCGCGACGCCGTCGCGTCGGCCGGTAAGACCCTGGTCGAGCTGTTCGGCCTGGCCCGCGAGCTGAACGTCGAGGCCGAGGGCATCGACATCGGCCCGTCGCCGGTCGACGAGCAGATGGCCGCCGACCTGGCGCTGCCGGTCGAGGACCTGCAGCTGACCGTCCGGTCCTACAACTGCCTCAAGCGCGAGGGCATCCACACCGTGGGTGAGCTGATCTCGCGCAGCGAGCAGGACCTGCTGGACATCCGCAACTTCGGCTCCAAGTCGATCGACGAGGTCAAGCTGAAGCTGGCCGAGATGGGCCTGTCGCTGAAGGACTCGCCCCCCGGCTTCGACCTGCGTGCAGCCGCCGAGGCGTACGGCGACGACGCCGAGGACGAGGACGAGAGCTTCGCCGAGACCGAGCAGTACTGAGCCCATCCAAGGCCCGCACCCGGGCCTGAGATTTCCTGGAGTTACAGAAAATGCCTACCCCCACCAAGGGAACCCGTCTCGGCGGCAGCGCGGCGCACCAGAAGCTGATCCTCAGCAACCTGGCCACCTCGCTGTTCGAGCACGGCGCGATCACCACCACGGCGACCAAGGCCAAGCGCCTGCAGCCGCTGGCGGAGTCCTTGATCACCAAGGCCAAGCGCGGTGACCTCAACTCGCGCCGTCAGGTGATGAAGCGGATCCGCGACAAGTCCGTCGTGCACGTGCTGTTCACCGAGATCGGCGAGCGCTACGCGGACCGTCCGGGCGGCTACACCCGGATCATCAAGCTCGGCCCGCGCAAGGGCGACAACGCGCCGATGGTGAAGATCGAGCTGGTCGAGGCACTGGCCGACTCGCCGAAGGCCAAGGCCGCCGCGAAGAAGGCCGCCCCGGCCAAGAAGGCGACCGCGAAGAAGGCCGCTGCCAAGGACGAGGCTGTCAAGGACGAGGTTGCCGAGGCTCCGGCCGAGGAGACCAAGGTCCAGGACACGGTCGAGGGCAAGTTCGGCGCCGACTCGGCCGCCCCGAACGCTGATGGTTCGGCGCCCGAGGGCTTCGACATCAAGGGCAACGAGAACTCGATGAAGTACCACACCACCGACTCGCCCTGGTACGACCAGACCGAGGCCGAGGTGTGGTTCCGCACCGAGGAGGCCGCCGCGGCTGCCGGTTTCACCAAGGCCGGCGAGACCGAGGACAAGTAACTCCTCAGCGATCATCAGCAGCGCCCCCACACTTCTGGTGTGGGGGCGCTGCTGCGTTAGAATGAGCGGCTTTTTGCCAAGCTGGAAGGGCTCCTGTGCGTTTGCGGATTGATCTGAGGTACGACGGCACCGGATTCCACGGTTGGGCCCGTCAGACCGCCCTCAGGAGCGTCCAGGAGACCGTGGAGGAGGCGCTCCGGACCGTACTGCGGGCCGCGGAGCCCCCGATGGTCACCTGCGCCGGTAGAACCGACACCGGCGTGCACGCGCGCGGCCAGGTCACCCATGTCGACCTGGAGATGGACATGCCGACCCGCGAGCTGCTGCGGCGGCTCAACGGCGTACTGCCCGAGGACGTCGCAGTGACAGCGGTCGCAGTGGCTCCGGAAGGCTTCGACGCCAGGTTCTCGGCGATTGCGCGCCGGTACGTCTACCGCGTCTGCGACGAACCGGCCGCCTGGGATCCCCTGCGCCGCAAGGAAGTACTGCGGGTAGGCCGGCCACTGGACGTGGACCGTATGAACGCGGCCGCCACCAAGCTGCTCGGCGAGCACGACTTCGCTGCCTTCTGCAAGAAGCGCGAGGGCGCGAGTACTGTCCGCGCGCTACTGGCCTTCAGTTGGGAGAGAGTGGCACCGGGCTTGCTGGAGGGCACGGTGATCGCCGATGCCTTCTGTCACTCGATGGTGCGGGCTCTGGTGGGTTCGGTGATCCCTGTCGGCGACGGGCGGCGTGAGACGGACTGGCCCGCCACAGTGCTCGCCGCTGGAGTGCGGGACTCGGCAGTGACCGTGATGCCCGCGCACGGGCTCACCCTGGAAGAAGTGCGTTACCCAGCAGACGAACAGCTGGCCAAGCGGGCGCAGGAGTCCCGCCAGGTCAGGGGAGAGGTGCACCAGCGTGGCTGACCACTACTTCTCGGCAGAGCCCACCTCAGCCGACGTACGCCGTACTGTGCAGGCGCGCATCTGGGGCAAGGAGTACACCTTCACCACAGCGACCGGGGTGTTCTCCCGCGACCGCCTGGACCTCGGTACGTCGGTGCTGCTGCGCGAGGTGCCGCCGCCGACCGGCAGCCGCACCATCCTCGACCTGGGCAGCGGCTACGGCCCGATCGCCGTTGCGCTGGCTGTGGAGGCGCCCGACGCGCAGGTGTGGGCGGTCGACGTGAACACCAGGGCACTCGAACTCACCGCGGAGAACGCGAAGGCGGCCGGTGTCGGCGATCGCGTGCACCCGGTGCTGACGGACGGCGTACCGGAGGACATTCGGTTCGACGAGATCTGGTCGAACCCGGCGATCCATATCGGCAAGCCGGAACTGCACAAGATGCTGCTGCACTGGCTGGCCCGGCTCGCCCCGGACGGCGTGGCGTGGCTGGTGGTCGGCAAGAACCTCGGCGCGGACTCGCTGCAGAAGTGGCTGGGTGAGCAGGGCTACCCGTGCGAGCGGACGGCCAGCGCCAAGGGGTTCCGGGTCCTGAAAGTCACTGCAACGAACCAGGCCGCGACACCGTCCTGAGGGTATGGAGGCGGCCTTGGCGGCGGCAGAGACAGGAACCGAGGCAGGCGCACCCGACTTCGAGTTGTTCGTGACGGAGCGGGTCGACGCCCTGCTGCGGTTCGCCTATGTGCTGACCGGTGACACCTCCTTGGCCGAGGACGCCGTCCAGGACGCCCTGACGACGGCCTGCGCCCGCTGGGGGCGGGTCAGCCGTGCCGACGACCCAGAGGCGTACGTGAAGCGGATGGTGGTCAATGCGCACATCTCGTGGTGGCGTCGCTTCCGGCGCCGCGAGGCACCCGCTGCGGAGCCCACCCGGACAGCGCCGCCCAGTGTCGACGGTGCCGCCGCCAGGGCCGACGCGGAGGCCGTCTGGGCGCTCTGCTCGACACTGCCGGACAAGCAACGCGCAGCCGTCGTACTGCGCTTCTACGAAGAGCTCTCGTACGCCGAGATCGCGGGGCTGCTCCACTGCGCCGAAGCGACGGCCAGATCGCATGTACACCGGGCACTGGCGTCATTGAAGGACACACTGAGCAAGGAAGGAGCCGAGGATGCCTGAGCACGAACCAGAGCAGGAACTCGGCCCCAAGGTCGCAGACGCCTTCCAGACCAAGGCGGACTCCGCGCGCGGCTTCCGCTCGGAGGGGATGGCCAGGATCGCCCGCCGTCGGGTTCGTCGCCGCCGGCAGACGCTGATCACCGCTGCGGCTGCCGTGGTGGTCGCCGTGTCGATCGGTGGCGTCTGGGGCGCCATCGGTGCGCCGTCACCTGTCTCCACCAGCGCGGGCGACAGCAAGGCGGCCGCGGAGGGCAGTGGTCCGCTCAGCGACAGTCCTCGGGCCCCCAGCCAGGACAGCGGCATGGCGTGCCCGCAGAGTCACCCGATCGAGACAGCCCCCGGACCGGAGGCGGTGCCGCCGGGCACCGGCCTCGACGTACAACTGCCCGTGTACGGCCTCCAGGCGTGCCGCTACCGCATTTCCCCGGGTGACCCGATGCTGCTGGGCTCGGCGAGCTTCAACGCCGACACGGCGCAACAGGTGGTCGATGCGATCAAGGTGCTGCCGGAGCGCAACCCGGACCTCCCGGTGTTCAAGTGCGCCCCGTCGGCCCGCGCCAAGGAGGCGATTGTGCTCCGGTTCGACACCTCGCGGGGACAACAGGAGATCTGGGTCGCGTACGACGGCTGCGCTTCGGTCGGGTTCTTCACCGGCTCGCGGACGTTCGGACTGTATGCGGCCCCGCTCAAGTTGTTCATGAAGGGCACGGTTCGGCCCACCGGCGGGATCTACCTGGACCACCTGAAGGGCTGGTAGGGCATAACCGTTCGCCGTACCGCGAACTGCCGGTCAGACTGGTGGGCATGGGTCATGTGGATGTCGCCGGAATCGGGTTCGAGTTGCCGGACGGGCGGGTGTTGCTGGACGACATCACGTTCCGGGTCGGGGACGGGGCCAAGGTCGCCCTGGTCGGGGCGAACGGTTCCGGTAAGACCACGCTGACCAGGATCATCGCGGGCGACCTGAAACCGCACAGCGGCAGCATCGCGCGGTCCGGCGGGCTCGGGGTGATGCGCCAGTTCGTCGGTTCGGTCCGCGACTCCTCGACGGTCCGCGATCTGCTTCTCGGGGTCGCGCCGGCCGCAGTACAGGAGGCCGCCGCCAAGCTCGATCAGGCCGAGCTGGCGATGATGGAGGCCGACGACGAGAAGACCCAGTTGCGCTATGCCCAGGCGGTCGCGGACTGGGGCGAGGTCGGCGGGTACGACGCCGAGGTGCTCTGGGACGTCTGTACGACGTCGGCGCTCGGCATCCCGTACGACAACTGCCGCTGGCGTGAGGTGAAGACCTTGTCGGGCGGCGAGCAGAAGCGGCTCGTCCTGGAAGCGCTGCTGCGCGGCCCCGACGAGGTGCTGATGCTGGACGAGCCGGACAACTACCTCGACGTACCGGCCAAGCGCTGGCTCGAGGAGCAGCTCAACGCCACCCAGAAGACGGTGCTCTACATCAGCCACGACCGCGAATTGCTGGCCAATACCGCGACCCGGATCGTCACCGTCGAATTAGGTGCCGCAGGCAACACCATCTGGACGCACGGCGGCGGCTTCAAGACGTACCACGAGGCCCGCAAGCACCGGTTCGAACGGTTCGAGGAACTGCGCCGCCGGTGGGACGAAGAGCACGCCAAACTCAAGGCCCTGGTGCTGATGTACAAGCAGAAGGCGGCGTACAACGACGGTCTGGCCTCGCGTTACAAGGCCGCCCAGACCCGGCTGCGCAAGTTCGAGGAGGCCGGGCCGCCGCAGGCGATCCCGCGCGAGCAGAAGGTCAGCATGCGGCTCACCGGCGGCCGGACCGGCAAGCGCGCGGTGGTCGCCACCGGGCTGGAGCTGACCGGTCTGATGAAACCGTTCGACCTGGAGGTCTGGTACGGCGAACGCGTGGCCGTGCTCGGCTCGAACGGTTCCGGCAAGTCGCACTTCCTGCGCCTGCTCGCCAATGGTGGAACGGATCCGGACATCGAGCACCAGCCGGTCGGCGAGGTGCCGATCACACCGGTCGCGCATACCGGCAACGTCAAGCTGGGCGCGCGGGTCCGGCCGGGCTGGTTCGCACAGACGCATGAGCACCCCGAGCTGGTCGGCCGGACGCTGCTGGAGATCCTGCATCGCGGCGACGAGCATCGCGAGGGGATGGGGCGCGAGCTGGCTTCGCGCAAGCTCGACCGGTACGAGCTGGCCCATGCGGCCGAGCAGACCTTCGACAGTTTGTCCGGCGGTCAGCAGGCGCGGTTCCAGATCCTGCTGCTGGAGTTGTCCGGCGCCACCTTGCTGCTGCTCGACGAACCGACGGACAACCTGGACGTGGAATCCGCCGAGGCGCTGGAGGAGGGCCTGGATTCCTTCGACGGAACGGTTCTCGCCGTCACCCACGACCGCTGGTTCTCGCGAGGCTTCGACCGCTACCTGGTCTTCGGCAGCGACGGTTCGGTCTACGAGTCCCCGACCCCGGTCTGGGACGAGGGCCGGGTCGAACGCGCCCGTTAGTCGTCGAGGCACCAGCCGTCGCGATAGGCGGACCAGTGCTCAGAAGTCGCGGCGAAGTCGACGTACAGGGCCAGGCCGAAGTTCTGCCGGCTGGAGTTGCCGAGGCCGAGGCGGGCGCCGCGAACACCGGCAGCGACCGTCTCGGCCGATCCGCGGTGGGACAGGTCGTTCTCGTAGTACGCGGGTAGTCCCATCAAAAGGTCGGTGCCGGGTGGGGTCGCGGCCAGTGCCTTCTCGGTCTGCTGCGCGACGAAGCCGCCGTACAGGGATTCGAGTGGCATCGCGGTGTCGTACGACATCACCGCGATCTGCTCGACCCGGCGGGCGACCTCACCGAAGTACTGCTCGGACCACCACTTGCTCTGGCCGGTGAGGGCGACCAATACGCCGTTCATGCCGGGCCGCGGGTTGAGTTGTGCGGCTGCGACCGACAGCGGTACGCCGCGGGCCTTGGTCACCGCGTGCACCTGGTCGAGCAGGGCGAGGAAGCTCTTGGAGCCGGACTGCAACGGTTCCAGGTCGAAGTGGATGCCGTCGAAGCCTTCGTCGAGCACCTGCGAGGATGCGGCGGTCACCTGGTCGCGAACGGCTGCGTCGTCCAGGTCCATGCCGGGATTCTTCTGCGGCAGCACGACATCGCCGAGCCAGGCCTGCACGCGGACGTTCGGCATCGCCCGGTGGACGGCGTCGACGAACCAGCGCGCCTTCGGCGAGACGGTTGCCAATGGCAAGGATCCGTCGTGCTCCAGTGGACCTGTGTGCACGTAGAGATCGCGGATGCCGGTGCCCTCGAGTCGCTGGGCGAGAGCGGCGACGTCGGCCGGGGTCTTCCGGCCGTCGACCCAGGCGTGGCCGAGCCACAGCGCGTCGTGTCCGCGAGTTCTTGCTTCGCTCGACGGCTCACCGGAGTACGAGATCCGCAGCGACGCCGCATGCAGTCCGAGCGGCACCGGAACCACCAGCAGGAAGGCGATCGTGAGCACGAGGAGGATGCGGCGACGGCGCGACCAAGCTCGCCAGCGCTGTCTCATCTGGTCGGCGCGGGGCGAAGTCCGTCGTACAGGATGTCGAGCATCTTGTCGCGGACGGGGGGCTCGAGGCCGGCGGCGGTTGCGCCTCGGGAGGCGCCGATCAGCAAGGCATACACCTCGGGGAAGTCGGCATCGGCCCGTACTGCGTTGCTCTGCTGGGCGCGGCTGAGCAACGTCCCGAACGCCTCCCGCATTCCGGCGCCCGCGCTGCGAGCTGATTCACCGGCCGCGGACCCCGACGCGACCAGCGCCTCGGAGATCGCGAGCTTGGTCGACGCCTCGGCGACCACCTGAGTGAAGAACCCGTAGAAGGCGGCACCCGCGTCCGGCTCGTCGGCGAGCTCGGTGGCGCGGTCACGCAGTCGTTCCAGCCGCACGGTGAGGACGGCCTCGAGCAGTTCGACCTTGGTCGGGAAGTGCCGGAAAACGGTGCCGATCCCCACCCCGGCCTGCTTGGCGACGTCCTCGGTCGACGCGCCGGGCGTCCGGCCGAAGATCTCCTCGGCGGCCGCCAGGATCCGGTTCCGGTTGTCCTGCGCATCAGCTCGCACCAGCCACGCCTCCTTGGTCACCGCACAGCGTAGGAGACGCGGATGTGCGTCGAGAAGTTGTAAACGGAGTCGCTACTCCATATATTCGGAGTTGCTACTCCGTTTAACCACGAGAAAGGTTCCGCGCATGACCCCCACCGAGGTGTTCCTGCAGCTGGTCCGCGGCGTCTGCGACCGCCGGTACGACGAACTGCCCGACCTGTACGCCGAACAGACCGACGTGCGGCACCCGTTCTCGCCGTACGGGGAGAAACCACTGCTGTCCCGGCAGGCGCTGCGCGACCACTTCGGCGCGGTGGCGCCGCGGGCCGGCGCCGCGATCCGCTTCGAGCCGGCCAATCTGCGGATCCACGAGACCACCGATCCGGAGGTGATCGTGGCGGAGTTCGACTACGCCGGCACCGTGATCGAGACCGGCGAACCGTTCACCGTGCCCTGCATCTTCGTACTGCGGATCCGCGACGGCCTGATCGTCGAGTCCCGCGACTACCTCGACCACATCGCGATGTCCCGGGCCCGGGGGCGGCTGGACGAATTGATCGCAGTACTGCGGGAACCGGCGGCCGACAGAGCAGCGTCGTAGTCCCCAAAAGCGCAAAAACGACCCCGGTCCGAGGCCTTGCACCCGGACCGGGGTCGTTCCAATGCTTACGGGTCAGCGGTCGCCCATGGGGACGTACTGAACGCCACGCTCGCCGGTGTAGATCTGCTTCGGGCGGGCGATCTTCTGGTCGCTGTCGCCGAGCGACTCCGCCCACTGCGCCAGCCAGCCCGACGTCCGCGGGATGGCGAACAGCACGGTGAACATCTCCGGCGGGAACTGCAGGGCCTCGTAGATCAGGCCGGAGTAGAAGTCCACGTTCGGGTAGAGCTTGCGGGAGACGAAGTACTCGTCCTCCAGCGCGATCTTCTCGAGCTCGACGGCGATCTTCAGCAACGGGTTGATGCCCGTCACCTCGAACACGTCGTCGGCGGCCTTCTTGATGATCTTGGCGCGCGGGTCGTAGTTCTTGTAGACCCGGTGGCCGAAGCCCATCAGGCGTTCCTCGCCGGCCTTCACGCCCTCGATGAACGAACCCACGTTGTCGACCGAGCCGATCCGGCGCAGCATCTTCAGCACCGCCTCGTTGGCGCCACCGTGCAGCGGGCCGTAGAGGGCGGCGATGCCGCCGGTGACCGCGGAGTACGGGTCGACCTGGGTCGAGCCGATCGCCCGGACCGCGTTGGTGGAAGCGTTCTGCTCGTGGTCGGCGTGCAGGATGAACAGGATCTCCAGCGCGCGCACCAGCCGGTCGTCGGCGGCGTACTTCGGCTCGCTCATCTTGAACAGCATCGACAGGAAGTTCGCCGCGTAGCTGAGCTCGTTGTCGGGGTAGACGTACGGCTTGCCCTGGGCGTGCCGGAAGGAGAAGGCGCCCAGTGTCGGCATCTTCGCGATCAGCCGGCGGATCTGCAGCGCCCGCGACTCCTCGTCGAAGATGTCGCGCGACTCCGGGTAGAAGGTGGACAGCGCGCCGACCGAGGCCAGCAGCATCCCCATCGGGTGTGCGTCGTACCGGAAGCCCTGCATGAAGGTCTTCAGGTTCTCGTGCACGAACGTGTGATACGTCACGTCGTGCACCCAGGCTTCGTACTCCGCCTTGTTCGGCAGCTTGCCGTTGACCAGCAGGTACGCCACTTCGAGGTAGTTGGACTGCTCGGCGAGCTGCTCGATCGGATAGCCGCGGTACTCCAGGATGCCCTTGTCGCCGTCGATGAACGTGACGGAGGACCGGGTGGAGGCGGTGTTGACGAAGCCGGGGTCGTAGGTGGCCAGGCCACCGTCCCCCTCGGCCGCGGTGATCTGCTTGAGATCGGCGGCGCGGATGGTGCCATCGGTGATGGCAAGGTCGTAGTCCTTGCCGGTCCGGTTGTCCCGGACGGTGAGCGACTGTTCGGTCACAATGCCCTCTTCGCAAGCTGGCGTCGTCGCCCGAGGAAAGCCCCGTGATGAGGGTCATCGTCGCCGGCGGGACGCGGATCGGACTTCAATCTTCACCGCTAAACTAGTGCGGTCCTCAGCTCGTTCCAAGCCGGGGTCCCCAGCTGGCTTGGGCTCACTTTGACCCAAAGGCTCCCGCGCCGGTATTCTGGGCTGTCGTTGTGCGTTTCTAGGCCTGTTCCCGGTAGGAGTTGGGGTATGGCGGGCCGCTCGCCGACGTCTGTATCTGTTTTGTCAACCTCTGAGAAACGAAGGTCAACGACCGTGCGCACGTACAGCCCGAAACCTGCTGACGTCACCCGTGAGTGGCATGTGATCGACGCCACCGACGTCGTGCTCGGTCGGCTCGCCGTCCAGATCGCCACCCTGCTGCGCGGCAAGCACAAGCCGACGTTCGCGCCGCACGTGGACGGCGGTGACTTCGTGGTCGTCATCAACGCCTCCAAGATCGCCCTGTCCGGCAACAAGCGGACCGACAAGCTGGCCTACCGCCACTCGGGTCACCCGGGTGGTCTGACCGCTACACCGGTCGGCGAGATCCTCGAGAAGGACCCTCGCAAGGCCGTCGAGAAGGCTGTCTGGGGCATGCTGCCGAAGAACCGTCTGAGCCGGAAGCTGCTCAGCAAGCTGAAGGTGTACGCCGGTCCGGAGCACCCGCACAGCGCCCAGCAGCCGAAGCCTTTCGAGATCACCCAGATCGCTCAGTAGTAGCGGTCGACGAGCCAGTTAAACGAGGATTCCCAGCGTGAGCGACATCACCACCGAGACCGAAGACTTCGACACCGAGGTCCCCATCGACACCGAGGGCCCGGTCGCCTACACCTCCGAGACGAACCCGACTCCGGAGCAGCGCGCCGAGTCCGGTCGCGTCGCGGTGATCAACCCGGCCGGTGCGACCGGTCGCCGCAAGGAGGCCGTCGCTCGCGTCCGCCTCATTCCGGGGACGGGCAACATCACCGTCAACGGCAAGCCGATCGACGTGTACTTCCCGAACAAGGTGCACCAGCAGCACGTGAACGAGCCGTTCGTGGTTGCCGGTCTCGAGGGTTCGTACGACGTGATCGCGCGGATCAACGGCGGCGGCATCACCGGCCAGGCCGGTGCGCTGCAGCTGGGGATCGCCCGCTGCCTGAACGCCGCCGACGAGGAGGCGAACCGGCCGGGTCTGAAGAAGGCCGGTCTGCTCAGCCGCGACGCGCGGATCAAGGAGCGTAAGAAGGCCGGTCTCAAGAAGGCCCGTAAGGCTCCGCAGTACAGCAAGCGCTGATTTCCTGATGTCGCGTTTGTTCGGCACGGACGGTGTCCGTGGCCTGGCGAACGTGGACCTGACCGCGGAGCTGGCGCTCGACCTCTCGGTCGCCGCCGCTCACGTACTCGGCGAGGCCGGTGCCTTCGAAGGGCACCGGCCACGCGCCGTTGTGGGCCGGGATCCACGTGCCAGCGGTGAATTCCTGGAAGCCGCCGTGGTGGCCGGTCTGGCCAGCGCCGGCGTCGATGTCGTCCGGCTCGGCGTTCTGCCGACCCCGGCCGTCGCCTATCTGACCGGTTCGACCGGGTCCGACCTCGGCGTGATGCTGTCCGCCAGCCACAACCCGATGCCCGACAACGGCATCAAGTTCCTGGCCCGCGGTGGGATCAAGCTCGACGACGCGATCGAGGACGCCATCGAGGTCCGCGTCGGCGAGGAATGGCAACGCCCGACCGGCGCGGCTGTCGGCCGTGTGCTGGACGACGGGCAGGGCTTCGAGACCTATGTCTCGCACCTGGTCCGCTCCGCCCCGAACCGTTTCGACGGGGTCAAGGTCGTCATCGACTGCGCCAACGGCGCGGCTTCGCTGACTGCCCCGGAGGCACTGCGCCGCCTCGGTGCCGAGGTGATCACGTACGGCGCCTCGCCGGACGGACTCAACATCAACCTCGAGTGCGGATCCACCCACATGGAGGGTCTGCGCCGCGAGGTGATCGGCCACCGCGCCGACCTCGGCATCGCGCTCGACGGCGACGCCGACCGCTGCCTGGCCGTTGACGCAGCCGGTGAACTGGTCGACGGCGATCAGATCCTGGCGATCCTGGCCTTGGCCATGCGCGACAGCGGCAAGCTGCACAACGACACCGTCGTGGCGACCGTGATGAGCAACCTCGGATTCGTTCAGGCGATGGTCCGCGAGCAGATCGCGGTCGAGCAGACCAAGGTCGGCGACCGGTACGTGCTGGAGGCCATGAAGGCCGGCGGTCACAAGCTCGGCGGCGAGCAGTCCGGGCACGTGATCCTGTCCGACCACGCCACCACCGGCGACGGCACCCTGACCGCAGTGATGCTGCTGGCCCGGGTCGCCCAGACCGGCAAGTCACTGGCCGATCTGGCCGCCGTGATGACCCGTCTCCCGCAGATCCTGGTCAACGTGCCCAACGTCGACAAGTCCCGGGCCGGCACAGACCCCGCAGTACAGGCTGCTGTTGCTGCCGCCACGACCCGCCTGGGTGACACCGGCCGGGTCCTCCTCCGTCCTTCGGGAACGGAACCGCTGGTCCGCGTCATGGTCGAAGCCGAATCGTCAGCTATCGCCGACGAGGTTGCCCACGAATTGGCCGCCGTAGTGGAGACCTCGCTCAAGCTCTGACCTCATCCAGGTCGCGTTGAGGATGCTGCAAGGGCGATCGGTTGTCGGCTTCGCCGCCGATAACCGGTTGCCTGCCGGCGACGGTGGCGGATGCAATGTCCGGCATGGTCACATCTGGGCTGGACTCGGCTGTACAGATCGGCGCTCTCGTTCCGCTGACCCGCCCGGGGTGGGTGGAGGCGGGGCGGCAGCTGCTCGCCGGCCTGGAGTTGGCCGTTCGCGACGTCAACGATGCCGGTGGGATCGCCGGAAGGCCGCTCGAGTTGGTGGTCCGGGATACGGCCGCCGATCCGGACCGGGCTGTCGCGGCCGTTGACGAGTTGGCTCGGCTGGGTGTGGTGGCGTTGGCGGGCGAGTATCACAGCGTCGTAGCTCGCGCTGCTGCGGGACGAGCCGACGCCCTCGGGCTGCCGTTCCTTTGCTCCTCGGCGGTTCTCGACGCGCTGGTCGATCGTCCGACGGACTGGGTCGCACGTCTTGCCCCGCCGCAGTCGCGAGGTTGGCAGATCTACGCGGACTTCCTCCTCGGCGAGGGGCGCAGCCGAGTCGCCGTCGTGGCCCAGCCGAGCGTCTACTGGGCCGCTGGAACTCGCATTCTGCGGGACCACCTCACGCATCGCGGCGGCTCGCTGATCGAGCTGGACTCGCTCGCGCCGCCGGCTGTGTGCGATGCGCTTGTCGAGCACCGCGCGACGGCTCTGCTTCTCCTGGTCGGCACCCCAGAGCCCGCAGTACCGATCGTCAAGGCCGTCCGCCGCGACCCTCGTCTCGCCGACCTGCTGATCGGCGCTCCGGCCGGCCAACCCGAGTTCGGCGAATGGGCGACACTACTGGGCAAGGACGGCGCCGCGATTCCCTTCCTGCGTTACCTTCCCGACCGTCTCACCGCGCTGGGCGACCAAGTCGAGGCCGCGTTGCGAGATCAGTTGCCCAAAGCACCTTCTTTCGTGGCCTTCGAGGGCTACGACACCATCGTCGTACTGGCCGACCTCTTGCGTTCTCACGGCACAGACCGGCGAGGTTTGGCGAACTCCTGGCAGTACGTCGACGTCTCCGGCACCCGCGGCCGAATCCAGCTCACCCGTCCGCCGGGCCTCGGCCTGTGGCAATGGACCTATCCGCCGATCCAGGTAGCGGACCGGGATTCAGCGGCCGTCGAGAACTTCCGCATCCGCTACCCGCGGTGAATGCCCCGCCTGACAGGGTCAAACGTCTCTGATGCACCTGTTCGAGGTTTAGCCTCAGGGGATCGGCAGTGGCTGACCGACTCCACTGCCTTGGCTGGGAGTGGATATGACGAACGAGCTGAAGTTCGGGTTGTACGGATTGCACCGGGGCAGCAGTGCCGATCCGGAGACGATGGCGCGGCGCGCGAGGCTGGCCGAGGAGGCCGGATTCGAATCGCTCTGGGTCGGCGACCACATCGCCTTGCCGGAGAACGACGACGACCCGCGCGAGCAACCGCGGATCGAGGCGCTCATCGCGCTCGCCCACCTCGCGGCGCTGACCCAGCGGATCCGGCTCGGAGCCGGGGTGATCGTGCTGCCGCAGCGCCAGCCGGTGCTGCTGGCCAAGCAACTGGCGTCGATCGACCACCTGTCGAACGGCCGGCTGACCGTCGGCATCGGCGTCGGCTATGTCGAGCCGGAGCTCAATGCCCTCGGAGTATCGCTGGCCGAGCGCGGTGCCAGGACCGACGAGTACCTGGCCGCGATGCGGGTCCTCTGGGACGAGCCGGCGCCCCACTTCGACGGCCGATTCGTCGCCTTCGCCGATGTCTTCGAACGCCCACGCCCGGTGCAGCGCCCGCATCCCCCGATCGTCGTGGGCGGCCAGTCCGCGGCCGCTTACCGACGCGCGATCCAGCAGGGCAACGGCTGGTACGGCTGGGACCTCGACCTCGACCGGACAGCCTCCGCCCTGTCCGATCTGCGCGAGTCGTCAAAACGCTGGAGCCGCCCGGCCGACCTCGGCCCGCTCGAAATCACCGTGACCCCGGACCGCCTTCCCGACCTGGAGACCGCCCACCGGTACGCCGACCTCGGCGTTCACCGCCTCCTGCTCCAACCCCCGACCATGGACGGCACCGCGATCGACGACCTCATCACCCACACCGCCGACACCCTCCTCTGACCCCACCCCCGAGACGCAAGTCGTCATCCTCGGTCGCCCGCGAAGCTGCGGGTGTGTGGGGCTGGAAGGATGTAGGCATGGAACGGGTCTTGAGTCGGCAGGAAGCGTCGGACGCGGTCCAGGACGCTGGATGGCGCTTCTTGCTGGGCGCTTTGCGTACGTCGGTTCGGGTCGGGTCGTTGGCTCGGGCGGTCGCTTTGACGGCGGACGCTGTGGCGGTGTGTGGTGACGACGCCGACGGGCACCTCCAGGTCGATGCACGTCCCGATCGGGTCGTCTTCACTCTGCAATCGGCTGAGCGCGCAGCGGTCACCACCCGGGATGCCGAACTCGCGCTCGAGATCTCTGCCGCCGCCGAGAGATCCGGTCTTCTGACGGAGCCGGAGATCGGAACGGGGGCGCCGCGATCCGTCCAGATCCTGGAGATCGCGATCGATGCGCTGGACATCGCCGGAATTCGGCCGTTCTGGAAGGCGGTGCTCGGCTATACCCATGAGCCGGGTGCCGACGGACCGGAGGATCCGCTGGTCGACCCGGTCGGGCAGTGCCCGGCCGTCTGGTTCCAGCAGATGGACCAGGCGCGCCCGCAACGCAACCGCATCCACTTCGACATCTGCGTTCCGCATGACGAAGCGCCACGGCGCATCGAGACCGCACTGGCCGCCGGGGGCCGACTCTTGTCCGCGACGCGTGCGCCCGCTTTCTGGATCCTCGCCGACCTGGAAGGCAACGAAGTCTGCATAACCACCTGGCAGGGCCGAGACGGCTGACCGCGCCGACGGGGGACGGCGAAACGGGGTGGGTGAGAGCGCGGACGGAGGAGGTGTGTGGGGCGTAGTGCAAGCGTTTGGGTTGTGCGGTGGGTTGTGGTGGGTGTGCGGGGTGTGTTGGGGGAAGGATGGGTTTGCCCTTGACCCGCGTCGTTCGCGTGGGTAACTTTCGCGTTCGGGGGCACGGTTGTAATTCAATTACCTGAGGGGTTTGGTATGTCCGCCTTGCGCCGCTTCGCCATTGCCAGCCTTGCCACTGCGACTGTCGGGGCGCTGGTGCCCGCGGCCGCGGTCAGTGCGCCACCACCTGAGGCGAGGAAGCCTCAGCCGATCAGCAATCTGCAGCAGGCGACCCAGGCGATCAAGGGGATGTCGCTCGAGGACAAGATCGGCCAGATGTTCGTCCTGTTCGCCTACGGGCCGGACGCGAACCGGCCGGACGCGCGCAACACCGCCCTGTACGGCGTGGCGACGCCGGCGGAGGTCGTCGCGAAGTACCACCCGGGCGGCTGGATCTACTTCAACGCGCGCGACAACGTGCAGAACCCGACCCAGCTCGCGACGTACAGCAACCAGCTTCAGGCTGCGGCGGTGAAACAAGGTCTCCACCTTCCGCTGACGATCGCGACCGACCAGGAGCAAGGCGTCGTCGTGCGGATCGGCCCGCCGGCCACGCAGTTCGGCGGCAACATGGCGCACGGCGCCACCCGCAACACGGCCGACGCGCGCACGGCCGCAGGCATCACCGGTCGCGAGCTCAAGGCGATGGGCATCCGCGAGGACTACGCCCCGGTCGCCGACGTGAACGTGAACGCGCTCAACCCGGTGATCGGCGTACGGTCCTTCTCGTCCGACCCGAAGCTGGTGTCGGACATGGTCGTCGCGCAGGTGCAGGGCTACCAGAACGACGCCGGTATCGCCGCGACCGCGAAGCACTTCCCCGGCCACGGTGACACCGTCGACGACAGCCACACCGCGCTGCCGACGATCAACCACACCCGCGAGCAGTGGGAGACGATCGACGCGCCTTCGTTCAAGGCCGCGATCAAGGCCGGCATCGACTCGATCATGACCGCGCACATCGTGGTTCCGTCGCTCGACCCGTCGGGTGACCCGGCGACGCTGAGCAAGCCGATCCTGACCGGCGTACTGCGGGGCGAGCTCGGCTTCAAGGGCCTGATCGTCACCGACGCGCTGGAGATGGCGGCCGTTCGGGCGAAGTACGGCGATGCCGAGGTGGCCGTTCGTGCGATCGAGGCAGGCGCCGACCAGGTGCTGCTGCCGCCGGCGCCGGACGTGCAGTTCAAGGCCGTCCTCGACGCGGTGAAGTCGGGCCGGATCAGTGAGCGCCGGATCGACGAGAGCCTGCTGCGGATCCTGCTGATGAAGATCAAGAACGGTGTCCTGTTCCAGCCGTTCGTCGACCCGGCGAAGATCGCGACGACAGTCGGTACGCCGACCAGCCTCGCCACCGCGCAGAAGATCGTCGACAAGAGCATCACGCTGGTCAAGAACAACAACAACACGCTGCCGCTGAGCAAGACCCCGCGCAACATCCTCGTCACTGGCTGGGGCGTCAGCACCACGCAGTCGCTGGCCAACAGCCTCGCGGCCAGAGGAGCGACGACGACAGTCGCGCAGACCGGCGCCGCCCCGACCGACGCCGCGATAGCGGACGCAGTGACGAAGGCGCAGGCCAACGACGTCACCGTGGTGCTCACCCAGAAGGCTTGGGACACGAAGGTGACCGACAAGCTGGCCAAGCAGCAGAAGCTGGTGAAGGACCTGCTCGCCACCGGCAAGACCGTGATCGTCGTGGCCGTCCGCGACCCGTACGACATCGCGTACTTCGACGAGGCGCCGACGTACCTGGCCACCTACGGCTACGCGGCCGTCTCGATGGAGTCGCTGGCGAAGGTCCTGTACGGCGAGATCGCGCCGACCGGCAAGCTCCCCGTCGACATCCCGGTCGCGGGTCAGCCGCAGACGCCCCTCTACCCCTTCGGCTACGGATTGAGCTGGTGAACCCCGCGATGAAGAGACGTTCCCTGCTCGCGGGAGCCGGCGCCCTCGCGGCGGCCCCGCTGCTCGACACGCAAGCAGCCCAAGCGGCACAAGTCCAGGAAGCCAAGCAAAAGGGAGTCATGACCGGCGCCCAGGCGCTGGCGAAGGACGACTGGAAGGCGCTCGCCGGCCAGAAGGTCGGCGTGATCAGCAACCCGACCGGCATCCTCGACGACCTGAGTCACATCGTCGACACCATGCACGCGTCCGGCAAGGTCAACGTGGTCGCGGTCTTCGGTCCCGAGCACGGCTTCCGCGGGACGGCCCAGGCCGGCGGGTCCGAGGGCGACCACATCGATCCGCGCACCGGGATCATGGTCTACGACGCGTACGGCGCGGCGGCCGACAAGCTCGCCACGCTCTACACGAAGTCCGGTGTCGAGACGGTCGTCTTCGACATCCAGGACGTCGGCGCCCGCTTCTACACCTACATCTGGACCATGTACGAGGCGATGCTCGCCGCCGTCCGCACCGGCGCGCGCTTCGTCGTACTGGACCGGCCGAACCCGACCGGCGGTTATGCCCGCGGTCCGATGCTCAAGCCTGGCTACACCAGTGGCGTCGGCAAGCGGGAGATCATCCAGCAACACGGGATGACCGTCGGCGAGCTGGCCCGGTTGTTCAACGCGGAGTACCTGCCGCTGGACACGAACGGCGCGCGGCTCAAGGAGTTGCAGGTCATCGAGGCGAAGGGCTGGCGACGCGATCAGCTGTACGCCGACACCGGACTGACCTGGGTGATGCCGAGCCCGAACATGCCCACACCGGACACCGCGCTGCTCTATCCGGGTTTGTGCCTCTTCGAGGCGACCAACATGTCGGAGGGTCGCGGCACCACGAGGCCGTTCGAGCTGATCGGCGCGCCGTACGTCGACTACAAGTGGGCCGAGGCGTTGCACGCGAAGAACATCCCCGGCGTCGACTTCCGCGAGGCCTACTTCACGCCGTCCATCAGCAAGAACGCGAACGTGCTCTGCGGCGGCGTCCAGGTCCAGATCACCGATCCGCACCGGGTCGAGGCGATCCTGGCGGCCACGCACATGATCGTCGAGGCCAAGAAGCTGTACCCGGGTTTCGCCTGGCGTACCGGTGACAACCCGCCGGGCCGCTGGATCGACCTGCTCACCGGCTCGGACCGGTTCCGCACGATGCTCGACGGCGGCGCCACCGCCGAGGAGATCGTCGCGGCCTGGCAGGGCGAGACCGACGCCTGGACGGCACGCCGCGCGAAGTACCTGCTCTACAAGGGAGATCACCGGTGAAGCTGGTCAAGCTGATCGCGCTAACCTCTACCCTGATGCTCACCATGACCACTCCGGCAATTGCCTCTGGCAACAAATCTGGCCGCTTCGACCACCCGTACGACGGGTACGCGCCGAAGTCCACCCTGCTGCGCGACGCGACTCCGCAGAAGGCCGGCCTCGACCCCGCCCCGATCGACGCGGCGCTGGCCCAGGTCGCGGCCTGGACCAAGCCGAACGGCACCGCGCATCCCCTGTACGCCGGTGCGGTCACCCTGCTGGGCCACGACGGCAAGATCGTCACCCGCAACGCCACCGGGATGGCCCTGAAGTACGCCGACGGCAGCGGGACCGAGCTGCCCGCGGACCAGCAGATCCCGATGCGCACCGACACCATCTTCGACATGGCGTCGGTGTCCAAGCTCTTCACCTCGATCGTGATCCTGCAGCTGGTCGAGAAGGGCAAGGTCGACCTCGACACTCCGATCGCGACGTACGTTCCGGAGTTCGCCGAGAACGGCAAGGCCGCGATCACCGTTCGGCAGGCGCTCACGCACACCACCGGACTGCCCGCGTTCCTGCCGTTGTGGAGCGATCAGCCAACGCCCGAGCTCCGCCTGCACGAGGCGCTCACGGCCAAGCTGGTCAACCCACCCGGCAGCACCTACCTGTACTCCGACCTGAACCTGATCTCGCTCGGCGAGCTCGCGCACCGGGTCACCGGCAAGACGCTGGACAAGCTGGTCGCCGACGGCATCACCAAGCCGCTGCAGATGCGCGACACCGGCTACAACCCGGACGAGAAGAAGAAGCCGCGGATCGCCGCCACGGAGTACCAGACGGCTCCTCCTCGCGGCATGGTCTGGGGCTCGGTGCACGACGAGAACGCCTGGTCTCTCGGCGGTGTTGCCGGGCACGCCGGCGTGTTCAGTACCGCGGACGACCTGGCCGTGCTCGCGCAGACGTTCCTGAGCGGCGGTAGCTACCGCGGTGCCCGGATCCTCAAGGAGAGCTCGGTGACCGCGATGATCACCAACTTCAACCAGGGCTTCCCGGGCAACGACCACGGCCTCGGTTTCGAGCTGAACCAGCGCTGGTACATGGGCGGCCTGTCCGGACCCCGTACGGCGGGGCACACCGGCTACACCGGTACGTCGATCGTGATCGACTTCGACTCCCGCTCGTTCGCGATCCTGCTCACCAACCGGGTGCACCCGAGCCGCAACTGGGGCAGCAACAACCCCGCCCGAAGGGCCGTAGTACAAGGGCTTGCGCTGTCGCTCGGAGTAGGACCGCAGCACGGCAAGGATGCGTGGTTCTCCGGGACGACGGACGCCAGTACGACGACGCTCGCGGTGCCGGTCGCCGTACCGGCTGAGGGGGCGAAGGTGGCCTTCGACCTGTTCGTCGACACCGAGGACTCGGATCTGCTGTATCTGGAGAGTTCGACCGACGGATCCACCTGGACCAAGGTGCCTTTCACCGTGATGGATCGCGGCACCGTGATCGACACGGACGGGTCGATCAGCGGCTCCGGCGACCGGCACTGGCATCAGGTGTCGGCGGAGCTGGGAGCGGGCCAGCAGACGCTGCGCTGGCGGTATACGTCGGACCCGCTTTACCAGGGCCGTGGGGTCTATGTGGACGGGGTCAAGATCACCGCCGGACACCAGGTGCTATTCGACGGAGAACGAAACCCGGAATCATTTGTCGCTTCCGGTTGGAGACTTTCGCGTCGATGACCCCATTGGGTGCTTAGTCGCCGTACGGTGGCGTCATGACTTCAGTTACCTCTCCAGAACCCACGGGGCCGCTGCTGGTCCGGGTCCGCGCGGTGATGCCCGCGCTGGCGCCGGCCGAGCAGCGGGTGGCGAACGCGGTCCTCGCGGACCCGGGCGGAGTGGCTGCGATGACGATCTCCGAACTGGCCGAGGTGGCCTCCACCTCGGAGACCACGGTCATCCGGTTCTGTAAGCAGATCGGCGTCCCCGGCTATCCGCAGCTCCGCCTGCAGCTGGCGGCCCAGTCGGCCACGGAGAGCATGCGCCCGGAGGTCGGTGGCGACATCGAACCGGGGGACTCGCTCGCGGACGTGGTCGGCAAGGTCGCCTTCGCGGACGAACGGGCGGTCCGGGAGACCGCTCAGCAACTCGACGTCGATGCGCTGGCCAAGGTCGTCGCCGCGGTCGCCAAGGCGCCGCGGGTCGACCTGTACGGCTCAGCGGCCAGTTCGTTCGTCGCGCTCGACCTGCAACAGAAGCTGCACCGCATCCGCCGGGTGGCGTTCGCGTGGTCGGACGTGCACGTCGCGCTGACCAGTGCGGCACTGCTCGGCGAGGGTGACGTCGCGATCGGGATCTCCCACACCGGTACGACGGTGGAGGTCATCGAGGCGCTCGAGGAGGCCGCCCGGCACGGCGCCACCACGGTCGCGGTGACCAACTTTCCCCGCTCGCCACTGGCGCACACTGCGGATCTGGTGCTCACCACAGCGGCCCGCGAGACGACGTACCGGTCCGGGGCGATGTCGAGCCGGATTGCGCAACTCACGGTAATCGACTGCCTCTTCATCGGCGTCGCTCAACTGGTGCTGCCGGACGCGCAGAAGGCGCTCGAGGCGACCGCTAACGCGGTCCGTCGTCACCGGGTCAAAGGTCCTGTCAATGATCAACAGAATTGAAATTCCTTCAGTAGAAAACTAACATCGTCACTGTGATCACACCCACGGAGCAGCGCAACCCCAGGACGCTCGCGATCGATGCGGTGGGCACCACCGAGATCCTCCGGATGGTGAATGCGGAGGACGCCCGCGTCGCGGGCGCGGTGAGTGCGGTGATCCCTGATCTCGCGCGGGTCGTCGACGCCGGAGTAGAAGCCGTCCGCAACGGCGGCCGCGTGCACTACTTCGGCGCCGGCACCTCCGGCCGGCTGGCCGTCCTCGACGCGGCCGAACTGCTACCCACCTTTCGGGCGCCGGACGATCTGGTGATCGCCCATCACGCCGGCGGGATGGAAGCCCTGCTCCGGGCCGTCGAGAACGTCGAGGACTCCGAGGAGGGCGGCGCCGCCGACGCTGCCGAGGTCACCGGCAAGGACCTGGTGATCGGGCTGGCAGCCTCCGGTACGACGCCGTATGTCGCCGGAGCGCTCAGCGCTGCCCGGGCGGTCGGTGCCACCACGGCCCTGGTGACCTCGAACCCAGCCGCTCCGCTGGCGGCGTACGCGGACATCCTGATCGCCGCGGACACCGGTCCCGAGGTGATCGCGGGCTCCACCCGGCTGAAGGCCGGCACCGCGCAGAAGATGATCCTGAACGCGTTCTCCACCACGCTGATGATCAAGCTCGGCCGCACCTGGTCGAACCTGATGGTGGACATGGTTGCCACCAACAACAAACTTCGCGGCCGGATGCTGCGGATCCTGGGTGAGGCGACCGGCGCCGACCAGGAGGCCTGTGCTGCCGCGCTGGCGGCGACGGACGGTGAGCTGAAGCCCGCTCTGGTGCACCTGCTGACCGGTTGCCCAGTGGCGGAGGCTCGCCAGGCTCTGGAGGAGTCGGGTGGCCGGGTCGCGCTCGCCCTCGGCCGGTTGACCACGGCGCGATCCGACACCGCCTGAGCTTTTCAAACGTTTGTCTTCGGCCGATAAACGGTTGGAGTGCGCTGCCCGCTCCTCTCTACAGTGAGCCGGGTGAGCACCTCTGAGCAGATCGATCCGCACGACACCGAAGCCTTCGACGCCTGGTACGACGTCCATCGGGCGGCGCTGGACGAGGGACGTGAGTTCGCCGTCACCTGGGCCCGCGAGGAGATGCGAGCCGGCCTGCTGACCGATACGGCGTACTTCGGCAAAGAGATCTGGGCCGTCCGCGACGAGGCGGGGGCGATCGCCGGCACGCTGTTCCTGGACTATCCGCTGAAGGACAACACGGCGCAGATCCAAGCGAACATCGCTGTTCGAGCCGACGTACGGCGTCGTGGCTACGGGACCCACTTGGCGCGAACGGTGGCTGAGCGCGCCGCGGAGCTCGGGCGGACGACCGTCAAAGGCCAGCTCGATGTCCCCATCGACGGTGCCCCGACACCCGGGCAGGCTTTTGCGGCGGCGAACGGGCTGACGGTCGCGAACGTAGAGGTGCATCGGGTGCTGGAACTGCCGCTCGCCGAGGACTTCCTGTCCGGGCTGGCCGAGAAGGTCGCCGAGCATCACCAGGACTACCGGCTGATCAGCTGGCAGGACCGTTGTCCCGACGGGTACGTCGACGCCTATGCGGCGATGCAGGCCACCTTCGACCTGGAGGCTCCGATGGGGGATCTCGAGGTCGAGGCGGCGGTCTACGACGCTGCGAGGGTCCGTTCCGGCGAGGAGCAGCGGCTCGCTCAGGGCCGCAGCGGCTGGATCACGGTCGCGCAGGCGCCCGACGGCACGCTGGCCGGCTACACCGAGCTGTACGTCGGTGTGCACGACCCGGGCAACGCCTTCCAGTGGGGCACGCTCGTCTCGCGGGCCCACCGCGGCCACCGGCTCGGCCTGGCCCTGAAGGTGCGCAACCACCTCGAACTGCAACGGAGCCACTCCGAGCGGCGGATCGTGCACACCTGGAACGCCGAGCAGAACGCACCGATGAACGCGGTCAACGCCGAGCTGGGCTTCCGGCCGGTCGAGCTGGCCCAGGAGTTGCAGCGCCGAATTTGAAAAAAATCGCGCCGGATTGTTCTGGAACAGTCCGGAAAGTGCTTGATTAACGACTGGAAGGGATCCCTGCACGGGGATCCCTTCCGCTGCGTTTCCTAACCTTCTATCGACGATCGAGCGGTTTGTTGCCGAAGCGAATGCTTGACTTCAGCGGCTTTGGAAATGGTCCCGCAACATGCGTCGGGGGTAGCTGGAATAGCCATTCGGACACCATTGCGAACGGTAGTGGGATCATCACTTTAGGTCCATAGCGGGACCGTCTGATCGTGTCGTATGGTCACGTCATCGCCAGGCCTTGGTGGGGGACTGGTGCTCTGAATCCTTTGTGTTCAAGGCGAACTTCGGAGCTCGGATGACCATGGACGGTACTGTCGTGGTGCCCGGAACCACTATGGGTGCCCAGTGGGTCGACGACGTGCTGCTGGCCGGTGATGCCAGTGACGTCTGCTTTTCGCTACCCGCGCCAATTGATCGATCAATGCTTCGCCGGCTGGTCCGGGACAGGCAATCCGAACTGGCTGATTCGGGATTACGCCCGGGCGGTGCGGCGGCATTGCGTTTACCGCCGTCAATGGCGTTCATCACGCATTTACTGGCGGTTTGGCGGTCCGGTGGGCAGGCGATCCTGCTCGACCACCGGCTGACCGACTACGAGGTCCGCCGCGCGATCGAGCGGTTGGTGCCGCAGGTCGTCGTCTCGCCTGAGCGGCCGGTCCCGTCGGGGCTGCGCACATTCGTCGAGGTCGACACCGCCGTGGCCAGCTACTCCGGTCACCCGGCCAGTACGGCGCACGCCGTCGTCCAGCTCAGCTCGGGCTCGACCGGCCCGTCCAAGGTGATCGGCCGGACGGCCGAGGACCTGGTCGAGGAGGTCCTGCGCTACACCCAGATCGACGGCGTACCGCAGCGTGGTGAGCGGATCATCCTGCTCCCGTCGATGGTGCACGTGCTCGGTCTGGTCGGCGGGCTGATGTACGGCCTGCATGCCGGCGTCACGCTGGTTCCGCCGGCCCGGCTGACCGGAGACGCGATCCTGCAGGCGATCGCGAGCGGCAGTGCGCCGGCGACCGTGCTCGGCGTCCCCTTCCACATCGGTCTGCTGGCCTCGGTCAACGAGCCGCCATCGCTGCCGCAGTTCAAGCGGATGACGACCGGTGGTGAGCTGGTGCCGGCGTCGGTCGCGAAGGCGTTCGAGCAGAAGTTCCAGGTCCCGCTCGGAAACATGTACGGGATGACCGAGGTCGGGGTGATCGGCACCGACCTGTTCGGCCGGCACCGGCCGGAGATCCAGCCGGCGCCGGGCATCGAAGTACGGGCTGTCGATGGTGAGCTGCAGATCCGGCGGCCGGAGTCGCCGTACCTGGGGCTGTCCGATCCGTCGCGCTGGGCCGACGGCTGGTTGCGGACGAAGGATGCGGGCGTCGTCGATCCGGAGACCGGGCTGGTGTCGATCAAGGGCCGGCTGGACTCGCAGGTGAGCGTCGGCGGGCTGAAGGTCGACCTGACCGAGGTCGAGTACACGATCGGGACCTTGCGTGGGGTCGAGGCGGCGGTGGTCGTCTTCGACGGCGCGATCACGGCCTACCTGCAGCTCAACGAGCGGCGCGACGTCGCCCGGATCGAAGCCGAGCTCGCTCAGCGACTGGCGTCGTACAAGCGGCCGCGGAGCGTGCGGATCCTCGATCAGTTGCCACGGACAACGACCGGGAAGCTGGTCCGCGACGTCACCGTACTGCGCAAGGCCGCACCGTGATGCTCGGTGAGCCGTATCTGCGAAACACCAACCGGTACGGCGATCGCCAGCACCGCGTCGGCCTGGACAGGCAGTGGAAGAACGACCAGGTGAGGCTCGGACGGCACCGTTGCGGCGGGCAGCGAGGCGGGCAGCAGTTCCGGTGTGCTGTCGAGCGGCATCAGCCGGCGCAGGCCGGAACCGCGCAGACCGCGGCCGAGTGCTTTGCCGACGGCTTCCTTCGCGGTCCACAACCGCAGGAACGCCTCCAGCGGATCGCTCTGCCGGTACAGCCAGGTCACTTCGGCCGGGTCGAACCAACGCCGAGCCATGCCGTCGATCTCGAAGTCCCGACGACTCTCGACGTCCACGCCGACAGGCCCGCAGCGCCCGGCCGCCACCGCGACCAGGCCGCGAGCGTGGCTGATGCTCACGGAAAGCCCGTCGATCACCGGCCGCCCGGACACCTCGTGCCGCAGCGCGAGCCCGGCAGCAGAGTCCGGCCCGGCTTCGTCGCGCAGCGACGTCGCGAGGGCGAGCAGCAGGTTGTGAGCAGCCGATCGCTGGTCATCGGCCTGCTCGACGACAGACAACCAGACGTGCACGGGGTCCAGATCGGATTCCGTGCGGTTCTCCACAGGAAGAAGGTATCCCGATGAGGGAAGAGGTCCGCGAGTTCGTCATCGCGCAACTGCAGGACATGAACTACGACGTCGAGGGCATCGACGACGACACCACGCTCGGCCCGGCCGGGGTGGATCTGGAATCGCTCGCGCTGGCCGACCTGTCGATCCGGGTCGAGGACAAATTCGGCGTGCGGTTCTCCGACGAGGAGTCCGAGCAGCTGGCCTTGATGACGGTGGGCGAGTTCACCACCGAGGTGGCCGGCCGGGTCGCCCAGCAGGTCTGATGAGCAATCCTTCCCCGCTCCCGCCCCGCACCCAGCCGCCGGCCGCGCCCGGACGGGCCGAGGTGATCGACTGGCTGTCCGGCCTCGGTGAACGATCCGGTGAGCTGGAACGGATCGACTCGATGGAGCTCGCCTGGCTCGTGCACCAGGTCGAGCAGCGCTACGACGTCGAACTCGGTGACGAGTACCTGGACCGGATCAAGACGATCGACGACGCCGTCGCCGTACTCGCCGAGGTGTTGTCGCCCGCGACAGCGGAGCCGGTGCTCGGTGGCGAGGCCGAGCGGAGCAGTCATGGCTGAGTCGCCCACCGACCAGGTGTCGATCACCGGCATGTCGGTCTTCAGCGCGCTCGGCCGGGGGACCGAGGCGCAGTTGGCGGCGGCGTTGCCGGGTGCCGCCGCGTTCGGCGAGGTACGGCGGTTCGACACCTCGAATCGCCGGGTGACCCGGGCAGCGACAGCAGTCGATGCCCGCTCGCTGGAGGAGGAGATGCTCGACGCGGTCATCACTGCCTGCGCCGACGCCGGTCTGACTCCCGCCGAACGGGCGATGACTCCGCTGTTCCTCGCGGTGCACGACCGTGCCGGCGTACGGGCACTGGCCACCAGGGCGGCCAAGATCTACACCAGCGCGTGCGTCTCGGCCAGTACTGCGGTCGCCGACGCGGCCGCGCTGATCCGGTACGGCTATGCGGAACGGATCGTCGTAGCTGCCGGCTATCTGGTCGAGCCGGATCAGTTCGCGTTGTTCGACGCCGGCCGGGCGCTGACCGACGACAGCACCGTTCGGCCGTTCAGCCTGGACCGCAGGGGACTGCTGCTCGGTGATGCCGTGGTAGCGGTCGTGCTGCAGAAGGGCGGAGGTCAGGCAGAGATCGCCGGCTGGGGGCGTGCCGGCGATGCGTACCACCCTTGCCAGCCGGCTCCTGACGGCCTCGGCCTGGCGTCGGCCATCGAAGCCGCGCTCCGCAAGGCGGACCTCCCGCCCGACGTGGTCGGCTACATCAACGCCAACGCCACTGGCACCACCTTCAGCGACGCGTCGGAGGCCGCTGCGATTCGTGCGGTGTTCCCCACCGACGTGCCGGTCAGCTCGACCAAGTCCGTACACGGCCACGCGCTGGAAGCGTCCGGCCTGCTCGAACTGGTGATGACGGTGCTCGCGCTGCGGGCGGGGAAGCTTCCGGTCAACGCCGGGTTCACCACAGCGGATCCGGCATGCCCGCTGGATCTGATCTTGGACGCGCCCCGCCCCGCGACGGCGCAGTACGGGCTGTCCTTGAATGCCGCCTTCGGTGGCGCCAACACGGCCTTGCTGGTGCGTGCTGGATGAACCACCTGGCAGAAATTCCTCAGCTCCGCGTGGTCACTGACAGTCACTGGCCGCAGCCAGGCGACGACGCGCTGGCAGGTCCTCCGTCACTGCCCGGTTTCATCGGGTCATCGTTCAGCCCGCTGGTGGCGATCGTCGCGGATCGATGCCTGCAGTCGCTGTACGGCGAAGTCGCCGCAAAACAAGGCGAAAAGGTCGGAATCGTGCTGGTCACCCGGACCGGCGACCGGTCCGCTGCGGAACAAGTCCACCAAGCGGTTGCCGACGGCAAACGAGTCGGTCCGCTCTATTTCTTCCAGTCGGTCCCGAACAGCGTGGCCGGTCATGTCGCGGCCCGCTGGGGACTGCACGGTCCGGTCGTGTGCCTCAGTCCGGCCGGTGACCCGCAACAGGCCGGGTTCGACGAGGCCGCGCTGCTGATCGCGGACGGCGATGCGGACCAGGTCCTGATCGTCCTTGTGGAACAGGCAAGTCAGGGCGACACCGCCGTCGCCCTGCTGGTGAGTGGGGGAGAACCGTCATGAAAACACTGAGTCGCCGCGCAGCCCTGGCCGCCGACCCGGCCATCGGTGCCGGCAACGTGCTCGCCACGGTCATCGCCCACGGCGCGGACCTGGACGGACCGGGCCTCACGTTCGACACCGCCGTCGACCACTTCCCGGCCGAACACCCTTTGACCCTTGGCGAACTCGATGACCGCGTCCAAGCCCGTACTGCGTGGTTGCACGCACACGGCATCGGCCGGCGGGACGTGGTCGCTGTGTGGGCCACGGAGGCAGCCGACGTCGTACTGAGCTTCCTGGCGCTCACCCGGATCGGTGCGATCCCCGCGTTGCTGAACGGCAAGATGGCACCGGCCATTGCCGAGGAGTACATCCGCCGGCTCCGCGTCACCGGCGTACTGGCCGATGCGGCGCATCGCGAGTTGTTGCACGAGGCACCGATTCTCGCGGAGCCGAAGGAGCTCGGGAGTGGCGACCCGGCCGATGCGCCGGAGCACTACCGGCATCACCAGGACGACCCGGTCGTGATCACCCACACGAGTGGCACCACCGGCGTACCGAAGGCCGTCCTGCACTCGCACAAGACGTTGTACGCCGCCCTCAAGCACCTGCTCACGATGCCGCAGGCGCAGGGGACCGGGCGGATCCTCAACGCGCTGCCGATCCCGCACACCGCGACGATCCTGATGGTCAACCAGGTGCTCGGCAACCGGGCCGAGATGCTGTTGCTGTCGTCGCAGGACGCGCCGACGGTGCTGCGCAAGATCGAGGAGTGGAAGCCCGAAGGGGTGTACGGGTTCGCGGTCACCTGGGCCCGGCTGGCCCGGGAGGATCTGAGCAAGCACGACCTGGACTCGGTCCGGATGTGGTTCAACACCGGCGACTGCGCGCACGAGCCGCACATCCGCAAGCTGGTGGCGGTCGGTTCGCGGGAGACCGTCGGTCGCGAGGGCCGGGTGAAGGTCAAGGGCTCGCACTTCATCGACGGGCTCGGCTCCAGCGAGATGGGGCACAACGGGTTCCACATCACCCACACGATCGACTCCGATCAGTACGGCCGGTGCATCGGCAGGCCGTACCAGTTCGCCGAAGCCGCCGTACTCGATGCCGACGGCAACGAGTTGCCGGCCGGCAAGGTCGGGCTGCTCGGGTTCCGTTCGCCGTCGGTGTCGCCGGGGTACTGGAACGACTCGGTCAACACCTACAAGTTCCGGCTGAACGGCTGGTTCCTGACCGGCGATCTCGTCTACACCGACGACACCGGCCACTTCTTCCACCTCGACCGGGTGCCGGACGCCGTGGCGGGCTTCGAGGGGCCGCAGCTGTTCACCTCGATGTCGGAGGAGCGCATTCTCGCCGCGCTGCCGGAGGTGCTCGACTGCACCGTCATCATCGTGCAGGAGGACGGCAAGTTCCTGACCGACGTACTGCTCGAGCTCGTCCCGGATGCCGATCCGGCTCTCGACCGGTCGGCTCAGATCCACCAGGCCGTCGGCGACGAGGTCGCGGCGACGATCCGGCGGATCACCGTGATCGGCGAGGACGACGTACCGGTCACCGTGACCGGCAAGGTGCGCAAGGTCGCGCTGCGGCAGGAACGCCTGGCCGGGGTGACCTCATGACCGCCGTCACGATCACCGGGATGGGTCTGCTCACGCCCGTCGGGCGGGGCGTGCCGGAGGTCTTCGACGCGCTGCTGCACGGCAGGTCGGGGATCTCCAGGCCGCCGGCCGACCACCCGGTCGCGAACTCGGTCGAACTGGCGGGCTTCCTACCGCCGATCGACGCCGGCAAGATCGCGAGCGGCCCGGACGGCAAGGTGATGGACCGGACGGTCGTCCTTGCCCAGCTCACGGCCGAGGACGCGCTGGCCGACGCGGGCCTGGTGGTCGGCGCGAACGTCGACCCGGAACGGATCGGCATCATCGTCGGCGGTGTCGGCGGGATGGCGACGCTCGAACAGCAGGTCGTCACCCGGGTCGAACGGGGCCGCGCGTCGGTCAGCCCCTATCTGCTGACCGGCATCCTGCCGAACATGCCCGCGGCCCGCGTCGCGATCCGCTTCGGGCTGCGCGGCTACACGTCCTCAGTCGGTACGGCGTGTGCCTCGGGCGCCCAGGCGATCGCCGACGCGGTCCGGCTGATCCGTTGTGGCGAAGCGGATGTGGTGATCTGTGGTGCGAGCGAGGCGCCGTTGTTCCCGACCTTCGCGGAGACCTTCGGCAACGCTCGCGCACTGGCCCGCGGCTGGGACGACCCGACCGAGGCAAGCAGACCGTTCGACCTGCGCAGGAACGGTTTCGTGCTGTCCGAGGGGGCCGGCCTGCTGGTCCTGGAGAGCGCCGAGCACGCCATCGCCAGAGGGGCTTCGGGTTATGCGGACGTGGCCGGGTACGGCGTCAACGCCGACGCGCATCACCCGACGGCACCACGTCCGGACGGGACCGGTGCCGCCGCTTGCATGCGTCGAGCTTTCGCCAGCGGGCGCGTAGTACCGGAGCAGGTCGGTTATGTGAATGCGCACGGGACGAGCACGAAGCTCGGTGATGTCGCCGAGACGGTCGCGATCGGCCTTGCGTTCAACGGATCCGTCCCGGCCGTGAGTTCGACGAAGGCGCTGACCGGTCACATGCTCGGCACCTCCGGAGTTGTCGAGGCGGCCGCGAGCGCGCTGGCCGTGAACACCGGATTGCTGCCGCCGACGTACAACCTCGACGACCCGGACCCGGCCTGCGGACTGGACCACGTCCGCAAGGAACCGCGGGAAGTGCGGCTGGAGTACGCGCTGTCGAACTCGTTCGGGTTCGGCGGCCAGAACGTGAGCTTGCTGTTCGGACCGGCGAGCACGCCGGTTCGCAGGGAATCAATGGAGGGGAAGACGGTGAGGTTGCAGTGATGGAGATCTACGGGATCGACCACGTGGAGATGTACGTGGGCGACGCGAAGCAGGCGGCGTTCTACCTGGCACACGCCTTCGGGCTGCAGGTGCACGGCCAAGGGGGACCGGAGACGGGACTGGCCGACCAGCGGTCGCTGCTGCTGCGGGAGAGCGCCGTACAGATCGTGCTGACCTCTGGACTGGCTGCCACCCACCCGGCTGCCGAGTATGTCCAGCGGCACGGTGACGGCGTCGCCGTGGTGGCGATGGAGGTCGACAACGCCGCCGTGGCGTATACGGAGCTGCTGGCCCGCGGTGCTTCGTCGGTGTCGGAGCCGGCGACCTACACCGACGGCCAGGAGACCACCGTGGTGATCGCGGAGGTCGCGGGCTTCGGTGACGTGATCCACCGGCTGGTCGAGCGGCACGGTCCGCGGCGGGAGTTCCTGCCCGGCGCCTTCCACATCAGCGAGCCGACCACCGGCCCCGACGAGAAGCTGTTCAGCGAGATCGACCACCTGGCCATCTGCGTGCCGTCCGGCCAGTTGAAGCCGACGGCCGACTTCTACGAGAAGGTGTTCGGCTTCGTGCCGATCTTCTCCGAGTACATCGAGGTGGCCGGGCAGGGGATGGACTCGACCGTCGTCCAGAGCCCGTCGACGCACGTCACCTTCACGCTGATCGAGCCGGACGAGACGCGCCGCCCGGGGCAGATCAACGACTTCCTCACCTGGCACGCGGGCGCCGGCGTACAGCACATCGCCTTGCGCACCAGCGACATCGTCGAGGCCGTCGGCACCCTGGCCGGCCGCGGCGTCAACTTCCTGGCGTCCCCGGCCACGTACTACGAAGCGCTGCCGGGCCGCGTCGGCGAGGTGGAGACCCCGCTGGAAGACCTGCAGGAGCTCGGGATCCTGGTCGACAAGGACCACTGGGGCCAGTTGCTGCAGATCTTCACCGAGTCCATGCACGTCCGCAGGACGCTGTTCCTCGAGATCATCGAGCGGCGCGGCGCGATGACGTTCGGCAGCGGCAACATCAAGGCCCTGTACGAAGCGAAGGAGCGCGAGCTCGCAGGGGTCGAGGCATGAGCCTTCGCGAATTCACCCTCTCGGCCGAGGAGATCGAGCTGCTGCCGTCCGACCAGGACGTCGCCTTCTACGCCGAGCACGGCTGGTACCTGTCCAAGAAGCTGCTCACCGACGACGAGACCGACGAACTGGTGAACGCCAGCGAGCGGTACTACGCCGGCGAGCGCGACCGCACGCTCCCGGTTGCGCCACCGAAGCTCGCCTACTGGGATCCGTCCAAGGGCGATGTCCAGCGGCACAACGACTACGTGCACTACGAGCACGACGGGCTGGCGAAGATCCTGCGCAAGCCGCTCATCGGTGCGGTGGCCGCGCGGCTGGCGCAGGTCGACGAGATCCGGATCTTCCAGTCGACCTTGATCTACAAGCCGCCGGTCGCCGGTGAGCCGTCGAACATCGTGCCCTGGCACTTCGACAAGCACTACTGGTCGTCCTCGTCGTCGGAGCGGATGCTGACCGCGTTCATCCCGTTCCACGACTGCCCACCCGAGATGGGCACGATCACGATGGTCGATGGCAGTCACCGGTGGAAGGAGATCGGCGCCAACGACACGGTCGTCCGGCACTTCGCCGAGCGGGACCGGACCGAGCTGGAGCAGATGCTCGCCGAGAACGCCGCCTACAACGGCGTCGACGTGGTCAAGGTGCCGATCACGATCCCGCGCGGGCACATCAACTTCCACCACTGCCGGACGTACCACGGCAGCGGCGCCAACGTCAGCGACCGGCCGCGGCGCGCGATCTCGCTGCACCTGCAGGACGGTGCGAACTCCTATCGGGAGTTCCCGCTGTCCGACGGATCGCTGGCGACCTACAACCACGACGCGGTGGTCCGCCGGACCACCGACGGGCGGCCCGACTACGCCGATCCCGATTTCTGCCCGACGCTCTGGGCCCAGCGCTAAAAGGAGACAGGCAATGTCACGCTACGACTGGGGTCAGACCCACCCGGGGATCGAGCAACTGGAGAAGGCGGTCGGCTCGGCCCGCGACAAGGTGGTGCAGCACCCCCTGTACGCCAACCTGGACACGCACGAGTCCCTGGTCACCTTCATGGAGCATCACGTCTTCGCGGTGTGGGACTTCATGTCGCTGCTCAAGTCACTGCAGCGTGAGCTCACCTGCGTCACGGTGCCGTGGATCCCGACCGAGCACACCAGCAGCCGGCGACTGATCAACGACATCGTGATGGTCGAGGAGAGCGACGAACTCGACACCGCCGACGGGAAGCCGGGCTTCATCAGCCACTTCGAGCTGTACGTGAACGGCATGCACGAGGCCGGTGCCGACTCGACCGCGATCGAGAAGCTGATCGACCTGCTCCGCAGCGGGGGATCGGTGGTCGAGTCGCTGCACGAGGCCGGCGTACCGCAGGCCTCGATCGACTTCGCCGCCACCACCTGGGACATCATCGAGAACCACCCGGTGCACTGCCAGGCCGCGGCGTTCGCGTTCGGCCGCGAGGACCTGATCCCGGACATGTTCACCCAGGTGGTCGCGGTGAACGAGCGGTCGAAGAAGCTGAACACCTTCGTCGACTACCTGGAACGCCACATCGAGGTGGACGGCGAGTTCCACACCCCGATGGCGATGCAGATGGTCGCCGATCTGTGCGGTGACGACCAGGCCAAGTGGGACGCGTGCGCGGACACCATCAACGCCGCACTGGCCGCCCGCGCCCGGCTCTGGGACTCGATCCTCGTTGCGATCAAGGGCTGACTCATGACGTCCGTCGACCTCTACCGGACCGTGCGGTTGATCCGCCGCTTCGAGGAACGCGCGATCGAGTTCGTCCGGTCCGGGGAGATCGTCGGCGGCATCCACCCCTACATCGGGGAGGAGGCCGTCGCGGCCGGCGTCTGCGCGGCGCTCCGCCCGGACGACCTGATCACCTCGACCCATCGTGGGCACGGGCACGTGCTGGCCAAGGGCGTGAACCCGGCCCGGATGTTCGCCGAGTTGATGGGCCGCGAGTCCGGCCTGAACAAAGGCCGGGGCGGCTCGATGCACGCGGCCGACTTCGGCCTCGGCATCCTCGGCGCCAATGCGATCGTCGGCGCGGCCGGCTCGATCGCGACCGGCGCGGCCTGGGCACACCGGCGTCGCGGTCGCGATGTCGTCGCAGTCAGCTTCTTCGGCGACGGCGCGATGAACGAAGGGATGCTGCTGGAGGCCTTCAACCTGGCGGCGCTCTGGCGCGTCCCCGTGCTGTTCGTCTGCGAGAACAACGGGTACGCCACCACCATGCCGGTGGCCGGCGCGGTGGCCGGCAGTATCACCGGCCGGGCCAAGGCGTTCGGGATCCCGGCCTTCACCATCGACGGCCAGGACCCGGAAAAAGTGCTGGCGGCAACGACTGCCGCGGCCGAGCGGGCCCGGGCCGGCAAGGGGCCGACCTTCCTGGAATGCCTGACGCACCGGCTCGACGCGCACCACACGTTCGAGCACCGGGCGCGGCTCAGCTACCGCTCGGCCGAAGAACTCTCCGCTGGGTGGTCGCGGGACCCAGTGGAGATCCAGGGCGCTCGACTCGCTGCCGCCGATCGGGCAGCGGTCGATGCCGAGGTCGAGGCCCTGCTCGACGCGGCGGCCGGGATCGCTTTGGGCAGTGCCCATCCCGACCCGGCTGCCGCTCTCGAGTACCTCTATGCCAGCCCCGAGGTGATGCGCTGATGCCCAAACTGTCCTATTTGAAGGCGTTGAACCGCGCCCTCGGTGACGAGATGGCCGCCGACCCCGACGTTTTCGTGCTCGGCGAGGACATCCGGGTGGCCGCCTCGAACCTGACCGCCGGGTTGTTCGACCGGTTCGGAGCCGACCGGGTGCTGGACACCCCGTTGTCGGAGCAGGCCTTCACCAACTTCGCGACCGGAGCGGCGCTGGCCGGGCTGCGGCCGGTGATCGAGTTCCAGATCCCGTCGTTGTTGTTCCTGGTGTTCGAGCAGATCGCTAACCAGGCGCACAAGTTCTCGTTGATGACCGGTGGCCAGTGCAAAGTGCCGGTGACGTACGTCGTACCGGGGTCTGGGTCGCGGACCGGGTGGGCCGGTCAGCACTCCGATCACCCGTACAGTCTGTTCGCTCATGTCGGGGTGAAGACAGTGGTGCCGGCGACTCCGGCGGACGCCTACGGGTTGCTGTTGTCGGCGATCCGGGACGACGACCCGGTGGTCGTGTTCGCTCCCTCGGGGGCACTGGGTGTTCGCGAAGATGTCGACTTCTCGACTCTGGCGCCGGTGCCGCTCGGCGTCGGCCGGATCGCGCGCAGTGGCAGCGATGTGACGGTTGTTGCCCTGGGCCACTTGATCCAGGACGCCCTTGCGGTGGCCGACGAGCTGGCCGGCGAGGGCGTCTCGGTCGAGGTCTTCGATCCACGCACGGTGTATCCGCTCGACGTCGAAGGCCTCGCGGCCTCGGTGGCGAGGACGCGGCGGCTGGTGGTGATCGACGACTCGAACCGGAGCAGCGGTTTCGGTGCCGAGGTACTGGCGGTCGCGGCGGAACGGTTCGACCTCGCGGCGCCACCTCGCCGCGTCACCCGGCCGGACGGCGCGGTACTGCCGTTCGCGCTCGCTCTGGACCGCGCGGTCCAGCCTGGACGGGATCAGCTGCTCGCGGCGGTCCGCGGCGTACTGACTAGTGGGGGAGATCGATGACGGAACGACCAGCCGTGCGCGAACTGTGGTCGGAGCTGCCGGAGCACGTGTGCGAACGGTTCCTTGCCTATGGCCACAAGTACTGGTCCCAGGTGTACGAGGACGTGGCGCTGCAGAATCAGGACTGGATCCCGCTGCGCTCACCGATTGCCACCCACGCGGCGTACGCGGAGATGAACCGCGTGACGGAGGCGGTCTCCCGGCTCGTGCTCGAAGCGTGCCGGCGCAGGGCCCGTACGGCGGGCGAGTTGCGCCGCGTGCTCGGCGTACCGGAAGGCCGGATCCAGTTGCTCGACGAGAGCGAGCCGTTGACCGGGCGACTGATCAACGCGATCCGGTCCGACCTGCTGCTCGAACGCGGCGTACCGCGGATGGTCGAGTGCAACGTGGAGAGCGCGCTCGGCGGGGTCCTCGACGCGGACGGCGTGATCAAG
Source organism: Kribbella monticola (assembly GCF_003261635.1). Classification (GTDB taxonomy): domain Bacteria; phylum Actinomycetota; class Actinomycetes; order Propionibacteriales; family Kribbellaceae; genus Kribbella; species Kribbella monticola. Next base: position 513,058 of record NZ_QFXK01000030.1, on the reverse strand, counting down.
CGGTGGATGGAGGTGTACGTCGACGAGCCGCTGTTCACCGGCATGGGTGCGGCCGCGCCGCCGTCCGCCGTGGACGCCCGGTTCGACGCGATCCGCGCCGACGTGGGGCCGGGAAAGACCACCGCGATGCTGTTCACCGCGGGCGGCGGCTATCCCGGCGCGGATCGGCCCAACTACATGATCAACCGGCTGATGCCGTTCGCGGATCGCGGTCGCGAACTCGGGGTCGACCTGATCGTCTACCCGGTCGAGTGGGTGGAGCTGGACGACCGGAACCGGCTCAAGGCGGGCGATCGGGTGCTGGATGCGGTCTGGCGGATGTTCGTGCCGCCGTTCGTCAACGACAGCCCAGGGATGGAAGCGGTCCGGACCGCGAACGCGGCCGGCACGTTCCAGATGTACCTGCCGACAGCAGTCTGGCTGCTGAGCAACAAGACGATCTTCGCCTGGCTCTGGGAGGACCTGGACCAGCTGTCCGAGGAGGACGCCGAGGTGGTCCGGGCGACCATCCCGCGGACGTGGGTCTACGGTTCCGAGCTGCGACAGCGCACGATCGACGAGCGGGAACGGCTGGTCTTCAAGCCGACCGACGACTACGGCGGCCACGGTGTCTTCATCGGCCCGCTCACCTCGCCGGAGGACTGGCAGACCGCGCTGGACACGGCCGACGGTCCGCACATCATCCAGGAACTGATCGAGGCCGACCCGTTGACCATGCAGTTCCTCAAACCCGAGACCGGCGACGTCGTCGAGGCCGAGGTCTCGTACTGCGTGTCGAGCTACCTGTTCGACCGCATCCCGGCCGGTGTCTTCAGCCGGTTCTCGCCGCCTGGTGCGGGTGGCGTGGTGAACCTGACCCAGGGCGCGCTCACCGGCGGCCTGCTGCTCGTGAACGATGTGGAGGCCTGAGATGACGACCCCCGATCCGAACTTCGACTGGCGGCAGACGCCGTTCGACCACTGGGAGCAGTTGCCGCAAGCAACGAAGAACGAAGTTCTGGCGGCGGGCGCGGAGGACTGGAACAAGGTCTTCGCCGGCGTCCTGACCTTCAACAAGTCCTGGCGGCCGCTTCGCCCGGTGCTGATCGAGCAGGCCAAGTACGACGAGCTGGCGCGGGTGATGGACCGGCTGTTGCAGCTGATCCTGGAGACGGCGATGCGACGGGCGACGACGGCCGGTCAGCTACGCAAGTTGCTCGGTACGCCGGACGGCCTGATCGAGTACCTCGACGACGAGGAGGTGCTCGACGAGCATCTGATCCAGTCCGGCCGACCCGACGTGCTGGTCTGCGACGGCATACCGAAGTTCGTCGAGTTCAACATCGGTAGCGAGGTCGGTTGTGTGTGGGACACCGAGAAGGTGTCCACCCGGTTCCTGGAGATGTTCACCAGTCGCGGGCTGGAGCGCTCGGTGCCGGTGCAGGCGCCACCGTCGCCGATCGACGGCCGGTACCGCGCGATGATGAAGTACCTGGACCTGAAGCCGGGCGACCGGCTCACGATGGTGATGCGGACCGACGGGGAGTACCCGGGCAACGACGACATCCCCGCGTTGGTACGGATGCTCGACCCGTTCGTCGAGCGCGGCCAGGCGCTCGGTATCGACATGGACTGCGTACCGATCCAGTGGCTCTCGATGGACTCCGAGGGCCGGCTCAACCACGACGGGCGCCCGGTGGAGTCGGTCTTCCGGCTCTACGTCTGCACCGACATGCCGCAGAACCCTGGCCAGGCAGCTCTCAAGGCCGCGGTGAAGGCCGGTACGTCGAAGATCTTCACCTCGTCGGCCGGCTGGCTGCTGGCGAACAAGCTGCTGCTGACCTGGCTCTGGAGTGACCTCGACCAACTCGCCGCCGAAGACCAGGAGCTGGTACGCCGGCACGTTCCGTGGAGCCGGATGCTGACTGCCGACCTGGTGGACGACGCCCTTGCCAGGCAAGCCGAACTGGTGCTGAAGCCTGCCGACGAGTACGGCGGCTCGGGGGTCCTGGTGGGCCACGAGACCGCCCCGGAAGAGTGGCGAGAAGGACTCGCCGAAGGTGTCCGGCGCGGCGACTTCCTCCTTCAGGACTACGTCCGGCCGGATCGCCTGACGATGGACTTCACCAACCTGGAGACCGGCGAACACCTGCGGACCGACGTGCCGTACTCGGTCGGGCCGTACACGTTCGGGCGGCAGTCCTTCGGGTGCTTCCTGCGCGTCGGGTCGCACGAGCACGGCGAAGTACTGAACCTGAAGCGGGCCGTCCATGTCACCGGGCCGTTGCTGGTGTCGCCGCGATGACATCGTTCGACTGGGCCGGCCGGCCAGGGTTCGATGCCTGGGGCAACTTGCCGGACGGCCTGCGAGCGGACATCCTGGCTGCCGGGGGCACGGGGTGGCAGGACGTCTTCCACGAGATCGCCACTTACAACGAGACCTGGCGACCGCTGCGGCCGGTCCTGATGGACAAGACCTGGCTCGAAGAGCTCTACGCGCTGAGCGATCGGATGCTGCAACTGCTCTTCGAGTGCTGCCGCCGCCGGGCCAGTACGGCGGGGGAGCTACGGAAGCTGCTCGGGATCCCGGACGGCAGGGTCGAATTCCTGGACGACTCCGAGCCGCTCGGTGAGCACCTGCTGATGTCGGGCCGGCCGGACATCCTGCTGACCGACGGGGTGCCGAAGTTCGTGGAGTTCAACGTCGGCAGCGATGTCGGCAGCGTCTGGGATTCCGAGAAGGTCTCGGCGCGCTTCCTGGACCTCTTCCGTACTGCGGGGTTGGCGGGGCGCCTTCCCGTGGAGGCGCCGCTGTCCGCGGTCGACCGGCGTTACGCCGCGATCCGGGAGACGCTCGGGCTACCGGCCGGCGCCCGGCTGACGATGGTGTTCCGGACCGACGGCGAGTATCCGGAGTCGCACGACCCGGAGAAGCTGGTCGAGTTGCTGCAGCCGTTCGTCGTACGGGGGCGGGAGAACGGCTACGACATGGATGTGCAGCCGGTCGACTGGCTGACGCTGGGGCCTGACGACCAGTTGATCGGCCGGGGGCGGCGGGTCGAGGCGATCCTTCGGCTGTTCGTTTGCTCGGAGATGCCGCCGACAGTTGGTCTGCAGGCGATCAAGGACGCCTTGCAGGCCGGGACGGCAGCGTTGTTCACGTCCGCGGCGTCGTGGTTGATCAGCAACAAGCTCGTGTTCGCGTGGTTGTGGGAGGACGCGGCAGAGCTTCCTCCTGAGGATGCTGCCTTGGTTCGTGCGCACCTGCCGCGGACGCGGATGCTGACCTCGGCGCTGGTGCCGTCCGTCCTGGCCGAGCGGGAGCAGTTGGTGCTCAAGCCCGCGGACGAGTTCGGTGGCTCGGGTGTCGTGGTCGGGCGGGAGGCGTCGCCCGAGGAGTGGACGGCGTTGGTTTCGGAGGGCGTCACCGAAGGGCTGCACCTGGTGCAGGACTACACCCGTCCTGACCGGATGACGATGGATTTCGTGCACCTGGAGTCCGGGGTACACGAGGAGGCCCAGGTGCCGTTCTCCATCGGGCCGTACACCTTCGGCCGGCAAGGAGCCGGTTGCTACGTCCGGATCGGGAGCCAGGGCGAAGGCGAGGTCCTGAACCTCAAGCGCAACGTGCACGTCACCGGCTCGCTGCTGCTCGGTGACGCGTGATGTCAGCGGTACTCCAGCACCCGTGGCCCGATCGCCGGTTGGTGGATCGCGCTTCTCGTCAGCCCGGCGGCGGCCGCGATTTCGTCGTACTCGGCCAGCGTTCGTTCCCGGCCGTGACCGAGGACGAGCATCAGCAGGTCCATGGAGGCGAAGGCGACGGGTGCGGTCTCGGCGGATTCGATCACCAGCACGCAGCCGCCTGGCTGGAGGGACCGCGCGGCCCGGCGCAGCGCGTCGGTGGCGGCCTCGTCCTCGAAGGAGTGCAGGAGGTAACGGAACACGAAGACGTCCGCGCTGGGCAGGTCGAGCTCGAACAGATCACCGGCCAGTACTGCGGTGCGCTCGGTGAGGCTGTGGGTGCGGAACCGTTCCAAGGCTGCGGGTGCGCTGACGGGCAGGTCGACCAGAGTGCCGCGCAGGTGCGGCAGTGCTTCGAGCAGGCCGACCATTTGAGCGCCGGTGCCGCCGCCGACGTCGACGACATGCTCGTACGCCGACCAGTCGAGCGCCTTGGCGAGCAATGGTGCCTCCTGGACAGCGCGGATCTCCATCAACTCGTCGTACGACGCGGCGGCCTTGGGGTCGAGGCTGGTCTTGTTGCCAGCGGCAACAGGTCCGCCGGCCTTGACGGTGCCGAGCAGTTCGAAGAAGGCGCGGTCCATGTGGCCGCCGAAGCCGTCCAGGTCCAGCCAGCGACGCAGGCCGCCGGGTGCGTCGTCGAGCAGCCATTTGCCGGCCTCGCCGAGCTCGTAACCGGTGGCGGTGCCGCTGAAGATGCCGCGGGCGACCAGGTAGCGCATCAGCCGGCCGAGCGCCTGCTCGTCGGCTCCGGCCTTGTCGGCCAGCGCGCTCAGCTCGATCGGGCCGGCGGCGAGCAGATCGGCCAGCCGCAGAGTGGCGGCCGCCCGGAGCGCCATCGGCGGGATCAGATCGGACATCGCGGCCAGCTCGGCGGGACCCAGTGGGTCGGTCATCCTGATTCTCCTGTCGATTGCGCTACGGGGGTCGGCTCGGACTTCTGTGTGGCACCGCGCAGGTGCCTGGCCAGCGGAATCACGGTGGCGGCCAGCAGCACCAGCGCCGAGACGAGGATGGTGGCCTGCAGCCCGATCCCGGCGACGGCCGCGCCGGTCAGTGCGCTGCCCAGCGGGATGCCGGCCACCGCGACCGCACCGACGACGCCGAAGACCCGGGTCTGGAGCTCGACCGGGATCCGCTCGTACAGCACCGCGCCGACGACCGGGTTGACGCCGGCCATTCCGAGGCCGGCGAAGAATGTCACCACCAGGACCACGGTGAGGTTGCCGGTGAGGCCGAGGACGAGAATCTTCGGTGCCCCGCCGATGGCCGCTCCGACGAAGAACGCCAGCATTTGCGGAATCTTTGTCGCAAAGATCGTGAAAAGCAGGTTCCCGGCCAATGAACCGGCCGCGAAAACACCCATGATCCAGCCCAGCCCGGTGGCCGAACCGAATTGCCCGCGAACCCACAGCGGAAGCAGCACGACGCCGTTCGCGTATTGGAAGAAATTCACCATGAACAGCATTCCGAGCATGCCGAGCAGAATGCGGTCGGAACGCAGGAACGCGAACCCGCCCGCGAGTGCTCGCCAGTACGGCTCCTTGGCCGGTGCGGCCGTCTCGGGCTCGGGCGCGGGGTTGACCAGCAGGCCGACCAGGAGCGCCGCCACGGCGTACGTGCCGGCGTCGATCCAGATCGTGTGGTGCGGCCCGATGGTCGCGACCAGGACGCCGGCCAATGGGCCACCGACGAGCCCCGAGGTGCGGTTCATCGCCTCATATGCGCTGGTCACACGCAACATCGGGATGCCGGACTCGGCCGTGGTGGGTCGCAGCAGCACGTGCTTCGTGCGGTCGCTGACGCCGCGCAGACCGCCCGAGACGCCGATCAGCAGGCACAGCTGGACGAAGCCGAGGTGCCCGATCGCGGCCACCAGGCCCATCGCCAGCGCGGAGCCCAGGTCGCAGCAGACCGACGTACGGCGCATGCCGAAACGGTCCGCGATCGGCGCCGCGAGCACGCTCGTCAGCAAATACGGGATCATTTCCGATGCGGCCACCAGGCCCATTTTCGCCGCACTGCCGGTACTGATCAGGACGAGCCACGGAACAGCCACCAGAGAAAACCGGCTGCCGAACGTCGAGAACACATCGGCGGTGAGCAGTGCGTAAAGACCGAGTCGTTTGCCCCGGACGTTTTCCGGCATGGTCACCCCCTGCTGCGTCGAGACCGCCCCCGGGGCACACAGTACGACATGGAAAAGGTTCAGGTAAACGCTCCGGTGGGGGATTCAGCGGAGATGTTGAGAATGCCGAGGCTGCATTTTGCCGCGCCCGGAAACGGGTGCGTTCAGGGGAGGAACAGATGGCGGAGATCACTGGGGACGCGGATCGGATCGTGGCGGCGCTGGCGGCCGGCGGCGGGCAGTTGGACCCGTACCCGCTGTACGCCGAGCTGCACGAGCTGGGGCAGGCGAGCGCGTTGACCTCCGGCAAGCTGCCGTACGCAGCGGCCGCCTACGGGTACCGGGCGGTCGACCAGATCATGCGGGACGCGACCTTCGAAGTGCACGACGCGCTCCGGCTGGAGCCGATGAGCCCGACCTGGCGCGACCACCCGGTGCTGGTCACGCTGATGAACTCGATGATGTTCAGCAACGGCGACCGGCACGGCCGGATGCGCGCCCTGTTCCGCAAGGTGTTCACGCCTCGCCGGGTACAGGAGATGGAACCCGACGTGATCGCGATCGCCGCCGAGCTGCTGGACCGGATCGAGCTACTGGGTGCCGACGGCGCCGAGGTCGACTACATGGCCGAGTTCGCGTACCTGCTGCCCGCGCGGGTCGTCGGACGGCTGCTCGGCCTGCCGGACGACGACATCAGCTGGTTCCGCGCACAGGTCGACGTGATCAACGACTGGCTGGACTTCCGCCGCAAAGGGCCCGAGGTGCTCGCCGCTGCAGACAAGGCGGCCGCCGACATCACGACGTACTACCTGGACCTGATCGCGCAACGCCGGGCCAAGCCTGAAGGAGACCTGATCAGCGACCTGGTCCGCGCGGTTGCCGACGGCACCCATCAGGTCACCGATCTGGAGCTGGTCGGCAACCTGCTGGTCCTCTTCAACGCCAGCTTCAGCACCACGATCCACCTGTTCGGCAACGCGATACCGCTACTGCTGGGCGGCTCTGACGGGCGTGCACAGCTGTTGAAGGATCCGGCGGCGTACGTCGAAGAGGTGCTGCGGTACGACACGCCGGCGCACGTGTTCATCCGTCTGGCGAGCAGGGACACCGAGTTCCTCGGCGTACCGCTGAAGGAGGGGCAGCTGGTCGCAGTACTGACCGGGGCGGCGAACCGGGATCCGCGGCGGTTCGCCGATCCGGCCCGGTTCGATCCGGCCCGGCCGGACAACCAGCCGATCAGCTTCGGCGCCGGCGCGCACTACTGCCTCGGCGCCGCGCTGGCCCGGACCGAGGCACAGCTGGCGCTGCCGATGGTGGTCGAGCGGTTCCCGCAGTTGGCCCTCGGCAGCGAGCCGGTCCGCACCGACCAGTTCATCCTGCGCGGCTACAAGTCGCTGCCGGTCACCGTGTCGTCGCTGGTTACGGCCGGGGGTAGTGCTGATGCATCAGGGTGATGTCCTTCAGTTCCGCGTCGCGCGGCGTGTCCAGCACGTTGCGGATGGTCCGGGCCATCGTCTCGGGCTGCACCCACTCGTCCGGGTGGTACTCCTTGCCCTCCTGCGCGTGCACCTTCGCCTGCAGCGGGGTGGCGACGCGGCTGGCGAAGATGCTGCTCACCCGGACACCCTTGTCGAACTCCTCCAGCCGGAGCGTCTCGGCGAACGCTTTGAGTCCGTACTTGCTCATCGTGTAGCCGATCCAGCCCGGCCACGGGTAGAGCCCGACGAGCGAGTTGACCAGTACGACGGTGCCGCGGCCTGCCCGGAGCGCCGGAAGCGCGAGCCGGGTCAGCTCCGACGGCCCGACCAGGTTCACCTCGAGATGCTCCCGGATGATCGCCGGATCGCTGTCCTCGAACGGGCGGCCCTCGCAGATGCCGGCCGCATGCACGACGCCCGCCAGCCGGTCGGGGAACGTGAGGGTGCCGGCCAGGGTGTCGGCGTGGCCGATGTCCCCGGTCAGCACCTGGCTGCCGGGCAGTTCCACGGCCAGCTTGTCGAGCGCCTCGCGGTTGCGCCCGAACAGCACCAGGGCGCGGCCATCGGCGTACAGCAGCCGGGCCAGCGTGCTGCCGATGCAGCCCGAGGCGCCGGAGATCAGGATCGCGTCGTTGTCAGCCATGGCCGGACTGTAGACGAAGTCGGGCATTTTCGGCAGTGTTCGGAAATCACCATCAGAGGATCACCGTGAGCGAGGAGCAGCCAGTGTCGAGTGCGCCCAACCCAAATGTCATCTACCCATTCTCCGATCGTCGGCGCACTGTTTTCCTGAAACCCCTGATTACGGTTCCCTATGTCCAAATCGGGGAATTCACGTATTACGACGACCCGGATGATGCGGCCGGTTTCGAGCGCAACAATGTGCTTTATCCGTTCGGCCCGGAGAAGCTGATCATCGGCAAGTACTGCCCGATCGCGGCCAAGGCGACCTTCCTGCTCTCCTCGGCCAACCACCCACTGGTCGGCGTCACGGCGTACCCGTTCTTCATCTTCGGCGGCGAGTGGGCCGAGCGGACGCTGGAGCCTGCCCTGGGCGCCCCGCGCAAGGGCGACACGGTGATCGGCAACGACGTCTGGATCGGGTACGGCGTCACCGTGATGCCCGGCGTGACGATCGGCGACGGCGCCATCATCGCCACCGGAGCGGTGGTGACGACCGACGTCCCGCCGTACTGCGTCGTCGGCGGCAACCCTGCGCGGGTGATCAAGCACCGCTACCCCGAGGAAGACGTAGCCCGCCTCCTCCGAGCCGCGTGGTGGGACTGGCCAGTCGACCTGGTCACCGAACACGCCCACACCATCTTCACCGGCACCCCACGCGACGTGGAGGAGATCGCGCTCAAGGCAGGGCTGATCGCGGAGGAGTAGGTGCGAGCCGCGCCTCGCCGCCGGCTGCCTCCCTCCCGGCTGCGCCCCTCCCGGCTGCCTCCCTCCCGGCTGCGCCCCTCCCGGCTGCGCCCCGCCCGGCTGCGCCTCCGCCGCCTTCGACCTGGCACCGCGTACCGACGGACAGGAGGTAGTCGCCCCCACCGCCGGCAGCCACGCTCACCACCGCCTCTTCACAGGCCGCGCCGCCCGCTACCTCCTGTCCGTCGGTACACCCCTAGGCGGCGAGGGCTACACCTGCTGCAGGTGTTCGCCCAGGCGGCGGATGGTGACGGCTGCGGCCACGGCGTCGCTGCGGGCGTTGCCGTGGCGGCCGTCGGCGCTGTAGAGGGTGGGGTCGGTGGACAGCGGGTGGTCGGTCAGGTGCACGTGGATGGTGCCGAGGCGCTCGGCCATCGATTGGGTGCGCTCAGCCAGCACCGCCATCCGGGTGCGGAGGCCGGGGCGGAGCCAGTCGACAACAGCCGGCGAGTAGCCGACGTTGAACATGCCGAGGGTGATCACGTCGGCGCCGGCCGCCTGCAGCGCGGCGACCATTGCGGTCAGCTCGGCGTCGACAGCGTCCGGGTTGTAGCGGGCGCTGAAGGCGTCGTTCCCACCTCCGACAACCAGCGCCAGATCCGGCGCAAAGGCGAGCGCAGGCTCCAGTTGCTGAGCGCGGATCTCATGTGCCCGCAGCCCGCTCACACCCAAGTTCAGATACTCCAGCGACGGCGCTGCTGCCCGCAGCTCACACGCCAGCCGATCAGCCCACTGCAGGTCGCTGTAGCCCGGCACTGGCTCGCACAGCCCCTCGGCGACGCTGTCACCCAGTACTACGAACCGCCGCCACGGGTGACCCGCCAGCAGCTTCAACGACTCGCCCTCGGCCAGGCAGTACTCGTCGGTCGCCTCGGTGATCATGCCGCCTCCTCAGGCGTCGGCGCCTTGTAGTGCGCGAGCTCAACAGGTCGTCGCCACAGCCGGTACACGGGCACCAGTGTCACCAGCAGCAGGATGACTCCGGACGCCACCACCGCGGGCCGCAGCCCGAACACAGCGACGCCCCACCCGGCGAGCACCCCACCGATCGGAATCCCGATGAAGGCGATCGCCCCGGTCACGCCGAACACCCTGGTCTGCAGCGCAGCGGGCACCCGCTCGTACAGCGTCACGCCCATCACCGGGTTCACCGCTGCGTTCGCGACGCCACAGCAGAAGCTCACGGTGACCACCAGCCACAGGTGATGCGACAGCCCGAGCGTGAACAGCCGGGGCGCTCCACCGACGGCAGCGCCGATCACGAAGGACCCGTACTGCGGTAGGCGCGGCCCCAGCACGGTGAAGATCACGTTGCCGAGCAGTGCCCCAGCAGCGAACCCGCCGAAGAGCAGCCCGAGCGCAGCGGGCGACTTGAGCACCTGCTCGACCCAGAGCGGCACGAAGACCGCAGTACTGGCCTGGTTGAACACGTTGAGGAAGAAGATCATCACGATCATGCCCAGCAGCAACTGGTCCTTGCGGATGTAAGCGAACCCACCGCGCAGCGCCCGGAAGTACGGCTCCCGCTCAGGCGCCGGCTCATCCGTGGCGGCAGCCGGTGGGAGCCGGACCAGCGTGGCGATCAGCGCGGCGCAGACCAGGAACGAGATCGCGTCCACTGTGATCGCCTTGTTCGGTCCGATCCAGCTGATCAGCAGTCCGCCCAGCGGCGCCCCGATCAGCGTGGCGGTCCGGGTGAAGCCCTCGTACGAGGAGGTAACTCGGATCATCTTCACGCCGGCCGCGTCGGCCATCGGCTTGAGCATCACGTGCTTGACCCGGTCGCCGCACCCGCGCAGTGCACCCGCGACGGCGACCAGCAGGCACAAGCCCACGAACGACGACCCGGGCGAGAGCACGATCACGGCCATCGCGAGGGCGCTGCCAAGGTCGGTGACGATCGACGTACGGCGCAACCCGAACCGGTCGGCCAGGGGAGCCGCGAGCACGCCCGATACGACGTACGGGAGCATCTCCGCGCCGGCGACGAGGCCCATCTTCGCGGGGCTGCCGGTGGTGGTCAGCACCAGCCAGGGGATCGCCACCATCGACACGCGGTCGCCCAGGACGGACAACACGTCCGCCGTGAACAGCGCGATCAACCCGGTCTTGCGGCTCATGAAGCGCCTACGGCAGCTGTGCGGCTAGGCGGCCGGATGAGGTGAGGAAAAGCGGTGGGGTGAGTGGTCATGACTCGGAGGCGTATCTGGCTCGCAGGGCGACCTTGTCGACCTTGTGGGCGGAGGTGAGCGGCAGCTCGTCCAGGAACTCGACAGTGCGCGGGGTCCACATCTCGTTGAACTCGTCGCGCACCAGCTTGCGCAGCTCCTGGTCGGTGACGACAGCACCCGGGTAGCGCACGACATACGCGTGCGGCACCTCACCGAACGCCTCGTCCGGTACGCCGATCACAGCAGCGGCCTGCACACCGGGCACCGACTGCAGCAGGTCCTCGATGGGCCTGCAGTACACGTTCCAGTTGCTCGCGCCCGTGACGATCGTGTCCTGCACCCGGTCCACCACGTACAGGTAGCCGTCGGCGTCCAGGTAGCCCAGGTCACCGGTGCGGACCCAGCCGTCCACGATGGCCCGCTCGGTGAGGTCCGGACGCCCCCAGTAGCCGACGAAGCGCAGTTTGCTGGTCGCGTAGATCTCCCCGGTCTCGCCCGGCTTCAGGACGTGCCCATCGGCGTCGCGGATCTCCACCCGGACGTCCCCGTACGGCGCTCCCGAGGACCGCAGTCGCTCGGGGTGCTCCGGGTCCTCGGTGAGCCCCGGCTGGGCAGTGACCACGATGACTTCGCTCAGCCCGTAGACGATCCGCAGTACGGGGCCGAACCGCTCGATGGCCTGCCGTAGCCGTGACGGCGCCGCCGGTCCGGCCCCGACGTTGAGCATGAACAGGCTGCTCACGTCGGTCGTCGGCAGGTCGGGATGGTCCAGCAGCTGGTACAGCAGGGGCGGTGACACGTACGTCGAGTTGATCCGCTCGCGCTCGATCGTGGCGAGCGCGCGGCCCGCGTCCCACTGGTCCTCGAGGAACAGCACGCCGCCCATGAACAGGTTGAAGAAGCTGGTGATCTGGCCGCTCGCGAACGCCATCGGCGAGTGCGACAGGTGCCGCAGTACCGGTAGCCCGGCCGCCAGGTAGTCGGCGGCCAGGGTCAGGATCTGCTCGTAGAACGCCTGCCGGTGATGCACCAGCTTCGGCTCGCCGGTGGTGCCGCTGGTCTGCAGGCAAGTGGCGGGCTCGTAGTCGCCAGGCTCCGGCCGGAACGGCTCGGTAGCTCTCGCCGTGAGCAGGTCCGGCCCGAGCCCACCAGGCCCGAGGCAGTGCACCGGTACGCCGAGTTGAACGGCCAATCGCTCGCCGAGCACCGCCTTGGTGGTGGCGTCGTAGACGAAGACATCGGCCTCGGACAGCCGGGCGAACGCCTCGATCTCCCGCCGGCCCGCGATCGGTGCGATCCACATCGTCCGCGCGCCGACCAGATGCAGTGCGAGTTGCAGGGCCGGCAGCTCGATCGTGTTGCCCGCGAGCACCAGCACACCGGTGCCGTGGCCGATCCCGCGCTCGGACAGCACAGCGGCCAGGTCGAGCACCTGCTGACGTAACCCGGCGAAGCTGATTCGTCGCTCACCGGCAACGATCGCGTCGGCATCGCCGTACTCCGAGAACAGGCGCAACGCGGCCACGACATAGGACCCGGACTTTTCCAGGCTTTCGCCCAGCACGAAATCGACCGACATACACCCCACCCCTCCTCGATCCGGCCCGAGCGTACGTCGAGAATTCCGCCGCCACCAGTTCTCGGTGAATTCAAGCGACTAATTCAAGGCGCCCGTTGACGTGTCAGGGATCCGGAACTAGGTTTCCGTCACCGCCATACGCGCAGGGCAATTCTGGCCCGTCGCGCGCCAACCCATTGGGGGGTTGTTCCATGCGCATTCCCAGTAGTCTCCGTACGGCCGCGGTGGCCGCGGCCGTCTCACTCGCGGGCTCCAGCCTGGTGTTCACCGGATCGGGGGCGTCGGACTCCTCCGACGGTCACCGCTCCGAGTGGGTCGGCAGCTGGGCGGCCGGTGTCTCGCACGGCGAGGCGACCGGCTTCACCGCCACCGGCCTCAACAACCAGAGCGCCCGCTACGTGGTCCGGCCGTCCGTGGGGGGCGACAAGGTCCGGATCCGGTTCTCCAACATCTACGGCGACCGCCCGATCCAGATCGGTGCCGCCACCGTGGCCAAGGCGGACACCAGTACGCCGGTCGCTTCCGACATCGACACGTCGTCGCTGCGGACGCTGACCTTCAACGGCTCGCCGACCGCGGTGATGAACAAGGGCGCCGAACTGCTCAGCGACCCCGTCAACCTGCGGGTGCCCGACCTGAGCACGCTGGTGATCAGCGTCTTCTACCCGACCGCGACCGGCCCGACGACCTGGCACGCCTCGTCGACGCAGCAGAACTTCTTCGGTCCGGGCGACCTGACCAGCGCGGCCGACGGTACGCCGTACATCACGACGCGGGCCTGCTGCTGGACGTTCCTGTCCGGCGTCGACGTGCAGACCGACCACTCCGACGGCGCGATCGTCGTGCTCGGAGACTCGATCGCCGACGGTCTGCTCAGCACGCTGAACGGCAACAACCGCTGGCCCGACCAGCTCGCCGAACGGCTCGCGGCCGACCACCGCCACGACACCCCGGGCGTGCTGAACGTCGGCATGGCCGGCAACCGGCTGCTGCACGACAGCCCCGACCCGATCCTCGGCGCCCCGAACGGCATCGAGCAGCTCGGCGTGAACGCGCTGGCCAGGCTGAACGAGGACGTCTTCGCCCAGACCCAGCCGAAGGTCGTCATCACCCACCTCGGCGTGAACGACATCTGGATGGACGACGCTCCGGCCGACCAGATCATCGCGGCGCTCAAGCAGATCAACAGCCAGCTGCACGAGCGGGGCATCCGCAGCCTCGGCGCCACCATCACGCCGTACGGCGGTTTCACCACCCCCGGTGGCTGGACCCCGGAGCGTGAGCAGACCCGGCAGACGGTCAACGCCTGGATCCGCAGCACGCACGAAACCGACGGGTTCATCGACTTCGACAAGGCCGTTCGCGACCCTGCCGACCCGACCAGGACCCTGGCCGCGTACGACGGCGGTGACCACATCCACATGAACGACGCCGGTTACCAGGCGATGGCCGACGCGATCCCGTTGCAGCTGGTGCGGTGAGGGATGACCACCGCCGCACAGGTGCTCAAGGGGCTGTTCAGCGCAGCCGGTCTGGACGACCCGTACCAGTACTACGCCGAACTGCACCAGCTCGGACCCGTCTGCCTGCTCGACGACGGCGGCCCCTATGCGGCGGTGGTCACCGGTTACGAAGCCGCCGATCAACTGCTTCGTGACCAGCGCTTCCGCGTCACCGACGACGCGTTCACCGACGAACGCAGTGGCTCGGGGTGGCGTGAGCATCCGTTGCTGGCGGTGCTCAACAACTCGATGATGTACAGCAACGACAGCCGCCATACGCAGGCGCGGCGGCTGTTCCACCAGGTGTTCACTCCGCGCCGGGTGGCCGACCTCGAGCCGGCCGTCAGCGAGTTGGTCGACGGCCTGATGGACGCGATGGCGGACCGCTTCGACGCCGACGGGGAGGCGGACTTCATGACGGAGTTCGCCTACCTGTTGCCGAGCAGCGTGGTCGCCGCGCTGCTCGGCATCCCGCAGAGCGACCTGTCCTTCTTCAGGCCGCGGGTCGAGCGGATCAACGACTTTCTCGACGTGACCGGCAAGACCGACGAGGTACTGGCCGCCGCCGACCAGGCGACGGTCGAGCTGTCTGACTACTACCGGTCGCTGATCGCCGAACGGCGGGCCGCGCCCGAGAACGATCTGATCAGCCAGCTCGTCGCGGCGATCGACGCCGGTGAGCATCAGGTCTCCGACGACGACCTGATCTGCAACCTGTTGGTGTTGTTCAACGCCAGCTTCGTCACCACGATCCACCTGATCGGCAACGGGATGCAGTTGCTGCTCGACCGGCCCGAGGTGCGGAAGGCCGAGATCCCGCCGTTCGTCGAAGAGGTACTGCGGTACGAGGCGCCGGTGCAGTTCGTCGCGCGCTTCTCCAACGAGGAAACGACGGTGGCCGGCACAGTGATCCCCGCCAAGCAGTTGGTGCTCGTCATGCTCGGCGCCGCGAACCGGGATCCCTCCCGCTACAAGGATCCGGACCTCTTCGACCCCGCGCGGACCGACGTGAAGCCGCTCAGCTTCGGTGCCGGGCCGCACTACTGCCTGGGCGCCGCGCTGGCCCGGGCGGAGGGGCGAATCGCCTTCCCGCGTTTGCTGGAACGGTTCCCGTCCTTGCGGCCGGCCGGACCGACGGTTCGCAATCCACAGCAGTTCCTCCGTGGCTACAAGTCGATGCCGGTGGCGCTATGACGATCAACGGGACGGCAGATGAGATCCTCGCCGAGCTCCAGACCGACGCCGGTCGGCGCGCGCCGTACCCCTTGTACGAAAGGCTGCACGCGCTCGGGCCGGTCAATCTGACCCCCGCCAGCCCGGCGTACGCCGCGGTGGCCAACGGGTATGCGGCGGTCGACCAGATCCTGCGTGATCCTCGCTTTGTCAAAGGTGGTCCGCCGCCTGCGCCGGATGCGGATCCGATCACCAAAGCGCTGAGCAACTCGATGATGTTCCGGACCGAGCCGGACCACGGCCGGATGCGGCGGGCTTTCCATGCCGCGTTCACGCCCAGGCGGGTGGCGGCGCTGGAGCCCGAGATCACCGCACTCACCGACGACTTGCTGGATCGCCTTGCAGGCTTAGGTTCTGACGGTCCGGTCGACTTCATCGCGGAGTTCGGTTATCTGCTGCCGGCCGGGGTGATGAGTGCGCTGCTCGGCATCCCAGCACCCGATCTGGACTGGTTCCGGACCCGGGTGCAGCGGGTCGAGGACTACCTCGACTTCGGGGGCCGTACTCCGGAGAAGGTTGCCGCTGCCAACAACGCTGCCACCGAAATGTCGGAGTACTACGCGTCGCTGATCGCCGCCCGTCGCTCCGAGCCGGGCGACGACCTGATCAGCGCACTGGTCCAGGTGATCGACGCAGGCGATGGTGATCTCACCGACGACGAGCTGATCGGCAACCTGCTGGTGCTCTTCAATGCAAGCTTCGTCACCACCATCAACCTGCTCGGCAACGCGATCCCGCCGCTGCTCGAGAGGCCGGAGTTGGTGAAGGCTCTCGCGAGCGATCCCGCGGTGGCGGAAGCCTGTGTGGAGGAGGTACTGCGCTGGGACGGCACCGCGCAATTGGTGGTGCGAACAGCGTCGGAAGACCTCGAGGTCGCAGGGGTGACCATCCCTGAGGGCGGTCTGGTGCTCGTCATCCTCGGCGCCGCCAACCGTGATCCCGCGCGCTTCCCCCATCCGGAGGTGTTCGACATCGAGCGTCCGGACAAGCGGCACATCACGTTCGGCGCCGGAGCGTACTTCTGCATCGGTGCGGTCCTCGCCCGGGCGGAAGGCCGGCTGGCGCTGCCGCGGCTGTTCCAGCGATTCCCCGACCTGGCGCTCGCGAGCCCGCCGGTGCAGAGCGCCGGACTCGCGCTCCGCGGCTTCGCCGCCATGCCTGTTGTCTTGGGCAACTAAAACTTCCTGGAGAATTCTGATGCCGTTGGATCCGCAGGTCGAGGCGATGCGCTCGCAGCGCGAGGCCGACCAAGTTCCCCAGCTCTATACCCAGACGCTGGCCGAGGCGCGAGCGGCAGACCTGGCCTCGATCCAGGCGGCCGGTGGTTCGCTGGAGCAGGTCCACCACGTCGAGGACCTGGTGATGGAGGAGTCCGGCCTGCCGTTGCGGATCTACCGGCCTGAAGGGACCGATCCGCTGCCGACGCTGGTGTACTTCTTCGGCGGCGGCTGGACGCTGGGCAGCATCGACACAGCCGACGGCATCTGCCGGCAACTGGCCAACGCCGTTCCGTGCCAGGTGATCACCGTCGGCTACCGGCTGGCACCGGAGAATCCGTTTCCGACAGCCGTCAACGATTGTCACCAGGCGGTCCAGTGGATCGCCGCCCACGCTGCTGAACTCCAAGTCGACCCTGCTCGCATTGCTGTCGGCGGAGACAGTGCCGGCGGCAACCTTGCGGCCGCAACCACCTTGCTGGCAAGGGACTCCGGTCCAGCGCTGGCTGCTCAGCTACTTGTCTACCCCAACACTCTCTACGGCTCGGACACCGCCTCGATGCGGGCCGGTGACGACCCGTTCCTCTTCAACCGGACCTCGGTCGACTGGTACTGGGGCCACTACCTCACCGACCCTGCAGACGGCCGGAACCCGCTCGCCTCTCCGCTGCTGGCCGAGTCGCATGCGGATCTCCCACCCGCTCTGGTGATCACCGCGGAGTACGACCCGCTCCGCGACGAAGGCGAGTTCTACGCCGAGAAGCTGTATGCCGCGGGCGTGCCGACGCAGCTCAGCCGGTACGACGGGATGGTGCACGGCTTCTTCGCGATGTCGGGCGTACTGGACGGCGGCCGGAAGGCGATCGCGGAGGCCGCCGAGTTCCTGCAGCGGACCTTCGCCGATGGCTAGCTCACTGGACGACTACGAGGCGATGGCTTCGCTCCTGCTGTCCGCCGGAGTACGAGATTTCGTTGCCGGGGGCAGCGGTTCGGAGACGACGCTGCGACGCAACCGGTCGGCGCTGGACGCGGTCACGGTGACTCCGCGGGTGCTGACCGGCGTCTCGTCGCCTGACCCGTCGACGCGGCTGCTTGGGGCACCGGCCGCGATGCCGGTGGCGGTTGCTCCGATGGCCTATCAGCAGTTGGTGCATCCGGATGGCGAACTCGCACTCGCTCGCGCCGCCGCGGAGGCCGGAATCCCCTACGTCATCAGCACTTTGAGCAGTCGGCCCCTGGAGAAGATCGCGGCCGAAGCCACCACGTGGTTCCAGCTGTACTGGTTGCGGGATCGCGCGATGGTCGAGTCGCTGATCGATCGGGCCGAGCAGGCGGGGTGTGCCGCGCTGATGGTGACGGTCGACGTACCGGTGATGGGACGACGGCTGCGCGACGTACGGAACTCTTTCCAGCTTCCCGCCGAGGTCGTCGCCGCCAATCTGGTCGGCAGTCGCACCGAGGCGCATGTCGGGGTTGCCGGGGCGTCGGCCGTTGCGACCCATACGGCGTCGGCGTTCGAGCCTTCGCTGTCGTGGAACGATCTGGAGTGGATCCGGCGCCGTAGCCGGCTTCCCCTGGTGGTGAAGGGGATTCTCGACCCGCGGGATGCCAAGTGTGCTGCGGAGGCAGGTGCTGAGGCTGTCGTCGTGTCGAATCATGGCGGCCGTCAACTGGATGGCGCCCCGGCCTCGATCGATGCGCTGGCCGCTGTGGTCGAAGTGGCCAATTGCGAGGTGCTGCTGGACAGTGGCGTGCGTAGCGGCACCGACGTACTGCGTGCGCTCGCGCTCGGGGCATCCGGCGTACTGGTCGGGCGACCGTTGCTCTGGGCAATGGCTGTCGACGCTGCTACCGAAGCGCTGGGGTTACTCGGCACCGAACTGACGCAGGCGATGATGCTCGCGGGCTGTGCGACGGTGGCCGATGTCGCCGAGTTGACGACCGGGAGGGCCTGATGGCTGATCTGCAAGTGGTGGACCTGCACGCCTCGCTCACCGATCGCGCGCTGAACTCGATGAACTTCCTCAACGAGATCTCGCACCACTACCCTGACGCGATCTCGCTGGCGGCCGGCCGCCCCTCGGAGGAGTTCTACGCGATCGAGGACCTGCATTCGTACTTGGACATCTTCAGCCGGCATCTGTGCGACGACCTCGGGTACGACGAGGCGGCGGTCCGGCGCACCTTGTTCCAGTACGGCCGGACCAAGGGCATCGTGCATCACCTGGTCGCCCGCAACCTCGCGCTGGACGAGGGGATCGAGGTCGACCCCGAAGCGCTGGTGATCACGGTCGGCTGCCAGGAGGCGATGGTCCTGGTACTGCGGGCACTTCGGGCCGACCCGAAAGATGTCCTGCTGGTCGTTTCGCCTGCCTATGTGGGCATCACCGGCGCGGCTCGGCTGGTCGACCTGCCGGTGCTTCCGGTTGCTGGAGGCAACGATGGGGTGGACCTGGAGGATCTGGTCGCCGTCGTCAAGGCGGCCCGGGCCGAAGGGCTCCGGCCGCGAGCCTGCTACGTGATGCCCGACTTCGCCAACCCGTCCGGGCTGAGCCTCGACCTGGAGACCCGGCGGCGGTTACTTGCGGTCGCGGCAGAGCAGGAGCTTCTGCTGCTCGAGGACAACCCGTACGGGCTCTTCCCGGCCGCCGGTGTGGATCGGGTGCCGACGCTGAAGTCGCTCGACACCGGACGGCGGGTGATCTACCTGGGCTCCTTCGCCAAGACGGCCCTGCCCGGTGCTCGCGTCGGCTATGTGGTCGCGGACCAGACGGTGGCCGCGCCGGACGGCTCGGTCGGCCTGCTCGCCGACGAGTTGTCGAAGATCAAGAGCATGGTGACGGTCAACACCTCGGCCGTCGCCCAGGCGGTGATCGGCGGCAAGTTGCTGGCGAACGACTGCAGCCTGATCGCGGCGAACCAGCGCGAGCGGGCGATCTACGCGGACAACCTGCGCGCGGTGACCGATGGTCTCGCCGCTCGCTTCCCCGGCGGGGAGGTGACCTGGACTGTTCCGTCCGGCGGCTTCTTCGTCGTCGTCACGGTCCCGTTCGCGGTGGACGACGCCTTGCTGGAGAAGTCGGCCCACGAGTACGGCGTGCTGTGGACGCCGATGAGCCACTTCTACGACGGCGACGGGCCGATCAACGCGCTGAGGCTCTCCTGCAGTTCGGTAACCCCCGACCAGATCGACGCCGCTCTGAACCGCCTGGCCGCACTCATCACCGATCAGCTCTGAATTGGTCCTCTCGCCGGGTCGAGAACTGGATCTGTAGGGCAGACCGGTTCGCTTCTACCGTGAAGGTATGACTGAGATCGCATGCGAGGCGCCCCTGCTCCCCGTCGTTGCGCAGCGGGAGCGTCTGATCACCCGGCAGTTCGCGCTCCTGCTGCTGATGGTGCTCGGCTCCGGGCTGAGCATGTACCTGCTCACCTCGGTCGTGCCGCTCTACCTCGCGACGAACGGCGCCGGCGGTGTCGGCGCCGGCCTGTCGACCGGCGCGATGATGCTCTCAGCTGTCGCAGTGGAACTGCTCGTACCGCGGATGCTGGGCCGCTTCGGTTACCGCGGCACCATCGGAGTCGGCCTCGTACTCCTCGGAGCGCCCTCGCTGGTGCTGCTCCTGACCGCCTCGCTGCCGGTCGTGCTCGCCGTCTGCGTAGTGCGTGGCGGTGGCCTGGCGATCATGGTCGTCGGCGCGGTCGCCCTGGTCGCCGACCTCACCCCGGCACACCGCCGAGGCGAGGGTCTCGGCCTGTACGGCGTGGTGGTCGGCGTACCGGCGATCATCGGCCTGCCGCTCGGCGTGTATCTGACCAACGTGATCGGATTCGGAGCGCTCTTCGTCGTCGCGGCGGTTGCGTCGTTGGGTGGCCTGGCGTTCTTGGCCGGCCTGCCAACTCGTAGTACGGAAGCCGAGCCGCAGCATGTGAAGGTGCTCGGCGGATTGCGGGGGAGCGGGCTGCTGATGCCGACGCTCGTGTTTGCCGCGGTGACTGTGGCGGCGGGGATCAGCGTGACGTTCGTACCGCTCGCGGTTTCCGCCGATCGGCACGCCCTGGTGGCTGTCGCGCTGCTCGTCCAGGCGATCGCGGCTCCGGCGGCACGCTGGGTCGCAGGCCGGTACGGCGATCGGGTCGGGCCGGCCAGGCCATTGGTCGTCGCTTTGCTACTGGCCGCGCTCGGTGCGGGCGCGCTGGTGTTCATCGGCAGCGGCGTCGCCGTGGTGGTCGGCGCCGCTGCTTTCGGCCTGGGCTTCGGCGCCGCCCAGAACCTGACCCTGGCGATGATGTACGACCGCGTCCCCCGATCCCACTTCGGCCAGGTCAGCGCCCTGTGGAACCTCGCGTACGACGGCGGCTGGGGCCTTGGCGCCATCCTCTTCGGCGCCGTAGTAGCCGGGACCGGCTACTCACTTGCCTTCGGCTTGACCGCAGCAGTAGTAGCCGTGGCGATCGTCCCCGCACTCCGAGCAGCCCGCACAGCAGCCAATTGAAGAAGTTGAAAACGGAGGAGGTGCGTGGGGAACGGCGTACGGGGGTCAGAGTTTGCGGAGGCGGACCCAGCGGACGGCGTGGTCGGCGCCTTTGCGGAGGACGAGGGTGGCGCGGGAGCGGGTGGGGAGGATGTTCTCGCGCAGGTTCGGGCCGTTGATGCCGTCCCAGAGCGACTCCGCCTTCGCGATCGCCTCGTCGCGACTCAGTTCGCCGTAGCGGACGAAGTACGACTCCGGGTTGCGGAACGCCGTCTCCCAGAGCTTGAGGAAGCGGTGCACGTACCAGGACCGGATGTCGTCGGCCGCCGCGTCGACGTACACCGAGAAGTCGAAGAAATCACTCACCGCGAGCCCGCTCTTGCCGTCCGCGTGCCGGGGCGCCGGCTGCAGCACGTTGAGACCTTCGAGGAGCAGGATGTCCGGCTGCTCGACCGTGGTCCGTACGCCGGGCATCCGGTCGTAGTGCAGGTGGGAGTAGACCGGCGCCTCGACGCTGTCCATCCCGGACTTCACCTCGACCACGAAGCGCAGCAGCGCCTTGCGGTCGTACGACTCCGGGAATCCCTTGCGCAGCATCAGCTTGCGACGCTCGAGCTCCGCGTTCGGCCAGAGGAATCCGTCGGTGGTGACGAGCGCCACCCGCGGGTGCTCGGGCCAGCGCGCCAGCAACTCGCGCAGCAACCGGGCCGTGGTGGATTTGCCGACGGCAACCGAGCCGCCGATGCCGATCACGAACGGTGTCCGCATCGCGGCAGGCTTGCCGAGGAACGCCTCGGTGTCGGAGTGCAGCGCGCGGGCGTGCCGGACGTACAGCGACAGGATCCGCGACAGCGGTAGGTAGACCTCGCGGACCTCGTCGATGTCGATCTCGTCACCGAGACCGCGCAGCCGCTCGATCTCCTCGGCCGTCAGCGGTGACTCGGTGGTCTCGGCCAGTTGCGCCCAGGCGGCGCGATCCAGCTCGGTGTACGGGGTCACCTCCCGCGGCGGCTGCAGCATGGGGCCCATTCTTCCCATACCCGGCCGGGCTACGCTGACCGGCATGTGCGGCTACGAGACTGCGGGTGTGTCAGTTGTCACACCTGGTCCCTCATGATCGTCGGCGTGGGCATCGATGTGGTCGACGTCGAGCGCTTCATGAAAACGCTGGAGCGCACGCCCGGACTGCGGACCAAGGTGTTCACCCCGGCGGAGGCGAGCAGGCCGCCCGCGTCGCTCGCTGCCCGGTTCGCGGCGAAGGAAGCGCTGGCGAAGGCGCTGGGTGCGCCGGCCGGAATGCACTGGCACGACGCCGAGGTCCGCACCGATGACACCGGTCGGCCGTGGCTGGAGATCACCGGCACTGTTGCCGAGCGCGCTGCGCAGCTGGGGGTTCAGAGCATGCACCTGTCGCTGAGCCATGACGCCGGCATCGCGTCGGCGGTCGTCATCCTGGAGGGTTGAGATGCGGCACGCCCACACCGTCGAACAAGTCCGCTCCGCCGAGGCCGACCTGATGACGCGCCTTCCTGAGGGCACGCTGATGCAACGCGCCGCCAGCGGCCTGGCTGTTGCCATCAGCAACTACCTCGGTCACACGTACGGCGCCCGCGTGGTGCTCCTCGTCGGCTCCGGCGACAACGGCGGCGACGCCTTGTACGCCGGTGCGCACCTGGCCCGTCGAGGCGCCCAGGTGACGGCGATCCTCCTGTCCGACCATGCGCACGAGGCCGGCGTCGCCGCGCTGACCGCCACCGGCGGCCGAATCCACTCGCTCGACTCGACGGCCGAAGGTGGGTGGGCGGCGGCGATTGCCTCGGCGGACATCGTCGTTGACGGGATCGTGGGGATTGGTGGGCGACCGGGGTTGAAGCCGGAGGCGCAGAACGTCGTACAGGTTGCTGTTGACCACGACGTACCGATCGTTGCCGTGGACATGCCTTCCGGGGTGGATGTCGACACCGGCGAGACCCCGGCCGAGCATGTGAAAGCCGCCTTCACGGTGACCTTCGGCACGCACAAGATCTGTCACTTCGTCGATCCGGCCGCCGCCGCGTGCGGTCCGGTCCACCTGGTGGACATCGGCCTGGACCTGCCAGAGCCTGCCGTTTCGGCGATCCAGGACGCGGACATCCGCGAGCGCTACCCGGTCCCGCACGGCGAGTCCGACAAGTACTCCCGTGGCGTGCTCGGGTTGATGGCCGGCTCCACGCAGTACCCGGGCGCGGCCGTCATCGCCACCTCGGGTGCTCTGGCCGGCCCGATCGGCATGCTCAGGTACATCGGACCCGACGAGGTCGCGACCGCGGTCCGCGCCGCCCACCCCGAAATCGTCGCGGGTGAAGGCCGCGTCCAGGCGTGGGCGATCGGCTCGGGGCTGGGCGACGAACTCGAGGTCGACAAGGTCCGCGACCTGCTGAACGCGGAGGAGCCGGTCCTGCTGGATGCCGACGGATTGAAGGCGCTCGACGATTCGGGCGACCACATCGGCGTACTGGCTACTCCGCACGCCGGTGAGCTGGCCCGACTGCTCGGCGTCGAGCGCTCCACCGTCGAGGCCGAGCGGCTGAAGCACGCAAGGCTGGCGGCGGAGCGATTCGACGTGACGGTCCTGCTGAAGGGCGCGACAACCGTCATCGCCGCCCCCGACGGGCAGATGCGCGTCAGCAGTAACGCCACCCCCTGGCTCGCCACCGCCGGCGCGGGCGACGTACTGGCCGGCCTCTGCGGATCCTTCCTCGCGGCCGGCCTGACCCCGCTCGATGCCGCAAGCCTCGGCGCCTACCTCCACGGCGCAGCCGCCCACCTGGCCTCCGCCTCCGGCCCCCTCACCGCCATGCAGGTAGCAGCAAAACTCCCCGAGGCAACCCGGCTGCTGCTGGACGGTCCCGCCTGAGGTGTACCGACCGACAGGAGGTACGGCGCGCACTCGTCAGGTGTCACGCTCAACGACGCCGGCCTTGGGCCGCTTCTGGTGGACACCTCCTGTCGGTCGGTACACACAACTACCGGCCGACGAGGTCGAGCCCGCTTCCATCAGAGCGGCGAAGCTGGAGGTGGTTGGCGTCGATGGTGTAGGTGACGTCGCCCCTGAGCGTTGAGTAGACAGCTACCTGTACGGCGTTGGCGTCGGTCGGACAGGGGACGGTGTTGGTGACAGCAAGCTCGCCGAACGTGATCTTGGAACCGGTGATCGAGACCGGGCCCTGGAAGTCGTTGCAGCCCGTCGATCCGGTGACCCGCTCGCCGTTGATCGTCAGGTGAGCCTGGGCGACACCGGTCGAGTGGGAGGCCGTCTCGCCGCTGACCACTGCATCCAGCGTCCACCGGGTGCCGTCGAGGGTCAGGTCGGGCTCCGCCTTCTCCTTGTCGACCAAGGAGATCTCCGTGCTACCCGAAGAAATCTCGAGCTTGTCGCCGGTCAGTTTCCAGGTCGGGCTGGACGTCAGCAGCTTCGCCAACCAGTTGTCCTGGGCGGCCCGCGGGGTGTCGCAGCCCATGTCGGTGATGGCGAGATCCTTCACCCCGAGCTTCCCGCCGCTCATGGATACCTTCTCGGCACCCATCGAATTGCAGCCGGCGTTCGCGCTCAACCGTCCGTCCGGCAGGAACTGCAACTGGATCCGGGTCTTCGGCGCGAGCTGCTTCGGCTTCCCGTTCTCCGTCACGGCCGTCGACAAGTAGGACTTCCCCTGCAGGGACGACCCGGCGCCCGACTCGTCGCCGCATCCACTCAGGACGACGACCAGTCCGGCAACGACGACAGCAGCACTCATCCGCATCCTCACAACCTACGGACGCCGTCGAGTCTCCGGACGTTGCAGAAGTCCGCAGCCTCAGTCCGAAACGTGATTCCGTAGCACCGCCGCCGCATGGTCGACGTCTTGGTCCGTGGTCGACAGGTGGAAGCCCAACCGGAGACGGCCGGCCCGGAAGGACGCGACGATTCCGGCCTTCTCCAGCAACGCCGGCACCTCGTCGTCAGCACTGGCCGACACGATGGCCGAGGCGAACGCGGGAGCCTTCAACCCGGTCTCGGCACGGAACCGCTCGGCCAGACCGATGCTGTGCTCGTACAGAGCTCGATTCCCTACGTCTCGAAGGAGTTCCAGCGCGGGCGCGGCCGCGAGCCAGCAGTGCCAGGCCGGCGACAGATCGAGGCGGCGAGCACTCGCGGCAAGCCGCAAAGGTGAGCCGTAGATGCTGCTCCATGGCTCCTCGCCGGCGTACCAGTTGGCGTTGAGTGGCGTCAGCTCGTCGAGCAGTTCCGGCTGCACCGTGAAGTACGCCGTACCGCGCGGGGCGAGCAACCACTTGTAACCGCCCGCTGCCGTGAACGCGTACTGCGAAGCGTCGATCGGCAGCCATCCGATCGCCTGAGTGGTGTCGAGCAGGATTCGTACGCCGGTCTCCCGCAGCGCCTCGAGATCGGCGACCCGGCCGTCCGACGACTGCACGGCGGACACGGCGACCAGGCTCGTCTCGGGCCGTACCTCGTCCGCGAGCCGTTCCAGCGGCACCTCGCGAACTCGATGCCCGAGCGCGAAGAACGGGAACGTGAGACTCGTGAACTCACCCTCCGCCACCAGAACCTCCCCACCAACCGGCAGCCACTGCGCGACCAAGCCCACGAAGCCCGACACCTGACTGCCCACCGCGACCAGCTGCGGATCCACCCCCACCAACTGCCCGTACGCCGTACGTGCGCGCTGCAGCGGATCGTCATAGCTCACCGGGTTCGCTGTGCCGCCTCGCCACTCGGCAAGCCCCTTCTGCAAGGCATCCCAGCTGCGTCGCGGAGGCAACCCGAACGTCGGGGTGTTCAGGTAGGTCACCGTCGAATCGAACTCCTGCTGCGCTTCGGCCACTGATCTCATGACTCCAGCCTCGGCACGATCCAGCTCAAGCGCCAGACCGTCCTCCTGTGACAAGACCAAAGCTAGGCTTTGAGGATGGATCCTCGGAGACTGCTGATCTTCCGTGAGGTCGCGCGGCTCGGCTCGCTGTCGAAAGCGGCCGATGCGCTGGGCTGGACGCAACCGGCCGTAGGCCAGCACATGCAGCGACTGGAACGTGAGATCGGTATCCCGCTGCTCCTCCGGTCGGTTCGGGGGATCACCCTGACCGAGGCCGGCGCGGCTCTTCTCGTCCACGCGGACGCGATGGCGGCCCGTCTCTCGGCCGCGGAATCCGAGCTGCAGGCGCTGGCGACGCTGCAGCAGGGCACGCTTGCGCTGGTGGCGTTCCCGTCGGCCGCGGCCGTACTCGTCCCGCCCGCACTCGCCGACCTGGCCGCTCGCGCACCCGCTCTCGACGTACGGCTGACCGAGGCCGAACCGCCTGAGGCGCGGGCCGAGATCCTCGCCGGAACCGCGGACCTCGCGCTGGTCTTCGATCACCTCGGCCAGTCGGAGCACTCAGACCTGGTGACCGAGGAGCTGTTCAAGGACCCGCTGCGCGCAGTACTGCCGGCCGGACATCGACTGGCGCGGCGTGGCAAGCCGGTCGCGTTGGGGGATCTCGCGGGCGAGCGGTGGATCGCGGGGTGTCCGCGGTGTGAGGCGCATCTCCTGAGTGCGACCGCCGAGGCCGGGTTCGTGCCCGACGTACGGCATCGGACCGATGACTATGTGGTGGTGCAGCGGTTGGTCGCTGAAGGACTCGCCGTGACGTTGTTGCCACAGCTCGCGTTGACTGCCGCGCCTGGGCGAGGTGTCGTCGCGTTGCCCGTTCGTACTTCGCCTCGCCGGGTGGTGTCCGCGTTGCTCCGGGCCGAGATGAGACAGAACGCCGCGGTCGTCGCGGCCATCGAGGCCCTGCGTAGGGTTGCGGTGTGACTCGACCCGCGCTGGTGATCTTCGACAACGATGGTGTGCTGGTTGACTCCGAGCGACTGGCCAACGGGATCCTGGCTGAACTGCTCACCGAGGCCGGGCTGCCGTACACCTTGGAGGAGGCGGTCCGCGACTACATGGGCGGCAGCATGGTGTCGATGCGGCAGAAGGCCGAGGCCAAGCTGGGCGCGCCGTTGCCGGCCGACCTCGAGGACCGCTACCACCACCGGTTGTTCGAGGGCTTCGAGCACCTGCAGCCGGTGCCCGGCGTACGAGAGGTCCTCGATGGACTGGATGCCGACGGTACGACGTACTGTCTGGCCTCGTCGGGGACGCATCAGCGGATCCGTACGGCGCTGACGACGGTCGGGTTCTGGGACCGGTTCGAGGGGCGGATCTTCAGTGCCGACGATGTCGAGCACGGGAAGCCGGCGCCGGATCTGTTCCTGCACGCGGCGCACACGATGGGTGTGAAACCCGACGAGTGCGTGGTCGTCGAGGACAGCCCGCTCGGCGTCGCCGCCGCCAACGCCGCCGGCATGCGCGTCTTCGGCTTCGCCGCGATGACTTCGCGCGACAAACTCGCCTCCGCCACCGCGATCTTCGCCGACATGAGAGAGCTTCCAGCTCTGATCGAGAGTGCCTGAAAGTGTCCGCCGGGATCGTTCTGGGTATTCTCTCGGGACCGACCGGAGGAGGGGTGTCCGGACCGCCTGGGGGAGTTGGGCCGGAGGGCCTGAGAGACTAGGTGGGCTATGTATGACGCTGCCGAACCACTGACGGTGCGGGCCGAAGCAGTGGTGGACCTCGCTGCGATCCGCCACAACGTCGCTGCGCTGCGCTCCCGGGTGGAGTCCGCGCAACTGATGACCGTGGTGAAGGCCGACGCCTACGGCCACGGGATGGTCCCGGTTGCCCGGGCAGCACGCGAGGCCGGTGCCGACTGGATCGGCGCGGCCGTCCTCGACGAGGCACTCAGCCTCCGGGCCGCCGGCGACACCGGGCCGATCTTCTGCTGGCTGACCACACCGGGTGAGCCGGTCGGCGAAGCGATTGCCGCCGGCATCGACCTGTCCGCCGCCGCGCCGTGGGAGATCGCCGAACTCGCCGGATCGGTGACCGACCGGCCGGCCCGCGTGCACCTGAAGATCGACACCGGCCTGAGCCGCGGCGGTGCGGTAGCGGAGGAATGGCCGGCGCTGCTGCGGGCGGCGCAGCGCGAGGAGAAGGCCGGGCGGATCGAGATCGCCGGGATCTGGTCGCATCTGGCCAATTCGGACGAGCCGAAGAGCCCGGTGAACGAAGCCCAGGTGGCCGCATTCGTCTCGGCCATCGAGGTCGCGGCCTCGCTCGGCGTGGAGCCGCCGCTGAAGCACCTGGCGAACTCGGGCGGCACGCTGGCGCTGCCGGAGACCCATTTCGACCTGGTGCGGCCCGGCATCGCGACGTACGGGCTGTCCCCGTTCGGGCACGCGCTGCCGTCGGCCGAGCTCGGGTTGCGGCCTGCGATGACGTTGCGGGCCCGGCTCGCCATGGTCAAGCGGGTGCCGGCCGGGACGGGCGTCTCGTACGGGCTCACCTGGACCGCGCCGAGGCCGTCGACGCTCGGGCTGGTCCCGCTCGGGTACGGCGACGGGCTGCCGCGGCACGCCTCGAACTCGGCCCCGGTCCAGGTCGCCGGTCAGCGGCGAGGGATCGTCGGGCGGATCTGCATGGACCAGTGCGTGGTCAACCTCGAGGACGACCCGGCGAAGGCCGGCGACGCCGTCGTACTGTTCGGCTCGGGCGCGAACGGTGAGCCGACCGCCGACGACTGGGCGGACGCCGCGGGGACCATCAACTACGAGATCGTGACCCGCCTAGGCGCCCGCGTGCCCCGGCGGTACGTCGACACCGCGGAGGCGACCGGCTGATGTCGAAGGCAGGACGCACCGCGGGGTTGATCGGAGCCGCGGTCGGAGTGCTGGCTGCGGGAGCAGCGGCCGGTGTCGCGGTCGAACGGCAGATGATCGGCCGTCGTTCGGGCCAGCGCGCCCAGCTGGAAGCCGAGCCGTTCGGTTCACTGCGCGGTACGCCGCACGTCTTCACCGCGGACGACGGCGTCGAGCTGTACGTCGAGATCGACGAGCTCAAGCGCTCCCGGCGACCCGCCGCGCCGCCGAAACGCAGGCTGCGGCGCAAGACGCCGGACGGGCCCGAGGACCTGACGCTGATCTTCGCGCACGGGTACGGGCTGAACATGGACTGCTGGCACTTCGAGCGTCGCGACCTGGCCGGGATCGGCACGATGATCTTCTACGACCAGCGCTCGCACGGGCGGTCCGGACGGTCGCCGAAGGAGAACGTCAGCATCGAGCAGCTCGGTCGCGACCTGTACGGGATCCTCGAGAAGTATGCGCCGACCGGGCCGGTGATCCTGATCGGTCACTCGATGGGCGGCATGTCGATCATGGCGATGGCCGAGCAGCACCCGGAGATCTTCGGCGACCGGATCATCGGCGTCGGACTGTGTTCGACCAGCGCCGGTGCCCTCGACCAGACCCCGATCGCCTTACCAGGCAGGGCCGGCATGCTGGTACGCCGATTGGCCACCCCCACCGTCGCCGCGCTCGCGCGCATCCCCGATGTGGTCGAGCGCGGCCGTAAGGCCGGGACGGACATCAGCTACCTGCTGACCCGGAAGTACTCGTTCGGCTCCGAGGTGCCGCCGGCCTTCACCGAGTTCGTCAACGAGATGATCGCCGCGACGCCGATCTCGGTGATCGCGGAGTTCTACCCGATCTTTGCCCTGCACAACAAGTACTCCGCGCTGGAGCCGTTGCAGAAAGTGGAGTGTGTGGTGGTCGGCGGCGACTCCGACCACCTGACGCCGTTCGAGCACTCCGAGGAGATCGTCCGGCACGTGCCCGGCGCCGAACTGGTCGAGGTGAAGAACTGCGGTCACCTCGGCCTGATCGAGCACCACCGCGAGTTCACCGCCGCTCTGCTCGGGATGATCGAGCGAGCCGAACAATCCCTGGGACACAGATGACCGACCTGCACGTGGTGGACGCCACGGAAGCCACCGTCGACGAGATCGTGACGGTGATCCATCACGCCTTCGCGGCCCGGCGAGTCCTCGATCCGCCGTCGACCGCCCTGTCCGAGAACGCCTCCACCGTCGGCGCCGCCGTCGCGGCGCACGGCGGCCTGCTCGCGCGCATCGACGGCGTACCGGCCGGTGCGATGCTGTTCGACGTGGCCGGCGACGTGCTCGGGCTGCGACGAGTTTCGGTGAACCCGCGCTTTCAGGGCCGTGGCGTCGCGTCGGCGATGGTGGGTTGTGCCGAGGACACTGCCCGGCTGCGTGGGTTGCGTCGGGTCAGGCTGATCGCTCGCGAGGAACTGCCCGAGACCGTGGAATTCTGGCGCCGGCGCGGGTACTCGGTGGTGGAGCAGCGCGGCCACGACCTGATCTACGCGAAGGCGATGCCGATCGAGCTGACCGTGCCGACGGCCGACGAGATGCGCTCGTACGGCGAAGAGCTCGCCGGGCAACTGCGGGCGGGCGACGTACTGGTGTTGTCCGGTGACCTCGGTGCGGGCAAGACGACGTTCACGCAGGGACTCGGCGCGGGGCTGAAGGTGCGCGGCGACATCACCTCGCCGACGTTCGTGATCTCGCGGGTGCATCCGTCGCTGTCCGGTGGACCGGCGCTCGTGCACGTCGACGCTTATCGGCTCGGCGGGATCGCCGAGTTGGACGATCTCGACCTGGACGCCAGCCTGGACGACGCGGTGACCGTGGTCGAATGGGGACACGGGCTGGCCGAGACGCTGGCCGCGGACCGGCTCGACATCGTGGTGACGCGCGGCGACGACGACACGGACGAGACCCGCGACCTGCGGGTGACACCGGTCGGCCGGCGCTGGGCCGAGACCGGCGTACGGCTTTCTGTTGTGGAGGACTGAAGTGCTGCTTGCTTTCGATACGTCCAGTGCTGCCGTGACTGTCGCGCTGGCAGATGCTGTTTCCGGCGAGGTCCTTGCGTCGTCGTCGACGGTCGACGCCTTGCGGCATGGTGAACTGCTGGCGCCGGCCATCGCTGCGGCGCTCGCCGAGGCCGGTTGCACACCACGAGAGTTGACGAAGATCGCGGTCGGCGTCGGGCCGGGGCCGTTCACTGGTCTGCGGGTCGGACTGGTCACCGCGCGGACGATGGCGGACGTGCTCGGCATCGAGGTTGTGGGGGTTTGCAGCCTGGACATCCTCGCTCTGCAGTCGCCTGTCGAGCAGCCGGTCGCGGTCGCCACCGACGCGCGTCGCAAGGAGATCTACTGGGCGCTGTACGACAGCCCTGCCGAGGACGGCAGCCGTCGCCGCATCGAGGGCCCTGCCGTCGATCGCCCCGCTGATGTCGCGCATGTGCTGGCCGGCCTGCCGATCACCGGGCGCGGCGTCACCCTGTACGCCGAGGCGCTCGGCCGCGGCCCGTCTGCCGAGGTCATCGAGTACCCATCCGCCGAGGTGCTCGCTTCCGGCGTCGCAACTGGTGCGCTACCGACCGTCCTTCCGGACCCGCTCTACCTCCGCCGCCCGGACGTCACCGTGTCGGGCGGCCCGAAGAGCGTGCTGCCCACATGAGACCCAACATCCGCCCGGCGACCGCAGCAGACCTGGATGCGGTGGTCGCTCTGGATCAGGCGTGCTTCGCCTCAGCGGTTGGGGGCGCTGCTCTGACCGCCACGCCTTCCTTCACCGGCCCTTGGAGTGCAGGTGCGTGGGCGGAGGAGTTTGCTCGCGTGGGGAACGATCGGGTGGTGCTGGTTGCGAATGAGGGCGAGGTTGTCGGATATGTAGTACTGCTGGTTCCTGCTGCTTTGGAGGATCCGGTGGATCTGCTGCGGATCGCGGTGGCGCCGGCGGAGCGGCGTACCGGGATCGGCCGGCAGTTGATGTCCGCGGCACTGCAGCGATGCACGGGACGGACCATTTTGTTAGAAGTTGCTGAGAGCAACGAATCCGCGAAGGCGTTGTACCGCGGGTTCGGATTCACCGAGATCAGCCGGCGGCGCGGGTACTACGCCGGCGGCGAGGACGCCGTCATCATGCGATGGCAGGAGGACCATGACTGAGAACGAGCCGCTGATCCTGGGCATCGAGACGTCGTGCGACGAGACCGGGGTCGGCATCGTCCGCGGGCAGACCCTGCTCGCCGACGCGATCGCCTCCAGTGTCGAGGAGCACGCCCGCTTCGGCGGCGTCGTACCGGAGGTCGCCAGCCGCGCCCACCTGGAAGCGATGGTGCCGACGATCCGGCGCGCCTGCGAGACAGCCGGGATCAAACCGACCGACGTCGACGCCGTCGCCGTCACGAGCGGCCCGGGCCTGGCCGGCGCCCTGCTGGTCGGCGTCGCCGCCGCCAAGGGACTCGCGCTGTCACTCGACAAACCCTTGTACGGCGTGAATCACCTCGCCGCACACGTTGCCGTCGACACCTTGGAGCACGGCGATCTGCCGAAGGGCTGCGTGGCGATGCTCGTCTCCGGCGGCCACTCGTCGCTGCTCGCCGTCGAGGACATCACCGACGGCGTACTGCCGATGGGCTCGACCATCGACGATGCCGCGGGGGAGGCGTTCGACAAGGTCGCGCGGGTGCTGGGCCTGCCGTTCCCCGGAGGTCCATATATCGACAAAGCGGCTCGCGACGGCGGCGACCGGCTGTACGTGAAGTTCCCGCGCGGGCTGACCAGTCAGCGCGATCTGGAGCGGCACCGGTTCGATTTCTCCTTCTCCGGCTTGAAAACCGCGGTTGCCCGCTGGGTGGAGGCGAAGCGTCGCGACGGCGAGGACGTGCCGGTGAACCACGTGGCGGCGGCCTTCCAGGAGGCGGTCTGCGACGTGCTGACCCGCAAGGCGATCGACGCCTGCAAGGACCGCGGCTACGAGCACCTGCTCATCGGCGGCGGCGTCGCGGCGAACTCGCGACTGCGGACGATGGCCGAAGAGCGTTGCGCGGAAGCGGGCATCGCAGTACGGGTGCCACGGCCGGGTCTGTGTACCGACAACGGCGCGATGATCGCCGCCCTCGGGTCGGAACTCGTCCGTGCCGGCAAGGCCCCGTCCCCGCTGGACCTGCCGGCCGACTCGTCCATGCCGATCACCACGGTGCTCAACTGATGATCCGCGAACACCCGGCCGGCTTCGTCGCCGACGACGATGTCTCGCGGATCGATCTCGACGTGGTGCACGGCTTCCTGCGTACGGCGTACTGGTCGCCAGGCGTTCCGCGCGAGGTCGTGGCGCGGGCGATCGCCAACTCGGTCGTCGTCGGCGTCTACGCACCGGACGGAGCCCAGGTCGGCTTCGCGCGGGCGACGACCGACCGCGCGACGTTCGCCTGGATCGGCGACGTCTTCGTGCTTCCGTCGCACCAGGGTCAGGGTCTCGGCCGCTTCGTCGTGGAGACATTGCTGGACCACCCGGACCTGCAAGGTCTGCGCCGCACGATGCTCGCGACGGCCGACGCCCACGAGTTGTATCGCTCGTACGGCTTCGAGGATCTGCCCGATCCGAGTCGCTTCCTCGTGATCCAGCGACCTGCGGCCAGCCTGTACGGCGCCGTCTCCGAGAGCGCTCCTGCCGAGCGGGCATGACCGACGCCGAGCCGTGGATCGATTTGCTGGCTGCTCCTGCGGGAGCGACCGATCTCGTGCTGCTCGCACACGGCGGCGTGGTGGACTCGTTCAAGAACCCGCATTCCTGGCGTGCGCCGCTGCTGCGGATGTGGCCCTTCGCAACCGCTGCTCGCTCCGCCGCGCCTGGTGCGGCCGTCGGGTTGATGCGCTACCGGTATCGCGGATGGAACGGCGCCGCCGCGTCGCCCGCGGCTGACCTGCGCACTGTTCTGGACGGGCTTCCGCCGCGGATCCGTCGCGTCGTCCTGATCGGGCACTCGATGGGTGGGCGCGCAGTGGTTGCTGCAGGCAATCATCCCTTGGTGTCGGGTGTGCTCGCACTGGCGCCATGGCTCCCGCCCGGCGAACCGCTCGTGCCGCTCCGCGGCCTCGTCGTCTTCGCCCACGGCACGCTCGACCGGATCACCTCACCGGCCCAGACCGCCGCCTACGCCCGCCGACTCCGCAGTACGGGAATCCCCGTCGCCATGCTCACCGTCGACGGCGACAAACACGCGATGCTCCACCGCGCCGCGGACTGGAACACCCTCGTCCACCGCTTCACGACAGCAGCCCTGAGCGCCCACGCCGAACCCGCCGACTGTGATGCACTCACCACGGATCCCGGTCGCACCGATCCACTGCCGGCCTGGAACGGACGCGCATCTCTCTCGTCCGGCATCGCCTCGATCGCCAAAGCCCGCTTCGGCACCCGCCTGAAAACCTGGTAGCCGCGCGCAGGAAACCTGCTAGCCGCGCGCAAGGACCTGCTAGCCGCGCGCAAGCTGAAAGAGCTGGGGACGCCTTACGCCGCTCCGCCCCCAGCTAACGGCCAGCGACCAGCCGGTTCGACAGCCAGCCTGCCGGCCCGACATGAACATCCGCCTGCACCGACATGACCGCCACAAGAATGACGATGAGGTCGTGTCGAGGCTCGAGCTGACGACGAAGCCGCCAGAGACGGGCTGAGCCGATGCGGAGCTGCTGGTATGCGGCCTACGCAGGGGTGCGGCCTACGCGGTGTCCGGCCTAGCCGGGGAGCGGCTACTCAGGGTCCGGCCTACTCGATGTCCGGCCTACTCGGCGTGCGGCCTACTCGGGGAGCGGCTACTCGGGATGCGGCCTGCTCGGGGTGCGGCCTGCTCGGTGTGCGGTCTACTCGCGGCGCGGGCGGCTTCAGTT
The DNA here is from genome assembly GCF_003261635.1 of Kribbella monticola. Lineage (GTDB taxonomy): Bacteria > Actinomycetota > Actinomycetes > Propionibacteriales > Kribbellaceae > Kribbella > Kribbella monticola. Next base: position 478,451 of record NZ_QFXK01000030.1, on the reverse strand, counting down.
GTTGCGGTAGTGGGCGATTTTGTCGTCGAGGACGTCCAGGGCGACGGTCATCTTGGCGATCTCGGCGCGGAGGCGGTCGCGGTTGCTCTCGAGCAGTTCGACCACGTCCGCGTTGCCGTTCGAACGGTCCCGGAGCCGCCCCATGAACCTCTGCAGGTCGGTGATCCCGAGGCCGGCCCGACGGAGGCAGACCAGTAGTCCCACCCACGCCACGTCGTGATCGGTGTAGACCCGCTGGCCGCTGGAGTTGCGCTGCACCGGGCCGAACAGGCCCAGGCGCTCGTAATACCGCAAGGTGTCCAGGCTGAGACCGGTGCGCTCGGATGCCTCGGCCGGTGCGTATGCCGTCATGACCTCCATCCTCCGACCCGGAGCGCACTCCAGGTCAAGCCGCCGTCCGAGAACCGATTAGCGGCGAGTGCCCGGCCGGGAGCGGCAACGTACGCAGCACCTCGTCCGTCGGCTGGTCGACCGGACACTCGCTCATGTGTTCGAAGATACATTCGAATACAGCGCGAACGCAAATCCTCGCCGACGTCAGCCGGGTTCTCGCCGACCTCAGCCAGAGCTCAGCCTGAGATCCGCCGGCAGGAGAAGGCGACCGCGTCACGGCCGATCCGGGTGACGATGAGAGTAGCGGTCGCCGCCCCCTTCGGCGCGAGCCGCTTCCGCAGTACAGCGGGATCCAAATCCACGCCCCGCTTCTTGATCTCCAAAGTCCCGATCCCCTCCGCGCGCACCCAGGCCCGGAGCGCCTTCTCGCGGTACGGCAACTCCTCGATCACCTCGTAAGCAGAGGCCAGCGGCGTCGCCACCAACGCGTCCGCAGTGACGTACGCGATCCGCAGATCAAGCAGCCACCCACCGACCGCCTCAGCAACAGCGGTGACCAGTCCAGCGCGCACAATCGCGCCGTCCGGCTCGTAGATGTACCGCCCGACAGGTCCCTCAACAGCCTCAGGCGCAGCCGCCACAGTCGCTCCGCCCGGCAGCAACGTCGCGCGCCGCGCAACACCGCCGTACAGCTTCCCCGACCACAGCGCGGCCTCCTTGACCTCCCCTGCGTCGCTCACCCACTCCGCTTCAACCCCTGCCGGTACTGCGTCGTGCGGGATCCCCGGCGCCACCTTCACGCACGCAGTCCGCTCCAGGAGCTCACTGATGAAGGACCACGGGGGCGAGTACGCGTTGTGGTCGAACACCCGCCTCCCATCCGCCCGCCGCGCCGGATCAGCAAAGACCACCTCGTACTCCGTGACGTCCTGCGCCTCCGCGTCTCCCACGACGACCTCACCAGGCAGCCCGAGTGCGGCAAGGTTCGCCCGAGCCGCAGCGGCCGTCTCGGGATCGCGCTCGACGCCAGTGACCCGCAATCCCGCTCTAGCTGCGCTGATCAGGTCACCACCGATCCCGCAGCCCAGGTCGACCACAGATGCGCCCGGCAGAGTCGCAGCGATCCGCGCAGCCCGGTGTATCCCCACAGTGGAACGAGTCGCCTGCTCCAGCCCGTCAGGCGTGAAGTACATCCGCGCAGCGTCCTCCGCCCCGAACTTGGCGACGGCCCGATGACGTAGGGAGGCTTGTGTGACGGCTGCGGCCACCACGGGAGCGTCGTACCGGCGTCTGAGTTGCTCGACGAGCTTCAGCTCGCCGCCTGGCGCGTACGCCGAGCAGGCCTCGGCCAGCACTGTGCTGCCGATCGGGTCGAGCAACAGGGTGAGCGTCACTCGCCCCAGTCTGCCTGGACGGTCACAGCGGGCTGTAGCAACCCGTGCTCCACTGACTGGTCGACTCCTTGAACAGACGCCAGTTCATGGCCGACCGGGTCTTCGGGCCGTAGATGCCATCCGCGGTGAGCTTGTGCTTGCTCTGCACCGCCTTCACCACGGCACGCGTCTTGCTGCCGTACATCCCGTCGACTGCCAGGTGGCTGCCGTAGCAATAGTTGAGATTGCGCTGCAGTGTGCGAATGGCGAGATCCGGATCCCCGGCTCGGGAGGAGCCCCGGTGCGGGCTGTCGCCGTACATGAGGTTGCAGTTCGTACTGCCGCTCGCCGACACCGACGGCGCCGGCGCACCCCAGCCGTTGCCGATCGGGACCAGCCGAGCCGACTGACACTGTCCCAGCGCGGCCGCTGCCTGGGTCTCCGCTTGCTTGTCTGTCTGCGCCGCCGACTGAGGCGCCTGTACTGCGGGCGCCGCGGCCGGTCCGGCACTGCCCGTCTCGGAGGAGTGCTTGCCCGCAGCGGCCAGACCGGCCACTGCGACCGGGCTGATCGCGAGCACCGCGATCACGGCCAGCGCCTTCGGGGGAAGCTTGCGGAGCGAGAGATTGCGCAGCGAGAGTGCCATCGTGCTCTCCTGGTTCGATCCCGGCGGGAACCCCTTCAGACACGACGGTCCCACGTCCACGCGCCCGGGCCTAGTGCTCGGTCGCGGAAAGTACGGGAGTGGTGACGAGCGGTACGAGCGTTCGCCGGGGGCGAGATTCTGGCACTCGAGTTGACCGAGTGCTAATCGCGGCCTAGATTCGGTGTTGGCACTCTCCACTCGAGGGTGCCAGCGGCCCGGCCTCTGATCCCCGCGACGGCAGAGGCGGACGGCCGCCTGCAGCACCCCGAAAACACGAGAAACTCGACCGTGGAGGTCAGCAAGTGTCGGTCACGATCAAGCCGCTCGAGGACCGTATCCTCGTAGCGCCGCTCGAAGCCGAGCAGACCACGAAGTCCGGCCTGGTGATCCCGGACACCGCCAAGGAGAAGCCGCAGGAGGGCGAGGTCATCGCGACCGGCCCCGGCCGCATCGACGACAACGGCAACCGCGTCCCGCTGGACGTCAATGTCGGTGACAAGGTCATCTACTCCAAGTACGGCGGCACCGAGGTCAAGTACGACGGCCAGGACTACCTGATCCTGGGCGCCCGCGACATCCTCGCCATCGTCAGCAAGTGACGATCGCTCGCAGCAGCTGACTGACACCGCTCCGGTGCCCGGAACACCGGCGCCGGAGCGGAGTCGGTTCTGCCCGCGGGCACCATGATCGCCAGTAACCCAGAGAGGGACAGAGTTTTCCATGCCGAAGATCCTCGAGTTCGACGAGAACGCGCGGCGCGCCCTTGAGCGCGGCGTCGACAAGCTCGCGAACACGGTGAAGGTGACGCTGGGGCCGAAGGGCCGCTACGTCGTGCTGGACAAGAAGTGGGGCGCCCCGACCATCACCAACGACGGTGTCACCGTCGCCCGTGAGGTCGAGCTGGACGACCCGTTCGAGAACCTTGGCGCGCAGCTGGCCAAGGAGGTTGCCACCAAGACCAACGACATCGCCGGTGACGGAACCACCACGGCGACGGTGCTGGCCCAGGCGCTGGTGCACGAGGGCCTGCGGGCCGTCGCCGCCGGGGTCAACCCGATGGGTCTGAAGAAGGGCATCGAGGCGGCCGTCGAGGCCGTGTCGGCGAAGCTGATCGAGACCGCGCGCCCGGTCGACGACAAGGGCGACATGGCCCACGTCGCCACCATCTCCGCGCGGGACGCCGAGATCGGCCAGCTGATCGCGGAAGCCTTCGACAAGGTCGGCAAGGACGGCGTCATCACCGTCGAGGAGTCGAACACCTTCGGTACCGAGCTGGACTTCACCGAGGGCATGCAGTTCGACAAGGGCTTCATCTCGCCGTACTTCATCACCGACGCCGAGGGTGGCGAAGCGGTGCTGGACGACCCGTACATCCTGATCCACCAGGGCAAGATCTCCGCTGTCGCGGACCTGCTGCCGCTGCTGGAGAAGGTCGTGCAGTCGGGCAAGACCCTGCTGATCATCGCCGAGGACGTCGAGGGCGAGGCCCTGTCGACCCTGGTGGTCAACAAGATCCGCGGCAACTTCACCTCCGTCGCCGTCAAGGCGCCGGGCTTCGGCGACCGCCGCAAGGCGATGCTCGAGGACCTGGCCGCGCTGACCGGCGCCCAGGTGATCGCGCCCGAGGTCGGCCTCAAGCTCGACCAGGTCGGTCTGGAGGTGCTCGGCACCGCTCGCCGGATCGTCGTCACCAAGGACAACACCACGGTCGTCGAGGGCGCCGGCAAGACCGACGACATCGACGCCCGGGTCAACCAGATCAAGGCCGAGATCGAGCGCACCGACTCCGACTGGGACCGCGAGAAGCTCCAGGAGCGCCTCGCCAAGCTGGCCGGCGGCGTCTGCGTGATCAAGGTCGGCGCGGCCACCGAGGTCGAGCTCAAGGAGAAGAAGCACCGTATCGAGGACGCCGTGTCGGCGACCCGTGCGGCGATCGAGGAGGGCATCGTCGCCGGTGGCGGCTCCGCTCTCGTCCACGCCGCCGCGGTACTGGAGAACGGCCTCGGCCTCGAGGGCGACGAGCTCGCCGGTGTCCGGATCGTCCGTAAGGCGATCGTCGAGCCGCTGCGCTGGATCGCCGAGAACGGTGGCTACGAGGGTTACGTCGTCACCGCCAAGGTCGCGGAGCTCGAGGTCGGCAGCGGCTTCAACGCCGCCACAGGCGAGTACGGCGACCTGCTGGCCCAGGGCGTCCTGGACCCGGTCAAGGTGACCCGTTCCGCGCTGGCCAACGCCGGCTCGATCGCGGCCCTGCTCCTCACCACGGAGACCCTGGTCGTCGACAAGCCCGAAGATGAAGAGCCCGCCGCAGCCGGTCACGGCCACGGCCACGGTCACTGATCTTCACCCCGCACCACCCAACTGCCCGGCCGGTCCCCCCCTCGGACCAGCCGGGCAGTTTCGTACTACGAACACCCCCACGCCGTGATCACCCACCAGATCAGCGACCCCGGCCGGACGGTCAGTGCCCACCGCTCGCCTTCGAATACGCGGCTGGGTGGGGTTAACACCTCCTCTGCGGCTTACCCCACTGCTATGGCAATGGGGTAAGCCGCAGAAGAGGAGTGGCGCCCACAGAACCGAGGGCCGCGGGGCGGCTCTGCGAGGTGACTCGTGGGTAGTGACAGGTTGTGATGAAAAAAGCTCAGTGATTACCGATTGCCACTATGCAAGGGGAGTTGGCGGCCGTACTATCTTGCAGGCTGACCGGTCCGATACGAGGGGGGCGAGGTGACCGAGGTCCAATTACCGCACACCCCTGACCGGGTTGAGCTGCGTGATCTCGCCGCACTGGCGAGCGGCGGCGACCGGACAGCGTTGAACGATCTGCTGACGCGGGTGCGTGCTGTTGCCCACCGCTACGTGCGGTCGAGGCTGTGGACTTATCCGGGTGGCGCCGACATGGTCGATGACGTCGCTCAGGAAGTGTGCGTCGCGGTGTTCGGCGCACTGGGCCGGTACCGTGACGAGGGCAGGCCGTTCGAGGCGTTCGTGTACGGCATCGCGGCGAGGAAGGTCGCCGATGCCCAGCGTGCGTTCGCGGTGGCCGACGTGTCGACGCCGGATCTTCCGGACGGGGCGGACGAATCGCCGACGCCGGAGGAGCACGCCGTACGGTATGCAGAGCTCAGGCACGTGATGAGCCTGATGGACAGGTTGCCGGAGAAACTGCGGGAGATCCTGCGGCTCCGGGTGGTAGCGGGGATGTCAGCCGAGGAGACCGGCCGGGCACTGGGGATGACACCGGGGGCGGTGAGGGTCGCACAACATCGAGCGTTGAACACGCTCAGGGGGTTTGTGGGGCATGAGGCAAAGGTGGAACGACGGGCAGGGGAGGAGCGACATGGCTGAACGATTCGATCTTGACGCGATCGAAGCCGATGACGCGCTGCTTGATCTGCTCGCAGCCGGTGGCACGACCGCCTGGGAGGCGGCCGAGCACGACCCGGCCCTGATGTTGCTGGCCGAACTGCGGCTGGCCGTCGAGGTCGAGGACGAACTGCCGGTGGAGACGATCGACGATCCGGAGAGTTTCCTGGCGCGGTGCGCTGCGCTGAACCCGGTGACCGACCCGTTCGCTCGCAAGATGGCGGCCCGTGGCCTGGCGCTCGGCGTCGCCGCGGTGGCCGCATTGTCGGTGTCCGGTGTGGCCGCGGCCTTCACGGGCAACCCGCTGTCGCCGTACGAGAAGGTGATCGAGAAGGTCGTCCAGGGGCTCAGCCCGGAGACGACGGTCCCGAAGGAACAGCTCGACGGGATGCCGATCTTCGACAAGACGAAGATCGTCAAGGTCCAGAAGGACTACCAGAAGAAGCAGGAAGAGCAGCAGGCCGCGAAGGACGCCGAGGAGAAGGACGACCCGGCGATCGCCGGCCCGGTGCTGCTGAAGGACCTGTTCAAACCGCAGCCGCTGGCCCGGCCGGTTCCGGCGCAGGTGGAGAAGCCGACCACGACGAAGGACCCGGATCCGCCGCAGGTGGTCGAGCCGACCCAGCCGTCCGACCCGGGTGATCAGCCGACGAGCGATCCCACCGATCAGCCGACCGGTGACCCGACGGATCCGCCGACCGAGCCGACCACGCCGCCGCCGAGCGACCCGACCACCGACCCGACGACGCCGGCTCCGACCGATCCGCCGAGCAGCGATCCGACCCAGCCCGCCGACGGCGGTTCGAGCGAGCACGGCACGACCGGCGAGGGTTCGACGGACAACCCGGCCACCACGCCCGTACCGACCACAATCCCGAGCGATTCCACCGGTGAGAACACGACCGGCGACACCACCACGGGTGACCCCGCGACTGGTGGAACCACGACGGGTGACACCACCGTCGGAGACACCACAACGGGTGACACCACCACCGGGGACACCGCGACTGGCGGTACCACGACCGGTGACACTGCAACTGGTGACACCGGCGGTCAGACCGGCTCGGATACTACGGAGAGCACCAAGCCGACCGACCAGACCGACGCGGCCATCCTCAGCGAGGTGCTGCCGACGCCGAGCGGTGGACCGACGGAGCTGCCGAAGCGCCTCGAGCAGTATTTCGGCGGATCGCTGGCCTCCCACGCGAAGCACTCGAGCGGCAAGGTGTCGCTGGGCTACGCCAAGGGCAAGTACCAGCCGGGCAAGCACTCGAACGGCAAGTACATCGAGGGCAGGCACGCGGCGATCGCCCGCGCGCACGGCTCGATGGCCCCGATGACGCTGCGCCAGATCCTCAGCGTCCTCAACATCCCGATGACCGAGCGCTGACCGGACCCACTCCGCGCTGAGCGGCGAAGCCTGTACTGCGTACGCAAGGTCGTGCCCCGGGGCGCGGCCTTGCGGGCCCTGTGGATGACCGATTGAGGGCTCGGGGCGGGTGCGGCATAGGATGGGGTCCCGTTCTCGCCGTGCAAAGGTGCTTGCCTCCCTCATGGACATCACAGCCTCCGGAGTTCCCGACAAGTTTGCCGTCCTCGGTCTGACCTTCGACGACGTGCTGCTGCAGCCCGAAGAGTCCGACGTCATCCCGTCCGAGGCGAACACCCGGTCCCGGGTCAGCCGCAACATCGAGGTGAACATCCCGCTGCTGTCCAGCGCGATGGACACCGTCACCGAGGCCCGGATGGCGATCGCGATGGCGCGCCAGGGTGGTCTCGGCGTGCTGCACCGCAATCTGTCGATCGAGGACCAGGCCCAGCAGGTCGACCTGGTCAAGCGGTCCGAGTCCGGCATGATCGCGCAGCCGATCACGATCGGTCCGGACGCCACCATCGGCGAGGCCGACGCGCTCTGCGCGCAGTACCGGATCTCCGGCGTGCCGGTGGTCGACAACGCCGGGGTGCTGGTCGGCATCGTCACCAACCGTGACATGCGGTTCGAGACGAGCCAGGACCGCCCGGTGCACGAGGTGATGACCAAGCAGCCGCTGATCACCGGCAAGCAGGGCATCTCCGCCGACGACGCGATGGCGCTGCTGAGCAAGCACAAGGTGGAGAAGCTGCCGCTGGTCGACGCCGACGGCAAGCTGACCGGCCTGATCACGCTGAAGGACTTCGTCAAGCGCGACCAGTTCCCGCTGTCCACCAAGGACCACACCGGGCGGCTGCGGGTCGCCGGCGCGATCGGCTTCTTCGGCGAGGCTTACAAGCGCGCGATGACCCTGGTCGAGGCCGGCGTCGACCTGCTCGTCGTCGACACCGCGCACGGTCACTCGCAGGCGCAGTTGGAAATCATCCGCAAGCTCAAAGCCGATCCCGCGACCGACGGCGTCGACGTGGTCGGCGGCAACGTCGGCACGCGCGCCGGTGCGCAGGCGCTGGTCGACGCGGGCGCGGACGGCGTGAAGGTGGGCGTCGGCCCGGGCTCGATCTGTACGACGCGAGTCGTCTCCGGCGTCGGCGTACCGCAGGTCACCGCCATCTACGAGGCATCCCTGGCTTGCAAGCCCGCCGGCGTACCGGTGATCGGCGACGGCGGCCTTCAGTACTCCGGTGACATCGCCAAGGCGCTCGTGGCCGGCGCGGACACCGTGATGCTCGGCTCGCTGCTGGCCGGGTGCGAGGAGTCGCCGGGCGACCTGGTGTTCATCAACGGCAAGCAGTTCAAGGCGTACCGCGGGATGGGCTCGCTCGGCGCGATGCAGTCCGGCGGCCTGCGCAAGTCGTACTCCAAGGACCGCTACTTCCAAAGCGACGTCGGCAGCGACGAGAAGCTGATCGCCGAGGGTGTCGAAGGCCAGGTCCCGTACCGCGGCCCGCTCGCCGCCGTCGCCCACCAGCTGATCGGCGGCCTGCGCCAGTCCATGTGGTACTGCGGTTCGCGCACCGTCGCCGAACTCCAGGAGAAGGGCAAGTTCGTCCGAATTACCTCGGCCGGCCTCCAGGAGTCGCACCCGCACGACATCCAGATGACAGTAGAAGCCCCGAACTACTCCGGCCGCTGACCCGATCGCGGCGTTGGTCTGCGCCGACTCCCACGTCATCACTGTCACGGTGACCCCCCGCCCGCCCCGCCGACGACCACACTCGACGGGGTGAGCCGGCGATGAACGACCCACGCCGGCCCGCCCAACGAGCAAGCACCACCAGCGGATCCGCCCAACGAGCGAGCACCACCAGCGGATCCGCCCGACGAGCGAGCACCATCAGTGGGTCCGCCCGGCGAGCGAACACCACCAGTGGACCCGCCCGGTGAGCGAGCATGACCAGGCGATCGGCACGATGATCCGGCGTCGCTGGCCAGCTACCGCGGGATGGTGGCGCCGGGACGGGAGGTCGTCAGCGCAGGTTGAGCGCGCCGGTGCCCTGCTGATGAGCGAGTGCGACGAGGCGGCGTGGTGGTGAATGAGCGCGGGTTTTTGCGGCGGTTGTTCAAGGCGGTGCCTGCGCTGCGGGGCGAGTGGGATCGTGCGCAGGCGGTCTACGTGCAGAACAAAAGCGCGGGGCTGAGGCCGCTGACGCCGGGGAGTTTCCTGATTGGGCTCGGGTTCGGCACGGTTCATAGCTGGGCCGAAGGCGGTGCCGAGGCGGGTGATCAGCTGCGGGCGTTGCTCGCGTTCCTGGAGAACGAGGCCGCGGACCCGGAGACGGCGGAGTTCGTCGGCAGGTTCGTCAGCTGCCTGCCCGATCCCGGGGAGCGCGACTCCGCAGTACTGGAGTTGCTCGGGCCGCGGTTGCGGGAGCTCAAGGACGAACAGGTTCGCCGCGAAGATGAGTCCGTCTCCCCAGCTGTGGTTGCTTTCCTGCGTCGGTTGGCCGACGAGGTCCCGTTCTTGCGGCAGCAGGTGCTGGAGCACTTCGGGGAGTACCGGAATCCCCTCGGGCATGTGGTCGTGGGCGGTCTCGTGCGTGAGGTCTGCGACCGGTACGCCGACGGTCAGGTCGACCTGATCCGCCCGCTGCTGGCGTTTCTGGAGCGCGAGTTCGAGCAGGACCCGGACGTCGACAACGTCATCGCCGTCTCGTTCGTGGAGATGCTGCCCGCACCTGGTCAGCCCGGGGCCGGGATCGAGCACGCGCTCGGCCCGAAACTCCGCGCCGAGCTGAACCGCCAACGCGCCTGGCGCCCCTGACCGCAAAGCCACCACCCCTGGACCGCCAACGCCCCTCCCGCCCCTGAGGCGAGCTGGCGCCGGGTTGGGCGGCTGACGCTCCTCTCGCCTTTGAGGCGAGCCGGCGTGGAGCTGGACGGCAACGCCCCTTCCGCTCCTGAGGCAGGGCGGCGCCGGGTTGGGCGGCTGAGGCTCCTCTCGCCTTTGAGGCGAGCCGGCGTGGAGCTGGACGGCAACGCCCCTCCCGCTCCTGAGGCAAGGCGGCGCCGGGTTGGGCGGCTGACGCGCCCCGGCCCTGACCGGCAGCGGTTGGTTGACTGCGAGGGGTGTGCTGGACTGCGACAGTCGTCCCTGTCGCGACTGCTGGTGTGGACTGAAGTAGGTCTCGTCGGTGCCGCTCGGTAGGCTGCGGGCATGACCGAGATCGAGATCGGCCGGGCCAAGCGCGGTCGGCAGGCGTATGCGTTCGACGACATCGCGATCGTGCCGTCGCGGCGGACCAGGGATCCCGAGGAGGTCTCGGTCGCCTGGCAGATCGACGCGTACCGGTTCGAATTGCCGATCCTGGCCGCGCCGATGGACTCGGTGATGTCGCCGGCCACCGCGATCGCGATCGGCAAGGCCGGCGGCCTCGGCGTGCTGAACCTCGAAGGTCTGTGGACCCGCTTCGACGACCCGACCTCGCTGCTGGAGGAGATCACCACCCTCAGCCGCGAGCAGGCCGTGCACCGGCTGCAGGAGATCTACTCGGCGCCGATCAAGCCCGAGCTGATCTCGCAGCGCGTGCAGGAGATCCGCGACTCGGGCGTCACCGTGGCCGGCGCGTTGTCGCCGCAGCGCACGAAGCAGTTCGCCAAGCACGTCGTGGATGCCGGCGTCGACCTGTTCGTCATCCGCGGTACGACGGTGTCGGCCGAGCACGTCTCCGGTCAGGCGGAGCCGCTCAACCTCAAGCAGTTCATCTACGACCTCGACGTACCGGTCATCGTCGGCGGTTGCGCGACCCACCAGGCCGCGCTGCACCTGATGCGGACCGGCGCCGCCGGCGTACTGGTCGGCTTCGGTGGTGGCGCTGCGCACACGACTCGCAAGGTGCTCGGCGTCGCGGTGCCGATGGCGTCGGCGGTCGCGGACGTCGCGGCGGCGCGCCGGGACTACATGGACGAGTCCGGCGGCCGCTACGTGCACGTCATCGCCGACGGCTCGGTCGGCCGGTCCGGCGATGTGGCCAAGGCGATCGCGTGTGGCGCGGACGCCGTGATGGTCGGATCGCCGCTGGCCCGGGCGAGCGACGCACCCGGCGGTGGCTTCCACTGGGGAGCCGAGGCCTGGCACGCGGATCTGCCGCGCGGCGAGCGGGTGGAGGTCGGGGTCACCGGCACGATGCAGGAGATCCTGTTCGGCCCGTCCTGGGTCCCGGACGGCACGATGAACCTGGTCGGCGCGCTGAAGCGGGCGATGGCGACCACGGGATACACGGAGCTCAAGGAGTTCCAGCGCGTCGAGGTCGTCGTCGGTTGACCTTGGGCCGGGCGATGCGGAGCGGGTACGCCGCGTGAGTACCGGGATCCTGCTGCTACACGGTTCGAGCGGCATACCTGACCTCGAGAGGGCCAGGACTCTGGCGGCGCACGGGTACGACGTGCTCGCGCCGAAGTGGTTCGACGAGCGGGTCAGCGAGATCCCGCTGGAGTCGTTCCCGCTCGACGAGCTCGCGGCCCGCAACGACCGGCTGGCCGTGATGGGGACCTCCTTCGGTGCCGAGGCAGCGCTGCTGCTCGGCACGGTGGACGACCGGATCGACGTGGTGGTCGCCCAGGCACCCAGCGCCTATGTGTGGGGCTGGATCGAGGACGGCGTACAGACCTCACATTGGAGTTGGCGGGGTGAGCCGCTGCCGTTCGTACCGTTCGACCTGGACTGGCGGCCCACTGACGATCCGCCGAGTTACGTCGACTCGTACCGGTACAGGCTGCGGAAGTATCCCGCCGAGGCGGCCGCGGCGCAGATCCCGGTTGAGCAGGTCAAGGGCGCCCTCGTAGTGATCGCCGGGGGTGACGACAAGGTGTGGCCGTCGGTGGAGTTCGCCGAGCAGATCGCGCTGCGGCGCGGAAGTCTGGAGACGCGGACGATGATCGATGCCCAGGCCGGGCACCGGATCGTGTTCCCGGGCGAGCAGCCGAAGGCCGGCGGTCAGACGATGGCGCGCGGCGGCTCCGAGCAAGCAGACCGAGCCTTCGGCGCCCAGATCTGGCCCGACCTGCTCCGGACCCTCGCCGGCTGACCGATCAGCTGGAGACCCTCGCCGCCTGATCGTCCTGTGAGGCGGCCCACCTCGGGTGGCGAGCGCCTGGGATGGTGGGCTCTGGAAGGATTGGGGGATGGGATTGTTCAGCCGCCGCAGCAAGGACGCCGACAACGTTGCCCTCGCCGCCGCGAGGGCGAAGCTCTCCTCGCAGGACGTGGATCAGATCCGCTTCCTGCTCACCACGAAGAAGACGCTCTTCGCGGTCAAGTACGTGCGGGAACGCACCGCCGTCGAGCTCCACGTGGCCCGCGACCTGGTCGAGGATATCCGCCTCGGCCGGTACGTCCCGCCCGTCACCGACACCCCCGTACTACGGATGCCCGGCACCAACCTCGCCGAGCGCACCCGCGCGCTGAAGGCAGCCGGTGAACTGCACCAGGCGACAGCGCTGGTCGTCAGCGAGACCGGCATGACCGAGGCCGAGGCCGGCCTGTTCGTCGGCGCGCTCAACCTCGATCTGCAGGACAACTAGCCCTTCACGTAGGACAGCTTCTCGCAGACCTTGCCGTCTCGCAGCCGCAGCACGTCCACGCCCCGAACGTGACCGCGCTGCCCGTCCGCCTCGTTCCACGAGAACCGCCAACGCACGACCGCGCGGTCGCCAAGGACGACCGTCTCCTCGGTCTCGAAGACGGCGTCGTTCGTCTGGTCGAACAACTGCTCCCACTGTTCGCGGACAGCCTTACCTCCGACGACGCGGGTCCCGTCCGGTGCCGGTGAGGTCGACTCGAAGACGCAGTCGGGGGTCATCTCGTACATGATCGCGTCGACATCTCCCCGCGCGAAGGCCGCGCTGAGCCTCTCTACGGTCGCGTGCGCGGGAGTCCAGGCCGGATCCCGGCCGAAGGCACCCAGCAGAGTGCTCGTCGGATCGGAGTAGCCCTCGAGTCGCGCGCCGATCGCGCCGCCGCCGTGGTAGAGGTCCTCCCGCTCCTTGAACCAGGTCGAGATCCCGTCGACGACCTGCGGATCCAGGTGAACCGGCGCGCCGATCGCGACGGCGAGGTCCCAGCTGTGCACGAGATGGTCGGCAGCGAGTTGGTAGACGTATTCGGCCGCCTGCTCCTCGCCGTACGAGAGGTGGACGGTGGCGCCTCGGAGTACGGGTTCGGTGACGGCGTTCTGGGCGGCGCGGGCGGCGTGGGACGCGGCCGATGCGGGGTCGTCGCCGAGCAGGTCGCCGTCGAGCGAGTCACCGACGTCCTCGATGGTCCGCCCGGCCAGCAACGGTACGGTCCAGCGTTCCTCGCCGACGACGTGGTTGACCAGGTCGCGCACGGTCCACTCGGAGCAGGGCGTCGGATCACCCCACTGCGCCGGGCGCACCGAAGCAACCTGACGGACGAACTCTTCGCTGGCACGCCGATGCAGCTCTACGACATCCATGGCCAACCCCCTTTGCCGCCAGCGTGCTCCCAGCGGCGGGAGGCGTCAATGTTGCAGTTGCGCGGCCGCGTCGTGGGCGTGCTGCGAGGCGGTGAAGTCACCGGTCGCTGCGAGCAGGTCGCCGTGGTGGCGGTAACAAGCGCCCGCCAGGTCCTTCACCTCGCCGTCGGTCATCGTGAACGGGATCAGCGCGGTCGCCACCTCGGCGCTCCAGCCTGCCAGGTCGAGTGCCATCTCGGTCCGCCCGGCCGCGTGGTACGCCTCGGAGATGTCGAGCAGCACCTGCGCCCAGACCGGCGCGTACGTCGAAGTCTCGTAGCGCATCCGGTGCGACTCGCGCTCGGACGAGATCGCGAACAGGTAGTGCGCCTCCAGCCCGAGCGTGAGGGCGGTCTCGGTGTCGTGCACGAGCATCGGGCGGACCAGTTCGGCCAGCTCGGTCGCCCGGACCGCGGCCGACTCGGGGTCGGTCCGGCCGGACACGGTCGCCAGCGTCATCCCCGGTGCGGGTTCGCTCAGCGCGAGCAACCGGTAGTACTGCTCGTACGGTCCTAGCTTGATCTCCGCGTTCTCGAGCGCGGTCGTCAGCGACGGCGGGATGCCGCGATCCAGCTCCTCCGACACCCGGGCAGCAGTCTCCGGATCGGTCGCGACCGCGGTGCGCAGGCAGGTCTCGCCTTCGATCAGCCGGCCGACGATGCCGAGATGCTTGCCCTTGCGGGTGAGTGCGGACACCAGGGTGCGCAGGTCGGTCGCCGATTCGGAGTCGGCGAGGGTGTCGGCCGTACTGAGGCCGATCTCGTCCGCCTCGAGCGCGAGGTCGAGCCGCCCCTCGGCCGCGTGGATGTCGGCGGACACGGCCGTCGACGAGCACAGGTAGCGCGCGTACGACAGCGACTGGGGACTCGCGTTGATCTGGTCGGCCAGTTGCAGGAACAACTGAGTCGCCGCGTCGGCGGAAGCCACGGCCAGGTCGGGATCGCCGTACCGGCGCAGGATGAGCGCGTTCATCGCGAGCACCCGGGCGAAGTCGGGCTGGTGCTGGATGCCGTTCTCGCCGCCGACGAGTTGCCCGTACGCGATCACCGCGCCGTCCATCTCCAGTACGGCGGTCGCTCCGAAGCCGCGATGCGCCTGGGTCATCGCGCGCCGGGCGCGGACGTCCGCCAGGAACGAAGTCGCGTCCAGTACGCCGGCATCGCTGAGCTCGGTGTAGCCGAGCTGGGCCTCGTGCAAGGCGGCCAGCGCTTCCTCGTGCCGGCCCGAGGCGTTCAGCGACCCGGCCAGCTCGTACTGCGTGGCTGCCATCAGGTGCTTGGCCTCGTAGTGGTCCGGGCGGTCGCCGGCACGCTCTCGGGCAAGCTCGATCACACGCTGCTGGTACGGCCCGGCCTCGTCGGCCCGGCCCTCCTCGATCAGCACCTGGGCTGTCTGCAACGCTTCGCCGAGCTCGTCCTCAGGAGGCGTCCAGAGCCCCCCGCTGTCCACCATCTTTACAACCCCGCCCTTCACCAGTTCAGTCGCTCACACTAGCGTTTAGTTCGCCGGTATGCCTCACGTCTGCGACATCAGGAACACAACTGCTGACACAGCTGTTACCGGCAGGTAGCCTGGGCAGATGAGCGAGCAGACCTCGATTCCTGCCGACCCCGAGCTCGACCCCACCGCGTCGTACGCGACCGACCAGTCGGTGATCCGCCGGCTCGGTGGTCTGCTGCGCGCCACGGCAGGAACGCGTACGTCGTACGCGCCCGCCACCGGGCAGCCGGTCGCCGAGCTGCCGCTGTCCAGCCCCGACGACGTCCTCGCCGCCGTACGGACGGCTCGCAGGACCCAGCGGAGCTGGAAGAACACGTCCCTGGACGACCGCGCCGCGATCCTGCTGCGCTACCACGACCTCGTCCTGGACCACCGGCACGAACTGGTCGACCTCGTCATCGTCGAGTCCGGCAAGGCCCGCAAGCAGGCCTTCGAGGAGGTCGCGCACGTCGCGCTCACCGCCCGGTACTACGCGCGCAAGGCCGCCGAATTCCTTGCACCGCAGCGGAAGCTGGGCATGTTCCCCGTGCTCACCCGCGCCGAGCAGCGGTTCGTACCGAAGGGCGTCGTCGGCATCATCTCGCCCTGGAACTACCCACTCAGCATGGCGATGGCCGACGGCATCCCCGCGGTTCTCGCCGGCAACACTGTGGTGCACAAGCCCGACAGCCAGACGCCGCTGACCGCTCTGCGGGCGATCGAGTTGCTGTACGAAGCGGGCCTGCCGCGCGACGCCTGGCAGGCCGTGAACGGCGACGGCCCGACTGTCGGCGGCGCGATCATCCAGAACACCGACTACGTCTGCTTCACCGGCTCGACCAAGACCGGTCGCCTGGTCGCCAAGCAGGCCGGCGAACGCCTGATCGGCTGCAGCCTCGAGCTCGGCGGCAAGAACCCGATGCTCGTACTACGTGACGCCGACGTGCACCGTGCTGCCGAAGGGGCGGTGCGGGCCTGCTTCTCCAGTGCCGGCCAGCTCTGCGTCTCGATGGAACGCCTGTACGTCGCCGACCAGATCTACGACGCCTTCGTCACCGCCTTCCTCGACCGGGTGAAGAAGATCCGCCTGTCGGCCGGCACCGGCTGGGACGTCGACATGGGCTCGCTGATCTCCAAGGCGCAGCTGGAGACGGTCAGCAGGCACGTCGAGGACGCGAGGTCGCGCGGAGCCGTAGTACTGGCTGGTGGAAAGGCCCGGCCGGATCTCGGGCCGCTGTTCTACGAGCCGACCGTGTTGTCCGGGGTGACGCCAGAGATGGAGTGCTTCGACCACGAGACGTTCGGGCCGGTGGTGTCGATCTACCGGTTCTCCGACGAATCCGAGGCGATCGAGCGGGCCAACGAGGGTGAGTACGGGCTGAACGCGAGCGTCTGGACCAAGGACGGCCGGCGCGGCCGTCGCGTCGCGGCGCAGCTCGTCGCCGGCTCGGTCAACGTGAACGAGGGCTACGCCGCCACCTTCGGCTCGATCGACACCCCGATGGGCGGGATGCGCTCGTCCGGCCTCGGCCGCCGCCAGGGCGTCGAGGGCATCCGCCGGTACGTCGACCCGCAGGCGATCGCGACCCAGCGGATGCTCCCGATCGCCGCCTCGCACGGCCTGAAGGACGAGGCGTACGCCGAACTGATGACCGGCGCGCTCCGGATCCTGAAGAAGCTCGGCCGGGCATGAGTTTCGACCACGACGTCGTCGTCATCGGATCCGGATTCGGCGGCTCGGTCAGCGCGCTTCGCCTGGTGGAGAAGGGGTACGACGTCGCCGTACTCGAGGCCGGTGCGCGCTACGAGGACGCCGGTTTCGCGAAGACCTCGTGGGACAAGAGCCGGTTCCTGTTCGCGCCGAGGCTCGGTTGGTACGGGATCCAGCGGATCAGCGCGCTCCGGGACGTGATCATCCTGTCCGGCGCCGGAGTCGGCGGCGGCAGCCTCGTCTACGCGAACACCTTGTACGAACCGCTGCCCGCGTTCTACGCCGACCGGCAATGGGCGCACATCACCGACTGGAAGTCCGAGCTGTCCCCGTACTACGACCAGGCGAAGCGGATGCTCGGCGTCACCACCTATCCGCATTTCACCCCGGCCGACAAGGTGATGAAGCAGGTCGCCGACGACATGGGCGTGGGGGACACCTTCCACCCGACCCCGGTCGGCGTCTTCTTCGGCGAGCCGGGCGTCGAGGTGGACGACCCGTACTTCGGTGGCGCCGGGCCACGGCGTACGGGGTGTATCGACTGTGGCGAGTGCATGACCGGATGTCGCCACAACGCGAAGAACACGCTGACGAAAAACTATCTGTACCTGGCCGAGAAGGCCGGGGCCAAGGTGTTCCCGATGACCACGGTGACGTCCGTGACGCCATTGGCCGAGGGCGGCTACGCGATCGAGACGCGGCATACGTCGAACCGCAAGCTGACGCGCAGATTCACTGCCCAGCAAGTGATTTTCGCCGCCTCGGCACTCGGCACGGCCAAGCTCCTGCACCGGTTGAAGGACGAGGGCAAGCTACCGAAGCTGTCCGACCGGCTCGGCGTGCTGACCCGGACGAACTCCGAATCGTTGCTCGGGGCAATCGCTCGCGACCGCACCGTCGACTACAGCCGCGGCGTGGCGATCACCTCGTCGTTCCACCCGGACGACATCACCCACATCGAGCCGGTCCGGTACGGCAAGGGCAGCAACGTGATGTCGCTGCTGCAGACCGTGCTGACCGACGGCGACGGCGACCGGGCGCGCTGGCGGGTGTGGCTGAAGGAGATGGCCGTGCAGCGGAAGAACCTGCGCCGGCTGTACGACCTCAAGCACTGGTCCGAGCGGACCGTGATCGCGCTGGTGATGCAGACCGCGGACAACTCGATCACGACGTTCGGCAGGCGGGACCGGTTCGGTCGCTGGCGGCTGTCGTCCAAGCAGGGGCACGGTGCGCCCAACCCGTCCTGGATCCCGGTCGCCAATCAGGTGGTCCGGCGGATGGCCAAGCTGATGAACGGTACGCCGGGCGGCACGATCGGCGAGCCGTTCAACGTGCCGATGACCGCGCACTTCATCGGCGGTTGCGCGATCGGCGACTCGGCCGAGACCGGCGTGGTGGATCCCTATCACCGGGTCTACGGGTACGACGGCCTGCACATCGTGGACGGCTCGACGATCTCGGCGAACCTCGGCGTGAACCCGTCCCTGACGATCACCGCACAGGCTGAGCGGGCATTGTCGTTCTGGCCGAACAAGGGCGAGCAAGACGCCCGGCCGGCCCTCGGTACGCCGTACCAGCGTCTGACCCCGGTCCGGCCGGCTCACCCCGTGGTGCCTGCCGACGCGCCTGGAGCGCTGCGGCTGCCGATCGTCGAGATCCGGTCGACGACGGACGCAGGGTAGGCCTCACACTTCCCGCGCTGCCGCCGTTCTATCGGCAGCGGGGCATCCGCTCCGCGCCAGACGCAGAGAGGTGTCCCGATGTCGAACGAGGTCAATCACCCCGCCGGACAGCTCATCGAGGCGACGGCCGGTCGCCGGCTGTGGGTCGAGCGGGACGGCGCCGGGGAGCCTGTGCTGCTGCTTTCCGGACTCGGCCCGGTGGGCTCCCACGTGATCTTCCATCCGCACCTGGACTCCCTCGCCGAGGACCACGAGGTGATCTACCTCGACCTGTACGCGCGCGGGCGCTCGGAGGCGCCGACCGACCTGCGCGAGATCACCTTCGCCACCGATGTCGCCGACGTCGCCGCCGTCATCGAACGACTCGGCATCGGCCCCGTCCACCTCTACGGCTTCTCGTACGGCGGGTTGCTCGGCCAGGCGCTGGCGCTCGAGCACCCCGAGCTGGTCCGGTCGCTCGTGCTCGCCAACACCCTGCACAGCCCGGAGATGTGGCAGCTGAACCACGCCAACATCAACCGCGAACTGGCCGCTCAGTTCCCGGAGGTGTGGGAGCGGATTCTTGCGTTGCGCGCTGCCGGAGTTCGGTCGACCGACGCGGAGCTGCAGCGCGAGTTCGCCGCGGCGGTCAAGCTGGTGCGGTTCTACAACCCGGACAACGCGGCGCTGCTGACGACCGAACCGGGTGCCCGCAACGTCGAGCTGTATCCGCTGTTCTGCGGTGACGACGTGGATTTCGTCATCGGCGGCGAGGTCGCACGGATCCCGGACTTCCGGCCGCGGCTTCAAGGGCTGCAGGTGCCCTTGATGGTGCTCGCGGGTCGCTATGACCGGGCGCTGTATCCGGAGCTGCAGCGGGACTTCGTCCGGTTCGCCCCGGGCGCCCGCTTCGAGGTGCTGGAGCGGAGTGGTTCCTTCGGGCATGTCGAGGAGCCGGCGGCGGTCAAGGAACTACTTCGAGACTTCTGGTCTGCTGCCCCGCCGGAAGAAGTCAGCTCTCGGCCTGAAGGGCTCGGCTCCCGGCTGTAATGGAACTGTGACGCTTCGACAACAATGCGGTGCGGCTGGTGGGAATGGCGGGGCTGAATGACATCAGGGGGAAAATGAAAAACCCTCAACCTTGGTCAGGGTGAGGGTAAAAGGTGGAGAAAAGGGAGCAGGTCCCTCGGGAACGTTTCCGCCCAAATCGTTTCCCGAGGGACCCACTCAAGCCGGGGTGAGGCGCCCGGCGCTTTGGGATCGGGTCACCAGCCATAGCTGGCGACCCGAGCTCATGTGCCTCACTCTACTACCGATTCGAGCCATTTTGACCGGCTCACGGTGACCGTAATCACTCTGCGTGCTGATCGTAATGTGCGACATTTCAGTCGCTCCTCGTAACCGGAGACTGTGTTCTTGCGATCACCGCCTCTGCACACATCAACGAGGCCACTCACAAGGGGTTACGAGGTTCGCAAAAACTTTTCTGGAGAACTTCTGCGGCGGGCCTCGCAGTACTCGCTGAAGCACTTCGGTGACGGGTGTTCCAAGGTGACGCCCCTCGCAGTGCGGCAGGGCGGTGCTGGCTTACTGTGGGCCGACCGTTCGATGAGGCAGGAGAACCATGACCGACATCCTCGAGGTGGCTCGTGAGCAGGTACTGGGAAGAGGCGTCGGCCTGTCCCAGGAGCAGCTGGTCGAGGTCCTGCGATCGCCGGACGAGCAGCTGGACGACCTGCTCGCGCTGGCACACGAAGTACGGGTGAAGTGGTGTGGTGAAGAGGTCGAGGTCGAGGGGATCATCTCGCTGAAGACCGGCGGCTGCCCCGAGGACTGCCACTTCTGCTCCCAGTCGGGCCAGTTCACCTCGCCGGTCCGGTCGGTCTGGCTGAACATCCCCGAGCTGGTCGAGGCCGCCAAGGAGACCGCGAAGACCGGCGCGACCGAGTTCTGCATCGTCGCCGCCGTCCGCGGCCCCGACGAGCGGCTGATGGCCCAGGTGAAGGCCGGCATCGAGGCGATCAACGCCGAGGTCGACATCAACATCGCCTGCTCGCTCGGCATGCTCACCCAGGCTCAGGTCGACGAGCTCAAGGCGATGGGCGTGCACCGCTACAACCACAACCTCGAGTCCGCCCGCTCGTACTTCGGCGACGTCGTCACCACGCACTCCTTCGAGGAGCGCTGGGAGACCTGCCTGATGGTCCGCGACTCCGGGATGGAGCTGTGCTGCGGCGGCCTGGTCGGGATGGGCGAGTCGCTGGAGCAGCGCGCCGAGCTGGCCGCGCAGTTGGCCGAGCTCGAGCCGCACGAAGTACCGCTGAACTTCCTCAACCCGCGCCCGGGCACCCCGTTCGGCGACATGGAGATCATGGCCGGCAAGGACGCGCTGCGCACGATCGCCGCGTTCCGGCTCGCGATGCCGAAGACCGTACTGCGGTACGCCGGTGGCCGTGAGCTGACCCTGGGCGACCTCGGTACCCGCGAGGGCCTGCTCGGTGGCATCAACGCGGTCATCGTCGGCAACTACCTGACCACCCTGGGCCGTCCGGCCACCGCCGACCTCGACCTGCTGGCCGACCTCAAAATGCCGGTGAAGGAACTCCAGAAGACGCTATGACCACAGTGCTCTACTGCGGCCACTGCGGCCGGGAGACAGGCGACGGCGCGCACGAAGCGTGCCGTCGGGCCCTCACGCTCGAACCACCCCGGTACTGCGACCAGTGCCGCCGCCGCATGATCGTCCAGGTCCACCCGATGGGCTGGACCGCCCGCTGCTCCACCCACGGCGAGCTGTTCTCCTCATGACAGTCGCAGCTGACCTGCTGGCCGCGGATGCCGAGTCGCTGTGGCATCCGTACTCGTCGTTGAGTGAGCCGTCGCCGATGCGGCTGGTGCGCGGGGCGTCCGGCGTACGGCTGTCCCTGGACGACGGCGACGGCGGCACCGTCGAGGCGATCGACGCGATGGCCTCGTGGTGGTGCATGATCCACGGCTACCGCAACCCGGTGCTGGATGCCGCGCTGAAGGCACAGGTTGACGACTTCAGCCACGTCATGTTCGGCGGCCTCACCCACGAACCGGCGATCCGGCTGGCGTCGCGGCTGATCGAGATCACCCCGCCGTCCCTGCAGCACGTCTTCTTCTGCGACTCGGGATCGGTATCCGTCGAGGTCGCGATCAAACTCGCCCTGCAGTACCAGGTCGCCCGCGGCCGGCATGGGCGGACCAGGATGCTCACCGTACGCGGCGGGTACCACGGCGACACCTTCGCGCCGATGAGCGTCTGCGACCCGGTGAACGGGATGCACTCGCTGTTCACCGGCGCGCTGAAGGAGCAGGTCTTCGGCCCCCAACCGCCGAGCGGCTTCGACCGTCCTGACGACGATCCCGAGTTCCTCGCCTGGGCGTCGACGATGCGGCAGATCGCGGCGCAGTACAAGGATGACGTGGCGGCGATCATCGTCGAGCCGATCCTGCAGGGCGCCGGCGGGATGTACCCCTACAGCCCGGCCTGTCTGCGGTTGCTGCGTTCGCTTGCCGACGAACACGGCTTCCTGCTGATCCTGGACGAGATCGCCACCGGCTTCGGCCGCACCGGCACGCTCTTCGCCTCGTCGCATGCAGAGATCGAGCCGGACATCCTGTGCATCGGCAAGGCCCTCACCGGCGGCTACCTGTCGATGGCCGCCACACTCTGTACTACGGATGTGGGGCGGGTTGTCTCCGACGGACCGGGCGGCGCGTTGATGCATGGGCCCACCTTCATGGCGAATCCCTTGGCCTGCGCCGTCGCACTGGCCAGCATCGACCTCCTCCTGGCCTCGGACTGGGCTTCTGGGATCGCTCGAATCTCGGCGGGGCTGTCCGCTGGTTTGGCGCCGGCCGCTTCGCTGCCCGGCGTGAAAGATGTGCGGGTACTTGGTGCCGTCGGTGTCGTGCAGTTGGCCGGCCCGGTCGACATGAAGCGGATGACGGACGCGGTACTGCGCCGCGGCGTCTGGGTTCGCCCGTTCCGCGACCTGGTCTACACGATGCCGCCGTACATCTGCACGGACGAAGAGATCGCCACCATCACCTCGGCCATCACCGAAGCGATTGCCGAGGGCAACTGATGTCGGGTGGCGGCGTTGCCGGGCCATCGGACAGCGGGCTCCTGGCGGAGTGGCTGGCGCCGAAGGCGGCCGCGCTGGAGTCCCGAGGGCTGACCCGGCGACTGCGGGCGCGCGCGGCTGACGAAGTACTGATCGACCTTGCCAGCAACGATTATCTCGGCCTGGCTCGCGATCCGCGGGTCATCGAGGCAGCGGTTGCCGCCGTACGGGAGTGGGGCACGAGCGCCACGGCCTCGCGGCTGGTGACCGGTACGACGGCGCTGCATGCCGAGCTGGAGTCGTCGCTTGCTTCCTATGCGGGCCAGTCGAGTGGGCTCGTCTTCTCCTCGGGCTACCTCGCCAACCTCGGCGTCATCACTGCCCTCGGAGGTCCGGGAACTCTCCTGGTCTCCGACGAACACGTCCACGCCTCCATCGTCGACGCCTGCCGGTTGTCGCGATCGCGTGTCGAGATCGTCCCGCACAACGATGTCGAGGCCGTCGGCAAAGCGCTTGCCGAACGCAACGAACCTCATGCCGTCGTCCTGATCGAATCCGTCTACAGCGTCCTCGGCGACGCCGCGCCCCTGGAAGCTCTGTCCGCCGTAGCCCTCGACCACGGCGCCGTTCTGCTGGTGGACGAGGCGCACGGATTAGGTGTCACCGGCAACGGCCACGGCTCGGTCCACGCCGCCGGCCTCGCGGGTCTCGACCACGTCATCGTCACCATGACCCTCTCCAAATCCCTGGCCAGCCAAGGCGGCGCGGTCCTAGGCCCACCGGTCCTCCGCGAACACCTCATCAACCGAGCCCGCCCCTTCATCTTCGACACCGGCCTCAACCCCGCCGCCTGCGCCGCCGCCCTAGCCGCCCTCCGCGTCCTCATCGACGAGCCGACCCGCCCCGACACAATCCACACCACCGCAGCCCGCCTAGCCGCTGCCTGCAACGTCACCCCCTCCGCCGGCGCCGTCGTCTCAGTCCCCATGCCCGGCCCCCGCGAAGCAGTCCACGCCGCATCGCTGTGCCTGGACAACGGCGTACGGGTCGGCAGCTTCCGCCCCCCAAGCGTCCCCGACGGCATCTCCCGCCTCCGCCTAACCGCCCACGCCGCCCTGTCCCCAGCAGACCTGAATCGCGCTTGCGACGTAGTCACCACCGCCATCAAGGAGACGTCATGGTGAGGGGAGTCACCGACACACCGGACGACCTGCCATCGCTGCTGTTCGTAACCGGAACGGACACCGGCGTAGGCAAGACGGTTGTCACGGCCGCGCTGGCCAGCTACCTGGATCGTGCCGGGCCGGTCGGAGTTTTCAAGCCGTTCCAGACCGGGGTGGGCCCGGACGAGCCCGGCGACGCCGCCGAGGTGGAACGGCTCATCGGTGGGCGGGGGATCGGTATCGAGGAAGGCGTGAGGCTGCGCGACCCCCTCGCGCCGACTACCGCAGCGCGCCGCGAGGGCGTTGAGTTACCGAGCATCCTGCAGATGGCCGATCGTGTCGTCACGCATTGCCTGCACTATTGGTGGTCGATCGTCGAGGGTGCCGGTGGTCTGCTCGTCGGGCTCGACGCGGAGGGACGGAACCTGGCGGATCTGGCTGCCAAGGTGACCGGCTGGCCGCTCGGATTCGTCATCGTGACCCGGTCCGGATTGGGGACACTGAACCACACGATGCTCACCGTCGAGGCGCTGCGAGCCCGGAACCTGCCGATCGCCGGCCTGGTGATCGGCTCCTGGCCGGAGGAACCGGACCTGGCCGATCACTGCAACCTGGAGGACCTCCCGACGCTGACCGGCGTACCGATCATCGGCAGTATCCCAGCCAACGCCGCCGCACTCACCCCCACCGACTTCCGCGCAGGCGCGGAAACCTGGTTCGACCTCCCCTGGCGCGAAATCTCCACCGGCCGCATCTACCGCCACTAACTACCTGTACCGGGCATCTCATCGTCACAGCAGCGCCCACCAAGCTCCCGAGATGAGCGCTGCTGTCGTACCGACCTCTGCTCAGGCGCCGACCGGCTCCTTGACGCCGCGCACCTTGTCCTCGGCGTTCTTCCGCACGTTCTCCATCTTGTTGGCGTGGGCAAGAAACTCATCGCCGGTGAAGGTCTGCGCGGACTGCACGGAGAGCTCCTTGAAGATCTTGTTCGCGATCGTGCTGACCGTCGTCTCGTTGATCGCGTCGAAGACCGTGTCGGCGAGATTGAGCGAGGCGCCGACCGCGTTCTCCTTGAACTTCTTGGCGATCCGATCCTCGACGTCGTCGAAGTAGTTCTGCCATTCCTGATCGAATCCGACCACCACTGCGGCGGGAGCCGGCCGCCCGGCCGCCTTTCGCTTGGCTTCCTCGATCTCCGCGGCGGCGGCGTCGAGCCTGGCATTCTGGAACGAGGTCGCGATCTCCACGACGACCATCTCCAGGATGTCCCAGGCCTTGCTCAGCAGAATCGTCGCGGCACCGGCGCCGACTTGGTCGAGGCCGACGCCGGCCGCGGTGAGGCTGAGCTTGATGGCCGGACGAGCCATCGCGAGGTTGTACTTCACTGTGTTGATGTACTTGTCGGCCAGCATCTGCGCCATTGCCAGCGGCTTGGCGTTCAGCTTGGCGGCGACGTCGTCCATCGCCTGCTTCTTGTTCTTCTTCTGCTCCTCCATCGCGGCCTTGGCCTGACGCTTCCAGTCGGCGGCCTCGATCGCGTGGTCGATGAAGGCCATCCCGGCGTCGGAGATGGTGAGCGCGACGTCTATGGCCATCCCCGCGGTCCCACTGACATAGCCGACGCCCGTGCCGGCGCCACTCGCGGCGCTCTTTGCGTTGTTGTACAGCTTCTGGACGTTTTCGCGGTCCTTCTTCAGCTTCAGGCTCGCCTTGTCCGGATCCATCTTGGCGAGAGCCTTGTAGACCTCGAAGTGGAAGCCCTCGGAACAGACGTCGGAGATGCTCTGCAGCATCTCCACCCGGAGCTTCTGCGCGTACTGAACCGTCAGCTTGGCCGAGTGGTACCTGGCCGCGATGGCCTCGTCGGCCAACTCGTTCGGCGGTCGGCCGTCGGCATAGACCTTGACCGCCTCGGCGACGGCGCCCAGTTCAGCGCTCTCCGCCTGGAACTGTCTGTTGATCCGGTGACCGGTCTGGCTCGCCTCGTGGAGGGCCATCTTGCCGTGCTCTGTGTACCGCATGAACTCCAGCTTCTCGAGACCCTGGACCAGGTCAGCAAGCGCGTCGAGCTGAGCGACCTCGATCCGGCCCTCTTCCAGCATCGCTTGCAGGGTGGAGACCATGACCCCGTACCGAAGGTCGTCGCTTTTGGCCGCCAGCAGTTCTGTTGCCTCTTCCTTCGCCTCCAGTTGGATCTTGAGTACGGCGCCCTTGACCCGAGTGGCCTCCGCCTTGTCCTTGAAGAGGCTGGTCAGGGACTTGCGCAGCGTCTTGTCGTAGCGCAGATCGAGGTCGGCGAGCCGTCCGAGCGCGCCCTCCTTGAACTTGGTGAGATGCCTCTTCATCTTTTCGCGGTTCGCTGCCTTCTCCGGGCTTTCTGCAGGCGCAGCGGTTGCGTTCACCGTCATTGATCAGTTCCCTCCGTTCCGTACGGTTAGTTGAGGTCGCCGGCATCGGCGAAGACTTCGTCGACGATCTCCGCCAGCTCTTCCGGCGTGAACTCACTGGCAAGTAGCTGGAACTCCTCATCGGAGTCCAGACCGTCCAGGACCGTCATCAGCTCCTGTTCCGCATCAGGCAACGCCAGGAAAGGCAGCAGGTCGTCGAACCAGCCGCCGATCTGCTGCTCGGACAGGTCGGTCCAGTCCGGCCTGCGCCGGTCGAGGTCAGCGATCAGCCACTCGTGCCAGTCGCCACGGATCTCGGTCAGGTCGTCCAGAGCCGACTGCTGCTCGGCACTGAGCCAGAGGAGGGCACGAGGATCGAACTCCGCCGGGTCCGCGTCGAGTTCCGCGGGGTCGGGGTCGAGCAGGAGATCTTCGACAGTCGGCCGGTTAGCGGGAACGCCCTCCTCGGTGTCGCCCGCCTCAGCCTCAGCCATGGCGCCCTCTGCTGCCTGGGCCTCCGCGACGCCGCCTATCGGATCTTTCGGATCTGCTGGTACGAGGGTTGGGAGGGCGGTGTCGAACCAGGTGGTGAGTTGTTCCGCAGTGGATCGGGTCCAGTCGGCCCACCACTTGTCCATCTGGAGCGGGAGCCACGCGTGCCAGTCGCCCCGGACAGGGGTGAGTTCATCCAGCTGGGCTTGTTGTTCCGGGGTGAGCCAAGCCAGGTCTCGGACATCCGGCGACTCGGCGGTTGCCTGTTGGGTCAGGCCTGGGAGGGCGCCGTTGAACCAGGTGGCGAGTTGGGTGGGGTCGGCCGCGGTCCATTCGGGCCACCATTCGTCCATCTGTGGTGGTAGCCAGGTGCGCCAGTCGCCGCGGGTTTCGGTGAGGGTGTCGAGGTGGGCCTGCTGGTCTGGCGTGAGCCAGGTGAGGTCGCGGGGGTCTGCAGCGGGCTCGGATGCGGCTGCGGGCTGCTCGGGGAAGAGACCGGGGAGGGCGCCGTCGAACCAGGCGGTCAGTTCGGCGGGTGATGCCTTTGCCCAGTCGGGCCACCATTCGTCGAGCTGCACCGGCAGCCACTCGCGCCAGTCGCCGCGCTCGGAGCTGAGTGAGTCGAGCTGAGCCCGCTGCTCCGCGCTGGTCCAGCCGAGAGCGACCGTCTGGGCGCGGTCACGCAACCACTCGCTCTTGACCTCGTCGCTCTCCCGCTCCCACCCGGACCAGCAGTGGTCCAGATACCTGCCCAGGTACTCGGGCCAGGCGCTCTCCCAGGCCGACGTCTGGCTGTCGGCGAGATAGCGCTCCTCTTCTTCGTCGATCCAGTGAAACTTCTCCACGTCGGACACGGGATGCTCCCTCTCGGTCAGGATTCAGCACCCCTCACTATCGACAGCCGAACCACCGCCCCCCGAAGCCACCGGCCCAGAGACCGTGCATCCCACGTTGCCCGATCAGGTCGGCCCTGGTTGCACGATTTCCGGTCCGGTGGCTTAGCCACGGCCGGCCGCCGAAGCCCAAGAGTTGATTGAGAGAAGTGCCGATCCGGGAGGGGCAGTGATGACACCCAACGAATCCGATCCGCCCGATGTTGTCGATGCGGAGGCGTACTACAACTCGCACATGGAGGGTGGCAGCGAGGAGTCCAGAGACGCGTACGCGGGAACGTACAGCCGCAACGTCGGTCCGGACTACAGCGGCAGCGATTCCGACGACACTCCGGCCTCTCCGAGCGACGGTCCCAATCTGATCAGCCTCTTAGTGGATGGCGTCAAGGCGATCCTCGGAACGGCGGAGTTCAGCGGGCTGAAGAAGGATGTGCAACAGGCCGGCGGCGACACCGTCGGTACGGAAGAGCAGGCCAAGCTCTTGGACCTGGCGTCCCGTGCCGAGGAGGCCAAGAGGTTGGCGGAAGCTTACGCACGGGTGCAGGCCGGGGAGAAGTCCAACTACGAGAAGCCGGTGATGCCGGTGTTGGTGGATCCGGGTGGAGCGCAGCAGTTGGTGCAGAATCCGGAGACCGGTGGGTATGTCGAAGCGCACAACAGCGAAGAGGACAAGTATTCGATCCAGTTCTTGACCGCAGCAGCCCGTGGTAAGGCGGAAGCCGAGCGGCAGAGCAAGGAGCACCTGGGTGCGGCTGACGCAAATCCGGTTCTGCATGGACTTCACCCGGAGTCGGGGGAGAACCCACTCGGATTCGGCGCGGCACCGGCCGAGGGCAAGCTCGCCGAGCATCTGATCGGGACGACGGCCGATCACGCACTGCAGAAGGCTGTGCGGGAGAACCCGGCGGTCCGGCGAGGGATCGAGAATCTCGTCAACGAGAGCCTCAAGCGGGTGGCGCCGAAGATGATGAAGGAGTCCGAACATCTGCAGAAGGACTCGCGGGCGCACGACGAGGCGGAGTACCAAGAACTGAAGGAAGCAGATCGGGAGAAGGTGCGGTCCGAGCGCGACCGCCGCTATCAGGAGCAGTTGGACAAGGTGACGCGCGGCGGCGCGGCTGCTGGAGCGGCCGGCCTCGGTGGCTCTGGCAACGAGTCCGGGACAGGGCAGGAATAGGCGGCGGTCAAAGTTCGGAAGGGATGGACCATGGAAGAAGTCGAAGCGCTGGAGTGGGTGTCGTCCGAGCAGATGGACCGGCTAGAGGGATTGTCCGGCCAGCGCGGCGACTGGCGGGAATGGTTGCCGTTAGCAATGGATGAGACCTGGCCGGACTGGGTTCGGTCAACCCCGGACGAGTTGGTGCGGTGGCTCGACGACCTCTTGCCTTCGTTCGAGGCGGTTCCTGATCAGGAGGTGTTGTCGGTCGCCGATCAGGAATTCGCAGTGGGCGAGACGGCCACCGACCAGGGCTCTGTCGAGAATCTTGGCTGGGTGACGCAGGACCAGCGGGGGCTGCTCGAGCAGGTGAGCGGGGACCGCGGGGACTGGTGGGTCTGGTTGCCGGCCGCGCTGAGCGAGCTGTGGACAGACTGGGTCCGATCCACGCCGGACCAGCTGGCTCAGTGGCTGGACGAACTGCTGCCGTACTTCGCCACGACCAACAACGCGGCGGAAGAAGCTGCCCCGATCGAGGAGGCGGTGTCGATCGAAGCTGTCCCGGCGGGCGACACATCCCACACCGATCCTCAGGCTCGGTCCGAGGTGGTGGAGTTGGATCCGGCGCTGGAAGCGGCCGCGATTCGGATGGCCGAGTTCCTCGACCGGGCGTTGGCCGCCCAGTTGGAGCTGAACCCAAAGCTCAGGGAGATTCCCGAAGAGCAGTTGCGAAGTGTGCTGCGGGAGCAACTCGCTGAACACCTGGCCTAGCAGCGGTTCAGATCAGGCGGTGGAGGTCGCGGCGGGATCTTATGGATAGTTTGGTGAAGATGTTGCTGAGGTGGTATTCGACTGTTTTTTGGGTGACGAAGAGGGTCGCGGCTATTTCTCGGTTGGTGAAGTTGCGGAGGACCAGGTCGACGATTTGTTGTTCGCGGGTGGTCAGGTGCGGGAGGGGGCGGGGGTGGGGCTCGCTGGTGAGGGCGGCCAGGTCTGAGGCGGCCCTTAGCTGGTAGGGGATTGCGCTTAGGGCGGTGAAGCAGTGGTTGGCGGTGGTCAGCCAGCGGGTTGCTGCGGAGATGTTGCCGGTGGCAAGTAGGCGGCGGCCGTGGGCGTGCTGGAGTTGGCCGTCGGCGAGGCGGGGGCGGGAGTCCGAGGCGGTGGCGAGTTGGTCTTCGGCGATGGCGACCGCGCGGGATTGGTTGCCTTCAGCATCGGCTTGCTGGGCGGCGAGGCGGGTGACGGTGCTGGCCAGGATGGTGCTGCCGTGGGCGCGTTCGCGCAGGGCTGCCAGTTCTCGGGCGGACTCGACTAGTTGGCCGGTTTGCTGGAGGACGTCGATGAGGAGGGGACCCCACCAGGTGCTCCACCATTCGTGGGTGCCGCCGGGTGCGCCGGTGGCGGTGCGGAGACCCGGGACGGCGCTGAGGGCTCGGAGGGCGCCGCGTGGGTCGTTGCGGGCCTGGCAGAGCGAGGCGGCGGCGATCGCGGCGTACTTCATGTCCTGGGGGCCGCCGAGTTGCTGGGCGGCGGTCGTGGCGGCTCGTACGAGGTCGTCGGCGGTGTCCCAATCGCCGCGCGCAGCGGGGACCAGGGATGCGACGAAGTAGCGGATCACCTGGTTCATCGCAGGCTGGTCGTCGTCGGCGAGGAGGGCAGCCCGCCGCATCGTCTGCTGACACGCATCCCACTCACCGAGTTGATACTGCACCGCGGCGAGGTAACAGTGCGGAGTGACGCCGGAAAGCATCGGCGCGCCCGCCTCTTGCCGGCGTACCACCTCGAGCAGGTCTCCTCGCGCCTCCTCGATCAAGCCGACCATGGTTCGCAGCGATCCCCGGCAGGACAGGGCTTCCAGGTCGTGAGTGGAGATGTCCGATGGATGCTCGGACAGGTGCCGGAACTCCTCCAGCCCGGCCAGCAGACCATCCCGGCGCCCACGAGCGACTCCGCGCAGGCAGCCGACATAGTCCCGCAAAGGAGCCGGTACGCCGGATGCCCGGAGCGCCAGGTCGGCGTACATCAGCGCGTCGTCGGCATCGCCGCGCCAAACGCTGATGCCGGTCAGACCGGCAGCGGCGGATCCTCGGACCCAGGACTCGGTGGAGTCGTCGGCCGCGAAGGCGTGCAGGAGATTGGCCTCGGCCTTGCTGCGTTCGCCGGTGATGTACAGCTCGCAGAGACCGAGTGCGAGCGAGCGGAGGGCCGACGGCGCGCAGCGCGTCGCCCGCTCGTGCAGGAGACGCGCGCGGCCGCGGTCCGAGCTGAAGAGCAGGTGGATCATCGAGGTCAGCTGGAGTTTTTCTTTCTGCAGGCTCCAAGGCGCCAGTTCGGCCGCCCAGCTCAGGAAGGTGGCAGCGGTGCCGTGGTCACCATTCTCGGCTTCGTCGGCCGCTGCCTTCTCCAGCTGGGCGGCGAGCGCGGCGTCCGTAGTACTGACGGCTGAAACCCGGTGCCGCCAAGCGAGGAACGGTTCGACAGTCGTGGCGGCTCGCTGGTGCAACTGGCTGCGCCGAAGCGGCGAGAGTGCGGAGTAGATCGCCTCGCGTTGCAGGTCGTGCGTGATCGCGACAGGGCAGGTCGGCTCACTCGGTGACCAACTGGCCAAGCCTGCATCGATCGCGGGACCGAGCGCTTGCTGGGCGGCCTCGAGGCCGGCGACGGTGGCTGCCTGGGCGAGCGACGGCCGGCCGCCCAGCACAGCCATGGCCTCCAGCAACGATCTGGACGCCTCGGGCAACTTCTCGAAGCTGCGCCGGATCGCTGCTGTGACCGAAGGCGGTACGGCGAGTCGCCAGTCGACACCTGATGGCTGTGACGAGATCTCGGTCAGCATCGTGCGGAGCAGCAGCGGGTGTCCGCCGGTGAAGGAGTGGTATCTACGGGCGGCGCTGGTCGGAAGCCGATGGCCCGCGATGGTACGAGCCAGATCACTCACGTCGACCAGATCGAGGCCGGTCAGTTCGAGTTCCAGATCGGCGGGAACGCCCCGGACCAGCCGCTCGAGTCCCGTATCGGTCGACTGGTCCGTCCCGGTCCTGGTGACCAGAACGACCAGGAACTGCTCGACCCACATTCGCCGGAGCAGGAACCGCAACGCCTGCAGGGATGAACGGTCGGCCCACTGGATGTCGTCGATCACCAGCGCGACCGGTGAGCGCTGCTGGATCTCGCCGAGGAGTTCGAGGAGCTGGCTGCCGATCGCCAGCGGATTGGCGCCGGCCGGTGTCCTGCGGCCGAGCGAGGCTGTCCGGGCGCGGATGTCGGCCGGGGTCTGGGCCAGGAGCTGGTCGATCAGCCCTAGTTCAAGCTGCGATTCGGCCGGATCTCCGGTGGCCGACAGCACCACGAAGTCGGTCAGGTCGTTGACGAAGTGGCGGACCAGGCTCGACTTGCCGATTCCTGCCGCGCCCTGGATGACCGCGGTCTGGTGTTGGCCGGCTCGGACCTTGGTGGCCAGGTCGGCGAGCCGGGCGAGTTCCTGACCGCGGCCGACGAAGTCGCCGTGCGAGGGCCGGTGAGCGGTACCAGTGCTCATAGGCGCCTCACTCCATGCAAAGGAGCCGATCTCCGGCTCGCCCCCGAGACGCGGCAGGTCAATCAATCAACTGACCTGTCAGCGATCTGGTTACGCGTTGCCCGTGACTCCTTCGGTGTGATTCGGGTCACATTTGGCGCGACTCACCCAACCAATACCTGGCCGGAGGCAACAAGTGTGCAGGTGGGGGCCGGGGCTGGATCGTTGCAGCTGAGCACCTTGTCGCCCGATTTGGCCAGCGGTTTGCCGTTGACCAGGACGAGCGGGTTGATCGCGATCACGGTGCCGCGGTTGTCCGGCGGTTTCTGGAAGTAGCCGCCGGTCGGGACGTGCGGCGGCAGGTTCACGGCCGCGCTGCCGTGCACGGCGGCCGGCTTGCCCTCGATCAGTACGTCGCTACTGCAGCCGGTCATGATCCGGCCGCTGAAGGGCATCGATCGCGGCGTCGGCACCGGCCCGCCCGACGACGGGACCATGACGATGTGGACATCGGTGCCGATCACCTGATCACCCAACTTGGCTGCCGGACTGGCCACGACGCCCTCCTTCGGTGATCCGGGCGGTCGGCCGCCGCGGCTCCGGGTGAGGTTCACGCGCTGAGCCGAGCCCGGCGGAGCCAGGCCGCTGATCGACGCCCAACTCGAGGACATCCGGTGGCGGAGCGAGTTCGGTCTGGGCGATCGGAGCCACGGCCGCAGTGACCACCAGATCGAGGCAGGTTCGCGGGCGGAGACCGAGCGCAGCCCAGATCTCCGGTACGCCGGTTGGCGCGCCGACAGTGACCGTGACCGGGCTGCGCGTCTCGGCGAGCGAGCCCGCCAGACATGTGACGGGCACCAGTCCGTCGTTCGCGACAGCACTCAGTACGCCGCCG
This sequence comes from Kribbella monticola, assembly GCF_003261635.1. Classification (GTDB taxonomy): domain Bacteria; phylum Actinomycetota; class Actinomycetes; order Propionibacteriales; family Kribbellaceae; genus Kribbella; species Kribbella monticola. The sequence continues at coordinate 445,374 of NZ_QFXK01000030.1, read as the reverse complement.
AGCAGTGCGAGCTCCTGATCGGCTCCAGTGCCCCACGCTGTGACCAGGTAGTAGAAGTCGTAGAGCCGCTCAGGCGACGTACGCCGGGAAACCCGGCCCGTGGCATCCCGATCTTCGGTCCACAAGGCCGCCGACCCGTCCGACGAGTTCGCCAGCACGCGGTGCAGGAACAGGCCGATTGTTGCCTCTGACCCCGACCACGACTGTTCCGGCGGATCGAACCGGAACATGGTGTCCGCCGGCAACCGATCCCGCAGTACTGCGCCGAGGCTCGAACCCAGGTCGTCCAGCATGCCCCCACTGTCGGCCGCGCCAGGACCTCGCAGAAGAAGCCGAGGGCCAACGGTCCGGGCCGCTCAGCTGGCCCGATGAGGCATCCGTTCGTGCACCGGCTCTTGTGGTGCGGCACCGCCTCGCCGACGCACAGTTTCGGCAGGCCGATTCGTCGGCACAGCTGCTCAGCCAGGAGGTCGAGGATGCCGTCGTACCTGTCCCCGGGTGTCTATGTGGAGGAAGTGTCCTCCGGGTCCAAGCCGATCGAGGGAGTCGGTACGGCGGTGGCCGCGTTCGTCGGGTTCGCCGCCAAAGGGCCGCTCAACGAGCCGGTGCTGGTGACGAACTGGACCCAGTACGTGGAGAACTTCGGCCAGTTCGTCGACGGCGCCGTCCTGCCCCACGCGGTCTACGGCTACTTCCTGAACGGCGGCGGTACGGCGTACGTCGTACGGGTCGCGGGTGGGCCGGGACAAGCCGATCACACCGAGCTCGAATCCTCGGCGGTCCGCACCGAGCTGCCGAGCCGGGCCGAGGGCAAGCCGCTGGCGATCCGCGCTCTCGACGGGGCGGCTGCCAACGGCAAGCCGCTGTCGGTCGAGGTGCAGGAGCCGTCGGAGCCCGGCGAGGACGTCTTCAAGCTGGTGGTCCGGTCGGGGTCCGACGAGGAGGTGTACGACAACGTCACCACCCGGCGCGGACCCGCCAACGTGGTCACCGCGCTGAGGAAGTCCAAATGGGTGGTCGCCGAAGAGGTCAAGGGCGGTGCGCTCGCCGTCCCCGAGCGCGGACAGGTCGTGCTCGATCGGCCGGCACCCGAACACCGACCGGCCAAGGTCGAGGACTACGTCGGCGACGCCGACGAGCGGACCGGGTTCTCCGGGCTCGAAGCGATCGACGACATCACGATGCTCTGCGTCCCCGACCTGATGACCGCATACCAGGCGGGCACGCTCGACCTCGACGGCGTCAAGGCGGTGCAGCTCGCGATGATCGGGCACTGCGAACTGATGTCCGACCGGGTCGCCATCCTCGATCCGCCGCCAGGTCTGCGCCCGCAACAGGTGAAGGAGTGGCGACAGGTCACGACCGGCTACGACTCGAAGTACGCGACCTTGTACTGGCCCTGGATCAAGGTGCCCGACCCGCTCAGCGGCAAGCCCGTGCACATCCCGCCGAGCGGGCACGTGGCCGGCGTCTGGGCGCGCAACGACGCCACCCGTGGCGTGCACAAGGCGCCGGCGAACGAAGTACTGCGGGGTGTGCTCGAACTGCAGTCGTCGCTGACCCGGGCCGAGCACGACCAGCTCAACCCGATCGGGGTCAACTGCCTGCGGTTCTTTCCCGGCCAGGGGATCCGGATCTGGGGTGCGCGCACGCTGTCCAGTGATCCCGAGTGGCGCTATCTCAATGTCCGCAGACTCTTCAACTATCTGGAGAAGTCGATCCTGGGCGGTACCCAGTGGGTGGTGTTCGAGCCGAACGACGAGTTCCTGTGGTCGTCCGCGGAACGCATCATCAGCATGTTCCTGCGCAGGGTCTGGCGAACCGGGGCGTTGTTCGGACGGACACCGGAAGAGGCGTACTACGTCAAGTGCGACGCCGAGAACAATCCGCCGGAGAACCGCGACGCGGGCATCCTCACCGTCGACATCGGGGTCGCCCCGGTCAAGCCCGCGGAGTTCGTGGTGTTCCGGCTGTCGCAGTTCGCCGAGGGGCAGGAGTTGCAGGAATGAGGCCGTCGGCAGGGGACTCGACCGCGGTCGCCGTGGTCTCGCGGATGCTCGAGCCGCCGGTGGTCAGCGCGCCGCGGTTCGTGGTGATGTGCGAGGGCTGGACCGTCGGCGTCGGCTTCTCCAAGCTGGCCGGCTTCACCTCCGAGGTCGAGTTCCAGGAGTACTCCTACAACAGCCGGAACGGCAACGTGCACACCAAGCAGTTCGGCCGGGCCAAGGCACCGACGCTGGTGCTCGAACGCGGGCTGGACCGCAACGGGTTCGCCCAGCTCTACGGCTGGCACCAGCTGGCCCGGATGAACAATCCGCTGGCCAAACTACCGGCCAGCTTCGACATCCTCACCAAGGGCGGCGACCCGACCCTGGCCTGCCTGCTGGAGAACGCGTGGTGCTCGAAGCTCGAGCTCGACGCGGCCCAGGCCGGCGGCCCGGCGGTCGTGATGATGCGGGCGACCATCGTCTGCGACGCCCTGGTCCAACTCTGACGAACGACCGGACAAACCCAGCACAGAAAGGGCCGACGAGATGGCACCGACTGTTCCGCCCTCCCCAGGCAACGTGGTCAGCGCGGCCAGGTTCGTGGCCGACTTCCCCGGATCGCCGATGGGGCGGATGGCCTTCTCCGAACTTGGCGGCATCAACTCCAAGGTCGCCACCCAGGAGTACATCTACAACGACGAGACCGGCAGGACCGTCCACACCAAGCAGTTCGGCAAGACCGATCCGCCGATGATCACGGTCAAGCGGGCCGTCGACCAGGCCGGGACCAACGCCATCCTGCTGTGGCACAAGATGGCGCGGGAGGGCAATCCGCGGGCCCGGGTGCCGGGCACGCTCACCGTGTACGACGCGTCCGGCCAGCAGCAGGCGATCTACTTCCTCACCAACGCCTGGCTGTCCGAGGTCAACATCTCGTCGCTGAAGGCCGGCGCCTCGGACGTCGCGCTGATCGAGTGCAAGATCACTTGCGAGGAGATCAGCGGAGACCGGACATGATGCCGGTCGACGCCCCGGAACGGCCGGCCGAGGCCGGGTTGCGGACGGAGTACCCGTTCGTGTTGCCGCGTGGCTTCGTCGACGAGCAGGGCACCCTGCATCGCAACGGGGTGATGCGGCTGGCGACGGCACGCGACGAGATCAGCACCCAGACCGATCCCCGGGTCCGGCAGAACCCGGCGTACCTGACTGTCCTGCTGCTGGAGCGGACGGTGGTCCGGCTGGGCACGCTGCCGATCGTCGATCCGCTGGTGGTGGAGTGCCTGTTCGCCTCCGATCTCGCCTTTCTGCAGGACCTGTACCGGCGGATCAACCAGAGCGGGCACACCGAGGTCGATGTCGCCTGCCCGTCCTGCGGGCAGGACTTCGCGGTCGATATCGCGGGTGATGCGCCGGGGGGAGCCTGACGACGTACTCGCCCGACCGGCTCTGGGACGAGGTCGTGTACGTCGCCTACTACCTGCACTGGTCGAACGCCGAGATCCTCGACCTCGATCACGCCACCCGGACGAGGGTCATCGACGGCATCGGCCGCATCCACACCGAGCTCGACGCACACCACGGAGGTGACTGATGCGCTGGCCCTTCCACCTCCGCCGGACACCGGCGGCCCCGGCGTCGGCCGAGCCCGAAGCCGCGCCGTACGCCGTGTCTGCGGTCGCTGCGGCCGGGAGTGCGCCGTACGCCGGGTCCGAAGTCGCGCTGGAAGGTGGCGCATCCGCCGAGGTGAGGAGGCCGCGTGAATGGGCGCGCGGTGAGACGTTGGCACCGACGATCGATCTGCCGGCGCCTTTGACAAGCAGGCCGAGTGTCGTCGGTACGCCGGACCTCCTCCGGCATCGCGTCGAGGGCCAGGCGATCCCGGTGCCGCGAGCGCGAGTCGACGGCCTTGCTCGGGCCTGGGCGGCACCTTCCATGGCCGAGGCCGACGATGTCGGGACGATTCCTGTGTTCGAGGCGGTGCCTGCCCGCAAACCCCTTGTACTTGGAGGAGATCGGTCGGCTCGGGTGCCTCTGACGACCGTGACCGACGATTCGGTCGGCCCACCGCAGGAGCCGGCGCAGCCGTTCCGCAGCATCGGCGAATTCGAGCGGATGCTCGCCGACTTCGAGGCGAGCGACGTCGCGGGTGTCGCGATGCTCACCGGCTTCTCCTCGTCGGCTGCACCTCCGCCGCTCCCTACCCCCGTCGCCCCGTCCGCGGTCGCCCGGCCGAGTTCCCGCCGATCCCTGGCGGAGAGCCGCAAACGCGGCCTTCGCGCCGAAACCGTCGTCGTCCCCACCGAGCCGGCCGATGCCGGGCCCGCGGACGAACCTTCAGCCCCGGCCGATCCGCTCCTCGACCACGCGACCTCGCGCGATCACCAGCAGGCAGCGCCGACTGCCTTGTCGGCGACTGCACCCTCGGCTGGGCACCAGCAAGCCCCGCCGACCGGTGAGTCCCTGCCGACGACTGCGTCTGCGGTTGATCACCGCGACCCGGCCGCAGGCACCGCCACGCATCCGAGGGTCCATTCCTTCGGCCAGCTCGACGCAACAGACCGTGCCGCTGGGCATCCGGCGCCGCCGGACGATGCTGCCGAGGCGCAGTGGCGGCTGCCGCTGCATGGAGGTGGTTCCGTTGCAGGTTCGGAGTCGCCGGGCGGCGGTGTCGTGGGGCGTTCGAAGTCGGTCGAGGGGCGTTCGGAGTCGGTCGAGGGTCGGCTCGGTGAGCAGTCGGGTCTGCAGAGGGCCCGGTCGGCGGGGCAGGCCGCCTCGGGTGGGCAGCAGGCGGATGAGCAGCCGATTCTCTCGTCACCGCTGCCCGCGCTCGTGCAACGGAGTACGCCGGATGCCGACGGCGAGCGGCGGACGGCCAGAGGCGCCGAGCGGTGGACGGCAGGCGCTGGCGATTCCGGCGCTGGACGCGCGGAAGTATCCGACGAGGGTCTCCGGTCGGACGGCCTTGGGGATGGTCTCCGATCGGACGGCTCCGGCGAGGGGCGCCGGTCGGACGGCTCCGGCGAGGGCCGCCGGTCCGACGGCTCCGGCGAGGGTCTCCGGTCGGACGGCTCCGGGGATGGTCTCCGGTCGGACGGCTCCGGCGAGGGGCGGCGGTCCGATGGCTCCGACGAGGGGCGCCGGTCGGACGGCTCCGGGGATGGGCACCGGTCGGACGACTCCGGCGATCGGCTCCGAGCGGACGGAGTCGACAACCGCTTCCGGGGCGATGGGGCCGGTGGCGATCTCGGGAGCGATCGGGATGTGCTGGGCGACGGTGTGCGGGACAGCCGTCTGGACAGTGCTGACGACGCTGAAGTCGAGCGGACGGTCGTTGCTGGGGGCATCGAAGTGAGGCGGCTGGAGGTGTCGGCCGGTGGTCTTGCAGCGGGACAGGGGGCGGAGTCGGGTGAGGGCCTGCGAGGCGATGGCGCCCAGAGCCGGGGGCTGCCTTCGGGCAAACGGGCGTTGGTGTTGCCCCGTGGACGGGTCGGCGGAGTGCGGGCCGACGTGAGGAGTGAGGGCACGAAGCCTGCCGGGTTGGGTGGCGGTGCGGAGCCTGCCGGGTTGGGTGGCGGTCCGGAGCTTGCCGGGTTGGGTGGGGGCGCGGAGCCTGCTGGGTTGGGTGGCGGTGCGGAGCCTGCTGGATGGGAGGAGGGGGCAGGGGTTGGGGAGGCGGCTGGTGGGTGGAGTGCGGCGTTGGGTGATCGGGTGGAGGAGACCGGCGATCGGGAAGGAGGTGGGGACGGGCGTCGGGTGGGAGCTGGAGAGGTGGTCGCGGGGGAGGGTGACGGCAGCGGTCGGGAACGGGACGTGGTCGTTCCCCGGGGGGTTCTGGCGGCGGTGGGAGCGCGGTTCGGCGTAGTGGTTGAGCAGTTGCCGATCAGGCGGGGGCGGGTGGTCGGTGCTCGGGCGGGGGCGCTGTCGGCCCGGGCGTTCACGGCCGACGGGGTGGTCCAGTTGCCCGATGAAGCGGGGCCGTTGACGGATCCCGGTGTCCAGGCGTTGGTGGCGCATGAGCTGACTCATGTACTGCAGCAGCGGGCGTTGGGCTCGCAGCTGCCGGCAATGGATTCCGTGGCGGGGCTCGAGTTGGAGGCTGCCGCAGTACGGACCGAGGAGTGGTTCCGCACCCAGGCCGCGGAAAGCGCGCCGTTGCTGCATCGCCGGCCGCCGAGTCCGCCGCCGACTGGAGAGCGGATCCAGACGGCGCCTGTTACGGCGACCACGGTCGCGTCGTTCGAGCTTCCCCAAGCGCCCGCCGAAGCGGATATCGATCTGGCGGAGCTGGCCGGGATCTCGCTCCCCCAAATGTTGCCTCCAGCAACTGAACCTGAATCGCCGGCGCCGGCCGCCGAGCTCACCAATCCCGATCCGCAGCTGCTCGACCGGCTCGACCGGTTGGAGAGCTCGATACGCGAGCTGGCCGAGCAGCAACCCGGCGATCCGGTCGTCCGGCTCGACGATCCCGGCGGGCTCGGACGGCTGGCGGAGCGGCTGTACGGCGTACTGCGGCAGCGGCTGCGGAACGAACTGATCATCGACCGCGAGCGCCGTGGCGTGCTCGCCGACCTGCGTTAGGAGATCAGCCCATGGCACCGTCACTCATGTCCGCCGGCCGAGCGCTCGAGCAGCTCAGCGGCCAGGTCGCGATGTCGCACCGGTACGTGATCGACATCGACGCGTCCAACTACCAGCTGGGCGGCTGGTCGAAGGCCGCCGGGCTCGGGGTCAGCTGGCAGAAGTACAGCTACCGCGGCGGCGACGCGACCCACGACACCTTGGTCCCGGGCAACGTCAGCTACCCGAACGTCAGTCTCTCCCGGGCGGTCGGCCGGGACTCCGCCAAGGTGCAGGCGTGGCTGGTCAGCGTCACCCGCGACCGTCGGTCGTTGAGTGGTGCGATCCATCTGGTCGACTTCCTCGGCTCGCCGGTGGTGACCTGGCGGCTGAACGAGTTCTTCCCGATCGGCTGGCGGCTGACCGAGTTCGACTCGGCCGGCTCCCGGCCGGCGATCGAGACACTCGAGCTCTGCCACACCGGGTTCCTGCCGGCCGAGGGGCGGGCGAAATGACGACGATCGGGTTCCAGCAGCTCGCCAATCCGGTGCAGGCACTACGGTCCGGCGACACCGGGGCAAGGAACGTGCACGCGACCGACCCGCAGTACGGCATGACGATGTGGTTCAGCGTCCTGGTGCCGGGCCTGGACTCGGTCAGCACCTCGCTCGGCTACTGGTCAGGTTGTTCGGGACTGGGCGTTGAGCTCACCCCGGAGGGACCGGTCGCCGAGGGTGGCAACCACGGCACCCAGCGGTACCTGCCCGGCGAGATCAAGTACACCAAGGTGACGCTCGAGCGGGCGATGACGGCGGAGGGCAGCGCGAAGGTGCAGCGGTGGCTGGAGGCACAGGTGGCCGGCTGGGCGCAGGGCTGGCCCGCCGGACCCCAGCGCCCGGTCGTCATCGAGTTGCGCAGCGGTCTGGGCCGGCAGGACCGGGTGATCCACAAATGGGTTCTCAACGACGCGATACCGACCTCCTGGACCGTTCCGCCGTTCTCGACCGGCAGTGGTGGCGGCATCGCGATCGAGAAGCTCACGTTCGTCCACAGCGGCTTCCTCAAGGCGGCCGAGCCGGTGCCGGGCAGTCAGCTGGAGCTGCACGAATGGGGAAACCGGACCGACCGGCTCACCTTCTTCGCGAACCCCTCGAAGATCGGCATCGAAAAGTCGCGGGTGGCCGACACCAAACGCGCGTCGGTCGACTCGCACACGGTCGTGGTGGACCCGAACGCCCTGAAGGTCGAACTCCCCGAGCTCCGGCTCGAAGGCTGCGAGGCGATTGCCCGGGCGGTGCCGCTGCTGAAGAAGTGGCTCCAGCTCAAGCCCTCCTCCGCGGCGTCGGCCGGCAAGGCGCCGGCGGCACCGGACGACGATCCGAAGGACTGCGATCTCTGTAACCGAAAGTTGCCGTCGGCATCGGATGGCAAGGCGGCCGGATCGCCGTGGGTGCTCGCACTGGGCTGGGGCCAGGCGGGAATCGCGTTGCCCGGCGCGGTGCTGCTGAAGCAGTTCAACCTCCAGTACACCAGGTTCACCCCGGCCGGTGAACCGAGCCGGGCGACCGTCAAGCTCACCTTGCAGGAGTGCGAGCAGAAGACGCTGGTCGGTGCCCACCGTGAGAAGAGCGTGCACCGGTGACGCTGACGATCGGGACCGAGCCGGACCAGGCGGTGACCGCGGCCGTGTACGTCGGAACGGCTCAGCGGCCGCTGGCCGACGAGCTGGCCGAATCGATCGTCCGGGTGGTGGTCGATCTGAGTTTGCGATTGCCGGGGATGTTCGAGATCGTCTTCGACGACCGGGGCCTGAGTGACCGGCTGACGGCGGCGCTGGCGATCGGGACCGAGGTGGGCATCGCGGCCGCCTCGCCGCTACGGATCGGGGATCCGCGCCTGCTGATCACCGGGGAGGTGACGGCGCTGGAGGCGGAGTACGGCGAGGCCGCGTCGATCGTCGTCCGCGGCTACACCCACGAGCACCGGCTGCAGCGCGCCCGGCGTACCAGGACATTCGTCAACTCTTCCGACGCCGACATCGCGAAGAAGATTGCTTTGGGCAACAAGCTGACGATCGGCGAGATCACCCCGACCCGGGCGGTGCACGAACATGTCGGTCAGGTGAACCAGACCGACTGGGAGTTCCTGGTCGCCAGGGCGGCCGCGATCGGGTTCGAGACCGGTGTCGAGCACGGCCGGTTCTTCTTCCGTGCGTGGGCAGGCAACGGCCGGCCGGTGTCGCTGATGCTGTTGTCCAACCTGCTGTCCTTCGCGCCGCGGGTCACCGCCGGCAACCTTGCCGGTGAGGCCGAGGTCCGCGTCTGGGATCCGCTGACCGCGAAAGTGGTGAGTGAGCGGGTGGAGGTGACGCCCGGCGCGACCGCGATCGGTTCCCGGCTCACGACCGCGGTGACAGCGGTGGCTCCGGCCCCGACCGGTACGCCGTCCGGTACCGCGGGCGACCGGTGGGGTCCGAAGCCGTCGGAACGGGCAACTGTGGTGCCGGATCGACCGGTCTCCATCGGCACGGCGATCGGTGCGTCCGTCCGGGATCGTGCGGACGCGTTGGCGGACCGGATGGCGGACACCTTCGCGGAGGCGGTCGGCGAGAGCATCGGCGATCCCTGGTTGTCGGTCGGGCGGTTGGTGGAGGTCAGCGGTGTCGCGGCACCCTTCGCCGGCCGATGGCTGTTGACGCGGGTCCGGCACGAGGTGGCGTACGGGCGCTATCGCACGGGATTCGAGGTCAGTGGCCAGCAGGATCGCAGCCTGCTCGGGCTGGTCGCCGCGACGCCGGTCCCCGACCGCCGGATCCCGGGTGTGGTCTGCGGCATCGTCACCAACACCAACGATCCGCTCGCCAAGGGCCGGGTCAAGGTCGTGCTGCCTTGGCTGTCACCCGACTACGAGACCGGCTGGGCCTGCGTGATCCAGCCCGGTGCGGGACAGACGAGCGGCACGGTGTTCCTACCTGAACCGGATGACGAGGTGCTGGTCGGCTTCGAGTACGGCGACCTGCAGCGCCCGTACGTCCTCGGCGGCATCGTCAACAACCACAGCAGGTACACGCTGGGCGCTCAACCTGTGCAAGCCAACGGAAACAGCGCGGCCGTGCACTGGCGAGGTGTCGTCGCGCCGTCCGGCAACCGCTTGGCCTTCCACGACGACGTACCGGCGCCTGGTCGGGTCGACCAGGCGGAGATCCTGCTTGGCAGTGGCGACGGCAATCTCACCCTGCAGATCGACCAGGTCGGTGGGGTGGTCGCGCTGCGGTGCCTGCCGGGCCAGGCGACCAAGCCTGGTGAGAAGGGCCGCTTGACGATCGAGTGCGGGCCCGGCGGCGCGATCGAGGTGAAGGCGGGCGCCGGCGGCTCGGTCACCATCGACGGCGGCGCGGAGCTCAATCTCAAAGCGCAGAAGGTGAAGCTGGACGGCGCGCTGGTCAGCGTCAACGGCACCGGGCCGGTCCAGCTCAAGGGCAAACCGATCCAGCTCAACTGAACTCGAGGACACAGCGATTCAGCTCGACCGAGCTCGACAGGACCGCGATCAGGTCGACTGAACGGCCGACGAAGGAGAGGCGATGAGCGCAGAGGCGGTGGCAGGTTTGCGGTACCCGGTCGATTGCGCCGGACGCGGCGACTTCACCGTCGTCCGTGGCGCGGAGAAGTTGGAGCAGGGGATGCGGTTGATCCTGCAGACCTACCCGGGCGAACGGGTGATGCGGCCCGACTTCGGCAGCCGGTTGCGGGACTTTCTCTTCGAGGCGGCGACGCCGGCGACCAGGGTGTTACTCGCCCGTGAGGTCGAGCGCGCGATCTCGGCCTGGGAGCCACGGGTCGAAGTGCTCGGGGTCGACGTCAGCACGGACGACGGCGTAGACGGTCTACTGCACATCGCGATCGGCTACCGCGTTCGCGGTACGGCGACCTCGCGCGAACTCGTCGTGGACTTCGGGACCGATCGCTACCAGCCCGAGGGAGGTCAGAGCTGATGGCGCTGCCCGCTCCCGGTCTCGACGACCGGCGGTATCCGGAGCTGGTCGAGGACGCCGTCCGGCTGGTCCGGCAGGCGTGTCCCGAGTGGACCGACGAGAATCCGGCCGACGTGGGGATCGCGTTGATCGAGGCGTATGCCTATCTCACCGACCAGCTCTTCGGCCGGCTGAACCAGGTGCCGGACCGGCTGCAGCTCAAGTTCCTCGACCTGATCGGCCTGCGGATGGTGCCGCCGACACCCGCGCGCGCTCCGATCACGTTCTGGCTGGCGACTCCGGCCCGGTCCGCCTTGACCGTTGCCAAGGGCACCGAGACGGCGACGGTCCGGTCCGGCGCCGAGGCGCCGATCGTGTTCGCGACCGGTGCGGACCTGGTGATCCCGGCGGTCGCGGCTACCACATTGATCACCAGGACAGAGGAGGAGCCGGACGGTACGGAGTACGAGCCGGGCGGGCCTCCGTTCGGAGCGTTCGCCGTGCCGCCGCAGCCAGGCGATGAGTTGCTGATCGGGTTGGACGTCGCCGCGCCGTCCGTCGCCGTGCGGCTCGACTACGCCGGGCAGACCGAAGGGCTCGGCATCGATCCGCGCCGCCCACCATTGGTCTGGGAGGCGTGGACCGGGACCGGCTGGACGGAGTGCGAGCTGGACCGCGACGACACCGGCGGACTGAACAGATCGGGTTCGCTGGTCCTGCATCTGCCGGCGAACCACCAGACCAGCATCGTCGACGGCCGCCTGGCCGGCTGGATCCGGGCGCGCGTGATCGAGGCCGAGGACGGGCAGCCGGCGTACACGGCCACGCCGCAAGTCCGCCGGCTCGACGCTTGCAGCGTGGGCGGCACGGTCGAATCGGTGCACGCGGAACTGGTCTTCGACGAAATCCTGGGTGAGTCGGCGGGAGTGCCTGGGCAGGTGTACGCCGTACGGTCGGCGCCAGTGCTCGGCGGCCTGGGCTCGCCGGTGGTGGAAACCAGCTCCGAGGAGGGCTGGCAGGAGTGGAGCGAGGTCGACGACTTCGCCGCCAGCGGTCCGGACCAGCGGCATTTCCGGTTGGACGCGGTCACCGGCGAGGTCGCCTTCGGGCCGGTCGTCCGGCTGCCGGATGGTTGCCTGAAGCAACATGGCGCCGTGCCGGCCAAGGACGCGACGGTACGGATCCGCGGCTATGCGACCGGGGGCGGCCTGCGCGGCAATGTGCCACGCGGTGCCGTGGCCGAGCTGAGGTCGTCCATTCCCAGTGTGTCGGTGGTGGAGAACCGGCACGCGGCGCACGGTGGTACGGACGGCGAGAGCCTGGCCGAGGCCCGGGACCGGGCGCCGATCCTGCTCCGGACGCGGACCCGTGCGGTCACGGCCGAGGACTACGAGGCGCTGGCGCGGGAGGCCGTGCCGGAGGCCGCGCGGATCAGGTGCATCACGGCCGACGGGGAGCAGGTTCCGGCCGGCACGGTCAAGGTGCTGGTGGTGCCGGCGGCCGCACAGCGCGACGGGGTGATCAGCTTCGCGGATCTGGTGCCGTCGCCGGAGTTGATGGAGCGACTGGCCGAACGGCTGGAGAACGTGCGGTTGATCGGTACCCGGGTCTCGGTGGAGCCACCGCGCTATCGCGGCGTCACGGTGGTGGCGCGATTGATCGCCCGGCCACGGGTCGATCGGGCCCGGGTACGCCGGGACGCCGTCGCGGCCCTGCACGGCTTCCTCAATCCGCTCCCCGGCGGCGGATTGGATGGGCGCGGCTGGGAGTTCGGGCGCGCGGTGCGGTCAGGCGACGTGTACGGCGTACTGCAGGCAGTGCAAGGAGTCGAGGTCGTCGAGGACATCCGGTTGTTCAGTGCGAATCCGGTCACGGGCGAGCGGGGGAGTGAGCAGCAGCGGATCGAGCTCGAGCGCAACAGTCTGGTGTTCTCGTTCGAGCACCTGGTCAGGGTGGAGGAGAACTGATGCTGGTCTGCGGCGAGTGTGGACACCACAACGGGTCCCGCGACACCTTCTGCGGTTCGTGCGGCGAGTTCCTCGAATGGAACGCCCACGCGATCCAGTCCGAGCCCTCACCCGAGCCGGCCGAGGAGCCGGAACCCCTCCCGCAGCGACGAGGCTTCCTGGCCCGCCTCAACCGAGCCGCCGCCGAACTCGTCGGCGGTACCGCAATCCCCGACCCCGGCACCCCCAAGCCGTCCACCGCCGCCGGCGCCCCTGCACGCCCGCCCACCCCAGGCGCGCCGCCCCCACCCACCCCAGGCGCACCAGCCCTACCAACCACCGCCCCCCGCGCAGTCCCACCGCCTCCGCCGGGTGCACCCCGCGCAGTCCCACCGCCTCCGCCTCCACCTCCGCTGCCCGCTGCTACGGGAGCTGTTCCGCCGCCTCTGCCTCCGCGGCTCGGCGCTGCCGGAGCGGCCCCATCGCCTCCACCTCCGCCGCCCGCTGCTACGGGAGCTGTTCCGCCGCCTCCACCTCCGCGGCTCGGCGCTGCCGGAGTGGTCCCGCCGCGTCTACCTTCGCCCGGTGTCGCCCGAGCGGTCCCGCCGCCTTCACCTCAGCCGCCCGCTGCTGCGGGAGCGGTCCTGCCTGCGGCACCGCCGGAGCCCGCGGCCATCACGCGTGGAGTCCAGCTTCCGCCGCCGGCCGCTCAGGTCGTGTCGCCGGTTCCGACGACGCCGACTGGGCCTGAGGTTTCTGAGGGGAACGCGGCCGCGGTGAAACTGGTGGTACCTGTGGAGGACGAGCCGACGGCGGTGGTGCCGCAGGCAACCAAGGAGCGTCCCGCGCCGGTACGACGGTCGGCGCCGGTGAACCGGCCGAAGCCCGGTGAACTGATCTGCGGCGAGTGCGGTGAGGGAAACGTCCCGTCGAGGAAATTCTGCCGCCGGTGCGGGCACACGCTGGCCGAGGCAGAAGTGTCCAGGCTGCCCTGGTGGCGGCGATTGCGCCTACGCCGGCGACCGCGGGTGCTGGCCGCCGGATCAAGGCCCAAGCGCCCAAGCGACGGCAACGGCCGCCGCGCCCTTCAGTCGACAGCGCGGCGGATCAAGGCGACCCTCGGAGCCGCCGTGCTGGTCTTCGGGCTGCTGGCCGGCTTCTATCCGCCCTTGCGCACGCTCGTCAGCCAGCAGGTCGGGCACGTCAAGCAGAAGGTGGCAGGTGTCGCCGAAAACGCCCTGACACCGATCCGTCCGGTCTCCGTGCAGGGTCCGCGGACCACGGCCGCCGACCATCCGCCCAAGGCCGCGTTCGACACCTTCAAGAACACCTCGTGGACGGCACCCTGGGAGGAGAACAAGGCGCCGACCCTCGCCGTCCAACTCGATCATCCGGTGGCTCTGCGCAAGGTCATCGTGACGAACGGGGACGCCAGGAACTTCGCGGCGTACATTCGTCCGGCCGTACTGAAGTTCACCTACTCGAACGAGAAGTCCGACGTCGTCCAGCTCACCGATACCGCCGGTCCACAACAAGTTGCCCTGCGCAACGCTGTGGGTGTCAGCAGTCTGAAGGTCAGCGTGGTCAACGTCTATCCGGCTGAGGGTGCGAAACTCCTCGCGCTGTCGGAGATCGAACTGTTCGGCATCGGATGAGGTGGCGCCGATGAGTCCCGACCAACTCCGTTCGCCGTACCCGCTGGGAGAACTCCTACCGGCAGTACTGCAGGAGGACGAGTTGCTGATGCGGTTCACCGCCGGGATCGATCACCTGCTCGCCCCCGCGATCGCCGCGCTGGACTGCATCGCAGCGTACGTCGATCCGTTGCTGGCGCCCCCGGATTATCTCGGCTGGCTGGCCGGCTGGGTCGGAGTCGACCTCGACGAGGCGTGGCCGGTCGAGCAGCAACGGGCCGCAGTCGGCGGCGCGGTCGCCTTGCATCGCAGTCGTGGGACCAGTGCCGGCCTGCGGGAACAGCTCGAGTCGGCCTCCGGGGGCGAGGTGGAGATCGCCGACAGCGGCGGTGTCACCTGGTCACTGGAGCCGAGCGACGAGCGATCCGAGGAGATCGCCGCCGAACTCGTCGTCGTGGTCCGCGGCGGCAGGCTGAGCCAGAGTGCGATCGAGCAACTCGTCGACGCGGCCAAGCCGGCGTACGTCGTCCACCGGGTGCAGGTCGTCTGAGCTGGAGCACCCGGGACGAGTCAGCCGCGGGTGAGGTGGAAGTCAGCGGCGTGAGGTGAAGCCTGGGGGTTGGTAGCTGCCGGGGACGATCAGGAGCGGGGTCTGGGCACGGATGGAGGTGCCGCCGGCGGTCGCTACAACGGGAGAGGTGCCGGCGCTCGTTTGCGGGAAGACGAGGAGTGGGATGGTGAACGTGCCCTCGGCTGTCGTCTGCAGGTTCAGGAAGGTGCGGCTGCCTGGAGTCGCCAGAGCCACTGTCACCGGGTGGTTCGGTGGGAAGTCGCGGCCGCTGATCTGGACGACGCGATTCAGTCGTACTACGGCGGGGTTGACCACCAGGACGGGTTGGATTCCCTGGCTGTGCAGGGAAATCAGCTTGTCGTACTGCGGATCTGTGGTGCCGATTCGCAGGACGCCGTTGCGCGGTCCCGCGTTCTGCGGAGTGGTGGAGAGGTCGATCGAGCAGGTTTCGCCAGGATCCAGGGTCGTCGAGGCGCAGGTGGTGCGACGAACCGTGAAGTCGCCGAGCGTAAGAAGTCTGCCCTCGAGCAGCTTGATCGAGGTCACGGCGATCGGAACCGTGGCGGCGTTGCGGACGATGATCGTGCGTGCACTGCTTTCGACCAGGCTTCGTTGTGGCGTGGTGAAGGTGACGGGATCGGGTGTGATGACCAGTGCTCCGGTGGGCTGCGGCGGTTGTCCGGGCTCGGCCGGGACAGCTTCGGCGGTCAGCGGGGTCTCGCTGAACGTCCCGCCGGAAAGAGAGATACGCAGTACGGCCTGGAGGTTGCCGGTTGCGGTCGGAGCGAACGAGATCTCGACGGCGCAGGTGTCGGTCTCGTGCAGGATCGCGGCCGCACAGGTTCCGGCGCCGGTCAGTTTGAAGTCGTCGGCGTTCGGGCCGGTGATACTCAACCCTTGGACGGGAAGCGGCCCGAAGCCAGTGTGCTCGAGTACCACCGTCCGGGCCGTTGTGTTGCCTAAGGCAACAGTGCCGAAGGTGGGTGGCGCACTGGTCAGGCCAGGGTGGAACTCGCGGGCGAAGGCGGCTCCGGCACAACATGGCTCCGGCTGGACGTCGTCGCCTGCCGAGGTGAAGGTGACGACCAGCCCGTCGGCCGACAAGCCGGGAGATGCGCTCGGCCCGGCGGCTGGGCACGCAAGCGACTCGGCCGCGTCTTCACAGTGGGCAGCGGGGGAGCCGAGCTCGCCCGGCAGGCGCGGCAGGCCGTTCTTCTCGCGCTCGTTGTCCAGAGTGAGGTCTCGCAAGACGATCGCCATACGACCGGTGCCCTGCTGGTCGGCATGCATGCCGTCGGCCGAGCTGGCGAAGGCGATGTATCGGCCGTCGGCCGACAGCGCCGGACTCAGGCCCTCCTGCGGTTGTCCTGTCACAGCGCGGGAAGCGACGGAAGTCAGTACCGGCAGGCCGTCGGCCGGGCCGAGACGGCCGGTAGCGGCCGGGTCGCGATCGACCACGACCGTGACAGTGGGGCCTTCCGGCCGGGGGAGTTGTTCGAAGGCGATCAGTCGGCCAGAGCCGGAGACGACCGGATGGCTGCCCAGGCCGGAGTAGCCGCCGTCGGTGGTGAAGTCGACTCGGCTGCTCAGACTCGTCGACAAGTCGTAGACCTGAACGCTCGCGACCGGGCCGTCCGGCTCGTTGGGAGCGCAGAGTTCGCAACACGTGCCCTGGCAGAGGTTTGCCGTGAAGACCACGTGCTGTCCGTCAGCTGACAGCTTGGCCGCTTGCTGGGTGCCGACAGCGTTGTCGATGTCCTGCAACGGGCGACGGAAGAGGGCCGGATCAGGTGCCAGGGGGCGACCCTGAGCGTCCTTGTGCAGTTGAGTGATCACCACGCCGGCGGATGACGATCCGGCCGCGCGTTCGGTCCAGGCGACGGTGGTGGCGTCGGCCGACAGGCTGGGAGCCGTACCCTCGGGAGCCAGTTCGTCTTCGGGCGGCGTGCTCAGGTAGCGGAATCCGAAGTCCATCGTGCCGTCGGGCCGGCGCTCGTCGAAGAGGCCGTCGCCATCGGGATCCCGGTCGCACAGGACCACATGCACGCCGTACGCCGGGAAGCTGTCCGGCAGGTTTGTGGCGCTGCTCTGGAAGGCGATGTAGCGGCCGTCGGCGGAGATCGACGGGGCGGCGCTGTCGCGATTGCCGCCGTCTTCCACGGCCGTCGCAGACCGGTCGGCCGGGGCAGCGGGCCGGCGGATCGGGACGGAGTTGCCTCTGGTGGCCGTCAGGTACGTCGTGAGTGGCGCGCGACTGACTTGGACGGTCCGGTTCTGGCGCCGGTCCCGGACATAGACGTTCTGCACGCCGGGCGGGCTCGCGAGGACGGTCGGATCGAGAGTCGCGGCCGACTGGAACGCGACATACCGGCCGGTGCCGGAGATCGCCGGGGAACCGGCCGCCGATGCAGCGGACTGTGCGCCACCGTCCGGGACAGAGATCGCCTGCGTGTCTGCGCGCGAGACCGCGACAGAGGTGGGGAGGCCGGCAGACGTGGTGCGACCGGTGGACGCGCCAGCGTACGTCGTGCCGGCCGAAGTCTCGCCAGCAGACGTGGTGCCGGCGGAAGTGTGGCCGGCAGACGTGGTGCGCGCAGACGTGCTGCCGGTGGAAGTCTCGCCGGTGGTCGGGCGGGTGAATGCTGCGCTAAGTGGTGGGGTGCCGGTGCCGGTGGCGGGGGTGGTTGTTGCTAAGGGCAATGATGCGGCGACGGTCAGGGCGACCAGCCGGCGTAGGTTGTGGCTCATCGGGACCCCCTGGTCGGCTGGTTCGATCCTAGGGCCGGGCAGGCGGTCGCCGGTGCCCGATCGCGGGAGCCAAGGGGATGGCTGGATTGCCTTATCAGGCAGGAATCGTGTCGCGTCCGGTTAGCCCCGTGCCGCTGCCTGGCCGGTGCCGCGCCAGGGCACGCTGAGCGGCATGGCAGCCACCGTTTCCTTGTCGAGTGAGTTCCTCGAGGTCGTCCCGGGCGAGACCGGCCGGTGCGAGCTGGCGATCACCAACACCGGCCGGCTGGTCGACCAGTTCACGTTCTCGCTCGTCGGTGACGCGGCGGAGTGGGTGACGATCGAGCCGCCGGTGGTCAATCTGATGCCGGCTGCCAGTGCGACCGCCGCGGTCGTCTTCAAACCGCCGAGGTCGGCTGAGGTCACCGCCGGGCGGCACCCCTTCGGCGTACGGGTCGGTTCGCGGGAGGAGCCGGCTGCCTCGGTGGTGGAGGAAGGGGCGGTCGAGGTCGCCGCCTTCCAGCAGGTGGTCGCCGAACTGGTGCCGGCCAAACGGAGAGCCAAACGCCGTGCGAAGTTCCGGCTGGCCGTGGACAACCTCGGCAACACCCCGACACCGGTCGAGATCACCTTGCACGACCCTGAGGACGAGCTGCGGCTCGAGACCGATCAGCCGCTGGTCACGACAGCGCCCGGTACGGCGACGATCGTCAAGGTCCGGGCGATCCCGCATCGTCGGTTCCTGCGCGGCCAGCCGCGATCGTTGCCTTTCCAGGTTGTCGCCACGGGCGGACCTGAACCCGTCGAGCTCAACGGCGTGGTTCAGCAGGAGCAGCTGATACCGAAGTGGTTGCTGCCTGCCCTTGTCGCTTGCGCTGTGCTGGTGGTCGCGGCGATCGGTGCCTGGTATGCGTTGCTCAAGCCTGCGGTGGTGTCGACTGCGACTGAGCAGACTCAGCAGCAGGTCGCCAAGGCGGAGACTGCCGCTTCCAAAGCGACCGCCGCGGCTCAGCAGGCCGGCGCTGCTGCGACCGTTGCGCGGCAGGCGGCCGGTCTTGAGTCGAGCCCGACGCCGGGACCGAAGCCGTCCTCCGCCGCCGCGAGCAAGCCGGCGGCGAAGCCGAGCCCGACACCGGCGCCCGGCAAAGCATCCGGTACGCCGGCGCCGAACGGACCGGTCAGCTTCCGCATCGCCACCAGCGCCAAGGTCGTGACGGACGGGTCGTTCACCGACTTCAAGTACACGGCACCGGACCGGCGCAGCAAGGTCGACATCGCGGATCTGGTGTTGCAGAACCCGCGCGGTGACAACGGCATCCTGCGGATCGCGATCGGTACGGACATCGTCTTGGAGACCGGCCTGGCGAACTTCCGGGACCTCGACTACCACTACCTCGAACCGCTGCACGCGAACCCCGGTCAACCGGTCGTGGTCTCGGTGAACTGCACGACACCCGGGACCGGATCGGACCACTGCACCCCGTCGGTGTCGTTCTCGGGCAAGCTGTCGTGAAACAGTGTCTCTGCGACGAGAACGCTGTGTCAGTTCTCAGATCAGGCCTTCGCGGAGGGCGTAGGCGACCGCGTGGGAGCGGTTGCGGAGCTGGTAGCGGGTGGTCACGCCGTGCAGGACGTTCTTCACGGTGCGCGGCGAGTACGCCAACTGGCCGGCGATCTCGTCGGTGTCGAGCCCTTCCGCGACCAGTTTGAGGATCGCGGTCTCGCGCGGTGAGAGGCCGGCGAGCCGCAGGCCGCGCGGGGTCAGGACGTCGTTCTGGACGTGGGAGACCTGGCGCAGCAGCCGGGTCAGCAGGTCGGGTGGGAGTTCGGCCTCGCCGACGGCGGCGCGCTTGACCAGGTCGGCCAGTTTCGCGGGGGTGACATCGGCGCGGCGGATGAGCGAGCAGACGCCCGCCTCGATCACCGCGATCAGATCGCTGTCGTTGAGGTTCGCCACGACGAGGATCAGCTTGTCCAGCCCGCGCCGGCGGAGCTCGCCGAGCCGGTCGAGCGTGGGCCCGTCGGGTGTCTCGGCAGCGACCACGGCGACCACGGCGTCGTCGAGCTGGTCCTCCTGGACGACCCGGAGATCGGGCTGGAACCGCAGCTGACTCTCGATCCCCGACCGGGAGATCGGATCGGACGAATACGCGTAAACCGGCCAACGAACACTCATTGGTGCCTCCCTGGTGTGCGGTAGCACCACGATGCGCGTTCGGGCGATCACAGTCCCTAGGGCTGCTCCCTAGGGCATCCCCAGGCCCGGCTCGCCACCCGGGTGAACACCCCAGGGCGCAGCTCGCGACCGGGGTGGGCACCGCAGGGCCCGGCTCGATATCCGGGTGGGCACCCCCGACCGACTGTTCGGCCCGGCCGATCCGGACACTAGCTGCGTGACTCGGTGTCCGGCTCGGTATGACGAAGTGCTCGGGATGTGGGTTGTCGATGATCCGGGCGAGGTTCGAGGGGTGCTGCTGGATCCGGAGCGGTTTCGGCCGGACAACGCGGTGGTGGCGCATACCGCGTTGAGCGTGAAGGCGTTGCGGGTGTTGCAGGGGGTTGGGTTCGCGTTGCCGCCGACGTTGGCCAACAACGCGGGGGCGTCGCACCGGCCGATTCGGGCGGCGGTGGCGCGGTTCTTTAGCCCGGCTCGGGTTGCTGCGGTGGAGCCGTTGACTCGTCGGCTGGTGAGTGAGCGAATTGCCGTTGCGACGGGGTTGTTGGCCAAGGGGCCGGTGGATCTGGTCGAGGTGGTGGCCGCGGAGCCGCCGGCGCTGGTGTTGCTGGAGATGCTCGGGGTGCGCGACGTCGACGTACCGGCGTTGAAGGCGTGGGGGCGGGAATCCCTGGAGTTGTTCTGGGGGTGGCCGGACGAGGATCGGCAGCTTGAGCTTGCGCACAGTGCGGCCGAGTTCTACGCGTGGTTGCGGAAGCGGGTGACGGCGGCACGCGTGCAGCCTGCTGACGATCTGTTCGGGGTGCTGGTCGGACTCGGGTTGAGCGACGAGGAGGTGTGCGCGGTTGCGTACTTCCTGTTGATCGCCGGCCAGGAGACGACGACTCAGCTGATCTCGGCGGCCTTCCATCGGGCGGTCGGCTCGGTGATCGGGGACGTGGCGGAGCTGGTCGAGCTCGTACTGCGTGAGTCGTCCTCGGTCCCGACTTGGCGACGGGTCACCGCTGAGCCGGTTGCGCTCGGGGACGTCGAGCTGCCTGCTGGTGCGCCGGTGCTGCTCGGATTGTCGGGGCACGGCGGTCCGGCCGATCTGGCCTTCGGGCTCGGGATTCATCGCTGCCTCGGGGCAGGTCTTGCCCGGCTCGAGACCCGGGTGGCGCTGGAATGCGCCGGGCCGCTGCTGGCCGCAGTACGGGCTGTCGAGGCGGAGCCGCCGATGATCGAGCTGTTGTCGTTCCGGGCTCCGGCGCGCGTGCTGGTCGCTCAGCGGTCGCCGGGGGACACCAGGCCGGTTTCGTAGGCGAGGACGACGGCCTGGGCTCGGTCGCGGAGGGTGAGCTTGGCGAAGATCCGCGCGACGTGGGTCTTGACCGTCGCCTCGCTCAGCGTCAGCTCGGTGGCGAGCTCGGCGTTCGACAGCCCATGGCCCATCAGGGTGAGGACCTCGAGTTCGCGTGGCGTCAGGGCGGCGAGGTCGCGATGGATCGCGGGCTGGGTCGGTGCGGGCGTGGCGAACCGCTCCACCAGTCGCCGCGTGATCGAGGGAGCCAGCAGGGCGTCGCCAGTGGTGACCAGCCGGACCGCCGCCGCCAGGTGCTCAGGGGTGACGTCCTTCAGCAGGAACCCGCTGGCTCCGGCCGCCAAGGCGGCGTACACGTAGCGATCCAGATCGAAGGTGGTGAGGATCAGGACCCGGCAGCCCGTCTGCTCGGCCAGGATGCGGCGGGTCGCCTCCAGGCCGTCCATCGTCGGCATCCGGATGTCCATGAGTACGACGTCCGGCCCCAGCCGGCGAACCGCCTCGACGGCCTCGGCACCGTCGGCCGCCTCGCCGACGACCTCGATGCCGTGCGCGGTCAGGATCATCCGGAACCCGGTCCGCACCAGGGCCTGGTCATCGGCGATGACGACCCGGAGGGCGGTCGTCACAGGCGCTCCAGCGGGATCTTCGCGCGGACCCGGAACCCGCCACCCAACCGGCGCCGCGCATCCAGATCGCCGCCGTACACGGCCACCCGCTGCCGCAACCCCACCAGCCCGCGTCCCTCGCCACCGGCGACCGGTGAACGCCCACCGGTCAGGATGCTCGGCCCGGTGTTCAGGATCTCGACCCGCAACGCGTGGTCGGCGTATCGCACCGTCACCTCCGCCTTCACCCCGTCGCCATGCCTGAGTGCGTTGGTCAGCGCCTCCTGGATGATCCGGTACGCCGTGACGTCGACTCCGGCCGGAAGTGGCCTCGGCTCACCCGAGATCCGCACCTCCACCGGCAATCCGGCGAAGGCGATCCGGTCGATCAGCGGACTGAGCCGGCTCAGGCTCGGCTGTGGAGACAGCCGATCGTCTTCTTGACCATCGGACGGCGGTGCGAGCAGACCGAGTAGATGCCGCAGCTCGGCCATCGTGTCGCGCCCGGCCGCCTCGACCGCGAGCAGCGCTGCCTCGGCTTCAGCCGGCTCGGTCGCCAGCACGTGCCGCGCGGCCCCGGCCTGGATCACCATCACGCTCACGTTGTGGCTGACGATGTCGTGCAGATCGTGGGCGATCCGGGCCCGCTCGGCGTCGACCGCGGTCTGCGCTGCGCTCTCCCGTTCGCGCTCGAGCAACCATCCGCGCTCCTCCAACGCGCGAGCGTGCGCCCGCCGCGCCCGGACCAGGGCCACCGCGAGCGCCCCGGCGGCCAGGCAGGCCAGCACAGCGACGAGCAGCCAGATCGTGGTCACGAGAACCACTCTCCCAAAGGCGCTTCGGATTCGGCATCATCCGCTGGGGGCACGCCGTACATCTGCGGGATGACCGGGCGCGGACAGTACGCCGGCAGGCTGACGTCCAGCGTGCGCCGGCGGTTCTAGCGTGAGCGCATGACGGATGACGAAGGCAACGGGCAGGCGGTTGTACGGCTCACCGCAGTACGCAAGGAGTACGGCGACTCTGTCGCACTGGACGGGGTATCGCTGGAGATTCGCGCCGGCGAGGCCGTTGCGGTGATGGGACCGTCGGGCAGCGGCAAGTCCACGCTGCTCAGCATGGTCGCCGGACTGGACCGGCCGACCTCAGGGTCCGTCATGGTGCACGGCGACGACCTGGGCAGGCTGGACGAGAAGGGCCTGGCGCTGTACCGGCGCCGGCGGATCGGCATGATCTTCCAATTCTTCAACCTGTTGGACGATCTGTCCGCCCTCGACAACGTCGCACTGGCCGCGCAGCTGACCGGTAGGTCGGCCTCGGCTGCCCGGAAGCGTGCCGAGGAACTTTTCGAGGAACTCGGCATCGCCGACCGCCGGAACATCTACCCAGCCCAACTGAGTGGCGGCGAACGGCAACGCGTTGCCGTCGCCCGGGCGCTGATGAACCGCCCAGCCGTGCTGCTGGCCGACGAGCCGACCGGTGCACTGGACACGCGCGCCGGCGAACAGGTGATGGATCTCCTGCTGGACCTCAACCAGATCGGCCAGACGCTGCTCCTGGTGACCCATGACCAACAACTCGCGACGCGCTGCGCCAGCCGCGTCATCGAGTTCGTCGACGGGCAGATCGCGGGCGAGCGCAGCCTGGAGCGTACGTCGTGAGCGCCGTGTGGCCGGTGTCGCGAGCAGCGGTCCGACGGCGCCGGATGCAGACCTTGATCATCGGAGTGGTCGTGATGCTGTCCACCTCGATGATCGTCGTGGCGCTGGGACTGCTGGCGGCGTCGAGTGGTCCCTTCGACCAGGCGTACGCGAGGCAGAGCGGTGCACACTTGGTCGCGTCGTACGACCGGACCAAGGTCAGCGACGCCCAGCTCACCGAGTCGGCTCGTACTGCGGCCGCCGTGGCGGGACCGTTCGGCCAGGCGACCCTCGACATGGACACCGGTGGACCAGAGACGTCTCTGGTGGTGGTGGGACGCGCGGACGCCGGCGGGACGGTCGACCGGCTCAACGTGTGGAAGGGACGCTGGGCAACCAAGCCGGGCGAGATCGTGATGAACCGGAACCCGACCGACTCCAGCGGGCGTGGTGCGCCGACGTTGGGTGGGACGCTCACCCTGGCCCGCAGCCACCGGATGACCATCGTCGGGTTCGCCTACAGCGTGAGCGGATCGGCCGACGCCTGGGTCGCGCCGGCGCAGATGACGTCGTTGGAGCCGACGTCGACGCAGATGCTGTACCGCTTCGCCCAGGCCGCGACCAACGAGCAGGTGTCGGCTGGTCAGTCGGCGGTGACCTCCGGTCTGCCGTCCGGCGCACTGGTGGGCACCCAGTCCTACCTTGCGCTGCGAGCACTCGCCACCGGCGAACCGAACACCTTCGTGCCGTTCTTGATGGTGTTCGGCTGGCTCGGGTTGGCGGTCGCCGTACTGATCGTGGCGAACGTGGTCAGCGGTGCTGTGGTCGCCGGCTTCAAGCACATCGGCGTACTCAAGGCGCTCGGGTTCACCCCTACCCAGGTGATGACGGTCTATCTGGCGATGGTGTCCATCCCGGCGTTCGCCGGCTGCGCGATCGGCACGGTCCTGGGCAATGTGCTCGCAGAGTCGTTGCTGACGAGGGCCTTCGAGAACTACGGCGCGGGTGGTGTCGGCGTAGCGGTCTGGGTGGACGTGGCCGCGCTGCTCGGCGTACCTGCCCTGGTCGCGCTGTCCGCTCTGGTCCCTGCGCTTCGAGCGCGGAGTCTGTCGGCGGCTGAGGCGATCAGTGCGGGTAGTGCGCCGCGAGCCGGCCGCGGGCTGCGGGCCCAGCGCTGGCTGAGTGGCACTCGGTTGCCGCGGGCGGTGAGCCTCGGGTTCGGGCTTCCGTTCGCCCGGCCGGCGCGTACGGCGTTGACGCTGGCGGCCGTCGTACTCGGGGCCACCAGCGTGACGCTGGCGGTGGGGCTCGGGAAGTCGTTGACCTCTTATCAGACTGCTGCGAGCCGGGTCGGTGCTGTCGACGTGACGATGTTCGGAGGTCTCAAGGGGAGCGGTCCGCCACCACCTGGTGAGGTGGCGCCACCGGTCGCCAAGCTGACTGACGCGCAGGACGAGGCGTTGCTGCGGTCGACTCCGGGCGCTTCGGCGGTGATCGCGAGTGCGGAGCTGCCGATGCGGCTGGCTGGGACGAACACGGACCTGCGGGTGTCCTTCTATCGCGGGGACTTCGAGCAGCTCGGCTATCGGATGCTCAGCGGGCGATGGTTCGACGGGCCAGGGCAGGTAGTCGTGTCCGAGCGGTTCCTTCGCCAGCACGGGCTGGCGATCGGCGACACGATCACCCTGCAGTCGGAGGGCAAGAACGTTCAGGCACGGATCGTCGGGAAGGCGCTCTACAACTCGGGTGAGGAGGTGCTGTCGAACTGGCAGACGCTGGCGTTGGTTGCACCGGACTTGCGAGCGTCGCTGTACGAGATCAAGGTGAAGCCCGGCACGGACCTGGACAGCTATGTCAAGGCCGTGCAGGCCGGGGACTCAGGGTTGGAGGAGACTTCGGGTCAGGAATCGGGCAGCTTCGTTGCGATCGTCCTGGCGACCGTCGTCCTGCTGACCCTGATGCTGGGGACCGTGGCCGCGCTCGGCGTCTTCAACACAGTCGTCCTCAACACCCGCGAACGCCGCCGCGACCTCGGCATGCTCAAGTCGATCGGCATGACCCCCGCCCAGGTCGTCGTGATGGTGGTGACGTCCATGGCCGCGCTGGGCGCGATCGGTGGCCTCCTGGGCATCCCACTCGGCATCATCGCCCACCGCCTGGTCGTCCCCGCCATGGCCAACGGCGCCCAGGTGGCGATCCCCGACTTCATGCTGCAGGTCTACCCCGCCCCGCTGCTCGCCCTGCTGGTCCTCGCCGGTATCGCGATCTCCGCCCTCGGAGCCTTCGTCCCGGCCCGGTCCGCCGCCCACACCACCATCGCCGAAGTCCTCCACAACGAATGAGCGATTACAGCCTTGCTGACCTGCACCGATACGCTTTGCGGGTGAGTGAGCATGAGCTGGTTCTGGTCGTCGACTTCGGGGCGCAGTACGCGCAGTTGATCGCGCGACGCGTGCGCGAGGCCAAGGTGTACTCCGAGATCGTGCCGCACTCGATGCCGGTCGAGGAGATGCTGGCCCGGAGTCCGAAGGCGATCATCCTGTCCGGCGGGCCGCAGTCGGTGTACGCCGAGGGTGCGCCGCGGGTCGACTCGGCGCTGTTCGAGGCGGGGGTGCCGGCGTTCGGGATCTGCTACGGGTTCCAGGCGATGGCGCAGACGCTGGGCGGCGACGTACGCCGTACGGGACTGCGCGAGTTCGGGCGCACCCCGGTCACGGTGAGCGAGGCCGGCGCGCTGCTCGCGGGGATCCCCGCCGATCTGAACGTGTGGATGTCGCACGGGGACGCTGTGCACGCACCGCCGGTCGGATTCTCCGTACTGGCTGCGTCTTCAGGTGCGCCGGTCGCGGCGTTCGAGAACCTGGACAGCAAGCTGGCCGGTGTGCAGTGGCACCCGGAGGTGCTGCACTCGCAGGCTGGGCAGGCGGTGCTGGAGCACTTCCTGTACGACATCGCTGGTTGCAGCGGCGACTGGACGACCACCAATGTCGTCGAGGAGCAGGTGGAGCTGATCCGGCAGCAGGTCGGCGACAAGCAGGTGCTGTGCGCGCTGTCAGGTGGTGTGGATTCGGCCGTCGCCGCAGCTCTGGTGAGCAAGGCGATCGGCGACCAGCTGACTTGTGTGTATGTGGACCACGGGTTGCAGCGCTCGGGTGAGTCGGACCAGATCGAGAAGGACTTCGTCGCTGCTACCGGCACGCGGCTGGAAGTCGTGGATGCCGAGGATCAGTTCCTGGGCGCTCTGGCCGGGGTGACCGATCCGGAGCAGAAGCGGAAGATCGTCGGGCGCGAGTTCATCCGGACCTTTGAGGCGACCGCGCGGAAGCTGGACGCTGATCGGCACATCGAGTTCTTGGTGCAGGGGACGCTCTACCCGGATGTTGTGGAGTCCGGTGGCGGGACCGGTACAGCGAACATCAAGTCGCATCACAATGTTGGTGGGCTGCCTGATGACCTCCAGTTCTCGCTGATCGAGCCGTTGCGGACGCTGTTCAAGGACGAGGTGCGGGAGCTGGGGATCGCGCTGGGGCTACCCGAGACGCTGGTTTACCGGCACCCGTTCCCGGGGCCTGGGTTGTCGATCCGGATCATCGGTGAGGTGACCAAGGAGCGGCTGGAGATTCTGCGGGCGGCCGATCTCATCGCCCGGACCGAGTTGACCGCGGCTGGGCTGGATCGCGATATCTGGCAGTTCCCGGTGGTGCTGTTGGCTGACGTTCGGTCCGTTGGTGTGCAGGGGGATGGTCGGACCTACGGTCATCCCGTCGTACTCCGGCCGGTGACCAGCGAAGACGCGATGACGGCCGACTGGGCGCGCCTGCCGTACGAAGTACTCGAGAAGATCTCCACCCGCATCACCAACGAGGTCGACGAGATCAACCGGGTAACCGTCGACATCACCAGCAAGCCGCCGGGCACGATCGAGTGGGAGTAGGTCGTACGGCGTAGAAGCCCGCCCACCCGTCGCGAGCTCCTACGTCGCCCGTCTCCACCCACCCCGGACGCTGGCTCCTTCGTCGCAGCTGAATACGCCCGCCCGGTCGCGGCCTCCTACGTCGGCCGTCTCCACCCACCCCGGGACGCTGGCTCCTGCGTCGCAGCTGGAGACGGAGGGCCGCCCGGTCGCGGCCTCCTACGTCGGCCGCCTCCACCCACCCCGAACACCGGCTCCTCCGTCGCCGGTTGGAACGGCGGTGGGTGCTGGCGTTGTCGAGGTGGTGTGGGTTAGCGCGCCCGTTGCCCTCGGCTCCTGCGTCGCCGCTCACCGGCCCCGGGCACCGGCTCCTGCGTTGCCGGTTGGAACGGCGGTGGGTGCTGGCGATGTCGAGGTGGTGTGGGTTAGCGCGCCCGTTGCCCTCGGCTCCTGCGTCGCCGGTTGAAACGGCGGGTGGGTGCCGAGCCTCGTCGAGGCTGAGGTGGTTGACGCGCCGGGTTGTATCGACTCCTGCGACGCCTCGCCTTCACCAAGCTGGACACTTGGTGCGGCTCGCCTGGTCTTCACCAGCTGGACAGCGGCTCCTGGATCGCCGGCTCACCGGCCCCGGGCACCGGTTCCTGCGTTGCCAGCTCACCGCCCCGGGGCACCGGGTCCTGCATGCCGGTTGGAAGGGTGGTGGGTGCCCGGGCGTTGTCGAGGCTGGTGTGGGTTGGCGGGCCGCTTGGTGCTGGCTCTTGTGTCGCCTCGCCTCCGCCACGCTGGGCACCGGCTGCGGCGTTGCCTCGCCTCCGCCACGCTGTGCAGTGGGTCCTCCTCGATCCTTCCACCTCTGCGCCGGTTACTGCATCGGGCCGTAGGAGTCAGAGGTGGAGTGTGACGGTGGCTGTGGTGCCGTCTCGGTAGGTGACCTGGACGGAGGTGCCCTTCGCGCCGCCGGTCAGGTCGTTGCCGGGGAGCCAGAGGGCGAACTGGCCGCCGGAGACGGTGGCGTTGACTTTTCCGCGGGTGGGGCTGGTGTAGGTGACCGCGGTGACGTCTGAGCCGGCGGCACCGGCAGCGACCGAGAGTTCGTTTCCGTCGATCGAGCCCGTACCGAGGACGAGGGGCGCGAGGCCGCGGTTGCTCGGTCGGTTGGCGGGAGGTGTCGAGCCGATGGCACCGAAGTACGAGCGGAAGAGGTGCTTCGAATCGTCGGTGATGCAGAGGGCCGAGAAGCCGTCGCGGCCCGCGAGGATCACCAAGGTCCAGGCGCCGCGTCGCTCGGAGATCGCGGTGCCGGCGGACTTCAGCTGGTCGGCGTACTCGTGACTTCCCGACTTCTGGTGGCTGCGGCAGGAGTTCGCCGCGTCGGCGCGCTTCGATGCCGACATACCTGAGGGCGAACTTGTCCAGCTCGCGAAGGCTTTGTCGCCGCCGAGCGCGGAGGGGAGTACCAGCGCGGCGACGGTGGCGGCGGCTGCCGCGCCCAGGGCGACAGAGACGGCGAGTCGTCGGCTCCGCCGGGGCCTCAGAGCAGGCAGCGCTGGGTCGGTCGCGAGGATGCGCTCGAGATCTGCGCGGGCGCGGGGGCTGTTCGGGTCGATCTCGCGGTCGGCGGGGTCGAGGGTTCGTAGTACGGGGAAATCGTCTGTGAGATTCATGAGGACTGCCTTTCGGTCACGCTCGCGGGGGCGAGCGCGGGTTCGGGGCGGTGGTCGAGGTGCGCGCGTAGTGCTCGTCGGGCGCGGCTGAGGCGCAGGCGGAACGCGACGGGCGAAATCCCGAGGACCACTGCGGCTTGAGGTGCGGTCAGCTCATCCAGTACTGCGAGGGCGAGCGCCTCCTGGTGGACTTCCGACAGCAGGTTCCACGCGGCCGCGAGATCGACTTGCTGAGCGACGAGATCGGCAGCACCATCAGTTGCGGTCGAGGCGGAAGTAGCCAGCCGTACTGCGAGCGCTCGGCGCCGGTCGGATCCGCGTCGGCTGTTCATGATCGTGTGCCGAGCAACCCCGAAGAGCCAGGCGCGAGCGTCGTCGGCCTGCTTGGGCAAATCATCCAACCGCCGCCACGCGACCAGGAACGCCTCGGCGACGACGTCCTCCGCGTGACTGTGATCGACCCGCCGCTGAGCAAATCGAACCAGGTCGGCATAGGTCGCCCGATAGAGCGCACTGAACCGAGCCTCCCGATCCGGAGCGCGTGAACTGTTGGTCATACCCCGAACCTGTCCACCACACCACCAAGTGTGTCGCCCACCCGGAAACGAGGCCGCGATCGGGAAATCGCGATGCGCCGCCGGCGGAGCTGGTCGTATTGTCTTGGCCATGTCGGAGCGGACCGCGTCGCGCGTTGTGCTCGATAACCGGAGGTACTGGGAGGCACTGGCTCCGCACCGCAAAGGAGAGCCGGTCGAGTCCGTCCGGTCCGGCAGCGTGCTGAACGAGCACGAGCGGGCAGCGGTCGGGCATGTTGGAGGGCGCCGGGTTCTGCAATTGGCCTGCTCGGTTGGGGACGAGGCGCTGACGTTCGCTCAGATGGGGGCAGATGTCACCGCCGTCGAC
This sequence comes from Kribbella monticola, assembly GCF_003261635.1. Taxonomy (GTDB): domain Bacteria; phylum Actinomycetota; class Actinomycetes; order Propionibacteriales; family Kribbellaceae; genus Kribbella; species Kribbella monticola. The sequence continues at coordinate 415,774 of NZ_QFXK01000030.1, read as the reverse complement.
CTTGCGCCGAGCCACCTGGCTACAGGGAGGGCGAAGGCCGAAGCTCTGGGCCTGGTCGTGGACTTTCAAGAGCAGGACATGATGAATCTGGACCAGCACCTCACTGGCTTCGACCTGGTCTTCATCTCCTGGGGTGGTTTGTGCTGGGCACCCGACATCGACGCTTGGGTGCGGCTGGTAGCTCAACGGATCAATCCCGGCGGCTCGCTGGTGATCAGTGAGCATCATCCCCTGTGGGAGGTCCTCACTGTTGCGGGCGATGGTCATCTGAGCGTCAGTGCCGACTACTTCAATTCGGATCGCGACGGCTATGCCGACCCGTTGAAGGCACCGGAGATCACCAGGACGCTTGGAGTTCCGGATCTTCCTCACAGGAGCTTTGTCTGGAGCATCGGCAGCGTCGTCAGCGCGGTGCTGGCGGCAGGCATGACGGTCCGGTCGTTGCAGGAGTTTGCCGAAGCGGATATGTACCCCGGTCTCGGCGAGGGCAATGGTTGTATTCCGGCGACCTACCTCCTGACCGCGGTCCGCTGACTTCGTGCGGTGCCGGATGCGAGAACAGACAGCCGGCACACGATCTGGTGATGGTCCGGCCGGCTGATCAGGACGCCGGCGGTGACGCGAGTCCATCGCGTCCACCGCGAGCGGTCATCGGCCGGACCGGGAGAGGCACGATTTGGGCCGAGCGCGTCGAAGTCGGCGACGGAGGAGCCGAGGATCGGGGTGGGAGGAGTCGGGCGACGTAGGAGCCGGCGACTGGGTGGGCTATTCCAGCCGCGACGAAGGAGCCGGCGTTCAGGGTGGGAGGAGTCGGGCGACGTAGGAGCCGGCGACTGGGTGGGCTGCCTTAGCCGCAACGGGGGTGGCTTCTCAAGCCTGTAGTTGTTTCTCCAGGGCTTCGGCTTCGGTTGTTTGGCCGAGGGTGCGGAGGCGGTCGGCCAGGAGCCAGCCGGTGCGGTGCCAGGATTCGTCGCCGGTGGGGAGGGTGGTGAAGATTTCCTGGAGCATGGTGGCGTCGGTGGTGCTGTGTTCGGCGATCAGGAGGCGGGCGTTGAGCAACTGGCCCTCGAAGCCGCCGCGTTCGTAGTACTCCGCTGCGTGGCGCGCCTGCTCGACTGCCTCACCCACCGAGCCCTGTTGCATCTTGAGCATCGCCAGGTCCCAATGGATCCCTGCCTGCTGGAAGAGCACGGGCTGCTCGGCAGAAGGGAGCGAATCGAGTACCGGCCGCGCGCGGTCGAGCAGTTGGTCCACCATGTCGAACTCACCGGCGTACCGGGCCGACTGCGCAGCCAGCCGAACAGCTTGGACGTAAGCGAGTGGCAGCTCGGCCGCCTCGAAGTGCTCGGCGGCGGCGAGGAAGGTGTCGACGGCTTCCTTGTCGCGGTCCATGCGTTCGAGCAGCAGGCCCTCGTCCTGACGGAGGTTGCCGAGCCATTGCGGGTGGGCGTCGGCCGTTGCCTCGGTGAGCAGCAGGCGAACCTGTGCCAGCGCGGAGTCCAGCTCACCCAGAGCTCGATACGCATCGACGAGTACGCCGCGTACGTCGGCTTGGAGACTCGCGAGCGACGGATCCCGCAGTACGGGCAGTGCCTCTTCGCCGGTCTCGGCCGCTTCGAGGGCGCGACCGGTGAGCAGGTAAGCGCGGGCGAGTTCCAGGCGACAGATCGCGATGTGTACGTCGGCGTCGGTGGCGCCCGTCGCCAGGGCGATCGCTTCCTCCAGATCGGCGACGGCCTCGTCCGGCCGGTCCAAGGCGATCCGGATCCAGCCGCGCTGCCGATACGCAAACGACCTCGGCAACTCATGCCTGCTGGCGAGTCCGGCAGTTGCGGCGTCCTCGGCCTCGTCGAATTGTTCGCGTTGGATCAAGAGATTGCACTGAAGGATCCCCGCGGCCGCGCGCAGATCGTCCTCGGTGCCGGGCCCGGAACGGAGAATCGCCAACTCCTGCAGGGATTCCTCGACCCGACCGGCTTGGGCAAGCAGCGTCGCGAGCGAGTACCGCCAGCCGCCCTGGCGTCGAGGTTCGTCATTGGCGATCAGCCGGCGCAGTGGTTCCTCACCGGTTACCAGCGCTTCTTCGATCCGGCCGGCTTCGCCCAGAACCCTGGCGATCCGGCCGCGGTCGCGCAGGAGCCGAACCTCCTCGCCGAGCTCGGAGTACAGCGCGAGCGCCTCGCGCCAGGCGTTCAGTGCCTCGTCGTCTTGGCCAAGCGACGCCAGGCCGCGACCGTCGAGCAGGCGCGCCTGGTCGAGCTTGGTCCGCTCGCTCTCGGGCACCTCGCGCTCGAAAGCCTGCCAGGCCGCGATCGCCTGCTCACGACGATCGTTCTGCCACTCTTCCTCGGCCCGATCAAGCCAACCGCTTCCCGACGGATCGGGGCCCACAGCAACATCTTCCACCGAAGCCACAGCCGATGCCGAGGCCGACGACGCCTGGCTGCGTGCATAAGCCCGCCGAGCGGTCTCCGACAAGGGCAGGTATTCCAGCCACGGCTCGGCCCCGAGAACAGAGCAGATCTGGTCGCTCTGATGGCTGGTCCCGTTCCGTACGTCGAACTGCGCCGCCAACTCCAGCGCCCGCTCAGCCAACTGGGCGGACAGTTCCGCCGAGGCGATGTCGGGCTCCTGCGGACGCCGGATCATCAGGTCGACCCGGCTCAACGCGAGCGCGGCCGCGGCAGCGAAACGCATTTCGGCGTACGGGCTGGGTGGTTCCGCGAGATCGGTCAGGTGACGTTCCACCAGTTCCACAGCGCGCGTCTCGTTGCCGGTGCGGGCGCAGAAGAGCACGTGTTCGGCGTACGTCTCCAGCTCGCCTGGGTTGTTACGCAGCGTCCGATAAGCCCGCCGATGCGCGTCGACCGCCTCGGAATGCATGCCCTCGGCAACATAAGCGGGAAGCAGTGTCGTCAGCAGTTGCTGCGGCTGCTCGTTGCAGGTCAGTTGGCCGTCCAGTACGCCGACTGCGAGCGCCAGCGCGTCGGCCGGCTGCCCGATCTCGATCAGGTGCCGCGCCTTGCCGGTCGGGTCGCACCCGACGCAGTCGGACAGGTCATCGCGCGGCGTGGTCGACCAGAGCCGGAACTCTTCGGCCGCAGCGGCCTCGTCACCGATGTGGTTCGCGACGAGCCACCGGTAGTGGTGGACGACCTGCATGCTGTGCCCGCCGGCTCGCCACCTTCGTTCCATGTCGTCCAGTACTGCGTAGGTCTGGTCGAGCGAGACTTCGGGGAACTTCGCCAGCGTGTTCGGCGTGTACTTGAAGCACCACAGGAACGTGTGCTCGTGCCGCTGAAACTTCGCCGGATCCGCATCCCAGTCCGCCACACAACGAGCGAACGGCACGAGCAACTTCCGCGGCTCCCCGCCCATCACGTACGCCGTGACGAGCGTCAGCCGCGCGAAGAAGGCCAGCTCTTCGTCGGCGGACGCGTCCGCCCGGCGTACGACGTCCTCCAGCAGGGCCGAACGCGCTTTCCCGTACGGCGTACTCATGGCGCGGTCGAGTCGCTCGAGCAGGTCGCCGTCGCTCATCGCGGGTCCTCCTGGGTCGGGACGGCCTGATCCAGCAGGCCGAGGAAGGATCGATTCACCAGTGCGGAGTCCGCCGGGCCGATCGGGTGGTAGCCGAGCATCAGGGCGTGCCCGTAGAGACCTTCGACCGCGAGACGCGCGAGCTCTGGATCCGCCAGGCCGGCCATCCGGCGTACGAGGGGACTGCGGTGGTTCAGGACGAGTTGCGGGCGGCTGTCGTCATGGGTGTCGAGGGCACCCAGTACTTCGGACCACAGCGCGTCGGCCTTGCTCTTGGTGGATCGTAGCTCGGCGGCGAACTGCGCGGACCGGTCGACCAGATAGATCGCGGGCAGCCCGGCCGGGTCGAACGCGCGGACGACGACCTCGCAGCCGACCCCGTCGAGCGCCTCCTGGGCGAGCCGGACGAACGGCCTGAGCGCGAGCTCGGTCTCCGGGGCGAGACTGTCGAAGCTGGTGCTCAGCTCGGTCGGATCGAACCGGCTGACGGCCAGGCCCGGTACGACGTCGGGCAGCCGTTCGAGCAGTTCGGAGTCGTAGGTGTAGCCGCCGTTGACGACCGTGAGTTGCTGAGCGGCGGCGACCGCGGCCAGCTGGCGGAACTCCTCGATCGTCGCGGCGTACCGGATCTCGCCGTACCGCTCGTGCAGTTCGGCCGAGGTCATCCGGCCGTGGTTGGTCTCGAACTTGAGCCAGCGGTGGACCAGCCGGAGCAGCTCGTCGTCGTGCAGCGCGAGCGCCTTCACGCCGAGCTGGTGAATGGCGAGGAAGCGGTCCAGCTTCTGCGGATCCGTGCTGCCGAGGCGTACGAGCCAGCCTCTGAGCTGTGCTCCGAGAGCTTCGCGGGTTTCCTCGAGATTGCCGTCGTCGAAGAGCGCCTCGCGGCTCGCGGTCGGACGCAGCTCGGAGGTGTCGATGACAGCCCGGACGAAGAACGCCCAGTCGGGCAGGAGACCCTCGACGCCTTCGGCCAGCAGCATCCTCTTGAGGTAGACGCGGTGAGTAGCGCGCTCGGCCGGGTTCGCGGGGAAGGGCAGCACGAACGCGACCCCGGTGAGCCCGGCGGCCGGGTTGTTGAGCGGAATGACGTCGAACGGGGTGAACCCGAGCTTGTCCTGCGCATACCCGACGAGCTCTGCCCGCTGGGTCGCGCCGGTGCTTTCCCAGGGCGCCTTGCCTTCGGTGACTCGCTCACCGTCCACGCGGATCTCGAGCGGGAGCAAGGCGCCGAAGAGCTTGATCAGCTCGATGACCGTGGCCTGCTTGAACCACTGCTCGGCGCCACGGCGAGCCTTGAGCGTCACCGTAGTACCGGTTTCTGCGGCCGCGTCTGCCTCGCTGATGGTGTAGCGGCCGTCCGCCGCACCGATCCAGCGGGTGGTCCGCCCGGCTGTGGGTTGTGTCAGTACTTCGATCTCGTCGGCGACCATGAAGGCCGACAGCAGACCGATGCCGAACTGGCCGAGGAACTCGGTCCGCGCGAACCCGATCTCGTCCCGCTTCGAACTCCGCCCGATCGTCGCCAGCAGTTCCCGTACTTCGTCCGGCCTGAGCCCGATCCCGGTGTCGGTGATGCTGAGCCGATCCGGGCCGGTCCGTACGTCGATCCGCCCCGGCGCCTGTGGCTCAGCGGCCTGACGCGCGGTGATCGCGTCGACCGCGTTCTGTAACAGCTCTCGCAGGTAGACCCGCGGACTGCTGTACAGGTGATTGCTCAGCAGATCGACGATCCCGTGCAGATCGACCTGAAAGTTCTCGCTCCCCATCCCCAGCCTCTCGCTCCGCCCCGGCTGCCACACGGTACGCCATCACAGGGGCTGGGTCTTGCCCGTATCGGTCAGGGGACGCGCGGCAGGAAATGGATCCAGTTCAGGACGCGGGCGCCCAGTTTGGCGGTGCTCAGATGACTCTCGGCCGCTTCGAGAACCTTGGTCTGACCTTTGAGCTCGGCCAGCTCCTCCGACAAGGCGATCGGGCGATTCGAACTGTCGTAGATCCGTACTTCGGCGGCGCGCTCGCGGCACTTGTTCACCGCGACGCCGGCGCCGAGACCGTCGACCAGCAGGTCGGACATGTCCTTGTCGGCCAGGTCGGACGTCTTCTCGGCGAGTTCGTTCATCGTGAAGGCGCACTGGGCGATCGCCGCACCGGCTCTGGTCCTGCCTTTCAGCGCATCGATCAAGGCTGCTTGGCCGAGTGACGCGACTTTGGCGGCGACGAGTTGATGCGCTTCCCAGCTGAGGCTGAGCGGAAGATCGATCGTCCATTCGAGATCGGCGGTGGGAATGCTGGTGGTGATCACGTCTTTCGGTGGCAGCAGGGCCCTGGTGGTGAAGACATTGCGGAAGGACGTGATGTTCAGGGTGGGCGACCAATGGGTGACGCCTGCAGTGGTTCTCCCGTTGTTGTGCAGCACCCAGACCGCGTCGCTCTCGTTCCGCAGATAGGTGGCCGTGCCCGTATCGTTGACGCAGGCAACGATCTTGTCGACGTACTCGAGCTCTGCCGGCGTTTCGGTCATGATGTCGAGGCCGTGACCGTAGTTGCCTGGGCAGTCCTTGTCGGGTACCTGGTAGGTGGCGCGTTCTGGCCGTTCCGAGCTGGGCCCGGACAGCGGCGATGACGGCGGCGATGACGGCGGCGTCCAGGTCGTTGACGGTGGCGGGAAGCCGCCGGTGTCTGTGCCTCCACCTGTGCCGGCGCCGGTGCCTCCGCCTCCGCTGCCGGTTCCCTTGCCGCCGCATGCGGTCAGGCACAGCGCTAGCAGCATGATGAGGACGATGCCCCGCGTGATGACCTTCATCTCGAACCCCCCGGTCCTGATGATTGTGACTGTAGGTCACGACGGTCGATGACGGAAGGTGACAGGTCCTCCTTGGTGACTCACTGATGGCCGACTTGAAAGCGTGGCGAACATATGTTCGACTGTCGTCATGCGATGGGCTGGGCAGCAGATCGACGCGGAGACCCCGGGAGCACTGCCGGGGTTGGGGTCGATCGCGGGCCTGGTGCGGAGCGTGACGACGCCGGAGTTCCGCGGGGTGACGTTCCACGAGGTGGTCGCGAGATCCGCGCTGAACTCGGTGCCTGGCACCGGGCTCCCCTTCAACTGGACCGTCAATCCGTACCGCGGTTGCACGCACGCCTGCCGCTACTGCTTCGCCAGGCCGACCCATCGCTACCTGGAGCTCGACCAAGGCCTCGACTTCGACCAGCAGATCGTGGTGAAGACCAACGTCGCCGACGTACTGCGCCGAGAGCTCGCCAGACCGTCATGGCGCGGCGAGCAAGTTGCCCTGGGCACCAACACCGACCCGTACCAACGAGCCGAGGGCCGCTACCGCCTGATGCCAGGCGTCATCGAGGCACTGGCAGACTCCGGTACGCCGTTGTCGATCCTCACCAAGGGCACGCTCCTCAGGCGCGACCTCGCCCTGCTCACTGCGGCCGCCGAGCGCGTGCCGGTCGGAATCGGCATCTCGTTGGCCCTCGGCGACGAAGACCTCCGCAAACGCCTCGAACCAGGCGTGCCGTCCGTCCGCGGCCGCCTCGACCTGATCCGCGCAGTACGCGAGGCCGGCCTGCCCTGCGGGGTGATGGTGGCGCCCGTCCTCCCGTGGATGACCGACTCCTCAGATCAGCTCGACGCCTTGCTGGGCGAGCTTGCGGACGCCGGCGCGACCGGAGTGACCACTCTCGTCCTGCACCTACGACCCGGCGTGAAGGAATGGTTCATGGGCTGGCTCGCTCAGGAGCGCCCGGACCTGGTGAAGCGCTACGAAGACCTGTACTCCCGCGGCACCAACGCGTCGCCGAGCTACCGCCGCGCTTTCACAGAGAAAGTGCGCCCCTTGCTCGACAAACACGGCTTCGGCTCCTCGTCCCGCCATCGGTCGCGCGCCAACAGCACACCGGTAACTCCACGCAAGCAACTCGGAATCGTCGACGTCCCGGGAAATGGCTCAGAGTCCGGCTGGGGAGAACCAGACCCCACCCACACCCGCTTCCGAGGCCCTCGCAAACGCACTGCTCCCGTCCCAGCAGTCGCCCCAGACATCAACCAGGACACACTTTTCTAGCACCTCCCGCCCCGCCGGCGTAGGAGGTGTGTGGGGTCAGCGTTGGGTGAGGATTTGGGGGCCGGCGTCGGTGATGGCGACGGTGTGTTCGGCGTGGGCTCCTCGGGTGTGGTCGGCGGAGCGGAGGGTCCAGCCGTCTTTGTCGATGACGTAGACGGAGCCGGGGCCGTGCCAGAACCAGGGTTCGATGGCGATGACGTGACCGGGGCGGAGTTTCAGGCCGCGGCCCGGCTGGCCGCCGTTCGGTACGTGGGGGTCTTCGTGCATGCGCCGCCCGATGCCGTGGCCGCCGAAGTCCAGGTTGGTGCCGACGCCGGCGCGGTGGCCGACGGCGCCGATCGCTGCGCCGATGTCGCCCAGTCGAGCGCCCGGAACCGCGGCGGCGATCCCTGCTGCCAGCGCCTCCTCGGTGGTGGCGATCAATGCGAGGTCCTCCGCGTTCGGAGTACCGATGATGAAGCTGGTGGCCGAGTCGGCGCACCAGCCGTCGATCGAGGCGCCGCAGTCGACGTTCAGCAGGTCGCCGTCGGCCAGGCGGAGGTCGCTCGGGAGGCCGTGCAGTACTGCGTCGTTGACAGAAGTGCAGATCACGCCGCTGAACGGGATGGTCGCGAAGCCGGGCTGGTACCCGTCGAACAGTGACACGGCTCCGGCGGACCGGAGTACGTCGCGGGCGACCTCGTCCAGTTCGCGCAGCGAGACGCCGACCGCTGCTTCCTTCTTCACTGCGGTCAGCGCCGAGGCGACGACCTGGCCGGCGGCGCGCATCTGATCGATCTCGCCCGCCGTCTTCAAATCGACCATCTGCTTCTTCCTCAACCTCACGTGATAGTTATACCGGTACTACTATCACGCTTACGGTGCGCCCTCGGTTCTCCCGGCGGGCGGCCGAGCCGGAGCTGGGCGGAAAATCCTTTGTGTGCTGAGGATTTCGGGCCTTAGGGTCCAGGTATGGCTATGAACTGCTTTGTGATGGTTCGTCGTGCCCGGCTCCGGGCAGGCGAGGGGTGCCTGGGGATGGCATCCGCTCGATAGTCGTTGGGCCCAGCGGGTCGTGGACTCGGCCGGGATCAGTCCCGGTGAGCTCGTCCTCGATGTCGGAGCCGGCCTCGGTGCGTTGACAGCGCCGCTGGTTCGGGCCGGGGCTCAGGTGGTCGCCGTGGAGCTCCACCCTGGCCGTGCCGACCGATTGCGCCGGCGGTTCGCGGATGCACCGGTGACGGTGGTTCGTGCTGATGCTGCCGATCTCCGGTTGCCCAGCAGACCGTTCCGGGTCGTCTCCAGTCCGCCGTACGGGATCTCCACCTCGTTGCTGAAGAGGCTGCTCGCGCCGGGTTCACGCCTGGTCTCGGCCGACCTCGTCCTGCAGCGCGCCGTGGTGAACCGGTGGACCGCCGGAGCCGCACCAGGAGCCGCCCGCTGGTCGCAGTACTACGATCTGTCGATCGGGATTCGCCTTCCCCGCAAGGCTTTCACCCCACCGCCCCACGTCGATTCCGCCGTCCTGCTCATCCGTCGTCCTATTCGCAGCACAACTCGCAAAACATGAAAGGCCCCGCCTTCCTGAAACAGGAAGGCGGGGCCCAACTATCGGATCAGCCGTGCCAGGAGTGCCAGAGCGCCGCGTACGAACCGTTCTGGGCGACCAGCTCGTCGTGGCTGCCCAGTTCCGTGATGCGGCCATCCTCGACCACGGCCACGCGGTCGGCGTCGTGGGCCGTGTAGAGGCGGTGGGCGATCGCGATGACGGTGCGGCCTTCCAGTACTGCGGCCAGCGAACGCTCCATGTGCCGCGCGGCCCTCGGGTCGATCAACGAGGTCGCCTCGTCGAGCACCAGCGTGTGCGGGTCGGCCAGCACCAGTCGCGCCAACGCCAACTGCTGCGCCTGGGCGGGAGTCAAAGTGTGCTGCCCCGACCCAACCCGCGTGTCCAGACCGGAAGGCAGCGCGAGCGTCCACTCACGTGCGTCCACTGCTTCCAATGCTGCGAGTAGCTCGTCATCCGAAGCATCCGAGCGCGCCATCGTGAGGTTGTCTCGCAGCGTGCCGACGAAGACGTGGTGCTCCTGGGTGACCAGTGCGACCTGCTTGCGCAGCTCGTCCAGCGGCAACTCGGTCATGCCGACTCCGCCGACGTTCACCGATCCGGCCCGTGGTGGATGGATCCCGGCGACCAGCCGGCCGAGGGTCGACTTGCCGGCACCCGACGGGCCCACCATGGCGATCCGTTCGCCCGGCTGGACCACCAGATCCACGCCGTGCAAGACGTCCCGCCCGTCGACGTACGAGAACCGGACGTCGCGCGCCTCGACCAGCTCACCGTTCGGCGTACGGCCTGACGGTGTCCGGTCGTCCGGTACGTCGGTGATGCCGAGCAGCCGGGCGAGCGAGGCGCCGCCGATCTGCAACTCGTCCATCCAGGAGATCAGCCGGTCCACCGGGTCGATCAACTGGTTGACGTAGAGCACCCCGGCCGTGACAGCACCCAGCGAGACGTGCCCACCGAGGTGCAGCCAGCCGCCGAACAGCAGGGTCCCGACGACCGGAACCAGGTAGCCGATCTCGACCACGGGGAAGTAGATGGTCCGGAGGAACAAGGTGTACCGCTCGGCGTCGTACGAGCCGCGGATGTCCTTGTCCGACTGGCGCACACGCTGCTCGTACCGCTGGAGAGCTTCGACCGTGCGAGCACCCTCGACTGTCTCGGCGAGCGAGCTCGTCATCTGCGCGTACGCCGCGTTCTCGCGCAGGTACCCGTCTTTCGCACGGCGCAGATACCACCTGGTGCTCAACGCGAGCACCGGGACGAGAGCGAGCAGCGGCACAAGCACCCACACGCCAACGAGCAGCGCGGCACCGACCGTGAACAACACCGTCACGAAAGCGACGATCGTCTCCGGGATGGCCAGCCGTACGGTCTTGGACAGGGCGTCGACGTCGCGCGACGTCCGAGTCAGCAGGTCACCCGTACCCGCGCTCTCGACCGTGCCGATCGGCAGCGCCAGCGCGTTGTCGACGAAGTCCTCGCGAAGCTCGGCGAGCACCTCTTCACCGAGCGCGAAGGAGCGGAACCGAGCCCACCGGGTGAGCAGCGACTGCACCACGACAAACACGGCGATCACCAGGATCACCTGGTTGACCTTGCCCGCGGTCGTGCCGTGCTGCACGTCCTCGACCAGTCCACCGATCAACCGCGGAGCGACCAGACCGGACACCGCGGCCAACGCGTGCAGGCCGAGCGCGATCAGCAGAGCACGCGGGTGCCGCCGGGCCAGACTGCGCGCATACCGGCGGACGTCCGCCGAACTCGCGACAGGCAGGATCTGTCTCACGCCGGCACCTCCTCGTCCTCGGTCTGCCTGGTCACGGTGCTGCGGTACTGCGGTTGCTCCTCGAGCAGGTCCCGGTGCTTGCCGACAGCAACCACTCGACCGTCGGCGACGAAGATCACCTCGTCGACGCGATCCAGTAGCAACGGGCTGGAAGTCAGTACTACGGTGCTTCGGCCGGCCCGGTGCTCCGCCAGCCGCTCGGCGATCCGCATCTCCGTGTGCGCGTCCACCGCGGAGGTGGGCTCGACCAGCACCAGCACCGACGGGTCCGCAAGCAGCGCGCGGACCAGGATCAGCCGCTGCCGCTGCCCACCCGAGAACGAGCGGCCCTTCTCCTCGACATCGGAGTCGAGCCCGTCGGGCAAGGCGACCAAGACGTCCTCGGCCGACGCGGTCCGGATCGCAGCCAGCAACTCCTCATCCGTACGCCGGTGTGCCGGGTCGAGTTCGTCGCGCAAGGTGCCGGTGAACAACTGAGTGCCCGTGTCGCTCACCAGGATCCGCCTGCGCACGTCTGCCCGGGTCGCACTGGCCAGCGTGACCCCGCCGTACCGGACCTCGCTGGTCTCGTCGTACCGGCCGAGGCGGTCGGCCAGCACAGCGGCAAGGTCGGCCTCGGCGGACACGATCGCGGTGAGCACGCCGTTGCGGGCGCGGATGCCGGAGACCGGGTCGACCAGGTCGCCGCGGTCCGGCAGCGTGACCGGCTCGGCCGGATCCACCACGTCCGGGGTCAGCATCATCACCCTGTTCACCCGGCCGGCCGCGACCAGGCCGCGCATCAGCTGGTTGGCGAACTCGGTCGCCGTCCGCAGGGGCAGCACCAGGAACATGGCATAGCCGTAGAACGCGAGCAGAGTGCCCGCGCTCAGCTCGCCCTTCAACGCGAAGTGGGCGCCCAGACCGACGACGGCCACCACGAAGATGCCCGGCAAGAGTACCTGAGTGGCGTCCAGAGCCGACTGGATCCGGGCCACCTGCACACCGGCGCGGCGGACCCCTTGCGACTCGTCGCGGTACCGCCGGGAGAAGGAGTCCTCGCCGCCGATGCCACGCAGTACGCGCAGACCGGAGACGATGTCGGAGCCGAGCGAGTTCAGCTCGCCGACCGCCTGGCGCTGGGCGAACTGCTTGCGGTGCAACGGCCGCAGCATCGGCCCGAGCGCGAACAGCATCACCGGGACCCCGATCAGCACCACCAGGCCGAGCACGGTCGACGACTGCAGCAGGATCACCGCGACCACGGCGAAGGAGACGATCGAGCCCGCGAACCGGGCGCAGACCTCCATCAGATTGCCGATGTAGGACAGGTCACCGGCGCCGATGCTGACCACCTCACCGGTGGCCAGGTTCTTCGGCAGGGTCGCGCCGAGGTCGGCCGACTTCCGGGTCACCACCTGAACCGTCCGGTACGCCGCGGAGAGCCAGTTCGCCACGGCGAACCGGTGCCGCATGATGCCGGCCAGCGCCTGCACGACCCCGACCGCGGTCAGCGCGACCGTCCACAGCACCAGCCGGTCGCCGTTGCGATCAGCGACGCCCTGGTCGATGGCCTTGCCGAGGATCGCTGGGATGAAGGCCTGCGACCCCATCCACAGGATTCCGAACGCCATCCCGCCCAGGAGCGTGGTCTTCTGACCGCGCGCCACCCACCACAGATAGCGGGCAGGCGAACGGTGATCGGGCGTACCGGGATCGGCGACAGGAAGCTGTTTCATAGCCCTCTCAGGCTAGGTGGCCGCACCGACAGAACGCATGTGATTAAAAGCTGCCCCGAGCCCTGCGCTATCGATCTGTTGGTGGCGGAGCTTCATCTTGCGTTGGGCAACGAGTTCCCGGCCCGCCATCTGCACCGCCTGTGCTGGATCCATGCTGGTGATCGCGCATCGTGGAGCGAGTGGCTACCGACCGGAACACACCCCCTCGGCGTACCGCCTGGCGGCCGCGCTGGGGGCCGACTACCTGGAGCCCGACCTGGTCGCCACGCTCGACGGCGTCCTGGTGGCCCGGCACGAGAACGAGATCTCCGGTACGACGGACGTCGCCGACCAGGCGGTGTTCGCGGACCGGCGGATCACCAAGATCGTCGACGGGACGGCCATGACCGGCTGGTTCGTCGAGGACTTCACCTACGAGGAACTCCGCACGCTCCGGGCCAGGGAACGGATGCCGGCGCTGCGGGCGGCCAACACGGCGTACGACGGCCGGGAGCTGATCCCCACCTTCGACGAGGTGGTCGCGCTGGCGCGGCAGGAGTCCGCCAGGCTCGGCCGCCCGATCGGGGTGATCCCGGAGATCAAGCACCCGGCGTACTTCCGGCATCTGGGGTTGCCACTGGAGGAGCTCCTCGCGGAGCGGCTGGCAGCGCTGGGGCTGCACAAGGGCGAGGCGATGGTCCAGTCGTTCGAGCCGACGAGCCTGCGGCGGCTGTCGGTGATGACGAGCGTGCCGCTGGTGCAACTGGTCGACTCCGAGAACGCACCGAACGACTTCCTGCGAACCGGTGACGGCAGGACCTTCCTGGACCTGATCGCACCGTCCGGGCTGCGCGAGATCTCGACGTACGCGCAGGTACTGGCGCCGCACAAAGACCTGGTGATCCCACGCACGGCCAGTGGCGCCTTGGGGGAGCCGACAAAGCTGGTGGATCATGCGCACCGCGCAGGACTGGCTGTGCAGCTCTGGACCTTCCGCGCCGAACGCCGCTTCACCCCCACCGGCCTCGACATGGCCGCCGAACTGGCCCGCTTCGCGGCCACCGGCATAGACGGCGTCTTCGCCGACCACCCCGACATCGCAGTAGCAGCAGCCGCAAGAACAGCAGTCAAGGTCTAGCGCAGCTCAGCCCGCAATTCCTTCAGTACTGCGTCAGCCGTCGGCGCCAGCTCGCGGTCGATGGCGCGGCTCCGGTCATCGGTGAGTACTACGAGCGCGTGCTGTGCGGACCTTGTCCGGATCAGCCTGGTCCGCAGGTACGTCGGTGGGTGAGTGGAGTCGATCCGGGTGTCTCGGAGCCGGCTGACCCGGTTACAGCGCTCGATCTCACGCGCGGGTACGTCGGCGACAGCACGACGTACGGCCTCCAGAGGTTCGATGCCCTGGTCGAAGCGCAGAGACCGCTCGAGCGCGCGGTAGGAAGCGTCGGCGAGCAGCGTCCGCTCGAGTGCCCAGGCGGTCGCGTCCGAGCCGGCGACCTCGGCTGACTTGCGGTCGGCGAGGTACTCGGCTCGCTGGCTGCTCCGCAGGTTCAACTTGCCCAGCAGCCAGGAGCAACTCCGCACGACACCGCCCACGGTGGCGTTGATGATCCTGGTTGCCAGGCTCGCGGGGGTCGGATCCATCCACAGGTCGTGGGCCAGTGCCCGCCGGTACTGGTCCAGCGGCTGCTCGCTGAAGGTGTTCCGCAGTTCGTCGAGCACGGATTCGGCGGAACCGACGACCCAGCCGTGCCGGGCGTCGCCGTTCTTGCCGTGGCCGAGCTCGTGCGCCAAGATCGCGACCCGCTCCTGCGGCCGGAGTCCGGCCCAGAGTGGCAGCCCGAGACCGATCACCGGCCGGAAGCGCCAGCCGACGCGTGCGAAGTAAACGTTGGGATCGGCCTCGACGACCACCGCGGTGACCGGCTTGGTGCCGATGGTCCGAGCGAGTTCATCCAGCAGAGCGAAGAGGGTCGGCGCACTGTCCCGCTGGACGATGTGCGCATCGGGCTCGAGGCGATGCGCTCGCGGCCGCAGCAGGAATGCCAGGCCGAGGGGGATCGCGGCCAGCAGGATGCTCATCCACAGCGGCCGGTAGAAGATCAGTAGGGCAGTTCCGGCCAGCAGCCCGGTCAGCGGAAGCAAGAGGATCAAGCCGGACAGCAGCCAGGCGGCGACGCGGGCGGCATCCCAGCCTGGGCGGTGCAGGTGGCCGTGTTCCAGTTCGCGGTACAGAGTGTCGGCGAGCCGGTGCTCCAGGCGCTGGCGCCAGGCGGGCTCCGGGCGATCAGTCCCGGTCGAGTCGACGTTCCAGTCGCACTTGTCGCACCAGGTGACGTATCGCGGGTTCACGGGGACTTGCTGGGAGCACTGTGGGCAGTGCGTCACCCCGGCTTCGGTCTGCACCGGGGAAGTGTGGCAGTAGTTCTTGTACTGCGGCAGCACGGTGACGGTTTGTCGGGGCCTACCGAGGAACCGTCACCGTGCTTCCAGGGTTCCCGCTGCTGGTTGGGCTGCGGGCCGGTCGACCTGGCGCGGCTGGGCGGGGAGCCCGGCTGGTGCGCCCGGTCGACCGGGCTGGTTGTGCAGTTCGGCCAGCTGTTGCCGGCGCAGCTTGAGCAAGCGTGCGCGGTACTGGCGCCGGCGCCGGGCCAGGTCGGCCCGGACCGCCGGGCTCACGCGGCCGGCGGCTTGTCGTCGTAGATGCGGGCGGCGATGTCGGCCTCCTGGGTCGGCTGCTGCTGGAAGTTCTGCTGAACGTCCTGCCAGACCGCCTTGCCGTCGGCCTCCGGGATCACGATCCAGGCGATCACGTAGCCGAGCAGCGCGGTACCGCCGGTGATCAGGGTGAGTCCGACGATGCCCAGCCGGACCAGCGTCGCGTCGATGTTGAGGTACTCCGCGATGCCGCCGGAGACACCGGAGAGCATCCGCTGGTTGCGCGAGCGGCGAAGGACCTTGCCGGACAGATTCGAGAACGGTGCAGTGGAGTTCGTCATGTCACCAACTGTGCCGCCGCGGACCCCCTCGCCACATCAGGATCCGACCCGACCCACCCCTGACCCGACCCCTGCCCACACCTTCACCCCACCCCTGACGACTTTCGTCATGATCGGCCGGATCAGAGGTCTCGGCTGACCAGGACCCAGGACGGGGAGGTGCGGCTGACTTCCTCGAAGCCGGCGGCCAGGTAGATGGAGAGCGGGCCGCGGTAGAGGCTGGCGGAGGAGATCTTGCCCGTCTGGCCGACGTCGACGGCGCAGGCCTGGAGGGTGGTGGCGCCGTGGGTGCGGGCGAGGTCGATCGCGGCGGTCAGCAGCTCGCCGGCGACTCCCTGGCGGCGATGAGCTACCGGTACTACGAAGCAGGTGACCACCCAGGCCTCGGGGTCGGCACCTCGCCAGTTGGGTGACGCGATCACTCGGGGGTACTCGGCGCGGGGTGCGACGGCGCACCAGCCGACCGGCGTACCGGACTCGTCGCTGGCCAGTACGCCGGGAGGCCGGTCCGAGTGGAGCTGAGCGTGCAAGGCGTCGCGGTGGGTCGCGGGACTGGCATCGGACCATTGCTTGCCGCGGAGCCGGAAGTACTGGCAGAAGCAGCGCGACGGGTCACCGCGCTCGCCCATCACCTGGACCAGATCGTCCCACCGATCGGCCGTCGCGGGACGCACCTTGAGACTCATCGAACCAAGGTAACCGCCGCTCCGCCGATGGTCGCCGGAAGCTGGTGCTGGAGGGGGCTGGCTTGCACTCGGTTGGGGCGAGTGCTAATACTTGGTTAGCACTCGCTGGGTGAGAGTGATAACTCTCGTGCCCAGCAGGTGTGACCATAGACGGCCTCGATGAGGTATCGGAGACGTGGCGGGACGTGACCGCCACGACGACGGTGCCGTCCGTCGCGGGCATCCGGCCGGCTGAACAAAAAACTCGACGCGGGAGGACTCGCGGAGAATGCCCAAGCTGATTTCTTTCAATGAAGAGGCGCGCCGCGGCCTCGAGCGGGGTATGAACACCCTCGCCGACGCCGTCAAGGTGACGCTTGGCCCCAAGGGCCGCAACGTCGTCCTGGAGAAGAAGTGGGGCGCCCCCACGATCACCAACGACGGTGTCTCCATCGCCAAGGAGATCGAGCTCGAGGACCCGTACGAGAAGATCGGGGCCGAGCTCGTCAAGGAAGTTGCCAAGAAGACCGACGACGTCGCTGGTGACGGCACCACCACCGCGACCGTGCTGGCTCAGGCGCTCGTGCGCGAGGGTCTGCGCAACGTCGCCGCCGGCGCCAACCCGATGGGCCTGAAGAAGGGCATCGAGAAGGCTGTCGAGGCCGTCAGCGAGCAGCTGCTCGCGCTGGCGAAGCCGGTCGAGACGCGGGAGCAGATCGCGGCCACCGCCTCGATCTCCGCCGCGGACACCCAGGTCGGCCAGATCATCGCCGAGGCGATGGACAAGGTCGGCAAGGAAGGTGTCATCACCGTCGAGGAGAGCAACACCTTCGGTCTGGAGCTCGAGCTCACCGAGGGCATGCGCTTCGACAAGGGTTACATCTCGCCGTACTTCGTGACGGACACCGAGCGGATGGAAGCGGTCCTCGACGACCCGTACATCCTGATCGTGAACAGCAAGATCTCCAGCATCAAGGACCTGGTCCCGGTGCTGGAGAAGGTGATGCAGACCGGCAAGCCGCTGGCCATCATCGCCGAGGACATCGAGGGCGAGGCCCTGGCGACCCTGGTCGTGAACAAGATCAAGGGCACCTTCAAGACCGTCGCCGTCAAGGCGCCGGGCTTCGGTGACCGCCGCAAGGCGATGCTCGTCGACATCGCCGTCCTGACCGGCGGCGAGGTGATCTCCGAGGAGGTCGGCCTCAAGCTCGACTCCGTCGACCTGGAGCTGCTCGGCCAGGCCCGCAAGATCGTCGTCACCAAGGACGAGACGACCATCGTCGAGGGCACCGGCGACGCCGACCAGATCTCCGGCCGGGTCAACCAGATCCGCGCCGAGATCGAGAAGTCGGACTCCGACTACGACCGCGAGAAGCTGCAGGAGCGGCTGGCCAAGCTGGCCGGTGGCGTTGCGGTGATCAAGGTCGGCGCGGCTACCGAGGTCGAGCTGAAGGAGCGCAAGCACCGCATCGAGGACGCCGTTCGCAACGCGAAGGCGGCCGTCGAGGAGGGCATCGTCGCGGGTGGTGGCGTCGCGCTGCTGCAGGCGTCGGTGATCGCGTTCGAGAAGCTGGAGCTCGAGGGTGACGAGGCCACCGGTGCCGCCATCGTGCGGTCCGCGGTCGAGGCGCCGTTGAAGCAGATCGCCGTGAACGCCGGCCTCGAGGGTGGCGTCGTGGTGGAGAAGGTTCGCAACCTCGAGCCGGGTCACGGTCTGAACGCCGCGACCGGTGAGTACGTGGACCTGATCAAGACCGGCATCATCGACCCGGCCAAGGTCACCCGCTCGGCGCTGCAGAACGCAGCCTCGATCGCGGCGCTGTTCCTGACCACCGAGGCCGTCATCGCCGACAAGCCGGAGAAGGCCTCGGCCGCTCCGGGTGGCGCGCCCGACATGGGCGGCATGGACTTCTGATTTCCTGAAGTCCCGCACGACAACGCAGTACAGCAAGAAGAAGGCGGTCCCGGCTCCGGCCGGGGCCGCCTTTGCGTCGCCCGGCCGGAGCCGGCCGGAGCCGGCCGGAGCTGGGCGGAGCTGGGCGGAGCTTCCCGCGCAGTCCTGACGATTAATCGCTGGACCTCGACCGCGGCAGGGCTCTAAGGTCTGCGACAGCGAGACGATCTCGAGCGGAAGGAGCGACCGATGAAGACCACTGTCTGCATTCCGGCGCGCCTGCCCCGCTCGTTCAGCTCGCACTGAGCGCGGCCGCCGCGCCTCCTTCTGGAGGATTCGTGAAGATCCGCACCACCGTCGAGGCCGACCTCGACTTCATTCGTACCGCGATCACCGAGCAGTCGATCAACACCGTCACCCCCGAGCGATTCAACGAGTACATCGTGTCCGGCTACTACCGGCACGAGTGGTCCTGGGTCGCCGAGCAGGACGGCGAGATCGTTGCCCTCGCCATCTGGTGGGGCATGCCGCAGGCCGAGCATCCGTACAGCATCGACGGCCTGTACGCCGTACCGGGTGTCGACCGTGTCGCTGTCTGGACCGAGCTGATCCGGGCCGGAGCGGCCAGTGTCCCCTCCGGCGGGGACGGACCGGAGTACCACCTCTTCCTTCCCAATGGCTGGCGCGACCAGGCCGACGTGGTGGAGGCGTTCGAGCCCCGGGCCGAGGCGGCCGCGCGGGCCGGGCTTTCCGAGCGCACCGAGCGACTGCGGTACGAATGGCTGCCGGAGTACGGACTGCCGGCGCGGTCGACCCGGCTACGGTTCGAGCCGGGCGACGACGAGGCGTTCCTGGCCGCCTTCCGCCAGGTGATCGAGGGCAGCCTCGATGCGGCGACCGCGCGCGAAGTCGCGAAGGTCGGCGTCGACGGGGCAGCCCGGCAGGACCTGGAGATCTACCAGGAGATGCCGGGGGAGCGTTCCTGGTGGCGCCTCGCGTACGACGAGGCCGGCGCGCTGGTGGGCTTCGGGTTGCCGTCGGCGAACAACGGCGGTCCGGTCGTCGGGTATCTCGGCGTCCTGCCCGAGCACCGCGGTCACCGCTACAGCGATGACCTGCTGGCCGAGATCACCCACCTGCTGGTGGAGACCGGAGCCGACCGGATCAGGGCCGACACCGACCTGACCAACAAGCCGATGGCGGCGAGCTTCGAGCGGACCGGCTACCGCAACCACGCCGTACGGATGGTGTTGTCGTACCCGATCGCCTGACCTGGCGGCCGTCTGCTCCTGGCCGGAAAGAACTTCTCGCCAGGGGCAGACGGCAGCCGATGTGACCCCTATGCTCCCTGACATGTCAGTCACCTCCGGTGATTACCGGAGTCAGGGGAGCCGCTGCGATGCGTGATATCGCGCTGATCCTGCACGTGGTCGCCGGAGTCGTCGCGCTCCTGTTCGGACCACTGGCCATCGTCTTCACCCTCCGTCTTCGCCGGCTCAACTGGGCCGGCGAGAGCTACCACTGGGCCGTCGCGCTGGTCTGCCTGTCGGCGCTGGTGATGGTGCCCTACGACTGGGCCAAGCTCTGGGTGTTCTGGCCGATCGCCGTCGCGACGTACCTCTTCGTGTACTTCGGTCAGCGGGCGGCCGAGGAAGCGGGCGGCCTCTGGTACCGAGGTGTGCTGCGCGGGTACGGCGGCGGCTGGATCGCCTTGTGGACAGCGTTCCTGGTGATCAACGTGCCGGACCACCCGTGGAGCTGGGCCGTTCCGCTCGTGGTCGGCTCGATCCTGGTCGAGTGGCTCTGTTTTCGCCCGGCGGCTGCCTGGACGAGCCAGTAGCTGAACTTGCCGCGAGTTACCGTCGGCTGTGGACTACTCGACGTTCGACGACTTTCTGGCTGTACCGCGCGTCAACAGCCTCGCCCTCTCACCCGACGGAAGCCGCCTGGTGGCGGCGATCGCGGAGTACGACAAAGACGCGAACAAGCTGGTCAGTGCCATCTGGGAGCTCGACCCCAACGGCAGCGCCGAGCCGCGCCGCTTGACGCATTCGGCGGAGGGTGAGAGCCAGCCGGTGTTCGAGCCGGACGGCTCACTCCTGTTCGTCTCCAGTCGCTCGAGCGACGACGGCCCTGCCCTGTGGCGGCTCCCGGTCAGCGGTGAAGCGACGAAGGTGGCCAGTACGCCGGGTGGCATCTCGGCGATCCGAGTGGCAGCCGACGCGGGGACCGCCGTGGTCACCACGAGCGTTATGCCCGGCGCCAAGGATGCCGCTGAGGACAAGGAACTTCGCAAGGCCCGCAAGGACGCCGGGGTCAGCGCGATCCTGCACACCACCTCGCCGGTTCGGTTCTGGGACAGCGAACTCGGCCCGGACGAGACCCGCCTGCAGGTCGTCGGCGAAGGCGGCGAGAAGGATCTGACGCCGGCTCCCGGAAGAGCACTCGACGATGCCGAGTTCACCGTGACACCGGACGGCAAGAGCGTGATCGCGAAGTGGCAGGTCGACCGGGTCGGCTGGCCACGGCCGGTGCTGGTCGCCATCGACACCGAGACGGGCGAGCGGCGTACGCTCGCCGACGCCGAGAACGCCGGCTTCTACGAACCGGCCGTCTCCCACGACGGCCGCTTCGTCGCCTTCACCCGCTGGGTCGACCAGACGCACGACAAGCCGTCGGTGGTCTCGCTGCTGGTGGCCGAGTTGGAGACCGGCGAGACCCGCGACCTGGTCACCGATCCCGACGGCTGGCCGGAGGCGCCCGCCTTCAGTGCCGACGATCGAAGCGTGTTCTTCATCGCCTTCGATCACGGTCACCGCTCGCTGTTCCGGGCCGACATCGCCACCGGCGAGGTCAGCCGGGTGACCACCGAGGGCACGTTCAGCGCAGTACAGGTCTCGCCGGACAACGCATCGCTGTTCGCCATCCGGGCCGCGACCGATGCGCCGCCGCATCCGGTCCGGATCGACCTGGCTTCCGGTGCTGTCACTCGGTTGCTTCCTGCGCCTGAGGCAGAGCTGCCGGGCACCCTTGAGCGAGTCGAGACCACCGCGGCCGACGGGACCACTATCGAAGCCTGGCTGATCCTGCCGCGCAACGCGTCCCCGGCCGAACCGGCTCCACTGCTGCTCTGGATCCACGGCGGCCCGCTGAGTTCCTGGGCCGGCTGGAGCTGGCGATGGAACCCCTGGTTGATGGCGACCAAGGGGTACGCCGTACTGATGCCTGATCCTGCCCTCTCACTCGGGTACGGCGCGCAGATGCTCAAGCGGGCCTGGGATCGCTGGGCCGCCTTGGTCTACGAGGACCTGATGGAGATCACCGACGCCATCGTCGCGCGGCCCGACATCGACGCTGATCGCACCGCCGCGATGGGCGCGTCTTTCGGCGGCTACATGGTGAACTGGATCGCCGGCCAGACCGACCGCTTCAAGTGCCTGATCACCATGGCGGGCAAGTGGAACACGGAGAACTTCTGGGCCACCAGCGACATGCCCGGCTACTTCCGCGCGGAATGGGGCCCGCAGGAGGACTTCCCGGACCGGTACGCCGAACGCTCACCCCGCCGCTTCCTCGACCGGATCACCACGCCCACCCTGATCATCCACGGCACCCTCGACCAACGCGTACCGATCAACCAGACCCTGCACATGTTCACGGACCTCCAGCTGTCCGGCGTCGAGTCGGCCTACCTCTCCTTCCCCGACGAAGCCCACTGGATCCTGAAACCCGGCAACGCCCGAATCTGGCACCAAACAGTCTGGTCCTGGCTAGCCAAACACCTCGACAAGCAGGAGTGGATCAAGCCACCCCTGCTCTGAGCCTGTGGTTCAAACAAGGGACAAGGCTTCAAGGAACAAGAAAACAAAAACGGAAAGATAAGAAAGAAAGATAAGGAGAGCGGCATCGCCCCGGATGGATCGCGCGGGACGACCTAGACTCGCGGCATGTCTGGCTACCTACAGGTCTCGACAGCGACGGCGACCCGTGAAGAAGCGGTACGGCTCGCGGGTTCGGCGGTCAGCGCCGGGCTTGCAGCAGGAGCCCAGGTCGTGGGGCCGGTCGTCTCGGTCTTTTGGCATGAAGGCCAGTACGGCGAGGGTGAGGAGTGGCAGGTGGTCTTGAAGACGACCGAGCATTGTTATGCCGAGCTCGAGGCCTATTTGTTGCAGAACCACTCGTGGGGCAATCCCGAAGTGAGCGCTACGCCGATCACCGCAGGCTCAGCCGGCTATCTGGACTGGCTCGATCGGACGACGAAGAATTAGCCGCGAGCCCGCTCGAGCACAGCCGCGACCTCAGGGCCCCCGAAATGGGACAGACGACTGAGAACACCCCGCAGGCGCTCGCCGGGTCGAACCGAACCGACACCCGAGGCGAGGTCGATAGCGTGCTCAGTGATGTATGCCGCCTGCTCAGGATCGTCGGCATCCATCAGTGCATGGGCAAGCCAGGTGCTGTAGAGGGCCTTGTCACGGGCGTGCGTGTCGTCGTACCGCGACAGGGCCTTGTTCAGCAGCGGAATCGCGCGAGCAGGCCGTAACCCTGGCTGAGGCAGGGCCAGCAGGCAATGCCCGCCACGCGCCCCGCCTCTCTACTTTTTTGTCCTTTCTTTTGTCTTTTGTTTTGTATTTCGTTGTTTTGTCTGTTGGGTGGTTCAGGCCTGGCCGGCTTGTTCTTCGGGGGTTGCCTTGCGGAGTACCAGGCGGGTCCAGGCGCCTACGTAGACGCGGTCGTCGCCGGTTAGTTCGTGGCGTTGGCCTGGGGGGATCGGGTCTTCGGGGAGGGGGTCGGAGGCTTGGCCGACGAAGGTGCCGTTGGAGGACTGGAGGTCCTCGACCCACCAGCGCTGGCCGTCGGTGGTGAGCTGGGCCTGGCGGCGGCTCACGCCGGTGTCGTCGCCGCAGTCGATCTCGGGGGTGATCCCGCGGCTCTTCGACGGCCTGCCGACCAGCACGCTCTTGGCCGTGATCGGGATGACCACCGGCAGCCCGGGGGAGGGGCAGGGGTCGTCGCTCTGCTGTACGGCGTACCAGTCGGGGTCGACCCAGCGTTCGACGACCCAGTCAGCTACCTCTTGCGGCGCGGGTGGCACTGGCGGCGGCGTACCGAGGTCGAGTGGCGAGGCCGGGCGCGGCATCGTGCCGGTGGTGAAGTCGTAGCCACAGTTCTCGCAGAACAAGGCGTCTGCGGCAGCCGGCTCGGAGCAGTTGGGGCACGCCTGGGTCGTCGCCGCCGGTGCCGCCACTGCGGGCGCCGGGACGGACGCTGCAGCCGGGGTGGCCGCGGCGCCGATCGGGAGTCCGCAGACGTCGCAGTAGTCGGTGGAGACGGACGGGTGTCCGCTCGGACAGGTGACTGAGCTCATTTCTTCACCCTGGTGGTCTTGGTGGACGCGGTGTCGAGTGCCATCTCGTCCGCTTTCTCGACGCTGCGCTTGAGTCGCACGGTGCCGGTGTCCTGATCGTCGATCTCGACCACCTTGCGCAGCCGCGAGGTGGCTTCCTCGTTGCCGGTCTGGGCGGCGAGCTGGACCGCGCGGCCGAGCTTGGTGGTCGCGGTCTCGGTGTCACCGGCGGCCTTCGCGGCCAGGCCTTCCTGGATCGCGTCGGCCAACTCCGTCTGGCCGGTGTAGTGCGCGACCTCCGGGCTGATCCGGGTGGTGAGCGCCTCGTCGTTGGACCACAGTGCTTTCACCAGGCCCTGCGCGACGACCTGGTCGCCGACCGCGAGCTGAACCCGGGCGGCGAGCTGCTCCTGCCCGATTCCCTTGGCAGCAAGGCGAATCGCAACGTGGTAGTCGCGCGACTCGTCACCCCAGGAGCCGGTCGGGTACGCACTGGTCAGCGCGTTCACCTCCGTACGCCGGGAGGTCAGATCGTCGACCGTCGGAGCGACTTGGCGCACGAACAGCACCTGTGCGCCCTGCGGAGCCCAGACCCGCATGTCGGCGCCGGCGACACCCTTGCTCATCGCCTGCTTGATCAGCTTGGAGAACTCCGCGGCGAGTTGGTCCGGCGCGGGGATGATGTCGACCGTGCCGAGCAGCGCGGTCGCGATCCGGCGTACCTCGGCGACCTGCCAGTTGACGCCGACACCGCGGCAGTCGCACTGGAACTGACCGGTGACGGCCTCGATCGTCGCGGACAGCACCTCGGGCGTCTCGTGCTGGTTCTCGCCGTCGGTGAGCAGGATCGCGTGCTTCTGCGTCAGCGACGGCACGGTCGCGAAGACCCGGGCGGCGAGCCGCAGCCAGGTGCCCATCGCCGTACCGCCGTCGGCGTAGAAGCGGGCGACGGCGTCCTTGGCGGCCTGCCGGGTGAACTGGTCCATCCTCACCATCACCGGCTCGGGTGACGGCGGGAAGGCGAGCTGGGCCCGGTCGTTGCCGGAGATGACGGCGAACCAGACGCCGTCGAGGATCTGGTCGAGCGCGGTCTGGGCGGCGTACGCCGCGGCCCGGATGCCCTCGGCGCCCATCGAACCGGACGTGTCGACGATGATGATCTCGCCGGCGTCACCGCTGCCGGACTGGCCGGCCGCACCCGCGCCGGTACAGGACACCGTGACGATCGCGTGCACGTCGGTGCCGCCGTCGGGCAGGAACTCGTTCTGGTACACGGTGGCGGAGAACTCGGCCATCTCAGGCGTCCTTTCTACAAAGCTGACGGGCGATCACAGACGAGCCAGTGCGACGGTGATGTTGTCCTGGCCGCCCTGGGCGTTCGCCCAGTCGACCAATGCGGACGCGGTGGCCAGAGGCTCGCCACGGTTGGCCGCAGCGGTCTGACGTACGAGGTCGGCCAGTGGTGCCGCCTCGGAGCAGTAGTTCCACAGGCCGTCGGAGCAGACCACGAGCCATCCCGGCCCGTCGACCTTGACGGTGGTGGTGCGGGGAGTGTGGTCCGGTGCGTCCTTGCCGAGCCAGCGGGTGATGGCGTGGGCCTGCGGACCGGTCTCGGCTTGCTGCCGCGGTACGCCGGTGGCGATGAGCTCGGCGGCCCAGGAGTCGTCCACCGTGAGCCCGACTGGCTCTGCGCTGTCCGGGAACCAGTACGCCCGGCTGTCGCCGACCACGCCGGCCACGAGCAGGTCGCCCTCGACTACGACGGCGACAAACGTGCAGGAAGCCGGATTTGGGCTATCCGGACTGGTGTTCGCCAGTACTGCGTCGTTCGCGGCGTCGGCAGCTGCCTTCAAGCGAGCCACCACTGCACTGTTCCGCGACGACTCGGTGCCCATCCCTTGCGCGTGACCAGCAGCCAGTACTTCGCGAGCGGCACGCGCTGCGGCGAGGCTGGCCACGTCGGAGTCCAGCGAGGAGCTCACGCCATCGCAGACGACGAGCTGTGCCCTGCTACCCGGCTCCGCGTCGGCGGAGACGGCCACGGCGTCCTCGTTGCGGCTGTGCCGGATACCGCGATCGCAGACGGCCGCGACCCACGGCGCCGGCTGCTCGCTGAAGTGGTCGCGCGGCTTGGCTGCCTTGGTCCCACAGGTCTGGCAGTAGCCGTCGTCGCCGACCACGCCGCCACAGGACCGGCAGGGCCCGGGCGCAGCCTCCGCCGAGCGTGCCGCGGAAGGGTTGAGCTCCACCGTCGGCTCGGTGTCGGTGTCGATCGCGGCCGTCGCCGGAGTGGCAGCAGGCGACAGCTCGGCCCCGCAGGCCTCGCAGTAGCGGTCGGCGGCGCCGATCGGCCCGCCACAGCTCGGGCAGGTCGTACTCGTCGTGCCGGTCGTCGAAGTCATCGCAGTGTCCATCCTCGAACCTCGTTGGCCTGGTCGACCAGGGCGATCCGTTCCTCCCGGCTGGGCGCTTGCCCGGCCAGCTCACGGTAGGCCGCCTCCAAGCCGTCCCGCAGTTCCGGTTCGGTGGCGGCCCGTCCGGCGATGTGTACGCCGGGCTGCGGGCCGTTGCCGAGGACCTCGTCCAGCGCGGTCCGGAACACGTTCGCCGACAACTGGGCCCGGTCGGCCGGGTCGATCGTCAGCGACTCGATACTGCCCATGGCCTCCGCGAGGGCGGGGAGTCCACGTCCTGATCCTGCCAGTAGACCAGCTCGCTGGCGACGAGCCCGGATGTACGCGCCGCTGGTCGGGGGTACCAGGTCGACTGCCGCGATGGCGCCGTCCAGGTCACCGCGGGCTGAGCGGATCGCGGCCAGGCCGAACGCGGACGGTGCGATGTAGTTGGCGTCGGTCCGGGCACAGGTGATGTAGAGCCCCTCGGCTACGTCGTACTCGCCACTGAGCTCGCAGGACAGGGCCAGCGCGAGCTTCGGTGCCAGCTCACCGGGAACCTGACCGTAGACAGCGTTGAACGCGGACTGGGCAGCAGCGTTGTCTCCACGGGCCAGCGCGACGAGTCCGGACATCCAGACCGCGCGCCACTCCCACGGGTCCTCCGCGAGCAGGTCCGACACCGCGGTGTCGACCATGTCGTACTGCCCGGACTCCAGCGCCGCCAGGGCGACCTCCAGCAGCACCTGCGGCGACTGCTCGGGTGCGTTGACCAGCAGCTCCAGTCGTGCGGCCGGGTCCGGCACGCTCACCGTCTTCAACCAGCCGGCCTGCTTGTCGGTCTCGTCCGGCAACAGCGAAGGCAGCCGCTGCCAAGGGGGAGCGGCCTCACCCAGCCCGCCGGCCAAGTCACCGGGGCTCCCGAACAGCAGTGACGACGCGGAGTGCTGTGCTGCTCCACTCTTCTGCTGCGAGGCGACCACCTCACGCAGTACGCCGAGCAGCTGGACCCGGAACTCGTCCGCGGACACGAAGCGGTCGGCCGGGTCCTTCGCGCACGCCTTCAGCAGCAGGCGGTACACCGAGTCGTGCTGCTGGAAGAGCGGGACGTCGGCCACCGGCGGCAGCGAGGACAGGTACGTCGACTGGTAGCCGCGGAACTCCATCGCCAGCACGGTCAGCGTGCGGCCGAGCGTGAAGATGTCCGAGGCGACCGACGTACCGACCTCGGGCACCTCCGGCGCCTGGTAGCCGACCGTGCCGTAGATGGCCGAGTCGGCGTCGTCGATACGGCGTACGCCGCCGAGGTCGATCAGCTTCACCGCGTCGCCGACCTGGATGATGTTGTCCGGCTTGAAGTCGCAGTACACCAGGCCGAGGTCGTGCAGGTAGGAGAACGCGGGCAGGATCTCCAGCATGTAGGCGATCGCCTGGTCGATCGGCAGCGCGTTGTACCGGCCGCCGTTGGCCTCCATCCGCTGCTTGAGCAGGGTTTTCAGCGATGTGCCGCCGACGTACTCCATCACGATGTAGCCGGCGCCGTCGTGGCTGACGAAGTTGTAGATCTCCACGATCAGCGGGTGCTCGACCCGGGCCAGGAACTGCTGCTCGGCGATCGCGGCCGCGACGGCGTCGGGGTCCTCGGAGTTCAGCAGGCCCTTGAGCACGACCCAGCGCTTCTGGACGTTGAGGTCACGGGCCAGATAGATCCAGCCGAAGCCGCCGTGCGCCAGCGCGCCGGCCACCTCGTACTGACCGCCGACCAGGTCGCCTTCCTTCAGCTTGGGCGAGAAGGAGAACGGACTGCGGCACTTCGGGCAGAAGCCCTCGGTGCGTCCCGGCTGATCGCCGCGGGACCGGCCGACCGGGTTGCCGCACTTCGGGCAGTTGCGGCGGTCTTCGGGGACCATCGGGTTCTTCAGGATCGCCTTGCTCGCGTCGATCGGCGGGATCGGCGGCACATGGGTCAGACCGGCACCCAGCCGAGCACCGCGCAGCCGGGTGGACGACGTACCGAGGCGGCGGGTCAGCTTCGAGCCGGCCTGAGTCGCGCGGGCAGAGCCGAGTGGGGTGGAGGCCAGCCGGTTGGAGGCGCGTGAGACGGTCGACGGGGAGCTGATCGGCTCGTGCGCCGGTGCAGCAGCGGCTCCTCCAGGAGTGCCGCAGACATCGCAGTAGCCATCGACGATCGTGCCGGAGCAGCCTGGCTGAGCACATGCGCCACTGGCTGGAGCACTGACCGCACTGACCGCGCTGGGCGCACTGGGCGCACTGGCTGGAGCCGCTGCGGCGGGTGAACCGCAGACGTCGCAGTAGCCGTCCACGATCGAGCCGGTACAGCCCGGCTGGGTGCAGGCGATGTTCGTCATGTCGTCCCTCCTGTGGCGCGACCGGAGTGCGGGTCGGCGGCAAGACTGGTGTCCAGATAGGTCTGGTAGGCCGCGACGAGCGCGCCGAGCCGGATGAGGTCCACTGGTTCGGTGTCGATCACGTCGTGGCCGCGCCGGTAGAGCTCGGCAAGGTCCTCGGTGGTTCCGCTGGTCCGGGCGACGCTGCCCGCCTTCACGCTGTACGCGTCCAGCCGCGCAGCCAGCTCGTCGCGGCGTTCCAGCGCGGCCCCATACGCCGACTGCGCCTGCCCGAGCGCACGTCGTACTGCGTCCAGCCGGGTCAGGTACTTCTCCAGCTCAGCAGGCGTATTCGGCACCGGCCCGAGCGCAGTGACATCCGGTACGCCGAGGCGCGGCGCGGGGGTGACCGCAGCGACGCACCGATCAGCCAGAGCCCGTACTGCGACGCCCTGCGCCTCCAGTTCGGTCCGTACTGCGCGGGCGCGGGCCACGTCGGCAGCGCGCTCTCGGCGGGTGGCGCCACCGACGATCAGGTCCCGTTCGGTGCGGGCGGCATCCATCTCGAGCGAGCCGATCAGGCCGCCGACATCGGCACCACGCTTGGCCCGCTCGGTCAGGTCGGTGACCCGGCGGTCCAGGTCGTGATGGGTCGCGATCGCCTCGTTCCGGCTGATCGCCGGCTCGTTCTTCACCAGGTCGCTGATCCGCTCCACCTGCGCGCGAAGCTGCCGCAACCGGGCGGCGAGATCCGCGTCGCCCGGCTCCAGCGCCAACCGGGCCCGCAGGGTAGCGGCCAGCGCGTCCGACAAAGTACACGCCTCAGGCAACGAAACCGCGAGCGAGCCGCTCGCGCCGCCGGTGTCCAGGCCACCCCAGATCAGCGTGGAGATCCGCTCGGTCTCGGTCGCGCCGACCCGGCCGGAGTCCCAGGTGACCAGGATGAGTTCGTACCGGTCCGACACCGCCTTCCAGACCGCCATCGCGAGCACCACGTCGGCGCTGAGCGCGTCGGCGTCCTCGGCCTGCAGGGCGGCCTGGTCGAGCTCGTCCAGTTCGGCCCGCCGGCGGTCCCGCCACGTCCCCAGGGCATCGAGGAACGTCAGCAGATCCTTCGCGGGGATGCTGCTGCCGATCCGCCCTGGCGGCGGAGGCGCGACTGCTGTCGGAGTACGAACTGTCATTCGGGGACTCGTCCGTAGACGGGCTTCGGCGGGGCGGGCGCGGGGCCGAGGTCGGCCGCGAACCACTTGTTGTACGACGCCTTCCAGCGACCGTCGGCTTTGATCTGCTCGAGCACGCCGTTGACGAACTGGACGAACTCCGGGTGCTTCTTGGACATCCCGAGGCCGTACGGCTCGTCACTGAACCGCTCGCCCTTGATCACCCGGGCATACGGGTCCTGCGCGGCGTCACCGGCGAGCACGGTGTCGTCGCCGCTGATGCCGAAGACCTTGCCCTGCTGGAAGAGCACCAGGCAGCCGCCGTCCGTGTCGGCGGTGACCGCCTTGAGGAGCCGGAAGTTCTTGCGCAGGTTCGTGTAACTGGTCGAGCCGGTCGGGGTACAGATCGCCGTGCCCGGGGGCAGGTCGTTGAGGCTCTTGGCATTCGAGCTCAACGGCACCAGCGACTTCTGGCCGGAGCGGTAGTACTCCGCGGAGAAGGCGATCTGGCTCCAGCGATCGCAGTTGATCGTCATGTTGCGGGCCACGATGTCGACCGAACCGTCGATCAGGACGGGCAGCCGCTGGGGACTGGAGATGACCCGGAGTTCGAGCTCGACGCCGAGGGCCTGGGCGACGGCCTTGACCATGTCGATGTCGAAGCCCTCGATGTCTCCGCTGATCGGGTTGCGGGAGCCGAGGTGCAGGCTGTCGGCCGAGACACCGGCGATCAGCCGGCCGCGCTGCTTGATCTGCGCCATGTACGAGCCGGCGGGGAACTGGCCCGGCGCGGGCAGCGGACCATCGGGAGCGTAGGAGGCCAACGCGTTGTCGCACTTCAGCGGCAGCGTGCCCGGCGCCGGAGGCGTTTCGACCGGAACCGGCTTGGTCGGCACCGGCGTCGCCTCGTAGTTGCTGGAGCCGCAGGCCGTCAGGGCGAACAGGGCAGCGGCCGCACCGGCCGCGATCAGCTGCTTCTTCATCGGTATTCCCCCAGTCGCTGCGACATGCCCCAGGCCACCAGCAGAGCGGCGACGATCCCGATCGGCAGGCCCAGCCAGCCGATCGGCGGCAGTCCGTGGCGGGCGTCGGACAGTTCGGTGCTGACCTTCGTGCTGGTCGCGCCCAGGCTGGCCGCCGACGCCTCGTCGAAGTCGCCGAAGATCGTGCCCGCATCGGTGCCGGTGTTCGTGCCGACCGACCTGGCCACCGCGTCGCCCCACTTGCCCTGTTTGGCGTCCAGATCGCGGATCGTCGCGTGGATGGCCTTGTACTGGGTCCAGGGCGTCTGCACCGCGGGGCTGGTCGCAGCGACGATCGCGAGCTGCTTGTCGACCTCGGCCGCGGACTTGGTCCAGGCGGTCTGGAAGGCTTCGCCCGAACCGCGGGCGATCAGGGTGAGGCTCTCGTTGGACTTGGCGTCGTACGCCGCGATCCGGGCTCGCGACAGCGCCAGCGTGTCGGCGTACGCATGCCCTCTGGTGTCCTTCGCCTTGCTGCCCGCGCTCGACAGCGCGGCACCGCCGACGACCATGGTCAGCAGCACGAGTGCGGCTGCGGCGGCGATCGGCAGGTTCAGGTAGCGGTGCGTCCGCTTCGCCAACCACCACAGGGCGTAGGCGAGCACCAGCAGCGTGACCAAGCCGCCGATGATCAGCCAGTAGCTGCCGTTGCCGATGCCGTCGAACTCGGTACCGACCCGGGACTCGTTCGCCTTGACCAGTGCGTCGAGCAGCGGCAGTGAGTCCTCTTGTAGGGAGGCGCTGGCGTCCTTGAGGTACTGCGAACCGATCGGCAGGCCCTGCCGGTTGTTCGCGCGGGCCTGCTCGACCAGGCCCTGGTAGGTCAGGAGCGTGGTGTTCAGCTGGCCGAGTGCGGCCTGGTCGGCCGGCTGTGCGGTGGCTGCCTCGGTGATCAGCTTGGAGGCCTGCGCCATCGAGTCGACGAAGTGCTGTCGCTGGGCGGGCGGCTCGAGGCCGCCGACCAGGAAGGCGTTGGTGGCGTCGGCGTTCGCGCTGACCAGGTTGGTGTGGATCCCTTGGATCCGGACCAGTTGGGCAGTGTTCGCCTCCGCGCGCTTCAGGGCGCCGTCGGACTCCCGGAACCCTTGCGCGGCGGCGAGGCCGAAGAGGACGGCCATCGCGGCCGAGAGGATGAGGACGAGCCGCATCCGGCCCGGCGTACCGGCGAACCAGGCCTGGATCGCGCCGCTGGGGCGCGAGCGCCGCGGCGTACCGGCCGGGGCGGTGGCCACGGACGGTGGAGGCGGCGGCGACCAGATGACTGGGGGCGCGCTGGTGGTTTGGGTCACGCCTGCTCCTCTTGCTCGGCCTCGACCGACTGCTCGGGGTCGACTGGTTCAGTGGATACAGCTGCTTCAGCGGGCCCGACCAGCTCGACCGGCTCGGCGACGTCGGCTGCCTGGGCTGCTTCGGCGGGGGCTTCGTCGGTCAGGGCTTCGTCGGTCAGGGCTTCGTCGGTCAGGTCCTCAGGGAGGATCTGACGCAGCTGGTCGGTACTGGGTGCCGTCACGTCGCGAAGTCGCCAGGCATGGCGGCCGATCGCCGCCTCCAGCATGTTGCGCGCGAACCGGCCGTTGCCGAACGAGCGGTTCCGTGGCGTCGAGGCCAGGATCACCTTGAACTGGTCCAGCGCGTTCGGCGTCAGCTCGTAGTCGGCGCCCTCGGCCAGCCCGGTCAGGATGTCGGTCAGTTCCTCGTCCGTGTAGTCCTCGAACGCGATCGTGGTCCGGAACCGGCTGGCCAGTCCGGGGTTCGCGGCGATGAAGTCCTCCATCGGCTCGGGATACCCGGCGACGATGACGACCAGGTCGTCGCGCCGGTCCTCCATCTCCTTCACCAGCGTGTCCACGGCCTCCCTGCCGTACTGGTCGGCTCCCAGCTCACCAGCGGTCAGGCTGTACGCCTCGTCGATGAACAGCACCCCACCAGCGGCAGAGGCGACCACCTCGGCGGTCTTCGTTGCCGTCTGCCCCAAATAGCCGGCCACCAGCTCGGAGCGGTCCACCTCGACGAGCTGGCCCTTGGAGAGCAGGCCGAGCGCCTTGTAGATCCCACTGACCAGCCGCGCGACGGTGGTCTTGCCGGTGCCGGGATTCCCCACGAACACCAGGTGCCGGGTGATGGTCGGGCTCTTGAGCCCCGCTTCGGCACGGAGCTTCTCGACTCGCAGTACGGCGACCTGCCGGTGCACCTCGCGCTTGACGCTCGCCAGACCAGTCAGCTCGTCCAGCTCGGCAAGCAGCTCCTCGACAGTGCGCTCCGGCTCCGCCGGTGCCGCTTCGGTCTTCGCTTCAACCTGTACTGCGGCGGCAGGCGCGCTCGGCCCTGTGCTAGCAGTGGGGCTGCTGCCCACCTGGAGCTGCCGGGCACCTGCTGCCTGGAGTTGCGCGGCAGCTGCGACCGACGCGTTGCCGATGACGCGCATGGTCGGTTCGCCAAGGCTGCAAGCAGCAGAGGCGAGCTCGGCGAGCGCTTCGGCGTACGGGATCTTCTCTGCTGAACCCTGTGCGATCAGATCAGTCAGTACTGCGGTCGGCGCGCCACGCCATCTCCGGCCACGTACTGCGGCGTCGAAGAAGTCCTGCGTGTCGCTCCCGGGTGTCACGGCGGCCCAATCGGCAGCGGCTCCGGGTGCGGACTCGGCGAGTGCAGCGGCGAGTGACAGCCCTTCCGCTCTTGCCGACTCCTCCTGCACCCCAGCACGAGCTGCGACGGTCAGCAGGGCCGACAGCGCTTCCTGCAGCGAAGTACCCCCCACGCTGGTCATGCCCCTCCTCGTCCTGGTGGTGGTTGCAGTGGTCCTGAACCGGGTGGCAGATCCGGCGCCGGTGTCGACGGAGTGTCGCCGAGGGCAAGACTCCCGCCGGTCGAACCGGTGCCGAACTTCTCCTGCAGGAACCGGCCGTGGGCGATCAGCGCCGCCGCGTCGGCCCGGTTGACCGCGTCGAACACCTTGTCCATCGTCGCGCCCAGGAGGTCCAACTGGTCGATCAGGATCATCAGCGAGGTCTTACCGCGGTCCACCGGCCGGCTGTCCGCCCACTGCCGGGGGAGTCGCAGGTACCCACCGATTGCCTCCGGCAAATAGTCCGTCGCGGTCGCCATCACGTTGTACGCCTGGACGCTGCCGCCGAGGTTGCCCAGTCGCGGGATGGTCTCCCGGACGATCCGCACGACGCGGCCGACCCGGGAGGCGACCACGGCCGGAACGGCGCCGTCGGCAACGAGTTGCTCCACCCGGACCAGCGCCGCGAGCAGATCGTCGTTGGTCGGTGCGCGCGGGATCGGGGCAGGCTCGGGCTCCGCCTTGCGGCCGGTCAGCCGCGCGAAGAAGTCACCCAATGCCATGCAGTACCGTCCCCCGCTTCACGGTCTCAGGCTCTCAGCGACCGAGGTCGAGGGTGCCGGCGACGACCCGCTGGTCCTGCTGGGCGACCCGGTCCAGGTAGCTGCGGGACTTGGTCACCTCGTTCTCCAACGTGCCGATGGTGGCGGCCATGTTGTCCAGCGCCTCGACCTTGAAGGTGTCGATCGCGTCCATCGTGGCGTAGATGTTCGCGAACGCCGCCTGCAGCTGGGGCAGCCCGATCGTCGCCGACGCGGCCTGCTGCTGGATCGCGACCGAGTTGTCCCGCAGCATCTGCGAGGTCCGCTCGATCATGCCGCTGGTGGTCGTGTTCAGCGCGGTGATCTGGTCGAGCACCAGCTTCTGGTTGCCGAGCGCCTGGGCCACGATGACCGCCGTACGGAGTGCGGAGACCGTGGTGGTGGAGGCGCGGTCGACGCCCTTGATCAGCTCGATGTTGTTCTTGATCACGATGTCGATGGCCAGGTAGTTCTGGATCGAGACGGCCAGCTGGGTGAGCAGGTCCTGGTGCTTCTGCCGGACGTAGAAGAGGACGTCGTCGCGCAGCGCGCGGGCCTTCTCCGGGTCGGTCGCCTCCAGCTCCGCGATCGTCGCGGACAGCCGGGCGTCCAGCCGCTCGGCGACGTACACGTACTGGTTCAGCCGCCCCATCGCGTCCCAGAGCTGCTGCTTCTCCAGGTTGAGTGCGGCGTTGTCCTTGCCGAGCTCGTCCTGGCCGTCGCGCAACGAGTGCAGAATGCCTTCGAGGTGGCTCTGCGCGCTCTGGTACTTGCGGAAGTAGTCCTCGATCTTGTCGCCGAACGGGATCATCCCGAGCAGCTTCTTCGCGCCGGTGGCTTCCTTCGGGTCCAGGTTCTCGACCGTACGGCGGAGTTCGAGCAGCGTCTTGCCGACCGTCGACCCTTCGGACAGTCCACCGCTGGTCAGCGCCTTCACCGGCGACTGCAGCAGCCGGTTCGAGCTCTCGGCGGCGTGCCGGATGTCGACGTCGCCCATGCTGCGGACGTCACCGGCCTTCTGTGCGAACTCGGGCGAACGCGGCTCGGCCGACATCAGCGAGGTCAGGAACGAGTCGACCTTCGAGTCGAGACCCGGCAACGCGGCCGGGTCGACCGCGGGCGCCAGACTCGGCGCAGCGGTCGCGGCGACCGGCTGTGTCGGCGCGGGCGCGGTCAGTATCAGTCCAGGTGCGGTAGCCGTCGGCGGCTGCAGTGGCGCCTGCACGGGTGCAGCCTGTGCTGCCGCGGCGCCCTGCGTGTTGTCAGCTTCGGTCATCGTCGTTCCCCTCCGGTGGCCTACTCGCGAGCCGGCGCCCGCATCCCCTGTCACACCCGTGACGCGCACACAATCTACGCGGTTCCCGGTCCTCAGGGCACTAACGTCCTGTGACCGTTATCAGGCCCTGTCGTAGGTGACGAAGGTGAAGCCGTCGTGGGGGGTGCGGGCGGTCTCCGTCCAGTCGGCCGGGTGGAAGGCCGGGAAGGTGACGTCGCCGGTGGGGGACTGGGCTACCTCGGTGAGTTCGAGGCGGTCGGCGTACGGGAGGGCCTGGCGGTAGATCTCGCCGCCGCCGGCGACGTAGACGTCGCCGTCGTGCTTGAGCGCGGTCTCGACGTCGTGCACCACCTCGACGCCGTCGGCCGACCAATCAGGCTGCCGGGTGACGACGACCGTACGGCGGCCTGGCAGCGGGCGGCCGATCGAGTCGTAGGTCTTGCGGCCCATCACCAGGGTGTGGCCGAGCGTGAGCTGCTTGAAGTGCAGCAGGTCTTCGCGGATCCGCCAGGGCAGGTCGTTGTCGCGGCCGATCACGCCGTTCGCGCCGACCGCGGCGATCAGGATGATCGTCATACCGCGATGGGCGCCTTGATCCCCGGGTGCGGGTCGTAGCCGACGAGCTGCACGTCCGCGATCTCGTAGGCGTCGATCGAGTCCCGCTTGGTCAGCTCCAGTGTCGGCAGCGGACGTGGTTCGCGGGTCAGTTGCAGCTTCGCCTGGTCGAGGTGGTTCAGGTAGAGGTGCGCGTCGCCGAGGGTGTGCACGAAGTCGCCGACCTCGAGACCGGTCTGCTGGGCGACCATGTGCGTGAGCAGCGCGTACGACGCGATGTTGAACGGTACGCCGAGGAAGATGTCGGCCGACCGCTGGTAGAGCTGACAGGACAGCCGCCCGTCGGCCACGTAGAACTGGAACATCGTGTGGCACGGCGGCAGCGCCATCTGGTCCACGTCGGCGACGTTCCACGCGTTGACGATGTGCCGGCGCGAGTCCGGGTTCTGCTTGATCGAGGTGATGACGGCCGCGATCTGGTCGATGTGCCGCCCGTCCGGGGTCGGCCAGGAGCGCCACTGCGAGCCGTAGACCGGCCCCAGCTCGCCGTCCGCGTCGGCCCACTCGTCCCAGATGCTGATGCCGTTCTCCTGCAGCCACTTCACATTGGTGGAGCCGCTGAGGAACCAGATCAGCTCGCCGACCACGGACCGCAGATGCAGCTTCTTCGTGGTCACCGCGGGGAATCCGGCGCTCAGGTCGTACCGCGCCTGGTGCCCGAACACGCTCAACGTGCCGGTCCCCGTCCGGTCCCCCTTCTCGACACCGTTGGTCAGGACGTGATCGAGAAGCTCGAGATACTGCCGCATGCGGTCAAACTAACAGCCACCCGAAGGCCCGCCCGGGGCGGCACGACGGACGCCGCGGCAGGTGTCCGCTGAGCGGGCGCGGCGGCCTTGAGACACTCACAGCGTGGAATACGTACTGACGTTGGTGGTGCGGGTCGAGAAGAGTGCGCGGCCGGCGCAGACCGATGCGCTGGAGACGGCGGCGCGCGCGGTGCTCGCGATCTTGTCCGACGAGCGATCGGTGGGGGAGGGCGAGTGGGCCGGGGCGATGACCGGCTGGCAGGACGCCCGGATCAGGAAGGTCGTACGGCGTGCTCGCGGTGCCGAGTGGCGTCGGGCCGAAGCATTGCCGGGAATCACCGTGACGGGACGAGCGGCCGGGGACTCGGGGAGCGCGCCGGCCGAAGTACGAGTGTTCCCGCCGGTACCGCTGGACGCCGTACCGAAGGATCTTGCCAAGTTGCAGGTGACCGGGACCGACTTCGAGGATCCCGACGAGGTGCCGGCGCCCGAGCCCGGGTTGCCGGTGTTGTGGATGAATCCGGGCCTGGAGATGTCGAGCGGCAAGGCGATGGCGCAATGCGGCCACGCGGCACAGCTCGCCTGGTGGGAACTGTCAGCCGAGGAGCGCAAGGAATGGGCGGCGGCCGACTTCGCACTCGCCGTACGGACCGCGAGCCCTGATCAGTGGCAGAACCTGCTGGCCGGCGGCCTGCCGGTGGTCCAGGACGCGGGCTTCACCGAGGTGGCGCCCGGGTCCCGGACCGTGATCGCGGCTCATCCCCTGCTGATCCGGTAGTGCAGGTGGGTGACCCGGTCGCCCTCGATGACCTTGGGGTCGTCCAGCAGGATTTGGTCGCCCGCGTAGTCGCCGAAGAAGCTCTTGCCGGTCCCGAAGATCACCGGTACGAGGTTGTACGAGAGCTCGTCGACCAGCCCGGCCCGCAGCGCCTGGCCGGTCAGGTTGCCCGCCGCGAGCGAGATGTCGCGGTCACCGGCGAGCTCCTTCGCCTTCGCGACGGCCTCCTCGATCCCGCTCACGAAGGTGTACGGCGCATCGGGGAACGGCCAGTCGGTGGGTGGCTGATGCGTCACGACGACGACGTGCTCGCCGAACGGCGGGACGCCTTCCCAGCCGTTGGTGAGGTCGAACAGGTGCCGCCCGCACACGGCGACCCCGACCTTCTTCCAGGCAGTGTTGATGTAATCGGCGCTGGCCTGGCTGACCTTGAAGGGCCGGCCGGGGTCGGTGCCGTACACCTCGACCGTGCCGTTGTTGTACCAGTCGAACAGCGGACCGACCTGGTCCTCGGTGTCCGCGACGAAGCCGTCCAGCGAGACGACGGCCGCTGCGATGACGTTGCCCATGGCTACTTCTCCTTCACGATGTTGTAGGTGAGGTGTTGCGCGGTCGGGGTCGACACCGACTCGGCCAGCTCCAGCCGTACGGCTTCCGACGGCTCGGCCGGGAACAGCCGGGTACCGTCGCCGAGGACGACGGTTGCCACGTGCAACCGCAGTACGTCGGCCAGCCCGGCGGCGAGCACCTGGTGGCAGATCTGCCCGCCGCCCATCACCACGACATCCTTGCCGTTGGCAACTGCTCGGGCCTGCTCGACGGCGCTCTGGACTCCATCGGTGACGTAGTGGAACCGGTCGCCGAGCCGGGGGCTGTCCGGCGCGGAGTGGGTGACCACGAAGACGGGTGGATTCACCTCGCCGGTCGGCTTGGCGCCGTACCCCAGCTCGTCGCTCCAGCCGCCGGGAGCGTCGATGATGTCGAACAGGTTCCGGCCCTGGACGACCGCGCCGGTGTTTTCGAAGCCGGCATCCAGGACGACCTGGTCGTCGGCGTTGCCGTGAAAGACCCAGTCGTGCAGAGCCATGCCGCCGTCGCCCAGGCCGTTGCCGATCCCGACGTTGGGGCCGGTCACGTAGCCGTCCAGCGACATCGAGATTTCCACCACCACCCGGGTCATGACTGCTCCTTGCTGATCAGTTCGGCGAGGCGGTCGTAGGAGTCGCGGATGCCGTACTCCATGCCCTGCTCGACAGCGGCGTCCCGGCTCTCGACGGAGGGAAACACCGTCTGGGTGTGCAGGCGGACCCCGGTGTCGGTCTTGGTGTAGCTGGCCCGCTCCAGGCAGACCTCGCCCGGAGCGCCTTCCCACTCGAAGGTCTGGATCACCAGCGCGTCCTGCTCGACGGTGTGGAAGACCCCGCGGAACGCGTACTCCGTGCCGTCGGCGGCACGGTGGATGTAGCGGTACCGTCCGCCCGGGCGGACGTCGTACTCGACGACCTCGGCTTCCAGGTCGCGCGGGCCGAGCCACTGGGTCACCAGGTCGGGATCGGTGGCGACCCGGAACAGCTGGGCGGGGGTGGCGTCGAAGTCCCGGGTCACCTCGATGAACGGGAGTCCGGCCGGGGCGGTGATGGTGGTGGGGTTGGTGCTCACGAGTCTTGCTCCTTCACGGTTTCGAGGATGGCGTCGATGCGGCGGAACTGCCGCTCGGCGGTCAGCCGGTAGTCGTCGATCCAGCTGGTCAGCGCTTCGAGGGCGGCCGGGTTGAGCCGGCAGGGCCGGCGCTGGCCGTCCCGGCTGCGGGTGATCAGGCCGGCGGTCTCCAGGACCTGCAGGTGCCGCGAGATCGCCTGCTTGGTGATGTCGAACGGCTCGGCCAGCTCGTTCACCGTTGCCTCGCCGCGGGACAGCCGCGCGATCAGCGCCCGGCGGACCGGGTCACCGAGTGCCGCGAAGCCCCGGTCCAACTGCTCACTGTCAACCGACATCTTTATCAACCATTCCGTTGATCAACTGATGTGTTGAATATAGCCATCGAGTTCCGGCGTGGTCAAGAGGCGGGTTTGAGCAACTCAGGTTGACATTAGTCAATTGTCAACCTAAGTTGCTTATATGGAGAAGCTGATGGATCCCACGGATCCCGCTGCCGGGCTGGCGGCGGTGGTGGCGTTGCGGCGGCTCGCCGACCGGCTGGAGGACAGTCAGGTGGAGCAGGCGATGCGAGCCGGCTGGAGCTGGTCCGACGTGGCCGAGGTGCTGGGAGTCACCCGGCAGGCAGTGCACAAGAAACATGCCGCGCGGCTGATCGCCGCCGGTGTCGCCCTGAGGAGGCGCTGATGACGACGAAACTGAAGGACGTCCGGACGCTCCTGGTCCAGAACGCCCGCGAGGAAGCCGAAATGGATGGTTCGGCCATGATCGAGGCCGAGCATGTGCTGTTGTCGCTGGCCAGCCCGATCGGGGGTGACGCGGCCCGGTTGCTGGCGGAGGCGGGGCTGACCAGGGATGCGATCCGGGCGGCGCTCGACCAGGAGTGGGAGCAGAGCCTGGCGGTGGCCGGTGTCACCGTCACGGTCGCGGAGTTGCCCAGGGCAACATCTGAGCGGGGCCGGAATCCCAAGTTCGGCGAATCGGCCAAGCTCGTGCTCAAGCGGGCCGCGGAGCGGGCCAAGCGACTCGGTGCCAGCCGCATGTCGCCGGCCCATGTGCTCGTGGGGGTCCTCGACACCAAGCTCGGCCGCGTCCCACGCACGCTGGAGCTGGCCGGCGTCGACCGGACGGCCTTGTATGCGAAGGCGATCCAGCTGATCGACTAGGTGGTCCTGAAGGCCGCCATCATCGCCATGTCCTCGTGTTCGAGATTGTGGCAGTGGATCAGGTACTTGCCCTTATGGGCGGTGAATCTGACCAGTACCTCGACGACCTCGGCAGGGCGGATGTCCACGGTGTCCTTCCAGCCGCCGTCGTACGGACCCGGTTTCTTCCCACCGCGGCGGAGCACCTGGAACGGCGCGAGATGGACGTGCACGGGGTGGTGCACATCGGTGACGAACGACCAGACCTCGTACTGATCCAGCTTCACCTCGGCCTGCATGACGTCCGGGTCGAACGGCTTGCCGTTGATCGTCCAGCCCTGGTGGCCGCCGGCATCGCCCCGGCGAAAGGCCCACTTGCGGCGGACGACGCCGGCCGGCTCGCGCACCTCGGCGTACGACGAAAGCTTGCTCGGGATGCTCGTGTCGTCGCTCGCGTGGGCGGTGACCCGGAAGCGCATCACCTGGCCGGTGCGATCCTTTCCGAGCTTGTTGAGCAAGGTGACCTCGGTGCCCGGCTGGTACTTCGAGAAGTCCACGATCACGTCGAAGCGCTCGGCCGGAGCGATCACCAGGCTCGCGTGCTCCACCGGCGTACCGAGCAGTCCGCCGTCGCTGCCGATCTGGACCAGTGGCTGTCCCGGGTCGAGGGCCAGCTCGTACCGGCGGGCGTTGGAGGCGTTCAGGATCCGGAACCGATAGCGTGCGGCGGCCACTTCGAGGACGGGCCAAGGGGCGCCGTTGACCAGGACGACATCGCCGACAACGCCTTCCATATAAGCCGATTCGACGCCCGGCCCGTCCTTCGCGGCGGGATAGCGGAACGATCCGTCGGCGGCGAACGCGCGATCTGCGATGAGCAGTGGGATCTCGCGATCGCCACGCGGCAAGGGGAGTGCGTCTTCCTCGTCGTCCCGGATCAGATGCATCCCGAACAGACCGCGATAGACCTGTGGGGCGGTGTAGTCCATCCGGTGGTCGTGGTACCAGAGTGCGGCGGCCCGCTGGGTGTTCGGATACGTGTAGGTGCGGCTCCCTGTCTTCTGGTCTCCACCGGACATCTGCATGTGGTCATGATGGTGGCCGCCGTTCGGCAGGAGGAGATCCAATGGCCAGCCGTCGCTCGCAGCCGGGGTGTGGCCACCGTGCAGATGCACCACTGTCGGTACGTCGAGTTGGTTCACCTGCTCGATCACAGTGGTCCGCCCGCTGCGCACGTCGAAGGTCGGGCCGGGGAACAGACCTTCGTACCCCTGTACTTCGGTTCGCAGGCCCGGCAGGATCTCCAGGCTCGCCTTCCGCTGCACCACTCGATAGTGATCGGCGCCGGACTCGGTTCGCACAGGCTTCTTCACAGGCGGGATCGGCAGTGGCACCTTGAAGGCTTCCGGGAGGGGGACTTCGCTGCGGAGCAGCTCGGCTGTCTGGCCGGGCGACGACTCCAGGCCGCAGTCGGCCAGCGTCGCGGCGAGACCGGTGCCGCCAGCAACAACCAGGAACGTGCGTCGGGACAGGCTCATTGCGCAACCTTTCTGCGGCCACGACGAGCGGCGGGCCGGAAGGACCAGATGGTCAGTGCCACCACCGCGATGACGATCGCGCTGCCGAGCGGCACGTGGATCGCCAGGTTCTGGGAGTGACCGAAGATCATCTGGAGGAACTCGGCGACGAACAGCAGGAGTGTCAGGCCGGCCGGCCACAGTCGGCCGCCACCCGGCCGCCAGTAGAGCAAGGCCGGCACGAGTTGGATCATCGAGATCATCCAGAGGGTGGAGCCGATCGGGCTGTGCATGTCCATCGCGTCGGAATCGCCGGACAGGTAGTAGCCGGCCAGAATCGGCTGGGCCACGACCAGGGCGGTGTGCAGCAACAGCACGAGCCGCAAGGCCCACAAGGAGACGCGCGGACGCCGTACCGGCTGTCGACTCGTGGTTTGCAGTTGGTCGGTCATGCGGCGACCTTCTCCGTACGGCGGGTGGCCGGCCGGCAGACCCAGACGGCGACCGCGAGGCCGGTGCCGACCAGGGTGATGCCGACCGGGATGTGCAGGAGCAGGTTGCGGGTGTAGCCCATGGCGACCTGGAGCACCTCGCCCGCCAGCATCGCCGCCGTCAGTCCGAGGGCGAGGGCGCGACCTCCGGTCCGCCACCAGATCGTTGCTATCAGCAACTGACCGAGACACAGGAACACGACGGCCAGGCCGATCGGTTCGTGAATCCGCACCGCGGTTCCGGAACCGTTCAGGTAGACACCCGCGAGCACGGGTTGCAGGCAGAGCGCGACGGCGTGCACCACCGCGACCACCCGGAGAACCGCCAAGGACTTCATCTGGTCATAGTAGTAGCCTGTCTACATGTAGCGCGGCAGGTTATTCCCGGACGCGACCCTCGGTGGGCAGGCGAAAATCCCCGAGTGGGCCTCGGGGTGCGTGGGTCGAGCCTGGGTCAGGTGAGGTGGCCGAGGGGGGAGACGCTGATGCCGGCGCGTTCGCAGACCCAGTGCGGGTCGGGGCCGAGCTCGGGCTCGATGCGGAGCTCGTGGTCGTTCAGGTCGTCGCACGCCGTACAGCGGGGCCAGCGGATGCCGGAGTCGACCAGGCGGTCCTGCAGGTCCTGGGCGACCAGGCCGGCGATGTGCTCGGCGCCGTCGGGCCATTGGTCGAGCCACCACTGCCGGCCGGCCACCACGTCCTCGAGCAGGGACACCATCACGGCGTCGTCGAATCCCCGCGCGGCCAGGTCGTGAAGGACCATCGCGCGGGCGGTCAGCAGGATCCCGGGCTCACTCATCGCCCTTCAGAGTGCCAGACGGAACCGACAAAACCCCACGCCTGGTCGGCATGGGGTCTCATCGCCTCGGGAGAGGTCTTCACGGAACCGGTCTTCGAGTGGTTCGCCTCGGTCTCCAGATGTTGCGTTGGAGGGGCCGGTCCTGGGTTTCTGTCCAGCGACTGAACGGTCAGCTGGAGGCGGCTTCGCACCGGGGTTGCGGGGCGATTCGGTCGGCCAGCTTGAGTTCCTGGGCGGCCGCGGTGCGGAGGAACGCGCTGAGCCGGGCGCGGACGGCGTACGAGCGGCGCGGGGCCGGCTCGTGGTACTCCTGCTGGGGAGCGTTCGGTAGGGCGGACTGGGCGACGGCCCGCGCGTTCTCCACTGCGGTGTTGCCGGCGATGAAATAAGTCATGGTCGTGCTGCTCCCTTCCGGTGAGCGTGCTTGTCGGAACCAGCGGCCGGACGGCCGTGGTCGACGATCTGCGGTTGTGTCAGCTGCGAGGTGCGGGACCGCTGCTCGAGCGGACGATCAGCTCGGTCGGCAGCAGGACTTGGTGTTCGGCGAAGCCGGGGTCGAGCAGGACCCGGCCGACCATCCGGCCGCGGTCCTTGATCGGCTGGCGGATCGTGGTCAGCCCGGCCTGCTCGGCGGCAGGGATGTCGTCGAAGCCGACCACGGTCAGGTCCCGGCCGGGGACCAGTCCGCGGGTCTTCATCGCCTCCATCGCGCCGAGCGCCTGGACGTCGCTCAACCCGACGATCGCGGTCGGCCGGTCCTGCGAGTCGAGCACCCACTCGGCGCCGGCCAGTCCCGAACTGAAGGCGTTGTGGCCGCCGGAGACCAGCCTGATCCGGGCGTCCGGCATCTCCTTCTGCAGGCCGCGGATCCGCAGCTCGCAGTCGGCGTACCCGACCTGGTCCAGGCTCAGTTCGACCGGCCGGCTGCCGGCCGCCTCGGTGTTGTCGACCAGTACGACGAGGTCGCGGTGGCCGAGCCGGGCCAGGTGCTTGCCGAGCTTGGCCGCCGCCTCCATCTCGTCGATCGCGACCCACGAGGTGTCCGGGTGGGCGCCGCGGTCGGTCGAGACGGTCGGGATGCGGCGCTTGCGCAGTACGTCGAGGCCGGGGTGACCGGGGGCGACGCAGAAGATCGCGGCGCCGTCGATCGCGGCCTGCCGGACCGCATCGGTGCCGCCTTCGATGTCCGAGGAGTCGAGCGGCATCAGCAGCAGGCTGGTGACGAACTCCTCGGCCACCTCGGCGAGGCCGGCCAGGAAGCCGACGGCGTACGGATCGGAGAAGGCGTAGGCGAGCTTGTCGGTGAACAGGACGCCGACAGCGCCGGCCTTGCCGCTGCGCAGCGCCCGGGCGGAGGCGTCGGGCCCGGCGTACCCGAGCTCGGCGGCCTTGGCCAGGATCCGCTCGCGCATCGTCGCGGAGAGCTGGTCGGGCTTGTTGTAGGCGTTCGAGACGGTCGACGGCGACACCCCGACGGCCTGCGCCACGGTCTTGATGGTGACTCCCGGGGCCA
This sequence comes from Kribbella monticola, assembly GCF_003261635.1. GTDB lineage: Bacteria > Actinomycetota > Actinomycetes > Propionibacteriales > Kribbellaceae > Kribbella > Kribbella monticola. The sequence continues at coordinate 371,390 of NZ_QFXK01000030.1, read as the reverse complement.
TCTCCGCACCTGCTTTCTGAATCGTTCTTCTAAATCGTTCTAGAAAAACGATACAGAAGCCGATGGGAGAGCGCAACACCTATTTCTGACCGGCCCGCGGGGCGCGATGCAGGATGATGTCCTGCATGGGTTCGTTGCTGGAGGTCATCGCTCTGCATCCGGCCGATGCGGAAGCGGCGCAGGAGGGCGGCGCGGACCGGCTGGAACTGTGCGCGTCGATGGAGGCGTCCGGCCTCTGTCCGTCGGTGTCGACGGTGAGCGCGATCCGCCGGGTCACGGATCTGCCGCTGCGGGTGATGCTGCGGCTGACCGACTCGTTCGCGACCGACGGCGCCGAACTGAACCGGCTGACCGCGATGGCCCAGTCCTATCTGTCGGCGGGCGCGGACGGGTTCGTGTTCGGCTTCCTGACCCCGGACAACCAGGTGGACACCGAGTCCGTCGCCGCGCTGGCGAGCACGTTCGCCGGTACGCCGTGGACGTTCCACCGGGCGATCGACGCGGTGCTCGAACAACGGCCGGCCTGGCGTGCTCTGCGCAGCCTGCCCGGACTCGACTGCGTACTCACAGCCGGCTCGTCGCTGGGCGTCGGTCACGGGCTCGACGAGCTCACCGGGCTGGCCAAGGAGGACCCACAGGTGGCGAAGGTGATGATGGCGGGCGGCTCGCTCCAGCCCGAGCACGTGCCGTGGCTGTACGGCGCCGGCGTACGGCGGTTCCACGTCGGGTCGTCCGTGCGTCAGGACGGCTCGTGGACCAAGGCCTACGTGAACTCGCGCTTCGTCCGGGCCTGGCGCAACCTGCTGGACGCCCAGGACAGCAAGGAGCAGAACGCGTGATCCTGATCGACCCACCGGTCTGGCCGGGCTGGGACCGGGTCTGGTCGCACCTGGTCAGCGACGAGTCGCTGGAGGAGTTGCACGCCTTCGCGCGACAGGCCGGCATCCCCGCCCGCGCCTTCGACCGCGATCACTACGACGTCCCGTCCGACAAGTACGACGAACTGATCGCGGCCGGCGCCACTCCGGTCGCCAGCCGCGACCTGGTCCGCCGCCTGATCGCCTCCGGCCTCCGCCACCGCAAGGGCACGTAGTACCGGGACCTCCACCGCAAGCGGGACGTAGTACTAGATCTCGACGTCTACGTGGGTCTCGCCTTCGGCCGGGACCGAGCCGGGGAGCGGAGAAGTGTCGACGTACTTGATCTCGTAGCTGCGTTCGGCGAACTTCCAGCCGTCCGGGGTCCGCCGGTAGCGGTCGTGGTAGACGGCGTAGTTCGAGTACGACTGGCCGTCGTGGAAGCGGCCGAACTCGTAGATGTAGGCGCGGCCGGTCGCGGTGTCACCGTCGACCACGACCGTGCCGGGGTGCACGTTCTGGACGAAGTACTCCCACACGCTCTTCATCCGGACGATGCCGGCCCGGATCTCGGCGCGGCTGGTGAACTCGACGGCGCCGGGGATCCGGAAGATGCCGTCCTCGGTGAACAGCTCGGCGAAGCGGTCGTAGTCGTGCATCATCCCGGCATCGGTGAATTCGGCCGGCAGGGTGCCGATCTCGAACCGGTCGACGATGCTCTGCAAATCGGTCATGGGTCGTCCTCTCATCGGGTCATCTGCACGACGAGACGGCGGCCGGGAATGTGAGCCTCACATTTCCGGCCGGTGCTTCGTCGGACAGGATGAGAGGGCAGCCGCGGACGTTGGGAGTGGACAGGTGAGCATCGAGACCGGAGGCGACCAGAGCCTGGGCGCGATCATGAGCGAGCGACGGCAGTTGATCAACGTCGCCTACCGGCTGCTCGGCTCGCTGGTGGACGCGGAGGACGTCGTACAGGAGACGTATGCCCGGTGGTATGCGATGTCGTCGGAAGAGCAGGAGGCGATCAAGTCGCCGGGTGCCTGGCTGACGACCGTTGCCAGCCGCATCTGTCTCGACCTGCTCGGTTCGGCGCGCTCGCGGCGTGAGAACTACGTGGGGGAGTGGATCCCGGAGCCGCTGCCCGGGCGGACCGAATGGGTCAGCGGACGAACCGGCGGTACGACGACGGACCCGGCCGACCGGATCACGCTCGACGAATCCATCAACATGGCATTTCTCGTAGTACTCGAATCGATGACCCCGGCCGAGCGCGTCACCTTCGTCCTGCACGACGTCTTCCGCTACCCCTTCAAGGAGGTCGCCGAGATCGTCGGTCGTACGCCGGCGGCCTGCCGCCAGTTGGCCACTTCGGCCCGCCGGCGGATCCGAGACGCCGAGGCGCCGGTGACCACGCCGGCCCAGAAGGCCGAGGTCGTCCGGGAATTCAAGCTGGCCTGGGAGGCCAAGGACATCAACGCCCTGATCGGGCTCCTCGACCCCGACGCGACGTCGATCGCCGACGGCGGCGGCCTGGTCCCGGCTTTCCTGGAGCCGATCCGGGGTGGCGAGGAGGTCGCGCGGCTGATGCTGGAGGTCGCCAGAAGGGTGCCCGTGCTCGGACTGGTCGAACGCACGGTCAACGGTCAGCCGGGCCTCGTCGCCCTGCAGAACGGCGCGATCGTCTCGGTCTTCGCGTTCGACGTCGTCGACGACCGGATCAAGCACCTGTGGATCATCCGTAACCCGGAGAAGCTGCGTCCCTGGACCGCATGAGGGCGCATCCCTGATCCGGATGACCAGAAGGCCCCCACAACAGGTTTGTGGGGGCCTTCGTTCAGTCGAGCAGTTCGGTCACGGTGCCGGCGGCGACCGTGTGGCCGCCTTCGCGGACCGCGAAGCCGAGGCCGACGTCCATCGCGACCGGCTTCTCCAGCTCCACGCCGAGTTCGATCGTGTCGCCGGGCATCACCAGGGTGATCTCACCGAGGTCGATGCCGCCGGACACGTCCGTCGTACGGAAGTAGAACTGCGGCCGGTAGTCCGCGGCGAACGGCGTGTGCCGGCCACCTTCGGCGGTGGACAGCGCATGCAATTGGGCCCGGAACTTCCGGTGCGGCCGCACGCTGCCGGGCAGAGCCACCACCTGGCCGCGACGGACCTCGTCGCGCTTGACGCCACGCAGCAGTACGGCGGCGTTGTCGCCCGCCTCCGCGGACGCCAGCGACTTGCCGAACGTCTCCATCCCGATCGCCACGCTCGCGACGGTCGGGCCGAGACCCACCACCTCGATCGCGTCGCCGACGCGCAGCGAACCGCGCTCGACGGCACCGGTGACGACGGTGCCGCGGCCGCTGATGGTGAGGACGTTCTCGATCGGCATCAGGAACGGCTCGCCCAGCTCGCGGTCCGGGATCGGCACGTAGTCGTCGACGGCGTCGAGCAGGTCGCCGACCGCCTTCATCCACTCGGGGTCGCCCTCGAGCGCACGCAGACCCGACACCCGTACGACGGGTACCTCGTCACCCGGGAAGCCGTACTCCGACAGCAGTTCCCGGACCTCCAGCTCGACCAGGTCGAGCAGTTCGGGGTCGTCGACGGCGTCCGCCTTGTTCAGCGCGACCACCAGATACGGCACGCCGACGCGCTGCGCGAGCAGCACGTGCTCACGCGTCTGCGGCATGGCGCCGTCCTGCGCCGACACGACCAGGATCGCGGCGTCCACCTGGGCGGCGCCGGTGATCATGTTCTTCACGTAGTCGGCGTGCCCGGGCATGTCGACGTGCGCGTAGTGCCGGTTGGCGGTCTCGTACTCGACGTGCGAGATGTTGATCGTGATCCCGCGCTGGACCTCCTCGGGCGCCCGGTCGATCCCGTCGAACGCGACGAACGAGTTGAGGTTCGGGTAGCGCTCGGCGAGCACCTTGGTGATCGCGGCGGTCAGCGTGGTCTTGCCATGGTCGACGTGCCCCATGGTGCCGATGTTGAGGTGCGGCTTGGTCCGCACGAACTGGCTCTTGGCCATGATGTGTGTTTTCCCTTGCTGGTCAGAGGATTCTTCCTGTCCAGGACCCCCGGCCAGACACCTTCGGACACAGCTGAGCGCTGCGGTGAAGGGGGCCGGTTTGCCGAGCCACCCTCCTCCGCGGGTCCTGCTTCAGCAGGAGGAGGGTCGGCTTCGCGCGCCGGTGAACAGATCCTCTGAAGTCCACGCGACAGCGCCCGTCAGGGTCAGCCCTGACAGGTACGCACCAGAAACCACGCGGAACATGTCGATCACGGTAGAACTCAACGCTGCCTTGGGCAACGGAATTCCCCGGCCGTTCAGAGAGGTCTAGTTCAAGGCGAAGAGGCGGGTGTTGTCGGAGAAGATCGGGCGGCCGTCGGCGACCGTGACGGCGGGTTTGTCGCAGGTGACCTTCTTGGTGTCCGCGACCGAGGCCGCGGTCGGGCCGGCGACGATCGGGCGGGGGAGGATGCCGGTGGTGCCGACGAGGACGGGTGAGCAGGTGCCGTCGGGTTGGGGCATCAGCGTGACCACGCGGCCGTCCGGCAGCATTCCGAAGCCGTCCCGTGGGTACTCGGGCCGCTGCAGCTTGGGCGGCACCGGCAGCAGGTGGTGCCACTGCGTCGTACCGTCTGCTGGGCTCGATGCCGACACGTCGTAGTTCTGGATCTGGCCCGCCTCGTTGTCGGTGCGGCAGGTGACCAGGACCAGGGACGCGTGAGTCGCCGCCAACTGCGCGTCGCAGGACGAGGCGCCGAGCCGCGGCCTCGGCGTACCGGGGACGGGTGAGGTCCACAGCACACGGCCCTCGCCGACGTCCACTGCCCACTGGTAGAGCGTCCCGCCGGCCGCGCCCGTCCACACCAGTCCGGTGACCTCGCGGCTGTCCGGCACGGCCACCATGTCCCCGACCCAGGTCGTCGGGTCGAGCTCGGCGCTCAGATCGAACCGGATACCCAGATCGACCTCCCAGCGCTGCTTGCCGTTGGTCAGGTCGAGCCCGCGCACCACGGCGTGATTGTCGTCGCAGGCGTCGACCACGACTGCCTGGTCGGCCAGTAGCACGCCCTGCGTCACAGTGCACTGCAATCGGGTCCGCCAGTGAGTCGGGTTGCTGACGCCGTGCGCGACGACGTACTTGCCCTCTGCAACGAGCAACTGGTTCGCATCAACGGCCAGCGCGGTGCCGTCGGTGTGCACCTCGGTGAGCGGCTTACCGGTACCAGCATCCAGTACGGCGTACGTCGGCAGCTCGATGCCGCTCGGTGCACGGTCACCGGCGTACGGAAGGTGTGCCGCCAGCGTCCGGCCGTCGCCGGAGACCAGAAGGCCACGGGAACCAGCAGAGGCGGCGTCGTCGACGTCGGCGCGGGCGTAGCGCCACCTGATCTGTCCGGTGGTCGCGTCGGACATCACCACGCCGTCGGAGCGAAGCTCGGCTACGCCGCCGGCGGTGCCCGCGATCGCACCGGTCGCTGGTACTTCACGGCTCCAGGCGAGCTCACCATCGAGCTGGACCGGCAGTACGCCGGGCGGCACCGTCGTGGTGGTGCTCACCGTGTTCGCTGTCTCGAGCCGGGCCTGGACGAACGGTTCGCCGGCCGACACGACGATCCAGGCCAGCAGGGATGCGCACACGAGGGTGACTCCGAGGCCTAGCGCACGCGGTGGCGCCAGAGCGTACGGCGGTGCGAGGCGGAGGCGCCGGGCCAATGCAAGAAGGGCTCCGGCGAGAACCAGGGCGACAGACGCGAGCATCAGGTAGGGCCAGCGCTCGCTCATGGCAGCGCCCGGCTGGGCGGCGGGCCAGCGCCACCAGCACACGCCGATCGCGATCACACCCAGGCCGATCAACGCGAGAGCAGGAACGGTCACCAGCCGCGGCTGAGCTCGCCGGAACCACGCGCAGGTGAGGGCGGCGGCTACCGCAGTACCGGCGATCGGTGCCCAGACCGGGAAGCCGGTGGACTCGTCGGGAGCGGCGGGCCAGTGTGCGGCAGCGCCGAGGCCGCGGCCGAGCAGGACGGAGGCCGCCACGATCACCCCGAGCGCAGCGCCCAGGTAGATCATCGGGATCAGGCCGGAGATCGGACGGGCCGCCTTGGGCGCCCAGGTGGACAGCTCGCGGCTCACGTTCGCCCTGGCGGCGGCTTCCCACATCTCGTGACCCCGGCTGGTCGCGTACAACGCCGTACCGGCCAGGCCCTGCAGGAACGTCATCCGGCCGCGGGCGAAGTCCCGGTCGCCGATGTGCCCGTACTCCTCGCGGATCCCGGTCGCGTACTCGTCGTACCGGTCGGCGGGCAGGCTGAGGATGCGCAGGTCCGCGTCGCACAGGACCGCGCCGTTCGCGTCGTCCGGGTCGCAGTCGTGCTTGGCGGTGAGCCGGATCAGCCGGCCGACCTCGTCGACCTGCTCGGCCGGTACGCCGTACGCCGACAGTTCGAGTTCGGCCAGTTGCGCGGAGAGTTCCTCGTTCTCACCCGGTGCGGCCGTCGGCTCGTAGATGGCGTCGTGGAACCATGCCGCGAGCCGCACGGTCTCCGGGTCCGCGGCCAGGTCGGCGAGTTCGTCGACGGCCTCGAGCATCTCGGTCAGGTGCCGCTGATCGTGATAATGCCGATGTTGCTCTGCGTAACGAGCCAGCAGATCATCGCCTAGCGGCTGCGCGTGCGGCAGCAGGCGATTCCACTGGTCGCGCAGGTCCATGGCTGGGAGTCTCGCACCCAGGACAGGCCTGTACCGACCGATCCGGGGCTCGGGGTTAGGGTCGTGGCCAAAGCGATATCGCCTCGTCACCAGACCGGTGCGGGAGCGTCGGATCCGCAGGTTCTGCCGGGTGGAAGGGGAGCGTTCGATGCGATTCGGTCTGGTCGGTACCGGTCACTGGGCGCGGGTCACACACGGGCCGGGGCTCCGCGCGGCCGAGGGCGTCGAGCTGGTCGGAGTCTGGGGACGCAGTGCGGACAAGGCGTCACAGTTAGCGACCGAGCTGGGCACGACGGGGTACGACGACTACGCCGAGTTACTGGAGGTCGTGGATGCCGTCGCGTTCGCCGTACCGCCGAAGATCCAGGCGACGATGGCGCTCGAAGCCGCTGCCGTCGGCAAGCATCTGCTGCTGGACAAGCCGGTCGCCGACTCGCTCGACGACGCCCGGGCGCTGGCCGACGAGGCGACCGCCGAGGGCATCGCGTCCGTGGTGTTCTTCACCGGCCGCTTCGCGCCGGAACTGCGGTCCTTCTTCGCCGAGGTCGAGGAGACCGGCGGCTGGCGTGGTGGCTGGTGCCGGATGCTCGCCTCCTTGGACGCCCCCGGCAACCCGTACGCCGAATCCGCGTGGCGCCGCGAGCAACGAGGCGCCCTCTGGGACGTCGGACCGCACGCGCTGTCCAACCTGACCGCCATGCTCGGCCCGATCGCCTCGCTGCAGGCGGTCGGCGGCGCAGGCGACCTGGTCCACCTGGTCCTGACCCACGAGTCCGGTTCCACCAGCACCGCCAGCCTTTCCCTCACCGCGCCACCCGACGGCACCAGCTTCGAAACCGGCCTCTGGGGAGAGTCCGGCACCACGCTTCTCCCGCGCGCCACGACGCCCGCCACCGACTCCCTGACTCGGGCGGCCGAGGAGTTGGTAGCCGCCGCCGAGTCCGGCGACTCGCACCCCGTGGACGTCGTCTTCGGCACCCACATCGTCGAACTTCTGGCCTCCGCCGAAGCCCAGCTCCACTAGCCCGGCAGCTGCTCACGAACTGTGGCGCGTGGGGTGTCAGTGGAGGGCGATGACTGTGCCGTCGCCGGAGGTGAGGAGGAGGTTGCCCAGGGCTCGGGGCGCGCGGGTGCAGGTGATGCCTTCGGGGAGGCGGGCCTGGCGGTAGCCGTTGCGGGTGATGATGTTGGCTACGCAGCCGGTGCGCGCTTGGGCCAAGGAGATGACGCGGGCGTCGGCGGTGACGGCTACTCGGGTGCGGGGGTTGACGGGAGCCGTGCTCTGCCAGGCGGTTCGGCCGGTGGTGGTGTCGATCGCGGTGACGATCGTCTTCGTGTTGACCTGTGTGGCCGGGCCCGGGCAGTCGACGACCACCAACAGGTTGCCGGCCGCGTTCAGCAGCGTTCGGCAGGCCCAGTTGCGGGGAACCGGCCAGCGCCACAAGGTGTCGCCGGTGCGCGGCTCGATGCCGACCAGCGCTGCCGGTACGTCGGAGTCGCCGCCCGGCTCGGCGACGACGACCAGACCACCCACCACGATCGGCCGGCGGTACATGTCCGCGGGCGACTTGGTCCACAGCTTCTTGCCGGTCGTGAGATCGAGCCCGGTCATCTCGTCCGGCCGGTCGCCGCAACTGTGTCCGAGGAAGGCGACCACGGTCTCCGCAGTGGCGACCGCGCCGATGTCCGTGCACCGGCCGGGCTCGAACGTCCACCGCTCGTGCCCATCCGGGTTGGCGCCGCGCAGTTTGTCCGAGCCCCTGCTGACCTCCTCGCCAGTCAGCAGCGGATCGGCCTGCTGGATCGAGTGGTCCCTGGTGTGACCGGGCCAGGCCGCCTTGCGCTTGCCGGTGTTCGCATCGAGCAGCAGGTATCCGATGTCGGAGAATTCCGCGACCAGCAACTCGCCGTTCGCGGTGGCGTAGATGTCGGGCTTCTCGTCCGAGTCGGAGCGGGTGTAGCGCCAGCGCAGTTCACCAGTCGCCGCGTCGAGCATTTCGACCACACCGGTCTGCCGGGGGACGGCAATCCCGTACTTCGTACCAACGGCCTCCTCGGCCCCGGCGCCCGACAGTGCCCTACTCACCCAAGTGACAGTGCCGTCCAGCGTCGACCGCGGGAACTTTCCGGCCGGGCGACGGCCGCCCTCCACTCGTTCGTTGGAACCCAGCACGTAGTTGCGTGCCAGCGGCTGCACGACCAGCAGCAACGCCAGAGCGATCACTCCCGGTACTGCGAGCCAGGCCAACTGCTGACCCAGGTTTCTCGACGGCAGGAACCGCGCGGTCCTCGTGCGAAGCAGTGAACCCACCAGCGCAGCACCTGCGGCCACGAGGAGCAGCAGTAGTGCAGAGATGAGCAGTGGCACGCGCAACCCGACACCAAGCGCAGGGTTCGTCACTGGAACCTGCGCCCACGCCACCAACAGCCCTGTTACTGCAACCGCCACCACGGCGCCAGAGATGAGTCGAGCTCGCTGACTGCTGCTACGCGCACAGCGGAACAACACAGGCGCGCTGAAGAAGGCAACCGCAGCTAGAACGACCGGCGGCCAGCTGGCCTCGGATTCCAGAGCGGGCACCTGCCAAGGCGCACCGGCCGCAGCGATGGAGACTACTGCGGCCGCGATAGCGCCGAAGGTAGCCAGTGCCGCCAGAGCAGCTTGTTGCCAACCACGCCAAGGAGCAGGGAGTTCACTGTCGAGCCCGGCGAGCTCGGCTTCCAGGTTGGCGCGGGCCGTTGTTCCCATCCGCTGTCGTGCCAGTTGAGTCCGGTACAGATGACCGTCCAGGAGTTCGCGAACCTCGTCGTACCGGCGTTCGGTGGCGGTTGCCCGGTCGCCACCGTCACGGCGTACTTCGGAGGCATGGGCGGCGTAGCGGCTGGGGGCAGTGGCGAGTGCCGCGTTGACGGCGTCGAGCAGGACATCACCGTTCGCGTCGCGGCGAGGCGGAGCGTAGGAGTCCGTCGGCGGGGTGGACAGTGAGCCGGTCAGCCGGATCAGCCGGGCGACCTCGGCGATCCGGATCGGGTCCACGCCGTACGCCGGGAGGGTCTGCTCGGCCAGGCGCGCCGAGGCTTCCGCGTCCTCCTCCGCGCGACTGCCTGGTTCGTGCACGGCCCGATGGAACCAGGCGGCGAGCCGGACCGAAGTCGGGTCGGTGCTCAACTGGATCAGCGAATCGAGGCCGGTCAGCACGGTGTCGAGGTACTGGTCGCGGTATGCGCGGCGGTTCCGGCCGAGATAGCGGGCGACCAAGTCGTCGGCCAGCGCGGTCGAGCCAGGGATCAGCTCGTTCCACCGTTCGCGCAAGGCCACCACCGCCACAGTCTGCCAGCCCGCCCACACGTCCGCCGCTCGATCTGGGCACCATCGGCTTGCGGTTGCCGAACACCGGCCGAGATATCCGGCCCGGCGGACGGCTCAGCGCGGAGCGGCCAGGACGCCGGGGAGCAGGCCGGGGTACAGGTTGTCGAGGTCTTCGCGCCGCAGGCTGCTGATCCGCCGGGTGCCCTCGGTGTGGGTGCTGATGACGCCTGCCTCGCGCAGGATCCGCAGGTGGTGAGCCCGGGTCGACGGCGTCACCTGGAGGTCGATCTCACCGCACGCGATGCCGTCCGGCTGGTCGGCGAGCAGCCGGACGATCTGCAGCCGGACCGGCTCGCCCAGGGCCTGCAGCACTTGCTCGATCCGAATCTCCTCGCGATCGGGCTGCGGCAGGGCTTTCGAGGTGCTCATGCGTCCACCTTCTCCTTCTTCATGCCTTCATTCTACGACCGCTATCGAACTTCGATGAAGATCGTAGTACGATCAACGTCGAACTAATCATTTCCGTCGGAAGGTCCCCTGATGTCCGCACGCATCTACCTGCTGGCCGCCGGTGCCTTCGCCGTCGGCACCAGCGCGTACGTCGTGTCCGGCGTGCTCCCCGCCGTCAGCTCCGAGCTGCACGTCTCGCTCACCGCAGCCGGCCAGCTCGCGACGGCTTTCGCTCTCTCGTACGCCGTCGGCGCGCCGCTGTTGTCCACGTTGACGGGTCGCTGGGAGCGCCGCACGTTGTTGCTCGCGGCACTCCTTACTGCCGCGCTGGGCAACCTGATAGCCGCGCTGGCCACGGACTACTCCGTACTGATCCTGGGACGCGTCGTGGCGGCCTTCGGTGCTGCTGCCTACACGCCGGCCGCCACACTGTTCGCCACTGGATTCCTGCCGCCGGAGGAGCGGGGTCGAGCGGTCGCTGTGGTCTTCGGCGGGCTCACGTTCGCCCTCGTGCTCGGAGTGCCGGCGGGCAGTCTGCTCGGTGGAAGTCTCGGCTACCGCGGGGTGTTCGGGCTGATCGCGGCCGTGGCAGTCCTGATCGCGCTGGCCGTTCAGACCGCGCTTCCCAAGGTGGACGCGCCGCCGGCGATCAGCTTGCGTGAGCGGTTCGCGGGAGTGACCGACAGGCGGGTGCAGATCGTGCTGGCGATGACAGTGCTCGCAGTGCTCGCCACCATGAGCGTCTACATCTACGTCGTGCCGCTGCTCGCCAAGACTGCTCACCTGAAGGGCGGCACAGTCGGTGTGCTCCTGCTGGTCTACGGACTGGGCGCCGTGGTCGGCAACCTGATCGGTGGCCGTGCAACGGACCGCTTCGGCAGCCTTCGGACGCTGGGCGTAGTGCTGACCGGGTTCACCGTGGTGATCGCGACGCTGACGCTGACCGCGGCCACTGTGGTGGGTGCAGGGATCGCCTTGTTCGTATGGAGTCTCTTCACGTGGGCGTTCAACCCGCCGATCCAGAACCTCCTGCTGGAGCTGGGCTCAGGCGGCGGACTGCTGCTGGCGATGAACGCGTCCGCGATCTACCTGGGAGCAGGGCTCTCGGCCGTGGTCGGTGGTCTGGTGATCAAGTTGGTCGGCGTACAGCTGCTGCCCCCGATCGCAGCCGCGCTCGGCGTCGTAGTACTCGCGCTGCTCGTCGTCCTGCGTCGTAACCCCGCACTGGAAGCGATTGAGCACCTCGAGCCGCTCGAGGCAGAGGAGCGGCTGCCGGTGGCTCTCGCCGACTGACGTTGGGAGGCTGTGGCCTGCCCTAACACCCCGTTAGGGCAGGCTTGCGCCCATGCGTTTTCTGGCTGCCCTGCTGCTTGCCGTCTCCTGGGCGGCTCCACTGCCTGCGTCGGCGGCCCGGTCCGCCACTCCGAGCGACGTGGTGGAGGGGTGGAAGAACTCGCCCGTGTACGTCGACCCGTCGCAGCGGTCGCTCGTTCCGGAGCAGGACTCCCAGCGCTTGGCTGCCCGGGTCGACGGGCACACGCCGGCGATCCGGATCGCTGTGGTCCCCGCTGCGGCACTGGCCACAGGAGACCGCGACCAGGCGGCCCGGGCGTTCGTCGATCAGGTGGTGGATCTGCAGCAGGCCGACGGGATCTACCTGGTGGTCTTCGGCGGGGCGGTGACCTGGGGGAGCGCAGTGGGCGTGGATACGCCGATCGCGCGAATCCTCACCGATGAACTCTCGAAGCACAGCCGGTCGGACCCGGTGGGGACGCTGGACGGCGTACTGGATCAGCTCGACGTTCCCAGCTCTTCCCAGGGAGCGCCGGGCTGGCTGTGGCCGGTGGGGATCGTGCTGGTGCTTCTGGTTGCTGCCGGGCTCGGCTTGCGCTGGTGGAAGCGGAGGCCGGGCAAGGACGAAGGCCCCGCGCTCTACCGGCCGTCGTACCAGGTGCTGCCCGACGAGGCGGACACGTTGGAAGAGCGGCAGAAGCTCGCGCTGGAGGACGTGACCCGCTTCGGCGAGGAACTGGACCGAGCCGACGTGCGTCTGGACGGCGTGGAGACGACAGCGGACGTGCAGGCGGCGATGGACGCGTACGCCGACGCGGGCCGCGTCGTCGACAACAAACCGGACGACCAGCAGTTGCGCGCAGTACGGGCCACTGTCGAGTACGGCCGCTGGCGACTGGCTTGTGCCCAGGCCCGGCTCGCCGGTACGCCGGCGCCGCCCCGGCGCGCTGTCTGCTTCTTCGATCCGGCGCACGGCACCTCCGTGACCGACTGGATGTACACGCCACCGGATGGAAAGGCCCGGGAGATCCCTGTCTGTGCTGCCTGCCAGAACCGCCTCGCTGGAGGAACACGATGACCCGCTACCTTCGCCTGCTCGGCACACTCGCACTGGTTGCCGCACCGGTACTTGCTGCGTCGCCCGCGCATGCCGCGACTCCGACGCCCACACCGAGCAAGCCGCCGACCAGCAGGCCGACGTACAAGTACACCCAGCCTCGCTACACCCCGCCGGACTTCGACGGCGACCGTCAACGCGCGCAGGCCGCCGCGGAGACGTACATGAACGGCGTCGCCGCCAAGCTGGGTGATCCGGGCGTCTGGGTCGATCCCGACGTGACCCGGCTCAGCACTTCGGAGGTGGCTGAGCTGAACCGCGCAGTGAGGTCGGCTGCGGCACCGATGCGGATCGCCGTCATTCCGGCATCGGCGATCGACATCGGCTACAAGGGCTCCTACAGCTCACGGGTTCAGCTCGCCTGGACCGGCGAGGAGATCGCCAGTCAGCTGTACGACCGGGTCGGCGTAGAGGGCGTGTACGCCGTACTGGTCGACGCGACCTCGGAGTCGAAGGGCCGCGGATTCCACGCCGTACAGCACGCAGACAAGGGACCGACGTACCACGTGGGTGACGCCGTCGACGAGGCGGTCGACTGCTGTGCGCCTGACTACGACGCGATCCTCACCCGGTTCATCCAGCGTGCGCAGGTGATCGACAAGCCGTTCTACATCGACGCCGCCCCGTACGCCGGAGGTGTGGCCGGCCTCGCGGTGCTGTGGTGGGGCGGTATCACGCTGAGCGCTCGCCGGGCCCGCAGGTCGGACGAGAAGAAGCACCTCGAGGTCTCGGTACCGGTCCTCAACGAGGAGATCATCGGGCTCTCACAGCAGGTGTCGGCGCTGCCGGCGACCTCGGACCCCCAGCAGGCGAAGCTTTCCCAGGACGTGCTCGACGCTGTGGAGAAGGCCCGGCATCGGCTCGACGAAGCCAAGGGTGACGACGACACAGCGGCTGTGGCCACACTGCTCGGCTCTGCGCGGTACGGCTTGGTTTGCCTGGCTGCAGTGCGCGCAGGCAAGCCGATTCCTGAGCCGACGCCGCCCTGCTTCTTCGATCCCCGCCACGGGCCCAGTACTACGGCAGTCCAATGGGCACCCGAAGGCGGTACGGAGCGGCAGGTGCAGGTGTGCGCCGCGTGCGCTGCGAAGGTGGCGGCCAAGCAGGAGCCGGAGATCCGGATGGTGACGCTCCGGGACCGGGCCCGGCCCTACTGGACGCTCGGCGAGGAACTGGCGTCGTACATGGACGGCTACTGGACCATGGGCGACGGCACGCGCTGGTGGTTCCCTGACCAGGACGCCCGCCGGGCCGGAGAGGCGATGCGGTCCCGCTGGGGCTCCCGCCGCGCCGGTGCTCGCCTCAGCCGCTTCTCCGACGACCTCAGTACCGCGATGGCCAGCCGCTCCTCCTCGTCCAGCTGGAGTAGCTCGGACGACGACGACAACGACAGCGGCAGCAGCTGGAGCTCCGGCTCGTCCCGGCGCCGACGGTCGTCGTACTCGTCCCGGACCCGCTCCAGTGGCGGCGGCTCGTCCCGGCGCTCCTCCCGCCGCTCCGGTGGCTCCCGAGGCTTCTGACCCGCCGGCTCAGCGCAGTACGTCGGGAAGGTCGTCAGTGTGCAGGATCGCGAGTGAGGTAACCGCACGGGTCAGGCAGACGTAGAGGCGGCGGAGGCCGGTGCGCTCGTCGGCCTCACCGGCCACGATGCCGGCCGGCTCGACCAGGACGACGTGGTCGAACTCGAGACCCTTGGCGAGCCCGGCCGGTACGACGTCCACGTGCGCCTCGACGTCGTCCTCGTCGCCGAGCACGCTGAAGCTGATTCCCTTGTCCTGCAAGGCTTTCCGGGCACCAGGGACCAGTGCGTCGGGAACGATCACGCCGATCGACCCGGGCCGTTCGGTGATCTCCTGCACGGTCTCGACGGCGGCGGCCAGACTGTCCGGTACCTGGGTGATGGCGAGCTCGCCCCGCGCGCGTCGTACTGCGGTCGGTGGCGTCAGGTGCGGTGCGATCTGCGGCAGCAGGCGTGCGGCGTACTCGATCACCTGGCCGGGCACGCGGAAGCCGGCCGTGAGCTCCTCCGTATGCGCGCCGCTCTTGCCGAGATGCTTCAGTGCCTCGTCCCACGACGGCGTCGCCCACGGTGTCGTCCCCTGCGCGATATCGCCGAGCACGGTCATCGACCCGGTCGAGCACCGCCGCCCGACGGCGCGCAACTGCATCGCCGACAGGTCTTGCGCCTCGTCCAGTACGACGTGGCCGAGGCTGGGCGTCCGATCGACCAGATCCGCGAGCTCGTCGATGAGGGTGGCATCGGCAACAGACCACTTCGCGGCGCCCGCGGACCGGGGCGCCTTGTCCCACAGCAGCAGCGCCTGCTCCTCCTCGGTCAGGATCCCGTCGGCGTGCTCGGCCAGCAACTCGGCGTCCGTGAACAACCGGAACAGCAACTTCGCCGGATCGACGGCCGGCCAGAGCGCATCGGCGTACAGCTTGACGGGACGGCTGCGCGCCACCGAGTCCTGCACGCGATCGTCGGGCGAATCACCGCCGGTCTCCATCCTGAGCAGTACCGCGTGCGCCAGCCGCTGCGGCAACATCGCCCGGCCGGCGCCGTACCGGATGCCTCGGGTGCGGAGCTCGTTCACCAACTCCTCGGCCTCGTACGCCGGTACGCGCCACCGGTGCGATCCCCGCGGTACGACCAGCGCTTCCTTCGGGAGCTGCACCTGCGACCACACCGCGCGGCGCAGTACCTCCGCCATCCGCGCGTCACCCTTCAGGATGTCGACCGGGGCCGGGCCGGGTCCGGCGATCTTGACCCGGGCGACCATTTCCTCGACGGTCGTCTGCTTCGCCTCGATCTCGCCCAGCGCGGGCAGCACGTCGCCGATGTACCGCAGGAAGCTCGCGTTCGGCCCGACCACCAGGACGCCGGCCCGGCTCAACTGGTCGCGGTAGGCATAGAGCAGGTACGCCGCGCGGTGCAGCCCGACAGCCGTCTTCCCCGTTCCGGGCGCACCCTGGACACAGATCGTCTCGTCGACCCCGGCCCGGACGATGACGTCCTGCTCCGGCTGGATCGTCGCCACGATGTCGCGCATCGGGCCGGAACGCGGGCGCTCGATCTCCGCGTCGAGGATGTCGCTGTGCTCGGCGACCGGTGCCGAGGTGGTCAGGTCCTCGTCCTCGAACGCGGTCAGCTCGCCGTGCGTGAACCCGAACCGGCGGCGGATCCCGACGCCCATCGGCTCGGTCCGGCTGGCCCGGTAGAACGGCACCGAGATCTCGGCGCGCCAGTCGACCACCAGCGGCTCGCCCTGCTCGTCGTTCACGTGCCGGCGGCCGATGTGGAAGGTTTCCTCGGTGGGTTCGAGATAGTCCAGCCGGCCGAAGAACAGCGGTACTTCGGGGTCGTCCTCGAGTTCCTGCATCCGGCGGAAGATCGCCGCCTTGAGGAACTCGGCGTTCACCGGGTCGGCGCTGTAGATCTTCAGTGAGCCGGTCTTCTCCCGCATCAGCGCGAGCGCGGCGCGGGAGGTCCGCAGGTAGTCCTTCTCGGCGTGCAAGGTGGACGGCGTCGGGTCGGAATGCCGCGTGGGGGCGGGATGCGTGGAGTCGGAATGCGTGGGGCCGGGATCAGGGGGCACGACAAGACCTCCGCAAAGCGGTCGACGGTCGGGGAAGCCCCGCTACGTTACTTGAGCGCCGGCTCCGGGGCGACCGAATTATCCGCGGACCTGTCGACGGCAGCCGTCTTGTAGCTGCGCAGTCCGGGGCGGAGCAGCAGCGGCAGGCTGATACCGATCAGCAGCAACGCCACGATCCCGTCCAGCCAGTAGTGGTTCGCTGTCACGACCACCACCGAGAACGTGATGATCGGGTGGGCCAGCCACAGCCAGCGCCACTTGGACCGGGTGATCAGGATCATCGAGAGCGCGATCAGGGCAGCCCAGCCGACGTGCAGGCTCGGCATCGCGGCGAACTGGTTCGCCACGCCGCCGGAGTTCTCCGGGCCGTAGACGGACTGGCCGAACTTGAGGCCGGTGTCGACGAAGCCGGGCATCATCCGCGGCGGTGCCAGCGGGAACAGAATGTGGCCGATCAACGCGAGACCGGTGACGGAGACCATCGTCCAGCGGACCAGCGGGTAAGCCTTGGGGCGCCAGATGGACAGCCAGAGCAGGACCGCGCCCGTCAACGGGGCGTGCACCGACGCGTAGTACAGGTTCGCTCCCTGGACCAGTTGGGGGAGCTGGAGGGCGGCGTGCTGGATCGCTGCCTCGTCCGGGAGATGTAACCAGTGCTGCAGGGAGAGCACTTCGCGGGCGTGGTCGAACGCCGAGCCGGTGTGTTTTCCGGCGAACTGCCGGCCCGCGCTGTAGACCAGGAACATGGTGGCGAGCAGGACTGCTTCCCGCACCACCCGCCAGACCACCGGCCCCGCCCCGGTGGAGCTGCGCGGCCGTTCCCCAGTCAGATCCACCCGCTCGAGTGCCTGTGTCCCCATACGTCTCGACGGTACCGGTCGAAGTCTCGGGATTCGCTCAGGTTGAACCCTGATGTTGCCCTGGGCAATCCCCGATCCACCCTCTGTGACCGAACCGTCACCCCCATTCAGCTGCTCGGCAACCTGTCCCTCTCTGCGCAACTCCGTCCACGGCTGCCGCATTCCCTGGCCGGCCGACCGAAGATCAGCTGTGACAAATGCGGCATCACAGACTGGCAAAGTAGCTGACGAGCCGAAGTCAGGCGAAGAGGTTTTCCGCGTCGACGATCGTGTAGGCGTAGCCCTGTTCGGCCAGGAAGCGCTGGCGGTGGGCGGCGAACTCGGCGTCCACCGTGTCGCGGGCGACGATGGAGTAGAAGCGCGCAGTACGGCCGTCACCCTTCGGGCGCAGTACGCGACCGAGCCGCTGCGCCTCCTCCTGGCGGGAGCCGAAGGTGCCGGAGACCTGGACGGCGACCGACGCCTCGGGCAGGTCGATCGAGAAGTTCGCGACCTTGCTGACGACGAGCATGTTGATCTCGCCGGTGCGGAACGCCTGGAACAACCGCTGGCGCTCCTTGACGGTCGTCTCGCCCTTGATCACCGGGCATTCGAGGCGCTCGCCGAGTTCGTCGAGCTGGTCGATGTACTGCCCGATCACCAGCATCGGCTCGCCTTTGTGGTGCTCGGCGATACGCCGTACGAGCCGGGACTTGGCCGGGGTCGACGCGGCCAGCCGGTAGCGGTCCTCGGGCTCGGCGGTCGCGTACACGAATCGCTCGGTCTGCTCCAGATCGACCCGTACCTCGACGCAGTCGGCCGGCGCGATCCAGCCCTGCGCCTCGATGTCCTTCCATGGCGCGTCGTACCGCTTGGGCCCGATGAGCGAGAACACGTCGCCCTCGCGGCCGTCCTCGCGGACCAGCGTCGCGGTCAGCCCGATCCGCCGCCGGGTCTGCAGATCGGCGGTCATCCGGAAGATCGGGGCGGGCAGCAGGTGCACCTCGTCGTACACGATCAGGCCCCAGTCGCGCGCGTCCAGCAGTTCGAGGTGCGTGTAGACACCCTTCCGCCGGGTCGTCATCACCTGGTACGTCGCGATCGTGACCGGCCGGATCTCCTTGCGCGCACCGGAGTACTCGCCGATCTCGTCCTCGGTCAGCGTGGTCCGCTTGAGCAGCTCTTCCTTCCACTGCCGTGCGGACACGGTGTTCGTGACGAGGATCAGCGTGGTCGCGGACGCCTGCGCCATCGCGGCCGCGCCGACGATCGTCTTGCCGGCGCCACAGGGCAGGACGACGACGCCCGAACCGCCGTGCCAGAAGGCATCGGTCGCCTGCTGCTGGTACGGACGGAGGTCCCAGCCGTCCTTGACCAGGTCGATCTTGTGCGCCTCGCCGTCGACGTACCCGGCGAGGTCCTCGGCCGGCCAGCCCAGCTTCAGCAGGGTCTGCTTGAGGTGACCGCGCTCGGACGGGTGGACGATCACCATGTCGTCGTCGATCCGGGCGCCGACCAGCGGCTTGATCTTGGCGCTGCGCAGTACCTCTTCGAGCACAGGCCGGTCGGTGGTGATCAGCACCAGCCCGTGCTCAGGGTGCTTCTCCAGCCGCAGCCGGCCGTAGCGGTCCAGTGTCTCGGCGATGTCGACCAGCAGCGAGTGCGGCACGGGGTAGCGGCTGTAGCGAAGCAGTACGTCGATCACCTGCTCGGCGTCGTGCCCGGCGGCCCGGGCGTTCCACAACCCCAGCGGGGTCAACCGGTAGGTGTGCACGTGCTCCGGAGCGCGCTCCAGCTCCGAGAACGGCGCGATCGCCTTACGGCAGTCGGTCGCATCCGGATGAGCGGTCTCCAACAACAGCGTCTTGTCGGACTGCACGATCAACGGCCCGTCGGTCACTACACATCCCCTGTCACCAGCCTTCAGGCGAAGTACTCCGCCCGACCCTCCATTGTGCCTCCTCCCACCAAACACCCCGGGGGACCGCTGGGTCAGCTACTCCGGCACCGGGCGGGCGGCGGCTATGCGGTGGAGGGCGTAGGTGCGGGGCTGGTCGGCGCCGTCGTCGTATGCGGTGAGCCAGCCGTCGGCCACCCGGACCGGTTCGACGATGCGTTCGGCCGCGTTGCCGTTGTGGTCCACGTAGGAGATCCACGTGGGGCTGCCCGCTTCGGCCGCCTCGGCGAGGACGCTGATGGTTTCGGCGGGCGCGGTGGCGTCGCCTGAGGTGTGCTCGGCCGGGCGCTCCGCCGCTACCCGGTCGCCGGCACGGACGCGTTCGATGACGGCCTTGACCTGGTCCTCGGTGAGCTCGATGGTGCTGTCCGCGAAGTCCCGGCTCGTACGCCGACGCGGTGGCTGGCCTCGCCGGTTACCTGCGGTCGTCACGTGCACCACGCCGTCGAACGACTCGCCCAGCGGAGCCAGCCCGGCCTCGCGCAAGCGGGAGAGCACCATGTCCGGCGGCGACGGAGAAACGACCACAGTGGGCGCGAGGCGGCGGAAGCGGATCCCCGGCAGGTTGGAGCTGAGCAACTGGGTCAGCACCGACTCGTCGTCGCAGCGCAAGTACGTCGACGCCGCGCCGATCCGCAGTACGCCGTGGCGGCGGGCGACGTCGTCGATGAGGTAGCTCAGCGGCTGCGGCACCGGCGTACGCGAGTGCTCCACCAACCACGAGTGCAACTGCTCAGCAGTGCGCCCGAGGTCGAAGGCGCGCCGGATCGAGCTCTCACTGAACCGGTAGACGCCACCACCGCCATGCGACTCGGCGTCGGCCATCACCACAAGGTCCTCTTGAACTGCGCGCACCAGCGGCCCAGGTGCTACAGCAGTGAGGTCCGCCTGGAGCAGCACCTCCGACACCGGTGCCGGGACGAGTGGCTGAATGGCAACAGCCAGATCCTCGGCAGCAGGCTCGTCACCGAGCAGCACTCGAGCGTGCGAAGCCAACGCGCCAAGACCGGTCAAGCCGAGCAGTGCCGCTTCGGTGATGGTCCAGTCGACCAGGTCGTCGCGGAACTGACCACCGCGACGCGGGCGATGCCAGGCGACCCAGGTGACCACAGACTCGACTGCGGGCGCAGTACCGGCTCCTGCTTCCGCCAGAGCCTGCAACGTGAGCTGCCTGACCTCCGGCGCCAGCAAGCGCTCCAGGTCCGGCGCGAGCGCATTGACCAACCGCTCGCGCGCAGCAGCGGTCGCCCCGCCACTGTCCCGCCTCCCGATCAGACCGATCGCACGTAACCCGCTGTGCCAGGCCAGCACGAGCTGAGCCCACCGATGCGCAGTGTCGAGCTCCAGCCAGTCGTCGTACGACGAAGTCGGCAGCCAGAGCTCTCCCGTACCGACCTCGGCAGCAGCAACCAGCCCAGCGGCGTACGCGATCTCCAGTACTGCGCCCGCCGCCTGCTCGTCGGCACCGATCTTCGTGGCCAGGCTGCGAAGCTCCCGTACGCCGATGCCGCCAGTCCGCAGTACGGGCGGGGGATCGGTGCCCAGCTGCTCCAGCGCACCGTCGACAAGGCGAACCAGGTCGAGAGCCGCACCAGCCGCAGCGCGGTCAGCGATAGTCGCGGACACCTGCTTGCCACCAAGCGGTGGCGGTGTCGGCCTCGTGGACGCCAGGACGCGCCCACCGCGCAGGTGCAGCCCGATCTGCCGCGGCAGCACGACAGTGTTGGCATCCTTCGGTACTACGAGTCCGCGGGCGAGCAACTGCTCCACGGGCGTCTTGGCGGAGGCGATCGTGACCGGCCGCTCCGCCTTCTCCACCGAACCGGTCGGCGGGCCCCACGTGAGCTTGTCGAGCACCTCGCGCGCCTCGGGCCCGGCCTCTTCGATCAGCTTGTCCAGGTCACCGAAGTGCCTGGTGGTGATCGGCCCCAGGCCGGCCGGCGTCGGCCCGAGGAGCTCGTGGACTGCGCGGATCGGGCGCAGGTCGTCCTCGTTGCCCCAGACCAGGGCCAGGGCCAGCAGCTCGGTCACCCGCGGCTGCACGACCTCCACCGGCTGGTCGACGCCCGCAGCGAGCGCCTGCAGGTCCACCGGCTCAGGCAGTGCCGACAGTGCCTCCAGCAGGTCGACACTGAACTCGTCGAGCCGGTTGATGGCTCTCGCCGCCGAAGCGTTGCTGGTCGCGCGGGCAGCGAGCTGACTGGTGTCGGCAGGGATGGGCGTAGCCAGGTCGGGACGGTTCTGAAGCAGCTGGCCGAGGGCAGCATCGTCCCAACCGCGTAATGCCTCGGCGAGGGTACGTGGGCGGGTCCGCTCGGTATTGCTCATCCCTCCAACGGTACGGCCCCGCACCCAGCATCCACGACCCGCAGCCCGACTCTTGTCACGCTGATGACGTCAGCCGGCGCGGGTGGTCATTCGCTGTCGGGTACTTCGGCGGCGCCGGCGTGACCGATGCGGCGGAAGCCGATGCGCTCGTAGACAGCCGCCACCGCGTCCGACTCCGCCGAAAGCAGGAGCAGCGTGACCCCCATGCCGAACGCGTGCTCGGCGAGGCAGCTGGTGACGGCGGCTCCGAAGCCTCGGCGCCGCATCGCGGGCAGCGTCGCGACGCCGACGATCTCGCTGGCCTTCCCGACCGGCTGGTGCACCCCACTGGCGACCAGTCCGTCCGCAGTGGCAGCGCCGGCAGTGATGGAGTACCCGGCCTGGGCGCGGTCGAGCAGGAACTTGAGCATCTCAGGCGAGATCTCGGCGGCCTTGGCGTCCCTGTCCTCGATGCCGCCACTGCCGACCGCCGTACCGGGGTCGCCGAAGGCAACGTTGGCGACGGCGCGAGCTTCCCGTAGTACGGACTCGACCGCGGGCAGCACAGTGCAGTTCGCGTCGGCCGTCGCGGGTTTGAAGTTCGCCTGGTCGAGGACGAGCAGCGGGTGCTCGATGACCTCCAGGCCGGCGGCGGCCGCGGCGGCACTGAGCGATGGGCAGGTCTCCACGACCCACTCCAGGTTGAGTGGAAGGTCAAGCTCGGTGCAGCGCTTCCGCAGCGCCTCCAGGTCGGCCGCCTCGATCGTCTGCTCGCCACCAGGCCGCGGACGCGCGTAGTACGGCCAGGGACTCGTACTGCGGAACAGCGTGAACGGGCCGACCTCCTCAGGCGTGGCACCGGACAGCGGCGCGGCGTGCAGGTAGTCGTCGACCTCGTTCAGCAGGCTCATCCCGGGAGAGTCCCAGCCCAGCGGGTCACCGGCAACCCCAATTTGCCGCGCCCTTACAGAGTCCGTACCAATGGCAGACTGGCGGGCATGGACTCTGGGATCACTGTGGTGGGCACCGGGCAGGTCACTGCACCGGCCGACGTACTCCGTCTGACGCTGAGCGTGGGACACGACGCGAAGGACGTGGCGGCCGCCGTCGCGCAGGTCGCGGAGCGGACCGACGCGGTGAGCGCCGCGCTGCGCGACCAGGGTGTCGCCGAGAAGGACATCCACACGAGCTCGGTGAACGTCTATCCGCAGTACGCGGACTCGATGCAGATCGCCGGGTACCGCGCGTCGCACTCGATGACGGTCTCGACGACGGACCTGACCGGGTTCGGCCGGCTGCTGAACGCCGCGGTGGGTGCTGTGGGCAACGATCTCGGGCTGGACGGGCTGCAGTTCGACGTCGCCGACAAGGCACCGCTGGTGCAGCAGGCGCGCGAACTCGCCTTCGCCCAGGCCCGGCAGAAAGCCGATCACCTGGCCGGGCTGACGGGGCAGACCATCGGAGCCATCGCCGGCGTCGCCGAGACCTACGGACACGTGCCGATCCGGGCGATGGCCGCCGCCGGGAAGGGAATGGCGCCGGGATTCGACGCGGAAATGGCCGTCACACCGGGCGAGCAGACCATCGAGGTCTCGCTCGAGGTGTGCTGGTCGTGGGCCTGATCCTGGACTGATCTGTCTCAGAATCAGACCGGATCCCCTTTTGTCCCCGGCTTCGGACACACTTCTCCCATGTACGCACCGGCCCCGCTCCGACGGCAACTGAACCGATCAGGTCTGTTGCTGCTCGGTCCCGCCTTCGTGGCGGCGGTCGCGTATGTGGATCCGGGCAACTTCGCGACCAACATCGCCGCGGGCGCGAAGTACGGGTATCTGCTCTGCTGGGTCGTCGTCGGGGCGAACCTGATGGCCGTGCTGGTGCAGTATCTGGCCGCCAAGGCGAGTATCGCGACCGGCCGGACGCTGCCCCAGCTGTGCCGGGAGCACTTCGCGAGGTCGACCTCCACCGGGTTGTGGGCGCAGGCCGAGCTGGTGGCGGTGGCGACCGACCTGGCCGAGGTGGTCGGCGGCGCGATCGCGCTGAACCTGCTGTTCGGGATCCCGTTGCTGCTGGGCGGGGCGATCACCGGTGCCGTCTCGTTCGGGCTGCTGATCTACCAGTCCAAACGGGGGCAGCGGCCGTTCGAGGCCGCGATCATCGGGTTACTGGCCGTAGTACTGGTCGGTTTCGTGGTGTCGACGATCCAGTCGCACCCGTCCGGATCGGGCATCGTCGGCGGCCTGGTGCCCCGCCTGGACGGCACTCAGTCGCTGGTGCTCGCGGCCGGAATGCTGGGTGCGACGGTGATGCCGCACGCGATCTGGTTGCACGGAGCCCTGGTCACCGACCGGCACTGGAAGTCGATCCGGTCCGCCTCCGGCAAGCAACGCGTACTGCGGGCGACGCGGCTCGACGTCGCCGTGGCGATGGCGCTCGCCGGTGCCGTCAACCTGGCCATGGTGGTGGTCGCCGCCGCCGCGCTGAAGGGCAGCGGGGCCGATTCGCTCGACGCGGCGCACACGGCCATCGGCGACCGGATCGGCAGCCTGCCGGCCCTGTTGTTCGCGTTGGCCTTGCTGGCCAGTGGGTTCGCCTCGTCGTCGGTGGGCACCTATGCGGGATCGGTCATCCTGGAAGGGTTCTGGCAGCGGCACATCCCGCTGGCGGCGCGCCGGCTGGTGACGTTGCTTCCGGCCCTGATCATCCTGGCCCTCGGCATCGATCCGAGCCGCGCGCTGGTGATTTCGCAGGTCGTGCTGAGCTTCGGGATCCCGTGCGCCCTGTGGCCGCTGGTCCGGTTGACCGCTTCCCGGCGCGTCATGGGCGACCTTGTCAACCGCTGGCCGACTACTCTCACGGCATGCCTGGTCGCAACCGCCGTCACGGCCCTCAACGTCGTACTGATCGTGCTGACGCTGCGAGGGTGAGTTCCGCATGACCGCGACGTACGCGGTCAGCGACATCCACGGCCATCCCGAGAAGCTGACCGAGGCACTCACCGCGGCCGGCCTGATCGACGCCGAGGGCAACTGGGCCGACCACGACGTCCGGCTGTGGTTCCTCGGCGACTTCTTCGACCGCGGCCCGGACGGCGTCGGCGTGCTGGCGCTGGTTCGCCGACTGGCGGCCCAGGCGGCGGCCGGCACCGGCGAGATCCGGGTCCTGCTCGGCAACCACGAGATCCTCGCGCTCGGGATGCGCAAGTTCGGCGACACCTTCGTCCCGCACGACGGACTCACCTCGCGCAGCTTCGAACGCAGCTGGGCGCTGAACGGCGGCCAGGACCGCGACCAGGAGCTGCTCACCGACGACGACGTGGCCTGGCTGATCGAGCAGCCGCTGGTCGGACTCGACGCCGACCACCTGCTGCTGCACTCCGACACCGAGGAGTACCTCGAATGGGGTGACTCGATCGACGAGATCAACCAGGCCGCCTGGTCCGACCTGCACAGCGACGACATCACCGTCTGGTGGGAGGTCTGGCGCCGGATGACGTCGCGGTACGCCTTCCGCGGCGAAAGCGGCCCGGCGGTCGCGGCCGACCTGCTGAACCGGCTCGGCGGCCGCCGGATCGTCCACGGTCACAGCATCGTGGCCGATCAGCTCGGCATCGACCCGGAGTACCTGACCGGTCCCTTGCTGTACTCCGACGGCCTCGCCCTCGGTATCGACGGCGGCATCTTCGACGGCGGCCCCTGCCTGCTGATCAAGCTCCTCCCGGTCTGAGCCGGGCCGGAAATGCTCGCAGAAGTGGGAATGCGGGCGCGGCGGTGGAGGTTGCTGACATCGGAAGAGTCGATCGTTGGGAGCTGACACTATGTCTGACAAGCCGGTAAAGGTTCCGGGACCGGATCACCCGATCACCGTCGAGAAGAACCCCGACCGCGTGGTCGTGAAGGTGGCCGGCCAGATCGTCGCCGACACCCGGGACGCCTTGTCGCTGCAGGAGGCGAACTACCCGGCGGTGCAGTACATCCCGCGCAAGGACGTCGATCTGACGCAGCTGGAGCGCACCGACCACGAGAGCTACTGCCCGTACAAGGGCGACGCGTCGTACTACAGCATCCTCCCGGGCGGCGAGAAGACGGTGAACGCCGTCTGGACGTACGAGAACCCGTACGCCCCGGTCGCCGACATCAAGGATCACCTGGCGTTCTACCCCGACCGGGTCGACTCCATCGAGATCCTGGCCGACTGACCTCGGCCGGTCGCCCGGCGCGTTGGGGTTGTCGGGCGACCGGTGGGGAGTGACGATGGCGGCATGAGCCAGCCTTCGTATGCGTCCGGAGTGTCCGAGGTTCCGTTGCTGGGCGAGACGATCGGGCAGAACCTCAGACGGACGGTCGCGACGTACGGCGAGCGCGAGGCGATGGTCGAGGTCGCCAGTGGGCGGAGGTGGACGTACGCCGAGTTCGGGGCCGACGTCGACGAGTTCGCGCGCGGACTGATGGCTCGCGGGATCGCGAAGGGCGACCGGGTCGGGATCTGGGCCCCGAACTGCGCGGAGTGGACGATCACGCAGTACGCGACGGCGGCGATCGGCGCGATCCTGGTGAACATCAACCCGGCGTACCGGACCCATGAGCTGGCGTACGCGCTGAACCAGTCCGGTGTGAAGCTGCTGATCTCCGCGACGGAGTTCAAGACCAGCGAGTACCGCAAGATGATCGAGGAGGTCCGGCCGGACTGCACCGCGCTCGAGGACGTCGTCTACATCGGTACGCCGGACTGGGACTCCGTGGTCTCAGCCGCAACCGGTGTGACCGCCGACCAGTTGGAGGAGCGCGCGGCGGAGCTCAGCTTCGACGACGCGATCAACATCCAGTACACCTCGGGGACCACCGGCTTCCCCAAGGGCGCGACTTTGAGCCACCACAACATCCTGAACAACGGGTACTTCGTCACCGAGACGATCGCGTTCGGCCCGGACGACCGGCTGTGCATCCCGGTGCCGTTCTACCACTGCTTCGGCATGGTGATGGGCAACCTCGGCTGCACCACGCACGGCGCCTGCATGGTGATCCCGGCGTCGGCTTTCGATCCGGCGGCGACGCTCAAGGCCGTCCAGGACGAGCGCTGCACCGGCCTGTACGGCGTACCGACGATGTTCATCGCTGAACTGGGACTGCCCGACTTCGCGTCGTACGACCTGAGTTCGCTGCGGACCGGGGTGATGGCGGGCTCGCCGTGCCCGGTCGAGGTGATGAAGCGCTGTGTGGCCGACATGCACATGGCCGAGGTGGCGATCTGTTACGGCATGACCGAGACCTCGCCGGTGTCGACGCAGACCCGGCGTGACGACGACCTCGATCGCCGTACGTCGACCGTCGGCCGGGTGATGCCGCACGTCGAGGTGAAGCTGGTCGACCCGGTGACCGGGCTCGTCGTACCGCGTGGCGAGCCGGGGGAGCTGTGCACCCGCGGGTACTCCGTGATGCTCGGCTACTGGGACGAGCCCGGGAAGACCGCCGAGGCGATCGACCAGGCGCGTTGGATGCACACCGGCGACCTCGCGGTGATGCGCGACGACGGCTACGTGAACATCGTCGGCCGGATCAAGGACATGGTCATCCGCGGCGGCGAGAACGTGTACCCCCGCGAGATCGAGGAGTTCCTCTACACCCACCCCGACATCGCCGACGTCCAGGTGATCGGCGTACCGGACGAGAAGTACGGCGAGGAACTCTGCGCGTGGATCAAGCTTCGCCCCGGCGCCGGCGAACTGGACGCCGCCGGACTCCGCTCCTTCGCCACCGGCAAACTCGCCAACTACAAGATCCCGCGCTACGTCCTCCTCGTCGACGACTTCCCGATGACCGTCACCGGCAAGATCCGCAAGGTCGAGATGCGCGAGAAGTCGATCGCCCTGCTCGGACTGCGACCACCAGCCCCGACAAGCTGAAGGTTGCCTCCAGCAACGGGTCAGCGGACTGCGGCGAGGGCGGCGGAGTCTTCGGCGCCGAAGGTGTCTTCGAGGTTTTCGGGGGAGTAGTCGAGGTCGATGCCGGCGACGTCGGCGCCGAGGGCTGACTCGATGGCGCCGAGGCGGCGGGTGGCGCGGTCGCCGGCGTACGTCATCAGGGCGGTGGGGTCGATCTCCGGTGGGATCTCGGGCGAGTTCTCCAGGGCCCACTGGATCTGGACGAGGGCGTGCGGGAGCAGTTCCTCCATCGTGTCGGTGACGACCTTCCAGTTGGACTCGTCGGCCGCGACGTGGCGGCGGCAGGTGAACGTGCCCCACGCCATGTGCCGTCGTTCGTCGTCACCGATGCGGCGGATCAGTTCCTGCATGCCGGGCAGGACACCGCGGCCGGTGCACAGCAGGTTCCACGAGTGGTAGCCGGTGAGAGCCAGAGTTCCTTCTACTACGTGGTTGTAGGTGACCGAAGCGCGCACCTGGTTCGCCGGAGACGGGTCGTCGGCGAGGGATTTGAGTGCCACCGGCAACGCTTCGTAGAAGATCGCGCGGTAGCCGGGGTTGTTCTCGACGTACCGGTGCAGGTCCTCGGTGACGCCGACCGCGTCGAGCCACATCCGGAAGACCGCGGTGTGCTTGGCCTCCTCGAAGCAGAACTGGGTCAGGTACATCTCGTCGCCGAACCGACCCTCCGCGGCCATTGCCTGCAGGAACGGCTGCAGGTCCTCGGTGACGGCTTCCTCACCGGCGATGAACTGCGCGCACAGCATCATCGCGTTGTCCCGCTCGTTGTCGGTGAAGTTCTCCCAGTCCTTGGCGTCCTGGTTGAAGTCGATGTCGCGCGGGTTCCAGAACTTCCGGTTGCCCTTGTCGAAAAGGCGGAGCGGCAGGGCGTCCCAGTTCAGCCCACCCGCCTGCAACGAGCTGAAACCCTGCCGGTGAAGAGGATTCGTCATCACTACCTCCTGCTGGTGGCCAAGAACGGACCGAGGACGTGGGCTATTTGGCCGGCGACGGCGGCTGGGGGCGGGCCGGGGTTGA
Organism: Kribbella monticola; assembly: GCF_003261635.1. Classification (GTDB taxonomy): domain Bacteria; phylum Actinomycetota; class Actinomycetes; order Propionibacteriales; family Kribbellaceae; genus Kribbella; species Kribbella monticola. The sequence continues at coordinate 342,990 of NZ_QFXK01000030.1, read as the reverse complement.
CGATGTGGCTGAGGACTACACGCAGAGCGATGTCCACGCAGGTCGCCGCGTCGTCGGCGGCGATCTCGGGCCAGTGTTCGCGGACATGGGCGTCCAGCCGCTGGTGGCTCAACTCGAGCACCTGCTGGCCGCGGGTGGTGAGGAGCTGACTGGCCTGGTCCGACCCAGGAGCGCTGAGCGCGGCCTTCACGAGCGGGTTGTCGGAGGCAAGCGTCAGCGCCCGTTCGACCGCGGCGCGGAGCCCGTCGATCGGGTCGGTGTGCCCGGCGAGCGCGGCGTTCACCTCGACCAGGAACCGCTCGGTCTCCCGCGCCGCGACCGCCTGCAGCACACCCCACTTGTCCCCGAACTCGTTGTAGACCGTCTGCCGCGACACCCCGGTCCGCCGCCCGACGTCGGCCATCCGCAACCCGTCGTACCCGCCGGTGACGATCGCGTCGTACGCCGCGTCGAGCAGCTCCTCCCGCAACCGCCGCTTGGTCCGCGCACCAAAGGAATCCACACACCACAGGGTTTACATCCAACGCCTTGATGTCAAGGGCTCGGACATCAGGCCATCAAATGTCAAACGGCAGAGTAGTGCGAGGCATCCCCGGTGCGGGCAGTACTACGTACGCCGTCGACACTCACCGGGACATCTCCGGCCAGCGTGATCCGGTGCAGCCGGCGCGGCTGGTCGTCGTAGTCCGCAACCCCGTAGTGCTGCGTCGCCCGGTTGTCCCAGATCGCCAAGTCGCCCGGCTGCCACTGCCAGCGGACCGTGTTGTCGAGGTTCGTCACCCGGTTCTGCAGCAACTGGAAGAGCTGCCCCGACTCCGCTGCGCTCAATCCGACGAACCGCCGGACGAAGTGGCCGAGCACCAGCGCCCGCTCGCCGGTCTCGGGGTGTACCCGGACCACTGGGTGCTCGGTCTCGAAGAGCTGCGAGACGAACTGCTCGCGATGCGTCTGGACCTTCACGTCCACCCCGCCGATCCGGGTCTCGTCCTTCGCCCCGGCGTAGTCGTACACGTTGCTGTGCACCGCCCAGAGCCGGTCGACGAGCGCCTGCAACGGCACCGGCAGCTCGGCGTACGCCGTGACCGTGTTCGCCCAGCTGGTCGCACCGCCGTACGCCGGGAGGGTGACCGCTCGGAGCAGGCTGATCGCCGGTACGCGGTCCACGAAGGTCACGTCGGTGTGCCAGCTGTTCGCCTTGCCGTAGTCGGAGTCGATCGGCAGCACGTTCTCGTTGGACTCGAGCGCGTTCGAGGTCGGGTGAGCCAGTGTCGGCGTCCCCAGCAGCTTCGCGAAGGCGAGCTGGCCGGCGTCGTCCAGGTGGTCCTGGCCGCGGAAGAAGATCACCTTATGAGTCAGCAGCGCCTGCCGGATCGCGGCCACGGTCGCGGCGCTCAGCTCGCCGCCGAGCCGGACTCCGCCGACGACGGCGCCGAGCGCGCTGCCCACCTTGTCGACGGTGACGAGCTGCTGGTCTGCTTCCAGGGGTGCGGTCGTGGTCATGGTCTGCTCCTGAGGTCGAGAGGGCGAAGTAATATCTATATTCCTACTCAATTACTCGACTTAGACCGGTGTCCGTCATCCGAGATGCCTGACCAGGACTGGACGGTGGGATACCCGGAGGACCGGGTGGGCTCGAGGACGTAGGGTTGGGGACGTGTCAACCGCCGAGATTCAGCCCACCCCTGCCGCCACGCCAGGCGAGGCCGACGTGCCGGAATTGGTGGTCGGTTTCGATCTGGACATGACGCTGATCGACTCCCGGCCCGGGATCCAGGCCGTCTGGGACCTGCTGGCGGCCGAGACCGGCGTCCCGATCGACACCGACCTGGTGGTGAGCCGTCTCGGGCCGCCGCTGACCTGGGAGATGGCGAACTGGTTCCCCGAGGACCAGGTCGACGCGATGGTCGCGCGGTACCGCGAGCACTACCCGTCGTACGCGATCACCGGAAGCCTCCCGTTGCCGGGTGTGCCCGAGGCGCTGGCCGCAGTACGGGCCCTGCGTGGGCGCACGATGGTGGTCTCGGCGAAGTACACCCCGAGCGTGAAGCTGCACCTGGAGCACCTCGGGCTGGATGTCGACGAGCCCGTCGGCGACCTGCACGGCGCCGAGAAGGGCACCGCGCTGCGCGAGCACCAGGCCACGATCTACGTCGGCGACCACACCGCCGACATCGACGGAGCCCGGGCTGCCGGCGCCGTCGCGGTGAGCGTTGCCACCGGTCCGTTCTCGGCGGATGAGCTGCGCGCGTACGGCGCTGACGTCGTACTCAACGATCTGACCGAGTTTCCCGCCTGGCTGGACGCCTATGTGCTCGAGCAGCGGCTTGAAGCTCTGATGACGAGGCTGGCCAAGTACGAGAGCCTCGTGGTCGCCTTCTCCGGTGGGGCCGACTCGGCGTTCCTGTTGGCAGCAGCGGCTCGCGCGATCGGCCCGGCGAACGTGGTCGCGGCCACCGCCGTCTCGCCGAGTCTGCCGGTCGCGGAGCTCGAGCCGGCGGCCCACTTCGCCGACTCGCTCGGCGTACGGCACGTGACTCCGCACACGCACGAGATGGACCGCGAGGGCTATCAGGCCAACGCCGGCGACCGGTGCTACTTCTGCAAGGCCGAGCTGGTCGAGACGCTGCAGCCGATCGCCGACGAATTCGGCATCGAGGCGATCGCGACGGGGACCAACGCCGACGACGCGATCGCAGGCTTCCGGCCGGGGATCCGGGCGGCCTTCGAACGCGGCGCGATCACGCCGCTGCGCGATGCGCGGCTGACCAAGGCGCAGATCCGGGCGGCCTCGCGCAGCTGGGGTCTGGAGACGTCGGACAAGCCGGCCGCGGCCTGCCTGTCCAGCCGGATCGCCTATGGCATCCGGATCACTCCCAACCTGCTCGTCCGGGTCGATCGGGCCGAGCAGGCGGTCCGCGACCTGCTCACGCCGTACGGCGTGCAGAACGTGCGGGTTCGCGATCTGGGGGAGTCGGCGAGCATCGAGATCGACGCCGACCTGCTCGGCCGGGTGGACCACGCGGCGCTGATCGACGCGGTCCGCGCGGAAGGTTTTGCAGCGGCGGCCGTCGATCCGCGGGGGTTCCGCTCCGGCTCGATGAACGAGCGGTTGGCCAATCCGGAGCGCTATCGCTGACCCGCGACTGCCGTGGGGCATTTACGAGACCGGGTGGTGCGGAATCGTTGCCTCATCAGGTAGTTTCCCGGAGGCGCTGATGCCCGGGTTCACGTACGCTGGGTAACCGGCCCGGGCAGCCCGTCCCGGTCACCTTTCCGTCCTGTTCCGACGATTGACATCGAAGAGGTTCCCGTGCCTGTTGGCAAGGTCAAGTGGTATGACTCCGAGAAGGGGTTCGGCTTCCTCAGCAAGGAGGAAGGCGGGGATGTCTACGTCCGTGCCGAGGCGCTGCCGGCCGGAGTGACCAACCTCAAGCCGGGGCAGAAGGTCGAGTTCGGCGTCGTCGAGGGCCGCAAGGGTGAGCAGGCGCTGCAGGTGCGGTTGATCGACCCGCCGCCGTCGGTGGCGAAGGCGATGCGGCCGAAGCCGGAGGAGATGCAGTTGATGATCGAGGACCTGATCAAGCTCCTCGACAACATCGGCGAGGGCTACCGCCGCGGCCGCCACCCCGACGCCAAGGCCGCCCGCGGCGTCGCCACCGTCCTCCGCGGAGTAGCCGACAAACTCGACATCTGACCCGCCACCCGCCGACTCCGCACTCGTCCGGCGGCGCGCCGAACGCGCGTCGCCCCCCACGCCGTTCGGCGACGCTCTCTTGCGCGCGGCAGGGCGACGTGCTGCGGTTGCGCTGCTAGGTGTGGCTGGTGCGGTCGATCAGGGCTTGGATGCCGTCGAGTACTGCGGTCAGGCCGAACTTGAAGTCGTCGGGGTCGTCGCCGGAGTCGGCTCGTTCGATACCGGCGGCGACCGTGGCGGCGATCATCGGGAACCGGTCCGGCGTGGCCAGCATCATCAGCCGCCGTCCGTACAACTGGTCGTTCTCCTCTCTCGTCCGATCCGGCCGGGCGAACATCTCGGCGGTCAACTGGGCCGCCCCGCGCACATAGATGTTGACCAGCACCATCGACGACAGCTTTTCCCCCGCGCTGAGCGGCGTACCGTCGAGGACCCGCAAGCCCGTCTCCATCCACTCCAGCTGCTTGGGTGACAGCGGCGGCTCGAACAGCGGCACCTGCAGAATCCACGGATGCCGGTGGATCGCCTCCCGGACCAGCATCGCCCACCGGGTGATCCCGGCCCGCCAGTCCAGCTCCGGCGCGATCGGCTCCGGTACGCCGAACGCCTCGTCGATCATCACCGTGTACAGCTCGTCCTTGGAGTCGACGTACCGGTAGAGCGACATCGTGGTGAAGCCGACCTCGGCCGCCACCTTCGCCATCGAGACCGCCCCGAGCCCGGCGGCGTCGGCCAGCCTGACGCCGGCCGCGCCGATGTCGCTGATATGCAGCGTGGGCTTCGGCCCCGGCCGCGCGGGCCCTTCGATTCCCCACATCAGTTGCAGGGCTCGCGGCAGTTCCTCCGCGGTCTTGTCCATCGCGCGCTCCTCGAATCGGCATCGGCCCGAACTTCTGTCGATCTTATCTGTTTACAGCATAGACAGATGCTTGCTATGGTCTGCGTACGGCGCACACAGTGTGCGTCATACACAGATAGTGGAGGGGTCCTCATGAGCACACCGGAGCGAGCCGGACGCAAGGAATGGATCGCACTCGGCGTCCTCGCCCTGCCGTTGCTGCTGGTCTCGATGGACGTATCGGTCCTGTACTTCGCGGTCCCCTTCATCTCCGCGGACCTGGGCGTCTCGGCGACCCAGCAGCTGTGGATCTTCGACATCTACGGGTTCGTGCTGGCCGGCCTGCTGATCACGATGGGCTCGCTCGGCGACCGGATCGGCCGCCGCAAACTGCTGATCTTCGGCGCGATCGCGTTCGGCCTCGCCTCGGTCGCGGCGGCGTACTCGCAGAACCCGGAGCAGCTGATCGCGGCGCGCGCAGTACTGGGCATCGGGGGCGCGACGTTGATGCCGTCGACGCTGGCGCTGATCCGCAACATGTTCCACGACGCCGGTCAGCGGAGTAAGGCGATCGCCTTCTGGAGCGCGATCATGATGGGCGGGATCTCGCTCGGTCCGGTGCTCGGTGGCTTCCTGCTCGAGCACTTCTGGTGGGGCTCGGTCTTCCTGATCAACACCCCCGCGATGCTGCTGCTGCTCGTGCTGGCCCCCGTCTTGCTGCCGGAGTTCAAAGCGCCGGCCCGTGGACGGTTCGACCTGTTCAGCTCGGTGCTCTCGCTGGCGTTCGTGCTACCGGTGATCTGGGGGATCAAGGAACTTGCCGCGAACGGCATCGAGACCCTGCCGATCGTCAGCATCGTGGCCGGCCTCATCGTCGGCGTCGGCTTCATCCAGCGGCAACGTACTGCGGACCACCCGATGATCGAGCTCGCCATGTTCCGCAACCGGGCCTTCAGCGGAGCGCTCGCCGCGAACACCATCGGGACGCTGGCGCTGGTCGGCAACGCGGTCTTCATGACGCAGTACCTGCAGTTGGTGCTCGGGATGAGCCCGCTCAAGGCTGCTTTGTGGTCGCTGGTGCCGTCGGTCGCGGTCGGTGCGGCTGCCCCGGTCGGCAACGTGCTGGCGCAGAAGATCGACCGGGCCTATGTGCTGGGGATCGGGTTCGTCGTGGCGGCTGCCGGGTTCGTCGTACTGACCCAGATGCACGTCGACTCGTCGCTCGTGGTCCTGCTGGTCGGCGCCGGGCTGCTGGCGGCCGGACTGGTGATGGTGATGTCACTGGTCACCGAGGCGATCGTCGGCGCCGTCGCACCGGAGCGGGCCGGCTCGGCCTCCGCGCTGATGGAGACCTGCAGTGAATTCGGCGGCGCACTCGGCATCGCCGTACTGGGCAGCATCGGTACTGCGGCCTACCGCGGCGACCTCGACAAGCACCTCCCGTCGAGCCTCCCCGCCGGCATCGCCGAGGGTGCCCGCGAAGGTCTCCCCGCCGCGACCGGCATCGCAGCCCACCTGCCCACCCAGCTCGGCACCATCGTCCTCGACGTAGCCCGGCACTCCTTCAGCCACTCGATGAACGTCGTCGCGGTCGTCGGCGCGGTCCTGCTGGCCACCACAGCGGTCACGGTCACTCTGCTGCTGCGCGGCACCGCCCAGCCGGCCTCGCCCGCCGCACCTGCCGAGACGAACGTCGAAGACGGTGCGGCCGCAGTAGCCGAGAGCAACAACCGGGTGGTTCTCGCCTGAACCGGAGCGCCACCGAGCTGGTCCGTTCCCGGGTTACCGTCACGGTGACCCGGGAACGTTCATGTCTGCCGACAACCGATCCGATACCCGGTCATGCTCATCGACGGCGACCACAAGCATGGTGGCGGTGGACTGACCACTCCCCACGGCAAGACCCTGATCGCGACTGGCAAGATCGTCAAGGTGCCCGGCGGCGACTTCACCGGCTGGGACATCGACTACAAGTGGTGACCCCGCCCTGATCGCCCGTCGCACCTGATCAACCGCGGGTGGGCAGGATCGGGTGATCAGCGGGGTGGGCGGTGGCCTGGGCCGGTGTCGGGGCCTGAGCGACGGCGGCGGAAGGGCCCTGCCTTGCGTTCGAGGGTTGGCTCGGCCGCCCACGGCTGCTCCTCGACGACCGTCTCGTCATCGTCCGGCTGCCCACTCCACCACCGCCCCACCACCGGTCGCGCGTTGTTTGTGGACTTGTCTGCGCCGCCCGTCGTTTGACCTCCAGTGTTGCGATCGCTTTGCCCGCCGGCTTCACCGCTGGTACCACTCGCGCGCTGGACATCGTCGGCTGTTGTGCTGCCGGTTTGGAGGGCTTGGTTGGGGTCGAAGTGGAGTTCGACGGTGGGTTCGGGGTAGCGCGTGTCGGGGCGGGGGGTTCGGGTACGGCGTTCGGCGATGGACTCGGGGGCAGTGGTGAGGATGGTGCGGGTGGTTGCTGTCGATTGCGTGGACTCGGCAGGTGCGGTGTTGGCGCCGGGAGCGCCGCCGCGGGTGTGGGGGACCGGGCGGGTGTCGTGGTGGGGTGCTGGGTCTCTCGGGCCGGGGTGAGTGCCGGGGCGGTTGGGCGGTACCGAGGTCGGCTTCTGGCGGATGACGAGGAAGACGACGATCGCGAGAACCGCCGCCAGGAAGCCGAAACCGAGGCGGGGGATGAGCGGGAGCACGATGCCGCAGCCGCCGCCGAGCACCCAGGCGAGTTGCAGGACGGTCTCGGATCGCGCGAAGACCGACGTACGGACGGATTCGGGGACGTCGCGCTGGATCATCGCGTCCAGCGACAGCTTGCCCAGCGAACTGCAGACGCCGGCGACCAGGCCGAGCGCGATCAGCAGTGGCAGGCCGTAGAACACCGCCACGCAGATCGCGACGATCGCATCGGCGAACAGCACGACCAGCACCACTGCCTCGGGTTTACGGGCCTTGAGCAACGATCCGACCAGGGTGCCGAGGCTGTTGCCGATCCCCGCCGCCGCGATCACCGCACCGGCGGCGACGGCGCCGTTGATCCCGCTGATCGGCCGGTCGCGGAGCAGGAACGCCAAGTACATGGTCAGGAAGCCGGAGACGAAGCGCAGCCCGAGATTGCAGCGGATTCCGCGCGCGACAGCGGAAGTGATCGCTCGACGGCGGGCGTCGCGGCCCTCCGTACCGGTCATTTCCTCGCCGGCGGGTGAGTCCACCCGGGCGGGCAAGCGGATGGCGAGCACGAGACCGACCGTGTACACCAAGGCTGCCCAGCGCAGTGACCACTGCGGGCCGATCGCGGCGAAAGCACCCGCGATGCCTGCGCCGATCGTGGCGCCGGCCAGACCCGCGAGTGAGATGCGTGAGTTGGCCGTCACGAGCGTGACGTCCTTGGGCAGGAGTCGCGGTACTGCGGAAGCTCGGGTCACGCCGTACGCCTTGGAGGCGACCAGGCAGCCGAGTGCTGCGGGGTAGAGCCAGGCCGAGCTGCCCGAGATCGATGCGGCGAGACTCCAGACGAGGAATCCGCGCAGGCCGAGCGTCGCCCCGATTGCCCAGCGGCGGCCATGGCGGAACCGGTCCAGCACGGGGCCGATCAACGGCGCCATCAACGCGAACGGCGCCATCGTCAGCAGCAGGAAGAGCGCGACCCGGTCTCGCGCCTGCGAACTCGGTACTGCGAAGAACACGGTGCCGGCCAAGGAGACAGCGAAGGCGGTGTCGCCGGCGGCGTTGATCGCGCCGAGCTCGATCAACCGGGACAAACCCGACTCGCTCGCCCCCTGCGCGCCCGTCAACCCACGAATCCGCCGCCCGGTCGCTTTCCCTACCCGCCCGGTGAACCCGGCCGTCTTCTTGGAAGCCGCCGCAAATCCGACCGCCCCCACCTTCGAGGCATGCCCGAACTTCTTCCCAGCAGCCCCGATCTTCTTCCCCGCCCCGTCAAACCTCTCCCCAGCCCCCTTCTTCCCCCCACCCGAACCGCCCGGTCCCGGCCGCCCACCAGCAGAATCGCCTGACGCTCGGTCGCCCGCGGGCCCCCGCCCACCGTCCCCGCCCGACGCGCGCGCTCCGCCCTCACCCGCTGCTCGCCCGGCAGCGCCGCCACCGGGGCTAGCGGATGGGCGGCGGGCGTGTTCGGGGCGCCGGCCGGCCGCGGGGTCTGGGCTTTCCATACACCCATCCTGCCTTGTGGCGGGGACACAGCGCAGGTGCGGCGCGGAACTGTGTGGACAACGGTGGAACGGGGCTGTGGATCACCGTTCGGGTCAGTCCCGTGGGCGTGCGAGAATAACCGATTGTGACTCCCGTCAAGACTCCGGAACCGGTCCGCGCCAAGCCCGACGCCATCTCCGTCGCGGCTGTCGAACCTGCCCGTGAGGCGGCGATCGTCGAGGCGGGCGCCGCCCAGGTCGGCGAGTACCTCGGTCATCTCGTCGAAGGTGAGCGGCTCGTCACCCACTACTTCGCCTCCACCCACCCGGGCTACCGGGGCTGGCGCTGGGCGGTCACGGTGACCCGCGCATCCCGCGCGAAGACGGTCACCGTCAACGAGGTCGTGATGCTGCCGGGTGACGAGGCGATCGTCGCGCCGGAGTGGGTGCCGTGGTCGGAGCGCGTCCAGCCGGGCGACCTGCGCCCGGGCGACCTGTTCCCGACGCTGCCCGACGACCCGCGACTCGAGCCCGGCTTCACCGACACCGGTGCACCTGACGAAGTACTGGCCGTCGTCGAGGAGCTCGGCCTTGGCCGTGAGCGGGTCCTGTCGCAGGAAGGTCGCGAAGACGCTGCCGAGCGCTGGTACGCCGGGGACTTCGGTCCGAGCTCCCCGATCGCGCAAGCCGTGCCGTACAAGTGCTACTCCTGCGGGTACTGGATCCGGTTGCACGACAGCCTCGGCCAGGCATTCGGTGCCTGCGCCAACGAGATGGCGCCCGGTGAAGGCCGGATCGTGTCCTACGACTACGGCTGCGGGGCGCACTCCGACGTCGTCATCGAAGCACCGGACCACCCGTCGACGGAGCACGCCTTCGACACCACTGGCTACGACGACCTGGCGCTGGAGACCATCGCCGAGGCAGACGTAGTACAGGACGACGAGGCAGACGTCGTACAGGAAGCGACCGAAGAGGCCGACGCCGTTCAGGTCGAGGTCGAGGCCGCCGCCGAGCCGCCGTCGGACGACGAGGTCCAGGCGGACGACGAGGTCCAGGCGATCACTGCCGAGGACGAGTACGACGAGATCCCGATGCCGACCGCCGCGGAAATCGAAGCGGAAGCAACCGCGAACTACTGAGCAGGGCAGCGAGCCCGAAGCTCAGTCTTCCTGTTCCGGACGGTGGCCGGCCTGGATGGCGGCCCACCGGCGCCGGCAGTAGGCCAGACCGATCCAGCCGAGCCCGAAGCCGGCCACGGTGACCCACAGCCACCACTCGTCGCCGTCCTTCTTCAGCTCGGACCGGAAGATCAGCACGACGACGAACGCGACCGCCCAGGCGACGATGCCGACGATCACGGTCGGGATGCCGGACAGATCCAGTGGCTTCACGTCGGCGTGCATCAACTCGCCGCGGGCCAGCTGGCTGGTCGGGTCGGTCCGCTTCTTCGAGACCGATGCCTCGTTCTCCTCTGCCACGCCTCCACCTTAGCTCCAAAGCTTTTACCGAAGGTGCTCGCAACCGGCCGGGAGGAACTGGCACCATTCGGGGCATGAGTTCGCCAGAGGCTGCCACAGCCCGCTCCGGGTCAGCCAAATCTCCAGGACACCGGCTCGACTCCTTCTTCAAGATCAGTGAGCGTGGTTCGACGCTCGGCCGCGAACTTCGCGGCGGACTGGTCACGTTCTTCACGATGGCCTACATCGTCGTGCTGAACCCGTTGATCATCGGCACCGTCAAGGACGGCACCGGTCAGTACGTCGGTGGCGGCACCGACCCGGTCGCCGCGATCGCCAAGGTCGCGGTCGCCACCGCGCTGGTGGCGGGTGTCGTCACCATCCTGATGGGCGTGGTCGCGAACTTCCCGCTCGCGCTGGCGACCGGGCTGGGGCTGAACGCGTTCATCGCCTTCAGTGTCGCGACCAAGATGACCTGGGCCGACGCGATGGGCCTGGTGGTGATCGAGGGCATCATCATCTTGGTCCTGGTGCTGACCGGGTTCCGCCGAGCGGTCTTCGAGGCGGTGCCGTTGCAACTGAAGATCGCGATCAGTGTCGGCATCGGCCTGTTCATCGCGTTCATCGGTGTGATCGACGCAGGCTTCGTACGGCGCCCCGCGGCGGCCGGTGGTCCGCCGGTGGAGTTGGGTGTCGGCGGCAACCTTCGGGGCTGGCCGGTGCTGGTGTTCGTGGTCGGCCTGATCCTCGTCATCACCCTGTACGCGCGCAAGGTCAAGGGTGCGATCCTGATCGGCATCCTCGCGGCGACCGTGCTGGCGATCGTGGTGGAGGCGATCTTCGATGTCGGCGGCCGGACCAACGACAACCCCGGCGGCTGGGGCCTGAGCGTGCCGAAGTTGCCGGACAACTGGTTCACCAAACCGAACCTGGACACGATCGGCGAGTTCAACCTGTTCGGCTCGTTCGACAAGGTCGGCGTGGTCTCGGCGGTGCTGCTGATCTTCACGCTGATGCTCGCGGACTTCTTCGACACGATGGGCACGATGACCGCGATCGGCGCCGAGGCCGGGCTGCTCGACGAGGACGGTACGCCGCCGAACGCGCAGCGCATCCTGATCGTGGACAGCATCGCGGCGGCCGCCGGTGGAGCGGCATCTGTGTCCAGCAACACGTCGTACATCGAATCCGCCTCCGGGGTCGGTGAAGGAGCGCGGACCGGACTGGCCAGTGTCGTGACCGGGGTGTGCTTCCTGATCTCGATGGTGGTCGCGCCGCTGGTCACGCTGGTGCCGTACGAGGCGGCCACGCCGGCCCTGGTGCTGGTCGGCTTCCTGATGATGACGCAGGTGAAGGGGATCGACTTCGACGATCTCGAGGTGGCCATCCCGGCCTTCCTGACCATCATCCTGATGCCGTTCACGTACTCGATCTCGGCCGGTATCGGCGCCGGTTTCGTCTCCTACGTGCTGCTCAAGGTCGTCCGCGGCAAGGCACGCCAGATCCACCCGCTGATGTGGGTCGTCTCCGGCCTGTTCGTCATCTACTTCGCCATCGGCCCCCTGGGCGACTGGCTCACCTGACATCGGCCGGGCCCCGGGAGTCAGCGCTTCCCGGGGCCTGCCCATTTCCCACCGGCCGGCGGTTGCTAGAATGACTGCCGTCGGGTTCTCCGATCAGCCCACCTCCGCTCCGCTTCCGCAGCGTCGAGTGCCGGGCCTCTTCAAATCCCTGTAGTTTCAGCTGATAGGCAGCCCAGGATCTCGCTTATGGACATCAACGGAATCCCTGCCCAGTCGGCGCGAACAGCACGCTTCACCCTCGGACTGCCGACCTCCTTCTCCCTCTCACCGGACGGTCGCCGGGTCCTCTTCCTCCGCTCCCGCGGCCCCGAGGACCGGACCAGTTGCCTTTGGCTGCTCGACGACGACGGCGAGCACCTCCTGATCGCGCCCGACGAACTCGGTGCCGACGGCCCCATTCCGCCGGCGGAGCTGATCCGCCGTGAACGGACCCGGCAAAGCGGCTCCGGCATCGTCAGCTACAGCAGCGACAACGCGATGCGCACGGTCGTCTTCGCACTCAACGGTGAGCTCTGGACGCTGAACCTCGAAGACACCAAGCCGAAGCGAGTCCAGACCGCAGGACCCGTCGTGGATCCGCGACTCGACCCGTCCGGCCGCCGCGTCGCCTACGTGACAGAGCGTTCACTCCGCGTAGTAGAGCTTGCCGATGGCAACGATCAGCTGCTGGCCGTCGACGAGAGTCCGGAGGTCGGCTGGGGACTCGCGGAGCACGTCGCGTCGGAGTCGATGGGCCGCAGCCGTGGCCACTGGTGGTCGCCCGACGGTACTTCGTTGCTTGCGGCAAGAGTTGACCAGACGCCGGTGCACCGCTGGTGGATCGCCGACCCCGCCAACCCGTCCCGCCCACCCCGCGAGATCGCCTATCCAGCAGCCGGTACGCCGAACGCTTTCGTCTCGCTGCACGCCTTCGACCTGGCCGGCCGGTCGGTGGAGATCGAGTGGGACCGCGCGGCGTACGAGTATCTGGTCTCGGCCGACTGGGATGCGCACGGGCCGCTGCTCAGCGTGCAGTCCCGCGATCAACGGGTCCTTCACGTCCTGGCCGCCGATCCCGAGACAGGCCGGACGCAACTCCTGCACGAGCAGCGAGATCCCGCCTGGGTGGAGATCATCGGCGGTACGCCGGCGCGCACGGCCGCGGGCAAGCTCGTCCACACCGCCGATGAAGGCGAGACGCGACGACTGACGATCGACGGACAGCCGGTGACACCAGAAGGCCTGCAGGTACGCACTGTTCTGCAGGTCTCGGGCGAAGCGGTCCTGTTCGAAGCGAGCGACGAGCCGACCGAGTGCCATCTGTGGCTGTACGACGACACGGGCCTGCGGCGACTGAGCAACGGCCCCGGTTTCCACTCGGGTAGCCGGGCCGACGGCGCGCTGCTGCTCACCTCGAACACCGAGGCCGGACGATCCTTCGTCGTACGCCGAGAAGGCCGGCCCGATCAGGCGATCACCTCACTCGCCGCGCAACCAGCACTCACGCCGCGGATCACCTGGCTGAAGGCGGGCGAGCGAGAGATCCGTACGGCGCTGCTCCTGCCGTCCTGGTACCAGCCAGGGGAGCGTCCCCTCCCGGTCCTGATGGCGCCGTACGCCGGGCCCGCGATGGCGATCGTGTTGCGGGTCAGCGGTTGGTGGTTCGTCAGCGCGCAGTGGTACGCCGAGGCCGGGTTCGCGGTGGTGATCGCCGACGGTCGCGGTACGCCGGGGCGCGGTCCGGCCTGGGAGAAGACGGTCCACCACGACACGTTGACGGCACCGATCGAGGACCAGGTCACGGCGCTGCACGCGGCTGCCGAGCACTGCCCGGACCTCGACCTGACCAGGGTCGGCATCATGGGCTGGAGCTACGGAGGAACCCTCGCGGCAGCCGCCGTACTGCGGAGGCCGGATGTCTTTCACGCCGCGATCTCCGGAGCGGGTCCGAGCGATCAGCGGCTCTACGACACCCACTGGCGCGAGCGGTTCCTCGGGCATCCGGACGCGCACCCGGAGGACTACGACCGATCGTCGCCGATCACGGATGCGGCGAAGCTGTCCCGGCCGCTGCTGCTCGTGCACGGTCTCGCTGACGACAACGTGGTGCCTGCTCACACCCTGCGATTCTCGGCGGCTCTGCTGGCGGCGGGCCGCCCGCACCAGGTGCTGCCGCTGTCAGGTGCTGGTCACCGGCCGACCGACGAGGCGACGGTGGCAGGTCTCATGCACCACCAGTTGCAGTTCTTCAAGGATGCGCTGAAGTAGCTTCGTGGAGCTGGGCACGCAGCTCCAGGTACCGCGTGCGGTCGGTGAACAGGTCGCGGAGTTCGGCGGTGACGTTGTCGAGGAACTCGGTGCGGTAGGTGGCGTCGGTCATCAGCGAGATCGAGTAGTAGAGACCGGTGAAGATCGCGATGCCGGACGCGACCTTCACCAGGGTCGCGCTGAGCAGCAGCGGGTGGTTCGACAGGACGAGCTCGTGTGACCAGTTGCCCGGGCTGATACCCCACAGCTCGTACACGTGCCGGCTGATCGCGAGCAGGCCGAAGGCAACGAAGAAGAGGCCGACGCCGCTGCTGACCACCAGGACCTGCATCCACTGGCGGATCATCAAACTGATGGAGAGGTTCAGCCGCTGCAACCGGCGCAGCGGCGGGCCGGCGGCGGCGTCGTGCTCGATCCGGTCCAGCTCCTGAGGCAACCGCAGGACCAGGAAGAGGTTGCTGATCAGGGCGAAGGCGACGCCCATGAAGACGATGAAGGCCGTCGGCATGCCGGCGAACACCTGCCACATGTCGGCAGTCATGAACAGCACCAGCGAGAACACCAGCAGCAGCGGCAAGGCCCGGACCAGGCTCGCCACCGAACTCGCCAGCTCCGAGCCGAGCCGCTGCAGCCCCCACACCGTCGTACCGATCAGGCCGTAGCCGACGACGGCATACACCAGGCCGATCAGTAACAGGTTGCTGACCGCGACGCCGAGGAACTGGGTGAACTGGAACTCCGACAGCACCGGGAGGAGGGCCGGCAGGAGGACGAAGGTGGCCAGTTCCGGCGTACCGAAGCGGGATGGCAGGGACCACAGGGGGCGGCCGCGGAGGCGGTTGAGGACGGCGAAACCGCCGATGAGTACTGCGAGGCCGCCCAGGACGGCGAGCAGGTTGACCCAGAACGGCCACTTCAGCGAGGTCGCTCCGAGCATCTCCGCCAGGAAGACGAAGCCGAGTACCGGGGTCGCCCGGGTGAAGATGTCGTGCGTCGGCGAGAAGTCCTCGATGAACAACGGCAGCCCCGCCCGCCGGAACCGCTGCTCGTACCGAGCCAACTCAGCTGATGTCCCCATGACCGCAGACCCTAATGCGCCGCCCGGTTACCGCCGAGTCCGCATCCTGGTAACTTATTTTTGTTAGCAAAGGTAATGAGCTAAGCTAACGGTATGCCCGAAGTCGTAGCTCAGCAGGTGAAGAGTGACGTCGGCCTGGCGAGCGCGCTCAGGTCGTCCACGCTGCGGCTGTCGCGGCAGATCCGGCGGCAGCGGGTGGAGGGCGTGGACCTGACCGCCAACCAGCTCGGTGTGCTCGGTGCGCTGGGCAAACACGACGCGATGACGATCGGTGAGCTGGCCGCGCACGAGCAGGTCAAACCCCCGTCGATGACGCGGATCGTGTCGAACATGGAGGAGGCCGGCCTGGTGGCCCGCCGCCCGCACGACACCGACAAACGCCAGATCGTGGTCGAGCTGACCGAGTCCGCGCACGCCCTGCTGCACGCCAACCGGCGGCGGCGCGACGAGTGGCTGCAGACCAAACTGAAGAAACTGACCCCTGAGGAGCGCGACATCCTGCGCAAGGCAGCAGCTGTCCTAGAGCGGCTGGCGGCCACATGAGCCCGACCTTCCGCGCTTTCCACGTTCGCAACTTCCGGCTCTACGCCTCCGGCGCCATCGTCTCCAACATCGGTACCTGGATGCAGCGCGTCGCCCAGGACTGGCTGGTCCTGGAGCTGACCCACTCCGGCACGGCCCTGGGGATCGTCACCGGTCTCCAGTTCCTCCCTGCCCTGCTGATCTCGCCGTACGCCGGTCTGATCGCCGACCGCTTCCCCAAGCGCAAGGTGCTGACCCTCACCCAGGTGGCGATGGGCACGATCGCGCTGATCCTGGGCACGATGACGGTGACCGGCCTGGTCCAGACCTGGCACGTCTACGCGCTCGCCTTCCTGTTCGGGATCGGGACGGCGTTCGACGCGCCGACCCGGCAGGCGTTCGTCGTCGAGATGGTCGGCAAGGACGAGCTGTCCAACGCCGTCGGACTGAACTCGGCGTCCTTCAACGCGGCTCGCCTGATCGGCCCCGGCCTGGCCGGCCTGCTGATCCACTGGATCGGCACCGGCCCGGTGATCATCATCAACGGGCTCAGCTATGCGGCGGTCATCCTGTCGCTGCACCTGATGCGCTCCAACGAGCTGCACACCCCGAAGGTGGCGGCTCGCGAGAAGGGCATGATCCGGGACGGGATGCGCTACCTGTGGCGCCGCCCCGACCTGATGATGGTGCTGGTGGCGGTCTTCTTCGCCGGCACCTTCGGGCTGAACTTCCAGATGACGTCCGCGCTGATGGCTACGAGCGCCTTCCACAAGGGCGCGGGGGAGTACGGCATTCTCGGTTCGATCCTGGCGATCGGCTCGCTGGCCGGCGCCTTGCTGGCGGCCCGCCGGGTCCGGACCCGAGCACGCCTGGTGATCGGGGCAGCGCTCGCCTTCGGCGGCATGGTGATCATCAGCGGCCTGATGCCGACGTACCTGTCCTTCGCGGTGGTCCTGCCGCTGGTCGGGTTCACCGCGCTGACCATGCTGACCGCCGCCAACGCGACCATGCAGCTCGGGATCGAGCCGACCATGCGCGGCCGGGTGATGGCGCTCTACATGACGGTCCTGATGGGCGGTACGCCGATCGGCTCACCGTTCATCGGCTGGGTAGGCCAGGAGTTCGGCGCCCGCTGGTCCCTGATCGTCGGCGGCGGCCTGACCATCCTCGGTACGACGGCGTCGGTGCTCTACTTCTCCCGCCGCCGCGGCCTGGCGATCCGCCCGCACCTGCTGCCACGCCCCCGGCTGGAGATCCTCACCCCGACCACCGACCTCCTCGGCGAGAAGGCCACCCTGACCGACCCAGCGCGCAGCAAGCCCCGCGTCGCCTAGCCGCGGACCGCGGCCAGCAGTTTCGCGCCGAACAACAGCCCGGGCACTTGCTGCAAGGCGCCCAACTGGAGCGTCTCGGGATCCTTGTCGACCTCTGGGCGCTCCGCCGGCGTCGCGGCCGTGCTGATCCGCAACCGGCCCAGCTTCTTGTCCCTCAAGGGGAGCCATTCGACGCCGATGATGTCGGCCAGTGGCACGCGGTGTGGATCACCGGCGGCCTTCTTCTCCTTGGTGGCCGTCCAGCTCCAGTCGAACGTCAGCTCTGCGTCCTCGATCCGGGCCGTTCCATCGAAACCCTTCAGCTCGTTCGTCGCTTCGGGCGGCTCGATCAGGAAGCGCTCGGCCGGCCCGGTGCCGACCTGGTGCAGTGCGATCGACGTGCGGATCTCCTGCGCGTAATAGTCGGCCAGGAGCCACTGCTTGGCACCGAAAAATAACCGGTACGGGTCGAACAACCGGTCCAGCTCCTCGCCGGCCACCGCCATCAGCGGGTCGGCGCCGGCGCGCAGTACGAGCCGGATCATCGGCGGCTGGGTGGTGCCCGGCATGACCAGTTCGACGCCTGCCAGCGCCTCGACGGGGACGGTTCGGGTGCCCAGCCGTTTGAGCAGCTGATGAGTGACGGTGCTCGTCTGCTTCATCCAAGCGCCGTCATACCGGAGCTGGACCGTGCCGAGGCCGTCCCACACCAGCGTGCCGTTGCTGCCTTTCAGCTCGTCGCCGCTCAGGGCCTGCGTCATGGGTCACATGATGATGCCCGCTGGGTTCAGGTTGCCTGACACGCGCACAATGGGGTGTGACTCATTACGACTTGGTGGTCGTCGGTACCGGCTCGGGCAACACGATCGTGACGAAGCAGTTCGCCGATCGGAAGGTGGCGATCGTCGAGCGCGGCGTCTTCGGCGGCACCTGTCTGAACGTGGGCTGTATCCCGACCAAGATGTTCGTGCACACCGCCGATCTGGCCGCGGTACCGTCGCACAGCTCGCGGCTCGGGGTGGACGAGACGCTGACCGGCGTTCGCTGGCCGGACATCCGGGACCGGATCTTCGGCCGGATCGACCCGATCTCGGCCGGCGGCGCGGAGTACCGCGAGCATCACCCGAACAACGTCAACGTCACGCTGTACCACGGCACCGGCCGGTTCACCGCCAAGCGGGAGCTCACGGTGACGGCCAACGGGAGTCGCGAGACCGAGGTGCTGACGGCCGACCGCTTCGTGCTCGCCGCCGGCAGCCGGCCGATCGTGCCGTTCGTCCCGGGGCTGGAGGAGACCGGGTTCCACACCTCCGAGACGATCATGCGACTCGATGAACTTCCGCGCCGGCTCGGCATCATCGGCAGTGGTTTCGTCGCCGCCGAGTCGGCCCACATCTTCTCGTCGCTCGGCGTCGACGTCACGCTGATCGCGCGATCGGATCGGCTGCTGCGGCACGAGGACGGCGAGATCGCCCAGCGCTACACGGAGATCGCGCAGGAGCTGTACACGGTGAAGTTGCTGCACGAGACCGTCCACGTCTGGCGCCGGCACGACGGCATCGTGGTGAAGACATTGCATCCGGACGGCGCGGAGGAGTTCGTCTTCGACGGGCTGCTGGTCGCCGTCGGCCGTACGCCGAACTCGGACGTCCTCAACGTCGAGGCCACCGGGGTCAAGGTGGAGTCCGACGGGCGAGTGGTTGTCGACGAGTTCCAGGAGACGGCCGTCGAGGGGATCTACGCACTCGGCGACCTCTGTTCGCCGTACCAGCTCAAGCATGTCGCCAATCACGAGGCGCGTGTCGTCCAGCACAATCTGTTGCACCCCGACGACCGGATCGAGTCCGATCACCGGTTCGTGCCGCATGCCGTCTTCGGGTCGCCGCAGGTCGCATCGGTGGGGCTCACCGAGGAGCAGGCGATCGAGCAGGGCGTCCGGTACGTCGTGGGGCGCGAGGCGTACGCCGATATCGCGTACGGCTGGGCGATGGAGGACACCACCGGCTTCGCGAAGATCCTCGCCGATCCCGACACCGGCCAAATCCTCGGTTGTCATGTGATCGGTCCACAGGCGGCGACCGTGATCCAGCCGGTCATCCAGGCGATGAGCTTCGGCCTCGACGCCCACACGATGGCCCGCGGCCAGTACTGGATCCACCCCGCCATGCCCGAGCTGATCGAGAACGCCCTCCTCGCCCTCAAACTCAACTAGAACGCCCGGGTTCGACGAGAACGCTCGAGCTCGGCTAAACGTCCGGGCTCGGCTAGAACGCCGCGATCACCTCGGCGAGGGTGTCGATCGGGGTCAGGTCGTCGTCGAGGTCGGGCAGGCTGATCATCACCTCGGCCGCGCCGGCCTCGGCCAGGTGCCGGAAGCGATCGATGTGGTCGGCAACCGTTCCGGCGTTCACCGTGGCCGCATAGCGAGCCGGGTCCTGGTTGCGTGGTCTCAACCGCTCGACCAGTTCGCTGACGTGCTGATTGCCCTTGCCTACAAGGGCTGTCGAAAGATGGGTCAGCGTCGGCGGCTCGCGGTCGACCGAGTGCTTCTTCAGGTATTCGGCCCGCCGGCGCACCTGGCCCGCGTCGCCGAATACGTTTACCGCGTCGGCGTACCGGGCGGCCAGTCTCAGCGTGCGTTCGCCGCTGCCGCCGACGAGGATCGGCAGGTGCTCCTGCAACGGACGCGGATAGCAGGTGGTGTCCGGTACGTCGAGAACCTTGCCCTGGAACGGTTTGTTGCCCGGCCCCCACATCGCCGGCAGCAACTGCAACGCGTCCTCGAGCAACGCATAGCGCTCACCGACGGGCGGAAACGCCCAGCCGTACGCCTTGTGCTCGGCCTCGAACCACGCGAGGCCCACTCCGCAGACCGCCCGCCCGCCGCTCAGCACATCGAGCGTCGCCGCGATCTTCCCCAGATGGGCGACGTTGCGATAGGTGATGCCGGTGACCAGCGTCCCGAGTCGAACCCGCTCGGTGCATGCGGCCAGATAGGCGAGCGTCGTCCAGCTCTCCAGGAAGTCCTCCCACGCCCGCCCGACCTGCGGAATCTGCCGGAAATGATCCATCACATAGATGCCGTCGAACCCAGCAGCTTCCGCTCTGGTCGCGATCTCCCGGATCCACTCGCGAGTCGTCTTGCGCCCGGCCTTGTGCGTATAGCTGCTCAGCTGCAACCCGAACTTCAGCTTCGCCGGCGCCTCCTCCTGCCGCCGGGCAGCCTCGGTCGCCTCGACAAACGCAGCCGGTACTACGCGGATCGCGGCCGGCCGGAGGATCTCGTCGTACCCCTCTTCGGGCAGCTCCTTCTTCACCGCTGACCAGCTCTTCAACTGCGAGCTGAGTACGTCGGCCGGGATCCGCTTGGCCCGCTCCCGATTCCGTCGGCGGCACTCCTCAGCAGGAGTTTCGAACGCCACAACCACGCAAGGCATCCCGTGTTCGCGAGCCAGAGCGAGCCAGTTCCGGCGGCGCTCCCGATCGAGCCCGAGCGTGTCGATGACCGTGGTGAGCCCGCGCCCGACCCGCTGCCGGACGACTTCCTCCAGCAGTGCGAACGCATCGGTACTCGCGGCCAGATCGTCCTCACCCGCGCCAACGAGCGCCCGCAACCGGTCGCTCGACACGATCAGGTCGGCCGCGAACCGCTCCGCCGCCCAGGTGGACTTTCCCGCCGCACCCGGCCCGACCAGCACCACCACACACGGCGACGGCAACTTCCGCTCGTCCGCCTCGATCGACGCCATGCCCCAGTGTGACCTGTCATACCCCGCGTCATCCGCGAATGCCCGGTGTCACCCGTAATCCAGGCGCCGCAGGAGCAGCCGGACCTCTACGCTCGGTGAATGCGATTGTTTGTGGCGGTAGTGCCTTCGGTGGAGGTTGTGGAACATCTGAGTGAATTCGTGGAGCCGCGGCGGGCGTTCCCGGATGACGACATCCGGTGGGCGGCGGACGAGAACTGGCACATCACCCTGGCGTTCCTGGGCGACGTACCGGAGTACAAGACGGACGAGTTGGCGGAGCGACTGGAGTCGGCGGCGAAGCGGCAGAAGCCGTTCGACCTGCAACTCAAGGGAAGCGGGGCATTCCCGAGTGTGGCGGACGCGCGGGTGCTGTGGACCGGCGTACGGGACGAATCGGACGCGTTGCCGCACCTGGCGATGACGACGCGGGCGGCGGCGAACAAGGCCGGCGTGACCGTGGACGGACGGAAGTTCACCCCGCATCTGACGCTGGCCCGGTTGCGGCAGCCGATGGACGTGGCGCGCTGGGTCCGGATCTTCGACGGCTACGAAGGACCGGTGTGGACAGCGGACCGTATCGAGTTGATTTCATCGCGTCTCGGTGAGGGTCCGAGCCATGGTGCGGCGTACGACACAGTGGGCGAATGGGAGTTCTTAGGCTAGCCTTCGGAAGGTTAGCCGTACCTAATGCCCTGGAGTTCCGTCATGCTCGCCAACTTCCTGATCGGCCTGAGAGAAGGCCTCGAGGCCTCGGTGGTGGTCAGTATCCTGGCCACCTTCCTGGTCAAATCCGGGCATCGCGATCGGCTCAAGCTGCTCTGGGCCGGCGTCGGCGCGGCGATCGGGGTGGCGGCGCTCGGCTGGGCCCTGCTGCAGTTCATCACCGCGCTGACGGCCAAGTCGTTCACCACCCAGGAGACGATCGGCGGCTTGATGTCGATCGTCGCCGTGGGCTTCGTCACCTGGATGATCTTCTGGATGCGCAAGGCGTCCCGCACGATCGCCAAGGAGTTGCGCGAGCGGATGGGCGCGGCGCTCGAAGTGGGTTCGCGCGCCGTCGTCGTACTGGCGTTCCTCGCCGTCTTCCGCGAGGGCATCGAGACCGCGTTCATCGTCTACGCCTCGGCGGCCACGGCCAGTACGGCGACGCCGTTCATCGGCGTGCTGCTCGGGCTCGCGGTCGCGGTCGGCCTCGGCTTCGGCATCTACAAGGGTGCGGTCAAGATCAACCTCGGCACCTTCTTCAGCTACACCGGCGCCATCTTGATCCTGGTCGCGGCCGGCATCTTCGCCTACGGCTTCCACGACCTGCAGGAGGCCGGCATCCTGCCCGGCCTGCAGAACCTGGCCTTCGACATCTCGCACGTGATCCCCCCGGACAGCTGGTACGGCGTCGTCCTCAAGGGCATCTTCAACTTCAGCCCGGCCCCCACCGTGATCGAAGCGATCGCCTGGCTGGCCTATCTCGTCCCGGTGCTGGTGCTCTACCTGCGGCCGGTCAGGAGCAGTACGCCGCCGCCTGTCCGCGCGAAGGCAGCCGAAGCGGCCTGAACTGCCCTGTTCCACCCCTCACTTCGTCCAGGAGATCCCGAAATGTTCACCATCACGGCCCGCCGGGCCACCGCAGCCTGCGCAGTACTGCTGCTCGGTGCATCGACCGGCTGCGCCAAGGAGACCCCGGCGGCCCAGTCCGGTGACAGCACCGGCCCGGTAGCGGTCAAGGCGACCGACTCCGAGTGCTCGCTGAGCCGCAAAGACGTCAAGTCGGGCACCAACACGTTCTCGGTCGCCAACGGCGGCAGCAAGGTCACCGAGTTCTACGTGTACGCCGACGGCGACCGGGTGATGGGTGAGGTGGAGAACATCGGTCCGGGCCTCAAGCGCGACCTGATCGTCGAGTTGCCGACCGGCAAGTACCAGGCCGTCTGCAAGCCGGGCATGGTCGGCGACGGCATCCGCGGCGACCTGACCGTCACCGGTGCCGCCGCGGCCCAGGTGGACGAGGACACGGCCCTGAAGCAGGCCGTCGACAGCTACTCGCGGTACGTGAACTCGCAGGCGATCGCGCTGGAGCAGAAGACCACCGACTTCGTCGCCGCGGTCAAGGCCGGCGACGTCGCGAAGTCGAAGGCGCTGTTCCCGGTCTCGCGGACCTACTGGGAGCGGATCGAGCCGGTCGCGGAGTCGTTCGGCGATCTGGACCCGAAGATCGACGCGCGCGTCAACGACGTCGAGCCGGGCACCGAGTGGACCGGGTACCACCGGATCGAGCAGGCGTTGTGGGAGAAGAACACGACCGCCGGGATGGCGAAGTACGCCGACCAGCTGCTGACCGACGTGAAGACGGTGGTCGCCAAGGCCAAGGTCGTGAAGCTGACCCCGCTGCAGCTCGCCAACGGCGCGAAGGAACTGCTGGACGAGGTCGCCACCGGGAAGGTCACCGGTGAGGAGGACCGCTACTCGCACACCGACCTGTGGGACTTCCAGGCCAACGTCGAAGGCTCGCAGGCCGCGATCCAGGCGCTCCGCCCCGCGCTGCAGAAGCGGGACGCCGCCCTCGTCACGACCCTGGACACGAACTTCAAGGCCGTGTTCGCGGCGCTCGACAAGTACCGCACGGCCGACGGCTTCAAGCCCTACACGGCGAGCGAGGCCGAGAAGAAGCAGCTCGGCACCGTCGTCGACGCGCTGGCCGAGCCGGTCAGCAAGGTCGCCGGAGTGATTGCGAAGAAATGACTTCCGAATCCAGCAAGGGAATCTCGCGCCGCGGCCTGTTCGGCGCCGCCGGCGCGGCGGTGGCGACCGGTGTCGCCGGGTACGTCGTGCATTCGGCCGTGTCGGGCGAGGAATCGCAGGCCGCGGACAACACGGGTCCGGTCGAGTTCCACGGAACGCACCAGGCCGGCATCGTCACCCCGGCCCAGGACCGGTTGCACTTCGCGACCTTCGACGTCACCGCGACCAAGCGGGAAGCGGTCATCGCGCTTCTGAAGGAGTGGACGGCCGCGGCCGCGCTGATGACGGCCGGCCGCGACATCGGCCAGTACGGCGCGGTCAACGGCCCGGGTGAGGCGCCGCCCGAGGACACCGGCGAGGCGGTCGGTCTGCCGCCGGCGCGGCTGACCATCACCATCGGGTTCGGCCCCAGTTTCTTTGTCAATGCCCAGGGCAACGACCGGTTCGGGATCAAGGCGAAGCGGCCGGCCGCGCTGGTGGACCTGCCGCACTTCATCGGGGACGACCTCGATCCGGCCCGGAGCGGCGGCGACATCGCCGTACAGGCTTGTTCGGACGATCCGCAGGTCGCCGTCCACGCGATCCGCAACCTGGCCCGGATCGGGTTCGGCACGGTGGCCGTCAGGTACTCGCAGCTCGGCTTCGGCCGGACCTCGTCGACCAGCCGGGCGCAGAGCACGCCTCGCAACCTGTTCGGCTTCAAGGACGGTACGGCGAACCTCAAGCTCGAGGACACCGACAAGCTCGAGCAGCAGCTGTGGGTGCAGCCCGAGGACGGCCCGGACTGGATGGTCGGCGGTTCGTACCTGGTGTCGCGGCGGATCCGGATGACGATCGAGATCTGGGACCGGACCTCGCTCGGCGAGCAGGAGCAGATCATCGGCCGCGGCAAGGGCACCGGCGCTCCGCTCGGCAAGGCGGACGAGTTCGACGCGGTGGACTTCAACGCCAAGGCGTCCGACGGTTCGCTCAAGGTGCCGGCCAACTCGCACGTCCGGCTGGCGCATCCGCAGTTCAACAAGGGTGCCGAGTTGCTCCGCCGCGGTTACAACTTCGTGGACGGCTCCGACGGCCTCGGCCGGCTCGACGCGGGGCTGTTCTTCCTGGCCTACCAGCGGGATCCGCGCAAGCAGTTCGTCCCGATCCAGCAGCAGCTGGCCCGGGCGGACAAGCTGAACGAGTACATCCGGCACGTCGGTTCCGGCATCTTCGCCTGCCCGGGCGGGGTCACTCCCGGCTCCTACTGGGGCGAGAAACTCTTCACCTGACGTCCCCAGAGCCCCTGAACGGCGTAGATTGCCGCGAGTGGGGGATGACCGAGATGCCGGCACGAGGCAGCCGACTGCCGACGCCAAAACCAGCCAGAACGCCGCCACCGGCACCGCGAGCACCGGCACGGCGGGCGCCGGCGGCGGCGCTCCGCGGCGGACCCGCCCGCCCGTGCCGCCCAGGCCGACGCGGTCGGGGTTGTATCTGAGTGTGTTCGCGGGTGTTGTGGTTGCTGTAGTTCTGGTCTTCGTCATCCTGCGGTTCGAGGCCGGCCGTGACGATGCCTCCGGTTTCGCCGGGTCCCCGCAGCGGACCAC
The DNA here is from genome assembly GCF_003261635.1 of Kribbella monticola. Taxonomy (GTDB): domain Bacteria; phylum Actinomycetota; class Actinomycetes; order Propionibacteriales; family Kribbellaceae; genus Kribbella; species Kribbella monticola. The sequence goes on along the minus strand of NZ_QFXK01000030.1, from coordinate 318,042 downwards.
GGCTCGCCCCACCGCCGGTACTACGCCAGGCCGCGGTGGGCCGGTGCCGTGCCAGTCCAGCAGCGGTGGGCTTTACTGCTTTCCGCGCGCGACCGTGACGAGCGTGGCCGACGCCCTCAAGGTTCAGGGCGCCACCTGTGGAAAGGACGGCAGCGACATCGCTTGCCGGACCGGCTCGGGCGCGGACGGCTCGCAGGTATCCGTCCAAGCGGCAGCCGCGGATCTCGACCAATTGGCCACCCTCAGCATGACCACGTTCAGCCGCGCGCCGGGAAACAACGACGCGGGTCGCGTGCGGGTCGTCGGTCAGTTGGTGCGCGCGGCGCCCACCTTGCTGGCGAATCTGCTGCCGGGCGAGACCAAGACCCAAGGGGCGATCCGGACCTGGCTGTCCGGGCACCTGAACAAGTGCCCGGACGGCCCGATCACGATCGGCGGCTACAAGGTCTGGTGCGATCCGCCGACCAGAGTCACAGCCTCGACTTCCGGTCAGCTCGTCAGCACGTGGACCGTCGGCCTCACGGTCGACAGCGCCACAGCCTTCCCGCCCCGCTGATCAGTACTACTTCACGCACCCGCGGTGACGCCGGCGAACTACTTCACGCCAGCCGCGATGACGCCGGCGAACTACTTCACGGCACCCGCCGTCACGCCGGCGACGAAGTGGCGCTGGGCGAGCAGGAAGCCGATGACCACCGGGACGCTGACGACCAGCGCGGCGGCCATGATCTGGTTCCAGTAGATGTTCGTCTGGGTGGAGTACTGGCGCAGGCCGACCGACAGCGTCCGGTTGGACTCGGTCGTCATCACCGACGCGAACAGCACTTCTCCCCAGGCCGTCATGAAGGAGTAGATCGCGACCGCGATCACACCGGGTCGCGCGGCCGGCAGCACGACCCGCGTGAGTGCACCCATCGGTCCGCAGCCGTCGACCAGCGCGGCCTCGTCCAGCTCGCGCGGGATGCTGTCGAAGTACCCGGCGAGCATCCAGATCGAGAACGGCAGGCTGAAGGTCAGGTAGGTGATGATCAGGCCGAGCCTGGTCCCGACCAGCTGCACGCCGAGCGAGTTGTTGATGTTCACGAAGATCAGGAACAACGGCAGCAGGAACAGTACGCCGGGGAACATCTGGGTCGACAGCACCGTGGTGGTGAACACACTGCGGCCGCGGAAGCGGAACCGCGACACCGCGAACGCCGCCAGGATCGCGATCGCCACCGAGGCGACGGTGGCGGCGACCGACACGATCGTGCTGTTCACGAAGTACCGGCCCAGCGGAACTGTCTTCCACATGTCCACGAACGGGTCGAGGGTGAGGTTCGACGGCCACCAGGTGAAGGCGCCCTGCACGTCGCCCAGCGGCTTCAGCGACGACGTCGCCATCACGTACAGCGGCAGCAGCACGAACAGCCCGAGGACTGTCAGTACGACGCCCCGGTAGATCTTGAATCCCCTGGTCTCACGCACGGCGGGACCTCCGTCCGGTGACGGCGAGATAGGCGCCGGTCACGATCATCAGGAAGATCAGCAGCAGCACGGACATCGCCGCACCCGAGCCGAAGTTCCAGGTCAGGAACGAGGCGTTGTAGATGTGGAAGGTGATCAGGTCGCCGGCCGGCGGCTGCGCCGTACCGAACAGCACGTACGGCGTGTTGAAGTCGCTGAACGTCCACAGGAAGAGGACCAGCACGAGCACCAGGTTGACCGGTCGCAGCGACGGCAGCGTGATGTTCCGCCACTGCCGGACCGTTCCCGCGCCGTCCACCGAGGCCGCCTCGTAGATGTCCTGCGGGATGCTCTGCAGACCGGCCATCAGAGTCAGGAACGCGAACGGCCACAGCCGCCACAGCGCCACCGTGATCAGCGACGTCAGCGCGTTGCCGCCGAGCAGCCAGAACGGACGGTCGGACAGGATCCCGAGGTTGTCGACCAGCACGTGGTTCACGGCGCCGGTGTCGCGCTGAAGCATGAAGTTCCAGGTCAGGATGCCGGCGTACGCGGGAAGCGCGTACGGCACCAGGAAGAGCGTCCGTACCGCGCTGCGCCCCTTGAACGGCGGCTGGAGCGCGACCGCCGCGGCCATCCCGAGACACCAAGCCAGCACCACCGTGACGGCGGAGAACACGACGGTGACGCCGAACGACTTCAGCAGACCTTCGCCGACGGAGTTGTGGACGTCGACCGCGATCCGGTAGTTGTTCAGGCCCGCCCATGGCGCCGCCGACCAGTTGGCGATGAAGAACTTCGTCAGCTTCACGAAGCTCATCCAGATGCCGACCAGCATGGGGATGATGTGGATCAGCAGTTCGAGCAGTACCGCGGGGGCGAGCAGCAGATAGGGCAGCTTCCGGCTCAGCCCGGGGCGATGGTCGGGCCCGCGCTTCCTGGCCGCCCGGACGCCGGGGGCAGCCTCGGCGGGGGCCTGTTCTGTGGCGACGGACATCCGGTCGCCTCCGTTCTGTGAATGGTCGGCGGCTGGTCACCTCAGTGGCCCGGGCGGCCGGCGAACCGCGCCACCCGGGCCACAGCGGCAACTCAGCTACCGGCGGCCACCTGGTCCTGGGCCGTCTTCAGCGCCGCCTTCACCTCGTCGGCGGTCACCGTCCCGCCCGTGGCGATCTTGGCGAACATGCTGTTCATCGCCTTGCCGACGGTGCTCTCGAACTGGTCCTCGGCCGGCACCAGCGGCAGCGGCTTCGACTTGTTGTTGTAGACATCGGAGAAGGTCGCGGCCTCGGCGGCGTCGGTGGTGAAGACCGGCTTCGCGTCCTTGAGCACCGGCAGCGACGAGAACGGCTTGCCCAGCGTGGTCTGGGTGTCGGCGTCCGTCATGAACTTGACGAACTTCAGCGCCGCGTCCTTGTGCTTGGTGTTCTTGAAGATCGACAGGTTGATCCCGGCCACGTGGCTGCCGACCGGTGCGGCCGCGCCCGCCGGTGCGGGGAACGGCACGACGCCGTACTCGCCGGCCTTCATGCCGTTGGCGACGATCGAGGAGTCGGCGTTGTTCTGGTTGATGACCATCGCGACCTTCTTGTTCGCGAAGTCGTTCACCGACTTGGTGCCGTTGTCGTACTGCGCGTTCGACGGGTTCGCGACCTTGTCCTTCTGCATCAGGTCGAGGTACCGCAGGACGCCCTGCACGTTGCCGTCACCGGTGAAGGTCGGCTTGCCGTCCTTGTCGAACCAGTCCGCGCCGTTCTGAGCGGCGTTGATGAACGCGAAGTGCACGTTCTCGGTGTAGCTACCGGCCGCGAGCGCCATCCCCCACTGCTTCTTGGCGGGGTTGGTCAGCTTCTGCGCGTCGGTGACCATCTCCTCCCAGGTCTTCGGCGGCTGCAGACCAGCGGCGGCGAACATCGCCTTGTTGTAGTACAGGCCGTACGCCAGGCCGTAGAGCGGCACCGACGTCGGCGGCTCGCCTTCCTTGCCGCCGGTCGCCAGGGCCGTCGGCACGAACTTGTCCTTGCCTCCGATCGCCTTCATCGCGTCGTCGTCGAACGGCAGGAAGGCACCGGTCGCCTGCAGCGAGGCGGCCCAGGTGTTGCCGATGTTGAGCACATCGGGACCCTGGCCGGAGGTGGTCGCGGTCTGGATCCTGGTCTGCAGGTCGTTCCAGCCGATCACCTCGAGGTTGACCTTGATCCCGGTCTCCTGGGTGAACTTCTGCAGGACCGGGGTCAGCACCTGCTTGTCGTTGTCCAGGCTGGTGCCCTGGTTGCTGGCCCAGTAGGTCAGCGTCTGGTCGCCACCACTGCCGCCATTCGAGCTGTCGCCGGAGTCACTGCCACCGCAAGCGGCCAGGCTGATTCCCAAGGCGGATACCGCAGCTGCGGCTACTAGCGAACGCAGTCTCACGTCGGACTCCCTTGTCCCATCGAGCCTCCGACAGACACCGGAGGCGGGTCGGGCCCATAGTGGCCTAACCGGTTAAGTATGGGAACCCGAACCGGTTCAGTTTGGTCGAGTTCGTTAATGTTCCGTGACCTTGGTACCCCGTGGGGTACGCGTTATCCGCTGTTCCCTCAAGTCGCGCGCACAATCGCGCAACCTCCGGCGGGCCCGTACTGCGACCGCCAGAATAGCGGATCGTGACGAGGCCGTCGCGGCCCGCGATCAGGGTCGGACGGTGAATCAGGCTTGCGCGGATCTCAGGCTCGCGCGGACCTCAGCTTGCGCGGACCTCAGGCGCGCGGACCTCAGCTTGCGCGGACCTCAGGCTCACGCGGACCTCAGGCTCGCGCGGGGCCGCTGGAGTCGCGCACCCGCAGTACGCCGGGCGGTGTCTCCCAGTGCAGGCCGGACTCACCGGCGGCGATCCGGAACAGCAGATCGGCCGCCATCCGGCCGCGCTCCATCGTCTGCTGGTCGACCGCGGTGATGCCCGGCCGCGCCAGCTCGCACAGCGGGGAGTCGTCCCAGGCGAGGATCGACAGTTCGCCGGGGACCGCCGTACCGAGGTCCGTCGCCACCCGGAGTGCTGCCACGGCCATCAGGTCGTTGCCCAGGATGATTGCGGTCGGCGGGTTCTTCTTGGCCAGCAGCGAGCGGGTCAGCTCGGCGCCTTCCTCGTACCGGTAGCTGCCCGTCAGGTGCGTCACCCGGATCCCGCGCTGATGTGCCTTCTCCTGCAGCAACTGGACGCGCAGTTGCTCGTGCACGAAGGTGAAGGGTCCGCTGATGTGCGCGATGTCCACATGGCCGAGCTCTGCCAGGTGGTCCAGCAGCAACGTCACCGTCTCCTCGGGCGAGCTGATCAGCCGGCCGACACCGTCATCGGGCGCGTTCGAGCTGACCACCACGCAGGGGACGCCCAGTTCCTTGAGCAGCGGCACGCGGGGATCGTCGTCGTGCTCGTCGAACAGGATGAACCCGTCGACCCTGCCCTGCCGGCTCCAGCGCCGTAGTACGGCCAGATCCTCGCCGTGCTCACCGGTGAGGCGCAGGAGCAGCGAGGAGTCGACCTCGTTCAGGTACTGCTCGATGCCGACCAGGGTGCGCATGTAGAACGCCTCGGTCGAGATCAGTGCCGGGTCGCGGGCGATCACGATGCCGATCGTGCGGGTGCGGCTCGCGGACAGCGCAACGGCGGCCGAGTTCGGGTGGAAACCGAGCTCCTCGGCAAGGCTCAGCACGCGTTGCCGGGTCTCCTCGCTGACGCCGGACCGGCCGTTCAGCGCATAGGAGACCGACGCCTTCGAGATGTCCAGCCGGCGGGCGAGATCGCTGATGGTGACGCGCTGGCTCCTGCGGCCACCGCTGCTCGCCGGGCCGTCGAGGGCGGACTGCTCGCCGTCGGTGGATCCGGTTGCCGTCATCTCTTGCCTCCACCCCGCATGCCCCGGACATTAGCAGCGCTGTCCGCTCTCCGGCCGCCGCCTTCGGCTTGTCACGACTCTTGGATAGCGTTATCCAATGATCGCCGAACCTCCGGAACGCCTCGATTTCCTGCCCTGGGAGTACGCCGGCGCCGCCTCCGAGGAGGAGCGCGCCCGGCAGGCCGAGCGGCAGCGGGCGCTGTCCGGTTCGGTGGAGCTGGCCGCGGATGCCTTCGTCGCCGGCTCGGCGGCGGTGTTCTGCGATCGGCTGCGGATGGGGGAGCGGTCCTACATCGGAGCGCACGCCTACGTCACCGGCGAGATCGAACTCGGCGCGGACACCACGATCAACCCGTTCGCGGTCGTGCGTGGGCGGATCACCTTCGGCGACGGCGTACGGGTCGGTGCGAACGCGTCGCTGATCGCCTTCAACCACGGCACCGCCCCCGACCGCCCGATCTTCCGCCAGCCCCACACCGCTGTCGGCATCACCGTCGGCGACGACGTCTGGATCGGCTCGAACGCCATCGTCCTCGACGGCGTCACCATCGGCTCCCACGCCGTCATCGGCGCCGGCGCAGTAGTCACCAAAAACATCGCCCCCTGGGCCGTAGCAGTAGGCAACCCCGCCCGCGTCGTCCGAGACCGCCGTACCGCGGCACCGGTTCCTCCTTCTACTGATCTCGCCGAACGGTTGGCTCGGTTCGCGGAGCGGGCGCGTGAGCAGGTGGGTGACGTGCTGGAACGGTGTTACGACGGCGAGCGCTTCGTCGATCGTCCCGGCTTCGACCACCCGGGCGCGATCCGCCCTTGGTGCGACGCGATCGAGATCTCGGACCTCCTACTCCGCCGTACCCCGGACGGTCACACCCGCGACGACCTGGTACGCCGCCTCCGTGCGCGCCAGGACCCGCACACCGGCCTGGTCGCGCCCGGCGATCTCGCCGATGCGGGCCTCGAGCAACCAATCGACACCGCCGAACTCTCCATCCTGCAAGGCCCAGCCAGCTACCACGTCCTCTGCGCCGGCTACGCCCTGCAATTGCTGAATAGTTGCTTCGAGCACCCAATAAAAGCAGTTGGTCAACTGGACAATCTCGAAGTCCGACTGGCCGAGTTGCCCTGGGCAAGAAACGCCTGGGGCGCCGGCGCAGCCATCGACGCACTCGGTACGGCGATCGCCCGAAACGTCAACGATCACAGCGATTTCGGCTCCGGTCCGTTGTCGACGCTGATCGGCTGGCTGACCACCCACGCCGACCCGCGGACCGGCCTCTGGGGCCACCCGGACCCCGACAACGGCTGGCTCCAGGTCGTCAACGGCTTCTACCGCCTGACCCGCGGCACCTACGCGCAGTTCGGCCTCCCGCTGCCCTACCCCGAAGCCGCCATCCGGACCGTTCTCACCCACAGCAAGGACCGCCGCCGCTTCACCGCCGACGGCTTCAACGCGTGCAACATCCTCGACGTCATCCACCCGCTCTGGCTCGCCGGTCAGCAGACCGACTTCGGCCGAACCGACGCCGCCGGCTGGGCCGAGAGCACGCTGTCGACCGCCCTCGACCAATGGGTCGACGGCGCCGGATTCGCCTTCGCGCCGGACGGCACCGACGACAACGCCGTACCGGGACTGCAAGGAACGGAGATGTGGCTGGCCATCATCTGGCTCCTGTCCGACTACCTCGGCTGTTCCGACTCCCTCGGCTACCGCCCCCGAGGCGTCCACCGCCCCGAACCCCTCCTCACCCTCCCTCCGATCTGAACCACGAGCCGTCGGCCAACCTGACCTGTGAGCCCGTCGCCCCTGAACCACGAGCCCGTCGGCCAACCTGGACCACTCCGCGGATCTGGGGTCCACTAGCCTGGGCCGGTGGACCCCCGGACCCGACGGCTCGTCACCTCTGTCGTACTGCTGGCTCTCATCGCCATCGTGGTGATCGCGGCCCTCACCCGGTGACCGCCCGGCTCCGCGCCAGCTAACGTTCTGCGCCATGACCACCACGGGCGCGCGCTCGCCGTACCTGATGCGGGCGGGACTGGTCCGCAATGTACGGACCGCGGAGCATCTGACCACGTTCGTCGTCTCCGGTGTCTCGACCGTGCTGATCACCCGGTTGATCCTGGGCCTCAGTGGCTATCCGCAGATCGGCGGCAAGGGCCTGCACATCGCCCACGTACTGCCTGGTGGCTTGCTGATGCTGCTGGCGATCTTCCTGCTGCTCGCGTACGTCGGTCCGGTGGTGCGGCCCGCTGCCGCGCTCGTCGGTGGCGTCGGCTTCGGCCTGTTCATCGACGAGGTGGGCAAGTTCATCACCTCGGACAACAACTACTTCTACCAACCGACCGCGGCGATTGTGTACGTCGTGTTCGTACTGATCGTGCTGGCTTCGAGGTTCGTCACCAACCGACGGCCGATCGACCCGAAGGAGCAGTTGGCCAACGTCGTCGACCATGCCGTCGAAGGAGTCTCCGGCGGACTGTCCAAGCTCCGGAGCGCGCAGGCGACGGAACAGCTCAACCGGGTGGATCCTCAGCTCCAGGGCTGGGCCGAGACGCGCGCGCTGCTGCTCGCCTGCCCTCCCGACGAGGTGGAGCTCGCCGCTCCGGTCGACGCTGCCTGGCGTGCCGTCCAGCGGGGCTTCGAACGGCTCGCGACTCATCCTTACGCGCCGCCGGTGGCGATCGCAGTACTGGTGATACAGGCGCTCGGTGCGCCGGCTATTGCGGCCGGGATCCGGTTCGACGACGGACGGCTGCTGACGGATCTCCCCGTGCTCGGAGTGGCGGCAGGGAGCTTGCTGTCGGCCACATTCACCCTCCGGGGCGGGTTGCGGTTCCGGCGTGGGGACCGGGTGCGCGCAGTACGGCTGTTCGAGCTGGCCGTGCTGGTGTCGCTGTTGGTGACTCAGGTGTTCCAGTTCGCCGGGACGCAGTTCGCAGCGGTCGGCGGGATGACGCTGGACCTCGTACTGCTGGGCCTGCTCGGTGCCGAACGCAACCGGCTGCGCCAGGGGCCCGCTGTTTCGGCTAGTCCGAGGATGTGGGGGCTGCCACCGGATCCGGACGCTCCGCCGTTCCCTGTGGACCCCGGCGATCCCGCTTAGTCGCGCGGCCGCCCCAGTTCTCGGTGCGGCCGATCAAGACCGGTGCTGTGGTCGCCACGAAGTACAGGCAGCCTGCGGCGAGCAGTGCGGGCACCAGGCCGATGCCTGCGATCGCCGCGCCGGCAACGACGCCACCGAGCGGTACGCCGGTCCAGGCGATGGCGTTGGTCAGCGAACCGACGCGGCCGAGCATGTGCCGCGGGGTTCGTTCCAGGAAGAGCGCGCCCAGCACCGGGTTGATGAAGCCGGCACCGACGCCACCGATGGCGTAGACAAGCATCACGGACCACACGGGCGCGTCGAAGGCCAGCAGTACGAACCGGGGTGCACCACAGATCAGGAACGCGAGCGTGAACACCACCTTGCGGGGAATCTTGTCGCCGATCGCCGACGCGAGCAGGGCGAACAACGTGGCGGTGATGCCGAACGACAACAGGATGACGCTGGTGTGCCCGGGACCGAAGCCGTGGTCCTTGATCCAGACCGGTAGCAGTACAGCGCCGATTGCCGCGTCCAACAGGTTGGTGACCGCGATCATGAGGACCAGCGGCATCATCAACTTGTCTCTGCGGAGAAACTGCCAGCCTTCCTTCAGTTGGGCGAAGTAGCTGCCCTCGGCGACAGCTGTCGGCGTACTGGTCTCGACGGTCGGTCGGGGCACCCAGGTCCTGATCAGCGCTGCACAGACAGCGAAGGAGATGGCGTCCACCCAGAGTGCGTTGACGGTGCCGACGAGAGTGATGAGCCCACCCGCTACGCCGTACGCGATGAACCCGGCCAGGCGCTCTGTTGTGCTTTCGAGTCCGGTCACGCGCTCCAGCGGCACCTTGGCGGCGGCTGCGATGTCGGGGACGAGCGTGCCCTTCGCTGCGTCGCCTGGTCCGCGCAGTGCTCCAGCGACGGCCACGATGGCGAGCAGTGCGGGAAACGAGAGCAGGTGCAGGGTGTGCAGGAGTGGGATCAGCGCGACTACACCTGCGCTGGCGACATCGGCGGTGACGCTGATCCGGCGTCCGCCGATGCGGTCGATCAGTGGGCCGCCGAACGCCTTGCAGAGCACCAGTGGAGTCATCTCGACGAAGGCGACCAGTCCGGTCTTCATCGGCGACCCGGTGCTGACCAGGACGAACCACGGGATCGCAATCGCGCTCACCCGGGTGCCGCACAGCGACACCACGTTCGCGACCAGGAAGGCGATCAGAGGCGCCCTGTACGGCGTACTGGTGGTCGCGTTGGGCTGGTCGGCTCTCTGTGGCGTCGTGAGCGTGCTCATCGGGTTTCCCGGGGGTAGGCCTGGATCTGGACGGTGACCTGCTTGGCGCCCTCGGGGATCGGTGTGGTCAGGTCCTCGGTGCGGTACTTCTTCAGCACGGCCAGCACCTCTTGCATCATCTGGTGCGTCTCGGCGGCGGAGAGACGGAAGAGGTAGTCCGAGATCAGTGCGGCCTCCCGCCACTCCGGGGCCATGGTCTGCAGGCTGTCGATGGCCTGGAACATGTTCTCCGCGTAGATCTGGCCGACGCCGTGCAGGAAGCCGAGAGTCAGCTCCGGCTCCTCGTCGAGCAGCTTGCCGGTGTCGAACGCCGTCCCCTGGTGTGCGGACTTCCACCACCGGTCCCGGGCGTTACCGCGGCTGTCGTCCTCGACGACCAGCCCGGCCTCGGCCAACTGGCGCAGGTGATAACTGGTCGCGCCGGTGTTCACCCCTAGCCGCTCGGCGAGCGTGGTTGCCGTGGCCGGCCCGTGCACCCGCAGCAACCCGAGCATTCGGTTCCGCATCGGATGCGCCAACGCGCGCAGCAACTGCGCGTCCAACTCAACTGTCTTGGACGGGGTGGCGGGGTCGGCTTCTTCACTCATGACGATGAGTCTAGAACTGCAAAAACGGTTTGCAAAGAGATTTTGCAAACTGATTTTGCGATCTGTGCCTCTGGGTGTTCTGGGTGAGGCCGGTTGTCCACAGGCGCGGAAGTTGTCGGTGAGCGGGCGGGGGTTCGCGGCATCTTCTTCGGTGAGCGGGAATGCGTCGGCCGGTCGGGCCGGGGCGGTCGCTGGAGAGAAGGAGCAGACATGGTGCGGGTGATGCTGGAGGACACGGACTACTGCGATGTTCCGGCGGACCTGATGACGTTCGACGAGGGCGTGGTGGTGTTCTGGCGCGACGGCGAGGAGGTCGGCCGGCACCGCCAGCTGCGGATCCGGTCGCTGGAGATCCTGGGCTCGCGATCGATGGGCCGCCGGATCGAGGAGGCCCGGAAGACCTTCCCGAACGCTTACCGGAGCTGGAGTCAGGAAGAGGAGGAGCGCCTCGCGGAGCTGTACCGCGACGGCGTCGGCCTCGACGTGCTGGTCAAGGAACTCGGCCGCCAACCAGGCGGAATCGAAGCCCGCCTACGCAGCCTCGGCCTCCTGGCCGACGACGAAAGACTCAAATGACCACCCCACCACCCAAACCCGCTGATCGACGGCAATCCGAGGACGGTGACCTGCCCACCGGTGAGCGGCGACCCCGCCGACCACGCTGGACCAACCGGAGCATCCCGCCGGAGGACCCTGCGAGTCCCCTGATCCTGAGCTGGTGGGGCCGGTTGTGGGGAGGTGCGGGTGGGTTGACGTCCAGGTGGGGGAGCAAGTTGCGGGGTGTTGCGGCGCGGGCTCTTGACGGCGAGGGGCGAGACCGTTTTGTGATCGGCTGGAGCGGTCAGCGACAATGGCGCGATGCAGGCAGAGTCGGGTCCGGGTGGGCCCATCGACGAGCCGGACGACGAGTCCGGGCCACAGGACGTGATCCGTGGCGCGCTGCTGGCACCGCAGACGCTGGTCCGCGCGATCGGATCCGGCCGGCGCCGGGGAGCGGACGCCCCGCAGTACCAGCGGGTCGAGGTGCGGTACGTCGACCTCAAGGGAGTCCGCCACCTGCAGATCACCGAGTTCGACGAGCGCCAGGCACACACCCGGAACGCACTGGCCGGACCGCCGGCAGCCGAGTCGGTGGACAGCCTCCTCGCCGCGCCGTACGGGAACTGGCATGTCGAGACGACCGACGAGACCCTTCGGCTGCGCTACACCAAGAAGGGCAAGTCGCTGCTGCATCGGCAGGGCGAGAGCCACGAGCAGAAGACCGAGCACGACCGGGTCAAGCGGCGTGCCCTCGATCCGGCCGCACCCTTCCTGATCGAGCTAGGTATCAGCGACCACCTCGGCCGGGTCAAGCCGTCGCGCCAGTCGAAGTACAAGCAGATCGACGAGTTCTGCAAGCTGCTGGCGCCCGCGGTGGACGAGGCGCTGGCTGCCGGGCGGATTCCGGCCGGCCGGCCGCTCCACGTGGTCGACCTCGGCTGCGGAAACGCGTACCTCACACTCGCGGCGTACCACCTGCTGACCGCCGCGGGCCACGACGTACGGATGACCGGGATCGACCGCACCCCCGCGGCCCGCGCGCGGAACACCAAGCGGGTCGAGGCGCTGGGCTGGCAGGATCACCTGCGGTTCGTCGACGCGACCATTGCCGATGCCGAGCTGGACACGCCGCCGGACGTGGTCCTGGCGTTACACGCATGCGACACCGCCACCGACGACGCGCTGGCCCGGGCGGTCGGCTGGCAGGCGCCGCTGGTGCTCGCGGCACCTTGCTGCCACCACGACATCCAGAAGCAGCTCAAGAACGTCGAACCACCGGCGCCTTACGGACTTCTCACCAGGTATGGCATCGTTCGTGAGCGGTTCGCTGACGTGCTGACGGATACGCTGCGAGCAGCCGTGTTGCGACAGGTCGGTTACCGGGTAGAGGTGGTGCAGTTCGTGGACAGTGAACACACGCCGCGCAATCTGTTGCTGCGGGCTGCCCGGACGGGCGCGCCGGCAGGGCCCGAGGTCCGGGCGGAGTACGAAGCGCTGGCCGGGGAGTGGCAGGTCAAGCCACGGCTGGCGGAGCTGGTCCTGGATCTCAACCGCGAGGCGGTGTTCTGAGCTTGCTGCGAAACGCCCTGACCGTGACCGCCGTGACCCTGCTGAGCCTGGCAGGGGCCGCGGTACCCGCCGGTTCGGCCACGGCACTCCAGCAAACCACCCCACCCCACGCAACTCTGCAACAGGCGACTCTGCAGCAGGCAACCGCGCAGCAGGTGGCTGCCGCGGGGCAGGTGGCGGCTGCCGGGCAGGTGGCGGCTGCCGGGCAGGTGCCGCGGGCGGATCCGCCGCCGGCGCCGAAGAAGCTGTTCACGATCCGCGACGAGCGGATCGACGAGTCCTCGGGGCTGGCGAAAAGCCAGCGGTACGTGGGGATCTGGTGGACGGTGAACGACTCCGGCGACACCGCGCGGGTGTTCGGCATCAACGCGGCCGGCAAGGTCAAGGCCGAGCTCAGCTTCAAGGCTCCGGTGAAGGACGTCGAGGCGATCGCGGTCGACCGCGAGGGCACGATCTACATCGCGGACATCGGTGACAACAAGTCCACCCGGGACATGATCGAGGTCTACACGATCCCGGAGCCGGACAAGCTCGAGGACGCCACGAACGTGAAGTTCCACCGGTACGACTTCAAGTACCCCGACGGCGCCCACGACGCGGAGACGCTGCTGATCCACCCGGACAGCCGGCAGATGTTCTTCGTGACCAAGGTCGCGAAAGGTCTGGGCGGTTTCTATGCCGCTCCGGAGACGGCGTCGCGCGAAGGTACGAACGAGCTGACCAAGATGGCCGACGCGCCGGCCGGGGTCACGGACGGCACCTTCATGCCCGAGGGCAACACCGTCGTCCTGCGAAGCTACGTCGACATCGCCCGGGTCAACTGGGGCGAGGTGCCCAAGGTCGTCGGTCGCGCGGCCACCCCGCTCGCTCAGGGCGAGTCGGTCGCGGTCGGTCCGGACGCGGACGACAACTCGGTTCTGGTCGGCAGCGAAGGCAAAGGCTCGGCCGTCTACGAGATGTCGATGCCCGCGGTCAAGGGCGCCGCTGCCAACCCGACCGCCACTCCCACGGCGAAGAACTCGGCGGCCGACAGCGGTACCACGAAGAAGAGCCACAACCTCCGCTGGATCATCATCGGCGCCGCCTTCTTCGCCTTCATCATCACCATCATCACCTTCCCTCCGGGCCGCCGCGAGCGCCTCGACCGGATGGCCGAAAACGCCCGCCTCACCGGCCAGGCCCCACCCGACCAACACCCCCGCCGCCGAACCCCCGCCGCTTGACCTACCAGCCCGGCCGACGCCTGAGTCCGAGCCCGGCTGATGCCTGGTCTACCAGCCCAGCCGAGGCCTCACTCCGAGCCCGGCTGATGCCTGGTGTACCAGCCCAGCCGAGGCCTCACTCCGAGCCCGGCTGACGCCTGGCCTACCAGCCCGGCTGGACGCCTGACCTACCAGGCTGGCTTTCCGGCTTGGCGGCAGAAACAAGCAGCCGTCCGCCTGGAGGGGCGGACGGCTGCTCGAGGGGTGCGGAGGGTCAGCGGAGCTTTTCTACCGTGTAGTCGATGGCTTGGGTGAGCTTTTCGACGTCGTCGGGGTCGACGGCAGGGAACATCGCGACGCGGAGCTGGTTGCGGCCGAGCTTGCGGTAGGGCTCGGTGTCCACGATGCCGTTCGCGCGCAGTACCTTCGCGACCGCGGCGGCGTCGATGGAGTCGTCCAGGTCGATCGTGCCGATGACGAGCGAGCGGGCGTCGGCGTCCGTGACGTACGGCGTGGCGTAGTCCGACTTCTCCGCCCAGGTGTACAGCCGGTTGCTGGAGTCGGTGGTGCGCGCGACGCTCCACTCCAGACCGCCGTTGCCGTTGATCCAGTCGGTCTGCTCAGCCATCAGGAACAGGGTGGCGAGCGACGGCGTGTTGTACGTCTGGTTCTTGCTGGAGTTGTCGATCGCGGTCGCCAGGTCCAGGAACGCCGGGATCCACCGGCCGGACGCGGTGATCTCCTCGACCCGCGCCAGCGCGGCCGGCGAGAGGATCGCGATCCACAGACCACCATCGGCGGCGAAGCACTTCTGCGGTGCGAAGTAGTAGACGTCGACCTCGTTCAGGTCGACCGGCAGGCCGCCCGCGCCCGAGGTCGCGTCGATGGCGACCAGCGCGCCCTCGTCGGCGCCTTCGACGCGCTTGACCGGCGCCATCACGCCGGTGGAGGTCTCGTTGTGCGGCCACGCGTACAGATCCACGCCTGCCTCGGCGATCGCGACCGGCCGGGTGCCCGGGTCGGACTTGATCACACTCGGCTCGCCCAGGTGCGGCGCGAGCTGCGCGGCCTTGGCGAACTTGGAGGAGAACTCGCCGAAGCTCAGGTGCTGGCTCTTCTCCCGGATCAGCGCGAACGTCGCGATGTCCCAGAAAGCGGTCGAACCACCGTTGCCGAGCACGACCTGGTAGCCGTCCGGCAGGTTGAACAGGTCCGCGACGCCCTGCTGGACCCGGCCGACCAGGTTCTTCACCGGCGCCTGCCGGTGCGAGGTACCGAGCAGCTTGGCGCCCTCGGTCGCCAGCGCCGCCACAGCTTCCGGGCGCACCTTGGAGGGACCGGCGCCGAAGCGGCCGTCAGCGGGCTTGAGCTCTGCGGGGATGATGATGTCGCTGGTCACCAGCGGTTCCCTTCGTCGTCTGGCTGAATGCTTGCCGACGACGCTGTCAGCGAACTCCAGTGTTCCACACCCCCGACACACCCCCGTAACAGGCCCGTACTCCGAACGGCTCGATCTGCGGGGCGTTGGCTACTCGTGTTTGCGGGTGAGGTGTTGTTCGCCGGTGAGGACGGCGACCTGGCCGGCGTCGGTGGTGACCCATTCGCCGCAGGCGCCGCCGCCCTCGGCTACCTCAAGAGTGAGCGGCGTGCCGTCCATCCGCAGCGCCGGGTGGTAGTACTCGGCGACCTGCTCCGCGTCGCCCTGGATGTAGTGACCGATCAGTGCTCGCCGGAACCGATCGCTGGTGACGTTCGGCGCGCTCCCGTGCACCAGTGCGCCGTGGAAGAACAGCACATCGCCGGGCTCCATCTCTACCGGTACTGCGGCCGCCGCGTCCGGCAGCGGCACGGTGACGTCGGTGAAGCTCACCTTGGTGTCCGCCTTCTCCGTGCACAGGATCGGCCACCGGTGACTACCCGGCACCACCTCCAGGCACCCGTTCGCCTGGTCGACCCGATCGAGCGCCATCCACGCCGCCACGCACGTACCGGGCTCGGCCTTCAGGTAGAAATTGTCCTGGTGCAGCGCCTGCCCCCGCGACCCCGGCGGCTTGAAGTAGATCATCGTCTGTACTGCGTACGGCGACCTGCCGAGCAAGGCGGTCAGCACGTCGTCGAGGCGGTCGTCGATCAGCCACTGCAGGGAGAGCTCGTCCCAGCGATGCATCTGGGCCATCCGCGGGTACCGGCGGAGCGGATCGCGGCTGTTCGCCTCGACACCGACGACGTCGCCGGCGTACGACCCGCGCTTCCGCAACTCCATGTAGTGGTCGCGGAGCCTCTCGACCTCGTCCACGCTGAACAACCCGCGCACCAGCGTGTACCCCGAACGGTCGAACTCGTCCTTGAACGAATCGCTCATCCCTATCTCCCGTGCTCGATCCACCGTGACCATCCGGCGGCGCATACTGAGAACCGGACAAGGCAATTCTCTGAGAGCAAGCACTGATCGGCCACGGATGTTCGACGCAAGGACTTGAAGTTTTGACGCACCAGCCAGCGATCGCCAAGGGACTGGACCTGCAGCTACTCTCGCCACCCACGTTCTGGCGATGCGAGCCGAGCTGGTCCTGGGTGTCGCGTCCGCTGCCGGACCACCTGCTGTGGTGCGTGCTCGACGGCATCGGCCGGCTCGAACTCGACAACCGATCGACAGCGTTGGGCCCAGGCACCTGCGCCGTCTTCAAACCAGGAGATGCCCCGACGGCGAACCACGACCCGCGCAGGCGGCTGCTGGTGTTCGGCATGCACTTCACGCCGCGCCGGAGACCAGGCGCCACCGCTATACAGACACGGCGCGCGGCGGACGTAGTACCGGAGGCGCGGTGGGCGGAGGTGCGGGATCGGGTGCTGCTGGGTGCGTTGGCGCGGAGCTCGGATTCGGCGTACCGGCGGGGTGATCGGTTGGGAGAGCGGCAGGCGGAGCTCTGTCTGGAGCAGTTCCTCTGCCTGATCTGGGAAGCCGCGCACGGTACGCCGGCGAGCAGTGTCGACACTGCGATCGAGGAGGTCGCCCAGATGATCCGGCAGGATCCCGGGCGCGACTGGAGTGTCAGTGAGATGGCAGCGCGTGCGTCGCTGTCGCGGGCTCAGTTCACTCGCAGATTCGTCGCCCAGAACGGTATGGCGCCCGCGCAGTACCTGATCAACGCAAGGATCGACAGAGCTCACCAGTTGCTGACGGAGACGAGCATGACGATCACCCAGATCGCCGCTGCCCTTGGCTACGCAGACGCCCCCTACTTCAGCCGCCAGTACAAACAACGCACCGGCCGACCGCCCAGCGCCGCGAGACCACGCAGTACGGAACCCCGGGCCGCGGGCAACTAACCCGACGCCGCCCGACGCCGGCTCTCCAGTACTTCGTCCAGCTGCTCGCGAATCCGGTCGCGCGCCTCGGATCGCAGTACGCCGGCCATCAGCAGGTCCTCGACCTTCGGCGTCGGTCAGGCCCAGGAAGGGTTCCAGCCCTCGATCTCGGTGGCCGGGCGGGTGTCCGGGCCGGAGTAGATCGCCGACGGGCGGATCAGCCGCCCGGTGCGCTTCTGTTCCAGCACGTGCGCGCTCCAACCCGCCGTACGGGCGCAGGTGAACATGGAGGTGAACATCGGCGGCGGCACCTCGGCGAAGTCGAGCACGATCGCGGCCCAGAACTCGACGTTGGTCTCCAGCACCCGGTCGGGACGGCGTTCGCGCAGCTCGGCGAGGGCAGCCTTCTCCAGCGCCTCGGCGACCTCGTAGCGCGGCGCATCGAGCTCCTGCGCCGTACGGCGCAGTACACGGGCGCGCGGGTCCTCGGCACGGTACACGCGGTGACCGAAGCCCATCAGCCGCTCACCGGCGTCCAGCAGGCCCTTCACGTACGCACGCGCGTCACCGCTCTTCTCGACGCCCTCGATCATCGTCAGCACCCGGGCGGGCGCACCGCCGTGCAGTGGGCCGGACATGGCGCCGACAGCACCCGACAGCGCAGCGGCGACGTCGGCACCTGTGGACGCGATCACCCGCGCCGTGAAGGTGGAGGCGTTCATGCCGTGCTCGGCAGCGGACGTCCAGTACGCGTCGACAGCCTTGACGTGCTTGGGGTCCGGCTCGCCGCGCCAGCGGATCATGAACCGCTCGGTGATGGTGGTGGCCTTGTCCACCTCGCGCTGCGGGACCATCGGCTGCCCGATGCCGCGCGCGGCTTGGGCGACGTACGAGAGGGCCATCACTGCCGCACGGGAGAGGTCGTCGCGCGCCTGCGTGTCGTCGATGTCGTAGAGCGGCCGCAGTCCCCAGGCGGGAGCGAGCATCGCCAGTGCCGACTGGACGTCGACCCGGATGTCACCGGTGTGCACGGGCAGCGGGAACGGCTCAGCGGGCGGCAGCCCCGGGGTGAACGCGCCGTCGACCAGCAGGCCCCACACGTTCTCGAACGGCACCCGGCCGACCAGATCCTCGATGTCGACCCCGCGGTAGCGCAGCGCGGAGCCCTCCTTGTCCGGCTCGGCGATCTGGGTGTCGAAGGCGACGACTCCCTCGAGACCGTGCTGAACCTCGGTTTTCGGATCTGACATCAGCCGCTGACTCCCTTGTCGATTGAGGCGCCCAGGAAGCATAAACTTGTTGGTAGGGCCTAGGAAGCACAGGAGGGCCGCCTCGCCGCGCGGAGCGATCCCTGACCGGTTCGACCGTTACGCTCGCCGGCATGACTACCAAGCCGAACCCGGTGCTCGGGCTGCTGATCGGTGCAGTGCTGGCCTGGGGTGGCGCCACCGCGATCAACTACGCGGGCATCAAGCTGAACGTTCTGCGAGCCGCACGGTTCGACAACAGCCTGTCGGACGGTCTTCCCTGGATACTGCTCATCCTGGCGGTCTCAGCGGTGGTCGGTCTGGTGCTGTCGATCCGCACGATCAGCGGCGGTGCTCTGGTCGGTGCCGGTGGCTTGCTGACCGCGGTGGGCGTCGCGGTGTTCACCTTGCCGCTCCGCCAGGCCTTCGATCTGTCCAAGCTGTTCGTGATCCCTGGTACGAATCCAACGGGATACGTCCTGTGGGACGGCTCAGTGATCTTCGTGGGCGCGATCCTGCTGGTGCTGGGCGTACGCCGCTGGGCTACCGACGCCCGCAGTACGCCGCAGGCTCTACCGGGCTCTCCGGGCTACTACCAGCCCGGCCAGCAACTTCCGCCGCAGTACCCAGGCCAGCAGGGCGCACGTCAGCAGGACTACCCGCCACGCGGTGGTTCGCAGCCGCGCTGATCTAGGCTCGGAGCCGTGGACCTTGCAGAGATGCGGCAGACGTACGGCCTGGGGGAGTTGCTGGAGAGTCAGGTCGACGCCGACCCGATCGTGCAGTTCGGCCGGTGGCTCGCACAGGCGACCGAGGCGGGACTGACGGAACCGAACGCGATGGTGATCGCCACGGCCGACGCGAGCGGCCGCCCGTCGGCGCGGACCGTCCTGCTGAAAGGTCTGGACGAGCGCGGCTTCGTCTTCTACACCAACCAGCAGTCCCGCAAGGCCGATGACCTGGCCGCCAACCCGTACTGCGCTCTGCTGTTCCCCTGGCACGCCATGGAACGCCAGGTCCGGGTAGAGGGCGTCGCCGAGAAGCTCCCCTCCGAGGAAGTCGACGCGTACTTCGCCACCCGGCCGCGCGGATCGCAGCTAGGTGCCTGGGCATCCCAGCAGAGCCAACCGGTAGCGAGCCGCGAAGAGCTCGACGCGCAGTACGCCTCGTACGAACGGCAGTGGCCGGACGGCACCGAGATCTCCACGCCCTACTTCTGGGGTGGCTACCGGATCCGCCCCGAGGCCTTCGAGTTCTGGCAGGGCCGCACCGGCCGCCTGCACGATCGCCTGGCCTACCGCCGTACGAACTCTTCCTGGGAACTGGTCCGCCTCCAGCCCTGACCGACCGCGGGGTACGGCGTACCGGGGCATGAAAAAAGACCCGTGAGCGCTTCCGGAGACACGACCGGGTGGCCGAGCTCGGGGTCAGGCGGACTTTCCTGACTGCCCACGGGTCCGGTGGCTGGCGTTGAACTGGCCGACCACTTGCCCACTGATTAGTGGTTGGCGGTCAGCCCGCCGCCACCTCACGAGTCCGATTGCAATTCATGCGTTGGACCACCTCCCTTCGCGTGTACCTGAAACCTACGTCGCGACCGCGAGGTGTTCAAGGGAGTTTTCGCCGACGGCTGAACGGGTTGTCGTGGTCCCATGAAGACATGGTCTTCGAGCTCGGTCTGCCCGTCATCGTGTTGCTGGTAGGAACCGTCTGGTTCGTGTGGTCGTCGTACAGCCGGGCCGTCGTCGCCGAGCAGGCCGTGACCGAACTCAACGCCGAGACCAAGGCGTTGCTGCGGGAGGTCCGGAGGCTCGAGAAGGCGGTCGCGGCTGCCGAGCAGGGCCTGCGTACGCTCAGCTCGCATCCGTCGGTACCGCGGGACGTCGCGGTCACCGCCGACCTGACGCTCGCCGACATCCGGCGACTCACCGAGGGCAAGGAGCTCGACCACTGATGGCAAAGCTGGGGAACGCGACCGCGGTCGCCAAGGGCGGCAACGTGAAGATGAAGGTGGTCGGCGGTCTGATCCTCGCGGTGATCGCGCTGATCATCCTGCTCAGCATCTTCAACTTCGCCAGTACGGACGCCAACCGGATCGGGTTGCACTACGGCGGCGGCGTGATCGAGGACAAGAAGTTCAAGTCGATCATCCCGCCGGGTTCGACGAACAAGCTGATCGGGCCCGGCGACAAGCTGTACACCTACCCGATCGACCAGCGGTCGTACATCATCGGCGGAGCCGGTGCGGACACCGACAACGCCGACGAGGTCACCGTGGTCAGCAAGGACAACGTCCGGCTCGGCATCCGGGTGCAGGTCTACTTCACGCTGAACCGCGACCCCAAGGTGATCCAGCAGTTCCACGAACGGATCGGGCTGAAGACCGAGGCGTACACCCAGGAAGGCTGGGACGCGATGCTGCAGTCCTACTTCCGCCCGCAGATCGACCGGGCGCTGGCCGCTGTCGGCACCGACTACCTGTGGAACGAGCTGTACAACAACGAAGCCCGCAAGACGAAGTTCCAGACCGCAGCCGCGACCAAGTTCACCGAGCTGCTTCCGGCTGCCGTCGGCGGCGACTACTTCTGTGGTCCGTCCTACAACGGCACCAACGCCTGCGGCGAGCTGTCGTTCACGATCCAGAAGCCGACGCCGCTGGACAAGGGCATCATCGACGGACTCGAGGCCAAGCAGCGTGCCGAGCTCGCCAAGCAGGCGCAGGAGCAGAAGAACCAGCAGATCAACGTCGAACTGCAGTCGGTCAAGCAGCAGGTCGCGCTGCTCGGGTCACAGGGCTACCTGCTGAAATCCGCGATCGAGTCGGGCAAGA
Source organism: Kribbella monticola (assembly GCF_003261635.1). Lineage (GTDB taxonomy): Bacteria > Actinomycetota > Actinomycetes > Propionibacteriales > Kribbellaceae > Kribbella > Kribbella monticola. The sequence continues at coordinate 297,063 of NZ_QFXK01000030.1, read as the reverse complement.
TCCAGTTCATGGTGATCCCGCAGAACGGCAACGTGAGCATCCCGGTGCCGACCCCGGCCGCGACCACACCCCGCTGAGCCGATGTCAGCGCTGCCGTCCCATCTCGAGCTGGTGCAGGGCGTCGTCCTGCCCAGGCCGGTCGGCGCCGACCCGGTCCTCGATTTCCTGAACACCCGCTCCGAGTGGGCCGGCCGAGGGCCCGCCCGGAGCGAATGGCTCACGTCGTACCAGGCGCTGGTGATCTGGAGCGGGTACGTCGGCCTGCTTTCCGACGCCGGCGTCTTCCGGCTGATCGAGCAGGCAGCCGTCAAACCCACCGACGCCGCCCGCCGGCTGGCCGCCGCCATCGAGTTTCGCGCCGACCTGTACGACGTACTCACCGACTCGTCAGCCGCCGGCTCCTTCGACGCGGTCTCCCGCGTGATCGACAAAGCGAGCGCCCGCCGGCGGCTCCTCGCCGTACCGGCCGACGGGGAAGGCTTCCGAGCGGCCTGGGACCTGCCGGAAGACCTCGGGCTGCCGCTGGACCAGTTGGCGCTCTTGGCGGCCGACCTGCTGACGGGTCCGTCCCGCGATCACGTCCGAGCCTGCCCCGGCGACGCCTGCGGCTGGCTCTTCCTGGACCCCCGAGGCCGCCGCCGCTGGTGCTCCATGTCCACCTGCGGCAACCGAGCCAAAGTCCGAGCCCACGCGGCCCGCACCCGCTAGTACACCCACGCACTTTCCAACGTCGCCGCTCCTAGCTGCTCATCGTCCACCTGCTATCGCTCTGATATGCAACCAGAGGTTGCGTATAACCTCCTAGGACTCTAGAGTCATGCGCAACCGATGGTTGCATTTGCAGCTGAAGATCGTGCTCTGGAGGACTGGATATGACTGGCTTGCTGGACGGTAAGAACGCTGTTGTCTACGGCGGGGGAGGGGCGATCGGCGCCGCCACCGCGCGGGTGTTCGCTCGGGAAGGCGCGCGGGTCTTTCTCGCCGGGCGGACGCAGGCGAAGCTCGACGCCGTGGCGCAAGACATCGCCGCCGCGGGCGGAACAGTGGAGACCGCGCAGGTCGACGTACTCGATCAACAAGCGGTGGAGAAGCACGCCGATGAAATCGCGGCCGCAGTCGGCGGTATCGACATCGCGCTCAACGCGGTCAGCGTCATACACGATCAGGGCACCTTGCTCGCGGACCTGTCGCTCGAGGAGTTCATGCGGCCGATCGACGGGTTTCTTCAGGGCTTGTTCATCACGAGCAAAGCGGTGGCGCGGCACATGGGTGGCGAGCGGCCGGGTGTCATCCTGACGTTGTCCGAGCCAGGTTCGAAGCTCGCAGTCGGCGGCATCTTGGGTCACGGTGTGAGCGCGGCCGGCAAGGAAGCCTTCACGCGCCTGCTGGCGGCCGAGCTGGCGCCCAGCAACGTCCGAGTGATCGGCATTCGTCCGCATGCTGTGGTCGACGGACCGGCGGCGGGTTCCTACACCAAGGACCTCTTCAGGCCACTCGCGGAAGGTGCCGGACAGTCGGTCCAGGAACTGCTCGAGGACGGCGGCATGGCGCAAAGCACCCTCCTCAAGCGCTTGCCGACCCTGTCCGAAGTAGCCGAAGCCGCCGCCTTCCTGGCCTCGGACCGAGCCGCCTCCATCACCGGAACCATCACCAACCTCACCGCCGGCACCCTGACCGACTGACCCGCGAGTCCGCTGAGTTCTAGTTGAACACTGACGGGTCTACCAGGAGCCAGGTTTGGTGGGCTCGGGCGAGGATTCGGCCGTCGGCGTCGTAGAGGGTGGTGGCGGTGTGGGTTTTGCGGCCGTCTTCGCTCAGGAGGCGGCCCATCACGACGCAGGGTTCGCCGGTGGGCGGCCGGGCGTCGATGCAGGCGGTCATCTGGCCGAGGACCGACGGACGGCCGTCGAGGTCGATCGTCCAGCCGCCGGGGCAGTCGAGGGCGGCCCACAGGTAGACGGGATCGACCAGGCCGTCGTCGCCGGCCAGGTCGTCGGCGGGATGCCAGGTGCAGGCGGTTCGGCCGTCGCCGAGCGGGCCGGGGCGGAGTCGCAGGCCCTCGGTGTTCTCGGGCCCGCAGACGAAGCAGCCCGGGAACGGGTGGTTGGAAAGACCCCGGTACGACGCTTCCGCCGCTCGTGCCTCGTCGGGGCCGACCGGGTCGATCGCCGCGTCGGCCAGGCTTGCCGCGTCGACTGTGAGGCCTTCCGCGACCACGGAGTCGCCGTTGGTCAGCCGGGCCGTGTTCGCGTCGACAGTGAGATCGAGGTCGAGGCGCAGTGGAGGTGGCACCATCAGGCGCACTCGCGGGACCGTTCCGTCGGCGGCAACCGCGGCGAGCGCCGTACCGACTGCTCCGGCGACGAAGCCGCCGTTGCCGGATTGGGCCGGGCCACGGAACCGCGGCGCGATCCGCACCACCTCACGCGTCGTCATGCCGAGAAACCCTAGCCGCGCTGCTCTTCCGGACCCTGCCGGGGGCGAAGAGAACCATCCATCGAGAGCCCTCGCGGCCGGTTCGGAGGGCTTGGCCGGTCAGATGTGGCATCGATTCCGGCCGGGAGCACGGGGAAACCCTCGTTTTCTGAGGATCTTTGCAGATTTACTGCCCTGACCACTCTCATTCAAACGTCCGTTTGAACTATGCTGACTGCAGGCTACGGCGCGTAAGCAGGTGGGGTGCCTGAGCGAGCAGTGGCCGGGGGGAAGGAGAACTCTGTGGAAACACCCGTGGAATCGACCCGGGAAAGACTGCTCAACGTCGCCGAGCAGAGGTTCGGCGAGGGTGGCTACGAAGGAACCTCGCTGCGCGCGATCACCGTCGCCGCGGCCGCCAATATCGCCGCGGTGAACTATCACTTCGGCTCGAAGGAAGCGCTGCTCAGAGCCGCCGTGGCGCGCGCGATGGCGCCGGTGAACACCGAGCGCCGGCGCCGGCTGGACCAACTCGAGGCGAAGGGCCGGCCGACCGCCGAGCAGCTGATCCGCGCCTTCGTCGAGCCGGGGCTGGAGCTCGTACTACGCCGCGGCGAGCGCGGGCCGATGGTCGCCCGGTTCATCGGCCGGATCGCGTTCGACCCGAGTCAGCGGATCCGCGAGTTGTACGCCGCCGAGTCGGACCCGGTCGAGGCCAGGTACCTCGCGGCGTTGCAGGCGGCGTTGCCGAGGGCCGCGCCGGAGTCGGTGGCGTTCGGGTACGTGAACATGCTCGGCTTGCTCGCGCTGCACCAGTCGCAGGCGCTCACCCGCCCACCGGGTGATCCGGTCGATCCCGCCGACGACCCCGGCAAGCTGGCGGAGAACCTGATCGCCTTCCTGGTCGCCGCCTTCGACCGCGGCCTGCGCGCCTGACCCAGGGCCGATCGTCGAGGCGGTCATCAGCGCCTCGGGAACCGGCCGCGCCGGCCGCAAACCGTGCACGAAGACGCTCGAACGGCCCCGATTCGGCCAGTGACAGCGTTCATGGTGTCCAGAAAATGCTCACGGATGTTCGAACCGCTGGGTAACGCTGCATAATGGCACTCCGTGGACCCCTGTGAAGTCGTGGTTGCCGTCGATCTCGGTGGAACCCGGATGAAGTGCGGCCTGGTCGCCGCCGACGGTGCCGTGCTGCACCGCGAGACCAGGCCGACGCCCCGGGTTGTGGTTGACGCGCGAGGCGGGGGTCGCGCCGTGCTCGAAGCCCTGCTCGAAACCGTCGTCGAACTCGGCCAGAAGGCGGCCGCCGACGGCCATCGGGTGCGGGCGGTCGGCGTCGTGGTCCCCGGCATCATCAACGCCGAGAGCGGCATCGTCAGCGCGGAGAACCTGGCCTGGGCCGGTACGCCGGTGCTCGCGGAACTCAAGGCCGCCATCGGCGACCAGCACGTCGTCCTCGCGCACGACGTTCGCGCGGGCGGCTACGCCGAGCTCCGCCAGGGCGCCCTGATCGGCACCACGAACTCGCTCTTCCTCCCCCTCGGCACCGGGATCGCCGCGGCCATGGTCGTCGACGGCTCACTGGTCAGCGGCGACGGGTACGCCGGGGAGCTCGGCCACACCCGGTTCGTCAACGGTGAAGCCGCCGAGCTCTGCGCCTGCGGCCAATGGGGTTGCCTCGAGACGGTCGCTTCCGCCGCCGCGCTGGCCAGACGGTACGGCGTACGCAGCGGCCGTGTCGTCGATGGCGCCCGTGAGGTCCTCGAGCTGCTCGCGCAGGGCGACCCCGATGCCGAGGCCGTGTGGAAGGAAGCGCTGGCCGCGCTGGTCGACGCTCTGGTCATGTACACGACGCTGGTCGCGCCGACCCGGATCGCGATCGGTGGTGGCCTGGTCGGAGCGGGGGAAACCCTACTGGCACCGCTGCGCGAAGGAGTCGCCGCGCGGCTCACCTTCCAGCGCAAGCCGGAGATCGTCGCCGCCGTTCTCGGCGAAGAGGCCGGCTGCCTGGGCGCCGCCCTGATGGCGTGGGACAGCATCACCGACGAGAGCGGAGAGCAGACGGTATGACGACGTATCGCGTGGCGCGCCTGGTCACGCCCGACGACGTACTCGAGAACGCCTGGATCCAGGTGGTCGACAGGGACATCCTCGCATTCGGGCGCCGCTCGGACGGAATGCCGGCCGACGGGCTACGCCCCGAGGACCTCGGCGACGTGACCGTCGTGCCCGGCTTCGTCGATATCCACACTCACGGCGGCGGCGGTTCGACGTACTCGACGACTGATCCCGAGGAAGCGCGCAAGGTCGCGGCCTTCCATGCAAAGCACGGCACCACCACGACGATGGCGAGCCTGGTGACCGCACCGCTCGACGAGATCGTCGAGCAGACCGCCTGCCTGGCCGACCTGGTCACCGACGGCGTCATCGCCGGCGTACACCTCGAAGGCCCGTTCCTCTCCAAGGCGCGGTGCGGTGCTCATGAGCCGACGCTCCTGCGCGATCCGGTCGAGGGCGACGTCGCGAAGGTGCTCAGCGATGCCGTGAAGATGGTGACGATCGCGCCGGAGCTGCCGGGCGGTCTGGATGCGATCCGCCAGGTCGTCGACGCCGGTGTGGTCGCGGCGCTCGGGCACACCGACGCGACGTACGAGCAGATGATCGCCGGGGCGGATGCCGGTGCGACGGTGGCAACCCATCTCTTCAACGGGATGCGGCCGTTCCACCACCGCGACCCGGGTCCGGTCGGCGCCGCGCTGAACGATCCGCGGTTGCTGCTCGAGGTCATCAACGACGGCATGCACCTGGATCCGCAGGTGGTCCGGGTCGCGCTGGCCGCGGCCGGGGTGAACCGGATCGCGCTGATCACCGACGCGATGGTGGCGACCGGGATGCCGAACGGTCGGTACATGCTCGGCAGTCTCGAGGTCGACGTGAAGGACGGGCTGGCAACGCTTGCCCACGGCACCCATTCGATTGCCGGCAGCACCTTGACGATGGACATCGCGTTCGCCAACGCGGTCAAGGCCGGCACGTCCTTGGTCGACGCATCGCGGATGGCCTCGACCACGCCGGCCCAGACCTTCGGCTGGTACGACGTGGGCGGGATCGAGACCGGTAAGCGAGCCGATCTGGTCGTCCTGGACGAGGAGTACGCCGTCCGCAAGGTGATGCGGGCCGGCGCGTGGCTGGACTGATCGGGACCGTCACCCTCAACCTCGCGCTCGACGTCACGTACGGCGTCGGCGAACTCGTGGTCGGCGGCAGTCACCGGGTGACCGACATCAGGCAGCGCGCCGGCGGCAAGGGCGTCAACGTGGCAAGGGTTGCGGCGACACTCGGCCATCAGGTGCTCGCCCTCGGCTTCGTCGGCGGTGTCACCGGTGAGCTCGTCGCGGAAGAGCTGTTCGATGCGGGCCTGACCGCACTGCTCACGCCGATCAGAGGCGAAACCCGGCGAACTGTTGCCATCGTCAACGGTACGGACGGCGACGCGACGATCTTCAACGAAGCGGGCCCGGCGGTCTCGGAAGACGAGTGGCGCGCCTTCCACGAGCGGATGCCGTGGGCGAGGCTCGGCGTACTGGCTTGTTCGGGGAGTCTGCCGCCAGGGCTTCCAGACGATGCGTATGCCGAAATCGCGGTCCGGGCACGGCATCACGACGTGCTCACCGTGATCGACGCCGGCGGGGAAGCGCTCGTCGCCGCCGCGAAGGCGGGCGCCGTCGTCCGTGCCAACGCCGCCGAGCTCCGCGAAGCCTTGGGTGACGGCATTTCGGTCGAAGAGGGCGCAAGGCAACTAGTTGGTACCGGCGCGACAGCCGCTGTCATCACCGACGGTTCGCGCGGAATGGTTGCCGCTAGCAAGAGTGGTGCCTGGCGCGCGTTGCCGGTCGAACGCGTGGCGGGCAACCCGACCGGCGCCGGAGATGCCTGTACTGCGGTGGTCGCGGCCGCCGTCGCCGAATCACCCGAGCCCGATTGGGCCGTAGTACTCAAGTCAGCCGTGGCTGCTTCGGCCGCGGCCGTACTGACGCCGGTTGCCGGGGACATCGACCTGGCGGCGTACCAGCGGTGGCAACCGCAGGTCGCTGTCCAGAGTCTTTAGACAAGAGGAGTTCGAGATGCCGTTGGTTTCCGGAGCCGAGGTCGTACTGGGTGCCGCCAAGGCGGGCAAGGGAGTCGGCGCGTTCAACGTGATCCAGCTGGAGCACACGACCGCGTTGATCGCCGGGGCCGAGCAGGTCGGTGCGCCGGTCATCCTGCAGATCAGTGAGAACGCGGTGAAGTACCACGGCGCGCTCAAGCCGATCGGCGTCGCCACGCTGGCCGCGGCTTCCGCGTCGACGGTGCCGGTCGTGGTCCACCTCGATCACGCGATGGATCGCGACCTGGTCACCGAGGCGGTATCGCTCGGGTTCACCTCGGTGATGTTCGACGCCTCCAAACTCGAGTACGCCGACAACGTCGCCGCGACCACCGAGGTGACCAAGTTCTGCCACGACCACGGGGTCTTCGTCGAGGCGGAGATCGGTGAGGTCGGTGGCAAGGACGGCGTCCACGCACCGGGCGCGCGGACCCGGCCGGACGAGGCGCTCGCGTTCGCGGATGCGACCGGCGTCGACGCGCTCGCGGTCGCGGTCGGCTCGTCGCACGCGATGACGGAGCGGACGGCCGAGCTCGACTTCGCGCTGATCGCCGAGTTGCGGGCCGCCGTACCGGTTCCGCTGGTGCTGCACGGCTCGTCGGGGGTCGCGGATGCGGACCTGACCCGCGCGGTCGAGGCGGGCATGACGAAGGTCAACATCGCCACCCACCTCAACAACGTCTTCACCGCCTCCGTCCGCGAGACCCTCGCCGCCAACCCGGCGCTCGTCGACACCCGCAAGTACCTCGGCCCGGCCCGCACGGCGGTGGCTGCCGAAGTCGCCCGTCTTCTGACGATCCTGAAGGCGGTCTGAAGGACTCCCCGGCCTAGAGGGACGCGCTGCCGCGGGTCCAGCCGCGGCGCAGTTCCTCGTGGGCGAGCTGGACGCGAGCCCGAGCTGCCGGGTCGGGCACCTCGAAGTCGTCGAGCAGCCGGCGCAGCGCGAGCTCGAGCGCGGCGACCACCGCCTGCTCCTCGGTCACCGGTGACTCGCAGATGCCCGCGACACCCTCGGCGAGCGCGGCCAGCGCCACGATCTCCTGCGGGCTGAGCTGCAGCCGGACCTCGGTTCGTGCTTCCACCTGGGCCTCCTCGGCATTGGTAGAGTCATCGTGCAGTGCAACATGCATGTTTCACAAGGGGGCTGGCATGAGGAGTTCGGCGCGATGACGGTCACTGTCGACGAGACCTTGCGGGAAGCGACGGTCGCGGTGCTGGCCAAGCACGGCTGGGACGGTGTGACGCTCGAACGGGTGGCCGAGCAGGTCGGCCGGTCCAGGGTCACCCTCTGGCGGCAGGGCCTGACCGTGGAGGCCTTGCTCAACTCGTTGCTCGACGCCCTGGCCAGCGACTACCGGGACGCGATGTGGCCGGTGCTGACCGCGACCGGGACCGGGCGGCAGGGCCTGGTCAACACCTTGAACGCCTTGTTCGAAGTCCAGGATCGTCATCTGCCGTTGATGATGTCGTCGGATCTCATCTTCCACCGCGAGCAGGAACGCAACGGCTCGGTGATCTACCTGGAGCCGTTCGAACGGTTCCTGCGCGAAGGCGCGGAGGACGGCTCGCTGCATCCGCGCGGCCGGATCGACGACGTCGCCGAGATCGTGATGGTGAGTGCCGCGATGACGTACGTGCACATGCGCGGCCGCCACCACTGGTCCAGGTCCCGCGCTCGCAGGCTGACCCTCGACCTGATCCTCCGCGGTCTGGTCGAGCCCTGATGCAACATGCCTGTTGCAATTTCTGCAACAACGGCGTTACATAGGAACGACTGACGCCGCCGTTGAGGGGAACCGCCATGACACTTCCGTACGCCGAACCACTCACCCCGCTGGCCCCTGGCCCGCGGGTGATCCCCGAGCCGCCGCGGGCGGGCGAGCCCGGCGGGAATCCGTGCGGGCCCTGTGCCTGGGTCGCCGACCCGGCCGCCGCCGGTCACGAGCCGCCGCTGTGGCAGAACGAGGACTGGGTGCTGTCCCGGGCCACCGGGATCACCATTCCGGGCATCGTCTGGCTGACCACCCGTGAGCACCACGATTCGTTCGCCGACCTCCCGGATCGGCTGGCGGCGAGTTACGGCGGGGTGGTCGCGCGGGTCGAGCGAGCCATCATGGCGCTCGGCGACATCGCCCGGGTGCACATCTACCGCTGGGGCGACGGCCTGTCGCACTTCCACGTCTGGTTCTACCCCCGCCCGCTCGGCATGCTGGAAGCCCGCCGGGAGATGCTTCCCCTCTGGGCGGACCTGATGCCGGAGTTGCCGAAGGACGAGGCCGCGGAGGCCGAGCAGAAGATTGCCGCGGCCATGAGGGCGGGTGACCCTCAGCCGTGACGGCAGCGAAGCAGCAGCCGGGTCTGGTCCGGGGTCTGGGCGTGCCCGATGCGGTGGTGATCGGGCTGGGATCGATGGTGGGCGCCGGGGTGTTCGCGGTCTGGGGGCCGGCCGCGCGAGCCGCCGGTGAAGGCCTGCTGGCCGGCCTCGTCATCGCCGCGATCGTTGCCTACTGCAACGCCGCGTCCTCGGCCCAGTTGGCCGTCGTCTATCCGGTGTCCGGAGGCGCCTACGTCTACGGGCGTGAGCGGCTCTCGCCGGCTCTGGGCTTCATGGCCGGCTCCTGCTTCGTGATCGGCAAGACCGCCTCCTGCGCCGCGATGGCGCTCACCTTCGCGACGTACGTCGTACCGGAGGCGGGCTGGCTTCGCCGAGGGGTCGCCTTGCTGGCGGTGGTTCTGCTGGCCGCCGTCAACTATCGCGGGGTGACCCGCACGGCAAGGTTGACCCGTGTTCTGGTCGTCTGCTCGCTGGCCGTTCTTGCGTTGGTCCTGGTGCTCCTGCAGACCTCGGACTCAACGCACCGGCTTCCATCGGTGTGGCCGGGCGGGACGAGTGTCTACGGAGTCCTGCAGGCGGCCGGCCTGCTGTTCTTCGCGTTCGCCGGTTATGCCAGGATCGCGACGATGGGGGAGGAGGTCCGCGACCCGGCGCGGACGATCCCCCGGGCCGTGTCCATCGCCCTATTGGTTGCTGTAGGCATCTATTTGCTGATCGGGCTCGCCTTGCTGAGCTCGGTCGGCGCGCCCGGCCTGGCCGCCTCCTCCGCGCCACTTGCCACCGCGGTCAGTACTGCGGACGCCGCGTGGGCGATCCCTGTCGTCCGGATCGGTGCCGCCGTCGCCAGCCTCGGCGCGCTGTTGGCCCTGATCGCGGGCATCGGCCGCACCACCTTGGCGATGGCCCGCAACGGCGACCTCCCCGGCTGGCTGGCCGCCGTACACCCGCGGTTCCGGGTTCCGCATCACGCCGAGATCGCCCTCGCCGTCGTGGTCGGCGTCCTGGTGCTGACCACCGATCTGCGCGGCGTGATCGGCTTCTCGTCCTTCGGAGTCCTGCTGTACTACGCGATCGCCAACGCGGCCGCGTTCACCCAGCCCCGGGACCAGCGGCGCTGGCCCCGGTTCGTCAGTGTCGTCGGACTGGTGGGTTGTGTCGTGCTGGCGTTCACGTTGCCGGCTGCCTCAGCCATCACCGCGGCCGCAGTACTGGCTGTCGCGCTGCTGAGCCGGTGGTTGTTGGTCAGGTCAGGTCGCGCCGGATCCGCCAGAAGCTGAAGCCGGCCAGCAGGAACGCGAGCGCGACGAAGACGCCGGTCTCCCGCCACTGCAGATCCCAGAACCGATTGGCCGGCACGTAGGAGATCTGTTGCCGGTAGCCCTCGCTGGCCAACCGCTGGAAGCAGGCGTCCAGGCTCTGTCGTGGCTCTTTCGAATCCTCGGCTCCTGGCGGCGGGGGTGCGCAGGCACCGAACCAGGCCGGCAGCGATTTCTGGACCTTCCCGGCGGCATTCACCGTCTGGTCGGACAGCTTCCAGTCGCCGGGCCGGCCGAGCTCGACCTCGAGCCCTTTCACCAGTGGGCTGGTCGGCGACCCCTGGATCTGGAGCCCGCGCATGTTCTCGGTGGTCACCACCGCCGATGCCTTCGCCGGGGTGATGAGATGCGGCCGCAGCACCATGGGGGTGAAGATCTGCACCGCGATCACCACTGCCAGGGTGATCGCGACACCGACCAGACTGCGGCGGACGAGCAGACCGATCGCGACGCCGAGGGCGAAGGCGAAGGCCGTGTAGCCGATCGGGACGATGCCCCGGGCAGCGAACACCGAAGGCCACAGCCGGGGCACGAACGAGCCGGACTGGCCGGCAGCGACCGCGTCGTCGACAGGGTCGGACCAGCGCGACACCGCAAGGCTGAGCAAGCCGGTGGCGACCACGGCGGCCGCGCCGGTGAGACCGAGCTTGGTGAGCAGCCACTTCCGCCGGCTGATGCTCTGGGTCCACACCAGCCGGTGCGTCCCGGCTTCGAGCTCGCGCGCGATCAACGGCGCTCCCCAGAACGCACCGATCACCGGCGGAGCGGCGTACAGGGCGACCAGGCCGACGATGTACAACCGCTTGTTCCACTGCTGGAACTCGAGCTGGTCGAGGAAGCTGCTCTTGTTCACCTGGTAGCTGTGCAGCAGACCGGGACCGGTCAGCAGCAACACGAATCCGATGAGCAGTACGGCGGTGAGGACCACCACGGCCTGCAGGCGGAACTGACGCCAGGTCAGCCAGATCATCTTTGGACCTCCAGGACCGGACGGTGGTTGTTCTGCTCGGGCGCGGATGTGCGGCCCATGTAGGCGAGGACCAGGTCCTCGAGGGAGAGCCGGCTGACGGTCCAGGCCGGATCGAGGATCGGCTGCTCGGTGCGGATCACCAACGTGGATTGACGATCCGTGTGACTGGCCGAGATCACGTGCTGGGCCGAGGGCAACGACTTCTCGTCGCGACGCGGGCCACTGATCCGGTAGTGCGTCGCCAGCAGCGTTTCGATCTCGCCGCTGACCTGGACCCGGGAGTCGACCAGGACGATCAGGAAGTCACAGGACCGCTCGACGTCCGAGACCAGGTGGGACGACAGCACCACACTGAGTTCCTGCTCGGCGACCGCCTCCATCAGGTCCTGGAGGAACTCCCGCCGGGCCAGTGGATCAAGGGCGGCTACCGGTTCGTCGAGGACGAGCAGTTCGGGCCGCTTCGAGATACCGAGGGTGAGCGCGAGCTGTGCCCGCTGACCGCCGGACAGCCGCCCGGCCCGCTGCTTGAGGTCGAGGCCGAGTCGCTCGATCCGCTTGGTGGCAATGGATTCGTCCCAGCCCGGATTGAGTCGCGCGCCGAGCCGTAGGTGGTCGGCCACGCTCATCCGGTTGTACGTCGGGGTGTCCTGGGCGACGAAGCCGACCTTCGCCCGCTGCGACGTGCCGGCGGCCTCTCCGAGGACGGTGATGGATCCACTCGTCGGAGTCAGCATGCCGACAGCGAGATGCAGCAGCGTGCTCTTACCGGCGCCGTTCGGGCCGACCAGCCCGACGACCCGGCCGGCGGGCACGTCCAGTGTGCAGTCCGACAGCGCCCAGCGCCGCCCGTACTTCTTGCCCAGTCCCTGGGCTTGCAGAACCGTGTTCACGCTATGTCCTCCTGGGCGGCGGTCCGAAAGGTGGCCAAGAAGAGAGCCTCGATGCTCTCGTCGTCGAGTCCGGCGCGGCGGGCCTTGGTGAGCCAGCGCTGCAGGTCCTGCCGGAGCGGACCGTGCGCGGCGAGCGAGGTGTCGGCGAGCGTCTGGGTGACGAACGTCCCGACGCCCTGCTTGGCCGACACCAGGCCCTCGTGCTCCAGTTCGCGATAGGCCTTCAAGACGGTGTTGGGGTTGATCGCGAGCTGGGCGACCACCTCTTTGACCGTCGGCAGCCGGTCGCCGATGCGCAACATCCCCAGCCGCAGCGCGTTGCGGACCTGCTGGACGATCTGCTGATAGGGCGAGACGCCCGACCGCTCGTCGAGATGGAACTCGATCATCCCGTTCTCCCATTCATCTAGTTAACTAGCACAATACGCTCGTCCGGTACTCGGCCGTCAAGAGTGATCTCCGGCTGAGGGAGAATTCCGGGGTGACTGACGCAGCAGCAGAGGTGATCGTCCGGCAGGCCGTCGAGGCAGACAGCGCGGCGCTGATCGAGTTGGAGCGGACCGCGTTCGACTCGCGGTCGGGGTTCCCGTCGTTCCGGACCGCGGTACGGGAGTCGTTCTTCACCGAGCGCTGTCAGCCGGAGCATGTGCTGGTGGCTGTGGACGGCGACGAGCTCATCGGCTTCGCCCGGCTGACCGACAAGTACACGTTCGTGGAAGGAGCCGGCGTACTGGTGGTCGGCGGTTTGGCGGTGGCGCCCAGCGCGCGCCGGCGCGGCGTCGGGTCAGCGCTGCTGACCGCGATCGAGGCCGAGGGACGGCGGCGGGGAGCCCGCAAGATCAGCCTCAACGTGTTCGGCGTCAACGCCGAGGCGCAGCGGCTCTACGCCAGGCACGGTTATGTCGTCGAGGCCCGGCAGACCGCGGAGTTCACCATCGACGGCGAGCTCATGAACGACCTGGGGTTGGCGCTGTTCCTTTGATCGCGGCGTAGCGGCGCAGGGATTCCTGCCTGGCCTCGGCATGGTCGACGATCGGCCGCGGGTACTCCGGTACGTCGCACTTCCACGGCTCGTGGACGGCCTTGCCGGCCAGGTCTGCGAGCTCCGGGATCCACCGCCGGACATAGCAGCCGGACGGGTCGAACTTCAGGCCTTGCGTGGTCGGGTTGAAGATCCGGAAGTACGGCGAAGCGTCGGCGCCGCAGCCGGCCACCCACTGCCAGTTCAGCGAGTTCGAGGCGAGATCGCCGTCCCGCAACTGCCGCATGAACCAGCGCGCGCCGTACTTCCAGTGCACGTGCAGGTCCTTCACCAGGAACGACGCGACCACCATCCGTACCCGGTTGTGCATGAACCCGGTCTCGGCCAACTGCCGCATCCCGGCATCGACGATCGGGTACCCCGTCAACCCGTTGCACCAGGCCTCGAAGGCGTCACCAGGTTCGTCGTACTCCATCTGCTCGAACTCCGAACGCAACGGTTTCCAGGCCGCATCCGGGTAGCGAGCGAGGAGGTCGGCACAGAACTCGCGCCAGGCGAGCTCACGCCGGTACGAGTCCGCGCCCGTACTGCGTCTGCGGGCCAGGTCGGCGAGCATCGTCCGCGGGTGGATCTCGCCGTATTTCAACGGCACCGACATCCGCGAGGTCGAATCCAGATCCGGCCGGTCCCGAACAGCGTCGTACTCCGCAACGTCGTCGAGGTACTCCTGCCACCGCTCCCGTACTGCGGTCTCACCGGCGCCCTCGACATCCGGCCCGTCCAGCGACTCACCTTGTTTCGCGATCCACTTCACCTTGGCGGGCGCTTCGACGGGCCGGCGCCAGCCGTGCTCCAGCCAGCTCCGGAAGTACGGCGTGAAGACCTGGTACGACGCGCCCTGCTGGGTGAGCACCCGGCCGGGCGCGACGGCGTACGGGGATCCGGTCGTGACGAGCGGGCAATCGAGTGCCTTCTCGACCTCGGCGTCCCGGCGGCCGCCGTACGGGCCGAAGTCGGCGGCGATGTGCACGCTCGCCGCACCGAGCTCGGCCGCCAGCTCAGGAACGACCTCGGTCGGGTCGCCACGGCGTACGACGAGGTTGCCGTCCATCGAAGCCGACAGTGACCGCAGGGATGCCAGCAGGTGGTTGCGGCGGGCATCGCCGGCCTTGTCCCACAAGGCGGGATCGAGGACGAACAGGCCGAGGACGGTGCCGTCACCGGCTGCCACCGCGTCCAGCAGCGCCGGATTGTCCGCGAGGCGCAGATCGCGCCGGAACCAGATCACCGCAGGAGCCATCAATCCATCTTGGCCGATGCACAACTTTGAGCCCACTTGAACCCTGGCCGATCCACCAGGTGCCGTTCGCGGTCCGGCAATTGGTAAGGCTTGCCTATCTGAGTGAGAATGGTTGTCGTGAGCGAGCTGATCGATACCACCGAGATGTACCTGCGGACCGTCTACGAGCTGGAAGAAGAAGGCATCCTGCCGCTGCGCGCGCGGATCGCCGAACGGCTGCACCAGTCCGGCCCGACCGTCAGCCAGACGGTCGCGCGGATGGAGCGCGACGGTCTCGTCACGGTCGAGGGCGATCGGCACCTGGAGCTCACCGAGGTCGGCCGGATGCAGGCGACCCGGGTGATGCGCAAGCACCGGCTGGCCGAGCGGCTGCTGGTGGACGTGATCGGGCTGGAGTGGGAGGACGTGCACGCGGAGGCCTGCCGCTGGGAGCACGTGATGAGCGACGCGGTCGAGCTGCGGCTGCTGAAGATCCTGGACAACCCGACCGAGTCGCCGTACGGCAACCCGATCCCGGGCCTGGAGGAGCTGCAGAAGGACAGCGCGGCGACCGAGATCGGCGAGTTCCGGTTCGGCGTCGAGCCGCTCGACAAGGTGCTGGACGCCGCCACCGGCGAGAGCGTCCGGGTGCTGGTCCGGCGGATCGCCGAGCCGGTGCAGACCGACGACGACGCGATGTCCGTACTGCGGCGTGCGGGCGCGCTGCCCGGCCGCGAGGTCGACTCGATGCTCGACGCCGAGGGCGTCCTGGTCGGCAGCCGCGAGGCGGGGGGCATCATCAGCGACGAAACCGCCGGCCACATCTTCGTGTCGGTCGTCTAGTTAAGACCTCTATTAAGTCACCGGTACTGATCGCACTGGATGCTGTACTCAGTGTGGTCAGGCAGTAACGTCTGACGGCGATGCCTGAGAACGAGATCGACTGGCCCGGGTACTTGCGGCAGTTCCACACCGCGACCCCGGGCAGTACCGAAGCCCTGCTGTCCCGTGCCGTGTCGGGCGACCACACGCCGTACCGGTGGCTGGTCCGCGCCGTGTCCGCGGAGTCGCGCCGGATCCTGGACCTGGCCTGTGGCAACGGTCCGGTCGCCCGCGAGCTGTACGGCCGGTGGGTCGTCGGCGTCGACAACAACCCGGTCCAGCTGAGCGGATCGCCGGGACCCAAAGTGCAGGCGGACGCGGTGCATCTGCCGTTCGCCAACGAAGCGTTCGACGTCGTGACGTGTTCGATGGGCCTGATGGTCCTGCAGCCGCTGCCGGAGGTGCTCTCCGAGGCGGCTCGCGTACTACGGCGCGGAGGCGTGCTCGCGGCAACGGTCCCGGCCGTCCGCCCGCTGCGTCGCGGCGACATCCGGACCCTTTCCGGGCTGACTACGCGACTCCGATCCACACCGCAGTTCCCGGCCGGTGGTGAGATCACCGGCCTGCGCGACCTCCTCCGCGGCGCCGGCTTCGACGTACTGGAGAGCCAGCGGGAGCGCTACGCGTACACCGTGCGCTCGATCGATGACGCGCGCCGCTTGGTCGGTGCGCTCTACCTGCCCGGCGGTTCCGACACCCGCCGCGAAACCGCCGCGACCTGGCTCGCCGAGCGCGCCGAATCCAAGGAAGGCGGCCTGGAGGTCGCGATCCCGGTGCGCCGCATCACCGCGATGCGTACCAAGCTGGCCCTTTCCTAGTACGCGGTCCTGGCGGTCACCAGTTGGGCGGCCGGGACGGGTGACGCGTTCGGTGGGTACGGTTCTCGGGTGACTGCTCTGGTCTGGTCGGTTCGCACGGTGGATCACGCCCTCGACGGCGAGACGGTCTACCGCGGACTGCTGGCCGGTGAGCCGGTCGCGTTCTGGCTGGACGGGAGTCTGACCGACCGCGCCGAGCGCCGCGTCTCGGTGCTCGGGATGTCGGCCGGTCCCGATGCCGAGGTCGTCGTACGGGATGTCGCCGACGGTGACGTCTTCGCGGAGTTGCAGGAGTTGCTGGCCGCCAAACGAGCCCGGCTGGCCGCAGTACCGGAGCAGTTGGCGGGTCTCTTCAATGGTGGGTATGTCGGGTACTTCGGGTACGAACTCAAGGCGTTGACCGGGGGAGTGGCGGCTCACGAGGCGGCGACGCCGGACGCGTTGTGGATCTGGGCGAACCGGTTCGTCGTCATCGACCACGACGCCAAGGTCAGTCATCTCGTCGCCGTGCACTCGCCTGGTGATCACCGCGCGGCTGCCTGGACGGAGTCGTCGACCGCGAACTGGTGGATGAGTGGACGTGACCAGCCTGCGATCGCGGCCCTGGATCTCGAAGCCCGTCTGGAGCAGGACCGCGCGACGTACCTGGCCGGGATCGACGCGTGCATGGCCGCGCTCGAGGCCGGCCGGACGTACGAGGTCTGCCTGACGAACCGGGTCC
Source organism: Kribbella monticola (assembly GCF_003261635.1). Taxonomy (GTDB): domain Bacteria; phylum Actinomycetota; class Actinomycetes; order Propionibacteriales; family Kribbellaceae; genus Kribbella; species Kribbella monticola. The sequence continues at coordinate 280,305 of NZ_QFXK01000030.1, read as the reverse complement.
GGCTGCCGGCGGTGGAGGACCCACTCGAGTTCTACCTGTGGCAACGCGACCGCAACCCGGCGCCGTACTCGGCCTTCCTCCGGTACGGCGAACTCGCGGTGGCCAGCTCGTCGCCCGAGCGGTTCCTGACCGTCGATGCGGACGGGTGGGCCGAGTGCCGCCCGATCAAGGGCACCGCGCCGCGATCGGACGACGCGGCGCAGGACGAGCTGGCGGCGAAGGCGCTGGCCGAGGACGAGAAGACCCGCGCCGAGAACCTGATGATCGTCGACCTGATCCGCAACGACCTGGGCCGGGTGAGCGAACCGGGCACGGTCCAGGTGCCGCAGTTGATGGCCGTCGAGAGCTACTCGACGCTGCATCAACTGGTGACGACGGTGCGCGGTCGGCTGCGATCCGGCGTGGACGCGCTGGACGCCGTACGGGCTTGTTTTCCGCCGGGTTCGATGACGGGGGCGCCGAAGATCGCGACGATGGAGCTGCTCGATTCGCTGGAGTCGAGTGCTCGCGGCGTGTACTCGGGTGCGCTCGGCTACCTCACCGTCGACGGCCGCGCGGATCTCAGCGTGGTGATCCGTACGGCGGTCCTCACCCCGGACGCCACGGTCGTCGGGGCCGGCGGCGCGATCGTGCTCGACTCGGATCCGGCGGCGGAGTACGGCGAAATGGTGCTCAAGGCAACGGCAACGATCGGCAGGGTCTCGTGAACGCTTTACTGGTGGCGGATTCGTTCTTGGTTGCCGCAGGCAAGGTTCGTGGTCTGGAGTTGCACCGGGAACGGTTCGCCGGTTCGTGTGCCGCGGCCGGCTTCGATGGCGCGGGTGAGTTCTGGGACGGCTCGCTGTCGCGGATCCCCACGTTCGGCCGCTGGTTCCCCCGCTTCGAGCTGACCTCCGACGGGCCCGCTCTTCAGGTGCGCCCCGCCCCGTCGACCGGTGGGCGGATCCGGGTCGCGGTCCACACCGGCCCGGACCCGCGCACGAGTCCACTCGTCAAAGGCCCCGACCTGGAAGCGCTTGCGTCGTTGAAGAAACAAGCCTTCGCGACGTACTCCGCCGACGAAGTCCTCCTCGTCGACACCGACGGCGTCGCCCTCGAAGCGGCGTACTCGGCTCTCGTCTGGTGGGAAGACGACACCCTCTGCTTCCCACCCGCCGACCGCGCATTCCTTCCCTCGGTCACCGCCCGCCTGCTGCGCCAACTCGCTTCAACACAAGGCGTTCCGACCGCCGAACGCGCCCGCACCGCCGCCGACCTGGAGTCCCACGAGACCTGGCTCCTCAACGCCCTCCACGGCATCCGCCCCATCCACGCCTGGAACCACGGCCCGATCGACCCCCTCCCCGCTTCCGCCGCCACCACCTATCAATCCCACCTGGAAGCTTTGGCCCGCCCGCTCTAGCTCTGGCCCGACCGCTGCGCCCACCTCCGGCAACTCCATGCGTGGACCTCTGGTGAAAAACTGATATCACTATGCTACCGTCGTGATAGACGACTTCTTGAAGGGGAGAGCGATGAGTGCGGATGTTGATGTGATGGTGGAGATGCCGAAGCCGAAGGTGACCGAGCGGTCGGCGCGGGATCTGAACGGTTGGCCGATGCTCGGGCTGGCGCTGGTGTTGATCGCCGCCGGGATTGCGCTGTTCATCGTCGGTGTGAGTAGTGAGCACATCGCGCTCGTGGTCGTCGGGGTGCTGGTGTTCCTGGCCGGCCTCGTGGTTTCAGGCGGACTCACCCCGGTGTCGCCCGGACGTGCCCGGGTACTGCAGATCCTCGGCCGGTACGCCGGAACGATCCGCACCGACGGTCTGCGCTGGGTCAACCCGATCTCGGTCCGCACCGAGATCTCCACCCGGATCCGCAACCACGAGACGGCTGTTGCCAAGGTCAACGATGCCGACGGCAATCCGATCGAGATCGCCGCCGTCGTCGTGTGGCAGGTGGAGGACACGGCGCAGGCGCGGTTCGAGGTGGACGACTTCGTGGAGTTCGTGGCGATCCAGACCGAGACCGCCGTCCGGCACATCGCGAACAGCTACCCGTACGACATCCACACCGTCGAGGGCGGCCTGTCCCTGCGCGACAGCACGGACGAGATCACCGGCACTCTCTCGGCGGAGATCGGCGCCCGGGTGCAGGCGGCCGGCGTCCACGTGATCGAATCGCGCATCACCCACCTCGCCTATGCCCCCGAGATCGCCCAGGCGATGCTGCGGCGCCAGCAGGCCGGTGCCGTCGTCGCCGCTCGTCAGCAGATCGTCGAAGGTGCGGTCGGCATGGTCGAGCTGGCGCTGGACAAGCTGTCGGAGCGAAACGTCGTCGAACTCGACGAGGAGCGCAAGGCGACCATGGTCAGCAACTTGATGGTGGTGCTCTGCGGCGACCGTGACGCCCAACCGGTGGTCAACGCCGGCTCGCTCTACCAGTGAGCTAGCCGGTGGCCACCGAACGCAAGCAACTGCTGCTCCGCCTCGATCCGGTCGTCCACGATGCCTTGGCGCGCTGGGCCGCCGACGACCTCCGCAGTACCAACGCCCAAATCGAGTTCCTGCTCCGCCGGGCTCTTGCCGACGCGGGCCGCCTCCCGGCCGACGTCGGCAAGATGCGTCCCCAGGGCCGCCCTCGCAAGGCCGACAGCTGACCTCGAGCAAAGGGATTGACGCACCTGGCCGCCCAGGTGCTACGGTTCGTTAGTCAAGTAATGAACCTATGAACCACCACTGCCGACTGGAGGGGACCGCGGTGTTCGACGATCGCAGCCCGATCTATCTCCAGATCGCGGAGCAGATCAAGAACGACATCGTCACCGGGGCCCTCGGTGCGGACGAGCAGGTGATGTCGACGAACCAGTACGCGGCGTTCTACCGGATCAATCCCGCCACTGCGGCCAAGGGTTTCGCCCAGCTCGTCGACGAGGGCGTGTTGTACAAGAAGCGCGGGATCGGGATGTTCGTCAGTCCGAAGGCCCGCGAGCTGCTCCGGACCGGGCGGCAGGCGTCGTTCTTCGCCGAGGTGGTCGATCCGATGATTCGCGAGGCCGAGGCGATCGGCGTGCCGCTGAAGGACGTGGTCGAACACATTCACAGCCGGGAGTCCGGAGGGGGTGCACGATGAGCGGTCTGGGAGTGCGGACCGAGCAACTGACGGTCCGGTTCGGCGACGTACCGGCGGTCGACTCGCTCGATCTCCGGCTCGCCCCGGGCAAGATCCACGGTCTGCTGGGCCGCAACGGGTCGGGCAAGAGCACACTGGCCGCGACGCTGGCCGGTTTCCGTGCGCCGACCGGGGGCCGGGTGCTGATCGAGGGCGACGAGATCGGCTCCCGCGAGCCGTACGAGGATGCCGTCGTGACCAGCCGGGTCTGCCTCATTCGCGAATCCGGCGACCTGGTCGACAGTGCACCCGTCCGGCACGTCCTCGGTCTCGCGAGCAGCCTGCGGCCTTATTGGAATGCCGAGCTGGCCGGGGAGCTGCTCGACAAGTTCGAGGTGCCGGTCCGTCAGCGGGTGCAGAAACTGTCCCGCGGCAAGAAGTCCGCGCTCGGCGTCGTCCTCGGGATCGCCAGCCGCGCGCCACTGACGATCTTCGACGAAAGCTACCTCGGCATGGACGTGCCGTCCCGCAACCTTTTCTACGACGCGTTGCTGGCCGACTATGCCGAGTTCCCGCGCACGATCGTGCTGTCCACGCACCTGGTCAGTGAAGTCAGTTCGCTGCTGGAGGAGGTCGTCATCCTCGATCGCGGCCGGCTGGTCACCCAGGCGCCGGTCGATTCGCTGCGAGGCCGCGGTGCCTCGATCGTCGGCCCGGCCACGCTGGTCGACGAGCTGACCGCCGACCTGATCGTGCTCGCCGAGCAGCGGCTGGGTGGGACGAAATCCACCACGGTGCTTGGCGATCTGGACGACACGCTGCTCGCGAAGGCCCGGGCTGCGGGTCTCGAAGTCGGGCCGGTCGGCCTGCAGGAACTGTTCGTCCATCTGACCGGAGCCAAGGAGGGCGCGCGATGAGCGCCACGACAGACGCCCGTACTGCGGCGCTGCCGCGCGCCGTCACGGCAGGCGGCCGCTTGCGCAGTGTGCTTCAGGCGATGGTGATCGGGCTCCGGCCGATGATCCTCGGGTACTGCCTGGTGATGGTCGTGACGTTCGCGCTCGGCGGCCTGATCACTCAGTTCGTCGGCGGCGGGGTCGACCACAGTATGTGGGACTACGGCACCCAGTCCCCGAAGTACTTCTCCGCCGCGATCGGCATCACGCTCACGCCCGCGCTGTTCACGCTGATGATCGCGCACGGTGTGACCCGGCGGATGTTCGCCCTTGCCGGCAGCATCATGCTGGTCGGTGCCGCGGCGGCCATCGCGCTGCTCTGGGTGGTCGTCTACCAGGTGGAACGCGTCATCTACGACGCGGCCGGCCTGACCCAGACGCTCACGAATCAGCACCTGTTCACGACCACATCGCAAGTCGGCCTGATCTTCCTCGAGTACTTCCTGCTGATCGTGTCGCACGAGATCGCCGGCTGGCTGATCGGTATCGGCTTCTACCGGTTCGGCTTCTGGAAGGGGCTCGCCTTGCTGCCGCTGGGCCTGATTCCGGCGGCAGCCGCCGAGTTCCTCCTGGTCGCGCAATGGATCGCCCAGGCACTGGAGAACACCGGCTATCACCGCCCACCATTGGCACTCGCCGTACCAGGTGTGCTCGTCGTGAGCGCCTTCGGTCTGTACTACGGCTACCGCCTGCTCCGCCCGATGGGGCTCAAACCCGCCAAGGGCTGACCTCGCCCGCTCAACCACCACGCCCTACAGTCCCTAGAGAGGCTCCGCCGGCCCGCCGGGACACCTGGGAGCTGGTCAGGCAGATCCGCGCCGACGGTGACCGGATCGTTGTCACCGGCAACGAAGAGCTGTTGGTGAGTGTCGTCGCCGGACTGGCCGGTCGCGGTCTCGCACCGGTGGACCTGCACACCGAGCAGGCCACGCTGGACGATGCATTCCTCACCCTCGCCGGGCGCGACGAGCTTCCTGCCGACGATGGCCAATCGGTATCGGAATCGGCATTCTCGGAATGGCAACCTACCGATGATCCTGGTCGGCTACCGGGAGAAGGATGTACATGCAGGACGCCTGGTCCGGTCACTGGCCCGGCGCCGCTCATCTGATCGCGCTGGTTGCCGTGACCGCGGCTTGCGTCACGCTGGCAGCCAAGCTCTTCCGCTGGGAATGACCCGTACTTCGCGCGTCCGGCGAAGGTTGCTCACGGTCACCCGGTGTCGGTGTCGGCGGGGGTTATGCACAGGGGGTGTGTATAAGTCGGGTCGTTTCTGTGGACGGTCGGGCACACGCTGTGGACGACACGCGCGAGGTCGCGAATTGCCGGAAAGTCTTGATCAGAAGGGCTTGTGCCGTTCCGATGCGAAAGGTAGAAATGTCGACACGCCGTTCTCTCGGGAGCGGTGGGTCGGACGGAAACCGAGGACCCTAGCGGTGGGGATCCCCACCGAGGTAGACCGGTGACGGGGTCTGCCGGACCCGACGGACCCGTCCGGGAAGCTGGAGACGTCACCTTCCTTCAGCTCTGTGTAAGGCCCCTCCGACTCATACTCGGAGGGGCCTTGCTTTTCTCCGGGTCCCCGTCCGAGCGCACAGCCGAGCGGCCGGCGTACGAGACTTCTGTACGCCGGCCGCCGGGTCACCAAGATTCAGCGCAACGTGATCCGCACCGCGGAATGCGATCCGTGGGCTGCCAGCTGCACCTCGGTACCACGTGTCGTCTGCACCAACTTGTACTGCGTGCTCCGCCCGTCCACCGAGACGGAAGCAACCTTCGCTCCGGTCGGCAGAACAGCGCCGATCGTCACGGCGGCGCGGAGGCGGTGCGTCGTCACATCGGTCAGAATCACCTTGTTTGCAAGGCGCGAGCTGACATCGACCGATCCGTGGCCGAGCCGGATGTTGCTACCGGCTACCTTCTGCTGGCCGCCGGGGATCTGCGGGACGATCGACACCTTGCCGTGGCCCAGGTCGGGGTCGACGCCGAGCTGCTGGTGCACAACCGGCCAGAGGATGCCGTACGTGCCCCACGCCTGCATCGTCATCGAACGATCCGTGAACGCGCGGTCGATGTTCGCCGGCGAGTCGGGTGACGGCGCGATCTCCGGCATCCCGCCGGGCGTCTCCCAGACGTCCGGATCGAGCTGGATCCGCGCGTTGCCGGTGGTGTAGACCTGCTGCTGCTTCGGGCCCAGACGGCCGAAGTTGCCCTCGGCAACTGCCATGATCGATGTGTTCAGCGAGAAGATGCTGCGCTCGCTCTTCACCGCGGAGACCACCTGGTCGCAGGAGGGTCCTGGGTTGCCGGCCGGATCGGCCGTCGGTCCGGTACCGGTGTGGAACAGGCCGAATTCACCTGTGTAGCAAGGCTTCTCGCGCTGGTCGAGCGCGATCTTCGCGTGCTCCGGCGAGGCCAGCGGAGCGTTGCCGACCTCGGCCTCCATCGGCGTGACGCCGGTCCAGTGCCGCTGGAAGATCGGGGTGTTGTCGTTCGCAGGGTTTGCCGGGTCGTCGATCGAGTCGGCGTACCCGAAGGCCTGCGCGACCCACCACTGTTGCTCGAACCGCCGCTGCAAGTCGTCCGCCTTCGTGGTCGCCCACCGCTGGGTCGCCCGATCGTGCTTGGAGCCGGCCAGGTCCGCGAGATCACGCAGCCCGCGCGCGAGGTACACCGTGCTGTCCAGCTTCTCCGAACCCATCCCGCTGCGCTCGACATTGGCCAGGCCCTCCGGCCAGCCGTCGTGGTCGGCATCCAGTTCGCGGTACACGTACTTCAGGTTCCGCACGCTGAAGTCGTACATCTGGTCGCGGAACCGGTTGTCGCCGGTCCAGCGCCACAACAGCGCGACGATGCTCGGGAACTTCACTGTCTCGTCGGTGTTTCCCGCGCTGGTGTTGGAGCCGAAGTACACGTCGCCGGTCGGGGTGACCTCGTGCGCGACCTTGCCGCTGCGGTTGTTGAGGATGTCGCTGACGTCCCGCAGCGCGCGCAGGTGAGCCTTCACCGTGTCGAACTGGCCGGCCGCGACAGCGGCGTACGAGGTGTACTCACCGTCCGTTGCGAAGAGCCAAGGGTAGTCCGGGAAGCCGGCGCCGAACCAGCGGGCGACGTCGACCGTTCCGGAGGGAGCTGGGTACGACTTGCCTTCGTTGACGTCGCGGATCTGCAGGTGGTGCGCTTCCTGGACCGAGTCGGCGAGGTTCTGTTTGCTCCACTCGACACTCTGTTGCAGTAGACGGTCACCAGGTAGGTCGACTGACGACATCGCGTCGATGCGGTTGCGGCTGGCAATCTTTGCCTTCAGCAACTTGCTCGGATTGCTGATCGCCTTGCGGTATTCGTGGCGTGCGGCACCCGGTCCGTCGTCCGAACCGGCGACCGCGAACCACACCGTGGTGGTCCTGCCGGGCTCGAGGTCGAGACGGTAGGTGAGCCGTCCGCCGGTGCCCTTGCCGAACGCGGTGTCGTCGCAGTGCTTGGGCGCGTCACCGTCCGCCGGGCAGATCACGGCCGGGTCCTGCGGGCCGCGGTGATTCGCGCCGAGTGCGTGGCTGGTCGGACGCAGGGACGATCCGACCAACGCGGCGTAGTTGTGCGGCGCGGCGTTGGCGACGGGCGGCGTGCCCTGATCGCGGAACCGCAGGGTGCCGTCGGCGTACGAGCCCGTGTCGGGGAGGTTCGTCTGGGCCGCGTTCGGCGTGGTGCCGCCCCATGGGTAGGTCGGCATCAGTTCGGAGTGGGCGTCGACGTCGAGGGTCACCGTCTTCGCTTTGGTTGCCTTCAGCGTCAGTCCGACGATCGTGGCGCGGATACCGTCGGGGACGAAGTCGGTACGCCGGACGGTGACGTCGCCGGGATAGTCGATCCGCTGGTAGCCCTGGCCGCTCGTGTACTTCGCGGCGGCGACATCCTTGCCGAGCCAACTGCCGTCCAGGCCGAACCACAGCCCGTCGAGCAACTTCAGCGGCGGCGTCCAGATCCCGCCCATCTCGCCGCGGGTGTGCCAGCCGGTCGCGGGATACAGGCCGGTCTCATCGCCCATCGCATAGGCCCGATCCCCGACAACCAACGACCGCCGATCCGCAAGCCGCCGAGTCTCCGACAACTCGCTGGGCCCTTGTCCTACGGACGCCGCATGACGGGCGTTGCCCGGTACGCCGACGGTAGGCGACCCCGTCGTACCGGCGGTGCCCGATGTGGGACGCGACCCGGCGCTGGCGGCGGGCGACCCCGAAGTACCGGGTGTGCCAGGTGGGCCTGCGGTGGCGGGGGAGGGGAGGGCGGCGGCGCCGAGGGCGAGCACTGTCGCGAGCAGGCCGGCTGGGCCGGCGATGGATTTGGTTCGTCCGACAGGGCGGGTCATGACGGTTCCTCCTTCTCGCGGTGCGTCGTGCACCGCATCAGCCCGGGGCTGAGCTGCCCCTGATGACTAGTTCCGGTTGCAGCAGCCGCTCGGTCGAGCTGGGCTGCTGAGTGGACTCGTCCGGTACTTCGGAATTGCTCTGCTTCTCGGTGAGGATGGCGATCAGCTCGGCGGCGATCTCGTCCATCGGCTGGCGGATGCTGGTCAGCCCGGGCGACACGACAGACGCGAGCGGCGAATCGTCGAAGCCGGTGACGCCGACGTCGACTCCGGTGGTCAACCCGCGAGCGCCGAGTTCGCGGAGCGCGCCGAGGGCGAGAATGTCGCTGATGGCAACAATCCCGTCGACGCCCTGACCTGAGTCGAGCAGTTCGGCGGTCGCCCGCGCACCTTCTTCGATGGTGTCTTCGGCGCAGCGGACCGCGAGGCTCTTGGTCGGCAGGCCGAGTTCCTGACAGGCGTTACGCCAGCCGCTCAACCGGTCCTCGGCGAGACCCGACGTCTTCGGCCAGCTGAGGAAACCGATCCGCCGCCGACCGGTCTCGTGCAGATGCCGTACGGCGGTCGCGCAGCCGACGGCTCCGTCGACATCGACGAACGGGCCTGGCTGCGTGGTCTCACCCCAGACCCGGCCGAACGACACAAAAGGGATCCGCTGCTCCCGCAACCAGCCGTGCCGTGGATCGTGCGTCTCGGTCTGCGAGAGCACGAAACCGTCCACCAGTCGTCGCGCGTGCAGGTCTTCGTACACCGGCATGCCTTCGACGCCGACCGGGGCGGTGAAGAGCAGGATGTGCCGCGCGGTGGCTTCGGCCGCGCCGCAGAGGGAGTGCAGGAACTGGTCCATCACCAGGTGCGCCTGACCGTGCGGCCAGCTCGGTACGCAGTACCCGATGAGTTCGACCGCGCTGGTGCGGAGACTGCGAGCGTTACGATTGGGCCGGTAGTTGAGCAGCTCGATCGACTTGGTGACCCGCTGGAGGGTGTCGGGCCGAAGCCGGTGCGGAGCGTTCAGGGCGTTCGACACGGTCTGAACCGAGACCTCCGCATGAGCGGCAACCTGCTTCAGCGTAGCCACGACGACCCCCTCCACTCCGGCGAGACGCCCTTTTGAACGTTAAAACTCCCCGCAGTCTCACTCTCAACCCCCTTCCCTGTCAACGGCCCACCCACGCAGACTCCTCGAAGGGCGATCCGGCTCTCCGAGGTGCGGCCGACTCCCCGAAGGGCGATCCGGCTCTCCGAGGTACGGCCGACTCCTCGAAGGGCGATCGGGTCCTCGAAGCGCGGTTGGCTTGCCGAAGTGCGGTCAGGTGAGTTGCGGAGGACCGGCCCGCAGGATTTCGTGGGCTTCCGCGAGAGAACCCGGGGGGATCCAGCGGCCCCACCAGGTGGCGCCGGAGTCCGCGAAGGCGGTGGGGTCGCCCCCGCTGACCTTGACGTCAAAGGTGCGCGTCGGGGCGTTGGCGAGGAGCGCACGGACGTCTTCAGGGGTGATTTGCTGGGGAGCGTCGGGGGTGCCCTTGTATGCCGTGCTGCCGTCCCAGCGGGCGATGCGGCGTCGTACGGAAGGGATCAGCAGATTCCCGCCCACCCAGATCGGGATGCGGGGGCGCTGGATCGGACGGGCTGTCAGTTGGGCGTTGGCGAGCGTGTAGTGCTTGCCGTTGAAGGTCACCGGTTCGCCGGTCCACAGCGCGTCGATGATCTCCAGCGCTTCGTCCAGTTTTTCCGCGAGGATGCGCGGCTCGCCCTCGCCCTTCATGAACGGATCGCCCGGGTCGCCGATCCCGACGCCGAGGATGAGCCGGCCGCCCGAAAGGTGATCGAGGGCGACCGCCTCGGCGGCCAGTTGCCATGGGCGACGACGGGGCACCGGCGTCACCGTCGTACCGAGCCGCACCGTCGAGGTCGCGGTCGCCATCGCGGCGAGACAGATCCACGGATCGTACGTCGGCTGCGACGAATCCCCTTGGTAGACGAGGTAATCCTCCAGAAACACCCCATCCCCAGCCACAGTCCTCAGCCATCCGCGCCAACTCCGCCAGTCCGCGCGGATCCCGCCCCACCCCCACCGCCCCGAACGTCACCGAAAACCTCATCCCCCCAAACTAACCACCCCCACCGACACCTCCGTACTACGAGTCACCGGCTGAGGCGGCGCACAGGTTCCGACCGGCGACCCGTAGTACCGGGGTGGAGGGAGGGCGGGTCAGGCCGTGTGGCCGCCGTCGAGGGTCAGTTCGGTGCCGGTGACGTAGGCGGCGGCGGGGCCGGCGAGGTAGGTGATTGCGGTGGCGACCTCTTCGGCCGTACCGAAGCGGTCGAGGGCGAGGAAGGATCGCTGGGCTTCGGCGAAGGGGCCGTCGGCGGGGTTCATCGAGGTGTCGATCGGGCCGGGCTGGATGACGTTCGAGGTGATGTTGCGGTGGCCGAGTTCGCGCGCCAGGCCTTTGCTCAGGCCGATCAGGGCCGACTTGCTCATCGCGTACAGCGTCATCCCCGGGCTGGTCACGCGAGCAGCCGCGCAACTGCCGATGTGGATCATCCGGCCGCCGGCCGACAGCACCGACGCGGCCGCCTGCGCCGCGACGTACGCCCCGCGCACGTTGACCGCCAGCACGCGATCGACATCCTCGACCGCGAAGTCGGTGATCATCCCGATCGCCCCGACGCCCGCGTTGTTGACGAGGATGTCGAGGCCGCCCAGTCCGTCGGCGGCCTGCGTGACCGCACCCTTGACCGCTTCGGCATCCGCAGCATCGGCCTCGATCGCGAACCCACGCCGCCCGGCCGCCTCGATCCGCTTGACCACCTGGGCCGCGTCCTCCGGCGAACTCCGGTACGTGATCGCGACATCGGCCCCACGCTCCGCCAGAGCAACCGCTGCGGCCGCGCCGATCCCGCGGCTCCCGCCCGTCACCAGAGCCAGCTTGCCCGTCAGTTCAGTCATCGTCATCACTACCACTTTCGTCTTGTACTACGGACTTTCCGCCGTTCCATTCCACGTCCTGACCCCGGCCACCGCTGGCGGAAAAACGACCCCGGATCCTGACGTCGCTTTTCCGCCACCGGGCCGCCGGCTGCCCGGTGCCAGGTCGATGGCGTAAAACCGCTAGAGACTGTCGGTGGCAGCAGGGATGCTGGGGTGGTGCACGAATGTCGCGAGCGGTGTGTGCGGGCCGTCCAGTCCAAGGACGCCCGCTTCGACGGGTGGTTCTTCACGGCGGTGCTGACGACGAAGATCTACTGCCGGCCGAGTTGTCCGGTGGTCCCGCCGAAGGTCGAGAACATGCAGTTCTACCCCAGCGCCGCGGCCGCACAGCAGGCCGGCTTCCGCGCTTGCAAGCGATGCCGGCCGGATGCGAGTCCCGGTTCCCCGGAGTGGAACGATCGCGCCGACCTGGTCGCGCGGGCGATGCGGTTGATCGGTGACGGTGTGGTCGACCGCGACGGCGTACCGGGTTTGGCCGCGCAACTCGGCTACAGCGTTCGCCAGGTGCAGCGACAGCTCCAGGCGGAGTTGGGCGCCGGTCCGCTGGCGCTGGCTCGCGCTCAGCGTGCGCAGACCGCGCGACTGCTGATCGAGACCAGCCCGCTGCAGATGGCCGATGTCGCTTTCGCTGCGGGCTTTTCGAGCGTCCGGACGTTCAACGAGACTGTGCAGGAAGTCTTCGCTCTGTCACCGAGCGAGCTGCGCAGTCGCGCGAAGAAGGGCACGAATCCGAGCACGCCCGGCACGATCTCACTGCGCCTGCCGTTCCGTGCGCCGCTGACGCCGGACAACCTGTTCGGCCATCTCGTGGCGACCGGCGTCCCCGGCGTGGAGGAGTGGCGCGACGGTGCGTACCGGCGCACGCTGCGCTTGCCACACGGGCATGGCGTGGTCGCGCTGAAGCCGATGCCCGACCACATCGCCTGCCAGCTGTGGCTCACCGATCAGCGTGATCTCGCGATCGCGATCAGCCGGTGCCGCCGGATGCTCGACCTGGACGCGGACCCGATCGCTGTCGACGAGCAACTACGCACCGACCCGGTGCTCGCACCCTTGATCGACAAGGCGCCCGGGCGGCGGGTGCCGAGGACGGTGGACGGGCCCGAGTTCGCAGTACGAGCCGTCCTCGGGCAGCAAGTGTCGACTGCTGCCGCGCGGACTCATGCGAGCCGGTTGGTGCAGGCGTACGGCGATCCGATCGAGGATCCAGCCGGCGGATTGACCCACTTGTTCCCGCGGATGGACGCGCTGGCCGGGCTCGATCCGGAGACCCTGGCGTTCCCGAAATCGCGGCGTACGACGCTCACGACTCTGATCGCCACGCTGGCCGCTGGTGAGATCGACCTCGGTGCCGGTAGCGACTGGGATAAGGCGCGCGAGCAGTTGGCGGCGCTGCCCGGCATCGGCCCATGGACCGTCGAGTCGATCGCGATGCGCGCGCTCGGCGACCCGGACGCCTTTGTGGCAAGCGATCTGGGCATCCGTTATGCCGCCCGCGAGCTAGGGTTGCCGGAGGCACCGAAAGCACTGATCGAGCATGCGCGGGTCTGGCGACCTTGGCGCGCGTACGCCGTCCAGTATCTGTGGGCGACCGGAGACCATGCCATCAACAAGATTCCGGAGTGACATGAGCGAGCTGACCACCGACCGTCTGTTGTTGCGCCAGTGGAAGGACAGCGACTACGAACCGTTCGCCGCGCTGAACGCCGATCCCGCCGTGATGGAGCACTTCCCGGCGCCGATGACGCGGGAGGCCAGTGACGGCCTCATCGACCGCGTCCGGGCCGACCTGGACCGGCGCGGCTTCGGGCTGTGGGCGCTGGAAGTCCGGGAGACCGGCGAGTTCATCGGCTTCACCGGACTGTCGGTGCCGAGCTTCGACGCGCACTTCACTCCGGCGGTCGAGGTCGGCTGGCGGTTGTCGAAGGGGGCCTGGGGCAACGGCTATGCGACCGAGGCGGCGCTGGCCTCGCTGGCGTACGGATTCGGTCCGGCCGGCCTCGACGAGATCGTGTCGTTCACCGCGACCACCAACCTGCCGTCGCAACGGGTGATGCAGCGGATCGGGATGACCCACGACGAAGCCGACGATTTCGATCACCCGCGGCTCGAGCCCGGCCATCGACTCGAACGCCACGTCCTCTACCGGATCACCCGGGAGCAATGGGAGAGCCGGTCGTGAGTTATGCGGTGATCGACAGCCCGGTCGGGTTGCTGACGCTGGTCTCGTCGGCGGACGGCGAACTGACCGGCGTCTACATGGAGCAGCATCGCCATCGGCCGGAGCTGGAGACGTTCGGTGCGCGCGACGACGCAGTACTGCCGGCCGTCGCTGAGCAGTTGCGCGAGTACTTCGAGGATGGCCGGACCACCTTCGACGTACCGCTCCGGATGAACGGCACTCCGTTCCAGCAGCGGGTCTGGGCGGCGCTGCAAGAGATCCCGTACGGCGAGATCACGACGTACGGCGAACTGGCCGCGTCCCTCGGTCTGGTGCCGGGTGCATCCCGTGCCGTCGGCCTCGCGAACGGGAAGAACCCGATCAGCATCATCGTCCCGTGCCACCGGGTGGTCGGCTCGAACGGCAGCCTGACCGGGTACGGCGGCGGCCTCGATCGCAAGCAGCACCTGCTCGACCACGAGCGCGCCGACGTACTCTTCTGAATCGCTCGAGATAAGCGCTCATTCGGTGAGCACTTATCCGGCGCATGCTCTTGGTATGAGCACACAAACCGCGCAGGTAGTCACCGATGAATCAGCAACCGAACTGGCGACCGTCGCCGACTGGCGCGAGTGGCTGACCGCCAACGCCGACGCGGAGCGCACGGTCTGGCTCGTCATCCACAACAAGACCAGCGGCCGGGCGAACTTCGAGATGCCCGAACTGGTCGAGCAGGCGCTCTGCTTCGGATGGATCGACGCGAAGGCGATCAAGCGGGATGCGCACAGCCGGTACCAGCAGTTCACCCGGCACAACCCGCGCAGCACCTGGAGCTGCATCAACCGGGACCGGATCGAGAAGCTCACCGCGGCTGGGCTGATGATGCCGCCCGGGCAGGAGCTGGTCGACCACGCCAAGAAGAGTGGCGCCTGGGACTGCCTGGCGGAGGCTCAGGCCGGCATCGTCCCCGCCGACCTGCAGGCCGAACTCGACCGCAACCCGGTCGCCGCAGGCCATTTCGCGGCCTTCCCGTCTTCGTCCCGGATCCGCATCCTCAGCTGGATCGCCGGCGCCAAGCGCCCCGAAACCCGCCACTCCCGCATCACCGAAGCGGTGGCCCTCGCCACCACCAACCGCCGCGCCAACCACCCGAACTAAGTGGTGGTGTTTGCAGGGGCATCGAGACGTTCTGCGGCTGGGGGATCGGCAGGTGGGGTGCGGAAGGACTTGAGTTTGCGGACGGCGGGTTCGGTGTAGCGGGCGGTGATCGGGCCGAGGATGACCAGGATCAGCACGTACGCCGTTGCGAGCGGGCCGAGTCGTGGTTCGACACCGACCGCGAGGCCCGCGATCACGATGGAGAACTCGCCGCGCGCCACCAACGTCCCACCAGCGCGCCAGCGACCCGCCGGTTTCACGCCGGCCTTGCGAGCGGCGTACCAACCGGTGGCGATCTTCGTCAGGGCCGTGAACACGGCGAGCGCCAACGCGATCCCGAGGACCGGCGGGATGTCGGCCGGATCCGTGCTCAAGCCGAAGAACACGAAGAACACCGCCGCGAAGAGATCGCGCAACGGGCTCAGCAGATTGCGCGCACCCTTCGCGACCTCGCCGGACAACGCGATGCCGACCAGGAACGCACCGACCGCAGCCGACACCTGCAGTCGTGCGGCGATCCCCGCCACGAGCAGCGTCAGACCGAGTACGACGAGCAGCAGCATCTCGGGATTGTCCGAGGACACCGCGCGGCTGATCAGCCGTCCGTACCGCAGTGCCACGAACAACACGATGCTCACCGTGCCCAGCGAGATCAGCAGCGTGATGCTTCCACCGGCGAAACCGACACCGGCCAGCAATGCCGTCAGGATCGGCAGGTAGACCGCCATCGACAGGTCTTCGAGGACGAGAATCCCCAGCACCACTGGAGTTTCGCGGTTGCCCAGCCGGCCGAGATCGCCGACCACCTTCGCGATCACGCCCGACGATGAGATCCAGGTGACACCGGCGAGCGCGACGGCTGCCACTGGACCCATTCCGAGCAGCAACGCGATCGCGGCTCCGGGCAGAGCGTTCAGCAAGAAGTCGACGATGCCGGACAGGTACTGCGTCTTCAGCGTGCCGACCAGATCCGCTGCGGTGTACTCGAGTCCGAGCAGCAACAGCAGCAGGATCACGCCGATTTCGGCGCCGGTGGCAACGAACTCCTCACTGGCATCCAACGGCAGCAGGCCGCCGTGCCCGAACGCGAGTCCGGCCAGCAGATACAGCGGAATCGGCGAGAACCCGACCCGCCCGGCGATCCGCCCGAGAATGCCAAGCGCAAGCAGTACCGCGCCGAGCTCGATCAGCAACGAGGTCGTCTCGTGCATCCGCTCAGCTACCCGAGATCAGGTCGGAGACCGCGTCGACGCCTTCGCGGGTGCCGACGACGACGAGGGTGTCGCCGGTCGCGAAGCGGAAGTCCGGCGTCGGCGACGGGATCGCGCCCGTCCGGCGGAGTACCGCCACGATCGAGGCCCCGGTCCGGCTGCGCGCCTGGGTGTCGCCGAGCGTACGACCGGCGTACGGCGATCTGGCGGTGAGCTGGATCTGCTCGGTGACCAGGTCGATCTCGATCGCGGCCGGCAGCGCGTCGGTCGGGCTGGGCAGGAGCAACTGGCTGAGCGCGGCGGCCTCGCCGGGATGCAGCGGCACCGAGTCGCGGCAGTTGTCGTCGTCCTCGGGATCGTGGAAGCCGAGGAACCGCCGGCCGTCGGTGTGCACCACCACCGAGACGTGCTTGCCGCCTTCGGTGGTCAGGTCGTACCGGGTGCCGATCCCGGGCAACGTCGTCCTGGTCGGGTGGGCCTGCTGGTCCATACCGCTCCGATCCGCAATAGCTGGCGTCTGCAACCATTATCCCAGGCGATCCCAACCCTTCACTGTGATTCACCTTGCAATCAGGTGCAGTGCAACGAGTTGCATAGCTAGATTAGCCGGTATGGCGTTGGAGCACGCGATCCTGGTGTCGCTGACCGAGCGGGCCGGGTCGGGGTACGAGCTGGCGCACCGGTTCGACCGGTCGATCGGCTTCTTCTGGCCTGCCACCCACCAGCAGATCTACCGGGTGCTGCGCCGCATGGACGAGGCCGGCTGGGTCACCCACACCGAGGTCGCGCAGGAAGGCCGCCCGGACAAGAAGGTCTACCAGGTCTCCGCGACCGGCCGCGACGAACTGGCCCGCTGGCTGGCCGAACCGGTCGACCCCGCCGTCCTCCGCGACGGCCTCGCGGTGAAGATCCGAGGCGCGTCGCTCGGAGACACAGCCGCCGTACTGCGGGAAGTCGTGCGCCACCGTGGTGAGCACGCCGCCCTCCTGGAGGTCTACCGCGGCATCCAGCGTCGCGACTTCCCCAAACCGGCCAAGCTCAGCGGCCGCGAACTCCATCAGTACCTGGTACTCCGCGGCGGCATCCGGGCCGAAGAATCGTTCCTGGCCTGGTGTGACGAGGTCATCGAGGCACTGCGATCGGAGCAGTCATGAGTGCGTACCCCAACCTGCTGGCCCCCCTCGACCTCGGCCACGTCACCCTCAAGAACCGGGTGATCATGGGCTCGATGCACACCGGCCTCGAGGACCGGGCCAAGGACCTGCCCAAACTCGCCGCGTACTTCGCCGAGCGGGCGCGGGGCGGCGTCGGCCTGATGGTGACCGGTGGCTACGCGCCGAACCGGACCGGGTGGCTCACGCCCTTCGGCTCCAAGCTGACCAGTCGCGGCCAGGCTCGCAAACACCGGATCGTCACCGATGCCGTGCATGCCGAAGGTGGCCTGATCGCGTTGCAGATCCTGCACGCCGGGCGGTATGCGTACCACCCGTTCAGCGTCTCCGCCTCGGCCTTGAAGGCGCCGATCAACCCGTTCAAGCCGCGAGCGCTGTCAGACCGAGGCGTACGCCGCCAGCTCGCCGCGTACGTCGAGTGTGCGGCGCTGGCGCGCGAAGGCGGGTACGACGGGGTCGAGGTGATGGGCTCCGAGGGCTACTTCATCAATCAGTTCCTCGCCGAACGGACCAACAAGCGCGCGGACCGCTGGGGCGGTAGCCCGGAGAACCGGCGCCGGCTGGCGGTCGAGATCGTCCGGGGGATCCGCGAGCGGGTCGGCCCGGACTTCCTGATCATCTACCGGTTGTCGATGGCCGACCTGGTCGAAGGCGGCCAGAGCTGGGAAGAAGTCGTTGCGCTGGGCAAGGAGGTCGAAGCGGCCGGTGCCTCGATCATCAACACCGGCATCGGCTGGCACGAGGCCCGGGTGCCGACGATCGTCACCTCGGTACCGCGAGCGGCGTTCACTTCGGTGACGGCCTCGTTCCGCCCGCACGTGAACATTCCGGTGGTCACCTCGAACCGGATCAACCTGCCGCAGGTCGGCGAAGAGGTGCTGGCGCGCGGTGACGCCGACCTGATCAGCATGGCCAGGCCGTTCCTGGCCGACCCGGAATGGGTGCTCAAGGCAACCACCGACCGGGCCGACGAGATCAACGTGTGCATCGCCTGCAATCAGGCCTGCCTGGACCACGTGTTCGCGAAGAAGACCGCCAGTTGCATGGTGAACCCGCGTGCGGCGCACGAGACCGAACTGGTGCTGCTGCCGACCCGGCGTACAAAGAAGATCGCTGTGGTGGGCGCGGGGCCTGCCGGACTCGCCGCTGCGGTGACCGCGGCCGAGCGGGGGCATCAGGTCGAGTTGTTCGAGGCCGATGACGAGATCGGCGGGCAGTTCGGGATCGCGCAGAAGATCCCCGGCAAGGAGGAGTTCGCGGAGACGATCCGGTACTACCGGCGACGACTCGACCTGACCGGGGTGAAGCTCCACCTCGGCCATCGAGCGACGGCCGAGGATCTCAACGGGTTCGACGAGGTCGTGCTGGCAACCGGGGTCGTCCCGCGCGTGCCGGACATCCCGGGCATCGAGCACGAGAAGGTGCTCTCGTACGTCGACGTCGTACGGCATGGATGCCCCGTTGGTACGTCGGTCGCCGTGGTCGGTGCAGGTGGGATCGGCGTGGATGTGAGCGAGTTCTTGACGACCACCGAGTCGCCGACGCTGGACTTGGCGGCGTGGAAGGCCGAGTGGGGTGTCACGGATCCGACCCTCGCGCCCGGCGCTCTCACCACGCCGCGACCTGAGGCGTCGCCGCGCAAGGTCTACCTGCTGCAGCGCAAGCCCGGGAAGATCGGCGCCGGCCTTGGCAAGACGACCGGCTGGGTGCACCGCGCAGCCCTGAAGAACAAGCAGGTCGAGCAACTCCGTGGCGTCAACTACGAACGCATCGACGACGACGGCCTGCACATCACCTTCGGCCCCAACCACGAGAACCCACGCACTCTCGCCGTCGACACCGTCGTCATCTGCGCCGGCCAAGAACCCGTCCGCGACCTCGCCGCCACCCTCACCACGCCCGTCCACCTCATCGGCGGCGCCGACTTAGCAGTCGAACTAGACGCCAAACGAGCCATCAACCAAGCCACCCGCCTAGCTGCCACCCTCTGACGAACAAGTGACGGAGCGGCTACAGGCGGGTCGCGGTACGGACGAGGTCAGCGACGGCTTTGGTTCTGGTGAGTGGTTGCCAGGCGATGACGGTCGTGACGGCCGGTGCGTCCGGCACCGGCACGACGGCATGATCGACGCGTAGCTGTGCTCCGAGCGACTCCGGCATGACTGCGCAGGCCCGTCCGAGCGTGATCAGCTGGGTCAACTGGGTATGGTCGCGAACCTGCGGACCGACGCCGTCGGAATAACTGCCATCTCGCCGAGGCCAGCGCGGCAGGGGCGGATCCGTCAAGGCGGAGACCTCAGCCATCGACAGCTGGGGCCGGTTGGCGAGGGCGTGTCCCGCCGGCAGCACCACGACTTGCCCTTCGCTGTAGAGGTCCTCGGTGTCGAAGCCGGCCGTCGTGTCGTAGGGCCGGTGGAGCAGAGCAACGTCGGCACGCCCGGTTCGGAGCAGGCCTTCCGTCTCGCCGGGCCCGCACAGCATCACGTCGACCGCGACAGCGCCCGGTTCGGCGGCATAGGCGTCCAGCAGCTTCGACAACAGTTCGCTGGATGCTCCGGCCTTGGCGGCCAGCACCACACCAGGTCGGTCGGCGGCGCGGCGAGTGCGGCGCTCGGCGGCTTCGACCGCGTCGAGCACGGTCCGGGCCTCCAGCAGCAGCACCGACCCGGCATCGGTCAAAGTGATCCCGCGAGCAGTGCGGTGAAAGAGAAGGAGACCGAGCCGCCGTTCCAGTTGCTGAATCGCCCGCGACAGTGGTGGTTGCGCCATCGCGAGCCGTTCTGCCGCCCGCCCGAAATGCAGCTCCTCGGCGACGGCGACGAAATACCGCAACTCCCGCGTCTCCACCAGCGCATCGTATCCGCGCTGACCAGGACCGATACCGGTGCG
The DNA here is from genome assembly GCF_003261635.1 of Kribbella monticola. Classification (GTDB taxonomy): domain Bacteria; phylum Actinomycetota; class Actinomycetes; order Propionibacteriales; family Kribbellaceae; genus Kribbella; species Kribbella monticola. Next base: position 260,304 of record NZ_QFXK01000030.1, on the reverse strand, counting down.
GTATCGCCGGCCACCCGACCGGTCTTGGACGGCTCACCGGAGCCCGCCCCAAGATCGACGGTATGAGTCAACGGAGGATCGCGCTGGTGACCGGCGCGAACAAAGGAATCGGATACGAGATCGCCGCAGGCCTGGGCGACCTCGGCTGGCAGGTCGGCGTGGGAGCGAGGGATCGGCAACGCCGCGACACCGCGGTCGAGAAGCTGCGCGCGGCCGGCATCGACGCGTTCGGTGTGCCGCTCGACGTGACCGACGACGCGAGTGTGACCGCGGCGGCCGAGCTGATCGCCGATCGCTTCGGAGGGCTCGACGTCCTGGTCAACAACGCTGCGATCACCGGACAGATGCCACAGGTACCCAGCACGGTCGATCCCGCGATCGTGAGAGACGTCGTGGAAACCAACGTGATCGGAGTCATCCGGGTCACCAACGCGATGCTGCCCATGCTGCGTGCCTCGACAGCACCGCGCATCGTCAATCTGTCCAGCAGCGTCGGCTCGCTCACCCTGCAAACCACACCCGGCGTCGACATGGGCCCGGTACCCGCCGCCTACCTGGCGTCGAAGACCTTCCTCAACGCCGTCACCATCCAATACGCCAAAGAACTGCGCGACACCGGCATCCTGATCAACTCCGGCTGCCCGGGTTTCACCGCCACCGACCTCAACGGCTTCCGCGGCGTCCGCACCCCTCAACAGGGCGCGGCCATCGCGATTCACCTCGCGACCCTGCCCGACAACGGACCCACCGGCGGATTCTTCGACGACGCCGGCCCAGTGGCCTGGTGACGGGCCGTCGTACGGGCTACTTGGCAGTTGCGGCTTTGGCGGCCGCCTTCTTCTGCTGTTTGTATTCGCGGACCTTGGACAGGGAGGTGGCGTCTACGACGTCGGCCACCGAGCGGTAGCCGTCGAGGGCGTAGTCGCCGGCGGCTGCTTCCCAGCCGTCGGGGCGGATGCCGAGTTGCTTGGCGAGCAGGGCGACGAAGATCTGGGCCTTCTGCTTGCCGAAGCCGGGGAGTTCCTGGACCCGGTTGAGGAGTTCCTTGCCGGTCGTCGGCTCGGTCCACAGCCGCGTCACGTCGCCGTCGTACTTCGACTCGACCAGCGCGGCGAGCTCCTGCAGCCGGGCCGACATCGACCCGGGGAACCGGTGGATCGCCGGCGGCCGGCTGCACAACTCCTTGAACGCCTCCGGCTCAGCAGCGGCGATAGCGGCCGGATCGAGCGTGCCGAACCGGCTCAGCACCTTCCACCCACCCCGGAACGCATGCTCCATCCCGTACTGCTGATCCAGCATCATGCCCATCAGCACAGCGAACGGATATTCGTCGAGAACCTGGTCGGCGGCCGGCTCGTTGGCGATCTGAAAGCCCATAGCTGCATGTTCGCACGACTCGCGGTCGCTCACTGCCTGACCGTACTGCGGTACGCGCGGCAACCTCGTCGTACCGGCGTGCGGGTTATCCCCTGTGCCTGAGGCGATCCACGCCGCAACGCGGGCGGGTGGGGAGTGGCGGGCCTATGCTCGGCGAGGGCAGGGCGACGACGTGGAGGAGCGCGGATGGACATCCGGGATCTGGATCGGCGGGCCGGCGCATTACTCGGCGAAGTGGTCATGCAGGTGCGGCCGGAGCAACTCTGGTTCCCGACGCCGTGCCCGGACTGGACGGTTCGCGGTCTGCTGCGGCACATCGTCAGCGAGAACGAGGGCTTCGCCGCCGCTGCCACCGACGGGTCGGCGCCCGTGCAGACCTGGACCGGTGGGCGGCTCGGTGACAACCCGGCCGGCGCGTACCGGCGGTCGAACGTGCGGGTCGCCGAGGCGTTCGCCGACGGGGGAGCGCTGGACCGGCCGATGGAGGTCCGCGAGTTCGGCACGTTCCCGCGCCGGGTGGCGCTGACGTTCCGGCAACTCGACTGCGTGGTGCACGCGTGGGACCTGGCCCGGGCGATCGACATCGCGTACGACCCGCCCGCCGACATGGTCGAGATCGCGCTCACGCTGGCCCGCCGCATCCCGGACACCGACTCCACCCGCGGACCCGGAGCCGCCTTCGAACGCAGCGTCAAGGTCCCCGGCGACGCCTCCGACCTGGCCACCCTCCTCGCCCTCCTGGGCCGCAACCCCGACTGGATCTCCCCCCTCGACTGACCCACCCCCTCCGGTACTGCGTGTCGCCGCGTGTCCGGATCTGTGGGGTTCGCGTCCGGTTCGCGGGCCCTGAGGGGCTCTCGCCTCGGTGAGGCTGGAAACTCACCCTCGAGGAGGACCTGTGAACCGCATTGCCGACATCGAGATCCCGGACAGCAAGCTCGCCACCGAGGCGACCGAACTGGTCCGCGATCTCACCGACGACCTGATCTACCACCACTCGCGCCGGGTGTTCCTGTTCGGCTCGTTGCAGGGCCGGGAGCTGAAGTACGACCCCGAACTCCTGTACGTCGGCGCGATGTTCCACGACCTCGGCCTCACCAGCGCCTACCGCGATTCGATGCAGCGCTTCGAACTCGACGGTGCCGACGCAGCCGCCACCTTCCTCCGCGACCGTGGCATCAACGAAGCGGACGCCGAACTCGTCTGGACCGCGATCGCCCTGCACACGACGCCGGAGATCCCGCACCACCTGCGCCCCGAGATCGCGCTCGTCACCGCCGGCGTCGAGGCCGACGTACTCGGCATCGCCCTCGACCGCATCCCGGCGGCAGCGCGTGCCGAGATCGTCGCCGCGCACCCACGACCCGACTTCAAGAACCGCATCCTCGAAGCCTTCACGCACGGCATCGAGCACCGCCCCGCGACCACCTTCGGCAACGTCAAGGCCGACGTCCTGGCCCGCTTCGTCCCCGGCTTCCAGCCGATCAACTTCGTCGACACCATCCTGAACTCCGCCTGGCCGGAGTAGTCACTCCGGCCGCAACGCCGGCTCGACCGCGGCGATCCGGCCGGGACCAGCGGCGCCCGACAGCGCGTCGTACGACGTCAGCGAGATCTCGTCCGGACTGCCCGCGGCCGCCTTGGCCAGTAGCGGGCGGAACGGACGCGAGGTCATCAACCGGGTGGCGGTGTTGCGGAGCATGATGCCGGCGCTCGTCATCGGCATCGCCATCTTGATCCCACCCGGCGGCAGTTCCATCCGCTGGTCGACATACGCCTGCATCCGGGCCTGGTACGCCGGGTACGCGCGCAGGTGGTTGCCCTCGGCAATGGCCAGTTCGCTCGCCAAGCAGTAGGCGCCCACCAGTGACAGCGCAGTACCGTGTCCTGCCAGTGGCGAACCGCAGTAGCCCGCGTCACCGATCAGTACTACGCGACCGCGCGACCACTCCGGTACGACGACCTGGCTGGTCGTGTCGAAGTAGAAGTCGTCCGCGTCGGGCAGTTGCTCGAGGATGTTCGCCGTGTGCCAGCCGAGCCCACCGAACGTCTTCGCCAGCAGCGCCTTCTGCTCCTGCACGTTCCGCCGGTCGTAGCTGATCGTGGCGGAGCGGAAGTTGAGCAGCGCCTTCGCCTGGCGCGGGTCGTGGTCCGGCCGCAGCCCGACCCAGCGACCGCCCGGGGCGGAGTAGATCTTCATCCACCCGTCCAGTGGCTCGGGGGTCTCGACGGTGAAGAAGGCGCCGTACCCACCGAGATGACGGACGTACTCCGACTCCGGCCCGAATGCGATCGAGCGCACCCGCGAGTGCACGCCGTCGGCCCCGACGACCAGGTCGAACCGGCGCTCGCCGCCTTCCCGGAAGGTGACCACGACACCGCGGTCGTCCTCGGTCAGCGCGGTGACCGAGTCGCCGTACAGGTACTCCACGTTGCCTGCGGTCGCGTCGAGCAGGATCTGGGCGAGGTCGCCGCGGAGGATCTCGAGTTCGGCGACCGGGCCGGCGCCGTCGAGCAGGTCGACCGGCATCGCGGCGGACCGACGGCCGGAGGCCCGCACGTACTCCATCCCGCGCTCGTGCATCAGCTTTGCCTCGATCGCCGGCATCAGCCCCATCCGGGTGACGACCTCGCGGGCGATACCGCGGATGTCGACGGTCTGGCCGCCGGGGCGAGGTGTGGCGGCGACCTCGACGACGGTCGGGCGGAACCCGTACCGCTGCAGCCAGTAGGCGAGTGCTGGTCCGGCGATCCCGGCCCCGGAGATCAATACGTTCTTCGACATCCGACTTCCTTTCGTTGGGGTAGTGCACGTACGGTGTATACGAGGACGTTAACCAGCTCCGCCGCTCTACCCCTGGGAATCCGCGACTGCCCTAGTGCACCAATTTCTGGGCCGCTCCCGGTTCAGCGGGCGGGGAGCCGGAGACCGTGACCGGGTGCACCAGGTGCACTAGTGCGAGAGGAAGTCGATGAACGACGCGCCGTACCAGCGGATCGCCGCGGAGCTCCGGGACCTGATCCGAACCGGCAAGCTCAAGCCGGGCGATCGGGTCCCGTCGACCCGCGCCCTGATCCGCGACCACGGCATCGCGATGGCCACCGCGACAAAGGTTCTCGCCCTGCTCCAGCAGGAACGCCTCATCCATCCCCGCCCCGGCGTAGGCAACGTCGTCGGCCCACCCCCACGCCGCCCACCCACCCCCCGCAGCACCCTCCGCGCCACCGGCGTTCCGCGCGCCTCCGGCGCGGCCGGCGATCGGGGCGCCTCCCTCGTCGCCGGTGTTGCGGGCGATCGCGGCGCTCTTCGGGCAGCGCCCTCCGGCACCTCGCGCGCTTCCGGCGCGAATGGCGCTGGTGGACAAGGGCGGGTGGAGGCAGGGGAGGAGTTGTTGAGTCGGGAGCTGGTGGTGCGGGTGGCGATCGGGATCGCCGATGCGGAGGGGATGCCCGCTTTGTCCATGCGCCGGATCGCGACCGAGCTGGGTGTCTCGACCATGGCCCTCTACCGGTACGTCGGCGGCAAGGACGCTCTGATCCTCCAGATGGTCGACACGGCGATCGGCGATTTCCCCTTTCCTGCAAGGCGTCCCAGCAACTGGCGCGATGCCGTCGAGCAAACCGCGCGCCTGCAATGGTCGGCGTACCGGCAGCACCTCTGGCTGCCGAGTGCTCTCACCATTGGCCGCCCGCAGGTCCTCCCGAAGCTGCTGCCACACACCGACGCCGTACTGCGTGCCGTCGCCGGGTTCGGCCTCGACGCGAGCACCGCCATGTACGCCGCGATCACCGTCTTCGGCTACGTGCGCGGCGTCGCCCTCAACCTCGAACCCGAAGTCCAGGCCGAGCAGGACACCGGCATGACCGCCGACGAGTGGGCCGCGCACCAGGCCAACCTGCTCGGCGGCCTGGTGCAGACCGAGGACCTCCCCGGGTTCCGGGCGCTGGCGATCCCGGACGGTTTCGACTTCGACTTCGACCTGGACCAGCTCTTCGAGTTCGGTCTGACACTCGTGCTCGACGGTCTCGCGGTCAGGCTCGGCGTCTGACCACCGCGGGACACTTGTGTTGTGCGGTTCGGCGCAGCTGCACCGCTACGCTGAGTGTTCGACGGAGGAGGTGGCATGGCGCTGGAGCCGGTGTTCGCGCCCGACGTACCGCTGCAGGTGCGCCGGCTGTACGAGCGCAAGCCGGAGCTGTTCGTCCCCGCCGGCCGGCCACGACCGAAGCGGGAGACCTCCTGGTCGACCGCGCCGGGAGCGACCTTCGGATCGCTGCTGGTCTGGCTCGCGATCTGTGTCGGCGGCTGGATTCTCGGGCTCATCGTCTTCGCCATCACGCTGCCGACCGCGGTCGCCGCATGGTCCGCGCTCGCGCTCGCTGTCGTCGCCGTCGTACTGACCGCTGGGGTCGCCGTCAGTTCGGCCGTCGAGGACCGCGGTCACAAGGCCGTCCGGCTGCAGCACGGCAAGTACCTGTTGCCCGAGGACTTCGACGAGGAAGCCGGTCGGGTGCTCGGCCGCGCCCAGCGCGCGGTCCGAACGGTGCTCGGGGCAACGGTCACGCAGCGCGGCCTGCTCGACGAGATGCAGAACGAGCTGGTCCTGCCCGAGCAGCTCTGGGACATCGGCCAGGTCCTGCACGAGCAATCCGTACTCCGCGCCCGCCAGCGCGACATCGCCCGCGGGATGGCAACGGCCGAGCTCGAAGCCGTCCTCGGCCCGCAACGCCGGGCGCTCACCCGCTCGGCCGACGCGATCAAACGCAAGGTCGAACTACTCGAGCGGTACGCCGACCGGGTCCGCTCCGCCGATGCGGCCCTCCGCGCTGAGGCGGCCTTGGAAGACGGTGATCGCTACATCGAACTCCTCGCCCGGACGGAGCCGGCCGGTGACACCAGCGTCGTCCAGGGCTTCGCCGACGAGGCCGCCGCGCTTCGCGACACCCTCTCCCGCAGCATCGAATCCGCCCGAGCCGCCGGGCGCACCCTGGCTCTCCCGGACTAGCCTTCGGCCATGAGTCGGACTGTGATCGTGGCGGGCGGGACTGGTGGGCTCGGGTCCGCGGTGACCGCGGAATTTCTGACGGCCGGCTGGCGGGTCGTCGTACCGGGGCGCAGTGAGGCGACGCTGGCCTCGCTGGGGCAGCACGAGCGGCTGCAGACGCTCGTTGCGGATCTGTCCGATCCAGCGGGTGCGCAGCAGGTGGCTGAGCTTGCCGCTGCTGATCAGGACGCACCGGTCAAGGCGCTGCTCAACCTCGTCGGCGGATTCGCTTCCGGCGCGAGGGTGCACGAGACGCCGATCGAGGACTTCGAAAACCAACTGCGGTTGAACCTCCGCCCGATGTACCTGATCACGCAGGCCGCGCTCCCGTACCTGATCGCGGCCGGCGGGGGAGCGATCGTCTGTACGTCGAGTGGTTCCGCGTTGAAGCCGTTCGCCGGAGCCGCCGGCTACATCACCGCGAAGGCCGGTGTGCTCGCCTTCGTGGACGCGCTCGCCGTCGAGTACGCCAAGGACAACATCCGCGTCAACGCGATCGTCCCGGGCACCATCGACACCCCCGCCAACCGCCAGGCCCGGCCGACCGCCAACACCACCACCTGGACCCCACCCACCCGGATCGCCACCGTTCTCCGCTTCCTGGCCGAGAACGACTCACTCACCGGGGCCCACCTCCCGGTCTGAACTAGCTCTTCCGTTCCTCGATCAGCAAGGCAACTCCGGCGAGGATGCGGTCGAGGCCGAACTTCAGGGCGTGTTCGGAGTTGATCGCCGCCTGGTGTTGCTCGCCGGTCGCGGAGCCGACCCGCCCAGCAACGGGAAAGCGGTCTGCCAGGGCACCCATGTAGTGCGCGAGGGCCGGGCCCGCCGCGAGCCACCACTCCGCGTCGGTCATTCCTGACTCGCGCTGGGTGCGGAGGTGCTCGGCCGCAGTACGCGCGGTGCCCTGCACGTGCGTGAGGAGCAGGTTGAGCGTCGAGTCCATCTCGACATCGCTCAGCCCGAGTCCGTCCAGTGGCCGCAGTTCGGTCTCGTACTTGGCGATGACGTTCGGCCCGACGGCCGAGCGGACGGCCGGCACCTCATGGATCCACGGGTGCCGCATCAGCACCTCCCAGTTGCGCTGGGCAACGAACTCGAGCGCGCCACGCCAGCCGCCCGGTTGGCGCACCGGCTCGTCGGCATCGGCGTACAGGTCGCCGTAGACCGCGTCGTACATCAGCACGGTCAGCTCGCCCTTGCCCGGCACGTGCGTGTAGAGCGACATCGTCCCGGCCTTGAGCTGCTCGGCGACGAGGCGCATCGAGACCGCCTCCAGCCCGTTCGCGTCGGCCAGCTCGATGGCGGTGTCGATGATCGCCCGCAGCGTCAGTCCGGAGCGGCCGGGCTTGGTGTGGGTGCCCCAGAGCAGGGCCAGGCTGCGCGCCGGATCAGCCGCGGCGGTCTTTTTTCCAGGCACGGGAACAAACCTTAGCCGGTCGTCGTTGAGCTGATCGTCTAGGAGTCGTACGGTGTACGGTACACTCTACGGCTCAAGCGTCAGAGGGGATGGTCGTGCAAAGGGTTGAAGTGCCAGAACGCGTGATCTTGGCAAGCGAAGTACGCAAGAACTACGTGGGCGGGACCGAGGGAGCGGGGCTGAACGGGTTCGATCTGGAGGTCCAGGCCGGCACGGTGGTCGGCCTGCTCGGACCGAACGGGGCCGGCAAGACCACCGCCGTACGGATCCTGTCGACGCTGCTCGCGCCGGATTCCGGCGAGGCGACGGTCGCCGGGTACGACGTACGTCGCCAGGGCGGGGAGGTTCGCCGGCGGATCGGCCTCGTCGGCCAGTACGCGGCAGTCGACGAGATCATCACCGGACGGCAGAACCTGGTGCTGTTCGGTCGGTTGAACCACTTGTCCCGCCCGGCCGCGGTACGCCGGGCGGACGAGTTGCTCGAACGGTTCGCGCTGACCGCAGCGGCGGACCAGGCGGCCGCGAAGTACTCCGGCGGTATGCGGCGGCGACTCGATCTGGCCGCGAGCCTCATCGTCGCACCGCCGGTGTTGTTCGTCGACGAGCCGACGACGGGGCTGGATCCGGCCGCGCGGATCGAGGTCTGGTCGGCGGTCCGGGACCTGGTCGACGGCGGGACGACGGTGTTGCTGACCACGCAGTACCTGGAGGAGGCGGATCGCTTGGCGGACCGGATCTCGATGCTCAAGGCAGGCAAAGTCGTTGCCGAGGGCACCCCGGACGAGTTGAAGGCGGCCTTGGGTGCCGACTGGCTCGACGTGGTGCTGCTCGACCCCGCTGACGTCCCACGGGTGCGGGCGTTGGTGGAACCGCTGGCCGCCGGGGAGCTCCGGGTCGACGATCTGCGGGTGAGCATCCCGGTGCGGGATCGCACCCGCACGTTGGTGGACGTCGCCACATCGTTGCGAGAGGCAATGATCGAACCGGAGGACATCACCTTGCGGCGGCCGACGCTCGACGAGGTCTTCCTGCACCTGACGGCCGAGGAGGTGGCGGCATGACGAACCGTTTCGGCTGGGCCCTGGCCGACGGCTGGACGATCGCGCGGCGAGACCTGACGCACTGGCGGATGCAGCCCGGCCCGGTGATCTTCAAGTGGTTCTTCCCGGTGCTGATGCTGCTGATGTTCGGCGCCCTGCTCGGCGGCGCGATGGAACGCCCCGAAGGCCAGTCGTACTACGAGTTGCTGGTGCCCGGCATCTTCGCGCTGGCCATGCTGTTCGGACTCGAGTCGACGATGCTCGCGATCACCGAAGACGCGGCGAAGGGCGTCACCGACCGATTCCGTTCACTGCCGATCAGTTCGACCGCAGTGGTGCTCGGTCGGTGTATCGCCGACCTGCTCGACTCGGTCGTGACGCTCACGGTGCTGGTGGTCACCGGGCTGGTACTGGGTTGGCGTTGGCACGGCACATTCGCGGCGGCGCTGGCTGCTTTCGGATTGTTGCTGTTGCTCCGGTTCGCGTTGCTGTGGGTCGGCACCTTCATCGGGCTGGTGGTGAAGAACGCGCAGAGCGTCGCGATGGTCCAGGTGCTGGTGTGGCCGATCGGCTTTCTGTCCAGCGCCTTCGTGGCGACCTCTACGATGCCGTCCTGGCTGGGTGCGATCGCGCAGTGGAACCCGCTGTCGCTCACCGCTACCGCGGCCCGGTCCTTGTTCGAGAATCCCGATACGGCGCCGGCTTCGTGGATCGGCGACCACGCCATCGGGGCGGCCGTCATCGGGCCGTTGCTGCTGACCGCACTGTTCTTGCCCTTGGCGGCGACGCGCTTCCGGAAGCTGTCTCGCTGAGGGGGCGGGAGGCCGTGCTGAGGGGCGCGGACTCCCGCCCGTAGTACGGGCTTGTGTGATGGCGGGGCCACGGTCAGCGAATTTGACCAACAATCGAACTGATGTGCGATCCTTGCCTCATGGGGAGCAACAGGAGATATCCGCGGGAGCCGCCGCCGGACAGTCGGCGGCGGCACTGCTGGGTGCTTGCCACAGCACACGAGCGGGGTCCGTGGCCCGGGCTGATCCTGGAGTGGCGGCGGAACAACTCCGACGACTGGATGGCGCGGGTGGTGTACGTGCCGAATCCGAAGGAAGCCAAGTCGGTCGAGGCATGGTTCGCCGCCGGCCTGCTCCGCCCCCTCGAGCCCTCCGCACTCGCCCCGCGTCAGCAGCCCCGCATCCCTCCGGGCCAGGTCGACTTCCGCTGACTCCCCGTACTGCGGGTTTCCGACGACTGGGGTGCCGATTGGTTTCCGGGCGAGTCCGGGGCAGGTGGGCTTCCGGCAACTGCGGGGGCAGGGGGCCTTCGGTGACTCGGCGTCGGCGTACGCCAGCGGTGGGTGAAGTAAACCGATCGGGGCTCGGCGGCGTCTGAAGAAGTGTGTGTCTTGGGTACTTGACGCACACTGGTATCGGGCGCTGACAGGGGAGCTATGGGGAGTCGATCACGCGCGACCCGGGCGAAAGGTCGCCCCGGGCGGCCTGGTCGCGCCCGCTCGCGGACCGTCCCCGGTTCACTCGGCCTGACGCTGCTCAGCGCGCTGCTCCCAGGCGTGGGCCTGATCATCGGCGGCCGGCGCCGACTCGGCGCGTTCGTCCTCACGCTCAGCCTGGGACTGCTCGGTCTCGGCGTGTACGTCGGCCTGACGCGCCGCGACGAGGTGCTCGCGGCAGCCGTGGTGCCGAGCCGGTTGCTGATCACCAGCGTCGGCATCGGTCTGCTCGCGCTGCTCTGGATCATCGTGATCGTCGGCTCGCACCGGTTGTTGCGTCCGGCAACAGGTGGTCCCGGCGGGCGGGCGGTCGGAGCGGTCCTGGTCGGGCTGCTCTGTTTTGCGATCGCGGCTCCGGCGGCGGTCGGCGTACAGAATGTCCTTGCTCAGCGGTCGCTGGTTCAGAACGTGTTCCAGTCCCAGGCGGACAGCAAGAGCGCGACCCGGCCGAGCACGGTCAACGTGAAGGACCCGTGGGAGGGCAAACCCCGGCTGAACCTGCTGCTGCTCGGCGGCGACGACGGCAAGGGCCGGATCGGCGTACGGACCGACACCGTGATCGTGGCGAGCATCGACACCAAGACCGGCGACACGGCGCTCATCTCGATGCCGCGGCAGCTCACCTTCATGCCGTTCCCGGAGGACTCGCCGCTGCACAAGTTCTACCCGGACGGCTTCGGCAAGGAAGGGCTCAGCCTCGAAGGCCGGTTGGAGTGGATGCTGACCGCGATGTACCAGAACATCCCGGACGCACACCCCGGCATCCTCGGCCCGTCCGACAACCAGGGCGCCGACGTCGTGAAGCAGTCGGTCGGCGAGGCCACCGGGCTCAAGATCGACTACTACCTGCAGGTGAACCTGCAAGGCTTCGACGAGATCGTCGACGCTCTCGGCGGCATCACCGTGAACGTCAACGAGCGCGTCGCGATGGGCGGCATCAGCAGCGCTCACATCCCACCCGGCCAGTGGATCGAACCGGGCCCGAACAAACACCTCGACGGCTTCCACGCCCTCTGGTTCGCCCGCGGCCGCTACGGCGCCGACGACGACCAGCGCCAGATCCGCCAACGCTGCGCCATCAAGGGCATCGTCGACGCGGCGGACCCCAAGACCTTGGTCACGAAATACCAGGCCATCGCCAAAGCCGGCAAACACCTCCTCCGGACGGACATCCCCCAGGAACTGCTGCCCGCCCTCGTACAACTGGCCCTGAAGGTCAAGTCAGCGACGGTCTCGAACGTCTACCTGGACGTGTCGAAGCTGAAACTCAAATACCTCCACCCCGACTACAAGGGCCTCCGCGAAACCGTCCAAAAGGCGTTGGAATCCAAGCCCTCCGACACCCCGGTCAAGCCCACCACCTCCACACCCCCCACCAAGCCCAGCAAGTCGGCCACCCCCGGCAAGACAGCCCCCCCGCCCCCCACCCAAAACCTCAACGACGCCTGCGCCTACCACCCCACCGGCGACGACAGCTAAGGCTGCGCACCCACGCCGCCACCTACGGGCCGCTCCTCCGTCGCGTCCTCCGGCGTCTGGCTCCCACCCACCCCGGGCGCGGGCTCCTACGTCGCCCGCTAAAAGCCGGGCGGCTGGCTCAGGTAGCGGGCGCAGATCCGTGGACACATTTTGACCACACGTCTAGGGCTCGGATTCCGAGAGGACTGTGTCGGCAGCTCCAGCAGACTGGCCCTGCCTTCGGGTACCTCCCCGGCATCGGTCTGGCAGCGTGGTCTGCTGTGAGAAATGGCCAGGGGATTGGCGGCTGACGCGCATTGCAGACGCAGGCTGCACTAGGAGCCTGTATGTCCGAAACGTCCGATCACAGCCGGTCGGGCTACGTCGAACTCACCGGCGAGCCCTTGTTCGAAAGCTCTGGGGACACGTTGGGGGTGATCAGGGGTGTTTGACGAGGACGGCGCGGGTGTAGAGGAGAGTGAACCCTCGGCGTTGGGCATTTTGCTGCGACTTGGAGCCTGGCTGGGTGGTGATGACTCCGACGTCGCAGCCGGCGGCTGCGGCGTCGGCCAGCCTGGTCGAAAGAAACGCGGATTGGATTCCGTGGCGGCGGTGTTGGGGTGCGGTGGCTGCGCCGGCGAACTGAGCGATCCCTTCTGCGGTGCGTAGTCCGGCGCCCCCCGCGATCACACCATCGTGGAGCGCGATGTAGCGGGTGACCTCAGCGGCCGCCGCGTCGCGTTCGGCCGCCAGGTAGACATCGCGCGGAAACTCTTCCCGCCATGGCACGCCTTGGGTGTCGGGGTGAGCAGCCGCATCGGCCACCACCTCGAGCCACGCGTCGAACTCTTCGTCGCCGCTCTGCCGGATCTCCACCCCGGCCGGCATGAGCGGCTCGTCGGAATCCTCGATGGCGAGGCCGAGGACGTTCTCGAACGCTTCCAGCCGATAGCCCCGCTCGGTGAGGACGATGCCGATCTCGGGGTCGACAAGATGTGCGAGCTCGATCTGGACCGGTGCACCGCGTTGCGCGAACGCCTGCTCTATCTCGGCCAGTTCGGTCCCACTCGGCACGCCGCCGAAGCCCATTCCCACAACCTTGTTGTACGGCGAGTTGTCGTCTGCGAAACTCGCGACGCCGCCACCCTCGAGCTGGATCACGAATCCCTTCTTGTCAGGGACACGTCGATGGGCCGCGCGACTGGCCATCGCGATGAGTTGCGTTTCGACCCGCTCGATGCGCTCAGCTAGTGCGACATCACAGAACAACGAAGATCTCTCGGTAAGCATGTTCTTCGGATTCAGCTTCCAGGCGGTTGCGAGGGGTGTGCCAGTGCTGGGCCGTTCGGCTCCCCCTGGTGCAAGCGGATTGATATGCCAACACCTTGCCAGCTCGGCAGCACACGACGCCTGCCTCGCCCAGAACGGTGAGGGTCCTGTAATCACGGTCAACGGGCGAGTGCGAGCCGCAGGTCGGTGCGGCCGACCGTCGGCTTGCCGTATTGCGTTGTCGGCGTCGGGTCAGCAGTTGCTTGGGCGGTCGGAGGTTGGCCAGAGGTAGGGGAGGTCGGCGGGGTCGTTGAAGAGGGGGCCGTAGTAGTCGGGGTCTTTGCGTAGTAGGGCTGAGCGGTGGGTGCGGTGGAAGGTGTTGTTGCCTAGCCATGGTGGTAGGTCGCCGGCTGTTGCCAGGGCTGGTTGGGTTCGGACGGTGGTGAGGTTGCAGTGGTTGGCCAGGTCGGTTCGGAGGGTTTGTTCGCAGGTGTCGGGGCGGCCGGTGGCGGTCCAGGCCGCGCAGATTTCGAGGCCGTAGCGGACCAGGGCCTCCTCGTAGCCGGCCCACATTTTCACTGCTGGGTGATGCCGCCATCCGTAGTTCGGCACGACCAAGCCGCGCAGGATCTGGATTGCCTCGACGCGCTGCTTACCTAGGCGCCGGGGATCCAGTACGCGCGCAGTCGCGGCGAAGTCGGGATAGGGGAGAAAGGACTGCATGAAGGTTGTTTCCGTCACCTCTGCAGCGAGATGTCAGAGGTCGACGGTTTCGTTGGTGGCGGGGAATTTGTCTGGGTCACGGGTGACGGCTGCGCGGGCGGCGCCGAGGAGACGGACTACCTTGCTGCTTGGGCCTTCCCAGTACTCCGCGGTGTCGGCGTGGAGTTTGATGAGAGTCAGTCCTGGGGTTTCCAGGCCGTCGGGGAACCAGGCTTTGAGGGGTGCGGACCACAGGTCTTCGGCCTTGGCTCGGTCGTGCACGAGTTCGGCGGTGCCTGAGATGGAGGTCCATTCGCTGCTTTTGTCGTTGGTGAAGCTCACGTTGACCTGCGGATTGATCACGATTTCCTGGGCTTTGGCGGAGTCGTCGTACGCGAAGAACCAGAGGTCTCCGTCGAATTCGGCTTCCTGGAGGGCCATCGGGCGGGCTACGTGCTTTCCCTCGGCGGTCATCGTGGTCAGCATGCAGATCTTGGCGCGCTGCACCAGTTGCGCGATGTGGCTGACCGGGTTGTCGGTGTCGGACATCGTTCGGGCTCCTTGCGGCGATCGGGATCGGCGGACACCTCGCAGTACCCGGACCGCGGCCGGCGCATCGCGAACTTATGCAACGCAGGGGAAGGGCGCGGCGAAGAGGAGAAGCGTTTCGCCGCGTGTCGATCTGGGGGTGACCCGTTCGACGTGAGAGTAAGTGGGCGACGACTTTCGATGAAGGAGTGCAGTGATGCGTTACATGATCATCAACAAGGCGGACGAGAACTCCGAGGCCGGCCGGATGGTGAGCCAGGAGGTTGCCGAGGGGGTCGGCAAGGTGGTGGAGGACCTGTCGAAGTCCGGCGTGCTGTTGTTTGCCGAGGGGGTGCACCGGAGTTCGCTCGGCGCGCGGGTGAAGGTGTCGGGGGGTAAGCGGACGGTGACGGACGGCCCGTTCGCGGAGACCAAGGAGCTGATCGGCGGCGTGATCGTTGTCGACGTGCGGAACAAGGACGAGGCGATCGAGTGGGCTGCCCGGCTGGCGGCCGCGCTGGACGGCGAGGTCGAGGTCCGGCGCGTTGTCGAGGAAGCCGACTTCGGCCCGGACTCGGACCTTTTCCAGCAGTAGGAACGCCAAGAGCTACGCGGGGAGAGGCAGCGACTCGGGGAGCCGGGTCGCTTGCCTTGACCCGAGGGGTGCTGTTCTATCGGTCGGGTGACGGTTACGGACACTCACGGGGCCATCGACGCGGTCTGGCGGATCGAGTCGGCGCGGATCATCGCCGGCGTCGCGCGGATCGTGCGCGATGTCGGGCTGGCCGAGGAGCTGGCTCAGGACGCGCTGGTGGCCGCGCTGGAGCAGTGGCCGGAGTCCGGCGTACCGAACAATCCGGGCGCCTGGTTGATGGCGATCGCCAAGCGGCGGGCGATCGACCTGATCCGGCGCAAGGAGACGTACCAGCGCAAGCTCGTCGAGATGGGGCACCAGCTCGAGATCGACGGGGAGAGCGTCGAGGACGACGTCGAGGCGATTCTCGAGGACACCATCGAGGACGATCTGCTCAGGCTGCTGTTCACCGCCTGCCACCCGGTGCTGACCACCGACGCCCGGGTCTCGCTGACGCTGCGGCTGCTCGGCGGGCTGAAGACCGACGAGATCGCGCGGGCGTTCCTCGCGCCGGAGTCGACGATCGCGCAGCGGATCGTGCGCGCCAAGCGCAACCTGGCCAAGGCGGAGGCGCAGTTCGAAGTACCGACCGGTGCGGAGCTGGTCAACCGGCTGTCCTCGGTGCTCGAGGTCATCTACCTGATCTACAACGAGGGGTACTCCGCGACCGCGGGCGACGACTGGATGCGCCCGGCGCTCTGCAACGAGGCGATGCGGCTCGGCCGATTGCTCGCCGAGCTGATGCCGAACGAATCCGAGGTCCACGGCCTCGTCGCGCTGATGGAATTGCAGGCGTCCCGGGCCAACGCCCGTGTCGCCCCGAACGGGGAGCCGGTGCTGCTGCTCGATCAGGATCGCCGTCGCTGGGACCGGCTGCTGATCCGGCGTGGTCTGGAGAGCATCGACCGCGCGTTCTCGTCCGAGGAACCGCCCGGTCCCTATCTGTTGCAGGCGGCCATCGCGGCCTGCCATGCCCGCGCGGCCGAGGCCGAGGACACCGACTGGGCGCGGATCGCCGGCCTGTACGCCGTACTCGCCGAGGTCACCCCGTCGCCGGTGGTCGAGCTCAACCGGGCGGTGGCGATCTCGATGGCGTTCGGGCCGGAGCGGGGACTGGTCGCGGTCGACGCGTTGGTCGACGAGCCGACGTTGAAGGACTACCACCTGCTGCCGAGCGTGCGCGGTGATCTGCTGTTCAAGCTGGGCCGGCTGGACGAGGCCCGGGTCGAGTTCGAGCGGGCGGCCGGGCTGACCCGCAACGAGCGAGAAAGAGCCTTCCTCCTGAGCCGAGCCGCTGCCTGCTGAAATTGCTTCGGCGGCTCTGTCGAAAGACCGCGGGAGAGTTCGACGCAGTGATGAGGCCAGGTGAGCGGCACCGGGCTCGAGTGGTTCAGAGGAGCTCATGATGGAGAAGGTCATTTCCGCGGACGGCACCGCGATCGCGTACGACAAGCTGGGCGCGGGCCCGGCCGTCGTCCTGGTCTGCGGCGGCTCGGTCGACCGGATGTCGAACGCCCCGCTCGCCTCGTTGCTGGCGGAGAAGTACACCGTCTACAACTACGACCGGCGCGGCCGCGGCGACAGCGGTGACGGCGAGGTCTACGAGATCGAGCGCGAGTTCGAGGACCTGGACGCGATCTTCGCGGTCGCGGGTGGCTCGGCCCACCTGTACGGAACCTCGTCCGGGGCCGCACTCGCCGCGCTGGCGACCGCCGCCGGCCGACCGGTGAACCGGCTGGCGCTGTGGGAGCCGCCGTACATCGTGGAAGGCACTCGCGAGCGGCCGCCGGCGAACACCGCCGACATCTACCGCGAGTTCGTGGCCGCGGGCCGGCGCGACAAGGCGGCGGAGTACTTCATGGCCGAGGTGGTCGGGCTGCCGGCCGAATTCGTCGCGATGGCGAAGGAGTCGCCGTGGTGGCCGGCGCAGGAGGCGATCGCCCATACCCTCGCGTACGACGCGACGATCATGGGCGACTACTCCGTGCCGGTCGAGGCGATCGCGGCCATCGCCGTACCGACCCAGGTGCTCACCGGCGGCGCCTCGGACGAGTGGATGAAGACCGGCAACGAGGTCGTGGTCGAGGCGCTCAGCGACGGCAGCCACCGGATCCTTCCGGGGCAACAGCACAACGTCGACGCCGGCGTCCTGGCGCCCGCTCTCAAGGACTTCTTCGCATGACAAGCACGGTGAAGTCCGCGGACGGTACGCCGATCGCGTACGACCGGATCGGCGAAGGACCCACCGTCGTGCTGGTCGACGGCGCGTTGTGCAGCCGAGCGCAGGGCCCCATGCCCGACGTGGCGAAGGAGCTCGCATCGCAGTACGCGGTCTACACCTACGACCGGCGGGGTCGCGGCGACAGCGGTGATGCCGAGGTCTACGACGTCGCGCGGGAGGTCGAGGACCTGGCCGCAGTGATCGAGGCGGCCGGCGGTACGGCGTACGTCTACGGCTCATCGTCTGGCGCGGCGCTCGCACTCCGGGCTGCTGCCGAGGGGTTGCCGATCAGCAAGCTGGTCGCGTTCGAGGCGCCGTTCGTGGTCGACGACAGCCGTACGCCGGTACCGCGGACGTGGGCGGCCGACATGCGCGCGCTGTCCGACGCGGGGCGTCCCGGCGACACGATCAAGTACTTCATGACCAAGGGCATCGGGCTGCCCGCGATCGTCGTCACGATGATGAAACTGATGCCCACGTGGAAGAAGCTGAAGGCGGTCGCACACACCTTGCCGTACGACGCGCAGGTGGTCGGCGCGAACGCGTTCGGTCAACCGCTGGACGCTTCTCAATGGGCCGGTGTGGCGATGCCGGTCCTGGTCGTCGGCGGCGGGAAGAGCCCGGAATGGATGCGTACTGCGGTGAAGGCGACGGCCGATGCGGTACCGGGAGCGGCTCACCGGGAGATCCCCGGACAGACGCACATCATCAAAGCGACGGCGATCGCGCCGGTGCTGCGCGAATTCTTCGGAGGAGGTGCGCGATGAGGTTCAAAACCGTGCTGGCCGGTACGACGAAGACCGGGATCGAGGTGCCGCCCGAGGTGATCGCGGAACTCGGGAGCGGCAAGAAGCCGGCCGTGAAGGTGACCGTGAACGGGTACAGCTACCGCAGTACGGTCGCGGTGATGGGCGGCAAGTTCATGATCGGGGTGAGCGCCGAGCGGCGTGCAGCGGCCGGGATCGAAGGCGGCGACGAGATCGAGGTCGAGCTCGAGCTGGACATGCAGCCGCGCGAGGTCGCCGTACCTGCTGATTTCGCCGCGGCGCTGGATGCCGAGCCGAAGGCGCGGGCGTTCTTCGACGGGTTGTCCTACAGCCAGCGGAGCTGGTTCGTGCTTGGGATCGAGGAGGCCAAGAAGCCGGAGACCCGGCAGAACCGGATCGTCAAAGCGGTCGAACGGCTGGCCGCCGGCCGCGGGCAACGTTGAAGCAACCAGGGCGCAGGCGGCCGTATTCAACCAGGGCGCAGGCGGCCGCAGTACAGGGCAGTGCACGACGACCGCTTTGCGTCCGAAGAAGCGGTGGGGATCACCAGTTCTCCGGACGCAAGAGGTCGTCAGGGGGTCAGGCGACGGTGATGAGGCCGCCTGCGTTGCTGCGGGCGGCGTCGAAGCGCGCCTGCGCGTCCGCCCAGTTCACGACGTTCCACCAGGCCTTGACGTAGTCCGGCTTCACGTTCTTGTACTGCAGGTAGAAGGCGTGCTCCCACATGTCCAGCATCACGATCGGGATCTGCCCGGCAGGCAGGTTGCCCTGCTGGTCGTACAGCTGGTGGATCAGCAGCTGGCCCTGCAGCGCGTCCCAGCCCAGGATGGCCCAGCCGGACCCCTGGATCGTGGTGGCCGCGGCGGTGAAGTGCGCCTGGAAGGCGTCGAACGAGCCGAACGACTCGTCCAGTGCCGCCGCCAGCTCGCCGTCCGGCTTGTCGCCACCGTCCGGGGACAGGTTCTTCCAGAAGATCGAGTGGTTGACGTGGCCGCCCAGGTTGAAGGCGAGCGTCTTCTCCAGCCCGACGATCGAGCCGAAGTCGCCCCCTTCGCGAGCCGCCGCCAGCTTCTCGAGCGTGTCGTTGAGACCCTTCACGTAGGTCGCGTGGTGCTTGGAGTGGTGCAGCTCCATGATCTCGCCGGCGATGTGCGGCGCGAGCGCGCCGTAGTCGTAGCCGAGGTCGGGAAGCGTGTACGACGTGGTCAACTCTGCTCCTTCGTCAGGGCCCGTTGGGCCGATATCTGCCGGTGTCCTGGGTCAGCGGCACCAGCTTGAAACTTCAACCACGGTTGAGGTCAAGTCACCACGCGGCAACAGCCCACGCAGGATGCCCTGACCAGTGCCCGGCGCCGCCTACTTCACACGGCGACTCCGGTCACCTCCCAGCTTCACATACTTCGAGTACGAGCTTCCCCTGGGTCCGGCCCCGGCTCCAGCAAATCGCCTAGGTAACTCTGAGTCGCCACAGTGACGTGATCTCTCGCGCCCGGGCCTCCTGCAGTGGCCCGCCCCCGCCTGTACTACGTGGGTGGGTGGGACGGACGTCGGTGCGCCCAGTGAGGACGAGGCCCGCTCGGGTGAAGAGCGCGAGCAGATCGGCGCGGGTCCGGAGCCCCAGGTGCTCGGCCAGATCCGACAGAATCAGCCACGCCTCGCCGTCCGGGGTCAGATGGTCGGTCAACCCGCTGAGGAAGCCGCGCAGCATCCGGCTGTCCTCGTCGTACACGGCATGATCGAGCAGTGAGACCGGCCGCGCCGGGATCCAGGGCGGGTTGCAGACGATCAGCTCGGCCCGTCCGGCCGGAAACAGCCCGGTACGCCGTACGTCCACCCGTTGATCGAGGCCGAGGCGCCGCAGATTGTCCGCGGCGCAGGCGACGGCCCGGGGATTCGTGTCGGTGGCGATCACGCGGCCGACACCGCGGCGAGCCAGGATCGCGGCGAGTACTCCGGTCCCCGTCCCGATGTCGAAGGCGAGCTCGACCGGGTTCGAGCGACGGTCCGAGCTCGAGGGCGAGCTCGCCGGCAGTTCGGCGGCGGCCACCAGGTCGACGTACTCCGAACGGGTCGGCGCGAAGACGCCGTAGTACGGATGGATGCGGGCCCCGAGGGCGTCGAGGTGAATGCCTCGGCGGCGCCATTCGTGGGCGCTGACGACGCCCAGTAGTTCACGGAGCGGGACCGTGCTCGGTCCGGTGGCGGGGCCGTACGCCTCCAGGCAGGCAAGGCGGACATCCGGGGCGCGCCGGAGCTTTACGTCGTACTGCTCGTCCAACGCGATCAGTATCGAGTTGAGGATGCCGGCGCGCCGGGCCTGGTGGCTGCGGTATTGGTGAAAGGTCTTTGCTGGTGGTGTCTTCAGGCGCCGATCGATTGCCTTGAGCAACTGTTTGGCCTGCTGGTAGTCGCCCTGCCAGAGCAGCTGCTGGCCCTGGCGGATCAGTCGCAGGGCGCGGTCGGCAGATAGGGCGTCGGTGACGACGAGAGGGTAGTTCATGAGTCCGTTCCTGCTGGAAGTGATCAGGAGGCGCGACCGCTCGAAGGGCAGCGCGAACTCACCCGGTGGCCTGAGTGGCGCCGGGGAGCAGGAACGGGTTACCTAGAGAACTACGGCGGCGTGTCTGGGAGACGTCACCGGACAAGCCTAAGAGGTGACCGGGGCGCGCGGCGCGAGCACTCCGCCGGGCCGAATAGACTGAGCGGTCTCGGAGAGTCGCCGAGGCTGCCGATCCCTGATCCCGAACCTGAGGTTGTTGTGGTGCTCACCATGCAGGACGCGCTGCTCGCGCTGACGAAGTACTGGACCGACCGGGGCTGCATGGTGGTGCAGCCGTTCAACACGGAGGTCGGCGCCGGCACGCTGAACCCGGCGACGATCCTGCGGGTGCTCGGTCCCGAGCCGTGGCGGGTCGCGTACGTCGAGCCGAGTGTGCGCCCCGACGACGCCCGGTACGGCGAGAACCCGAACCGGCTGCAGACGCACACCCAGTTCCAGGTCGTGCTCAAGCCGGACCCGGGCAACCCGCAGGAGCTGTTCCTGGCCAGCCTCGAGGTGCTCGGCATCGACATCGAGGCGCACGACATCCGCTTCGTCGAGGACAACTGGGCGAATCCGGCGACCGGTTCGTGGGGACTCGGCTGGGAGGTCTGGCTGGACGGCCTGGAGATCACCCAGTTCACCTATTTCCAGCAGGCCGGCGGGATGACGCTGGAGCCGGTGTCGGTGGAGATCACCTACGGCATCGAGCGGATCATGATGGCGCTGCAGGGCGTCTCGCACTTCAAGGACATCGCCTACGCACCGGGCATCTCGTACGGCGAGGCGTTCGGCCAGGCGGAGTACGAGATGAGTCGCTACTACCTCGACGACGCCGACGTGGAGAGCCAGAAGCGCCTGTTCGAGGAGTATGCGAACGAGGCCCGCCGAATGCTCGACGCCCGCCTCCCGGTCCCGGCGCACATCCTCGTGCTGCGGTGCTCGCACACCTTCAACGTGCTCGACTCCCGTGGCGCGGTCAGTACTACGGAGCGCGCGAAGGCGTTCGGCCGGATGCGTGGCCTGGCCCGCGAAGTCGCCCAGCTCTGGGCGGAACGCCGGACCGAACTCGAGCACCCGCTCGGGATCGCCGAGTTGCCGGCCGCCGTACCGGTGCCGACCGAGTTCCCGGCGATGACCGGCACCCGGCAGTTGCTGTTCGAGATCGGCACCGAGGAGATGCCTCCGTCGGAGGTGACCAAGACGGCCGAGGCGGTCAAGGCCGCGCTGACCGAGAAGCTGGCCGCGACCCGGCTGGGTCATGGCGAGGTCACCACCTACGCCACCCCGCGCCGCGTGATCGCCTTCGTCGCCGCGGTCCAGGCCGGCGAGCCGGACGCCGAGCGGGTCAACCGCGGTCCGAAGAAGGCCGCCGCGTTCGATGCCGAGGGCAACGTCACGAAGGCGGCCGCCGGCTTCGCCCGCGGCCAGGGCGTCGACGTGAGCGAGCTGCACGACCTGGAGGTCGACGGCGTCGAGTACGTCGCGGTGACCAAGCCCGACCCGGGTCGCGGTGCCGCCGAAGTGCTCAGCGGTGTCCTCGCCGAGATCGTCACCGGCCTGCGCTCCGACAAGAACATGCGCTGGAACGACGCCAAGTTGTCCTTCACCCGGCCGATCCGCTGGCTGGTGGCGGTGCTCGGTGACCAGGTCATCCAGGTCTCGGTGTCGACGCTAGCCGCCGGGCGGACCACCCGCGTACTGCGGACCGCGGCCCAGCCGACGGTCGAGATCGCGGCCGCCGAGGGGTACCTCGACCTGCTCCGGATCCACGGGATCGAGGCCGACCCGGCCAAGCGGCGCGAGCGGATCATTGCCGACAGCAACCGGTTGGCCGCGACCGTCGGTGGCACGGTCGACGTCGAGGCGGAGTCGGCGCTGATCGACCAGGTCGTCAACCTGGTCGAGGAGCCGACCGCGATCCTGGGCAACTTCTCGGCCGACTACCTGGACCTGCCGGGCGAGATCCTCACCACCGTGATGCGCAAGCACCAGCGCTACCTGCCGGTGCGCGACGCGGACGGCAAGCTGCTCCCGCATTTCGTTGCCGTCGCCAACGGCTCGGTCGACGAGAAGACCGTCCAGGCCGGGAACGAAGGCGTCCTGCGGGCCCGCTACGAGGACGCCGCGTTCTTCTGGCGCGCCGATCTGCAGTCCACGCCCGAGGCGATGAAGGAAGGCCTGGACAAGCTCGCGTTCGAGGAGCGGCTGGGCTCGATGGCGCAGCGGGCCGGCCGGATCGCGCGGATCGCCGAATCCTTGGGCCGGATGGTCGGTCTCGAAGGCGAGGACCTGACGACGCTGCAGCGCGCGGCCGAGCTGGCCAAGTTCGACCTCGGCTCGCAGATGGTCGTCGAGCTGACCAGTCTGGCCGGAACGATGGCTCGCGAGTACGCACGTCGGGCCGGCGAGACCGAGGCTGTCGCGCAGGCCCTGTTCGACATGGAGTTGCCGCGCTCCGCGGGCGACCCGGTGCCGTCGACGACGCCGGGTGCGCTGCTCGCGCTGGCGGACCGCTTCGACCTGCTGGCCGGGTTGTTCGCGATCGGTGCGAAGCCGACCGGTAGCTCCGACCCGTTCGCGTTGCGCAGGGCGGCGGCCGGTGTCGTCGCGATCCTGCGCGAGCACCCGGAGCTGCGTGCGATCACCCTGCCGGTCGGCCTCGCCGCGGCCGCCGAGCAAATCGGTGCCCAGGGCATCGAAGTACCGGCTGAATCCCTGGCCGACGTGGCCGACTTCACCGTACGGCGGTATGAGCAGCAGGTGCTCGATCGTGGCGACGACCATCACCAGGTCGCTGCGGTGCTGCCGCTGGCCGAAGCGCCGGCGGCGGCCGACGAGACGCTCGCCGAGCTCAAGCGTCAGGTGGCGTCACCGGGGTTCGCCCAGCTGGTCGCAGTACTGCAGCGTGTCCGGCGGATCGTTCCGGCCGAGACCAACGCGGTCTACGACGCCTCGAAGCTGACCGAACCGGCTGAGCTCGTCCTCCATGAGACGGTCCAGAAGGTCGGTGCGGCGCCGGTCGCGCTGGGCGAGTTCGTCGCGGCGACCGAGGTCCTGGTCGAGCCGATCACCAACTTCTTCGAGGAGATCCTGGTGATGGCCGAGGACCGGGAGGTCCGCGCCGCCCGCCTCGGCCTCCTGGCCACCATCCGCGACCTCGCCGCCCCGGTCCTCGACTGGCAAGCCCTCGGCACCAGCCTCAACTGACCGCACGGGCGGGTCCACTCCTCCCGGAGGGGTTACCCCACTGCTACACCAGTGGGGTAACCCCCGGAGGAGGAGTGAACCCGCCTCGGCGGCGATGAGGTGAGGGTGGCGGGGGAGTTACAGAGGCAGGGTGAGTAGGGGGGCTAGGCGGTCGGCGATCAGGCGGTAGCCGTCGGGGCCGGGGTGGACGTCGTCGGCGTACAGGGTCTGGGCCTCCTCGGTGCTGAGGACGGTGCGTCCGTCGATCAGTTGGAGATCCGGGTCCTGGCGGGTGCGGGCGCCGAGTTCGACGCAGGCTCGGATGTCGTCGAGGGTGAGGCCGAGGCCGTTCGGCTTGCCCTCCAGGTTCGGTGCGGGCAGCGGGGTGATCACCACGATCGGGGTGTGCGGGTGTCCTTCGCGCACGGTCGACAGGAACGCCTCGACCTGGCCGGGAAGCGTCCGCCCGCTGTACGTCTCACCGCCGTAGATGTTGATACCGAGACACAACGAGATCAGCCGCGCCGGGGTGTCCCGGATCGTCCGCGCCGCGATCGGGTCGAGGTGGCACTCGCCCGCGAAGCCGAGCATGACCAAATCCCATTGATGCTGGCGAGCGACCAGTGCCGGCCACGTCTCGGACGGCCCGTAGGCACCGGTGCACTGGCTGATCGAACTCCCATAGGTGATCCAACGCGGCCCAGCCGGCGGCTGTGGCACCGCCTCACCCTCGAAGGCGACTTCCCGTACTTCGGCCGCCCCCGCCTGGGGCAGCCAGATCTCCAGCTCGACCGGTCCCGGCGGCAGCTCGACCCGGATCCGCTGCTCACCGGCCTGTACTTCGCACCGCTGATGCAGCACTCCGCCGATGAGGAAGTCGACCGGCGCGACGATCCCGTCCAGACCCCCTGCGCCCCGGATCTCCAGCGTCACCGACGTCGCCGAGGTCTGCCAACGCGCGCGCACTCCCGCAGGAGTCGCAGCGCGGGCCCAGAGCCGGTGTCCCGGCCGCTCGGGATTGCCCGTCCAGTCGGTCAGCTCGAACGGCTGCTCGCGCGGATCGAGCCGCCAGAAGGTTGTCCAGCCGTCGGCGTCGACCTCACGAAACCGGTAGCCGGTCCACAGTGGCTCAGTTCCCATCCGCCGCCTCCGAAACAGATGCTGTTGATGGGACAAGCTATACCTATGACCGTGGACGAGCTCATCACGCCGGAAGCCGTGGCGGATCGATCGGAAGCGGTGGCACCGCGGCTGCGCGAGCACCTGCCGGTCACCCCGTTCGTCGGATTCGGGGCGTTCAGCGAAGAGCTCGGCGCCGAAGTCCTGGTCAAGTGCGAGCACCAGCAGCGGACCGGCTCGTTCAAGGCCCGCGGCGCGATGGCCAAGGTTCTGTCGCTGTCCGGCGAGCAGCGCGAGGCCGGCGTGGTGACCGCCTCGACCGGCAACCACGGGCTCGGGGTGAGCAACGCGCTGGCGACGCTCGGCGGCCGCGGCATCGTCTACGTCCCGGAGAACGCGTCCGCCAGCAAGGTGGCCGCGATCAAGCGGTTCGGGATCGGGGTTCGCGGCGTCGGAACCGACTCCGGTGCCAACGAGACGATGGCTCGCGCCGAGGCTCAGGAGAAGGGCTGGACCTACATCTCGCCGTACAACGACCCGGACATCATCGCCGGGCAAGGGACGGCGGCGGTCGAGATGCTCGAGCAACTTGACGGCCGGCGGCTGGATGCCGTCTTCGTCGCGGTCGGTGGTGGCGGCCTGGTCAGCGGAGTCGCCGCGGTGCTGAAGCGGCATCTGCCGGACGTCAAGGTGTACGGCGCTTCGCCGGTCGTGGACGCCGCGATGGCCGCCTCGGTGCAGGCCGGCCGGATCATCGAGGTGGACGGCAAGCCGACCCTTTCGGACGGTACGGCGGGCAGTGTCGAGCCCGGCAGCATCACCTTCGAGCTGTGCCGGTCCCTGGTGGACGAGTGGGTGCTCGTCGAAGAAGAAGAGATCAGGGACGCGCTGCGGCTGGTGATCGACACCGAACACCAGTTGATCGAAGGCTCGGCCGCGATGGCGTTCGCGGCGGCGCGCGCCCGGCGTACGGAAATCGCGGGGCAACGAGTGGCCGTGGTGTCCTGCGGGGGCAACATCTCGGCGAAAACCTTGGTGGCCGCGCTGAGCTGACGAAGTACTGTGTGGCCGTGCGCGAACTGGTTGTACTGGGCACCGGCAGTCAGGTGGCGTCCCGGGAACGCAGCCAGAACGGCTACTTCCTGCGCTGGGATTCCGAGGGTTTTCTCTTCGACCCGGGCGAAGGGACGCAACGGCAGATGCTGTACGCCGGGGTGCCGGCCGGCGCGATCACGCGGCTTTGCGTCACGCATTTCCACGGCGACCACTGCCTCGGCGTACCGGGCGTCGTGCAACGGCTCTCGCTCGACGGCGTGGAGCATCCGGTGCATGCGCACTATCCGGCCTCCGGGCAGGAGTACTTCACCAGACTCCGGTACGCCGCGTCCTTCTTCGAGCGGGCGGAGTTGCGGGAGGAGCCGATCGACGAGGAAGGCCTGCTGTCGGTCGGTTCGTTCGGGCAGCTGTGGGTCCGGCGGCTGGAGCACCCGATCGAGTCGTTCGGTTACCAGTTGATCGAACCAGACGGCCGGCGGATGCTGCCGGACGAACTGGCCCGGTACGGCGTCGCCGGGCCCGCGGTCGGCCGGCTCCAGCGGGCGGGCTCGATCGAGGTCGACGGGCGCACGGTGACCGTGGAGCAGGTGAGCGAACCGCGCCCTGGGCAACGATTCGCCTTCGTGATGGACACCCGGTTGTGCGAGGGGGTCTTCCGCCTCGCCGACGGTGCCGACCTGCTCGTGATCGAGTCGACCTACCTGTCGTCCGAACGTGAACTGGCGACCAGCTTCGGCCACCTCACCGCTCGGCAGGCGGCGCGGGTGGCGCAGGAGTGCGGGGTTCGCAAACTCGTTCTGACCCACTTCTCCCAGCGCTACACCGAACCGGAACGCTTCTACGAGGAAGCGTCCGCCGAATTCAGCGGCGAGATAGTCGTAGCCGCCGACCTGACCCGAATCCCCTTCCCTTCCCGCCTCTGACCGCATCACCTGGAGTAGGTGGGGTTTTGCTGACTGGTCATAGAACTGTGATCTCAGTGATGGAAAGTAGTCGTAGGATTTCGGTGTGTCACTGACGTTTCCGGCATCGTTTGCCGATGGCAATGAATTTCCGGCCTCGCTCGACGAGTCGACCCGGGTCGCCCTCGAGGTGGCCGCGGTGCAGCACGCGTTCGAGGACGGGATGCTGACCGACGCCTGGCAACTGGCCTGGTCGATGGAACCGCGGCTGGTCGGGACCGGCCGCTGGCAAGAGGTGCTGGTGACCCAGAAGGTCGCACTGACGGCCGCGATCAGGCTCGGCGACCGGCTCCTGGAAGGGCAGGCGCGCCTCGCGCTCGGCCGCGCCTGCCTGGAGCTCGGCGACCACCGCCGCGCCGGCCACCACCTCGCCGAGGGCACCAGCATCCTGCGCACCCTCGGCGTCCCGCTCGACTGATCAGCGCAGCGCCCGGAAGAACTCCCGGACGTCCGCGGTCAGCAGTTCGGGTTCCTCCAGCGCGGCGAAGTGGCCGCCCCGGTCGACATCGGTCCAGCGGGTGATGGTGTTCTCCCGCTCGGCGTACCGGCGGATGCCGACATCGTGGGCGAAGACGAGCACGGCGGTCGGGACGCCCGAGTTCTCCTTGGTCGCGCCCCACGGCTGCTGCTGCGCATACCCGACGTACGCCGCCGAGCCCGCCGTACCGGTCAGCCAGTAGATCATCACGTTCGTCAGCAGCCGGTCCCGGTCGATGATTGCATCCGGCAACGTTGTCCGCGGATGCGTCCACTCGCGGAACTTGTCCATGATCCAGGCGAGTTGCCCGACCGGCGAGTCGACCAGTCCGTAGGCGAGCGTCTGCGGCCGGGTCGACTGGATCGCGATGTAGCCGAACTCCTCGCGCATGAACGCGTCGATCCGGCCCAGCCGGTCCCGCTCGAGGTCGGTCAGCGTCGCGCGTTCCTCGGCCTGCAGGTTCATCGGCGGCAACCCGGGCGTGCCGTTCACGTGGACCCCGACGACCCGCTCGCGATCGGCCCGGGCGACCTCCGGCGAGACGGCCGCACCGATGTCACCACCCTGTACGCCGTACCGCGGGTACCCGAGCCGGTTCATCAGCTCCACCCAGGTCCGGCCGACCCGGTCCGTCGACCAGCCGCCCTCGTGCACCGGGCCGGAGAAGCCGAACCCCGGCAGTGACGGAATCACCAGATGGAACGCGTCCGCCGCGTCGCCGCCGTAGGCGACCGGATCGGTCAGTGGGCCGATCACGTCGAGGAACTCGGCGATGGATCCGGGCCAGCCGTGGGTGAGCAGCAGGGGCAGCGCGTCCGCCTCGGCCGACCGCACGTGCAGGAAGTGGATCTGCTGACCATCGATCACGGTCGTGTACTGCGGATAGTCGTTCAACTGCTTCTCGATCGCGCGCCAGTCGTACTCGTCGCGCCAGTAGTCCACCAGGCTGCTCAACCAGGAAACCGGTACGCCGGTGTCCCAGTCGTCACCAGGCAACGGGGCAGGCAACCGCGTCTGCGTCAGCCGCGCCTTGAGGTCGTCCAGCGTGCTCTGCGGAATGTCGATGCTGAAGGGCTTGAGCTCGTTCGTCGTCATGTCCTCGACTCTGTCACCCGGTTAGGACACCTTCTGTCCTAGCTTTCTGCCAGACTCGTCTTCATGCTGGAAACCTCCGCCAGGCTGCTCAAACTCCTCTCCCTGCTGCAGTCCCCGCGCGACTGGAGCGGCGCGGACTTGGCCGGCGAGCTCGGAGTCGGTGTGCGGACGGTTCGCCGCGACGTCGACAAGCTGCGCAACCTCGGCTATCCGGTCGATGCGGTTCCGGGTGTAGCCGGGTATCGCCTTGGCGCGGGTGCTTCCCTGCCGCCGCTGCTGCTGGACGACGAGGAGGCGGTGGCCGTCGCGATCGGGCTGCGCTCTGCCGCAACTGGGAGCGTGGCCGGGATCGAGGAGTCGTCGGTGCGGGCGTTGACCAAGCTGGAGCAGGTGTTGCCGTCCCGCCTGCGCCACCGGGTCCACCTGCTGCAGTCAGTGGCAGTCACTCCGAACTCGGGTGCCGCCGTGGACCCCGCAGTATTGATGGCCGTCGCAGCGGTCTGCCGCGACCATGAGCGACTCCGCTTCGACTACCGAAGTCACGACGGCACCGCGACAGTCCGTACGACGGAGCCGCACCGCCTGGTGCACACCGGGCGACGTTGGTATCTCGTCGCCTGGGACGTGGAGCGGGAGGGCTGGCGAACCTTCCGGCTGGACCGGATGGAACCCCGGATCCCCACCGGCCCACGGTTCCAGCCGCGCGAAGCACCCGACCTCGAGCAGACCACGCGGGGCGTCGCGGGTGGCGGGTATCGCTACCAAGCCCGATTCCTGCTTCAGGCTCCGGCCGAGCAGATCGCCGACCGGATCCCGAGCACAGTCGGCGTCGTCGAAATGGTCGATTCCTCCACCTGTGTCCTCTCGGCCGGCTCGAACTCCCTGGACGAACTGCTCCTGTACGTCGGTCTGCTAGGCGTCGACTTCGTGGTCCAGTCGCCGCCCGAGCTGATCGCCCACGTCCAGACCCTCACCACGCGGCTCGCCGGAGCCATCCCCTAGCCGTAGGCGGTCCCGAAGTCTGCCCGACATCGTCGGTCCTTGGATAAGGTGCGGTTTCATGAACCGGGCCAGGACCAATTCCGCGGCCGGTGAGCTGCTGGTCGAGCTGCGCCGGGACTCGTCCGTGCCGCTGCATCAGCAGCTGGAGGGTGGTATCCGGGACCGGATCCGGCAGGGGCTGCTCCGGGCGGACGCGGTGCTGCCGGCGACCCGCGCGCTCGCGGCGGATCTCGGGTTGTCCCGCGGTGTGGTGGTCGAGGCCTACCAGCAACTGGTCGCCGAGGGATACCTGATCAGCAAGACCGGCGGGTACACCCAGGTGGCGCCCGGCGCCGCGAGGATCGAGACGCAGCCGGCAACCGCTCTGGAAAGCGGGGGAGCACCCCGGATCGACTTCAAGTACAGCAAGCCGGACGTCTCGCAGTTTCCGCGCCCTGCGTGGTTGCGGTCGATGCGCAAGGTGCTCAACGAGACCCCGCACCGGCGACTGGCCTACTTGGACGGACGTGGTACCTCCGAACTGCGTGAGGCCCTGGCCGACTACCTGAACCGGGTCCGCGGGACATCGGCACGCCCGGAGAACATGCTGATCTGCAACGGCTTCGCCCAAGGATCACGATTGCTGCTGCAGGTCCTGGTGGCCTCGGGCTACCGGCGGCTGGCGATCGAGGACCCGTCCGACAACGAGTTGCGCGACGTCGCGAAGCAGGCCGGCCTGGAGGCGGTCGGCGTACCGGTGTCGGAGACCGGCCTCGACGTGGAAGCTCTCGAGCGGTCGGGTGCGGACGTCGTACTGGTGACAGCGGCTCATCAGTTCCCGACCGGGGCGGTGGCGTCGGCGCAGACGCGGGCAGGCTTGATCGCCTGGGCCACCAAGAACGACGCCTTGGTGATCGAGGACGACTACGACGCGGAGTACCGGTACGACCGGGAGCCGATCGGCGCGATGCAGGGCCTGGCGCCGGAGTCGGTCGTCTATGCCGGTACGGCGAGCAAGACTCTCGCGCCCGGGCTCCGGCTCGGGTGGTTGATCCTGCCGAGCCGGCTGGTCGAGCCGATGGCGGTGGCCAAGGTGGCCGACGATCGCGGCTCGCCGGTGTTCGACCAGTTGACGTTCGCCGACTTCGTGGCGCGGGGCGAGTTCGACCGGCACCTGCGCCGGATGCGGCCGCGGTACCGCCGGTTACGGGACACTTTGGTCGGCCGGCTGGCCGAGCGGGTGCCGGAGTTGGTGCCGATCGGTGTATCCGCCGGGCTGCACGTGATGGCCTGGCTGCCGGCCGACCTCACCGAGGCCGGTGTCCAGAAGGCGGCTCTGGAGCGCGGCCTCGGCGTCTACGGCCTGGCGCCGTACTGGATGGGGCACGCCGGACCCGAAGGCCTGGTCTTCGGCTACGGCAGCCTGACCGAAAAAGAAGTTGTCGAGGGCATCGACCTGCTCGCCGACGCCATCGACTCGCTTCGGTCGTAATCCGGGGCGGGGCTCACTCGTAGTCGGTCGAGGTGGTCAGGTGCGCCCACTCGGCGGCTTCGGCGGCGCGGGATCGCGAAGCGCGGTCGGCGTGCTCGAGCGCGTCCTTGCCCAGCAGTAGACGCAGGGGAGGATTGTCGAGCCTGACGATCTCGAGGACCGCCTGGGCCGCCTTGGCCGGATCGCCTGGCTGCTTGCCGTCGGCAGCCACCCGGTAGCGGTTCAGTTCGCCGACCGTGGAGTCGTAGTCCTCGCGGACTTCGGCGATCGTCATCGACGAACCACCCCAGTCCGTCCGGAACGCTCCTGGCTCGATGATCGTCACCTTCACCCCGAACGGCCGGATCTCGTTCGCGAGCACCTCGGAGAAGCCCTCGACGGCGAACTTGGCGGTCTGGTAGGCGCCCATGCCCGGCGTACCACCGACCCGGCCGCCGATCGACGAGAACTGCAGGAAGTGTCCGCCGCGTTGCGTGCGGAAGACCGGCAGCGCCGCCTTGGTCACGTTCACGACGCCGAACAAGTTGGTCTCCACCTGGGCCCGGAAGTCGGCATCGTCGGTGTCCTCGATCGGCGCACTGTTCGCGTAACCGGCGTTGTTGGCCACGACGTCCAGACCGCCGAACTCGTCCAGCGCCGTCTGTACGGCGGCGCGCGAGGCCGCCGCGTCCGTGACGTCGAGCGCCACCGCGCGGATCGCGTCGCCGTACTTGTGGACCAGGTCGTCGAGCTGCTCGGGGGTGCGGGCGGTGGCGACCACCCGGTCCCCGGCGGCCAGCGCGGCCTGGGTGAGTTCGCGGCCGAGGCCGCGGGAGCTTCCGGTGATGAGCCAGGTCTTGGTCATGATCTCCTACCTATGTAACCGACTGGTTGGTTAGCTCCAGGAAACACCCTGTGCTGCCAGAAATCAACCGACCGGTTGGTTAGGTAGACTTTGGGCCATGCAGCAGCGGAATGCCGATCGGACCAGAAGCCGGATCCTCGACGCCGCCACCGACGAGTTCGCCGCCCTCGGCATCGCCGGGGCGCGGGTGAACCGGATCGCCGAGGTGGCCGGTTGCAACAAGGCGATGCTGTACGCGTACTACGGCAACAAGGATCAGCTCTTCGACGCGGTCTTCACGGCGTACGTCGAGAAGTACCTGGAGGAGGTCGGCTTCGACGCCGACGACCTGCCGGAGTACGCCGGGCGCGTGTTCGACTACTTCGAGGAACACCCGCATCACCTGCGGCTGGCGGTCTGGTACCGGTTGGAGCGGCCGGAGAGTTCACGGCTGGAAGCGGTGCTGGCGGTGAATGCGAGCCGGCTGGCCGAGTTGGAGAAGGCCCGGCGGGCGGGGCGGATCCGGTCGGACTTCAAGCCGGTGGAGCTGCTGTCGCTGGTGCAGTCGATCGCCACCAGCTGGTCGTCGATGAATCCGGAATTCGCCGCCGCCGCGCCGATTTCGCGGGCGCGGAGACGACGTGCGGTGGTGACGGCGGTGGCGAAGCTGCTCGATCGGTGAGAGCCGGGACACACCGGATTCTCAGCTGATTCCTCGGTTGGCTCGATGGAGTTCTCAGTTTGCCGAGGTCTACTCGTTGACAGACGGGATGGGCTGAGGAGGCAACGGGATGAACGGCAACGAGGAACACCAGCAACCGGCTGACGGGCAGCAGCCGCAGTACTACGGACCGCAGCCTGGGCAAGCGCAGAACGGAGCGCAGCCTGGGCAAGCGCAGAACGGACCGCAGCACGCGCAGGCGCAGTACGGGCAGGCGGCGGGCGGGCCGCAGTACGGCCAGCAGTATGGGCAGCAGGGGTACTACGGGCCGCAGTACGGGCAGGGGTCGTTCGGGTACGGGCAGGGGAATCCTCAGTATCAGCAGGGGTACGGGCAGCCGTGGGGGTATCACCCGATGCCGCCGGCGCCCAAGCGGCGCAAGCGGTTGCCGGCGCTGATCGGGGTGCTCAGCCTCGCCACCGCGACCGTGATCGGATCGGTTGCCTGGGGCATCGATCAGCACACGGGCGGCATCACGTCGAGCCTCTCCTCCTCGATGGATGCCTCGGCCGTGGCGGCGAAGGTCTCGCCCGGGCTGGTGGATGTGAACACGGTGCTCGGGTACGAGGGCGCACGCGCCGCCGGGACCGGGATCGTGTTGACGTCCGACGGCGAGATCCTCACCAATCACCACGTGATCGAGGGCGCCACCAAGATCACGGTGACCGACATCGGGAACGGCAAGACGTACGAGGCGGCTGTGGTCGGGTACGACGATGCTCACGACATCGCGGTGCTCAAGCTGAAGGGTGCCTCCGGGCTCGAGGTCGCCAAGACCGGCGACTCCTCCAAGGTCGCGCTGGGCGATCAGGTGGTCGGGATCGGCAACGCGGGCGGAGTCGGTGGTACGCCGAGCTATGCGGCCGGCAAGGTGACCGGACTGAACCAGGCGATCACCGCGACCGACGAGTCCGGCTCCGACCCGGAGAACCTGACTGGCCTGATCCAGACCGACGCGAACATCCAGGCCGGCGACTCCGGCGGTCCGTTGGCGAACTCCAAGGGCGAGGTGATCGGCGTCGACACCGCGGGCGGCAGCGGCAACGGCGGTACCGGCGGCCCGGGCCAGACGGCGTACGGCGACGGCAGCGGCTCGAACCTCGGCAACGCCGGCTCGGGTGCCGGTGACGGCTTCGGCTCGGGCGGCTTCGGCAGCGGCGAGGACAACGGTCAGGGCTTCGGGAACGAGGGCAACGGCCAGGGCTTCGGAAACGGGCAAGGGCAGGGCAACGGCCAGGGCTTCGGAAACGGGCAAGGGCAGGGCAACGGGCAGGGGCAGCAGACCACGACGCAGGGTTATGCGATCCCGATCAACCAGGCGCTCGACATCGCCGAACAGATCGAGGCGGGCAAGAGTTCGGCGGACGTACACATCGGCGACTCGGCGATGCTCGGCATCTCGGTGCTGGCGAACCAGGCCGTCTCCGGCGCGATCGTCAACGACGTGGTCGCCGACGGTGCCGCGGCCAAGGCGGGGCTGAACGCCGGCGACGTGATCACCTCCTTCGACGGCAAGGCGGTCGATTCGCCGGACGCGCTGTCCACGCTCCTCAACCCGCACCACGCCGGCGACAAGGTCCGCGTCAGCTGGCAGGACCAGTCCGGCGACTCCCACACCGCCACCATCACCTTGATGGCCGGCCCGGTCCGCTGACCATCGAGCCCGTCACCACTTCACAGCCCCGGTCCGGAGCGCACCCCCTCCGCGCGCGGACCGGCCGACCGGGCTCGACTGCTCCTACCCCCTCGGGAGCGTCGAGCCCGGCCCTTGTATGTCGCCTCAGTTGCCGAAGCCGGTCCGCCAGGACGGATAGCGCGGAGACCAACCGAGCTCGGTCCGGGCGTAGCGGTTGTCGGCGCCACGGGCCCAGCCCTGACGATCGGCCGCGTCGGCCGCCTCGACCTCCGGCACCGGGGCGCCGATCGCAGCAGCGAAGGCAGGCACCCACTCCGTTCCGGCGGCCGGTTCGTCGTCGACGATGTTCACCGGACCGGTCGGCCAATCGAGAGCCTGTACTGCGGCCGCCGCGGCATCTTCGACATGGAGGAAGCTGGTGATGTCGCGGCTCGGCACGAGGTCACCGCTGCGCAGCAGGTCGTCCATCAAGGCGCCCTTGGCATACCAGGTCCCGGGCCCGTAGAGCATGCCGTACCGCAGGACGACCCACTCGGGCAGTTCGGCAACGGTCGCCTCCACCTGCGCGACGGCCCGCACGGTCGCCAACCGCGAGCCGGTCGAGTCGAGATCGAGCGGGGTCTCCTCAACGGCGGGGGAAGGAAGCAAAGCGCGGGAGGTGGCAGGCTTCTCGCCTGGCTCGTAGGCCCACGAGATGCTCTGCGCGATGATCCGGGTCGCACCGGCGGCGAGTGCCGCGTCGACTAGGTTCCTCGTACCGCGCCGGCGGATGTCGGCGTTGGCCTGTAGATCCCGGCTGCCGAGATCGGTCAGCTGGTGCATCACCACGGACGGCCGGGCGTCGGCCATGGCCCTGGTCAGCGCCCCGGCGTCGTACACATCCGCGACGACCGCCTCGGCACCCTGTCGCCGCAGCGCCTCGGCATCGTCCGGGCGCCGCGTCAATCCGATCACCTGATGTCCACCTTCGAGCAGCAACGGCACCACTTGCCGCCCGATCACCCCGGTCGCACCGGCCAGAAAGATTCGCATGCAGCCACGCTAGGTCGGCCCCGGCCCGTCCAACTGGTCCATTTTGCGGCGAATCTGCCGGGCCAGTTCGTTCAGTCGGTGAACCCGGCCCAGCTCGCGGTGAACGGGCGTTTACCCTAGATCGAGGTAAACGCCTGTTCACTCCGCCCCGCCCGTGGCGACGAGCTGTGTCTGTGAGGACTCGAAGGTGACTGTTCGGCCTGCTGTTCATCCCCGGATGGTGCTGGCGGCGCTGGCCTCGTGTGGCGTGCTGGTCTCGGTGATGCAGACGATCGTGGTGCCGCTGCTGCCCGAGTTGCCCGCGCTCACTCACAGCCATCCGACCGACGTGAGTTGGCTGGTCACCGTGACGCTGCTGACCGGTGCCGTCTTCACCCCGCTGCTCGGACGCGCGGGTGACATGTACGGCAAGCGCCGGGTGCTGCTCGTCGCACTGTCCTCGATGGTGGTCGGCTCATTGCTCTGTGCCATCAGCTCGCACCTGCTGGTGCTGATCGCCGGCCGTGCGTTCCAGGGTGCGGCTGTAGCTGTCGTCCCGCTCGGGATCAGCATCCTGCGCGACGAACTGCCGCCGGCCCGGGTGATCCCGTCCATCGCGATCATGAGCTCGACCCTCGGTGTCGGCGCCGCGTTCGGGATCCCCGCGGCGACGCTCGTGGTCGAGTACGCGAACTGGCACACGATGTTCTGGATCTGCCTGGGACTCGGCCTGCTCGACATCGCCGTGGTGCTCCTCGTCGTGCCGGAGTCCAAGCTGCGCACGAGCGGGCGTTTCGACGTACTGGGTGCGTTCGGGTTGAGCGCGTTCCTCGTCTGCCTCTTGCTCGCGGTGTCCAAGGGCAGCGCGTGGGGATGGGCGTCGGCTACGACTCTCGGGCTGTTGGCCGGCTCAGCCGTGATCGCGATCTGCTGGGTCTGGTACGAAATGCGCGTCGCCGCGCCGCTCGTTGATCTCCGGGTGTCGGCGCGGCCCGCCGTGCTGTTCACGAACCTCGCTGCCCTGCTGATCGGGTTCGCCTTCTACGCCAACTCGCTCTCCACCGCGCAACTCGTCCAGGAGCCGACCTGGACGGGGTACGGGCTCGGTGCGTCGATCGTGGTCAGCGGCCTCTGCCTGCTGCCGGGCGGTATCGCCATGGTGTTGTTGTCGCCGGTGTCCGCGCGAATCTCGGCCGCCCGCGGCCCGCGCTTCACCCTCGCCGTCGCCGGTGCGCTGATGGCCGTGGGGTACGTCGTGCGCTTGTTCACCAGTGGGAATCTGGCCGCGATCGTGGCCGGAGCCACCGTCGTCTCGGCCGGTACCGCGGTGGCGTATTCGGCGCTTCCGGCCCTGATCATGCATGCTGTGCCGGTGACCGAGACGGCCGCCGCGAACGGCCTCAACACACTGATGCGCACGATCGGCCAGGCAGTCTGCAGCGCCGTCGTGGTGACAGTGCTGACCAGCCTCGTCGCCACCAAGGCGGGTCGCACTGCTCCCACGCTCCATGCCTATCTGACCGTCTTCGTGATCGCCGGCCTCGCGGCACTCGCAGCGGTCGGGTTCACGTTGCTGATCCCGGCCCGCCGTACTGCGGCCAGCCGCGGGCCGGCGTTGGTCGAGGCCGGCGGTTCGTCGTGATCGATGCCGGCCGGACGGCGATCCTCAGGGCGGCCCGCAAAGCCTTCGCCCTGCAGCCGTACGCCGCGGTCACGCTGCGCGGGATCGCCGCCGACGCGGGGGTGAGCGCATCGCTGATCGTCAAGCACTTCGGCGGCAAGGAGGCGTTGTTCGACCGGGTCGCCGACTTCAGCGACGCGGCCGAATTGTTGCTCAAGGCCCCTGATTGCGAGCTCGGCCGGCACGCCGTCCGTACGCTGGTGGACTGGCGCCGGGAGAACGGCTCGGACCTGCTGCTCCGGGTCGTCTTCGCGATCGGCCCCGGCGACGAACGCAAGCTGTTGCGCGAGCGCTTCCACGACCAGGTCGTCGAGGCCTTCGCAGCCCGGCTGACCGGCGACGACAGCGCTCTGCGCGCCGAACTGATCGTCGCCCATCTCCTCGGCCTGGGCGCGGCGATGGCCGTCGACAAGACCGGGCCGACCGCCGGCGCCGCCTCGAGCCGGATCGCAGATCTCTACGGGCCGGCCATCCAGGCGCTGGTGAGCTGACGGCGGCGTCTCAAGAAAACGGGCAACGATCTCAGTACTCGGGCAGTGATTCGGCATCGCGGTGTCTCGATCAGTAAGATGACGATCCAGGTCGAGAGGCGCTGCAACGGTCCCGGAGGGGTCCGCCACGCTCGGCCCGGGAGACAGACTGGAAGGGCGCCTCCGGAGTCAATCTGGAGGTGGCGGAGTGAGTACGCCGGTAATCGGACGTCAGACCGAGCTGAGAGCACTGCTGGACCAACGGGTCGCAGTCCTCGACGGCGCCTGGGGCACCATGCTGCAGGGTGCGAAGCTGACCCCGGAGGACTACAAGGGCGGCCGGTTCCTCGACCACAGCCACGATGTCACCGGTGACCCCGACCTGCTCAACCTGATGCGGCCCGACGTCATCCTCGACGTCCACCGGCAGTACCTGAACGCCGGCGCCGACATCACCACCACGAACACCTTCACCGCGACCAGCATCGGCCAGGCCGACTACGGCCTGCAGTCCCTGGTCCGCGAGATGAACATCGAAGGCGCCCGGCTCGCCCGGCAGGCCGCCGACGAGTTCGGCGGCCGGTTCGTGGCCGGTTCGATCGGCCCGCTGAACGTCACGTTGTCGCTGTCGCCGCGGGTCGAGGACCCGGCGTACCGGGCGGTGTCGTTCGAGCAGGTCCGCGACGCGTACGCCGAGCAGATCTCCGCGCTCGCCGAGGGCGGCGTCGATCTGCTGCTGGTGGAGACCATCTTCGACACGCTGAACGCGAAGGCCGCGATCGCCGCCGCCCGCGAGGTCGCGCCGGACCTGCCGCTGTGGATCTCGGTCACCATCGTCGACCTGTCCGGCCGCACCCTGTCCGGGCAGA
The DNA here is from genome assembly GCF_003261635.1 of Kribbella monticola. Taxonomy (GTDB): domain Bacteria; phylum Actinomycetota; class Actinomycetes; order Propionibacteriales; family Kribbellaceae; genus Kribbella; species Kribbella monticola. The sequence goes on along the minus strand of NZ_QFXK01000030.1, from coordinate 222,214 downwards.
CCGTCGAGGCGTTCTGGAGTTCGATCGAGCACGCCAAGCCGCTGGTCGTCGGGGTGAACTGCTCGCTCGGCGCGGCGGAGATGCGCCCGCACGTCGCCGACCTGTCCCGGTTCGCCGACACCTACGTCGCCTCGCACCCGAACGCCGGCCTCCCGAACGCCTTCGGCGGGTACGACGAGACCCCCGAGCAGACCGCCTCGATGCTCAGCGAGTTCGCCGAATCCGGTCTGGTCAACATCGTCGGCGGCTGCTGCGGTACGACGCCGGCCCACATCGCGCGGATCGCCAAGGCCGTCGAGGGCACCAAGCCGCGTACCGTCGTCGAGCCCGACCACACCACCCGGTTCAGCGGGCTGGAGCCGTTCTCGATCGGCCCGGACATGGGCTTCGTGATGATCGGTGAGCGGACCAACGTGACCGGCTCGGCGAAGTTCCGCCGGCTGATCGAGTCCGGTAACCACCAGGCGGCGGTCGACGTCGCGCTGGAGCAGGTCCGCGGTGGCGCCAACCTGCTCGACGTCAACATGGACGCCGACCTGCTCGACAGCGTCGAGGCGATGACGACGTTCCTGAACCTGATCGCGACCGAGCCCGAGGTGGCCCGGATCCCGATCATGATCGACAGCTCGCGCTGGAGCGTGCTCGAGGCCGGCCTGAAATGCGTGCAGGGCAAGGGCGTGGTCAACTCGATCAGCCTCAAGGAGGGCGAGGAGCAGTTCCTCGAGTACGCCCGCCGCATCCGCGACTACGGCGCCGGCGTGGTGGTGATGGCCTTCGACGAGCAGGGCCAGGCCGACACCGTCGAGCGCAAGGTCGAGATCTGCGGCCGTGCGTACGACCTGCTCACCCAGCAGGTCGGCTTCCCGGCCGAGGACATCATCTTCGACCCGAACGTGCTGGCCGTCGCGACCGGGATGTCGGAGCACAACGGGTACGCGAAGGCGTTCATCGAGGCGCTGCCGCTGATCAAGGAGCGCTGTCCCGGCGTCCACCTCAGTGGCGGTATCTCCAACCTGTCCTTCTCGTTCCGCGGCAACGACATCGTCCGCGAGGCCATGCACTCCTCGTTCCTGTACCACGCCGGCAAGGTCGGCCTGGACATGGGAATCGTGAACGCCGGTCAGCTGGCCGTCTACCAGGACATCCCGGCCGACCTGCTGGAACTCGTCGAGGACGTCATCTTCGACCGCCGAGACGACGCCACCGACCGGCTGGTCAGCTTCGCCGAGAACGTCAAGGGCAAGGGCACCCAGCGTGAGGTCGATCTGTCCTGGCGCGAGGCCCCGGTCGAGGAGCGGCTGTCGCATGCACTCGTGCACGGCATCGTGGACTTCATCGAGGAGGACACCGAAGAGGCCCGGCTGACCCGGAAGCGGCCGCTCGAGGTGATCGAGGGTCCGTTGATGGACGGCATGAAGATCGTCGGCGACCTGTTCGGCGCCGGCAAGATGTTCCTGCCCCAGGTGGTCAAGAGCGCCCGGGTGATGAAGCGTTCGGTCGCCTACCTCGAGCCGTTCATGGAGGCGGAGAAGGAGCTGGCCCGGCAGGAGGGTCGCGCGGAAGCCGTGCGTGGCCAGGGCAAGGTCGTGCTCGCGACCGTCAAGGGCGACGTGCACGACATCGGCAAGAACATCGTCGGCGTCGTGCTCGGCTGCAACAACTACGAGGTCATCGACCTCGGCGTGATGGTGCCGGCGGCGAAGATCCTCGACACCGCGATCGCCGAGGGTGCGGACGTGGTCGGCCTGTCCGGGCTGATCACCCCGTCGCTGGACGAGATGGTCTCGGTGGCCGAGGAGATGCAGCGGCGCGGGCTCAAACTGCCTTTGCTGGTTGGCGGCGCGACCACCTCGAAGCAGCACACTGCCGTGCGCATCGCACCGGCGTACGAGAACACGACCGTGCATGTGCTGGATGCATCCCGCGTGGTCGGCGTGGTGTCCGACCTGCTGGACGACGACCGCGCCCAAGAGCTTGCCGTCAGCAACCGTGCTGTCCAGGAAACCCTTCGTGAGCAGCACGCGAACAAGCAGCGCAAGCCGATGCTCACGATCGAGGAGGCGCGGGCGAACCGCGAGCAGGTCGAGTACGGCGAACTGCCGGTGCCCGCGTTCACCGGGCTCAAGGTGGTGGAGCCCGACCTGGAGACGCTGCGGGCGATGATCGACTGGCAGTTCCTCTTCCTGGCTTGGGAACTGAAGGGCAAGTACCCGGCGATCCTGGACAACCCGGTCGCGAAGGAACTGTTCGACGACGCGAACACGATGCTCGACCAGATCGTCAAGGACGGCTCGTTCACCGCGAAGGGCGCCTACGGCTTCTGGCCGGCGCACAGCGAGGGTGACGACATCATCCTCGACGGCCAGCAGATCTCCTTCCCGATGTTGCGGCAGCAGACGCAGAAGCCGGAGGGGCGCGACAACCGCTGCCTGGCCGACTACATCGCGCCGGCTGGTGACCACCTCGGTGGGTTCGGGGTGGCGATCCACGGTGCGGAGGAGCTGGCCAAGAAGTACGAGCAGGCGGGCGACGACTACCGGTCGATCATGGTGAAGGCGCTGGCGGATCGGCTCGCCGAGGCGTTCGCCGAGTGGATCCACCTGGAAGCGCGGAAGGCCTGGTTCGAGCCGGACGCGGAGCCGCTGCTGGAGGATCTGCACGCGGAACGGTTCCGCGGGATCCGGCCGGCGCTGGGTTACCCGGCGAGCCCCGACCACAGCGAGAAGAAGGAACTCTTCGAGCTGCTCGAGGCGGACAAGCTCGGGCTCGGGCTGACCGAGTCCTTCGCGATGACCCCGGCCGCCGCGGTCAGCGGTCTGATCTTCGCCAGCCCGTCCGCCCGGTACTTCACCGTCGGCCGGCTGGGCAAGGATCAGATCGAGGACTACGCCAAGCGTCGCGGGATGCCGCTGGCCGAGATCGAGCGCTGGCTGCGCCCGAACCTGGCCTACGACCCGGAGTAAAAGGTGGTGGGTGCCGCCCGGTCGCTGGACTTACAGTGACGGGATGAGCGTCACCCTGCGTCCCGCCGAAGCCGGCGATGTCGATGCCGTCGCCTCCATCTGGTACGCCGGATGGAGGGACGGCCATCTCGGCAACGTGCCCGACGAACTCGTAGCGGTCCGGACCGAGAAGTCCTTCTGGGACAGGGTTCCGGACCGGGTCGACGACACCACGGTCGCTGTTGTCGGCGATGAAGTGGCCGGCTTCGTGATGGTCGTGGCCGACGAGGTCGAGCAGGTGTATGTCTCCGGCAACCACCGTGGCTCCGGAGTCGCCGCCGCCCTGATCGCCGAAGCCGAACGCCAGGTCAAGGCCGCCGGGTACAACGAGGCGTGGCTCGCCGTCGCGACGGGGAACGCCCGCGCCCGCCGCTTCTACGAGCGCACCGGCTGGCACGACAGCGGTCCGTTCGACTATCCGGCGAGCACCGAGACCGGCCCGATCCCAGTCCCCTGCCACCGCTACACGAAGAAGCTCTGATGTTCCTGGAGCGCGAGAATTTGGTGGCGTCGCTACGGGAGATCCGGCCCGGGGCAATGGTCTTCGTCGCGGGCGAGGCAGGGATCGGCAAGACCTCACTGGTCCGGGAGTTCTGCGCGACGCTGCCGACCGGGACGGCCGTGCGCTTCGGCTTCTGCGATGCTCTCGGGACGCCACGGGCGCTCGGACCGCTACACGACATCGCCCGCGCGAGCCCGCAGCTGGCCGGATTGCTGACGACCGGCGGCGCTGACCGGCACGCCATCTTCACTGCCTTCCTCGAGCTTCTCAGTGATCCGCAGACCGTAGTGGTGGTGGAAGACGCGCACTGGGCCGACGAGGCCACCCTCGACCTGCTGCTGTTCGTCGGCCGCCGGATCAGCGAGCTTCCCGCGCTGGTCGTCATCACCTATCGCTCCGAGGAGGTAGGCCGGGACCACGCACTCCGCCGCGTCCTCGGCGACCTGGCAACAGCACCATCCGTGCGCCGGTTGCAGGTGCCCGCGTTGACCTCGGAAGCAGTCGCTGCGCTGGCAACGCCACTTGGTCGCGACGGTGACGAGCTCTTCGCGGTGACCGGAGGCAACCCGTTCTTCGTCACCGAGGTGCTCAGCGCGCCAGGCGACGACCTGCCCGCGACCGTGCGCGACGCAGTACTGGCTCGGGCCGCACGGTTGGGGCCGGCGGCTCGGGCGGTGCTTGACGTGGTGTCCCTGGTTCCTGACCGGGCCGAGGTCGCGCTGGTTGACGCGGCCGCCCTGGAGGAATGCATCCAGGCCGGAATGCTTTTGCTGGAAGGGCGATCCGTGCGGTTCCGGCACGAACTGGCGCGGCGAGCGGTGGAGTCCGACGTACCGGCTGTTCGGGTGCCGGTGCTGCACGGGCAGATTCTCGACTACCTGGCCGAGGCCGACGAGATCGATCCGGCGCGGTTGTCGTACCACGCAGAGGTGGCCGGGGACCGTGCCGCGGTGCTGGAACACGCACCGGTCGCCGCCCGGCGAGCGGCCGAGCTCGGGGCGCATCGGCAGGCCGCGGCGCACTATGCCAGGGCAGTCCGGCACGCAGACAATGCCCAGATCGCTGTGCAGGCAGAGCTTTGGGAACGTCTCGGCGAATCGGCCGACGACAGTGGTGACCTTGCCGAGGGCATCCGATCCTCCCAGCGGGCCACCGAGCTGTGGCAGCAGGCGGGCGAGGTGGACAGACAAGGCGCGACGATGGCGCGCTGCTCGCACATGCTCTGGAAGACCGGGATGAACGCCGAAGCGCACGCGCTCGCCAGGCAAGCGGTCGCACTCCTGCAGGACCGGCCGCCAAGTCCCGCTCTTGCTCAGGCCCAGGCTGCGATGGCCAGGTTGTTGATGCTCGGGCGTGACATGCGCGGCGCGATCGTGCTCGGCACGACAGCGGTCGAGTACGCCCGGCAGTTCGGCGATCTCCGCACGCTCGGCCGGGCGCTCAACTCGGTGGGGAGTGCGCACTGGCTGATGGATCCCGACCGAGCGGTCGAGTTGCTGGAGGCGAGCCTCGCGACCGCTGGTGAAGTGGGAGACGACGCCGGCGCGGCGCAGGCGATGATGAATCTCGGCTCCGGCGCGGGCGAGATCCGGCGGTACGCGTTGGCCGATCACTGGTTGGCCGAGGCGGCCTCGTGGTGTGCCGCGCGGGACCTGGATTCCTCGTTGAGCTACTCGCTGGCCTGGCAGTCCCGGTCCAGGTTCGAACAGGGGCAGTGGTCCGAGGCCACTGCTTTGGCCGGCCAGGTCGTCACGAAGTATCCGCAGCACGTTCCTTCGCAGATCGTGGTCAACACCGTGCTCGGGAGGCTCCGCGTCCGTCGTGGTGATCCAGATCCGGAGGGCCCGCTGTCGCGGGCTTGGGAGCTGGCCGTGCAGACAGGTGACTTGCAGCGCCTCTGGCCGGCCGCTGCCGCTCGTGCCGAACATGCTTGGCTACAAGGCCGGATGGACGCTGTGGAAGGCCTGGTGGCCGAGACCTACGAGCATTCGCTGGAGCTGGAGCACCCGTGGGCGGCCGGTGAGCTCGGCTCGTGGCTGCGCACAGCGGGCGTGGCGGTCGAACTGCCGGGCTATGTCGCCGAGCCGTACAAGACAGGAGACGGTTGGCGCGAGCTCGGCTGCCCGTACGAAGCCGCGCTTGTATTGACGGAGAAGGCCGATCCCGAGCAGCAGATCGCGGGGCTTCAGGAGTTGCAGCAGTTGGGGGCGTGGCCTGCTGCCGAGCTGGTGGCTCGCCGGTTGCGACAGAACGGCGTACAAGGGCTGCCCCGTCGGCCGCGGGGGAGCAGCCGGGAGAATCCTGCCAATCTCACCGCGCGAGAGACCGAAGTACTGGCCTTACTGGCCGAGGATCTGACGAATGCGGAGATCGGTCAACGGCTGCATATCTCGCCGAAGACGGTCGATCATCACGTGTCGTCGATTCTCGGCAAACTGGGCGTGGCCACCCGGCAGGAGGCCGCCCGAAGATGGGGAGCCGACGGCCGAAGATAGGGAGCCGTTCCCCATGGCTGAGCGGCCGCGGTTCGGCAGAGTCGGGGACAGAAGGCGATGGACGCCTTCGCTCGATGAAAGGAACGATCCGCAATGACTCGCTATCTGGTCGAACGCAACTTCGCCGAGGGGCTGGAGATCCCGACCGACGACCGCGGCGCCAAGGCGTGCCTGAACGTCGTCGACGGCAACGCGCAGCACGGCGTCACCTGGGTGCACTCCTACGTCTCGCCGGACCACTCGACGACGTACTGCGTCTACGACGGCCCGAACCCGGAGGCGATCCGGCAGGCCGCCGAGACCAACGGTCTCCCGGTCACCAAGATCACCGAGGTCCGGGTCCTCGACCCGTACTTCTACCACTGATCGAGCAGCCTGACCGGGCGGCCGAGGGGGTTCTGCCCGGTAGATGGTGACGAGGTGGGAATCCTCCGCCGTCGGCACCACCCTTCGCTTTCCTTTCCTCCGCTCTGTCGCCGTGAAGCGGCGATGACGCGACGAGGTGTGATGTCAGCGCTGGGTGACCGGCTGCGGAGGATTCCCCCCGAGTTGGGACCGGCTTCATGATGATCGGCGCGGTGCGGGGTTAGTTTGCTTCTGCAAGCATCACCCGTCCTTGGAGAGGTCATCATGTTCAACCGTTCCTGGCGCCGGCCGTCGCGCCGGCTGCTGCTCACCGGTGTCGCCGCCGTTGCCGCTGCCTCCGTCGTCGGCGGCGTCGCGTACTCGGCCGGCGTCGCCGCCCAGCAGCCGGCGATCCAGACGTCCACGCCGCGGTCCGAGCACCAGATCACCAACATCGACGTACTGCGGCAGCAGATCCGCAACTACTACGGTGACCCGCTCGGTACCGGCACCTTCGCGGCGGACAGCAACTACGCCAAGGAAGCCTCCTCGGTGGCGGCCGCGGGCAAGCGCTGGCTGTCGGCTCACCACCACAGCCGGGCCACCAAGGCGATCCTGCTCGACGTCGACGACACCGCGCTGGCCACCTGGAACTACGAGATCGCCAGCAACTGGGCGTTCAACCCGGTGACCAACGGCACGTTCGTGACCGAACAGCGGTTCCCGGCCGTGCCGGGCATGGTCGAGATGGCGAAGACGGCCGAGCGTGAGGGCTACGCGATCTTCTTCCTGACCGGACGCGGCGCCGCCCAGGAGCAGGCGACGCTGGGCAACCTGACCGCGGACGGGATCGGCGTCGACGCCGGCTACCCGAAGCCGACCACCCTGCGCAACGGTGAGGACGGCCTGTTCACCAAGCCGGCGCTCGCCGACTACCCGGCCTACCTGAAGACCGCCTGCGCGAGCGACCCGAACGGCGCCTGCACGACGATCCACTACAAGTCGGCCACCCGCGCGCACATCGAGTCGCTCGGTTACGACATCGTCGCCAACTTCGGCGACCAGTACAGCGACCTCAAGGGCGGTTTCGCCGACCGCACCTTCAAGCTCCCGAACCCGAACTACTACCTGCCCTGATCGACTGCCAGTACGCCGGGACCTGCTCCCGGCGTACTGCGTTGTCTCAGCGCGGCAGCAGGCCGGTCAGCAGCGCGTTGAGACTCTGCGTCATCGCTGGTTCGAACTCGATCCGCAGCGTGGCCAGCGACGGGTCGGCCTCGAACGCGGCCAGAATCGCCGGACCCGCGCACGCGTGACTCCAGATCGCCCCGGCCAGCAACGCCGCCGTACTGATGAACTGTCCGGCGCCCTCAACGCCGACCTCCGGCAGCACGCCGGCCACCACCTCGATCATCCGCTGGTACTGCGCGACCGTGGCCCGCTTGAACGCCAAGGCCATCTCGGTCGAGATGTTGTGCTCGAGGACCGAGGCCTGCGCGCTGATCAAGTCGCAGAACACGGGCCGTGCCTTGAGAGTCCGTACGACGGCGGCCGTCAGCTGCTCGCCGCGATCCGCCACGGGCGCCGCCGGATCCACTGTGCTCAGCGCCTCGGCGAGATCCTGCACCCACGCCTTGGTCTCGGTGTCGACCAGTTCGAGCAGGACGGCCTCGCGGGACTCGAAGTAGTTCAGCACGTTCGACTTCGCCAGGCCGACCCGGCGACTCAGCTCGTTCAGGCTGAGCTGGGCGACCGGCATCTCGGTCAGCATCGTCTCGGCGGTGGCGAGGATCGTCTGCCGCCGTACCGCGCGCTGCTCCTCGCTCCGGGCCCGCTGAAACGTCATACCGCCATCTTACAGACCGATGGTCTCTTGTCATCAGACCAGCGGTCTGATAGCTTCGGGCATAACAGACCGGCAGTCTTTTACCCCGAGGAGCAGCTCATGTACGTCGTCCCCGACCAGACCGGCAAACTCGCCGTCGTCACCGGCGCGAACAGTGGCACCGGCAAGGAGACGGCCAAGCGTCTCGCCGCGGCCGGCGCCCGGGTGGTGCTTGCCGTCCGGACCGTCGCGAAGGGCGAGGCCGCCCGGGACGAGATCCTCGCGGCGTACCCGGATGCGGCTCTCGAAGTCCGCCGGATCGACCTGGCCGACCTCGCGTCGGTCGAGGAGTTCGCCGCCGGGCTGATCGCGGACGGCACTCCGATCGACCTGCTCGTCAACAACGCCGGGGTGATGACGCCGCCGAGCCGGATGACGACGAAGGACGGCTTCGAGCTGCAGTTCGGCAGCAACTTCCTCGGCCCGTTCGCGTTGACGCTCCGGCTGCTGCCGCTCCTGCTCGCGGCGCCGGCGCCCCGGGTGGCCACGATGAGCAGCGGCGCGGCGAACTTCGGCCGGATCAGGTTCGACGACCTGCACTGGGAGCGCACCCGCTACCGGGCGATCGGCACCTACGCCCAGTCAAAGCTGGCCGACCTCATGTTCAGCCACCAGCTCGCGGCCATCGCGGCAGAGCGCGGCTGGAATCTGCTCAGCGTCGCCGCGCACCCGGGTTATACCCGCACCAACCTCCAGACCGCCGGCGCGAGCCTTGGTCGCGACAAGCTGCCCTGGTACCACTCGTTCCTCGAGCGCCATAACCCGATCCCGTCGCAGGGTGTCGAGGTGGGTGCCGAGCCGCTGCTGTTCGCCGCCACCAGCCCGGATGTCCCAGCCGGCTCGTACTACGGACCGAACGGCCTCTTCGGCCTGGTCGGCCCGACCAAAAAGGTGAGGGCCCCGAGCCGCTCCCTCGACTCACAGGCCAACGCCCGCCTGTGGCTCGAAGCCGAACGCCTCACCGGCGTCAAGCTGCCGGCATCGACGCAGGCGAAGGCTGTCTAGCTCGAATCTTGCGGCTCTATGCTGCCGGAATGGACGTCTGGGCGAGCGGGGAGATCTACGAGTCGTACGTCGGCCGCTGGAGCCGTCAGGTGGCGGAGGAGTTCGTGACGTGGCTCGATCAGCCGGCCGGGCTGCGCTGGCTCGATGTCGGCTGCGGCACCGGGGCGTTGACCAGCACGATTCTCGGTACTGCGGATCCGTCGGCCGTCGTCGGTGTGGATCTGTCGGCGGGCTTCCTCGACTACGCGCGGCTGACAGTGCAGGACGAGCGAGCGACGTTCGAGGTCCGCGGTGCCGACGATCTGCCGGACGGGCCGTTCGACGTCGTCGTCGCGGGGATCATGCTCAACTTCGTGCCGGACCGGATCGGCGCGCTCCGCCGGATGCGGGAGATCGGGCAGACCGTCGGCGTCTACGTGTGGGACTACGCGGACCGGATGGAGTTGATGAAGTACTTCTGGGATGCCGCGCTCGAGCTGCGACCGGAGGACAGCGACCATGACGAGGGCGCCCGCTTCCCGTTCTGCAACCCCGAGGGGCTGGAAGGGCTTTTCACCGAGGCCGGCTTCGCGAAGGTCGAGACGCGCGGCATCGTCGTACCGACTGTGTTCGCGTCGTTCGAGGAGTACTGGAAACCCTTCCTCGGCGGGCAGGGCGTCGCGCCGGCGTACCTGCTGTCGCTGGAGCAGGACGCCCAGGATGCCGTGCGCGACGAAGTGCAGCGACGGCTGCCGGTCGAAGAGGACGGCTCGATCCACCTCGTGGCCAGGGCTTGGGCCGCACGCGCTACGAGCTGATCCAGTCGGAGCGGAGGAGGCCGAAGAAGAGGTCGTCGGTCCATTCGCCTTTGAACCAGGTGTTCGCGAGCCGCAGGCCTTCGTCGCGGAACCCGAGTCGCCGCAGGAGTGCGGCCGAGGCGACGTTGCGCGCATCGCACTCGGCAGAGACCCGATGCAGCTTCCGCTCGACGAAGAGGTGATCGAGCAACCCACGCACGGCTTCGGTCGCATAACCCTGGCCCTGGTACTGCGGTCCAAGAGTGAAGCCGATCTCGGCCTGCATCAGGTTCTCGTGCAGCTTGAGCCCGATGTCGCCGATTAGCACTCCGTCGAGGTCGATCGCGTACTGGAACCAGCCGGGCGCCGAGGGATTCCCGGCGGCGAACTCCCGCACCAGAGCGGTCGCCTCCTCGATGCTGACCGGTGCCTCCCAGGACTGATAGCGCGCGACCTCCGGCACCGACCGGTACGCCGCGAAGGCGGCCGCGTCCTCGGCGCGGAACCGCCGCAGCGTCAGCCGCTCGGTCGCCAGGTTCATGCGGCCATCATGTCAAAGTCGGGCGCTCGGCTTCGTACTTCTGATGAGGGGTCGCAGCAGGCGGCTGGAGTGGAGGAGTGGGCCGGTGAAGTACTTGTTGATTCTGCAGGCCGATGTCGAAGCGCTGGACGAGTTGACCGAGGCGGACCGGGTATCGGTCCGGACCGGGCACGACGAGTTCCGCCGAATCACAGCGGAGGCCGGTGAGCTGATCAGTCGCGAAGCGCTCGCCGATCCCTGCACCAGTACGGTCGTGTGCCGCGACGGGATCCGCTCGGGTCCGTTCCAGGGTACGTCGATCGGCGGCTACTACCTCGTCGACGTCGAGTCGAAGGCCCGCGCGATCGAACTCGCGGACCTTCTCCCCGACACCAGGATCGACGGCCTGGCCGTCGAGATCCGGCCGGTCATGCTGTCGGCCGGCGCCGACTACTGACGTCAGCCGCGAACCGTCAGCGTCCTGGTCGCACCTGCGGCGCCCGCGATGTTCACGCTGACGTCGATGCCGAGCGGCGTACGCCGTACCGTGACGCCTTCGTCGACGCTGAGAACCTTTGCTCCGGGCAACAAGAGGTGCAGCGTGATCACCGAGGCGCGCTGGGTCGGGTCGGAGACGGCCAGGTCGATCTCCCGGCCGCGCACCCGGCGGATCACCGAACAAGGTGAGTCGGCTGTCAGCCCGGCAACCCGGCCCGCCTTCCAGAAGTTGACCAGCAGCAGGTCGCCGCTGAGAACTGCTTGGACGTCGGCGGTGTTGCGCAGGATCAGCAGGCCGGAGGACTGGGACAACTGCTTGGTCCGGGCAACGGAAGCGCCCGGTGCGGTCAGGTAGGCGTAGGTCGCGGCGGTCGGGTCGACGCCGTGGTCGAGCCACATCGTCAGGTACCGGCGGGTGATCGGGGTGGTGGGGCCGCCCGTGTTGATGTCACGCCACGAACCCGTCCGTGCCTCACGCCGGAGTTGCAAGGTGGGGCTCCCGTTGAGGAAGACATACCCGGCGACGCCGTCCAGATGCGCCCAGCGAGCAGCGACGGCGGCCGAGTCGCCGACGGCTGGAACCTGTGGAATCCCGTTCACAGTAAGGGTGTTCGTGCCGATGCTGTGCAGGTTGCGGTTCTCGACGATCGTCTCGACGGGGTAGCCGCTGCTGCCGCTGATCCCCGCGCCGAGCGCCACGATGTACTCGTCCAGGCAGAACCAGGACTTGCGGGCCCGCATCGGCGAGGCCGGCCCCTGGAGGTCTTGGCCGACAGCGGCGTAGCCGTCGAGGGTGGAGCCGCCCACCCAGGTCGTCGTGGGTCGGGCCGCGCCCCACTCGCCACCCGCTTTCGGTGCCAACGGCAACTTGTCGACGGTGGTGCCGGGGAGACGGTAACGATCCACAGTCGGCCAGAAGGCGTCGGCGTACTGGCCGTTGTCCCGGTCGTAGAGGTAGGTCATCCCGGAACCGCTGTGGAAGCCCTGGTCGTTCTCGCCGTTGCCGCATTCGTAGTACGCGATCCGCTGGCTGGCCATCGAGATCGAGTACGCCCAGCCGGACCGGCGGTGGATCGATCGGTCCATGCCGGCGAACAGCGTGTGGCCGTTGCGTTCGGGCGCCGGGGTCATGCCCTGCAGGCTCTTGATCAGGGCGACCCGGGGGATCGTTGCCCCTGACAACACATTGCCGAAGGTGTCGCGCTGGACCCAGCCGGCGACCGCGGCCCGCCACTGGGCGGCCAGCGTCGATTCGACGCCTTGGGCGAGGCGCAGGATCGCCTCCATCGCGGTGTAGCCGTCGTCGTGGTCGGAGGCGTTGTACCGCGAGACCGCACGGCCGCGGACGAAGTCCATCATCCGCGCGTCGTGGACGACCGGGAGGTACGCCTTCGCGACCGAGTCGAACAGGATCTGCCGCTTCGGGTCGGTGACGGCCCAGGGCGAATTCGCCAGCAGGGCAAGGAGTTTGCCGATGCCGTTCAGCAGGACGTGGCCGTAGGTACCGGTGTAGGCGACCCAGGTGTGCTGCACGAACGAACCGTCGCGGTAGAACCCGTCGCCGCTCGTGACGTACTGCCAGGTGTCGCTGAGGCCGTCTCGGGCGTGGGTGAGTTTGGCCTCGTCCTCAGTGACGAGCGAACGCACGATGACCGCCTGGCAGAGGTCGACCCGGTTCGCGCCGGTCGAGACGATCGGGCCGCGCTCGGGCGGGAACATCTGGTACGGGTCGGGGACGAAGTGGTCGATGGCGGCGCAGTACCGCTCCCGGGTCGCGGCCGGCAACTCGTCGTACAGCAGCACCATGACGTTCGCGAGCGGTCGGGTGGCGCCGATCTCCCACGACCACCAGTTGCCGAATTCGACGGTGCTGGGGTTGTAGATCAACTGGTCCATGGTTTCCAGCGCCGCCTGTACGTCGGACAGCAGTGCGGGGTCGGCGTGGTACTGCGAACCAGGGGTGGACCAGGCTGTCGCCCATTGCTCGAGCCGGACGTAGGTGTTCGGGATCGAGGCGTCGGCGGTCAGTGGCTGGTCGGTGAAGACGAGTGTCCTGGTCGCGGTGCGATCGAGCTTCGCCAGCGATGCCTTCACCGCGGTGTCCAGGCGGCCCAGCGCGGCGGCGTAGTCGGGGTCGGCCGGATCGATTGCCGCGCTACCGGTGAGGGCGGCCGCCCACTTGGCGCGGAGGGCGGCGAAGTCGGCGGGTGCCGCGACGGCCGGTAGTTCGAGGGTCAGGGCAGCGGCGGCGGCCGTCGTACCGGCCAGGAACGTGCGTCGTTTCACGGGGACTCCTCGGGGCGGATCGCGGAGGACTTTCGGATGAGTCTGTGCCAAGTCATTCCATGGGTCAACAGATTGATACGAATGAATTTCCGATGCCTCGACCAGTAGAGTCGGCGCGTGAGCGCATCCGAGGTACCCGCGGCCGAGGCCGTCCGGGGGCAGAAGGCACGGCATCTGGCCGGCGAGTTGCGGCGTGGGATCGCTGAGCTGCGGTGGCCGGGCGGCAAGCTGCCGACCGAGCAGCAGTTGGCCCGAGAGCAGGGCGTCAGCCTGAACACGGTCCGGCGAGCAGTCGACCTGCTGGTGCAGGATGGCCTGGTCTACCGGCGGCAGGGCTCGGGGATGTACATCGCGAGCAGCGACACCGGACCGTTGATCGGCGTGGCCGTGCCGTCGATGACGTACTACTTCCCGCGCATCATCGTCGGCATCGAGCGCGAACTCGCTCGCCACGGCGCGCAGATGCTGCTGCGGTCAACCGAGTGGGACTCTGTCGAGGAGCGGCAGGCGGTCGACGCATTGGTGAGTGCGGGCGCGGCCGGTCTGATCCTGGCGGCCGATGGGCCGAGCATGGCCGGCCTGGAAGACCTCGACGTACCAGTGGTTCTGGTCGAGCGAGGGCTGGAGGATCCCACCACACTGCACGAGTTCGCCGGCTCGAACCATGCCGCCGGTGCCCGCGCGGCGGTGAAGCACCTGCGGAGCCTCGGGCATACCCGGATCGGTTATCTCGAACGGGTCAGCCCGCATACGGCTCCGCAGGTCCGCGCGGGACTCGGCGACACCCCTGTGCTGGTGGAATCCCGCGAACGCTGGACGACTGCCGATGCCGAGCGTTTCCTCGCCGAACTCCTGCGCAGCAAGGCGACCGCGGTCATCTGCTTCGCCGACCGCGAGGCGACCCTGCTGCTCAACGCGGCCATCGCGAACGGCATCGCGGTCCCCGACCAGCTCTCGGTGATCAGCTACGACGACGAGGTCGCGGACCTGTCCGACGTCCCGCTCACCGCTGTGTCGCCGGCGAAGTTCGAGGTCGGCCGGATCGCGGTGGAGACGCTGCGGGCCCGTCTCGCCGACCCGAAGTCCCCGCGGCGCCAGATCTCGCTGATCCCCGACCTCGTCGTCCGGGACTCCACCGGGCCGGTCAGTCGACCCTGAACCAGAGGTTGGTTCCCGACCCGGTCTCGGTTTGGCTGAGGCGCTCGAGCTTCCTGGTGCCTGACCGGGGATAGAAGGGGACGCCGTCGCCGAGGAGCAGCGGGACGACGCAGACGAAGATCTCGTCCAGTTCACCGGCTTCCAGACACTGCCGGCCCATGCTGGCGCCGAGGACATTCACGTACTTGTCGCCGGCGGCCTCCTTCGCCTGATGGAGCGCGCTGCCGAAGTCGTCGACGAAGGTGATGTCCGGAAGGTTCTGGTCCGGCAGCCGGTGCGTGACGACGTACTGCGGGCCTTCCCAGCCGCCGCCGAATGCCTTGCCCTCGCCTTCGTCACCTTTGTGCGGGTCGTCGCCGTCGAACGTCCGCCGCCCGACCAGCAACGACCCGATCTGTGGAATCAGCTCTGTGACCTCCGGATTCGGGCCCAGGTACGGCGTGAGCCACGACATGTCACCGCCCGGTCCGGCCATGAAACCGTCCAGGGAGATGCTGGCCGCGTAGAGCACCTTCGCCATGATGATCGACCTCCTGTCTGCGAGTTTGTCTCAGCTGAACCATTGAGACGAGCGAGACCGGAGAAACTCATCGCCGGTGTGGGAATCACCGGCGATCAAGCTCACTTCCAGTCGAACATCCGCTCGCAGGTCGCCGGGGTCGGATGCTTGACGGAGTTGACGACCAGGACCTCGGTACGGGCCGGGTTGCTGTAGCACTTCTCCACCCGCGGGCCGTTCTTCGCCGAGTCGTAGACCAGCTTGCCGTCACCGGCGTAGCCACGGATCGTCCAGCCGGGCATCACGCCGATCAGGTGGTTGTCCGGGGTGATCGGTCTGCCGCCGTTCTTGGGGAGCGGGAAGCTGTCCTGCTCCATCGGCGCGAACCAGAAGCCGTCCTTCAGAACCGCCTCGACCGGGTCATCGCCGTGGTGCTGAACGGTCACCCTGGTGATCGACGGGATGTACATTCCGGTGCCCTCACCGCGTCCGTCGACGGGTGCGAACAGGTAGGGAACGTCCTTACCCGCCGGTGAAATGTTCGGGCCGAAGGCGCTGTCGCCCGCGATGCTGCCGTCCCCGGAGCGGCTGCAGATCCAGTAGTCCATTCCCTTCCGGGCGACCAGCCAGCTCTTGGTGAGTCCCGGACGCGCGGTCTTGACGTACTCGAAGGCGTTGATCACCTCGAAGCTCGCGAACGAGTTCTGATAGTCCTTGGTGAACTCGATGCACTGATTCCGGAAGGCAGCCGTCTCGGCAGCGCTGAGCTTGCGCGTCCGGGCCGGCTGAGGCGCCGAGGTGTTGCCGGAAGCAACCTTCTGGCCGCCCGCCGCCGGCGCAGTACCGGTCGGCGTCGTTCTACTACCTTTCAGGGCCGGTACTCCAAACGCGAGGCCGGCGATGACTGCGACAGTTGCCGCGGCTGCGAGCAGCGGTACGGCGGTGCGTCGGCGCGGTGCGCCGAATTCGTGGTCGACGATCGCGACCAGTTCGTCGCGCTGCCGGTCGCGGACCGGGCGCGGAAGGTCGTGGTCGGGGGGAGTGGTCAGGTCGGTCATGGTTGTGTCTCCACGGAAGTCTTCGAGAGTTCGGAAATACCCAGCTCACGCAGGTGTTTTCTGGCCCGGGACAGCCGGGACTTCACCGTGCCCAGGGGAACGTCGAGCGCGACGGCGGCGGCTTGTTGGTCGAGTCCCGACCAGACGCAGAGCTCGACGATTTCGCGCTCTTGCCGGGGCAGGCGTTTCATCGCCGCGCGGGCCTGTTCGAGGTGGTGGTCGGTATCCAGCCGGCCGATCACCTCGTCGGCGTGATCCCGCTGGTGATCGGCCAGCAGGTGTGCCGCCGCGAGCGCCCGGCGGTAGCGGAGCTTGGCCCGCCATTCGTTGCGGACGGTGTAGTCCGCTGCCCGCAACAGCCAGGGGAGCGCCGAATCCCGGTCGAGGACGACGTCGGCCCGTCGCCGCCAGGCGTGCAGGAACACCGCGGAGGTCAGGTCCTCCGCATCGCTCCACGACGCGGTCCGCCGGTAGAGAAAGTTGTAGACGGCGCGAGCGTGCCGGTCGTACAGCTGCCCGAAGGCCTCCGAATCTCCGCCGGAAGCCCGGTCCCACAGCACCCGGTCGGTCGCCGTCATGATCACCCCATCGTGCCTCCCGTCCAGTCCAATCACGTCTCCTTCCCTCCGTCGCGTCCCCTGGCCCTTGCTCGCCGCCTCATGCCCCTTCTGTGTCGCCGGCCGGCCGAAGGTTCCCGATTCCACGGAACTGCCGGCGGGAAATGGGTGGCAGGCGACCGGGAGGGTGGCGATGATGACGGGTATGTCTGCTGACAAGGCTGGAGTCCTTGCAGTAGGCGCCGATGTGCCCGTTGTCGACATCGCCTGTGACGAGTCGGGCTTCTCCGGTACCAACCTTCTGGATCCACGGGCGCCGGTCATCACGCATGCCGCGGTGGACCTTGCCGCGGCAGAGGCCGTCGAGGTGGTCGCGCGGGTGCGCGCGAATTCGCGCCACCTGCATTCGGAGTACAAGGCGACCCAGATTCTGCGGCAGCGGTCGGCTGTCGAGTGTTTGCTGGAGTCGCTGGACGGAAAGGCGTCGGTTCATCTGACCGACAAGCGATTCTTCGTGGTCCACCGGATGGTCGACTTCCTGCTCGGCGAGCCGACGTACGCGGCCGGTACGAGTCTCGCGCCCGACCTGCGCGAGGCTGCCGCAGTACTCCATCGGCGAGGGCCGGTGGTCTTCGGTGCGGCCGACTGGTACGCCGTACTCGCCTGCTTCGTCGTGATGATGCGGACCAAGCGGCACCGGGTGGTCAATCGGACGGCGCTGGACAACTTCTTTGCTGCCCTTGGCCGTCTGGACGGCGACCTGGAGTTGGTCGGGCGTCTTCGCGGCAGCCGGAAGCGGGTGCGGGCGGTCCTCACCACCCTGCTCGACGACCGGTCCAGCGTTCCGCCGCCGCTGGAGCCGTTGCTGACCGCACTCGTCGACACGACTCTGCACTGGAGTGGGGGCGAACGTGCAGTCGACATCGTTCATGACGAGCAGAGCGCGCTGACCACCCACCGCGTCGACCGGATCCGAACGCTGCTCGGCGGATCCCTGCGGGACTTCAGTCAGGTCGATTCTCGGGAGCATCCGCGGGTTCAGGTGGCGGACCTGCTCGCCGGAGTGGCTCGCCATCTGGCCACCCAGGAGCTGCACGGCTGTGCCGATCCCGGACTGACGGCGCTGCTCCAGCCGTACGTTCTCGCCTCGTCGCTGTGGGCCGACGAGGCCTCCGGCCGGCGGCTCGCGCTGGCCGCCGAAGTGTGACGAGGTGTTGACGAACAGCAGGCGGCCCTGCAACCTTTGACTACCGTCCCGCAAGAAGTTGGCAAATCAACGCAATTTTGCATAACACCTCTTGTGAGTTCGGCGCAGTCCCTCCCGCCCCCGCCCGAACGACGGAGGACCATTCCATGCGACCCAAGCAGCCCGCGTGGCGGCTGATGATCGGCCTGCTCTCGGCGGTGCTCCTCACCGCCGGTTTCCTGCCGAGACCCGCTTCCGCAGCACCAGCAGCTATCACAGCGACCTTGACCAAGACGCTCTCGTCCGGCAGTTCGCTGGGTGAGTACCCAGCGAGCAATGCCGGCGACGGCAACCAGAACTCGTACTGGGAGAGCAACAACAACGCGTTCCCCCAGTGGCTCCAGGCTGACCTCGGCGCCACGGTCAGCGTCAACCAGGTGGTCCTGAAACTGCCCGCGAGCTGGGGTGCGCGCACCCAGACCCTCGCAGTACAAGGCAGTTCGAACGGGTCGACGTTCAGCACCATCGTCGCCAGCGCGGGCTACAACTTCACGCCGACCAGCAACAACACGGTCACCATCACGTTCCCGGCGACCTCCGCGCGGTACGTACGGCTGAACATCACTGCCAACACCGGCTGGCCTGCGGGGCAACTCTCCGAGTTCGAGCTCTACGGCCCGGACACCGGCGGCGACACCCAGGCGCCGACCGCACCCGGCAACCTCGCACTGACCGAGCCCAGCTCCGGCCAGATCCGCCTCAACTGGTCCTCCTCGACCGACAACGTCGGCGTCACTGGCTACACCGTCTACCGCAACAACGCGGCCGTCACCACAGTGGCCGCCAACGTGCTCACCTTCACCGAGGCGCAACCGACCTCAGCGACAGTCGAGTACTACGTCCGCGCACGTGATGCCGCCGGCAACGAGTCCGGCGACAGCAACCACGTGCGTCGCTCAGGCCAGTCCGGTGG
Organism: Kribbella monticola; assembly: GCF_003261635.1. GTDB lineage: Bacteria > Actinomycetota > Actinomycetes > Propionibacteriales > Kribbellaceae > Kribbella > Kribbella monticola. The sequence goes on along the minus strand of NZ_QFXK01000030.1, from coordinate 203,469 downwards.
CGCGAATCTCGCCGCAGGCAAGCCGATCGAGGCTTCCTCGTCGGTGTTCAACTTCGTGGCGGCCAACGCCAACGACAACAACATCGGCACCTACTGGGAGTCGAACGGCTACCCGGCCACGCTGACCGTCAAGCTCGGCTCGAACGCCGACCTCGACTCGATCGTGGTGAAGCTCAACCCCGACCAGGCCTGGGGTGCCCGCACGCAAAGCATCCAGGTGCTCGGCCGCGAGCAGTCGGCGACCACGTTCACCTCGATCTCGGCCCGGACCGACTACCAATTCAATCCCGCGACGAACCAGAACTCGATCACCATCCCGGTCACCGGCCGCGCTGCCGACGTCCGGCTGCAGATCTTCAGCAATACGGGCGCACCGGGCGGCCAGGTCGCGGACCTGCAGGTCATCGGTACGCCCGCACCCAACCCCGATCTTGTGGTTACCTCGACCACCTGGAGTCCCGCATCGCCCAACGAGACCAGCCCGATCACCTTGTCGGCCACGGTCCAGAACATCGGCTCGGCAGCCGCCGGCGCGACCAGCGTCAACTTCCTCCTCGGTGGCACGGTCGTCGGGACCGCCTCGGTGGCGGCGCTGAACGCGGGCGCATCGGCAACGGTCACGGCGAACGCCGGCACCCGGGCCGAGGGCAGCTACACGGTCGCAGCAGTGGTCGACCCGACCAACACGATCGTGGAGCAGAACGACAGCAACAACACGTTCCAGGCACCCTCGCAACTGGTGATTGCGCAGGCGCCAGGGCCGGATCTGCAAGTCCTCGGCATCACCTCGAACCCTCCGAACCCGGCCGTCGGCGCCCAGGTCTCCTTCACCGTCGCGGTGAACAACCGCGGTACCGCCGCCACGGGAGCAACCAGCGTCACCCGGCTGACCGTCGGTGGCACGACCCTCAACACCAACACGGCTTCCATCGCGGCCGGTACGACGGTCAACGTGGCCGTCAGCGGTACCTGGACCGCGACCAATGGCGGAGCCACCCTGACGGCCACGGCCGACGCGACCAATGTCGTTGCCGAGACCAACGAAACGAACAACGCGTTCTCACGGGCCATCGTGGTGGGCCGCGGCGCGGCGGTTCCCTACACGTCGTACGAGGCGGAGGCTGCCAACTACACCGGCACTCTGCTGACCACCGACGCGCTCCGGACCTTCGGGCACACGAACTTCGCCACGGAGTCGTCCGGCCGCCAGTCGGTCCGGCTGAACTCCACCGGCCAATTCGTCGAATTCACCTCGACCAATCAGACGAACTCGATCGTCGTCCGCAACTCGATCCCGGACTCCGCCGACGGCCAGGGCATCAACGCCACCATCAGCCTCTACGTGAACGGCACCTTCGCACAGAAGCTGAACCTGTCGTCGCACAACAGTTGGCTGTACGGCAACAGCGACGGACCCGAGTCGCTGACGAACACACCCGGTGGCGACGCGCGGCGGCTCTTCGACGAGTCCCACGCGCTGCTCAGCAGCTCCTACCCGCCCGGCACCAAGTTCAAGTTGCAGCGCGACTCGGGTGACACCGCGTCGTTCTACATCATCGACCTGATCGACCTGGAGCAGGTCGCACCGGCCCTGAGCCAGCCTGCGGGCTGCACGAGCATCACGCAGTACGGCGCGGTGCCGAACGACGGGATCGACGACGCGGACGCCATCCAGCGGGCGGTCACCGACGACCAGAACGGCGTGATCAGCTGTGTCTGGATTCCGCAGGGCCAATGGCGGCAGGAGAAGAAGATCCTCACCGACGACCCGCTGAACCGGGGCCAGTTCAACCAGGTGGGCATCAGCAACACCACGATCCGCGGCGCCGGGATGTGGTACTCGCAGCTCTACTCCACGATCGAGCCGCAGAACGCCGGCGGCATCAACCATCCGCACGAGGGCAACTTCGGCTTCGACATCGACAAAAATGTGCAGATCTCGGACCTTGCGATCTTCGGCTCCGGCCGGATCCGTGGTGGAGACGGCAACGCCGAGGGTGGCGTCGGACTGAACGGGCGCTTCGGTACCGGGACGAAGATCACCAACGTCTGGATCGAGCACGCCAACGTGGCGGTCTGGGTCGGGCGCGACTACGACAACATCCCCGAGTTGTGGGGCCCGGCCGACGGGCTGGAGTTCAGCGGGATGCGGATCCGGGACACCTATGCCGACGGCATCAACTTCTCCAACGGCACCAGGAACTCCAAGGTCTTCAACTCGTCGTTCCGGACCACGGGCGACGACTCGCTGGCGGTCTGGGCGAACAAGTACGTCAAGGACCAGTCGGTCGACATCGGTCACGACAACTCGTTCACCAACAACACCGTCCAGTTGCCGTGGCGGGCCAACGGCATCGCGATCTACGGCGGCTACGGCAACAAGATCGAGAACAACCTGGTCTACGACACGATGAACTACCCCGGCATCATGCTCGCGACCGACCACGATCCGCTGCCGTTCTCCGGGACGACGCTGATCTCCAACAACGGCCTCTACCGGACCGGTGGCGCGTTCTGGAACGAGGACCAGGAGTTCGGCGCGATCACGCTGTTCCCGTCGAACCTGCCGATTCCCGGCGTCACGATCCGGGACACGGACATCTACGACTCGACGTACGACGGTATCCAGTTCAAGACCGGCGGTGGTGAGATGCCGAACGTGGCGATCACCAACGTGCGGATCGACAAGTCCAACAACGGCTCGGGCATCCTCGCGATGGGCGGCGCCCGCGGCAACGCAGTACTGAGCAATGTGACGGTGACGAACTCCAGAGACGGCGACATCGTCAAGGAGCCCGGCTCCACGTTCACCTTCAGCGGTCAGTAGCAGCAAGCGAGCCCCCGCAACCTTGTCCCGGGGTTGCGGGGGCTCACCGCGTCACGACGTACCGAAGATCCTTTCGTACTGCGTGACGAAGGCCGGCTCGTCGATCAGGAACGGCAGGTCGCTGCGGACCATGTGCCGGATCGCGAGCAATGCGACCGGGGCGTGCAACGGGCGGAAGTCCGGGTTCCACAGACCGCCTGCTTCAGGGGGCAGTTGGTGGAACTGGCCGAGCATCAACCCGTCGGCGACGAAGTCCGGCTTGAGTCGCAGTTGTACTCCGTCGATCACCTCGCCGACAGCTTGGTCATCGAGATCGGGGAAGGCGATCAGGACCGTCTTGAACTGGGCGCCGGCACCTTCGGTCGGCTCGAGGATGCCGAACCAATCCTTGTAGCGCAGGACCATCTCGGCGACCTGGTCCGGATCAGGCCTGCCGGGATGTACAGCGACCCGGAATAGGTCCTTGCGCAACGAGGCCGAGACGAACGGGCAGACGGGTCCGTTGCGGCCGAGGTCCTCGTGCGGGTTGGTCAGATAGCCGCTGGCCCACTGCAGGATGGTCTCGACGGTTTCGCGTTCCGGGCTGTGCTCGGCGGGGAGGTCGCTGCCGGAGTACAGATGCAGCCCCAACGAGTCAACGCCGGCGTAGGTCAACATGGTCAGTCCTCCACTGCATCGGGTAGCTGTTGTTCGACCTTGCGAAGTGAGCGGGACGCGAGGCCGAGCAGCGACCACGCGAGAAGCAGTACTCCGGTGGCCGCGACGACCACGGCCATGCCACGGCCGGTTCCGGTGCCGAAGACCGGCCCGAGGACTCGGGCGAGGACGCCACCTTCGCGCATCGGCGGCTCGAAAACCTTGTCCACCAAAGGCCCGGCCGCCAGGTAGCCGAGCGGCATGACGACGCGGGCGAGCATCAGGATCGTCGCGAGCACCCGGCCGAGCAGTTCGTGCGGCACCTTCACCTGGACCAGGGCCAGCCAGTGCGCGTTGATCAGGGCGGCGCAAAACCCGACGCCGAACATGCCGGCGATGGGGAAGAAGGCAGATGGACGCAGCCCGATCACGACGGAGCTCAGCCCGATCAGTCCGACGCCGGCGATCATTCCGGTAATTCGTTGGGGAGTGCCACCCCAGATCGCCATCAGCACGCCTCCGAGCAGGAGGCCGGCGCCTTGGGCAGCCAGGACCAGCCCGAGCGTCGCCGTACTGCCGAAGGCGAGGACCATCGGGGTGGTGACGACGACCACGACGCCACCGAGTCCGTTCGCGACCGCGAAGAAGGCGGCCACGGCGAGCAGGCCACGACGTTCGTTGAGGTAGCGCCAGCCGCCGGCGATCTCGGTCAGCAGTGGTTCGTCGCGAACGTGGAAGCCGAGATCCGGCACCTTCACCACGGCCAAGGTGGCCAACGCCACGACCGAGGTGGCGAGGTCGATCCAGAGCACACCGCTGAGGCTGAGGGCGAGCAGGAGTAAGCCGCCGAGCAACTGGGAGAAGAGGAGTGCGGCCGCGGTTCCCAGGCCTACCAGGCCGTTCGCCTGTCCCAGATAGCGCTTGGGGACCAACTGGGCGACGGCGGCGAGATAGGCAGGTTGTCGGAAGGAGGACGTCACCGCGACCACTGTCACGAAGACGTACAGATGCCAGAGGGCCAGCGAATCCACCGCCAGCAAGACGATCAGCATCAAGGCGGCTGCCACGGCCGTCAGGTCGCAGCCCATCATCACGCGACGACGGTTCCATCGGTCGGCGACGGCTCCGGCCAGTGGCGCAGTGAGGATCACCGGCACGATCGCAAAGGCAGCGATGGTGGCGAGCGCGGTGGCGCGGCCGGTCTGCTGGTAGGCCCAGACGCCGAGCGCGAAGGTCGAGAGTCCAGCACCGATGAGCGAGACGAACTGTCCCGCGGTAACGGTGAGGAAGCCGGGGAGGTTCGCCTGCTGCGTTCGCTGGGAGATGGTGCCCGAGGGCGGCCTGCTGAGTAGCTCGGCGACCCGGGGATCGCGGTGGAAGAAGTGACCGGCCCCCGGAAGTCCGACCAGCTCCACCACCTCGCCGAAGCGGTCCCAGTCGTGCACCCGCTCGGACGAGAACCGCGTCGCCTCGTCGAGGTCGCCGACCACCACCCGCAGGGGACTCTTCAGCTTGGGCATGTCGTCGGTGAAGGAGTTCGTGAAGAACAGCTCGCCTTGGTCCGCCTGATGCCGGATCGCCTTCGCCACAAAGGCCCGCTCAGCAAGCGGCGGATCTTCACCGAGGCCGCCGAGGACCCGCAGGGTATCGGTGAGCATCCGGTCGGACTGGCGTCGTCCCGGTGCGAGCCGGGCGACCGATCCCAGTACGCCGGGCAGCCGGGTATTGGGGAAGGATGCACCGAGCACAACGGACTCGGGGATCTTCCCGGCCTGCTCGAGTCGCTGTGCGATGGCGACGGCCAGAGCGCTGCCGACGCAATGACCGTAGAGCATCACCTTGCCGGGGACGTCGGCGAGAATCCGTTCCGCACAGCGATCCGCCAACTCCGGCAGGGGAATCAGTGCTTCGTCGGGACGCGAGTAGTCGGTGCCCGGCGGCTGGACCGCGTAGAGGGCCCAGTCGTCCGGCATGCGTTGCGCGAGGTCGGCGTACACGATCGCGCCACCGCCGCCGAAGGGTGCGCCGATGACGGTGAGGTCGGCGTGAGCCGCATCGAGTGCGGTCATCTTCTGCAGGACGTCCGTTTCGGCACGAGTCCTGGTCTGCAGGTATTCGGCCAGCGATCGCGCACTGGGACAGCGGAAGAGGTCGAGGACCGAGAGCTCGGGATCGATCGCCCGCACGGTCCGTACTGCGCGGAGCGAGTCCCCGCCGACGTCGAAGAAGCCGTCGTCGATCCCGACCTCGCACCCGAGCACTTCGGCGAAGACCTTCAAGATCGCCGCTTGCTCGGGTGTCGCGTCCGGGGGCGCTTTGGTGGCGGGTGCTGCCGGAGCAGGCAGCGACAGGCGGTCGACCTTGCCGTTCGGCGTGGTCGGCAACTGGGGGAGCCGGACGAAGGTTGCCGGCAGCATGTAATCGGGCAGCGTGCCGCGGAGGAACTCGCGGACTCCCGCGTCGCTGGTTTCATCGCCGAGCCCGACGAGGTACGCGACCAAGCGGTCCTGCCAGACGGTGACGGCGGCGGAGACGATCTCGGGATGGCCGGTCAGCACGGTCTCGATCTCGCCGACCTCGATCCGGTAGCCGCGCAGCTTGACCTGACCGTCGGCCCGGCCGCGGACCTCGAGTCGCCCGTCGGCGCGCCAACGGGCCAGATCGCCGGTGCGATAGATCCGGCCGTCTCCGAAGGGGTTCGGCACGAAGCGCTCGGCGGTCAGCTCGGGCTTGCCGTGGTAGCCGAGGGCGACTCCGGCGCCTCCGATGCACAGCTCGCCAACCGCGCCGAGGGGCACCGGTTGCAGGTGGTCGTCCAGCACATAGACGCAGGTGTTGGAGATCGGCCGGCCGACGGTGACCTCGGCCGAGGTGATGCGCTCGCGCGTCGACCACACCGTGGTTTCCGTTGGTCCGTAGAAGTTCCAGAGTTCGCGGACGACGCCCTGCAGCCGGACAGCCAGGTCGGATGGCAACGCTTCTCCGCCACAAACAGCGACCAGGTCGGGATCGCCGGTCCAGCCGGTTTCGAGCAGGAGTTGCCAGGTCAGCGGGGTCGCCTGCAGATACGTCGTACCGGTCTCGTGGATTCGCCGGGCCAGTGCTTCGCCGTTGGCTGCGAGTTTGGGGCCGCCGATGACGAGGGTGGCGCCGACGGTCAACGGCAGCAGCAGTTCCTTCACCGACATGTCGAACGACATGCTGGCCACCGAGAGCACGGTGTCCTCGGCCGAAAGACCGGGCTCCGTGGTGAAAGACGACAAGAGGTTGGCCAATGCCCTGTGCGGGACGACCACGCCCTTGGGTCGGCCGGTCGAGCCGGAGGTGTAGATGATGTACGCCGGATCGCCGCCGGCCACTGTTGATCGAGGCGCAGCGGCGGGCGGAAGCGGTTCGCGCAGGTCGACGGACGGCAGGTCGAAGGTCTCGGTGAACCCGTCCGTGACCAGCACAGCGGCACCTGAGTCCTCGACCATGTAGGTCAACCGGTCGGCCGGATACTCGGGGTCGAGCGGGAGGTAGGTCGCGCCGAGCCGGAGTACGGCGAGAATCGCCACGGGCATCCGGATCGACCGGCGTAGGGCCAGCCCGACGACCGTCCCGTTGCCTGCCCCAAGGTCTGTCAGTCGTTGCGCCAACGCAGCCGACTGGCGTTCCAGCTCGGCGTACGAGAGCTCTTCCCGATCGTCCTTGACGGCGATGCTCTCCGGGCGCAAGTCAGCTTGCCGGAGGATCCAGTCAGGTGTGAGGCCGCTCGGCACCGGACGGGTTGTGGCGTTCCACTCGTTGAGGAGCTGCTCGAGCTCGGCTACGTCGCTGAGCGGTAGGTCGCCCAGCTTGGCTTCCGGCGTAGCCGCGATTGCGATCAGCAACGTGCGGAGGTAGCCGGCGATGCGTTCGGCGGTGGACCGATCGAGGATGTCGCTGTTGTATTCCAGTGCTCCGCGGAGCCCGCCGTTGTCCTCGGTGAGGTAGAGCGACAGGTCGGTCCGCGCGATACCGGTGGCCGCGTCGATCGGCTCCACTGTGATGCCAGGCAGTTCCAGGGCGGCCGGCGGTGTGTTCTGCAGGACGAACATGGTGGTGAAGACCGGCGTACGGCTCGGATCGCGGGGTACGTCGAGGGTCGTGAGCAGCCGGTCGAACGGCATCGCGGAGTGCTCGAACCCGTCCAGCACCGTACGGCGTACCTGCTGCAGGTAGTCCAGGAACGAGAGGTCGCGCTCGGGCTTTCCCCGCAGCGGCAGGCTGTTCACGAACATGCCGACGACGCGGTCGAGGTCCGGGTGGTCGCGACCGGCGACCGCCGTACCGACCACGAGGTCCTCGACTCCGGCGTACCGGGCGAGCACGGTCTGATAAGCGGCGAGCAGGGTCATGAACAGGGTCACGTCGTTCGCACGGCTCAGCTCGGCGAGCTTCGTGGTCAGCTCAGCGCCGAGATCCAGCCAGACCGCACCGCCGCGATGCGTCGGCAGCGCCGGCCTCGGGTGATCCAGCGGCAGGTCGAGAGAGCTGGGAGCACCCTCCAGTTGGGATCGCCAGAACTCCTGCGTGGCGTGATAGGTCTTCTCCGTCTCCCACTGGGTGTAATCGGAATACGTCACCGGCAGCGGGTCGAACGAGTCACCTCGGTACGCCGCGGAGAGGTCTTCGAGCAGGACCGCGTTCGACCAGCCGTCGCTGGCGATGTGGTGCACCGTCAGCAGCAGAAGGTGTTCGGCTTCTCCGGTTCGCAACAGTGCAGCGCGCAACGGTGGACCGGCCGCGAGATCGAAGCCGTGCCGGAACTCGTCATCGATCCGCTCCCGGATCGCCTCGTCGGTCCAACCTCGCAGATCACTGACAGGCAAGGGAATGTCGAGCTCTTCCAGTACTACGGCCTGCGGCTCGCCACCGACACTCGGGTACGCCGTACGCAGGATCTCGTGCCGCTCGACGACCGCGGTGAGCGCGGCGCGCAGCGCGTCGTGGTCCAGGTCGCCGGTGAGACGGAACGCGCTCGGCAGGTTGTTGACCGGGTTGCCCGGGTCGACCTGGTCCAGGAACCAGTACCGCTGTTGCCCGTGCGACAACTCGGTCGACCGATCCTCCCGATGGACCAGCTCGGGTCCGTCGCTGCGCCGCAGTCCGTCGATGTGGTTGGCCAGGGCAACGATCGTGCGATGCTCGAAGAGATCCCGGACGACAATCGCGACACCACAATCACGCCGAAGCCTCGCCGCGGCCCGGATCGCCAGCAAGGAGTGACCGCCCAGTTCGAAAAAGTCGGCGTCCGGTGCCGGCGTCGGGATGTCGAGCAGGTCAGCGAAGACGGCAGCGACGCGCTGCTGGGTGCGGCCGGTCAACGGTCGATCGACCGGCTTCGCAGCCTTGTCGGGCACGGTCAGTGCTGCGAGGTCGACCTTCCCGTTGGGGTTCAGGGGTAGCTCGGTCAGCACGGTGACAGTGGTAGGGACCAGGTGGTCCGGCAACCGCTCCGCCAGCCAGCGACGGAGATCGCCAGGTTCTTGCGTGCTCGCCACGTAGCCGTGGAGATTGCCGTCGGCAACCAGAACCGCGGCAGCCTCGACCGCCGGGTGTGTGGCGAGCACCACCTCGATCTCGCCGGGCTCGACGCGGTGGCCGCGGATCTTGGTCTGCCGGTCGAGCCGGCCGCCGAACTCGACGGTCCCGTCCGATCGCCACCTCGCCCGATCGCCGGTCGGATAGCAGCCATCGAAACCGGCGCTGTCGCCGAGATACCCCCGCGCGACCGCCTGGCCGCGAACGCAGAGCTCTCCCCAGACGCCGACCGGTTGCGGCTCGCCCTGTCGATCCAGGATGTGCACGGCTGCATGGCTCAACGGCGTACCCAGTGGAACAGTCGTCGGCCGGCTGCCTTCGGCGGGGATCTCGTAGGCCAGCACTCCGACCGTGGTCTCGGTCGGACCGTAGTGATTGAGGATTGTCAGCTCTGGTGCCTGGCGACGGATGGAGTCGATCAAGGACCAGGGCGACGCGGCACCGCCCAGCACCAAGGCCTTCCGCGGCAGGCAGTTGCCAGAGCCGATCAGTGCGGCCAGATGTGACGGAACGATCTTGAGGTAGTCCACCGGATGCAGCGCGAACTGCTTGCTCAGCGCAATCGGGTCGACTGCGAGCTCTGCGTCGATCAGGTGAAGGGTTCCACCGCGGGACAAGGCGGTGAAGACCATCGAGTGCCCGAGGTCGGCCGCCAGCGTGGAGACCACCGCATAGCCGGCACCGTCTTCCGGGTGAAGTCTTTCGGCGAAGGCGTCCACGTACGCCGCGAGGCCGCCGTGCTCGACCGCTACACCCTTGGGCCGGCCCGTCGAGCCGGACGTGAAGATCACATACGCCAGATCTCCCGCCGCAACTTCTGGAAGCGTTCCGGTTCTTGCATTGCCTAGAGCGTCGATTGCCGTGATACCCGGAAGGTCGGCGAGGTTGACGGCGAGGCGGGTGCCGGCGGAGGCCAGGAGGGCGGCCTGGCGCGACGGGGGATGAGTTGGCTCGATCGGCACGTAGGCGGCGCCGGACTTGAGGATGCCGAGCAGCCCGACGGCGTACCGGGTGTCCCGGGCGGCGGAGAGGCCGACCACGCTCTCTCGCCCTGCTCCTTCGGCAAGGAGGCGCAGGGCGAGAGAGCTGCTGAGGGCGTCCAGTTCGGCGTACGTGAGCTCGCCGTCGGTGGCCGCCACGGCAACCCGGTCGGGCGCTCGCCGTACGGTGTCGGCGAAGCCGGTGCGGATCAGCGGTGCCTGGCGCGTTGCCGTCGGCGGCGCGAGGAGTCTGGTGCGCTCAGCGGGGGTCAGCAGCGGCAGAGTGGCGACCGGGGCATCGGCGTCCGCGGCGAGGCCGTGGAGCAGCAGGAGGTAGTGGTGAGCGAACCGCTCCATCGTCGCGGGGTCGAAGAGTTCGGTGCTGTAGGTGATGGACGCGGAGATCGTGGGACCGCCGAGATCGGCGACCTCCATCGTGAGGTCGACCTTCGTGGCCGGCGCGTCGATCGGCATCGGCTCGATCTGGAGACCTGGCAGGTCCAGATCCACCCGAGGTACGTGGGTGGCGCTGAACAGCACGGAGTACGGCGGTCTGCCCTCAGCGGGATATGGCAACAGTGCGGCGACCTCTTCGAACGGAGCTGCTGCGTGTTCGGTTGCCTCGAGCACCGTGTTTCGTACCTGGTGAAGGAGTTCCCGTCCGGTCTGCGCCGGCGCGATTCTTGCCCTGAGCAACACCGTTTCGATCAGGCACCCGACGACCGTCCGAAGCTCCGGTACGGCGTCCCGCCCGCTGACCGGCGTCGCCACGGTGATGTCGTCGACACCGGCCAGCCGTCCGCACAGCAGCTGGAATGCTCCGGCCAAACACATGAACGTGCTGACCTGCTCGTTGGCCGCGAGCACTCGGAGAGCGGACGTCGCCGCCTCGTCGAGCTGGAACGAGTACTCGCCGCCCGCGTCGCTCGGATGCGCAGGTCGCGGACGATCACCGGGCAACTGAACGGGTCGAGGCGAATCGGCGAGCTGCTCACGCCAGTACGCGAGGTCGCCATCGGTCGAGCGCTGCTGCTGCCAGTGCGCGACATCGGCGTACTGAGTGCTCATAACCAACCCGCCACCGCCGTACGCCGTACTGAGTCGGTCGGCGATCAGACCCATCGACCAGCCGTCCGCCGCGATGTGGTGAACGCACAGCAGGAGCACGTGTTCGTCCGGCGCGACCCTGAACAGCGATGCGCGGAAGGGCGGAGCGCCTTCGAGGTCGAACGGACGACGTACTTCGTCCCCGAACTTTTGCAATCCGTCGAACTCACGCCAGTCGAGCGCAGCAGCTTCAGCCAGTACTGCGGTCGGCGTACCGTCGATCGTCGGGTAGAAGGTGCGGAGGGCGTCGGCCGACTCGACGACCGCGACCAACGCCATCCGCAGCCGCTCGCTGTCCACCGTTCCACGCAGTCGCCAGGCGACCGGCAAGGTGTAGGCGGCGCTGTCGGGTGCGAGCTGGTGGAGGAACCACAGCCTGCGCTGAGCCGACGACAGGACGACTTCGGTACCCTCCGGGCGGCTTGGGATTGCCGGCCGCTTCGATGCCTTCGTTCTGGCCTTGGCCAGTCGTGCCGCGAGGGCCTCCGCGATCGCGTCGGTACTCAGGTCGGCGCTCACGAAGATGCTCCCAGCAACTGTTCGAGGATCGACTGCTCCACCGCGAGGGCCAGCCTCGCCACGGTCGGCGCATCGAAGAGGGCCCGGACGCCGAGGTCGATCTCGAACCGGTCCCGCACGTCGGCCATCACCTGGGCGGCCAGCAAGGACTGCCCGCCGGCCGCGAAGAAGTCGTCCTCGACACCGAGCTCCGGTACTCCGAGCGCGTCCCGCCAGAGGTCGAGCAAGAGCTCCTCGGTCACCGACTCGGGCGGTCGTGAAGTGGATCGGTCCCTCGGTGGTGCCGGTAGCGCACGTCGGTCGAGCTTGCCGCTCGCGGACCGCGGCAGCACGGGGAGTTCACCGATGGTGGCAGGGACGAGATGGGCCGGGACGCGAGTGGCCAACCACTCCCGCAGACCCGCCGCCGCGCCGACGACGTACGCGTTCAAGCTTGGCCCTGCTGCCGGATCGTCGTGGACGAAGGCGACCGCCTCCGAGACGTCCGGATGCGCGGTGAGGGCCGCCTCGACCTCGCCGAGCTCGATCCGGATCCCGCGCAGTTGCACCTGGTCGTCGATGCGGCCGAGGAGCATGATCGTGCCGTCTTCGCGCCAGTACGCGAGATCGCCTGTGTGGTAACGGTTTCCACGGCCGTACGGGTCCGGCGTGAACCGCTCGGCCGTCAACTCCGGCCGGTCGAGATAGCCCCTCGTCACGCCGACGCCTGCGATCAACAGCTCACCCGGTACGCCGATCGGCACCAGCCGGCCGCGCGGATCGACGATGGTGATCCGTACCCCGGGAATCGGCTTGCCGATCGCGGGCCGAGTGCCGTCGGCGACACACTGGTTCATCACGGCGGCGACCGTGGCCTCGGTCGGTCCGTAGGAATTCACGAAGTGCCGACGCGGTGCCCACTTCCGCACCAGGTCCGCCGAACAGGCTTCACCACCGACCGCGATCGCCTTGACCGTCGGGAGGGTGGCTTCGTAAGGCAGTGCGGCGAGAACGGAGGCCGGCAGCACGAGATCGGTGATCCGCTCCCGGTCGATCAACTCGGCCAGGTCGGTGCCCGCGACCTCGTCGCGGCGTACCACGAGCGTCGCTCCGGCGACCAAGGTCATGTAGACGTCCGAGACGGACACCTCGAAGCCGAAGGGGACGAACTGCAGGACACGGCTGTCCTCCGCGACGGCGAAGTTGCGGATCTTCGCCAGGACGAGGTTGGTCAGGCCGCCGTGTTCGGCCAGAACGCCCTTCGGTCGGCCGGTCGAACCGGAGGTGTAGAAGATGTGGACGAGGTCGTCCGCGGTCACCACGTCGGCCAGTGGGTCCCCTGACTGCTGGGCAGCCTTGGCCAGAAAGTCCTCGTCGACGATGACGGTGGCTTTGACATCCGCCAGCATCTCCTCGGCTCGCGGCGCTGGAAGGTCCGGGTCAATCGGCACGTAGCAGCCGCCCGAGGTGGCTACGCCGAGCATCGCGACGACGGCAGCGACCGATCTCGGCAGCCTGACCGCGACCGGGGTGCCGGGCTCGACGCCATGGGTTCGCAGCAGCCTGGCGAGTTGGTTGACGCGATGCTGCAATTCGGCGTACGTGAGGACCTCTTGGCCGCAGATCACCGCTGTCTTGTCGGGTCGGGCCGCGGCCGTCTCGGCGACGAGCTGGTAGGCCGGTCGTCGTTCTTGGAAGGCGTCGCCGCCGTTGCCTAGGGCAAGGAAATGCCGGACCTCTTCCTCGCTGCACAACGGCAGGTCGGCAAGCGTCGTGTCGGGATCGGCGAGAGCAGCGGTGAGGACGTTGAGCAGTTGGCGGTTGATCCGCTCGGCCGTCGTCCGCTCGAAGAGATCGTCTCGGTACTGCACGGTCAACCTCATCCGGCCGTCCACCGGCTCGGCCAGCACCGTCAGATCGAATCGGGCGTTGTCGCCGTGCCACTCTCCGAGCGACCTCAGGGTGGCATCGCCCAGGCTGACCGGCCCGCTGACGGGTTGCCCGACGACGAGCAGTACGTCGAAGGGAGCCTCGCCACTGGCTCGGTCCGCCACGATCCGTTCGAGCGGAATGCCTTGATGTGCGTGCGTTTCCAGCACCGTACTCCGAGCCTGCCGGAGCAGGTCGCGGAAGGTCGCCTGGTCGTCGACCACCGCGCGCAGCGGGACGGTGTTGACGAAGCAACCCACCACCTGGTCGAACTCCGAGACCGTCCGGTTGGCCATCGGCGCACCGATGACGATGTCGTCCTGCCTGGTCAGCTGCTGCAACAGCGCGGCGAGCGCTGCATACACGATCGTGAAGCGACTGGCTCGCTCATCGGAGGCCAATCGATCGATCGCGGTCAGAACGTCCACAGGCAAGGGGAGCTGGACCGAACCGCCGTGATGCTTGGTCACGAGCGGTCGCTGGTGGTCCGTGATCAGGTCGAGGCCGGTCGGAGCACCGGCCAGCTTCTCCTGCCAGTACGCGAGTCCTTCTGCCAGCGGCCGGCTTGCCTCCCAGGCTGCGACCTCACGCGGGCCGAGCTGTGGTCGCGGGAGCTCGCGTCCGGAGTAAAGGATCGGTAGTTCTGCCAACAGGATCTCGAGCGAGCGGGCGTCGACGGCGCTGTGGTGGATGGTGAGGAGGAGTCGCCAGCTGTCGGGGCCGGTGGCTGCGAGGACCGCGCGCATGAGGCGGCCGGTGGCGAGATCGCTGCCAGGCTGTGGATGTGCGGCCAGTTGGTGGTCGATGTCGTTGCCCTGGGCATTCAGTACGTCGAAGGGCACGCGATAGGCGGGTATGACGCGCTGGTACGGACCGTCCGGGCGGGTCTCGATCGCAGTACACAAGGCCTCGTGGCGTTCGACGAGCTTGTCGAGAGCCGTCGCGAGGCGGTCGGGGTCCAGGGGCCCGTTGATCGAGTAGCGCATCCGGACGTCGTAGATCGACGGGTCGGCGAGGTATTGGTCGAGGAACCAGTAGCTGCGCTGTGCTGCTGTGAGTGGTGCGGCTTCGTGTGCTCGCTGCAGATTCGGGGTTGGGGTTGGCTTTGGCGGCGGAGGGGTGGGCAGGATCGCAGCGAGGTCTGCGATGGTGACGGAGCCGAACATGAGCTCGAGCGGCAGTTCGCGACCCCATCGCTCCGACAGCCTGGTCAGCACGCGGGTTGCGGCGAGCGAGTGTCCGCCGATTGTGTCGAACGGTTGATCCGTGCCGACACCGGTGCGGCCGAGGACCTCCTCCCAGATCGCGGCGATCTCTTCCTCGGTGGCAGTAGCCGGGGCGCGGCCGGCTGAAGCCTCCTGCCGATAGGCGCGCAAGGCGTCACGGTCGACCTTGCCGTTCTCCGTCCGTGGCAGCTCGGTCAGCGCAGTGAGGGTCGCCGGAATCATGTGCGCCGGAAGGTAGCGGGCAAGGTGCTCGCGCGGATCCACCCCGGGCTTCGTGGGCACATAGAACCCGGCGAGGCTGACCTCGCCGTCGTCCCTCGGTACTACGGCTGCCGCGGCGATGTCGGGATGCTCACCGAGCACGACCTCGACCTCACCCGGCTCCACCCGCTGGCCCCGGATCTGCACCTGGTCGTCGACGCGCCCGAGGAAATCGAGCTCGCCGTCAGCTCGCAGCGCGACCAGGTCGCCGGTCCGGTACAGGCGGCCGTGCTCGGGGTCGGTGACGAACCGCTCAGCGGTGAGATCCGGCCGGCCGAGGTACCCACGAGCTAGGCCGGCTCCACCGATGAAGAGTTCACCGGTCTGTGCCATCGCGCCTTGTGGGTCACGGATCTGCAGTACGACGCCGTCAACCGGCCGGCCGATCGTCGGTACGTCGTTACCCGGTGCGACTTCTGCCCAGGTGGCAACGACCGTTGTCTCGGTCGGGCCGTACAGGTTGTAGACCTTGAAGGGCAGGGTCGCGGACGGGCGTGCCGTGAGTCGGTCGCCGCCGGTGAGTAGTGCTCTCAGCGCAGATTGCTCGGGCCATTCGAGCGTCATCAGTTCGGCGGCGAGAACTGTGGGAGCGAAGGCGATCGTGATTCCTTGCTCGACGAGGAAATCGCGGAGCGCGGTGGGTCTGAGTCGCTGTTCCTCGGTGGGGATGACGAGGGTTCCGCCCGCGACCAGCGTGGGCCAGAGCTCCACCATCGCGGCGTCGAAGCCGAGTCCGGCGACGAACGAGACTCGGTCGGCCTCGCTCATGGTCAGTACCCGTCGCTGCCAGTCGACGAGGTTCGAGAGCGCGGACTGGGGGACTTGCACGCCTTTGGGCCGTCCCGTTGATCCTGACGTGTAGATGACATAGGCGAGGTCATCGGGGTTCGGTTCTGGGGGAGTCCAGGTGCCGGTGTCGGCGCTGGGTAGACCTGGCCGGAGTACGGCTGCGGGGTTGGCAGAGGTCAGGAGGAACTCGCGCCGGGCAGCGGGAAGAGCTGGGTCGATCGGGAGATAGGCGGCGCCTGCTCGCAGTACGGCGAGTGCACCGATGACGAACTCGATCCCGCGGGGTAGTTCCAGTGCCACGATGTGGTCGCGGCCGACACCGATTGCGGCGGCTACGGTGTCTGCCTGCTGGACGAGTTCGCCGTACGTGA
Source organism: Kribbella monticola (assembly GCF_003261635.1). GTDB lineage: Bacteria > Actinomycetota > Actinomycetes > Propionibacteriales > Kribbellaceae > Kribbella > Kribbella monticola. The sequence goes on along the minus strand of NZ_QFXK01000030.1, from coordinate 187,280 downwards.
TGGCCTTGCCGGCTTGGACGACAGCGGTTCTGGCGGGCTGTGCGTCGGCGACGGCCGCGATCCTCGCAGCGATGGAAGCAGTTTCCGGACAGGCGTCAACAGACCTCAAAGTCCCCCCTCGGACCTCGCTCGGTGAACCCGAACCCAGGCACGAGACTAAGCACACGGACGGTGATCGTGGCGGGGAAAACCAGAAATATCCCTTGAAATCAAGGGTTTCTCTGCAAACGGGCAGCCGGTGGCGATGGGTCACTCGTTTGAATCAGAGTCGCCCGGCGAGACGGGCAACAGCCGCCCGGCATGGGCAACGGGGTCACGCAGGGTTAACCTGGTTGTTTCCGACCCCGCTGGAGGACCTCGTGACGATCCTCGTACTGATGGGGCCGCCCGGCGCCGGCAAGGGCACGCAGGCCGAGGTGCTGGCCGATCGGCTGGGAATTCCGGCCATCTCGACCGGGGACATCTTCCGGACCCAGGTCGCCGACGGGACGCCGCTCGGGCAACAGGCCAAGGGCTATCTGGACGCGGGGGAGTACGTGCCCGATTCCGTCACCAACGCGATGATCCGCGAGCGGTTGTGCGCCGACGACACCAGAGCGGGCTTCCTGCTCGACGGCTATCCACGCACGCTCGAACAGGTCGCCGTACTGGACGACCTCCTGGCCGGACAACAGCGCTTCGTCGACGGCGTCGTAGTACTCGAGGTGCCCGATGACGAGCTGGTCGCCCGAATCCTGCACCGAGCGTCAGAGGCGAACCGGTCCGACGACACCGAGCCGGTCATCCGCCACCGGCTCAAGGTGTACGCCGAGCAGACGCAGCCGCTGATCGAGGTGTACGCCGCCCGTGGGCTCGTCACGACTATCGACGGCACCGGCGACACCGCCCAGGTCTCGCAACGAGTCCTCGCCGCCGCCGAGACCCTCGAGGCGGGCTGAACCGGCTGACGGCGCTCGCCGGTGAGCTGAGCTGGCCCCGCGGGACCCCATCCGCGGCCGAAGTCTGCGGCTCCCCGCCCGCCGGTCATTCCGTGGCCGTCGCGGTTCGCATCCCAGCCGCTGGCGGTGGCTCGGCCGGCTCCCCCCGCTGTCCGAGCCACCGCGGGATCAGCCCACCGGCTGGCGGGTGTAGACGCGGGCGACGTCGATACCGAGGACCTCCGGCTTGCCGGCCGGGTCGGGGCCGAGCACCTTGGCCAGCACCGGGCCGAGCCGCTCGGCGAAGAACCGGTCGGCGTGCTCGCGCGATTCCCACAACGTGACGACCCGGATCCCGTCGCCGGCGGACCCGACGTACCGAGCCTCCAGCCCCTCCGGCTCCTGGCCCAACGTGCTTATCACCTGGTCGAACTGCTCGATCGAACTGAACGGCGGGGTGGCGACTGCGATCCACTGCATGATGCTCTCCTCTGGCTGCTGGGTGGCCGCTCGGCCACACCAACGACGTTAGGAGCGCGCGGTCCGCGCCGAATCCGCCGAATCACTCATCGCGCTACTCATTCACCCCGACGAGTGGTCCAGCTCGCGATCTGGCTGCGGTTGGCGAAGCCGAGCTTGGTCAGGATGTGCTGGACGTGGTTCTGCGCGGTCCGTTCGGAGATCACCAGCCGCTCGGCGATCTGCCGATTCGTCAGCCCCTCGGCGACGAGACCGGCGACCTCGGCCTCCCGCGGGCTCAGCCCGGAGCCGGCCACCTCGCCGAGCCTGCCGAGCAGCTCGGCCAACGGATCGGCGTACCGGCTCATGCCCAGGGACCTGATCAACCTCCCGGCCTCCTCTGCGGCATCCTTCGCGCGCTCGCGATCGCCGGGCTCATCGCGTTGCGCCAGGGCACTCGCGAGGTGGTACTGCGCCTCGGCGACGAAACCGGGTGCCCCGGCCGATTCGGCCCGGCGTACGGCGACGGCCAGGTCCTCGACTGCCGCGTCCAGCCGTCCGAGCGCGAGTTCGGCCCGGCCGATCGCCAGCTCGGCCGGGCCCATCGAGGCGACACCGTTGCCCACGGCATGCTCTCCGCGGTACTCCTGGAGCCGGTCGACCAGCTCGGCGAGATCGTCGCGGCGTCCGAGTCCCGCGCACGCCAGCGCGGCGTACACGTACCCGGGCAGGACGAAGAACGCCGGCAGCGACCAGCTTTCGATCGGCCCGGCCTGCCGGTACGCCGCGTCTGCCTGATCGGGAAGCTGCAGGCACATCAGCAGGTAGGCCCGCGACAGCAGCGCCATCGTCGCGAAGCGTGGTGGTGGATCGAAGCTCTGCAGGGCGAACTCGGCCGCCTCGGCGGAGACTCCGACGTGTCCGGCCAGCGCGATCTGCAAGGCGAAGTACGCACCGGTCGCGGGTGCTCGCTCGACCAGTCGCATCCGGTCGAATCCGCGCCGCGCGATCGCCGCGGCCTCGGCGTACTGGCCGCGAGCCTGCGCGACACAGGCGGCAACCCGGTCGTGGTGCCACGCACTCACCGGGCCACCGACCCGATCGACCGCCACCTTGAGAGCCGGCAACTCCGCCGCGGCGGCGACCAAGCGGCCGCTCTCGATCAACGCGTCGAGTCGCCAGAGCTCACCCCACATCGCGGCGCGGGCGTTGCCGGTACGCCGGGCGAGCTCGAGCATCTCGGTTGCCAGCAGCAACCGCTCCTGCCGGCCGGCCGGTCCCGGACACGCCTCCTGCCTTGCCCGCAAGGCCGCTGTCAACGCGAGATCGTCCTGCGCGGCGCGGGCCAGCGTGAGAGCTTCTCTGCTCAGCGCGTCGAGCCGCTCTTGTTCACCGTCGTAGAAGGCCAGATGACTGCGCTGCGCGGTCAGTCTCGCCTTCAAGGCATTGTCCTCGGTGACAGCGAGCGCCTCTTCGCACAGGCGTTGGGCGCAGGCATTGATGGCCGGGTCGGGCACCGCCTCGAGGATCAGCGCCGCTTCCGCCTTCGACTCCGGTGTTGGTGCGGCGGCCGCGGCGGCCATCGCCGCTTCGACGCACTCCTGCAGATCGCCGGCCAGGTAGGCCGCCCTCCCAAGCGCGATCTGCGTCCGGGAATCCCTTTGTGGATTGGCTTTCAGGGCCGCCTTGTAGAGCCGAACGCCTTCTTCGTACGCCAATCGGCGTACGGCGTCGTCGGCCGCGCGGATCATCCACTCCGCCGCGGTCCGGGGATCGCCGTACTGAGCGCGGTGGCGCGCGATGTCGGCGAGGTGCTCGGACAGGTCGTCGGCGTACCGAGCTTCCAAGGCCTCTGCGGCCGCGTGGTGCCAGTGCGATCGGTCGACCGCGGGGCAGGAGGCCTCGACGGCGTCGCGGGTCAGGGCATGAACGAACCGGTACTCGACCCCATCGCCCAGGCGGTCCACGAAGCCGAAGGCGATCGCCTCGTCGAGCAAGGGCAGGCAATCGCCGACCGGCAGTTCCATCGCCGTCGCGAGGAGATCGACCCGGAAGTCCCGGCCGATGATCGCGGCCGCCTGGACCAGCCGGCGGCAGTCCGCAGAGACCCGCTCCAGCCGGGCGCCGATGATGTCGAGAACACTTCGCGGCGGCCGGTCCTCGCGCCAGGTGCCGTCCGCGATGGCTCGCGCGACCTCACGGACGAAGAGGGGATTGCCGCCGGTGATCTCGTGCACCCGCGCGGTCTGCCGATCAGTTGCAGACGGCAACTGTTCACGAGTCTCGTCGAGGCCGAAGCCGGTGAGGTCGAGGCGTTCGGCGGAGCGCGAGCGGAGCAGGTCGGGCAGGAACCGGGGAAGTGCGGCCGACGGCTCGGACTCGCGGCACGTGGCGAGAACGAGAACCGGTAGGTCGGCGAGCTGGTCGGCCACTTGCCGTAGTACCAGCAGGGACGGCTCGTCGCCGCGATGGATGTCGTCGAGGATCACCACCAGGCCGCGTGTACCGGCGGCGGTTCGCAGTACGTCGACCAGCTCCTCGAAGAGCCGGAAGCGATCCTCGGTTGCCGTCAGCACCTTGTCGGGGTCGACCTTGAGCGTCCTGAGGATCTGCCGCCACGGCCAGTAGGCAGGAGCGCCCTCGGTCTCCACGCAGCGCCCCCAGGCGACAGCCGCGCCCACCGCCAGCGCGGTTCCCGCGAACTCCTGCGCCAGCCGCGTCTTGCCGATCCCCGCCTCACCGACACACACCACCAGGCGCCCCGCACCCCCACGCGCATCGTCAAGCCAGCCCCGCAGCTCCGCCAGCTCGCGGCCTCGCCCAGCAATCCCCATCCGGTCAGCATCCCGCACCCACCCCGCCAGGCGGAAGTAGGGCTGGGTTTTACAGAGGCAGCCGTGCGACGAGGTGTTGCTTGGGTTCGTCGGGGAGACTTGGCCCGTGAAACGGGTCGTGCGCGGGTTGCGTCGGGCGCTGTTCGGGCTTCTGGTTCTGCTGGTTGTCGTCACGGGGGCGTCGCTGACGTACAACGCGTTCACCGGTGACCAGGAGCCGCCGCCGGAGGGGCTTCGGTTCGTGATGGCCGGCGATGTCAACACGCGGTACGAGACGTGGGGTACGACGGGGAGCCCTGTCGTGCTCGTGCACGGCTCGACCGAGTCGGTGGAGACATGGTCGAAGCTGGTGCCGCTGCTGGCTCGTGATCATCGGGTCTATGCATACGACATCACGGGATATGGGTACAGCGAGCGCAAGGCGCCGTACACGGTCGAACACCTGGCAGCGCAGCTGCTGGGCTTCCTCGACGCGATGAAGCTTGGTGGCCCAGGGCAACCACGTCCACTGCTCGTCGGGCATTCTCTCGGCGCGGGGATCGCCGCCGAAGCGACACTGGAGGCACCGAGTCGGATCGGTGCGCTGATGTTCTTGGACGGAGACGGTCTACCGCTTCCGGGTGGGCGCGCGTCCTTCGTACGGCATGTGTTCGTCAACCCCTACAAGACAAGTGTTCTGCGGTTGGTCCTCGGCTCGGACACCATCGTCCGCAAGCTCTACAACTCAGCTTGCGTCCAAGGCTGCCCCGCCCTCGACCACGCCGGCGTCGACCAGTGGACCCGCCCGCTCCGTCAGCCAGGCGCGGAGAAGGCCCTCTGGCAGATGACCGCCAACGGAATCCCCGCCGTCACCCCCCAACGCCTGGAAACCTTCCGCACCCTTCCGATCCCCACCTCGGTCGTCTTCGGCGCTCGCGACAACCAAGGCGGCTCGGCGCAGGACACCGCCACCCGCATCGGCGCCCCAGCCCCTACCCTCATCCCCAACGCGGGCCACCTGACCCTCATCTCGTCCCCCACAGAGGTAGCGACGGCGATCAACGCCCTCGCCGCGAGACCGCCTTCGGGTTAGGCGCCCGCGGTCAGGTGGAGGTTGGAGGCTGCGGCGGTGAGGACGATCGATTGGCCGCTGATGGCGATTTCCTTCAGGGTGGCGCCGAAGGGGAGGTCGGGCAGGCCGATTCCCTTGGCCAGCAAGGAACTCACGGCTTTGCGGATGACGGACGGCACCTCATCGGGCAGCTGGTCGACGAGGAGCCTGATGCGGCCGTTCACCGCTTGAGGGCGGACGGTGGCAGTTGCGTCGACTCCGCGGACCTTCACCCGCGCCTGCAGTTTGCCGCCGACGATCTGCAACGACAACCCGTCCAGCCCGCTGGCGGCCGCCGTCAGCTTGGTCAGGGCGCCTGGGGACACGCGCAGCCGTACGTCGGTCGTGTCGACCGTGACGACACCCTTCGAACCGGTCAGCAGTTCGTGCGGTACGTGGATGCCCGTCATCACCGCGCTGAGATCCTCCGCCGCGACCGACTTGAACGACGGCTCCTGCATCGTCACCGTGATCTTGGAGAACTTCTCCTTGGCGACCTGCGGCAGAAACCCGAACCCACCGATCTCGGCCGACGTGCGAGACGCCTGTACGTCGTACCGCGCCGCCTCCTGCTCCGCCGCCTTCGCCAGTTGCCCCTCGGCGAGCGACTCGCCGACCCGATCGACGACGACCAGCAGACCGGCCAGCAGAACAAGGAGAATCACCAGCACCTTGAGCCCACACCCACGCCTCTTCGGGCTCATCAGCCCCTCCCCGACATCGGCTGGGCCAGCTCCGGGCGGCATACGGTCGTCATGGCGTGACCCTATCGACCCGCTCCCAACCACCGAACTCTCAGCCTGTCAGCCTCGCCAGACGGGGGCGACGGTTTTGCGGTAGGTGCGGCCGAAGACGCCGTTGATGATCGCGAAGACCGGTGCGGGGATGGTGTCCGTGAGCGCGGCACGTTCTTCGGGTCCGGCGCCGTCGATCGCCCAGGCGAAGAAGCGGCCGCCTCGCGCCGGGCTGACCTGGCCGAACTTCCGTCCCATCGCCTTGATCTCCGGGCTGTCCTTCTTCGCGAGATAGACCGGTTCGATCTCGGCCTCCTCGTGCTCGAGGTGCCGCACAGTCACCGTCTGCAGCTCCCGCATCGCCGCCAAAGCCACCTGGGCGTCACCCGCTGACGCCGTACTCCGAAGTGTGCCCATCGCGCTCCGAGTCGACGCGAGCGCGGCCGCCATCGTCTCGTGCTCGGCGTCCATCTGCGTCAGCAGCTCACGGCTCACCCCGACAGCTTCGAGCGCCGGCCACGCAATCTCGTGCTCACCTTCGTGGTGATAGACCAGCTGATCGTCGAAATTCGCCCAAGCAGTGGCCAGCTGCTCAGCGCGCTTCCGGTCGCCGGCCGGAAACGTGCTCAACGCATCCACAAAGCGCCGCAGATCCCGCCGAAACGCAGCGTGAATCGCCCTGTTCATACTCATCTCAGCCATGTCCTGGAGTCTAGGCCCGCTTCACCTCTTCGCGGTGCGTTTCGCCTCCTGATCGCTCGCCTCACTCGGCTGCCCCTGGACGATCAGTCGCTCCGCAAAACCGGCTCCGAAAGCAGCCAGCAACAGGTTCGCCGCATTGACACTCGCTGTCCCCGCCGTCGCGATCGAGAACAGCCACACGGTCAACCCGGCGACCCCGCCGATCGGAATTCTCGACAACGACGCGACATTGGAACCGAGCTGCGCCAACACGTGCTCGGGAAGGATTCCGGTCGACCTCTTGGCTGCACTGATCACCGCTCCGAGAATCCCGAGCAATGCCGACGAGATGCACAGGAACGGCCCGGCGGCCCACTCCTTCGTACCGATGCGTCCGGAGAAGACGGCGAAGATCACGATCACCGAGAGGAGTACGGGTCCGCCAATGAGAATCAGCAACTGCTGATAGTGCCGGACGATCGCCAGCCGCCAGAAATCGTTCGAGATTCCTTCGTTCCGGATTTTCATCGCAGCACCGACGGCCTCGCGAAGTGACCCCAGGTCCGATTCGTCCCAGGACAGTTGCGGGTCGGGCAATGCCTGCTTGACGGCCTTCACCCGCCATTGCGGCAACCGCTCCGGCTCCTCGATCTCCGCCAGCAGCAGCGTGGCATGCAACTTCAGTTCATCGAGCCCGTACTCCGCGATCAACTCCTGCTGAGCACAGTGGAAGTGGTGCCACGCCGTCTCCATGTCGAGCCGCTCGCAGGCGTGTTCGGCTTCGACGATGAGCTTGCGGGCTCCCGAACGGTCGCCGGCGCGATCGACCTCGAGCCGGAGTTCGGCGATCTCCGCCTGGATCCAGGCCTGCCGCGGATCCTTCCAGAACATCCTCAACCGCCGCCATCGCGGCGGCGAGGTCTCCGCCCGGAGTCTGGCCATCTGCTCCCCCTCGGCTGAATCAAGCCACTGATTTCCGGACGAGCCGATCGTGCGGTCATCATCTGCCGCCGGAACCACGGAGAAATTGCGCAGAACCGGAACGGCCCCTGCCGCGCAGTATCCAAACCGGAAATGCCCCTGTCAACGCCTCGAATCACCCGGACCGGAGACCGCGAATTCCCTGCACAAATCGCCGGCGCGCCGCCAGGTGCTGGAGCCTCGCTTGCCCGCGGCCGAATCAGCCCAGGACGCCCATCGTCGGCTGAGTCCGTTGTATCCCCCGGAGTCCGGCTGCAGAACTCATTTGCTGATCTTCCATTGGTCCCCGTCGGGAGGGGCCTTCGGACCCTGGAACACCCGGCGCGAACGTCAGATCGTAAGAACAGGGCGGATGCCGAGACGTTCGCCCGGCGGACGACTGGGGGTTCCATGACAACGACACCGAAGCCGGACTCACCGCAGTTGCCGGTGGGCTGGCATCCGGATCCCTGGACCGATGGCGACCTCGACAGGTACTGGGACGGGTCCACCTGGACCGCCCAGACCAAACCCGCGCCCCGTAAGAGCAAGGAACCCCGCAAGCGGCGCTCCGTTGTCTTCCCGCTCACCTTTGCTGCTTTCCTTCTGGTCGCTGTGGTGACCGCCGTGATGATGACCAGAGGGGACGCGTGCAAGGTTTCGATCGGCCCCGCAACGGTCGACTTCTTCGCCTGCCAGGACGTCGAAGCGCGTCAGTCGCAGATGCAGCAGCAGGTGAATTCTGCGAAGGAGAACGCTCAGGCGCAGGCAGTAGGTCAGCCGGCCTCGACGGTGAATCTCACCGGCCAGTGGCTTCCCACCCAAGGTGGCTTCACCTGGCAGATCGAGCAGTACGGCAACCAGATCGTCGTTCGCGAACTCACGCCGTACGGGATCACCGCAGTCGCGCAAGGCACTCTCACCGGAACCGTCGCCAGCCTCACCTACCAAGCCGTCGACGGAAGCACCGGCAGCAACGTGCTCCAACTGGTCGACAGCAGAACTCTCAGAGGCACCGTCCGCAGCTACACCACAAACACCGAATCAACCCTCGAACTCCACCGCTGAGCCATTGCCCTGCCGTGTTTTCGCCGAGACGCTGTGAGCCGGGGGAACTGATGACAACTGACGGAAAACCGGCTGCAGAGGCAGCCATAAAGCTGATGAAGCTCCGGTACGCCGGCGTCTGTGCGTGCGGCGCCGCTGTGGCGGCCGGCAGCCACGCAGGCTGGGACAAGGCCACCCGTCGCGTCCTTTGCGAGACCTGCGTTGCCACCCTGCGCGCGGACTCGGATGGAGCTGCTGAACAACCAGTGGACATCGGCCGCCCCGGCGCGTCCCTCGACCGCGAATATCAACGCCGCAAGCAGTCCCGCGAGAACCGCGTCCGAGCCCGGTTTCCAAGGCTCGGCGGTGTTTACCTCACTCTGACCGGCCAACCAGCGACCACGCGTGCTTTGGCAACCGGAGCAGAAGGAGAGCGGCAAGTCGCGTCAAGGCTCGAGAAGGCCTGCGGTGACGAGGTGCTCTTCCTCCACAACCGGCGGCTCGGCAAGCGGCGGCACGACGGTGACATCGACCACCTGGCCATCGCAGCTTCGGGTATCTACGTGATCGATGCCAAGCATTACAAGGACGCCACAGTTCGCGTACGCCGTACAGGTGGCCTTTTGTCGCCGCTCAAGGAACAACTGCTGATCAACGGCCGCGACCGCACCAACCTCATCGCCGGCTCCACCAAGCAACTGGACGCGCTACTAGTTGCCCTCGACAACCACCCGCTCGCGGCGTCCGTTTCCGCCACCTCGCTGCTTTGCTTTCGCAATGCCGACCTGCCGTTTTGGGGTGACGCTGAAATAGCCGGCGTACGAGTCCAGGCCCTCCGCGGAACTATCAAGCTCCTGCGCCGCAACGGACCATTGACCGCTTCCGATCGCCGATCTCTTCACCGACACCTCGCGATCGAACTTCCGCCGGCCTGACCTATTTGTGCACTGCGCTTGTAACGTTCAACGCGGTGAGGCGATGTACCGGTCGTTGGCGGTGTGCCGGTCGGGCTCTGGGGAGGGACGGCCGGCGGAAGAAGCCGCCTGTTATCCGAGGGGGAACAACTGCATGCGTTATCGACCCGTCGCGTTCGGGCTCGCGGTGGCGGCACTCGCCGCCGTCAGCCTGACCACACCGGCGCAGGCCAAACCGGCCGCTAGCAGCACTACCATGGCAAACACCGCGATCACGGCGACGACCGCTACGAGGGTGGTGACCGCCGCGATTCCGTTCGGGCAGAACGGTGACATTCCGGTCGCCGCCAACTTCTCCGGGGACAGCCGGTACGAGATCGCGGTGTTCCGCCCCAGCAATGGGACCTGGTACGTCCGAGGTGTCGGCGCGTACAAATTCGGGCAGAGCGGCGACATTCCGGTGCCGGCCGATTTCACCGGGGACGGCCGCGCCGAGCTCGCCTTGTTCCGGCCGTCCAACGGTTATTGGTATGTCCGGGGCGTCGGTCAGTTCGCCTGGGGCCAGGCTGGTGACCGGCCTGTTCCGGCGAACTACATCGGGGACAGTCGTGCGGAAGCCGCGGTGTTCCGGCCGTCCACCGGCAAATGGTGGATCCGTGGCACCGCCGCTCTTAGCTGGGGCAGGAATGGGGACATCCCCGTGCCGGCCGACTACCTCGGTGACAGTCACGCCGACCTGGCCGTGTTCCGGCCGGCGACGGCGCAATGGTGGGTCCGCGGCGCCGCCACCCTCACCTGGGGAGTGAACGGCGACATCCCGGTACCCGCGAACTGGGTCGGCACCAGCAAGGCGGAAGTGGCGATCTTCCGCCCATCCACCGGCGCCTGGAACCTCCGCGGTACCAGCCCGGTCACGTGGGGCACGAACGGCGACCGCCCACAGCCCGGCAACTACGCCGGCGACACCGGCACGGATCAGGTCGTCTGGCGTCCGTCCAACGGCACTTGGTACCTGCGCTACCGAGTCGCGGTCACCCCGCCGCCGCCGAACTGCGACCCGTCGTACCCGACCGTCTGCATCCCGCCGCCACCACCGGACCTGGACTGCGGCGACATCTCGTACCGGAACTTCAAGGTGATCGGCACCGATCCCCACAACTTCGACTCCGACCACGACGGAATCGGCTGCGAGAGCTGATCCACCAATCCACCGGCCCCGAGTAGCAGCTCGGGGCCGGTACTTCTCCGCTTACCAGATGCGGGGATCGAAAAACTTGTATCTCGACCTGGATACTCTACTTATGGTGAGATGACCTCCTCGAAGGGTCGCGCGCGTCGGCCCCGGGGAGGAGTTCCGATGCGTCGCACCTGGTTCATCCTGGCCGCTTTGGTTGCCCTTCTCGGAGGGTCGCTGGTGACCGCACCCACCGCCTCTGCGTACACGCGGGAGTGGGACTCCGTGACCTCGGACAACTGGATGAACGGCAAGGCCTGGTGCATCTGGCGGACGCCGGACACTCCGGCGATCGGGTGCTGGTTCCCTCAGGAAGACGATCTGCAGATCGCAGATCTGGAGAGCGACGGCAAGCGGGTCGGCATCCAATGGAAGACCGACTACGGCCGGTTCGGAATCTGCGTCCAGGCGAACGGCGCCGACAGCTATCTCGCCAGCGGCAGCCTGCAGGGCGGCAAGTACTCCTGCAACCAGATCAACATCGCCGAGGACCACACGATCACCTTCCGAGTAGGCACCTGCGACGGCAGCAAGGTCGACTGCGGCACCATCACCAACTGGGGCCAATGGTCAGCCTGGTCCGAACCAGAACCCACCTGATCCGCCCTGCTCCATGCCGAATTGACCCCGGCTTCTGGACTGCGGCTGCCCGTGCTCCATGCCCGGAGAGGAGCGGCTACCGGGCTTGGTGCGGGCTGGCCTGTTGCCTGGTCGCCTTTCCGGCGCCGCCCGAAGAGGCTTGGCTCCCGAAGCCGGTGTCGCTCAATGGCCGCGTCCCCACCAGTGGGGTCTGGCCGTCGAAAGCGTGCGCGATCTCGCGATTCGCGTCCAGGACAGGGTGGCGCTGATGCGCCTTGCCGCCGCTGCCGACCTGCGCCTCGCCGAACCGGTCCAGTTGGGGGAGTCGCTCGTCGGCCGACCGCCCGAGGCGCGTCGCGGTCTGCTGGTAGACGTTGTCGTTGCCGTGGCGAGGACCGATCGCGATCACGTCGCGTGCATCGGTCCCGCCGGCGTTCCGGCCGGGGATCTCGCGGAACGTCAAACGGTGGCTGGGTGTCCCGGTCCCATCGCCGACCTTGGACACCACGATGTCCCGGCCGTCACCGAGTCCCCGGTGCGCACCGAGCACATGATGACCCTTCGACGATCCAGTCTCGAGATCCTGCAGTTCGCGGAGAACGCTCTTGTAGAGCGTGCGGTTCGCGTTGTGCGCAGGCGTTTTGTCGCCGGGGTACTGCCTGGCTTCCTCGGCCGCCGCATCCCGCATCCGGGTGAGGTCCTGTACGGCGCCTTCGCCAAGCAGGACCTGGAACGGCCGCTCCGCCGGGCTCTCAGCCATCGGCCGGGCCACGCTCTTGCCGAATCTCCTCGAGCATCTGCTGGGTGAACGGGTCGTCCTTGGCCCACTCCTCCATGCTGAACGGTTTGCTACCCGGCGTCGGCGCCGAGTCGTAGCTGCGAACGGTCGGGTCGTCGAGCACGCCCGGCGGCGGCTCATCGTCACCGCGCATGGTCCGGTACTGCTGTGTCGACATCACCACCAGCACGGGCTCGGCGTCGCTGCCCGCGAGCACAGGAGGACCAAAGGTCCCGCGCCGAATCGCCTCGACCATCTCCGGCAGCTGCCGCGCGAGTTCCTCAGGAGGCACCACGGCCTCAAATCTCCCGAGGCTCTCCTCGCCACGCAAATCGTCGTACTGGTCGTAGCTGGCGATAACCGCCTCAGGCACGCCCCCATCGCCAAAGGCAAAGGAATGGGTCTCCCCACGCGCAAGGCGCTCGACCACCCCACCGATGTCACCAGCAACATCAGCAACCGACGGCAGACGAGAGTACGACGACGCGGACATGTCCCCATCGTAGGTGTCCGGCGGTCCCACCAACCGCCTTGCCAGAAGCCAAAGCCAGCGATCGTACGTCGGTAGCGCGGCGCGTTGCGAGGCTGGCTTGCCTACTCGAAGCGACGCCGGAGAAGTCGCGCGCGGGCCGGGTGGAAGCGCCGACGGAGGAGGGGCGCGGGGCTGTTCGGCGTACGAGGTGGTGGGTGCCCCCGGCAGGATTCGAACCTGCGACGCACGGTTTAGGAAACCGACGCTCTATCCCCTGAGCTACGGGGGCGCACGTGGGGGATAGCGTAGCCGACTGAGTGGGGGTGTCAGCCGACGAGGGCTCGGATGTTCAGGTGGCCGGCGATGGAGTCGTAGCGTTCGGCGTAGAGGGTGGTGCAGCGGCCGGAGGTGCAGCCGGAGCCGGCGAAGGCCAGGCCTCGGATGGTGGCGGTGGTGGAGGTCGGACGGGTGTAGATGGGGCCGCCGGAATCGCCGCTGACGATGGCGGTTGCGCCGCCGCGGGTCGCCCGTACTACGTACGTCGTGCAGCCGTCGGCGTCGCAGTAGGTCGCGCTGGTGGACTGGACCGTGATGCCGCACAGCGAAGTACTGAACGAACCCGATTGGCAGATGCTCGTGCCGACCGCGGGGTCGGCGCCGCCCTTCACAGTGCGGGTGTCGACGCTGTCGCCGGGGCCGTCGGTCCAGATCTTGGCGCCGTACGAGCTGCCGCTCATCAGGGACTGGTCGTAGTCCGGGTAGTTGGTGCGGACCGTCGTGGTGCCGTAGTAGTTGGTACCTGAGCGCCAGATGGTGCCGGGGCCGCCGCAGTGGCCGGCTGTCACTGCGCCGCGGGTGTTGGTGGCCTGGATGACGACCGAGAAGCCTGCGGTGCAGTTCTTCGTTGTCGAGGTGATGCGGGCGCCGCCCCAGTGGCCGCCGGTCGGGGTGTCGCTGAGCCGCGTCATTCGCTGCGGGCTGCCGGCGACGACCGAAACGCCGTCCATCGATTGCAGGCCGGCGATGCTGGCGGCGGAGGTGGTGGCCTTGTCGTACTCCACCAGGATGTCTTCACTGGCGGGATCGAGGTCCGCGGTGAAGGTCGTCTTCGCGGCGTCCGCGGACCAGTCGCGTGCGCCGATCTTCTTCCAGGCGGCCGCGATCGAGCGAGCGGAACGGCAACTCCGCTCGACCGTCAGCATCTGGAGAGCTGGCTGCGGGACGTACCGGGAAACGGCTGCCTTGTACTTCGAATCGTCCACGACCGAGTCGTCGAGCACGACCTTGTAGCCGGTCTCGGGGGAGCCGAGGATGCCGACGACGCCCTGGCTCAACCCGTACGGCAGGCCGGACGTCGGCCGACCCGTCTTGGTGAGCGGCTCGGTCGAGCGGACGGCGGCCGAGACGCCTTCGCCGAGCGCCTGGCCGAGCGGGCGTGGGTCCTTTGCACTGGTCGGCTGGGAGAGCCTGGTCGAATCCGCCGACGTGGTGGTCGGATCGGCGTGGGTGCAGGTGGCCGGCGCTGTCACTGAGGCGGACGTGGGCAGCACCGACACCGAGGCGGCGGTGACTGTGAGCGAGCAGAGGGCGAGCAGCGGGACGGTGGCTGAGAGTCGCACTAAGCTCCCCAATCGGTGGACGGCCTCCGTGAATGGTCCGCGTCCGGACGACTCATAGTCAATAGCCGATCACCGTCTGCAAGCAAATTTGACTACCGTGTGCGAGCGTAGATCGCAACTTCACGCCCGTCGCCGGCGTAGAACCGCAGCGTCGCCTGGTCGGTGCTGATCCGTCTGGCCGCGGCCAGGACGGCGGTGTGCGGCACGTTGCCGCATTCGATCAACCGCTGGCCGTCCGCGTGACTGGTGAATTCGCCGCGCTGGCCGATCGTGAAAGTCCCGGCGAGACTGTTGCAACCGTCCGAACCGGTCCAGGTTCCGTCGCTCCGGAAGGTCAGCGTCGGGTCGTCGGGCCGACCGACCTTGAGGGTGGTGAAGCCGTTCAGCTTCACCGGGCGCCAGGTGCCGGCCAGTGCTTGCGCAGTCGTCACCGCGGCAGTCGTGACGGCTGCTGTCGGCTTGCTCGCCACCGGGGTCGGCGGTGGGGATGTGCTGCCGTGATTGAGGCTAAAGCCGACACCGGCGACCACGGCGATCGCGGCGGCGGCAGCACCGGACGCGATCCACGTACGGCGTTGAGCCTGCCGTACGCCGGTGGTCGCGCGGCCGGCTAGGTCAGGGGCCAGGGGGACGGAAGCGGCGGCGCGTTCGAACGTGGCGCGCAGGTCTTCCTCAAGCTCGGTCTTGCTCACGGCAACCTCTCATCAACACGGTGGGACTGCCTCGTCTTCCGCAGTGCGGCGAGCGCCCGGCTGGCGGTCGCTCGCACGGAGGACGGTTTGATGCCGAGCAGGTCGGCGATCGTCCGGTCGTCCATGTCCTGGTAGTAGCGCAGGACCAGGACGACCCTTTCCCGGGCCGACAACGTGGCGAGAGCTCGCCAGAGGTCGTCGGAGTTCACGATGTCGGTGGCGGGGTCGGGCACCGTGTGGTCGGTGTCGATCTCGGCCGCCGGAGCCTCGGTGAAAGACCGGCGACGCGTCATCGACAGGTAGGAATTGATCAGGATCCGCCGGACGTAGGTGTGCGGGTCGTCCGCCTTTTGCACCTTCCGCCAGGACCGGAACGCCTGCATCAGCGCGATCTGGGCCAGATCCTCCGCCCGCTGGTAGTCGCCGGAGACGGTGAACCCGAGACGCACCAGTTCCTGTCCGCGCGCGGACGCGTACTCCTCGAAATCCACTCGCAACTCCCAGCTTGGGCGTACAACACCTCACACCTATTAGACGCAGTGAGCTACCCAGGGTGCTGCACCCTTTCACACACAGTTGCATCTCACCCCGGCAGACAACGTCCGGTGGGGTCGGGGGCCTAGCGGCCGACGGGTACGCGGAACGCCGTACGGATGAAGGCGGGAGAGGCTCTGCCACCCGCCTTGCGGGTCGGTGTTGAGAGGACCCGCAAGGCGGGGGGATGACCCCGGCTCGGACGGCTTCGGGGGGCGCGTCCGAGCGAGGTCAGCGCAGGGCGAGCGACTTGATCAGTTCGGGCGAGACCTGCCGTGGCGACGCGAGGTCTCCCGGCTTGCCCTGGCCCTCGAACGAAGTCGCCACCAGGCGGCGGCAACCGAAGGCTTCGGCCGTGTAGGAGAGCACGCCGCGGTCGTTGTCGGTGAACCTCAGCACGTACGTCGGGCCGAGTTCCTTCGTGCACATGTCGGGTTTCTTGGCGACCGGCTTCGCGCTGTTGACCAAAGCGAAGAGCTGGGTCGCTTGAGCGGCCGTCCGCTTCGTCTGCACCGTTGCGTAGTCCTGGCCGGTCGCAGTCGGTTCGTACTGGCAGATGGTCACACTGACCGGATCGAACGCGGACTTGGCTGTGCCCTTGCCCCAGACGGCCTTGTCGACAGCGGCCTTCACCGAGGCGATCGTGTCGGGACAGTCCATGCTCGGCGTTCCGCTGGGGGTGGGCGGGGTGGCGGTGGGCAGGGTGGGGGTGGTGCCGGTGGTGGTCGGCGTTTCGGTGGGCTGGGCACCGGGAGAGGAGCTGTCCTCGGTACCGCAGGCGGCGGTGACTCCGAGGACGGCCACGACGATCGATGCTCCGATGAGGCCCCGTGTCCTTGATGCACTCACGACTCGGTCCTTCCGGGTTGGCAAGGAGACCCATCATGCTCGACCTGCCGCTCACCGGCCGTATAGGTACTGTCACGGGGCGGCGTCTATCCGGTCACGGGCTGGATCGAGTGTCAAAAGCAGCAGTTCTGTAACGTGTGCGGGCTGTTCGGGTCGCGGGTTTGGGATGATCTGGAAGGGCAGTCGACGGAAGGACGGATGTGGGCAAGAAGAAGGATGCGGCCGCGCTCGCGCAGCGGGAGCGCGAAGAGTGGCAGCTCGGGCAGGACTGGGCGCGCTGGCTGATGGGCGGCAACGCACCGCAGCCACTCACCTTGTACGGCATCGTGCTGGAGCAGGGCGAAGTCGCTTACCTGCAAGCGCCCGCGCACTATGCGCGGCTGTACGGCGGCAGCGGGCAGTACACCCAGAGCGGCGGCATCTTCTTCGGCAGGCCCGGCATGGTGCTTGGTCTGATGGCGGCGAACGCAGCGGTGAACGCAGGCCGGAAGGCGGCCGCGCGGCGCGACATGCAGCTGCTGTGGCGTGATCTGCAAGAGGTGCCGACGATCGCGACGAACTACCGGTTGATGTGCCACCTCCCGGCGCGTGGCTGGTTGAGCTTCTACTACACCGCGGTGCAGGAGTTCTATCCCGATCCGGCCAACTGGACCATCACCTTTGGCTTCCAGAACGCCGAACCGTTGCGGCTGGGCGGTCTGTCGACACCGACTCTCTCCGTGCTGACCGCGTGGACCGTGCTCGGCAAGGAACGCTGGCAGAGCGAGCCGGGCATCGCACCGCTGATCCAGGCGGCGACCGCGCAACAGGTCGGACCGGGCCAGCAGCAGGCCCAACTAGAAGGACAACAACGCAACCTCCCCCGTATCCCAGGCCAGGACTGAGCCGGACTCCTCCCGCAGGACTTGAGCCGGAATCCGCGGGCGGGGATGGCGGTAGTCCGGGGGAGGGGACCAGCCGGAGTCGGCGGGTGGGCGGGGAGTCGGGCGGGGGTGAGCGGGAGACCGCGGGCGGGGATGGCGGTAGTCCCGGGGAGGACCAGCCGGAGTCGGCGGGTGGGCCGGGAGTCGGGCGGGGGTGAGCGGGAGACCGCGGGCGGAGATGGCGGGAATCTGGCGACGGGGCGGGAGGTGCGGAGGTCGCGTGGTCTGGGTGGGCTGAGGTGCCGGGGGGAGTGCCGCGGTCCGGGGGCGTGTGACCTGGTGGGTCGGGGGCGGCGTGTGATGTGGGCGGGGTGAGGTGTGGGGGCGCGTAATCTGGGGGGATGACGAGCCCGTATGAAGATGACGAGCCGCTGTTGCCTGAGCAGACGAGCGATGACGATCCTCGTTCGTGGGGGGAGAACGATCCGCGTAGTGATGACGATGAGCGGATCCTTCGTGAGGTTCCTCCGCATCACGGATGACGGGCGAGCGGCGGCGCGACGGTAGTCGCGTGTTTCTTGTGCATGGCGGGTTGTGGGAGGCCATGGATGCCGCCCGCTTCTGGCGTACGACGGGGATTGTGGCGGGGCTGGAAGCTGCCGGGCTGGCCGTGATCGCGCCCGATCGTGCGCGCATGGCTCGCAGTTGGGCCCAGGAGGTCGATGGGGTCGCTCCCTTTCTTCCGGACCGGCCGGTGACGCTGATTGGCGCGTCCAACGGATGCTCGGTGGCGGTGCGGCTGGCGCTGGATTATCCGCACGCCGTGAGCCAGTTGCTGCTTGCTTGGCCGGCGACTGGGGGAGACGTGTCGGTCAACGAGCGGGCCAAGGCCGGCCTGGTGGCGCGCGGTGCGTCGGACGAGGTCGCTGACGGGCTGCTGGCTGGAGAGACGTTGCGTGGGGTGGCCGATCGGGAGCTTGCCGAGCTGGGAATTCCGGTGGCGGTGTTGCCGTCGGCACCGGAGAATCCGTCGCATCAGCGCAAGACGGTCGACGCCTTGCTGGGGTTGATTCCGGGGAGTCGTGAACTGCCCGGCTGTCCTGAACCGCCGACGCCCGCATTTCCGCCGCACCGGGACGCGCTGGTAGCCGCGTTTGTGGAGTTCGCGAACCGATCCGAGTGATCCGCGCGTACCAGTGGCGACTGAGGATCAACGGGAGCTAAGGGGGCAGTTGGTGGAGTTGCAGGCGTTCGAGGATTCGCACACGGCGTTGGTGGCGAGTTGGGCGAGTACTGCGCAAGAAGTCGCGCTGCTGTCCGGGCGTGACGAGTACCCGTTTCCGGCGGACCTGGTCAGTAGCTGGCGGAAGGTGGCCGACGACATCAAGTCGTACCTGTACTTCGATGGGGAGACGCCCGTCGGGTACGGCGAATTGTGGCTGGACGATGAGGAGGACGAGGTCGAGCTCGCCCGGATCATCGTGGCGCCGGAGCTTCGCGGTCAGGGTATTGGCACCGAGTTCGTCCGGGCTTTGTTGCAGCCGGCGTTGGCGGCTGGGTATTCAGCTGTCTTTCTGCGAGTCCGTCCTGACAACGAGCGGGCGATCAAGACTTATCTGCGGGTGGGCTTCCAGCCGGTCGACGAGAACCTTGCCGCCGAATGGAATGAACCCCAGCCGATCAACTACACCTGGCTTCAATACCCGACCGAGAGCGGGACGTAGAACCGGCACTCCGCTATCGGCCGAACTGTCAGGGGCGGGTGCGGAGGGCGTCGCGGATCTCGACCAGGAGTTGCTGGTCGGTTGTCAGCGGCTCGGGCTCCGGCTCCACGCCGCCGGAAGCGGCCGCGGCGCGGCGTTCCTGGATCTTCTTCATCGGCACGACCAGCACGAAGTAGACGACGGCCGCGGTGAGCACGAACACGATCAGGGCGTTGATGATCGCGCCGACGTCGACGATCGACTTCTCGTTGCCGTCGACGATGTGAAAGGCGAGGCCGATCGCGTTCGTGCCGCCGATCGAGGCGATCAGCGGGGCGACCAGGTTGTCGACCACGGTCTTGACGACGGTTGCGAACGCGGTACCCATCACGAACGCGATGGCGAGGTCGAGGATGTTCCCGCGCATGATGAATTCTTTGAAGCCCTTGAGCATTTCCGTGCCTCCACGATTGGGACCCTGGCGGCCCGCGGCGGTCGATATCTGCAAAACGTAGGGCCATCGGCCGGTGCAGGGCGAGGAACCGCGCCGCAGCGGACCGACAAGTGACGGATAGTCAGGTGTTCCCCGGTGACGCGGTCAGGGCGATCGTGAGGCGCGAATTGGTGCCGGCCTGGGCCAGGTGGGCCGCTGTCTCGGCGGAGGTGGCGACGACTATCAGTGTACCGGGGCTGCTGCTGGGGGAAGCACGAGGGTTCGGTAGGGCGATCACGCGAACTGCGTCGGCGAGAAGGTCGGCTGAGGCGGTGCCGGTGCTGGTCGCGCCGTAGACGTCGATCCGGTCGCCGACGCGGAGCAGGGCGGCGATGTCGGCGTCGTCCAAGCGGAGTGGGTACGCAACCAGGTCTGGGCCGAGCGCGTTGGGCGACAAGAAGCGGGCGTCCGTCAACGGCTCGCCGGCTCGGACCGGGCCGGCCAGCACCCGTTTGGCTAGGTCGGCACCGGGTCGCAGTACGCCGGTGGGCACGGCTGCGGGAGGTAGGTGCAGGGTGCGTAGGTCGCTGGTCGAGGGCACGGCTCCGCCGGGGAGATCGCGTGCTGCGGCGAGCACCGCGATGGTCGGCGGTGGGTCGGGCGAGACGGCCGCCAAGGCGAAGTAGACGGCTGCCGCCGCGGACACGCCGGCGAGGAGCCGACGATGCCAGCGGACGGCTTTGCGGAGGTCACGAAGAAAAGAGTTCGATCGGTTCATGCCAGAGAAAGTACGAGTTTCTCCGGCAGGTCAGGCCCCGTTGTCCACAGGCCCCGTTGTCCCCAGGGCCCGTTGTCCACGGGCCCGGTTGTCACAGGGCCCGTTGTCCACGGGCCCGGTTGTCACAGGGCCCGTTGCCACAGGCCCCGTCGTCCAGAAGGCCCGTTGTCACCGGGCGTCGAGCTCAGGCCGCGCTGGTCTTGCTGGCGCTCCCGGCCGACGATCCACCCGAAGAAGACGAGCCCGAAGAAGAGGAGCCCGAGGAAGACGAGCCGTTCGACGACGAGCCCGACGAAGAGGACCCGTTCGACGAGGAGGACGACTCGGACGAGGACGTCGAAGACGAAGAGCTGGACTCGCTCTTCGCGGTGACCGTGCTGGTGCCGGTCGAACGGCTGTCGTTCCGGTAGAAGCCGGAGCCCTTGAAGACCACGCCGACCGCGTTGAAGACCTTGCGCAGGGTGCCCTCGCAGTTCGGGCAGACGGTCAGCGCATCGTCCGTGAAGCTCTGCCGGACCTCGAGCGAGTTGCCACACTCGGTGCACTGGTACTGGTACGTCGGCACGTTGGTTCCCTTCAGGCCGCTAGCACTCCTACTACTCGACTGCTAATAATGCGGCACGGGCCCGAAGTATTCCAAACTCCTGTCCATCGATCTGCCGGTATGGACCAGTTTCGCCGCCCTGGCAACCTCCGCACCCGTCGATTGCGTCTCCCCAGCGTGGGATCACTGGGGCGGGAGCACGGAGACAGGCTGAAACCGTTACCGAGAGTGACGCCAGGTCTGCTCATCTGGGCTGCTGCCTGCCTGCTCCTGGCCGCCTACGGCACACGATGGACGGCGATAGGCCTGTTCTCCCTCTACCTGAGCCTCAGCATCGTGATGCCGGGAGTCCTCCTCTGGCGCTGGCTCCGCGGCAACGGCGACGGGTTCGCCGCCGACTTCGCCTTCGGCACGGGCATCGGTCTGGCCCTCTCGATCCTCACCTACATCCCCGGCCGCGCCCTGGGCGTACCGCTGCTCCCTCTAGTGATCCCCGCCGCCACTCTGGTCGCCTTCCTGGCAGTCCCCGTACTGCGAACCAACTGGCGCACTCGGCGCGCTTCGACGCCGGCGTGGTGGTCCTGGTCCGTCGCCGCCGCAGCAGTGCTCGGCCTCTGGGTGATCACCCGCAACGGACTAGCCATCGAGCCCATCACCTTCCCCGACGCCGCGTTCCAGTACAGCGACCTGCCGTACCAACTGGCGCTGGCCGGCGAGCTGAAGAACCACCTCCCTGGCCAGATCCCGTACGTCGTCGGTCAGCCACTGAACTACCACTGGTTCATGCATGCCGAGGTAGCCGCCACCACGTGGCAGACCGGCATCGACCTGGACGTACTGCTCCGCCGCCTCTTCCCGACTCTCTGCGCCCTGCTGCCGATCCTGTCCGTCGCTGCACTAGCCACCAAGCTGGCCAAGCGCTCGTGGGCAGGGCCGCTCGCAGCATGGCTCCTACTGATCGTCACCAGCTTCGACGTGTACGGCTGGGGCGGCCGAGACCTGATCAGCCAAGCGCCGTACTCCACAGCCGTCCTCATGTACAGCCTCACCCACGCCTTTGCAGTCGTCCTGGCCATCCCTGTCGTCTGCCTGATTGTCTGCCTCCTCCGCAAAGACAGGCGACCTGGCAACTGGCTCCTGCTGGCCGTAGGAATCGCCGCGCTCGCAGGAGCCAAAGCATCCTTCGTGCCGATGCTGGTGGCCGCCATCGCGCTCGTCATCGCAGTGCAGCTCGCAACGATCCGCAGACTGGACCGCGCCCACCTGGGCCTCGCTGCAGTAGCCGTACTCGCACTAGCCCTGGCCCAGCTAGTCCTGTTCAGCGCAGGCTCTTCCGGAGTCGCACTCGGCCCAGGACAAAGCTTCCGAGCCCTAGCGCCCAAGGTCGGCTTCGGCAACCACTACGGCAACCACGCAGCCGCAGCAGTAGTCCTCGGTACTACGGGCGTCACGCTCCTGGTCTCCTGGGCGATCGGCGGCGCAGGCATGGTCGCCTTTCTGCGGAAGGGCAGGTGGAAGGACCCCACCGTTGTCTTCTTGCTCGGTTTCCTGATCGCCGGTGTGGCTGCCGGCGCTCTCCTCCACCACCCAGGCTTCAGCCAGCTGTACTTCGTCCGCGCCGCGTTCCCCATCGCCATAGCCGGCTCGGCGTGGGGCCTGACCGAGCTGCTCGACAGCGTGCGCTTCCGGGTAGCCCTGCCGCGCATGGTCGCAGCCCTGGCAGCCGGCGCGTTGCTGGCCAAGGTCCTCAGCGCGGCGACTCCGGACCGTCCCCTCAAACGGCAGGGCATCGTGCTGGTCAGCCTGCAGGTCATCGCCCCGTGGCTGGCAGCGCTGCTGGTCGCGGCGATCGTGACCTTCCTCCTAAGCAGGACCCCTGAGCACTGGAAGGTCAGACCCCTCGCGCTCGGCCTCGGCGTACTCGTGGTCTTCGGCATGGTCGGCGTCGCTGTCCCCGAGACTGTGATCACCACGGTCGGCGAGAAGGTCTGCGTGTCCGGTCCGGAGAAGCCGGACTGCCGCCACCCGAGACGCCAGATCCCCGACGGCGGCGCCGAGGCAGCGCGCTACATCCGGGACCACTCGAGCGTCAACGACAGGCTCGCCACCAACTCACACTGCATGCCCGCCTACGACCCAAGGCGTTGTGACACCCGCAACTTCTGGCTGTCCGCGTACGCCGAACGCAGAGTGCTCGTCGAGGGCTGGGCCTACACCCCGCGAGCGCAGACCAGCAAGAACGCGACGAACGGGCCGTTCTGGGATCCCGAGTTGCTGGCCCTCAACGACGCCGCTCCGTCCCCAACGACGCTGAACCGCCTATGGACGCAGTACGGCGTGCGCTGGCTGGTCTATGACACCAAGGTGTCGCGGCCACCGCAATCGCTGCAGGCTTACTGGCGGTTCAGTGCCGGCACTGTCCAGGTCTTCGAGCTGTCCCCGCCGATCAGCCTCACTCCCAGCTAGACGCCGGTGAGGTTCACGTCCGTTCGACGGCCACGGTCCTGTTCGGCTCAGTGTGTCGGTGACCAGCATTTGGGGTGCGCGGCGGCATTCTCTACGGTTGGGTCCGTGCGTCGCCTGCTTCGAGTCCTCATCATCAGCGGTATCGGCCTGGTCACCTTGCTGCTCGTGGTGGCGGGGACCGGGATCTTCGTCGTCCGTCATTCGATCCCCAGCTATGACGGGACCGTCGAACTCGCCGGCCTCGACGCGGATGTCGAGGTGGTCCGCGACGCCAACGGCATCCCGCAGATCTACGCCGACAAGCCGGACGACCTGTTCGCCGCGCAGGGCTACGTGCACGCGCAGGACCGGTTCTTCGAGATGGACTTCCGCCGCCACGTCACCTCCGGGCGGCTGTCGGAGTTGTTCGGCAAGGGTGCCCTGGAGACGGACAAGTTCATCCGGACGATGGGCTGGCGCCGGGTCGCCGAGAAGGAACTGGGGCTGCTGTCACCGGCCACCCGGCAGTACCTCGACGACTACGCGCGCGGCGTGAACGCCTACCTGGACGAACACTCCGGCTCCGGCCTCAGCCTCGAGTACGCCGTACTGTCGATCAACTATGGCGCGTATCGCCCCGAGCCGTGGACCGCGGCCGACTCGCTGGCGTGGTTGAAGGCGATGGCCTGGGACCTGGGCGGCAACATGGCCGACGAGATCGACCGGACCAAGCTCGCCGCGACCCAGCCGGCCCGCAACGTCAACAGCCTCTACCCGCCCTACCCGTACGACCGCAACGAGTCGATCCTGTCCGGTGGTTCGGTCGGTGAGGACGGCAAGTTCAGCGCCCAGCCGGTCGAGAACGAGGCCCGGCGCGGGATGCTCACCAAGGACTTCCTGAACTCGCTGGACACCGTCGACAAGGTGGCCAAAGGCCTGCCGCAACTGCTTGGCCGCGGCGACGGGATCGGGTCGAACTCCTGGGTGGTCTCCGGTGAGCACACCACCACCGGCAAGCCGCTGCTGGCCAACGACCCGCACCTGGGCGCGAGCATGCCGGGCATCTGGACCCAGGTCGGTCTGCACTGCAACAAGTTCGGCCCGCAGTGTCCGTTCGACGTGTCCGGGTTCAGCTTCTCCGGTCTGCCCGGCGTGATCATCGGCCACAACAGCCAGATCTCCTGGGGTTTCACCAACCTCGACCCCGACGTGATGGACCTGTACCTCGAACGGCTCGACGGCAACAACGCGCTCTACAGCGGCAAGCTCGAGCCGCTGACGTTGCGGACGGAGTCGTTCAAGGTGGCCGGCCAGAAGGAGGAGGAGCGGATCATCGTCCGGGAGTCCCGGCACGGTCCGATCATCTCCGACGTCGGCGACGACGAGCGGGAGACCGGCGAGCTCGCCGCGAAGGGCAAGAGCCCGGTTCCGTACGCCGTCGCGCTGCGCTGGACGGCGTTGACGCCGGGCCGCACGGCCGACGCGATCTTCGCCATCGACCGGGCGCAGAACTGGAACTCCTTCCGCAAGGCGGCGAGCCTGTTCGAGGTCCCCTCGCAGAACCTCGTGTACGCCGACCGCGACGGCCACATCGGTTACCAGTCTCCTGGCCGGGTGCCGATCCGCAAGGCGGGGACCGGCGACTGGCCGGTGCCCGGCTGGGACCCGAAGTACGAATGGAACGGGTTCATCCCGTTCCAGGCGATGCCGACCGAGTTCGATCCGGACGACGGGATCATCGTCACCGCGAACCAGGCCGTGGTGCCGAAGTCGTACAAGTACCACCTGACCGACGACTGGGACTACGGCTACCGTTCGCAGCAGATCCTCGACCGAATCCACGCGGTCGACAAGCTGGACGTCAACTCGATGGCAGCGATCCAGCTGGACACCAAGAACAAGAACGCCGAGCTGCTGGTGCCGTACCTGCTGCGGATCGCCATCACCGACGACTTCGACAAGCAGGGCCAGGACACCTTGCGCGGCTGGGACTTCACCCAGCCGGCCGACTCGGCGCCGGCGGCGTACTTCAACATCGTCTGGCGGAACCTGCTGGCGCTCACCTTCCACGACCAGCTGCCCGAGTCGGCCTGGCCGGACGGCGGATCGCGCTGGTTCGAGGTGATGCGCAACCTGGTCGTCCAGCCGAACAGCGGCTGGTGGGACAAACAGGGCACGCCGCAACGGGAGACCCGCGACGACATCCTCCGCGAGGCCCTGGTCAACGCCCGCGCCGAGATCACCACCAAGATGGCCCGCGAGCCCTCGAACTGGCAGTGGGGCCGGTTGCACAAGCTGACCCTGACGAACCAGACGCTGGGCACGTCGGCACCCGGGTTGATCAAGAAGCTGTTCAACCGCGGCCCGTACGAGCTTGGCGGCGGCTCGTCCACGGTCGACGCGACCGGCTGGGACGCGGCCGACGGCTACACCGTCACCGCGACGCCGTCGATGCGGATGGTGGTCGACCTGTCGGACTTCGACAAGTCGCGCTGGATCAACCTGACCGGCATCTCGGGCCACGCGTTCTCGTCCAACTACACCGACCAGACCGAGTTGTGGGTGAAGGGCCAGACGTTGCCCTGGGCATTCACCAAGGGCGCGGTCGAGGCGACCAGAAAGCACACCCTGACCTTCACGAAGCCGGAGCGCTAGCCGGTCAGCGCGGTGTCGAAGGTTTCGAGCAGGCCCGGTGCCGGCGTCCAAAGGGCACGTTGGGTCAGCGGCAGGGCGAACGTCTCCTGCTCCGGCAAGGTGTACCAGAGCGAGCCCAGGCCGCCCGCCCAGCCGTAGCGGTCGGGCAGAACGGCCAGCCCGAAGCCCCACCCGGCATCCGAGCCGCGAAAAGCAGCCGCCAGCGCTCGCCTGGCTGGTACTGGAGCGGCAAAGTTGCCAGTCTGCGGATCCACTCGTCCGGGTCCAGCGAAGTCCTCGGCTTCGGTGGTCCGAAGGTCCGTACGCCGAGCGCTGCCTCCGTCTGCTGCAGCGGCGACGCCACCCGGAACAGGCTGTCGCGCTCGAGCGGCGCACCGCCGTACGCCAAGGTGCCGAGTACGTTCACCCGCACCTCGCCCGGCCTGCTGACGAGCGTGATCAGGCCCGCGACCTCGCCGCGGTCGACGTACCCGGCCATGGCCTCGTCGAGCCGATCCACTGCCTGCCAACTGCTCACGACGCCTCCGTCACTGTCCGAGTGAAACGAGTCGGGTGGGAGTGAGTGCCGCGGTTACCGGGTGGTCGTGGGAATCGGCCGGAAGGTGATCGACGATTTCCTCGTCGAAGACGGCCGCCCAGATCGGCGTACCGGCGGGAACGCGAGCGAGTGCACGGTCGTACGAACCGCCACCACGACCCAGCCGTACGCCGTGCCGGTCGACCGCGAGCGCCGGGCAGATGACCAGATCCGCGGTGGCGACGGCCTCAGCGCCCAGATCGACGGGTGGTTCGGAGAGGCCGAGCCGGCCGGGAACGAGGTCGGCGGCGCCGGGTGCGACTCCCCAGCCGAGGTCGTTGTCGGCGTACAGGATCGGCAGCAGCACCTCGTGGCCGGAGGCCAGCAGCCAGTCGATCAGGGCGCCGGTCTGCGGCTCCGGGCCTCGGGAGACGTAGAGCGCGATCCGCTGCTGCGCGCCGAGGTGCTCGCGCGCGGACTCCAGCAAACCTTTTCCGGCAGGCCGGGCGGCGCGGGCGGCGAGCAACGCGTGGCGCGCGGCCGTCTTGGTGGCAAACACGTCCTGATCGTACGGATCGCGACCGGCCGACCGCCCCGCCCGCGCCGCGATCGCTTAAACGCCGTCCGCACGGGGCACTAGGGTTGCCTTATGAGTGAGGCGGGGCTTCGACAGGCACAGGAGAAGATGCGCGCGGCCGGTGCGGCCGACGTGGCGATCACGGTCTTCTCGCACTACTACCGGCTGCTCGAATCGGGCCAGCAGGGGACGATCCGGGAGTCCGAGATCGAGCCCGTGGGTGATCTTCCTCACCTCGAACACCTGGACACCGACGCCGAGTCGATGCGTGCCGCGCTGGCCGAGACGGTGGTGATCAAGCTCAACGGCGGCCTCGGGACGTCGATGGGCGTCACCGGGCCGAAGTCGGCGCTGCCAGTCAAGGACGGCCTGAGCTTCCTCGACATCATCGCCCGGCAGATCCTCAGCACGCGCAAGGAGTACGACGTACCGCTGCCGCTCGTGCTGATGAACTCCTTCCGCACCAAGGACGAGTCGCTCGCCGTCCTCGACCAGTACGACGAACTGCCGGTGGACGGGTTGCCGCTCGACTTCCTCCAGAACATGGAGCCCAAGCTGCTGGCCGACGACCTGACGCCGGCCGAGTGGGAGGCGGATCCAGAGCTGGCCTGGTGCCCGCCCGGGCACGGTGACCTCTTCACCGCGTTGGTTGCCTCGGGCACCCTGGACGCGCTCCGCGAGCAGGGGTTCCGGCATGCGTTCATCTCCAACGCCGACAACCTCGGGGCCACGCCGGACGGCCGGATCGCGGCCTGGATGGCCGAGCACGACGTGCCGTTCGGGATGGAGGTCTGCCGCCGGACCAGGTCCGACCGCAAGGGCGGCCATGTCGCGGTGCGCAAGTCCGACGGCCGGCTGATCCTGCGCGACAGCGCCCAGGTGCATCCCGACGACGTCGCCTCCTTCCAGAACACCAAGCTGCACACGACCTTCAACACGAACAACCTGTGGATCGACCTGGATCGGCTGGCCGAGCTGATGGCCGGCAACGACGGCATCCTCGGGTTGCCGATCATCGTCAACCGCAAGACCGTCGACCCTGCCGACTCGTCCTCGCCCAAGGTGATCCAGCTGGAGACCGCGATGGGGACGGCGATCGAGACCTTCGAGGGTTCGCAGGCGGTGATCGTGGACCGGAGCCGGTTCAAACCGGTGAAGACGACGAACGACCTGCTCGTACTGCGTTCCGACGTGTACGAGCTCGACGAGGCCGGCGACCTGACCACCACCCACGAGGGCGACGAACCGTACGTCGACCTGGACCCGGAGTTCTTCAAGATCCTGGCCGACTTCGAGGCCCGGTTCCCGGCCGGGCCGCCGTCGCTGGTCCGGGCCGACCGGCTCGAGGTTCGCGGTGATGTTGCCTTCGGCAAGGATGTGGTGGTGGTCGGCGACGTCGAGGTGATCGCGGAGCCGGGGCAGCAGCGGCAGATCGACGACGGGACCGAGCTGCGTGGATGATGTCTGGATCCGGCCGCTGGAGCCGGCTGACACCAATGAGGCCGCGGACGTCTGGTGGGCTGCCCGGCACGCCGAAGGTGCTCAGCTGCCGCCGGCGATCCACTCGATCCAGGAGGTCCGGACCTGGTTCGCGGAGGTGCTGCTGCCGGACGCGCAGACCTGGGTCGCGCTGGACGACGGCCGGATCGTGGCGGTGCTGACGCTCGACGGCGACGACCTCGACCAGCTGTACGTCGTACCGGATGTGGCTGGGCAGGGCATCGGGTCGACCTTGGTGGAGTTGGCGAAGGACCTCCGGCCGGGTGGGCTGGCGTTGTGGACGTTCCAGAGCAACGAGCGCGCGCAGGAGTTCTACCGGCGACACGGGTTCACCGAAGTACGCCGTACGGACGGACAGGGCAACGAGGAGAAGGCGCCCGACGTACGCATGGTCTGGGGAGCGCACCCCGAAAGATAGAGTTTCCTGGGTGAGACGAAGCGTTGACGAGCATCTGGAAGTCGTTCTCGGCAGGGTGAGGCCGCTGCCGCCGTTCGAGCAGCCGTTGATGGAGGCGCTCGGGCTGGTGCTCTGTGAGGACGTCGTCTCGCCGGTGAGCCTGCCGGGCTTCGACAACTCCGCGATGGACGGGTACGCCGTACAGGCTGCGGACCTCGCCGGGGCCGCTCCGGACAACCCGATCAGGCTGCCCGTCGTCGGTGAGATCGCAGCCGGGCGGAGCGAGCCGATCGTCGTGACCCGAGGCACCTGCGTACGGATCATGACCGGCGCACCGGTGCCGCGCGGCGCGGACAGCATCGTCCCGGTCGAGTGGACCGACGGGGGAGCCGCGAGCGTGCGGATCACCCAGCAGCCTGCGCTCGGCGCTTCTGTACGTCGTGCCGGTGAGGACCTGAAGGCCGGCGACAAGGTGATGGACGCCGGCACAGTGCTCGGGCCGCGGCAGATCGCCGTACTGGCTGCTGTCGGGCGCGCTCGCGTGACCGTTCGTCCGCGGCCTCGGGTGGTCGTCGTATCGACCGGGGCGGAGCTCCGCGAACCGGGGACGCGACTGCACGAGGGGCAGATCTACGACTCCAACAGCTACACGCTCGCCGCAGCGGCACGGGAGGCCGGGGCTGTCGTCTACCGGGTCGGCATCGTCGCCGACGACCCGAAGAAGATCATGGACACGCTGTCGGACCAGCTCGTGCGTGCTGACCTCGTGATCACCTCTGGCGGGGTGAGCAAGGGCGTGTACGACGTCGTCAAGGAGGTGCTGAGCAAGCTCGGCACGATCGACTTCCCCGAGGTCGCGATGCAGCCCGGGAAGCCGCAGGGCTTCGGGGTGATGGGCGAGGACGAGGTGCCGATCTTCACCTTGCCGGGCAACCCGGTTTCGGCGTACGTGTCGTTCGAGGTGTTCGTCCGGCCGGCGCTGCGCAAGCTGATGGGTGCGATGCCGTACCGCCGTACGCCGGTGCAGGGGGTCGTGCTCGACGGGTTCGCCTCACCGGCGGGCAAGCGGCAGTTCGTCCGAGCCGCGGCGACGTCCGGCGACCAGGGGTGGATGGCCAGTACAGTCGGCGGGCACGGCTCACACCTGCTCGGCGGGTTGAGCCGGTCGAACGCGCTGATCGTGGTGCCCGGGGACGTCACCGCCGTCCGGGCCGGCGACCAGGCCGAGCTGTGGCTGCTGGACGAGGAGACCGGATGACCGAGAACGCTGGCCGGACCGGCGACGCTGGGCCTGTCGGAGGTGCCGCGGACGCGGCTGCCGAGGGTGCTGGAAGCGCCGCGGGTGGTGCGCGTGGGTTGACGCATGTCGATGCGAGTGGCGCCGCGCGGATGGTGGATGTCTCGGCCAAGGACACCGGTGCCCGCCGGGCTGTTGCCTCGGGCAAGGTTTTGGTGAGTGCCGAGGTGGTTGCCGCGCTGCGCGGTGACGGTGTGCCGAAGGGTGACGCGCTCGCCGTCGCGCGGATAGCAGGCATCATGGGCGCCAAGCAGACGCCTGCGCTCATCCCGCTGTGTCATCCGATCGCGATCACCGGAGTGAAGGTCGACCTCTCGGTGGCCGATGACGCAGTGGAGATCGTCGCGACCGTGAAGACGACCGACCGCACCGGCGTCGAGATGGAGGCGCTGACCGCCGTCACGGTGGCCGGTCTCGCGGTCGTCGACATGGTGAAGGCGCTCGATCCGGCTGCAGTGATCACCGACGTACGGGTGGAATCCAAAGAAGGCGGCAAGACCGGGCACTGGGTCCGCCCGTGAAGGCGCTCGTGATCAGCGTGTCCAACCGCGCTGCCGCCGGGGTCTACTCGGATACGACCGGACCGCTGATCGTCGAGGCGCTGGCCTCGTGGGGCTTCGAGGTGGACGGTCCGCAGGTCGTGCCGGACGGCGCACCTGTCGGTGAAGCCTTGGTCGCCGCGGTCGGTTCGGCGTACGACGTCGTCCTGACCACGGGTGGCACCGGGATCTCGCCGACGGACGAGACGCCCGAGCGGACCGCCGCAGTACTGGAGACGGAGATTCCCGGGATCGCTGAGGCCATTCGCGCGTACGGCGTGGCGAAAGGCATCCCGACCGCTTCACTGTCGCGCGGTCTGGCCGGGGTCGCCGGGCGGACGATCATCGTGAACCTGCCCGGTTCGCGCGGTGGCGTGAAGGACGGGCTGACCGTGCTGGAGCCGGTGTTGATCCACGCGGTCGACCAGGTCCGGGGCGGCGACCATCCGCGGTCGGACGAGGTCTGATGGCTGTCGTGCACTGGCCGGTTGAGCTCCAGCACGGACCGGTTCAGCTGCGGCCGCTCAAGGCCGGCGACGGACCGGAGTGGAGTGCGGCGCGGCAGCGAAACATCAGCTGGCTGCGGCCCTGGGACGCCACGCAGCCGCCGGGCGCTGAGGACGGCGCGCGCACGTTCCGGTCGATGGCGCGCGACTGGAACCGGCAGGCGCGGTACGGGCGGATGCTGCCGTTCGTCATCACGTACGGCGGTGCGGCCGGTCCGGGTCCGCGCTCGAAGTGGCCGCTGGTGGGGCAGTTGACGGTCTCCGGGATCACCTACGGATCGGCGCGGTGGGCGAACCTCGGGTACTGGGTCGACGAGCAGTACGCCGGCCGCGGCATCGTCCCGGTGGCGGTCGCGCTGGCGGCGGACCATTGCTGGTTCACGCTCGGGCTGCACCGGATCGAGGTCGCGATCCGCCCGGAGAACAAGGCGAGTCTGCGAGTGGTGGAGAAGCTCGGCTTCCGCTACGAAGGCGAGCGGCCGAGGTTCCTGCACATCGACGGAGAGTGGCGGGACCATCGCATCTTCGCGTTGAACGCCGAGGAAGTCGGACCGGGCCTGGTAGCACGACTGCCCTGATCACGGTGCGTGCTTATTCACACCAGTCACACGAGTCTTCTTGCGACACACCGGCTCACGTACCGGAACTCGCCGTCCGCTGGTCTTAGCGTCGTCGCATGGGGACGACAGGGCTGATCTATGTGGCGATCGTCGCCGCGTGGGCTGCTTACCTCGTCCCGATGCTGCTGAAGCGGGGCGACGAGGTCAACCGGCGCCGCACGGCGGAGAAGTACTCGTCGTCGGACGCGCGCGTCCTGGCGCGCAACAACGACGTCCAGTCGCGCTCGAAGTACGTCGTACGGCCTGCTGGTTCTGTTGGTACTTCGGGCTCTTCCGGTGCTGTGGGTTCCTCGGGCCCGGCTTCGGGTGGTTCCCTGGCTTCGGGTGGCTCGGGTTCGGGCGCCTCGGGTTCGCATGCCGAGCCGGTCGGGACGGATTCGTCGCCGCCGGCGCGCTACATACCGAACCGAGCCCGCCGGGTGGCCGCCATGCGCCGCCGGCGGGTGCTGTCGATCCTGACCCTTTCGCTGCTGTCGATGACGGCGCTTGCCGGGCTGGAGATCCTGCTCTGGTGGACCGTCGCGATCCCGGCGACGCTGATCGTCGCGTTCGTCGTACTGACGCGTGTGCAGCTCCGGCGTCAGGCTCGCGAGCGTGCCGCACTCATCGCCGAGCGGCGTGCCCGTGCGCAGGCCCACCACGACTGCGGTCCCGCCACCGCGCCGACCTCGCCTTCGCCCGACCACGAGATGACGGTCGAGGTGAAGCTCCCGATCGCGGAGCCCGCCGAGCCCGTCGTGACCACTCCGGAGCCCGCGGCGGAAGGCCTCTGGGACCCGGTCCCGGTCACCCTCCCGACGTACGTGATGAAGGAGAAGGCACCCGCTCCGACGGTCCGCACGATCAGCCTGTCGGGCCCCGAGGTCTTCTCCTCGGCCCGTACCGCGGACCCCGACCCCGAGGCGGCCCCCGTCGTACCGGAACCCGCCGCCCTCATCGAAGAAGAACCAGAAATCCGCCGAGCCGTAGGCGACTGACCTCGCCCACCCACCCGTTGGGCGAGGTCGGAGCGCCCGGTTTCGGACAGCGACCATCTGCGTGTTAGAGTTTCGCGGTCGCAAGGCACCACCGCGACAACCTGGGGCTGTGGCGCAGTTGGTAGCGCGCTTCGTTCGCAACGAAGAGGCCAGGGGTTCGAATCCCCTCAGCTCCACCCAGAAACAAGGCCGGTCCTCCCCTCGGGAGACCGGCCTTTTGCTTGTACTGCGTGTAGCCCACGCGCCTGCGTGCTCGCTCCTGCGTCGCTCCCACTCCGAACGCTCCCACCCACCCAGCCCGCCGCTCCTCCGTCGCAGCTCGTGCCCGCGCGCGGGTTGCCTTCTAGCGTCCGCAACGACGGCCGACACCCGGTTCGCCGTCGCGATGGTGCTCGGCTGCGGTCCGCCTCCTCTCGGAAGCACGTGCGCCGGTCCGGGTAGGCGGACAAGTGCATCAGCCCCCAGTTGGAGTTAAGACGCTGCCTGTTCGTCCAGGAGCGGTCCAAGTTCGTCCGGGCCAACCAACCGGATCTTCCGCTCAGATGCCCACGTCCGGCGGCGTTCGTCCAGAACGTCTGGACGGACCAGTAGAACGCCCTGTGTGATGTGGCCGCGGTCGATCGCCTCGACCAGGCGGTTCGCGCGGTCGACGAAGGCAGCCATCTGGGGACGCTGAAGCCAAGAGGCAACCTCGATGCCGATGACCATCCCGTTCGGGAGTTGAACGACGACATCAGGTGTGCCGTTGGACTCTTCTCTCAGGCTCCCGCGCCTCATGGCGACTACTCGAGCCGTAATCTCCAGGAACTGTTCCTCTAGTTGTCGCAGCTTCCGGAGCAGGTCACTGAAGAGACTTGTGACAATCAAGGCACCACTGGCCTCGAGCTCTGCCCCATAGCGTTGGATCGACGTACTACTTGTGTAGTAGAAGACCGGCAACCGGTTGTATGTGGGGTGCTGCCCTAAATCCCGTAGCAGTTGAACACCACCAGGTGGCTGCCCCGACTTGTCGTAGTCACGACCAACGTCGCTGATGACCGCATCGATCTCCAAGTTCGCAAGGAGCGCGAATGCCTCCTCGTTCGTCTTCGCCGTAATCACATCGAGAATCTGGCGGAGGCTCTCCAGCTCATAGCTGTTGTTTTCAGGATGATCATCGACCCAGAGCACTCGCCGCAGCGTCCTTGGCTTGTCGTCGGGAAGATCAACTCTGGATTCGGGCGTCGTAGCGACCGGCTGGGCATCGGCGCCGGTAGTAACTCTTGCCGCAACCTCGCCGAACAGCTGTGAAATCGCGTCCTGCTGCTGTCGGAGGACCCCGAGGATTTCTTTCAGGCTAACGGCGGCATCTTGCCACTCGGCCTTCGCGCCGCCCACCTCCAACGCCTTTAAACGCGAAACGAACGGAGCGATCAGAGCGACGGCCAACAGAGCTACACTCGTCGAGTCGACCTGAGGCGCCTGGTCTTCGAGGAAGGTGTGAACGATCAGGCCTGCCCAAGCCAGCAGGACGACCACCAAGACCGCGGCGCGAGTAACTTTTCCGACCTTGAGTTCGTCGACTTGGCCCTGCTCCAACTTCCGAAGCGCCTCGTCCGCTCGGTCGAGGGCGTTCGAAAGGGAATTGTTCTGAGATGAGTCGGAATCCTCCCCCTCTTTCATACTCTGGACGATAGCTACCACATTTCGAGCCGTCTTCAGTTCGGCGACAGGAAGTTTGCTCGAATTGGGCCCGTGACGGTTAAGAGGTGTGGCGTAGTAGGGCGGGGCCGACGGTGGGCCAGGTTCGGCGGGGTAGGCCGGTGCCGGTGTGGGTGAGAGTTAGGAGGGTGGCGTTGGGGATTTCGGCGGCCAGGGCGACTGCGTTGGCGTGGGGGAAGAAAGGGTCCTCGTCTCCGTGGATCACCAGGGTTGGGGCGGTGATCTCTGCGAGGCGTTCGCGCCAGCGAGGTTGGCAGTCGATGGCGGCGAACGTGGTGCCGAGGTGGCTTGCGCGCTGGGCCGTCGGAGTTGGTGCGGCTCGGTCGAAGATCGCCCCGGCGGTTGCCCGGGCGTCCTGTTCGTTGAATCCTCGCGAGCCGGACAGTAGACGCGTGGATTCCGTCATGTAGTCGACGACGCTGTTGCGATCGGTCCAGTCCGGCTGGGGACGTCCGAAGACCTGCGCCATGACCTCCGGCGCGTGGTCGGGTAGGTCGGGATCGACTGGGCCGGGGGCGACCGGGCGGGTGGAGATCAGCGTCAGCGAGGCGACCTGGTCGGGGTGGTCGAGGGCGAGGAGTTGGGCGACGAAGCCGCCGACGCCCATACCGACGACGTGGGTGGGGCTGCGTTCCAGCGCCGTCAGTAGCTCGGAGGCGTCCGTCACCAGGTCGCGCAGGTCGTAATCGGGTGCCTCGGGGTCGGCGTACGTCGACTGGCCGGTGTCGCGGAGGTCGTAGCGCACGACGTGGCGGCCGCTTAGTGACGCGCAAAGCTCGTCAGGCCAGGTCAGCATGCTGATGCCGATCAGCAGCACCGGCGGATCCGCGGGGTTCCCGAAGGTCTCCACGCGCAGTTCGACACCGTTGACCTTGATCTGCATTTCCTGTTCCTTCCGATCGATCACACCGTACGAAACTCGTCAGCTTCTTTGTTCTTACGACGAACGGGTCAGGCCAAAGCAGACAGTCGTAGTAGCGGGCGGTAGGAGGCGAGCCGTAGCCGGGGGCGGGTGGGGGTGGGTGGGAGCGGTCTGGAGCGGGACTGACGGAGGAACGAGCGCCGGAAGGGCGCGCGGGGAGATACCTGAGCAAGTGATCAGGAATCGAGAAGCGGGGTGGGGTGGGGGTGGATAGCGTGAGGGGTGTCGAGGGGGTCTCGGCGTACGGATGAAGAGAGCTAGGAGTGGTGATGAGCGGGACTGAGGGTATTAAGACGGTGTTGCACCCGGTGACGGATCTGGGCAAGGCGAAGGCTTTGTACGGCGCGTTGCTCGGGGCTGAGCCGTCGGCCGATTCGGAGTACTACGTGGGGTTCGATGTGGAGGGGCAGCACATCGGGCTGGTGCCGGGGAGCGACGAGGCGGGGCCGGTGTCGTACTGGCATGTTGCGGATATCGACGCCAAGCTGGCGGAGGTGACCGCGGCCGGTGGGACGGTCAAGCAGGAGCCGCGGAACGTGGGCGGGACCCGGCGGGTGGCGACTTTCACCGATCCGGACGGGAATGTCCTGGGCCTGCTGCAGGATTAGGATCGCGGTCCGGACGACAGATGGGGAGAAGATGAGCAAGTCGCCTGAGCATGTTGCCGACAGCCACGATCTGATCCGTGTGCACGGGGCACGCGTGAACAATCTGAAGGATGTCAGCCTGGAGATCCCGAAGCGCCGGCTGACGGTGTTCACCGGGGTCTCCGGCTCGGGCAAGAGCTCGCTGGTGTTCAGTACGATCGCGGCCGAGTCGCAGCGGATGATCAACGAGACGTACAGCGCGTTCGTGCAGGGGTTCATGCCGACGCTGGCCCGGCCCGACGTCGACGTACTGGAGGGTCTGACCACCGCGATCATCGTCGACCAGGAGCGGATGGGCGCCGACCCGCGCTCCACGGTCGGTACGGCGACGGACGCGAACGCGATGCTGCGGATCCTGTTCAGCCGGCTCGGCAAGCCGCACATCGGGTCGCCGCAGGCGTTCTCGTTCAACGTGGCGTCGATCTCGGGCGCCGGCGCGGTCACCATCGAGAGCGGCGGCCGGACGACGAAGGAGCGGCGCAGCTTCAGCATTCTCGGCGGCATGTGCTCGCGGTGCGAGGGCCGGGGCGCGGTGAACGACATCGACCTCACCGAGCTGTACGACGACAACAAGTCGCTCAGCGAGGGTGCGCTGAAGATCCCGGGTTACAGCATGGACGGCTGGTACGGCCGGATCTTCGGCGGGTCCGGCTTCTTCGACATGGACAAGCCGATCAAGAAGTTCACCAAGCGGCAGCTCAACGACCTGCTCTACAAGGAGCCGACCAAGATCAAGGTCGACGGCATCAACCTCACCTACGAGGGTCTGGTGCCGAGACTCCAGAAGTCGATGCTGTCCAAGGACGTCGACTCGCTGCAGCCGCACATCCGCGCCTTCGTGGAGCGTGCGGTCACCTTCACCACCTGCCCCGAGTGCGACGGCACCCGGCTCAGCAAGGAAGCGCGCTCCTCGAAGATCAACGGGATGAACATCGCCGATCTGTGCGCACTGCAGATCAGCGATCTGGCCGAGTGGGTCCGTGGGCTCGAGGAGCCGTCGGTGGCTCCGCTGCTGGAGGCGCTGAGCGAGACCCTCGACTCGTTCGTGGACATCGGCCTGGGATACCTGAGTCTCGATCGCCCGGCGGGCACGCTGTCCGGTGGTGAGGCGCAGCGCACCAAGATGATCCGGCACCTCGGTTCGAGTCTCACCGACGTCACCTATGTCTTCGACGAGCCGACGATCGGCTTGCACCCCCACGACATCCAGCGGATGAACGAGTTGCTGCTCCGGCTGCGCGACAAGGGCAACACCGTGCTGGTCGTGGAGCACAAGCCGGAGACGATCGCGATCGGCGACCACGTCGTCGACCTCGGACCGCTGGCCGGCAGCAAGGGCGGCGAGATCGTCTTCGAGGGCAGCTTCGACGACCTGCGCAAGAGCGACACCATCACCGGTCGCCACCTCGACGACCGGGCGGCGTTGAGGGAGAAGGTCCGTACGCCGACCGGCGTACTCGAGGTGCGCGGCGCGAACACCCACAACCTGCAGGACGTAGACGTCGACATCCCGCTGGGCGTTCTGGTCGTCGTGACCGGTGTGGCCGGTTCGGGCAAGAGCTCGCTGATCCGCGGCTCGGTGTCGGGCCGAGAAGGCGTGGTCTCGGTCGACCAGGCGGCGATCCGGGGTTCGCGGCGGAGCAACCCGGCGACGTACACCGGGCTGCTCGAGCCGATCCGCAAGGCGTTCGCGAAAGAGAACGGCGTGAAGCCGGCGCTGTTCAGCGCCAACTCCGAGGGCGCCTGCCCGAACTGCAACGGCGCTGGCGTGATCTACACCGACCTCGGGATGATCGCCGGGGTCGCGGTGACCTGCGAGGTGTGCGAGGGCAAACGGTTCCAGGCGGCCGTGCTGGAGTACAAGTTCGGTGGCAAGGACATCAGCGAGGTGCTGACGATGCCGGTCGCGGAGGCCGAGGCGTTCTTCGGCGACGGCGAGGCGAAGCTGCCGGCCGCGCACAAGATCCTCGACCGGCTGGTCGACGTCGGGCTCGGATACCTGACGCTCGGGCAGCCGCTGACCACGCTGTCCGGTGGTGAGCGGCAGCGGATCAAGCTGGCCACCCACCTCGGCGAGCAGGGCGGTGTCTACATCCTCGACGAGCCGACCACCGGTCTGCACCTGGCCGACGTCGAGAACCTGCTCGGCCTGCTCGACCGGCTGGTCGACTCCGGCAAGTCGGTGATCGTCATCGAGCACCACCAGGCGGTGATGGCGCATGCCGACTGGATCATCGACCTGGGCCCCGGCGCCGGCCACGACGGCGGCCGGATCGTCTTCGAGGGTGCCCCGGCCGACCTGGTCGCAGCCCGCTCCACCCTCACCGGCGAGCACCTGGCGGCGTACCTCAAGGGCTGACCGGCTCCGCACCCTCAACTGCCGAGGGCGCGGACCTCCCTCGGCAGTTGAGCGCGACCCCACGGATCTCATTCCTGGGGTGAGGTAGATGAGCGTTCAAGGTCATGCCGTGGGCGATAGTCAACGCTCGGTGATGGGTGGGATCGTGGAGGGGACGCCGGGGGTATGTCGGGGGGAACCGATTCCGTGGGGGCGCGGAAGCGGAGGACAGGGGCTCGACAACTGGGCGTCCGGAGAGTGGTCGCGGATGGTGTAGTACGGCGGAGGTCCTGGGAGGGCGCCTCAGCCGGCAGTGAGAGGTATCCAGTAGAACGGGCTCAATCTGGTGGTGAGCTCGATAGGTGGAGAAGTCCCGCATCATCCGCGACCGCCGCTCTCGTTCCGGGGGCGGCGGTTTTCGTGTACGAACGGCCCCTGCCGGTGAGACAGTCGTCGGGTGAAGCCTCCCGTCGAGATCGCCTGTGACGAGTCCGGGTACGAGGGCGAGAAGCTGATCGGCGGGGTGACGGACGTGTTCGCGCACGCCGCCGTGGCGCTCGACGAGGAGACCGCGGCACGCTGCATCAAGGAGCTCCGCGAGCGCATTCGCTCGCCTGCCACGGAGTACAAGGCGAACCATGTACTGCGGTCCAAGCATCGCCCGGTGCTGATCTGGCTGCTCGGCTCGTCGGGGCCGTTGTTCGGTCAGGCCCAGGTGCAGCTGGTCGACAAGGCATTCTTCCTCGTCTCCAGACTCGTCGGTTTCCTCACCGACACCGACGCCGACGGTACCTTGGCCGCCAGGCTGTACGCCGCGGGCCGTCGTACGGGCGGACCCGCGTGGAGCGACTTCCTCGCGACGGCGAACAACCTCCTCAGAGCCAAGGATCTCCCCGAGGCGACCACACCGGTCGAGTCGTTCTACCAGGCACTCGGGGCGCTCCCGCTCGACGAGCTGGACGCCTTGAAGAGCTCCCGCCCGTACGCCGACCAGCTGCGCGCCGGGCTCTTCGACGACCCCCGGAGCATCCCGCCGCTGGATCCCCTGATGCCCGCGATCGTGCGCGCGATCGAGTACTGGGGCGAACCCGACCGGACCGTGGCGATCGCCCACGACCGCCAGACCACCCTCTCGCCCGACCGGATCGCCCAGCTGAAGCAGCTGACCGGCAACCTGGCCGAGCTGGAACTGGTCGACTCCTTCTCCCATCCGCGCGTCCAGGTCGCGGATTTCCTGGCCGGCGTCGCCCGCAAGATCGCCTCGGACCAGCTGAAGGGCACCGACGACGCCGAGCTCACCACGCTGCTCCGCCCGTACGTCGACCCGCTCTCGACCTGGTCCGACCCCTCCAGCTGGGATCGCCTCACCTCCTGAACCCGCCCGGCACCGGGATGGGGACTTGGCAACGAAGGGTGACCTCGGCATAGTTCAGGATGGATCTGAACACGAGGGGGTCCGCGGCCGTGGATGCAGACAAACCAGCTCCGCTGCGGGTGGATGCCGAAACTGCCATCATCCTGCGCGAGGCGTATCACAAGATCGAGGCGCTGTACCGAGGCGATCACTACAGCCTCTACAACTACGTGCGCGCGGTGGTCGGCAAGATCGCCCGGGTCGACACCTTCTACGTCGGATTCCTGCAGGGCACCAGCCGGGTGCGGTACCCGTACGGCTACGACTCCGGCAAATACGAGGAGCCGGATACCCATAATTTCGGGCCGAGTGGGCAGACCGCGTGGCTGCTCAAGCACCGGCAGACCTATCGCTTCGCCTATGACAACGGTGCCGTTCTCCAAGCCGGCCACATGTTCGGCGACTCCAAACGGGTGTCGGCCGATGTGGTAACGGTGCCACTTTTCCGCCCAGGTCCATCCGGCGACGGGCAACTGTTCGGCATGATCTCCATGCACAGTTACGAGCCGAACACGTACGACGACAACGTCGTCCGGGCGTTCGAGTGGCTCGCGGGCGTGGTGGCCCGGGTGCTCACCCGCGAGGTGGAGGACCGCGACGCGCTGCGCCGATTGCCCGCGGGCGACGATACTCCGAACCAGCTCACCTCGGATCACGTGATGGAGTACCTCGCGCACCGGATCGGGACACTGCGGGAGATCGCCGGCGAGGCGATGGCGGAGCCGGAGGCGGCGAACCCCGTCGTCCAGGGGTACCTGAACCGGCTCGTCCAGGCCGCCGAGCAGATCCAGTCCGAGTTGATCGAGATGATGCTCGAAACGGATCTGGGGCCCGAGCAGCGGTACGCGAGTCTCACCAAGGCCCAGCAAGGCGTAGCGGTGCTGCTCGTCGACGGTCTGGACAACGATCAGCTCGCGGCCGAGCTCGGGATCAGCCTCAATACGGTGAAGACGCACCTGAGCGCGATCCTCAAGAAATACCAGATGACGACCCGCGCCCAGGTCGCCGACGACATCCGCAAATACCTGGCCCGCTAGCCGGTACGCCGTACGCCCAGCCGGCCGGTGCGCTCATCCAGCCGCCCGGTACGCCGGTCCGCCGGTCCGCCGGTCCGCCGCGTGCTCGCCGGCCTCAGGCGTTGAGGTGCTCGCGGAGCCAGGGTTCGGCGATCGGCAAGATCTTGTCGGCGTGCATGGCTTGCATGTGGTCCAGGTCGGGTAGCAGGGCGACGGTCCAGCCGAGTTCCTCGAGTCTCGACCGGTTCTTCTCCACCGCTTCGCCGATGGCGACGTAGGCGTTGCGCCAGCGTTCGCCGTACTGGATGTTGTCGGCGCTGCCGGCGATGCAGAGCCGTGGGCAACTGAGGTGCGACTGGGCAGCGTGATCGTCGAAGGTCCGCAGGGATTGGTAGAGGGTGAGGAACTGCTGCGCCTGAGCCTTGCTCATGGCAACTTCTGTCGAATCCCAGTCGCCCGGCTCGACGGGTTGATCCGATACCGGGCCGCCGGCCAGCTCGTACGTCGCCTCGGTGACCTGCAGCATCGCGTCGTACGGGCCGTCCAGGGGTGGGAAGCCGCCCATCACCAAGGCGGTCAGGCGATCCGTGCGGAGAGCGAGTTGGAGTCCGGCGAGCCCGAGCCAGCTGTAACCGTAGTACGCGAAGGTCGACGCTTCGGCCGCGTCGGCGACGGCCAGGAAGTCGGCGACGAGGTTGTCGGGGGTGAGAGTGGTCGGCTTCGGATGGGCCTGGAGTTGTGCCTCGTAGTCGAAGGCGATGACCCGGAAGTGCTCGCCGAAACCCTGGGTCAGCGAGTGACCCAAGGCCGGATCCGCGCCCCACGCTCGCAGCTGATCGGTCTCGGGCCCCTCGACGGCCGGAGCCGGATTGACCGGCAGCAGCAACGACGGCGCGCCGGCCGGTCCGTACGTCGTGAACTCGATGGTGCTGCCGTCGTGCAGGATTGCCGTCACGAAGTACTCCTTACGTTGTATAGTGTTTCACACGGTAACACTTTACGTCGTAAGGAGAAAAGTGGAGGACGCGGTCCGGACGCTCGAACTGCTCTGGGGCAAGGCGCCGGCACCCCGGCGCGGCCCGAATCAGACGCTCACTGTCGACCAACTCGTCACGACCGCGATCGGCATCGCCGACAGTGCCGGCCTCAAGGGTGTGACGATGCGTGCCGTCGGCAACGAGGTGGGCCGGACGGCGATGTCTCTCTACACGTACGTGCCGGGGCGCGAGGTGCTGATCACGGTGATGCACGATCACGTTCACGCCGAGGTGCCCGCGCCCCGGAAGGTCGCGGACTGGCGGAAGGCCGTCACGGCGTGGTGTGTGGGGCTGCGCGACATGTACGTTCGCCACCCCTGGGTGTTGGAGGTATCGCAGGCGCGGCCTGGTTTCGGGCCGCATGAGCAGGATGTGCTCGAGGGGTTGCTGCGATTGCTTGCGCGCGCGGAGGTGCCGCTCGCCGTACGGCCGACCGTGACGAGCGCGCTCTACAGCATCGTCCGCGAGGCGGCGAAGCGGAAGGTCGAGGCGCTGGCGGAATCGGCGCAGAGTGCGGAGTGGTGGGCAGAGCGAGGCAAGGCGCTCCAGGCGGTCGCCCCAGACTTCGCCGAGCGCTACCCAGAAAGCACCGCGATCGCCCGCCACCAGTCGACCCAGGGCCCGCAACCATGGATCAAAGCCGCCGAAGACGCCTTCACCGGCGCGATCACACTCCTGCTGGCAAGCCTGGAGTAGGCAGCTCCGCCGGTCGGTCGGGTCTGCTGGGTGCTCGCCTTCGCCAGGGTCAGGCGGGGGCTTCGGGGTGGTCGGTGGGGTCGGTGAGGGTGATGCCCAGGGCGGTGGCCATGGCGGTGGTTACGGCGAGGGTGTCTATGGGGGAGGTGTTGGCGATCTTGGTGCCGGTGAGGCTGGCGATGCCTTTGGTGCCGTCCCAGCGGCAGTCGACGAAGACGGCGCCGGGGGCGCGGACCTGGGAGAACTCGGCGCCGGTGAGGTCGCAGCGGCGGAAGACGGTGCCGGTCAGGTCCGCGGAGACGAAATCGGCGTTCTGCAGGCGGCAGTCGGTGAACTCCACCTTCACGAACTTGGCGAACCGGAACGAGGCGAAGTCGAGCACCGAATCCCGGATCGTCACATGCTGCAGGCTCAGCCCAGGCCCGGCGAACCCGGTCAACCGGGACGACGTCACCGCCAGCCGGGTCCCCGACGCGTCCGACCAGCGGGCGTTGGCCAGATCGCAGTGATCGAGGACGACGTCGACCAGGATCGCCTTCTCGAGGTCCGAACCGCCGAAGTTGCACCGGGTCAGCCGCCCGCCGCTGATCTCCACGTGCTGGGCGACGACGTCGCTGAGATTCTGCTCGTCGAGGGTGACGTCGGTCAGTCGGTCCTCGTCCTCCAACCCGTCCGGTCCCACCTCGTACGCGTCGAGTTGAGCCCGAAGACGGGGTACGGCGATCCGGACAGCGGGTTTGCGAGCGGCCATCCGATCACCGTAGCCGCCGCCACCCCCAAGCCGAGCCGGCGCGGACGGCGTACCAGCCGTCCACCAACCAGCCGGGGTCAGCGGGTGAAGTGTGCGGCCGCACCGAGGATCGCCGAGTGCTCGGTATCGGCCGTCGCCGTCGTAGGGAACGAGAACACCGACTCGACCACATCGAACGCCCCGGAGATCGAACCACCCAGTACTACGCGGCTCGCGCCGAACCGGGTGACCCACGACGCCACCACCTCGGCCAGCACCCCGAAGCAATCCAGCAGCACCTGCCGAGCGACGTCGTCCCCGCCCCGCGCGTGATCGGCGACCTCCTTCACGCCCCAGCCTTGCGGCAGGGAGCCCGCGCGCTCGGAGTACAGGCGCAGGATCGCGCGGGCCGAGATCCAGCCCTCGAGCGGCTTTCCGCGGTACTCCGTGCGGTACAGCTCGCCGCCCGGCGGCACGGTGTCGCCGATCCGGACGACCCGGCCGT
Source organism: Kribbella monticola (assembly GCF_003261635.1). Taxonomy (GTDB): domain Bacteria; phylum Actinomycetota; class Actinomycetes; order Propionibacteriales; family Kribbellaceae; genus Kribbella; species Kribbella monticola. Next base: position 143,530 of record NZ_QFXK01000030.1, on the reverse strand, counting down.
CGGCGAGGAAGCCCGAGCCGATCCCGGTCCCGATGGTGACGCCGACGCAGCGCTCCTGACCACGCAGTTCGCCCGCGGTCCACTCGCCGACCGAGAACGCCTCGGCGTCGTTCAGGAACACCACGCGCTCGACTCCGAGCGACTTCCGCAGTGCCGCCCCGAGATCCAGCCCGTAGAGCGCGGCGAACTTGTCCAGCCGATACCCGGCAACCCCGGTCTCGTAGTCGAACGGCCCCGGCAACGCCACCACCAAACCATTTGCCAACGGCAACTGCTTGGCCGCCACCGCGAACGCTTCGACGATCGCCTCGGCCGACCCCTTCGAGTCGAGCGCTGCCCGCCGCACCACCTCGACCTGCCACGACCCCGGCCGCACGGAAGCCGCGGTCACATGACTCCCACCGATCTCCAGCACCGCCACGTCCTTCGACACACGCATCCGCCCATCATCCCCGACGAAGCAGACCGGTTGCCAAGGGCAAGGCAACTCAGACTCGGTAGTGCCCCAGTTCCCGGCCGGCGCTGTCGTAGATCCTGGCCGTCGCCGGTCGGCTGAGATCGGGTACGTCGATCCAGCGATACGCGAAGAAGCCCTTGCGGGTCGTCGCGTCGACCGGCTTGCCGCCGCCGGCGGGGGTCACGGCAACCCGTACCGCGTTGGCGGGCAGCCGGCCCATGAAGACCGTCACGATGTCGGTGCAGGACGGATCGGTTCGGCAGACGGACATCAGCCAGACCGACGACCTGGGCAGCATCACCTGCTGGGTGACGATGGTCGGCTTGCCGGAGAACTCGCTGCAGAAGGCGAGCTGCCCCGCGGAGCGGCGTACGGTGCTGGACCCGTACTTGTCCTTGACGGTCACCATCGACTCCCACTTGTCCGCGCCTTTCGGCGACGGCTGGCCTGCCTCGTCCAAACACCTCGTCGTGGTGGTCGGCGTAGCGCTTGTTGCCTGCCCGGCCGGTGGTGCCGGGAGAACGTTGGGTCCGCTGCCGCCGCCCTGGTTCAGGGCGATCGCCCCGGCGGTCGCTGCGACGGCAACCGCTGCCACCGTGCCTGCGATGGTGACCGCGAAGTGGGAGCGGGCGCGACGGCGACCGGCGGCCAGCAGGTGGTCGAGGTCAGGAACGAAGGCGGTCGGGCGGTCCGTGGCCTCGTCCAGTCGGGTCTTGAGATCCTGGGTCATGTCAGCCTCCATGTCCGGCGAAGTCGCTGAGGGTCGAAGGGGCCAGTTCGGCTCGGAGCCGCTCGAGAGCTCGAGTGGTCTGGCTCTTGACGGTGCCGGGACGGCAACCGAGGGCGGCTGCCGTTTCGTCGACGGAGAGTTCGTCGAAGTACCGGAGTACGACGCACGCGCGTTGCCGGGGCGGCAGCTGAGCGAGTGCCCTGACGATCACCAGCCGGCTCTCGGCCAGAGCGATCCGGTCGTCCGGATCCGCCGTCGCGGTGAAGTACGTCGAACCGCCGACCACCTCCCGGCTGGATCGCGGCCGGAGCCCGTCCAGCGTGGTCGAGACCACCACCTTGCGGGCGTAGGCGCCGATCCCGCCCTTCCGCTGGATCCGCGGCCAGACCCGATAGAGCCTGATCAGTGCTTCCTGGGTCGCGTCCTCGGCTCGCCGCCAGTCGCCGCACAGGAGGTACGCCGTACGGCACAACCGGTCGGCGTGGTGCGTCACGAACTCGACGTACTCGCTCTCCGCGCTGGTCTTCACCCGTCATCCCTTCGTGTTGTCGGGTTATGAACGTGGTGAGGGCGGAATCGGTTGCATGGCCCGGAACTACTCGCGCCTGCCTGATCGTAGAGCTTGTGGAACGATGGACAGCGGCTGTCCGCCCTGACGACGAAGGTGACCGGTTTGCGTGCCGAGACGAGTGCGACTTCCGCTGTCGTGACGCTTGGCGTCGCGGTCGCGGTGGGCGGGCATGTCCTGGTCTCCGGCGCGTCGGTCCCGCTCGCTGTCGTTCCACAGCTTCTCGCGCTCGCAGCCGCGTGCTGGTTGCTCGGTGAGTTCGTCGCCGGGCGTCGGGCGCAGGCGGTCGGAGTGCTGGCTGCGGTGCAGCTCGTCGTCCACCTCACGCTGAACTCGACGCACTCCGAGCCGGTCGCCCAAGCCCACGAAATGCCGATGGACATGGCGATGCCGATGGACATGCCGATGCCTGGGGCAACCGAGTCGCCGGCGCACAGCGCGTTGACCATGACGGCGACCCACCTGCTGGCCTTGCTCGCAGGCATCTTCGTGGTCGGTCGGGCCCACGACTGGGCCGTTCGCGTACTGCGAATCCTCGCGCGCCTGGTCCCCGAGCTCCCGGGCGGCCTGGTCGTCGTACCGGCCGCCCGTCGCCCGCTGACCGCAGTACCGGAGCCGTCGCTGACCCAGCGGTGGCTGAACTCGAACGGATCGCGGCGCGGGCCGCCTGTCGGACACGTGCTCTTCGCCTCGTCCTGACCGGTTCCGGGAAACCCCGCGGACCGGCTGAACTCGTGTGTCCGCGAAAGGTTCCACAGTCATGCCCAAGAGATTCGTACTCCGCGCTGCCGCGATCGCCGCGGCCTCAGCGCTCGTCCTGGCCGGCGCCGCCACCTCGGCGTCGGCCCACGTCACCGTGTCCTCGCCGGACGCCAAGCCGGGCGGCTACGCCAAACTGGTGTTCCGGGTCCCGAGCGAGTCCGAGACAGCCGGTACGACGAAGCTGGTCGTCACGCTGCCCAAGGATCATCCGTTCGCCAGCGTCGGCGCCCAGGTGAAGGACGGCTGGAAGGTCCAGAAGACCAAGGAGAAGCTGGCCGCGCCGGTCAAGGTCGGCGATGTCACGCTGACCGAGGAGATCACGACGGTCACCTGGACCGCGGTGCCCGGCACTGCGGGCGTACCGCCGAACGACTTCGACGAGTTCGCGCTGTCCGTCGGCCGGTTGCCCGAAGGCGTCGACTCGCTCAGCTTCCCGGCGGTCCAGACGTACAGTGACGGCGAGGTGGTGAAGTGGGAGGAGCTCGCCAAGGACGGCGCGGACAAGCCGGAGCACCCGGCGCCGGCGCTGAAGCTGGCCGCCGCGATCACTCCGGTCGCCGCGACCACGGCGGAGACGAAGCCGGACAACGTCGCCCGGACCCTCGGCGGCGCCGGTCTGCTCGTCGGTCTGCTCGGGCTCGGGTTCGGCCTGCGGTCGCGGCGGGCGAAGCCGTAATCATGCGCCGGCTGATCGCAGTACTGGTCGCGTCGCTGCTGGCCCTGGTGGTTGCCACCGGGCCGGCGGCGGCGCACGCCAAGCTGGAGTCGATGTCGCCTGCCGACGGTTCGACGATGGCGGCGCCGCCGACGCAGGTGGTGCTGACGTTCAACGAGCCGGTCGGGTCGACCGGCGCCGAGGTTCAGGTGAAGTCGCCTTCCGGGAACAACGTGTCCACCGGCGACATCCAGGTGATCGACAACAAGGTGACTCAGCCGGTCGGTGCCATGATCGAGGCCGGCAAGTACACCGTCGACGCCCGGATCGTCTCTGCCGACGGACATCCGATCACGGTCAGTGCGAGCTTCACCGTGACGCATGCCGGGCATGCTCCGGGCGGCGTCGTCACGAACCAGCCGACGGCCGCCCAGAACAAGTCCAACGTCGTGGTGATCGTCGCGATGGTGCTGGTGATGCTGGTGGTCGTCGCGCTGGCGATCGTGATCGTTCGGCGTCGACCCGCGTCGCAATGAGGAAGCTTCTCGGGGTCGGAGTAGTTGCCGCAGGCACCGTAGTACTGGTAGTTGCCCTGCTGGCGGCCGGAGGTGCGCCGAAGCCGTTGCCTGCGGGGCTTTCGGGCGCGAGCATGCCGGTGTCCTGGGCCCTTCCTGTACTGCGGTTGGTGGCTGATCTTGCTGCCATCGCTTGCGTGGGGGCCCTGCTCGCGGCTGTTGTCCTGTTGCCTGGTGATGGCGGAAAGCTTGCTGGGCAAGGACTTCGAGCGGTTCAGGACGCGGCCGTCGTCGCTGGGGTGTGGGCGGTCGCGAGTCTCGGGGGACTGGTGGCAACCGCGGCCGTGATCCTCGGCGTACCGCTGTCTCATCTTGGTGAACATGCTGAGCTCGCCGGTGGCCTGAATCAGGTCAGGGCGTTGGCGGTCACCATCGTGCTGACAGCGATCCTTGCGGTGGTGCTCAGTGGGTGCCGGACGGTCGCTACCGCGCGGGTCTGCCTTGGTCTGGCAGCGGCCGCCCTCGTGGGGCCGCTGCTCAACGGGCACGGGGCGATCGAGCGGACCACCTTCTGGTCGGTGCTGGCGACCGGGTCGCTTGTCGTCCATGTGTTCGCTGTGACGGTTTGGATAGGTGGGCTGGGTGCGCTTCTGCGGTACACGCGAGAACGGACTGCGGTCGAGCGGTTCAGTGCCTTGGCGTTGGTCTGCGCTGTGTGTGTCGGCGCGACCGGGTTGCTGACGGGGGAGATCCATCTGGGTGGGCGCGCGGACGGCTGGGGGCTGATCACGCAATGGGTGACCAGCGGGTACGGCGCTCTGGTCTTCGCGAAGGCTGTTGCTTTCACCGCGCTCGTGTTCATCGGGTGGTGGCATCGCAGGGCCACGCTGCCGGCTCTCGCGGATCGCCCGGCTGCCTTTTGGCGGTTGGCCGCCGGTGAGGTGATCTTGATGGCGGCGACGGTGGGGCTCGCGGTCGCACTGTCGCGCACGCCGTGAGTCCGAGCTAGGTGATATGTCAACGACGGCCGCTACGATGGGTGGATGGCCGAGACTCGGTGGCTCGATGCGCGCGAGGCGCATCTGTGGCAGTCGTACCGTGACAGCCACCGCGAGTTGCTCAGCGCGCTCGAGACGCGGCTGATCAAGAACTCGGGACTGTCCGGGGCGGAGTACGCCCTGCTGCAGCCGCTGTCGGATGCGCCGCAGGGTGTACTGCGAACCCGCGATCTCGGCCGGGCGATCGGGTGGGAGCGCAGCCGGTTGTCGCATCAGGTCAGCCGGATGGAGAAGCGCGGCCTGGTCACCCGGGAGGAATGCGAATCCGACGCCCGCGGCTCGATGATCCACCTGACCGCCGCCGGCCGCACCGCCGTCGCCGCCGCCGCACCCGACCACGTCGCCGCCGTACGCGCCTACCTGCTCGACCAGCTCACCATCGAAGAGCAGGACACCCTCATCACCCTCCTCGACCGCATCCGCACCAATCTGCCGGCCCGCGACCTCTGCCGCGCCGATCTGTCCGACGGCGACGTCTCGTCCCCTGAAGACGGCCGGTCGTTGGTCGCCCAGAGCGGTCAGTAGGCGCCTTTCACAATCCGCTGGAACCTGCCGGCGATGGTCTTCGGGGTCAGCTCGTCGCGGAGGTCGAGCAAGTAGCAGAGCGGGGACTTCGCACGGGCGGACTCCCGGGCCGCGCGCACCTGCCACCAGGCGGCTCCCATCGCGGCGACTGTGCCGACCGACATCCCGACTGTGCCACCTGCCCCTAGCTGTTCCAGTGCCATGCCCGCCAGTGGCGGAGCTGCCAGCGTGCCGGTGACGAGCATCGTCCGCACCGTATCCAGCTTGTGCAATTGGAGTCCGCGTTCGAGTCTTTGCAGGGGCGCTTCGACAGTGTCGTGCACGTGGTCGGCGAACGCATCGAGCTTGCGCTGCCCGGGCGGCAAGGCGGTGATGGCGGTCAGTTCCTGCTTCTGCGTCTCGACGAAGGCCCGGAAGTCGGCGAGTTCGGCGGCCAGGTTCTCCCGGCAATCAACGATCTGCTCGGCCGGGACCTGCCCCATCGCCTTCGGCCGGACGCACTGGAGGGCGAGCATCACGTACTCATCGACCCCGGTTGCCGGGTCAGGACGGTGATCGGCGGACCGGCCGAGCAGGAGATCGAGCGCGGACGCTATGCCGTTGTTCGGAGCCGCGATGCGCAGATCCGTCTGGTCGGTCAACGGCTCCAGCCGCAGTCGGCTGCCGAGCTCGTTGGCCAGCGCCGTCATGTAGGCGGCCCCGAGGGTCGGGTGCACGCCGATCCACCGATGGCCGCCGGGAAGCCTCGTCCGGAGTTCCGCCAGGCCCGCGCGCCGAAGCTCGTAGACGAAGGAAGTGCTGAGCTTCGCGCTGTGGATCAAGGCAAGGTCGCCCTCGACAGGTCCATCGGCTGACGAGGTAGGCAGACGCCGACCCGCGGACTCTGCTTTGGCTCGCGCCGTGGTGTAGTCGCCGAGCTTGTCGACGTTCGCGAGCAAGGTTTCGAAGAACGCGTTGGCGTCGGTGTCCTTGATCGGCTCCATCGTGTGGAGCAGACCGGCAGCATCGAATTCGCGGGCGGTCCGGCTGTCGTTCGTCTGGTAGTCGGGTGGGACCAACCGGTAGAGCCGCGGCCAGTAGAGCAGTGCCAGCTTGAGCCAGTCGTCGTCGCGGACGTGAATGAACGGGAAGTACAAGCCGGCCTCGTGCATCGCCCTTCCCCCTGGTTCATCCATGCCTCGACGCGAGGATACAGCGGCCGCGCGGTGACTACGAGTACTCAAGGGTAGGTAGTGGTGACACGCCGTTACGGTCGGCGAGGGGATCGGGGGTGGCGGAAGAATGTGTGGCGTCCGTTCAGATGCGCCTGAATTTGACAACGATTTTCATTAACGGCAGGATTCGAGCCGGCGACCACTCCTCGCCGGAGCCCACTTACCGTGAAGGAAATGCGGATGTCCGAAGCTCTGAACAGACGAGGATTCCTCTGCCTGGCAAGCGGTTTGGCCGTTGCCGCGGTCAGCGGCTGCGGCTCGGCCGACAGCCCCGCGGCGGCTCCGAAGTCCGGCGGCCGGCTGCGTGCGGTGTTCGCCGGTGGTGGTGCCAAGGAGGTGCTCGATCCGCATCTGCAGAGCCTGTTCGTCGACATCGCCCGGCACAAAGCCCTGTACGAGAAGCTGGTCGAACTCGGCCCCGATCTCAAGCCGGTACCGCGACTCGCGGCGAAGTGGGAGCCCGACGCGCAGGCCACGACCTGGCGATTCACCTTGCGGGACGCCACTTTCCATGACGGCAAGCCGTTGACGAGCCAGGACGTGCTCTACAGCCTCGCCCGCATCGCCGATCCGAACGCACCCGAGCGGGTGGCGCAGTCCTCCCTCGCTGCCCTCGACCTCCGCCGCTGCAAGGCGATCGACAAGCGCACGGTCGAGCTGACCCTGGCGGCCCCGAACGCGGAATTCCCTGCCCTGCTGGCCGGAATCGGCACCCAGATCGTCCGCGACGGCTTCAAGAACCCCTCCGAACCGAACGGCACCGGTGCTTTCCGGTTCACCTCGTTCGAGGCAGGCCGCTCGATGGTCGCCACCCGCTTCGAGGACTACTGGGACGGACCAGCGAAGATCGAGGAACTGCAGATCCTCTCCGCCGATGCCGAAGCCCGGGCGAACGCAGTACAGGGTGGGCAGGCGGAGTACGCGAACGAGATGACCGCGACCTTCGCCCGTACCGCGGAGGCCGGCCGGACGGTGAAGATCGTCGCGGCGAAAGGCTCGACCACGCAGGCGTTCGTGATGAAGGTCGATCGGCCGCCGTTCGACAATCCCGATGTTCGGCTGGCCTTCAAGTTGCTCGCGGACCGGCAGCGGCTGGTCGACGTCGTGCTCGCCGGACGCGGTGCCGTGGGCAACGATCTGTTCGGCAAGGGGTTTCAGTACTACCCGGCCGACCTGCCGCAACGGGAGCGGGACGTCGACCAGGCCAAGGCGTTGCTGAAGAAGGCAGGCCTGATCGGCAAGGAGGTGGAGATCTTCACCTCCGACGCCTCCGCGGGATTCGTCGAGGCGGCCACGTTGTTCGCCGAGCAGGTCGCCGAGGCCGGCGTGAAGCTCAAAGTGACGACCGGCAGCGCGCAGACCTATGCCAAAGACCTGCTCACCAAGGGAGTGATCGGAAGCCACCGCTCGGGCGCGATGCCGATCCCGCAGTACATCACCGATCGGTTGCTGACCAAGTCGCCGTTCAACGTGACGCACTGGCGCCGGGCCGCCTTCGATGCGGCCTTCGCGGCTGCCCAGGTGCAGACGGACGAGGCGGCGCGCGCCGCGAAGTACGCCGTACTGCAGAAGACGTTGCGGGACGATGGTGGCATCCTCGCGTGGGGGCATCCCGACTTCCTGGTCGCGATCTCGTCGAGGGTGCAGGGCGTCCAGGCGGTGCCGCCGAACACGCTGGACTCCGGCCGCTTCGACAAGGTGTGGCTGGCCTGAATGCGGTCGTACGCCGCGCAGCGGGCCGCCCTGGCTGTGATCCAACTGGCCGTCTTGTCGATCCTGGTGTTCCTCCTGACCGCGCTGCTGCCGGGCGACGCGGCCGACATGCGGTTCACCGAGACGCTCACGCCTGACCAGGTCGCCCGGCTGCGGTCGCAACTCGGCCTCGACGAGCCGGCGATCGAGCGGTTCACGCATTGGTTCGGGAACGTGCTGACCGGCGATCTCGGGACCTCGCTGATCAGCGGCGGGTCGGTCGCCGACATCGTGAAGGCGTCGGTCGGCGCGACGTTGGTGCTCACGCTGGCGACGTTGGCAGTCGTCGTCCCGCTCGCCGTGGTCCTCGGGCTGGTGATGGGCACTCGCGAGAACGGGCGGCTCGATCGAGTCATCACGTCGATCACCCTCGCCTTGAGTGCCATCCCCGACTTCGTCATCGCGGTCGTGCTGATCACTTTGTTCTCCCTGAAGCTGGGGTGGCTTCCAGCGACGTGGGTCGGTGGCGACTTGCCGGCCAACCCTGCGCTGCTCGTCCTGCCGGTCGCGGTGCTCCTCGGACGGACGGTGTGTCTGCTGTCGCGGCAAGTCCGGGCCGGGACGATCAACGCGCTCAACGCGGAGTACGTCGTACAGGCCAGGCGGCTCGGCGTTCCGCGGCGGCAGTTGCTGTTGCGGCATGTGCTGCCCAATGCGGCGGTGCCCGGTGTGCAGGAGTTGGCGCGGACGGGGGACACCTTGCTGGGTGGGGTTCTGGTCGTGGAGGCGATCTTCGCGATCCCAGGCTTCGCGACCGCGCTGGTGGACGGTGTCGAGACCCGCGATGTGCCGGTGGTGCAAGGCCTGACGCTGGTGCTCGCCGTCGCCGCCCTGCTGATCAACCTTGCCGCCGATCTCGTCTGCAACCGCCTCGTCCCGAGAACAGAGCTCCTCCGATGATCGCTTCGTGGAGAGCCCGTACGCCGTTGGCCGTGTCCGTTGTGCTGGTGCTGATTCCCTTGCTGGTGGCGGTTTTCGGTCCATTCGTGCCACTGGAGGCCAAGCCGGGTCTGCCCTACGAGAGCGGCGTTCGGCTCGGGACGGACGGGCTCGGGCGGGACGTGGTCCAATTGCTACTCGTCGGTGGCCGTACTGCGCTCGGGATGGCGGTGGGTGCCGTTGCGATCGCCTATCTGGTCGGCGGGACGATCGGGCTGGTCGCCGCGTCGACGCGGCATCGCTGGGTCGACGAGGTGCTGATCCGGCCCCTCGACGTACTGCTGCCGCTGCCGTCCTTGCTGGTGATCAGTGTCGTCGCCGTCGGCTGGCGGGCCTCGCCGCCGGCGATCACCCTGACCGTTGCCATGGTCAACGTTCCGACGGTGGCCCGGTTGGTGCGTGCGGCCGCGTTGGATGCCGCCAGCGGACCGGTGGTCGAGGCATTGCGGATGCAGCGCGAGAGTTGGGTCGCCATCCAGGTCGGGTACGTCGGTCGCTCGGTCCTGGGACCGGTCGCGGCCGACTTGGGCACGCGGATCACGCTGGCCGTCTTCCTTGTTGCCTCGGTCAACTTTCTCGGCCTGGGTTTGAGTCCGACCGCACCTGACTGGGCAGTCAGCGTCTCGCGCAACCGGGAGGGCGTGCTGTTGCAGCCGTGGGCCGTGGTCGCGCCGGCGTTGATGCTGGTCGCGTTCACCCTCGGGTTCAACCTGCTCGCGGATCGGCTGGTGCACCGCTCGCGCCGCACAGCGACGGAGGTGGTGGACAGATGAAACCGCTGGTAGAAGTGCGTGGACTGTCTGCTGTGGCGGGGACAGCCGTTCTCGTCGACGGGGTGGACTTCAAGGTCTGGCCAGGACAGGTGACGGCGCTGGTCGGTGCGTCAGGTTCGGGCAAGACGACGTCAGCCCTTGCCCTGCTGGGCGAGCACGGCAGAGGTGTGCGTCTGTCGGGTGAAGTCAGAGTAGACGGCATTGATCTGATGTCGAACGGTGCCGACGCGGCCGCGGTCCGGGGGCGGGTGGTTGCCTACATGCCGCAGCATCCGGGGAGTGCTCTCAATCCGGCGAGGCGGATCGGTACGGCGATCGGTGAGTTGAGCAGGCTGCACAACCACGGAGCAGACGGTGTGGTGGAGGCGTTGAGAGCCGCGCAGTTGCCGGGTGATCGCAGTACGCAGCGCAGATTTCCGCATCAGTTCTCCGGTGGGCAACGGCAGCGGATCGCGTTGGCGCAGGCGCTCGCTTGTCGCCCGAAGGTGCTGGTCCTGGACGAGCCGAGCACCGGGCTGGATTCCATCACCCGGCTGCAGTTGGTGAGCGAACTCAAGGAGCTGACCGGACAAGGACTGGGCATCTTGTTGCTCAGTCACGATCTCGAGCTGGTCCGCGCGCTGGCGCAGTACGTCGTGGTGCTCGACGCGGGCCGGGTGATCGATGCCGGTGGCACCGATGTTCTTCCAGCCGCAACAAAACTCCGGCCGCGACCGGGAACCACCGGCACGCCAACACCGTTGCTCCAGGCAATGAACCTGACCGCGTCGCTGCGTGCTCGCGGACGAGATCCGATCCTGCAGGAGGTTGAGCTGACCGTGCCACCCGGTGGCTGCGTGGGTGTCGTCGGCCGCTCCGGCAGCGGCAAGACCACCCTGGCGCGCTGTCTGGCCGGCCTGCACGAACGGCACACCGGCCGGATCACCCTGTCCGATCAGCCACTTCCCGTGCTGCGGAAGCGGTCCGCCGAGCAAGCTCGCCGGGTCCAATACGTCTGGCAGGAAGTCCGCGGCTCCTTCGACGAACGACGTCGCGTCGACGACCAGGTAGCCCGTACTGCGGAACGCCTGCGCGGGGTGAGCCGCGTCGATGCGAAGGCCGAAGCCGTTGCCACGCTTGCTCGTCTCGGCGTCTCGGCAATGGTGGCCGCCAGACCGCCCAGTCAGCTCTCCGGCGGTGAGCTCCAACGAGCGGCGATCGCGCGAGCCCTCCTCGCCCGTCCGGACGTGCTGATCTGCGACGAGATCACGACAGCGCTCGACGAGCACGGAACCGCGTTGGTGGTCGAGTTGCTGACCGAGCTGCAAGACAGCGGGATGGCCCTGGTCTGGATCAGCCACGACCTCGGGCTGGTCGCTGCGGTCGCCGATCGAGTGCTGGTGCTGGAGGTCGGCCGGGTGGTTGAGGAAGGACCGCCGGCAACCGTGATGGCGAAGCCGGCTCACGAAATCACCGAGCGGCTGGTGAGGGCCGCGCGGCTCGGGCGCAGCGGAGTCGCGGCGTCCGATCCGGATCCCGGGCCGCGCACGCCCGCAGTACCGGAAGACGTAGTACCGGAAGGCGCAGTACCGGAAGGCGCAGTACCGGAAACCGTAGTACCAGAAGCAGAACCTCCGCCCGTGCTGACCAGTTGTGCCGACACGAGGAGCGAACCGCAGCGATGACGCCGTCCCGATTGCACGATCATCTGGCCGAGGCGATCAAGGACCCCGACCCGATCCGCGTGGGCGACGAGCTGATCTGCCTGCGGTTCGAGACGATGAAGGTGTACTCCGCGCTCGGCGCGGTCCGGCACCTGCTCGACAGCGGCGCGGTGAAGCCGGGGGACACCCTGATCGACTCGTCGAGCGGGATCTACGCGCACGCGCTCGCGCTGGCCTGTCACCGGTACGGGATGAAGTGCCACATCGTCGGCTCCACCACCGTCGACCGGACACTCAAGATCCAGCTCGAGATCCTCGGCGCCACGATCGAGCAGGTGCCGTCGTCGAACAACCTGCAGCTGGACCAGAACCTGCGGGTCCGCCGGATCGGCGAGATCCTGCGCGACAACCCGACGTACCACTGGATGCGGCAATACCATGACGACATCCACTACCTCGGGTACGGCGCGGTCGCGGATCTCGTCGCCGAGCTGGTGCCGACCGGACCGCTGTGCCTGGTCGGTGGGGTGGGGACGGGAGCGTCGACCGGCGCGATCGCGGAGTTCCTGCGCCGGCGCGGGCGGGACGTGAACCTGGTCGGCGTCCAGCCGTTCGGCAGCATCACCTTCGGCGCCGGGCACACGCAGGACCCGGAGATGATCATCGCCGGGATCGGCAGCTCGATCGAGTTCAGGAACGTCCGGCACGACCTGTACGACCGGCTGCACTGGGTCTCCTTCGACTACGCCATGTCGGCCGCGGTGGATCTGCTCCGGACCTCGGGGGTGTTCGCCGGGTTGTCCGCGGGCGCGGCGTACCTGTCCGCCTTGTGGGAGCACAACTGCGACAGCAGCCGGCAGCACGTCTTCCTCGCGGCCGACACCGGCACGCGGTACGTCGAGTCGGCTTTTGCCCGGCATGCCGAGGCGCGGCCGATGCAGGCGATGCGACCGCGCGAGATCGAGTCGCTGGACGACCTCGCGGTTCCCTGGTCGGCGATGTCCTGGGACCGGCGCGGGGCGGCGCAACTCCGGCGCGAAGAGTTTCCATCTGCGACTCCGTCGCATTAGAGTTTGTGCCCCAGTGCTGAAAGGCTGCCCGCCCATGACCTCTGTTGCCACCCTCGCCGCATCCGTCCTAGCGGGCGAACGCGGACCAGCGCCCGCCGACTTGTCGGTGATCAGCGCCTTCTGGCTTCACCACACCACCCGCCTGCCGGGCGCCGACGTCACCTACCGGAACTACTACGTGCTGTTGCGGGTCGGCGAGGTCTTCGGCGCCTGCTCCTTCGAGCCTGGCGAGCTGGACCCCGCGTACTGCGAGGAGGCCTCCGGCCTCTCCCTGGACCAACTGATCGGCGACGCACCGCTCCCGGTCCGGATCGCCGCCCTCGACGCCTACCTGGCCGCCGTCGAGCCACACCACGTCGCTCCTGATGCCGAAGAGATCGTCCTGCCGGCCGGTACGCCGGATGTTCGCGCGCGGGCCCGGGATGCCGCGGTCGCGGGTCTCCTGGACGTTCGGCCGGGCGCGAAGGTCGCGTTGATCGGGGTCGTCAACCCGCTGGTCGACGCGATCACCGAACGCGGCGGAAGCTGTCTGCCGTGCGATTTCAACCTGGCGCGGACGGCCTCCGGGCTGCCGGTTTCTCGCGACATGACGGCGGTGGTCGACGCTGCGGATGCTGTCGTCGCGACCGGGATGACCTTGAGCAACGGGAGTTTCGACGTACTCCTCAACAGTTGCCGTGAGCAATCGAAGCCGCTGGCCGTCTATGCTCAGACTGGAAGTGCGGTGGTCCGCGCCTTCCTCGGGTCCGGTGTCACCGCGTTGTCCGCGGAGCCGTTTCCCTTTTCCCAGTTCAGCTCCCGCCCGACGAGCTTGTACCGCTATCACTCGCAGGACGGAGATGTACGGCCGTGAGCACCGACAACCCGACGCTCCCATCGAAAGCACTCGCGGCATCGACCGAGGTGCCGGGCGACTGGCGGATGGTGAAGCGGTTGTGGCCGTTCCTGCTGGCCTCGACGGTCAGCCTGATTCCCTTCACCGTGTTCGGGATGTATCTGGTGCCGATCGCGGCCGCCGCGGACGGGAAAGTGGCGGAGATCGGCGGGCTGCGGGGGCTCGGTGGACTGGCCGCACTGATCGTCGGCGTCGCCGTGGCGCCGCTGATCGATCGACTGGCTCGTGAGCTCGTGGCCGCCGGGGGTCTTGCGCTGCTGGGCCTCTCGGCGGCATTGGGTGCTATCGGCAACTTCTTCGCGCTGGCCGCGTTCTGTTTGCTGATCGGGGCATCGACCTCGATCCTCGGGCCGTCGATCGGCGCGGCCGCCGCCGACAGGTTCAAGTCGCCGGCCGCGGCCGGGCGTGCTGCCACGCTGGTCTCGGCGACCACGTCGATGATGGCGATGCTGGCCGCACCGGTGCTCGCCGTACCGGGTCTGGTGTGGGGGTGGCGGGGGAACCTGCTGGCTGCCTCGGCGCTCTCGCTGGCGTTGTCGACGGCGTTCTTCTGGCGTGGCCGTGGACGGACGGCGCCGGTCCGTCCGGATGGCGGCAGACCCGGGTACGTCGCGACATACCGGGCGTTGGCGCGGATCCCGGGTGCACTTCCGCTGCTCGCGGTGGCGCTGCTGCGGACGGCCGCTTTCATGGGCTATCTGGCTTACCTGGCAGCGTTCTACGACGACAAGTTCGACCTGGCGCCGGGGTGGTTCGCGCTGGTCTGGTCGCTCAGCGGGGCTTCGTTCTTCCTCGGCAACCTCTTCGCCGGCCGGTACCTCGCGCTCGAGCGGCCGTGGATCGGTCCGGAGAAGCTGCTCGTCCTCGGCGTGGGCGTCGCGCTCGTCAGCGTCACCGCCTTCTACTTCTCGCCGACCTTGCCGTCGACGCTGGTGCTGACCGCCTTGATGGGTGCCGGCCATGCGACGGTCGCCGCCTGCGTCACGACCTTGCTCGTCCGGCGCAGTGGTGAGCTGCGCGGATCGGCGTTGGGGATGAACGCCGCCGGGATGAGTCTTGGGGTGTTCCTGGGCGCGGCGGTCGGCGGTCTCGGTCTGGGCCTCGGGGGTTACCCCGGTACGGCCCTGGCTTTCGCTTCGATCACCCTCGTAGCTCTGGTTTTTGCGTTCCGGGTGCGCGCCTAGGAGGACTATCGTTCGGTCTCATGGACAACCTGCCCGAGCCTCACAATCCGCACGCGCACCTGCGCGCCTCCGACACCGACCGCGACCAGGTCGTCGAGGTGTTGCGGGATGCGCTGATGACCGGGCGGCTGACGCAGGACGAGCACGCGGAGCGGCTGGAGCAGACGCTGAAGGCGCGCACGATCGGTGAGCTCGAGCCGATCACGCAGGATCTGGCCGTGCCGGGGCAACCCTTCCGCCCGGCCGCGACGGCCGTGCCCTCGAACAGCCCGGTACCGATCGAGGAGCCGGCCAATCCGGCCGACAGCTTCGAGACCCTGGTGGGCATCTTCGGTGGCGGCGAGCGCAGAGGCCGCTGGCGGGTCAAGCGCCGGACCAACGCGCTGTGCATCTTCGGTGGCTACGACCTCGACATGACCGATGCCGTCTTCGAGGGTCGCGAGGTGACGATCTGGGCGATCGCGATCTTCGGCGGCGTCGACATCACCGTGCCGGACAGCGTCAACGTCCGCAACGAGGGCGTCGGCATCTTCGGCGGGTTCGCGGCCCGCGGCGGTGACGATCCCGACCCGAACGCGCCGACCGTCGTGGTCAAGGGCCTCGCCCTGTTCGGCGGCGTCGGCGGCCAGAGCAGCTCCCGCCGGCACCGCAACCGCGATCGCAACCGCGATCGCCACCGCAACAGGGGCCACGGACAGCTAGGGCACTGAGCGGTCGGAGCCGGCCGCTAGATCCAGGACTTGAACCACATGCGGTTGAGCCAGGCCGAGTGCGGCAGCACCTTGTCGGTCAGGATCGGCCAGATGTAGGCGAAGTTGAGCACGACCAGGACGACGAAGGCGCCGACCACCGCGCTGCCGATCAGCCGCCGCGGGGTAGCGGCCTGCATCGCCGTCCGGGCCGGGCCGAGGATCTTACCGAGCACGAGGGACAGCGCGATCACCGTGAACGGGATCATCGTGACCGCGTAGAAAAAGAAGATCGGCCGGTCGTCGAAGGCGAACCATGGCACCCAGCAGGTGAAGAAGCCGACGACGGCCACGCCGAACCGCCAGTCCCGCTGGCCGACCCACAGCACCAGAGCCGCGAGCAGGGCCAGGGCACCGCCCCACCACAGCAACGGCGTACCGACCGCGGAGATGACCGACAGGCAGTTCTGGTTCGTGGTGTTGCAGCCTGGCTGGCCGGGCTTGATGTCGTTCACCGCGTCGAAGCCGATCGGGCGGGCGATGATCGGCCAGCCGGCCGGGTGCGACTGGTACGGGTGGGTGGCGTGCCTGATGTAGTCGCCGGTGTGGAAGGCCAGCACTTCCTGGTGGTAGTGGATCAGCGACCGGAAGTCGTCCGGAACCACCTTCATCACGCCGTGCGCCGGGTTCTTGGAGGCGTAGTCGTGGTCGTAGGCGTTGTCGTGCAGCAGCCAGCCGGTCCAGGTCGCCGTGTAGGTGATGCCCGCGACCAGCACGATGCTGAAGAACGCGGGAAGGCCGTCGACCAGCGCCGACTTCCAGAACGCATGGCGTACGCCGATCATCCGGCGCGCGCCGAGATCCCAGGCGAAGACCAGCAGCCCGAACCCGGCCATCACCCAGACAGCGCTCCACTTGGTGCCGAGCGCGAGACCGAAACAGATGCCGGCCGCGAGGCGCCAGGGGCGGATCAGCATCAGCCGGCCGACCGCGCCCTCGGCCTTCTGGTCCAGCGAGTCGGCCAGCCGGCGCCGGCTCCAGTCCCGATCGGCGACCAGGCAGGAGACCGCGGCGACCAGCCAGAAGGCCAGGAAGATGTCGAGCAGGGCGACCCGCGACATCACGAAGTGCAGGCCGTCGACGGCGAGCAGGAGTCCCGCGACACAGCCGATCAGCGTCGACCGGGTCATCCGGCGGACGACCCGGATCAGCAGCAGGACGGTCAGGGTGCCGAACAGGGCCGGCATGAACCGCCAGCCGAACGTGTTCATCCCGAACAACTGCTCACCGGCGGCGATCATCCACTTGCCGACCTCGGGATGCACGGTCAGGCTCGGGGTGGTCTTGAAGACGTCCAGGTTGCCGGCCAGGATCGCCTTGTCGGCGGCCCCTTCGGGCTTGTCGATGAACTGCAGGGCGTACCCGTGCTTGAGCAGCGAGTACGCGTCCTTGGCGTAGTAGGTCTCGTCGAAGACGAATTTCACCGGGTTGCCGAGGTTCCAGAACCGCAGGATCGCGGCCATCGCGGTGATTGCGAGGGTGGCGATCCAGCCGCCCTCGAAATCGCGCGGCATCGGCGGGTACAACCGCTGCTTCAGCGGCGGCAGCCGGCGCCCCTGGACGTCGCGTCCGAGCGTCTCGCGCACCTCGGCGGCCGTCGCGGTGTCGTCATCGATCACAGCAGTCACGCGGCCATCGTACGGAGCCCGGGATACCACCGCGTCCCGACACTGCCTCGACCGGCTGCGAGGATGGCTCCATGACCGGGCGATTGGTGTTGGCGGGGACTCCTATTGGGGATCTGGGGGACGCGTCGGCACGGTTGGCGCGGGTGCTGGGGGAGGCCGACGTGGTGGCCGCGGAAGACACGCGGCGGCTGCGGCGGCTGACGACGGAGCTCGGGATCGTCGTCCAGGGGCGGGTGCTGAGCTTCTTCGAGGGGAACGAGCGCGAGCGGACGCCCGAACTGGTGGCAGCGCTGCTCGAGGGGCAGACCGTGGTGGTGGTGACGGACGCGGGGATGCCGAGCGTCTCGGATCCGGGGTACCGGTTGGTGGCGGCCGCGATCGAGGCGGAGATCCACGTGACCGCCGTACCGGGGCCGTCCGCAGTACTCACCGCGCTGGCGTTGTCGGGCTTGCCGGTGGACCGGTTCACCTTCGAGGGGTTTCTGCCGCGCAAGCCCGGTGAGCGGACGAAGCGGTTGCGGGAGCTGGCGAAGGAGCCGCGCACGATGGTGTTCTTCGAGGCGCCGCATCGGCTGGCCGCCTCGCTGGAGAACATGGCCGAGGCGTTCGGCGCGGACCGGCGTACGGCGGTGTGTCGTGAGCTGACCAAGACCTATGAAGAGGTCAAACGGGGGACCGCGGCCGAGCTGGCCGAGTGGGCTGTCGACGGGGTCCGCGGCGAGATCACCGTCGTCGTCGCCGGGGCCGACCCGTCGGCTCGCGAGCTCGGCCCGGACGAGCTGGCTGCGGAGGTGGCCGCCGACGAAGAGGCTGGTACGCCGCGCAAGGAGGCGATCTCAGACGTCGCCAAGCGCTTCGGAGTGCCCAAGCGGACGGTGTACGACGCCGTACTGGCTGCCCGGCACCCTGGTAAATAACAGTGGCACGCCCGACTACGCTTGAGGCATGCCGGAGAAGTCCTTTTACGTCACCACCCCGATCTACTACGTCACGGCTCCGCCGCACATCGGCAGCGCCTACACGACGGTGGCCGGGGACGTCCTGACCCGTTGGCACGCCCAGCGGGGCGAGCGCAAGTGGTACCTGACCGGTACCGACGAGCACGGCGAGAAGGTGATGCGCAGCGCTGAGGCGCAGGGCATGTCCCCGCAGGCGTGGACTGACAAGCTGGTCGAGGAGTCCTGGAAGCCGGCCTGGGTCGACGTCGACATCGACTACGACGACTTCATCCGGACCACCGAGAAGCGGCACACCGACCGGGTCCGCGACTTCTGGCAGACGCTCTACGACAAGGGCGACGTCTACAAGGGCGAGTACGAAGGCCTGTACTGCGTCGGCTGCGAGGAGTTCAAGCTGCCGACGGACATCCGCACCGACGAAGACGGCACCCAGCGCTGCATGATCCACGGCACCGAGCTGGAGACGGTCTCGGAGACGAACTACTTCTTCAAACTGTCCGCGTACGCCGACCGGCTGATCGAGTTGTACGAGTCGCAGCCGGACTTCGTCGCGCCGGCGAGCGCGCGCAACGAGGTCATCTCGTTCGTGAAGCAGGGGCTGCAGGATCTCTCGATCACCCGGTCCACCTTCGACTGGGGCATTCCGGTGCCCTGGGACGAGGAGCACGTGCTCTATGTCTGGATCGACGCGCTGCTCAACTACGTGACGGCCGCGGGCTACGGCACCGACCCGGAGCGCTTCGAGCAGCTCTGGCCGGTCGACGTGCACCTGGTCGGCAAGGACATCCTGCGGTTCCACGCGGTGATCTGGCCGGCGATGCTGATGGCCGCGGGGGTCGCCGTACCGAAGCAGGTCTTCGCGCACGGCTGGCTGCTGGTCGGCGGCGAGAAGATGAGCAAGTCGAAGCTGACCGCGATCGCGCCGAACGAGATCACCGACCACTTCGGCTCCGACGCGTTCCGGTATTACTTCCTGCGCACGATCCAGTTCGGGTCGGACGGCTCGTTCTCCTGGGAGCACCTGAACGCGGTCTACACCTCGGAGCTGGCGAACGGCCTGGGCAACCTGGCCAGCCGGATCGCCGCGATGGTCGGCAAGTACTTCGACGGCGAGCTGCCCGAGGCGACCGACCACGGGCCGGCCGAGCAGGCGCTGGCCGACAAGCTCGCCGAGACGGTCGCGACCGCGGACAAGGCGATCGACACGCTCGCCTTCCAGGAAGCACTGACGGCGATCAACGACCTGGTCGGGGCGGTCAACGGGTACGTCTCGGAGCAGGAGCCGTGGAAGGTCGCGAAGGACGAAGCCCAGCGCGACCGGCTGGCGACCATTCTCTACACCTCGGCCGAGGTACTACGCGCTGTCGCGGTGCTGCACAACCCGACGATGCCGAAGACGGCCGCCAAGCTGTGGACCCTGCTCGGCGCCGACGCCAAGCTCGGCCCGCTGGCGGACCAGCGCGTCCAGGACGCCGGCACCTGGGGGCAGCTCCCTGCGGGCTCGGTCCTGGTCAAGGGCGACGCCCTCTTCCCCCGCCTCGCCGAGGTCGAAGCATAAGTTTCTGGGCCGAACGGGAATACCTCCGCTGCAGCGAGCGGTTGATGCTTCAAGTAACACAAACTTGAAGCATCAACCATCTTCAGCGGAGGTTTCTCATGCAGGCGGTCGTGTACGAAGAGTTCGGTGGTCCTGAGGTACTCCACACGCTCGAGATCGAGGAGCCGCACGCGGGACCGGGCGAGGTCCGGATCGCGGTCCGCGCCGCCGGGGTGAACCCGATGGACTACAAGCTGCGCCGGGGCTGGTTCAACGCGGACGCCGCCGTGTTCCCCGTCGTACCGGGCTTCGAGGTCGCGGGTGTGGTGGACGAGGTCGGTGAAGGGGGCACCGACTTCGTAGTGGGCGACGAGGTCGTCGGGTGGGGCAAGACCGGCACGTTCGCCGAGTACACCCTGGCCGGTGCCATTGCCAAGAAGCCCGCCGAGGTGTCGTTCGAAGAGGCTGTGGCGCTTCCAGTCGCCGGTGAGACGTCCGCAAGAGCGCTTCGCCTGCTCGAGCTGAAGGCCGGCGAGACCGTCCTGATCCACGGCGCGGCCGGCGGCGTCGGCGCAGTAGGCGTCCAGCTCGCACTGGCGCTCGGCGCGACCGTGATCGGCACCGCCGCCGAGGCGAACCACGACTACCTGCGCTCGCTCGGCGCCGTCCCGGTCACGTACGGCGAAGGTCTCGTCGACCGGGTCCGCGAGGTCGCACCGCAGGGCATCGACGCGGTCTACGACGTCGCCGGCAAGGGCGCCCTCCCGGACTCCATCGAACTCCGCGGCGGCACCGACCGCATCGTCACCATCGCCGACCCCACCGCCGCCGACCACGGCATCACCTTCTCCGCCGGCGGCACCCCACCCGAGCTCCAGGCAGCCGGCCTCCGCGAGCAACTCGACCTCGCCGCCACCGGCAAGCTCAAACTGAAGATCGCCGAAACCTTCCCCTTCACCGACGCCCCCAAAGCCGCCGAAATCTCCGAATCCGGCCACCCCAAGGGCAAACTCGTCCTCAAACCCTGACAAGTACCGCGCGAAGATAGTACCAACGGAGATAGTATCTCTGTTGGTACTATCTTCATCGGAAGTATTCTTGCATCGGGAGGTTCCGCTGGTGGACCGCTTTGTGGGGCGAGCGCGGGAGCTGCGGGTGCTGCAGGACACGCTGGCCGAGGTGCAGGCCGGCCGGACCTCCGCACAGCCGGGCCGCTGCGTCCTGATCCGGGGTCGCAGGCGGGTGGGCAAGTCCAGCCTGGTCGAGGAGTTCCTCAGACGTGCTGACGTACCGGCCGTCTTCTTCACCGCAGCCGGTCTACCAGCCGACCTGGAGTTGGCCGAGTTGGCCGAGGTGGTGGCCGAGTCGACCTTGCCTGACCGCGCCCTTTTCGCCGACGAGCGGCCGGACCAATGGAGTGCGGCGCTTCGCTTACTGGCCGAGGTGCTGCCGGACGACCGGCCGAGCGTCCTGGTGATCGACGAAGTGCCGTACTTGATGGATCGGGTCGACGCGTTCGAGGGCATCCTGCAGCGCACCTGGGACCGGCTGTTCAGCCGTAAGCCGGTGCTGCTGCTGTTGATCGGATCCGACCTGTCCATGATGGAAGCCCTGAACAGCTACGACCGGCCCTTTCATCAGCGCGGCCGGGAGATGGTCGTCGGTCCGCTCAGTCCCGCCGATCTGGCGGACATGCTCGACCTGTCGCCGGCCGTCGCCTTCGACGCGGCCCTGATCACCGGCGGCCTGCCGCTGATCTGCCGGGAATGGCCGAGGGGTGCGTCGCACTGGAGATTCCTGGCGAAATCGCTGGCGGATCCGACGGCGGCCCTGCTGGTCTCTGCCGAGCGTTCCCTGGCTGCCGAGTTCCCGCCACAGGCGATGGGGACGGAGGTACTACGCGCCATCGGGACCGGTGAGCGGACCTTCACCAACATCGCGAGGGCCGCCGGTGGCATCTCGCACTCGACGTTGACCAGAGCACTCGAGCTACTGATCGACAAACGGATCGTGGCGGCCGAGCTGCCGCTGTCGCTGCGCCCTTCCAAGGAACGGCGCTACCGGATCGCCGATCCATACCTGCGGTTCTGGCTGAATTTCGTGGATCCGTACATGGCCGAGATCGAACGGCTGCGCGGTGACCTGACGCTGGCCAGGATCAAGACGGGGTGGACCAGTTGGCGCGGCCGGGCAGTCGAGCCGCTGGTTCGCGAGTCGCTGGCTCGACTGCTCCCGGTGGGCGATCTTCCGGCCACGCCGGTGGTCGGCGCCTACTGGACCAGGAGCAACGACGTCGAGATCGATCTCGTCGGTGCCGATCGTGAACCGGTCGCCAAAGAGCTGTACTTCGTCGGCTCGATCAAATGGCTCGAGCAGAACAAGTTCGACGCGCACGACCTGATCGCTTTGCAAAGACATCGCGCCGCCCTCACCAACGAGCCTGTTCCGCTGGTGGCGGTCAGTCGCGCAGGCATCTCCTGTGCTGGGCTGGAGGCCACGTTCGGTCCGGAAGACCTTCTCGCTGCCTGGTGAGCCTGTTTGACGCTTTCTTACAAGAGGTACTTGGGAGGGCGGGGTTAGCGTCTGGGGGGACGAGAGGAGTTCGGAATCGTGACTGGGTATGTGGCTACGGCTGAGGCGGAGATCAGTGCTTCGCCGGATCAGGTATGGGATGTGCTGACGGATCCCGAGCAGATCAAGAAGTTCATGTTCGGGGCCGAGGTGAAGACCGACTGGGAGCCGGGGAGTCCGATCACCTGGCAGGGCGTGTACGAGGGCAAGGACTACGAGGACAGGGGTGAGGTTCTCGCGGTGGAGCCCGGGCGGTTGCTGAAGGTGACGCACTACAGCCCGTTGAGTGGGCAGCCGGACGAGCCGGAGAACTACCACACGCTCACCTACGAGCTGGACGATCGCGGTACGACGACGCACCTGTCCCTCAGCCAGGACAACAACGCCAGCGAGGAGGAGGCCGAGCACTCGCGCGGGATGTGGGAGATGCTCGTGAAGGGTGTGAAAGAGGCCGCGGAACGCGGCTGACCCGGCCGACCGTCGTACCAGGCACGTCCTGGGCATCGCCAGGCCCCGGCTTACGGGACACTAGCCGTGATGACCGGTACGACGGTGGTCGGCGGCGCGGCGCCCGCCCGGCCGGGACCCGCCACGACGACCACCCGGCCAGGACCGGAGCTCGGGCTCGGACTGGTCGGCTGGTGGCTGCTGGTCCCGATCACGGCCGTCCTGCTGCTCGCCTGGCTCGGCGATTCCGGCGGCGAGAGCATCCGCTTCTTCATCACCTGGCTACTGGCCGTCCTGTTTCCCGGCACCCTGCTCTGGCGCGCCCTGGCCGGCGGACGATCGGTCACCCAGGACCTGGGGTTCGGTGCCGTTCTCGGCCTCGCCTGGCAGTTGGCGACCTGGGCGATCTGTACCGCGATCGGCATGCCGCTCCTCCAATGGGCGGCGGCCGCGCTGCTCGTACTCACCTTCGTTCTCGTCCCTGCGCTCCGGCCCAACCTGGGCCTGCGGGCAACGGCGACCGCCCCTCCTCGCTGGTGGCACGCGCTGCTGGTGACAAGCCTGATTCTTGCCGTACTGCGAACTGTCGCCGCCCTGCTCCGGCAACTTCCACTTCCGCCGGAAGCCGCCGTCCGCAGCCAGGACATCTGGTACCAGCTCGGGATCGCGCAGGTTCTCACCGAGCACGTTCCACCGCCCGATCCGTCGGTTCTCGGTGAGCCGCTGATCTACCACTGGTTCGCGACGGCTTCGATGGCGAGCGGGTCGGTGATGTCGGACGTGGATCCGCCGCAGGTGCTCCTTCATCAGTGGCCGATCACGATGGTGCTCACGCTCGTCCTGGTCAGTTGGGCAGCCGGTGAGGCGCTCAGCGAACGGCACTGGGTAGCCCCGATCGCCGGAGCGCTGGCCGCAGTTCTGCCTGGTGGGCTGCAGTTGGCGTCGTCGCCGTCGGTCAACATGGCAGGGGCACAGTCGGTTCAGTCGCCGACCGGGACGATGGCGGCGGTCGTGCTGCTCGGGCTGGTAGGACCGACGGTGCTCATCCTGCGCAGGCAGGCCGGTCCGGGTGCCTGGGCGGCCATGGTCTTGATGCTCGCGCTCGCCGGTGGTACGAAACCGACGCTGCTGCCGATCATGGTGGTCGGGTTCTTCTGCGCGGGAACGTTCAGCTGGCTGACGGACCGCCGGCCGCCCTGGCGGATCGTCGTCCTGGTGGGCCTGGCGGGATTGTTGCTCTTGGCATCTTCCTTCACGCTGATCGGCAGTTCGGGGGGAAGCAGGGTCCAGTTCTTCGCGGCCATGAGGGTTCAGCCCTACTACCAGGCCGTGACCGGTGACCTGTCGCTGCCGGCCACCGGCGGGTGGTTCATCCAGGCCGTGGCATCCGGCGATCCGCGAATGATCCTGTTCATCGCGACCCTCGTCACCTGGTACCTGGTCACCGAGACCCCGAGGCTGCTCGCCTTGCTGGGCTGGTCGATCACCCCGGTACGCCGCGATCCGGCGTACTGGTGGAGTGGGGGATGTGTGCTGGCCGGGGTCGGCATCACCTTGATGCTGTCGCACACCGGCTATTCGGAGTACTACTTCCTCACTGCCGTCCTTGCTCTCGGCACCGTCGCGGTCGTTGCCATCGGCGCCAATCTTGCCCGGCGGCAGGACCTGCTGAGCCTGGTGGTCACCGCGTGGGCAGGAGCGCTCACCGCGAGCGCTCTGTTCCTCTACTGGCCTGTGAAGCCAGGCGTTCACACCGTGGCGCGAGCTCTCACTGGTCTGCTGGTACCGTTCGCGATCCTCGCAGTCGTAGGGGTGCTGGTGATCCTGGTGCTGAATCGCGCCCGCACCGCCGCCGCCATCGGCGTACAGGTGATCGTGCTGACGATCGCGGCCAGTCTGCCGGCGCAGCTCGTCAGCGTGGGGACCGCGCTCCAGAATCTGGTCAGCCCGCGGCCGGCGCCGAACGAGACGAACCGGCTCTATCTGACTCGCGACGAGCAGGACGCGATGCTGTGGCTGCACAAGCACAAGAAGAAGGATGATGTGGCCGTCAGCAACGTGTTCTGCCTGCCGGCGCGATACCGGCCGGGGTGCCCGGAGGACGCGTACTGGGTGTCGGCGTTGAGCGGAGTACGGCTCTATCTCGGCGGTTGGGCGTATGCGCCGGCGAATCTGGGGGCCGACTACGACACCAGCTTCCTGACCCGGCCGCCGCCGTGGCCGGACCGCTTGAAGGACAGCCTGAACGCCGTCGAGAAGCCGACACCGGCGTTGCTCACCCGGCTGAGGAACCAGGTCGGGGTGGACTGGATCGTGGCCGACCTACGGGCCGGGCCGGTCTCGCCGACGCTCGACAAGCTCGCCGTACCGGCCTTCAGTAATCACGACATCCGGATCTACCGGCTTAAGTAGGCTGGGCCTCATGTCTACCGACAATGTGGAGGTCGATCGCCCGACGCGGGAACGCGCTGCCATCGGAGAGGACGGGCGGTCCAGGGACCGGACCCGGCCCGCGGTGCCGGATCCGCTGCCGATGAGCGTGATCGACGCGCACTGCCACCTGGACATCGCGGACGGGGAAGACGGTGCCTGGCTGGGAGCCGCCGAGGCGATCAAGCTGGCCGCATCAGTCGGAGTGACCCGGATCGTCCAGGTCGGCTGCGATCTCCCGGGCGCGCTCTGGGCGGTCGAGGCCGCCGAGCAGTACCCGAACCTGATCGCGGGCGTCGCGCTGCACCCGAACGAGGCGCCGCGGCTCAAGGCCGCCGGTGAACTCGACAGTGCGCTGGCCGAGATCGAGCGGCTGGCCGGTAGCTCCGACAAGGTCCGGGTGATCGGTGAGACCGGGCTGGACTACTTCCGCACCGGTGAGGACGGGCGGGCCGCGCAGCACGAGTCGTTCGCCGCGCACATCGAGCTGGCGAAGCGGCTCGGCAAGACGCTGATGATCCACGACCGGGACGCGCACGACGACATCCTCGCCGTACTGGATCGCGAAGGCGTCCCGGACCGGCTGGTGATGCACTGCTTCTCCGGCGACACCGAGTTCGCCCGGAAGTGTGTCGAGCGCGGGGCGTTCCTCAGCTTCGCGGGCGTCGTCACCTTCAAGAACGCGCAGTCGCTGCGCGACGCGCTCGCCGTGACGCCGCTCGACCGGGTGCTGGTGGAGACCGACGCGCCGTACCTGACGCCGTCGCCGCATCGCGGTCAGCCGAACGCGTCGTACCTGATCCCGCACACGGTCCGCAAGATGGCCGGCGTCCTCAACATCTCGGTCGCCGAACTCTGCGAAGCCCTGTCGAACAACGCCGACCAGGCCTTCGGCGGCAAGTGGTAGACAGACGGCATGGAGTTCAGTGAGGTTGTCCGGCGGCGGCGCATGGTCCGCAACTACGATCCGTCCCGGCTGGTGCCGGCGGAGGTCCGCGAGCGGATCCTGGAGAACGGCCTGCGGGCCCCGTCCGGCGGGTTCAGCCAGGGCTGGGCGTTCCTGACCCTCGAAGGTGACGACCGGGAGCGTTATTGGCGGATCGCGGCCGAAGATCCGGACCCGAAATATGTGGAGTGGGTCACAGGGCTGCGCCGGGCACCGCTGCTGATCTTCGCCTTCGCGCACAAGGACGCGTACCTCGACCGGTACACCGAGCCGGACAAGGGCTGGACCGACCGCGACGAGTCGCACTGGACGGCGCCGTACTGGTACGTCGACACCGGGATGGCGGCCCTGCTGATGTTGCAGACGGTGGTCGACGAAGGCTTGGGTGCTTGCCTTTTCGGGCCTCCGGCCGAGAAGGTCGGCCGGTTGAAGGAGGAGTTCGGCGTACCGGACGGGTTCGATCCGATCGGGGTGATCTCGGTCGGGTACCGGGCCCCCGACAAGCGGTCGCCATCGCTGAAGAGAGGGCGCCGCAGTACTGCTGAAGTGGTGCATCGCGGGCACTGGGGCCGTCACGAGCAGTGAGCGAGCCACTACACCTTTTGGCGACTCGCCGACCAGAGGATTGGCGCTTCCGGCACTTCTTCGTTACTGTCTCGTGATGTTGGCCGGGATCGGGGAAGGTTCCGGACAGCACGCCCCTCGGCGGAGACCATGATTTCCAGGCCCTGCAACCTGGCATACGTGGCGTCCGCCAGTGCTGTCCCACCCCGTGCCCGGGTAGCTCTACCTGGGAGCATTAGTGCGCAAGTCCATCATCGCGGCCGTCGGTGCGACGGCTGTGTTCGCCGTCGTGGGCGGCAGTGTGGCTTATGCCGAGAAGAGCAAGACCGTGAGTCTGTCGATCGACGGGCAGGTGCAGAAGGTGCACACCTTCGGTTCCACCGTCGCCGACGCTCTGAAGGCCAAGAAGATCCAGGTCGGCGAGCGCGACCTGGTGGCTCCGGCCCTGGATGCGAAACTCCAGGACGGCCAGGAGATCGCGGTGCAGTACGGCCGTCAGCTCATCGTGAACGCCGACGGCACCAAGAAGACTTTCTGGACCACGGCGGACAGCGTCAACGAGGCGCTGGCCGATCTGGGCCTGCGCTACGACACCGCGGCGGTCTTCTCCACCAGCCGCAGCGCGCCGATCGGCCGCCAGGGCCTGGAGCTCGACGTCCGGACGCCGAAGGTCGTCCAGTTCGTCCAGCGCGGCAAGGTCGTCCAGGTGAAGTCGATGGCGATGAACGTGGCCGAGGCGCTCAAGGGCGCCGGGGTCGCGTACGACGCCAATGACCGGATCACCCCCGGGACCGCCGCCGTGCTCAAGCCCGGCACGGTCAACCGGATCACCATCGTCCGGGTCGACGTCAAGACGGTGAACACCGTCGAGTCGATCGCCTTCGGCAAGAAGGAGACGAAGTCGGCCACGATGGCCGAGGGTGACACCAAGACGACCGCCAAGGGCACGGCCGGCAAGAAGTCGGTCAGCAAGGTCCTGACGTACGTCGACGGCAAGCTGATCAGCACCAAGATCGTCGCCAGCAAGGTGATCACGGCGCCGGTCGACGAGCTCGTCACGGTCGGCACCAAGAAGGCCCCGACCGGCGAGACCAGCACCCCGCCGACCGGCGGTGACACCAGCGCCTGGGACCGGATCGCCGAGTGCGAGTCCGGCGGCAACTGGTCGATCGACAGCGGCAACGGGTACTACGGCGGCCTGCAGTTCGACCACGGCACCTGGGTCGCGTACGGCGGCGACGCCTACGCGAACAACGCCAACGGTGCGAGCAAGGCGCAGCAGATCGCGATCGCGGAAAAGGTCAAGGCCGACCGCGGTGGCTACGGCGCCTGGCCGGTGTGCGGCAAGCGGGCGTGACCTGCTGCCGGACCTGCCAGACTGGCCCGTGTGACCAGCGCTGATTCATCCACTTCCGCCGGACCGAGACTCCTCGGTCCGGCGGAAGTGCGTTCACTGGCCGCCTCGCTCGGGCTCCGGCCCACCAAGCAGCGCGGCCAGAACTTCGTCATCGACCCGAACACGGTGCGCCGGATCGTCCGGGCCGCCGACCTGGCCCCGGCCGGCGAGACGGTGCTCGAGGTCGGGCCCGGCCTCGGCTCCCTCACGCTGGCATTGCTTGCCGATGGCCACCGGGTCACCGCCGTCGAGATCGACCCACTGCTGGCCGGCGCACTGCCCGGGACGATCGCTGAATACGCGCCCGGGCAGGCTTCGGCACTGACGGTCGTCCTCGCGGACGCGATGGCGGTCTCGGCCGAGCAGATCGGCGCTCCGGACGCCTGCGTGGCGAACCTGCCGTACAACGTCGCCGTACCGGTCCTGCTGCATCTGCTCGAGATCGCCCCGACGATGCGGCACGGGCTCGTGATGGTCCAGTCGGAGGTCGCGGACCGGCTCGCCGCCCCACCCGGCTCCCGGACGTACGGCGTACCGTCCGCCAAGGCCGCCTGGTACGCCGAGGTGCGGCGTGCCGGGCCGATCGGGCGGAACGTGTTCTGGCCGGCTCCGAACGTGGACTCCGGATTGGTTGCCTTCTCGCGTCGTCCGGCACCCGAGACCCCGGCGACGCGGGCCGAGGTGTTCGCCGTGATCGAGGGCGCGTTCTCGCAACGCCGCAAGACCGTGCGATCCGCCTTGGCCCGGTGGATGCCCGACCGGGGCCGCCTCGACGCGGTGCTGGAGGCCGCCGGCATCGACCCCTCGCTGCGGGGTGAGATGCTCGGGATCGAAGAATTCGCGCGCATCGCCGGGGCGGCTCACCAGGCTCAGTCGCCACCTCCGGCCGACGCCACGTAGTACAGGCAACTGGTGCTGACATGGCCTAGGGTTTGCGCGTGCCACCAAATGCCCAGGTCACGGTGCGGTCGCCGGCCAAGATCAATCTCGGCCTGTCCGTCGGTCCGCCGCGCCCGGACGGGTTCCATCCGCTCGCGACCGTCTACCAGGCCGTTGCCCTGTACGACGATGTCACCGCGACCCTGCGCGACGACGCCGCCATCACCGTCGAGGTGGTCGGCGACTTCGCCGTCGACGTACCGACCGACGACTCCAACCTCGCGGTCCGCGCGGCCCGGATGCTCCAGGTCGAGTTCGACGTCGACGAAGGCGTCGACCTGAGCATCCGCAAAACCATCCCGGTGGCAGGCGGGATGGCCGGCGGCTCCACCGACGCCGCGGCGACGCTGGTGGCGTGCAACCGGCTCTGGGGTCTCGGGTTGTCGCAGCCCGAGCTGGAACGGATCGCGGCGGAGTTGGGCAGCGACGTACCGTTCTGCCTGGTCGGCCATACCGCGCTCGGGCGGGGTCGTGGCGAGCAGGTGACCGAGGTGATGTCGCGCGGCACCTTCCACTGGGTGTTTGCCATCGCCGACGGCGGTCTGTCGACGCCTGCCGTCTTCAAGGAACTCGATCGCCTTCGTCCGTTGCGGCGGGTCGAGGCGCCCGAAGTACGGCCTGAGTTGTTGTCGGCTTTGTTGTCGGGCAAGCCCGCAGCGCTCGCCGTTGCCCTCAGCAACGACATGCAGGCAGCA
Organism: Kribbella monticola; assembly: GCF_003261635.1. Lineage (GTDB taxonomy): Bacteria > Actinomycetota > Actinomycetes > Propionibacteriales > Kribbellaceae > Kribbella > Kribbella monticola. Next base: position 113,929 of record NZ_QFXK01000030.1, on the reverse strand, counting down.
GCCCTCTCGCTGCGGCCGGAACTGGCGGCGACTCTCCAATTCGGCCTCGACCAAGGCGCCCTCGCCGCAATGATCTCCGGCTCCGGGCCTACTTGTCTGTTTCTGGCCGCCGACAGCCGCCGAGCCGTCGACCTCGCCGTAGACCTCGCCGAATCCGGTCTCTGCCGAATGGTCCGCCAAGCCGAAGGCCCAGTCCCCGGCGCCCGCATCCTCCCGGCCCCCGCCAACCGCTAACCGCTAACCAAGGGGTGGGACAACTCCTTGTGTGGGGGTTGCCCCACTCCTCTAGCAGTGGGGTAACCCGCACATGAGGAGCTATCCCCTCGGACGCCGCTCGACGTACGGGTGAGCGCGTGCGGGACGTAGTACTAGCCCGTGAGCGACTCCGGCGACGGTGGGGCGAGGGAAGAGTCGACTTCTTCGATGACCGAGATGCCGGTGGAGCCGTCCAGGCGGCGCCAGTGTTCGGTGAGGGTCAGGGTGCCGGAATCGTCGTAGTCGGGGACGCTGGTGACCTCGCCGGCGGTGACTGAGCCGTCGGTGGCTAGTTGGCAGTAGGTGGCGGTGATGGTGCCGGATGCGTCGCAGGTGCCGACCAGGCGGCCGAAGTGGAGTTTGCCGCCGCCGAAGTCGGCCCAGATGAGCTTGCCGTTCTGGTGGTAGCGGCCGGTCGGGGCGTTGGGCGGGTTGCCGACGGGGCGGAAGATGCGGCCGTCGTAGTCGGGGGCGTCCATCAGTTCACCGCCCGGTCAGGATCTGCAGGAGCGCCTCGACACCAGGCGCGCTGGCTGCCATCCCGGTCAGCACGGCCCGTACTGCGAGTGCCGGATCGAAACCGCGTGGCTTCAAGGCCGCGAGGCCGCGGGTCACCTCCGCCTCGGCAAGCACCGGCGGCAACGGGTGTTCGGCGACCTCGTCGTGCGACCCCTGCTCGCGGGCGGCATCGAGGAGCGGGCGAACGTACGCCTCGAACTCGCGGTACGCCGACAGGGTGAAGTTGCTCGCGAAGCGGTCCGGCCGGTCCCAGGCGAGGTAGAGCCGTACGACGTCAACGTCTTCCGAGGTCAGGAAGTCGTTGGCCCAGATCGCGTGGTTGCGGCTGGTGGAGAACTTCTCGCCGTCGAGGGTGTAGAACTCGTTCACCTGCGCGCCGCCGATCGAGTCCGGCGACAGGCCGGCTGCCAGGTAGAGGGCCGGCCAGAACAGCGCGAAGTAGAAGCCGTTGTCGATCCCGTTGAAGTGCCAGAGCGCATCGACCTCGGAGAGCGCCTCGGCGGTCGCCTCCAGCCCGAGCGCACCGGGTTTGATGCCTTGGGCAACGCCGTGCAAGGTGCTCAGCCCGACCTCGGCGTACACCTCGAGTCGAAGCCCCTCGTGCGGGCCGGTGCCGGCCAGACCCCAGTTGGTCGGATAGGCGATCGGTACGTCGGGAAGCCGGCGCTCCAGGTAGTGCGCGACGATCTTGCGGGCGCGATCGGGGAGTTCGGCGCGGAGCCAGACCTCCATGATCTCTTCGCGGTAGTCCTCCATCGGCAGCACCGGCACGGTGGCGAGGAACGGCCGGGGCGCTCCGCCGCAGCGGTTGCACTTGGGGTCGACGAGGTTCTCGGCGGACGTGTAGCCGCCGCATCCTTCGCAGCCGCCACCGGCCGCCTCCGAGCCGCACCAGGCGCAGGTGCCGACGACGTACGACTGGTGCAGGGTGCGGTTGCAGTCGGCGCACGCGAGCAGCGTGAGCTTGCGCATCGGGAACCGCCCGGCCTCGGTCAGATCGGCGGCGAGGGTGGTGACGCCGCGCTGGTAGTCCGCGCTCTGCGGGTCGAGGAAGACGTCGTAGGAGATCCTGGCGGCATCGAGTGCGGCGATGATCTCCTCGCGGAAGCCGGCGGCGAGTTTCTCGACGTCGACACCTTCGCGCTCGGCGCGCGTCAGCACCCAGTTCTGGTGGACGTCGAACCCGGCGGTGGTGACGACTCGTTCACCCCGGGCCCGGGCGGCCCGGGCGGCGATGTCCGCGGCCAGGTACGGCCCGGAGAGATGACCCACATGCATCGGTCCGTTGGCGGTGGCCGGCGGGACGATGACAACGGTGACACCGGTTTTCGTGGAGGTACTCATCTGGCGATTCGACTCCTGTCCGATGGGCGGTCGGCGCGGCGACAAGCCCGGTCACGGTGGTCACCGACGCGGTCGCAGTCCGCGAGATTACTCCTGTGTCGAGGCCTCGGCCAGGCGGGAAAACCCTTGAAAACAAGGGTGAAAACTCAAATCCGGCAAATGAGCGTTTGATTCGCCGGCCAATTGCGGCAACCCTCTGGCCGAGCGGTTTAAGGCTCTGTACTGTCCCCCGCATCGCCAGGGCCCCGACGCGACGGCCGCAACCGGACGTGCCGATCGCTTCGCCGGGCCAGTGACTCCACGGAGGGCCAGATGACGCTGACCGATGACTACCTCGCCGCGGCCGCCGATCGTGGCCCCAAGCCTGCCGAGCTGCACGCCGCAGTGAGCGACGCTGTCGCCGCCACCTCGTACTGGGGCAACTCGCTGTCCCGCCCGGTGTTCCTCGAACGCGAGCCGCTCGCCGAGCTGAGCACCGACCTCGAAGTACTGTTCGCCGCCATCACCAGCCTTCCGGAACGCCTGTACGGCGGGGATCTGGCCGCGTTCGCGCGAGCGGTCGGACTGTCCGAGCTGCAGGCGAAGGTGGTCGTGCGCGGGAACGCGAAGGCGCCGAGCCGATTCGGCCGGGCCGACCTGTACCGCGATGCCGACGGGTTTCACCTGCTGGAGCTCAACACCGGCAGTACCGCGGGCGGTGTCGACAACCAGATGCTCAACCGGGCGTTGCTCGACCTGCCGTTCGTGAAGGAGTTCGTCACCGAGCACGACCTCGTCTTCGAGGACACGATGGCCGAGCTGGTCCAGACGATCATCGCCGAGGTGGAGCTGACCGACGAGCGGCCGTTCGTCGTGATCGTGGACTTCCCCGACAGCTTCCCGCAGCTCGAACCGCAGCTGCTCAAGTCGGCCGCCGAGCTGGCGAAGTACGGCATCGACGCCACCGCGTGCTCGGTGGACAGCCTCGAACTCCGCGACGACCACCTGTGGCTGAACGACCGCCGGGTCGACACGATCTTCCGGCTGTTCATGCTCGAGGACCTGCACAAGCCGGGCGCGCTCGAACTGCTCGAGCCGGTACTACGGGCCGCCGAGCTCGGTCACGTCTCGATCTTCACCTCGATGGACGCCGAGCTCTACGGCAGCAAGGGCGCGCTGGCACTCGTCTCGGACGAGGCGAACCGGCACCTGTACTCCGAACAGGAACTCGTCAGCCTCGACCGCATCCTGCCCTGGACCCGGATGGTCCGGCCGGGACCGGTCACCGTCGACGGTGAGCGGCGTGACCTGATGGAGTACGCCGAGGCCGATCAGAACCGGCTGGTCCTCAAGCCGACCACGTTGCACGGCGGCCAAGGCGTCGTGCTCGGCTGGCAGACGGATGCGGCGAGCTGGCAGAAGCAATTGGCGGCCGCGCTGGATTCGCCGTACATCCTGCAGCGCCGGATCGACCCGACGCCGGAGCTGTTCCCGACCGAGGACGGCGTCGAGCCGTGGGTGCTGCTGTGGGGCGCCTTCCTGGTCGCGAACGGATTCGGTGGGCTATGGATCCGTGGTTCGCGCGAGCTCGACGGAGCCGTCGTCAACCTCGCCACCGGTGCGGTCTCCACCTGCTGCTTCCACGAGCGGTGACCCCAGTTCCCGGAGCCGGCTGAGCGCTGCTTCCCGCCGTACGCCGTCGTCGTAGTAGCGCGCGATCTCGTACGCGTCGGTGTAGTGCTCGATCGCCGTCTCCGGGTCGCCCAGTGCTTCGTGGGCACGACCGAGTTCGACAAGTCCCTCGGCCAGGCCGACCTGATTGCCGAGGGACTCGAAACCCTCGACGCAACGCTGCAGCTCGGCCACCGCAGGCTCTGGCCGACCTTCTTCGAGATAGGTGATACCGGATCTCAGCAGGGCGATGGACAGCGCCCGCTGGTGCCCGTACTTCGTGCTCAGCGCGATGCTGCGATCGAAGCAGTCCCGCTCCTCGACGCGGTGGCCCAGATTGCCGTGCAGCTGGCCCAGGTTGATCAGCGCTGTCGCCTGGCCGACCGGGTCGTCCAGCTCCAGATAGCAGTCCAGTGCGCGGTCCGCGAAGCCGATCGCCTTCTCGTGGTCCCCGGCCTGCTCCAGGACGTGGCTGAGATTCGCCAGCGCCATGGCGATCCCGGGCAGGTTGCCCAGCTGCTCGAACCACTTCAGCCCTTGCTCCAGCTCGGCAAGGGAATCGCTGTAATCACCTGTCCCGTAGAGGGCGACATCCGACAGCACGAGGCCGAGGTCGTTGCGCAGGATCGCCTCGGCTTCCCGGTCGCCTTCGGTGATCGCCACGGTCACCGCGGCCTCGATGACCTTGCGCCAGTCGAGCCAGTGTCCCCGCGTGATGTAGAAGGCGACCAGCCCGATCGCCAGCCGAAGTACGGACCGGCCGGGGACACCTGGAGTGTTGGAGGCCTGGATCGTCAGCGCCACCAGTTCGGCTCGCTCGCGGTCGAGCCAGGCCAGTGTGGAGGTGAGATCGTCCGGAGCAGGCAGTGACGTCTTGTCGGTGGGCCGCGGATCGAACCAAGTCGACCGGCCGGCATTCGGATGGGCCAACTCGACGCAGTGCCAGGCCACGGCCGCGCACAGATCCACCATCCGGGTGATTGCTGCCGCCTGCTCAGCTTGGCCGTAGCGGTCCACGGCACGCTCCCTGGCATAGGTACGCAGCAGGTCGTGTAATCGGTACCGGCCGGGCGCGGTCGCCTCGAGCAGGTGCAGATCGCAGAGCTGTTCGAGCACTATTCCTGTTCGGCGCTGGGGCAGGTCGATGAGCTGGGACACCAGATCGGTGGAGAACTCGTCGACCTGCGCGATCCCGAGCTGGTCGAAGACCTCCGCAGCCTGCGTCTCCAACGGGTTCGTACTCCGATCCAGTTGCCGCATCGACAGCGCGAAACTGGCCCGTACGCCGTGATCGGTGCGGCTCAGTTGATCGAGCCGGTGGCGTTCGTCGGCGAGCAGGTCGGCCAGGTGCGCGAGCGGCCAGGCCGGCCGGCTGACCAGTCGACCGGCCGCGATCCGGATCGCGAGCGGGAGGTAGCCGCAGGCATCGAGAACGGCCTCGGCCGCCACGGGATCGGGGTCGATCCGGTCGGCCGAAGCGATGCGGCGGAGCAGTTCGAGCCCGTCGGCCGGCGGCAGGACGGCGAGCCGCAGTACGGGGAAGGCGACACCGGCGAATTCGCGCCGGCTGGTGATGATCACGCCGGAACCGCCGGTACCGGGGAGCATTCGCTGGATCTGTTCGGCGGACTGGGCGTCGTCGAGGACGAGGAGCACGCGGCGCTCGGCCAGGATCGTGCGCAGCCGGCCGACGGCCAGGTCCGGATCGCGGGGCACCTCGTCGGGTGGCAGGCCGAGGCCGCGCAGCAGGTAGGTCAGTGCGTCGACCTGGCTCATCGGCTCGCCGGAGCCGTGACTGTGCAGGTTCAGGTACAGCTGACCGTCGGGGAACCGGTCCAGGAGCGAGTGAGCCGCTCGGAGCGCGAGGGCGGTCTTGCCGACGCCGCCCATTCCGACGACTGCCGCCGTGACGATTCCGTCGGCGGACAGGATCTCGATCAGCTGCCCGAGTTCCGCCTCGCGGCCGGTGAAATCGGCGAGCGGAGTCGGCAGCTGGTACGGCGTGGACGCTGCGGGGCCGGGGCTGGGGTCGGCGGGACGGGGGGCGCGGGGGCGGGCAGCCGCAGCGATGAAGGTGTCCCGCGCCTGCGGGGAAAGGTCCAGCGCGTCGGCCAGTGCTGTCACGGTCGCCCGGCGCGGGAACTGGCGGATGCCGCGTTCGAGCGCGCTGACGGCCTGGGCGCTCATCCGGGCCCGCTCGGCGAGCAGTTCCTGGGTCAATCCGGCGCTGCGTCGATGGCGGGTCAGCAGGCTGGCGAACTCCACTGGTCCTCCCTGATCGGCGGCGGGTCGGGGGCGGTTGCAGGGCTCGTTGGCGTGGCTCGTTGGCGGGGTCGGCCTAAATCTAGTCGCCGCCGGAAGCGACTGCGGCTAGTGTGGGCCGAAAGTCCGAGGGGCGAGCGAGAGGGAGTTCCAGATGCGCCGGGTGTCGATCTACGCCATCACCTCTGATCGCATCGACGCACCCGCGAGGACTTTTGAACACCCTGACGATGGGCATTTTGGCGCATGTCGACGCCGGTAAGACCAGTCTGACCGAACGCCTGCTCTACGCGGCCGGCGTGATCAAGGCCGTCGGCCGGGTCGACGACGGCAGTACGACGACCGACTCGATGGAACTCGAACGCCGCCGCGGCATCACCATCCGCTCGGCCGTGGTCTCCTTCGAACTCGGCGACCTGACCGTGAACCTGATCGACACCCCGGGCCACTCCGACTTCATCGCCGAGGTCGAGCGCGCGCTGTCCGTACTGGACGGTGCCGTGCTGGTGATCTCGGCCGTCGAAGGAGTCCAGGTCCAGACCCGGCTGCTGATGCGGACGCTGGCGCGCCTCCGCATCCCGACCCTGCTGTTCGTGAACAAGATCGACCGAATGGGCGCCCGGTACGACTCGTTGCTCGCCGATATCGGGCGACTCCTCACGCCGTCCGCGGTACCGATGGGTGCGGTCCGCGACCTGGGCACCCGGACCGCGCAGTACGAGCCGTTTCCTCTGGTGCGACAGGGCCTTGGGGAGGTACTTGCTGAGAGCAACGACGCGTTCCTGGCGCGCTATCTCGACGATGCGCTGAGCGAGGCGGACTATCGGCAGGAGCTGCTCTTGCAGGTACGACGCTCGCTCGTGCATCCCGTGTACTTCGGCTCGGCGATGACCGGCGTCGGCGTACCGGAGCTGATCGACGGCATACGCGCGTGGTTGCCGCGAGCAACTGGTGCGCCCGGAGATCCCTTACAGGCTTCGGTTTTCAAGGTCGATCGCGGTGCGGCGGGGGAGAAGATCGCGTCGGCGAGGATCTTCAGCGGTGAACTGCAGACGCGCCAGGTCGTCGAGGTGCACCGCGGCTCGACGTCGTACGAGGCGAAACCGACCTCGCTGCAGGTGTTCGAGCGCGGCAGTACGACGTCCGTCGACGCCGCCGAGGCCGGGCGGATCGTCGCGCTGCGCGGAATGAAGGAGATCCAGATCGGCGACCAGCTCGGGGTGGCGGGGGCGCGCAGTGGTCAGCTTTTCGCACCACCGACACTCGAAACGGTGATCCGGCCGGTGCACGGTGCCGACCGAGGCAAGCTCTTCCTGGCCTTGCAGCAACTGGCCGAGCAGGACCCGCTGATCCAGGTGCGCAAGGGCGAAGAGATCTCGGTCAGCCTGTACGGCGAGGTCCAGAAGGAAGTCATCGCGGCCTTGCTGGAGAGCGAGTACCGGTTGGCGGTCGCCTTCAGTGAGACCACGCCGATCCATGTCGAGCGGCCGATCGGAGTTGGTACCGCGCAACGCGAGATCGGTGATCCTGGCAACCTCTGGGCGGCCGCCGTTGGCTTCCGGGTCTCGCCGGCGCCCGTGGGGACCGGTATCGACTACCAGCTGGAAGTCGAACTGGGCGGGTTGCCGCGGGCATTTCACACCGCTATCGAGGAAACGGCTCGGCAGACGTTGCTGCAGGGCCTTTACGGCTGGGAAGTGGTGGACTGCCGGGTCGATCTCATTCGCACCCACTACTTCTCGCCGGTGACGGTCGCGGCCGACTTCCGTCGGCTGGTTCCGCTCGTGCTGATGCAGGCTTTGCGGGAGGCGGGCACTCGCGTGCACGAGCCGGTGAACCGCTTCGAGCTGGACCTGCCGTCCGACGCGGTGGCGCCGGTGCTCGGCAAACTCGCTGAAGCGTTTGCCACAGTGCAGAACAGCATCGTGGGACAAGGCGAAGCCCGGCTTGAGGGAACGATTCCAGCCGGCCGGGTGCACGCGTTCGAGGCGCAGTTGCCCGGTCTCACCCACGGCGAAGGAATTCTCCTCACCACCTTCGACGCCTTCCGCCCGGTGGCCGGTGTACCGCCGACCCGTCCGCGCACCGACGGCAACCCGCTGAACGAGAAGCAGTACCTCCTCCACCTCAACCGAACGTGAACTGAAGAATCCATTGCGCGTTCCTTCAACTCGTGATGAAATCCCCTCGGGTTCCCTGGTGTTCAGGTGGCCGTCCGGCCGTGAACACCCGACCGGACAGGCACCAGGGACCCACCAAACTTCTTCCCGAGGTCCACGCGGACTGTGGTCACCGCTTCAACGGAGTACCGAGCGGTGCCGAAGCAGCGGGCGGGCGGAGGGGGCTGGGTGGGGAGCAACTAGGCTGGTGGGGACATGGCAGCTATTTCCGCACCTAATCTGGTCAATCTGGAAGCCGTTTCGAAGGGCTTCGGTACCCGCACTCTGTTGGACGAGGTCAGTCTCGGCGTCGGCAGGGGTGAGCGCATCGGGGTGGTGGGGCGCAACGGTGACGGTAAGTCGACGCTGTTGCGGTTGCTCGCCCGCCGCGAGGAGGCCGACAGCGGCCGGGTCACCCAGAACCGCGACCTGCGGCTGGGGTATCTCGGCCAGAGCGACGACCTCGACCCCGACCTGACGGTGATCCAGGCCGTCCTCGGCGGCGACGTCGAGACCTACACCTGGGCCGCCGATCCACGGGCGCGGTCGGTGATGGAGCACCTGCTCGGCGGGATCGACCACGAGGCCAAGGTCGGCACGCTGAGTGGTGGTGAGCGTCGCCGGGCTTCGCTGGCGCAGTTGCTGCTCACCGAGGTGGACCTGCTGATCCTCGACGAGCCCACCAACCACCTCGACATCGAGGCGGTGAACTGGCTCGCGCGCCACGTCGTGGACCGGGCCGGCGCGCTGATCGTGGTGACCCACGACCGGTGGTTCCTCGACGAGGTCTGTACCGAGACCTGGGAGGTGCAGGGCGGCAAGGTCAACTCGTACGACGGCGGCTACGCCGCGTACGTGCTGGCCAAGGCCGAGCGGTCCCGCAACGAGCAGGTGGTCGAGGGCAAGCGGCAGAACCTGATGAAGAAGGAGCTCGCCTGGCTCCGCCGCGGCGCGCCCGCCCGCACCTCGAAGCCGAAGTTCCGGATCGACGCCGCGAACGCCCTGATCGAGAACGAACCGGCCCCACGCGACAAGCTCGCCCTCGCCCAACTGGCCACCTCGCGGCTCGGCAAGGACGTCTTCGACGCCGAGGACGTGACGCTCAAGTTCGGCGACCGGGTGATGCTGAACCACGTCACGTTCCGCCTCGGCCCGGCCGACCGGATCGGCCTGCTCGGCCCGAACGGCGCCGGCAAGACGACCTTCCTCAAGGTCCTCACCGGCCAGCTCACACCGGACAAGGGCCTGGTCAAGCAGGGCAAGACGGTCCGGGTCGCGAACCTCTCCCAGACGCTGGAAGATCTCGACGGCTCGGTCACCGTGCTGGCGCACATCACCGACATCCGGCGTACGGCGGCGTTGGCCGGCCGGGGCGGCGAGATGACGTCGTCGCAGCTGCTCGAGCGGTTCGGGTTCACCGGCGACAAGCTGACCACCCGGATCAGCGATCTGTCCGGCGGTGAGCGCCGCCGGCTGCAGTTGCTCAGGATCCTGCTCGACGAACCGAACGTGCTGATCCTCGACGAGCCGACCAACGACCTGGACGTCGAGACGCTGACCGTGCTGGAGGACTTCCTCGACAGCTGGCCGGGTGTGGTCGTGATCGTCACCCACGACCGGTACTTCCTCGAACGGGTCAGCGACATGGTCTACGCGATCATGGGCGACGGCCAGGTCCGGCACCTGCCGCGCGGCGTCGACCAGTACCTGGAACAACTCGAAGCCGGTACTACGCCGCGCCGCGTCGTCGCGGAGCCGGCCGGTGCCGCGGCGGCGGAGGCCGCGCCGGCCGCGGTACAGGTTGTCGATCAGCCGGTCGATGCGGCGGCGGCCCGGGCGGCGAAGAAGGACCTGAACCGGATCGAGCGTCAGCTGCAGAAGCTGACCGAGTCGGAGGCCAAGCTGCACGACCAGTTGGCCACGAACGCGAGCAACTACGAACGGCTCGCCGAGCTCGACACCGAACTGCGCAAGCTGGCCGAAGAACGCGCGGAGCTGGAAACGGCGTGGTTCGAAGCGGCGGAACGCGCCGAATAGTCCGGCATTCCGAAGAATGTATACATGATCAAATCTTCGCGGCCACTGGCCGGCGGCGGAAGGTGCGGCATACCCTCCCATCCCCTGTGATCAGGAGGGTATGCCGCAACCCAAGGGTGAGCGGGCCCCGTGCCCGCCGATGTTGTCCGAGCCCCGAGTCCCGGACACCACCGGCCGGCTTCGGCGGACCACCTCTTGCCGCCGAAGTCACCGTGATGTGAACGCTTTGTAGCTGGCCAGGTACTGACAGTGAGGACACTAGTGGGACCGGTGACTCAGTGTCGATAGTCGGGCGCTACAGCAATCTCACGATCTCGTTGCAACTAGCAACGATCGGTACCGGCATTAAGTGACGCGCGGCCTTTTCGGATTATTCCGGCGGAATTCCGGCCGGTAACTCGGTGGCCGCGCGGAAAAGCCTGGAAAGGCGATTCAGTGGTTTTCCTGGTCGAACGGGCCGACCAGCTCGCGCAGTACCCGGGCGATCTTCTGCTGGTCGCGTTCACTGATGCCGCCGAGCAGCGTGCGTTCGTGGGCGAGCAGGTCCGCCATCGCGGCGTCGACCGAGTCGCGGCCGGCGTCGGTGAGCTGGACGAGCACGCCGCGGCGGTCGGCCGGGTCGGGTAATCGCTCGACCAGGCCGCGGGCGGCCAGCCGGTCCACCCGGTTCGTCATCGTGCCGGACGTCACCAGGGTTTCCTTCAGCAGCCGGCCGGGGGAGAGTTGGTACGGCTTGCCGGCTCGGCGCAGGGCGGCCAGGACGTCGAACTCCCACGACTCCAGGCCGTGGGTGGAGAAGGCGTGACTGCGGGCGCGGTCGAGGTGCCGGGCCAGCCGGCTGACCCGCGACAGCACCTCCATCGGCGCCACGTCGAGGTCCGGCCGCTCCCGGCGCCAGGCCTCGATCAGCCGGTCGACCTCGTCTTCCATACCCCGAGAGTATGTCATCAAGACTCTTGACATCAAGACAACTCGCAGGCGTAAAGTATCTCGACGTCAAGATACCTAGCTCGAAGGACGGCCGATGCGCACCTCACCTGTCTGGAACCCGGAGCAGTACGGCAAGTTCGCCGATGAGCGCGGCCGCCCGTTCGGCGACCTGGTCGACCGGATACACGTCGCGCCGGACGAGGTAAAGCTCGTCGTCGACCTGGGCTGCGGGCCCGGCAATCTCACCGCCACCCTGCTGGACCGCTGGCCGGACGCGACCATCCAGGGCGTCGACAGTTCGCCGGCGATGATCGAGGCCGCACAGAAGTACGCGACCGATCGGCTCGGCTTCGTCGAGGGCGACCTGCTCGACTGGACCGCCGAACCCGGATCGATCGACGTGATCGTCACCAATGCAACCCTGCAATGGATCCCGGAGCAGTTGGACCTGCTGCCCGGCTTCGTGCGTGCTCTGCGTCCCGGCGGCTGGCTCGCGATCCAGATCCCCGGCAACGGCGATGCGCCCTCCCACGCCATCCTGCGCGAACTGGCCGGCACCGAGCCGTACGCGCAGTACGCCGCGGACAAGTCGCAACGGGCAGACGCGCCAGGCCCCGCGCAGTACATCGAGGCGCTCAGTGCCGAAGGATGTGTCGTCGACGCCTGGGAGACGACGTACAACCACATCCTGCCGGGAGAGAACGCCGTACTGGAGTGGGTGAAGGGGACCGGCGCGCGACCCGTGCTGCAGTCGTTGCCCGATGACCTACGGGCGGAGTTCGAGACGGAGTACGGCGCTCGCCTGGCGGCGGCGTACCCGCGTCGTTCGTACGGGACCGTGTTGCCGTTCCGCCGGATCTTCGCCGTCGCGCAGAAGCAGGGCTGACGGATGCGGCTCGATCATGTTCAGGTGTCCTGCCCGCCCGGGGGTGAGGACGTCGCGCGGGCGTTCTATCGCGATGCGCTCGGGATGACCGAATTGGCGAAACCTCCATTGCTCGCGGCGCGCGGCGGCTGCTGGTTCAAGGACGGTTCGGCCGAGGTGCATGTCGGGGTCGAAGAGGAGTTCCGCCCGGCCCGCAAGGCGCATCCGGCCTTCGCTGTCGACGACCTCGACGCGTTGGCCGAGAGGCTCACCGGCCTCGGCTACCCGGTCACATGGGACAACGAGACGATCCCGGGCCGTCGGCGATTCCACACCGCCGACGGTCACGGGAACCGCATCGAGATCGTCTGAACGAACGCTGGGTCCGGGAATCTCCTCGAGATCCCCGGACCCAGCTACTACCTCGTGGGTCCCCTCAGATCCACGAGCCGGCTCGGCTCACTCGGTCGCGAGTGCGCCCGCCGGAGCGACCTTCGCGGCCCGGCGCGCCGGGAGGACCGAGGCCAGCAGCCCGGCCACTGCCGCCACCAGGGCGATCGTGACGAGCATGCCGACCGGCAGGGCGTACTCGACGTCGCCCGTCGCCGTCTGCCCACCCATCAGCGCCATCGTCCCGGTCCAGCCGTAGAGCAGGCCGAGACCTATCCCCAGGCCGGCCGCGACCAAGGCCATCAGCAGCGACTCGATCGCGAGCATCCCGCGCAGTTGCCGCCTGGTCAGACCGAGCGCCCGCAGCAACGCGTTCTCCCGGGTCCGTTCGAGCACTGAAAGGCTGAGCGTGTTTCCGACGCCGACCAGCGCGATCAACACCGAGACACCGAGCAGGCCGATCCCGACGATCAGCAGGACGTCGAAGATCTTCGTGTACATCGTGCGCTCGGCGAGCCCGCCGCCGACGGACAGCTCCTTTACCGTCGGGAACGACTCCTGTACTGCGTCCATCACGTCGGAGCCGTCCGCCTTCGGGTCGGAAGCCAGCCAGTACCCGGTGATCGCGGGCTGGGGAGCGACCTTCTCCAAGTCGGGCAGGCTGACCGTGACCGGATCCAGTCCGGTGGCCACATAGGCCTTCAGTGTCAACTTCTGGTGGCCGGAGACCAGCGTCAGGGTCGATCCGTCCTCCAGCTTGAGCATCTTCATCGTGGAGTAGTCGAGCAGCGCCGTACCCGGTGTCTTGAGCTTGGCGATCAGGTCCGCGTTGTGGATCACCGTGGCCCCCGTGGCCGGGTCGATCCCCGTGACGTTGATCGACTCCTTTCCGGCCTTCATGGCGACGGTCCGGATCGGGACGACCTGCGTGATGCCCTTGATGTTGTGCAATTGCTGCTCGCCGCTGGCGGGCATCTTCTCGTTGTAGCTCATGACCATGAGGTCGACCGGGTACTGGTCGTCCATCGTGGTGTCGAACGTCTTGCGGACCGAGGCGATGCCGACACAGGTCAGGCTGATCAGGGTGACGCCGATCAACAGGGCCGACGTGGTCGCGGCGGTCCGCTTCGGGTTCCGTACGGCGTTGCCGACGGCGATCCGGGCGGGGACCCCACCACCCCGCGCCGGCAGGGCGCCGAGCAACCTGACCAGCGCCGGTACCAGCAGCGACCCGATCGCCAGCAGGCCGACGAACGAGACGACACCACCGGCGACACCGACGAGCACCTGGTTGGAGTTCGCGCTGACGCCCAGGAGCAGACCGCCACCGGCGATCAACACGAAGCCGAGGATCAGCCGCAGTACGCCGGCTCTGGAACCGGCCACCGGAGCAGTGTCCGGACGGAGCGCCGCCAGCGGGGCGACTCGGGTCGCACGCCTAGCCGGTACGACAGCGGCGAGGATCGTGACGATCGTGCCGAGCACCAGCGGAAGAAAGATCGAGGCCAGGTCGAGATGCAGGTCGATCTTGGGGATGCCCCAGTCGAACTCGCGAGTCAGCGCGAGCCCGATCGCCGACAGCGCGACGCCGAACACGACACCGACGGCCGAGGCGACCACGCCGACCACCGAGGCCTCGGCGAGCACCGACGAGAACACCTGCCGGCGAGAGGCGCCGACGCACCGCAGCAGCGCCATCTCCCGCGTCCGTTGGGCGATCACGATCGTGAACGTGTTGCCGATCACCAGGCAGGCGACGAACAAGGCGATCACGGCGAACATCCCGAAGACCCCGCCCAGGACATCGATCCCGTGCGTGTAACCCTCCACCACGTGGGCGATATAGGCCTTGCCGGTGTAGACCTCGAGATTGTTGCCGACAGCACCGGTCAGGGCAGCGGCGAGCGCCTCCTGGGAGACGCCGGGCTTCGCAGCGATCCGGAGGTCATTGATCGAGCCTTCCGGCTCGAAGATCTTCACCGTCTGGGCCGTCGCCACCGCGTCGGACGGACCGACCGTGGCCGCGTCGTCCAGCAGTCCGACCACCGTGACGGTGAACGACTTGTCGTTGTAGGTGTTCAGCCGCAGCTTGGAGCCGAGGGCAACCTTGTTCTTCTCGGCAACCTTTGCCGGCAAGGCGATCTCGAGCGTGCTGTCAGGCAGCCGGCCCTGGATCGCACTCGGCCCCGCGATCCGCGAGGTGTCGTAGCGCGCCTGGACGCCCAGCGAGCCAGGACGGACCTTGCCGGCCCAGGTGACCTGCATGTACGCCGAGGTCGTGGCGACCACCGAGTCGGCCTGCGGCAGCTTGCGTACCGCGGCCACGTCCTTCGCTGTGATGCTGGCGTTCTGCGGGGTCGCGACCGCGTCGACACCGGCGAGTTGCCTGCCGATGGTCTCGTCGATGCCGTGCGAGGCCGAGGCATGCGCGGTCATGGCCAGCGTGCCGAAGCCGACACCCAGCACGATCGCCAGGCACGCGGCGATCAGGCGGCCCAGATGGGCGCGCAGGGAGGAGAGGATCGAGCGTCGCACGGTCAGGCCCCCAGCTGCCGCAGTGCGCCGAGAACGGTCTCCGGGGTCGGTTCCAGCAGCTCGCCGGCAAGCTTGCCATCGGCAAGCATCACGACGCGGTCGGCGTACGACGCCGCGAGCGGGTCGTGCGTCACCATCACCACCGTCTGGCCGAACTCACGGACACTCCGCCGTAGGAACCCAAGCACTTCGGCGCCGGACCGCGAGTCCAGGTTGCCGGTCGGCTCGTCGGCGAACACGACCTCGGGCCGGCCGACCAGGGCGCGCGCAACGGCGACGCGCTGCTGCTGACCACCGGACAGTTCGGACGGACGGTGGGTGAGCCGGTCCTGCAGGCCGAGGACGTCGACCAGGGTGGTCAGCCACTGCTGGTCGGGCTTGCGGCCACCGAGCTCCAGCGGCAGCAGGATGTTGTCCTTGGCGCTCAGCATCGGCAGCAGGTTGAAGGACTGGAAGACGAAGCCGACCCGGTCCCGGCGGATCCGGGTCAGCTCGGCGTCCGGCAGTTGGGTCAGCTCGGTCTCACCCAGCAGCACCTGGCCGCCGGTCGGGGTGTCCAACCCGGCCAGGCAGTGCATCAGCGTCGACTTGCCGGACCCGGACGGCCCCATGATCGCCGTGAACCGGCCGACCCCGAAGTCGACCGACACCCCGTCGAGCGCGGCGACCGCGGTATCGCCGGAGCCGTACACCTTGCGCAACTCGTGCGCACGGATCGCCGTACGGTCTGCTGTGTTCTGCGGCAAACGGCCGAGCGGCAACTCGCCGGTCTGGATGCTCATCGTTCTCCTCGAAGTGCCCTGAACGAGACGATCTCGCCCACACTCCGAAAAGGTAGTGATCAGCAACCCCACAAGAGTCGGACCACGGAATGGACTACACGTACGACCTGAGTCGTACTGGCAGGCCCACTCGCTGCCCGGTCAGCGAGTCACTTGCTGGCTTTGACCAGGCCGGTTTCGTAGCCGAGGACTACCAGGGCGACCCGGTCGCGGAGGCCGGTCTTGGCCAGGATGCGGCCGATGTGGGTCTTGACCGTTGCCTCGGACAACGTGAACAGCTGGGCGATCTCGGTGTTCGACAGACCGCGGGCGACCTCGACCAGCACCTCGCGTTCGCGGGCGGTCAGATCGCCCAGGTCGGGCCGCTCGGTCTCGGCGTCCGGGAGCGCGCCGGCGAAGTGCTCGAGCAGGCGCCGCGTCGTACTGGGGGAGACGACCGCGTCGCCGGAGTGCACCTGCCTGATCGCCGACAGCAGGTCGGCCGGCGGCGTGTTCTTCAGCAGGAATCCGGCTGCGCCCGCCTTGATCGCCGCGAACGCGTATTCGTCCAGGTCGAACGTCGTCAGCACGATCACTCTAGGGGCCTGCGGCAACGACTGCAGCTGCCTGGTCGCCTCGACACCGTCCAGGCGGGGCATCCGGACATCCATCAGTACGACGTCGCTCGCGGTCACCCGCAGCTTCTCCACTGCCTCGCCGCCGTCACCGGCCTGGCCGACGACCCGCATGTCGGGCTGCGAATCCACCAGCATGGTGAATCCGGCCCGGACGAGTTCCTGGTCGTCCACCAGGAACACCCGGATCACAGCGTCCTCGGCAGGTCCGGTCTCGGTCACTGATCTCCTCCAGCAGGCAGGTTGTACGGCAAGGTGGCGACCACTTCGTAGCCACCGCCGGTCTTCGGGCCGGCGCTCACCGTACCGCCGGAGATCGAGGCGCGTTGCTGCATCCCGATCAGTCCGTGCCCCGGATCACTGCCCGGCGCGAGCCCGGCACCGCGACCGTCGTCGGTGACCACCACCGTCAGCATCTCGCGTCCGAAGTCCAGCCGGACGGAAGTGCGCGCTCCCGGCCCGGCGTGTTTCAGCGTATTGGTCAGGCCTTCCTGCACGATCCGGTACGCCGTCAGGCCCAGCAGCGCCGGGAGATCGCGCGGTGTGCCGGTCACCTGGTAGTCCACGGACAGCCCGGTCTGGCGGACGTTGTCGATCAGCTCGGGCAACGAGGAGACGCCCGGTTGCGGACGGGGCTGGTTCGGATCGAGGTTGTCGGGCTGAGCGTCCTGTTTGAGCAGACCGAGCATCTTGCGCATCTCGGTGAGCGAGGCGCGGCCGGTGTCGCCGATGGTGGCCAGCGCCTTCTTGGCCTGCTCGGGCGACGCGTCCGCGGCGTACAGGCCTCCGTCGGCCTGGACGATCATGATCGACAAGCCGTGCGCGACGACGTCGTGGATCTCGCGGGCGATCCTGGTCCGCTCGTTCGAAACCGCCAGTTTGGCCTCGCGATCGCGGTCCCGCTCGAGTTGGGCCGCGCGTTCCTCGAGTTGCTGCACGTACATACCCCGGGTGCGACGGCGTTCACCGAAGGCCCAGACACCGAACACGAGCGCGCCCAGCGACACCATCATCGTCGCTTGCTGGCGCCAGTCGTTGCTGTGGTTGTAGCGGGCGGTCGCCATCAGCACGCCCATACCGCCGACTGCGAGCGCGATCCGGCTGTAGCGGACTTCGCCGTACACGGAGATCGCGTAGAGCGCGACCAGGAGACCGGCGTTGCCACCCTGCAAGTTGATTCCGGCCAGCCACTGCAGGACGGCGACCGCGGAGACGGCGAAGAAGACCAGCTCGGGATGGGTCCGGCGCCAGATCAGCGGGCCGAGCATGAGCAGGCCGAAGAGGCCGCCGTACCCGACTTGCGCGAAGGAGATCGAGCCGAAGAACAGCGTCAGGGCACCGGCGAACAGCAGGTCGAACGCCTTGCTCTTCGCCGGCACGTCGCGCGCGGTCAGGATCCCCGTCATGCGGGTCAGGGTACGGCGAATCGCCGCCGCCCAGGTCATGCCACGGGGGGAGGTCGCCGTCCTACCGTGGTCTTGTTACCTGTCCTTCTTACTTGCGGTGTTACCTGTGCTGGCTTACTTGTGTGGGCGGGTGGACAGGGTCGGTTTGGCTTCGAGGCCGGAGAGGCCGTTCCAGGCGAGGTTGACCAGGTGCGCCGCCACGTCCGGCTTCTTCGGGCGGCGGACGTCGAGCCACCACTGCCCGGTCAGCGCGACCATGCCGACCAGCATCTGCGCGTACATCGGGGCAAATTTCGGATCCAGCCCGCGGCGCTTGAACTCCTCGGCCAAGATGTGTTCGACCCGGGTGCCCACGTCGCTGAGGATCGAGATGAACGACCCGGTGGACGAACCGACCGGCGAATCCCGGACCAGGATGCGGAAGCCGTCGGACGAGTTCTCGATGTAGTCGAGCAGCGCGAGCGCGGCCTGCTCGACGAGTTCGTGCGCGCGGCCGGCGGTGAGCGACGCCGTGACGGTGTCGAGCAACTTGCGGACCTCGCGGTCCACCACCACGGCGTACAGGCCCTCCTTGCCGCCGAAGTGCTCGTAGACGACCGGCTTGGACACCTCGGCCTTGGCCGCGATCTCCTCCACCGAGGTCGCCTCGAAGCCCTTCTGGGCGAACAGGCCCCGGGCGATGGTGATGAGTTGTTCACGCCGCTCAGCGCTGGTCATCCGCACCCGGGTGGATCGACGCGGTCTGGGTTCGGTCACTGATGCCACGCCCCTGAGATCACGTCAGCATCATGCCGTACGCCGGTGTTGCCGCGTGGGAGATTTACCAGCCGGTGGACCCTTCAGACGTCGGCCGCGCGCACGCGACGAGCCTCCAACCGCTCCTTGACCGGCCAGCGGACATCCGAGACCCAGCCCCACCGCTCGAACAACCAGATGCACCGCGCCGACGTGTCGAGCTGACCACGCAGTACGCCGTGCCGCGCGCAGGTCGGGTCTGAATGGTGCAGGTTGTGCCACGACTCGCCCTGGCTCAGGATCGCCAGCCACCACACGTTGCCCGACTTGTCCCGGCTCTTGAACGGCCGGGCGCCGATCGTGTGGCAGATCGAGTTGATCGACCAGGTGACGTGGTGCAGCAGCGCGATCCGGACGAGGCTCGCCCAGAAGAACGCGGTCAGCGCGCCCTCGATCGACCAGGACCACAGGCCGCCGATGATCGCGGGGGCGAGGAGAGAGAACAGCACCAGGGCGGGGAACAGCTTCGACACGCGAACGACGTCACGGTCCTTGAGGAGATCGGGCGCGTACTGCCGGGCCGGCGTCTGCTCGCTGTCGAACAACCAGCCGATGTGGGCATGCAGAAAGCCCTTGGTCAGGGCCTTGAGACTCGTGCCGTACTTCCACGGGCTGTGCGGATCACCGTCGCGGTCGGAGAACTTGTGGTGCTTGCGATGGTCAGCCACCCACCGAACCACCGGCCCCTCGATCGCGAGGGAACCAGCGATCGCCAGCGCATACTTCATCGGCCTGTTCGGCTTGAAGGACTTATGCGTGAAGTAGCGATGGAAACCGATCGAGATGCCATGGCCGGAGATCGTGTAGAACACCACGCCGAGCACGACGTCGTGCCACCCAAGGAACCCACCCCACGCAATCGGCACCGCAGCCACCAGCGCCAGAAACGGGATCCCGAT
This sequence comes from Kribbella monticola, assembly GCF_003261635.1. Classification (GTDB taxonomy): domain Bacteria; phylum Actinomycetota; class Actinomycetes; order Propionibacteriales; family Kribbellaceae; genus Kribbella; species Kribbella monticola. The sequence goes on along the minus strand of NZ_QFXK01000030.1, from coordinate 94,487 downwards.
GAACAACGCGAGCGCGACCTGCTCCCAAACCCCCTTCTGCTCACCCCCAAGCGTCCCCTTCTCAGCATCAAACCCACTCACCTGCGCGGCGCCCCGCTCAGCCGCTTGCGCGCTGACGTGCTCGGCGCCCTGCTCGGCTTGCCCACCAACCGGCTCGACGGCCTGCTCGGTGAGGTGCTCGCTGGTCTGCCCGACGGCCTGTTCGGTGGCCTGCTCGTCGGTCTGCTCGGCACCTGTAGGCGCCTTGATTGCGGCAGCTGGAGTCATGGCGTATCCCTCGTGACGTTGGACGGGTTACCTACGCCACCGTAACCTACGCCTCCGTAGGTAAGTAACCCCTTCGCGTGTCACCCCCACCCCCATGGCACACTGTTCCGGCGTACAACGCGATCCCCCGTGGGGTAATCGGCAGCCCGCGAGACTTTGAATCTCGAAGATCTGGATCGAAACCAGGCGGGGGAGCAAGTCGAAGCCCGGCTCGGCTCACGCCGAGCCGGGCTTCTTGTATCCCCCACGCGTGCTCCTACGTCGCCCCGCTCCCACCCACCCACAGTCCGCGGCTCCTCCGTCGCCGCTCGCCGTGCCTGGGCTGGGCTGGCTGCTGGTTCTTCCCCACGCGGCCTCCTTCGTCGTCCGCTCCCGCCCACCCCTGGTCGCGGCTCCTCCGTCGCCGCTCAGCTGTGGCGGGGCTCGGCTGCTCAGCGGCTCGGATCCGGCATCCGCTTGCTAACGGATTTGCTAACGACCCTGATTGAGGCCGCGCGTCAGCGGCCGGCCTTCTCCAGGTCGCCGATTGCCGGGCAGTGGCCTCGACAGGAGCGGCGAAGATGGCTCTACAAGGCTGAGAATTGCCCGCCGCCGGAGCCGACGCCGTCATCGGTCACGTCTCTGGACTCGCCGCCCCAATCCGCGCCCGTTAGGTCGGCTGCGGTTCGCAACAGATCTGGGATTCCGACGGGTCACGTGCCGCAGCTAGACATCTGGCACCAACTGAGGACAGCCGGGATCGGCCGTTCTAGGCTCTACGCATGTCCCAGCTCACCGTGCACTTCGAGAAGCGCGCGGCACGTCTGCGGGATTGCGCGACCATCGAGGTATCAGAAGGACAGCGGGCGACGACGCATCGACTGGTGCCGCATAACCCAAGCGCCGTGGGCGTGGTGATGTACGTCGGACGGGGCGGTATCGGCACGATTGGCCTCGACGACCCTGCTTCCGCTCCCGCGGAACTCGGTGAGGACATGACCTTGGATCTCCGAGCGATCGACTCCCTCATCGATCTCGCAGTCGAGGGACGCGCGACCGCGTTTCACCTAGCGCGGGGCGGCTGCATCGAAGTACGGGGCTTGAACCACGAGCCCCGCACCTGGATGAATGCCTTGCCACGGCCTGGCTGGCGGCGACGGGCCAAAAGAACTGACTACGCCCCGTACCGCTGAGCCCGACCGAGCCGTCTCATGCAAACCGACTCTTGATATGCGCCGCGTTGACCTGGATTTGGCAGCTATTAAGGGGACGGGCGGGCGGGAGGTCGACTGATCCAAAGGACAAGCGTCCGGCGGTGCCAAGATCGCCGCATGGACTCGGTTGCCACCTCAGCCCAGCTCGAATGGTGGGCGAACAGTTCGACCTGTCTGGCTTCATTCGATGCCTCGGTGAGACTTTCGGCCGGGGAAAGTCGGTGGAAGGCAACAGGACAACTCGCGCTGATCGAGGATGCTCCGGATCTCGCGGCCTTCCGTGAGTTGGACGAGGCCTTCAATCTCCGCCTTCCAGACGGCAGCACAATGCTCGTTTTGGTGACTGCTCTGACATCTGACGGAAAGTTCATGCTGGCTGAGACGTAGAGCGGTTTGCCAACGATTTGGAGCGCGACGGTCAAGCGCGAGCTCAGCCGGGCTCGGGGTTCCGTCGGAGCTCGGATGGATCGTGTCGTACCGGTCGGTGGCAACTTGCAATCTCGAAAATCTGGATCTCGTTCCGTGGAGCGGCGTTGGTGCGTGAAACGATCCTTTTGTGGATCAGGAGCGGAGGAGTTCGGTCGTCGGGGCGTTGGTTGGGCTTGCGGGGAGTGCGGACTACCTCGATCGGGCTGACGCAGGGCGTGCCTTGGCGAATTTCGCGGAGGAGGCTGAAGCGCGGGAGTCGCTGCTCGGGCTGGTCCTTGATGCCGGCGACACGTTTGTGACGCTTGCGACCGCGGAGGCGTTGCTTCGGCGGCAGGATGGCGCAGGGTTCGCGGTCGTCGCTGAGGCGTTGGCTTTGGCGGATTGGCAACAGCGCACATATGTCGAGCAGGCCGTTGAGGCTGTTTTCTTGGTGTTTGCGGCGGAGAGGGATCGGGCGATGGGAGTGTGTGAGGCTCTGGTGCTTGATGCCAGCGCAGAGGTTCGGCGAGGGGCCGTGGTACTGCGCCAGATGCTTGCTGAGGTTAGGCCGTTGCTCTTTCCGCAGGAGCCGGCCTGAGTGTCGGCGGCGGCGTACAGACTAGGAGTAATGGGTCTGGGTTGTTGAGTGGAAGGTCGGGGCGATGACGGGCGAGGGTGCGGTGGTTGTTGGAGGGGGATGTTGCTCTGCGGTGGCAGGTGTTGCGGGATTTGGGTGGGGCTGGTGAGGGGGAGCGGGCTCGGGTTGGGGTGGAGGGGGTGGGGGCGCGATTGCTTGCCCTGCAAGGGGATGACGGGGCGTGGGGTGGGGTGGCCTGGAATCGCGGGTGGGATTCGACCATGCATGTGTTGATGTTGTTGTGGGAGTTGGGGCTGGATCCCGAGAGCGAGCAGGCGCGGCGCGCGGTGGGTCTTGTGCGCGAGAAGGTGACCTGGCGCGGAGCCGGGCCGGAGGAGAGTGGCGGGAACGGCTTCTTCGAGGGGGAGGTCGAGCCGTGTATCAACGGGCAGGTTGCGGCGGTGGGGGCGTACTTCGGGGTGGATGTGCGGGGGCTTGTAGATCGGCTGCTGGGGGAGCAACTGGGTGACGGTGGGTGGAACTGCGAAGCCGAGAACGGGGCGACGCGGTCGTCCTTCAACACCACGATCTGTGTGCTGGAAGCGTTGTTGGAGTGGGAGAAGACGGGCGGTGCGGCTCCGGAGGTCACCGAGGCGCGGTTGCGGGGGCAGGAATATCTCCTGAAACGCAGGCTCTTCAGGCGGTCGACCGGCGAGGTGATCGAGCGCGATCGCAAAGGTGGAGCGGACTGGACTCGGTTCGCGTTTCCGACGTGGTGGCATTACGACGTACTGCGTGGGCTGGAGTACCTGCGGAGTGCGGGTGTCACGCCAGACGAGCGTGTGGCCGATGCGATCAAGCTGGTTGCATCCAAGCGGGACGGTGACGGCCGATGGGCGTTGGAGACCAGCTATCCCGGCACGATGCCTGTCGAACTGGGTGAAACCGTTGGTGAGCCCAGTCGGTGGATCACCCTTCGAGCATTACGTGTCCTGGACTGGTACCCGCAGCGCGGTTGAGCGCGGTGGTCAGAGCGGGTGGACCAGGAGAGTGATGAGGATGCTGGCCAGGACGCCGGCGGCGAAGAAGAGGATGTTGGAGTAGAGGGCTTTACGGTCCGAGCGTTTGGCGTGGGCTTCCAGAGCGGCGGTGAAGGCGCGGAAGGTGGGGTCGTCGACTTCGGTGTCGCTCTCGATGACTTCTGCGGGCGTATCGGGAGCGGGGCGTGGCCGGAGCGAAGAGGTGGAGAGCGGCGTGCCGGTTGATGGGAGTCGTCGGGCCTGTCGGGCGGCGACGGTTCCTGCGACCAGGGCGGCGATGAGCAGGATCAACACCAGCAGTACTGCGGCTGTACTCACCCGCACACTTTAGGTGACCCGGAGGCGAACTGAGTCAAGTAGCCAAGGTGCGCAGGGCGTAGGCGATTCGTTGGACTCGGCGGCTTCGGGTGGTGGCGACGATCGAGCGGACGGGGAGTGGCTCGGTGTGGTTGCGGAGGTCGAGTTCCAGTTGGCAGACGCGGTCGCTGCTGAGGCCGAACCAGCCGTCGTACGGCGTGGCGCGGGCGCTCCGGATGCGCGAGTGCGGGAAGCGGCGGGTGGTCAGCCACGAGCGGACGATGACGTGGGTCGGTGTGACTGTGATGCCTAACCGAGTGGCGCGGAGAAACGCTGCCAGCAAGACGGCGAGGACGAGCCAACCGGGCCAACTGGGTTCCTCGGAGGCGGCTGGATCTGTGAGGCCGGCGAGGGTTGCACCGGCGAGCAATGCGAACTGCGCGATGCAGCCGGCCCGGTAGTAGGGCGTCGCGAAGCTCGTGGTGGGTTCAGACATCGACGGTCAAGCGGATCGTGAGTTCGTCGCCCTCGTCGATCTCCTCGGCTTTGCGGACCCAGGACTTGAGCGGTACGACGTACGCGCCGTCCTTCGGGAACAACGAGGTCGTCCACGAGGTGTCGCCGATGTGGGCGGTGACGGGGATCATTCCCCAGCCGTAGCTGACGGCGGTCGAGGTTGCTTCGAGTTGGCCCGCCTCGTCGTCGGGCACGGTCACGAAGTACCAGGGTGCGGGCCCTCTCCAGTACCAGACCTCGCCGGTGAACTGCACGTCCATGAGGCTCAGCCTAGAAGTGAAAGGCCCTCTGGCGGAGGATCCTTGCTTCTGGAGGGGCGGTGGGATGGAAACGCAAGAGTTGCAATGGGGAACGAAGACGCCAGTGAAGGTGCTTGCGTGCCTGCCGTTGGTGGGGGCATTGGGCTGGCTCGTCGTTGCCGGCGGTTGGCAGGAGCTGTGGCCGATGCTGCTCCTGCTGGCCGCGATGGCGTATCTCTGGAGTCGGGGCGGAGGTGCACGGTTGACCGAGGACGAGCTTGTACTGCGGTATCCGATCGGCACCCGGCGGATTCCGCGCAGCCAGGTCGTCGACGCGCGGTTCACCTACAACGGGATGCGAATCCGGTTGCGCGACGGCTCTCGGGTTCACGCCTTTCTCCAGCCCAAGTGGAGTTCGACCGAGTTGAGCTCCGGTGGTGTGCCGGGTCCCGACAGCGCGGCGTACAAGATCACCGAATGGGCCAAAGCCGCCTGAGGAAGAGCGGGTGGCGGTTTGTTTGTGGGTGGGGGGGTGGGTGAGGATTGGGCGGCTGGGGTGCGTGGGGGCTGGGCGAGAGGGCTGGGATGGCGGGGTTTTGGGCGGTGGGGCGGCGGTGGGTTGTGGCTGCCTGGCCTGGGGTTGTGGCTGCGGTGGTTGTGGGCAGCACGCTCTGGCTTGCCGTGACGCCGTCGACCCGGAACGTCGAGCTGACCGCGGCCGCGATGGGCGGTACGACGCTCGACCAGGTTCGGCCCAGTGACACCGGTGAGGTCAATCCCCGGCTCGGGGCGGCGGTGGATGCGATTTTGGCGCGGCGTGGCATCGCGGTGAAGACCGGCAACCTGAACATGTTCCTCGCCGACGTCGCTCCCGCGTTGCGGAACGAGCAGCGGGTGTTGTTCCAGAATCTGCGCGCGATCGGCATGGCGGTCACGTACCGGCGGGCCGAGCCGTGGGTCGATCGGCCGGCGCTGCGGAAGTTCGGTCTCGCCACCGGCACCTTCCGGGTCAGCATGCGGTACCAGATCCTCGGCTCCCGGCTCGCCCAGGCCGCGACCGACGTCGGGTACACCTACACGGTCCGCGAGAACCGCCTCTGGCTCGTCGCGGACGATCACCTCGACCAGGCGATCGGCTCCGGCCGGCAGCCGTGGGACTACGGCCCCCTCGCGGTGGTCAAGCGCAAGAACATCCTGGTGATCGCCAACCAAGGCCAGCAGGTGCTCGCGCAGAATCTGGCCACCCAGACGGTGCAGACGGCCAAGGCGGTCCGCAAGCTGTGGAAGGGCCATCTCCAGGTGGTCCCGCTCGTCATCGCGATGCGGGAACCGGACGTGCTGACCGAGTTGCCGCCGATGATCCCCGGCGACGAGCCGACCCGCATCCAGCCGATGCCGAGCCCAGCGGCGAACTCGCAGCCCGTCGGCGGCTACATGGTGATCCGCCCTAGCGCACTCAAGTCGTTCGACTCGGTCAAGGAGACGCACGCACTGATCCACCTGCTCGCCGTACGGCTCGGTGACTGTGCGCCGCGCTGGCTGGCCGAGGGCATGGCGCAGTACGCCGAGAACGTGCAACTCGTGGCGGCCGGGCACGGCGCCGAGGTCGCCCAGGCGCGGACCGAGATCGACCGGCGCGTGCTCGGCGATCTGACCCGGCTGCCTGCGGACGACCAGTTCTCGGCTACCGACAGTTACGACATCAGCTGGATCGCGGTCGAACACCTGATCAAGCAGATCGGCCTGCGACCGGTCGTCGAGTACTACGCGCAGGTGGCCCGCCGCGGGTACAACCAGTTCGCCCGCGAGCGGTTGATGAAGGAGTACACCGGGTTCACCGAGGCGACGCTGGTGGAGTCACTGCGCAGTCTCACGGGCTGAGCAAGTACGCTTGCGCGGGCACGCTTTTCGAGTGCCCGGATCTAGCTCTGCGGCGAATTCGCAGGGAACTCGAGGAGAAGACCGCGTGACTTCCCATCGTCCTGCGGTGGTCATCGTGATGGCCGCCGGTCAGGGGACCCGGATGAAATCCGCGACCCCGAAGGTGCTGCACGAGATCGGCGGACGCAGTCTCGTCGGGCACGCGGTGGTTACCGCCCGTGCACTCGCGCCGGAGCATCTCGTCGTGGTGGTCGGTACCGGCCGGGAGCAGGTCGAGGCGCACCTGGCCGCGATCGACCCCGAGGTACGGACCGCCGTCCAGGAGCAGCAGCTCGGCACCGGCGACGCCGTCCGCGCCGGGCTGACCGTCGTACCGGCGGGTTTCGAGGGCGAGGTGATCGTCACCTCCGGCGATGTGCCGCTGCTGCAGACGGACACCCTGCAGCAGTTGGTCGCCGAGCACGACAAGAACGCGAACGCGATCACCGTGCTGACTGCCCGGGTGCCGGACCCGACCGGCTACGGCCGGATCATCCCGGCCGAGGACGGCAGCGTCGCCGGGATCGTCGAGCACAAGGACGCGACCGCCGAGCAGCGCCAGATCGACGAGATCAACGCCGGGATCTACGTCTTCGACGCGGCAACACTGCGCGACGGGCTGAGCCGGATCAGCACGGACAACGCGCAGGGCGAGCTGTACCTGACCGATGTGCTCGCGATCGCGAAGAGCGACGGCAAGCGGGTCGGTGCGTTCGTCACCGAGGACGCGATGCAGACCGAGGGCGTGAACGACCGGGTCCAGCTCGCCACCCTCCGCGCCGAGCTGAACCGCCGCACGCTCGATACCCTGATGCGCTCCGGTGTCACGATCGTCGACCCGAACACCACCTGGGTCGACAGCACGGTCACCCTCGACCAGGACGTCACCCTGCTCCCGAACACCCAGCTGCACGGCGCCACCACAGTCGCGAGCAACGCGACGATCGGCCCGGACACCACGCTCACCGACGTCGAGGTCGGCGTGGGCGCGAGCATCATCCGCACCCACGGCTCCGGCGCGGTCATCGGCGAAGGCGCCTCGGTCGGGCCGTTCGCCTACCTGCGGCCCGGTACGACGCTGGGCGTCAAGGGCAAGATCGGCACCTTCGTCGAGACCAAGAACGCGGCGATCGCGGACGGCGCCAAGGTGCCGCACCTGACGTACGCCGGGGATGCCACGATCGGGGAGGGCGCCAACATCGGCGCCGGCACGATCTTCGCCAACTACGACGGCGTCAACAAGTTCCACAGCACCGTCGGGCGGTACTCGTTCGTCGGCAGCAACTCCGTGCTGGTCGCGCCCGCTTCGATCGCGGACGGCGCGTACGTCGCGGCCGGGTCCGCGGTGACCGAGCCGATCGGGCCGGGCGAGATCGCCGTGGCCCGGGGCAAGCAGCGCAACATCCGCGGCTGGGTGGCTCGCAAGCGGGCCGGTACCAAGACCGCGAAGGCCGCCGAACAAGCACAAGAGGCAGCGCAACAGGGCGAGCTGAGCGACACTGGCGAGAAGGCCGAACGGGAGGCGCGACCATGAGCGGCATGAAGCGGACCACCGAGAAGAACCTGATGGTGTTCTCCGGACGGGCCCACCCGGGCCTGGCCGAGGAGGTGGCCGAACAGCTCGGCGCCGGCCTGGTGCCGACGTCGGCGTACGACTTCGCCAACGGCGAGATCTACGTCCGGTTCGAGGAGTCGGTCCGCGGCTCCGACGCGTTCGTGATCCAGAGCCACACCTCGCCGATCAACGAGTGGATCATGGAGCAGCTGATCATGGTCGACGCGCTGAAACGGGCGTCGGCCAAGCGGATCACCGTGGTGCTGCCGTTCTACGGGTACGCCCGACAGGACAAGAAGCACCGCGGCCGGGAGCCGATCTCGGCCCGGCTGATGGCCGACCTGTTCAAGACCGCCGGCGCGAACCGGCTGATCTGCGTCGACCTGCACACCTCACAGATCCAGGGCTTCTTCGACGGCCCGGTGGACCACCTGATGGCGCTGCCGATCCTGACCGACTACGTGCGGGAGAAGTACGGCGACCAGCAGCTGGCCGTGGTCTCCCCGGACGCCGGCCGGATCAAGGTCGCCGAGCAGTGGTCGGCCCGGCTGAACAACGCGCCGCTCGCCTTCATCCACAAGACCCGCGACGTCGACCGGCCGAACGAGACCGTGGCCAACCGGGTCGTCGGCGAGGTCACCGGCCGGGTCTGCATCCTGGTCGACGACATGATCGACACCGGCGGCACGATCACCAAGGCCGCCGACGCGCTGATGGCCGACGGCGCCGCGGGCGTGGTGATCGCCGCGACGCACGCCATCTTGTCCGGCCCGGCGGTCGACCGGCTGAAGAACTGCCAGGCCAGCGAGGTGATCGTCACCAACACGCTGCCGATCGCCGAGGAGCGCAAGTTCGACAAGCTGACCGAGCTGTCGATCGCCCCGCTGATCAGTCGTGCGATCCGCGAGGTGTTCGAGGACGGCTCGGTCACCAGCCTGTTCGAGGGCCGCGCCTGAGCGGTCCGGCAGCGCTGGTTCTACTTCGGAATCGGAGCTCTGTATGCGGATCGCCGTCTTTCATCCCGGGGCCATGGGGTCCCAGCTCGCCGCGCAACTGGTGGCGGCGGGGCACGAGGTGCACTGGGTCCCCGAAGGGCGTAGTACGGCGTCTGTCGAGCGCGCCGAGGCCGCGGGACTGATCGGTACGCCGTTCGCCGAGGCTGTCGGATCGGCCGAGGTCGTGTTGTGCTCGTGTGCGCCGCAAGGGGCCGTCGACATTGCGCGCCAGGTCGGTGCTGCCGGGTTCGACGGCCTGTACGTCGAAGCAAACCCGCTCTCGCCGAAATCACTCGCTGCTGCTCAGGAAGCGCTACCGGCGGCGACCTTCGTCGACGCGGGCGTGGTCGGACCGCCACCGATGGGCGGCGCCTCGCCGACGCACCTGATGCTGTCCGGTACTGCGGCCGCGCGGGTCGCCGAGCTCTGGGCCGGTACCGCGGTGACCCCGATGGTGGTCGGTGACGAACCAGGCGCGGCGAGCGCGGCCAAATCGGCGTACGCGTTCTACAACAAGGGCAAGGCGGCGTTGGCCGTGCTGGCGTTCGAGTTGGCGGCGAAGCACGGGGTGACGGACGCGCTGGTGGCGCAGGCGATCCGCGCGGATGCCGGATCGCTCAAGGATCCCGGGCTGCCGGAAGGGCTCACCCACGTCGCCTGGCGATGGGGCCCGGAGTTCGACGAGCTGGCTGAGACGCTTGACGAGGCCGGGCTGGAAGGCGACGCGGCCCGGGCGCTCCGCCAGGTCTGGACCCGCCTGAGCCAGTAGGCGCGCCGCTCGGAGTACGGGTGACTGGCTCGTAGTACTCAGTAGACCGGCTGGCCGTAGTCCCGTAGTACGAAAGGTGGCAGCAGGTCGATCACGCGTGACATCACTTCGAGTCGGGCCAGCGTGTCCGGGACGGTGAACGAGCCGGTGCCCCAGGTGACGAGGGCGTTGCCGGAGACCTGCCATTCGAGACCGGGATTGTGCAGCATCCACTCCATCAGCCGCGGATGCAGTACGGCGGACGCGTAGCGCTCGTCCGCGCAACTGACCCGGAAGGCGTCGTTGAACGCCTTGCTCTCGAGTTCGATGTCACGGCCGCCGAAGAACCGGCGCACCTTGGAGTCCATCGTCAGTTTCAGCGGCGGCAGCGCGACCGGCAGGTTGAGCGCGACGAGGAACACCCGGTGCGTGGTCGTCGTGGTCGAGCCGTTGGCATCGGTCGAGGTCGTCGTGTAGGTGTAGTCGAGCGCACACATCCCGCGGCCGCGGAAGTCGCCCGCGAACATCTCGCCGGGCTTGCCGCGCTGATAGATGTCCGCGGCGACGCCGGTCAGCCAGGGGTTCGGCGGCGCCGGATACCAGCCGAGCTGAGCGGCGGCCTGGGCCCGCGCGTTGAGGAACTCCCGCCGCCGCTTGGACTGCCAGATCGCCAACGCGATCACCGCCGAGAAACCGGCCAGCGCGATGACCCCGATGAACGCGAACCCGACGAACATGCCAGGAACCTAGCCGACACCCCGGTCCACCCTGGTACGACACCGCGGGCGTAGTACGAGCGGAGAAAAGTCACCGTCGGTGGGCCGGGAGAAGTACTTCGGGTACAGATTTCACGTCTGGGCAAGGTGGTGGGTAGACTGTTTTGGTTGCCTCGGCGAGGGACGCCCCCCGGACTAAGTCCTTCACAAGACCTGGCGGGCGCGGCTCCGTGATCGACGCGGTGGTTCGTTGCCTGACGCCTGTTCGGGAGTCAAGACGCGCCCGCTGAGGCCAGCAACCCAGCTATAGGTAACGCAGTCACCACTGACAACAGATCACCGCAACGTTCTTGAGGAGTTCATCTCGTGGCCGAGGTCAAGATCCAAGCCGAGTCGCGCACGGAGTTCGGCAAGGGTGCTGCCCGCCGAATCCGCCGGGACAACAAGGTGCCCGCCGTTCTCTACGGCCACGGCACGGACCCGGTGCACATCACGCTGCCCGGTCACGACACCATGCTGGCGCTGAAGACCGCCAACGCCCTGCTGCTGATCGAGGTCGAGGGCAGCGAGTCCCTGCTGGCGCTGCCGAAGCAGGTCCAGCGTGACCCGCTGAAGGGCCACATCGAGCACGTCGACCTGGTCATCGTGAAGCGCGGCGAGAAGGTCCAGGTCGAGATCGCCGTCCACATCGAGGGCGAAGCGGTCAGCGACACCCTGGTCGTGCTCGAGCACCCGAGCATCCTGGTCGAGGCCGAGGCGACCCACATCCCCGACGGCGTCACCGTGTCCGTCGAGGGCCTGGACGCCGGCGCCCAGATCCACGCGTCCGACCTGCAGCTGCCGGCCGGTACGACGCTGGCCGTCGAGCCGGACACCCTGGTCGTCAACGTGACGGCGGCGCAGACCGCCGAGCAGCTCGACGCCGAGCTGTCCGAGGCCGAGGCCGAGGCCGGTATCGAGAAGGACGAGCCGGAGTCCGCCGAAGAGCCGGTCGCCGCCGCGGCCGAGTAGTACAGGACTCACCTCGAGCGCAGAGTTTCAACCAGGAAGGCCGGGATCCGTGGCGGACGACGTGTGGTTGGTCGTCGGGCTGGGGAATCCCGGCCCTTCCTATGCCCGGACCCGGCACAACATCGGTCACCTGGTCGCCGACGAACTGGCCGCCCGGGTCGGTGGCGGCTGGAAGCAGCACAAGCAGGCCAAGGCCGAGGTGGTGGAGACCAGGATCAGCGGCATCCGCGCGATCCTGGCCAAGCCGCGGTCGTACATGAACGAGTCCGGCGGCCCGGTGTCCGGGCTGCTGAAGTTCTTCAAGGTGGAGCCGGCCACCCTGGTGGTCGTCCACGACGAACTCGACATCGACTTCGGCGTACTGCGGGCCAAGTTCGGCGGTGGCGACAACGGCCACAACGGGCTCAAGTCGCTGCGGAAATCGCTTGGCACCGGTGACTACTATCGGTTGCGGTTCGGTGTGGGCCGTCCACCGGGCCGGCAGAGCCCGGCGGACTTCGTGCTCGACGAGTTCTCCTCGGCCGAGCGCAAGGATCTCCCGTTCGCGGTCGATCGCGGCGCGGACGCGGTCGAATCCCTCCTCACCGACGGTCTCGAAGTCACCCAAGCCAAGTACAACTCGTGAGAGTGGACATCAAGTGAAACTGGCCGGTCTGGTCGACACCCTGATCACCGATCCGGTGGTGGCCGAGGCCGTTCGCGACGCCAGGACCGAAGGCGTCACGACACTCGACCTGAGCGCTCCTGGATCGATCCGCCCTGTCCTGATGGCGGCGCTGGCCGCTCACCAGGGCGCGGACCGGCCGGTGCTGGCGGTCACCGCCACGTTCCGCGAGGCCGAAGAGCTCACCGAGGCACTCCAGTGCATGGTCGAGCCCGGCTCCGTCGCCTACTACCCCGCCTGGGAGACCCTGCCGCACGAGCGGTTGTCGCCGCGGTCCGACACGGTCGGCCGGCGCCTCGCCGTACTGCGGAGGCTCGCGCACCCGGATCCTTCGGACGAGACGACCGGTCCGATCAAGATCCTGGTCGCCCCGGTGCGCTCCGTGCTCCAACCGCAGGTCGCCGGGCTCGCCGATCTTCGCCCGGTGCAACTGCACGTCGGTGACTCGGTCGACCTCGAGGACGTCGTCGAGCGGCTGTCGGCCGCGGCGTACAACCGGGTCGACCTGGTCGAGCGGCGCGGCGAGTTCGCCGTCCGCGGCGGCATCATCGACGTCTTCCCACCGACCGAGGAGCACCCGCTGCGGGTCGACTTCTTCGGTGACGACGTGGAGGAGATCCGGTACTTCGCGGTCGCCGACCAGCGGTCGCTGGAGATCGCGCAGCACGGTCTCTGGGCACCCCCGTGCCGCGAGCTGCTGCTGACCGACGAGGTCCGCTCGCGCGCCGCAGTACTGGCCAAGGAACACCCTGAGCTGTCCGAGTTGTTCGAGAAGCTCGCCGAAGGGCATGCCGTCGAGGGGATGGAGTCGCTCGCGCCCGTCCTCGTCGACGAGATGGAATTGCTGGTCGACCTGATGCCGGAAGGCACCCATGTCGTGGTCAGTGACCCCGAGCGGGTCCGGGCCCGGGCGCACGACCTGGTCGCGACCAGCCAGGAGTTCCTGGAGGCCTCGTGGGCCGCTGCTGCCGGCGGTGGCGAGGCACCGATCGACCTGGGCGCGGCGGCGTACATGTCGCTGGCCGATGTCCGCTCGCACGCACTGAGCAAGGGTTTGGCGTGGTGGAGCATGTCGCCGTTCGCGGCGGCGCCGGACGACTCGCTGTCGTCGGAGCTGCGCGACTCGATGGGGGAGCGGATCTCCATCGACATCGACACCGACGCCGGTGCGGTCCGCAGCCGCCAGGTCGCGGCGCACGAGGTCGACCCGTACCGCGGCGAAACCGCTGCTGCTGTTGAGGATGTGCGCACCTGGTTGCGCGACGGCTGGCGCGTCGTCTGCGTCACCGAGGGGCACGGCCCGGCCCAGCGGCTGGCCGAGGTGTTCTCCGAGGCGGAGCTGCCGGCCCGGACCGTCGACTCGATCGACGGGGTGCCCGAGCCTGGCGTCGTACTGATCTCCCAGGGTGCGCTCGACAAGGGATTCATTGCCGAGGGCATCAAGTTCGCCGTACTGACCGAGAACGACCTTGCCGGTCAGCGTTCTGCGGCCGAAAGGCGTTCGCAGCAACGGATGCCGAGCCGCCGGAAGAAGGCGGTCGATCCGCTCGAGCTCGCACCGGGCGACTACGTCGTCCACGAGCAGCACGGCGTCGGCCGGTACGTCGAGATGATGCAGCGGACCGTCGGCACCGGCGCGCAGAAGGCCACTCGCGAGTACATCGTGATCGAGTTCGCGCCGAGCAAGCGCGGGCAACCCGGCGACCGGCTGTATGTGCCGACCGATCAGCTCGACCAGGTCACCCGGTACGTCGGCGGCGAGCAGCCCTCGCTCGACAAGATGGGCGGCGGCGACTGGGCCAAGCGCAAGGGCCGCGCACGCAAGGCGGTCCGCCAGATCGCCGGCGAGCTGATCAAGCTGTACGCCGCGCGTCAGGCGACCAAGGGGCACGCGTTCGCCAAGGACACCCCCTGGCAGCGTGAGCTCGAGGACGCCTTCCCGTTCGTCGAGACGCCGGACCAGTTGGCGACCATCGACGACGTGAAGCGGGACATGGAGCGCGTTACGCCGATGGACCGGATCGTCTGCGGCGACGTCGGCTACGGCAAGACGGAGATCGCAGTACGGGCGGCCTTCAAGGCGGTGCAGGACGGCAAGCAGGTCGCCGTACTGGTTCCGACCACATTGCTTGTGCAGCAGCACTACGCGACGTTCGCCGAGCGGTACGCCGCGTTCCCGGTGAACGTGGCGCCGCTGTCGCGGTTCCAGACCGACAAGGAGGCCAAGGCCACCATCGACGGTCTGGCCGACGGTTCGGTCGACGTGGTGATCGGGACGCACCGGCTGTTCAGCGGCGAGGTCGCGTTCAAGGATCTCGGGTTGGTCGTGGTCGACGAGGAGCAGCGGTTCGGCGTCGAGCACAAGGAGCAGCTGAAGCAGTTGCGGACCGCGGTCGACGTACTGACCATGTCCGCGACGCCGATCCCGCGCACGCTGGAGATGTCGATCACCGGCATCCGGGAGATGTCGACGATCGCGACGCCGCCGGAGGAGCGGCACCCGGTGCTGACGTTCGTCGGTGCCTACGAAGAGGGCCAGGTGACCGCCGCGATCCGGCGCGAGCTGCTCCGCGAGGGCCAGGTCTTCTTCGTCCACAACCGGGTGAACACCATCGAGAAGGCGGCCGCCCGGATCCGCCAGCTCGTTCCCGAAGCGCGGGTCGCGGTGGCACACGGCCAGATGCCCGAACACCAGCTGGAGCAAGTCATCCAGGGCTTCTGGGAGAAGCAGGCCGACGTCATCGTCTGTACGACGATCGTCGAGTCCGGCATCGACATCTCCAACGCGAACACGCTGATCGTCGAGCGGTCCGACCTGCTCGGGCTCTCCCAGCTGCATCAGCTCCGCGGCCGCGTCGGGCGGGGGCGCGAGCGGGCGTACGCGTACTTCTTCTTCCCCGCGGAGAAGCCGCTCACCGAGACCGCGCACGACCGGCTCGCCACGATCGCCCAGCACGCCGACCTCGGTGCCGGCATGCAGGTCGCGATGAAGGACCTGGAGATCCGCGGCGCCGGCAACCTGCTCGGCGGCGAACAGTCCGGCCACATCGCCGACGTCGGGTTCGACCTGTACGTCCGGCTGGTCGGCGAGGCGGTCGCGGAGTACCGGGGTGACAGCTCCGACGACGAGACCGCGGCCGAGGTCAAGATCGAGCTGCCGATCGACGCCCACCTGCCGCACGACTACGTGCCGTCGCAGCGACTGCGGCTGGAGATGTACCAGCGGCTGGCCGCCGTACGGGACGCCGACGGGATCGCCGAGCTGGTCGAGGAACTGCACGACCGGTACGGCGACATCCCGCAGCCCGTGCTGAACCTGATCGAGGTGGCGAAGTTCCGCAACCACGCCCGTACGGCGGGGCTGCAGGACGTGACGCTGCAGGGCAATCTGATCCGGTTCGGACCGGTCGACCTGCCCGACTCGAAGGTGCTGCGGCTGAACAGGCTGTACCCGAAGAGTCTGGTCAAGCCGCAACTGCGTACGATCCTGGTGCCACGACCTGCCACCCGGCCGGTCGCCGGTCAGCCGCTCCGCGACCAGGAGCTGCTGCAGTGGTGTGCGCGACTGATCGACGATGTGATCGCCGAGCCCGTGCGGGCACCGGCCTGATGAGTTCCAGCTGGAGGAGAGTCCGTTGAGCAGAAATCTCGTCAAGGTGACGGGCGCGCTGGCTTCGGTGGTGCTGCTGCTGAGCGGTTGTGCCGCGGGTACCCACCCGGGCGCGGCGGCCAAGGTGGGTAAGACCGAGATCTCGGTGACCGATGTCGACCAGACCTCGCGTGCGGTCAGCACCGCCCTCGGCCAGCCGTACTCCGCCGGCGCCGCGCTGAGTGTCCTCGTGAACAGCGCGCTGGTGAACCAGATCGCCGAGCAGCGCTCAGTGACGATCACCGACGCCGAGGTCGCCGACGCGATGAAGCTGCTGCCGCCGGAGGGCACCTACGATCACTTCGCCAAGGACCCGAAGGCGAACTCGTTCCTGCGTGAGCTGGCCGAGTCCGTGATCGGCATCATCAAGCTCGGTGGCGGCACCGGCGTCAAGGACCCGAAGGTCCAGGAGGCGCAGCAGGCCGGCCAGGGCATCGTCAAGGACGCCGCGAAGAACATCAAGGTCGACATCGCGCCGCGCTTCGGCAAGTGGACCGACGGCGCGCTCGACGGGCAGGTCTCCGGTTCCCTCTCGACGCTGTCGAAGGAAACGAAGGCGCTCCAGCCCACCCCGAACCAGCAGCAGCCGCAGCAGGACCCGAACGCGGACCCCAACGCTGACCCGAACCAGCAGCCGCAGGGCTGACCGCTTCCCCGTGACCGGTTTCATCAAGGTCGTCCTCACCAGCCCTCGGGTGGCGCCGGGCCTCCTGACCCGGGCCGCCTGGAAGGCCTTCGAAGACGCCGACGCCCTCGGCGCCGCTGCGAGCCTCGCCGTCTCCGAGGCGTCCGGAGAGGGCTCTGGCGGCGCGTTCGCCGACGGCTTTGGCGAGTCCGGTAAGCCCGAGCGGCCTGATGTGCAGGCGTTGGTCGGCTCCGGTCTCGTCGTGCAACTGGTGGCCGGCGAACCCCACGAGCACTGGAGCTGGCTGACCACGGCGGCGGCTGCGGGCAAGCGAGTCGCCTGGCTCGTGGGCGACGACGGCGAGCCGGGGCTGCTCCGGCTGATCGCCGACTCGCTGCACCAATCGGCCGAGGGCGGTGACGCGCAACCGGAGTACGAGGTGGAGATCGTCCACGGCTCGTACGACGTACCGGGCGCGCGCCTGATCGACCTCGTCCGCGTGATGGACCGCCTTCGCCGCAACTGCCCATGGGACATGGAGCAGACGCACGAGAGCCTGGCGAAGTACCTGCTCGAGGAGACCTACGAAACCCTCGAGGCGATCGACTCCGGCGACTACGAGCATCTCCGCGAGGAACTGGGCGACCTGTTGTTGCAGGTCGTCTTCCACTCCCGCGTCGCCGAGGACTCCGCCGACGAAGGCTTCACCATCGACGACGTCGCCGGCGGCATCGTGGAGAAACTGATCCGCCGCCACCCCCACGTCTTCGCCGACACCCTCGCCGCCGACGCGGCCGCCGTCGAAGCCAACTGGGAAACCATCAAAGCCGCCGAAAAACAACGCACCTCAGTCCTCGAAGGCATCCCCCTCGCCCTCCCCGCCCTGGCCCTGGCCGACAAGGTCCTCGGCCGCTCGGCCAAGATCCACCCCTACGAGCCCCCGACCGACCCCGACCTGGGCGTAAGACTGTTGATGCTCGTCCAGGAGTCCCGCGACGCCGGCATCGACGCCGAACAAGCCCTCCGCACAGCCGCTCACGCCCTGGCCGCCCGAATTCGTACCGCGGAGTCCGGCACCTAGTCGTCAGAGCTTGTCTGCGGCAACCACCGAGATGCGCGACTCGTCGCCGACCAACGCTGAGATATCGCCGAAGTCCGAGGTCGCGATGACAACCCGGCCTTCTTCCTGCATAGCTGTCGCGACCAGGATGGCATCGACAGCCTGGCCGGAGCCAAGCCGAGCGGAGCCGATCAGCTTGCCGGCTTGCTCGCCGATCTGCTGGGAAACGGGGACGACGACGATGCCGTTCAGGACTCGGTGAACCGCTGCGTCTCTGGGCGAGCCGCGAAGGGCCTCGGCCAGGATCGCTGCCGAGGTCACTACTCGCCGACCATCGGCATAGGCGACCTGGAGCCGGACATACATGGCACGATCGGTCGCAGCCCGGGAGAGGCCCTCGTTGTCCAGGACGAGCGTGCCTTGCGGGGCATGACGAACCCGTTTGCGTGAACTCACTGGTCGGACCACTCGGCGCGCGCGGCGGCGAGTTCCTCTTCAGTCACCGGCCCGTGGACTTCGGCCAGTTCGGTCACCAGATCGCCCAGTCGATCATGCTCCAACTGACGAACGAGAGCGTCGGTCACGTACGCCGAGACGTTGCCGCGCCCTGCCCGTTGCCTGAGCTCGGCGGCTAGGTCGGAGGGGATCGTGACACTCATCTTGTCCGTGCGCGCTGGCTCACCCATAGCCCGATCCTACCGTTGGTGGGATCGGCGCAGGAAGTGGCACAGAACCAAAGAGGTCGACGCGTAGTAGGACCTGCTGGAACCCTAAGGGTTGTGAGTAGGGAGAGCCGTCAGTTGTCTCGGTTGCTTCGGCATGCGGCGGGGGAGCGGGGGCTGGCGATGAGTGCGGATGGGTGGGCGTCGATCGACGACGTCTGCAAGATGTTGCGGATGGATCGGGCTGCAGTTGATCGGGCTGTTGTGGAGAACGACAAGTCTCGGTTGCAGGTTGAGGGTGATCGGATCCGGGCTTGTCAGGGGCATTCGGTGGACGGGATGCCGGTCACGCGGGAAGCCTTGGAGAACAGTTGGCGACGGGTGGCGCCCGATCAGCTGCTCTGGCACGGGACCAACCGAGCCGCGTTGCCGGGGATCGAGGAACACGGGTTGCTGCCTGGTCGGCGTACGCATGTTCATCTTGCGCCGGCGAAGGACAGCCGGGTGGGTAGGCGGTCCGCGGTCGATGTGCTGCTGGGGATCGATCCCGCGCAATTGGACGAACCCGTCTTCGAGGCGCCCAACGGGGTGTTGTTGACGAGGTTCGTGCCCGCGAAGGCGATCGTCGTTGTGGAAAAGGCGGACGCGGTCCACTGGGGTGGGTGGTCTGGCGGCTAGGCTCGGGGTGACATCAGGTGTGAACAGAGGAGTAGATGTGGCCACCATCGAGGCCGTCGGCGCTCGCGAGATTCTTGACTCGCGCGGCAACCCCACTGTCGAGGTCGAGGTTCTGCTCGACGACGACACCGTAGCCCGGGCGGCTGTGCCCTCGGGCGCATCCACCGGCCAGTTCGAGGCCGTCGAGTTGCGGGACGGGGACAAGTCCCGCTACGGCGGCAAGGGTGTCCAGAAGGCCGTCACGGCCATTCTCGAGGACATCGACAAGGAGATCGTCGGGTACGACGTCCACGAGCAGCGGCTGATCGACCAGGCCATGCTCGACCTGGACGGCACCCCGAACAAGTCCAAGCTGGGCGCCAACGCCATCCTCGGCGTCAGCCTCGCGGTGGCCAAGGCGGCCGCGGAGAGCGCCGGCCTCGACCTGTACCGCTACGTCGGCGGCCCGAACGCGCACGTGCTCCCGGTGCCGATGATGAACATCCTCAACGGTGGCGCGCACGCGGACAGCAACGTCGATGTGCAGGAGTTCATGATCGCCCCGATCGGCGCCGCGACGTACGCCGATGCGCTGATGCAGGGCGCCGGCGTCTACCACGCGCTGAAGGCGGTGCTGAAGGAGCGCGGGCTGTCCACCGGCCTCGGTGACGAGGGCGGCTTCGCCCCGAACCTGCCGAGCAACCGCGACGCGCTCGACCTGATCCTGGTCGCGATCGAGAAGGCCGGCCTGCAGCCGGGCAAGGACATCGCGCTGGCCATGGACGTGGCCGCGAGCGAGTTCCACACCGACGGCGTGTACGCCTTCGAGGGCGGCAAGAAGTCGTCCGACGAGATGATCGCGTACTACGCGGACCTGGTCGCCTCTTACCCGATCGTCTCGATCGAGGACCCGCTGAACGAGGAGGACTGGGACGGCTGGAAGAACATCACCAGCCAGCTCGGCGACAAGATCCAGCTGGTCGGCGACGACCTGTTCGTCACCCAGGTCGAGCGCCTGCAGCGTGGCATCAACGAGAAGTCGGCGAACAGCCTGCTGGTCAAGGTGAACCAGATCGGTTCGCTGACCGAGACGCTGGACGCCGTCGACCTGGCCCACCGCAACGGCTTCACCTGCATGATGAGCCACCGTTCCGGTGAGACCGAGGACACCACCATCGCCGACCTCGCGGTGGCGACGAACTGCGGTCAGATCAAGTCCGGCGCCCCGGCCCGGTCGGACCGTACGGCGAAGTACAACCAGCTGCTCCGGATCGAGGAGGAGCTCGACGACGCGGCCCGGTACGCCGGTCGCTCGGCCTTCCCGCGCTTCAAGGGCTGATCGAGCTAAGGTTCTTGGATGTCCTCCCGCCGGGATCCAGGTGCACGACCAGGCTCGCGACCAGCGAGTCGCAGCCAGTCGCGCCCACCTGCCCGCCGGGACGGCAACCAGCCCAAGCGTCGTACGACGGGAACCCCGGCCGGCCCGGTCCGGACCCGGGGTTCTCGTAACCTCACCGGCCGGGCGGCCGTGGTGCTGCTCGTGCTCGGTGCGCTCGTCGTGTCGTACGCGCAGAGCCTGCGGGTCTGGTTCGACCAGCATCAGCAGATCAGCGCGCTCCAGCAGGAGATCCAGGACCGGGAGAAGCGGGTCAACCAGCTGGACGACGAGATCGCCCGCTGGAACGACGACGCGTACGTCCGGGCCCAGGCCAGGCAGCGGCTCGGCTGGGTGATGCCCGGCGAGGTCGGCTACCGGGTGATCGGTGCCGACGGCAAGCCGGTCGGGGCGCCGCCCGAGCCGGCCGGGCCGGTCGATCCGGCCGCGGACAAGCAGGTCCCGACCTGGTACACGAAGCTCTGGGGCAGCGTGCAGGGCGCCGGCAAACCCGCCCAGCAGGTCGCGCCGACACCGACGAAGCCCACCCCGAAACCCATCCTGACCCCCAAGGCCAATCGGTGACCGAAGAACGTGTCAGTGCGGCCGATCAGGCCGCGGTCAGTGCCCAGCTCGGGCGGACCGCCCGCGGCATCCGCTCGATCGCGCACCGGTGTTCCTGCGGGCTGCCGGACGTCGTCGAGACCGAGCCTCGATTGCCGGACGGTACGCCGTTCCCGACCACCTTCTACATCACGTGTCCCCGCCTCGCGTCCGCCATCGGCACGCTCGAGGCCGGCGGGATGATGAAAGAGATGACCGAGCGCCTCGGCACCGACGAGGAGCTCGCCAAGGCTTATCAAGCGGCCCACGAGTCGTATCTCGCGCACCGCGAGTCGATCGAGCACGTCGCCGAGATCGACGGCATCACCGCCGGCGGCATGCCGACGCGGGTCAAGTGCCTGCACGTCCTGGTCGGCCATTCACTAGCAGTCGGCCCAGGCGTCAACCCACTCGGCGACGAGGCCCTCGAAGCGCTGTCCGACTGGGGCAGACGCGGACCTTGTGTCTCGCCTGCCGAAGCCGAGCAGCCGCGTGGTGCGGCGGGAGCTGTCAGCGGGCTCGATGGGTGAGCCGTTGCGGGTCGCGGCGGTCGACTGTGGGACGAACTCGATCCGGTTGCTGATCGCCGACTACGCCGACGGCAAGCTGACCGAGGTCGACCGGCAGATGCGGATCGTCCGGCTCGGTCAGGGGGTCGACTCGACCGGGGCCTTCGCACCGGAGGCTTTGGAGCGGACCTTCGCCGCGGCCACGGAGTACGCGGCGGTGATCCAGAGTGCGAATGCCGCCCGGGTCCGGTTCGTCGCCACCTCGGCCGCCCGGGACGTGAGCAACCGGGACGAGTTCTTCGCCGGGATCAAGGCGCGCCTCGGCGTCGAGCCCGAGATCATCTCCGGCGCCGAGGAAGCCGATCTGAGCTTCACCGGCGCGACCGCGGGACTGGCCGACATCGACGTACCGGGGCCTTATCTGGTCGCTGACATCGGCGGTGGATCGACCGAACTCGTGCTGGGTGATGCGTCCGGCGTGATCGCTGCGGAGTCGCTCGACATGGGTTCGGTGCGGATGACCGAGCGGCACCTCGCTTCGGATCCCGCCTCGATCGAGGAGATGGCTGCGGCGACCAGAGACGTCGACGCGCTGCTCGTATCCACTTCGGTGCCGCTGTCCCAGGCGCGCATTCTGGTCGGAGTTGCCGGCACCGTGACCACCGTCGCCGCCGTCGCGCTGCAGTTGACCGAGTACGACCCTGAGGCGATCCATCACGCGAGGATCCCGGCGCCGCTGTTGCTCGACACCACGTCCTGGTTGATGGGATCGACGCGGGCCGCACGTTCCGCAGTACCGGCCATTCACCCGGGCCGCGTGGACGTCATCGGTGCCGGAGCGCTCATCCTGCAGCGACTCCATGACCGACTGGCCGACAACCTTGTGTACGACGAATTGCTGGTCTCCGAACACGACATCCTGGACGGCGTCGCGCTAGCCCTTGCGGGCGAGTAGGGCGAAGCTGTTCGGCAGGCGACCGCGCCAGGCAGCCGCGTCGTGTCCGTCCGCGGGACGCCAGAACGGCTCGGCGTGCTCCTCCAGTACGGCGATGGTCAGGCCCGCTCGCACCACCGCGGTGACGATCTCACCGAGCGACCACTGCCATTCCTGAGCTCCGTTGGCGGGGAAGCTGTCGTTGATGTGCGACTTCGCGAAATAGCTGCGGTCCGGGCGGATCCTCGGCTCGTCCTCGTCCCAGCTCCACAGCGGTACCGCGGGATGCGCTTCGTAGACGTACAGCAGTCCGCCGGGTTTCAGGAGACGTGCGACCTCGTCGGCCCAGGCCTGGAGGTCGCGCATCCAGATGAGCGCGCCTTTCCCCGTGTACACCAGGTCCGCGGCGTGGTCGGCAAGTGGAGTCGTCGGGACCTCGGCGACGACGTACTGCACGTCCACCTTCAGCTCTCTGGCCCTGCGTTGAGCTGCGCCTGCCGCGGTCGTGCTGTAGTCGACACCGATCACCCTCCGCGCGCCCTTTGCGATCAGGTCGACGTCGTCGAGGCCGTGTCCGCTCTGCAGGTGCACGACCGTCGGCGCCTCCGCGAGGAAGGGCTCGAGCAACGCGAGCTCCCACGGCCGCAGCGAGTCGCGTCGGGCCGCCTCCGCGAGCAGTTCGTCGTACTCGTTCACATGCTTCTGCGACGCCGTCTCCCACGCCACCCGATTGGCTGCCACCTCAGCGTCCATGGGCTCGATCATGTCGTCGTGGGGTGAGCTGCCGCTACTGAGTTTCCCGGTCAGGGGCGTGGGCGAAGGCCGTCCAAGGCGAGCTGGAGGACGCGGGTGCGTTGCTCCTCGTCGACGAAGCCTGCTCCGGTCAGACCGCTGACCATCCGCAGTACGTCGTCGAACAGCGCGTCGGTGCGGATCACGCCGGCTTCCTGGGCCCGGTCGAAGAGCGGCTGGCCGGCGGCGTACATCGCGTCTCGCGCCAACCTGAACGCCTCGGAGTCGCTGTTCAGCTCCTCGCGGATGGCCCGCTTGGTGGCCGCGTACTCGACGAAGCGCTGCAGCCACGCCTCCAGCGCCTCCCAGGGCGGCAGGTCGGCGACCTGGACGGCGGCCGCGCAGAGTTCGTCGATCTCGCCCAGGTAGACGCTGTCGAAGAGGTCCTGCCGGGTGGGGAAGTTGCGGTAGAGGGTGCCGATCCCGACGCCGGCGCGGCGGGCGATGTCCTCCAGTGACGCCCCGGTGCCGTGCTCGGCGAAGGCTTCCCGGGCCGCGCTCAGCAGGGCATCGAAGTTTCGGCGGGCATCGGTGCGCTGCGGGCGTTTCACGGCGACGCCCAGAGCGGGACGCGGGTTCTCGGTCACCTCATCCACCCTATCGACTAGTACCGGAGGCAGCCCTCCGCTATAGTGGAGGCATGCCTCGACTTTAGCAGGTCGGGACTTCCGGCGCCGCCGTCGCGTGGCGCGCATCCACCCTCTCGAAGGACTTCGGCATGCCCACAATCAGGCATCGAAAGACAACTTCGCCACGACTGACGCTGGCCGTGCTGGCAACTGTCGTGGCTGCTTTCGCCATGCTGCAGTCGCTGGTGACCCCGGCGCTGCCCCTCATCCAGCGTGACCTGCACACCAGCCCGGGCATGGTCACCTGGGTGTTCACCGCCCTGTTGCTGTCGGTCTCGGTGGCGACGCCGCTGCTCGGCCGGGTCGGCGACATGGTCGGCAAGGAACGGACCCTGCTGATCGGGCTGGTCGCGCTCGCGGTCGGCTGTCTGCTCGCGGCGGTCGCGCCCAACATCGGCGTACTGATCGGCGCCCGTGCGATCCAGGGCCTCGGCGGCGCGGTGTTCCCGCTGTCGTTCGGCATCATCCGCGACGAGTTCCCCGCCGAGCGGGTGCCGTCCGTGGTCGGCCTGGTGTCGGCCGTCATCGCGGCCGGCGGCGGCCTCGGGATCGTGCTCGCCGGGCCGATCGTCGACGCGCTCGGCTGGCGCTGGCTGTTCTGGATCCCGATGATCGTCGTCGCGCTCGCCGCGGTGCTGGTGCGTCGCTACGTCTCCGAGTCGCCGAACCGGGTGCCCGGCCGGATCGACTGGCTGGCGGCCGCGTTGCTGTCCGGCTGGCTGATCGCGCTGCTGCTGCCGCTGAGTGCCGGGCGGTCGTGGGGCTGGGGCTCGGCCCGGACGATTGGTCTGTTCGCCGCGGCCGTCGTACTGCTGGTCGGTTGGATCTCGGTCGAACTGCGTTCGCGGAATCCCCTCATCGACATGCGCATGATGCGGCTGCCGGCGGTCTGGACGACCAACTTGGTGGCCTTGCTCTTCGGTGCGGCGATGTTTGCGGTCTATGCCTTCGTGCCGCAGTTCATGCAGATTCCGACCGCTGCAGGCTTCGGCTTCGGGTCCAGCGTGACGCAGGCGGGGCTGCTGATGTTGCCCATGCTGGTCACGATGGCTGTCACCGGTTCGCTGAGTGGGCCGCTGGCTCCGTACTTCGGCTCGAAGGCGCAGGTGGTCTGGGGCTCGGGGCTCAGTCTGGTCGCTTCGCTCGCGTTCGCGGAGTTCCACGACGATCCGTGGCAGGTCGCGCTGTCGACCGCTGTCTTCGGGATCGGACTCGGGCTGGCGTACGCGTCGATGACCAGCCTGATCGTTCAGAACGTGCCGCGTGAGCAGACTGGTGCGGCGACCGGGATGAACGCGAACATCCGCACCATCGGCGGATCGATCGGTACGGCGGTGGCCAGTTCGATCATCACCGGCCATCTCCAGCCCTCGGGTCTGCCGGCTGAGGCGGGCTTCACCGACACGTTCCTGCTGCTGTCCGGCTTCTGCGCGGCGGCGGTCCTGCTCGCCTTGGCGATCCCGGCCACCCGGCGGACGAAGTACGCGGCTCCGGATCCAGTACTGGAGGAACTCGTCAGCTGACGCCCGCCTCAGGCTTCGCCAACTGACGGCCGCCTTAGGGTGAGGGGATGAAGCTGCCGCATCCGTTGACCGGCGAACTGTTCGACAGCCCGGTGCCGCCGGGGACCGGATGGCCCGAGGACCCGGCCGCACCTCGTACGCCGGTCGCCCACAACGCTGCTGACGTGGTCGCGCTGGCCGACGACCTGCCGGCGACGGATGCCCTGGCGGAACTCGACGCCAGGGTCTCCGTCTGCCGGGCCTGCGATCGCCTGGTGGAGTGGCGCGAAGATGTTGCCCTGAGCAAGCGAAAGTCGTTTGCGGACCAGCCGTACTGGGGCCGGCCGATCGCGGGATGGGGCTCGTCGTCGCCGCGGGTACTGATCGCCGGGCTCGCACCGGCCGCCCATGGCGGAAACCGAACCGGCCGCGTCTTCACCGGCGACCGCTCTGGCGACTGGCTCTTCGCATCCCTGCGCCGAGTCGGCCTCGCCTCGCAACCCACCAGCATCCACGCCGGCGACGGTCTCCACCTCCTCGGCGCCCGGATGATGGCCGCCGTCCGCTGCGCCCCACCCGCCAACAAGCCGACGCCGGAAGAACGCGACACCTGCTCCCCGTGGTTCCACGCGGAACTCCGCCTGGTCCTGCCGTCCACGCGAGTCATCGTGTGCCTCGGCAAATTCGGCTTCGACGTACTGCTCAACGCACTAGCGGCCGTCGGGGGCGAGGTGCCCCGCCCCCGCCCGAAGTTCGGCCACGCCGTCGAATACGCAGTACCGGGCCCGTACGGCGAGGTCACCGTCCTCGGCTGCTTCCATCCCAGCCAGCAGAACACCTTCACCGGCAAACTCACCGAACCCATGCTCGACGTAATCTTCACCCGAGCCCGCACCCTCGCAGGCTTATGACGCCGGCTTCGTAGTACGGGGCTTTTGCGGTTGTGTACCGGCTCACCGGGCAAATCGTGGGATTGCTGGTTCTTGGGGCGTGAAGGTCGCACGATAGGGCACAAGGGAACCCTCTGGCGGGTGAGTTCCGGTGCGTGAGATCACCCGGAAGATGCCTTGTGAAAGTTTTCACGAGCGCGGTATCCTGAAGTAGACATGAAGTTGGTAGACCACTCAGGGAGAGTGAACCGGATGACAGCCCAGGTACCGCACATCCTCGTCGTCGGGGGCGGTTACGTCGGGATGTACACCGCGTACGGCCTGCGCAAGGCCGCCCGGCGCGGCAGGATCAGGGTGACCGTCGTCGACCCGAGGTCCGTGATGACGTACCAGCCGTTCCTGCCCGAGGCGGCGGCCGGCTCGGTCGAACCGCGGCATGTCGTGGTCCCGCTGCGCAAGACCCTCAAGGGCTGCCGGGTCGTCACCGGCCGGGTCACGTCGATCGACCACGCGCACAAGGTCGCGAAGGTGATGCCGGAGGAGGGCCCGGACTACGAGCTCGCGTACGACCAGATCGTGGTCGCGCTCGGCTCGATCGCCCGCACGCTGCCGATCCCGGGATTGGCCGAGGAGGCCATCGGGTTCAAGAACGTCGAGGAAGCGATCGCGCTGCGCAACAAGGTGCTCGACCGGCTCGACGTCGCGTCCTCGCAGCCCGACCCGGCGCTGCGCAAGGCGGCGCTGACCTTCGTCTTCATCGGTGGTGGGTACGCCGGTGTCGAGGCGTTCGCGGAGCTGGAGGACATGGCCCGCTACGCCACCCGGTACTACGACAACATCAAGCCCGAGGACATGCGCTGGGTGCTGGTCGAGGCGACCGGCCGGATCCTCCCGGAGGTCGGCGAGGAGCTCGGCAAGTACACCGTCGAGGAGCTCCGCAAGCGCAACATGGACATCAAGCTCGACACCCGGCTGGAGTCCTGCGAGAAGGGCCACGTGATCCTCAGCGACGGCGAGGAGTTCGACGCGGACACGATCGTCTGGACGGCAGGCGTGAAGGCCAACCCGGCGCTGGCCAACACCGACTTCCCGCGCGACGAGAAGGGCCGGATCAAGTGCCTCGCGAACCTGCGGATCGAGGGTCTCGACGACGCCTGGTCCGCCGGTGACAACGCGGCCGTCCCCGACCTCACCTCCGACACCGGCGCGTACTGCGCTCCGAACGCCCAGCACGCAGTACGGCAGGCCCACCGCCTCGCCGCCAACATCCTGCGCGTGGTCGACGGGCAGGAGCCGCAGGACTACAAGCACAAGTACGTCGGGTCGGTGGCGAGCCTCGGCCTGCACAAGGGCGTCGCGCAGCTGTACGGCGTGAAGGTGAAGGGCTTCCCGGCCTGGTTCCTGCACCGCACGTACCACGTCTCGCGCGTCCCCACCCTCAACCGCAAGGCCCGCGTCATCCTCGACTGGACCCTCGCGCTGTTCTTCCGCCGCGAGGTCACCAGCCTCGGCAGCCTGCAGACCCCGAACGAAGAGTTCCGCAGGGCCGCCGGCTCCAAGTAGCAGCCGCCTGGCGCCCGTAGTACCGAGAATTCTTCGGTACTACGGGCGCATGCGCGCTCGTACTCCGGGCGCTCGCGTACTCCGGGCGCTCGCGTGGTCGGGCTCCGATGACGTCGATCGATCAGCGGCTCTCGTTGAGCAGGTCGGCGTCGTGGACGAGGAGGGCGATCTGGACGCGATTGTTCAGGTCGAGCTTGGTGAGGATCCGCGAGACGTGCGTCTTGACCGTCGGGACGCTCAGGTAGAGGGTCGCGCTGATCTCGGCGTTCGACTTGCCCTCGCCGACCGCGACGGCGATCTCCCGCTCGCGATCGTTCAGCGCGGCCAGTCGCCCGGTCGCCTTGGCCTTGCGTTGATCCTGACCGGAAGTCGCCACCCGGTTGATCAGCCGCTTCGTCACCGCGGGCGACAGTACAGGCTGACCGTTCACGACGCGGCGGACCGACTCGACGATCTCCGCCGGCGGGGTGTCCTTGAGCACGAACCCGGCCGCGCCGGCGCGGAGCGCCCGTAGTACGTGCTCGTCGGCGTCGAAGGTGGTCAAGATGATGACCTCCGGCGCATCCGGTCGCCGGCGAAGCGTCTCGGTCGCGGTCAGGCCGTCGACGCCCGGCATCCGGATGTCCATCAGGACGACGTCGGGGCAGAGCTGCTCGATCAGGCCCGGTACGGCGGTCCCGTCACCGGCCTCGCCGACCACCCGGATATCCGGCGCACCACCGAGCATCAGCTTCAGCCCGGCGCGGAGCAGGGGATCGTCGTCCACGATCAGGACCCGAATCGTCATGCCGGCCACGGTAACCAAGCGGCGAGCCGGAAGTCGCCCGCAGGGGTCCGGCCGTGCTCGAGCCTGCCCTCGACCAGCGCCGCCCTCTCCGTCAGCCCTCGTAGCCCTTGTCCTTCACCGGTACGCCGGTTCGGCGCGGGGTTGACCACCTCGACCTCCAACCCGTTGCCTGGGGCACCGACCACTCGGACCCGGACCGCTTCGCCAGGTGCATGTTTGAGCGCGTTGGTGAGCCCCTCCTGGACGATCCGGTACGCAGTGCGGCCGACGTGGTCCGGAAGGGGGCCCTCGGCATCGAAATCGAGTTCGACCGGGAGCCCAGCGCGGCGGGAGTCCTCCACCAGGACGGGGAGGTCCGCGAACGTCGGCTGGGGGAGTTCGCCGACCGGCGCACGCAGTACGCCGATGACTTCGCGCAAGTCCTGCAAGGCCTGGTGTGCACTGGCTCGGATGATCTCGGCGGCGCCACCGACCTCTTCCGCCGACGCATCCGGCCGATATGCCAACGCACCCGCGTGCACGCTGAGCAGCGACAACCGATGGCCCAGTACGTCGTGCATCTCGCGCGCGAGCTCCTCTCGGGCTCGCAGCTGAGCCTGCTGCGCCTGGAGGCGGGCGACTGTCTCGGCACGATCCGCCCTGTCCCGCAAGGTCTGCAGGAGTTGGCGGCGGGAGCGGATGTAGAGCGCCCAGCCGACGACTGCCGCGTAGATCGCTACTGAGAAGCCGATCGTCACGCCCCACGGCTCCGGCTTGTCGCGGACCTCGGTGTAGATGACGATGCTGACCGCGTTCGCCAGGAACACCCAGAGCGTCGCGCGGAGCGGCTTGTAGATGGTCACCGACATGACCAGGATCAGCGTGGCGGCGCCGGCCGCATCGGAGTACGTCGTGGCGATGGCTCCGAGGATCGCGAGCTGGACCGGCCAGCGCCTGCGGAACCAAAGGGTGAGGCAGAGCACCATGCCGCTGACGAAGTCGAGCGCGAGTAGGCCTGACGAGACCGGGTCGCGGTCGCCGGCGTCGTACAGGAGCAAGCTGCCGAACACGGCCGCGAGGAAGAGGAGCGAGTCGACCACCCAGTCGCGGCGGCTTCGCCTGCGGTTGCCGGTCATGGTCTCGACGATAGAGGGCTCGTAGGCGCTTGGGCGGCGGTGGCTGGTGTCCGGATACCGAAGTCGCGGCAGGTCGAGACTTTCGGCCAGGTAGGTTCTGCGCCATGAGTCAGCTCGCAGTCACCGTCATCGGCCCGGACCGCCCGGGCATCATCGCCGACGTCACCGAGGCCCTCGCCGGGACCGGCGTGAACCTCGAGGACTCCTCGATGACGCTGCTGCGCGGGCACTTCGCGATGATGATCGTCTGCTCGGGCGAATTCGAAGCGGTCAAGGAGGCGGTGGAGCCGCTGCGCGGGGAACTGGTGATCACGGTCCGCGAGATGGGTCCGGAGCAGACGCACGCCCCGATCGGCGCGCCGTACATGCTCAGCGTGCATGGCGCCGACCGGCCCGGGATCGTCTCGGCGGTCACCCGGATGATCGCAACTGTCGGCGGGACCATCACCGACCTGACCACGCGGCTCAGCGGGGCGCTCTATGTCCTGACTGCGGAGGTGGAGATCCCCGCTGCGGCGGATCTGGAGTTGCTGCAGCGCGCCCTGGAGATCACCGCGGAGGAGCTCGGCGTCGGCGTCACCTTGCGTCCGGCCGAGAGCGACGACCTGTGACTCATCTGAACGAGCTGGTGGCCAGCTGGAGCCCCGCCCAGCTCGGCCTGGTGGGCGACGTACTGGAGGTGATCCGCGCGCCGCACCCGGTCCTTGCGCTGTTGGGAGCCGAGGTGGATCCGCTTGACCCGGTGATGGTCGCCCTGGCCGCCGATCTGGTCGCCACGATGCGCGTATCGCCCGGCTGCGTAGGGCTCGCGGCACCTCAGGTGGGCGTCGCGGCGCAGATGTTCGCTCTGGACGTGACAGGGCACCCGAAAACGCGCACCTGCCACGGCGTCTTCGTCCTCTGCAACGCCGTCGTCGTCGAGGCCTCCCGCCAGGAAAAGGCCCGCGAAGGCTGCATGTCCGTCCCCGACCTCACCGGCGACGTCAAACGAGCCACACGCTTGACGGTCCAGGGTGTCATCCCCGGTACGACGGACTCCGTCACCCTCACCACCGACGCCTTCGAAGCCCGAGCCATCCAACACGAACTCGACCACTGCTCCGGCAAGCTCTTCCTGGACCGAGTAGCAGGCGCCCACGCCCTCTACCCCCGCAAGGTCTACCTCTAGCCACCCCGATTCCTTGTATCGTCATCCCCTGACCCAAGCCCGGGTGGCGGAACGGCAGACGCAGCGAGCTTAAACCTCGCAAACCGAAAGGTTGTACGGGTTCGAATCCCGTCCCGGGCACAACTTGGTACGACGACGAGCATCCCCCACGCAAGCTCCTCCGCCGCCTACTCCCACCCACCCGATTCCGCGCCTCCTCCATCGCCGCTCGCTGTGGTTGCGTTCGGCGCCTGCCGCCGGGCCTACTTCTTCGAGGCCCTATCGCTGGATGGCGTCGGTGGGGTCTTCGCCGGGTTCGATGCCGCCGCTTGGGAGGGTCCAGTACTCCGGGCGGTCGTGCCTCTGGCGTCGGCAAGCCCGCCGGTGGGTGCGGGTGTACCGACGGACAGGAGGTGTGTCGGTGTTCGAGTGGTCGCCACGCTCAGCCAGGTGCGAATGTGGGCGCTGAGAGGGCGTATGTCCTGTCCGTCGGAACATTCCTGCTAGGAGTGGCGCTGATTTGCCGAGGTCCGGACCTGGTTAGGGGCGTGGGGAATCGCTGGTTTCAGTCCGGCTTTTGTGTTTGACAATAGGGAATGTGGCAATGGCTCAGCTGGGGTGCCAGCTGAGCCGTTGCGGGTTACTGAATTAGTGTGGCGCGGGAGTTTAATTCATTTGGGGAATTCGGTGCGGGTGGGTTCAGTAAATCTTGAGGGAGCTGGCGGTGTCGCCGCCGCCGTGGGCTGCGGTGCTGCCGGCGGGCATGTCGTGGTGGGTGCCGTTGAAATCGGCGTCGGTCCACCAGCGGGCCAGGTGGGAGCCGCGGTTCGCCCAGGAGGACATCTCGTCGTTGAATCCGTAGTCGCTGAGGTGCGCGATCGACGTACCGGACGAACTCCACTTGAGCATTCGGCCCGAGTAGCCGCCGTCCTGCCACAGGCAGACCCAGCCGGACGGGCAGTCGCCGAAGACGGCCGGGGACATCGACACGTCGACGCCGCCGGGCATCCGCATCCAGCGGCCGTCGGCGCTCAGCTGGCCGCCTTGGGCGGCAAGTTTCTGGGTCAACTGGGCGGTGCCGGTGGATGCTGCTCCGGATGTCGCGGAGGCCGGGGAAAGGCTGATGGTGAATGCCGCAGCCGAAGCGGCGACGAGGGCCAAGGTAATTCGGGTTTTAGTCATGACTGACTCCTAGCGAGGGGCGGATACTAGAAACAGATAGTGCGCGAAGGACCACCGTCCGTCAACCAGTCACGCAGAAATTCCAGGTTCTGTCATTCGTTGGCAGCGTGTGTTTCGTTAAAATTCAGCTGGCTGAGGGTTATTCGCCGGTTTGGCCGTCGGTGGCTTCTCGGAGGAGGTCCAGGTGGCCGAGGTGGCGGGCCGTTTCCTCGATCAGGTGAGTGACGGCGTACCGGAGGGTGAAGGCCATTCCGGGGGATTTGGCCGCGGCATCCAGGGAGTGGGCGGCGGTGATGGCGCGGGAGCGAGCGCATTCAGCCTGGTAGGCGGTGACGATCGCGTTGAGGGTGTCGTCGGGGTCCGGTTGGAAGTTGCCATGGGGGTTCTCGTCGGTCCACGGCCAGTTCACCTCCTGCGCGGCGAAGTCGATGGCGAACCAGAAGCGTTCGACGCCGGTCAGGTGCTTCACCAAGCCGGCCGCGGTGAGGTCGGTGGTCCCGATCGGTCGCGCGAAAGCTTGCTCGTCGGTGAGGCCGGAGACCTTGTGCACCACGGTCTGGCGCAGAAAATCGAGCATCCCGCTCAAGGTCGCCCGCTCGTCCGCGCTTTCCGGCGGTCGCACTCGTTCGTCCATGGGAGACAACGTACGGCGATCGGCCGGTCTTGAGGAGGCGTGCCGAGTTGCGGCGGAAGCGTTGAAAGTGCGGCGGTCGTGCGCATCAATGGGGAGGTGACTACCTACCGCAACGAGGTGTTGACCGGCGCCGTACTGGGTCCGCTGGTGGTCTGCGCAGTGCTGAGCCCGTTCCGGAACAGTTTCGACAACGCCAATGCGGCGTTGTTGCTGGTGCTGCTGATCGTCGCTGTCGCGTCGTTCGGGATCAGGCCGGCTGGAGTTGTCGCTGCTGTCTCAAGTGCGGTGTGGTTCGACTTCTTCCTCACCGCTCCGTACAACCGGCTCACCATCGACGACGGCGCCGACATCGAGGCCACGATTCTGCTCGTCGTGATCGGTGTCGCAGTCACCGAGATCGCGATCTGGGGCCGTCGGCAACAAGCTCGGGCGAGTCGCCAGAAGGGTTACCTGGACGGAGTTCTGACCGCATCCCACGCGGCCGCGCAAGGCGCCTCGGTGAAGGACCTGATCGAGCAAGTGGAGGCCGAGCTGGTCGCAGTACTGCGGATCGATCGCGCGCGTTTCGTTGCCGGCGACAAGCGACCGCATGCGCCGCAGCTGAACCATGACGGTTCCGTCTCGCGAGGCGGTCAGGTGCTGAAGGTCGAGCGAGACGGGCTACCCACCAATGCCGAGATCGAACTGGTCGTCCAACACGCCGGTACGCCGAGAGGCCGCTTCCTCCTCACCGCAGCCGCCAGAATCACCCGCCCCGACCTCGAACAACGCCTGATCGCCGTAGCCCTGGCCGACCAGATAGGCGCCGCCCTCGCCGGCCAGCCCGCAACCTCCTGAACCGGCCGCCCGGAAGAACCACCTCTGGCTGGCCCCGGCGCCGTACTTGCCCATACAAGTACGGCGCTGCTCCGGTTCCGCAGCAACCTGCAAGTGGCTGGTCAAAACCACGGGGTAAGGCAGCATCGCGCGTTGACGCGCCGGAGCTGGTGGCCGGGTGAGGTGCGGACCGTCATGCTTGGCCGGTGGTGGATGACGAGGTTGAGCAGCGGGCTGTGGGGATGGCGTTTCGGGCTGGGTTTCCGGTGCCGAAGGTGGTCAGGGCGCAGTCGGATGATGATGGGCGGTACATCGTACTGGTGCCGCGGAGTTCGGATGGGGTGTTGATGTATGTGACGCCTGAGGGGGCTGCGTTGCCGGGGGAGGTGCTGGATCTGGTGTTTTTGCAGGAGTACGTGATGGCGCAGCTGGGGTTGCGGCAGCATCGGGCGGTGTTGCCGGTGATCGTCGGGGTGCCGATCGTGGCGATGGGGATCTTGCTGAACTTCCTGCTGGGCGCGGCGGTCGCGATCGCGGTGACTGTGGTGGCGATTCCGGTGGTTTGGAGCGGGTACGAGGCGGTCTGGAACCGGCGGTTCATGCGGCGCGTGGATCGGCGGCTGGCGGAGCTGATGGGGGCTGAGGGGTTCCGGACGGCGCTTCGGCAATTGGCGGGGAGCCGGGAGTGGGCGCGGGGGTTCGGGTGGCTGTATCTGGGGGCTCCGCCGCTGCCGCCGGAGCGGTTGGAGTGGGTGGAAAAAGCGGGGTGAGCACCCAGTTGGTTGGCGTGCGCAACCGTTTGCGTGGGGCGGGTTCCGGTTGGGGAACACCTAGCTGATCCTCAGGCGTTGTTAAGGGTGGGACCGTAGTATCGGGTCCACGGCCCACAGCGGGTCGACAGTTGGGTCATCAGGAGGATGACATGCAGAGGAGCAGTAACCCGGTCCTGAACCGGTCGAGTGCGTTTGCGCCTGGCCAAGGCCAGGCTTACCCCGGGGCGGCTCCGTACGGTCAACCGGGTCCCTACGGTCAGCCCGGCCAGTACGGCGGACCCGGTATGCCCCCGCAGCAGTACCAGGGCGCGCCGGCGGCCAGCCGACCCATGACCTTGGACGACGTCATCGTGAAGACCGCCGTGACACTGGGTGTGGTCGTCGCGGCCGCCGCGGTGTCGTGGTGGATGGTCCCGACCAGCCTGGTCACGCCGGTGTTCCTTGCCGGTCTGCTGGGTGCCTTCGTGATCGGGATGGTGTTGTCCTTCTCGCGCAAGGTCAACCCTGCGCTGGTGATGGTGTACGCCGTGCTCGAGGGCGCGTTCCTCGGAATCGGCAGCAAGTTCATCGCTAACTGGGTCGGCGACCCGACCATCGTCGTACAGGCCGTGCTGGCCACGATGGTGACGGCGGGGCTGACGCTCGCGACGTACAAGTACTTCAACATCAAGGTCACGCCGCGGTTCACCCGGATGGTCGTCGTCGCGACGATGGGCTTCGCCGGCGTGGTGCTGATCAACCTGGTGCTGAGCCTGTTCGGCATCGGTACCGGGATCGC
This sequence comes from Kribbella monticola, assembly GCF_003261635.1. Taxonomy (GTDB): domain Bacteria; phylum Actinomycetota; class Actinomycetes; order Propionibacteriales; family Kribbellaceae; genus Kribbella; species Kribbella monticola. The sequence goes on along the minus strand of NZ_QFXK01000030.1, from coordinate 59,659 downwards.
CGGGATGGGCGCGATGGGCCTGCTGTTCGCGGCGATCGGTGCCGGGCTGGCGGTGTTCAACCTGATCCTCGACTTCGACATGATCGAGCAGGGTGTGCGCGCCGGAGCCCCGCAGAACGAGGCGTGGCGGGCCGCGTTCGGTCTGACCGTCACGCTGGTCTGGTTGTACTGGAACCTGCTGCGGATCCTCGCCATCCTGCGCGGGAACTGATCGAGCGGCACTGATTCACAGGCACTGAAGGGGCCGATCCTCCAGCCGGAGGGTCGGCCCCTTCTGCCGTCCGGCCGTTCTGTCGGTTACGGCGGACGGATGGTCGAGCGGTCTGTCCGGTACGGCGGGCGGATGGTCGAGTGGTCTGTCCGGTACGGCGGGCGGATGGTCGAGCGGTCTGGCGGGGGACAGCGGGCGGTCTGGCGGGAACAGCGAAGGCCTGCCCCTCCACCTGAAAGGGCAGGCCTTCGTGAAAGTTCGACTCCTGTTCGGCTCGTCAGCCCATTCGCCGGTGCGCTTTGACCAGGTCGTATTCGTGGACGATGGCTGTGGCGTGCCCGTGAGCGAGGGCGTACTCGCTGGAAAGCCATCTCACCCTGTCGTCGAAACGCAGGAACGACGGTCCGTCGTTCATCAGTTTGAACCACTCTGTCATCTCACGCCCGGTGCACTGGGGCACCTTCTCCACCAGACGTTGGTGCGTCTCCTCGGAGTGGTTCAAGCCCATCTTCGCCTCCCGTCAGCGGGTATCGCGTAGTTATCGACTGTGCACCACGACAACGCCGCAATCAAGCCCCTCTTCATGAAAGTCATCGCTCAGCGGACGCTCTATCTCCCAACAGGCAGGGTTTCTCGGCCCGAAGCGGGGGGCGGGGGTGAGGGAAGGCGAGGGGTAGTAGGACGCACGATCTCCCAACAGGCAGGCGTTCACGGCCCGAAGCGGGTGGCGGGGGGGTGAGGGAGGGCGAGGGGTAGTAGGACGCACGATCTCCCAACAGGCAGGCGTTCACGGCCCGAAGCGGGTGGCGGGGGGGTGAGGGAGGGCGAGGGGTAGTAGGACGCACTATCCCCCAACAGGCAGGACTTCTCTGCCCGAGGCGGATGGCGGGGGTGAGGGAAGGCGGGGGTAGTGGGGACGCACGATCTTCCAGCAGGTTTCGCGGGTCGAGGCCGGTGGCTCGGGTGAGGGGAGGCGAGGTGCTGGGGACGCTCTATCTCCCACCAGGTAGGCGTTTCACGGGCCGAGGCGGGTGGCAGGGGTGAGGTCAGGCGCAGGAACCCGCACCACGCAGGCGTTTCACCGCGGGGGTTAGTTGCCGACCGGGATGGGGGTGCCGTCGGGTTCTTCGATTCGGGCTACTTCGGGTTTGGGGTGGCGGCGGCGGTGGCGGAGTTGGACCCAGCGGCCTCGGGGGCCGCGTTCGTTGCCGGCTACCTGGGCTGCCGCGACCTCGGTGCCGGCTGTGCGGGCAGCCTGTACTGCGGCTTCGGCGATCGGCAGCACTGCCTCGCCGCGGAACGACTCCGGATGCGTGAAGGACTCGATGCCGACGCCGACCGCAGCGGCGACCGACGGCAGCAGCGCGGCCGAGGCGGCTGCGTAGCCCGTCACCGAGGGGTGGAAGTTGTCCGGTCCCCACATCGACGGATTCGTCCGGAAGGCCTCGCTGAGAAGTGAGCCCATCGAGACGGTCCGTCCGCCGGCCTCGACGACCGCGATCGTCTGGGCCGCGGCCAGTCGCTGGCTCCACGTGCGCGCCACCTGGCGCAGCGGCGGCATGATCGGCCGGACGACACCCAGATCAGGGCAGGTGCCGACGACGACCTCACAGTTGGCGGCGCGCAACCGGCGTACGGCGAGGTCGAGCTGGCGGACCGATTGGGACGGCGGCACTTGGGCCTTCACGTCGTTGACGCCGATCAGGATCGCGGCCACGTGCGGGCCGGCCTGCAGAGCGGAGTCCACCTGGCCGGCGAGGTCGATCGACTTCGCGCCCGTCTTGGACACGTCGACCAGCCGGACCGGTCGTTTCGCCAGCTCGGCGAGGCCGCTCGCCAGCAGTACGCCGGGGGTCTCGTCCGGCGACGAGGTGCCATACCCGGCGGCGCTCGAGTCGCCGATCATCGCCAGCGTGATCGGGTGCCCTGAGTAGCGGCCGTACAAGCCGTCACCGCGGGTGGGGTAGTACCGCATCGGGCCGATCAGACGCTTGGCATACTCGGCTTCCGCGCTCAGTACGCCGTACAGCATGGCTCCGATGAGGCCGAGGCCTCCGCCTCCGAGCGCTGCGGCCTGGGCCAGCCGCTTCGCGGCCCGGACTCGTCCTGAATCCTTCGCCCCACCACCCCGCTTGCTCATAGGTCAAGGATTACACGCTGTGATCTCGAAGCAAGCGAAAATAGGGGAACGACGCGCTGTCCCATACAGTGAGATTCGTGCGCTATGTGAACTCACTCCTGGACCTGGTCGGTAACACCCCGCTCGTGCGGCTGACGAAGACGACCGACGGCGCCAAGCCGCTCGTGCTCGCCAAAGTCGAGTACTTCAACCCCGGCGGCTCGGTGAAGGACCGGATCGCGGTCCGGATGATCGAGGCGGCCGAGGCAGCCGGCGAGCTCAAGCCGGGCGGCACGATCGTCGAGCCGACCTCCGGCAACACCGGCGTCGGGCTGGCGATGGTGGCCCAGGCGAAGGGCTACAAGTGCGTCTTCGTCTGCCCGGACAAGGTCAGTGAGGACAAGCGCAACGTGCTCAAGGCGTACGGCGCCGAGGTGGTCGTCTGCCCGACCGCGGTCGCGCCGGAGCACCCCGACTCGTACTACAACGTCTCCGACCGGCTCGTCCGGGAGATCGAAGGCGCCTGGAAGCCGAACCAGTACGCCAACGTGAACAACCCGATCTCGCACTACGAGTCGACCGGCCCCGAGCTCTGGGAACAGACCGAGGGCAAGATCACCCACTTCGTCGCGGGCGTCGGCACCGGCGGCACGATCAGCGGCACCGGCAAGTACCTCAAGGAGGTCTCCGGCGGTCGCGTCCAGATCATCGGCGCCGACCCGGAGGGATCCGTGTACTCCGGCGGCTCCGGCCGGCCGTACCTGGTCGAGGGTGTCGGCGAGGACTTCTGGCCCGAGACGTACGACAAGACGATCTGTGACCGGATCATCGAGGTCTCCGACGCGGAGTCGTTCGCGGTCACCCGGCGGCTGGCGCGTGAAGAGGCGATGCTGGTCGGCGGTTCGGCCGGGATGGCGGCGGCCGCGGCGATCCGGCTGGCCAAGGAGCTCGATGACCCCGACGCCGTGATCGTGGTGCTGCTGCCCGACGGCGGCCGTGGCTACCTGACCAAGGTGTTCAACGACGACTGGCTCGCGCAGTACGGGTTCCTCGCGCACGCGCGGCAGGGGACGACGCTCGGCCAGGTGCTGGCCGGCAAGGACGGCAGCATGCCGCCGCTGGTGCACACCCACCCGCACGAGACGATCGCCGAGGCGATCGAGATCCTCCGCGAGTACGGCGTATCGCAGGTACCCGTCGTCCGGGCGGAGCCGCCGGTGATGGCGGCCGAGGTGGCCGGGGCGGTGTCGGAGCGGACGCTGATGGACGCCCTGTACTCCGGCCAGGCGCGGCTGGCCGACATGGTCGAGATGCACATGGACCCGGCGCTGCCGTCTCTCGGCGCGGGGGAACCGGTCGCGAAGGCGGTCGAGCTGCTCGAGGGTCGCGACGCGCTGATGGTGCTGGACGACGGCAAGCCGGTCGGCGTACTCACCCGCCAGGACCTGCTCGCCCACCTCTCGATCGACTGAATCGTCGGCGGGACCAGCGACCGGCGACGCGACCGGTGAGGCGACCGCCGGCGGTCGGCAAGCAGCGCGGCGCTGGTCAGCGGTCGACGACGGTGGGGACGATGGCGATCAGGATCGTGACGAGGATGCCGAGCACGATGCCTGCTGTACCAAGGATCTGAAGGATTTCCATACTTCAAGAGTCCTTCGGCGATGGCGTCCGGACATCGGTCCCCGGATCGGTTCCGGCGTCCTCCCGCGATCGTAGATCGTTGCCCTGGCCTACTACTTCTGTTGCTTAAAGCAATTAAATGCACAACGTCCGCAGAGCCAGGGGGAACGGACTCTGCGGACGTTCCTGTTCCGGACGTCGGCTCCGGGCGCCAGTGGGCCGGACGTCGGGGTTCGGGGTGGGGTCAGCGGTCGACGACGGACGGCACGATCGCGATCAGGGCCGTGACGAGTACGCCGGCGACGATGGCGACCGCGCTGAGGATCTGGATCAGGTTCATGCCTCAAGAGTGCCGTCGGCCGGCCCGGATCACATCGGCCTGAAGACCGGTCTTCGGCTCATCCCATGGTCGTAGCCGGGCAGGCGGCCGCTCATCCTCCGGTCGCCCGGGACAACCCCGACGCCAACCCCGGGCCGCCTGAGTTCGCAGTACGGGCGTTCCTGAGTTCGCAGTACGGGAGTCAGTGGACCAGGACGAAGTCGGCTGGGTTCAGGCGGCGGGTTCTGCGCCAGTAGGTGAAGGTGAAGTCGGGCCAGATGGTCGAGTTGCGGCCCTGGGCGTCGAGGTACCAGCTGTTGCAGCCGGACTGCCAGACCGTCCCGCGGAGCTCCTCCTGGACGGTGCTGACGAACCTTTGCTGGACCTCGTCCCGGACCTCGACGTACGTCGCGCCGCGGCGCCGGAGCAGGTCGAGAGCCTGCATGACGTACCGCACCTGGGCCTCGACCATGAACACCACCGAGGAGTGGCCCTGGCCGGTGTTCGGGCCGGTCAGCAGGAAGAGGTTCGGGTAGCCGGCGACCGTGATGCCGAGGTGGGCGCCGATGCCGTCCTGCTTCCAGGTGTCGGCGAGATCGACGCCGTCCTTGCCGAGGATGCGGATTTTGGTCAGGTTGCCGGACACCTCGAAGCCGGTGCCGAACACGATCGTGTCGCACGGGTGCTCGACCCCGTCGGCGGTCACGACCCCGGTCGGCGTGACCCGGCTGATGCCGGTGGTGATCACGTCGACGTTGTCGCGGGCGATCGCCGGGTAGTAGTCGTTCGAAATGAGGATCCGCTTGCAGCCGATCTGGTAATCCGGGGTCACCTTCGCCCGGAGTACGGGGTCCGGCACCTGCTTGTGGAGGTGGCGTTTGGCCTGGAGTTCGAGGCCTTTGATCAGCTTCGGGTTGCCGGCCAGGCCCGCGCCGCGGCCTTCGAGACCCCAGTAGATGACGTTGCGGATCAGGCGTTGGCCGACCGGGAACCGTTCGTGCAGGGCGCGTTCCCGCGGGCCGATCGCGCGGTCGGGCTTCGGGGTGATCCACGGGGCGGAGCGCTGGTAGAGATCGAGGTGGGCGACCTGTTCGGCGATCCGCGGGACGAACTGGATGGCCGAGGCGCCCGTGCCGATAACGGCGACGCGGCGACCGGTGAAGTCGTGCTCGTGGTCCCACTGCGAGGAGTGGAACGTCGTACCGGTGAAGGAATCGAGGCCGGGAATCTCGGGGAACTTCGGCAGATGCAGGCTGCCGACTCCGGCTACCAGCGCCTGCGTGTCGATCGTCTCGTCGCCGTTGACGGTGACGGTCCAGCGCCCGGTGGTCTCGTCGAAGGCGGCTTCGGTCACCTCCGCGCCGTACCGGATCTTGTCGGCGATGCCGTACTTCTCCGCGCAGTGCTTCAAGTACGCAAGGATCTCGTTCCAGGGGGCGAACATCCTGGTCCAGTGCGGGTTCGGCTCGAACGAGAACGAGTAGAGGTACGACGGGATGTCGCACGCGCACCCCGGATACGTGTTGTCCCGCCACGTGCCGCCGAGTTCATCGGCTTTCTCGAGAATGACGAAGTCCTCACACCCGGCCTGCCGGAGCTTGATCCCCATACACAACCCGGCGATCCCCGACCCCACGATGACAACCTCGCTCTGCCCCATGCACGCGAACGCTACTAGCGAGTCACCTCCTTGTCAGCCGGTTCGATGGAGAAGAGGGTGGTGATACCGCGGGAGAGGTGTCGATGAGCGATCAGGCGTCCGACGACAGGGCACGGCAGTTGCTGCTCGCCAGGTTCGGCACCTGCGGCTCCCGCATCGACCCAGAGCGGAATACCGGCGAGCTTCAACTCGATGCGTCGCTGCCCAGCCAACTTCGGATTGGCCAGCAGGTGGTCATGCCGATAGAGATGTCGCTGAAGAACCTCACGGGCGCGGTAGTTCGCCTCGCGACCTATCGCAGCGGCGCTCGAATGGCGATCACCAAGGACGGTGTGGTTGTCGCGGGTGCGGGCGGCGTGCGACCAGTTGGTACGACGTACGCGATCCAGCCCGGCGGTGCTCACGCCTACTCGTCGATCCTCAACCTCGTCGCCTGCGAGACCCAAGCGGTGCTGCTGCCCGGGGACTACCAAGTGCACGCCATCCAGCCGTTCACGTTTCTCGGTCTGGACTTGACTGTCAACGTGCACGGCGGGCCGTGGGACCTGCAGCTCCGGTAGTCATTTCAGCCGGTGCAGGATTTCGCCGGCGTTGGGGAGGACCAGGGTGGTGGGGTCGTTCTCGTACAGGGTGAGGTCGAGGTCTGCGGGGTTGAGGTAGTTGAGGTTGGCGGCTCGGACGGTGGGTTCGGGGATGGCGGTGGCGAGGGTGACGGTGAGGCGGCAGTGTTCGCCGGTGAGGGGGTCCCAGGTGCCGGCGCCGCGGAGGTGGGTGGAGTGGGCCAGCACGCCCCAGTGGAGGTCGCGGAACTGGTCCCACTGGCCGAGGAAGTAGTCGCGGCAGTGGTAGCCGATCTGCTCGATCTCGGGGTGCATCGCGGCGAGTTGGGTGACGTGGGGCGCGTAGAGGATCACCTCGCCGCCGTCGGCGACGATCGGCTCGACCTTGTAGAAGCCCTTCGCGGCCGTCCAGATGTCCTGGTAGCGGGGCGGCATCAGGGAGACCACCCGGCGTACGGGCTCCTCCAGGTAGCGCACGTGGGTCTCGGCGGAGACGGCAGCGGCTGCTCGCCAAGAGGAGGCGGTGTCGCCGAAAGCGACCGCGTTCAAGGCGTTCGTGCCCGATTGGGCCACCACCGACAGCGCGAGTTTCTCGGCGGGGATCAGCGCGGCCGCCTCGTTGATCAAGGCGCGCACCGGCGTGATGCCCGGCGTACCGATGATGTCGGCGCTGGTGATCAACGCGCCGAGCCAGTGCGACAGGTCGATCACCTCTTGCCCGGCGACGCCCGGGAAGAAGTATTTGTTGCCGCCCGAGAAGCCGACCACTTCGTGCGGGAAGACCGGGCCGACGACCAGCGCGACATCGTGTTCGACGACCGCCCGATTGAGCCGGACCGGAACGCTCTCGTGCAGCAGGCCACCCGAGATCTCCGCGACCTTGTCCGCGCTGATCGTGCCGAGTTCGACGAAGGTCTCCGGCTTCCACCATTCATGGTTCAGTACGGCGTACTCGCCGCCGAGGTGGACCCGCAGCTCCTCCGCCGACATCTCCGCATGGGTGCCTAGGGCAACCAACACGGTCAGTCTGGAGACCCTGCCGGTCAAGGCGTCGTCAACCGCGCGCAGCAGCAGGGGAAGTGGGCAACTCCGCGTCGCATCGGGGACGATCACACAGACACTGCGACCGTCGAGCCCGGCACCGGCCAGCTGCTCGTGGATGAACGCAACGACGTCCTCGTCGGAGAGCAGCTGCCCGGGCCCGCCAAGTACTGCGGCGGCCTGCGCATCGGTGACAGTCATCCCCCCAGCCTAACGGCAAGCGGTTGCCGAAGACTGCGGCAAGGCGCGAACGGCCGCCTCGGCGATCGCCTCAAGATCTTCTCGCCCCGCACCGTCCCGGGCCTGCTGGGACATCCCCTGGGTCGTGGCGGCGGCGAACAACGCCAGCCCGTGAGCGTCGGTGTCGCCCGGCAGAATTCCGGAGTCGACATCCGAACGGATGCGATCCTCCAGTAGTCGGAGGTTCTTGTTCCGCGTGTCACGCAGCGCTTTCGCCACATCAGCCGAGGCGGGCGAGCAGTTCTGCGCCGCGCTGATCACGAGGCAGCCGCGCGGATGGTCAGGTGAGGTGTACTCCGTGGCCGCCTCGCGCAGGATCCGCACGATCGCATCCCGAGCGGTCGGCTCCTCAGCCATAGCGCGGGCCGTGAACGAGCCGTGAGTCGCCTGATAACTCGCCACCGCCTCGTAGAACAACTGCCGCTTGTCCCCGAAGGCCGCGTACAGGCTGGGCGCGCCGATCCCTAAAGCAGTCGTCAGATCGCTGATCGAAGTCGTCTCGTACCCGTGCTCCCAGAACGCCAGCGCCGCCCGCTCGAGAGCCGCCTGCCGATCGAAGGAGCGCGGCCGTCCGCGCTGCGCCGTCATGACAGACATTCTATAGCGGCCACTACAAAACCCTGCTACCGTCCTTTCTGTAGTGATCGCTAGAGAAAGGACTAGGTCTTGCGGGACAAGACAGCGTTGGTGACCGGCGGCAGCAGAGGGATCGGCCGGGCGATCGCGGTGCGGTTGGCTGCCGACGGCACCCGGGTGGCTGTGCACTACGGCAACAATGAGACGGCCGCGAAGCAGACCGTGGACGACATCCGCGCAGCCGGTGGCGACGCGTTCGCAGTACAGGCGGATCTGGCCGCGGCCGATGCGGTCGAGACATTGTGGGCGGCCTTCGATCATGAGGCCGACGGGCTGGACATCTTGGTGAACAACGCCGGCATCACCAGGCAGCAGCCGCTGGCCGAGGTCACGCCCGAGTGGTTCGACCAGATCGTCGCGGTGAACGTGAAGGCGCCGTTCTTCCTGATCCAGCAGGGCGTACGGCGATTGCGCGACGGCGGCCGGATCGTCAACATCAGCTCGGGGGTTACGAGAATCGCGTTCCCCGAAGACGCGCCGTACGCGATGACCAAGGGTGCGTTGAACACGCTGACGCTGGCCCTCGCCAAGGAACTCGGGCCGCGCGGCATCACCGTCAACTCTGTTGCCCCCGGCATCATCGAGACGGAGATGAACGACTGGCTCGAAGATCCCGAAGCCGCCCGGCAGGCAGCGTCGTACTCGGTGTTCGGACGGGTCGGGCAACCGGGTGACATCGCCGATGTGGTCGCCTTCCTTGCCTCCGACGACGCGCGCTGGGTCAGTGGCCAGGTCGTCGATGCGACCGGTGGCTCCCGGCTCTGAGCCGTTGACCGGAACTCGGGTGGGCGGCAGCATCTGGTCTGTCACCTGGGGGTGGGCGGGCGAGGGGGAGTGGCGATGGCTGGGCGGCCGGTGGAGGGGTTCGGCGGGGTGTTGTTGCGGCCGGGTGACTCCGGGTACGACGGGGCCCGGGCGGTGTTCAACGCCATGATCGACAAGCGGCCCGCTTTGATCGCGCAGTGTGAGTCGGCCGCCGATGTCGCTGCGGCCGTCCGGTTCGGCGTACGGCAGGGGCTCGAGATCGCCGTCCGGGGTGCCGGACACAGCGTCGCCGGGACCGGGGTGACCGATGGCGGTCTGGTCATCGATCTGCGCAAGATGCGGAACGTCCAGCTCGATCCCGACGCCCGGATCGCCCGCGTCGGAGGTGGTGCGACCTGGGCCGATCTCGACCGCGCCGCGTGGTCGTACTCGATGGCGACGACGGGCGGGCGAGTCTCGTCGACGGGTGTCGCCGGGCTGACTCTCGGTGGCGGGTCTGGGTGGCTGGAGCGGAAGTTCGGGCTGGCTTGCGACAGCCTGGTCTCGGTGGAGTTGATCACCGCCGACGGCGAGTTGGTCATCGCCGACGAGACAAAGAACCGGGAGCTGTTCTGGGCGCTGCACGGTGGTGGCGGCAACTTCGGTGTGGCCACCGCATTGACCCTGAGGCTGCATCCGCTCCCCGGGATGACGCTTGCGAGACTCTTCTGGCCCGCGGACGCCGGTCCGACCGTGATGCGGGCCTACCGTGACCTCTTCGAGCAGGGCGCGCCGGACGAACTCGGCGGCAGCGTGTTCTACGCCGCCGCTCCACGCCGGGACTTCGTACCGCCGGCCCTGCAGGGCAAGGCGGCCGTCGGCGTGACCGCGACCTTCACCGGCTCCGGCGCAGAGCTGCGTACGGCGTTGGCGCCGGTACTCGAGCTCGCCCCCGACGGCATGATGCTCGCCGAACTCCCGTACGCCGAAGTGCAGTCGGCGCTCGACGATCCACCAGGATTCCGCAACTACTGGTCGGCCGAGCACCTCGCGTCCTGGCCCGACGAAGCCGTTGACCTCTTCGGCGCCCGGGCGGCCGACATGCCATCGCCGATGACCTCTCAACAGCTCGTTTGCCCATGGGGCGGCGCCGTGGCCCGGTACGCCGACAAGTGGCCGCTACCGCACCGCAGCGCCCCCTGGGTGGTCCAGTCGTACGGCGTGTGGTCCGACCCGGCCGACGACGCCGACGGGATCGCCTGGGCGAAGAACGTCTGCGCCGACCTCGCGCCGTACTCGACGGGCGCGGTCTACCTCAACTTCATCGGTGACGAGGGCCACGATCGCGTGGTGGCCGGCTTCGGCAAGGACAACTACGACCGGCTGGCCCGGGTGAAGACCGAGTTCGATCCGGACAACGTCTTCAGGTTGAACCAGAACATCAGACCGGGCTAGCTCGCCGATCGCGCTCGCCCCGGTCGGTGGTCGCCGCCCGATGTCGCGACCACTGGACCAGTACGACGACGGCGTAGATCACGGCGCTGAGCGGAGCGGCCCAGATCCGGAAGAACGGCATCCGCCCGGCCGCTGCCGTCACCATGAAAGTGACGATGAAGGTGATCAGCCCGGCCGCCGCACCCCGGCGTCGCGACTGGAGCGGGGCGCTCGGCAGCGGGCCGACCTGGCGATCCAGGCCGGCTCCCAACCCGGCGACCATGATCAAGCCGACAAGGCCGAAAACGATCCCGCCCGAAGCGCCGCCGAGAATGATCGCGAAAGCACTCGCCCCGGTGTAGGCGGCGATCGCCAGGACGAAGAGGACCGCGCCGCTGGACAGCTGGGCGACCAGGCGCGCCTTCAGGTCGACGCCTTCGGCGGAGCGGACGACGTCGTCCGGCTCGAAGAAGCGGCGGCCGGCGAAGTACAGGCCGGTAGCGGTGGTTGCCGCGATGAGCAGCATGGTGACGGTCAGCAGGACGGTCGTGAGCGGCGAGATGAAGTGCCGGACATCTCCGCCGCCGAAGTCACAGCTCGCGGTCGGCGGGAACCAGTGGGTCGCCACCCGGATCCCGTGGCTGTCGGGCCGTTCGAAGCGCTTTGCGCAGTCCTCGGTCGCATCGAACCAGTTCGGCATCAGGGAACCCACCACCGTGGTCCACCCGGTCAGCGCGAGCAGGCCCACTGTCAGCAACCACCCGGCTCTGCGCCGTACCCGATCCATTCGTCCACCCTCTCATTTGTTCCAAACGGCGTGAGGCGGGTACTCGTCCGGGGTGAGCGACTGGTTCCTGACTCCGCAAGAGCGTGGCAATCCCGCGACCGACATCGATCGCGACGGCTCATGGAGCGACGGGAATCTGGTCCGCCCGCTCATCCACGGTGCCGTCTACTTCCAGCGCTTGTACGACGAACTGTGCGCGCTGAAGGCCGGCGATCGGGTGTACTTCACCGACTGGCGAGGGGATGCCGACGAGGCGCTGTACCCGGACGGCCCCACGGTCGGCACGGTGCTGTGCGACCTCGCCCGCTCGGGCGTCGAAGTACGGGGTCTGCTGTGGCGGTCGCATTCGGATCACCTGTCGTTCAACGCGCAGGAGAACCAGATGCTCGGCACCGAGCTGAACGAGGCCGGCGCCGAGATCCTGCTCGACCAGCGAGTCCGGCGGCTGGCGTCGCATCACCAGAAGCTGTTCGTGATCCGGCACCGGAACGCGGGCGAGAAGGATGTGGCGTTCGTCGGCGGGATCGACCTGAGTCACCAGCGACGCGACGACCACCGGCATCTGGGCGATCCGCAGCAGGCGCCGATGGACCGTCGGTACGGCAACCGGACGCCTTGGCACGACGTCGCGCTGGAGATCCGCGGCCCCGTGGTCGGCGATCTGCTGCGAACGTTCATCGAGCGCTGGGACGATCCGCATCCACTCGACCGACGGACGCCGTACCGGGTGCTGGTCCAGCGCAAGGCGCGGATGCCGCGGCATCCGTCGAAGCTGCCGGAGTCGTTTCCGGATCCGCCGGCGGCCGGACGGCACGCAGTACAGGTGTTGCGGACGTACGGCCACAAGCATCCGGGATTCCCTTTTGCGCCGCATGGTGAGTACAGCATTGCCAGGGCCTACCGGAAGGCTTTCGAGCGTGCAGAGCGGTTGATCTACATCGAGGATCAGTACTTGTGGTCGTCGGTTGTTGCTGAGGGCATCTGTACTGCGTTGGAGCGGGCGCCCGAGTTGCGGGTGATCGCTGTGGTGCCGCGCTATCCGGATTCCGATGGGCGCGTTACGGGTCCGCCGGCTCGCTATGCGCAGTTGCAGGCGATCGACGCGATGCGGGCTGTGGCGCCTGACCGGGTTGCCGTCTACAACCTCGAGAACGCCGAGGGGGTGCCGATCTACGTGCACGCGAAGGTTTGTGTGGTGGACGACGAGTGGTTCACCTGTGGATCCGACAACTTCAATCGGCGATCGTGGACGAACGACAGCGAGCTGACCTGTGCGGTGGTCGGGGAGGGACTCGCGCGTTCTTTGCGGTCGGAGCTCTGGGCCGAGCATCTTGGGGTCGAGCCGGTGCTGGATCCGGTGGAGGGTTTCGCGCAGTGGGCCAAGGCCGCGGCGGCCTTGGACGGTTGGCACGCTGCGGGGCGGGTCGGCGCCCGGCCGCCTGGCCAGGTCCGGCGGCATCGGCCGGTGCGGGTGCGAGGTCTGGCGGCTGTGTGGTCGCGGTTCATGAGTGATCACGTCTACGATCCGGACGGCCGCCCCCGGGCGATGCGGCGGCGGGACGAGTTCTGAAACCGGTTCGACAGCGAGGGTCGGTCCGCGGTGGGATGGTGGCGTGAAGATGCACGCCGACGAGGCCGAGATCGACGAAACCCTTGTACTGCGGTTGATTGCGGCCCAGTTCCCGCAATGGGCCGGGCTGCCGGTGAGCGAGATCCCGTCGAGCGGCACCGTGAACGCGATGTACCGGCTGGGCGACTCGCTGACCGTCAGGTTGCCGCGGATCGCCGGCGGCGTGGCGGACATCGCGGCCGAGTGGGAGTGGCTGCCACGGCTGGCGGATGTGCTGCCGGTCGAGATTCCGGCGCCGGTGGGGCGCGGGGAGCCGGGGGAGGGATATCCGTGGATCTGGTCGGTGCAGCGGTGGATCCCCGGTGCAGTACCTGCGGCCGGTGATGAGGTGCTCGCTGCGGATCTGGCCTCCTTCGTGCAGGCGTTCCGACGAATCGACTTCGCTGGTGGGCCGGCGGCTCATCGCGGTGGGCCGTTGACCACCCAGGACGCCGAGACCCGCGATGCCTTGGAGAAGTTGGCGGGGTGGATCGACACCGACACGGCGACGGCTGTCTGGGAGTCCGCGCTGGCCGCTGCTCCTGCCTCGTCGGAGTGCTGGGTGCATGGCGATCTGATGCCGTCGAATCTATTGGTCAGGGACGGTCGGCTGGCCGCAGTACTGGATTTCGCTACTGCTGGAATGGGCGATCCCGCGTGCGATCTGATTCCGGCGTGGAATCTGCTGACCGGCTCGGCGCGCGCCGTGTTTCGCGAGGCGTTGGCAGTCGATGAGGATGCCTGGAATCGCGGCCGCGGGCGGGCTTTGTCGATGGCTTTGATCCAGTTGCCGTATTACCGCGACACGAACAAGGGGATCGCGGCGAACGCGCAGTACGTGATCGATGAAGTGCTGGCCGACTTCGGTGCTGTTCCGCGGCCGAAGCTGCGGATCGAGCGGGTGGACAGCGAGGCGCTGATGCGCGACTGGCAGCTTGTGCACAACGAGATCATCCCGACCGATCCGTTGTCGCTGGACGATGTGCGCGAGCGGGTGGGGCGGAACGTGCTCGAGGTTGCGTACTCCGGCGAGGACTTGGTCGGTTGCTCGACCGTTCGTCCGCCGTCGGCCGAAACGTCGGCCGTCACGGTGATCGCGCGGATCCTTCCGGCGTACCGGCGACAGGGGTTCGGAGAGGAGCTGTACCGGCGCGGGCTGGCTCGTGCGCGGGCTCTCGGCTCCGCGATCGAAACGATCGTGCTGGCTTCGAACGTGGAGGGGCTTGCTTTTGCCGAGTCCCACGGCTTCGTCGAGTTCGAGCGCTATGTGCTCCCTGGGGACACCATCCCGTTCATCACCTTGCGTCTGGCTGATCAGGCTTCCTGAGCCTCCGCGAGCAGCCGGGCCTGATCGCGGAGGTAGGTGCTGGCGGACTGTGGCTTGATGCCGCGCTGGAGCAGGGCTTCGTCGTCCCAGTCGCCTGCGTGCAGGTCCTGGAGCAGACCTGCGCCGAAGACCGAGGCGAGCGCGTCGTTGGGGCCGCGGAGCAGCCGGATCGCGAGCCGGGCGACCGGTCTGGGCATCCGCTGCACCTTCAACCGGCGATGGAGGAAGCCTTCCGCGATGGCGACGGCCTCGTTCTTGCTGATGGCCTCGGGGCCGCCGACAACGATCAGGGCGGGCGGATCTGCTTCGACCGCTACGGCTGCCAGCAGTTCGGCGACGTCGTCCTGGCTGATCCACCGCTGCTTCGTATCGCCCTTGCCGATGATCGCGACCTTGCCCGCCGCCAGATCGAACCGGCCGATCGGCGCCAGGTGTACCTCCTGGAAGGCGTCCGCTCTGACCACGACTCGTTGCAGGGTCGACCTTTCCAGTCGCTTCTCGGTCGCGAGCTTGGCGTGCTCCAGCGGCGTACCGGTAGCGGCATCGACACCAGGAAAGGAGATGTAGACGAACCGCCGTACGCCGGTCTGCTCGGCCGCGTCGATCAGGCTCGCCATACCGACCTCGTCGGCTTCCTTGATCGACGGCTTCCGTACTCCGGCCAGGCGCCTGGCGATGACAGTCGCGGTCGCCACGACCGTGCTGATCCCCTCGCAGGCCGCTTTCAGACTTGCTGGATCGGTGAGGTCGCCACGAACCACCTGCGCACCCATGCCTTGGAGCTCGGAGGCGTCGGTCGTTGCGCGGACCAGGCAGCGGACTTCGTGTTGTTGCTCGCGGAGCAGGCGGACGACGCGTCCGCCCAGCTCACCGGTGCCGCCGACAACCAACAACATCTCGATCACCCACCCCGTCTGGACGCTTCAGGTCGATGCTCGTCCTCGCGAGGCTTTTTAGCTAGGGCCACGGGGTGTTTGGTCAGTTATGGAGCTGTTGCTGGTAGCACTGTTCGATGCCGTACGCGGTGAAACCGGCTCGGCGCAGGATCGGTGCCGAGGTCCCGGTTCTGCCTTTGACCAGGGCGAAGGCGGCGCCTTTGCGGATGCCTTGGGCGCAGCGTGCTGCCAACAGCGCCCGGTAGGCACCGCGACCGCGAGCACTCTTGAGAACGGCGCCGCCCCAGAGACGTAGTACGCCGTCTGTCATGGTGAAGCCTGCAGCTCCGACCGGCTGGTTGTGAAGGTAGGCGAGAAAGCGGCCGGTGTCGGGGGAGTCCTTGGCCTTGGCGGCCGTGTCGCTCTCCTGCTGGAGCTGCGCCGGAGTGGGCGGCGGCCAGTCGAACACCTCGGCGTCGATCTGGCCGGCCTGGTAAAGGAGATCCGCGGTGTCGGCCGGGCGGACGTCGATTTCGCTCGGCGGACTGATGGCGGCTTCGAGGTCTTCGATGCTGGTCAGCTCTCGCGCCAGCACCTCGACCGTCTCGACCAGCTCGAAGCCGTGGTCCTTGAGGATGTCGGCGGTGTCGTCCGGTTTGGTGCGGCCGTTCACCCACCAACGCAGTACGGGATTGGTGCCGCTCGCGCGTTCGCGGACCTCGGCGATGAGCTCGGTGAGTGGGCTGTCGGTGGCGGACCACTGGACGCTGGTGCGATCGGGATAGATGGTGAGCCGGTAGTCGTCCTCGATGAAGTCCTGCGCGTCCGGCGGGATCCAGACCCAGTCGCTCGCGGCCTTGAGTACTTGTTGTTCGTCCACTTACGGCTCCTCTGGTGTCAGGCGGTGCCAGGTGTGCCGAGCGATGAACTGACGCTGACCGGACGCCCACTGCGACAGGGCGTCGGCGATCTGGTCGAGCGGGACGTCCTCGGCCTGGAAGCGCTGCTTCTTCTCGTGATACTCGAGGGTGAGGGTGCCGTCGTCGTTGCGAGCTTTCGCCGAGGTATTGCTCTGGTTGACGGCGATGAAACCGCCTGGTTGCCGTAGCTCGCTGAGCACGAACGGGAACCAGAGCGCCGGCAACGCTGCCCGCCCGCTCGGCGTGGTGATCGTGAGGCCTTCGATCGCGCCGCGAAGGGTGCTGCGGTTGGCGTCGAAGCAAACCAGACCGTACTCCGCTGCGAGCTGAGCGGCCCCTTCGGACACCTCGTCGGCACGGCCGTAAACCATCGAGAAATACACGATCGGCCCAGACGCACTGTCGATCAACGGCGCGCTCACCCAAGGCCCACCTTCCCCCTCCGGCCACCTCTCCACCAGCTCCTCGACATACCCCCGAATCACCGGATGCGCCCGCCGCGGCGACTCCACGAAGTACCGCTCATACAACCGCTCGAACTCCTCCGCCGCAGCCTTGTCGTCGAAGGGCACATCCCCTTCCCACACCGCCAACTCATAACTCACAACTGATCCCACCACTCAACGCCATACCCAAAGTCTGCCCCACACGCCCACCCCCTTCGCGCCTCCTCCGTCGGCCGCTCGCCCCACCCACCCCGGTACGCCGCTCCTACGTCGCGGCTGAATTGCGATGCTGCACCTGGTCGCGGGGCTGGCTGTACTGCTGTCTCTCGGCCGATCCCGCTTCACGCCTCCTGCGTCGGCTGCTCAACCCGGCCGCCCGCTCCAGAAAAGCGCCACGACCATCGCGCATCAGAGTAGTCCGCTTCTCACCCATTAGGTTTCGCCGACAACGCAGGAATTCAATGTGGCTAACAGGACCGCATTGACGCGGAGGGAATCGGCACGCCAACACTGCCCGATTCAGGCGCCTTTGCAAAGGCGTCCGAATCGGGCAGTGTGGCTAAGCGGTGGTCCTCAGCAATGGGCGTGGGACAGTTCCGTCACTACTTTTTGGATTGAGCCCATGTCGTTATCTCATAGGCGGCACTGCCCGGGCCCGGCTCACTTCCACTGCTCAATTCGGTTGAGGACATCTTCGGTGCGAGCAATGCAAGTACGGTGCTCCCGTTGTGTAGGCGGATATAGAGTCCGAAATATCCGAATCGCGCTGAAACAACATTCGTTCGTGCGATTCTGCGACTAGCAATCGGCCATCGAATGATGAGCTCCTGGTCGGTGACTTTGACAGAGTCGTGCGCCCGAATGCCGGCCAGCATCATCAATCCAGTAACCAGGAAGCCGGGCCAGGTCAGACGAAGTGGAAACTCCTCTCTTCCCTCAATGGCCGTGAACACAACTAGAGCCAGAAATGGTGCGCACATGAAAACCTGGACGATCGGGCCGGCGCCCCATTTATGCAGGATTTCGGCTTCGGATATTGGTTTTGGCCGACGAGGAACCATGTGCGTCATTATGGCATGACGACTGACGTTGCGGATGGTTACCAACTAAGCCACCTCAAACGCCATGATCTTGAGACCTGCCTTCCGCCCCAGACGCCGCCCCATAGCCCTCGAGTGGTGTAGCCGAACTCCCAGTCCGAGTTGATCCTGCGCTTCCTCAAGTACTTCGACTTCGCTCTCGAACCGCAGCCATAGAAGCCACCGTAAGCAGGAAGTGCGAACCCTCCTCCTGTACAGCGGTTTTTTGGACTTCGGTCGTTGGGTCGGCGACGTGCGTATCCGAGGCTAAGTCCAGGCATCGCGTACCCAAACGACCTGTTTTTACCGAGGGTGTCAATGAGACCGACCGTGCCGCCCTGGAAACTCGCGCCGTAGCACAGGATTACACAACCACTGACTGAGATGGTGGTGTGGCGGTAGGCGCCCCGGATGGCGCGGTATGCCTTGCATGCCCACTTCGTCCAGCAGCGACGTTGGCCGTCGAGATCAAAGCTGTTGATCGGATCGCCTGGGTAAGCGTAAGCCCCTGCGTTTCCACCTGGGACCGGGTCCGTGCTGGTAAAGAGGCCGGTTGCGGCGTTGTAGACCCGGACTCCCATCAGGGTCAGGCCGGTGCCTGAGACTGCGCGTTGTTTGCCGCCGAGCCAGCCGTAGTCGATGGGGCCGGTGTCGGCTGGGGTGCCGCAGCCGTATTCGTCGTAGTTGGTCCAGGCGCCGATCGAGGTGGCCGGCTGGGTGCCGGTCAGGTCGACGGTGGTGACGGTGTCGCCGTGGGGGTTGGCGATCGGCAGCGATGCCTTGCCTGTCTGGTCCACGGTGAGCGACAGGTCGCCGCCGATGAGTTCGGCGTACCGCTGGGTCGTGGTGCCGGTGGTGACCCAGGTGGGGTTGTCGGAGGTGTCGGTGTAGTGGCGGATGGTGTCGGTCGAGCCGCTGGCGTTGGTTGCCGTCTCTACTGAACGGCGGTCCAGGGCGTCGAGGGTGTAGGTGGTGGTGGTTCCGCCCTGTGCGATCGACCGGGCGAGGTCGTTGTCGTAGTAGCCGATGGTGATGTTGCCGTCGGCCGGCTTCGGGGCGTCGGAGGCCGGGAGAGTCGTCGTACGGCCGAGGAGGTCGTAGACGTAGTTCCCGACGCCGTTGGCGCCTGTCACTGGGCGGTCGGCGGTGTCGAAGGTGCGGTTGGTGGTGGTGGATCCAGTGGTGGTGCAGGAGCCATCAGCGGCCGCGGGGGCCGTGGACTTGGTCAGTCGGTTGTCGTTCCGGTCAAAGCCGTAGGTGCGGGTGACGCAGCCCGGGAGTTGGGTCGGGTCGGTGACGTCGACGCCGGTGGTTGTGGCGGTGCGGTCCTGGACCTTCGTGAGACGGCCGAGGCTGTCGTAGCTGTAGCCGCGGTCATACCCGATCGCATCTCCTGGTGCGTCACCGGCAGAGCCGTTGAACGCGTTGCCGTCCGGAGTCCATTCGTGGACGACACGGCCGGTGACGTCGTTGTCGACCGACCATGACAGCCACGGACCATCGGGATCGGTAGTGGTGGTGCCGTCTTCGTTGGTGGTGGTGACCTGTCCGGTGTAGCGCAGCCCGGTCGGTTCGCCGGCGTTATCGTAGTCGGTGGACTGAGTGATCCCACCGGGCAACTTCTGTACGGTCATGGAGCCGTCGGCGTCGTAGGCGCCAGTCGAGGACCACGTGGAGCCAGCGGTGGTGACCTCGACCTTGGTGGCGAGACCGCGGTGTTCGGTCTTTCCGGCGGCGTCGGTGCCGTCGTAGGTGTAGCGGGTCGAGCCGTTGGAGTCGGTCACGGTCGCGACCTGTCCGCTGGCGTCGTACACGGTCGTCGTCGCCGGGTCGCCTTGCGGCTGGTAGCTGGTCTGGCGTCCCCAGCTGTCGTAGCCGGTGGTGACATTGGTAGTGGTGTTGTCGGCAGCGGTGGCTGTGATGACAGTCGCCTGGCCGGTCGCCGGGTCGTAGGTCGTGGTCTTAGCGGTGTTCGGAGTCGAACCCGTCAGCCCGGTCACCGTGGTTTTGGTGTTCTGGGTCCGACCGTCGAGGAGATAGCTCGTCGTGGTGGTGCGGGTGGCGGCACCGGAGGTTTCGGTGACGGTCTTGGGGGCGAGCAGGTAAGTGAAGTTGCTCGTCGTGGTGGTCGGCAGTGTCGTGGTGGCGGTGCCACCGTTGGTGGGGGCAGCAGCCGGGTAGACCTTGCAGGTCAGGCCGCCCCATTGCGGCTTGAGACCACACTCTGGGTACTGCGAGTTGGCGGCCGCGGTGTAGTAGACCGTCCTGGTGGTGCCTGCGTCGGCGCCGTTGGAGTTCGGCTGACGGCTGTCGATGACACGGCCCTCGGCGTCGTACCGAGTCACCTTGACGATGTCACCGGTGACGTCGTTGCGCGGTCCGGCTGGGTTGGCGTCAGTGGTGGTTTTGCTCGGCTGGCCGAGTGCCCAGCCGGACGGATCGCCACTGACGGCGGGGTCGTAGTCGGTCGTGGTGCGGGTCAGCGGCTCTTCAGTTCCTGCGCCCGGGTCGAACGCACCAGTGGTGACCGTGGTCGGCAAGCGGTAGGGCAACGTCGTTGCCGGGTTGATGCCGGAGTTGGGCGCCAGCTCGTCGTACTCCGTGTGGGTGTGGGTGCGGACCCACTTGGTGGTGCCGTCCTTGACCGTTGCATAGCGCGACGGGCCGTAGGAGTCGGTGACCAGAGTCCCGGCCGGGGTGACGACCGTGTCGCCCGCTGCATTCTTGACGTCGGCGTTGTACACGTTCACCGTGGCGAGCTGGTCGGCCGAAGCGCCGGCCGGTACTGCGTTGTCGATCACGGTTCGCAGCGCCCGCTCATCGAGTTCACGAGTGACGTTGCCGAGGTCGTTGTAGTCGGTCGAGGTGTACTGCCAGTCACCTGCGCCGTACTTCGCTGTGTTGACCGTGTAGCCGGCTGCGTCGGTGTACTGCAGATCGGCGTACTGCCAATCGTCGGTGCCCGGGGCCCCCGACAGCGCGTGGTCCGGGCCGAAGACCGCGAAGCCCTTGGTCGGAGCTGTCTTCTGGTTCCACCTGGCGACCGAACCAGCCGTGAGGTCTGGCAGACCTGCGCCGGACAGCGGTACGTCGTACACGAACTTCGCCAGCGTCGCCGTTCCGCCTGCTGGATCACCGGCAGGACGATCGCGCTTGACGGTGTCGAGCTTCTCGCGGTCGTCGGCGGTGACGTAGTCCAGCTGGTACGCCGTTTGGCCGGCCGGCTTGACCGACGTGAGGTGGTTTGCGGCGTTGTAGGTGTACTCCGTGGAGAGATTCGACCGCGGGTCGGTGACCTTCGTGAGCCGACCGTTGGTGTCGTAGGTGTACGCGGCGACCTGGATCGAGTCCATGCCGGCGCCACCGGTCTTGTCCGGGTTGTAGATGTCCAGCCACGCCTTGCTCAACCGGGTCTGGCTCGAGCCGATCAGCGTGTACTCGAAGTGCAGTGCGCGGCAGCCCGGAGCCATCCCGGTCAGAGGCTGCGATGCGTTGTACGCGGCACAGGTGACGCCCGGTCCCGTCGGCGCGAGGATCCGCACGACGCGGCCATCGGTGTCGTAGGAGTACGTCGTCTTGGTCGCGATCCCTGGCTCGCTGATCGTGATCGGCCGCCACCACGTCGGGTCGGTGGGTACGGGCAGCGCTGCCGGGTTCCACGTGGTGATGGTGCCGTCGTCTTCGATGTACGAAAGGGTTGTCGACGTACCAGAACCGCTGACGGTCAGCTTCGATCCGTCCAGTTCGGTGTCTTCATCGGCCGGGATCCAGGTGCCGGTGTCGAAGCTGCCGGTCGTCCGCCGTTTGCCGGTCGGCGAGGTGAACACCAGCGAACTGCCATCGCCGTCGACGAGGGCGATGCTGCCATCGATCTTGGTCGAGTCGATGACTCGCATTCCGGCTGCGCCGGCTTCGGCGCCGTCGAACTGGGCGATCCAGCCGGGACCGAAGGCGCCGTCGATGTTGTTGGTCGGCGCGGAGTACGTCGAGTGGGACCGTGAGATCGACAGGTCGCCGGTGTAGCCGGGGACGGACACGTCGGTGCTGTCGGTGTTGAACTCACCGGTCCAGAGCGCCACCTGGCCGGAACCTGCGTCGGCGGTCGGGAAGCCGTTGCCGAAGGCGTGGGGGACTCGTTGGATTGTGGTGTTCGGGGTTTGGGACCAGGTGCATTGTTCGGAGGTGCCGTATTTGAAGCAGACCTGGACGTCCAGAAGGACCGGGACGCGGTCGTTGAGAGTGGTCGGCTGGATGCCTGCTGTGTTGGGGTCGGAGTCGAGGAATGCGTCGACCTTGGCCGTGGTGCTGTCCCACTGGGTGTTGACGCTGACGCCGCCGGCGCCGCTGTCGGTGACCGTGAGGGCGGTCGGGTCTTCGTTCCAGCCGACGAGGTCATCGGCGCTGCCGTAGCCGGAGACGCGCCACTTGACCTTCGCGGTCACCGAGGAGGCGAGGCCCTTGGGCGGCCCTGCGGCCGTGACGCGGACCGTGCTCATCGTGGTGGTGCGGGGGTTTGCGGCGGGTGAGGTCAGCGAGGTGCCGCCCCAGCCGAACTTGTACGTCGCGTTCGACGACAGCGTGCCGGCCGGGGTTTGGGCCTGGACGACGATCGTGTGCAGGCCCGGGGTGTCCTTGCTGAAGGTGACCGGGAACTTGGCGACGTTCGGGTCGCTGGACGGGGTGATCTTGATCTGGCCTTCGGCGCCGCCGGTGAAGTTCGTCGTCGGACGCTTGCCGTCGACGATGAGGCGTAGGTAGCCGGGGGCGTTGTAGCCGACGCCGGTTGCGGTGACGGTGCAGGTGACGTCTGCGGTGGGCGGGTTGTCCTGCCAGGAGTCGTTGTTGTTGTACGGCGCGGGGCAGGACACAGTCGGCTGCGATGGGACGGCTGCGCCGGTGCGGAGGCGTTGGTTGTAGCCGACCCAGGGGCCGTCGACGCGGCCGTCGTTGGCCTTGGCGCGGATGTACAGCAAGGTGTTGTCGGGCAACGAGGTGGATGGGCGGCAGCCGGCGAGGGTGCCGGAGGCGTACACCGAGGAGGTGCAGGTGCCCCAGACCTTCAGGGTGTCGCCCGAGCCGGTGTAGAACTCGAAGATGTATTTGACGGTGTTGCCGTCGGGGTCGGTGGCCTTGGTGCGTACCCAGGGAGTCAGGCTCGCGGAGTACAGCCACGAGGTCGTGTCACCGAGTGCTGCGTAGGCGACGGCCTCGGAGGGTTCGACCGTGGCGGGCTTGGCCGGCGGGCGGTTCCAGGTGATGCCGATGACCGGGTCTTTGGTGCCGGTGGTGGAGTAGAACTCCTTCCAGGAGTTCGCGTCGGCCTCGTTGGCCGCGACGAGGGCGAGGCCGCCGACGGTGTACGAGGCGTTCGACCATGCGCGAGCCAGACTCGTCATCGGGATGATGATCCGGCCGCCGGGGCAGGCGCTCGAGAAGCCCTTCGCGGCGGACAGCGAGCCGTAGACGGTGCCGAGGGCGGGCTGGTTGGCCCAGCGGGTCGCGGTGGTGGCCAACGTCAATGTCGAGCGGACGTTGACGGTCGACGGGGTACAGGACGCTGAGGTGTGCTGCCAGATGTTCAGCCACGACGACACGATGTCCTTGCCCTTGAACGGGGCGGTGTCGAAGTTCAGGAACGAGCGGGCCACGCCGGTCGGGGTCTTGCCGACGCGCAGTTCGGTGTTGGCCGACTGGTCACCGGAGACGTCGGACTGGACGAAGGTGTCGAAGTTCGCGTAGGTGGCAGTGGTCGCGTACGTCGGGTCGACGGTCACCGGGAACTGCCGGGCGGGGTCGAGGAACCACTTCGCGTCCGGCGCGATCACAAGGGTCGCCTTGCCGGGCGTGACCTGCTCGACGGTGACCTTCACGGTGGTCTTGGCCGAGGCCGAGTCCCACATGTCACCGACCGGGATGGTCGACCGTACGACGTTCTTGGAGTCGACGAAGTTGATCGAGCCGTCCGGTTGCGCCTTGGCCGTCAATCCCTTGGTGCGCAAGGGGATTCGCCATACCGGTGCGGCGGTCGGGCGCTGTTTGACGACGAAGTCGTTCTCGAAACCGTTGCGACGGGCATCCAACACCAGGTCGACGCCGGGCTGGATCTCGGCGTACGTCGCCTTCGTGCCGTCCAAAGTCGGCTCGGGCAACTTCCACGGGGAGATCCACTCGACCGACCTGCCGGGACCGGAGTCGGCGGAGGCGAAGACCTGACCGGTCGCCGCGTTGTGTTTGCCGAGGCGCAGGCCGTGCTGCTGCGCACGGGGCGCGACCGAACCGTCGATCCCCTTCTGCAGGGTCAGATCGACGTCCTTCCACGCGCCGCCGGACTTGAAGCGGATCGGCGCCGCGTGCGCCTCGGTCGTCATCGTGCCGTCCGGGTTCGACCAGGTGGTCGACGTCTCCGTCCGCATCGACTCGACCTCGACTCGCGAACCCTGCGAGCGGGCCGTGACGGCCGCGGAGACGATGTCGGGACGCGAGTCCACCTTCTTCGGGGGAACGGCAGCTGGCTTCTGATCGGTGGCTGGGAGGGCTTCGGCTTGCTGGGCTTCCATTCCGACGGCCAGCAGGGCCAGCGAGACAACCGCGGCCACTACTCCTCGTGGAACTTTTCGCAATCGGGGTGATCGAGCTAGGACATTCACGGGGCAACCCCTCAGGTCACGCCGACCGGGCGACATCGACGACAGGGCAGGGTCGTCGAGCGGGTCGGCGACCCAACCATCGCCCGTGCGGATGCGCCTGTTACCCACATTGCCACTTGTTGCAGCCCGTTCTGCAACAACGTGCAACTGCCTTGACGAAACCGGCACCAAGCTCTACATAAAGTTGCCAAAGGCAATAGGTTTGAGGATTAACGCAGTCGCCTGGTGGGCTGACAGGCTTGGGGGCATGACTGCTGATCCGAAAGAGACGTTGCACGGTTATCTGCGCTCGGTGCGCAAGGCGATGGTGTGGAAGCTCGACGGACTTTCCGAGTACGACGTACGCCGGCCGTTGACGCCGACCGGCACCAACCTGCTGGGGCTGGTCAAGCATCTGGCGATCGTCGAGGCGGGGTACTTCGGGGACACCTTCGGGCGTCCGTTCCCCGAGCATCTGCCCTGGTGGGACGACGATGCGCACCCGAACGCGGACAGCTTCGCCACCGAGGACGAGTCACGGGCCGACCTCGTGGACTGCTATCAGCGCGTCTGGGCCCATGCGGACGAGACCATCGAAACCCTTCCCGCCGACGCTCCCGGCCGGGTGCCCTGGTGGACCGGGGATCCCCACGTGACGCTGCACCAGGTCCTGGTTCACGTCGTCGCCGAGACGAATCGCCATGCCGGCCACGCCGACATCCTGCGCGAACAACTCGACGGCGCGGTCGGCCTCAATGCCCACAACTCCAACATCGGGGACCACGACGAAGCCTGGTGGAGCACCTATCGCGCCCAGGTGGAGCAAGCGGCGAGAGCAGCCGGCGGTATCTAGAGCTGCCGGTCCTCGGACGAGAGAGAATTGCTCGGAGTAGCGGTCAGAAACTGGCCGCTACTCCTTCTAAGCTCCAAGCATGACAACGAACGAGCAGCACGTCCTGACCGGTGAGCGCGCCGACATCCTCGAGTTCCTCACCAAGCATCGCTACTTCCTGCGCCACACGGCGGAGGGCCTGTCCGACGAGCAGGCGAACACTCGCAGTACGGTCAGCGCCTTGACCGTCGGCGGGCTGATCAAGCACGTCACGCTGGTCGAGCGGCGGTGGGCGGAGTTCGCCCAGACGGGCGGCGGCATGCCCGAGACGGCGGACTTCACGCCGGAGCTCGTCGAGTGGTGGGAGAACCAGTTCCGCCTGGTCGACGGCGAGACGCTGGCCGGCGTACTGGCTGAGTACGAGAAGGTCGCGGCCGCCACCGACGAGCTCGTCCGCACCCTCGATCTGGACCAGAGCCACGAGCTTCCGGCCGCTCCTTGGCAGCCGCCGGGCGTCTTCTGGTCCGCCCGCCGCGTCTTCCTCCACATCGCCGCGGAGACCGCCCAGCACGCCGGTCACGCCGACATCATCCGCGAATCCATCGACGGCCAGAAGAGCATGGGCTGACCGGCTTGCTGCTGGAAATCCTGGAGACGTCAGGCCGGTCGGCGGGCTAGCGTGCAGACGTCGGTACCTCGGCTTGGAGGAGTCTCGTGGGCGGTTCGGAGTACGTGATCAGGGCGCTACGGGACGACGATCCGGAAATCATCGCGGCGGCCATGGCCGCGATCGGCTGGAACAAGCCGTTGTCGCAGTACGAGAAGTACCTCGCGCAGCAGCGGGACGGCGTGCGCAGCGTCCTCGTGGCGACGGTCGATGACGAGTACGCCGGTTATGTCACGGTGAACTGGAACTCGCCGGCCCGCATCGACGACGACGCCATCCTCATGTTCTCCAAGTCGCTCCGCTGACCGCCGGATGGCAGGAGGGTCCGGCGACGGAGGAGCCTTGATTTGCTCCT
The DNA here is from genome assembly GCF_003261635.1 of Kribbella monticola. Lineage (GTDB taxonomy): Bacteria > Actinomycetota > Actinomycetes > Propionibacteriales > Kribbellaceae > Kribbella > Kribbella monticola. The sequence continues at coordinate 33,549 of NZ_QFXK01000030.1, read as the reverse complement.
CCGCCGCCGGGCGTCGGATCAGGGTGTGGGATCCGTGTACGTCCCTCCGAAGATGTCGCTGTTGCCGAAGGTTGCCGGGCAGGTGCCGAGCACGTTGGGCGGGCTCAGCGGGTTGGCCGTGTAGAGCGAGGCACGGTAGGCGTTGATCGTCGCGCATGGTGCCGCGTCGCGAGTGTCGTTCCAGACGGCGACCGCGAAGTCGTTCGTCGCCGCGGCGTACACGTAGTCGCCAAGGAACTCCGAAATCAGTGCGTTTGCGCTGCTACCCCGTGGATCTCCGACCGGGCTGCGTTCGAGCACAGACCAGCCAGTCGGTACGCCGTTGACCACGTTCGCGTGCATCACGACGCCGACCAGCCCGCGCGCGCTCGTGGTGTCGTTGCGGTACGGCGTGGTGAACGCGTTGTACACGACGTACAGGTCGGACCCGTCCGGTGAGCCCGCCGGTGCGCTGTAGAACGGCCGGTCGCCGGCCGCGATCGGCACTGCCGACGGAGTGGCCCAGGACTGTCCACCGTTGCGGGACCAGGTCAGCATCAGTTGCTCGTTGTTCAGGCCCTGACGGCCATCGGCCCAGGTCATGAACATCTCGTTGGTCGCGCCGGCGCCGGTGGGACGGCCGTTCGCGATGTCGACGTTCGGTCCACCGGCGAGGTCGACGCGCGCGCCGGCGATGCCGTCCATGACCGGACGTCCCTGCACCGGGTCGAAGACGCCCGGCTCGACGACGGTTGCCACCAGCAACGGTCCGGTCCAGTGCGCGCCACCGTCGGTGGAGCGGTACATCATCTGGTACGTGGCTCCGTTCCGGGTGCCGATGCCGAAGACGTACACGTTTCCGGTGCTGTCAGTTCGTACGACGCAGCCGTCGGGCTGGGAGTTGAGGCCGTTGCTCGTCGCCGGGCCGACCTGCTTGGTGATCCAGGTCCGGCCACCGTCGGCCGACCGTGCAACCGTCAGCGGTACCGGGAATGCCTGTCCACGGCTGTTGCTGCGGAAAGACGCCCAGCACACGTAGACGTGGCCGAAGAACCTGCTGCTCGCGGCGTTGTCGGCGTAGAGCTGCTCCTTGTCGGAGAATGTCGTGGCCGACTGCTTGGAGATGATCACGGGCGCGCGCCAAGCCGACGCGTTTCCTGCCGCGGCGGCGCGAACGTTGTCAGTCGTGGAGACTGCGATCGCCTCGATACCCCGGAAGGTCTCCAGTCGCCGGTCGGCGCTGAAGTTGGAGGTGAGGTTGGCGTAGTACAGCCGGGACCCATTGCTCCAGGAGAAGGTGCCGTTGGCACCAGGTCGGGGGCCGAAGGCAACGGCCGGGTCGCCGTCGGACACCAGTCCGGCCTCGTAGTAGTGGGGGAGCGTGCCGATCGGGCCGACATGCGGCGTACAGGCTGCCGGGCCGAGGCAGTCGCGGGCGGTCCAGCCGGTGTACGTCGGTTGCATCCAGGCGCCGCGGTTGAAGGAGAAGTAGACCCCGGACACACCTACGCCGTCCGTGAACGGGCAGGTCGTCGGGTCGCCCGCCGCACAGGACTCCATGTCGATCTCGTCGTTGGCTCCGGCGACCATCACCGAGGGGTCGTGCGCGTCGATCGCCACGGCCGGCTCGTTCTGCTTGTTCTGCGAGAACGGAGTTGAGGGGCTGCCGACCGTCACCTCCTGATCGGCCGGCGAGGCGAAGGCAGCGACCGCGGCTCCGGCGAAAGCGGCCGCGAGTACGGCGACGGAAGCGATGGCGCGACGTGGTGCGCCCATGATGCCTCCCCGGGACGGCCATCGGCCCGGGACCGTTTCCCGGCCCGTCTGGCCTTTCGACAGTGCACCCGGATTTCCACCCACGCAACACCTCGAATCCCTCGTGACTTCGCGCCACCACCCGGCAACAGCCTGCTCACAAAGGGATCCCAACCTCAGTTGCACGAGACCTGGGCGCTGCTTCTGATGGATGATTGTCAGATGCGTGTACGCCGATCCGACCTCCCGTGGTGGATCTTGGCGGTCATGCTCGGCATCCCGTTCGGAGTCGCGATGGGACTCTTCTTCTTCAAGTCGGACGGCTCCAGCTCGGCAGAGGCCGAATTTGGTGCCCTCGTCACCGGTATCCCGTTCGGTCTGCTGGCGGGTCGGTCGCTGGCCAACTGGCAAAAGGAAGTGAAACAGGCTGAGGGTGATCTCCCCGGCGACAAGGTCGAACTGGCTCACAAGGCAGCGACCGGCGGACCCGTTCCTGCTGATGCGGAGGTCCGGTCGGCAGCAGCCTCCATTGCCGCTCTGCAACTGGCGCCGTACAGCCGAAGGACACGCAAGCTGACCGTCATCGTGCTGAGGTTGCTCCTAGCCACCTGTGTCATCGGGGCTATCGCTGACTCGCTGAGCGCGCTGTTGCCTGCTCTTCTCTTCGCCGCTCTCCTCTTCGGGCACTGGTACCACCCCCGGCAGCTCCGACGCCGCCTCAAGTTGCTCACCGAAGAACCCACACCAAGCTCCGACCAGAACCCGCCACTCTGACAGCCCTACGAGCTCGCTGCTGAAGCATCAGACGACAGGATGCACGTCACTCTCACGGACAATAACGCGTTGGGCTGATGCGTACGGGGTGTGTGTCCTGCTCATCTGGCCGAGCAGCGACAGCACACCTTTGCTAGAGGTCTACTCGGTTCCCGGCGACATGGCGCCGCCATTCGTACTACGTGCTGTCCGTCGGTACGCCGTACGTCCGCGGGCGCCTTGCCGTCGTTCGAGGAGTCAGCGGACCGTGGATTCGTTAAGGTTCAGGTATGGATTTCGAGACCGTGGACACTCAGGTGCGTGCGTTGTCCGACTCGCTGCGGGGTGCGGACCAGGCGACGATCACGGCGGAGGTCGAGCGGTTGAAGGGGCTGGCGGCGCTGATCCCGGACGAGCTCTGGCGCGCTCGGGCCATGGCCAGGGCGGAGCGGCTGCCTGAGCTGATCACCGGGCCGGCGCCCGGTACGAGCGAGCAGTTCGAGCGAGCCGTCCAGTTGCAAGGCGAGGCCGCGAGCGCGCAAGGGTCGACCGAGGAGCGCATCGCCGTGGCGGAGTCGGCGATCCGCGCCATCGCGGAGCTGGCCGAGCAGGCCCCTGCCCGCGAGGCCGGGACGATCCTGCGGATGAACTCGTCGCTGGCCCGGCTGATCGAGGAGCTCCAGCTAGAGGGCCGGCCGGGCTGACATGCCCAGTCAGAAGGGCAAGGAGCTGCCGCCGTCGTCACCCGAGTACCAGTGGGTGGCGAGCGTGATCAGGTCCGTCGAGCAACGGACCGGGTCGCCGACGCGGTGGAACAAGCAGGTGTTCGAGGAGCTCGACCCCGGCGTACTCGGCTCTGCACATGCCGATGGCACGATGACGGTCAGCCCGAGCATGGTGCTGGATCCGGTCAGGCAGGCCTACACCGGCGGCCGGCCGTTGACCAACGACGAGAACTACCGCCTCCGGGACGCCGCGGCCACGGTCACCCACGAGGCGGTCCACCTGTCGTCGCACTACGGCGATCCGACGGTGCCCGGCGCGCACCCGACACACGATCCGGCCGGCCGCGCACTCGAGGAAGGGCAGGCCGAGCACTGGACCCACCGCAACCTCGACGGCGTCATCGCCGATGTCGGGCTCGACGCTGCCCAGCCCGGTGTACTGACCCAGCCGAGCATGGACGCCTATCCCGCGTACACCTCGGCGTCGGCGGACCTGAACAGCGCTCTCGCCGCCCGGACGGGCCAGTCCACCGACGAGATCGCCACCCGGTTGATCGGTACCGAGCGCGCGCAGCGCTGGAACGCCGCAGCTGACATGGTTATCGACCAGCGCCTCGGCGGCCTGATGCCGGAATCCCACCGCGACGCCATCCGGGCCCAGGTGGTCGCGCCGGCACGCGCAGAGTTCGAGAAGCTGGCCGCCGTGGTACAGGCGGACAAGTCCCTGAACAGCGCACAAAAGACCACGCTCGCCAAAGACGCCGCCAGCCGAGCCATCAGCGGCATGGACCAGGCAGTCGGCCACGCCGAACAGCACTACCAAAACTGGTACCAACAAGAAGCCGCCCGCCAGGCCCCTCAACAAGCCGCCCCACAGCAAGCCCAGCAGACCACTCAGCAACAAACGGCCCCACAGCAAGCCCAGCAGACCACTCAGCAACAAACGGCCCCACAGCAAGCCCAGCAGACGGCGGCGCAACAGGGTGGACCACAGCAAGGGTCGCCTGGAGGTCAGCAGCGGCCAGAACCCGTTCACCAAGGCCAGGCGCAAGCAACCAACCGGGAAACGCCCAGCACCGGGCAGGCCGTCTCGCCGGAGGTGGTAAAGCTCCGAGCCATGATGAGCGGCGGCCAAGCCCCCGCATCCGGTGCCGTCCACGTCAACGGCAGTTCAACCGACGGCGCCCGCCCCGACCGCAACGGCCAATCCGCCGCCCAGCACGCCACCCGCACCACCAAAGCCCCAACCCCCGAACGCGGCTGACCCAGCCCCGCGCGCGACCGTCCAGCAGGCCGAGCACTTCGACGGCAATGCCCCTCGACCAGGCACAGCACCGATTGCCAGCCGGCGGTGTTGAGGACGACGCGTACGGACGGACAGGTGGTGTCAGGTGATTTCCCTGTCTCGCACCCGTCTGCAAGCGGTGCTGGGTCCTCAGCCCGGTACAACGTCCTGTCGGTCGGTACGCCGGTCTGCGCTGCAACCCACGCTCACCACAGCCGTCGGCCGCGACGTACGAGCAGCAGCTTGGGGATGGGTGGCGGACGAAAGTGGCGAGCGGAAGGGCGGGGAAGGTGCCAGGATGCGGGGATGGTCGTGCGGGCGTTGAGTTTTGGGACGGTGGCGGAGGCGTACGAAAGGTTCCGGCCTGGGTATCCGGTGGAACTGCTCGAGCAGGTGATGGCGTACGCCGGTACGCCGATCCGGAACGCTCTTGAGATCGGTGCCGGGACAGGCAAGGCGACGCGCCTGTTCGCGCAGGCCGGGATCGCGGTCACGGCGACCGAGCCCGACGCGGCCATGCTCGCGGAGCTGCGCAAACACCTGCCGACGAACGTCACTCCCGTGCAGGCCGCCTTCGAAGACCTGCCGCTGGATTCGTCGTACGAGCTGGTCTATGCGGCCGCCGCGCTGCACTGGACCAACCCTGAAGGCCGATGGGCGCGGATGGCCGCGCTCGTTCAACCGGGTGGCGTGTTCGCTTCGTTCGGCGTACCGATCCAGCTTGCCGACCCCGCCCTCCGCGAGGCGGCGCGCGCGGCACGTGCGCCGTACCTGGATGACGACGGCGTCCCATCACCCGATGGCACACCCGCGGACCGCCCGATGCAATGGCCGGGCACAGAACTCCAGCAATCTGAGTGGTTCACCGACGTCCAGCAGTCGGTGATCGAACGACGCCTGACAATCAGCGCCCACGACTACATCGGACAGCTCTCCACCGTCTCGGCCTACGTGATGCTCCCACCCGCCGACCGAGCCGAGGTCTTCCGCCGCACCCTCGAAACCCTCCCCGAAACCGTAGACCTCAACGCCCAAATCCACCTCCACCTAGCCCGCCGCCAGCACTGACACGACGCCTGTCTTGCTGTAGCCGTTCCGGTTCTCGCGGGTTCGGCAACTCTTGCGCCTCACTGCGCGTTCACCGGGCATGACCAGACTTCGTCTTGGCGCCGGCCTGCTGGCTCTCACGCTTGCCGTGAGCACCACGGTCACGATGGGATCCCGTTCCGCAGCCGCTTCCGCAACCCAGGCGGCCGTATCCCAAGCGGCCGTCCCCGCCGGGGGAGCATGGGCGGTCTTCTACCGAATGACCATGGCGCAGCGGGTCGGACAGCTGTTCATGGTCGGCGGCACCGCCACCGGGCCCGGGACTGCGACGTACTCGGCGATCTCGAACTATCACGTCGGCTCGGTGATGTTGACCGGCCGCAGCTCCCTGAGTACGAGCGCGACGCTGTCGGTGACCCGAGGCCTCCAAAGCAGAGCGACCTCCGCCGCGACACTCGGCGTACCGTTGTTCGTCGCCACGGACCAGGAAGGCGGCAACGTCCAGGTTCTGCAAGGCCCAGGCTTCGCACGGATGCCGACCGCCCTGACCCAGGGAACCTGGTCGACCAGCACGTTGCGTTCCAGTGCGCTGACCTGGGGACGTCAGCTGCGCTCGGCAGGCGTCAACCAGAACCTCGCACCGGTGATGGATACCGTCCCGTATGCCATGCGCGACACGAACAAACCGATCGGCTACTACGACCGGGAGTTCGGATACACCACCTCGGTCGCCTCCAGCCACGGCAGTGCATTCATGTCGGGGATGCTCGGAGCGGGCGTGGCGACCAGCATCAAGCATTTCCCCGGACTCGGCAGGGTCACCGCCAACACCGACGTCTCTGCAGGTGTCACCGACTACGTGACGACGTACGACGACCCGTACCTGGCGCCCTTCCGTGCAGGGGTCACGGCCGGTACGCCGTTCGTGATGATGTCCTTGGCGAACTACAACAAGATCGATCCCGGCGTGCCCGCGGCGTTCTCGACCAAGATCATCGGCGGCATGCTCCGCTCGGAGCTCGGGTTCGGTGGGGTCGTGATCAGCGACTCCCTCGCCGCCAAGCAGGTGCAGTCCTGGTCACCGGCAGCCCGCGCACTCAACTTCGTCAACGCCGGCGGAGACATGATCCTGATGACCGACCCGACCCTGATCCCCAGCATGGTCAGCGCGGTACTGGCCCGGGCGAACTCCGACAGCACGTTCCGCGAGAAGGTGAATGCGGCGGTCCTGAAGGTGCTGTTCGCCAAGCAGCGGATGGGGCTCATTCCGCGCGCGGACGTCATCGGCGACTACAACGGCGACGGCCGCAGTGACATCGCGATCTACCGACCTTCGACCGGCACGTGGTACGTCCGTGGGTTGTGGGCGAGGCATTACGGGCTGCCGGCCGACGTTCCGGTTCCGGGGGACTACGGCGGCGTCGGACGCACCTCCCCGGCCGTGTTCCGGCCGTCCGACGGGACCTGGTACCTCTACGGCATCGGCCAGATTCGCTGGGGACAGAGCGGAGACATACCGGCCCCGGCGGATTACAACGGCGACGGCCGCACCGACATCGCGGTCTACCGTCCGTCCACGGGGACTTGGTGGGTCCGGGGTCTGTTCACGATCACGTACGGCGCGGCGGACGACATCCCCACCCCGGCGGACTACGACGGCGACGGCCGTGCGGACCTCTCCGTGTTCAGGCCGTCAACCGGCACCTGGTATGTCCGCGGTATCTCGACGATCCGGATCGGCGGACTCGGCGACCAGCCGGTTGCCGCCGACTACGACGACGACGGGCGCGCAGAGCAGGCGCTGTTCCGTCCGTCCACCGGCTACTGGTACGTGCTGGGCATGCCGGCTGTGCAATACGGCAGGCTCGGAGACATCCCGGCACCCGGTGACTACAACGGTGACGGCAGGTACGACGTGGCTCTGTTCCGTCCCTCCAACGGGACCTGGTACGCCCGAGCCCAGTTCGCCGTGCCTTACGGGACCACCGGCGACATTCCGGTCGGCTGACAAACAGATGACCCGCCGACCACTCGTAGGCCTCTCGGTCGATCGGCTCGCCGATCTCACCACCCGAACAGACGACGAGGGCGACACCATCAAGTGTCGCCCTCGTCCTGCTACTAAATCAGGCGTTGGCGGGGAACGCTACGCCCGGTGTTGCTGTGGCAGCCGTTGGGGATTTGGCCAAGTACTGCTGCTGGTAGCGCTGCAAGCAAGGCGTCGGCCCCACGCGATCCGGGTTCAATCCGGATCGCGCAGGGCCGCATGAGGGTCGGGTGGGCACAGCGCCCCATCGTGGGAGCTCGGTCGGGGCGGGGCTTACACGTCAGCCGGGGAACTTGACTCCGGTGTTGCTGTGGCAGCGGTAGCCGTTGGGGTTTTTGGCCAAGTACTGCTGGTGGTAGCCCTCGGCGTAGTAGTAGGAGCCGAGCGGGGCGATCTCGGTGGTTATGTCGCCGTAGCCGAGGGGTTTGATGACGGGGGCGTAGAGGTCGCGGGTGCGTTCGGCCTCGGCGCGTTGGGCGTCGGTGGTGTAGTAGATGGCTGAGCGGTACTGCGAACCGAGGTCGTTGCCCTGGCGCATGCCCTGGGTCGGGTCGTGGGTTTCCCAGAAGACCTTCAGCAGGTCGGTGAAGGTGGTCTTGGTCGGGTCGTAGACGACGCGGACCGCCTCGGTGTGGCCGGTCCGTCCAGTGCAGACCTCCTCGTACGACGGGTTGGGCGTGTACCCACCCGCGTAGCCGACGGCCGTCGTGTAGACGCCGGGCTGCTGCCAGAAGATCTCCTCGGTGCCCCAGAAGCAGCCGGTGCCGAACCAGACCTCCTCGAAGCCGGCCGGAGCGGGCGCGGTCTGCGGCGTACCGAGCACGATGTTGTCGGCCGGTACGGCGAATCCGGGCTCCTGGCGGCCGGGCAGGGCAGCCTCGGGCTCGACCAGGGCTGTGTTGCGCTTGAAGAACGACATCTCACGCCTCTCGCAGAGTGACTTTCATAGTCTCTCAACGCCCGCCCGAGGGCGAACCTTCCCCCAGCCGATTACGGGACGCTCACGCGATCATCGCCGTACGCCGAGGAGGCGCGCCCGCAGCCAGACCGGCGTACGAGTCGGCCAGTCGCCGTACTGCGTCACGCAGCGTGTCCGCGTCGAGCGTGAACGGCAACCGCAGGAAGCTCTCCAGCCCGCCGTCGGGGGAGAAACGCGAGCCGGCAACGACCAGTACGCCGTTGCGCTGCGCGACCCCGACGAGACTCGAGCTGACCGGATCCGGCAACTCGCACCACAGCGACAACCCGCCACCCGGCACCTCGAATCGCCACGACGGCAACGAGGATCGCAAGGCGTCCGCAAGAGCTTCACGCTGCAGAGCCAACGCAGTACGCCGTTCCGCCAGTACTCCGGAGCGCTCGCGCAGCAACCGGCAGACGACGAGCTGCTCCAGCACCGGCGCCCCCAGATCCAGCGAGCCGCGAGCGTCGAGGATGCGGGCAACGAGTGCCTCAGGCGCCCGGATCCACCCGATCCGCAGCCCGCCCCAGAACGACTTGCTCACCGATCCGACCGTGATCACACCCGCCGGGTCGAACAGCGCGAACGGCGGCGGCATCTCCTGCCCGTCCAGCGCCAGCTCGAACAGCGTCTCGTCGATGATCGCCGTGGTCCGCGCCCGGGCGAACGCGATCGCCAACCGCTGCCGATCGGCCGCAGACATCAACCAGCCGGTCGGATTCTGGAAGTCGACCACCATCCAGGCGGCCCGCGGCGACGTCTGACGAATCGTTGCCTCTAGCAATGGAAGGTCCCAGCCGCCGGGGCTCATCGGTACGGCGACGACCCGGCAACCGCTGCGACGAATGGCGTCCACCGAGTTCGGGTGGGTCGGGCTCTCGGTCAGTACCCGGTCGCCGATCTGCGTCATCGCCCGGATCGCGATCGACGTCGCGGCCAGCGCGCCGGCGGTGACGATGATCTGGTCCGCCGAGGTCGCCAGCCCGCGAGCCTCGTACGACGCGGCGATCGCCTCGCGCAATTCGGGCAACCCTTGCGGGTGGTAGCCCGGAGTCGCGAGGTGCCGCGGAAGATCTTCGAGCGCCTCGCTGACCGCAGTACTGATTCCCGGTACTGCGGGGGAGGCCGCGCAGGTGAAGTCGTAGAGGCCTTCCGTGTCGATCCCGGGCGCGTGGTGACGGCCGAGTTCGGGCTCGATCTTCGACGGCAGCGAGGTGACGCTGCCCGATCCGCGCCGGCTGGTGAGATAGCCGCGGTCGCGCAGTTCGCGGTACGCCGAGGCGACAGTGGTCCGGCTGACTCCGAGGGCGTCCGTGAGCTCTCGCTCGCTGGGCACCCGGGCGCCGGGCATGATCCGGCCGTCGGCGATCAGCAATCGGAGCCGGTCGGCGAGACTCCGGTACGCCGGGCCGGAGGCGCCCGACCAGTCACCGAGCAGGCCGGAGAGCGTGCTCGCCGGGACATGTTGGCCTGTCATGCGGTCCACTATTGCCTAATTGGCTATCGAACACCAGGCCAATCACCCGCAGACTGGTTCGTGTGACCGCCACTGCCGAAGCCCCGCGCGCCCTTGCCGCCCTCAACCCGATCCAGCAGCTCCAGGCAGGCCAGTTGCCGCGCCGGCTCGTGCAGCTGTACGTCGGGCTCACCCTGTACGGCGCTTCGATGGGCCTGATGATCCAGGGCAACCTCGGGCTCGATCCCTGGGACGTACTGCACTCGGGCATCACCAAGCACCTCGACGTCAGCTTCGGGACCGTGGTGATCGCGATGAGCTTCGTGGTGTTGCTCGGGTGGATCCCGTTGCGGCAGTGGCCCGGGCTGGGCACGATCAGCAACGCCATCGTGATCGGGCTGGTGACGGATCTGACGCTGTCGACGGTCGATCGCCCGGACGCGCTCTGGCTGCGCATCGTCTTCATGGCAAGCGGAATCGTGGTCAACGCGCTGGCCGGCGCGCTGTACATCGGCGCGCAATTCGGCCCCGGTCCGCGCGACGGGCTGATGACGGGCCTCGTACGGCGTACTGGTCTCAGCGTGCGCCTGGTGCGGACGACCCTGGAGGTCACTGTGCTCGCGATCGGCTGGCTACTCGGCGGCGTCGTCGGCTTCGGAACCGTCGCCTACGCCCTCGCCATCGGTCCCTTGGTCCACTTCCTCCTTCCGCTCTTCACCATCCGCTTGCCTGCAGCAACCAAATAGCCCGCGTCGGAAGGCGGGAAACCACAGCAAGCTGAGAGGCCGGCCCGCAGGGGTGGGCCGGCCTCTCAGCTGTCAGTAGCTGTGCGGTAGTGCTGTCAGCGCTCGGTTTCGGGGCCGGCTCGGTGTTTGCCGCCGGTTTGTTTGGCGGCTTCGCCCTGGACCTGGGCTGGGGACGTTGCCTGAGCCGTAGCGGGCGTTTGGGTGACGGCGCCGTGGGGGTGAGCGGTGCCTTGGAGGGCCCAGGCGGGGTTGTTGGCCTTCTCGGCGGCGGTTGCCTGGCCGGCTGCTTGAGGGGTGGCCGTTTGTCCGCCGAGGCGTTCGGCTGATTGGCCGAATTGCTGGATGGCGGCGTTCAGTTCGTCCCAGTTCTTGGCGGTGCCGATCGCGGCTGCCTGCTCGCTGAGGACCTTCACGTCCTTCGGGCTGACAGTGTTCTGGAGCGCGGGGTCGGTGCGGAACGCCTGGAAGGCCGCGCGGGCCGCGTTGGCGCGGACGGACGTGTTGGTCTGCTTCTCCTTGAACCAGCGCGAGACCTTGCCGACCGCGTTCTGACCTGCCTCGACAGCCTGTCGGCCGGCGGCGGCAACCTGGCGTCCGGCGCCGGCGATCCCGCGACCCGCTGCCGTTGCGCCGTCGATCGCCCGGTACGCAACGCCCGTCGCAGCCGCCGCGGTCCACTCAGCGGCACCGGCAACGTTGTCGCGACCACGCTGGCCCATCTCAGTCAGCCGCGCGACTGCCTCCTGCCCACCCTCGACCGTCCGATCCACAACCGCCTGCCCGCGCTCGAGCGTCCTGTCGACAGCTGCCGCCCCGCGCTCGATCGTGCGGTCGACGGCTGCTGCGCCACGATCGAGCGTGCGGTCCACCGCGGACTGACCAGCCGCGACCGCCGTCTGACCTGCCGCGACTGCCGACTGGCCGAGGTTGCGAGCACTGCTGGCGAGCCGCTGGGCGTAGTCGCTCAGCCGCGCAGCTGTCCGTTGCGCCGACTGGATCACGCGGCTGGTCGCGTTGTAGATCGGTGCGAGCGCCTGATGGGCCTGGATCGAGCGTTGCAACGCCTGCTGTTGGCGCGGGTCGAGGTTGGCCAGCCAGTCGAGCGCCTGCTCCCGGTTGCCCTGCTGCCACATACCCGGGCCCTGGTGCGGAGAAGTCATCAGAACTCCTAGTCGATATAGACGGCGTAGTTGACCCCGACCGACGGGGTGAGCGGGTCCCGCGAAGGCGCGTCGCTGAACAATTGCAGTTGCGCGCCCGGCCGCAGCCAGACAGCCAGGTGCCGCCGGTCCGAACCCGCGCCCGGTCCCCACTCGTCGAGAAACGCGGGGTTGTTCACCGACGAACCGACGTACGCCGGTTCGCCCCAGGTCTTCACCGCGAGGTCGAAGTGCGCCGGCCAAGCGGCATCGAGCCCGGCCTCCGCCTCGGCGATGTCGTCCGGCCCGATCTCGTACGCCGACCAGCCGCTCGTCCGTACGTCGGCAAACGCGAGCCCGTCGAACACGATCATCGTGATGCCGCGCCGGGTGGTGAAACCCCAGGAGGCGGACTCGTCGCCGATCTTCTCGCCCGGTTCGAGCGGCCAGGGCTGCCAGCTGGTCGCGGCGGTCACCCGCTGCACCAGGGCTCTGACCACCGATTCACCGGTCTGGTCCGAGTCCGGCCCCGCCACAGCGGTCCAGTCCGGAACCTCGGCCAGATCGGCCATCGCCAACGCGTCGTCGTCGAGCGATCTGTCCTGCGTCTTCATCCGCGCTTGAACCCTTCCTCCACAGAGACCGCTTTCCGGCGAACCGGTCCGGATCCTGCTCCATCGCGAGCTGTCCACGGAACGGTAGGCCCGGATCGGGGTCATCAGACCAGGCCGTACGCTGGTCCGGTGACCTACGAACACTCCTACGGATTCGAGACGCTCGCCATCCACGCCGGGAACGAGCCCGACCCCACCACCGGCTCGGTGGTTCCGCCGATCTACGCGACCAGCACCTACAAGCAGGACGGCGTCGGCGGACTGCGCAACGGCTACGAGTACTCCCGGTCGGCCAACCCGACCCGGACCGCGCTCGAGGAGTGTCTGGCCGCGATCGAGGCCGGCACGAGAGGTTTCGCCTTCGCCAGCGGCCTGGCTGCCGAGGACACCCTGATCCGCTCGCTCTGCGTGCCGGGGGACCACGTGGTCTTCCCCGACGACGCGTACGGCGGTACGTTCCGGCTGTTCTCGAAGGTGCTTGGCAACTGGGGCGTCGAGATGACCCCGGCGGCCGTCACGCACCCGGAGGCGATCCGGGCCGCGATCCGTCCCGGCAAGACCAAGGTCGTCTGGCTGGAGACGCCGACCAACCCGCTGCTGAACGTGGCCGACATCGCCATCGTGGCGCAGATCGCCCACGACGCCGGTGCGCTGCTGGTGGTGGACAACACGTTCGCCTCGCCGTACCTGCAGCAGCCGCTCGAGCTCGGGGCGGACGTGGTGGTGCACTCGACCACGAAGTACATGGGTGGGCACTCGGACGTCGTCGGCGGTGCGTTGATCGTTCGCGACACGGAGCTGGCCGACAAGATCGCCTTCCACCAGAACGCGATCGGCGCCGTCGCCGGGCCGTTCGACGCCTGGCTGGTACTGCGCGGCATCAAGACCCTGGGCGTGCGGATGGACCGGCACAGCGACAACGCCGAGAAGGTCGTCGAGTTCCTGCAGCGCCACAAGGGTGTCACCTCGGTGCTCTACCCGGGCGTCGACGGCCACCCCGGCCACGAGACCGCGGCCAAGCAGATGAAGCGCTTCGGCGGCATCGTGTCGTTCCGGGTGACCGGTGGCGAGCAGCACGCGCTGGACATCTGCAACAAGGCCGAGGTCTTCACGCTCGGCGAGTCGCTGGGCGGCGTCGAGTCGCTGATCGAGCACCCGGGCAAGATGACCCACGCTTCGGTCGCCGGTACGCCGCTGGAGGTCCCCTCGGACCTGATCCGGCTCAGCGTCGGCATCGAGACCATCGACGACCTGCTGGCGGACCTCGACCGCGCGATGGCCTGACTGCCCGTCGCTCGACCAACTTCCCGCGGAGGGTCATGATGCAGTCCTTTGTGGCGGTCGACTTCGGGTCGACCTTCACGAAGGCGATCGCGGTGGACGCCGGCTCGGGTGAGCTGATCGCCCGGGCCGAACACCGCACCACGATCGACACCGACGTGCTGGACGGCTACCAGGCCTGCCGTACTGCGTTGCTCGCGGTCGACAAGGGGATCGCCAAGGCCGAGGTGCTCGCGTGTTCGAGCGCGGGCGGCGGTTTGCGGATCGGTGTCGTCGGCAACGAAGAGCTCGTCACCGCCGAAGCAGGCCGCCGGGTGGCGTTGTCGAGCGGTGGCCGAGTGGTTGCTGTGGTCAACGGTGGACTGACGGCAACTTCTCTGAAGGCGCTGCGGGCCGAGCGTCCGGACGTGGTCCTGTTGCTGGGCGGCACGGACGGCGGCAACTCCGCCGTACTGGAGAACGCGGCAGCCGTGCTGGCGAAGTACAAGTGGCGTCGACCGGTAGTTGCTGCTGGCAACATCGAGGCGCAGGGCGTCGTCGGCGCCATGCTTGCTGAGGGCAACGTGCCGCACGTGCTGGCGGACAATGTCGTGCCGGAGATCGGGGTGTTCGCGCCCGACAGCGCGCGGGCCGCGATCCGGGAGATGTTCCTGGCGCATGTGATCGGAGGCAAGAACCTGTCGCGCGATCCCGGGTTCGCCCGAATGGTCCGCGCCGCCACGCCCGATGTCGTACTACGAGGTGTCGAGGTGCTCGCGTCGCTGCACGGCGACGTGGCCGTGGTCGACATCGGTGGCGCGACGACCGACGTGCATTCGGTGATCGAACTCGATCCGGAGGACGCGAACCTCGGCCGCGAGGTGGTCGCCACGCACCCGGTCACTCGCACGGTCGAAGGCGATCTCGGAATGCGGTGGAGCGCCGTACCGGTGGTCGCCGCCGGCGTCGAGGCTGGGTTGATCCCGGACGATCCGGTGCTGCGGGTCGCGGCGAAGCGGCGGCACGACGAACCGTCGTACTTGCCGGATTCGGCCGAAGAGTCGTCGTACGACGAGCTGCTGGCGCGGGTGGCCGTGACGGTGGCGTTGCGGCGGCACGCGGGACGGCAGCGGGTGGTGTTCGGTCCGGGTGGACGGGTGATCGAGCGGTCCGGGAAGGACCTGCGCGAGGTGGATCTGCTGGTCGGGTCCGGGGGAGTGCTCCGGCACAACGGTCCTGAGCTTGCGGCCCGGGTACTGGGAGCGGTCGCCGCCGGCGCCCAGGAGGAGGGCTGGCTGGTTCCTTCTGGGGCACTGACCTGCGTAGACACCGAGTACGTCCTTGCCGGGGTCGGGCTGCTCGCCGACGTCGCCCCGATCGCCGCGGAAGGTCTCGCCCGGCGAGTGGGCTCGAACATTCATGGAACCGGTACTACGGGGAACTAGTCTCAGCAGGACCTGAGACCCGGAGGTGCCATGAACAAGCCGGACGAGCCGGTGGGGCGGGACGACTCGGCCGACGTACCGGATGTCGGGCGGGACAATGAAAGTCCTGTCGCGGACAACAAGGCGGCTGACGAGGTCAGCTCGACGGTGGTGCCCGAGGACGAAACCGGCGTCGTGATGCCTTCCAGTCGCGGACCGGTGGATGTCGGGGTGACGGCCGGCATGCAGATCGCCAGCGCCTGGGCGTGGCGGTTCCTGGTGGTCGTGGCCGCAGTCGTGGTGATCGGCTACGCACTCCAGTACCTGTCCGAGGTCGTCATTCCGGTGACGGTCGGCGTGTTGCTGACCGCCTTGCTGGTCCCCGTGACCAATGCGCTGCACCGTGCCCGGGTCCCGCGCGGACCGGCGGCCGGCATCACGGTGATCGGCACGATCGTGCTGGTGGCGGGCCTGCTGACGCTCGTCGGCACCCAGATCGCGACCCAGTTCGACAAGTTGTCGACCCAGGTCGGCGAAGGTGTGCAGAAGCTGCGCGACCTGGTCAAGATCAACCTCAACGTCACCGACCAGGACATCACGGACTCGCTGAACAAGCTGAAGGACACCGTGATGAAGGGCGGCGCGCTCGGTCAGCGCGCGGCCGAGGTCGGTACCACGGCCACGCATGTCGTGGCCGGGCTCTTCATCTCGCTGTTCTGCCTGTTCTTCTTCCTCTACCAGGGGGAGCAGATCTGGGCCTGGCTGGTCCGGCTGTTCCCCCTGCAGGCCAGGGAGAAGGTGGACTCGTCCGCCCGGAAGGCGTGGGTCTCGCTGACCGCGTTCGTCCGGGCCACCATCATCGTGGCGGCCGTGGACGCGATCGGGATCTCACTGGGCGCGGCGATCCTCGGGCTGCCGCTGGTGAGCGCGATCGGGATCCTCGTGTTCGTCGGCGCGTTCATCCCCGTGGTGGGTGCGTTCGTCAGCGGGATCGTCGCGGTCCTCGTGGCATTGGTTGCCAAGGGCCCCATTGTTGCGATCATCATGCTGGCCGTGGTGATCGCCGTGCAGCAGGTGGAGGCGCACGTCCTGCAGCCGTTCCTGCTCGGCCGGGCCGTGAGCGTTCACCCACTCGCGGTGATCCTGTCGATCGCCACCGGCGTGGTGATCGCGGGCATCGTGGGCGCGCTGGTCGCAGTACCGACAGCTGCCGTGCTCAACACGATCGTGAATCACCTGGCCGGCAACGACGTCGATCCAGAACCACCACGACCGCTCCCCCGCCGACCACTGCCACGCCGAAGAACAACCCCGGCGCCCAACCCCGAAGCGCTCGAATAGAACCAGCAGCCCCCAGAAGGATCCGGGGCCTGCTGTTCATTCACCCCCGCCTTCCTGCAAACAACAGCAGCCCCCAGAAAGATCCGGGGGCTGCTGTTCACACTCCTCCGCCTTCCTGCACACGACAGCAGCCCCCAGAAAGATCTGGGGGCTGCTGTCGTGTGTTGTTTTTTCAGTTGTTGATCAGTGCATCGCCGCGGCGGCGGACGCCTCCAGGTCGGCGGTGTCGCCGTCGGGCTTGGGGGCGTCGTTGCGGCCGGCCAGCCGCTGCTCCGGGGTGATGATCGCCAGCACGAGCGCGATCGCCAGGAACGGCAGCGAGACCAGGAACACGTCGTCCATCGCGTTGACCAGACCGGACAGTGCCCAGCCCTTCATCGGGTCCTTCAGGCCGTGCAGCGCCTGCACGCTGTTCGCGGCCTTGGCGAGCTGGTCGACCATGCCCTGCATCGTCTGCGGGACGATGTCGCCCAGGTGCACCTTCAAGCGGCTGGTCAGCACCGCGCCGTACACGGCCGTACCGATCGCGCCACCCATCGAGCGGAAGAAGGTCATCGTCGAGGTCGCGGTACCCATGTGCTGCCGGGGCACGCTGTTCTGTGCCGCGGTGACGGTGATCTGCATCGACAGACCGAGGCCGGAGCCCATGATGAACATGAAGATCGCCAGGTGCCAGTACGGCGTGTGCAGCCCGATCGTGGACAGCAACACCATCGCGCCGGCGACCAGGACCGCGGAGATGATCGGGTAGATCTTGTAGCGGCCGGTCTTGCTCATCAGCTGACCGCTCGGGATCGAGGCGCTGAAGATACCGACGATCATCGGCAGCAGGGCCAGACCCGACCGGGTCGGGGACAGGTCCTTGACCGCCTGCAGGTACAGCGGCAGGAAGATCAGCGCACCGAACATCGCGAAGCCCAGCAGGAAGGCGAACGCGGCGTAGCCGGAGAAGATGCGGCCCTTGAACAGGTCCATCGGGATGATCGGCTCGGAGACCCGCAGTTCGACCAGGACGAAGGCGACGGCCAGTACGACGGCGCCGATCAGCAGCGCCAGGGTCGTTCCGTTGCCCCAGCCGTTGGTCGGGCCGCTCCACGAGACGGCAAGCAGCAGCGTGGTGACGGCGCCGGTGACGATCGCAGCACCCAGGTAGTCGATCTTGTGGCTGCGCTTGACGTGCGGCAACCGTAGTACGGCGCTCACGATGCCCAGGGCAACCAGGCCGATCGGCAGGTTGATCCAGAAGATCCAGCGCCAGCCGGGACCGTCGGTGAGCAGACCGCCGAGCAGCGGGCCGGCCACGGAGGACAGGCCGAAGACGGCACCGAAGTACCCCATGTACTTACCGCGCTCACGCGGCGGGATCACGTCGCCGATGGTGGCGAACGCGAGCGACATCAGACCGCCGGCGCCCAGACCCTGGACGGCCCGGAAGCCGATCAGCTGCTCGATGTTCTGCGACAGGGCGGACAGCACGGAGCCGGCCAGGAAGGTGACGATCGCGGCGATGAACAGCGGGCGGCGACCGTACAGGTCGGAGATCTTGCCCCACAGGGGAGTGGAGGCGGTCGAGGTCAGCAGGTACGCCGTGACCACCCAGGACAGTTTGTCCAGGCTGTTGAACTCGCTGACGATCTGCGGCAGCGCCGTACCGACGATGCTCTGGTCGAGCGCGGCCAGGAACATGCCGGCCATCAGGCCGCCGAGGATCACCAGGATCTGCCGGTGGGACAAGTAGTTCGGTGCATTGTCGGGCGCTGGGGACGCGCCGCCAGTCGTAGCCGGCTCGGTGGTGCTCATCGGTTCTCCACGTTCTTCTCGGTGTTCTGGTGCGCGGCGTCGTGCGGCGCGGTGCCGTGCTGGGCGGCCATTGCGGCGGTCCAGCCCTTGTCGGCCCAGGCCCTGCCCTCGCCACGCTCGTCGACGATGCTGGTGACCCCGTCCGCGAACCGGGTCATCAGCTTCTCGAAAGTCGCGATATCGGAGTCGGTCCAGCCCTCCATGGCCTGGGTCAGCAACTCCATCCGCCGCTTGGCGGCGGCTTCCCACTCGGCGGTGCCCTGCTCGGTCAGCTCGACCCGGAAGGCTCGGCCGTCGTCCGGGTCGGCCGAGCGCTGGATCAAGCCCGCCTGCTCCAGCGCCCGGACATGCCGGCTCGCCGTCGAGGCGTCGATCTCCATCCGGGCGGCCAGGTCGGACAACCGCAGTGCCCCGTTGCACCGCAGCACGAACAGCACCAGGTGGGCGCTGTGGTCGATCGTGTCACCGGGCTGCTTGGACTTCAGCCGGCGACCGATCCGCGTGAACGCGTGCAGGACCCCCTCGAGTGGGGTCTGCGGAGCATACGGATCATTTACATGCATGGTGCAAGCATATACATGCTTGCGTGATACACGCAAATGAGTTTCCGGGCTCTTTGGTTGGTCGGCAACTCATTAACGAACTGTGAGCTGGTGGTCACGGAGAGTGGGCGAGGCAAGATGGCATCGGCTGAGCGTGTCGGCGCTGGGGCCATGGCGAGGGAGGAACGCATGCAGCAGGTCGCAGTGGTCACGGGTGGCGGGTCGGGCCTCGGTCGGGAGATGGCGCTGGCTCTGGCCGCGGTCGGCTTCGAGGTCACGGTGACCGGGCGGACATCGGCGAAGCTGGAGGAGACTGCCGCGGCGGGGGAGCAGGTGGCCGCGGTCGGCGCTGCCGGAGTGGGTGCCGTGCGCACCGCCGTACTGGATGTGACGGACGGACCCGCAGTACGGGAGTTCTTTGCGTCGCTCGAGCGGATCGACTTGCTGGTGAACAACGCGGGCATCGGGATGCCGGCGGCTCCGGTGGAGGAGGTGTCCGAGGAGGATTGGCGGGCTGTGGTGGATACCAATCTCACTGGCTCGTTCCTGTGCGCACAGGCGGCGTACGGACGGATGCTGCGGCAGGAGCCGTCCGGCGGGCGGATCATCAACAACGGCTCGATCTCCGCGCACGTACCGCGACCGCAGGCGATCGCCTACACCGCTTCGAAGCACGCGATCTCAGGTCTCACCAAGGCCCTCGAACTGGAAGGCCGCCCGCACGGCATCACCGCCACCCAGATCGACATCGGCAACGCGGCGACAGCGATGACCGAGCGAATGGAACAGGGTGCCCTCCAACCCGACGGCTCGATCCGCGTCGAGCCAACCTTCGATCCCCGCACGGTCGCGGCCTTCGTCGTCCAGATCGCCCAACTCCCGACGTCGGTAGCAGTCCCCACGCTGATGGTCATGGCAGCAGGCATGCCGTACGCCGGGCGCGGGTGAGGTCTCGTACTACGAACTGCCCGCTCCTTGCGTCGGCCGCTCGACCCACCCACCCAGACGCCCCGCCTCATCGGGCCGCCGGTCGAGCTGCACCCCGGCAGTGCCATGACGGGGGTCCGCCTCGGAGGAGGGCGCGAAGCGGACGCGCTTCGGCGTACCGGAGTAAATCGTCGCGCGAAGTGTCTGGGGTGGCGTCTAGGGTCTGGGGTGTGACGGGACAGGTGGAGGCGCTGGTTCGGGCGCGGGGGTTGCGGAAGTCTTATGGGGACTTCGAGGCCGTCGCGGGGATCGACCTGGAGGTGTGGAAGGGCGAGGCGTTCGGGTTTCTCGGGCCGAACGGGGCCGGGAAGTCGTCGACGATGCGGATGATCGGGGCGGTGTCGCCGGTCAGTGGGGGCGAGTTGCGGATCCTCGGGATGGATCCGGCCACCGACGGGCCCGCCATCCGGGCGCGACTCGGGGTGTGCCCGCAGGACGACACCCTGGACACCGAGCTGTCCGTCCGGGAGAACCTGACCGTTTACGGCCGGTACTTCGGGCTCAGCCGGGCCGAGTGCCGCGAGCGGGCCGACGAACTGCTGGAGTTCGTGGCGTTGACGGAGAAGGCGAAGGTCAAGGTCGACGAGCTGTCCGGCGGGATGAAGCGGCGGCTGACGATCGCGCGGTCGCTGGTGAGCAAGCCGGATCTGCTGTTGCTCGACGAGCCGACGACCGGGCTGGATCCACAGGCGCGGCATCTGTTGTGGGACAAGCTGTTCCGGCTGAAGCAGCAAGGCGTGACGCTGATCATCACGACCCACTACATGGACGAGGCCGAGCAGTTGTGCGACCGCCTGGTGGTGATGGACGGCGGACTGATCGCGGCCGAGGGCTCGCCGGCGGAGTTGATCCGGGACTACTCGACGCGCGAGGTGACCGAGTTGCGGTTCGGGCCCGAGGTGATGTTCGCGGACCACGACGCGCTGGCCGGCAAGGTGGCCGACCTTGCGCAACGGATCGAAGTACTGCCCGATCGCCTCTTGCTGTACACCGACGACGGCGAGCGGGCGGTCGCGGCAGTGCACGAGCGCGGGTTGGAGCCGGCCGCAGTACTGGTACGCCGGTCGACGCTGGAAGACGTGTTCCTGCGGCTCACCGGCCGGACGTTGGTGGACTGATGACCGCTGTCGCGATCGAGAACGGGCAGAGACAGTTCGACTACTGGCTCACCGTCTACAAGCGGACCTGGAAGGGCAGCCTGGTCAGCAGTTTCCTGCTGCCACTGCTCTATCTGGCCGCGATGGGCATCGGCCTCGGCTCGTTCGTCGATGCCAACGGCACCGGCTCGCTCGGTGGCATCAGCTATCTGCAGTTCATCGCGCCGGGATTGCTCGCCTCGACGGCCTTGCAGATCGCGGTCGGCGAATCGACGTACCCGGTGATGAGCGGTCTCAAGTGGCAGAAGTTCTACTACTCGATGATCGCCACGCCGCTGCGTCCGGCGGACGTCATGTACGGGCAGCTTGCCTTCATCGCCTTCCGCGTCGCCAGCACCTGCGCGGTGTTCCTGGCCGTGATCGCCGCGTTCGGTGGATTGAGATCGCCACTCGGACTGCTGGGGTTGCCGGTCGCGCTCCTGGTGGGGATGGCCGCGTCCGCGCCGGTCTGCGCGATCGCGACAACGCTCAAGAACGACTCCGGCTTCGCGATGATCTTCCGGTTCGGCGTGATACCGGCCTTCCTGTTCTCCGGTGCGTTCTTCCCGGTCTCCCAGTTGCCGGACTGGATCGAGTGGCTCGCCTACGTGAGCCCGCTGTGGCACGCGGTCGAGTTGTCGCGGGATCTGAGCCTGAACACGGTCGAGTTCTGGCCGGCGCTCGGCAGTCTCGCCTATCTCGCTGCCTGGTTCTTGGTCGGCACCTGGTTCGCTGTGCGCGGCCTGACGAAGAGGTTGATCAGCTGATGGCGACTCTGGCTGTCCGGGTGATCCCGGTACCGATCCGCGTCGGCAACGGCCGGCAGGTCGTCGAGCGGAACTTCCTCGTCTACCGCCGATCCTGGGTGATGTTCGTGTCCGGCTTCTTCGAGCCGGTGTTCTACCTGTTGTCGATCGGCATCGGCGTCGCCAAGCTCGTCGGCGACTTCACGCTCGCCGACGGCACGGTGATCGGGTACGCCGCGTTCGTGGCACCCGCGATGCTCGCCAGCTCGGCGATGAACGGTGCCGTGTTCGACTCGACGTACAACATCTTCTTCCGGATGAAGTACGCCAAGCTGTACGACTCGATGCTCGCCACCCCGTTGCGACCGTGGGACGTCGCGACCGGCGAGGTGACGTGGGCGTTGCTGCGCGGCGCCTGCTATTCGGCGATGTTCCTGCTGGTGATGCTCGTGATGGGGTTGATCCAGTCCTGGTGGGCGCTGCTGGCTCTGCCGGTCTCGGTCCTGATCGGGTATGCGTTCGCCGGTGCGGGGATGGCGCTGACCACGTTCATGCGGAGCTGGCAGGACTTCGAGTTCGTCCAACTGGCCACGATGCCGATGTTCTTGTTCTCGGCAACCTTCTACCCGGTCCAGACCTACCCGGGCGCGATCCGCTGGCTGGTCGAGATCACCCCGCTGTACCAGGGCGTCGCCCTCGCGCGCGCCTTCACGACCGGCACCGTCAGCTGGACGCTGATCCTCAACGCCCTCTACCTGATCGCGATGGGCACCCTAGGCATGTACGTCGCCTCCCGCCGCCTCGGCAAACTCCTGCTCAAATGAGGGTGAGGGCGGTGAAGAGCAAGGTCGCCGAGGTGGCGCCGGGGTCCTGATGGCCAACGCTGCGTTCACCCAGATAGCTGGCCCGGCCTTTCCTGGCTAGCATTCCGATCGTCGCGTCGCGTCCACTCTCCGCGGCGCGAAGGCCGGCCCGGAGTACGTCGGGCAGCTCGTGATGGGCGAGTGCCGCGGCTTCGATCGCGTCGATAGCGGGAGCGAGTGCGTCGTACATGGTCTTGTCGCCGGCCTCGGCGCTTCCCCTGGCCACGACACCGGCCAACCCGGCCCGGAGTCCCCGCGCGAAGCGGCGGCTGTCCAGGCCGGGATCGTTGCCCACGGCCTCACCGAGGTACAGGAAGAAGGTGCCGAAGAGTGGGCCGGCGGCACCTCCGACCTTGCTCACGACTGTTCTGCCAACGTGATCCAGCAGGGCGCCCGGGTCGGCTTGAGGGGTGAGCTCGAGCTCCGCGGTCACCGCGTGGAAGCCGCGGGCGAGGTTGGTGCCATGATCGGCGTCACCGATCGCGGCATCCAGCGCGTTGAGCTGCTCCTTCTGGGCAGTGACCAGCCGTCCGAACTCGAGGATCCAGCCCGAGAGCATCTCCACGCTGATCTTGTCGGGTTCGCTGCGGTCGTGAGGCCCGATGAGGTCGTGGGACACGGTCAGCCTTCCTGCATCGACGCCGCCGGGACAGCTGCCGGCTGAGCAACGGCGGTCGCGACCGGGGCCGCCGCTCGGTCTGAGGCGGTTCGGGAGAGGGCAAGGAAGGTCAGACCGGCCAGCACGCCCGCGCTCAGTTCGGCCAGCACATAAACAGGCAACTGGCTGAACTGGACGTGACCGCCAGCGAGTTGCTGGACCAGCATCGGACCGACCGTGCGGGCCGGGTTGATCGAAGCGCCGGTGGCGGGAGCGACCGGGATGATCGCGCCGAACACGACCAGGCCGATCGCGATCCCGGCGAACCCCGGCGCCGCCTTCCGGTGGGTCACGCCGAAGACCGTCAACACCAGGATGAAGGTCCCGACGAATTCAGCCGTGAAGGCCTGCACCGCCCCGACGCCCTGCCCGTACGCCGCGACGCCGAGCCCCAGGTCGCTTGCCTTCGACCCGAGGACGCCGAGAATCGCCGCGGCGCCGAGGATCGCTCCGGCCAGCTGTGCCGCCAGGTACGCCGGCACTCTGGACCAGGGGAACTTGCCCGTCACCGCGAGTCCGACCGTCACGGCCGGATTGATGTGGTTGCCGGAGATCGGGCCGAGCGCGTACACGGTGGCGACGACCGCGGCCGCGAAGGCGAACGAGATCATCCCGAGGTCGGCCATCGTGAAAGGTGCCGAGCCGTTCACGATCAGCGTCGCGGGCACCGCGCCGACGCCGACGAAAACCAGGATGGCGGTGCCGATCAGCTCGGTGGCAAGCCGTTGCGGCAGGTTGTTGTCGTCCATGGAAGTCCTTCCGGGATGGGCCCCGAGACCGATGATGGAGATTCGAAAGCCGTTCGACATAGTCGAACGTAACTCGGAAGGTACGCCTGTGGTTCACTGCTGTAAAGAGTTGTTCGCTCTACTGAGGGGTTCTCGATGATCCAGTCCGTCGATCGGGCGATCCGGATACTCGGAGTGCTGCAGGGTGCCCGCCGGCTGAGCCTGTCCGACCTCGCCACCCGGCTCGACCTGCCGCCGTCGACGGCACACGGGATCCTCAAGACCCTGCAGGCGCACGGCATGGTGGTGCAGGATCGCGACTCGAACCGCTACCAGCTCGGGCCGGCCGTGCTCAAGCTCGGCAACGTCTACCTGGACACGCTCGAACTGCGGTCCCGGGCCGTCACCTGGTCCGAGGAGCTCGGCCGGCGCAGCGGCCACGCAGTACGGACCGGTGTGCTGACGTTCGACGAGGTGGTGATCATCCATCACGAGCCGAGGCCGGACGGCAGTCGTCAGATGCCCGAGGTCGGGATCGTGATTCCGGCTCACGCGAGTGCGCTCGGCAAAGCCTTGCTGGCGTTCCTGCCCGAGCAGGCCGATGAGCTGCTGGCGGGGGACAAGCTTCGGAGCATGACCTCGGAGACGGTGATCGATCCGGTTGTCCTGCGAAAGCAGCTCGACGAGGTGGCGCGGGATGCGCTGGCGACCGAGAAGGAAGAGGCTGTGTTGGGTGAGGCGGGCGTCGCCGCGCCCATCTTCGACGCCTCGGGTACTGCTGTCGGCGCAATCGGCATCGTGCTCCCCGCTGTCGACTGGGCTCCGTCCGACGCCACCTTCGCCGCGGTCCGGGAGGCTGCCCGCAACATCTCCAGGGAGCTGGGCGCTAGTCGCTGGCCGATCCAGCCCCGCTGATCCGGCCGCCCAGCTCCTCAGCACTCTGCCCTTTACAGCGAGATGACCTGCTGCCTATGCTCTCGAAATCCATTCGACATTATCGAATGATATTCGGTCTCATAGCGGAGGAGTGGCTCACGTGAAGAAGCTCATCAACGACCCTGCCGAGGTCGTACCTGAGATGCTGCAGGGTTTCGCGGTCACCAACCCAGGCATCACCCTGCTCACCGACGGCGTCGTCGTCCGGGCCGATCACGCCGTACTGCGCGCCCGCGGTCAGGTGGCACTGGTCTCCGGCGGCGGTGCCGGTCATGAGCCGGCGCACGCTGGCTACGTAGGGCCGGGAATGCTGACCGCGGCGGTCTCGGGTGACGTCTTCAGTTCGCCCTCGGTGGATGCGGTGCTGACCGCGATCCGGGCCGTCGGTGGTCCGGGCGGGGTGTTGCTGATCGTGAAGAACTACACCGGCGACCGGCTGAACTTCGGTCTCGCGGCCGAACTCGCCCGTACCGAAGGCCTCCAGGTCGAGATGATCGTGGTCGCCGACGATGCTGCCCTGGCCGCGGACGGGGACAACGCGGGCCGACGTGGCCTGGCTGGGACCGTGCTCGTCCACAAGATCGCCGGCGCCGCCGCGGAGGCCGGGCTGCCTCTCGCCGCGGTCAAGCAGGAGGCGATTGAGGCCGCAGATTCGATCGCGACGATGGGCGTGGCGCTGTCCGCATGCACAGTCCCTGCCGCCGGCAAGCCGGGGTTGGAGTTGGCGGCGGACGAGATCGAGTGGGGGCTCGGCATCCACGGTGAGCCAGGCGTCGAGCGGGGCGCCCTTCGTCCGGCCGACGAAGTCATCGACACGCTGCTCGGCCGGCTGATCGCAGATCGCGGCATCACCGCCGGGGATCGCGTCGCCCTGCTGGTGAACAACCTGGGTGGTACGCCGACGATGGAAATCGGCATCATCGCCCGGCGCGCCGCCGCTTTCCTTGCAGAGCAGGGAATCCAGCTCGAGCGTGCCTGGGTCGGCGGCTTCCTCACCGCCCTGGAGATGGCAGGATGCTCGCTGTCGCTCGCGCGGATCGACGACCAGGTGCTGACCCGCCTCGACGCGCCCGCAGAGACCATGGCCTGGCCCGCGAGCCATGTCGGCCGGGTCGCGAGTGAGGTCCCAACCCCTCGCGTCGAGCCGGAAGTGGTTGCCGAGCACAACGTTCCGGTCAACGAGGACTCGCCACTGTGGCAGGCGGTCACGGCGGTGTGCGCACAGCTCATCGAGGCCGAGCAGGAACTGACCGACCTCGACCAGCTCGTCGGCGACGGCGACCTCGGGATCAGTCTCGCCCGCGGCGCCCGCGCCATCATCAGCGACCGGACCCGGTACGACGGGACGGATGATGCCGCCGTGCTCCGCGGCATCGCAGGCACCGTACGCCGGGTGGTCGGCGGCACGTCCGGTCCGCTGTATGCGGCGTTGATTCTGCGGATCTCGGCAACCCTGAGTGCGGGGGAATCATGGCCCGTCGCCTTCGAGGCGGGCGTCGCCGCGGTCTCCGAACTGGGTGGTGCCCAGCTCGGCGACCGGACCATGCTCGACGCGTTGATCCCGGCCGCGGCGGCGCTGCGTACCGGAGTACTGGATGACGCCGTCGCGGCGGCGAGGGCGGGGACCGACGAGACGGCTCAGATCCTGGCCCGGCGTGGGCGGTCGAGCTATCTCGGAGATCGCGTCCTCGGGGTCGTCGATCCGGGCGCCAAGGCCGTGGTTCTCTTGCTCGAAGCGATCTGCTCCGCCGTCGAGGTGCCGGTCAGCTAGTGAGGAGGCGGCGGATCCACTAGGTGGCACCGTTTCACTGAGCTGCTGCCTGGACCGGACAGATACCCGGGCAGACGCGGTGACGTCATCACCTGGTGGAGCGCGCCGAAGCTCCTGCGCCAGCGTACGGCGAGGTCCCGCGGATGCAGCTCGCCGTACAGCTGTGTTTCGGTACGCCGATCGCTGCGAGCCGCCGGTCCGGCTGATCGGCGTGTGCTGCAACTGGGCAAGCCCACGAACAGCCTGGATCCACACGTCGACGGCGGTCACCCATTCGCCCAGGGGGTCTGCTCGTGGTTCGCGAAGGCCCGCAGTTGGTGTTGGTGTGCGAAAGAGAGTCTTTGCCAGGCGGCGGAGAGGGCGTACCTGACCTCTGAAGCGCGTTGGCTAGGAAGGTCCCCAGACCTCAAGTAGCTATTGCTCGAGCAGGCGGCGCGCCCAGTAGACGCCGCCGCGGAGCATCGACTCCTGGCTTGCCTCGCCGACGTGCCCATGCAGGTAGAGCGACGTCATCAGCTGGTGCAACGCGCCCAACTGCTCTGCCAGCGCGAGCGCCCGGCGCAGGTCCGCTGGGGGCGCGAACTCCTCCCACTCGGACAGGTAGGCGTCCACCACCCGAGGATCGCGGGACAGGTCGTGACGCTTGTCGAAGAACGTGACCAGATCCAGGAACGGATGCGACAGCGCGGCATCGGTCCAGTCGAACGCGAGCACCTGCCCGTCCCGGACCGCGAGGTTGCCCGAATGCAGATCGCCGTGCAGCAACGTCTCCGGTACGCCGACGTCCGCCAGCTCGGTGATTGCCTCGCGCAACCGTTTGGTGTGGCTCAGCAGCTGGTCACGCTCGGCCGGCTCCAGCCGGTCGGTGACCGGGTTGGGGCCGAGGAGCCCGTCGAGCTCGTCGTCGAGGATCGTGAGCCGACGGTCGACGCAGCCGAACTCCAGCAGCCGATCCGGCGATGACGCGTAGCTGCGCTGAAGTCGTGCATGCCCACGGATCGCGGCGATCCATACCTCGACGTCGGTCTCGGCGGCCAGCGGCGTACCGAGATCCGGCAGCAGCATCCAGACCCGCTCGTCGTCGATCGCCACCGGCGCGACCACCTCGCCGGGTCGCTCGTCCGAGAGATGCCGCAGCAGCCGCGGTTCGTGCGCGAACAGCAGAGGCAGCGAATCCGGCTGAGCCGGCGTGATCGTGGTGGAGTGCGCAAGTGCCTTGAAATAAACGGCTCCCGCGGCAGTCGGACACCGTAGTACGTTCGACAATCCCCAGGACCGCACATGAGTCGGTACGCCGGTCAGTGGCGACCCGGCAGCGGTGAGCTGATCCTCGATCCACGCGAGCGCCTCGTCGTACCAACCGAGCCTCGTCCAAGCAGGCGTGACCGGATGGTCGGCGGGCAGGTCGAGGTGGAGTCGGGCTGCCTTGACCAGGGGATCGTCGGCGTCGACCACCCAATCGTCGCCGGTCGCCGAGCCAACGAGCAGGTAGTCGACTCGTTCGGCATCCCGATCGTCCTCGAGGCAGACCAGAACGTAGCCCTCGACGCCCAGTTCGTCGTGAAGAGCGCGCAGTGGCGCCTCGACGTTGGGGAACCACAAGGTGTCGGGCACCAGGACCTGACCTGACGGCGTCATCAGGATGGACTTGCCGTCCGGGTGGACCACGACTGCTCTGACCGTCGTACCTGACACCTTCACACCGATCTGTCGGGGGAGCCCGCATCGTAGGCAGCACCGGGAACGCAGCACACATCCTTTACTCTGCGGAACCGGCTCGTCGCTGTCGGCGTCCGAATCGGCATGATCCGCTTCGTCAGGAAGACTCTCGCGTCCTTCCGTCGGACGCGTGCGCTGCTGGCCCGGTTGAAGGCGCCGTCGCAGCCGTTGCCGGGCGGCCGGCAGCGCTGGATCGAGCACTCGATGGACTGGCTGGCAACGGAGTTCGGGCGTGAGGTGCTGCTTCGGCCGGTCGTGCTGCCGGCCGCTGTCATTCCCGTCGACTACGACGGTTCCCTGCAGGCTGCGCGGTCACTCTGCGCGGAAATCGCCAGGCGTATGGACGTCGACCTCGATCGGATCGAGCTCGCCTTCGACCTGACGACGCAACGTCCGCTCGCCGCCAAAGGGCCGCTGCGGACGATCCGGGAACGCAGTGGTGAATGGGCTCGTGGTGAGCCGCGCAACCGGATCCGGCTGGCTCCGGAGCTGGCGGCCGATCCGGTCGCGATGGTTGCGGTGTTCGCGCACGAGCTCGGGCACGAGTTGCTGCTCGGAGCGCGCCGGGTGCAGGTGTCGCGGCCCGATCAGGAGCCGTTGACCGACTTGTTGACCGTCTTCTTCGGACTCGGGATCTTCACGGCGAACGCGTCGTTCGACGTACGGCCGCATCCGAGTGGCCGGGGCAAGCAGCCGTTGGCTCGCGGGTATCTCCGCGAGGACGCGCTCGCCGAGGCCATGGCGTACTACGCGCGGCTGCGCGGCGAGCGACACCCCGCCTGGCGCAAGCACCTGGACCGGCCGGTGCGCGTCGTAGTGTGAGCGCGTGACGATCAGTGCGGCCGAGATTGCCCGGGCAGCGGATCTGCTGCATGACGTGGTGGCGCCTACACCGCTGGAGTACTCGCGCTGGCTGAGCGACCTCGTCGGCGGTGACGTCTTCCTCAAGTGCGAGAACCTGCAGCGGACGGGGTCGTTCAAGCTGCGTGGCGCGTACGTGCGGATGGCGCGATTGTCCAAGAAGGACCGCGCGAAGGGAGTCGTCGCCGCGAGCGCCGGGAACCACGCGCAGGGCGTCGCGCTGGCGGCCCAACTGCTCGGGATCAAGGCGACCGTGTTCATGCCACACGGCGCGCCGATCCCGAAGGAGAAGGCGACCCGCGCGTACGGCGCCGAGATCAGATTCGTCGGTACGTCGATCGACGACTGCCTGAAGGCGGCCCGCGCATTCGAGGCGGAGACCGGCGCGATCCTGATCCACCCGTTCGACCATGTGGACATCGTGGCCGGCCAGGCGACCACCGGGTTGGAGATCGTCGAGCAGTGCCCGCAGGTGCGGACGGTCGTCGTACCGACCGGTGGTGGTGGATTGATCGCCGGGATCGCGTCGGCGATGCAGCGCGACGGGATGCCGATCGAGGTCGTCGGGGTGCAGGCGAAGGGCGCCGCGGCGTACCCGGCCTCGCTGGCCGCGGGCGAACCGGTGCAGCTGGAGAAGATGGCGACGATGGCCGACGGGATCGCGGTCGGGCTGCCGGGGACGGTTCCGTTCGCGGCGATCCAGCGGTACGTCGGTGAGGTGCTGACGGTCGGCGAGGATTCGTTGTCCAAGGCCCTCTTGCTGATCCTCGAACGCGCCAAGCTGGTCGTCGAACCGGCCGGTGCGGCCGCGGTTGCCGCATTGCTGGACAACCCGAAGCGGTTCAAGCCACCGGTCGTCGCGGTGCTGTCGGGCGGCAACATCGATCCGCTGTTGCTGATGCGCGTACTACGGCACGGTATGGCGGCGGCCGGACGCTACTTGTCCTTGCGAGTGCGGATCCCCGATACGCCTGGTGGGCTGGCGGCGTTGCTGACCCGGCTGGCCGAGGTGGAGGCCAACATCATCGAAGTACTGCATGAACGGATCTCGGAGACGCTGCACCTGGACGAGGTCGAGGTGGCGCTGCAGCTGGAGATGCGTGGCGACGAGCACCGCGAACGCGTGCTCGCCAGCCTGCTGGCAAGCGGCTACACCTACACGCTCAACTAGCCGACTTCAGTCTGTCGGGTCGCAGGACTTGATCAGTGGGGCGTGCAGGCGCTCGGCGAGAACCCGGCGCTGGGTCGGCTGTGCTTCCCGCTGCCGGTGCAGACCCTTCTCGGTCATGCAGACGCTGATCGCACGGCGGTCCTCGGGGCACATGTTCCGCTCGACCAGGCCGGCTGTTTCCAGCCGCCCGATCACGCGGGACAGCGCGCTCTGGCTCAGATGGACCGAGCCGGCGATCTGCTGGACCTTGGCGGACTGATCGGGGAGCTCGGCCAGTCGCTCGAGCACCTCGTACTCACTCATGCCCAGGCCGTGGCCGGATTGCAGCTCACGGTCGAGCGCGCAGGTGAGATCCGCATGGCGGGCCAGTAGCTGGCGCCACTCGCGGACATCGGCGCTGGTTTCACCAGTCCCAGCGCTGACCTTCGTCTCGGTCATGTCGGCGACGTTATCATGCAGCTGCATCCAATGCAACCGCAATTAATGACTAGACATTAGATGCACATGCATGCAAAGCTCTCTTCTCGTGACACAGACAACGCAAGTACCTCCGACCCGCCTGACCTGGGATGCACGCCTGTGGGGCGCGCTCCTGGTGGTCTGCGGCGTGATCTTCCTCGACGGCCTCGACGTGTCCATGGTCGGCATGTCGCTGCCCTCCATCGGCGCCGACCTCGGCGTCTCCCTGTCCTCCCTGCAATGGGTCGTGACCGGTTACGTGCTCGGCTACGGCGGCTTCCTGCTGCTGGGCGGCCGGACCGCCGACCTGCTCGGCCGCCGCCGCGTCTTCCTGATCGCGCTGGCCGTGTTCGCCGTGGTCTCGATGCTGAGCTCGCTGGCGACCAACCCCGAACTGCTCATCGCCGCGCGGTTCGTGAAGGGCATCGCCGCCGCGTTCACCGCGCCGGCCGCGCTCTCCATCCTCACCACGACTTTCCACGAGGGTCCGGACCGGAACCGGGCGCTCAGTATCTTCACCACCTGCGCCGCGAGCGGCTTCTCGCTCGGCCTGATCCTCGGTGGACTGCTGACCGAGGTCGGCTGGCGCTGGACCTTCCTGATGCCTGGCCCGGTCGCCCTGCTCGTGCTGCTGTTCGCCATCAAGCTGATCCCGAACAGCCCCCGCGACGAGGCAGTCGGCGGGTACGACGTACCGGGTGCCGTCACGGTCACCGCCGGGATGCTCAGCCTGGTGTTCGCCGTGGTCGGCGCTGAAGGGGCCGGCTGGGTCTCGGTTCGTACGATCGGCCTCTTCGTTCTGGCAGCCGTGTTGCTGGCGGGCTTCGTCTGGATCGAGACGCACACCAAGCACCCGCTGGTCCGCCTCGGCATCCTGCGCAAGACCAACTTGCGGCTGGCGAACCTGGCGATCATGACGGTGTTCGGCGCGTACGTTTCCTTCCAGTTCATCGGCACGCTGTACCTGCAGAACATGCTCGGCTGGTCGTCGCTGGAGACCGCGCTCGGCTTCCTGCCGGCCGGCCTGCTGGTCGCCTTCCTCTCGCCGAACGCGGGCAAGCTGGCGGACCGGATCGGTACCGAGCGGATGGTCGCGGCCGGCATGGTGCTGTTCGTCGCGGGGTACGCGCTCTTCCTGCGGATCGGTCAGACGTCGAACTACACCGCCACGGTGCTGCCGACGATCGTGCTGATCGGCCTCGGCTTCGCGATCACCTTCCCGGCGCTGAACATGCAGGCCACGAACGGCGTGGACGACAACGAGCAGGGGCTCGCGTCCGGTCTGTTCAACACCTCCAGCCAGGTGGGCGGCGCGATCGTGCTCGCCATCACCACGGCGGTCATCGGCAGCCAGTCGCACGGGGTCACCGCACCCGGCGGGATGCTGGCGGCTTACAAGCCGGCCCTCGTCGTGATCACCGGTATCACCGTGCTCGGCCTGCTGCTCGGCGCCTACGGCCTTCGCGGGCTCAAGGAGCGCCGCGCCCTCGCCGCAGCCGAGGCGGCAGAGCTCGAAGCAGTCCAGTCGGAACTCGCCGCGGAAGAGATGTCCCCGGCGGCCTGACAAGAACCGGCTCCTTCGCCGGAGCCGTGCAGTAGATAGAGAAAAAGCAGTGCGGGTCACGGGCTACTCCGCCGTGACCCGCACTGCTGTCTTTTAGGCGCCTCGTGTGGTGGGCACTGGAGCGAGCATGTCCGGTCGTGCAATCAAGGGTCATCTGCTCGCAGGGCGCTACCGGCTGGCCGACACCCTGGGGCGCGGCGGGATGGGAGTCGTTTGGCGGGCACGGGACGAACTGCTCGGTCGCGAAGTCGCGGTCAAGGAGATCCTGCTCCCGCCGGAGCTGCCGGACCAAGAACGCGTCGTGCTGCGCCGTCGGACGCTGCGGGAAGCCCGATCGGCCGCCCGGTTGAGCCACCCGAACGTCGTCGCCATGTACGACGTGGTCGAGGAAGCGGGGCGGCCGTGGATCGTGATGGAGCTGATCCGGTCGCACACGCTGGCGGAGCGGATCCGTGAACAGGGTCCGCTGCACTGGCGAGATGTCGCGATGGTCGGGCTCCAGGTGCTCTCCGCGCTCGAGGCGGCGCACTCGGCCGGCGTACTGCATCGAGACGTGAAGCCGAGCAACGTGCTGCTTGCCGACGACGGGCGCGTCGTACTGACCGACTTCGGGATCGCTACGTTGGAAGGCGATCCGGCGCTGACGATATCGGGGGCGATCGTCGGATCGCCTGCTTATATGGCGCCGGAACGCATCCAGGCGCGCGGGGCAGGTTTTGCCTCCGATCTGTGGTCGCTGGGTGCCACGCTCTACACAGCTGTTGAGGGCCGACCGCCGTACGACCGCGGTGCCGCCCTCCCCACCTTGACCGCCGCAGTGACAGAACCGCCCGACCCCGTGCGCCTGGCCGGCCCACTAACCCCCGTCCTCGAAGGCCTCCTACGCAAAAACCCATCCGACCGCCTAGGCGTCTCGCAAGCCCGCGTCCTACTCCAACAAGCAGCCCACACCCCGCTCGCCACCCCCACCCGCATCGCCCCAACCGCCCCCCACCCCACCCCCAACGCCGACCGCGGCCAAAAAACCCGAGTCCTCCCCCTCCCCCCAACCCTCCGCACCCCCACCACCCCCCAAC
>NZ_QFXK01000029.1 GCF_003261635.1 Kribbella monticola | reverse complement strand
GCCCGCAGCCCGCCGCCACCCGCAGCCCGCCGCAGCCCGCCGCAGCCCGCCGCAGCCGGCCGCCGGCCGGCTGCTGGTCGCTCAGGCGGCGTGGAGTCCGACGAAGTCGGCCAGTTGTTCCATGGCGTCCGCGAAGAACTCGTCGGCCGGATCCATCGTCCCCACCAACTGCCCGTACAACTCGAAGCTGATCAACCCGAACAGCTGAGCCCAAGCCATCACCGCCCGGGTCAGCACCTTCGCCGGTACGCCAGGCGCCAACTCCGCGATCGTCGCCACCTGCTCAGCCAGTACGCCGGACGGCTCGCGCGCACCTTCAGGCGAGGCAAGAGCCCCTGCCTCCTCAGCCTTCGCCAGCAAACCGATCATCAGGATCGGCACCCGGCTGGCAGGCTGGATCGTGGTCTGCGGCGCCTTGTACCCAGCGACCGGTGAGCCATAGATCAACGTGTACTCCTGCGGATGGCTCCTGGCCCAGCCCCGTACCGCGTGGCACACAGCGACCCACGCACTCCGCGGATCCTGCTCGCGCCGGCCAACTTTCTCCGCCTCGGCGCCGAGCGCGTCGTACGCGTCGATGATCAGCGCCGTCAGCAGATCGTCGCGGCTCGGGAAGTAGCGATAGAGGGCCGACGACACCATGCCGAGTTCGCGGGAGACCGCGCGCAAGGAGAGCCGCTCGGCGCCTTCGGCCACGAGCTGGCGGCGTGCGGCGTCCTTGATCTCCTGCGTCAACTCGGCGCGGGCTCGGTCCCGTGCGGTGCGTCCGGCGTTCATGGCGGAGAGTCTGCCACGAGCGCTGCGCTAAATCGAGAGCACTGCTCTTGACAGCGCGTCGGCCGTCCTGTTCACTGATCACAACAGAGAGCACCGCTCTCGACCATGTGAGAGGCGACTGAGATGCAGGAGTACAACAGCAAGCGAGTGGTGACCTCGGGCCGGCGCAGCATGCTGGTCTTCAACAAAATGGTCGCGGGCCTGACCAACCTCGGCCTCAGCCTGATGGGCAGCCGGGTGCTCTCGGTCCGCGGCCGCAAGTCCGGCGAATGGCGCAGTACGCCGGTGAACCTGCTGACCGTCGACGGCCAGCGGTACCTCGTCGCCCCGCGCGGTCACGTCCAGTGGGTCCGCAACCTCCGCGCCAGCGGCGAGGGCACCCTCCGCCTCGGCCGCAAGACCGAGCCGTTCCGCGCCGAGGAGGTCGCCGACGCAGACAAGCCCGACGTCCTCCGCCTCTACCTCAAGAAGTGGGCCTGGGAAGTAGGCGCCTTCTTCGGCGACGACGTCCGCGCCGACTCCCCCACCACCCGCCTCCTCCACGTAGCCCCCGGCGTCCCCGTCTTCAAAATCCACACCACCTGATCACAGCTGCTCCGGTCCGGCAGCAAGCTCGGCCTCCAACTCGGCGACACTCGGCAGAACCGAGGCGACTTCTTCCGGAAGCGATTCGTTCGCCGCGGTCACCCACTCGGACACTCCAAGCGGAACGCGATAGCCGCGAAGTGCGTACTCGGCCACGACGTTGTTCTTGGAGCGACAGAGCAGCAGGCCGACGGTCGGCTTGTCGCCCTTCTTGGCGAGGATGTCGTCCACCACTGCCGTGTACAGCGTCAGTTGGCCGAGGAAAGCAGGATCGAACGGCACCGCCTTGAGCTCGATCACCACGAAGCACCGAAGCTCCAGGTGGTAGAAGAGCAGGTCGCAGTAGAATTCTTCGCCGGCGAGTTCGAGCCTGACCTGGCGCCCGACGAACGCGAACCCCTGGCCGAGTTCGAGCAAGAACTTCCCGATGTGGTCGATCAGCCCCTGCTCCAGCTCGCGCTCGCGGATCTTCTCCGTCGCTTCGACAAAGTCGAACAGGTACGGGTCCCGAGTTGCCTGCTGGGCGAGGTCGGACTCCTCGTCGGGAATCGCCGTCGCGAAGTTGGTGACAGCCTTACCGGCTCGTCGGTGGAAACCGGTCTCGATCTGCACCGCCAGAACATCCCTGCTCCAGCCGTGCTCAAGCGCCGCCTGGGCGTACCAGAGCCGATGTTCGGCGTTGTCGAGCTTCTGCAGCAGCGCGAGATGGTGATACCAGGGCAATTTGGCAAGCGGCGCTTGCCAAATTGCGGGGTTGGGCCACGCGTCTGCGAACAGACGCATATTCCGCAGGTTGCGAGGCGAGTAGCCCTTCGCGGTCGGGAAGCGGTCCTTGAGATCGGCCGACAGGCGGTCGATGACTTTGGCGCCCCATCCCTGCTGCGTCTGGCGGGCGC
The DNA here is from genome assembly GCF_003261635.1 of Kribbella monticola. Lineage (GTDB taxonomy): Bacteria > Actinomycetota > Actinomycetes > Propionibacteriales > Kribbellaceae > Kribbella > Kribbella monticola. Next base: position 541,682 of record NZ_QFXK01000029.1, on the reverse strand, counting down.
GGATCTCCTGCCCGATCGACCAGTAAGTGGTCAGCATCTCGGTGTTGGCGGCGGTGATCGCGCGGCGGTGGCCGGTGGAGACATGCGAGGCGACGGAGTCGAGCAGTTCGGGGTACCAGTCGGGCATCGATGTGCTGGTCGGCTTGGCGGCGAAACGTGGGGAAGTCGTGTCGGTCATGGCACCACCCTCTGGCCTGCGGATGGTCCGACACGAAGGGCATCGCGGGGATTCCAAGGGCAGTGTGGGGGTCAGCGGTAGGCGGTGGCTTGGAGGTTGTAGAGGTCGGCGTAGTGGCCGGCTTGGGTCATCAGGGTGTCGTGGGTGCCGGTTTCGATGAGGTGGGCGCCGTCCAGGACGATGATGAGGTCGGCCATGCGGACGGTGGAGAAGCGGTGGGAGACCAGGACGGTGATCCGGCCGTCGGTGCTGGAGCGGGCGGCTTCGGCGTAGCGTTCGAAGAGGGCGTGTTCGGTTTCCGCGTCCAGCGCGGCCGTCGGTTCGTCGAGGACCAGCAGGAGTGGTTTGTCGCGCATGAAGCCGCGGGCCAGCGCGAGTTTCTGCCACTGGCCGAAGCTGATCTCGGCGCCGCCCGGCCAGGTCGACCCGAGTTGGGTGTCCAGGCCTTCCTCGAGCCGCTCGACCACGTCGTCGGCGCCCGCCCGGCCAACCGCGGTCGACACGGCGGCCTCGTCGTCCAACCGCGGCAGGTCCCCCAGCCCGACACTGTGCCGGGCCTGGAACTCGAACCGGAAGAAGTCCTGGAACGCCCCGGCGATCCGGTCCCGCCACGCGTCGGCCGGGATCCGGGCCAGCGGCTGCCCGTCCAGCAGGATGCGCCCGCTCGTCGGTTCGTACAGCTTGGCGATCAGCTTGACCAGCGTCGACTTCCCGGCCCCGTTCTCGCCCACGATCGCGATCACCTTGCCGGCCGGAAGATGCAGGGAAACGTTGTCGAGGGCAACCTTCTCCGCGCCGGCGTACCGGAAGGACACCTCCTCCAGCCGGATCCCGTCGACGAGGCGTGACGGCACCGGCAGATCGGCGTCCGCGTCGAACGACGCCGCGTAATTCTCCAGCCAGACCAGCCGCCGCGAGCCGTCCAGCCAGATCCCGCGCAGGAAGCCGATCTCGCCGACCGTCGCCCCGATGTACGACGAGAGTCGCGCGCCCGCGGCGAGGATCAGCAGCACGGCTCCGACCGAGGCGTCGAGCCCGGTCGCCACGAACAACACGGCCCCGACGTACCCCGCGCCGAAGATCGCCCACGCAGCCGCGTGCCACCCGGCGCTCGTCCACCGGACTCGCGCGATCGGCCCGTACCACCGCTCCCACTCACTGCGTCGATCCGTCACCAGCGATGGACCGATACCGGTGACCCGGACATCCTTGCCTGGCGCCGGACTGGTCGCCGTACGGAAGAGGTGATCAGCCAGCCGTTGGTGGGAAGCGTTCTTCTCCTCGGTCTCGCGCTCCACGCCCGGCCGCCAACTGGAACTGATCACAGTGGGCACAGCGAACAGCAACAGCAACGCCAGCACCGGGTTGATCGACATCAGCAGGGCGATCGTCACGGCGAGCCGAAGTATCCAGCCGCAGGTCGAGAAGAGCGACATGTACATGTGGTCGAGCACGAACACCTGCTTGCGCAGCACCGACAACCGGTCCAGATAGTCGCGGCGTTCGTGGTGCTCGACAGTGGCCACGGTCGCCTGCAGCCGGGCGACGTGAGCCTCCAGCATGATCGTGACCCGGTCCCGGAACCGTCGAGAGATCCGCGCCGACAGCGTGCGCAGGAACCAGGTCGCCGTCACCGACAACGCCATCCCGGCGGCTGCGAGAAACACGGCCTGCCTGTCGCCACGTAGTACGCCGTCGGCCAGGACCTTCAACCACAAGGCGAGCAGAGCGTCGGGGAGTGCTGCCAGCAGGGTCATCACGAAGGCGAAGACGAGCAGGCCGGGTTCGTGCTGATAGCCGAGTTTGCACAGTCGCCACATCGCCGGAATCGCCTTCGGCAGGTCGTCAGAGCGTGTCATAGCTCATCCCCTCCTCGTCGACCTCGGCCGCGAACCGCTGCGCCTGCAGGTCGAACATCGTCCGGTACCGCCCGCGCAACGCCATCAACTCGTCGTGGCTGCCGAGCTCGACCGCCCGCCCGTGTTCCAGCACGCAGATCCGATCGGCATGCCGGACGGTCGAGAACCGATGGGAGACAAGGATCGTGGTGATTCCGCGCGTCGCCGTCAGGATCCGGTCGAAGATCGCCGCCTCGCCGCGAACATCCAACTGTGCGGTCGGCTCGTCCAGCAGCACCAGCCCGGCCCCTTGCCGTACTGCGCACAGCGCTCGGGCCAGCGCGACTCGTTGCCACTGACCGCCGGACAGGTCGGTGCCGCCTTCGTACCCCGTGGCGAGCCGGGTGTCGAGGTCGGCCAGGTCGCCCGCACCGGCGTCTGCCAGCGCGGCAAGGATGTCCGCTTCGGGGGCACCGCCGGGTGCGACGTTGTCCCGCAGCGAAAGCTCGAGGCGAAGAAAGTCCTGGAAGACCGCGGCGACTCGCGTCCGCCACGCGTCCACGTCGAGCTCCCGCAGATCCACGCCGTCGACCTCGATCGACCCAGAGCCAGGGTCGTAGAGCCGGCACAGCAGTTTGGCGAGCGTGGTCTTGCCCGCGCCGTTCTGCCCGACGACCGCCAGCGACGACCCGGCCGGGATCGTCAGTTCCAGCCCGTCGAACACCGGCCGCTCCGACCGGGGATAGGTGAAACTCAGCTCCCGGATCCTGATCTCGACCGGCCCGCTCCCACCACCACCCGACGAAGCCGGACCGGACAATGCCCCCGCCGGTGCCATCGCGGGTTTCAGCTTCCGTACTGCGACGACAGGCGCGGCGGCTCCGTCGAGTACCCAGTTCAAGCCGCCGAAGGCGATCGAGCTCACCCCGACAGCGACCTGCGCGAACACGACCAGCCGGTCCAGCGCCAGACTGCCACCCACAGCTGCCGACCCGAGCGCCCAGAAGACCAACCCGTTGGCCACCGCCACGATCAGCAGACTCCAGATCATCGGCCGCTCCCGCAGCCGCGTCGCCTTGTACTGCAACTCGAACAACCGACGCCGTCGCTCGGTGAACCGCTCGACCGCCCACCCCGCCAGCCCGAACAACCGCAACTCCTTCGCGGCCCCCGGCTCGACAGCCAGCTGATACGCGTAATCCGCATGCCGTTGTGCAGAACGAACTTCGGAGGTGTTCCGATCGCGCCAGACGCCGCTCTCCCGCAGCAGCCAATGCGTCGCGCTCCACGCCACCACCAGCACCAACGGCGCCCACCACGTGAACCCCAACAACACCACGGCAGCAGCGATCCCGCCGGCCATCTCCACCAAGCTGGTCGCGGTGAAGTCCACGTTCATGTACATCGGCGGCCCGGTCTGACCGCGATCGAACTCACGCGCGACCGTGAGATCTTCCATCAGCTCCGGATCTTCCAGATGCCCGATCCCCGGCGGCTCCACGCACGCCCGGGCCAGCTCGTCGTTGAGCCACGCGGCCACCCGGCTGCCGAGATTGGCGCTGACCGCCTGGTGCACGGGCGTCAGCACCTGCAGCAGGATGAACGTCGTACCCATCAAAGTGAGCGGTCCGGCCAGCTCGTCATGATGCTGGACGGCGCCGATCAGCCAGCCCATCGCGATCGCGAACACGGCCGGGAGTGCGCCGCGCAGCAGCAGGAGCAGCCACCAGGCCGTGGCCAGCACAGGATCAGCCTTCGGCAGTACGGCGAAGAACTGCCACTCGGGACGATTGCGCAAGCCGGCCATCTGCTCACCATGGCACTCCCCACCCCCAGAAATCTTGAACGTTTGCCGGATCGGGCGACCGGACCCGTAGTACGGGCTGGCAGGATGGCGGCATGATCTCGGCTGGGCAGTTGGCGGATGCGCCGAAGGTGTTGTTGCACGACCACCTGGACGGTGGCCTGCGGCCGGCGACGATCGTGGAGCTGGCCGCCGACATCGGGCACCGGTTGCCGCGGACCGACGCCGGTGAACTCGGGCAGTGGTTCGTGGAGTCGGCGGACTCCGGCTCGCTGGAACGCTATCTGGAGACGTTCGACCACACCGTCGCGGTGATGCAGAACGCCGACGCGATCACCCGGGTCGCGAGCGAGTGCGTGCAGGACCTGGCGGCGGACGGCGTCGTGTACGCCGAGATCCGCTACGCGCCGGAGCAGCACCTGACGGCCGGGTTGTCGCTGGAGCAGGTGGTGGACGCGGTCCGCGCGGGCTTCGAGGACGGCATGGCGAAAGCCGAACGTCCGATCGTCGCTCGTCAGCTGCTGACGGCGATGCGGCACCAGGCGCGCTCGATGGAGATCGCGCAGCTCGCGGTCGCCTATCGCGATGCCGGGGTGGTCGGCTTCGACATCGCCGGCGCCGAAGCGGGCTACCCACCCACCCGGCACCTGGACGCGTTCGAGTATCTGCAGCGTGAGAACGCCCACTTCACCATCCACGCCGGCGAGGCGTTCGGCCTGCCGTCGATCTGGCAGGCGATTCAATGGTGCGGCGCGGACCGGCTCGGCCACGGCGTCCGGATCATCGACGACATCTCGTACGACGCGTCGGCCGGCCTCGACGGCAAGGTCGAGCTCGGCCGACTGGCGGCGTACGTGCGCGACCGCCGGATTCCGCTGGAGATGTGCCCGAGCTCCAACCTGCAGACCGGCGCGGCCGACTCGATCGCCCAGCACCCGATCGGGCTGCTCACCCAACTGAAGTTCCGGGTCACCGTGAACACCGACAACCGGCTGATGAGCGGTACGTCGATGAGCCGCGAGCTGGCCTTGCTCGCCGAGGCCTTCGACTACGGACTGGCCGACTTCCGTTGGTTCGCCATCAACGCGATGAAGTCGGCCTTCATCCCGTTCGACGAGCGGCTCGCGATCATCGACACCGTGATCAAGCCCTGGTACGCCGAGGCGCTCGCCTAATCCGTTGGACGGCCGGCCTCCGCGCACCGCAGAGTCGATCGCATGACCTCTCACCAAGTCCGCTTCGCGGAGCTGTCCGCCAAGACCATGTCCGCCCTGCTCGACGGTGACCTGCCCACCGCCCGCGCCGAATCCGGCGTCGAACTCGGCGAGTTGTTCGTCGGCGACCGCGCGAAGTGGTTGTGGAACTACCGGCTCAAGCAGCTCGAGACCCAGCCGGAGGCGGCCGGCTGGATCGCCCGAGCCGTTCTCGCCACGCCGCCGGAAGCTCAAGGTGAGGTGGTGGTCGGCTACGCCGGGTTCCACGGGCCGCCCGACGCGGACGGCATGGTCGAGGTCGGGTACACCGTCGACCCGCAGTACCAGCGGCGTGGCTACGCGAAGGCGATCCTGGCCGCGCTGCTCGACAGGGCGGCCGCGGAGTCCGCGGTACGCGTGGTCCGGGCCACCATCAGCCCCGACAACGTGGCATCGCTGGCGACCATCGCACCGTTCGGCTTCACCCGGAACGGGGAGCAGTGGGACGAAGAAGACGGCCTGGAGCTGATCTTCGAGCGGCCTGCCTGAGTACTTGACACCAGGTATCCGAGGTCTAATACTCGATTTCGAGTAATCGGAATCGAGGAGGTGCAGCATGGCTAAGCGCAAGGTGGCGAATCCGCTCGCGTTCGCCGTGCTCGGCAGCCTCGGAGAGCGCCCGATGCACCCGTACGAGATCTCCTCGCTGCTCAAAGGCCGCGGCAAGGAAGTGAGCATCAAGCTCAACTACGGCTCCCTGTACTCCGTCGTCGCGGCGCTGGAGAAGGCCGGGTTCATCGAGGCGGTCGAAACCCTGCGGGACGGGAATCGCCCGGAGCGCACGGTCTACGCGATCACCGAGAGCGGGCGTGCCGAGTTCGACGACTGGCTGACCGAGCTGCTCGGCACGCCGGCCAAGGAGTTCCGGCAGCTGGAAGCCGGGCTGGCCTATCTCCCTGCCTTCCCGCCGGACCGGGTCGTCGAGCTGCTCGAGCAGCGGGTCGTCGCGCTGGACGAGGAGATCGCTCAGCTGGTCGGGATGCACGAGTTCATGCAGTCGAAGAAGTTTCCGCGGATCTTCTGGGTGGAGTCCGAGTTCCGGGTCGCCGTGCTCACCGCCGAGCGTGACTACGCGAAGGGGCTGGCGGCCGAGATCCGGGTCGACGGGCTCGAAGGCAGTGCCTTCTGGCGCAGGACGCACGAGCTCGTCGCCGAGCTGGGGATCAAGCCCAGGGACGTGCTGCAGGATCCCGTGAAGTACTTCGGGGAGGACCTGCCCTGGCTGAAGGAGGTCCCACCGGAAGGTCTGTAACGCAGGACGGCCCCCGACCAGGGCGCGGCAACGCCGTGGTCAAGGGCCGCAGTTCCTCGAGTCGATCCCGCAAGCGAGACCTGGCACCCAAGGCGCAACCATCAGGATAGCCAGCTCGAACGGATCGGCTCCTCGTCACACCTTTGAGGAGTTCGACCATGGCACCACCCACGCACGCCCGGACCGGCGGCGGTGACCTCGCGATCGAGGTGACCGACCTGGTCAAGACCTACCCGGCGGCCCGCAAGAAGCCGCCCGTCCGTGCCCTCGACGGCCTCACCTTCGACGTGCCGGCGGGCGTCGTCCTGGGGCTGCTCGGGCCCAACGGCGCCGGCAAGTCCACCGCGGTGAAGATCCTGACCACCTTGTCCCGGGCCGATTCCGGTACGGCGCGAGTCGCCGGCCTCGACGTCGTCAACGACCAGCAGGCGGTCCGGCTGGCGATCGGCTACGTACCGCAGAAGTCCAGCTCCGACCCGATGGCGACCGGCACCGAGAACCTCGTTCTCAGCGGCCGGATCTACGGCCTGTCCAAATCCGACTCCGTACGCCGGTCCGCCGAACTCCTGGAACGCTTCGGCCTCGCCGACGCCGCGGATCGCCAGGTCCGCACGTACTCCGGTGGCATGCAACGCAAGTTGGACGTCGCACTCGGCCTCGTGCACCGGCCGACGGTGCTGTTCCTCGACGAGCCCACTACCGGGCTCGATCCAGAAGCGCGGGCGGACCTGTGGACCGAGGTCGAACGGCTCTCCGCAGCCGAAGGACTCACTGTCCTGTTGACCACTCACTACCTGGAGGAGGCCGACCGGCTCGCGGCGCAACTCGCGATCGTCGACCACGGCAAGGTCGTCGCCTCGGGCAGCCCCGAGGAACTGAAGGCCGAGCTCCGCGGCGACTCCGTCCAGGTCGAACTCGCCGACGCGACTTCGGCGAACCGGGTGCACTCCTTGATCAGCGAGTTGCCCGGGATCGGCGAGATCGTTGTCGAGGGCAACGTCTTGCGAGCGCGGGTGGATCGCGGTGCGACCGCCGTACCGGCTGTGCTGGGTGTGCTGGAGGAGCAGGAGATTGCGGTCGCGGCCGTCACGGTTGCCCGGCCGACGCTGGACGACGTTTACCTGCGTTACACCGGTCGCACCTTCCGGGCGGCCGAGCGGGCTTCCGATGCGGAGAAGGAGAGGGCCGCCTGATGGCCACGATGACAGCTACCGCGGTACGGTCCTCGGCTCGATCGGGCGGACTGGCCGGACAGACCGCGATGATCACGGGTCGCTGGTTGCGGGCGCAGTACAGGTCTCCTGCCCTGATCGCTTTCACCTTGGTGCAGCCGGCGATCTGGTTGCTGCTGTTCGGGCAGTTGTTCAAGGGGGTGGTGAAGCTTCCGGGCTTCTCCGACTCGTCGTACATCGCGTTCCTGACGCCGGGCATCGTGATGATGACGGCGTTGATGTCGAGTGGCTGGGCGGGGACGACGTTCATCACCGACATGGAGCGCGGCGTGATGGACCGGATGCTCACCTCGCCGGTACGCCGGGGTGCGCTGATGGCGGGGCAGTTGCTCAGCAACGCGACCACCACGGTGATCCAGACGATCCTGGTGTTCGCGATCGGCCTGGCGGCGGGGGCTCGCTACGACGGGAACGGACTCGGGTACGTCGTCACGATCGTCGCGTCCATGCTCGTCGGTACGGCGTTCGGCTCGCTCTCGAACGCGGTCGCCCTGCTCACCCGGCAACAGGAGGCGCTGATCGGCATCTTCCAGTTCGTCTCGCTGCCGCTGACGTTCCTGTCGTCGATCATGATGAACCCGAAACTCGCCCCGCACTGGGTCGAGGTCGGCGCCCGCTTCAACCCGGTCGACTGGGCCACCGTCGCCGCCCGCCAGTCCCTGACCGCCAACCCCGACTGGTCCTCGGTAACCCGCCACGGCCTCTACCTGCTGGCCTTCACCCTCTTCGTCGCCTACCTCTCCACCCGAGCCTTCCGCACCTACCAACGCTCAGTCTGAAACCACAGCGCTGCGCCCTCCCGCCCACAGCGGGAGGGCGCAGGACAGGCTGGTGGGGTGCCGCCGCGAGTGTGTAAACTGACAGCAGCCTAGGCAGTAGCCGTGGGAAGTGAACCCGGGAGCCGTCCGGACGGTCGGTCGCCCGGGTTTCGCGTGTCTAGGGGTCGATGTCCCGGATCTGCAGCCGATCGCTGCAGCGGCGTCGCCAGTCCCCGCCTCGCCCCGCCGCCCAGGCGACGATGTCAGGAAGCCACAGGAGTGGCTCGTTCGCCGGCGCCGAGTGCAGATAGGTGAACTGCTCCTCTGCCTGAGCCTTCCAGACCATCTCGCGGATCACCTGGTTGTCTTGGCGGTCCTGATCGCAGGATTCGACCACCATGCGCGCGACGCCCAGCTCGCCGATCAACTCGGGAAGCATCGTCCGGAAGCACTCGTCCCGGGCGCGACGTTCGGAGCGGACGCCGAGCCTCGCGCGGTAGATCCGCGTCTGGAATTCCAACTGGGTGACGGCGCTGAGAATCTCTCGCCGTCGTCCGTCACTCTCGTGCTTCATGTGCAAGCGACGCTGGCCGGGCTTGCAGAGACCGCGGAGAAGGCGCCGAGCGGATACGAGATCGGCGGGTAGCAGGACTACGGCGCAGAGCAGATAGCCGCCTCTTGAGGACTCGTCGACGAAGGCGTGCGTAGGCATGGTTCGCCAACAATAGAAAGGAAATCTGCTGCCACCAAACCGGCAGAAGTTGACGAGTCAGAGGGGTTTGACCCAGCGGGACCAGTTGGGTTGGGGGGTGTAGCCGGCGGTCTGCCAGGTGGGGTGGGCGGTGGTGTTGGAGTCGAGGACCATGGCGTCGGCTCGGGTGCTGCCGTAGGTGGTGAAACGCTGCTCTGCAAGGGAGATCAGGGTGCGGGCGATGCCTCGGCGGCGGTGGGTGGGGGCTACGGCGAGGCGGTAGAGGTGGCACCGCCAGCCGTCCCAGCCGACGATGATCGAGCCGACAATCAGGCCGTTGCCGTTGCCGTTGCCGTTGCCGTTGCCGTTGCCGTTGCCGTTGCCGTTGCCGTCGCCGTCGCCGTCGCCCTTCCCTTCGCCGTTGCCCTCCTCGCTTCCGTCGGCGGTGGAGTTGTTGTCTAGGGCAAGGATCAGGGCTTCGGGGTCTCGGGCGATCAGGCGCAGTAGGGCGTCGGGTGAGTCCGGTGGACGGTCGGCGTCTTCGGCTGCTGTGGCCCAGAAGGCCAGTACTGCGGAGGCTTCGGCGGAGGTGGCTGGTCGGTAGGTGATCATCAGCTCGCGGTCTGGAAGGTTCGGCGATAGTCCTGCGGTGGTACGCCGACCACTCTCCGGAAATGGTGGCGCAACAAGGCGGCCGTGCCGAAGCCCGACTCCGAGGCGATCTGCTCGATGCCGAGTTTCGTCTGCTCCAGCAGGGTTCTGGCGTGCAGGACGCGCTGGGTGGTGACCCACTTGAGCGGTGTCGTCCCGGTCTCGGCGACGAAGCGGCGCGCGAAGGTGCGGTCGGACATCCGCGCCCGGCGGGCGAGTTCGGGCACGGTGTGCTCGATGGTGAGGTTGTCGACCATCCAGTCGAGCACCGGCTGCAGGCTCTCGCCGGACGACTCGGGCACCGGCACCTCGACGTACTGACGCTGGCCGCCGTCGCGTTGCGGCGGGACCACCATCCGGCGGGCGATGCGCGTGGCGACGGCGCTGCCGAGTTCGCGGCGGACGAGGTGGAGGCAGGCGTCGATGCCGGCCGCCGTCCCGGCGCTGGTGATGATGTCGCCGTCGTCCACGAACAACACGTCCGCGTCGAGCCGCGCCTCCGGGAACTGCTCGCGGAACAGCTTCGCGTACCGCCAGTGGGTCGCGCAGCTGCGCCCGTCCAGCAGGCCGGCCCGGCCGAGGACGAACGCGCCGGAGCACACGGTCAGCAGGATCGCGCCGCGCTCGTGCGCCCGTCGGAGCGCGTCGAGGATGCGCTCGTCGTACTCGTGCCGCCAGGTGGTGGCCGGGAGGGCGACCAGATCGGCGTCCTCCAGCTCCTCCAACCCGTACGGCGCGATCACGGCGGAGTGGCTGCTGGTTTGCAGAGGTTCGCCCGGTCGGGTCGAACACACCTTGAAGTCGAAGGCAGGCACGCCGTCGTCGGTCCGGTCGATCCCGAACACCTCCGACAGCACGCCGAACTCGAACAGCGCGACGTCCTCCATCAGGACGACGGCGATCTTCTGCAGCATGTGAGCCAGTATGGCAGAAATTTGTGGAGGACTGTCAATAGTGCCAATTGTGGCGGGATCTAGCTCATAGCAGAATTACTGCCATGACCGGAATCATCGTCCTCGCAGTACTCGCGCTGGCACTGATCGCGGCTCTGGAAAGCAGCAACAGGCGTCACTCCACCGGGTTCGAGCACGGCCCGGCCGGAGCCTGGGTTGCCTCCGACCGCGACGAGGCCAGGACCAAGCTCGACCTGCTCGCCCTCGGCAGCATGGCCGAACCCTTCTCCCACAAGCCGACCAGCACGCCGGGCACCGTCGTGAGCATCCGCCACGCCCGCCTCTTCACCCACCAACACGGCCGCCACGCAGCCTGACCTCCGAATCGGCGGGAGCCGCACTCCCGCCGATTCGCTCTGTCACAACGCAACAGGCAGCCGACGCCGGCAGGCGGGCGCACAAGCTCGCACCCGGCGGGCCGTCAGGTGCTCGCCGAGGGTGAGGTGGTGCAGGTCTAGTGGGCGCTGCGGCGCTGTTGGACCTTCTGGAACATCTCCTTGGCCTTGCGCTGGTTCTCCGGCTTGCTCAGCTCGCGCTGGGCCACCTGCAGCAACTTCGCCACCACAGCGCCCTTGACCAGTGTCTTCACGAAACCCATCAGGTCCCTCCTTCTCTCTTCCTAAGACGGTAGCGGTCCCCGCAACCGTCCCGTATCGGTGATGCACCCGAGGTACCCCTGGGGAAATCCTCCCCCGGGTTGTCCGTCGGGTGCGGCACACTGGGGGAGTGCCCGAGTTGCCGGAAGTCGAATCGCTGACGGGGTTCCTGCGGGAACGCGCCGTCGAGCGAGCGATCGTGCGTGCCGACATCACCGCGATCAGTGCGCTGAAGACCTACGACCCGCCGATCTCGTCGCTGGTGGGCCTGCTGATCGACGACGTGCAGCGGCACGGGAAGTTCCTCGACATCTCTGCGCAGGGCATCCACCTCGTCATCCACCTCGCCCGCGCCGGCTGGCTGCGCTGGCGGGAGGAGCAGTCGACCGGACTGGTCCGGCCCGGTAAGGGCCCGATCGCGCTCCGGGTCGTGCTCGACGACGGCTCCGGCTTCGATCTGACCGAGGCCGGCACCCAGAAGAAGCTCGCCGTGTACGTCGTGCGCGATCCCGCCGATGTTCCCGGTATCTCCCGCCTCGGGCCGGATCCGTTCACGCTCACCGCTGAGCAGTTCGGCGAGATCCTCAAGCAGCAGGGCCGGGTGCAGTTGAAGGGCGTCCTGCGGAACCAGTCGGTGATCGCCGGGATCGGCAACGCGTACTCCGACGAGATCCTGCACGTGGCGAAGATGAGCCCGTTCAAGCCGGCGTCGAACCTGACCGAGGACGAGCAGAAGGTCCTGTACGACGCGATGCGGGACACGCTGACCGATGCGGTCGAGCGGTCCAAGGGGCTCGCGGCGCAGGACCTCAAGTCGGAGAAGAAGAGCGGCCTGCGGGTGCACGGCCGCAAGGGTGAGAAGTGCCCGGTCTGTGGCGACATCGTCCGCGAGGTGAGCTTCGCCGACTCGTCCCTGCAGTACTGCGCGACCTGCCAGACCGGCGGCAAACCCCTCGCCGACCGCCGCCTGTCGAAGCTGCTGAAGTAGCGGCGGCCCCGGCCTGTCGAGGCCGGTGAAGTCGCGCGATCTCCGCAGTACGGGGTTCAGGTGGGGGTCAGCCAGCGGTCGAGTTCGGTGAGGATGTTCTCGACCTGGGGGCGCACTTCGGTGACGATCTCGGGTGGGGTCTGGCCGTCGCGGGTGCGGGTGCCGGTCTCGCTGATGATGATGCGGAACACCCCGGCCAGCGCGATGCCCTGAAGCCGCGCCAGCTCCGGAGCGATCGAGCTCGACTCCGTGATGGCCGCGGTCAGCGCCGTGCCGAGGCGGTCGGTCGTCTCCAGTGCCAGCCGGTTGACGGCGGGACTGATCGCGGCCAGATAACCGAGGTTGCCCCGGGCGGTTTCGGCCGGCCTGCCGCCGATGTCCGACACGAGTTCCAGGACGAAGTCGCGAATGGCCGCGGCCGGGCTCGTCCCGACCGGCCGGGAGCGGATCAGTTCGCTCAGCTGGTCCTGGATCTGGTCCTCGCGGTCGGTGACCAGCTGTTCCTTGGTCGGGAAGTAGTTGTACAGCGTCTGCTCCGCGACCTCGGCCGCCCGCGCGATCTCGCTGACCGCCACCTTTTCGTAGCCGCGCTCGGCGAACAGCCGGGCGGCGGTCTCGGCGATGTGCCGGCGGGTGCGGGCCTTCTTCCGCTCGCGCAGTCCGGTCTCCGTCACCGCTGCAGCGTACCAAACTTAGAGTGCGCCCTAGAAAGTGGTATACGCTCTAAAAATAGACCGCACTCTTCCAAGATGGAGTAACCATGAAGCCTCCCCAGTCCCTTCGCGAGGCCTGGATCGCACTGGCCGGCCTGTCCGGGGTGTTCCTGTTCGAGATGCTCGACAACTCGATCCTCAACGTCGCGCTGCCCACGATCGGACGTGACCTGCAGGCCTCAACGGTCGCGCTGCAATGGGTGACCGGCGCGTACGTCGTCGTCTTCGGCGGATCGATGCTGTTGTTCGGCGCGATCGCCGACAGATTCGGCCGGCGCCGGACGATGCTCATCGGCCTGGTGCTGCTGGCTCTTGCGAGCCTGGCGACCGCCTTCGTCAGCTCGGCCGGGCAACTGATCGCCGTCCGTGGCGTGATGGGCGTCGCCGCGGCCATGACGACCCCTGGTTCGATCGCACTGGCCTTCCGGCTGTTCGACTCCGAGAAGCTCCAGGTGAAGGCGATCACCCTGATTTCGACCGTCGGCCTGATCGGCCTAGCGGTCGGCCCGACGGCCGGTGGTTTCGTGCTCGCGTTCGCTCCCTGGCAGGTGCTACTGCTGGTGAACGTGCCGATCGCCGCGCTCGCGCTCGTCGGCGTACGGGCTGGCATCGCCGCCGACGATCCGGCTGAGCTGCACCACGACCCGGTGGACGTCGTCGGTGCACTGCTGAGTACGGCGACGATCGTGCTCGCGCTGCTCGCGCCGACCCTGTTCGTCAACGAAGGCGCTGGTTCGTGGGTGCCGTGGATGGTGTCCGGTGGGGCCGTCGTCGCCGGGATTCTCTTCGTCGTCCGCTCCCGCGCAGCGCAGTACCCGTTGCTCGACCTGCGGCTCATCGCCCGCCCGCTGGTGTCGAGTGCCCTGGCCTACAAGGCCGCAGCGGGTCTGGCCGTCGCGGGCCTCGGCTACATGGTCACCCTGCAGTTGCAGTTCGACTGGGGCTGGACGCCCGTGCAGGCTTCTCTCGGCATGCTGCCGCAGGTCGTGGTCCTGATCGCGGGTGGCAGGCTCGTCGGTCCGTTCGTGGAGTGGGTCGGTGCCGATCGAGCCGCCTGGATCAGCTCTGCCGCGGTTGTGTCCGGGCTGGCCGTCTTCGGCTTGTTCAGTCGCTTCGGCTATCTCTGGGTTGCCGTCTCGCTCGCGCTCGTGGCCGCCGGGATGCGGGTCATCGGCACGGTCGCCGGCTTCAATGTGCTCCGCGGTCTGCCGAAGAACCGCACCACGATCGGTGCCGCGCTGCTCGACACCGCCACTCAGGTCACTCCTGGCGTCGGCCTGGCCGTGACCGGCACCATCCTCGCGGCGCTCTTCACGGGTGACATCGCCGGCTCCAACTGGACCGGGCAGCAGACTTCGCAGTTCGAGCAGGCGGTCACCGTCGCCGGCCTCACGCTGACGCTGGTCGCCGGTGCACTGGTCGGCTGGGCCATGCTGCGCGCCCGAGGTGTCGCTGCCCCGAGCGAGCCGGATGCCGAGGCCCTCCAGGTGTAGCCGTGCGGACCGTGTGTAGTGACCGGCCGGGGAGGCTGCGATGATCGGGGCATGTTCCAGAATCCGGAGATTCCTGCTGTGGGCGTGGCCGACCTTGACGACCAACTGCTGAAGGAGGCGTTCGTTCTCGACGTCCGCGAGCCCGACGAATGGAATCGCGGCCACATCGAGGGTGCGACGCACATCCCGCTCGGCCAGTTGCAGGAGCGCGTCGGCGAGGTACCGCTGGACCAGAAGGTGCTCTGCGTCTGCGCGGTCGGCGGCCGGTCGTCGATGGCGACCCAGTTCCTGGTCTCCCAGGGCCGGGACGCGATGAACCTCGAGGGCGGCATGCAGGCCTGGGAGGCCGCGAGCCGCCCGGTCGCGCTGGACTGAGATCGCCGGCCGGCGACCGCTGGTCCAGGCCGAATCCTGACAGAAATCTTCCGATAACCGACTGGAGACGTTACTTTGTCACCGGTCGGTTGATCGGCGTACACCTGCGCCTCACGTGGCGGTAGGGCTCTCGGCGTCGGATGGCCGCGTCCGCCCACGCCGAGGAGGCTCCCGTGTCACCGTTGGTTCCATCGATCATCCGGGCGACGACAGGCCGGCGTACGGCGGTCAGCGTGCTGGCGGGCGGCCTGCTCGCCACCGGCGCGTTCGCCCCGGCGTTCGCCCAGCCCGCTCCGGACCCGGGGCGCGCGCCGGTCGAGGCGCTCAGGCATTCGTCGGCGCCGTCGGACATCGCCGATGTCGCGATCGCGCCGGCCGGCGAAGGTCTCGTCACCAGCCGCAAGGACAGCCCGGTCGCGCCCGGCGTGAACTACACAGCTTTCGAGCGCCTCGACGCGCGCGGCTGGCTGCGGGGCGACTTCCTCGTCGCGGACCTGGACCAGCACGGTGTCACCGTCGACTACGTCAACACCGGCAAGGTTTCCGGCGGGCAACCGCTCAGTCAGCAGCTCGCTCGCAAGGGCGCGATCGCCGGGGTCAACGGCGACTTCTTCGACATCAATGACACCACGGCCCCGCTCGGCGTCGGGATCGAACGTGACGGCCGCCTGATCAACGCCCCGGCCGCCGGCCACAACGACACCGCGGTGATCGGCAAGGACGGCCTCGGCAAGATCGCGCAGGTCTTCCTGCAAGGCACCGCGACGGACGATGACGCGACCAGGCTCGACCTGACCAACCTCAACTCGCCGACCGTCGACGCGAACGGCATCGGCCTCTACACCCCCGAATGGGGTGACGCCCCGCGCACTCGCACGGTCGACGGCCTGCCGACGGTCCGCGAGGTACTACTCCGCGACGGCGTGGTCGTCTCCTCGGCCACCACACCCGGTACGACGCCGCTCGCCGCGAACGAGCTCGCTCTGATCGGCCGCGACACGGGAGCCGCCGCGCTGGCCGCGTTCGAGGTCGGCGACAAGGTGGAGGTCCAGTACGGACCGCGCTCCGACGCCGCCGACATCGCAGTCGGGATCAGTGGCAACGTCCAGCTCGCCCGCGATGGCGTGGTGCCTGACGACGTACCGGATGCCGACCTGGCGCCACGCACCGCGGTCGGGTTCACCGACAACGGCCGCCGGATGGTCCTGCTGACCGTTGACGGCCGGGCGACCGGATCGCGCGGACTGTCGCTCAAGGAGATGGGCCAGCTGATGGTCGGCCTCGGCGCCGACGACGTCCTGAACCTCGACGGTGGCGGCTCCTCGACGATGCTGGCCCGCTCGCCCGGTGAGCAGGCGCCCGAGGTGGTCAACAACCCGTCCGACGGCGGCGAGCGCCTGGTCCCGAACGGCCTGGGACTCCTTCCCAGCAAGGGCTCCGGGCGCCTCACCGGCTTCCAGGTCGAAGCGGCCGGTACTGCGGGCGAGCTGCCTGACACCGACATCTCCAAGAGCTCCCGCGTCCTCACCGGCCTGAGCCGGGTCCTCACGGCACGCGGTCACGACGAGACGTACGCGCCGGCCCCCGGTACGCCGTACTGGTCGGTCGGCAGCAACGCCCGCGTCACCAGTCAGGGGGTCGTCGCCGGCCGGCGGGCCGGCGATGTCATCGTGACCGCCGAGCGAGGGCAGGCCCGCGGACGATTCCCGATGACCGTGCTCGGTACGCCGATCCGGCTGGCTCCGTCGACCCGGCAGGTTTCGTTGCCAGACGCAACCTCCAAAGGGTTCTTCACCGTCAATGGCTTCGACGCGGACGGCTTCTCCACCTGGGTGGAACCGCGCGATGTGCAGTTGACCTATGATCCGGCACTGATCAAGGTGGTTGCCCGAGGCAATGGGTTCGACGTGACCGCGGTCGGCGCCGATGCCGTCTCGACTGTGGTGACGGCGAAGGTGGGCGCGCTGACGACCCAGCTCAGTGTCACCGCCGGCCTCACCAGTCAGGTGGTGGACGAGGTCGACGATCCCGCCGTATGGCAGGCCAACGCCGTACCGGTCGGAGCCGCGACGGCTTCGAGGTCCGTTGCCGAGGGCCACGATGGTGGTCAGGCGATCGCGCTGGACTACTCGCTGACGGGCAGCACGGCGACCCGGGCGGCGTACTTGTCCCAGACGCCGCAGCAGACGTTGCCCGGACAGCCGCAGAAGCTCGGCGCCTGGGTGTACGGCGACGGCAAGGGTGCTTGGCTGCGGGCCAACGCGTACGACGGCGCCGGTGGCTCGGCGCAGACGCTGAACCTGGCGGCCGCGGTCGACTGGACCGGCTGGAAGTATGTCGAAGCGACCATCCCGCCGGGACTGACGATGCCGCTGAGGTTCTGGCGGATCTACGTGGTCGAGACCGTGCCGACCCGGCAGTACTCCGGCCGCATCGTCATCGACGACCTGACGGTCCGCGGAGCGCCGCCCGTGACGATGACACCGCCCGCCAAGGTGATCGACCCGATGGTGGTCACCGACGGGACGGTCACCGGGGCCGGCCGGTGGCGGTTCGCCGTGATGTCGGACGCGCAATTCACCGCCGACGACCCCGAGTCGGGTAACGCGAAGCAGGCCCGGCGTACGATCCGCGAGGCGCTCGCGCAGCACCCGGATTTCCTGGTGATCAACGGTGACTTCGTCGACCGCGGTTTTGCGAACGACATCGCGCTGGCCAAGAAGATCATCGACGAAGAGGTCGCCGGCAAGGTTCCGGTGCATTACGTGCCGGGCAACCACGAGAGCTACGGCCCGGGCGACCTGTCCGAATGGACCAAGGTGTTCGGCGCCCCGACCAGCACCTTCGACCACAAGGGCACGCGGTTCGTACTGCGGGATTCTTCGCTCGGGTCGCTCCGCGCCGGTGGGTTCGACCAGATCCTCGATCTGCGCAAGCAGTTGGACGATGCGGCGACGAACCCGGCGATCCGCAATGTCGTGGTGATGGCGCACCACCCGATCGACGATCCGTCCCCGACGCAGAACTCGCAGCTCGGCGATCGCAAGGAGGCCGAGTTGCTGGTTCGCTGGCTGGCCGACTTCCGCGCATCGACCGGCAAGGGCGCGGCGTACATGGCAGCGCACGCAGGGACCTTCGCGGCGACCCGGACGGACGGCGTACTGCTGCCGCTGACCGGCAACTCCGGCAAGAGTCCGGCGGCTGCGCCCGATGCGGGCGGCTTCACCGGCTGGGCCCTTGTCGGGATCGATCCGACAGCGCGTCCTGCGGGCGCGGCCGAGCGGAACTGGTCGGCACCGGAGCGCTCCTGGTTCCAGGTCGAACTCCGGCCGCATGTGGACGCACTCGAGCTGTCCGCCCCGGCATCACTCCGCCGAGGACAGACCGCACCGGCCGCGGCGACCGTAGTACAGGAAGATCGGCGCGTCCCCGTCTCCTTCCCGGTCTCTGCCGACTGGTCAGGCTCGGCCTTCCTCCACATCGGTCCGGCCAAGACGGCTCCGTTCTGGTCCGTCGCTTCCTACGACCCGGCGACCGGTCAACTGACCGCCCTCCGCCCCGGCTCGGCCGACCTGTCAGTCACCGTCAACGGCGTCACCAAGACAGCCACCGTGAAGGTCGACTGGTAGACAAAGGGATATGCGGCTGGATCCGATCAAGATCGTCGAGTACGACGCCCGCTGGCCGGCACTGTTCGAGGAGCAGCGCCGGCGAGTGGAGCCCGTACTGCGGGAGTACTTGGTCCAGCCGATCGAGCACATCGGCAGCACCGCGGTCCCCGGGCTCCCGGCGAAGGCGATCATCGACATGGCTGCCGTGGTCCGGGAGTACGCCGAGTGCGCGGCGGCGTTCGACGCGCTCGCCTCCATCGGCTGGCTGACCGCGCCGGAGCCGGGTGATCAGCAGGCCCTCAAGTGGTCTCTGTGCTACCCGACGGTCGAGCGGCGGTCACATCACCTGCACATCTTCGAACAGGGTCCGGGCAGTCTGCGGACGCTGCTGGCGTTCCGGGATCATCTGCGCTCCGATCCGGTCGACCGAGCCGAGTATGCGCGGATCAAGCGGGAGCTGGCGGCGGCTGACGACGAGGACCGGCCTGCTTACCGAGCCGGCAAGGCTCCGTTCATCACCGGCGTGCTGACGAAGCTGGGGGTGTGATGTCGGGCGCGGATGGCCGGACGGATAGCGTCGGTCTGGTGACTGAGGTGAGGAGGCCGGCGCGGTTGGCGGCCGGGGATCGAGTGGCTGTGGTGGCGCCGGCCGGGCCGTTGGACGGTGCGCGCTTGGAGATCGGGCTCAAGTACCTGCGGGACTGGGGGCTCGAGGTCGAGGTGATGCCCGCGGCGCTGGGGCGGCACGACCAGTTGCCGTATCTCGCGTCGGAGGACACAGCCCGCGCGGCGGACTTCCGGGCGGCGTGGCTGGAGCCGGACTTCAAGGCGGTGATCTGCGCACGCGGTGGGTACGGCGTACAGCGCATGCTCCAGCACCTTGACGTCGAGGAGTTGGCGGCTGTCGACAAGATCCTCGTCGGGTTCAGCGACATCACTGCTTTGCACGAGGTCCTGAACGCTCGCGGGCTGGTGACGATCCACGGACCCATGGCCGCCGCGGTCGAGCAACTCGGCTCCGAACAAGGACGGGATCGCCTGCGCGACCTGCTGTTCACGCCCGAGTCGGTGACGGACCTGCTCGCTCCAACCGGCGCCCGTTCTGTAGTCCCCGGTACTGCGGAAGGCCGCCTCCTCGGGGGCAACCTGGCTCTCCTTGCAGCCAGCCTCGGTACGCCGACCTTCGCCCGGCCGGCCGGGATCGTCTTCCTGGAGGACGTCGGCGAGGACGGCTACCGGATCGACCGGTTGCTCACCCAGCTGCTCAGGTCCGGCTGGTTCGATCAGGTCAGCGGCCTGGTGATCGGCGACTTCACCGATTCCGACAGCACCGACCTGGTCGGCGAGGTGATCCGCGAGCGACTCGTTCCGCTCGGCGTACCGATGCTCGAAGGTGCCGCTATCGGCCATGCCGAACTCAACCTGGCGATCCCGCTCGGCCTCCCGGTCCGGTTGGAAGGCACGAGTCTGACTCCGCTACTGCCTGCTCTGAGCTAGCTGCTCGGCGAGGAACGCGAAGGCCTTCGGATAGGCGTCGAGGCGGTTCTGGCGTTTCGCCAGGCCGTGGCCCTCGTCGGGGTACACGAGCAGTTGGCAGGGGACGTCCCGCTTGGCCAGCGCCTCGGCGATCTGCTCGGCCTCGGACAGCGGGACGCGCGGGTCGTTGGCGCCATGGATGACGAACAGCGGCGCCCGGATGTCGTCCACCCGGTTGAGCGGGCTGGCCTCCTCCAGGAAGTCCCGGTCGCCGGCCAGCGTGCCGTACTCGCGCTCGCGGACCGCCCGCCGGTAGTCGGAAGTGTTCTCCAGAAAGGTGACCAGCGAGGCGATCCCGACGATGTCGACGCCGGCCGCCCAGAGCGTCGGCTGGAAAGCGAGTCCGGCAAGCACCATGTAGCCGCCGTACGAGCCGCCGAAGAGCGCGACCCGGCTCTGGTCCACTCCAATCGACGGCAGCCAGGCGTGGATGGCGGCGAGGTCGGCCACCGAGTCCAGCCGGAGCCGCTTGTCGTCGAGGGAGTACCAGCGCTTCCCGTACGCCGCGGAGCCGCGCACGTTCGGCACCACGACCGTGTGGCCCTCCGCGACGAGTCCGGCGATCACCGCGTTCCAGCTCCGCATCGCGGCAGCCTCGGGTCCACCGTGAATGTGGACGACCGCCGACCCGTCACCACCTTCGGCCGGGCGATACACGAACACCGGGACCTGCTCGCCGTCCGAAGTCGGCACCCGGTGGCTCTCGGGATGTGCCAGACCGGCCGGCAGTTCCGGCATGTCGGGCGCCTCGACCATCAGAAGTTCGCCGGTCTCGCGCGTGTAGCGGACCACCACAGGCGGCTGCACAGGTGAGGCGTAGTTGATCACCGCATGACTGCCGTCCTCTGACCACAGCGGATCCCTCGCCCCTATCTGCCGAGCAGCGAGGCCGCCTCCTGGAAGGTCTACCGGCGCTACCAGAGCACCGTCGGCCAGGCTGTGCAGGGCAAGCGAGACCTCGCCGTCGTCGGTACTGCCGACCAGCAGGTGCTCGCCGTCCGGGCAGATCCAACCGGCCAGGTCCCGCCGGTCGTCGACCAGGAGATCGCTCCAGCTACCTGTCGCGAGGTCGTAGCGCCGCAAGGCCATCCGGTCCCGATCGGCGTCGCTCGAGATCACGAACCCGGACGAGTCCGGCAGCCAGCTGGGCGAGTCCTGATAGTTCGGTACGTCGAAGGCGGTCAACTCGGTGACCGCCTGGGTGGCTGTCTCGACCAGGAGCAACTGCACCGAGTTGCCAGGGCCGCCGGCCATCAGGATCAGTGCCCAGCGGTCGTCCGGTGAGACCGCGACCGGGCCCATGAAGCCGCCACCGTCGTACAGGACCGTGTCGGTACCGGTTGCCAGGTCTCGTGCGACCAGGTCGAAGTCGACGTCGTTGCGCCGGTTGGTGGCGAACAGCACCCGGTCCGGCTTGGCATCGATCAGACGGTGCAGGTACGCCGGGTCCTGGACGAGCGGGACGAGCTCGGGAAGGCCGTCCGCCTCCAGGTCGAGCAGGGACAACTGGCCGCGCTCGTTGCCGTCGGTGTCGTGCTCGATCACGGCCTGGCGGGCACCCGGGATGTACCGGGCGCCCCGGACGGTGTCGGCGAGCTCCGTCAGAGTCCGCCAACTTCCGTCCGGGCCGATCTCGTGCAGCTGACGGATGCCACTACCGTCGTACGCGATCAGCAGGCGACCCTCGCTGTCCACATCGAAGGCCATGACGGTGGGCAGCGAGAGCAGCGTGGTCAGCACGCGTCATTCTCCCATCGAGAGGGTGTCAGCGGTCACCGTGCCAGGAATGCCACAGCGCCGCATAGGGGCCTTCGGCATCGACCAGTTCGTCGTGCCCGCCGAGCTCGACGATCCGGCCGTCCTCGACGACGGCGATCACGTCGGCGTCGTGCGCGGTGTGCAGCCGGTGCGCGATCGCGACCACGGTCCGGCCTTCCAGTACGCCGGCCAGCGAGCGCTCCAGATGCCGCGCGGCCCGCGGGTCCATCAACGAGGTGGCCTCGTCGAGCACCAGCGTGTGCGGGTCCGCCAGCACCAGCCGCGCCAGCGCCACCTGCTGAGCCTGCGCCGGCGTCAGCGAGACTCCGCCCGAACCGACCTCCGTGTCGAGGCCGTGTTCGAACCCGGCGACCCAGGCGTGCGCGTCGACCGACCGCAGTGCCGTCCACAGCTCCGCGTCACTCGCGGTCGGGCGAGCCAGTCGCAGGTTGTCGCGCATGGTGCCGACGAACACGTGGTGCTCCTGGTTGACCAGGGCAACGTGACTGCGGACCTGCTCGGCCGACATCCGGTCCAGCGCGGCACCACCCAAGGTGATGTCGCCGAGGCGGGGCGAATAGATACCCGCCAGCAACCGGCCGAGAGTCGATTTCCCTGCACCAGAAGGGCCTACGAGTGCGACCCGGGCTCCGGGCTCGACCGTCAACGTGACGCCGTGCAGCACGTCGCGGCCCTCGAGGTAGCCGAAGCGGACCTCGTCGGCGAGCACGGTCCGCCCGTCCGGCTCGGTGTCGTCACCGGTCGCCGCCGCCTCGACCTCGCGGACGCCGACCAGCCGAGCGAGCGAGACCTGGGCCACCTGCAACTCGTCGTACCAGCGGATCATCATGTTGACCGGCTCGACCAGCATCTGGATGAAGAGCGCACCCGTGGTGAGCGCGCCGACGGTGATCCAGCCGTTGATCGCCAGGCCACCACCGACCACCAGGACCGCGGCCAGCGCGACCGTGTGGGTCATGTTGATCACCGGGAACAGGATCATCCGCAGGTACAGCGTGTACCGCTCCCAGGCGACCCACTGGCCGATCCGGGTGTCGCCGAGCTTGACCCGCCGGTCACCGAGCCGGTGCGTCTCCACGGTCCGGCCGGCATCCACGGTCTCGGCCAGCGCTGAGGCAACCGCCGCATAGCCGGCCGCCTCCGACCGGTACGCCGATGGCGCGCGGCGGAAGTACCAGCGGCCCCCGATGATCAGGATCGGTGCCGCGATCACCACGGCGACCGCCAACTCCGGCGCGGTCACCACCAGGGCGCCGATCAGCAACCCGGCCCAGATCACCGCGATGGTCAACTGGGGAACGGCGTCGCGCATGGCGTGCGAGAGACGGTCGACATCCGTGGTGATCCGGGACAGCAGGTCACCCGTACCGGCGCGCTCCAGTACGCCGGGCGGCAGCGCAACCGCACGGACCAGGAAGTCCTCACGCAGATCGGCCAGCATCTCCTCGCCCAGCACCGCACCGCGAAGCCGCGTGAGCCGGACGAACACTGTCTGCACGGCAAGAGCGCACACGAAGCCCAGTACGACGTACGGAAGGTCCACGTCCGTCTTGCCGTGCGAGAGCTTCTCCACCACGTTGCCGAGCAGCCATGGCCCGACCATGCCGCTCAGTGCCGCCACTGCGTTGACCAGGGTCAGCCAACCGAAGGCACGACGATGCCGCTTGAACAGCGTCTTCAAATACGCCCGCACTGTTGCGGTGCGAGCTACCGGCAGACGAGCCGCTTCCTGCGGCGCTGCCGGGTCGTACTCGGGGCGCTTCACGCCGACTCCTCGTAGGTTGGTTCGTCCTCACGGGTGACGACCGCGCGGTACCTGTTGTTGGTGTTGATGAGTTCGTGGTGGGTCCCGACGGCCTCGACCCGGCCGTCCGGAACGAACACGACCCGGTCGGCACGGTCGAGCATCAGCGGGCTGGACGTGAACACCACGGTGGTGCGGCCGGACCGGAGCAACCGCAGGCTGTCGGCGATCCGGGCCTCGGTGTGTGCATCGACTGCGCTGGTCGGCTCGTCGAGCACCAGCAGCGCCGGATCGACGTACAGCGAGCGAGCCAGGGCGACTCGTTGGCGCTGACCACCGGACAAGGACCGGCCGCGCTCGGTCAACACGGCCTGGGTGGCATCGCTACCACCTGACGGCAACGACTGACGCAGTACGTCCAGGATGTCCTCGCACTGAGCAGCGTCCAGCGCTGCCTCCACCGAGACAGCTCCACTGGACGGTACGTCGAACAGGTCGCGAACCGTGCCGGACAGCAGCACGGGATCCTTGTCCTGCACGAGTACTGCGGTCCGCGCGGAGTCCAGCGGCAGCTCGTCCAGCGCCACGCCGTCGAGCAGCACAGAGGCCTGCCCTGGTTCGGCATCGGGGCTGTGACCGCCCAGTCGATCCGCTAGCCGTCCACTGGCGTCCGGGTTGCCACAGACCACGGCAGTGAAGGATCCAGCCGGAACAGACAGCCCAGTGATCGGGTCGAACAGGTCACCTTCCGGCACCTGGGCTTCCAGCGTCGCCGCGTTGTCATCGGTACGCCGCAGCGAGAGCACTCGCGCGGCACGACGCGCGGACACCTTCGAGAAGATGAAC
Organism: Kribbella monticola; assembly: GCF_003261635.1. Taxonomy (GTDB): domain Bacteria; phylum Actinomycetota; class Actinomycetes; order Propionibacteriales; family Kribbellaceae; genus Kribbella; species Kribbella monticola. Next base: position 517,391 of record NZ_QFXK01000029.1, on the reverse strand, counting down.
GCGCTCGCCGTCTCCTCGAACGTCTGCAGCGGCACCATCATGAAGGTGATGAAGCCGTACGTCGTGACGAGTTCGCCGACGCTGATCCGGCCGGAGGTCACCAGCCGGATGCCGAACCAGACGATCAGCACCAGGAACAGACCGAACAGCAGCACCTGCAGGGCCGCGATCAGCGACCACATCCGCGCCGACCGGACGGCGCTCGACCTGTACTCCTGCGACGCCTCGCGGTACCGGTCCAGGAAGAGCTGCTCGCCACCGATGCCACGCAGTACGCGCAGGCCGGCGACCGTGTCGGCGGCGAGCTCGGTGGCCCGGCCGCCCTTGGCGCGCTGCTGGTCGGCCCGGCGCTCGGCCGGACCCATCAGCGGCACGATCGAGACAGCCAGCACGGGAACCGCGACGGCGACGATCAGGCCGAGCTGCGGTTCGTAGAAGAGCAGGCCGATCACCACGGCGAAGCAGGTCAGCAGGGCGGCCGTGAACCGGCCCAGCACCTCGACGAACCAGCCGATCTTCTCGACGTCGCCGCTGCTCACGGCGACCACCTCACCGGCAGCGATCCGCCGGGTCAGCATCGAGCCGAGCTCAGCGGCCTTGCGGGAGATCAATTGCTGGATGCGGGATGCAGTGGCGATCCAGTTGGTCACCACGGCGCGGTGGAAGTAGGAGTCGGCGCCGGCCTTGGCAGCGCCCATCACGAGCAGCAGCAGGCCGGCCAGCAGCAATCGCGGCCAGGACTTGTCGATCACGGCCTGGACGGCGAGGCCGACCGAGACCGGGGCGGCGGCGATGCCACCGAAGTACACCAGGCCCCAGGCGACTGCGACCGCCTGCCCGCGGAGCTGCTGGTGTTCGAGCCAGAGAATGAGTCGGAGGCCGGACCGGGTATCGGGTACACCCGGGTCGGCGAAGGGAATGAGGCGCAGCGACATGACGTCCCAAAGAAGGCATAGAGGGGTTTCGAGACACCTGACCAGGCGAATGCATCCAGCCTAGGCGCGCCCGCGAGGGGCCCGTCAAACCGTTTTCGGTCCGTGGATGCGGCCCTGTTCCGCCAGTTGGAGACCGACCGCGACACCGGCCTGGAACCGGGTCGCCGCGTTCAGGTCGTTCTGTACCCGCTGGACCCGGCGGCCGACCGTCCGCAGGCTGATGCCGAGGTGCCGGGCGATCGCCTGGTCACCCATCCCCGCGGCCAGCAGCGCGATCAGCGTCCTGTCGTCATCGGCCTCGCCGCCGGCCGTCGTGGTTTCGTCCAGGATCAGCGGCAGCGCGCTGTCCCAGACCCGCTCGAACAGCGCGATCAGAGCGTCCAGCAGGCTGCTCGGCCAGACCAGGAGCAGGCCTTCGGTCTGGACCAGGCCCACCCGCAGCGGGAGAGCGGCCGCTCGGTCGTCGAAGATCGACAGCCGCAACGGCAGCTCGCCGACGACCCGCGCCTCCTCACCCGCGGCCAGTCCCGGCAGCATCGTGTCCAGCTCGTGCTCTCCGACGGCGGCGCGGTCGTAGACGATGCGCTGCCGCACGCCGCGCTGCAGCGACATCACCGCAGGCTCCGCGTCCGCTGGCTCCAGCACCTTGCCGTACGGCGGGGTGTCGAACGCGCGCAATTCGTGCTGCGTCGCCGCGAGCAGGACGCCGAGCCGCTCGTGCGCCTCTTCGCCGGGCACGACCTCGACCGGCGCGCGGCGGAACGGGTCCGGTGTTGCCCTGTGCAACCGATCCAGTTCGCGGACCCGGGCGGCGGCCCGCTCGAGCTCCAGTCGTTGCGCGTCCAAGGTGGTCTGCAGTGCGAGCGCGGGTGGCACGGCCGAGAGCAGACCGTCGTCGTCCCGGATCAGCCGGCCGGCCCGCAACGAGGCCAGCAGGTCGGGGAGGTCCGGATGCCGGCCGGCCAGCTCCTCGGCGGTGCTTGCGGGGTTGGCGAGCAGATCGGCGTACAGCCGCTCTTCCGCGGGGCCGATCCCGAGACTCTCCAGCATCGGCCCAGGCTATGGCCGATTGCGGTCAATGGCCTAGACCGGTCCCGCGAACGTCTTTACAGCGTTGATCGCGCTCGGCGACTCTCGGCAATGCCGACGCATCCGCCCCGCGCGTGCCCGGCACGCCCTGATCGGATGAACTCCTGAGGAGTCCGCCCATGAATCGTGCTCGATCCCTCCCGCTCGCGACCGGCGCAGTCCTGCTGGCCGGTGCCCTCGTGCTGCCTGCCAGCGCCACTCCTGCCCCCGTTGCTGCTGCTGGGACCAGGATCACCGTCGCGCCGACGACGGTGACCCTGCTGACCGGCGACAAGGTGACGCTCACTCCGGACCCGTCCGGGGGCGAGCCGGCGATGTCGGTGGCGGCGGCCACGCGGTCCGACGGGTCGACGCCGATCGTGCGGATCCGGCAGCAGAAGGACCGCTCGCTCGTAGTACCGGATGACGCGATGCCCTATCTGGCGTCCGGCGTACTCGATCCGACGCTGTTCGACGTGAGCTATCTGGCCGCCAACGGGTATGCGGATGCGGCCGACAGCACGTTGCCGCTGATCACGCAGATGGCGAGTTCGTTGCCGATGGCCAAGGTGCGCGGCTCTGCCGACGCGTTGCCCGGAGTCACACCGACGCACGACCTGACCAGTCTGCACGGCACCGCGACCAAGTTGCCGAAGACGCAGGCGTCCGCGTTCTGGGCAGCCATCGGAGCTCGACCGGCCGCGGGCCGGAGGGCGGCGCTCAGTAGATCGGTGGCGAAGGTGTGGCTGGATCGCAAGGTCCAGGCGACGCTGGACCGGAGCGTGCCGATGATCGGCGCGCCGCAGGCCTGGGCCGCCGGGTACACCGGCAAGGGAGTCAAGGTCGCGATCCTCGACACCGGCATCGACGAGACGCACCCGGATCTGCAGGGCAAGGTGAGTGTCTCGAAGAACTTCACCGGCGATCCGAGCGTGGCCGACGGCTTCGGTCACGGCACCCATGTCGCCTCGATCATCACCGGAACGGGTGCTGCCTCGGGCGGGAAGTACAAAGGTGTGGCACCCGATGTCTCGCTGTTGATCGGCAAGGTGCTCGACCACACCGGCTTCGGCGACGAGTCCGATGTGATCGCCGGGATGGAGTGGGCCGCGGCACAAGGTGCACGCGTCGTCAACCTCAGCCTCGGCGGTCCGGCCCCGGTCGACGAGGCGCAGGACCCCGGCGCCCTGGCCGTCGACAAGCTCAGCGCCAGCACGAACACCTTGTTCGTCGTCGCGGCGGGCAACTCCGGTGGCAAGTCCACGATCGGTTCGCCGGGAGTCGCCGAGGCCGCGCTGACGGTAGCCTCGGTCGACAAGGCCGACCATCTGGCGTCCTACTCGAGTCGTGGTCCGTTGCCCTACAACGACCGCGTCGACAAGCCGGACATCGCAGGGCCTGGCTCCGACATCGTGGCTGCCCGAGCCGCCGGCACCACCATGGGTTCGCCGGTCGACGACTACTACACGACGGCCTCCGGTACCTCGATGGCCACGCCCCACGTCGCCGGAGCGGCTGCGATCCTCGCGCAGGAGCACCCGGACTGGACCGGCCCCGAGCTCAAGGCGGCGCTGATGGCGTCGAGCAAGGACGACGGGTACAACGCGTTCGAGCAAGGCGCCGGCCGGGTCGACCTCGTCCGCGCGACCAGCCAGCAGGTCACCAGCACGACCACCAACCTCGACTTCGCCAAGGTGGTCAACAACCAGACCGAGGCCGTCAAGAAGCAGGTCACCTACCGCAACGACTCCGCGAGCGACGTGACGCTGATGATCAGCCACACCCTCCGTGCGATCGGTGTGGACGCCGCGAGCGCCCTGACCATGGCGTCGCAGTTGACGGTCCCAGCGCACGGCTCCGCAACACTCGACGTCACGCTGAACCCCGCCGGCCTGGCAGAAGGCCTGTACTCCGGTGCAGTGGTCGCCACGTCCGGTGACGTGCAACTGCGCACGCCCGTGGGCTTCCGGCGTACTCCGTTCACCTACCCCGTCCAGGTCAACCTCAAGTCCACCGGTGAGCTGGAGACGGGCGCCTGGGTGCAGGCGTTCAACCTCGACCAGCCCGGTACGCCGCTGATCGACGTGTGGATGCCGTCCTCGGGCGACTCCCACACCGCAACGATCACGCTCGAGCTCACTCCCGGTCATTGGAGCATCAACACCGGCGCCAACCGGCTGCTGGCCTCGCGGCGGCGGGAGGCCGTTGCGCTCTACCAGCCTGAGGTCAACGTCAACGGCCCGGTCGTCCTGAACCTCGACGACAAGGACGCTGTGCCGATCCGTTTCAGCACCGAGCGTCCCAGCCGGCAGCAGGCGGGCGGTCTCAAGTACCAGCGGATGACGGCCGACCGGTCGGACTGGGTCACCGAGATCACCAACACGGGCTGGGGCGACGACGTGATGTACGTCAGCCCGACGAAGCCGGTGACCATCGGTTCGCAGTACCTGAAGTTCGAATCGACGCGGGGGAAGACGCCGGTCGAGCTGTCCGTGGACAGCCGCAACGGCCGGGGTACGAGGTTCAACGCGAACTACTGGCACTTCCTCGGCGGCGAGAAGACCTTCAAGGGCACCTATCGGCATCTTCCGGTGGTGGACGTCGGGGAGTCGATCGAGCCTGCGGAGATCGGCAAACTACGCGGCAAGCTCGTGTTGATGACGCGCAGCATCGGCGACGGCACTCGCACGGTCTGCGAACTGACGGAACCGGATCTGCAAGCTGCCCAGGCGGCGGGTGCCGTCGGCGTACTGGAGGAACCCGGGCCGGTGTGTGAAGGAGTCCCCGGGATCAGCGTGATGAAGTACCTGCCGGTGGTCGGTATCGACAACGTCGAAGGTGCCCAGCTCCGCAAGCTGCTCGCGGCCGGGCCGGTCACCGTGAATGTGGTCGGTACGCCGGTATCGCCGTACATCTACCACGTCGCGATGACCGAACAGGGCAGCATCCCCGCCCAGCTCGACTACCGCTTCACCGACCGGCAACTGGCCCGGATCAACACCAGCTACCACGCGGACGAGCCGACCGATCTGGCGAAGCCCGGTGTCGAGCAGGTCGGTTCCAAGTTCGATCGGAGCTGGGAGTTCCAGCTGTTCCTCTACCCGGGCATGCTGCAGTTGCCGGGTGCCCGCGAGGAGCTCTACGGGCCGATCAAGCCGGGGCAGCAATGGGTCCGCGGCGCGGCGGTGAACCAGGATCTGGTCGAGACCGAGGAGCTGCGTACCACCCTGCGCACCGGCTGGATGCCGCCGGAGACTTGGCTGGTCGCACCGAGAGGGATCGGTCCCGCAACGGTGCCGCCCGCGTCGACCAACCTGTCTCACATGGGCTGGTGCTTCGCCTGCAGGTACGACAACACGCTGAACGTGCTGCCGGCGTACACGAGCAGCAGCCCGTTCAGCATGTCTCCGAACGTCGTCACCAACGGCACGATCACGCTGTCGCGGGACGGCACGGTGATCCCGCCGACGCAGTACAAGGGCACGACGGCGTACGAGCTGCCGCCGGAAGCAGCGCAGTACAAGCTGGTCTCGGACTGGGATCTGTCGAAGGCGGCGGACGCTTCCGCGCTCATGTACAAGTACGGCGCGAAGCAGCACACCGAGTGGACCTTCACCTCGGGTCGGGTCACCTCCGCCGACATGGGGAACACCGAGTGCCTGCGCAACTGGAGTGACGGGACGCCCGACGGGCCGTGTGCGCCGCAGCAACTGCTGTATCTGCGCTACAAGGCGGACACGGATGCGAACAACAAGGTGCGACGCGGGTTCAGCACGCTGCGCATCACGCCGTACTACGAGGCGACGGCGCATCCGAAGACTGCAGCGTTCAGGTCCGTGAAGGTGAAGGTCAGCTACGACGACGGTGTGACCTGGGTGGATGCCCGTGGGAGCAAGGTCGCCGGTGCGTACGACGTACTGCTGTTCACGCCGTTGAAGGGAGCGGTGACCCAGGCGGTGACGGTGCACGTCGACGCGACCGATCTGAACGGCAACACCGTCTCGCAGACCATCTACCGCAGCTACGGACTCAGCTGACAGTTGTACAGTCTTCAACGTTCATATCGAACGGAAGGCTGAACGGGTGCCGGAACTGGGTCGGCGGCGGCGGTTGCTGGTGCTCGGCATCTGTTGTCTGAGTCTGTTCATCGTCGGGCTCGACTCGACCATCGTGAACCTGGCGCTGCCGTCGATCCGGTCGGATCTGGGTGCCTCGGTGGCCAAACTGCAGTGGACCATCGACGCCTACACGCTGGTGATCGCCAGTCTGCTGATGGTCTCCGGTTCGACCGCCGACCGGGTGGGTCGGCGGCGGACGTTCCAGGTTGGGCTGGTGCTGTTCGGGCTGGGCTCGCTGTTGTGCGGGTTCGCGCCGAGCGTCGACCTGCTGATCGCGTTCCGGATGCTGCAGGCGATCGGCGGGTCGATGCTCAACCCGGTCGCCATGTCGATCATCACCAATACCTTCACGGCTCCGCGCGAACGTGCTCAGGCGATCGGGGTCTGGGGCGGCGTCGTGGGGCTGAGCATGGCCGTCGGGCCGGTCGTCGGCGGGGTTCTGGTCGACACGGCCGGCTGGCGGTCGATCTTCTGGATCAACGTGCCGGTCGCGCTGGTCGCAGTACTGCTCACCGTGCTGTTCGTACCGGAGTCGAGGGCCGCCGTCGCGCGCCGGATCGATCCGGTCGGCCAGGTGTTGGTGATCCTGCTGCTGGTCGGGCTCACCTACGGCATCATCGAAGGACGGTCCGCGGGCTGGACGTCGCCGCTGATTCTTGGCTGCTTCGTTCTGGTCGTGGCGGCTGCGGTGTCGCTCGTGCTCTACGAGCAGCGCCGGCGCGAACCGTTGCTCGATCCGCGGTTCTTCCGCAGTCTGCCGTTCTCCGGGGCGACGGTGATCGCGGTGTCCGGGTTTGCTGCGCTCTCGGGGTTCTTGTTCCTGAATTCCCTTTATTTACAGGACGTTCGCGGGTTCTCCGCGTTGCATGCCGGGTTGCTGACGTTGCCGATGGCCGCGATGACGGTCGTGTTCGCGCCGCTGTCCGGGCGGATCGTGGGAGCGCGCGGGGCGCGGATCCCGCTGGTGATCGCCGGGTCCATGCTGGCAGTCAGCGGGTTGGTGCTGTCGCGGCTCACGGACAGTACGGCGACCCCGGTGCTGCTCGGCGGGTACCTGATCTTCGGGCTCGGCTTCGGCATGCTGAACGCGCCGATCACCAACACGGCCGTTTCCGGGATGCCGCTGTCCCAGGCCGGCGTCGCGGCCGCGATCGCCTCGACCAGTCGCCAGGTGGGCGCCTCGCTCGGCGTCGCGATCGTCGGCACCGTCCTGACCGCTCGCCTGACCAGTTCCTTCGAGACCAGCTTCGTCCCCGCCGCGCGCCTCTGCTGGTACATCATCACCACCTGCGGCCTGCTCGTCCTGCTGCTCGGTTTCCTCACCACCACCGCCTTCGCCCGAGCGACCGCTGCCAAAGTCGCCGACGAGCTGTCCTGAACCCGGCTTCTTGACAGGCCGAGGTGGCGCGGCTTCGATCTGAGTCGAAAGGCGGTGCATCCGGCGGCTGCAGCGGGCACGATCAGGAACGGATTGCCGACACGCGCAGGACTGGGGACGAGATGCTGCGGATCATCTTCACCGAGCGCGACCTGACCAGGGTTCGCCTCGCCGGTACGCCGGATCCGCTCTGGGAGATCACCAACAGCCTCGACCGCCTGCAGACCCGCCGCGGCCGCTGGGCGTACGCGCACTGGTACCGGTCCACCCAGGAAGCACTGGCCGACCAGGATCTGCAGCGAATGGTCAACGACCTCCTGCTGCCCCTCTTCCCCCGAGCGGCCTACTTCCCCGACTTCCTCACCCCACCCGCTGCCTTGGAAGGCCTCGACGCCGGCATAGATGCGGTCCTCGCCACGCCGTCGGAACGCGTCACCCGCGAACTGAAGACGCTGGCCCTCGTGCACCACGTCCCTTCCTGGGGCAAGCGGCTCGCCGCCGGCGAGATGCGGACCGAACTCGACACAGCCCTGCGGACCTACCACCACAAGGTGATCGAGCCCCACGACGAGAGCATCCAAGCAGCAGTCGCGGCTGACAGGGCGCTGCGATCGCGTGCGCTGATGCGCGGCGGCGTCGACCAGCTGCTCAAGAGCTTCTGGCCGCTGATGCGCTGGCAGTACCCAGTACTCGAGGTGCAGTACCCGTACGACAGGACTCTCCATCTGGCCGGCCGCGGCCTACTGCTCTCCCCGTCGTACTTCTGTTGGCACTACCCGGTCGCACTGGCCGACGACGAGCTACCACCGATGCTGAGCTATCCCCTGCTCAACAAGGCAGACAGCGACGAGACGGAGCCGCCCAAGCCGTCGACAGCCGCACTGCTCGGTACGACGAGGGCCGCGGTCCTCCAGGCGACGAGTGAGGGGCTGACCACCGGCGAGATAGCCCGCCGCGTCGGCATCGGTGCACCGACGGCGAGCCATCACCTGACCGTACTGCGCGACAGCGGGCTCATCACCTCTCGACGCCACCTGGCCACGCTGCTGCACGTCCTGACTCCACTGGGAGCAGCCCTGCTGCGGCAGAACCCGGGGCCGCGCTGAGCTACTGGCTTTCTAGGAGGCCGCTGCGGACGAGAGCCTTGTAGCGACCGCGGAGGATCTTCTGGCGGCGCTCCTCCTCGGGGAAGAGGTCCACGTACTCAAGACCCTTCGCAGCCAGCAGGTCGTCGTCGAGACGGCGTACGGTCCCTGCTGGGAAGCGGTGCGTCATCGCGGCCTGCACTGCCGCGCTGTCGATCCCCCTGAGCAGCTCTGTCAGCTGCTCCTCCGTGGTGACTCCCATCTTGGCCAGGATGCCGAGGATCCAGGCGTAGTGGTTCGTCTTCGCGTGCGGGGCATCCGGGTAGCGCCTGGTCAGGTACGTCGTCAGGGTCGACGTCGTGAGGTCCATCGGCGCCGCGTCGGGCTCGGCGGCGGCCAGTTCGCGGTACAGCTTGTCGATCTCGGCGAACTCGTTGTCCGCCAGCTCCATCAACGCGGCCGCGAGCAGGAACCGCCGGTCGAACTCGGGCTTGCGATCCGGCGGGATGTCCAGCTTGTAGCGGATGTCGTGCTCGAACTCGGCCCACGCGTGCTGGACCGCCGTACGGACCTGGATCTCCATCGTCAGGTTCTTCAGTACGGCGTACTCCGGCAGCTCTCGCCGATGCGCGTTCAACCGGACCAGGTAGTGCTTGCTCGCGTACCCGAACGCGCCCTGCGCCCGGGTGTGCGCGCCCATGTCGGTGTGCTCGACGATCTCGAACTCCGACTCGATCACCTCGCAGACCCGGTCGACAGCCTCGACCAGGAAGGTGATGATCCGGGCCGCGACCAGGTCGGTGATCTGGTTCAGCGGATCGTCGTACTTCGGCCGGGTGGGATCGTCCGGATGCGGCTTCGACGCCTTCGCCAGGAACGACTCGGGATCCTTCGCCCGGGCGGTCGCGGAGAGGTAGTTGATGCCCTCTTCCTCACCGATCAGCTCGTTGATCAGCGCTTCCAGCTTCCGCGCACCACCGACGTACTGCTGATGCGTCCGCTCGTACTGCCCAGCGGCCTGCACGGTCCACTCCCGCACCTCAACCCCGCCCATGCGCAGACCTTAGCGGCTAAGGGTTGATATTGGCGTCTAGGGGAATCTAGGGAAAAGGGTAGATAGAGGTGGTCTTTGACAGAGAAGCGACACGCTCTGGGGGTGGCTAGGTCAATCTAAGGAAAACGCTAGACGCGCTCATAGAGTGGAATGCATGGATCCGATCCGGAATCCCTACGCGCCCGGCGCCGGTCAGCGGCCTCCTGAGCTGGCCGGTCGCGACACCGAAGTACGCCAGTTCGAGGTGGTGCTCGAACGCGTCGCCGCCGGCCGGCCCGAGCGGAGTCTGGTGCTGTCCGGGCTGCGCGGCGTCGGCAAGACAGTGTTGCTGAACACCTTGCGCAGCCAGGCCATCAAGCGCGCCTGGGGCACGGGCAAGATCGAGGCGCGCCCCGACCAGAGCATCCGGCTGCCGATCGCGCAGGCGATGCACACCGCGATGCGCGAACTCGGGCACCGGCACCGCGACGACGAACGGGTCGACCAGTTCAGCGCCGTACTGAAGGCCTTCGCGCTCCGCACCGCCCAGAACGACCGCAAGGGAATCCGCTGGCACCCACCGGTGGACGTCGCCGCCGCCAAGGGCCGAGCCGACTCCGGCGACCTCGAGATGGACCTGATCGAACTCTTCACCGACGCGGCCGACCTCGCCGGTGATCTGAGCGTCGGCGTCGGATTGTTCATCGACGAGATGCAGGACATCGGTGCCGACGACCTGTCCGCGTTGTGCGCCGCCTGCCACGAGATCTCGCAGCAGAGCGCGCCGCTGGTCGTCGTCGGCGCCGGCCTGCCGCACCTGCCCGCAGTACTGTCCGCCTCCAAGTCGTACTCCGAACGCCTCTTCCGCTACGTCCGAGTCGACCGCCTCGCCCGCGAAGCCTGCGACCGCGCGCTAATGGTGCCGGCGGAGAGCGAGGACGTGATGTACGACGAGGAGGCGCTCGACGAGCTGTACGCGCAGACCGACGGCTACCCGTACTTCGTCCAAGCCTTCGCCCACGCCACCTGGGACCACGCTCCGGCGAGCCCCATCACCATCAAGGACGTCGCCGTCGCAGCCCCGGAAGCGTCGCGCGAACTCACCGTCGGCTTCTTCGGCTCCCGTTACGAACGCGCCACCCCGGCCGAACGCGAATACATGCGAGCCATGGCCGAACTAGGCATCGGCGTCGACGACGGCCCCGTCCCCACCGCCGAAGTAGCCACCACTCTCGGCCGCAAACCCCAATCCCTGTCCCCCGCCCGAGACGGCCTGATCAAGAAAGGCCTCGTCTTCTCCGCCGAACGCGGCACAGTAGCCTTCACCGTCCCCCACTTCGGCAAATTCCTCCGCACCCGCACAGCCTGATATCCACGTCCAAGGTTTAGGTAACGGTTTGGGGTCGGTAGGGTCGGGGGGTGGGTATCGCGCGGAGGGGGCAGCGTCTTGGGGGCGGTGTGCGTGGGGCGCGGCACAGTCGGAGGAAGTCCTATCGGGCGCAGTGGTTCTCGGTTACTGCGTTGGCTGTGTTGGGTGTGGTGATGGTGGTGCATCCGGAGACTGGGCGGCAGCAGAATCTGGCCTCGCAGTTTGCAGCGGATGAGCGGCGGGTTGCTGGTGCGCCGGTCGAGGAGCCCAAGGTGGCGCCTGGTCAGGGGCCGACGGCAACGTTTACGACGCCGTTGCGGCCGGCACCTACCTTGCCGAAGGGGGCGAAGCCGAACGTCACTGTGTCGACCGGGCGGCTTGCTGTGGTCGGCGGGTTCAGCAAGGCGAACGGCGTGCGGGAGAAGCTGACCTATCGCGTCGAGATCGAGGAAGGGCTGTCGGTCGACGGGGCGGCGGTCGCGGCGACGATCCACCGGACGCTGACCGATCCGCGCGGCTGGCAGGCGATTCATCCGGTCAGCTTCGAGCGGACCGACAAACCCGATGCGGATCTGCGGATCATCCTCGCCACGCCGACGCTGACCGACAAGCTCTGCCTGCCGCTCGTCACCGGCGGCGAGGTCTCGTGCCGGGTCGAGGATCGCGTGGTGCTGAACGCCAAGCGCTGGATGTACGCCGTACCGGCGTATGCCGGCCAGGTCGACCTCTACCGCAGCTACCTGGTGAACCACGAGGTCGGCCACGCGCTCGGCCACGGCCACTCCACCTGCGCGCAGAAGAACACGCCCGCCCCGGTGATGCTGCAGCAGACCAAGGGACTGGCCGGCTGCCTCCCGAACGCCTGGCCGACCATCAAAGCCACCTGACGCCTCCGCCGTGAGAACCTGAGACCAGCAGGCACCAGCGAGGGTCGAGTCGAGGGAGCAGCGATGTCGTCACCGGAGTTCCCCACCTACGGGCGTGGCGACGACCCCGACGAGCCGGAGCAGAAGCACTACGCCGCCCCCGTCCCATACGGCAGCAACAGCCCGTACTCCGCCCCGCCCGGCCAGCAACCACCGCAGTACCCGGGTCAGCAACCACCGCAGTACCCGGGTCAGCAACCACCGCAGCAGTACCCCGTCGCCCCCGGCTACTCCCAGCCACCCGGCTACCGTCCCGGCAGTCCGTACGGTCCGCCCGCACACCCACAGCCGCACGAGCTACCGACGTACGGGCGCGACCAGCAGCGCTCGGTACGGCGTGATCCTCGCGCTGCCCGGGTCGTTCTGCTCGCTGCCGTGATCGCGGCCGTCTACGGACTCCTGGTCATCTCCATCCAGCGGGTGTCGATCCGGGAGATCGCCCAGCTCCCCGGCTCACCGCTGAACCACCCACTGCGCACGGATGTCATCGACACCATCGGCCAGCTGCTGACCGTCCTGGTCGGCCTGGCCGCACTCGGCATGTGGCTGCGCGACTTCCTGAACCGCCGCAAGACCGTCCGCGAGGCAGGCAACGGGGTAGATAACGGGGCAGGCAACGAGCCGGATCCGATAGAGCTGATCGGCCTCGGCCTGGTCGCTGTCTCGCTCATTCCCCTGCTGGTGTGGTTCGTGATGGTGCTGTCGACCGGGATGGGGGCCGTCGACGACTCACTGGACCGCCTACCCACGGCGTACGGCTGGGGTGGCACTGGGCTGCTGATGCTGGCAGTCGGCTTCGCACTCGGGTACCGCGAGCTGAAGCCGGCAGTGCCGAACCCAGTCGTGCAAGCGGCTCCCGACCGCCCACCCTGGGAATGACGACCCCAGTAGTCCTGGTGCCCGGACTGGGACTCGGGCCTGAGTCCTACGCGCCCACAGTGCAGTACCTGGACACACAGTACGAGGTAGTGACGCTGCCCGGGTACGGCGAACGCGCACCGCGGGGCGTTGATCTGAGCACCTCCGCGCTGGCCGAGCGCCTCGCAGTACGGATCAAAGAGGGCCCCGTCGTCCTAGTAGGTCACTCGGCGAGCTGCCAGATCGTAGTAGCCGCGGCTATAGCTCACCCGGAGCTGGCGAAGGCGCTAGTACTGGTCGGACCGAGTGGGGACCGCAACATGTCCACGTGGCCGGCCCTGGCCGCTCGCTGGATGGCTTCGGCCGTCTGGGACCCGCCGCGCCTGGTGCCGACGCTTGCACGACAGTACTTCCGCACCGGCTTCCCCTCGATGGCACGGGCGATAGCGGCGGCGCGGCACTACGATCTGGCTGCCGCCCTGGCGGATCTGCGGACGCCGACCGTTGTCGTACGGTCCAAGCACGACCGGCTCGCGCCGCCACAGTGGGTCCAAGAGGTGGCCGACAAGTCGTCCGGCGAGGCCTGGACCTTGCCAAGTGGGTCACATATGCCGGTGCTCACCAACGGGCCGGAGCTGGCCGCGTACATCCGCAGGTGTATACAAAGCGACTGACGCGTTATCGTTGACGCGGTAACAAACCTCCGCGGGAGCTCGCACCGTATTGCGGGCTGAGAGGGCGACAAGCAGGGTCGCCGACCGCATGAACCTGACCGGGTAATGCCGGCGTAGGGAGCAGGTCACGATGACCACAACTGCCATGCCCAATGCACACAGTCGTGATGCCCAGAGCACGACCGAGGCGCCGCTCGTCCTCACCACGGATGCCCCGCGCACTCTGGGCTTCCTCGACCAGTTCACGCTCTGGGGCAACTTCGGGATCTCGCTGTTCGGACCGGTGACGGGCGCGCTCGTCGCGGCGTACACAGGCTCGCTGGTCAAGGGTCTGCTCGCCGTTGTGGTCGGCTGCGGGATCGGCGCCCTAGTGCTCGGTGGCGCTGCCGTGTTCGGTTCGCAGACCGGTGCGCCGGCGATGACCTGCCTGCGCGGGCTGTTCGGCCGGCGCGGCTCGATGGCGCCGACGGTGCTCAACATCGCGCAGAACGTCGGCTGGGCGACGATGGAGATCATCGTGATCTCGCAGGCCGCGGTCGCGGTGACCAGCGACCGTTGGCGCTGGGTGTTCGTGCTGCTGGCCGGCGCGATCGCCACGGTGATGGCGGTTCGCCCGCTGGGCAGCGTGAAACTGCTGCGGAAGTTCATGGTCTGGCTGGTGCTGATCGCGTCGATCTACCTGTTCGTCGCGGTGCTCAGCAAGCCGGTGCACTCCCTGCCGCAGGACGAGGTGTTCGGCTTCTGGCCGGCCGTCGACCTCGCAGCCGCGGGCGTCGTCTCGTTCGCGCCGCTCGCCGCGGACTACACGCGTCACTCGCGCACGAACAAGGCGGCCTTCGGAGGTTCCGCGCTCGGCTACGGCCTTGCGGCGATCGTGTACTACGCGTTGGGTGTGCTCGCCGTCGCCACCCTGCAGACCAACAGCACCGACGTGATCACGGCGCTGGTCACCTTGCCGGCCGGCGCGATCGCGTTGTTCGTCCTGCTGGTGGACGAGGTCGACGAGGCGTACGCGAACGTCTACTCCACCACGATGGCCGCCCACAACCTCATCGGGCACATCGACCGACGCTGGATCTCGGTCGCCATCGGCGTACTCGCGACGGGTCTCGCGTTGTTGGTTGACCTGGGCAACTACACGCAGTTCCTCTACCTGATCGGCTCCGTCTTCATCCCCTTGTTCGCGGTCGCTATCGCCGACTTCTTCGTGGTCAGCAAGATGCGCTGGGACGTCTCCGACACCGCCCGGTTCCGTTGGCAGCCGACGGTCGCCTGGGTCTTCGGCTTCGTTGCCTACCAGCTGGTCAACCCCGGCACGGTCGACGGCTGGTCGCCGTTCTGGCTGGACCTGCAGGGCAAGATCTTCAACGGACACGCGGTTCCGGGCTGGCTCGGCGCGACGTACACGTCCATCGTCGTGTCGATGCTGGCCGCCGTCGTCTTCGGCCGGATCGGGCGCAAGGAAGCGGTCGGGTCTCGATCTGGCACCTGATACTGACAGTGACCCAGCAGTGCCGGGATACTTGCGCAATGCTGAACTCTGCACTGCGCAGCCGGGCCGAGTACGAAGAACTCGGTGTCGAGGGGCTAGCCAGTCGCACCACGCCCGAACGTGACGCCGCCGTCGTCAAGGCCGTCGAGGAACTCCTCGTGGGTCGCGAGTCGGTACTGGATCTCTGCTGCGGTTACGGCCGCATCAGCCTGCCGCTGCGTCGCGCCGGCAAGGTGGTCCGCGCCCTCGACATCGCCCCGAACCTGATCGAGGCCGGCCGGGCGAAAGCCGCCGAGGAGGAACTCTCGATCGACTGGGCGATCGGCTCGATGACCGACCTGCCGTACAAGTCGGACTCCTTCGACGCGGTGATCTGCCTGTGGACCGCCTTCCACGAGTTGTTCGCCGAGGACGAGCAGATGTCCACGATCTGGGAGATCTGCCGCGTACTCCGCCCCGGCGGCCTCGCTGTCATCGAGGGTCCGATCTGGGGACCCGCCACCGCGTCCGAGATCGCCAACGGCATCCGCCAGGGCCCTGAACACCGGATCGTCACGACCGAACACTTCGGCACCAGCAGCGTCCACTTCATCCACGATGAAGCCAGCTACGGCCGTCTCTGTGCCGCCGCCGGTGTCGAGGACTTCAAGGTCTACAAACGCGACTGGGGCGGCCGCCGCCGGCTGATCCTGGAAATCCACCAACCGGCCAACAACTGATGAAGTGAGCAAGAAGAGGCAGGTCCCCACTCCACACTAGGGGCCTGCCTCTTCTTGTCGGACGAGTGTAAATGTCGCTCCGGCGCCGATCGAAAACTCAGCTTTTCGATTCAAGGTTCAGCAGAAAACGCTTCGCTTCCAGGCCGCCCGCGTATCCGGTGAGGTTTCCGTTCGCGCCGATCACCCGATGGCAGGGCAGGACGACACACAACGGGTTCGCGCCGAGCGCCGTACCGACTGCCCGAGCCGCCTTCGGTTTGTGGATCTCGCCCGCGAGCTGTCCGTACGTCGTGGTGTGGCCGTAGCTGGTGTGCAGCGGCAGGTCGCTCAGGACGAGTCGCTGGAACGGGCTGGCCAGCGTCAGGTCCACTTGCAGGTCGAAGGAGTGCCGCCGCCCGTCGAGATATTCGTCCAGCTGGCGGCGTACGTCGTCCAGGGCACCCGGCTGACGTAGTACGCGGGGGGAGATCGCCCGGGCCAGCCGGGTCGTCAAGGTCTCCTCGTCACCGAACGAGCTGGCGACGACGCGGCCGCCGGCAACGGCCAGGAGCAGCGTGCCGATCGGGGTGTCGTGCAAGGCGTAGGCGACGTCGGCGGTGGGCAGGACGGGCGGCCTGGCGTTGGCAGGGACGGCGAGGCGGCTCAGCCGGCTCTCGAGATCAGACATGGTGTACTCCGAGTTTGTCGCGCAAGGTGGTGAGCGCATCGCTGACGAGTCGGCGGGATGCGGCAGGCGTGGTGTCCAGAGCGGCGGCCACGCCGTGGTGGTCCAGGTCGCCGACGTACTTCAGCGTGACGGCGAGCCGTTGTCGTTCAGGTAGTTCGTTCACGGCTCGCCAGAGGTCGGGGTCGGGCCAGTCGTCGGCGTCCGGTCCGGTTACGGCGATCGGCGGCGCGTCGTCGAGTGGCGTCTGCGGTTTGCGGGCGCGATGGAGGTCGGTGGCGCAGCGGGCCGTGATGGTCAGCAGCCAGCTGCGCAGATTCCGCGCCGACTTCAGTGCCGGGTACGCCGCAAACGCTTTCTCCCAAGCGCGCTGCGCGACGTCGTCGCCGTCGACCGCGCCGGCCAGCGCCCGGGCAAGCCGGATCACGTCCCGCCAGTGCTCGTCGATCAGCGCCTGGAAGGGTGGCAGCTGCACCTGCTCCGAAACCATCACGCCAGTAGAACGCACCACCCCCCAATCCTGTGAGCCACCCGGCCGTCACGGTGTCCCACGAAGCGGGCAAATTTGGGCAGGTGTTTCGGATGGCGAGATTGTCTAGTTATTCAGTCGACTTTGATGAGACAGTTACTGACATGACGACGACTTCGGCCCGGGTTCACGGCGGCGCTCCGCTGCCGGTGCTGGTCAGTTGTCTGCTCACCCGCCGCCGCGTCATCGACCAGATGCGCACCTCCAGCGCCACCTGTCGCTGACACCTGCTGGACCGGGCCGCCTCCGAGCCACCCGCTCCAGCCCGTACGCCGTACAGCGGCCCGTTCCGGCCGGCTGACATCCCTTCGCCCGGTCGCGGTGCCCCCTGCCTGTCCGCTGCCGGTCGTCCCTGCCCCGTCCGAGGGAGAGACATGTCCGTTCACGCGCTCGATCCTGCCCAGAACACCCGGCTTTCCGTGGTGCCCGACCGCCTCGACGAGAAGACCGTCGACGCAAACGTCTTCCGTTCTGTCTTCCGCCGGCATGCCGCCGGCGTCGTGGTGATCACCGCCGACTCGGGCCACGGCCCGGTCGGTTTCACGGCGACTTCGCTGGTGTCGGTCAGCCTGTTGCCGCCGCTGGTGTCCTTCTCGATCGCCACCACGGCGTCCAGTTGGCCGACGGTCAGCAAGGCGACCAGCCTGGTGATCCACTTCCTCGACGCCGAGCAGCACGACATCGCCGGCCGGTTCGCGACCAGCGGCATCGACCGGTTCGCCGAACCGACCCGCTGGTCGCGGCTGCGGACCGGTGAGCCCGTCCTGGACGACGCTCCGAGCTACCTGCGCGCCCTCGTCGAGCATCGGTTCGCGGTCGGCGACCATCACATCGTCGTGGCCCGTCTCGCCACCCACGCCGAGCGCCGCGAACACGACCCGCTGCTCTACCACGACGGCCGCTACGCCACGACCAACCGCTCAGCCTGACTTCGCGCCGACCACAGCACGTCGGTCGGCCGACCTCACCTCGACCTTTCTGTCAGCGCCTTATCTGAGAGGGACTCCGTCATGTCCACCACCCGAAACACCCGCAGAAGACTGCGCGCCGGCGCGATCGCGGCGATCGCCGCAGCCGCCGCATTGGTGCTCGCCGGCTGCGGTGGCGACGCCAAGGCCGGCACCGGCCCGAAGCTCGCCCTCGACGCCGCCCTGCCGACCACCGTCCCCGCGGGCACCAAGATCGTCGTCGGCGATCCGACCACCCAGAAGGCACTCGAGCTGTCCGGCCAACTGGACAAGGTCTCGTCGTTCGTCCAGTTCGCCAACATCAGCGGCGGTCCGCAGACGATCGAGGCCTTCCGGGCACACGCGCTGGACGTCGGCTCGGTCGCCGAGATCCCGTCCATCCACGCCACCTGGACCGGGCTGCACGTGAAGATCGTCGCCTCCAAGTTCCGGCAGGACCCGATCAAGCACCCGATCTACGAACTGGGTGTCGCGCCCGGCGTGAACGTGAAGACGCTGACCGATCTCCGCGGCAAGAAGATCGCCTTCAGTCCCGGCCAGGCGCAGGGCGCCTTGGTGCTCAAGGTGCTGAAGAAGGCCGGCCTGACCAAGGACGACGTCAAGCTCGTTGAGTTGCCCAGCACCGGCGACGTGTACACGAATGCGCTGGCGGCCAAGCAGGTCGAGGTCGCCCCCATCGGCGGCGTACAGATCAAGCGGTACCTGACGAAGTACGGCAAGGACGGCGGGACCACGATCCAGCACGGCCTGCGGGACGACGCTGGTCACCTGTATGTGCAGACCGAGTCGCTGGAGGACGCGGGCAAGGCGGCAGCAATCCGGGCATATGTCGCCGCCTGGGGTGTGGCGCAGGACTGGATCGACAAGCACCCGAAGGAGTGGATCGCCGGGTACTACGTGAAGGACCAGGGCCTCACCGCCGCCGACGGACAGTGGCTCGTCGACAACGCCGGACGTCCCGACATCAGCGCCAACTGGAGCGACGCGATCGCCCGGCACCAGGAGACGATCGACCTGCTGGCAGCCGAGCTCGGCAAACCGGTGATCAAGGCCGCCGACCTGTACGACCTGCGCTTCCAATCGGTGGCAGCCGATGCCATCAAGGCCACCGGAGCCGGCCGATGAGCGGCCAGCTGGCGACGCTCACCGGCGTACGGGCCGAAGAGCGCGCGACCGTTGCCACCCGGCCTGTACGACGGCGGCGCCGGCTCGGCCCGGGGAAGCCGATCAGATTCGGCGCGGCCATCGGACCCGTTCTGCTGCTGGCGATCTGGAGTATCGGATCGGCCGTCGGCTGGCTCGATCCGCGGGTGCTGTCGGCGCCGTGGACGGTCGTCACCACAACCGGCGACCTGCTCGCTGACGGCCGGCTGCAGTCCAACCTGCTGACGTCGACCCAGCGCGCAGCAGCCGGTCTGGGCCTTGGCATCGCGCTGGGCGTCGTCCTCGCGTTGCTGTCCGGCCTAAGCCGGGTCGGTGAAGCGATCCTCGACGGGCCGATCCAGATCAAGCGGGCGATCCCGTCCCTCGCGCTGCTGCCGCTGCTGATCCTCTGGCTCGGCATCGGCGAATCGATGAAGATCACCACGATCACGCTCGGCGTCTTCGTGCCGATCTACCTGCACACCCACAACGGCCTGCGCACGATCGACAGCCGGTACGTCGAATTGGCGCAAACCGTCGGCCTTTCGCGCTGGGAGTTCGTGCGGAAGGTGGTGTTGCCGGGTGCCTTGCCGGGATTTCTGCTCGGACTCCGGTTCGCGGTGACCGCTGCCTGGCTGTCGCTGGTAGTGGTCGAGCAGATCAACTCCACCAGCGGAATCGGCTACATGATGGAGCTGGCCCGCACCTACGGACAGACCGACATCATCATCGTCGGGCTGGTGCTCTACGGGGTGCTCGGGCTGCTCTCCGACGGTGCTGTCCGGTTGATTCAGAGGAAGGCGCTGACATGGCGACGCACACTGGCGGACTGACGACGACCCTGACCCGCGACGCGACGGTCGCGGTCGAAGTGACCAACCTGGTACGCCGGTACGCCGACCGGGTGGTGCTCGACGAGCTCGACCTCTCCATCAAACCCGGTGAATTCGTTGCCCTGTTGGGAAAGAGCGGCTCCGGCAAGAGCACGTTGCTCAGGGCACTGGCCGGGCTGGACCACGGTGTGGCGGGCAGCGGCGACCTCGTCGTACCGGAGAACGTTTCTGTGGTTTTCCAGGATTCGCGATTGTTGCCGTGGGCCCGTGTTCTCGACAATGTGGTGCTGGGGTTGTCCGGCGCTGAGGAGCGCGGGCGCAAGAGCCTTGCCGAGGTGGGGCTCGAAGGGCGTGAGAACGCGTGGCCGAGTGAGCTTTCCGGCGGTGAGCAGCAGCGCGTCGCGTTGGCGCGGTCGCTGGTTCGTGAACCGGAGCTGCTGCTGGCGGACGAGCCGTTCGGTGCGCTGGATGCCCTTACCAGGTTGAAGATGCACGCGCTCCTGCGCAAGCTCTGCGCCGCGCACCAACCCGCCGTACTGCTCGTCACCCACGATGTCGACGAGTCGATTGTGCTTGCCGATCGGGTGATCGTGCTCGACGAGGGTCGCATCGTCGCGACCGAGACGATCGAGTTGTCGACGCCTCGCTCGCCGGCGGATCCCGGATTCGCCGCTGTCCGTTCCCGCCTCCTCGATGCCCTGGGAGTATCGCTATGACCCGGCAGTTGCACCTGAACGCGTTCTTGATGAGTACCGGTCACCACGAGGCATCGTGGCGGCTGCCGGAGAGCAACCCGCTCGCGAACACCGACGTCACGCACTACCAGAACCTCGCCCGCATCGCGGAGCGCGGGAAGTTCGACTCGATCTTCTTCGCCGACTCGCCGGTGCTGTTCGGGAACGTCGGTCGGCGTCCGGCCGGTTCGCTGGAACCGACGGTGTTGCTGACGGCAATCGCCGCGGTGACCTCGAAGCTCGGGGTGATCGCGACGGCCTCCACGACGTACAACGATCCGTTCAACCTGGCCAGGCGATTCGCCAGCGTGGACCACGTGAGTGGGGGCCGGGCCGGCTGGAACGTGGTCACCACGGCCGGACCGGAGGCGGCGAAGAACTTCAACCTGGCCGACCAGCCCGCGCACGCCGAACGGTACGACCGGGCCGCCGAGTTCCTCGAGGTCGCCTACAAACTGTGGGACTCCTGGGAGGACGATGCGACCCTGGCCGACAAGGAGTCCGGGGTCTGGGGCGACAACGACAAGGTGCACCCGATCGACCATGTCGGCCGGCATTTCCAGGTCCGCGGTCCGCTGAACCTGCCGCGCTCCCCGCAGGGCCACCCGCTGATCGTCCAGGCCGGCTCATCCGAGGACGGCAAGGGCCTGGCGGCGCGGTACGCCGAAGCTGTGTTCACCGCACAGCAAACGCTTGCGGATGCGCAGGAGTTCTACGCCGACCTGAAGGCCCGTACCGCGGCCGTCGGGCGGGATCCCGAGGGGATCAAGATCCTGCCGGGCATCGTCCCCGTGATCGGCGGCACGGTCGAGGAGGCGCTGCGGCTCGAACGCGAGCTGGACGAGCTGATCCGCCCGGAGTACGCCCGCGACCAGTTGGCGAAGACGCTCAAGCTGAAGCCCGAGGACCTGCCGCTGGACCAGCAGTTGCCGGCCGACCTGCCCGACGAGGACGAGATCGAAGGGGCGAAGAGTCGCTACACCTTGATCGTCACGCTGGCCCGCCGGGAGAAGCTGACCGTCCGCGAGCTGATCGGCCGGCTCGGCGGTGGTCGCGGCCACCGCACCTTCAGCGGTACGCCGGAACAGGTGGCCGACGCGATCCAGGAGTGGTTCGACGCCGGTGCCGCCGACGGGTTCAACATCATGCCAGCTGTCCTGCCGTCCGGTCTGGAAGCCTTCACCGATCACGTCGTACCGATCCTCCAGCACCGGGGACTCTTCCGCATCGAGTACACCGGCACGACCCTCCGCGACCACTACAACCTGCCGCGCCCGCCCGGCCGGACCAAGTTGTTGCAGGAGGCAACAGCCTGACCAGCCGGCCCGCTCAGTTGACGCGGACGACGAGTTTGCCGACGGCCTGTCCGGCTTCCATCACCTGGTGGGCCTCGGCGATCTCCTCCATCGCGAAGACGCGGTCGATCCGGATCGGCAACCGGCCGGCCGCGACGAGGTCGACGTACCGCTGGAAGGCCTCCGGCGGCAGGTCGCTGCTCTGACGGCCTTACGCGGTCAGCCGGACGCCGTTCGGCAGGTAGCCGATCGGATAGAAGTCGGGGATCGTCCACGCGTCGCTCAGCATGCCGGTGAAACAGACCGTGCCGTGGACCGCCGTTGCCTTGAGAGTGTCCGGCAGAACGTTCGTGCCGACCAGTTCGAGCGCCGCTTGGACGCCTTCCGGAACGATTTTCCGTACGCTGTCGGCGATGTTTCCGTCGTCGAGCACCGGATGGTCGACGCCGAGGTCCCGCAGCAGGTCGAGCCGGCCTGCATTGCGGCTGGTCGAGAGGACGGTCAGCCCGAAGTCCTTCGCGAGCACAGCCGCCGCGACGCCTACGGAAGACGTGCCGCCACGCACCAAAAACGTCTGCCCTGGCTGGATCCCCAGGCCGGTGTGGAGCGATCCATGGGCTGTCTGCAACATCTCCGGGAGTGCGCCGAGCGTCGCCCAGTCGAGGTCGGTCTGCACCGGAATCACCGAGGTGGCCGGCACGACGGTGTACTCCGCATAGCCGCCGTCGAACTGCCGGCCCATCCCGCCCATCATCGCGACCACCTGCTGCCCGGGCGTGAACTCGCCACCCGGCGCCAGGTCGATGGTCCCAGCAGCCTCGATCCCCGGGATGATCGGAAACTTCGCCCCGGTCGCCAGTCCGGCTCGCAGGTGGTACTCGGACCGGTTCAGCCCGAACGCCTCCACCTTGATCCGCACCCACCCGGCCTCCGGCTCCGGCACGTCCACCCGGGAAACCCGCAACTCCCCAGCCGCCACCGGCCCTTCCAGCACCACCGCCCGCATCTTCATCTCCACATCGTCACGCACGACATCTGCACACCCGGTTGCGGGCGCTGTGTCGGGAACGCGGCGTGCACGAGTGGGTTGCCCGTGTAATCGGTTTCCCACAAGTCAGGCGTGGCTGTATTCGGGCCGGGCGGCGACGTGCCAGAGTTCTCGGTATGGGGAAACGCCCAGCAGTGGTGGCCCATCGTGGCGCGAGTGAGGTCAGTCCCGAGCACACGCTGGCGGCGTACCGCCGGGCGGTAGAGGCGGGGGCGGACGGGCTCGAGTGCGATATCCGGCTCACGGCCGACGGTCATCTGGTCTGCGTACACGACCGGCGGATCGACCGGACCTCCAACGGCAGCGGCGTGCTGTCCACGATGAGCCTCGAGGAACTCGACAGCTTCGACTGGGGCTCGTGGAAGAATCCGTGGGCGGAGCTGGACGACGAGGCCGAGCTGCCCGACTCGGACATGACCAAAGTACTCACGCTGGAGAAGCTGCTGGCGACCGTGCACGACGCCGGCCGCCCGCTGGAACTGGCGATCGAGACCAAGCACCCGACCCGGTACGCCGGCCTGGTGGAACGCCGCCTGATCGAGATGCTCGACCGGTTCGGCTGGGCGCACCCCAAGGTCGGCTCGGAGTCGCCGGTGCGGGTGATGAGCTTCTCCTGGCTGTCGCTGCGCCGGATGCGGGTGCTCGCGCCCGGCCTGCGGACCGTGCTGCTGATGGATCGCGTGCCGCTGCGGTTCCGCGACGGCTCGCTGCCGACCGGCGTCTCGTACGCGGGCCCGAGTCTGGAGATCGTCACCGCGCACCCGGAGTACGTCGATCGCGCGCACAAGCACGGACATCAGGTGCACGTCTGGACGGTGAACACCGAGCAGGACGTCCGGCACTGCCGCGACATCGGCGTCGACGCCATCATCAGCGACCGCCCGGAGCTGGCCCTCGAGATCCTCGCGGAGAACCCCGCGGACGGCCCCTCCGCGCAGCCCGAGCAGCGCAAGACGCTCAAGGACCGGCTGCGGACCCGCCGCTAACCGGTTGCGGAGCGTACCTGAACCACCGGCGCCAACGGTTCTGCTGTGTGATCAAGTGAATGCAATGGGTTATTTGTACGTTCCATTTCGCTGCTTATATCTCAGTTTCTTTGCTAAACGTGTGATCTGAAGCGCCACTGTGTAACGGAATACCAAAGGGTGTTTTCACCGACCGGATCGGGGGCAGATGTCTGAGTGCTGTTCCATTGACTGAGGAGACCCTGCTTGTCCTCTGCGACCTTGCCCGCCGACGTGAGTGTTGTGGACGTCGTACTGCCGCACGAAGTGTCCGCGGTAGCGGATGCCCGCCGCCGTCTGGCCGGCTATCTGAAGCGGTACCGGGTCGCCGGGAATGCCTTGGACGACGCGCAGTTGGTGCTGTCCGAGCTGCTCTCGAACGCCATCCGCTACGCACCCGCGCTGCCGGCCGGTGAGGTCCGGGCCACCTGGTGGATCGACAAGGCAGGCATCCATCTGGAGGTCACCGACGGCTGCGGCGACACCGAGCCGCGCCGGGTCAGCGAAGCGCACCCGGAATCGATCGGCGGCCGCGGCCTGGCGATCGTCGACGTGCTCAGCTCGGAATGGGGCGTCCGGACGGCGGCCACCCGGCGTACCGTCTTCGCCGTCGTTCCCGGCTGAACTACCGTCGTTCCCGGCTGAACTAACTGCCCGGCCGGAGATCCTGCAAGACTGCGGGCATGGGAAAGAAGTCGCGCAACCGCGCCAAGAACACCACGACCCTCACGCTGGATCCGGCCGACCTCGCCGACGTCGGCCCACGCGAACCCTGCCCGTGCGGGTCCGGCAAGCGGTTCAAGCAGTGCCACGGGCGTGAGCAGGCCCAGGCGGCGGACAGCTTCGTGGTCCGCCCGTTCGAGGGGCTGCCGGCCGAGTGCGACCTGATCGCGTTCCGCGAGATCGTCCCGGCCGGTACGGCGGAGGTCACGTTGACCGGCGAGCACAAGGGCCGCACCGTCAACCTGGTCACCCTGCTGCCGATGGCGATGCCGGGTCTGGTCCGCGACGACGAGACGATCTGGATCGGCCTGCAGACCCACGCCGCGACCGGCGACCCGAGCCGCGACCTGGGCCACGCGATCACTGCTGCGCTGCAGACCGAGCCGGGCAACCCGATCCAGCTCGGCGACCTGCTCAAGGACGGCCCGCGGTTGCAGGACCTGATCGACACCTCGAAGCCGATCGAGGTCAAGGTGCACGACGGCTTCGACTACTGGATCGGTGAGAACGTCGAGGACCCGACCGGCGAGGTTGCCGCCGGGCTGGAGCGGGCTAACGCGGCTGCTGCTCCGACCGTGCGACTGGAGTCCGTCGAAGCGGCGTACTGGACGCAGATCGGCGACCGGCGGTACCTGCGCTGGGTGCTCCCGCATTCGGAGGACACGCTGCTCGACGCGCTGGCGCGCCTGCACGCCGCGGGATCGTCGTCGCTGGTGGAGGGCAGCCGCCTGATCGGCTCCTTCCGCGCCCTCGGCGTACTGGCTCCGGTCTGGGAACTGCCGGCCGATGCCGAGGCCGCCGACCTGGAGAAGCCGGTCGCGGACTTCGCGGCGGCGCTGGACAAGGCGCTGGCGACCGAAGCGCCGCTCACCACCGAGGAACGCGCCGCCCGTGCCGGCCTGGCGAGCCGCCAGCTCACGATCCGCTAGGACAAGCCAGAGCCGGCACCTGACGGGACAAGCCAGAGCCGGCACCTGACGATCCGCTAGGACAGGGCCAGCACCACGATCCGTCAGGACAAGACAAAGGGCCCCTCGCTTCGGGCGAGGGGCCCTCTGTTACGTGGACGGCCCAAGTCCTGCTGACGGGGGAGCAACAGGGCCTGGGCCTAGGCATGAAGAGTACTCATAACCCGCCCCGACGACAACCCCCGATTTCACTCCGCGTGTCGAGCCCTTCACCGCCCCCTGAAATCGATCTCACATCCCCCTCAGCGCCGGTCGTAGCCGGTACGTCGGGCGAGTGGCGGGTTTGTCAGGGGGTGGCGAGGGGGTCTCGGAGAATGGGGCAGGACATGCAGCGGGGGCCGCCTCGGCCGGAGCCCAGTTCCGAGCCGGAGATGCGGATGACCTCGATGCCGGACTCCTCGAGGCGGGCGTTGGTCTCGACCGTGCGCTCGTAGGCGATGCAGACCCGGGGAGCCAGCGCGAGGGTGTTGTTGCCGTCGTCCCATTGCTCGCGTTCCGCGGTGACCGGGTCGAGGCCGGTGTCGATCCGCCGGAGCGTGTCGATGCCGAGCGCCTTCGCGGCCGCGACCAGGAACGGCTCCGGCTCCGCGACGTGCAATTCCTCGCCGTCGGTGGTGACGGCCAGCGCGCGCATCTCCTCGGCCATGTTCGGATACATCAGCACCGCGTCGACGTCGACCATCGTGCAGACGGTGTCCAGGTGCATCGTCGCGCGCTGCTGGGCGATCGGCACGGCGAGCACGGTGTGCGCGAGCCCCTTGGCGAAAACGCGCCGGGCCAACCGCTCCACACCGGCCGGAGTGGTCCGCTCGCCCACGCCGACAGCCAGAACGCCCGGGCCGAGGGCCAGGACGTCACCGCCCTCGACGTGCTCGAGTGTGTGGTCGTAGACCTTGTCCGCACCGGCGAACCGCGGGTGGTACTTGTAGATCAGCTCGGTCAACTGGGTCTCACGAACCCGCGCAGGCATGGCCAGCGACGTGACCGCGACCGAGTCGGAGATCCACACGCTCGAGTCCCGCGTGAAGAGCAGGTTCGGCAGCGGGTCGATCAGGAAGTCCTCGTCGGCCAGCAACGACGTGACCAGACCCCCGGCTCGCACCTCGTCGTTCCGGACGCCGGCCATCAGTGCCTCGGCGAGCGCGGCCGGGTCGAGTGAAGCCAGCGCCCTCCGGAGGTAGTCGCGGAGCGTGTCGCCGAGGCGGAGGTCCTCGATGGCGCCGTTGACGGCGGCCGTCCGGGCATCGGAGTCGCCGAGGGCCTCGGTCAGCAGACCGCCGAGGTACAGCACCTCGACGTTGCGGTCGCGGAGCGCCTGGGCGAACGCGTCGTGCTCGTCCTGCGCGCGACCGACCCACGGGATGCCGTCGAACAGCAGCTTGTCGTTGTTGCGTGGCGTGAGCCGCCGGAGCTCGTTCCCGGGCCGGTGCAGCATCACGGTCCGCAGCGGCCCGACCTCGCTGTCGATGCCATACGCCTCAGTCATGCCCCTACCCTCTCGTCCGACACCGGATCGTCCCACCAAGCTACGGCAGCCCTGCCGCAATCGCGCGGGCGTCGTGATTCTGTCTGATTGTCCGACAATTTTGCCGGATCTCCAATTCGCGGGCGCGAGGTCGGCCAGGGGCCGGCGGATATCGGCCAGGTGGCCGATGTTCTGCCCCGGCGGCGCCGACAGGATTGTGGTCAAGAGGACGCCGTGAGGGGGTCCCGAACCGGAGGAACCGACATGACGCAGCACAACACCCGCACGGTGACCGCGAACATCACGCTCTCGCTCGACGGCCGGGTCAACGGCGCCGGCGGCGACTACGACATGAGCTGGATCGTTCCGCACGCGATCACCGAAGGGGCCCGCGACCACATGACGCGGGTGACCAGCACCGCCACCACCGCACTGCTCGGACGGAAGAACTACGAGGGCTTCGGCGGCTTCTGGCCGGCGGTCGCCGACGACGAGAACGCCGCCCCGCAGGACCGCGCCTTCTCGAAGTGGCTGAACGAGGTCGAGAAGGTCGTCTTCTCGTCCACCGTGACCGAATCCGGTTGGCAGAACTCGCGGTTCGTCGACGCCGACCCGGCGGGCGTGGTGAAGCAGCTCCGCGCGGAGCCGGGCGGCGACATCGTCGTCCTCGCCAGCAGCAGCGTCATCCGTGCGTTGCTCGCGGCCGACGAGGTGGACCGGCTGAGCATCACCCTCGCCCCCGAGCTGGTCGGCGGTGGCGCCCGCCTCTTCGAGGACGGCATCCCAGCCACTTCGTGGAAGCTCTCGCACTCCACGCCCACCGAGTCCGGCGCGCTCACGCTGCTCTACGACCGCACCCGTTCCTGATCCGTTCATGGCGGCTCCTTTCGGTTCTGCCAGAGAAGATGCACCGAAGTCCGCCGGCCGGGCCGAGGTTGTCCACAGGCTGCCGGCTGACCATTCGAAAGAATGAGATATCCACAGCCGGGTGGTGCTGAGGACGGCGATCGGCCCGGGAACAACTAGGCTGCGGTGCTGTGTCCGGTACTGAGCTGCCTCCCGTCGAGCCCGTCGGCGCTGTCGCCTGCGTGATCCCGGCGAAGGACGAGGCCGAGCGGATCGCCGCGACCGTGGCCGCGGTGCAGAAGATCGCCGGTGTGGACCTCGTCGTCGTGGTCGACGACGGGTCCACCGACGGCACCTCCGCGGCCGCCGAGCAGGCCGGCGCGATCGTCGTACGGCACGAACGGAACCGGGGGAAGGCGGCGGCGATGGAGACGGGGGCGGCAGCCGTTGCGGAGCGAGATGGTGCGCGAGCGCGGCACCTGCTCTTCCTGGACGCCGATCTGACCGATTCCGCGACCGGCGCCGAGCCGCTGATCGAGCCGGTCGTGGCCGGCCGCGCGGACATGACGATCGGCACATTGCCCGCGCAGGTCCGCGCCGATGGCAGCAAGGCCGGCGGACACGGATTCGTCGTACGACTCGCTCGGTCGGGGATCGAGCAGGCGACCGGCTGGTCGCCTGAGCAGCCGCTGTCCGGACAGCGGTGCCTGACCCGCACGGCGTTCGAGGCGGCCCTTCCGCTGGCGAGCGGCTTCGGTGTCGAGACCGCATTGAGCATCGACCTGGGACGCAAGGGCTTCCGCATCATCGAGGTGCCGATCGAAGTAAGGCATCGCGCCACCGGGACGGATTGGCGCGGACAACTGCATCGGGGTCGCCAGTTCCTGCACGTACGGCGTGCGCTCGCTGCCCGGAGCGCCCTGCCTTCCCGGAAGCCGCCGCAATGAGCGCCGACGCAGTCGTGGAGCAACAGCCGACCGCGCTGAGAGACGGCCGCCGCGCAATCGCCTTGTACCTCGCCTCGACGGTGCTGATCGTCGCAGCGGGCCTCCTCGGTCCGTCCGTGGTGGTCCTGACGCTGACCAACCGGCACGCCTGGCTCCCGTCGTACTGGTTCGACACCAAGCCGAACGACTGGCTCGTCTCGGTGATGATCTACGTCGCGATCCTGCTCGGCGGGTACGGCGTGTATCTGGCGACCCGTGCGCTCAAAGCAGGCTGGGCACCGGGCGTCCGCAAATTGGTTGCCCTAGGCATCGGTACGACGGCCGCCATCACGCTGGTCCCGCCGATGGCCTCGGGCGACGTGCTGATCTACGCGGCGTACGGGCGGATCATGTCGCTCGGCGGCAATCCGTACACGACCGCGCCGGCCGACACCATCCGGCTGGGCTACGACCCGGTGATCGCGGCGACCGAGCGGCCCTGGCAGGGCGCGAAGAGCGTGTACGGGCCGATCGCCACCTGGATCCAGTGGTTCTCCTCCTGGGTCGGCGGCGACTCGATGCAGTTGACCGTCTGGATGCTCCAGCTGTCGGTCGCGATCAGCCTCATCGTCACCGGGCTGCTGCTGCTCAAGCTGGTCGGTTCGAATCCGGTCAATCAACGCCGCGTCGTCATGGTCGGCATGGCCAACCCACTCGTGCTGTGGTCGGTGCTGGCCGGCGCGCACAACGACGCGATCGCGGTGATGTTCGCGGTCTGGGCGCTCGTGCTGTTCCGCCGGCACGTGTTCTGGGCCGGGATCATGCTCGGCGTTGCGGGTTGCACCAAGCTGTCGATCGGGCTGGTCGGCGTCGCGATGCTCTGGTCGCTGCGCGCCGATCGACGCCGCGCGATCTTCTTCTGCCTCGGCGGCGCCGTGTCGATGGCCGGCCTGTACTCGATCGTCGGGCTGCAGGCGTTCCAGCAGGCCCGGTCGCAGACGTCGTTCATCTCCACCGGGACGCCGCACAAGGTGATCCTGAGTCTGTTCGACCTGTTCCTCCCCGGCGCGCTGGTCCGCACGCTGCTCGCGATCGCCTCCTGGGTCGGGCTGATCGTGGTGGCGATCCTGCTCTCCCAGGTGTTCCCGAAGTCGCTGGTGCCGCAGACGCACCCTGAGGACCGGACGCCCGACGCCATTCGGTACACGGCGATCTACGCAATCGCCTGGCTGCTCACCGCGATGTACTCGCTCCCTTGGTACGACCTGATCGCCTGGGTCGCGCTGGCTGCGGTGGCCGCGTCGAAGGTCGACAAGCTGATGGTGATCCGGACGACGATGCTCGCGATCGCCTACGTGCCGGGTCGCGATCCCAACGCGCGGCAGGTGGCGGCGTCGTTGTCCGATTCGCTGGAGTGGTTCAGCGCCCGGCTGCGGGACACGATCTGCCCCGCGATCGAGCTCGGCGTACTGATCGGGCTGATCATCTGGGCCCGCCGTGGCGGCGCGCGCTGGTGGCCGTACGACTGGCCGAAACGCAAGGCCAAAGCCGTGACGGAAAAGGCCGCGGCGCACTAGCATCTGCCGGATGCAGAAGCTGCCAGGGGCGGGCGTTTTCCACAAGGCAGAGCCGAATCACTTCGCGGAACATCTGCGGACGGAATCGCTGTCGGTGGGGACGTACTCGCTGCTCGCGGGCGCGGTCGACGACCAGGCGCCGCATCACGAGGACGAGATCTACGTGGTGACCACGGGCCGGGCGACGTTCGTGACGCCGAGCGGATCCGAGCAGGTCGGTCCCGGTGATGTGCTGTTCGTCCCGGCCGAGGAAGAACACCGCTTCGTCGACATCACCGAAGACCTGGCCCTGCTCGTCTTCTTCGCCCCGCCGTACTCCGGTCGCTGATCGAGCCGGCCGCTAGCTCCAGAGGTCGTGGCCGGCGGCGATCGCCTTGGCCAGGACGTTCTTCACCGGCCGCTTCAACACCGATGCGGCCGCAACGACGTCGTCGTACTCCGGTTGCACGTTGACCACCTGACCGCCGTACCGGGCGATCTTGACGTGGATCCGCTGCCCGTCGACGTCGACACTGGCGAACTCGCGGTCGGCGGCATGTTTGCGGATGTCGAACTCGCGCAGCCCGATCGCGGACGTCTCGGCGAGGATGACGGCCCGGACGACCTCGGCGTTCGGCCGACTCACCAGCACCGAGAGGGTGTGCGCGGGCCGCCCCTTCTTCATCAGGATCGGGGTCAGCCACGCGTCCGCCGCGCCGGCCTCCATCAGCCGCGCCAGCACCTGCGGCCAGATCCGCGGATCCAGGTCGTCGACATTGGTCTCGTAGACGACCTCGGTGCCGGGCTGCTCGACGGACTCGCCGATCACCACCCGGACGATGTTCGGTACCTCGATCGGGTCCCGCCCGCCCGCGCCGACTCCGGTCTGCTGGATCCGCATCGGCGGCATCAGCCCGAACTCGTCGGCCAGCGAGGCCAGCAACGCGGCCCCGGTCGGCGTGGTCATCTCGTACGGCGCGGTGCCGCCGACGACCGGAGCATCCGCCTCGGAGAGCAGATGCAGCACCGCGGGGCCGGGCACCGGGATGCCTCCGTGCTGCCCGCGCACCTGACGACCGCCGCCGAGCGAGATCGTCGAGACCACGATCCGATCGAGCTCCAACGAGACGGAGGCCGCCGCTACCCCGACGATGTCGGCGATCGCATCAAGCGCGCCCACTTCGTGGAAGTGCACCGCATCCGGCTCAACCCCATGCGCAGCCGCCTCAGCCCGAGCCAGCCGAGCAAACGTGTCCAACGCCCGCTCCCGCACAGCCTCCGAAAGCCCAGCAGCCTCGATCAACTCCCGAACATCGCGCCAACTCCGAGTCGGCCCGTGCCCACGATGCCCGCCATGACCATGCCCATGCCCATGCCCATGCCCGGCCTCGTGCCCACGGCCCGTCTCGCCATCGTCCCGATGCTCAGCATCCCCAGCATGCGCGTGCCCGCCTTCGCCATCATGCCCGTGGCCATGGCCATGGCCGTGGTCCGCCGCCTGAGACCCAGCACCCTCCGTGCCTTCAACCGGCGACGAAGGTGCCGAGTTCTCGGGGTGTAACTCCCCGTCGACTCGGACCGAGGCTTTGGTGGCGGCGATCTGATGGCGGCTGGTTTGTTCGGCGGTCACCGACAAAGACGGGTCCACCGCGCGCACGGCCGCGTTGACGAGTTCGCGGTCCGCGCCGGCGCTCAGGAATGCGCCGAGGAGCATGTCGCCCGAGGCTCCAGCAGAGCAGTCGATCCAGGCGACTCTCACTGCGTCTTCACCTCCGCCGGAGCTGCCCGGCGCGCGACCCGAGCCGCGAACACCCCAGCCCCGAACCCGTTGTCGATGTTCACCACGGTCACTCCCGGCGCGCACGAGTTGAGCATCCCCAGCAGCGCGGCCACCCCACCGAAGGAAGCGCCGTACCCGACAGACGTTGGTACTGCGACCAGCGGCACCCCGACGAGCCCGCCGACGACGCTCGGCAGCGCGCCTTCCATCCCGGCCACCACGATCAGGCAGTCGGCGGCGTCCAGTCGCTCACGCACACCGAGGATCCGGTGCAACCCCGCGACCCCGACATCGGTGATCAGATCCACGCCGGCTCCGAAAACCTGGACAGTCGTCGCAGCCTCGGCCGCGACCGGAGCATCCGAAGTACCAGCGGCGACCACGGCGACCGTGCCGCGTAGTACCGGCGGTGAGCCGAGGACCGCAGTACGGCCGACGGGATCCACGACCGCTTCCGGCAAGGCCGCCGCGACGGCTTCCTGTGCCTCGACGGTCAAGCGGGTCGCCAGCACTGCGTGATCGGGGTGGGTGTCGTGCAGCGTGCGGAGCAGTTCGACGACCTGCGCAGGCGTTTTGCCGGCGCCGTAGACGACCTCGGCGTCGCCGGTGCGCTCCAGCCGGTCGGTGTCGAGCCGGGCGTAGCCGAGATCGTGCACGCCTGGTTGCGGACCTGGGTCAGGCAAATGAGTCACGCTGCGAATCTACGTGGCCCAGCAGGAAATCACCGATTCGGACCTGACATTCTCACGCAGCGCACGCGGCTGGTCACTCGCGCTGATGCATGGTGAGCCACCGTGAGCCATTAGGCTGCCACCCGTGTCTTCGACGTTAGCCGGTGCTTTCGGGATCGCTGCCCTCTTCGTGGCGGCCCTGGCCCTCGTGTTCGCCATCCAGGCGCTCCGGGCGCAGTCCGGTGCTCCCAAGACCACCCAGAAGCTGCCCGCGACCCCTGTCCCGGCACCGCAGCCGCAGGTGGAGCCGCAGTTCCAGGAGCCGCAGAAGCCGGGCACGGTGAAGTCCGAGCTGCGCAGGCTCAGCAAGGAGCTGGAGGACGCCCGCAGTGAGCTGCGGGAGACACTGCAGCACCTCGCCGTGGTCCGCTACGACGCGTACGGCGACATGGGCGGCCGGCTGTCCTGGTCGATGGCGCTGCTGGACGACAACGGCGACGGCGTCGTACTGACGTCGATCAACAGCCGCAACGACGCCCGCTCGTACGCCAAAGAGGTCTCCGGATTCGAGAGTGACTCGAAGCTGTCGCCCGAGGAGGAAGAGGCGATCGAGACGCTCCGCAAGGAGGCGTCACCGGCGCTTGGGGACCCGGACCACCAGTGAGCCCGGCTCGACCTCGGCCGTGAGCGAGCGGCCCGCGCCGATCCCGTCGCCGTCGAGCTGACGCTGGACGGCCGCCGCCGCCGTGATCTCCACCTTCCGGCCGGTGAAGCGTTCGAGGTACATCTCGGTTCGCTTGGTCCGGGTCATCACCCGCCAGAACACCAGCGGCCACTGGGTCACCCGGCGCGGCGCGATCACCACCACGTCGATCAGCCCGTCGTCCGGACGCGCATCGGGCAGCAGCGGGATGTTCGCCTGCAACATGCCGACGTTGCCGATCACGACAGTCCGCACCCGGCGCTCCACCGGCTCGGCGTCGTCCAGCTTGATCCGTACCTGCACCGACGGATGGTTGATGTTCTTCGCCGCCGAGACCAGGTACGCCGTCCAGCCGATCTGCGCTTTCAGATGCGGCGGCGCCTCCGAGATGATCGCCGCGTCCAGGCCAAGGCCCGCCATCACCGCGAACCTGTCGGTGTCGAGGCCGTCGCCGCGCACGGTCACCAGGTCGATCCGGCGGTCCCGGCCGTCCAGGATCCGCTCCAGGGCGTCGTCCAGGTCGAGCGGGATGTGCAGGTTGCGGGCCAGCAGATTGCCGGTTCCGGCCGGGATCACGCCGACCGGGATCCCGGTGTTGGCCAGCGCGGCGCAGACCACTCGGACCGTGCCGTCGCCGCCGGCCACCAGGACCAGGTCCGACTCGTTCTCGATCGCGCGCTTGGCCATCGCGTTCCCGGCGTCGTCGATCCGGGTCTCCAGCCACAGCGGATCGTCGTACCCGCGCAGGGCCAGCGCGCGGGTGAGTTTGCGGCGGAACGCCACCCCGTCGCCGACCTTGATCGGATTGACGATCACCGCAGCGCGCGGCGGTGCGGACCAGTCGCCGTCGACGACGGTCCGTCGCCTGCGGCGGCGCAGGCCGGGCCGCAGGCCGAAGCCGATGGAACTGGCGGTCAGGATCGCGAGGCCGAGGGCCCAGCCGCCGAGAACATCGGAGACGTACTGCACGTCCAGGACGACGCGGTCCACCGAGACGATCCAGACGACGGCGATGGTCGGCAGGGTGACCAGGAGACGAAACCGCCGCCGCCAGCCGCGCACGGACGGCAGCACCACGCCGAGGGCGCCGACGAGTACGAAGGCCGCGGTGGCGTGGCCGGAGACGTACGACCCGCCGTTCGCCTCGACGAGCATCTCGGTGGGCCGGGCACGGTCGAAGATGTGCTGCACGGCCTGCGCCAGCCCTAGCTCGGCACCTGCTGTCACTACCAACCAGAGGGCCAGCAACCTCGCCCGGCGATGCCAGAGGTAGGCCGCGACCACCACGATGATGCCGCGCGCGGTCCACGGCACAGTGATCGCGGCGACGACCTCCCAGAACCGCACGACGTTCTGGTGCGCGGCACCGTACTCCGCTACCTCAGCCGCGACCGACAGGTCCCAGCGACGCAGCGGCGGCCAGTCGCCGAAGACCAGCAGGGTGATGATCGTGAACGGCAGAGCACCCAGCACCACCGTCAGGGCACGGCCGAGCTGACTGGGTGGATGATGATTCATCGGCCGCTCGAAACCCCCTCGAAACCACACGTCTGATCGGCTGGTGCCAGCTCATCATCCCGAATAGACTTCGCCGCCGCTGACACGCCCCGATACTCTTCCGGTGTGATCGATGCCAAATTGCTCCGTGAGAACCCCGATGTCGTCCGTGCGGCCCTGACCAAGCGTGGCGAGAGTACCGACCTGGTCGACCAGGTGCTGGCGGCCGACGGTGATCGTCGATCGTCCATCGCGGCGTTCGAATCGTTGCGCGCCGAGCAGAAGGGGCTCGGCAAGCAGGTCGCCCAGGCCAAGGGCGACGAGCGAACCGCGCTGCTGGAGCGGACCAAGACGCTGTCCGCCGAGGTGAAGGCGACCGAGGCCGCGGCGAACGAGGCCGAGGCCCGCTTCGACGAGCTCTCCCGCGGCCTGCCGAACCTGGTCTCCGACGAGGCTCCGGTCGGCGGCGAGAAGGACTTCGTCGTCGTCGAGGAGATCGGCAAGCCACGCGACTTCGCCGCCGAGGGCTTCGAGCCCCGTGACCACCTCGAGCTCGGCGAACTGCTGGGCGCGATCGACATGGAGCGCGGCGCGAAGATCTCCGGCGCGCGCTTCTACTTCCTCAAGGGCGTCGGTGCGCTGCTCCAGCTCGGCATGCTCCAACTGGCGATCGCCCAGGCGGTGGAGAACGGCTTCACCCCGATGATCACGCCGACCCTGGTCAAGCCCGAGGTGATGGGCGGCACCGGCTACCTGAACGCCCACGACGACGTCTACCGGCTGGAGGAGCCCGAGCTCTACCTGGTCGGTACGTCGGAGGTCCCGCTGGCCGGCTACCACATGGACGAGATCATCGACGTCTCGAACGGACCCGTCCGGTACGCCGGGTGGTCGTCCTGTTACCGCCGCGAGGCCGGTTCGCACGGCAAGGACACCCGCGGGATCATCCGCGTCCACCAGTTCGACAAGGTCGAGATGTTCTCCTACTGCAGCCTCGAGGACGCGGAAGCCGAACACCAGCGGCTGCTCGGCTGGGAGAAGGAGATGCTGGACAAGATGGAGCTGGCCTACCGGGTGATCGACACCGCGACCGGTGACCTCGGCACGTCGGCGTACCGGAAGTTCGATTGCGAGGCGTGGGTGCCGACGCAGGGCGCGTACCGCGAGCTCACCTCCACCTCGAACTGCACCGACTACCAGGCGCGCCGGCTGAACATCCGGCACCGCGACGCCGAGGGTAGGACCCGTCCGGTCGCGACGCTGAACGGAACGCTGGCGACCACCCGCTGGCTCGTCGCCATCCTGGAGACGCACCAGCAGGCGGACGGTTCGGTCCGGGTGCCGGCGGCGCTGCGGCCGTACGTCGGTGGCCGTGACGTTCTCGAACCGGTGGCCAGATGATCGACGGCTGGCGGCCCAAGGCCGTTGCCCTCGACATCGATGGGACGTTGATCGACCACGACGAGCGGATCTCGCCGGCCGTGATCGACGCCGTACGCCGGGCGGCCGGCCAGGTGCCGATCATCCTGGCCACCGGCCGGGCGTACCAGACCACCAAGCCGGTGGCGGAGTTGCTCGGGCTGCGCGAAGGATTGGTTGTCGCCAGCAACGGTGCGCGGACGGTCCGCTATCCCAGCGGCGAGGTGGTCGACGAACGCACCTTCGATCCGTCGACGGTGATCGCGTCGGTGCGTGAACACGCCCCGAACGCGCGGATGGCGGTCGAAGAGCACGGCGAGGGCCGCCACGGCTACCGGGTGACCGCGCCGTTCCCGGACGGCGATCTTGGCACCGGTGCGGCGATCCGCGTGGTCAGTGACGCCGAGCTCGCGCCCGAACCGGTGACCCGGTTGATCATCCGCGATCCGGACGCGTCCGAGGCGGACTTCGTCGACCTGGCCGGCCGGCTCGGGCTGCACGGGGTCAGCTACTTCGTCGGCTGGACGGCCTGGCTCGACATCGCGCCTGAGGGCGTGGACAAGAGCACCGGCCTGAAGGTCGCGCTGGCGCAGTACGACCTGGACCCGGCCGACCTGCTGGCGATCGGCGACGGACGCAACGACATCGAGATGCTCGTCTACGCAGGGCTCGGCATCTCGATGGGGTCCGCGCCCGACGAGGTGAAGGTGGCCGCCGACGAGGTGACCAAGTCGGTGCAGGACGACGGCGTAGCCGCTGTTCTCAACCGCTGGTTCTGATAACGCACAGAGCGCGCCCGGGCCAGCTTTTCGATCCTGATGAAATAGTCCCCCGGACAGGCCGAAGGCCCGAACCTCCTGCGACTGCAGGGGATTCGGGCCTTCGCTGCTGATAGTCCGCTGGCGGGCCGAGTATCAGGTGCCGATGTTCAGGTTTCAGGCCACTCAGCTCGTCAGGCGACGCGGGTGGTGCCGGGCCGCGGTGCCTGGCGTGGCTGGTCCACCACGGCGTCGAATGCGTCCAGGACGGCGCTGACCTCCGGACGGCGACGCGGTGCCTTGCTGGCGGGGCTCTGGCCGCGCCGGGCTCTGCGCAGGTGGCGCTTCACCGTCGACAGCGAGCATCCCAGCCGCATGGCCAGGGATTCGAGGCTGTCGTTCGGGTACTGCGTGCGTAGGCGCAGTACTTCTTCGTGGCTTACCGGGCGACGCGTGCCCCGGGCGCCGGCCAGCTGGTCGAAGTCGTCGGCCTGCACCTCGACGTCCAGCAGGTTACGCATCGACCGGCGCTGCGCCGCCGTGGTACCGGCGACGAAACCGCTGACATCGTGCTCGGCGACGGCGCTGAACAGGCAGTCGGTGAACAGCGGGCAGGACGCGCAGAGCGCCTTGGCCTCACGGACCAGTTGCTCGTAGCGCTCCCGGGTCCGCCGGGTGGCAGAGGCGGGTGGTGGCTCTTCCATCAGACGGTGCTGGAAGATGTCCGTCCGAGCACCGCAGCCGGTGATGGCCCCCTCCGTGATGGAAGATGTGTCGACAGCCGCTCGGGAGACGCTGCTCCCTTGCCCCGCTATCGTGGCGCTGTTGACAGTCATGTGGCTCCCCAAGTTCCAGGACTCGCGTGAACGAACGGTGAATGACGTTCGTACCCTTCGAGCCCACTAGCTGATGGACCGACCTGTCTGTTGCCGACCCACCCTGTCGTCCGGCGCGAGACGCACCGATCCATAACTCTTGACGTCGCTGATGTGGATTTGGTTGCACCAAATTCAGCATCAGTTCCGCGACGCTGTTCGCCGGGATGGGGCTGCACCAGATCTTGCGATCCGGAACAGGCGTACGACGCGGATGAATCGCCCCCGGTTCCCGCTAGACCACCGCATGAAATCACGCGCAAACCCTGCTGCGCAGGGGAACTAGCTGCCTTTGCAGCATCCTGCCGTAACGGTCTGATGACGTTGTTCAACGGTCAAGCAGATTGCACGGAAAGCGATGTCCAAATGGTTGCGCAAAGGGGTCCCGGGAGGGTATTAGGGACCGCCTGGCGACCGGATACGGTGGGCTGGTGCCCGAGCAACGAAAGACCCGCCCGCCGCGTCTCATCGCCACAGATCTTGACGGAACCTTAGTACGCGACGATCGCACCATCTCGCCGCGGACCAAGGCCGCGGTGCTCGCGGCGCAGGAAGCCGGAAGTGTTTTCGTGATGGTCACCGCCCGGCCACCTCGGTGGCTGCACGACCTCGCCGATCTGGTCGGCGCCCATGGTGTCGCGATCGTTGCCAACG
Organism: Kribbella monticola; assembly: GCF_003261635.1. Lineage (GTDB taxonomy): Bacteria > Actinomycetota > Actinomycetes > Propionibacteriales > Kribbellaceae > Kribbella > Kribbella monticola. The sequence goes on along the minus strand of NZ_QFXK01000029.1, from coordinate 478,677 downwards.
GCGCCATTCTCTACGACGTCGTTCAGCGCAAGGCGATCCGGACAGCGATGATCGATCCGGCGATTGCGCTGGAGGTCGCCCGGGCGATCCGGGCAGAGATTCCCGAGGTGGAGTTCGCCATTGAGCGATCGAACCGTTACGGACAGGAACCGAGGTACCTGAATCGCTGGCCCACTCCCGCTGACACGCTGGTCGCCGAACTCGAGGAACTACTGGCCGAGCCGGCCGCCAAGCTCCTCGTCCGCCACCCCAGTTGGCACTCCGACGATCTGCTGGCCAAGATCAGCCCGTTGGTCGGGCACCGGGTCGCGGCCAGTCACAGCGGCGGCCACAGCCTGGTGGAGATCTCCGCCAGTGGCGTCTCGAAGGCGACCATGCTGGCCGATTTCGCCGCAGAACAAGGGATTGCGGCCGACGAGACGATCGCGTTCGGAGACTCGCTCAACGATCTGCCGATGCTGGCCTGGGCCGGCACGTCGTACGGCGTGGCGAACGCTCACCCGGAAGTTCTCGCGATGGTGGACGTCGTCTGCCCGGCAAACAACGAGGACGGTGTCGCCACCGTCCTCGAAGAGTTGTTCGCCGGCTGAAACGGCGGGAATTTCAGAGATACATCCCGCCGCTGCCGGGCCCGTCGGTGTTACCGGCCTGCGGAGCGCCCGGGAAGGCACCTTCTTCCTGCGGCACCTGCTGGCCGCCGGGCAGCGCGCGGCGCATCGACTCGAGCTGCTGGCGGGCAGCCATCTGCTGGGCGAACAGGGCGGTCTGGATGCCGTGGAACAGACCTTCGAGCCAGCCGACCAGCTGGGCCTGCGCGATCCGCAGCTCGGCCTCGGTGGGCGTGCTGTCCTCGGTGAAGTCCAGGCTGAGCCGCTCCAGCTCCTCGACGAGCTCGGGCGCCAGGCCGCTTTCCAGCTCCTTGATCGACGCCTCGTGGATCGACCGCAGCCGATTGCGGGAGGCTTCGTCGAGCGGCGCCGACTTCACCTCTTCGAGCAGCTGGCGGATCATGTTCGCGACCCGCATCACCTTGGCCGGCTGCTCGACCAGTTCGGTCACCGAGCGCGGCTCGTCGTCGTGACGGTCCTCGTTCTCGCCGCGCGGTGGCCCCTCGACGGCCATACCGTCCGGACCGACGATCAGGACCTTGCCGTCCTCGGTCTGGGCGCCGGCCATCGGCATCCCCTGGCTTTCGCTGCTGCTCTCACTCATCTGCCCATCCTAGAACCCCACCGCCAGCGACTTCGGTGGCCTAGTGCCGCGAGCGATGCCGGCGAACGGCGTCCCGGTTGGCGCAAGCAGGGCTGCAATAGCGCTGACGCCCGCCACGCGACAGGTCGGCGTACACGTTGTCGCAGCCGTCAGTGCTGCAGCGGCCCAGGCGGGTGATTCCGCGACCGGCCAGGTGCAGTGCCGTGCCGGTGCTGATGAGCGTGGCGACGAGCCGCCCCACCGGTACGTCGTCCGGCCGGTAGTGCATGTGCCAACCGTCGCCGGCGTGGTTCGTCAGCCGAGGATGCTCGGTGTACTTGGCGAGCATCTCGTTGGCCAGCCGCACTCTGGTTTCCTCGTCGGGCGCATCCACCACGGCAAGCCACTCGTCGAGCGCACTGCGTACTGCGGCGAGGTCCGCCTCGGTGACTGCCCGGGTGCGGACCAGGCGACTCTCGACGCCGCTCTCCTCGCAGCGCTCGGCCAGCTCGTCCGGCGTACGGGCCGGGTTGGTGACCAGGTTGACGGCGAGCAGGACCGCGTCGGCGCCGTAAGGGTTGAGATGCACAATGGCATTACATCACGATGAGTCCATGACCACTACAGCTGAAGCTCACCGGCATCGATGGACTGTCGAATCCGCCCACCAGGTGAGTGAAGGACTGGTCGTCTACCAACGTTGCGAGTGCGGCCGGCGGCGGATCACCAGTACGCCGGCCTATCCGGTCGCCTATCCCGAGCTCGCCATCATCGATGCCTGAGGCAACAACTCTGCGCTGATCAGTCGATCCGGCTGACCATCGGCAGCCGGGAGCGGGTCAGCAGCCAGGCGAGCAGCCCCGCGCACAACGGGATCAGCACCACCATGCCGCCGAGTTCGCGCCAGGGGATCGCGAAGTACGGCGAACCGAAGGCGACCCGAGCCGTGTAGCCGTAGAGCGCGCCGACGAACACGCCGAGCAGGCAGCCGAGCTGGCCGATCAGCCAGGCCTGAGCGGCCGCGAGGTTGCGCCGCTGGCGCGGTTTGGCCCCGACCGCCGCGAGCGTCGCGAGGTCGGCCCGCCCCTCCGCAGCCGACAGCGAGACGGCGATGGCCACGCCGAGCAGCGTCACCACGGCCGCCACCGAGAGCAGGATGACCAGCGCCTTGTCCGCCGGGCTCTGGTAGCCCTTCTCGATCTTCAAGGCGCTCTCGGAGCCGAGGAAGTTCCGCGCAGTCTGGAGTTCGGACTTGGTCGGCGCTCGGGTGAGCGCGAGATGGGTCTGCTGGACGTTGATCGTGCCCAGCGTTCTGGCCGTTTCGGTGCCGACCAGCGCCTGCCGGTCGAAGGCGGCCAGTTGGTGCGACGGCGTGAGCGTGCTGACCGCGATCCTCTTCTCCTTCGCCGAGGGCTTGTCGCTCCAGGTGCCGAGCCGGGCGTGGTCGCCTTCGAATCCTGGCGTCTCGACGATGATCTTCCCGGCCCGCAACTCCGCGGCCACCTGGGCGCCATTGCCGCCCAGGCTTGCGATGAAGTCCGGATCGACCGCCAGCAACGGTGCGGCCACCATGTCACCGGCCTGGTCGGAGAGGCCGACGGGGAATGCCACCAGCGGCTCCGTGTAGACGAACTGGCCCTGCGGGCCCTGACGCTCTGGCTTTGCGCCCATCGGGCTCACCGGTCCGAGCCGGCTGATGCTCTTGGTCGGCAAGGCGTCCGCGACGTTCCGCTCCAGCGCGGCGGTCCAGATCACGGTCCCGGTGTCGCCGTTTCCAGTGTTGTCGCCGTTGAACCGGATGATCGCGTCGCCGTCGCGCCCGGTCGGTACGTAGTCCTTGGCCGACGCGGCGAAGGAGTTCGCCAGCGCGAAGGCCATCGCCGCAGTACCGGCGACCGACATCATGATCGCGGCAGCCGCCGGTCCTGTGCGGTGCCGGTGCCGGGCTGCGTCGCGGAGCGCGAGTCGTCCGCTCAGCGGCAGCGCGCGGCCGATGGTCGCGGCCCGGGCGATCAGGTTCGGCAGCACCCAGACCAGACCGGCGATCACGCAGGTGATCCCGAGCAGGATCAGGGCAATCGGCCGTTCCGGAGTGATTCCGCCTTGGTAGGCGTTGGGATCACCGGCCGCTTCCTTCTGATGCTGCGCGTAGAGTGCCGCCATCCAGCTGGTACCGATGACCACGGCAGCGACGCCGCCGGCGACCAGGAACAAGGCAGGTCGCCGCAGTCGTACTCCGGTCCCCGCGGAGGCGAATCGTCCGGCCAGCGCCGCCATCGGCGACTGCTTGGCCGCCGAGTGAGCCGGTACGACGGCCGCGAGCACCCCGGCGACGGCGCCGATCACGCCGACCATCACGAGTCGGCCGACCGGGAACTGGATGTCGCTGATCAGTCGTGCGAACAGCAGTTCCCACAGCGGTTTCCCGGCGACCATCGCCAGCACCGCGACCGCGATTCCGCCACCGGCCCCGGCGAGACCGATGACGACGCCTTGGGTGAGGACGATCCGGCGTACGTCGGCAGGTGTGCCGCCGGCCGCGAGGACCAGACCGAGCGTCCGCGTCTGGCGTCGAGCGCTGACCGCGAACGCGGTACCGGCGAGCAGGACGATCTCCAGGACGCCGAAGCCGACCACCAGCATCACGGCGGCGCTTCCCCCGCCGCTGTACGAGACGTTGCTGGGGCCCGGGTGGACGATGGCCGCGCGCGGCGTGACCACTACGCCATAGGCGAGCAGTTTCTCCTGCAGGGCTTGAAGATCCGTGCCGTCCGGCAGATCTGCCACGTAGCGCAGCTCCGCGTCCGCGCCGACCCGGCTCAAGGGGGAACCCGGGGGCGCCCAGATGGACAGGCTCCTCGTGGCGCCAGGCGTCGTCGCGATTCCCACCACCCGGTAGGTCGGACCGTCATCGGTCGAGACCTCGGCATCCGGCTCGAGCTTCCCGTCGGTGAGCAGGCCGAGGTGCTTGGCCAGTTGGGGGCTCAAGGCTACTTCATTCGTTGCTCTTGGCAACCGACCGCGGTCGAGCCGGTAGGTTCCCGCCGACAGGTCGCCGGTGGAATCCACCACGTCGACCTGGTAGTTCGCCGACGCCGAGCCGTTCGTCGCGATGGTGGCCGTGGTGACCGAAGCGGTTCGCACAGCGATCGTCGTACCGGCGGGAAGCAGCTTCGAGACGTCGACGGTGTTGGGATCGCGCTGGTCATCGGCCGCGGGATCATCGCTGTAGAGGTAGCTGCCGTCGATGTCCTGCTGGTTGTCCAGCTTGACCGTTCGGTGCGGCGTGACGACGACCTGCGCATCGGCTCTGCCGATCTGCTCCGTCGCCAGCGCCTCGCCCTTCGGGGACATGCTGAGCGAGATCATCCCGAGCCAACTGGCGGCCATCACGGGCAGCCCGATCAGGGCGGCGATCAAGGCGGTGCGGCCTGGCGAGCGGAGCGCAGTACGGCGGGCAATGCGCAGGGCCGGGCCCCAGGGGTTGGCCATCAGTGGGTTTCCAGCAGTACGTCGGCCTCGGGCAGCGGGCCGGCCTGGCCTACCAGGACACCATCGCGCAGGTAGACGACGCGGTCCGCCCAGGCGGCGTGCCGGGCGTCGTGGGTGACGAGGACGCCGGCGATGCCGTGCTGGTCGCAGCGGTCGCGAAGGAGCTGGAGGACGGCCTCGCCGGTGTCGGAGTCGAGGGCTCCGGTCGGTTCGTCGGCCAGCAGGAGCCGGCGATCCCCCACGATCGCCCGGGCGATCGCGACTCGCTGCCGCTGACCGCCCGACATGTCGTCGGGAAACCTGTTGGCCAGCTCGGGGATGGCCACTTCCAGCAGGGCTGCTTCGGCGTACTTGCGGGCAGTACGGGCACGGGTGCCGTCCAGTTCGAGCGGAAGCGCGACGTTCTCGGCCGCGGTGAGGGCAGGGATCAGGTTGAAGTCCTGGAACACATAGCCGATCCGGCGCCGGCGCAGCGCGGCGACCGCGTTGCGGCTGAGCGTGGCGAGGTCGTTGCCGTCGATCAGGATCTCGCCGCTGGTGGGCTGGTCGAGTCCGCCCGCACAGGTGAGCAGGGTGGATTTGCCGGAGCCCGAGGGGCCCATCACCGCGACCAGTTCGCCGGCGGCGACGGACAGGTCGACGCCGCGGAGGGCGTGCACCGCCTGGTCGCCGGTGCCATGCTGCCGGGTCAGGTTGCGGATGTCCAGGATGACGTTCATCGTCTGACCCCCGGGGTCGTGTTCTGCTGTTTGGGTGTGCCGGCCTTGGGCGGCTGCGACTTCTGGTGGCGCGACAGCATCGCCTCGCAGTGGTCGAGCCAGCGGATCTCGGCCTCGGCGGCGAAGATCATCGACTCCAGCACGAGCCGCCAGGAGATCTCCCCGTCGGCGCTCTGCCGCTTCAGCCGGGTCAGCTCCTGCAATGCCTGCATCGTGGAGGTCCGCTGTCGGTGCACCACCGCGGTCACGTTCACGCCCGGTACGGCGAGCGCGAGGGCGAGCTTGATCGCGAGCTCGTCCCGCGGCCGCGACTCACGCGTCACCGGGGTCTCGAACCAGTTGGTCAGCTCGGCGCGGCCCGCGTCGGTGATCTCGTACATCGATCGCCCGTCACCGTCCCCCTCACCGGGAGCCGCGGCGACGAGGCCGTCGCGCTCCAGCCGGGTCAGGGTCGTGTAGACCTGCCCGATGTTCAGCGGCCAGGTGGCGCCGGTGGCGGCCTCGAACTCGCCGCGCAGCTGGTAGCCGTACTTGGCTTCCGTCCGCAGCAACGCGAGCAGGCCGTGCTTGATCGACATAGATACTGAGTATGCATACCCAGTATCCGCAGGTCAATGTCCCGGTGTGTCAGGTGGCGGGCGTGTTGGCGGCCAGCCAGGCTGGGTCGGGCGCCACCAACTGGATGACGTCGATCCAGGTGCCTTCCGGGTCCCGGACGAAGAAGTGACGTTGACCCCAGGGCTCCGTGACGACCTCGCCCTCGAGCCTGACGCCGGCTTCGGTGAGCGACTGGGCGAGCTTGTCCGCGTCCTCGACGACGAAGCCGAACACGTTGGTGCTGTCCCTCGCTGCCGACACCGCGGCCGGAACCGACTCGTGGCCGCGCTCGCTGATGGCGATCTCCCAGCCGGCATCGCCGCGCCGCAGGCAGATGAACCAGCCGAGGTCGATGGTGATCTGTAGATCGAAGTGCTCCTGGTAGAAGGCGGCGACCTCCGCGGGGCGGGAGGTGACCACGGTCGCGCCGAAGGCTGCGGGTTGCATTCGTTCTCCTGACTACTACAGCTGTTGTTGTTAATCACGACAGTTGTAGTGCACAGCTGGTAGGCTTGTCAACGTGCCCAGGAACACGGAACGTCGCATCCAGCTGGCCGACGCCGGCCTCGCCGTACTGGCCGAATCAGGCGCCCGCGGTTTGACCCATCGAGCGGTCGACGCCGCCGCCGGCCTGCCCGCGGGTACGGCGTCGAACTACTTCCGCACCCGGGATGCCTTGCTTGGTGCCCTCGGCGAGCGGATCTTCGAGCGCCTGGCGCCCGATCAGGCGGTGCTCGCACCGCTTGCCGAGCGCGAGCCGTCGATCGACCTTGTCGTCGACTACGTGCGCTACATCGTCGAGCGGCTTCTCGGCCGGCCGGAACTCTCGCTCGCCTTGTTCGACCTGCGTCTCGAGGCCGCGCGGAATCCAGGCCTGCACGAGATCCTGTCGCGCACGTTGCAGCAAGGGTTCGATGCCGATGTGTCGTTTCATGTGCAGGCCGGTCTACCAGGAGGCGCCGAGGAAGTGCGGCTGCTGCATTTCGCCGTCGACGGTCTCGTCCTGGACCAACTCACGCCCGGCACGGGTCGCCGGTACGACGTCGATGCCGTCACCGCCCGGATCGTCCGCCGGCTCGTCCGTCCCGAGGGGTGACTCAGAGGGTGAGGAGGACCTTGCCGGTCTGGGCGGACTGCTCGAGCGCTTCGTGGGCCTGGGCGACGGCGTCGAGGCCGAAGGTGCGGTGGACGATCGGGCGGACCTTCTTCGCGGCGACCAGCGGCCAGACGTGGCCGACCACCTCGGCGATGATCCGGCCCTTCTCCTCGACCGACCGGACCCGCAGGCCGGTGCCGGTGATCGAACCGCGACGGCTCATCAACCGGCCGAGGTCGAGCTCGGCCCGGTTGCCGCCCTGGAGGCCGATAACGACCAGCCGGCCGTCGTACGCCAGCGTTTTCACGTTGTCCTGCAGGTACTTCGCGCCGATGATGTCGAGGATGACGTCCGCGCCGGCCTTGTTCGTCGCCTCGTTGACCACCGAGGCCCACTCGGCCTCCTTGTAGTTGATCGCCACGTCGGCCCCGAGCCGGGTGCAGAACTCCATCTTGTCGGTGCTGCCCACCGTGCAGAGCACGCGGGCGCCGTGCGCGACACCGAGCTGGATCGCCATCGTGCCGATCCCGGACGCACCGCCGTGGACCAGCAGCGTCTCGCCTTCCTTGAGGTGCGCGGTCATGAACACGTTCGACCACACGGTCGCCACCACCTCGGGGAGCGCGGCGGCACTGATCAGGTCGACACCTTCCGGCACGGGCATCACCTGCGGAGCCGGTACGGCGACCTTCTCCGCGTACCCGCCACCCGCGAGCAGCGCGCAGCACTCGTCACCGACCGACCAGCCCTCGACCTCGGCGCCGACCGCGGCGATCGTGCCGGAGACCTCGAGGCCGAGGGTGCCCGGTGCGCCAGGCGGTGGCGGGTAGTGGCCCTGCCGCTGCAGGAGATCGGCCCGGTTCACCCCGGCCGCGACCACGTCGATGACCACCTCGTCCACGGCCGGCGTCGGATCCGCGATCTCGCCGACCTTCAGGATCTCGACCCCGCCGGCACCCTCACACACCACAGCTCGCATACCGTCCACCGTACTGGTTGGCGGCCGGTCAGGACGGGGTCAGGTCTGTCCAGGTGTCCGCGTCGTCGGCGGCGGATGTCGGGTCGCTCCAGGCGAGGTCGAGGCCGGCGAACAGGCGGCGTACGGACTGGTTGCGGGGATCGCCGATCGCCTCGATGGCCGCAGCCAACGCAGTACGGCGGTATGCGGCGGCGAGGCGTTGTTCACGGCCACTGCTGTCGCGGAGACCGAATCCGTCGTGGTCGTCGATGTTTGCGACCAGCGTCGCGACGTCGGCCTCGGTCAGCCAGGGCAGGTCGCACGAAACCACTACAACCAAAGGCGATTCGCCGTTGCCGAATCCAGCCGCGATACCCGCGACCGGACCGCCTGATGGTGGATCCTCGGTCGCCCAGTCGACCTGACGGCAAACCGGGCGCTCAGGGCCGACCACGACGGTCGACCTCGCCGAAGTGGTTGCCGTCAGCACCCGATCCAGCAAGGTGACCCCGTCCACCTGGATGAGCGCTTTGTCGACGCCGTCGAACCGCGCAGACGCGCCGCCGGCCAGCACCACCGCATCGAAGTCCACGGTCCCAGTCTCCCGCTTCCCCTGGTGCCCACCACAGGAGGTTCAGGATCGGCCCGAATGCGGCACCATGGTGGAGTGAAGATCGCCGTGGTGCAGACCGCCAGCACGCAGGACAAGGCCGCCAATCGTGAGGTGCTGGGGCGCCTGGTCGCCGATGCCGCGCGGGACGAGCCGGACCTCGTCGTCCTGCCCGAGGCGATGATGGCGGACTTCGCCGTGGACGGCGGATCGGTCGGGCCGTTGGCCGAACCGCTGGACGGCGAGTTCGTCAGCACCTTGCGCAAGAGCGCGGCCGAACACGGTACGGCGATCGTGGCGGGCATGTTCGAACGCAGCTGCGACGAAGCGCGCCCGTACAACACGCTCCTCGCGGTCGCTGCCGACGGCGAGCTGCTCGGCGCCTATCGCAAGATCCACCTGTACGACGCGTTCGGGTATCGCGAGTCGGATCAGCTGACGCCGGGTGATGTCGCGCCGGTCGTGGTCGAGATCGCCGGACATAAGGTCGGGCTGATGACCTGCTACGACCTGCGTTTTCCGGAGTTGTCGCGGGCGCTGGTCGATGCCGGTGCCCAGATCCTCGCGGTCCCGGCGGCCTGGGTCCGCGGTCCGCTCAAAGAGCATCACTGGACGACCCTGCTCACGGCCCGCGCGATCGAGAACACCTGTTATGTCGTGGCGGCCGCACAGAACGGCAAGAAGTACTGCGGCCTGAGCCAGATCATCGACCCGCAAGGCGTCGCGATCGCCGCCGTCGGTGAGGCCGACGGACATACCACCGCCGAGATCAGCGCAGACCGCCTGACCCGGATTCGGACCCAGAACCCCTCCCTGCAAAACCGTCGCTACACAGTCTCTCCACGCTGACTCGTACCTCCCCTCGGCGGTCGGGTTAGCCTCCTGGGGTGACGGTGGACGGGTTTGAGCTGGACGGGTTCGATCTGGAGCATCACGGTGACCAGGAGGTCGGAGCAGGCCTGGTCGACCTCGCGGTGAACGTCAGAGCCGGTACGCCGCCGCCCTGGTTGCTCGACGAGATCAGCGCCGGCCTGACCGATCTCGCGGCGTACCCGCGTCAGGACGCCGCCCTCGCCGCGATCGCCGCCCGCCACCAGTGCGCGCCCGAGCAGATCCTGCTGACTGCTGGTGCGGCCGAGGCGTTCGTGCTGATCGCCCGCGCGTTCCGTCCGAAGCACCCGGTTGTCGTCCATCCGCAGTTCACCGAGCCCGAATCGGCGCTCCGGTCCGCCGGTCACCTCGTCGACCGCGTCGTACTCCGGCCGGAGAACGGCTTCGTCCTCGACCCGGGCCTCGTCCCGGCCGACGCCGACCTCGTGGTGATCGGCAATCCCACCAACCCGACCTCCGTCCTGCATCCCGCCGACGACCTGCGCGAACTCGCTCGCCCCGACCGGATCCTGGTCGTCGACGAAGCGTTCATGGATGCGGTTCCGGGCGAGCCCGAGTCACTGGTCGGTGCCTCGATTCCTGGCCTGGTCGTGATCCGCAGTCTGACCAAGACGTGGGGATTGGCCGGGCTCCGGATCGGTTACGTGATCGCCGCGCCTGGGCTGATCGAGCAACTCGCCGCAGTACAGCCGCACTGGCCCGTGTCCACTCCTGCGTTGGCTGCCGCGATTGCTTGCAGCAACGAGCGTGCGATGGCCGAGTCCGCCCAGGCTGCGCTGGAGATCGAACGCCAGCGCGCCTATCTGCTGGCCGGCTTGGGCGCCGACGGTACGACGTACGGCGTACCGCGTGGGCCGTTCGTGCTCGTGCGGGTGGAGGGTGCGGCCGCGATCCGTGAGGCGTTGCGTGAGCGGGGCTATGCGGTGCGGCGAGGGGACACGTTTCCGGGGCTCGGGCCGGAGTGGTTGCGGATCGCGGTTCGGCCCGAGCCGGTCACCGACGGGTTCCTGAAGGTCTGGCGGGACGTGCTCGGCTGATTGCCGCTCAACCGAGTGCTCGCTGTAACTGCGGCAGGGGTTTAGGCCCGGTCTACTTTGCGCACAGGGGGTACACCGAAAGCACTTCTCGAAGGGAGCAGCATCATGGGTCTGAACGACGACGACATGACGACCTCGTCCGGCGACGGCGAAGGACTGGCCGATGGCGGCGCGACACCTGGTGCGCACGACGGTGGTGCCGATGGTGGCGCTGACAGTGGTGCCGGCGATGGCGGACAGTACGGGAACTCGGGTGGTTCCGACGAGGGACTGGCTGACGGCGGGGCAGCGGCCGGTGCACACGACGGTGGCGCCGACGGCGGCGCGGAGGGCCCCGCGGACGGCGGTGCTTCCTCCGGGGTGAGTGACGGCGGTGCTGATGGTGGCGCCGACAGTGGTGCGGGTGGCGGCGGTTCCGAGGGACCGGCTGACGGTGGCGCCTCGGAGGGTGTCAGTGACGGCGGTGCCGATGGTGGTGCCGGCAGTGGTGACGACGGGCCTGCCGACGGCGGTGCGGATCCCAGTGCCACAGACGGCGGTGCCGATGGCGGTGCGAGCGGGAACTCCGGCAGTTGGTGAACACCCAGCCGGAGACCGGGCAGCGATCGACCGGGCAGCGATCGGGCGGGCAGCCGTCGGACGGCTGCCCGGCTCTCCGGCGCTGTGTGACCGGTGACCTCGAGGAGTTTGCTGCGAACTACTGGGGTGCGCAGGCGCTGCTGTCTCCTGCTCCGGACATCCCCGCCGGCGGCTTTGCGGACTTGTTCAGCTTGGGCGCGGCCGACGAGCTCCTGTCCCGCCGTGGCCTCCGTACGCCGTTCCTGCGAATCGCCAAGGACGGCTCGGTTGTCGGCGACAGCCAGTTCACCGGGGCCGCTGGGGTCGGTGCGGAGATCGGTGATCAGGTGCGCGACGACAAGGTCGCTGCGCTCTTCGCCAGTGGGCATACCGTCGTACTGCAAGCACTGCATCGCACCTGGCCGCCGCTGGTGGACTTTGCTACGCAACTGTCGGTCGAGGCCGGGCACCCGGTGCAGATCAACGCGTACATCACGCCGCCGGAGTCGCAGGGGTTCGCTGCGCACTACGACGTACATGACGTCTTCGTCCTGCAAGTGGCTGGGGAGAAGCACTGGACTGTTCATGCTCCAGTGCATGTCGACCCGCTGCGGAACCAGCCTTGGACGGATCACTCCGCTGCTGTTGCTGCCGCTGCTCGCGATCAGCAGCCGGTGATCGACGCAGTACTGCGTCCTGGCGATGCGCTCTATGTGCCGCGTGGGTTCTTGCACTCGGCCAAGGCTCTTGGTGGGGTCAGTGCGCACCTGACTGTAGGGCTGCACACGCTCACGCGCTACCTACTCGTGCAGGAGCTGGCCGCACTCGCGGCGAACGAGGCCGAGCTACGGACCGCTCTGCCGCTCGGCTTCGATTCCGGGGATCCGGAGCAGGTCGCCCAGCAGTTGGAGAAGGTCGTGCCGTTGTTGACCGAGCAGATCCGTGCTGCTTCGGCCGACGAGCTCGCAACCCGCCTGCGCCGTCGCACCTGGTCCGGCAATCGACCTGCGCCGCTGGGGCCATTGGCTCACGCAGCAGCCATCACTTCGCTAGCCGTCGGTACTGCGGTTCGCTTGCGTGCGGGGCTGCGTTTCCGGCTCGTCCCGGGTGATCCGGTGCTGATGCAGCTTCCGGATCGTACGATTTCGTTGCCCGCAGCAACTAGCGAGGCGGTCGCCAGGGTGTGCTCGGGCGACGTCGTCCGCGTGGGTGAGTTGCCGGGGCTGGATGAGGCCGATCAGCTGGTGCTGGTTCGACGGTTGATGACCGAGGCTGTTGTCGTTGCCGGCCTTTAGCTGCTGTTTTCGTGAGTGAGTCGTCGTGAGTGGGCTGTCGTGGGTGAGCCGTCGTGGGTGGGCTGTCGTGGGTGAGCCGTCGTGAGTGAACGTCGTGAGTGAGCCGAGGTACCAGCCGGAGACCGGTTGTGCGGCAACTGCCGAGCGACGCGGCGACCTGCTGATGGCCTCGGCACCTCCGGCCGTGCGCTGGCTCCTGATCGAAAGCCACGACCCATGGCCCCGCGAGGCACTCCGCACCCTCGCCAAGCCGGGCGGCTCCGGAGGACCTTCCACGCCTGGATCGGGCGGAGGTGTGTCTGGGTCGGCACCCGGTGCGCTCGGGATAGAGGTTGCTCGGTTGTGTCGTGAAGCTGGGATTCGGCCGGTACTGATTCGCCGTTACGGGCGCGTCGATCGGACCGCTCCCCGTCGGTGGGCAATGGTCGACAGCCGGCCCGGGCGGGAGTCCGTGCGCTGGGGCTCGTTGTCGTCGGACGAGCAACTGTTGGATGTGCTGGCCGGAAGGGTCGAGGGTGAGCCGAGCAGCGAACCGATCTATCTCGTCTGCACTCACGGTCGCCATGACGCGTGCTGCGCCGTACGAGGTCGACCGATTGCGGCAGCCCTCTCCGCGGCTTATCCCGAGCGGACCTGGGAGTGCAGCCACGTCGGCGGCGACCGCTTCGCCGCGAACGTCGTCCTCCTTCCGCACAGCCTCTTCTACGGCCACGTCTCGCAGGCGCAGGCGGTAGACCTGGCCAAGCAGTACGATGAAGGCTTTGTCGTCCCTGAGTACTACCGGGGCAGTGGTGCCGTCACCGCTCCGGCCCAGGCCGCGCAACACTTCGCCCGAGCCGCCGGCCACTCAACTGCCGTCGGCGCCCTCCGCCCGCTCGCCGTCCAGCAGTCCGGTGCCGCCCGCTGGCGGGTCACCCTCGCCGGTCCTGACGACCACCCCCTCCTGGTCGAGATCGCCGCCCACACCGTCACCATCGACGCCCGCATGACTTGCGCAGCCCAACCACCAGGCCACCTCCGTCAGTACACCCTCGAGTCCCCGCTCGCCGGACCTTGACCGACGGACCTTGATCGACTCCCGCCCGGCTCAATCCACAGGGGTGTCGTCCAGGTGTGCTCCGTAGTACTGCGATTGGCGGGCCATGATTTCGCGCATCGGGGTGCCTCGGGGAACGCGGTACACCGTGCCGGGGAAGTCGAGCTCGCGTTGGACCGCCCAGAGTTCTTCGTGCCGGTCGGGCGAGAAGAGCTGGGCCGGGTCGCCGGCCGCGATCCAGCCGATCGGCAGGACCGTGCCCGGTTCCAGTCGCGAGTTGACGTGCAGCACGCTGTGGATCCGCAGTTCGGAGCCCGCGCCGGCCACCGAGCCTGGGAACAACGCGGCGCCCGTGGCGATGAAGACCTCTTCCTCGACCGTGGCGCCGTTCACGTGAGCGTGTGGACCGACCAGGACCGCGTCGGCGATGAGCGCAGGATGGTCGGCCCGGCCGCGGACCAAGGCGTTCTCCATCACCACACTGTTTTCTCCGAGGCGAACCTCGCCGTTCTCGGCAGTCAGCACCGCGCCGTGCAAGACCCTGCTGCCCTCGCCGAGCACTACTGCTCCACAGAGCACAGCCGACGGTGCGACGTAGGCCGATTCCGGCACTACCGGTCGCCGGCCGCGATGTTCGTACAGCATGTGTTCTCCCGTCTTTGCACCACCTCAACAGTCCTGGCTCAGTTCTACCTGCGGTCGACGGATCCACAGCCCGGGCCCTCACTGCCCGGGCGGCCGTCGTCCGGATCGGCCGTCCACATCAGTGGTGGGAGGTTCGGCCGGGAGGACGAAGGTTTGGGTGGCAGGTGGAGGATCCGCGAGCTACAGAATGGACATTAGAACACCTGTTCGATCAACGCAACAATGCCTGACGAGTCAATCGGCGGCTAAGCGGGGAAGGCCTTCCAGTGTCCTTCGGAGACGACCTCGACGGTCCCGTCGACGACCTTGATGGCGGTCTGGTCGTCGATGGCGTACGCCGGGCCGCCGATGCCGGCGGCCCATCTCTCTGCCTCGGCCATCGTGTTGTCCGGCATCTGTTCGTGGTCCACGTGCGGGAAGATGGAGAAGTCGACGACCCCCAGCCCGCGGTCGTCCGGCGCGGAAGCCCAGTGGACGAAGTCGTCACCAGTCCGCGGTGTCATCACCATGCTGCCGGCGCTGAGCCCCAACCAGACCGTGTCGGGCAGCGACGGCATGAGCTCCGACAGCCCTGACTCCCGCATCCAATGGCACAGGTACGCCGTGTCGCCGCCGTCCACCAGCAACACGTCGGCCTCTCGGACCCACGGCACCCACCGCTCTTCGCCGATGCTGGGCAGCGCGGTGAGTTCCAGAACGCCCACGGATGCCCAGCCCAGGCTGGTCATATGCCGCGGAGGCTCGCCGGCGATGAAGCCCCACACCGAGGCGGGTCCCAACATCGGATGGCCCCACTGCGCCGTGGGGATGCAGAGCGCACGGGACTCGGAGATCGGCTTACCCAGCAGCCCGACCAGCGCAGCACGGATGCTCTCGTTCGTAATGCCTCCGGAGGTGAGCAGAAGCTTCACAACGCCTCCTCGGCCGAGTGCGACGGATTCGTGTGACCTAGGCACCGCGGACGCGTCATCGCGTGACTCCCTTGTCTTGCTCTGTGGCGCCTTCGACAGGCCACCATTCACCTGTCTACGAACACTACGGACCGGATCCGACAACTTCCGCCAGGAAATTTCGGACGCTCCGCTCACCCCTGCTGGTCGCGACGGACAGCCGCATGCGGAAGGACCCGCTCGAGCGCGACGATCGTCCCCGCCGCGAGCAGGGCCAGTAGCGAGATCGCGAGCCACGGAAACTCACGCCGTACCTCGAACAACTGGGCGAAGAACCCGGGTGCCAGCACGCTCGCGAACGTGAACGAGTACTGCCAGTACGACAAGTACTTCCCATGTCCCACCTTCGGCGCGACAGCGGCCGCCAAGGCGTTGCTAGTCGCCGCATGCAATACGTCGGCAGCGGCGAACACCATCGTCGCCAGCACCAGCCCCGGCACGACGAGCCCAGTGGGGAGATGGAGCAGCCCAGCCATCAACACTCCCCAGACCATCCACAGCAGCCCGGCCAGGACGAGTACATGGGTCTTCCGCCGCTTCTCCGTGTGCCGCACCACCAGCGTCTGCCCTGTAGCCAGTACTACGGACGTCGCAGCCAGCAGGACCCCGACGATCCACTTCGGAGCGGGCAGCGCCTCGGTCACGTACACAGGGAGCCCGACGCCGATCAGCATCGTGCAGAGCGCCAGTACTGTGTTGGCTCCGATCAGCACCAGGAATGCCTTGTCCTTGCGCAGTAGCGGTGCAGGGCCGCCGCCTGCCTCGGCAGCCGCC
Source organism: Kribbella monticola (assembly GCF_003261635.1). Taxonomy (GTDB): domain Bacteria; phylum Actinomycetota; class Actinomycetes; order Propionibacteriales; family Kribbellaceae; genus Kribbella; species Kribbella monticola. The sequence goes on along the minus strand of NZ_QFXK01000029.1, from coordinate 462,828 downwards.
TTACGGGAGTGTGCGACGTGCAGGCGTAGCAGCAGTACGCCGGCGATGAAGAATGTGACCGCATTCACCGCCATGGCGATCAGGAACGGCCGATCGCCGTCGAAGCTCAGTAGAGCGCCCGCAGCGAGCGCCCCGAGCCCGAAGCCGGCCGCCTGCATCATCCCGCCCAGTCCGAACCACCTGTCCCGGTCACCCGGGTCGGACACGTCCGTGAGCAGACTGAAGATCGCTGACCAGAACACCCGCTGTCCGGTAGTCGTGACCAGTGCACAGAGGAAGAGCAACCACAGCGAGCGGCCGAAGAAAAAGCCGACGAAGGCGATCCCCTGCGCGAACTGGGCGCCCACTACGAGGTTGCGCGGCCCGACCCGGTCGATCACCACGCCGACCGCAGCGGGTGCCGCGATCGAGAACAGGGTCGCGACGGTGAGCAGCACACCGGCTGTGCCCAATGGGATGCCGGCGACGCGTACGAAGTACAGCAGCAGCAGCGGACCGGCGCAGCCGCCGCCGAAGGAGTCGATCATCAGTCCGGCGAGCAGCGGGAACCGGCCGCGGATGTTCGGCAGACCGAGGGCCGTGGCGGTGGGCATGAGGCGACGACCGTAGCAACCCCCAGGCCAGCAGCCCAACCCTATTTGGCCCCTGACCGCACAGAGACCTGGCGGAGCGGCCGCCACGCCACCGCAGTCACAGCGACCATCGCCACGAACGCGACCAGGAACGGCGCCACCAGTCCGAACCGCTGAGCCAGTACTGCGCCGAGCAGCGCCCCGAGCGCTGCGCCTCCCACCGAGGCGAGCAGGTACACGCTGTTCACCCGGCCCAGCAGTGCCTCTGGAGTAGCAAGTTGGCGCGCGGTGGTCGACACAATGCCCCAGACAACGGCGTGTACGCCGAACACGGCCATCGTCGTACCGGCGACCCACGGGTTCCTGGTGAGCGCCAGGACAAGGTGCACCGTCGTCTCGATCACCAGGCCCGCCCGGAGCAGGGTGAGGCTGCCCACCCGTGGTTCGAGCAGGTGGTACACGGGCATGCCGGCGACGGCTCCGATCGCACCGGCCGAGACCAGTAGCCCGTACTGCGTATCGGTGAGCCCGAGCCGCTCCCGGGCATACAGCACCCAGGTCGCGAATGCAGCGCAGAAGGTGATGTTCATGACCAGGATCGCGCAGGCGAGGGTGCGTACTCCGGCGTGGTTCCAGAGCCAATGGATACCCTCTCGGACTTCGGTCCACAGCGGAGGGCGGGCGGTTGAGTCCGTCCGCGGGCGGTCGGCGACGCGAGCGATCAAGGCGGCCGCCGCTGCGAAGGTGATCGCGTCCAGGATCAGCGGCACTCCACTGCCGATCGCGAACAGGAGCGCGCCGATCGGTGGGCCACCGAGCTGGTTGAAGATCGTGCCGGTCGCGAAGAGGCGGGCGTTTGCTTTACCGAGTTGCGTTTTCGGTACGGCGGTGACGAGGAGCGCTCCGGCCGCGTTGTCCGCCAGCGTCTCGGCCGTGCCGAGCAGGAACAGGGTCAGATAGACCGCCCACAACGGCGAATGGTGCAGCAGTACCGCGAGGCCGAGCAGGCCGACGACCGCGGCGCGAAAGGTGTCGGCAGCAACGATCATCAGCCGGCGATCGAGCCGATCCACCAGGGCGCCGCTGAACAAGGCGAACAGGAGCCATGGCAGCTGCTGGACGAACGCCGCCGCACCGACCGCGGCCGGCTCGTCGGTGATCGAGGCGACGAGCAGCGGGCCGGCTGCGAGCATCGCGCCGTCACCGAGGTTGGAGATCGCGGCAGCAGGCCAGATCTTGCGGAAGTCCGACCCGAGTTCGGCGGGCAGGACAGTGGACAGGAGAGACCTCATCCAAGCTCCAGAGGGCAGGCTGAAGGACAGGACGGGCGACGTCGTTCGACGCCACCGAACCGCCAGTCCGATGCTCCGGAGGTCACCAGCTAGTGATCAGCGAGCGGACCGGACGGCGTGAGCCTTGCCTTCGGACGACGTAGACATTGCTCCCAACCCCCTGTCTTGCCTCTGGTGACGTCAGCCTAGCTGCGGGTGGCGTCAGGCGATCAGTGCGGTGACAAGGAGTACTACGGGCACGCTGGCGATGGTGCTGACGAAGATGGCGTCGCGGGCGAGCAGTGCGCCGCGGTTGTAGCGGGAGGCGATCACGAAGACGTTCTGCGCGGTCGGTAGCGCGGAGAGGACGGTGACGGCCAGTAGTGCTTCGGTGTGAAGGCCGATGACGAAGCGGCCGATCAGGTAGGCCGACATGGGCTGCACCACCATCTTCAACCCCACCACGAGACCCAGCTGCCCAGCGCTGACGCCGCGGCCGGGCAGCGGACCCAGCCGCAGCGATACGCCGTACGCAAGGAGCATGGAGGGCACTGCCATCCCAGCTACCAGCTCTAGTGGGTCGTTGAGCACCTGCGGCAGCCGGAGGCCGGACACAGCCAGGGCGAGTCCGAGTGCTGAACCTACGGTGATGGGGTTCTTGAACGGGCGGGCCAGGACTGCGCCCACCGACAGGCGGATGGGGCTGACAGCGGCGTCCAGCAGGGTCAGTGCGAGCGGCTGCAGGAGGAGGAGCTGCAGTAGCAGCAGCGGAGCGACAAGGGCCGCGTCACCGAGCACGTAGGCGGCGATCGGAAGGCCCAGGTTGCCGGCATTCGCGTACGCCGCGCACTGGGCTGCCACTGTCGTGGTGGCGAGGTCGTGGCCCTTGATGACGCTCACGGCAACGATCACTGCCACCGACACCACCACTGCACCGGCTAGCGCGACGACGTTGCCGGAGAACACCGCCCCGAGGTCGCTGGACTCCAACACGGTCAGCAACAGCGCCGGACTCGCCACGAAGAACGCCAAGGTGGACAGCGTCCGCTGCCCCGCCTCGTCGATGATCCCGAGCTGCGCGAGCAGAATCCCCAACCCGATCAGCAGACCGATCGTCGCGAACCCGACGAAGACCCCCTGCACCCGCCCCACACTATGTGCTGACCAACCACCTCCATCCACCGGTCCCACCAATCGAACCAGTACCGAGGCAGCCGACTGCGCCGGTCTTGAAAACCAGTACTTCGGGTGAGCGGCATCTCGCGTGCTCCGCGTCCGCCCCGCGCCTCGAGGCGCTATCCTCGACCCTCGGCAGCCAAGTCGTTCACCGACCTGGCCGCCTGGAGGGTTCGCATAGTGGCCGAGTGCGCTGGTCTTGAAAACCGGTATTGCGGGTGACCGTAATCGTGGGTTCGAATCCCACACCCTCCGCACTGTGATGTCTCAAGACATCGGCGATAGGTGAACCCACGTTTCGTGGGTTCACCGGATCCTGAGCCGGGTGACTCCAGCCAAGGTTAGGTTGGTCGGCATGCACAGGAGCCGGGTGTCGACGTTCTTGATCGATGTGCATCGGGACGACGTCGACGAAGCAAGAGGATTCTGGGCGGAGGCGCTCGGGGTGCGGACGTCGTCGCCGGACGGCGAGCCGCAGTTCGTCACACTGCACCACGGGCTGCCCGGCTACGTGCTGGCGATCCAGTCCATCGACGACGACCCTCGCTATCACCTGGACATCGAGACCGACGACGTCGACGCCGAGGTCGAGCGCCTGCTGAAGCTCGGCGCCGTCGAGGTGTCGAGTTGGCAGGGCTGCCGCACCCTCCGAGCCCCCGGCGGCCACCTGCTCTGCGTCATTCCGGTCCACAGCGACCCGGAGGAGTTCACGGCACGAGCGACCGTCTGGGGGAGTGAATGAGCGTAGTAGTGCGGAACCTCGTGCCCGCCTTCCTGGAGTTCTGGAGCGACCCGGACCGGCAGTGGGGCGAGTACGTCGAGCAGCATCCAGACGTACTCAACGACTTCACCCGCTCCGGCCGCACGCCTACGCGAGAGCAGGTAGAGAAGGCGCTGGCGAGCTACCCGGAACGCGAGACACGAATCCGGGCCAACGCGCCGCACGGGAGGCGCTGGATCGAGCAGGCGGCGGACCGGGTCGTACCTTTGCTCGAGGCGGAGCACCTCGACATCGAGGGCGTCGCGATGGTTGGACTCGGCACCTCCAACGGCTGGGTCAACGACGGCACTCTTTACCTCGCGGTCGAGCTGATCCCGGACGAGCGCGCCGCCGAGATCCTCGCGGCGCACGAGATCGCGCATGCGCTGCAGTTCCCGCTCCCGGAGCAGCCGTGGTCCGAGGACGGTCCACTCGGCCAGCGCATCTACAGCGAGGGCTTCGCGACCGCACTGACCGCAGAGCTGTTCCCGCAGTACAGCTTGGCGGAGCACCTCTGGTTCGGTCCTGGGTACGACGACTGGCTCGCCGACTGCGAGCGACACGAGACAACGGCGCGGGCGGCGATCCTGGCCGAGCTGGAGTCCGAGGACGAGCAGGTGAGCAGGCGGTATCTCACGCTCAGTGGGGAGACGCCGCACCGCATCGGGTACTTCGTCGGCACCCGCCTGATCCAGGGCCTCCGTCGCGATCACAGCTGGCCCGAGCTCGCCCGTTGGTCCACTGACCAGGCGATGAACGCGGTCCGCGCCAGCCTCGCACTCTGACCGGCGCCGGGCAGAGAACGGGATCGGGCGATGAGTTCCCGAGCAGGTCGCCAAGACCTACCCGGACTACGGGGACGGCACCGAACTAGCCGGCGCTGCGCTTCATCGACTCGTGGAACGCCGGTCAGTCGATGGCCTGGTAGAGGGTGGTCCAGAAGTCGTGGATCAAGCGAGCGGGGTCCGGGACCGACATGCCGACCTGGGTGAGCAGGATGCCGGTGAGCTGGTTCTCGGGATCGGCGTACGTCGTGGTGCCGCTGCCGCCGTCCCAGCCGAACTGGCCGATGGGTGCGTAGTCGCCCCGGTAGGTGCGTACGGCCATCCCCATACCCCAGCCGCCGTGCTGCCCCTGGCCGAACGAGATGTGGACGTTCTCGGTCGCCATGGTGTTCCGCGCGGCGTTCTGTTCGGGGGTGAGCCGGTTGGTGGTCATCAGCTCGACGGCCGGCCGGGACAGGATCCGTTCATTGCCGTGCATTCCGTGGTTGAGCAGCATCCGGAAGTACGCGTGGTAGTCGTCGACCGTGGAGACCAGGCCGCCGCCACCGCCCTGGAACGCCGGCGGCTCGCTCCACCGTCCGCCCTTGGCCTCGTCCCAGACGAGGAACTCACCCGTCTGCGGGTTGGGGGCGTAGAGGGTCGGAAGCCGGTCGAGCTTCTCGGCCGGTACGTGGAAGCCGGTGTCCTTCATGCCCAGCGGGTCGAAGATCCGTTCGCGCAGGAACGCCTCGAACGACTGTCCGGTGACCCTGGCGACCAGTACGCCGAGGAGGTCGTTGCTGATCTGGTACTGCCAGCGTTCGCCGGGCTGGTGCATCAGCGGAAGCGTGCCGAGGCGACGCATCCACTCGTCCGGTTCGGGCATCGGTGTCGGCAGATCGGGCGTGAGCCCCTGCTCGAAGATCGCGCCCATGATCGGCGTACCGAGCGAGGTCATGTCCATGCCGAGCCCGAACGTCGAGGTCAGCAAATCCCGTACGGTGATCGGTCGCCGCGCCGGCACGGTGTCGTCGAGCGGCGCGTCGATCCGCGTTAGCACCTTCCGGTCGGCGAGTTCGGGCAGCCACTGATCGACCACATCGTCCAGCCGCAGCTTGCATTCGTCGACCAGTACCATCGCCGCCGCCACCGCGACCGGCTTCGACGTGGACGCCATCCGGAAGATCGTGTCCCGGCGCATCGGTGCGCCGCCGTCGTGCTGCATCGTGCCGATCGTCTCGACATGCGTCTCGCCGCCTCGGTCGACCAGGGCGACCAGCCCGGGGATCTTCCCCGACTCGACATGCCGCGTCAGTACGTCGTGGAGCCTGCGCAGCCCTGCCTCGGAGAAGCCGCTGTTGCCCATCATCTGTCTCCCTTGCCTACGGTGTTCGATCTGCAAGGAACTCTGACCGACCGGTCTGACACCGGTCTTACACCGCGCTGACACGGCTTGCCGCGGTGGCGAGTTCGCAGGACAGGGAGCATCGCCTGACGGTCGATGAGCAGAGCCGTCAGGCGTCACGCGAGCGAGGAGATCAGTTGACCTGCTGGATACGGATCAGGTTGCCGGCTGGGTCGCGGACGGCGCAGTCGCGGACGCCGTACGGCTGGTCGGTGGGCTCCTGGACGATCTCGGCGTCGCTGGCCTGGACCTGCTCGAAGGTGCTCTCGAGATCCTTGGTGGCCAGCAGCAGACCGCCGTACGTGCCCTTGGCCATCATCTCGGTGATGACGCGCCGCTCGTCCTCGGTGATACCGGGGTCGGCGGCCGGTGGGTGCAGGACGATGGAGGTACCCGGCTGGCCGACCGGGCCGACGGTGAGCCAGCGCATCCCGTTGAAGCCGACGTCCTTGCGGAGTTCGAAGCCGAGGATGTCGCGGTAGAAGGCCAGGGCCGCGTCCGGGTCGTCGTGCGGCAGGAAGCTCGCGTGAATCGTGATGTCCATGGCTGTCACGATAGAACCGGCTAGCCGACCGGCGCTTCTCGATTCCTGATCGGTCTGGTCACCTGCTTGGAGAAGTACGACGGCATGCCCTCGGTGGCGGTGCCGACCTCGCGCCGATAGACGCTCGGTGAAACGCCGACCAGCTCGGTGAACCGGGTGCTGAACGTGCCGAGCGACTGGCAGCCGACCGCGAAACACACCTCGGTGACGCTCAGGTCGCCGCGTCGCAGCAGCGACATCGCGCGCTCGATCCGCCGCGTCATGAGATAGGAGTACGGCGATTCGCCGTACGCGAGCTTGAACTCGCGACTGAGGTGACCGGCCGACATGTTGACGCCGCGTGCCAGCGCCTCGACGTCGAGCGGTTGGGCGTGCTCGCGGTCGATCCGGTCGCGGACCCGCCGCAACAGCGCGAGGTCGCGCAGGCGCTGCGACGAAGCCGGTTTGTTGCTCACCCAACAGATCGTGCCAGATCTCGGCGCTAGCAGGCCATCATCTTCTGGATCGCCTGCCGGCTGACGCCCAGCTCGCGGGCGATGTCGGACTGGGAGACGCCCTGGTCGAGCAGGCTCTGCATCAGATCGCGGCGCTCGATCGCGAACTGCCGGGCCAGCCGGGTGTGGTGGATCGCCTGGTCGCGGGCGGCTTTGATCCGGTCGAAAACTTCCTCGTGATCAGTCATGGCGACCACGATGACAACCAGGGGTTGTCACTGTCAACCCCTAGTTGTCAAACGGTCGGCATCAGTCGGTGCCGAACTCCATCGCGGCGCGGTCGAGCAGCTCGTCGTCGGCGTCGACCTGGCCACGCGAGGCGATCGCGTCCGCGCCGCCCTCGGACATCTCGCCGATCAGGTTGGTGTCGGAGGTGCCGAGCAGCTCCGCGTGGGCGGACCCGATCATGCCCAGCCCGACGTACTGCTCCAGCTTCGCCCGCGAGTCGGCGATGTCGAGATTCCGCATCGTGAGCTGGCCGATCCGGTCCAGCGGGCCGAACGCCGAGTCCTCGGTGCGCTCCATCGAGAGCTTGTCGGGGTGGTAGCTGAACGCGGGCCCGGTCGTGTCGAGGATCGAGTAGTCCTCACCCCGCCGCAGCCGAAGCGTCACCTCGCCGGTGATCGCCGCGCCGACCCAGCGCTGCAGCGACTCCCGGAGCATCAGCGACTGCGGGTCGAGCCAGCGTCCCTCGTACATCAGCCGGCCGAGCCGCCGGCCGTCGTTGTGGTACGCCGCGACCGTGTCCTCGTTGTGGATCGCGTTCACCAGCCGCTCGTACGCCGCGTGCAGCAGCGCCATCCCCGGCGCCTCGTAGATGCCGCGGCTCTTCGCCTCGATGATCCGGTTCTCGATCTGGTCGGACATGCCCAGTCCGTGCCGGCCGCCGATCGCGTTGGCCTCCAGCACCAGGTCGACGGCGCTGGCGAACTCCTTGCCGTTGATCGTCACCGGCCGGCCCTGCTCGAAGCCGATCGTCACGTCCTCGGTCGGGATCTCCACCGACTCGTCCCAGAACTTCACGCCCATGATCGGCTCGACGATCTCGACACCGGTGCTCAGGTGTTCCAGCGTCTTCGCCTCGTGGGTCGCGCCCCAGATGTTCGCGTCGGTCGAGTAGGCCTTCTCGGCGCTGTCGCGGTACGGCAGGTCGTGCGCGAGCAGCCACTCGCTCATCTCCTGCCGGCCGCCGAGTTCGGTGACGAAGGCGGAGTCGAGCCAGGGCTTGTAGATCCGCAGGTTCGGGTTGGTGAGCAGCCCGTACCGGTAGAACCGCTCGATGTCGTTGCCCTTGAAGGTCGACCCGTCGCCCCAGATCTGGACGTCGTCCTCGAGCATCGCCCGGACCAGCAGTGTGCCGGTCACCGCCCGGCCCAGTGGGGTGGTGTTGAAGTACGAGCGGCCGCCCGAGCGGATGTGGAACGCGCCGCAGGTCAGCGCCGCCAGCCCCTCCTCCACCAGCGCTGCGCGGCAGTCGACGAGGCGCGAGATCTCGGCGCCGTACGCCTTGGCGCGACCGGGGACGGAGGCGATGTCGGGTTCGTCGTACTGGCCGATGTCGGCGGTGTAGGTGCACGGTACGGCGCCCTTGTCGCGCATCCACGCGACCGCGACCGACGTGTCGAGCCCTCCGGAGAAGGCGATGCCGACCCGCTCGCCGACGGGCAGGGAGGCGATGACTTTGGACATGAGGATAAGTATGCACTCCATTGCATGATCATGCAAACCCGGACGAGCTGTCGAGGGTGGTGCGGTCGTTCCGACGTTGCCTGGGTACCGACGAAGACAACGGAGGTGTGATCGTGCGAGACCTAGTGGTAACCGAGAACATCACGGTGGACGGCGTGATCGAGGCGACCGACGGCTGGTTCGGTCCCGCGGACGGGGACATGTCCGACCAGCTGGCCGAGATCAAGAAACAGCAGGACGGCGCCGACGCGTTCCTGGTCGGGCGGCAGACCTTCCAGGATCTGCGCGGCTACTGGCCGAAGCAGACCGACGACGAGACCGGCATCTCGGCGTACCTCGACAACGTCACGAAGTACGTCGTCTCCACCTCGCTACAGGATCCGGAGTGGAAGAACAGCACCGTCCTGCGTGATCTCGCGGCGGTCTCCGCATTGAAAGATGCCCCAGGCAAGGACATCGTCACGACGGGCAGCATCGACCTGGTCCACCAACTGATCACCGCCGGCCTGGTCGACGAGTTCCGCCTCTTCACCTACCCGGTAGTCCTCGGCCACGGCCGCCGCCTGTTCCCTGCCGGCGTCTCCTTCCCCACCCTCCGCCTGGTCGACACCAAAACCTTCAAGTCCGGCGTCACCCTCACTCGCTACCGCCCCTGAACGACTTTCATGAACCCGCGAGCGGCGGCGATCCAGCGTTGCAGGGTGTCGGCGGCTTGGCCTGAGTCGAGCACACTGGTGCAGGTTTTGAGGTGAGCGGCTAGTTGGTCGTGCAAAGGCTTGTTGGTGAGGGTTGTGGTGGTCAGGGCTGCGGCGGCGTTGAGGAGGACCGCGTTGCGGATCGGGTCCTGTACGCCGGTGAGGAGGCGCTCGAGGATCGCCTTGTTGGTGGAGGGATCGCCGCCGCGGAGTTCGGCGGGGGTCGACAGGGGGAGGCCGAGGTCGCGGGGGTCCAGCGTGGTCGGAGTGCAGGTGCCGTCGCGGACGATCCAGATGTGGGACGGGCCTGTGGTGGTGAGTTTGTCGAGCCCGTCGTTGCCGCGGGCAACGAAGGCTGTGGTGCCGCGGGCGGCGAGGGTTGCGGCGATGACTGGCTGGATGCGCTCGTCGGCGACGCCGACGAGTTGATGCCGAGGGCGGGCTGGGTTGAGTAGTGGGCCGAGCACGTTGAAGGCAGTCGGTACGGCGAGATCCCGGCGTGCTGCGGCGACGTGGCGCAGGGCCGGGTTGAAGCGTGGGGCGAAAAGGTAGGTGATTCCGGCCAGCGCTGCGACCGAAGCGGCGCGGTCTGCTGGCAGGTCGAGCGGGATGCCGAGGTGCTCTATCAGGTCGGCCGAGCCTGCTGTGGTTGACGATGCGGCGCGACCGCCGTGCTTGACGACCGTGGTGCCCGTCGCGGCGACGACGATCGCTGCCAGGGTGGAGAGATTGGCGGCGCCGGTCCCGTCCCCGCCGGTGCCGACGATGTCGACGAACCTGCCTGGGATCGTCACTTCGGACGCGTGTGAGCGCAGTGCATCCGCGAGTCCGCCTAGCTCATCGGCGGTTTCACCTTTGGCCCTGAGGGCGATCAGGAATCCGGCGACCTGCGCGGACGTCGCCGTACCGCGGACCAGGTCGTCCATCGCCCACGAGGTGTCCGCCGTGCTGAGGTCGCGGCCGGCGAGCAGGCCTGAGATGATTCCGGACCAGGTGCGTTCCGTCGTACGGAGAATCGTTGCCATCGGCAATCCTCGGGCTGCGGGGTCGCCCCGGCGAGGAATGACAACGGCTGCCTCGTCGAGGCAGCCGGGGTTGGTTCGCGCAGAAGCAGTGGGCCGCCTAGGCGACGGGCCACCAGTTGCTCATGCGCGCGATCACGACCGTGACGATAGCACCGCGCCGCGGATGTGGTCGATGACGAACTCGGGCGTGTGGTCCGCCGGCCCGGGCAGGTCGGGGAAGTCGAAGACGGCGAGCATGAGCTGCATCGGGTACGCCGGTGGGCTCACGCAGGTGCGAACGAGTTCGCCGTCGACGAGGAACTCGGCTCGCTCGGGCGACCACTGCACGGCGTACGAGTGGAACTCCTCGAGGTCGATCGGCAGCCGGACCGCTTCGAAGTCCTCCGGCACGGAAACATCGCGGAAACTGTGCAGTCCCATGCCGACCGCGACGGAATCTTTCCGCACGGAGTTTCCGAACATCTCCGTCACGCAGATCTCGGCACAGCGCTCGGGCCGGTCCTCGAGGCCGACCAGCCAGAGCGCGACCATCGACCGTGGCGAGACGACTGCCCGGGCGCGCAGCTCGATCTCGCCGTACTGCGGAGTCCACCCCCAGAACGGCTTCTGCTCCTCGCGGACGACCAGCCCTTCGCGGTACGGCTGCTGGCCGATCGTGCTGCCCACCGGACCGGAGAAGTTGCCCGACTGGATGCCCGAGACGCGCAGCGGCGGCCTGTGATCATCGGCACACCACAAGCCTTGCGTCGGCGGGATGCTCAGTCGCAGACAGGAGTCCGCCAGCTCGTACGTCGCTGCCGCTTCCGCTCGGGAACTCCAGTGGGGCAGGTAATACGGGGACCAGCAAATGCGGTCGAGCTCGGGTCCGTCGAAGTCGTCCACGAAGGCGGTCATCGTCAATGATCAGCACGCGACCCGGGGCTGTCACATCATGGTGTTCCGAACCGTCAAAGTCTTGACGGGACCACGACAGGAGATTGCGTGACCGACCAGCTCGCCGCCCAGTTCGAGGAGAACCGCACCCAGTTGCGCTCCGTCGCGTATCGGATGCTCGGCTCACTCAGTGAAGCCGAGGACGCGGTGCAAGAGGCTTGGCTGCGGTTGAACCGGTCGGATGTGAGCGAGGTGGCGAACCTCGGCGCCTGGCTGACCACGGTTGTGTCGCGGGTGTGCCTGGACATGCTGCGGTCGCGGAAGTCGCGGCGCGAGGATTCGCTCGAGGTGCACGTCCCGGATCCGGTGGTGACCAAGCTGGACCCGGAGGAGGAGGCTGTCCAGTTCGACGCGGTGGGGCTGGCGATGCTCGTCGTCCTCGACACCCTCGCGCCGGCCGAGCGGCTCGCGTTCGTTCTGCACGACATGTTCGGCGTGAGCTTCGACGAGATCGCGGAGATTGTCGACAAGTCTCCCGCCGCCACCCGTCAGCTCGCGAGCCGGGCCCGCCGCCGCGTGCAAGGCGCGCCGACGAGCGACCGTGACCCGGGCCGGCACCGCGAAGTGGTCGACGCGTTCATCGCCGCCTCCCGCAGCGGCGACTTCGAGGCGCTGCTCGCGCTCCTCGACCCGGAGGTCGTCCTCCGCGCCGACGCCGGTACTCCGGCCGACGCGACCGCCAACCCCGCCCACTCCAAGATCGTCCGCGGCGCGCTCGCCGTCGTCGAACAGGCCCTCACCTTCACCAAGATGGCCCCCTACACCCAACCCGCCCTGGTCAACGGCACCCCCGGCATCATCACCGTCGTCAACGGCCGCCTGATGGGCGTCATGCACCTCACCATCACCGCCGGCAAAATCACCCAAATCAACATCCTCGCCGACCACACCCGGCTGTCCACCCTCCCCGCCTGACCGCTCACCACACTCGCCCAGAAAATCTGCGGCGAGTGTGTCAATTTCGGCAGTGCCTCTTCGACGTCCAGGTGAGAGATGGAGACGGCGGAGGGGTTTGGCATGAGTGTGCAGGTGGTTGTTGAGCGCGGGGTTGGGAGCGACGAGGTTGTCGCGGGGTTGTTGGGGTGTGGGTTCAACGGGGAGGTGTATCGGCCGGGGGACGACGAGTACGACGTACTGCGGCGGTCGGTGGTGCCTGGGTTCGAGTCGCGGCCGGTGGTGGTTGTCGAGGCGGGCGGGCGGACCGACGTACAGGCTGCTGTCCGGACTGCGAAGGAGTTCGGCCTGCCGCTCGCAGTCCAGGCGACCGGGCATGGGACGCGGGTGCCGGCGGATGGCGGGATTCTGGTGCGGACGTCCGCGATGACGTCGCTGTTGATCGACAGCGAGCGGATGATCGCGAAGGTCGGCCCGGGGACGCGTTGGGGAGCCGTGATCGACGCGGCCGGGCAGTTCGGGCTGGCGCCGTTGGCGGGGTCGTCGCGGGATGTGGGTGTCACCGGGTACACGCTCGGCGGTGGGGTCGGGTGGCTGGCTCGCAAGTACGGATTCGCGGCCGACAGCGTCGTACGGGCCGAGGTCGTCACCGCCGACGGCCGGGTCGTGATCGCCAGCGCCGACGAGCACCCTGACTTGTTCTGGGCGATCCGTGGTGGCAGCGGCAACTTCGGGATCGTCACGTCGCTGGAGTTCCGGCTGTACCCGGTGCGTCAGGTGCACGCCGGCATCGTGTACTTCGGCTTCGAGCGCGCGGCCGAGATTCTCAAGTTCTACCGCGACTGGACGACCACGATCCCCAACGAGCTGAGCACGGCCATCGTGCTGACCCGCCTCCCTGCAGACGGCCGGCGCGCGATCGCGATCAAGGCCCTGTACGCCGGCGAGGCGGACCTGGCCGAACACATCCTCAAGCCGCTCTTCGAGGTCGCCGGGCCGCGGCTGGCCGGTGAGCTCGCGACGATGCCCTTCGGGGAATCCGCGATGGGCGGTACGCCGGCTCGCTACGTCGACCTCGTCGACGCGCTCCCGGACGACCTGATCGGTCGGCTCACCGACCTCGACGGAGACGACGCACCGACCGTGGAGATCCGGCACTGGGGCGGGGCGATGGCGCACCCGGGTCCCGGTGCTGGCCCGGTCGGCCACCGCGACGCGAAGTACTCGCTGATCATCGACCAAGAGGTGCCGCAGCTGGCCGACGTACTGCGAACCACCGGTCGCACTTTCGTGAACTTCCTCGCCGACCCGGGTCGCACCGCGACGGCGTACGCGGAAGCCGACTATCGCCGGCTACGCGAGATCAAGCGCGCCTACGACCCGGACAACTTCTTCCACCTCAACCACAACATCCGCCCGTAGGACCAGCTCTTACGCGGTGCCCTCGTTGCCGTAGACGGTGACGTGGACGTGGTCGTAGTGGTTCGCGGTGGTGCTGCCGCGGTCCTCCATCGGCCGCCAGCCTTCGCTACTGCGCTGGACCGTCCAGATGTGCTGCTGCCAGATCAGCTGGCTGACGCCCATCTCCGTGCGGTGAGCCTTCAGCCAGTCGGCGATCTCCTGACCCATCGAACCGCTGACCATGATGTCCAGCGCGTGACCGGTGGAGTGCTCGCTGCCGCTGTCGCCGCTGCGCAGGCCGCCGTACTCGGTGACGGAGGGGAAAAGGTGGCAGATCGCGCGGTGCACCCGGATCGCGTCCTGAGTGAGGCCGTCCTCGACACCGGAGCCGGACTTGCAGGCCGCCGCGGAGATCGCGCCGCCGGCCTGCTCGACCGGCTTGGTCGCGGCCAGGTACTGCGCCTTGACCCAGCGGACGGCGCCGTCGCGGACGATCTGCGCCCAGATGCCCTGGACCTGACCGGTGACCGAGACCTTGCTGGCCTTGGGGAGCACGGTGAGCAGGGACTGCCCGGGGGCGGCCCAGACGTTCACGTCGGTGGTCGTGTACTTGCTGCCGGTGATCTTCGGCGGTGCGACCGGCGCGTTTTGGGAGGCGCGGGTCTTGGTGGCGCCCGGCTTCGGGATCGGCGCCTGCTTCTTGAGGTGCTTCGCGACCGGCGTGGTGGGCGCCTGGCTCGGAAGGTTGAGCGTGGGCCGGAGGGCGTCGCGGCTGGTCTGGGTCTCGCGCGCTAGCTGCAGGGACGAGCTGGCGATCGATGCATCGGTCGAGTGAGCCGTCGAGCCACCGTCGGGGAAGGCGACTGCCGACCCGGTGGCCATCATGGCCACTGCCGCACCGGGGATCGCGACCTTCACGATGCCGGGGCGGACAACCTGGCGGCGCGGTTGACGGTGCCGCGCCTGTCTATGCCGTCCTTCAGCCACTGGACCACCCAATCTGCCGAGATCAAAACGTTATCGACCGGAGGAGTCAAGCACAGATCCCGGCAGGTCTCACAACTGGCGAGCAGTTTTAACGGATTACGAACGTCGCGCACGCTCAGCGGTGCCGATTCGACCTGGTTATCACCCGGCGATGACGGCGGACTCACCCAGAGTCACGGTTGCTGAGAGCCAGGATTCAGCTCGTTTCGAGGTGGGCACCAGAGTTGGGTGCCGTCCATTACCGCCCGGACGGCCTGCCTAGAAGGAGGCTCCATGCTCATCCTCGGACTGATCCTGCTGTTGCTGGGATTCCTGCTCGGTGTCCAGATCCTGTGGATACTCGGCATCATCCTGCTGGTGGTCGGTGCAGTGCTGTTCCTGCTCGGCTCCACCGGTCGCCCCGTCGGCGGCAGACGCCACTGGTTCTGATCGTCTGGGATCGCTCGGCAGAGCGGGCAGTACCCCGGGAGCGCTGCTCCGCGGGGTACTGCCCGTTGTGCTGGTTACGATGCGCTGGTGAAGTATCTCGTGCTGATCTACGGGCAGGACTGGACTCCGGAGCAGGCCGCAGCGGGTTTTCGGGACTTGCTGGTCGTGCAGGAGGAGCTGGCTCGCAGCGGTGAGCTCGTCAGCTCGGCAGCACTCGACCTGCCTTCCGGCGGCAAGGTGGTGCAGGTCAGGGAGGGCGTCCAGGTGGTCACCGACGGTCCGTTCGGTGAGAGCAAGGAGCAGTTGGCCGGGTACTTCATGGTCGATGTCGCCGACGACGACCGCGCGCAGCAGGTCGCAGGACTGGTTTCCGCTGTCGTCGGTGACCGGGTGGAACTCCGTGGCACCGTCATCTCCGGCTGACGGCATCACGTGACTGCCTGCGGTTGCCGGTTGGCGACGCGGGTGACGAGCAGGCTCGTACCGATCAGACCCACCGCTACGAAGGCCCAGCAGGCCGCGAAAGCGACTCGATAACCACCGGTCAGTGCCGTCGGCGACGATCCGCTCGTGTTGGCCACAGCGACTGCAGACAGTACGGCGATGCCGAGTGCGCCGCCGATCTGGAAGCACGCGTTCTGCAACCCGGATGCGACGCCGGCGTCCTCACCGGCGACATCGCTCAGCGCAGCGATCGATCCTGCGACGCAACCGGCGCCAAGGCCCGCACCGAAGATCGTGAGTCCCCAGAACGCCAGTTCGAAGTACCCGGAATCCACTGTCAGGCGGCTCATCACCGTCGCGCCGATCCCCGACAACAGCAGCGATCCGGCTGCTACCGGGCGCAGTCCGAGCCGGGTCACCAGGTTCTGCCCAACAATCGATCCGATCACCGCTGTCGCAGCGAGCACGGCGGACATCAGTCCGTATCTCACGGCGGAGATCCCCAACGCCAGTTGCGCGTACTGCGTGTAGATGAAGTTCAACCCGAAGGCGCCGAACCCGAACGCGATCGTGATCAGGTTGCCGCCGACCAGTGCACGTGACCGAAAGATCCGCAGCGGTATCAGGGGAGCTGGCGAGCGCTTCTCCACCTGGACGAACACGGCGAACAGCGCAGCCGACACGACTGCCAGCAAGGTGGTGCGCCCTGCTGACGACACGGGCGCCTGCACCACGGCGTACACGAGAACGATCAGTGCGGCAGTGACCGTCACCGCGCCGGCCACATCGAACCCACGCCGGCCAGGTCCGCGGCTGTCCTTCAGTACGAGTGGAGTCAGTACTGCGACGAGCAGGCAGACCGGGACGTTGATGAAGAAGATCCACTGCCAGCCGAGTCCGTCGGTGACCGGTCCGCCGACCAGCGACCCCGCAGTACCGCCTACTCCGCTGACAGCTCCCCAGATACCCAGGGCCTTGTTCCGCTCGGCTCCGGCCGGGAACGTGTTCATCACAATGGACAGCGCACTAGGAGCCAGTACTGCGGCCGCGATCCCCTGCAGCCCTCTGGCGAACACCAGTGCGTCACCGCTCCACGCGAAGCCGCACAGCAGCGAGGACCCGGCGAACAGCAGCACGCCGGCCAGGAACACGCGGCGTCGGCCCAGTAGGTCGGAGATGCGGCCGCCGAGCAGCAGTAGACCGCCGAACATCAGTGCGTAGCCCGTCGGCACCCACTGCACGCCGCCGGACGAGAAGGTGAGGTCGCGCTCGATCGAGGGCACTGCCACCAGCACGATGGACGCGTCGAGGATGATCATGAACGCGGCCAGACAGAGCAGGGCCAGCGCGAACCAGCGCTTCGGATCGGGCGTGTTCGTCATGGTGTTGGTCCTCCGGTACTACGGGCGCCCGGGCTGGGCGCCTCTTGCCCGGGACGTCGGGCCTACTGGCGGCAACTCGACAAAATTGTCGAGAACGGGCCGGTTGGTTTCGACGTACCGGTGAAGAGGGGGTCACAACGGCCCCTTGCGACCGTCAGGATGGTGACCGTGAAGTACATGCTGCTGATCTACAGCAACGCGGAGAGCTGGGCCGGTCTGTCGGCCGAACAACGCGAGGGGCTGGGCAGGTCGCACCAGGAGCTGACCAGGGAACTCACCGAGCACGGCCTGCTGGTCAGCGCGGCCGGCCTGGCCGACCCGATCACGACCCGGACCGTCTCCGTCCGCGACGACGGCCTGACCACGACGGACGGCCCGTACGCCGAGGCGAAGGAGCACCTGGCCGGGTTCTATCTGGTCGAGTGCGAGACGATCGACGAGGCGATCGGCTATGCGGCGCGGATGCCGGACGCGCAGTACCTTGCGGTCGAAGTACGGCCGGTGATGGAGATGTCGGGACTGGAGATGTGAGCGATTTCGAACTGCTGCTGCGGGAACAGGCGCCGCAGGTCCTGAGTGCGCTGGTCCGGCACTACGGGCACTTCGACCTGGCCGAGGAGGCCGTTCAGGAGGCCCTGCTCGCGGCAGCGCAGCAGTGGCCGGCCGAAGGGGTTCCGGACAATCCCAAGGGCTGGCTGATCCGGGTCGGCTCGCGACGGTTGATGGACCTGCTGCGCAGCGACACCGCCCGCCGCCGGCGCGAGGAGAACGCGGCGAACCTTGCCGCGCCGGAGGAATTCGTTGCCCAAGGCCCGGAAATCGACGACCCCGGTGGTCGCGACGACACGCTCACTTTGCTGTTCCTGTGTTGCCATCCCGCGTTGTCGGCAGCCTCGCAGATCGCGTTGACACTGCGCGCGGTCGGTGGTCTGACGACGGCTCAGATCGCGGCTGCTTTCCTGGTGCCGGAAACGACGATGGCACAGCGGATCAGCCGAGCGAAGCGGAGTATCAAGCAGGCCGGGAGCACCTTCGAGTTGCCGCCCGAGGCAGAGCGCGACGCCCGGATGGGTGCCGTGCTGCACGTGCTGTATCTGATCTTCAATGAGGGCTACACGGCCTCGTCCGGTACTGATCTGCACAGCGCGGAGTTGACGACCGAGGCGATTCGGCTGGTCCGCGGCGTACGCCGGTTGCTGCCCGACGACGGCGAGGTTGCCGGGCTGCTCGCGCTGATGCTGCTGACCGACGCGCGCCGGCCGGCCCGGACCGACGCCGAGGGCGGCCTCATCCCGCTCGCCGATCAGGATCGCTCGCTGTGGAACAAGGAGGCGATCGTCGAAGGCGAGGCGCTCGTCACCGACGCGTTGTCGCGAAGCCAACTCGGCCCGTACCAGGTGCAGGCCGCGATCGCCGCGGTCCACGACACGGCCGAGCGGGCCGAGGACACGGACTGGCCGCAGATCGTCGCGCTCTACCAGGTGCTCGAACAGCTCTCCGACAACCCGATGGTCACCCTCAACCACGCCGTCGCGGTGGCGATGGCAAGAGGTCCGAAGGAGGGCCTTGCCCTTCTCGAGCCGCTCGAGGCCGACGGCCGGCTCGCGGATCATCATCGGCTGGAAGCCGTTCGCGCCCACCTGCTGGAGATGTCCGGTGATCTCGCCGGGGCGCGGGAGAGCTATCTCCTCGCAGCCCGCCGCACCACCAGCGTTCCCGAACGCGCCTACCTCACGGCGAAAGCCGACCGCCTCGGGTCCTGATGACCAGATCGGACCGCTGCCGGACCGGGATGGGTCTGGAACGGAGCGTCCGGACGACGGAACGTAGGGTGCATGACCAATGACTCGATCGACCAGGCCCAACCAATCCTTCCGGCCTCGGTACTCATCGACACGGCGCCGGCGACCGACGTCGCCCCGGGGATCGTTCGACGAGGACTTCCGTCCAGCGGACCGGTTCAGGCCCGGGTGTTCGACCTGGATCCGGGGGTGACCTGGCCGGAGGTGGACGTGCACGACCGGGACGAGTTGATCTACGTGATCTCCGGCGAGCTCCTCGACCACGGCCGGAACTACCCGGCCGGCACCTACCTGCACTACCGGGCCGGTAGCCGGCACCAGCCGCGTACCGAGTCGGGCGTCCGCATTCTCGTCTTCGGCCCTGACGCGGCGTAACAGACGGCCGAGGTCTCCCCGATCCGTGACGGGGCCGCGACCCGCCACCGGGCCGCGACCCCGGATCGCCCGACCGGGGTCGCGGCAGGTGGGCGCGTGTGTCAGGTTTGAGGGGTGGATCTCACCAAGGCCGCCGTCCTTCGGGAACTGCTGACCGGCACCGAACTGGCCGGGCGGACGACCTCGTTCGCGCATTCGCTGCGCAGGTTCACGACGCGCGTCGGCGGGCTGCTGCTGTTCGGGCCGCCCGAGGACGAGCCCTGGCACCTCACGGCTCACCTGGACGACGAACTCCACCGCGCGGGTGTCGACGATGTCCGCCCTTCGCTGGTGCGCTGGTCGCCACCAGCGGACGCGCCGCCGCACCTGGCGATCGGGCTCGACCGCCTCCGTGACTCGGGCCGTGGCGAATCCCTGCTCGTGGTGGCCGAGCAGGCGCCGCCGGACGCGTTGCTCGAGCGGATCGACGACGTACGCCGTCGCGGTACGACGATCTTCAGCATCGCCGGCGGCAGCAAGGACCTGGCCGACCTCAGCCACGAGTCGCTCGTCCCCGAACTCTTGGTGCCCGCGACCTTCGGCTCCGGGTGGGTCAGCCGCCCGATCGGCGAGGATCCGGAGGCGGCGGATCCTGTGGACCATGACGAACCGGATCACGGGCGACACGCAGTACCGGAGGACACCCTGACTGCGCTGCGCGACGCCGTCGCGGGTTTCGAGATGACCCAGCACCTGGTCAGCCTCGCCGTCGCCGACGACGACATCACTCAGTCCGCCTGGCGCCGTCGCCTCCGCACCTTCATAGAACGCCTCGGCGGCGAGCCTGCCTGATCTGGTGCTACCCGCACTCTCCGTCATGGTGATCGCCTCTCCTTTGTCTGTGGATGAAGATGTTCCTTCTATAGTTGGAGAAATCGGCCTTGCCGGTTTGGCGTCGTCCGCTCACGCACTGTAGTATCGAACACATGTTCGAAGCAAATCTGGAAGCCCTCGATGCTCGGGAGACGCTCGCCGCGGCGGCGCGTCTCCAGGAGCAGCGCGACCAGATCGACGTCGAGCTGATCGAACACGCTCTGCACTTCGCCGACCTCCACCCCGACCCAGCAACAGTTGCCGGTCACACGTCGCCGCTGCCCGGCGGGGAGCGCGGCAAGGTTTACGGTGGTCCGGGTTGTCCAGGAGTGGCTGAGTTCGCGCCCGCGGAGTTCGGTGCGGTGACCGGCCGCGGCAAGGTCGCCGCCGCGCATTACATCGGCCAGGCGCTGGCTTTGCGTCATCGGCTGCCGGAGACCTGGGAGCAGGTTCGCAACGGCCATGCCGTCGAATGGAAGGCCCGCCAAATTGCCACCGCGTGTTTGTCGCTGTCCGAAGCTGCTGCAGCGATCGTCGACCGGCGGGTCGCGCACATCGTGGACACGGTGACGCCGTTGCGGCTGGAACGCATCGTCCAGGCTGCGAAGTGGCAGGCCGACCCAGAAGCCGCCCGGGCGGAAGCCGAGAAGAAGGCCTGTGAACGCGGAGTCTGGGTCGGCCGCACCGACGATCACGGCACGACTGTCCTGTTCGTCCGGGCCCCTACCGGCGGCGTGATCCGGTTGAACGCCACCATCGGCCAGATCGCCGACGCCCTGGCGGTCCTCGGTGACACCGACCCCATCGACCAGCGCCGCGCCAAAGCTGTCGGCATCGTGGCCGATCCGGCGCTGGCCCACGAGCTCCTTCAAGTAGCCCAGCACTTGGCTCGCGCCAACACAGCGCCTACTCCCGCTCCTGCATCTGATGTTCCTGACGGCTCGCCAGGCTCAAACGTGCCACAGGATGACTGGATGCCCGGACCGGCATCGGACAATGCCGGGGCAGCGGCGCAGACCAAGGCCCCAGAGCAGACCAAGGCCCCGGCGCAGACCAAGCCCCCGGCAAGAGACCGTGAGGTAGTCGAGACCGCGGATGCCGACGCCACCACATGCGAACCGGTGACCATGGCAGACCCGACCGTCGCCGTTACGGACTCCGGTCGCCAGATGGATGACGCCGCGCACCGCGAGCTCGCCGGGAAGGTGGCTGCGATCAAGCAAGCCAGCCATCGCGACGGGATCGGCGCGGGCAGTCGGCCGGCCCGAACGGTTCTGTATGTCCACCTCACCGACCAGACTCTGTACGCCGAAGAGGGAGTGGCCCGTGTCGAAGGCTTCGGCCCCGCACTCGTCACGCGGCTGAGTGAACTTCTCGGCCACGATCGGATCGTGGTTCAGCCGGTCATCGATCTCAATGACGACACCATCAGCGTCGATGCCTACGAGATTCCGCATCGGATGCGAGAACGCATCAAGCTCAGGTACCCGGTCGAACAATTCCCTTACGGGACCGCCGAGACCGGGATCAATACCGACCTCGACCACATCACGCCCTACGCGAAAGACGGCCCACCGGGCCAGACCAACACGAGTAATCTCGCTCCGCTAGGGCGACTCAGCCACCGCATCAAGACGTACGGCGGCTGGACTGCGACGCGCCTCGACGGCGACACCCTGGAATGGACCACGCGGTACGGATTCAAACTCCACGTGACCCACCGCGGCACCTATCTCCTGCATGACAAGCCTGCCGGTTCCCTGCATGACAAGCCTGCCGGTCTCCTGCGCGACAAGCCTGCCGCGCCCGATCGTCACCTACCGAACGGGTGACAGTCGGCGGTACGGCGTACGTGCGTCGTCAGTCGGTCAGGAAGAGGGCGGCGAGGCGGGGGAAGCGGTCTCGGAGTTCGTCGGTGTCGTCGAAGTCGAAGTTCTGACCGGCCGGTACGTCGGGGACCTCGGTGCCGACGGCTTCCCAGTAGCCGGCCTCGCTGCCGGTCGCCGACTCATAGGCGCCCACGGCGACGCCGAGCATCCCCTCGCCGTCGAAGCCTTCGAACTCCTCGCCGAGATCCTCGTCGACCACATCGGCCAGCGAGTCCGGATCGGCCAGTGCCGCCTCCCAGACCTCCTGCCCCTGCGCGACCAGCCAGCCGCGGAAGTAGTCGAACCCGTCGTCGGAGGCGCCCCCATTGATCAGGTACGCCGCACCCCACAGATCCCACCGATAGGCCTCAGCCTGCAGGCGCTCGAACTCCGCCCCGAAGCCGACGATCTCGTCGGCCGGCAACTTGCCGAGCGCGTCACCCAACGCGTCCGCGACTCCGTCCGGATCCGCGACCGTGTCGTCGACCTCCGCACGCGCCGCCTCCACCAACTCCCAGAACCTTTGACCATCCACCCCCAAATCGTGGCACGACACCAGCCCCCACAGGAACCGCTCCAGCCAATTGACCTACGATCCACCGTCGGCGGAGGCGGAAACTCCGTCGGTTCCGGGGTCGGAAGACGCGTCGCTGACCTCCGTGGGTTCCTGCTCAACCGAACTCGCCTCGGATTCACCGGCTTCCAAGAGGTCGTCTCCGAGAGAAGACTGGGCCGCCGGCTCCTGCCCGTCCTGGGAGGACAGCGCAGTCGACACCAACGACGGCCGTTCCTCGGGCAGCTCCGGTGCTTCCCGCAGTCGCGGCGGTGCCGCAGTCCAAGCCCGGATGTCCTGCAGGACATCGCGGTAGAACGCATTGATCGCGTTTTCCACCGAGTCGATGAACGAGCCCCGCCCTCTTCCCCGCTTGGTCCCCAGTGGGGATCCGAGCGCAACTCGGAACGACCGCAGTTCTTTCTGGGGGTCCTCGATCAGCAGAGCCGGGTTTTCGCGAACATTCTTCAGAAGCTCAGCGGTGCCGGGTCCACGGGAGTGCAGGCTGAAAGCTTCGAGCCGTACCGAGTCGGGCGCATGCCGAAGCTGACGTACCAGCCAATTGACCCTGGTGGTCGGACGACCTTCTCTGGGTGCGGCGACGTCTGCGTGACAGGTGACCTGCCCGGCTCGGAGATCCGCTGTGATCACCAACGGCCCGATCGCGTTCGGAATGCTGATCGAGCCCTGCATCGTGCCGGTCGTGCACATCGATTGGACGAGCGCCTGCGAACGGAGTGCCGGTTCCGCGAGTTCCTTCCTGGTGAGCGACGGTGTGACGTCGTCGCCGAGCTGTCGCCCCAGCTGGAGGCTGACGTAGCGCAGCAAAGCGTCGAACCGTGCCGCAACCTCAGGAGCGCACTTGTCTCCCGGCCGGAGCGTGCCTGCCGCAACGGCTTCCCGAGTCGTCACCCACGAGGCGCCCATGTCGTCGAACTGCAAGGCTCCTGAGCGCGGGTGTTCGAGATAGCGGATCAGTTCGCCCAGGATCCAGGCCTGATCCGGGTCTGCCACTCCTCGGTGTTCCTTCTGCAACACCGCTTCGGCGAGCACCATCGACCACGACCAATGATGCAGAGCGACGCGCTTCAGTTTCCGCTTGTCGACCTTGGTGGGATGCAGGCCGGCGACCGCGGGGATCTCGTTCGAGATCGTGATCACCGCATCGAACTCCCGTTCCCGGGCGATGTCGAGATAGGACTCGAGTTGCTCGGTCGCCAGTTCGTTGACGCCGGTCTTGACCTCGACCAGGGCCGTCCACTCCTTCTGGCCCCGCCGGGCGCGGATCAGCCCGTCGGGATAGAGCCGTCGCTCACCGAGTTCGAACGGCACCTCGATGAACGTCTCCAACGCGCCCGCCGGCGCTCCGAGCGGCTGGGTCAGGACCCGTCCGAACTCGCGAACCGACGACATCACGGCGAGCAGGGCCGAGGTTGCTCGCCGCTCCTGTTCGTCCGCGCCGTTGATTCCCGAGGTCGGGATGAGCCGTGCCTGATGCCAGGTTTCCTCTGCCATTGACTGATGCCCCCCACAGGCTGACGTTTGCCGCGGGGGGTCACCAGGCTTCGTCGAGGGTGGTTCGGGTTTCTGGGGGGAGGGTTAGGCGGGCGCCGGAGAGGGCGGTGGAGAGGTAGGTGGGGGTGCTCATGCCGACGATGGGGATGATGGAGGGCGTGCCGCCGATGAGCCAGGCGAGGACTACTTCGCTGCGGGTGACGCCGAGGTCGGCGGCGGCTTTGGCGAGGGCGTCGAGGCGGCGCGTCGTACCGGGGTGGTCGAAGGCCTGGTGGAGCGGGCGGTCGGCGCGTTCGTAGCCGCCGGACATCAGCGGGCTGTAGGCGAACAGGTCCTGCTCCGGGTTGCGGTCGGCGTAGTCGAGGACCTCGTCGGTGATCCAGCCGAAGCGGTGGTCGTGGGCCTGGTTGCGGACGAAGGGGCGCGGCTGCAGGTACGAGTACCGCAGTTGCAGGGCGGTCGGCCCCATTACGCCCTGCTGCAGCGCCAAGCCGCGAGCCCGTTCCACGCGCCAGAGTGCGTAGTTCGAGAGCCCGATCCGTCCAACAGTGCCCGCGGCAGCGTGCTTGCCGAAAGCGGCAACTGTCTCTTCCAAGGGTGTGTTCAGATCATCGCGATGCGCCCAGTAGAGATCGATGTGGTCTGTCTGCAGTCGACGCAGCGAGGTCTCCACAGCAGCGTCGATCGCCTTACCGGTAAGGCCTTCGGTGTGCTCAGGAAAGCTGCCCGGCCACAACGGTTCACAGCCCACCTTGGTGGCGAGCTTGACGCGATCCCGTACGCCGGGGCGTTGCGCGAACCACCGTCCGAGCAGTTCCTCGCTCTGTCCGCCGTGACCGCTCGGGTCCTGCCAGAAGGCGTAGCAGTTCGCGGTGTCGATCCAGGTGCCGCCCGCGTCGACGTACGCGTCGAGCAGGTCGAAGGAGGTCTTCTCGTCGATCCGGGTGCCGAATTCCATCGCGCCGAGGGCGATACGTAGCTCAGTCATGCCCACCACCTTCTGACCTGGAGCGCGCTCCAGGTCAAGTTTCAGCTGGGTGAGTTGCCGCGAGTCGACGTACGGACCACGAGTTCGGGCGTGAAGGTCACCCGCTGGTGCTCGTGATCAGGATTGCTGGACTCGTCGAGCAGCAGCTCCGCCGCCGTATGACCGAGCAGCTGGCGAGGTTGCCGCACCGACGTCAGCGGTACGGCGGCGGCCGCGGCGAACTCGATGTCGTCGTACCCGACGATCGCCAGGTCTTCCGGCACCCGCAGCCCGAGGCTCACGCATTGTTGCAGCAATCCCAACGCCAGCAGGTCGTTCGCGCAGAAGGCGGCGGTGGGGCGGCGTGCGGCCGGCAGTCCGGCAAGTCGTTGCCCAGCGCCCCTACCTTCGGCGACGGTGAGGGCGCCGGTGACCAGGTCGATCAGGTCTTCGGCCGGTCGGCCGGCCCGCTCCATCGCTCGCCGGGCACCCGCGCGGCGGTCCGTCACCTGGCCGATGTTGTTCGGGCCGCCGACGAAGGCGATCCGCTCGTGGCCGAGTTCGAGCAGGTGGCTGAGCGCGACCTCGCCGCCGAAGACGTCGTCGACCGCGACCGAGCAGTGCTCGCCGTCGTCGATCGCGCGGTCGACCACGACCACCGGCGTACCGCGGGCCGGCAGCTGGCTGAGTCTGGGTGAATCGGGATCGACCGGGGTGATCAGCACGCCCTGCACTCGTTGCTGCTCGAGCAGATCCAGATAGTCGGCTTCGCGGCGCGCGTCCTCGTTGCTGTTGCACAGGAAGACCGACAGCCCGGCCTCGCGGGCCGCCTCCTCGACGCCGCGGGCGACGTCGGTGAAGAACGGGTTGCCCGCGTCGAGCATCAGGTAGGCGAAGATCCGGCTGCTGCCGGCGCGCAGTTGCCGGGCCGATTCGTTCCGGACGAAGCCGAGACTGAGCATCGCCGCCTCGACCTTGGCGCGGGTGGCCGCGCTGACCATCTCGGGCCGGTTCAGCACGTTGGAGACCGTGCCGAGCGAGACTCCCGCGGCCGCCGCGACCTCCTTGACCCCGGCGGCGGCGCGCGTCGGGCGGGCCCGGTCCGCTGTGCCGCTCGGTGTCATTCGACCTCCCGCGTTTGAAACGTGATAGCTGACGCAGCCTACCCGTAACCGGCCGCTCTGCTCAGCCCATCCGGCGAATCGATCGCCGCTGCCTCTTGACGGCTACCCGGGCGCCAGCTTAGCTTTCATGCAATCCACTTGAAACCTTTCAGAAACCCGATCTGCAGATCCCGAGCGGAGGCGACCATGGGTGAGGCTCCGCTGCTGCGGTTGCGGGAGGTGTCGAAGTCCTTCGGCGCCGTCGCGGCCGTCCAGAACGTCTCCCTCGACCTGTACGGCGGTGAGGCGCACGCGCTGGTAGGCGAGAACGGCGCCGGGAAGTCCACCCTGGTGAAGCTCCTGGCCGGCGTGCATCGCCCCGACTCCGGCACGGTCGAGCTGGACGGCAATCCGGTCGAGCTCAACGGTCCCGCCGACGCGAAGGCCGCCGGGATCGCGGTGATCTACCAGGAGCCGACGCTGTTCCCCGACCTGTCCGTCGCGGAGAACATCGCAATGGGCCGCCCGCCACTGGGTCGTTTCAAAACGGTCGACCGTACGGCGATGATTCGGCAGGCCGGCGAACTCTTCAAAAGGCTCGGCGTGTCCATCGATCCGAACCGCCCCGCTCGCGGGCTGTCGATCGCCGACCAGCAACTGGTCGAGATCGCGAAGGCGCTCTCGGCGCAGGCGCGCGTCGTCGTGATGGACGAGCCGACCGCGGCGCTGACCGGTGTCGAGGTGGAGCGCCTGTTCGCGGTGGCGAGATCGCTCCGCGACGACGGGGCCGCTCTGGTGTTCATCTCGCACCGCTTCGAGGAGATCACCGCGTTGTGCGAGCGGGTCACGATCATGCGCGACGGCAAGCACGTCTCGACCGACCTGCTCAGCGAGATCAGCGTGGACGAGATGGTACGCCGGATGGTCGGCCGCGAACTCGGAGCGCTCTTCCCCAAGCAGCAGGTCGATCCAGGAGCCGTGGTGCTCAGCGTCGACGGCCTGAGCCGCGATCCGGTCTTCGCCGACGTCTCCTTCGAAGTACGGGCGGGTGAGATCGTCGCGCTCGCCGGACTGGTCGGGTCCGGTCGCTCCGAAGTCGTGCAGTCGATCTTCGGGGTCGATCCGCGCGACGCAGGCACGGTCAAGGTGCTCGGCAAGACGCTGAAGCCCGGCTCGCCGCGTCAGGCGATGGCAGCCGGCGTGGCTCTCGTCCCCGAGGATCGCCGCCAGCAAGGTCTGCTGATGGAGCTGTCGATCGAGCGCAACGTGACGTTGCCGCGGTCGAGAGCCCTTTCCCAGCTGGGTTTTCTCACTGGCAGCAGCGAGCGGCGGTCGGCCAAGGAGTGGACCGAGCGGCTGAAGACCAAGTACGCCAGGCTTTCCGACGAGGTCGGCACACTGTCCGGTGGCAACCAGCAGAAGGTCGTGCTGGCCAAATGGTTGTCCATGGCACCGAAGTTGCTGATCGTCGACGAACCGACCCGGGGCATCGACGTCGGCACCAAAGCCGAAGTGCACCGGCTGATGTCCAGCCTGGCCGCGGAAGGGGTCGCCGTCTTGATGGTGTCGTCCGAACTGCCCGAGGTGCTCGGGATGGCCGATCGCGTGCTGGTGATGCGCGAAGGCCGTCTGGTCGCCGAGCTGGACCGCGACCGGGCGACCGAGGAGTCGGTCATGTTCGCCGCCATGGGCCAGGAGGTCTCGTTGTGACCGCCGTCGACCTGCCCCGCAACCACCTCGCCACGCGCAGATCCTCGCTCGACCTCGTCCTCCGGGCCCGCGAACTCGGAATCGTGCTCGCTCTCGCGGCCCTCGTCGCGGTGACCACGATCTCCAATCCACGCTTCCTGTCCGGCCAGAGCATCCGGGACATCCTGCTCGGCACCGCCATCCTGGCCGTTCTGGCGGTCGGCCAGGCCGTCGTGGTGATCACCCGCAACATCGACCTGTCGGTCGGCTCGGTGCTCGGTCTCAGCGCGTTCACCGTCGGCACCTTGCTCCGCGACCACCCCGGCCTCCCGGTCATCGGCGCACTGTTGATCGGAGCGGCCGTCGGTGGCGTCTGCGGTGCGGTCAACGGAGTCCTGGTCCGCTACGGCAACGTCCCTGCCTTGGTCGTCACCCTCGGCACTTTGTACGTCGTCCGCGGCATCACCTACTTCTGGGCCGGCGGTCAGCAGATCAACGCCGACGAGCTGCCCGGAGGATTCCTCGACTTCGGCAACGCGACGCTGCTCGGAATCCCTTACCTGGTGTTGATCGCGCTCCTCGTCCTGGTGATCACCGGCGTCGTACTGCGCAGCTACCGCGTCGGCCGCGAGCTCTACGCGATGGGCTCGAGCCCGCAGGCCGCGAGGCTGGCCGGGATCTCGGTCGGTCGTCGGACCATCGGCGCCTTCGGCGTGAGTGGCGCGCTGGCCGGCTTGGCCGGGGTGTTGTTCGCGGCCCGGTTCGGCACGATCGACGCGGCGGCCGGCACGGGGTACGAACTGAACGTGGTCGCGGCGGTCGTCGTCGGTGGAGTGGCGGTCTTCGGCGGTAGCGGGTCGGTGTGGGGCGCGGCGCTCGGTGCGTTGCTGCTGACCACCATCGGCAGTTCGCTCGCGGTGCTGGAGATCAATCAGTTCTGGCAGCAGGCGATCGTCGGCGGCCTGATCCTGCTGGCGATCGGCGCGGACCGGCTGGTCGCGGCTCGCGTTGCCGCAACGCTCAAGAAGCGAGGCTCTCATGTCCACTGACAGGCTTGGGCGCTTCGCGAACTGGAACGTCGCGATCATCGCCGTCACCGTCGTCGTCCTGATCGTCGCCGCGGCCACCGTGGACAACTTCGGGACCGCGCAGAACTTCGGCTTCCTGATCCTCGACCTGCTGCCGATCGCGCTGGTCGCGCTGCCGATGACGCTGGTGATCGTGACCGGCGAGATCGACCTCTCGGTGGCCAGCACGCTCGGTCTTTCCAGTGCGGTGATGGGCTACCTGTGGAACCAGAACCAGCCGATCGAGACGATCATCCCGCTGTGTCTCCTGCTCGGCGCGGTGCTCGGCGCGATCAACGGATTCTTCGTCACCGTCCTCGGTCTGCCTTCGCTCGCCGTCACCATCGGCACCCTGGCGCTCTACCGCGGCCTGGCCTTCGTAGTACTAGGTGACGGCGCGGTCGCCGACTTCCCCGCGCTCTACACCGACTGGGTCACCGGGAACATCGGCGGTACGTCGATCCCGAATGTGCTGATCATCATCGTCGTACTGGCTGCCGTTTTCGGGGTGGTCCTGCATGCGACCCCGGTCGGCCGGGCCGTCTTCGCGATCGGCACCAGCGAGCAGGCTGCCCGCTTCGCAGGTGTCCGCCCCGGGCGCGTGAAGTTCTGGCTGTACGTCGTCAGCGGCCTCGTCTCCGGTCTCGCCGGAGTGCTGTGGACCCTTCGGTACTCCAGCGCCCGCGCCGACAACGGGGCCGGTCTCGAACTCGCCGTGGTCGCCGCCGTCCTGCTCGGCGGTGTCTCCATCTTCGGCGGCAAGGGCGCTCTGCCGGGCGTCATCGCCGGTGTCGTCCTGCTGGCCTCGTTGCAGAACGCACTCCGCCTCTCCGATGTCTCCAACGAGGCGCTCAACGTCGTCACCGGCGTCCTGCTGATCGTCTCCGTGCTCGCCCCGAACCTCGCAAATGCCGTCCGCAGTTCCCTGCAGCGCCGGCGCCACCGCCCCGAACCCCTGTAAAGGCCACCTGTCCAGGAAGGACAACGTCCATGACTATCCGTATCTCCCGCCCCCTGGCGGTACCGCTCGCGACGGTGGCCGTCGTCTCCCTCACGCTGACCGCGTGTGGTGGCGGCACGACCAAGTCGAGTTCGTCGGGTGACACCGGTGCTCCCGCGGCCAGTACGGCGGCGAAGGCCGACCCGAACGCGCCCCTGAAGGAAGGCCTCAAGATCGCCTACCTGCCCAAGCAGCTGAACAACCCCTACACCGACGTCGAGGTGGGCGGCGGCAAGGTCGCGGTCGGTGAGCTCAAGGGCGAGTACAAGCTGGTCGGCCCGAACGACGCCAGCGCCTCGTCGCAGGTCAGCTACATCAACACGCTGATCCAGCAGCAGCAGGACGTCATCGTGGTCGCCGCGAACGACCCGAACGCGGTCTGTCCTTCACTGAACCAGGCGCGCAAGGCCGGTATCAAGGTGGTCTCGTTCGACTCCGACGCCTCCAAGGACTGCCGCGACGCCTTCATCAACCAGGCGACCACCCAGGGCATCGGTGAGAGCCTGGTGAAGATGGCGAGCGAACTGGCCGGCGGCTCCGGTGAGATCGCCGTCCTCTCCGCGACGCCGAACGCGACGAACCAGAACTCCTGGATCCAGGTGATGAAGACCGAGCTGGCCAAGCCGGCCAACGCCAAACTGAAGCTGGTCAAGATTGCCTACGGCAACGACGACGACCAGAAGTCCTTCACCGAGG
The DNA here is from genome assembly GCF_003261635.1 of Kribbella monticola. GTDB lineage: Bacteria > Actinomycetota > Actinomycetes > Propionibacteriales > Kribbellaceae > Kribbella > Kribbella monticola. Next base: position 432,476 of record NZ_QFXK01000029.1, on the reverse strand, counting down.
CGCAGGGTCTGCTGCAGTCCTACCCGAACCTCAAGGTGATCGTCTCGCCCACCACGGTCGGGATCGCCGCCGCCTCGCGGTACGTGAGCGCCTCGTCGTACAAGGGCAAGGTCGCGATCACCGGTCTCGGCCTGCCGAACCAGATGCGGCAGTACGTCAAGGACGGCACTGTGAAGAAGTTCGCGCTGTGGAATCCGGCAGACATCGGCTACCTCGCCGCGTACGCCGGTGCCGCGCTCAAGTCGGGCCAGATCACCGGTGCCGAGGGCGAGAAGTTCAAGGCCGGCAAGCTCGGTGAGTACACCGTCGGCGCGGCCGGCGAGATCGTGCTCGGCCCGCCGACCGAGTTCACCGCCGCCAACATCGACAAGTTCAACTTCTGACGAGGTGGCCGTGAATCGCTACTGCTTCTGCCTCCAGGTCAGGCCGGACCGGCTCGAGGAGTACGTCGAACGGCACCGCAACGTCTGGCCCGAGATGCAGGCTGCGCTGCGGGACTCCGGGTGGCACAACTACTCGCTCTTCCTCCGCGACGACGGCCTGCTGATCGGGTACGTCGAGGCCGACGATCTGGAGGCGGCGCAGAAGGCGATGGCCGCCATCGAGGTGAACACCCGGTGGCAGGCCGAGATGACCGAGTTCTTCACTGGTATCGACGGACGGCCGCCGGACGAGTCGTTCCTGCTGTTGCCCGAGATCTTCCATCTGACCCCGAGTACCGAGGACTGACTGATATGACCAGCGTGACTGATGCCCTTAGCCGTCAGGAGATCGAGCTGCCCTCCTGGGCGTTCGGGAACTCGGGGACCCGGTTCAAGGTGTTCAGCCAGCCCGGCGTGCCGCGATCGCCGGAGGAGAAGATCGCCGACGCGGCGGTGGTCCACAAGTACACCGGGGTCGCGCCGAGCGTCGCGCTGCACATCCCGTGGGACAAGGTCGACGACTACGCCGGCCTCTCGGCGTACGCGAAGGAGCAGGGCGTCCGGCTCGGTGCGATCAACAGCAACGTGTTCCAGGACGACGACTACAAGCTCGGCAGCGTGACGAACCCGGACCCACGGGTACGCCGCAAGGCCACCGACCACCTGCTCGAGTGCGTCGACATCATGGACGCCACCGGGTCGCGCGACCTGAAGCTGTGGTTCTCCGACGGGACGAACTACCCCGGCCAGGACGACCTGTGGGACCGCCAGGACCGGCTGTCCGAGGCTTTGCACGAGGTGTACGAACGGCTCGGCGACGACCAGCGGATGCTGCTGGAGTACAAGCTCTTCGAGCCGGCTTTCTACGCCACCGACGTACCGGACTGGGGTACGTCGTACGCGCACTGTCTCGAACTGGGGTCGAAGGCAACAGTCTGCATCGACACCGGGCACCACGCGCCGGGGACCAACATCGAGTTCATCGTCGCGTTCCTGCTCCGGGCCGGCAAGCTCGGCGCGTTCGACTTCAACAGCCGCTTCTACGCCGACGACGACCTGATGGTCGGGGCGGCCGACCCGTTCCAGCTGTTCCGGATCATGAACGAGATCGTCCGTGGCGACGCGCTCGACCCGGACCGCGGGATCGCCTTCATGCTCGACCAGTGTCACAACATCGAGGCGAAGATCCCGGCGATCATCCGCTCGGTGATGAACGTCCAGGAGGCGACCGCCAAGGCGCTGCTGGTCGACCGCGACGCGCTGCGCAAGGCGCAGTCCGAAGGCGACGTGCTGGCCGCGAACGCCGCGCTGATGGATGCCTTCAACACCGATGTCCGGCCGTTGCTCGCCGACCTCCGCACCGAGCAGGGGCTGGACCCCGACCCGATCGCCGCCTATCACCGCAGCGGCTACTTCGAGCAGATCAGCAAGGACCGAGCCGACGGCCAGCAGGCTGGATGGGGAGCATGAACGCACAGGACACCGCGGCCGAGCTAGTTGCCCGCAGCAACAGACTGGGTGCCGATCCGCGCAACACCAACTATGCCGGCGGCAACACGTCCGCCAAGGGGACCGCGACGGACCCGGTGACCCAGCAGCCGGTGGACCTGGTGTGGGTGAAAGGCTCCGGTGGCGACCTCGGCACCTTGACCACAGCGGGGCTCGCAGTACTACGGCAGGACCGCCTGAACGCGCTCGTCGACGTGTACCCGGGCGTGGACCGTGAGGACGAGATGGTCGCCGCGTTCGACTACTGCCTGCACGGCAAGGGCGGGGCGGCGCCGTCGATCGACACCGCCATGCACGGCCTGGTCGACGCCCCGCACGTCGACCACCTGCACCCGGACTCGGGCATCGCGCTCGCCACGGCGGCCGACGGTGAGAAGCTGACCGCGGAATGCTTCGGCGATCGGGTCGTATGGGTTCCGTGGCGCCGCCCCGGGTTCCAGCTCGGCCTGGACATCGCGCAGGTGAAGAAGGACAACCCGCAGGCGATCGGCGTGATCCTCGGCGGTCACGGCATCACCGCCTGGGGGAGTACATCGGCCGAATGCGAGGCGAACTCGCTCGAGATCATCCGGACCGCCGAGCTTTTCCTCGCACAGAACGGGAAACCCGAGCCCTTCGGGCCCGTAATACCGGGGTTCGAGGCGCTGCCGGCGGCGGAGCGTCGTGCCAGGGCCGCGGCGTTGGCGCCGGTCATCCGGGGGCTCGCCTCGACCGACAACCCGCAGGTCGGCCACTTCAACGACGCCGAGGTCGTGCTGGAGTTCACCGCTCGCGAGCGGCTCGCCGAACTGGCCGCGCTCGGCACGTCCTGCCCCGACCACTTCCTGCGAACTAAGGTCCGGCCGCTCGTCCTCGACCTGCCGCCGTCGTCCTCGATCGAGGAGGCGAGCACCCGGCTTCGAGAGCTCCACCTGCAGTACCGCGAGGACTACGCCGCGTACTACGACCGGCACGCGCAGCCGGACAGCCCGCCGATGCGGGGCGCCGATCCCGCGATCGTGCTGGTGCCAGGTGTCGGCATGTTCAGCTTCGGCAAGGACAAGCAGACCGCCCGGGTCGCCGGTGAGTTCTACGTCAACGCGATCAACGTGATGCGTGGCGCCGAGGCCGTCTCGACGTACGCGCCGATCGACGAGCGCGAGAAGTTCCGGATCGAGTACTGGGCACTCGAAGAGGCGAAGCTGCAGCGGATGCCGAAGCCGAAGCCGCTCGCGACCCGGATCGCCTTCGTCACCGGTGGCGGATCGGGGATCGGCAAGGCGATCGCCCAGCGGCTCGCGGCCGAGGGCGCCTGTGTCGTGGTCGCCGATCTGGACCTGGCCGCGGCACAAGCCGTCGCCGAGGAGATCGGCGGGACGGATCGCGCGATCGCCGTCGGTGCCGACGTCTCCGACGGTGCCGCTGTCGAGGAGGCGATGCGGACCGCCGTACTGGCGTTCGGTGGGATCGATCTCGTCGTGAACAACGCCGGGCTGTCGATCTCGAAGCCGTTGCTGGAGACAACCGAAAAGGACTGGGACCTGCAGCACGACGTGATGGCGAAGGGGTCGTTCCTGGTCTCACGCGCCGCTGCGAAGATCCTGATCGAGCAGGGCATCGGCGGCGACATCGTCTACATCTCCAGCAAGAACGCGGTCTTCGCCGGCCCGAACAACGTCGCGTACGGCGCCGCCAAGGCGGACCAGGCGCACCAGGTCCGGCTGCTCGCGGCCGAACTCGGTGAGTACGGGATCCGCGTGAACGGCGTCAATCCCGACGGTGTTGTCAGGGGATCCGGGATCTTCGCGAAGGGCTGGGGTGCGCAGCGAGCCGCGGTCTACGGCGTACCGGAGTCCGAGCTCGGCGCCTTCTACGCCAAGCGGACCCTGCTGAAGCGGGAGGTGCTGCCCGAGCACGTAGCGGCTGCCGTCTTCGCGCTGGCCGCTGGAGACCTGTCCCTCACCACCGGCCTGCACGTACCCGTCGACGCGGGTGTGGCGGCCGCCTTCCTGCGCTGAGAGGAGTCCGATGAGCCTGCTAGAGAGGGTCGAGCCGCGGAAGACCCGGATCGGCCTCGTCGCCGGTGGCCTCGGCGCGTACTGGCCGCAGTTCCCCGACCTGCTCCCGCAGTTGCAGGCCTCGGCGCGCCGGGTGTCGGAGCGGTTCTCCGAACTGGACTGCGAGGTCGTCGACGTCGGGTTCATCTCGGACGCTCAGGAAGGCGCGGTGGCGGCCGAGAAGCTGCGCATCGCCGACTGTGACCTGATCGTCGGCTTCCTGACCACGTACATGACCGCGTCGATGCTGGTCCCGGTCGCTCAGCGCAGCGGGGCGCCGGTGCTTCTGCTCAACCTCCAGCCGACCGAGTCGATGGACCACGCGTCGTTCGACACGGGCACCTGGCTCGCGTACTGCGGTGCCTGCCCGCTGCCCGAGATGGCGAACGCCTTCGAGCGCTGCGGCATCGACTTCCGTTCCGTCTCCGGGTACGTCGAGGACGAGCGCGCCTGGGACCGGATCGGCCGCTGGGTCAAGGCGGCCGGCGTACGCGCCGCTCTACGGCACGGCCGGCACGGCCTGCTCGGGCACCTGTACCCCGGGATGATGGACGTGATCACCGACCCGACCCTGGTCTCCGCGCAGCTCGGCGGGCATGTGGAGATCCTCGAGATCGACGACCTGCGGGTCCGGGTCGAGAAGGTCACCGAGGCGGAGACCACGGAGCGGATGAAGCTCGCCCGGGAGATCTTCACCCTGGACGACTCGGTGGTGGAGGACGACTTCCGCTGGGGTGCCACCGTCTCGGTCGCGCTCGACCGGCTGGTCGAGGACTTCCAGCTCGACACGCTCGCCTACTACCACCGCGGCCTCGACGGCGAGACCCACGAACGGGTCGCGGCCGGGATGATCCTCGGCGCCTCGCTGCTCACCGCCCGTGGCATCCCGGCGGCAGGAGAGTACGAGCTGCGTACGTCGCTGGCGATGCTGGTGATGGACCGCCTCGGCGGTGGCGGATCCTTCACCGAACTGCAGGCCCTGAACTTCCACGACAACGTGGTCGAGATGGGCCACGACGGCCCGGCACACCTCGCGATCAGCTCCGCCAAGCCGTTGTTGCGCGGACTAGGGGTGTACCACGGCAAGCGCGGCTGGGGCGTCTCCGTCGAGTTCGACGTCAAGCATGGTCCGGTCACCACGCTCGGCCTCGGTCAGCTCCGCGACGGCACCTTCCGGCTGATCGCGTCCGAGGGGACCGTTGTCCCCGGCCCCTTGCTGCAGATCGGCAACACCACTTCGCGGGTCGACTTCGGCTGTGATCCGGGCGAGTGGACCGACGCCTGGTCCGGCTCGGGCGTGGCCCATCACTGGGCTCTCGGCACGGGGCATCAGATCAAGAACCTGGAGGCAGCCGCCGATCTGCTGCACCTCGACCTCAAGGTCGTAGCGCCGGAGCGCCGATGACCCGCTGGCGGGTGGCGGCGGTGGACCTGGGCGCGTCGAGCGGACGCGTGATGGTCGGTCAGGTCGGACCGGATGAACTGGAGCTGACCGAGGTACACCGCTTCTGGAACGGCCCGGTGCGAGTCGGCGGCACCTTGTACTGGGACATCCTGCATCTGTACCGCGAGACGCTCGCCGGGCTCACCAAGGCGGCGGCGACCGGACCGTTGGACGGGATCGGCATCGACTCCTGGGCGGTCGACTACGGCCTACTCGATGCTAAGGGCAACCTTCTCGGCAACCCCGTGCACTACCGTGACGAGCGTACGACCGGCGTGATGGAACGCGTTCTGCAGCAGATCTCCGCGGACGACCTGTACGCCGTGACCGGGTTGCAGCAACTGCCCTTCAACACGATCTACCAACTCGCCGCCGAGCAGCGCCTCGATCAGGCCGAGACGCTCTTGATGATCCCGGACCTCCTCGGCTACTGGCTCACCGGCATCCTCGGCGCCGAGGCAACCAACGCCTCCACCACACAGCTGTACGACGTCCGCGAGCGCGACTGGAGTACTACGCTTGCCGAGCGGGTCGGGGTGCCGCGCGGGTTGTTTCCCCCGATTCGCCAACCAGGGCAGGTGATCGGCCCCCTGCTCACCGAAGTGGCCGGGGAGGCCGGTCTGGATCCGGCGACTCCGGTCATCGCGGTCGGATCGCACGACACCGCGTCCTCGGTCGTCGCGGTACCGGCCGTCGACGACCGGTTCGCCTACATCTCCTCCGGCACCTGGTCGCTGGTCGGGCTGGAGCTCGACGAACCGGTGCTGTCAACCGACGCTCAGCAGGCGAACTTCACCAATGAAGGGGGCGTCGACGGGCGGATCCGGTTCCTCCGGAACGTGATGGGGCTGTGGATCCTGCAGGAGTGCCTTCGGGAGTGGGGTTTCGGCGCCGACGAGTTGCCGCATGTCCTCGCCGAGGCAGCCGCGGCGCCGGCGTACGGAGTACTGATCGATCCGGACGATCCGTCGTTCCTTGCCCCCGGCAACATGGTGGCGCGGATCGGCGAGTACTGCGTGTGGTCCGGTCAGGAGGCACCTGCGTCACGGGGTGCGCTGGTGCGTTGTGTGCTGGAGAGTCTCGCGCTGGCGTATCGCCGGACGCTTCGGCTCGCGCAGAAGATCACTGGTCGCGAGGTCGACGTCGTCCAGGTGATCGGCGGCGGATCGCAGAACGAACTGCTGTGCCAGTTGACCGCGAATGCGTGCGGTCTCCCCGTGCTGGCCGGTCCGGTCGAGGCGTCCGCGCTGGGGAACGTGCTGGTGCAGGCACGGGCTCTCGGCGCTCCACTGCCGGACCTGACGGCGATGCGCGCGCTGGTCCGCGCGACCCACGAGTTGCGGCGCTATGAACCGCAAGGCAAACCGGCCGACTGGGACGCCGCCGAGTCCCGGGTGTTCGGAGGATCATCATGACCGTTCTGCAGCACGACACACGCCCCCGCGTGCACCGGGAGATCAGCCACGACGACCTGCAGTTGCTCCGGCTGCTGGCCACAGGTCTACCGGTCGACTCGGTCGCCCGCCGCCTCGACCTGTCCGAGCGCACGGTCCGCCGCCGTACCCGAGCCGCCTGCGATCGGCTCGGCTTCGGCACAGCCGTAGAAGCCATCGTCTGGGCAGCCCGCCGCGGCCTGCTCTGAATCACCCCTGCCTGCTTCAACCCCCGCACCACCCGCTCCGCCTGCAGAATCCGCCCGTCTGTGAGGAGTCCGCCCGATGTCACTGCGTTCCCGTCTCACCTGCCTACTGGCAGCCGCCCTCCTGCTCACGCCTTTGCTGCCCGCCACTGCCGCACCACCGCGACCGCTGGCCGGTCCCAAGGTGTCGAACCTGAAAACCAACAGCCTCACCAACCCGCTCGGCGTCGCGGCCGCCACTCCGCGCCTGACCTGGCAGCTGGACGGCGTCCGTCGTGGCACCACCCAGACCCGCTACGAGATCCATGTCGCCTCGACCGCGGGCAAGACCGGTCGGCCCGACATCTGGAACAGCGGAGTCGTCGCATCGGACCGCTCCGTCGACGTCCAGTACGGCGGACCCGCGCTCACGCCGTACAAGGCCTACTACTGGACCGTTCGCGTCTGGGACGACGTCGGTAACGCGTCCGCCTGGGCGCCGGTCGCGACCTTCGAGACCGGTGCGTTGCAGCCGTCGGACTGGCGTGGCGACTGGATCGGTGCGGACAGCGAGCCCGGCCCGGAGTGGACCGACTACACGGTCGACACCGATCTCACGCTGACCAAGGAGGCGATCGGCGTCTTCTTCCGCGCGCGCGGCGGAGCGGCGTACATGTGGCAGCTCAACCAGCTGACCGATGATCGGCCGCTGCTGCGGCCGCACGTCCGAAGCTCGAGCGGCGCCTACACGGTGCTCGCCGACATCCCGTTGACCGTCAACCTCAAGCAGCAGCACCACCTGCGCATCACCGTCGCCGGGCAGACCATCACGACCTGGATCGACGGCTCCCAGGTCGACCAGCGGCAACGCTCCGACCAGAACCAGCCCGGCCTTATCGGGTTCCGGACCAATGGGGCCGAGGAAGGGATCGTCCGCAATCTCAAGGTGACGAGTGCGGCCGGTCAGGTGCTGGTCGACACCGCGTTCCCGGCCGGCGACCAGACCTTCCCCGAGGGCACGGTGCTGCCGGGTGGCCTGCAGGTCAAGGGAAACACCGACCTGATGTTGCCGGGCAAGGCGATCCCGGTCTTCCGCAAGGCGATCTCGTTGCCGACAGCAAAGAGAATTGTGAGCGCCCGGATGTACGCGGCCGCGCAGGGTGTCTACGAGTTGAGCCTGAACGGCAGGAAGGTCGGCGATCAGGAACTGGCTCCGGGCTGGACCGATTACGCGCACCGGATCCAGACGGAGGCGTACGACGTGACCAAGCTGGTGCGGCCGGGATCGAACGCCCTCGGCGCCGAGGTCGCGAACGGCTGGTTCGCGGGCAACCTGGCGATGTTCGGACCCAACAAGTACGGCAGCCAGACCGCCTTCACCGCGCAGCTCCGGGTCACCTACGACGACGGAACGGCAAACGTTTTCGCCACCGACTCGACCTGGCAGACCGCGCCGGGCGCAGTGCAGACGGCTGATCTGCTCAACGGGGAGACCTACGACGCACGCCGTACGCCGTCGGCCTGGTCGCCCGTGCTGGTCCGGCCGAGCGCCACGGAAAAGCTGATTCCGCAAACCGATCAGCCGGTCCGAGTGACCCAGCAGCTGGCGGCCGAGGCGATCCCGTCGCCGACGCCGGGCGTCTACCTCTACGACCTCGGCCAGAACATGGTCGGCGTCTCACGACTCACCCTGACCGGCACACCAGGCCAGACGGTGAAGATCCGGTACGGCGAAGTGCTGAACCCCGACGGCACCCTCTACACCGACAATCTCCGCTCAGCAAAGGCGACCGACCGCTACACCTTCGCGACCAGCGAACCGGAGACCTATCGGCCGCGCTTCACGTTCCACGGCTTCCGGTACATCGAGCTGAGCGGGCTCGCCACGGCACCTCCCGCCTCCGCGATCACCGGCCTCGTGATGGGGACGGACGCCGCCCGGACCACGACCTTCAGCACCAACTCGGCCCTGGTCAACAAGCTGCACAGCAACATCGTCTGGGGGCAGCGCGGCAACTTCCTCTCGATCCCGACCGACACCCCGGCCCGCGACGAGCGGATGGGCTGGACCGGCGACATCAACGTGTTCGCCCGGACGGCCGTCTACAACCTGGACTCGCAGGCCTTCCTGACCAAGTGGCTGCAGGACCTCCGCGACTCCCAGAACGCGGCCGGGGCCTACGCGAGTGTCGCGCCGACCGTCCCGAACTCGTTCGACGGCGGTCTCGGCAACGCGGGCTGGGCAGACGCCGGTGTGAACGTGCCGTGGACCCTGTGGCAGGCGTACGGCGACACCTCGGTGATCCGCCAGCACTACGACTCGATGCGCCGGTACGTCGACTACCTCGCCGCCACCTCCAACGGCTTCATCCGCGGCGGCGGCGACTACGGCGACTGGCTCAACCTGGACGACCCGACCCCCGGCGACCTGATCGGTACGTCGTTCGTCGCCAAGGGGGCCCGCCAGCTCAGTCAGATGGCAGCCACGATCGGCAACACCGCGGACGCGGCGAAGTACCAAAAGCTGTACGACGACGTACGGAATACGTTTGTGGCCCGGTTCGTCGCGGCCGACGGCAAGGTGGGTTCGGACAGCCAGACGGGGTACATCCTCGCCTTCACCAGCGACCTGATCCCGGCCGACCGGGTCGCAGCAGCCGGCCAGTACTTCGCCAACACGATCCTGCGCCGCGACACCCACCTGTCGACCGGGTTCCTCGGCGTGGACGGCCTGCTCCCGGTGCTGACCAAGATCGGTCGCTCCGACCTGGCGTACCAGTTGCTGCAGAACACCTCGTACCCGTCCTGGGGCTACGAGATCGGCAAGGGCGCGACCACGATCTGGGAGCGCTGGAACTCGATCAACCCGGACGGGACCTTCAACGACGTCGGTATGAACTCCTTCAACCACTACGCGTACGGTGCGGTCGGCGAATGGATGTACCGGACGCTGGCCGGCGTCTCGGCGGCCGAACCGGGTTACCACAAGGCGCTGATCGCACCGGTGCCCGGCAACGGGATCACCACGGCCGACTTCAGCTTGCAAACGCCGTACGGCAAGGTGGGCAGCAAGTGGCAGAAGACCGCGGACGACGGGCTGACGCTCGAGGTGACCGTTCCGGGCAATACCACGGCCACCGTGCGAATCCCTGCCTTGAACCCAAGCCTCGTCACCGAGAGCGGCAAAGCGCTGAGCCAGGCCGACCACGTCACTGGCGTCGTCGACGAAGGATCCACCGTCGCGATGACCGTTGCCTCGGGCACCTATCGTTTCGTGGTCGCGCCGCCGCCTATCGCACTCACGTCGGCCGCGGCGGCCCCGATCTCCGGGGAGCCCGGAACCACGACCACCGTGGCGGCCGTCGTACGCAACCGGTCAACCGCTCCGATCACCGGCCGGCTCGAAGTCGGTACGCCGACCGGCTGGGCGGCTCCGGCGCCGTCGGAGTCGGTCACCCTGGCGGCGGGCGCCGAGCAAACCCTGAGCGTCCCGATCGCCACGCCGTACGCCGGAAACGCGGCTCCGGTGGATCTCACGGCCCGCTTCGTCGATTCACGCGGCGAGCTGGCCTCGGTGCGGGTGCCCTTCACGGTGACGCAGTCGCTGACTCCTGCTGATGCGATCGACTACGTCGACCTCGGCGAGACCGGCTCGGAATCAGCGCACGCCCTGACGGCCGCGCCGTCATCGGGGACGAGCGAGGAGGCCGGCCGGACCAGACGCTACGCCGGGATGAACGTCCCCGGCGCATGGTTCGAGTTCAACCTCGGCATCCGGCCCGGACAGCCGTTCGCCCTCCGGCTCGTGGAGACCTACGACCACGCTCAGGTGAAGGACTACGAGATCCTCGTCAACGGAACGGTCGCCCACCACCGGGTGATGAACAAGCCGGACGGCGGCCTCGCCACCTACCAGTTCGTAGTCGACGACCCGGCCCTGCTCACCGGGTCGACCGTCCGCGTCCGCATTCAACACAACGCAACAGCCTCCGGCTACGACCCATCCCTGGCCGACGCCTGGTCCCTACCGCTGCCCTGAGCTCGCTGCGTCCGAGCAACTGGGGGGCAGGACCCTCGGTTGTTCGGACGTAAGGGTCAGATGAGGTAGCGGAACTCCGCGGAGTCGGGTTTGATGCGTTCGATGTCGAGGGGGGCGGCCTCCATTCGGTCGAGGAGGCCGGAGAGGTCGCCCGGGCGGCCGATCTCGATGCCGACCAGGGCGACGCCGGTCTCGCGGTTGTTGCGCTTCACGTACTCGAACAGGGTGATGTCGTCGTCCGGGCCGAGGACGCCGTCCAGGAACTGCCTGAGCGCACCCGGCTCCTGCGGGAAGGTGACCAGGAAATAGTGCTTCAGGCCCTCGTGGACCAGCGAGCGCTCGAGGATTTCGCCGTACCGGCTGACGTCGTTGTTGCCGCCTGACAGCAGACAGACCACCGTGTCACCCGGCTTCACCTCGACACCGTGGCCGAGAGCAGCCGCGGACAGGGCGCCTGCGGGCTCCGCGATCAGCCCGTCGGTCTGGTAGAGCTCCAGCATTTCCGAGCACACCAGTCCCTCGGGCACGGACATCATCTCGACCCCGGCCGCTGACACCAACGGCAGCGTCGCGTCGCCGACCCGGCGTACGGCGGCGCCGTCGACGAAGCTGTCCAGGTGCGGCAGGGTCACCGGCTCCCCGGCAGCCAGGGCCGCAGCCATGCTCGCCGCCCCGGCAGGCTCCACACCCACCACCCGTACGCCGGGATGCCGCTCCTTGAGCCACGTGGCGACGCCGGCCACCAACCCACCACCACCCACCGGAACCACCAGTACGTCGGGCGCGCGGCCGAGCTGATCCACGAGCTCCACGGCGACGGTGCCCTGACCGGCGACGGTGCGCGGGTCGTCGAAGGCCGGGACAAGGGTCGCGCCGGTGCGAGTCGCCTCGGCGAGCGCTGCGGCGGCCGCGTCGTCATAGCTGTCGCCGGTGACGATCACCTGGATCTGATCACCACCGAGTGCGGCTATCCGATCCCGTTTCTGGCGCGGCGTAGTACGCGGTACGAAAACTTGTCCGTGCACATCGAGCATGTGACACGAATACGCCAGGCCCTGGCCGTGATTGCCGGCGCTGGCGCAGACGACACCGGCTTTCTTGGAAACATCATCCAGTTGAGCAATCAGGTTGTAGGCCCCGCGCAACTTGTACGAACGGCCGGTCTGCAGGTCCTCGCGTTTCAGCCAGACCTCGGCGCCGATCCGCTCCGAAAGCCGCGAGTTGCGCTGCAACGGAGTACGCACAGCGACGCCTTCCAACCGGCGGACCGCAGCCTCGATCGCGGCCGCGTCGACGGTTGATCGAGCGACTGAATCAGCTTCTGCATTACTGCCCTGCATGAGCTTCCTTCCCGTGCATCTGCACGATTCTTACCATTTCGCTCACTGCACAAGACGCGCTCCGTCCAAAGTACGGACCGCCGGACACCGTTGGGAAACAAGGTCCTTTTTCATGCGTGAAACAGGTCGTTACTGGGCAGTCTAGTTTTCATACGCTCACTCGGTGTAACGCCCAGGGTCCTGGACGGGATGAGCCGAGTAAACCGGTCAACGGGGACTGGAGGGCAGCTATGGAATCGATTCCGTTCAGTCTGTGGGGAGACGCGTTGTGGTGTGGCCAGGAAGTCGTCCGGGAAGCCCCGCACGAGCAGGCGATTCGCAGCCTGTTTCCTGATCCCATCCCGGCGCGTGGCGCAGATCTGGACACGGACGCGGATCTCGTCCCGGAGCCACACAACCGGTTCGACCCGCGGTCGATCGCAGTACGGGTACACGGCAGGACCGTCGGCTATCTGCCGAGGGAGGACGCACACCGGTACCACCCGGTGCTGTCCGAGCTGGTGGCGCAAGGCCTGCAGCCGCAGGTCCCGTGCCATCTGTGGGTCAGTGAATGGGAACCGGCCGCTTGGGAGGGCAAGAGCAACGGTACGGAGTTCCACGCCAGCGTCGCGGTCGCTCTCGGGCAGCCGCACATGCTGGTCCCGGTGAACCTCCCACCACCGGGGAGCTATCAACTGCTGCCGATGGGCAGCGGCATCGTCGTACCGGGCAGTGAGGTGCATCCGGAGGTGCTGGCACCGTTCTTCCGGCCGGAAGGCGAGTGCTGGGCGTACGCCACGCTGCACGCGGTCGAGGAGGAGGACACCTTCGCCGACCGGAACCGGATGGTGGTGGAGATCAGGCTGGACGACGAACCGGTCGGCCGGCTCAGCCCTCGGCTCAGTGCCGAGTTCCTGCCGGCCGTCCACTACCTGGCCGACATGCGGGCCGAGACGGCCGCCCGGGTCACTGTGCGCGGTGATCGGACAGCATCGGAGGTGATCTTGCACGCAGCCCGGAGTCACGACCTGCCGGCGACCTGGCCGGACGGTCTGACCCGATCCCCAGTGGCAGCACCGGCGTGGCACTACTGGGCGGGTAAAGAGGCCAACTGAAGCTCACGGCGGACGCGCAGTACTCACCAACCAGGTGGTGGCGGGTGATGCGGGTCTACCAAGGGCTCGGGCGGAGCCGGCAGATCGGCGTCAGAGTTTGGCGCCGATCTGCTGGTAGATCTCGTCCATCGCACCGGGCAGGTCGTCGTGGCCGAAGTCCGGGTAGAGGCGGAGCTCCTTCGGCGAGGTGAGCTTGTTGTAGGCGGCGTACTGGGTGGAGGGCGGGCAGGTCTCGTCCTCGAGGCCGACGTACAGGGTGACCTCGGCCTGGATGCGCGGTGCGAGGTGCTGCACGTCGATGTAGCCGAGGGTGGTGAAGACCTCGTCCTCGCGCAGGTGCCGGGGATCGCGCTTGCGGAACCAGGTGGTGATCTCGCCGTACGGGTCCGTGCCGAGGTTCAGGTCCCAGGCGCGGCGGTAGTCGGTCAGGAACGGGAAGACGCTCGCGGTGTACTTGATCTCCGGGGTCAGCGCGGCCGCGACCAGGCTCAGCCCGCCGCCCTGGCTCCAGCCGGTGGTGGCGACGCGCGCGGCGTCCACTTCGGGCAGGCCGCGGATGATGTCGGCCAGCCGCCGGGTGTCGAGGAAGACGTGCTTGTAGAGCAGGCTGTCCGGCCCGCCGTCGAGGCCCTCGACCAGGTGGTTGCGCAGCGAGAAGCTGTTCGGCTGCTGCGACGGGGTGCGGAACGCGACCTGCTCGCGCACGTCCAGAGCGGCGATGGTGAACCCGCTCGCGGCGTACGGGATCAGGTCGATCCACTTGGGCTGCTCACCGCCGTACCCGTGGAACATCAGCACGGCCGGGCCGGTCGGGTTCTCCGGGCGGATCACCTTGGCGTGCACCCGGTAGCCGCCGGTGCCGGTGAAGTACAGGTGCTCGGCGCGCGCGAACGGCAGCGGGAAGTCGGTGGCGGGCTCGAAGACCGTCTCGGGGTCGGTGCCGTCGAGTTCGGCCAGAGCCTTGTCCCAGAACTGGTCGAAGTCGTCGGGGCGCGGGTTGGTGCCCTGGTAGGCGGTCAGTTCCTCGGACGACATCTCGAACGAAAGCACAGCCGGACTCCCAAAGATCAAGCGGATGAACCGCTGCCTATTCTGGGTGATCCGCGTCGTCGGGGGCAGTGCCGTCCCACATGGTGTAACCGTTTGCCGTGTTGAGCCGGTCCCGCAGCTCCTTCTCGAGCTTGTCCGCCTTGCCCGGCGCCAGCCAGCGGAGCGGGATCATGATCGTCCCGTCCTTCTGCTTGGTCCGCAGCGCGACAGCCGGCCCCTGAGTGGTGTCCACCCGCCCGACCTCGGTGATCTCGGCCCACTCGGTCTTCAGACCCCGTACTGCGACGTCGTTGGTGCCCAGCTTCACCAGTACGGGTGGGAAGGCGAGAATCCACAGGCCCGCGAGCACAACCAGCCCACCCAAGGTGAGGAACACTGCCACCACGACGTCCGGCAGCCCCACGGCCCAGACGATCGCGGCCACCCCGAGAACGATCAACCCCGCGGCGAGTATTCCGACAAACCGCCCCGCCCGCATCCGGTACGACGTACGCATCCCCACAGCATCCCAGCGCCACCCGGCTACGGATCGACCGGGTGGCCTTCGGTTACGGGTTGACCGGGTGGTAGGCGCAGGCGTCCTTGAGGTTCTCCGTGCCGCCGGCCGGGGGCTTGGTCGTGGTGGTCTTGGTGCTGCCCGGCTTCTTGGTCGGGGTGCTGGACGGGGTCGAGGCGACCGGCCTGGTCTTCGTCTCGAGCGCGTTCTTGACGATCTCGCGCATCGCCTCGTAGTTCGGGTTCTTCCCGCTCGGGAAGTTCTTGCTCTTGTCCAGGTCGACGTTCGACACGTTCGCGTTCTTGACCTTCATGCCGAGATCGATGAAGGCCGGCAGGATCTCCTGCGGGATGTCGGTCCGGAGCAGCTTCTTGCTCGCCGACGCGATCTGCTGGTACTTCGTCACCAGCGCGGACGGGTTGGCGCTGTTCACGATCGCGTGGATCGTGCAGCGCTGCCGCTCCTGTCGCGACGGGTCGCTCAGCCCGTACCGGCCGCGGGCGAACCACAGCCCGTCGTGGCCGTTCAGGTGCTGGTTCGGGCCGGGCTGCAGGTAGCGGCTGGGGAGGATGTCGTCGGCCGACCCGGGACCCTTGTAGTCGCCGCCGATCGGCACCTTGTAGTTGATGTTGACCGTGATGCCGCCGAGCGCGTCGATGATCTGCTCGAAGCCCTGCAGGTTGACCTGCATGTAGTAGTCGATCTTGAGACCCATCGCCTCACCGACCGACACCTTGAGCACGTCCGCGCCCTCGTTGTCCGACGGGCCGAGCACGTGCGGGTGCGCGAGCGGGATGTTGCGGTACATCGCGTCGAGGTAGAACTCCGACTGCTCCACGTTGCCGAGATCGGGGTCCCAGAAGCCGGTCGGGTAGAACTTGTGCAGCGGCGAGTCCTCCGGGAACGGCATCCGCATGAAGTTCCGGCTCAGCGAGATCAGCTTCGTGTCACCGGTCTTGGTGTCGATGCTGGCGACCATCACCGTGTCGGTCCGGGTGCCCTCGCGGCCGACGCCGTCGTCCGCGCCGAGCAGCAGGATGTTCAGCCGCGGGGTGTTCGCCCACGGGTCCTTCTTGTTCACCTTCGGCCGGGTCGCGCTCTTGGAGTTGCCCTCGGACTGGAACACGTTGCCGACCAGGTCGCGCTGGGCCATCACGGTCTGCGCGGCGACGGTGGTCGGTACGGCGATACCGAAGCAGAGCAGCCCGACGAAGGCGGATCCGGCCAGCCGGCCGACCGCGCTCACACTGACCGGGCGGAGCAGTTTGTGCGACGAGACGACGATGCAGATCCAGCAGAACCCGAGCAGCACGACGACAGCGGTCGCGATCAGCAGCCGGCTCGGGTCGACGGCGAGCTCGACGACCGAGTCGCGGTGGGTCAGGCCGATGTACGCCGCCAGGCCGAGCAGGCCGACGCTGAGCGTGATGATGAACGCACCGAGCTTGGTGCGCCCGCCCATCACGAAGCCGGAGCCTGGGATGAGCGCGCTGACCAGGGTCAGTCCGATGGCCTTCGAGGCAGTCCGGGCCCGGTGCGCCTTGTGACGTGATCGGCTACCTCTTGGCGCGGACCTGCGTCCAGCTGCGCGAGTACTCCGCGACATGGCTCCGTTCCCTGATCGACGACGTGGCGGCGGTTCCGGGCCGGTCGGGACCGGTCCTCGATACATCAGACGCCGCTACGGCCTCCTTGGTTGACCTCGACCCCCGTCGATTCCGGCCAGATTACAGGGCACCGGGGCGACACTCCCAGCCAGTCCGTCCCCCACTTTGCCGCTGAGCCGCTGTCCGGATAGTCTTGGTCGTCGTCGAGCCCTCTCGGGGGTCCGTCGGAGGAGGCGTCGCCTAGTCCGGTCGATGGCGCCCGCCTGCTAAGCGGGTTGAGGGTAAACCCCTCTCGCGAGTTCAAATCTCGCCGCCTCCGCACAAATAGAAGGCCCCCAAGCCGCGTAGGCGAGCTTGGGGGCCTTCTCGTGTGTGGAGGCGGCGAGAATTTCGCGAGGCGCAGCCGGCTCTCGCCGCCGGCTCCGACCGACCCGGCCACTTCCGCCAGTTCCCCCGACCTCGCCCACCGTCCGAAGTACGTCGTACAGCTCGCGCCTACCCAAGACGCCGAGCGGCCTCCGCAAGTCTCTCGACCGATCGTGGTGTGACCGGTTCCACAGCGACGATCAGGTGGTCGACACCCAGCTCCTCGTACTCCCGCAGCGCCGCCGCCAGTTCCTCCACCGACCCGTCCACCGCCGACGGGCTGGGCTCGTCGATCGCAGGCTGGTCGGGGTCCTGTACGACGATCCCGACCGTCCTCGCGACAGCGCCCTCCGGCCGATCGCTCGCTTCGGTCGCGGTCTTCAACTCGGCCAGCCGCTCCTTCACCCGATCGTCCACGACCCCGAACCACGCCGTGTTCCACGCATCGGCCCAGCGCGCGGTCAGCTCCAGCATCCGCGGCCGTCGCGCGGCCACCAGGATCGGAATCTCCCGCTCCGGCGCCGGCAGCAACTCGGCATCCCGCACCTGGTGGTACTTCCCGTCGAAGGTGACGTTCTCCTTCCGCACCAGCCGGGCCACGATCTCCAGCCACTCCGCGAACCGCCCCACCCGGTGATCCGTCGGCAGCCCGAAAGCCTCGTACTCCGGGTCGTGCCAGCCGGCCCCGACGCCGAGGATCACCCGCCCACCCGACATCAGATCGAGCGTCGCCGCCATCTTCGCCGTCAGCCCCGGGTCCCGGAAGGACGCACACAGCACCATCGTCCCCAGCTCGATCCGCTCGGTCACCGCGGCGACCCCGCTCAGCAGCGTCCACGCCTCGTGGATCCCGTACGTCCGGGGATCGTCCCCACCCGGCCGGTACAAGAAGTGGTCCGCGAGCCACACCGAGTCGAGCCCGTTGTTCTCCACGGCCTCGGCGATCGCGCGTACATCAGCCCACCTCGGTACTCCGCCCGTCGGTCCCTCGGTGTCGCCGACCGGAAGCATCACGCCGATCTTCATGCCTTCACCCACGGCCCGACGCCGGAGATCTTGTCCACCGTGATGTGCGTGACGAACCCGGCGGGCAGATCGTCACCCGGCAGGAAGTCCGCGTCCGGTCCGATGTACGTCTTGGCCAGCTTCCGCAGGATCTCCACCGCCCCGCCCTCGGTGATCCGCGCGGTACCGGTGATCACCAGGTACTCGACCAGGCCCATCTCGTTCTTCCGGTCGGTCTCGAGCGAAAGCACGACCCGCCCGTCCCGGCGCATGTTCTTCACCTTGCGATGCTCCGGAACGTGCGCGGCGATGATCTCGTCACCGTCCAGCCCGACCCAGATCACCGACACCTGTGGACTGCCGTCCGGGTTGATCGTCACCAGATGCCCCAGCGCATCCGACTCCAGTACTTCTCGCGCACTCTCCGGAATCACCATGTCGGCCAAACTACGCGCCCGACCGCGCCGACGGCAGCCCTGTTTCGTCTGCCGTCGGCGGAACTCCGGCCGGGTCGGTCAGCTGAACCGAAGGCTGAGGATGCCGCCCGAAAACGTTTGCCGCAGAACAGCCTCGACGCGAAGGTGCTGCGCTTGCACGGGTGTGAAGCGCACGGTGTTGAAAGCATCGGGCAGTACGCCGTACTGCGTGGGTTGGTCGACAGGTCGCCAGGTGTCTCCGTCCAGCCAGAGGACCCGCCAGGACGAGGGCACCCGGCACTGCCCGGAGCCGGTGTCGTCGAACCAGTACACCGAAGCCTGCGAGATCTCCCGGCTCTCGCGGAGGTCGTACTCGATCCACTCCGTCGTCCCCCGGCGATCCCACCAGGTGAAGCGCGGAATCGACTGATCCGCGGACGACACCGGGTCACGGCCGTCGTCTGCTGCTTCGAGCGAGTCGCCGTCGTTCACGTGTGACGCCGTGACGCGGGTCCGGCGCCGCCATTGGATGCCGTCCGGCGCCACGGTGGGGAACGAGCTGATCCGCAGCCGGGCGGCCCCCATCGGGATCAGGGTGATGTCCTCGACCGGCTGGCCCGACCGTGCCGGGCTGGGCTGCAACAGACCGACGACGTCCTCGCTGTCGGTCTCCCACTCCACGATCCGCCGCGCACGCGCCTTCAACTCCACCGGAGTCCCTTCCCGAGTAAACGGATCGGCCCCTTCCGGCACCCTCCGCCGAACAACCTCGAACTCCCGACCGCCCACCAAGCCGTAGTTCCAAAGGGATTCCGGGTAGACGGCCAGTTCGGGCCACTCGGCGGTTCCGCCGATCACCTCGTACCGTTCGTCGATCGCCAGTGAATAGGTCAGCGGCCCGCGGTGCACGGAAATCGTGTTCTGTTGTTCCGTCCAGGTGCGGGTGGTTATCCGCATCGGCAGAGTCAGCTCGACGCGATCTCCCGGGTGCCAGCTCCGGTCGAGCCTGATCCAACCGCCCTGCGCCGGCACCGTCGTGCGGGTCGAGTTGATCGACACCGACACCTCCGACGCCCAGCCAGGGATGCGGAGGTACAACGGAAAACGTGTGCTGTGCGGCGCCTGCACCGTGAACGTGATCGTCTCGTCGAACGGGTACTCCGTCTCCTGTACGACACTGACCTCGGTCCCGCTGCCAGGGCCGACCTTGGCGGTGACCTTGCTGGCGGCGTACATGGAGGCCGCCAAGCCGTTGTCCGTCGTCGCCAACCACAGCTCTTGGGCGTAGTACGGCCAGCCCATGCCGTAGTTGTGCGGGCAGCAGCGGTACTGATGTACGCCGTACTTGTAAGCCTGCATGGCGAAGCCGTTCTGGAACTGGCCGTGTTTCACCGTGTCGTCCAGCTGCACGCTGTTGGCGCAGGTGATGTAGTGCATGACCTGCTGGCGCGGATCGTACGACGCGGGCAGTGAATTGAACGCGAGTTCCTCGCACCGGTCGGTCCAGTCGGTGTCGCCGGTGAAGCGGGTCAGCAGTTCGAACGTGTGCATCAGTTCGACGATCCCGCAGGTCTCGAAACCCTGCCGCGGGTCGCCGAACCCGGGCCGCGAGTTCTCATCGCCTGCGAACCCACCGCCGGGGAACTGTCCGTACAGTCCCATGATGGTCGAGTAGTTCCGGTACGTCGCCGCCCGGTACTTCTCGTCGCGGGCGAGCAGCCCGTACTGCAAGGGCTCCCGGAACCCTTGCGCGAGATTCACGTTGTGCCAGGTGGGAATGCCATCGGTGTAGTCGGCCGATCCTGCGTGCATCTTGTGGACCAGGTCGAGCAGCCACGCATCGCCGGTGCGGTTGTACAACCAGTACGCGCTGTCGATGTTGTCGCCCCAGCGGAACGCACCCCAGGACCGGTTGAATACCTCGGCCGGCTGAGTGTTCTGGAACTGCAGATAGCGCGTCATGAACGGGATCACCCGCTCGTCGCCGGAGTGCTCGTACCAGGACCGGAACGCTGCCAGCAAAGGCATTCCGGGCCAGAAGTCCGGCCCGTTCTCCAACGACGTCCGCAACCGCTCCGGCCCGAACCACCCGTCCGCGGCCTGTGTCGCGAGGATGCCGTGAATCCATCGCTCGGTCTTGGCCAGTACTGCGGCGTCGCCCGTGACGTAGCCGAGATCGCCGAGCCCGCGCAACCAGTACGGGAGTTCTTCCCAGGCACCCTTCGCCGGATCGACCCAGCCGTTCGAGCTGTAGTCGAGGAAGTCTGAGATCTCGTCGTACCGGCCGCAGAGTCCGTGCACCTGCAGCTCGAGTTGGTGCGCCAGCCAGCCGCGCGGCTCGATCGCGCCCGGCGGCAACTTCTGGAACGGCACGGGTTGCAGGGGCGCTCGATGGGGGACGTAGTGTCCGCCTCTCGTTGCCGGAGGCATCGATTGGCTGACCGTCGTCGCCGGTAGCGGCGAGAGTGGCTGCGAGGAAGTCACGGCGGGGCGTCCCTTCGACGGAGGTGACGTGGCTGATCTGCTGACTTGGGTACTGAGTCGCCGACGCGACCGACGATAGGCCACCTGAAGGGAGTTACCCCATGAGCTCGGTCAGACATCGTTGGCTGGAGCTGGACGGGATGAGGATCTTCTACCGCGAGGCAGGGGATCCGGAAGCACCGGTCCTGCTGCTCCCGCACGGGTATCCGTCGTCCTCCCTGCAGTTTCGCAACTTGCTCCCTCGGCTTGCAAGGGAGTGGCGCTTGATCGCGCCGGATCACCCGGGCTTCGGCTACAGCGACACCCCTTCCGTGGAGTCGTTCGGTTACACGTTCGACGCCTACGCGGCATACCTGGAGAGGTTCGTGGATCAGTTGGAGCTGAGCAGGTACGTCGTCTACTTGCACGACTACGGCTCGCAGTTCGGGCTACGACTCGCGATGAGCGCGCCCGAACGGGTCGCCGGACTGGTGTTCCAGAACGGCGACATCTACGAGGACCAGCACGGTCCGAAGTACCAGCCGCTGAAGGAGATGTGGGCCGATCCGACGGAGGAACGGATCCAGGCGGTCGCTGCGGCGGTGAGCGAAGAGGGATTCCGGGGCGAGTTCGTCGGTGAACTTCCGGACGAGCTCGTGGATCGGGTCAGTCCGGACCTGTGGACCCACTCATGGGCGCTGGTCGAGCGGTACGGTCGGCGCGACGCCTTGGTGCGGCTGCTCCGTGACCAGCCGAGCACGCTGGACTGGTTCGAGCGCGA
The DNA here is from genome assembly GCF_003261635.1 of Kribbella monticola. GTDB lineage: Bacteria > Actinomycetota > Actinomycetes > Propionibacteriales > Kribbellaceae > Kribbella > Kribbella monticola. The sequence continues at coordinate 410,790 of NZ_QFXK01000029.1, read as the reverse complement.
ACAGGAATACCTGCGGCGGGAGCAGCCGCCTGCGCTGGTTGTGTGGGGCATCAACGACGGTTACATGCCGGCCGGAGCGGCGACGGCCTATCGTCGCGATCTCCCGACGGCCGAGATCCACTTGCTCGACGGAGGTCACTGGTTGCTCGAGACGCATCTGGAGCAGGTCGCCGGCCTGGTCGACGAGTTCCTCGCCAAGGTCTACGGCCAGAACGGGCGAAGCGCCCCGGGATCGTGACCGGGGCGCTTCAGTGCCTTTCGTAGTACGAGGGTTGGCTGCTCGGGTCAGCCGAGGCGGTCCTTCAAGGTGTCCAGTTCGAGCTTGAGGGCTGCCGGGACCTTGTCGCCGAGCTTGGTGAACCACTCCTCGATCAGCGGGATCTCGGCCTTCCACTCCTCGGCGTCGACGTTCAGCGCCGTCTGCAGCGCCTCGACGCTCAGGTCCAGCCCGGTCACGTCCAGCGAGTCGACGGTCGGTACGCGGCCGATCGGGGTCTCGACCGCGGCTGCCTGGCCTTCGAGCCGGTCGATCACCCACTTGAGCACCCGGCCGTTCTCGCTGAAGCCCGGCCAGACGAACTTGCCGGCCTCGTCCTTGCGGAACCAGTTGACGTAGAAGATCTTCGGCAGCTTGGACGCGTCGTTGTCCTTACCGACGGTGATCCAGTGGTTCAGGTAGTCACCGGCGTTGTAGCCGATGAACGGCAACATGGCCATCGGGTCACGCCGTACGACGCCGACCTGGCCGACCGCGGCCGCGGTGGTCTCCGACGACAGCGTCGCGCCCATGAACACACCGTGCGCCCAGTCGCGCGCCTCGGTCACGAGCGGGACCGTGGTGGCCCGGCGCCCGCCGAAGAGGATCGCGGAGATCGGTACGCCGTTGGGGTCCTCGTACTCGTCGGCGATGATCGGGCACTGCTTGATCGGAGTACAGAACCGGCTGTTCGGGTGCGAGGAGAGTTCGCCGGACTCCGGCGTCCACTCGCGGCCCTTCCAGTCGGTCAGGTGGTTCGGCGGGGTCTGCGAGTAGCCCTCCCACCAGACGTCACCGTCGTCGGTCAACGCGACGTTGGTGAAGAGCGAGTTGCCCTTCTCGATCGTGCGCATCGCGTTGGGGTTGGTCTTCCAGCCGGTACCGGGAGCGACGCCGAACAGGCCGTACTCCGGGTTCTGCGCGTAGAGGCGGCCGTCCTCGCCGAACCGCATCCAGGCGATGTCGTCGCCCAGCGTCTCGACCTCCCAGCCCTCCAGGGTCGGGTCGAGCATCGCCAGGTTGGTCTTGCCGCACGCGCTCGGGAACGCGGCCGCGATGTAGTGGACCTTCTTCTCCGGCGAGATCAGCTTCAGGATCAGCATGTGCTCGGCGAGCCAGCCCTCGTCGCGCGCCATCGCCGAGGCGATCCGCAGCGAGTAGCACTTCTTGCCCAGCAGAGAGTTACCGCCGTACCCGGAGCCGTACGACCAGATCATCCGCTCCTCGGGGAACTGGACGATGTACTTCTCGTCGTTGCACGGCCACGGCACGTCCTGCTGACCGGGAGCCAACGGCGCGCCGACCGAGTGCAGGCACGGGACGAACTTCGCGTCGCTGCCCATCTTGGCCAGTACTTCGGCGCCGGTGCGGGCCATGATCCGCATCGAGGCGACGACGTACGCCGAGTCGGTGATCTCGACGCCGAACATCGGCTTCTCGGCGGTCAGCGGGCCCATGCAGAACGGCACGACGTACAGGGTCCGCCCGCGCATGCTGCCGCGGTACAGGTCCGTCATCAGCGCCTTCATCTCGGCCGGCGCCATCCAGTTGTTCGTCGGGCCGGCGTCGGCCTCGTCGACCGAACAGATGAACGTGCGCTGCTCGACGCGAGCGACGTCGGAGGGGTCCGTGCGGGCCCAGAACGAGTTCGGCTTCTTCTCGTCGTTCAGCCGGACCAGCGTACCGGCGGCGATCAGCTCGTCGGTCAGCTTCGCGTACTCGGCGTCGGATCCGTCGACCCAGTGGATCCGGTCGGGCTGGGTGAGTTCGGCAACCTCGGCAACCCAGGCCAGCAGGCCCGCGTGCTCAGTCGGGGCGTCGCTCAGGTCGAATGTCGGCGGGGTGACCGGGCTCTCGACACTGAGGGCAGTCTCGGTATGGGCAGGGCTGGCGGTTGTCGTCATCGGCGGCTCATTCCCTCTCGCGATCGTCCCGGCGGCGCTGGTCCCCCTCGCCGTTGAGGGGGTACGACGTCGGCCGCCGGGGTCTCCGGCGGTTCGATTCAGCTGGCTGGCGGTGTGTGTCCCTCGCAGACCAGTGTGCCCGGTGGGCGTATACCAGTGTGCAAGTGGTACTAACGGTACGCGACCCGGTGGCGTGTTGAGAACCGCTGGTGCGTGAGGCCCGTCACAGATTTCCGCCGACAATCGCTTTCCACGTCAAAAACTCCGGTCCGCCGGGGCAACTCGCTGTGATCGGGCGAGCCGGTGGGCGTTTCGCCGGGCTTGGCCGTCGCTTCGCCTACCGTGACGACATGGCGAAAGGCAGCAAGTTCGAGTCGTTCCTGACCCTGGTCGTCGGCGGTAGCGCCGGCTTCGGGCTCCTGGTGCTGACCTCGAGGTCGTGGAAGGCGTGCGGAGTCCACCTCAACGGGGTCGGCAACGGCCCCACCCTGCTGTTCGTGGGCGTCCCGGTGGCGTTCGTGGTGAACCTGGTCCTGTTCAACTTCGTCTACCGCTTCTCCCGCAAAGGCCAGGGCTTCTTCACCGCCCTGCTGGCCGCCGCGATCGCGATCACCATCGCCGACCTGGCCCTCTACTCCTGGGCCGGCACCCCCACCTTCACGCCGGCCCACCTCTGCCCCGCCAACGTCCCACCCTGGTGGCCGAAGAGCATCCCCACCTGAGCGTCTTCAGATGGTTCTGCTCAGCGTCGGCCGCCGAAGGTCCAGGGGTGGGCTTCGGGGGTGTTCGCGGCGAGGAGGGCGGCTGCCGCTTGCTCGGTCGGGGCTTCGACGGTGGCGGCCCAGCCGAGCGGGGCTTCGGTGTCGAGGGTCAGGAGCTGGCCGTAGACGATGAGGTGCTTTGAGGCGGGTGGCGCGGGGAGGGAGTCGCCCAGGGCGATCACGAGGAAGCGGTGGTAGCCCTCGGTCGGGTCGGCGAATTCCCACATCGTGCGGCCGGAGGTGTTGGTGAAGCGGTAGAGCTCGACCGACTCGAACGCGCCTGCGACGTAGTACGGATCGTTGTGCACGAACGCCTTGGCGGCTTCGAGATCCGGAAGGTCGACGATGTGGAGACTGCCCGTCGACTCGGCGTCCTCGTCGTGGCCGGTCAAGGTCGGGCCGCGCGCGATCAGCTGTTCGGCGTACCCGTCCATGAAGGTCCAGTGCTCCTCCACCAGCCGCACCTTGACCTCGTCGGCACCGGCCCGGTCGCGTCCGTAGACGAAGTACTCCATGGCTCGGACCCTAATCCTCGACGGGGTCGGCGACGGTTCCGCCGGTGGTCCAGGCGAGGTCGCTGACGACACGCTCGACAGTGTCGTCGAGGCTGCTGGCTGCGTCGACGACTTGCTCACCCGCTACCCCGAGAAGGTCGCCCGGCTGATACCAATCGCGCATCTGCTCGGCGTTGACGACCTTCGACAGTTCGCGCGTTGCGTGGCGGCGGATCGTCTCGTCGAAGGCGAGCTGGAAGTAGTACACCCCGGTGACGCCCGCGTGATCCGCGATGAGCCGGCGAAGCATCTCGCCGTACGTCGGGCTGTAGAAAATGCCTTCCAGTACTACGTGGTAGCCGTGGTCGAGCGCGTAGCGCGTGGTCTGGTCGATCAACCCGATGTTCGGGGCATCCGGGCGGTCGTGCTCCCTCAGTAGGATCCGCCGCAGGTAGTCCTGCTCGATCCAGGCGACTCCGCGCCCGATGCGCTTCCGGAGCTCCTGAGCCGTCGTCGACTTGCCTGATCCCGAGTTCCCACGCAGTACGACGAGCCGGGTGGTGGCGTCCCCAATCATCGACAAGACCTCAGCTCAGTACGGCGGTCGGCTCGGTGCGCCGGCTCGCTGTGGACTGGAGTTGGTGGACTCGGTGCGCGATCACGAGGGTGCTGATGATGTCGGTGACGAAGACGAGCTGCAGGATCAGGTGGATTGCAAAGAAGCGTGGGCTGATGGCGCGGTGGCGCGCCAACAGGATGAGGCACGTGATGCTGTAGATCGAGGTGGGCAGCATCATCAGATAGGTGCCGATGAGCGCGGGCACGAACCCTGCGGCGGCGATGGTTCCGAGGACGGTCAGGACCAAAGGGCCGCCTTCGAGGAGCGCCCCTCGCGTGATGATGACCGGGAAGAACGCCACCACGGCGACGACGAACACGCACAGCACGAAGTTCTGGACGAACAGCGGGATCATCGTGAGCTTGACTGTGCGAGCCGATCGCGACAGGGCGTCGACGTCGTCGCTCAGGAAGAGCTGAACCGCGGCTCGGAACGTGATCAGGGGAACGACCGGCACGAGCACGAGCAGGAAGAATTCGGCCGGCGTGGAGATCGTGAGCTGCTGCATCCCATCCCAGAAGAACGCCGACGCCGGCGGATCGAACCAGTAATAGATCACGACGCACGCCAGCCAGACGATCGCGACGGCCGAGCCAGGAGCGAGGACGATGGCGAGGAGGTTCCGCAGTACGGCGCTCGGCCGGCGCGCGGTCCCGAGGCGATCCCTGGCAACCTCGACCACCACGATCCCGCTGAGCACGTCGAGGACGAAGAGGAAGTGCAGCACCAGGTTGATGGCGAAGAAGGTCCGTCCGATCTGACCGAACTTTCTCAACTGGGTCAGACAAGCCACGCCGTACGCCGAGGTGGGCAGCAGCACGACGTACGTCAGGACCATGAACAGCAGCGCCGCGGCGAATCCGTCGAGCCCGAATCGGTCCCGATCGTTGGAGCCGGTGACCGCGACTGCTTCAGCGAGTACGACGAAGTTCAGCGCGAAGAACGCGATGGCGACGAGCTTCACGAGGTTCGCCGACTGCTGGAGCGCATCGAGCTCACCACTCCGAGCGAGGCGGCCCGCATCGATCGCGGCGAGGGCGGCGACGAGGAGGTAGGCGACAAGCCACGCACCGAGTACGGCGTACGTGGCGCTCAGCTCGCCTGGGTCATCAGCCTCGAACGGCGACGTCACTCCGATGCCAGAGGCAACCCATGCCATCAGAATCGCCCCGAGGACAAGGGATACAGCCAGCGCCCTGGCCGTCCTCGTCGTACTCTCCACTGCCCGCTCCTCGCGCTACCGGTCCCGGCATCCTTGCGCCCGAGGAGGTCACAACCCCAGCGTCTTGCGCATCTGCGCGCACATCGTCTCGTACCGCGCGCTCACCCCGGTCGCATCTCGCTGGTCCCAGGACTCGAGTACTTCGCCGTACGCCGTGTAGCCCAGTCGCTCGTAGAGCGCGCGGGCGCGAGGGTTGCTCAACTCGACGGCGAGCTCGGCCCTGTCGAGTCCCCGGGCCGAGATCCGCTGCTCGGCGGCTTCGACGAGGACTGTGCCGATTCCGCAGGACTGCAGGGCTGGGTGCACGGCGAACTGTGTCAGCAAACCGGCACCGGGATGGGGCACGTAGTCGATTGCGCCGATCGCCACGGGCAGGTCGGCCTTCGTGCAGACGGCGAGGTAGTCGAGCTCGCCACGGCGTGCTCGGTCGAGTTGCTGGGCGACCTGGGTCAGGTGGAGTTCGCTACCGGCAAAGCCGCAGGCAGGCAGATCGTTGTCAGTCAGGTCTCGGACTGTCAGTTCGAGTACGACGGCGGTCATCGTCAACCCATGCAGTTTGTTAGTTGTTGCGGCGGGCAATTACCCGGGTAAGGCCGAGGGTCCGGCCACCGTCGGCACGAAGCATCAGGGCTTCTTCGCGTCCCGGCGTACCGCCGTCTTCGTCACAAACCTCGTTCCATTGCAGCCAGTCCTGCCATCCGTGCGGCAATCGATCAGCGACCTCGACGGTCACCATTCCGGTCTTCTCCCAGTGCTGTTGCCACCAAGCCGGGCTGTGCCAGGCGCAGAAGTCCCATTTCCAGAAGGCCTCGAGGTGTGGTGGTGGAAGCCTCTCGGGCTCCTCGGTGGAGCCGGGAAGAACGATGCCGATCTGCCCGCCCGGCTTCACGAAACGGGAGAAATAGCCGAGGTAGAGGTCGTCGGTGCCGAAATAGTGGTACGCGCCGATACTGACGACGGCATCGAAGAAATCCTCCGCGAACGGCAGCGCGTGGGCCTCCGCGTGAATAGGGTGAACTTGGTCTTTCACGTCCGCCTCGATCACGCGGCGCCAATTCTCCTCGGGCTTGACCCACAAATCGGTCGCCCAGACTTCGACATCGAATTCCTTGGCGAGAAAGACCGAGCTCAACGCAGTACCGCACCCCATGTCGAGCACCCGCATCCCGGTTTCGAGTGCCATCAGCTCGCTCAAGGCCTCCGCCTGCCAGACGGGATTCGGTCCCATCGAATTGTCGACCATCCAGCGCGCGGAGTACTTACCTGACCGCGGATACCGCTCGTTCCTCAACAACCGCTCAAGCTCGTCGTCATCCATCCCACCGAGTCTTCGCGAGCCTTTGGGCTCAGGCAATCGGTTATTCGCCGGTGCTGCCGTCGATGCGTTCGCGGAGGAGGTCTGCGTGGCCGTTGTGGCGGGCGTACTCCTCGATCATGTGCAGATAGATCCACCGCAAGGTGTAGTCCTCGCCAGGACTCGCCTCGTCGAGACCGCGGCCAGCGACGGCCGCGCGCGACCGGGCGACGCTTGCTCGATAGCTGGCCAAGTCGTCGGCGGCTCGCGTGCTGTCGAGCTTCTCGAAGCTGTTGGCCGAGCCCGGGACGTAGTTCCAGAAATACAGGTGGTCCGGCTGCTCGTCGTACGCATGGAACCACGCCTCGACTCCGGACAGGTGCCGGACAAGGCCGAGGAGCGAGAGCTTCGACGGCGGCACGGACCGCTGGGCCAGCTGTTCCGGCCTCAGGCCGCCACACTTCTGCAGCAAGGTCGTGCGCTGGTACTCGAGCCGGTCTTCGAGCGCGGCTCGCTCGTCGATCGGGTCGTTCGGCGGCTCCACGCGCTCGGGCGTGCTCCAGGTCGACATTCCGGCAACCTTACGGGCTGCAGGAACCTGCAGTTTCGGTATGTTTGACCGGCCCGCCGATTCTCGTCCCCGAGAATGGGCGGCGAGACGACTCCCTCTTGCCTCGTAGGGATCGACCACCCGGATGGCCGAGAGGGGCTGAATGTTGTGCGGGCAATACTCCTGAGCGGCGCTCTGGCGGCGCTCTGCTCGTTGCTCGGGACCCGGTACCTGATCCGGTACTTCGTCCGGCACGGCTTCGGCCAGCCGATCCGGCACGACGGACCGACGACACATCACGTCAAGCGCGGTACGCCGACCATGGGCGGCCTCGCGATCCTGCTGAGTGCTACCGCGGCGTATCTGGCGGCAACGATCCTGGTCGGCCGGTCGCCCAGTGCGAGTGCTTGGCTGCTGATGTTGCTGTTCCTCGGCTGCGGGCTGGTGGGGTTCCTCGACGACTTCATCAAGGTCTACACGCAGAACAACCAGGGACTGAGCAGCCGGGCCAAGATGGCAGGTCAGACGCTGGTGGCGCTCGTCTTCGGGGTGCTCGCCACGCAGTTCTTCGCCGACGGACGCGGAGTACGGCCGGCTTCGCAGTACATCTCCACCACCCATGACTGGTGGATCAAGCTGCCGCTGGTCGTGGTCCTGCTGGTGATCTGGTTCATCGTCGCGGCCACCTCCAACGGCGCCAACCTCACCGACGGCGCCGACGGGCTGCTGGCCGGCTCCTCGGCGTTGATCTTCGGCGCGTACACGATCGTCAACATCTGGCAGAACAACCAGTTGTGCGACTCGGGTCGGCCCACCGTGGTGGAGTCGCAGTGCTACCAGGTTCGCGACCCGCTCGACCTCGCGGTGTTCGCGGCCGCCATCGCTGCCGCTTGTGTCGGCTTCCTCTGGTGGAACGCCAAACCCGCCCGGATCATCATGGGCGACGTCGGCTCGCTCGCCATCGGCGGCGCCTTGGCCGGCCTCGGGATCATGTCCCGCACAGAACTCCTGATGGCCGCCGTCGCGGGCCTGTTCGTCCTGGAGACCCTGTCCGTCCTGCTCCAGATGATCACCTTCAAACTGACCAGACGCCTCACCGGCACCGGCCGGCGCATCTTCCGGATCACCCCCATCCACCACCACTTCGAACACCTCGGCTGGGCCGAAGTCACCGTAGTCATCCGCTTCTGGATCGTCGCCGGCATCTTCGTAGCCCTCGGCCTAGGCATCTTCTACGCCTCCTGGCTGTCATGAACCTCAACAGCCGCTAACCGGTGGCATTTCGTACGGCGATCAAGAGGTCCGACAGGCCGGTTGGGTGGGCCAGCTTCAGATTTTCGAGATCGCTCGGTCGGAACCATTGGAGATCGTCGTGCTCGTCGGGTGCGGCGTTGACCGGTTCGCCGTCCCAGCGCGTGACGACGAAGGCGTGCAGGTCGAGGGTGGGGTCACTGATCGGCATCTCGATGGGCACGGGATCGTGGATGTGGACCATCAGCTCTTCCAGGCATTCGCGGCTGACGGCTTGGTGGGGCGACTCGCCTGGCTCGACATGCCCGCCGACGAGATCCCAGCAGTCGGGGTACCACCGGCGCGACGGATGCCGATGCGCCAGCAGCACCAGGCCGTCACGCACAAGCGCTGCAATCGAGATCGGAATCGGAGTCGGGGCAACCATGCTGGCACTCTAGGCACGAGCGCCGACAAGGCCGTCGGACTGACAGAGAGGCATGGCGCCATGCGGAAACTGATCTACGGCATGAACGTGAGCCTGGACGGCTACATCGCCGCGCCCGGCGGCGACATCAGCTGGGGCGTGCCGAGCGACGAGCTGTTTCAGTGGTGGCTCGATCAGGAGTTGGCGATCGGGCTGTTCCTGTACGGGCGCAAGCTGTGGGAGACGATGAGTTCGCACTGGCCGACCGGCGACCAGCAGCCGGACGCCACCCCGGCGCAGATCGAGTTCGCGCGCAACTGGCGGGAAACGCCGAAGGTGGTGTTCTCCTCGACGCTCGACAAGGTCGACTGGAACACCCGCCTGGTCACCGGCGACGCCGTACCGGAGATCACCCGCCTCAAGGCCGACGACGGCGAGCCGATGAGAATCGGCGGCGCCACCCTCGCCGCGGCAGCCATGCAAGCCGGCCTGGTCGACGAGTTCGAAATCATCAACCACCCAGTACTAGTAGGCGCCGGCACCCCGTTCTTCACCAGCCTGGACAACTGGGTAAGCCTGGACCTGGTAGAGACCCGAACCTTCCCTGGCGGCGTAACCCTGACCAGGTACCAGACGAGGCATTGAACGCCTCCCCAAACCGGCCTGGCGCTGATTCAGCGGCGGACGCGGTAGCGGATGTGGGTGGCCTGCGGGGTGTCGATGACGCGGATGATGTCCAGGGTGACGAGCGAGGGCAGCAGGTCGAAGAGTCGGCGGCCGGCGCCGAGTAGCACCGGGATGTGATGGATCTGCACCTCGTCGAGCACGCCTGCCTCGATGGCACGCTGCGCGACGTATCCGCCGCGTACCTGGACGTCCCGGTCTCCGGCGGCGGCCTTCGCCTGCGCCATGGCGCTTTCGATGCCGTCGGTCACGTAGGTCACCAACGGGTAGTTCCAGCGGGCGGCTGGGCCCGGTGGCCGGTGACTGGGCACGAAGATCGGGGCGCCGTTGTGGTCGCCGCCCCAGTGATCCATGAGTTCGGCGGTCCGCCGTCCTGCGAGGATGGCACCGGCGGCGTTCCACTCGGCTTCGAATTGTGCGGCAGGTCCGCCGGCTGCGAACCAGTCGTGGAGCAGTTCGCCGTTCTCCCCGCCGAGGAAATCGTCGGGATCGGCGATGTACCCGTCGAGCGACATCGACATGTCGAGAATGGATGTAGACACTTCAACCTCCTGTGATCTGAAACCAACCGGCCACCTGTAGGCGCCATCTGCCTACGCGTCGAACGACCGACCCCGAATTCGACATGAGGCCGGCTGCCGCAGCCCGGGTGCCGAGTTGGCAAGGTCTCGGCCGGGTCATGCAGGTGGGACAGGGACCTGCCAGACAGTGATCGGGGGGCCGGTGCTGACCTCGTTGGTGATGGCGAGTTCAGGCAGCGCAGGGAAGCCCAGATCCAGCGCGCAGGCGCAGTTGGGGCTGGAGCGCCGGTTGCTGCGCCAGAGCACCTTCCCGTTCGGAGCCTGGACGAGAAGTTCGCCGAGCGTGGTGAGCGCTGCCCGCGAGCCGGGCACGCTCGTCCGGGTCTGCCAGACAACCTTCGACCCGTGGCGCAGTACTAGGTTGCCGTTGGTCTGCATCGCCAGCACGCGCCAAGGACGGGTGCCGGAAAAGGTGTACCCCACGCGAATACTGTGGTTGCTGGCCAGCACGGTGTTGGACCTCATCCAGCACTGCCCGGAGGCGGACTGCCAGAGGATCTTCCAGTTGGCTGTGTAGAGGACGAGGTCGCCGGTGCGGGTGAGCATGAGGTATTTGCCGCCCCGTCCGGCTGTGTTGGAGTGCCACACCACGCCGGCGCCGGGGACGACCAGCTGGAAGTCTCCGGCATTGGTCAAGCCCACGTACGACGAGTTTGTCGACGGATGCGGAGTGTTCACTTCCCAGCAGGAGCGGCTGGTGACGATCTGGCGCGGGCCGTTCAAGGTCCCCTGCTGGTCCACAGAGAACGAGTTCGGCTTGACCACGAACCAGTAGTCCCCGTTCGGCACCCAGGAATCCACGACCCGCTTCTGGCCGGCGCTCATCAGCAGCACCGACGTGGTCGCTGCCGAGGCGGGCGCGGATTGGACAACCCCGCCGAACAGCGCGACAACACCGGCCAGCAACAACGCCCCAAGTCGTGCACGTCTCATGAACGTTCCTCCCCATTCTCGGGCGGAACGTAGCACCTCATGCGGTCAATGAAGACTGTTGCGGTCAGCAGCAAAGGCTTCTAGACCCCGATGCCCTTGCGAAAGAGGTAACCGCTGGTCTGGAGACTCACCGGCTGGTGTGGGCGTAGCGAATGGCGCCCGAGGCAACTGGATCAGCCTCCGGCCTCGGCGAGGACGTTTGTGGGCACTGCAGACGGTCGAGAGGGCCAGCTGCTTCGAGACTCATTGCGCAGCTGAGATGCTCCGGGGCATCTTGCCGAGGCGACGGTGCAAGGCGTTCGCGGGCGGGCGTTCGGCGGCTCGCGTGCTGGGAGAGCTGGTCGGCGGTACGGGGCTCTGTTTGGAATGACCCGGCCGGTGAGATGCCGGTGCTGTCATTGAGGGTGCGTCAGCACGCGACCCCGGGTGGGTGGGAGGAGCTGCGAGAGCGCGACGGAGGAGCGCGGCGCTAGTGGCGACGTGGGGGAACCCCAGTTGCCGGGAAACACAAAAGCCCAGGTCATCCACCTGAATGACTTGGGCTTGTGCTGGCGCGCTCGGAGGGATTCGAACCCCCAACCTTCTGATCCGTAGTCAGATGCTCTATCCGTTGAGCTACGAGCGCCGGACAACGTCGAAAACGATACACGGAGGGATGGATTTGGTGGTAATCGGGGGCTGGGGTGGGCGGCGTACGTGCGGGCAGGCAGTGGTGGGAGGGGCGGGCGGGTGGTGTGGGTCACTCACGCTCGGGGTGTGGGCTCGGCTGGGCGGATGGGCGGAGACTGCCTGGCTGGGTGGATGGGCGGCGCGTCTTGTGGGAGTTGGGGGTGGGGTGGGTGGGGGAGCAATAGCATCCGGGGTATGGGACTTGAGGAGTTGTTGGGTGGGCGGGATCTGGGGGATGTGAAGAAGGCGGTCGGGTTCGTGATGGAGAACTCCGACGACTTCGAGAAGGTGCTGAAGTTGGTGAGGGGGTTGCCGGATGACGCGCTGGGGTTCATCGGGCGGTTGCCGGAGTTGATGAAGGCGATCGGGTCGGGGCTGGCCGATGCTGGGGAGCAGGCGGCCAAGGCGGCCACAGCGCTGGTCGGGGATGACGGCGAGGGTGGTGCCAGGCGGGCCTTGAGTGGGAGTGCCGAGACCATGAGTGCCGCCAAGGACAAGCTGAAGGATGCCGCTGGCATGTTGGCCGGGCTCGCTGGGGAGCTGGACAAGATTCCGGGGATCGGGGATGCGGCGGCCAAGCGGCTGAACGACGGGAGCGGGCAGATCGGCGGGGTCGCGACCGAGATCGAGAGCCTGGCGGGAAATCTGAATGACTTGTCAGGAATTTTGTCGAGCGTCGGAGAAGCTCTGTCCGGCCTGGGAAGCAAGCTCAGCGAGTCCGGCGGTTCGGTCAAAACGCTGATGGGCTGACGTCTACGGCCAAGGGGTCGTTTGCTGTTTGCCCCGGAGTTCCTTCAGCAGTTCTGGCGTGATGGGTGTGCCCGCGGCCGCTTCGGCGGCGATTTCTCGGAAGTAGTTCTCGTAGCCGGCGGGCGTGAAGATCGTGGTCAGGGTGGCCGGCTCAGTGGTCGCGTTGCGGTAGCCGTGGGGGCGGCCTCGGGGTACGGAGACCGAGCCGCCGGCCTCCATCGTCAGGACGCCGTCGGCTGTGTCGAACGTGACCTCGCCGGACGTGACGAGGAAGTACTCCTCGTGGGCGTGGTGGATGTGCGGAGCGGCGCCGAGGGCTCCGGGCGCGAGGACCGACTCGACGACCGAGAGCGCGCCGGCGGTCTGCTCGCCGGAGATGCGGACGGTGAAGACGCCGAACGGCAGGTTCAGTACTTCGCCGTCGCCGGGCCGGCCCGGGACGATCTCGGGGAAGGCGGTCACCCGGGCAGCATAAGCAGAAACCGTCAGCAGAAATCGTGGGAACCGGCCGCAGGGGAACCTCGTCCAACGCGCCATGGTGCGTAGGCAGGAAGGACCTCTTCGTGGCTAGGGTCTCGACCATGGCGAGCCGACTGGTCCGGAGAACAGCGATAGCGGCAGGGATCGCGGTGGTCGCCGGCCTCGCGCTCGGGTTCGCGGCGGGAAAGCCGGTCGACCCCAAGGACATCCTGCCCGCGCGGCAGCTGCCCGCCGATCTGTGTGCCCGGATCGGCGACGTCTCCAGCCTGTTGCCCAAGGCATCCAATGGCAAGACTCCCGAGCTGGTGAAGACCGGCAGCACCTCGATACGGTGCTCGGTGAAGGCGGACGAGGGCGCGCAGACGACGTACAGCTCGGCGACGCTCGACATCACCGTCACGCCGTACGCCGGGAGGGACGGCGGCGCGGGGAATCCACCGCTGAAGCCCGCGCAGGTCGCGCGCCAGGTGTTCGAGCGGCGGGCGATGACTCCGGACCCTGAGCGGAGCAACGTGAAGCGGGTGACGCGGGCCGCGACCGGCGGGCAGAGCTGGACGGTGACCCTCGTGGAGTTGCACGCCGATCTGATCGTCCAGGTGGACTACGCCGCCCAGCCGATCGAACGGCAAGCCGCCGAATCCGCTGCCCTGACCATGGCCGACCGGGCGATCTGGGAGGCGAAGTGAACAACCCGCCGCAGATCCCGGGGTACCAGTTCGACCAGCGACTGCTGGTGCATCCACTCGCCGAAATCTGGCGCGGTCGTTCCTTCACCGGTATGGAGGTCGTCGCGCTGGTGCTCAGTACTACGGGCGCCGCCGACCCGCAGGTCCGCGAGCGACTCGGCCGGTCGAGCCGCGGCGCCGCGCTCGATCCCCAGCAGCAAGAGACGCCGCTGTGGGCCGCGAACCTCAACAGCGACCTCCCGTACGCGATCACCCAGCTCGTCCCGGGACAGTCCGGCGCCGAACGCCTCCTCGACCCACTGGACGGCCTGCTCGGCAACGACGAGCACTCACTCGACGCAGTACGCAGCCAACTCGCCCACTACGGCGCCACCCCACCAGCCGACCCGCCACCCGCCGGTACGACGAACTCGGCAGCACCTGGTACTTCGGCAGCACCTGGTACTGCGGACGCCGCACCCCCGGTCGGCAAGGTGGAACTGGCGCGCGAGTATCGCCGCAAGCTCGGTCCCTGGGTCTACGCCGTCGTCGTGCTCATCGTCCTGATCGTGTTCACGGTGACCTACTCGATCGGCGCCGCTGTCGGCAGCGCGGTCAAGGATGAGCCGGCCGCGGAACCGGTCGTCGCGGCGGTCCAGCCGTCAGCGCTCCCCTCGCAGGTCCTCCTGCCGGGCGTCACCAAGGTCGCCTCCGCCCCCTACATCCCGCCGGGCTCGGAGCCGGGGCTGCTGGGCGAGACGTATCCGCCCGGCGCCGACGTACAGGTCGTCAACCAGCTCGATCTGCCGTTCTCGTTCGGCTGGCCGCGGCCGCCGGAGGTGAAACTGCTCGGCGAGTCGAGTACGACGCTGTATCGCCGAGTGCAGACCGAGCCGCCGCCCGACTCCGGAGGTCGAACCGCGTCGCCGCTGGTCGCGCAGATCGCTGTCCGGCAGTGCCGGGATCTGGCCGGCTGTTTGTCGGTCCGGTCGGCGTTCGACGCGGACTGGACGAAGGAGTTCAAGGCGCCGGCGCCTCGGACCGCCAAGGACGTGCGCACGTGGTACACGGTCTCCAGCACCACGCCGTACAAGCTGGTGATGACGCGGGCGTACAGCAACGCAGGTCGCTGGTGGCTGGTCGGTGTCGCGGTCAGCGCGATCCCGGACGAGGTGCCGTCGGCGCAAATGGTCCTCAACGACATCTGGCACCAGACCAACTGAGCCTGCCTACTCCTCCGCGTCGAGCTGCTTGCGCTCCTTGCGTTCGGCCTTCAGCCGCTTGCGCTCGGCCTTGGTCACTTTGCGCTCCACGCTGACGCCACCCCAGAAGGCGAAGCCGGTGACCACGACGCGCGGTCCGTCCGGCGGACCCGTGCCGGATTTGCTGTGGTCGAAGCCGCCCATCACGCCGATGCCGCGGACCTCCAGGGCCACGTCCGGCGGTACGACGACCTTCACACCACCCATCACCGCGAACGCCCGGATGACCGTCTCGGCGGCCTCGAACCGCGCCTCGCGCAGATCGATCCGGCCGCCGCCCATGATCGCGACCGAGGTGAACCGGCGCGCGATCGTCCAGACTCCCTTGCGGTCGAAGGCGCCGAAGATGCCGATCCCGGTGCGCGAGGTCGGCGTGCCACCGATCCGCCCCGGCTGGGAAACGGTCGCACCGACCGGAGACGGCGCCGGGAGGTCGTGGACGACCTGCTCGAGTTCGCCATGGGTCCGGGCCGCATGAGCTTCCTCCAGCCGCGCCTCGAACTCGGTGAGCTGGAGCCGTCCCTCCACCAGAGCGTCCCGCAGTACGTCGGCCACCCGCTCGCGGTCGGCGTCGGAGGCGCGCAGTTCGGGGCGCGGTTGCTCGGCGGGCGAGCCGGGATCGGAGGGGGCGGAGACCATGGAGCAAGGGTAGGCAGGAAGGGGTCGCCCGGCACCGTCGTAGTGTTCGAGGGGTCGATTCCTTTCCGGGTTCGGGTTGGTCGGAACATCGACGGGTCCGGCCGGGTTGAGGCCAGACAGACGACTAGTTGGGAGCACAGGTGAGCATTCGCATCGGGTACAAGGCGTCGGCGGAGCAGTTCGGGCCGCGGGATCTCGTCGAGTACGCGGTCCGGGCCGAAGAACTCGGACTCGACAGCGTGACGGTGTCGGACCACTTCCTGCCCTGGCGGCACGAAGGCGGCCACGCGCCGTTCGCCCTGGCGTGGATGGCGGCGGTCGGCGAGCGGACCGAGCGGGTGCTGATCGGTACGTCGGTCCTGACGCCCACGTTCCGCTACAACCCCGCGGTGATCGCGCAGGCCTTCGCGACGATGGGGCTGCTCTACCCCGGCCGGATCATGCTCGGCGTCGGCAGCGGCGAGGCGCTGAACGAGATCGCCGTCTCCGGCCGCGAGTGGCCCGAGTTCAAGGAGCGGTTCGCCCGGCTGCGCGAGGCCGTCGACCTGATCCGCGACCTGTGGACGAAGGAGGGCGTCAGCTCCGACGGGCCGTACTACAAGACCGTCGACGCCTCGATCTACGACCGCCCCGAGACCCCGGTCCAGGTGTACGTCGCGGCAGGCGGCCCGCTGGTCGCGAAGTACGCCGGACGCGTGGGCGACGGCTTCATCGCCACGTCGGGCAAGGGGATGGACCTCTACACCGAGAAGCTGATGCCGGCCGTGCGCGAAGGCGCCGAGAAGGCGGGCCGGTCGTTCGAGGACGTCGACCGGATGCTCGAGGTCAAGCTCTCCTACGACCGCGATCCCGAGCTCGCGCTGGAGAACACCCGGTTCTGGGCGCCGCTGTCGCTCACGCCCGAGCAGAAGCACAGCGTCGACAGCGCGACCGAGATGGAACGCCTCGCCGACGAACTCCCGATCGAGCAGGTGGCGAAGCGCTGGATCGTCGCCTCGAACCCTGACGAGGTGCTCGCCCAACTCCAGCCGTACCTCGACGCCGGCTTCAACCACCTCGTCGTGCACGGACCCGGGCACGACCAGGAGCGGTTCCTCACCCAGTTCACCGCGGACGTCGTACCGCTGCTGCGCAAACTTGGATAAGTATTCAAGGTGTTGCAAAAATTCAGTCTGTGCTTCTAAGATCCGAGAATGACGACTGCCGCTCGGATGGATGAATTGATGCACCGCGCCTGGCCGGTCGCGGATGTGGTGGACTTCGACGGCTGGGTGGCCCGGCGAGCAGCCGGTGTCACCCAGCGGGCGAACTCGGTGCTGCCGATCGGTGCGCCGGGGGATCTCCCGAAAGCCTTGTCCTTGGTGGAAAGCCACTATCTGAGCCAAGGGCTGGTGCCGCGCTTCCAGGTCGGGCCGGCATCGCGTCCGGACGGGCTGGACGAGGTGCTGGCCGCCCGCGGGTACGAGGTGGGGTCGCCGACGTTGGTACAGACATCCGAGATCGGCCGAGTCCTCGAACTGATCCCGGACGATGAATGGCGAGTGAATATTTCCTCGGCGCCTGATGACGACTGGACCGACCTGTGGTGGCGCGAGGACGGACATGGCGGCGACGACGCGAAGGCGATCGCGCGCGGGATCCTCACCGGCGGGCGTGCGCTCTACGGCTCGATCCGCGAGCAGGGGACGGTGACGGCGGTCGCGCGGCTGGCGCTGGTCGACGACTGGGCGGCCTTGTACTGCGTGGTGGTGGATCCGGCTTTCCGGCGGCAGGGCCGGGCGCTGGCCGTGATGCGCAAGTTGTTGCTAGAGGCAACCTCGCTCGGTTTCGGCCGAGTCTGGCTCCAGGTTGTCGCCGGCAACGAACCCGCGCGCGCCCTCTACGCCCGGCTCGGTTTCGAGACCGTCTCCAGGTACCACTACCGCTTCAGAACAGTCGCTCGGCCCTGACCGCGGCGGGTTCCTCCAGATCGAGGAGGAACTGCTTGCGCTTGAGGCCGCCGGCGTACCCGGTGAGTTTGCCGTCCTTGCCGACCACGCGGTGACACGGGACGACGATCGACAATGGGTTGCGTCCGACCGCCTGGCCGACGCGCTGCGCGAGTGCCTTGTCGCCGAGTCGCTCGGCCAGTTCGCCGTACGTCGTGGTCTCGCCGCGTGGGATCTCGTCGAGCATCACCCAGACCTGCCGCTGGAACTCGTCGCCGGCCAGCGCGATCGGGAGGTCGAATCCGTCCCGCTCGCCGGCCAGGTACTGGTTCAGCTGGCGGCAGGCCTCAGCGAGCAGCAGGTCGTCTTGCAGTTCGACCTTGGTGCCGAGGGTGGCCGGGTCGGGCTTGACCCAGTGGTGGGGGAAGTAGATCCCGGTCAATGCGCTGTCTTTGGCCACGAGCGTGAGGTCGCCCAACTGGGTGGTCGCGACCGCGTGCCGGTTGTACATCTGGATCTCCTCCGTCGTTGTGGCTTCCTGCATTGAACGCGGCGGCGACGGATCGTGTGAGGCTCAGTAGGCTCGGAGCGTGCGCATCGAGGAGGTACCGGTCGAGATCGTGGCGTTGGTCGTCTCGCCGGTGCACGCGTACGAGGGGCGGCCGAGTGACGGGCCCCAGCCGGATCCCGAGCCGATCGCGCGGGAGATGGTGACCGTCCGCGCTGGTCTGGGGCTGGTCGGCGATCGGTACTACAACCGCCCGGCCCATCGCCGCGCCGCCGTCACCGTCTTCGACGCGCAGGCGCTGGATGACCTCGCTGCCTCGGTCGGGCTGCTGGAGGTGCCCGATCCGCACTCGACCCGCCGCAACATCGCGCTGCGCGGGTTTGCTGTCGATGAGCTGGCGTCGCGTCGCAGGCCCGACGGCGGCCGGGTGAACGGCGCGATCTTCAGCCTGGACAGTGGTTCCGGTCCCGTGCGGTTCCAGGCGCATCGACCGGCCAATCCGTGCGCGTGGATGGATGTCGCCGTGGCGCCCGGAGCCTTCAAAGGCCTCCGAGGCCGAGGCGGCGTGCGGTGCGAGCCCCTCGACGACGGCGAACTCCGCCTGGGCCCCGCGACGCTCGCCATACTCACTGACCGCTAGCCACCGGAAATGCAGTTTCCGTGACGGTTTCCCTGCGGCAAGATCGCTGGGATGGATGTCGAACTGGTGCGTGACGACGACCCGCGGATCCCCTCGCTGGAGGCGGCCGGCTATCGGCTGGTGGGCGAGTCCTGGGGTGCGCGGCTGCGGAATCCGGATCGCGAGTTGCTGGAATCCGCCGTACTACGTGCGTCGGCCGCGGGGCTGGTGGTGCGCGAACTCGACTCGTCGTACGCCGAAGCGTTGTTCGTACTGGAGACGGCCAACGAGAAGGACTACCCGTACACGCCGGCCACGCATCGGGTCGTCGGTGATCTGAGCCGGACCGAGGCGCTCTGGGTAGACGGGAGGCGGGTTTTCGGTGCGTTCGACGCTTCGTTGCTGATCGCGGCAACGGTGGTTTCCGTGTTTCCGGAACGTGCGGAAACTGTGTTCACCTCCGTGCTCGGCGACTACCGCGGTCGCGGCATCGGTCAGGCGGTGAAGGCGGTGTCGATTCTTGCCTTGCTTTCCGAAGGCGTTCAGGTCTTCGGCACCGGTGGCGCCGGCATCAACGAGGCCAGTCTCGGCGCGAACCGAGCGCTCGGCTACGTGCTGGAGGAGCGTTGGCGAAGCTACGCGCCGCCGACGTCGTAGTACGGCAAGCGGGCACGGCCGTTAAGTGGTGATGGTGACCGGGCGTTGGGGTTTCGCCAGCGGGTCGGTGACGAGGCGGGCGTGGCGTTCCACGTCGTAGCGGGTGCCGTCGTAGCTGAGGCGTTCGCGCTCGACGCCCTCGCGGAGGAAGCCTGCGCTGGTCGCTACCCCGCAGGAGGCCGGGTTGTTGAGGCGGTGGCCTAGCTCGAGCCGGTAGAGGCCGGCCTCGTGGTGAGCCCAGTCGACGAGAGCTCTGAGGGCGTCCCGCGCGACGCCCTGGCTGCGGACGTCGGCGATGGTCCAGTACCAGGTCCAGCCGACCTGGTGCCGGTCGATGTTCGTCACGGCGACGCACCCGACGGGGTGGTCGTCGGCGTCCGCGACGGCGTACACGTGACCGTTGTCGAGGTCGGCGACCCGCCCGATCCAGTCGACCGCGGTCGCCCGGTCCCGGATGCCGCCCTGGTTCACCATGTCCGGATCCTGGTGTGCCGCCATCAGGCGCAACGCATCGGCCACCCGCCACCGGCGCAGCTCCAGCGTCGACACGTCATACCCCATCCGTCGAATCTACCGCCGCATCCCGCCACCCGAACCCCTCCCCGGCGTGGCTGTACGGCGGGCCGGGAGAGGATGGGGCCATGGGTTTTCTCGACTTCACGGATCAGGTTGTTCTTGTCACCGGGGCGAGTAGTGGGATCGGCGCGGCTGCCGCAGTGGGGTTCGCCGAGGCGGGCGCTGCGGTTGCGCTGCACTACCACCAGAACGCCGACGGTGCTCAGCACACGATGAACGCGGTCAGTACTGCGGGTGGGCGCGGCTCCGTTCATCAGGCTGACCTCGCCGCGCCGGCGTCGGCGGACGCGCTGGTCGACGAGGTGCTGGCGCGCTACGGGCGGATCGACGTACTGGTGAACAACGCCGGCGATCTGGTCAAGCGGTCGCCGGTGGTCGACGTACCGGATGAAGAGTTCCGCCGGATCATGGACGTCAACCTGACCTCGGTGTTCGCGATGTCGCGGCGGATCGTGCCGGTGTTCCGCAGCCAGGGCGGAGGCGCAATCGTCAACGTCACCTCGATCGCGGGCCGGCACGGCGGAGGCGGCGGCTCGGTCGTCTACGCGACCAGCAAGGGCGCCGTGAGCACGTTCACCCGCGGTCTAGCCAAAGAACTCGCCCCAGAAGGCATCCGCGTCAACGCGATCTCCCCAGGCGTCATCAACACCCCGTTCCACGACCGCCACACCGGCCAAGAACAACTCGCCGCCATGCTCACCACCATCCCGATGGGCCGCACCGGCACCCCCCACGAATGCGTAGGCACCATCCTCTACCTGGCCTCCGACCGCATGAGCAGCTACGTAACCGGCCAACTAATAGAAGTAAACGGCGGCCAACTCATGCCGTGAGCGCGTCGGCAGTCGGTCAACCGTTCAGTAGGTCTTCGAAAGGCACCGGATTGGCGTAGGGGTCCACCGGAGCGGGACGAGCGTTGCTCATGGCGTCTACTAGTTCGAGGGCTGCGCGTTCTACGCGGGAGCGGAGGGCGACGGCGTGGGGGCCCCAGTCGGAGGAGGCGGCGTAGACGCCGGTGGGGACTACAACCGCTTGTAGGTAAGCGAAAAGCGGGCGGAGCGCGTAGTCCAGGACGAGCGAGTGACGCTCGGTTCCACCGGTGGCGCCGATCAGTACGGGCTTGCCTACCAGCGCCTTGTCGTCGAGTACGTCGAAGAACATCTTGAACAACCCGTTGTACGACGCGCTGAACGTCGGCGTCACCGCGATCAACGCGTCAGCCTGTACGACGTACTCCAGCACCTCGCCGAGTTCCTTCGACGGGAAGCCGGTGAGGAGGTTGTTGGTCAGGTCGTGCGCGAGGTCGCGCAGCTCGAAGACGCGCACCTGGTACGGCGTACCGCGGCCGTCCAGGTTGTCCCGGACGGCGGCGGTCAGCTGGTCGGCGAGCAGGCGGGTCGACGACGGGGTCGTCAGGCCGGCGCTCACCACGGCGATCTTGCGTTCGGTCGTCACTTGGTCTCCTCAATGCCGGCAACCACCGGGCTGACGGTCTCGAGAGCCTGGGCACGGTCGGCGGCCGCCTTTAGGGAAGCATGTGTCGGCGCCTCCGGAACATGGGCCGGCCGCAACGAGTCGAATTCCTTACGCAGTACGGGAACGACCTCTTCGCCGAGGATGTCCATCTGCTCCAGCACCGTCTTCAACGGCAGTCCGGCGTGGTCGGCGATGAACAACTGCCGCTGGTAGTCGCCGAACTTCTCCCGGAAGGTCAGCGTCCGCTCGATGATCTCCTGCGGCGAACCGACCGACAGCGGTGTCTGCTCCATCGTGTCTTCCATCGACGGGCCGCCACCGTAGATCGGCGAGTGGTCGAAGTACGGCCTGTACTCCGTGCGCGCGTCCTGCGAGTTCTTCCGCATGAAGACCTGGCCGCCGAGTCCGACGATCGCCTGGTCCGCGGCGCCGTGCCCGTAGTGCTCGAAGCGCTGGCGGTAGTAGTTGACCAGGCGAGCAGTGTGCTCCGCCGGCCAGAAGATGTTGTTGTGGAAGAACCCGTCACCGTAGTACGCCGCCTGCTCGGCGATCTCCGGGCTGCGGATCGAACCGTGCCAGACGAACGGCGGTACGCCGTCGAGCGGCCGCGGCGTCGAGGTGAACCCTTCGAGCGGCGTACGGAACTTACCTTCCCAGCTGACCACGTCCTCGCGCCACAACCGGCGCAGCAGGGCGTAGTTCTCGATGGCCAGCGCGATGCCGTCGCGGATGTCCTGCCCGAACCACGGGTAGACCGGGCCGGTGTTGCCGCGGCCCATCATCAGGTCGACCCGGCCGTCGGCCAGGTGCTGCAGCATCGCGTAGTCCTCGGCGATCTTCACCGGGTCGTTGGTGGTGATCAGCGTGGTCGAGGTGGAGAGCAGGATGTTCGAGGTCTTGGCCGCGATGAACCCGAGCAGCGTCGTCGGTGACGACGGGACGAACGGCGGGTTGTGGTGCTCGCCGGTCGCGAACACGTCGAGGCCGATCTCCTCGGCCTTGAGGGCGACCGTGACGATCTGCTGGATCCGCTCGGCCTCGCTCAGGGTCCGGCCGCTGACCGGGTCCTTGGTCACGTCGCCGACGGTGAACACACCGAACTGCATCTGCACTCCTCGAAGTCTTGGTAGTTCAGTATTTAACTACCTTGCTCGACAGAACGCTATTCCCCGGCGTGTCATTCCCGTACGCCGCGCCGCGCGCCCGCCCGCAAGAATGCACCGAGCCCCCGCGCTACGACTGGGCGCGGAGGCTGTGGGAGGCCAGCAGCGAGTCGTCGCCGGTGAGAGCGGCGGCGATCCGGCGGTGCTTCGCGGCCTCGTCGGGACGACTGAGCCGTTCGAGCGTGCGCGCCATCATCAGGTGGGCGTAGGACTCGGTCGGAGCGCGGTCGATGACCTCTTGCAGGTGTTCAGCGGCCGGCTTGAGCAGGGCGCTGTGGAAGTAGGCGCGAGCCAGCAGCAGGCGAGTGCCGACGTCTTCCGGGGTCTCCTCGACGATGGGGAGCAGGGCCCGGATCGCGCCTCGGTAGTCCCGCTCGTCGAAGTACTGCTGACCGATTCCATAGCTCAACGCACGCATGTCTTCCATGGGCGACCCAACGCCCCGCGGTACGACCGGTATTCCGCGGGGCGCCCGGGGTCAGGAGGCGTCGAGGGCGGCGACCTGCTCGGGGGTGAGGCTCAGCTCGATCGCCGAGTAAGAGTCGCGGATGGTCTCCGGGCGGCTGGCGCCGGGGATCGGGATGACGACCGGCGACTTGGCGAGCATCCAGGCGAGCGTCAGCTTCTGCGGGCTGACGCCGAGCTCCTCGGCCAGTTGGTGGAACGCCGGGTGCTTGCTGCCCAGCTCGCCCGCCTTCGAGATGCCGCCGAGCGGCGACCAGGGCAGGAACGCGATGCCGAGCTCGTCGCACAGGTCGAGTTCCGGCTCGCTCGACCGGAAGGCCGGCGAGAACTGGTTCTGTACGGAGACGAGCCGGCCGCCGAGGATCTCGTTGGCCTGCCGGATCTGGTCCGGGTTCGCGTTCGAGATGCCGGCCATCCGGATCTTGCCCGCGTCGAGCAGGTCGCGGATCGCGCCGATCGAGTCCTCGTACGGCGTCTTCGGGTCCGGCCGGTGGAACTGGTACAGCCCGATCGCCTCGACGCCGAGCCGCTTGAGCGAGTCCTCCGCGGCCTGCTTCAGGTGCTCCGGCGAGCCGTCCTGGGTCCACGCGCCACCGCCCGGGCGAAGGTGGCCGCCCTTGGTCGCGACGAGTACGTCCGACGTGTCACCGCCGTACGTGCTGAGCGCCTTCGCGATCAGGGTCTCGTTGTGGCCGATGTCGGAGGAGTCCAGGTGGTAGGCGTCGGCGGTGTCGATCAGCGTGATGCCGGCGTCGAGGGCGGCGTGGATGGTCGCGATCGACCGGGCCTCGTCCGGCCGGCCCTCGATCGACATCGGCATGCCGCCGAGCCCGATCGCGCTGACCTGGACGTCGCCGATGCTGCGGGTGATGGGGGTATCAGTAGCCATACTCCCAACCTCCCGCACCGGAACTCAGCTTTCCAACAGTAAAAACCACTGAGAGCCAGCAGCTCACCTGCTGAATCCGCAAACTGTCGGCGGGGCTGGCTAGCTTGAGGGGGTGAATCGCACCGACCGTCTCTACGCCCTGGTCGAGGAGCTACGGGCGGTCGCGCCCCGGGCCCGGAGCGCGCGACGGCTGGCCGAGCGATTCGAAGTCAGCGTGCGCACGATCGAGCGGGACATCAGCGCCCTGCAGCAGTCGGGCGTCCCGATCTACGCCGAGACCGGCCGCACCGGCGGATACTGCCTCGACAAGGCGCGCACGCTTCCGCCGGTGAACCTGACGCCGGGCGAAGCCGTCGCGCTGGCTCTGGGCTTACGTCGACTCGGCGGTACGCCGTTCAGCTCGGTGGCGGGTTCGGCGCTGCGCAAGCTGGTCGCCGCGATGCAGACCGACGACGCCGCGGCGGCGCACGAGCTGGCTGAGCGCGTGCACATCTTCGCCGAGGACGAGCCGGCGACCGCAGTACCGCGGCTGGTGGCTGATGCACTCTCCACCCGCCGCGTCCTGCGTATCGCGTACGCCGATCGCGCCGGCGTCGTGACGACCCGCGAGATCGAGCCGCTCGGCTACGTCGGCAAGGCCACCCAGTGGTACTTGATCGCCTGGTGCCGACGACGCGATGCCGTGCGGGTCTTCCGTACCGACCGCATCACCTCAGTGACGGTCACCGCCGAGACACCCGCACCGCGTTCGCTGCGTCGAGAGGACCTCGACATCCCCGACGGGAAGCTCAGTCGGCTGGTGCTGGCCTGACCGGCGGCGTGAACACCGAGAACTGGTTGCCGGCCGGATCGAGCAGGTGCGCGAACCTCACCCCGACCGGATTGACCTGCGGCCCCCGCTGGATCTTCCCGCCGGCCGCTTCCGTCTTGCGGCAAGCCGCATCCACGTCCTCGACCAGCACGGTGAAGACGCTGTAACTGGCCAGCTCCCCCTTGGTGTCGAACAGCCCACCCCGCATCCCCTCGCCGTCGCCCGTCACGAAGAACTGGTACGCCGGATCGGTACTGATCGTGTCCTCATGCGCCACCTTCCACCCGAACACGTCCCCGTAGAACTTCTCGGCGGTCGCCGGGTCGTCGGTACCGATCTCGAACCAGGCAATGCTGTTCACCACAGCCATCTCATCCCTCTCCTTCATCGCCGGGCCTGCCCCGACCCCTCCACTCTCGAAGACCGCCGCGACAACCCCCTGTCGGTGTTTCCGCGAAACTTCAGTCCAGCTGGACGTGCGGTTCGCGGTCTTCGACCACGTAGGTGGCGCGAGTGGTGATCGGGGCGTTCGGCCGGCTGACGTACGGCAGGACACGGAAGTCGGAGCGCCACTGGTGCTTGTCAGCGGTGACGCGGACGTAGCCGCGCTGGGAGTTGAAGAACTTGAGGTGCGGGTTGGCGGCCAGGAACTGCTGACCCTGGTCGGTGGTGTCGGCACCGTCGCCGCCGCTGGTGATCGACGTACCGACGAACTCGGTACCGACCGTGGCCGAATCGGGATCGGCGAAATCGCGCTTGAGCTCGAGGGCGTAGTTCTGGTGCCGGTCGCCGGTGATCACGACCAGGTTGCGGACGCCGCTGTCCTGCGCCGCCGCGAGCACCTTGTTGCGCTCGGCAACATATCCGTCCCAGGGATCCAGCCAGACATGGGTTTCCGGGCCCGGCGTCCAGTCGGTCTGACCCATCGGGGTCTGGTTGCCGATCACTTGCCAGCGGGCGTTCGACGTACGGAAGCCGTCCAGCAGCCACTCGCGCTGCTTGCCGCCGAGCATCGTGTTGTCCGGGTCGAACCGGTCGTCGCAGGTCGACGAGTCGCCGTCGCCGCAGGGCTGGTCCGAGCGGTACTGGCGCGTGTCGAGGATGGTGAAGTCGGCCAGGCGGCCGTACGGGAGGCGCCGGTGGTACCGGATGTCCGGCCCCGAGGGCATCTGCGCGTGCCGCAGCGGCAGGTTCTCGTACATCGCCTGGAACGCCTGGGCCCGGCGCGCGCGGAAGACCACCGGGTCCTGGTCCGGCTCGGTATCGGCCTGCGACAGGTCGCCGGCCCAGTTGTTCTCCACCTCGTGATCGTCGAAGGTATGGATCCACGGGTGCGCGGCGTGCGCGGCCTGCAGTGGCGACTCGGTCTTGTAGAGGGAGTACTGCAGCCGGTAACGCGCCAGGTCGAAGGTCTCGGTGTGGAACCGCGGGTCCGTCACGACACCGCGCTTGTTGGTCTTCACGCCGGACTCGTAGAGGTAGTCGCCGAGATGCACGACGAGGTCGAGGTCCTCTTCGGCCATGTGCTGGTACGCCGTGAAGTACCCGTCCTGCCAGGCGTTGCACGAGGCGAACGCGAAGCGCAGCTCACGGGGTGAGCTGAACGGATGCGGTGTGGTCCGGGTACGGCCGACAGTCGAGACCTCACCGCCCGTGCGGAAGCGGTAGTAGTACTCGTGGTCCGGCTGCAGCCCGTTGACCTCGGGGTGGACGGAGTGGCCGAGTTCAGGGGTCGCGACGACACTCGACCGGCGAACGATGTGCCGGAACTGCTCATCGCGAGCGACCTCGTACTCCACCCGCACCGGCTTGGCCGGCATGCCGCCGCGACCGTCGACGGCGTACGGGTCGAGAGCCAGCCGCGTCCACAGCACGACACTGCTGTACTGCGGATCGCCGGACGCGACGCCCAGCGTGAACGGATTGCCGGTACCAGCCGGGGCGGCGTACGTGGTCGAGGCGTCCCAGACACCGGTCCCGAGCAGCACCGCCGCAGTACCGGCGCCTCCAAGACCAATGAACCGACGACGTGAAACAGGCATGGGGAACCCTCCGGTGAGCGGATCGGAGCCTCAGCCTCGAGTCACCAGGTGAACACCGCGGTAAACAAGTTCCACCCGCAGATGAATCCCCGGCAATCGGTGACCGGGCAGGATGAGCCCATGCAAACCGACGACCGAATCCGCCGCGCCCGCCCGACCGACGCACCGGCAATCGCCGACCTCGTCCACGGCCTGGCCGAGTACGAACGGGCCCCGGACGAGTGCCGCCTGACCCCCGAACAGTTGTCGACGGCACTCTTCGGCCCGACGCCCGCCGTCTTCTGCCACGTCGCGTCGGCCGAGCCGGGCGGCGAGGTGGTCGGCTGCGCGATCTGGTTCCTCAACTTCTCCACGTGGCGCGGCGTCCACGGCATCTACCTGGAAGACCTTTTCGTCAACCCACAACACCGCGGCTCCGGCCTCGGCAAGGCGCTCCTCACCGCCCTCGCCCAGGAATGCGTCACCAACAACTACGAACGCCTCGAATGGTCCGTCCTCAACTGGAACACCCCCGCCATCGACTTCTACAAGTCCCTCGGCGCGCTCCCCCAAGAGGAATGGACCACCTATCGCCTCACCGACACAGCTCTGACAGCAATGGGGTCGTGATCGCCACGGGTACTCGCGTGCTTGCCTACTACCTTGCCTGGCTCAGTCCACTGGTCGGCGGAGACGATGCGGCATAGCCGGTGGCTGGTTCGCAGATCAGGACGGCGGCGATGACTGCACCGCGAAGCTGCGGAGACTTGTGATCCTGCGGCGGTTGCCGACTCGAGACACGTCGCCGGTCGCCCGAACAATTGCCCGATCTTCATGTGCGCGTACCGCAAGCGCATAGTCCTCGTCTGACAGCTCAACCCAGAAGTGTCCGAACTGTTCTTCCCAGTCCTCCTCCATGAC
Source organism: Kribbella monticola (assembly GCF_003261635.1). GTDB lineage: Bacteria > Actinomycetota > Actinomycetes > Propionibacteriales > Kribbellaceae > Kribbella > Kribbella monticola. Next base: position 383,336 of record NZ_QFXK01000029.1, on the reverse strand, counting down.
GCCAGCGATGGTCACCTCACCCGGGCGGAGACGACTCTCGCGGACGAGCCTCACGACAGTGCCTTGGATGGTGACGTTCTCGCGGGGCGCACGATTGCGGAAGTCGCGCGCAGCGTCTTGGATGACGTCGATTTCGGCCGGTTCGAATGCGATCCGGCTAGTGGGCGGGCCAGCGTTGGTTGCCGCCCAAGTGAAGTCCACACTGTAGGGGAGACGCGAGGCGGAGGCAGTTTCTACCAGACCCTCGCAGAGGTTCGCCGAGACGCCTGGCGATGGGTTGTCGCCAAAGGCCTCGGCAATCGATGTGCCCTGAACGACAGATTGCGCGGCGTCTTTGACAGTCGAGGTGGCTCGATAGAGCGTCAGAGTGACCTTGCGGCCGAAGTCAACCGTGAATTCCCCAGAGTCTTCGTACTCCAGGGGAAGTGAGGTGGCGCCCCGCTGTCCAACAGGTGTGATGACATTCCAAATGAAGCTTCCCTCGGAAGGAGCTGCCAGCTTGGATTCCTGCATGAAGGTGGATACAGATCCACCCCAGCGGGTGGGCAGAACCAGTTGGTGTTGACCCAGTGCGGTAGCGATCGCTCCGCTTAGTACCCATTTCTTGATGCCGGCGAGTGAATCGCTGCCGTCCGCGAGTGCGACTGTTCCCGGTTCGCCCGCAGGGGCCAGGCGGAGTCTCTGTACGTCATAGCTCGCGTGGGTGACGTCGAACAGAACCTCGCTCTCCGACCGTCCCTGCAGTTGCGAGAGGACACGGAGAGTCTGCGCTACTCGGCTTGCATACCCCTTCATCTGGGCACTACGCGGAAGCCAGATGGTCTCGTCACTGCGGTCCGTTATCCACTCGGTTCCGCCCGGTTCTCTGATTGCTGGGGTCCACCCGGCTGCAGCCAGGTAGGTCGCCCAGTCATCGGGAGGACTGGCAGTCAACGCTTCGTTGTCGGTCACGTGGACTTCCATCACGCAACCTCCTCGTAGTTGCGGCTGACCAAAGCCAGCAGCGTTGTCGGTGTCAGCAGATTAGTGCAGGGCACAGACACTGTGAGACTCTGCTGATCGTCGTCAATGACGGGCGGCCCCATAAGATCGGCCCAGTATGCCTGCCGATTCAGCGCGAGACAGTCCTCGCCGGGGACAGCCCACGATGCCATGTCAGTCGGGACGACGACCAAGATGAGGTACCGACGGATGTCCAGCTCGACACCGACCGTTCCAGTGAGCGCCAAGTAGTCCGGCCTGCGCAGGGAGTACCTGATGACGCCGTCGTGGTATCCGGCGGCTGCTGTCGTCTTGACCTGGAACTCAGCGCGCGTTCTCGACCGATGTCGATCTGTGGCAACTTTCGAAACGAGAAGATCCACGCCTTCCGGCTCCGGCTCTTCCTTTGACACTCTGAGCCCGATGGACGCCGCCATAGCTCGGACATAAGCCTCGCCGTAATTGCCTTGAAGCCGAGAATTATGCCCCCTTGTGACGTTGTCAGAAGGCGGCATCGATACTCCGTGTCCTCGGCGGAAAACGTTCTGTAAGCATGCCAGCGGTGACGGTTTGTAGCCAATGAACTGGGAGTGTCGCTACTTGCGTCCGGCATGACCGCGGGGTGATCCGGGCGCATGTGGAAGGCGGAGCGCTCGTGGTGCCGTCCAGGGCGAGGAAGTCCGGTTCGCCAGCGCCGAAGCCGATCACCGGGTTGGCGGCTGTGAGGGCGAAGCAGCCGGTTCGTTTGCGTCGTGCTCTGAGCGAGGCAGCGGAGGTGCGACGTAGGAGCGCCGTAGCTGGGGGGTGGGGAGCAGCGACGTAGGAGCTGCGTGGGCGGGTGGTTGTTTAGTGGTTGCGGTGGCGTTTGGCTTGGTACATGGCGTTGTCGGCGGTGCGGAGGAGTTCGTTGAGGTCGGAGGCGTAGGGGCTGACGACGGCGGTGCCGATGCTGGCGGTGACGGGGACGTCGATGCCGTCAAGGGGTTTGCTGATGGACTCGTCGATGCGGCGCATCAGTACGTCGAGGTCGTCGCCGTCGATGTCTTCGGCGAGGATGGCGAACTCGTCGCCGCCGAGGCGGGCCACCGTGTCTCCGTGGCGTACTTCGGTGAGTAGGCGATCCGCGATCTCCCGCAGCGCCCGGTCGCCCGCCTCGTGGCCGTACTTGTCGTTGACCTGCTTGAAGTGGTTCAGGTCGCAGAAGAGCAGTACTCCGCGCCGTCCGGTCTGCCGGGATCGCTGCAGTGCCGAGTTGAACCGGTGCTGCAGGAGTCGCCGGTTCGGCAGGCCGGTGAGTGGATCGTGGGCCGCGTGGTGCTGCAATTCCCGTTCGGCGTCCTTGCGGGCCGTCACGTCGTCGATCTGGATCAGCACGATCCGCGGCTGATCCTTGCCCTGGTCAACGATCGCCGCGGTCCCGCCGAGCCAGATGTCGTTGCCGTCGGTACGCCGGAACGTCCGCTCGAACCGGTACGGCCCGTGACCGGCGCTGAGCAGTTCGATCTCGCGACTGGTCTGGCCGGCGTCCTCTTCACGGAGGTAGTCGACCAGGACGGTTCCGATCAACTGGTTCGGGGTGTAACCGGTGATCCGGCAGAACGCGTGGTTGACCCGCAGGATGCGGCCTGATTCGGGTCCGTCGAAGGCGATCGTGGCCATCCCGTTGCCGGCTCCTTCGAAGACCAGCCGGAAGGTCGTCTCGCTGGCTTCCAGCCGGGCCTTCTCGGCCAGCAACTGGTCGGTCAGCCGGGCCTTGTCGATCGCGAGCCCGGCCTGGGTGGCGAAGATCTCGAGCAGTTCGCGGTGGATCGGCCCGGGTCTGCGCTGGTCCTCCGGCAGGTCCACGGACAACATGCCGACCAGTTCGCCGCCGGGCGAGTACAGCGGTGCGAACAACGCGTCCAGCGGATGCCAGGCATCCGGGTCGGTCGGCACCGGGATCTCCGGCACCCAGCCGATCACCTCGCCTTCGGGCAGCCGCTCGTGCGGGACGAACCGGAGCGCGCCCCACTTGTCCGCGATGTCGAACTCGGCGTCGAAGATGTCGGCCGCGCTGACCGTGCCGAGCAGCGCCTTCTTGGCCTCGGGCGACCCGGCGACCGCGATCACCTCGAACTTGCCGTCCGGATGCCGCAGGTTCAGCACGGCGATCCCGAAGCCGAGACCGTCCACGACGCCGTCGACGACTGCCTGCAGGGTTTCGGCCAGGCTTCGCCCGGCGCCCATCCGGGCGCTCACCTCGTACAGACGGCGTACAGCCGTCATCCGCACAGTGGGCTCGTTCTGCACGTGTGATCTCTCCGGCGTCACGGCATCGGCGGCCTCACGGGACCCCGCCGTGGAAGGGCCCCTTACAGAGTGACAGATCCGCGGGAACGGACAACGCTTCCCGACACGCCGGTGCCCGGCCGTACGACGCCGGACGGCAACCGTGCACCTGCTGTCAGTGACGACAATAGGCCAAACTCGCTGCCGGCGACGCTCAGTACCTCATTTCGGCCAGCGACCGGTAGCTCGACGCGGCCGAGACCCACGGGTCGACAGGAGCGTCGTGCTCCACCAGCCACTGTTCGACTCCACCTTCCTCGGCAAGCGCGAACATCGCCGGGAAGTCCAGCCGGCCGGCACCGACGTCTGCGAAGGAGCCGTCCGCGGCCATGTCCTTGACGTGCAGCGCAGGGAAGCGGCCGGGGTGGTCCCGGAAGTAGTTGACCGGGTCCTTACCGCCATTGACCACCCAGTAGAGATCCAGCTCAAAGCCGAGCAGCTCAGGCTCCACCTCGTCGAGCAGGATGTCGAACAGCACCTGTCCGTCGACCTCGGCGAAGTCGTGCCCGTGGTTGTGGAACAGCAACTGCAGCCCGGCCTCCCGCGCCGCCCGTCCCGCCACCGCGAAGGCGGCCGCTGCTTCCCGGAACCCCTCGGGCGTGTGCAGTTCGGTCGGCAGCGACGGGACCACGATCCACTTCCCGCCAAGAGTCTGTACGTCGGCCAGCGCGCCCTCGAAGTCGTCGGTGAGCCGGTTGTACCCGACATGCTCGAGCACGATCCGCAGGCCGGCGTCGTCCGCAAACGAACGGATGTCCGCGGCCGAGTGGCCGAACCGGCCGCTCACCCCGACCGTGCGGTAGCCGATCTCGGCCAGCCGCTTGAGAGTGCCCGCGTAGTCGCCGGCAAGAGCCTCGCGCATCGTGTACAGGTGCATGCCGATGCCGTCGGCGGGGATGGTCCGGTCGCTCATGGGGAGTCAGTCTCCTTCGAGAGAGAACGTTGTTGCTAAAGGCAACTCAAGGCGCAGCAGCCGGCCGGCTCAGGCGACGTGTTCGCCGTACCGGGACAGGGCGAGATCGAAGACTTCCTGTCCTGGCGCGTCCCAAAGGTCCTGGTTGAAGATCTCGACCTCGACCGGCCCGTCGTACCCGGCCGCGTCGCACGCCTCACGGAGTCGGCGCAGCTCGATCGAGCCGTCGCCCATCATGCCCCGTCCGAGCAGCGTGTCGGCCGGCAACGGGACGACCCAGTCGCTCACCTGGTACGAACATATCCGCGCGCCGGCTCGCTCGATCTGCCGGTAGACGTCGGCGTCCCACCACAGGTGATACGCGTCGACGACCACGCCGACCTGCTCGACCGGGAACTGCTCGGCCAGGTCGAGCGCGCCACCGAGGGACGACACGACGCAGCGGTCCGAGCAGAACATCGGATGCAGCGGCTCGATGGCAAGCCTGACTCCAGCTTCCTGCGCGTACGGCGCGAGTTCGGCGATACCGTCGCGGACCATCGCCCGGGCACCGTCGAGATCGCGCGAGCCGGAAGGCAATCCACCGCTGACGAGGATCAGCACGTCGGTGCCGAGGGCAAAGGCTTCGTCGATCGCGCGCCGGTTGTCGTCGATCTTCTCCTGACGTTCCGCTGCGTCCGTCGAGGTGAAGAAACCGCTTCTGCACAGGGAGGAAACTCGCAGCCCGGCATCCGCGACCAGCTTGGCCGACCGCTCGACGCCGTACTCCTGCACCGGTTCGCGCCACAGGCCGATCCAGGACAGCTCGGCCTTGGCGCTCGCTGCGACGACGTCCTCCAACGACCAGTACTTCGTGGTTGCCTGGTTGAGGCTGAAGCGATTCACGCGTCGACCCCACCAACGATGAGCAGCTTGCGGAAGCGATCCACTGCCAGCTCAGGCGACGTCAGTACTCCGGCCGCGTCGGCCAGCCGGAACGTCTCGGCCAGGTGCGGAAGTGAGCGGCCGGTCTGCAGTCCGCCGACCATGCCGAAGCCGGGCTGGTGCCCGTTCAGCCAAGCCAGGAAGGCGATGCCGGTCTTGTAGTAGTACGTCGGCGCCGAGAAGATCTGCCGGGCCAGCGGGACGGTCGGTGCGAAGATCTGCTCGTACGCCGTGACGTCGCCCTCGTCGAGCGCCTTCAACGCTGCTGCGGCGGCGGGAGCGATTGCCGCGAAGATCCCGAGCAGCGCATCGCTGTGCCGGTCGCCGTCGCCCTGGATCAGCTCCGGGTAGTTGAAGTCGTCGCCGGTGTAGAGCCGCACACCGTCCGGCAGTCGTTTGCGTAGGGCAACCTCTTTGCTTGCGTCGAGCAACGAAACCTTGATGCCGTCGACGTGTGCCACGTTCTCGTTGATCAGCTCGACGACGACATCCGCCGCGGTGTCGAGCGAATCGCTGCCCCAATAGCCTTCCAGCGCAGGATCGAACATCGACCCGAGCCAATGCAGAATCACGGGCCGCGACGACTGCGACAGCAACCGGTCGTACACCTTCCGGTAGTCGTCCGGAGAAGCAGCCGCAGCACACAACGCCCTACTGGCCATCAGAATCGGCTGAGCACCGACCTCCTCAGCCAACGCCAGTTGCTCTTCGTAGGCAGCAATCACCGCATCCAGCGCCTGCGGCCCCGGGCCGAGCTGGTCGGTCCCCACCCCTACCGCAATCCGCCTCTCCTGCCCGCCCCCACCCGCACAGGAGGCGCCACCTGCACCTGGGTCCCCAGCGGCCCCGCCTGCGCCGGAGGCGCCACCTGCACCTGGGGCCCCCACGGCCCCGCCCGCGCCGGAGGAGCTGCCCTCAGGTCCCGCGACGGAGGAGCGGAAGGGTGCTTCCGCCGCGGAGCGGCGAATCAGCTCTTGGGTAGCGGCCCAATCCAGCCCCATACCCCGCTGGGCGGTGTCCATTGCCTCGGCGACCGACAACCCCAGCGACCACAGGTGCCGGCGGAAAGCGAGCGTGTGCTCCCAGTCGATCGCCGCGGGAGCGCCCGGCGAGTTGTCGCCGAGCGGGTCGGCCACCACATGCGCCGCCGCGAAGGCGAGTCGGCTGGACGCCGGCTGATAGGTGCCCCGGGCAACCGGCGTACCGGTCAGTTTGTAGGTCTCCAGGCCGCCGTCGCGGGGCAGCCGCAGCGACAGGCTCATGCCCGCGACTCGATGTCGAGCGCCGGGACCTCCAGCTTGCGGCCTTCGCGCCACGACTGCAGACCGAGTTCGGCGAGCTGGACACCCTTGGCGCCCTCGACGAAGTCCCAGGTGAACGGCGCATCGTCGACGACGTGCCGCAGGAACATCTCCCACTGCACCTTGAACCCGTTGTCGAACACCTCGTTGTCCGGCACTTCCGACCACTGGTCGCGGAACGAGTACGCCGCCGGGAGATCGGGATTCCAGACCGGCTTCGGCGTCGCCGAGCGGTGCTGGGCGCGGCAGTTCCGCAGCCCCGCGACCGCGCTGCCCTCGGTCCCGTCGACCTGGAACTCGACCAGTTCGTCGCGGAACACTCGCGTCGTCCACGACGAGTTGAGCTGCGCGATGATGCCGCCCTCGAGCTCGAAGACGCCGTACGCCGCGTCCTCGGCCGTCGCGGTGTACGGCTGCCCCTGCTCGTCGTACCGGGTCGGGATGTGGGTCGCGCCCTGGCAGTAGACCGACTTGACCGGGGCGAAGATCTGGTCGAGCACGTACCGCCAGTGGCAGAACATGTCGACGACGATGCCGCCGCCCTCTTCGGCCTTGTAGTTCCAAGCCGGCCGCTGCGCTTCCTGCCAGTCGCCCTCGAACACCCAATAGCCGAACTCGCCGCGCACCGAGAGGATCTCACCGAAGAAGCCACCGTCGACGAGTCGCTTGAGTTTGCGCAGGCCGGGCAGCGAGAGCTTGTCCTGGACGACGCCGTTCTTCAGCCCGGAGTCCCGGACCAGCCGGGCGAGATCGACCGCAGCTTCCAAGCCCTCGGCGATCGGCTTCTCGCAGTAGATCGCCTTCCCCGCCTCGACGGCGGCACGCACACCCTTCTCGCGGAGCTGGGTGAGCTGCGAGTCGAAGTAGATCTCGACGTCGGGCTCGGCCAGCGCCTCGGACAGGTCAGTGGTCCACCGGGTCAGGCCGTAGGTGTCCGCGACGTTCTTGAGCTTGAGCTCGTTGCGGCCGACCAGGATCGGCTCGGGGATGATCATCGTCCCGTCGGCGGCCGGGATGCCGCCCTGCTCGCGGATCGCCACGATGGAGCGCTCCAGGTGCTGGCGCAGACCCATCCGGCCGGTGACGCCGTTCATCACGATGCCGATGCGTCGATCGTTCACTGTGCAACCTCTCTTCGGCGCTTCGTCTGCGCTGGTCTCTATCGGGCGGTTCGCGGGATCAGGTGTTCAGGTCGTAGACATCGAGCCGGCCGCACATGCCGTGCCGCCCGAACTCGGTCGGTGCTGGGAGGCGGTGGAGCTCGGCGGTCTGCAGGTACGGCGCTCGGCCGGTCTCCAGTGCGTCGAGGGCGGCGCCGGTCTCGTCGGCGAGGCGGCGAGCGCCTTGCTCCCAGCGGCGCCGCCAATCCGCGAGTTGCGGGCGGACGATGCCGATCGCGGCCTCGTAGAACGGGTCGAGCGCGGACGGTCCCTCGGCCTCGTACGCGGTTCGCAGTACGGCGAAGCCTTCGAGCGCCAGGTCGCGCCGGGCCATCGCGGAGGGGGTTCGGGCCTCGCCCTCGCCGGTCAGCGTGGTTGCTTTGAGATAGGTCTCGCGGTCGGTGAGGTGCTCGGGCGGGAGAGTCAGTACGGCGTCGCCCGCTTCGGGCAGGCCGGAGTTGGACATCAGGGTGAGGATCTGGAGGCCGCCGTTGTTGACCAGGCGGTGGATCGTGCCGGGGTCGAACCAGACCACGGTGCCGGCCTGGAGTGGGGTCTCGGCGAAGCCCTTCGGGTTGAGTGTCTGGACCGCGCCGGAGCCCGCGATCACGTAGTACCCCTCGGAGCAGGCGAGGTGGACGTGCGGCGTACCGCCGACCAGGCCGTCGGGGGCCTCGATGTCGTAGACCTTGAGCAGCGAGATGCCGATGCCGCCGGGAAGGGCCGCGGCGGGTGGGCCGTACTCGCACATGGTCGCCTCCTGGTCCGGCCGACGCCTGGGAAAGGGCTTTCCAAGGCTGTGTGGGCAACCTTAGGTGGGCGGTCACGGCGAGTCAACCTGTCGGGAATCGGTGATGGAAAGCGGTTGCACGGCGGCGAGGTGGGTGGGCGGATGCGGTACGGCGTACCGGCTCGCGTTAGCGTCGTTGCCATCAACGAAAGGACCCCGGTGCCCGAGGCCCCCGAGTCGCCGACCGACCACCCCCGACTGAACGAGCTCTCCACCCCAGCCCGCCAGCCGCGCCACCCCCGCACGCCCGGTCCAGAACTGATGGAGATTGCCACCTCTGATCGGGTGGCTGACAGCGAAGGCGACGGTGGTGAGCGGCGGGGGGTTGGGTTCGGGCGGCGGCGGGATGATCGGGATCGGGATGGGCAGCGGGAGTTGTACCGGACGCTCGATCTGGCGTTGCGGATCGGGGAGGTGGTGTTGTCGAGCGGTGCGGGGACGGCCGATGCGACGGCGACGATCCTGTCCGTGACCGCTGCCTGCGGACTGCGCGGCTGCGAGGTCGACATCACGTTCACCTCGATCGCCATCTCGTACCAGGCGGCCCCCGACGTCGCCCCGGAAACGCATATGCGGGTGGTCCGGTACCGCGGCCAGGACTTCTCCCGGCTGACCGACGTCGACCAGCTCGTCCAGCGGCTCGCGCGCGGCGAGGTGACTCGCGCCGACGCCAGCCGTGAACTGGCGCGGATGGTCTCGGCCGGCCCGCCGTTCCCGCGCTGGAGTTCGGTGCTGGCGTGGGGCGTGATGGCCGGCGGCGCGACTCTGCTGCTCGGTGGCGGCTGGCTGATCACGCTCGTCGCCGTCGTCACGGCGATCCTGATCGAACTCAGCAACCGCTGGTTCCACCGGCAACGCCTCCCCGCCTTCTACCAGCAGGTCGCGGGCGCCTTCGTCGCCACGGCGGTCGCGCTGATCCTGTACGCCGTCCACGCGCCGGTGAAGCCGTCCCTGGTAGTTGCCGCAGGCATCATCATGCTGCTCGCCGGGATCGCCCTGACCGGCGCCGTCCAGGACGCGATCACCGGGTACTACGTGACCGCGGCGGCTCGCAGCCTGGAGGCGATGCTGCTCACCGGCGGGATCATCGCGGGCGTCAGTCTCGGTCTCGCGCTGGGGATCCGGTTCGGCCTGCCGGTCGCGATCGAGGCGCAGACGATCAAGCTCGCGAACCTGCCGATCATGGTCGGCTCCGGCGCGTTGATGGCGGTCGCCTTCGCGTTCGCCTCGTACGCGCCGCTGCGGTCGCTGCTGCCGGTCGCCGTCGTGGGCGCGGCCGGTTCGCTGGTGTTCACGATGATGGCGCGGGCGCAGTTCGGGCCCGCCTGGTCGACGGCCGCGGCGGCCTTCGTGGTCGGGCTGGGTGGGTACTCCCTGGGCCGGCGGTTCGGCGTACCGCCGTTGGTGGTGGTCGTCTCCGGCACGGTGCCGTTGTTGCCCGGATTGACCATCTACAAGGGGTTGTTCGAGGTGATGAGCAACGGCAACCTGACCGGCATCGTCAGCCTCGCCACCGCCGTCGCCATCGGTGTCGCCCTCGCGTCGGGCGTCATCCTCGGCGAGTACGTCGCCCAGCCGATCCGCCGCGAGGCCCGCCGTCTGGAAGACCGCCTCGCCGGTCCCCGCCTGGTGGGCCCCCGTCGCCCGGTACGCCGCCGCGCCCGCACCTCCCACCACCGCACCCGCCGCACCCGCCGCCCACCGGCCTGACCCGCGGCCCACCGCCCGCCGGCCTGACCCACCGACCCAAGCCATCCACCATCCGGTCCGTCCGCGCTGACACTTGACCCGAGTTACACAGTCGGATAACTTTTACACATGCGGATAAAACAAACCCGTGACCGAGCCGGGAGTACGGCAGCCCGCCGGGATCAGATCGTCGAAGCGACCATCGCCGTGCTGGCCGAGCGTGGTTACGCGGCCGCGTCGTACGACGCGATCTGCGAGGTCGCCGGGCTCAGCAGCAAGCGGCTGATCTCGTATCACTTCACCTCCAAGGACGAGTTGCTCGCCGAGGTGCTGCATCGCGTCACCACCGATGCGGGCGCCTTCATGCGTCCGGCGCTCGACGCGGCCGACGGTCCGGCGGCCAAGCTGGCGGCGTACATCCGTTCCAACGTCGAGTTCATCGCCACCCGGCCGGATCACGTCCGGGCTGTGCAGCAGATCGTGTTCGGGCAGGTGCCGGTCCCGTCGGAGGAGAGCGACAGCGCGATCGCGCGGCTGGCGAGCCTCTTCGACGACGGTCAGCGGTCGGGCGACTTCCGGACGTTCGACTCCGCGCTGATGGCGACCACGCTGCGCGCTGCGATCGACGCGGTCGCCGGGCGACTCGTCGCCGGTGCCGATCCGCAGGTGTGCGCCGACGAACTGACCGAGACCTTCCATCGAGCCACCCGGGCGGAGAAGCGATGAGTGCCGTGACAGACAACAAACCCAAGGCACGCTGGGGCGCCGTGCTAGCCCCGGTCCTGATCGATCTGGTCGTGCCCCTGCTCATCTTCTACGGCCTGCGCCGGGCCGGCGTCGGAGTGGTCGGAGCAACCCTGGCGGGATCGGTGATCCCGGTCGTCCGTACGGCGTACTCGCTGGTCAGAGGAGCCAAGGTCGACTGGCTGGCGATCTTCATGATCAGCGCACTCGCCCTCGGGACGATCGCGTCGCTGGCGATGGACAGCCCGCGGATGCTGCTCGCCAAGGACGGCGTGATCACCGCGCTGTGCGGGTTCTGGATGCTCGGTACCTTGCTCGCGGGCAAGCCGCTGCTGCTTTCGATCGGGCGTGGCATCGCCGAGGCCAAGCGGGGTAAAGGTGGCGGCGAGATCTGGGCGAGCCGGTGGGACACCGAGCCGCGGTTCCGGCACGGGCTCCGGCTGATCACCGCGGTCTGGGGGATCGGGCTGGTTCTCGACGCCGTGGTGCGCGTGGTGATCGCCTACACGCTTCCGCTCGATGCGGTGCCCGGCGTGACGACGACGCAGTGGATCGCGCTCTTCGTCGTCCTCTACGGATTCATGATCGTCTACTCCAGGAAGAACGACCTGCTCGCATGAAGAATCCAGACGTCCTGATCGTCGGCGCGGGTCCGACCGGCTTGCTGCTCGCCACCGAGCTCAGCCTCGCCGGAGTGTCGATCATCGTTGTGGACAAGGCACTGCAGCGCTCCGGGCAGTCGAAGGCCTTGACGATCCAGCCGCGGTCGGCGGAGATCCTGCACTCGCGCGGATTGCTGGAGCCACTCCTGGACGAGGTGGTCGAGCGGCTTCCCGCCGGTCACTTCGCCGGTCTCGAGGTGCCCCTGGAGTATGCGAGCTGGGAGACGCGATTCCCTTGCCAGCTGGGGATTCCGCAGGCCCGGATCGAGGAGCACCTGGAGCAGCACCTCATGACGTACGGCGTACAGGTTGCCCGCGGGCTGACGTTGACCGGGCTGACCCAGGACGACGACGGCGTACTGGCCGAGTTCGACGGCGGTACGACGGTCCGCGCGGGCTGGGTGGTCGGGTGCGACGGGGGCCGGAGTGCGGTCCGGAAGCTCAGCGAGATCGCCTTTCCTGGCCGGGACGGGCGTTTCTCGGCGGTGGTTGCCGATGTCGTCGTGGCGGACAACAGGCCCGGTTCGCGCGGCTGGGAGCTGCCGTCGCTCGTGCCGCGCGAGGGGGCGGTGATGTCGATCCTGCCGCTGGGCGACGGCGTTTACCGCGCGCTCTTCACCGGGCCCGACCAGCAGGGCTTGACCGGGGAGGTCACCTTCGACGAGGTGGCACGGGCGCTGACCGGCTGGTACGGCGACGAGGTGGTGCTGCGGGAACTCCGCTGGGGTTCGCGCTTCACCGACGCGGTTCGGCAGGCTGCGCAGTACCGGAAGGGCCGGGTGTTCCTCGCGGGCGATGCTGCGCACATCCACTCGCCGACCGGTGGGCAGGGAATGAACCTTGGGCTGCAGGACGCGTTCAACCTGGGCTGGAAGCTCGCGGCGTACCTCAAGGACGGCGTCGATCTGCTGGACAGCTACCACGCGGAGCGGCATCCGGTCGGTGCGGCCGTGCTGGCGAACACTCGCGCACAAGGCGTCCTGATGGTCCCGGACGACGACGTCGCCTGCCTGCGCGGGATCTTCGTCGAGTTGATGAAGTTGCCCTCAGCAAACAAATGGCTCGCCGGTCTGGTCTCCGGGCTCGGTGTCCGCTACGAGCAGCCGGGCGAGCATCCGTTGACCGGGCAGCGGATGCCCGACCTTGAGCTCGGTACGACGAGCGTCGCGGAGCTGCTCCGACCCGGGCGGCACCTGCGGCTCGAGCTGTCGGGCTGGGCGGAGGCGGCGCGCGTCGTCGTACGGCCGGACGGCTATGTCCTGTGGGCTGCTGACGAGCCGACCGCGGAATGGCCGGAGTTCGCCGGTGGCGCTCAGGCGTTGACGGTTCGTTCGACGGCGTCGGCCGCGGCGGTGACACCGGACTCGGAACGGAGCTTCGCAGCGAGGTGATGGGCGCGGTCGGCTGGTTCGTCGGCGAGCAAGGGTTCCAGGGCGGCCAGCAGGGTGTCCGCCGAGAGGTCGGTGAAGGCGAGCGTGTTGCCGACCCCGAGGGCCTTGAGCCGGGCACCCCAGAACGGCTGGTCTGCGAAGACGGCACAGATCACGGTGGGGAGTCCGGCCCTGATCGAGCTGCCTGTAGTGCCCGCGCCGCCGTGATGAACGGCCGCGCGACACCGCGGTAGCACTGCCTCGTGGTCGAATTCACCGACCACGCGAACGCGCCCGCCGGTCGTCGTACTGAGAGCGAGATCGGCCCAGCCGGCACCGACGAGCGCGCGGACGCCGAGCTTGCTGCTGACCTGGTCGATGAGGGCCAGCGCTGCCCGCGGATCCAGGACGGGCATGCTGCCGAAGCCGAAGTACACCGGTGGATCGCCGCCGTCGAGCCAGCGGTCCAGCTCGGGATCCACGGCGCCGTTGAGCTCGGCCTGTTGCTCGTCCGAGGGACAGAGGAAGCCGGTGATCGGGCGGCGCAGACCCCATTCGGTCAGCTCCGGGACGAGGTGCCGGCTGTAGATCTGCAGTTCGAGTGAGCCCGTCTGCTCCAGTCGGGCGGCTGTTCCCAGCGTTGTCGGTGGCAAGCCGACCTTGCCGCGCAGCTCGTTGACGAAGGGCGCGAAGACCGGCCAGTTGCCCTTCTCCACCTGCTCGTACGTCTCCAGATTGCGCTCGGGTGAGAAGACCTCGCGCGACACCACCATGTGCGGATAGGCGCTGTTGCTGCGCATCGGCGCGTAGTGCACCGCGACGTACTGCGCCTGCGCGGCCTCGGCGATCACCGCGGCCTCCAGCTCGGTCACCGATCCGGAGATCACCACGTCGGCGCCGGCGGTGTGCTCGATCAGCTTGGTGTGCAGCAGCTCCGCGATGCGGCGCTTGTAGTCGAGCAACCAGCGCACGTACGACGCCATGTCGCCGGACGCGAGCCAGTTGCGTCCCTGCTCGGACTCCATGAACTCGCGCGCGTTCAGCTCCAGATCGCTCGTCGGTACGCCGAGCCGCTCGCCGAGCCACCGCAGATCCGTGTTCAACGCCAGCTCGACGTCGTACCCACGGCGCTTCAACTCGGCAGCCAGCAGCACCATCGGCTGCGCGTCCCCTCGCGTCCCCATCCCCACCATCGCTACCCGCATGCCCACCCCTGAGCCTAGGTTCCACCGAATCCGTGCGGAGCTTTCGATGCTAGAACCCACCGCCCACCCTGACCGCCGAACCCGGCGCGCCTTGCTCAGCCGCCCACGGAGCGCGGGAAATTGTCCAAGGCGTGGGCTAGAAACGGAAGTATGCGATTCGGAGTGATTTTGCCGGGTGGATCGGCGCGGGAGCAGCTCGAGCAGGCGCTGCTGGCTGAGCAGGCCGGGTGGGACGGGGTGTTCGTATGGGAGGCGGCGTACGGCGTTGATGCGTGGGGGTTGCTGACCGCGATCGGGGTGCGGACGTCGCGGATCCGGCTCGGCACGATGTTGACGCCGTTGCCGTGGCGAAGGCCGTGGAAGGTGGCCAGTCAGGTCGCCACGCTCGATCAGCTCTCCGGTGGGCGGGCGACGTTGGCGGTCGGGCTCGGCGCGACCGAGACCGATCTCCCGCGAACCGGTGAGGAGCTCGATCGGCGGATCCGGGCCGCGATGCTCGACGAGGGCATCGATCTGATCCGCGAGTTGTGGGCGGGACGTTCGCAGTACCACGGCGAGTACTACGACTACTCCTGTCCGCATGACGATCTGGGCGAGGTCGGACGGCCGGTGCAGGAGCGGATCCCGATCTGGGTCGTCGGCGCCTGGCCGCGGCCGAAGTCGATGCGCCGGGTGCTGCGCTGCGACGGGGTGCTGCCCCAGTTCCAGCCGGGCGCCGACACTCCGGAGGAGATGCGCGTACTGCGTACGTGGCTGAGCGAGCACGGCATGGCTCCCGAGTTCGACGTCATCGCAGAGGGAGAAACACCGGCCGACGACCGGGAGGCCGCAGCACAGCAGGTCGCTCCATGGGCCGATGCGGGCGCGACCTGGTGGCTGGAAACCCGCTGGGAGATGCCACACCACTCACCCGAGCGAATGCAGCAGGTCCGGGACCGCATCGAGGCAGGCCCGCCGCGCTGACCGGCTGATCGGTTGCGGCCTTCGCTCGGTCAGGGCGGCGGAATCTGGCGGGTTCGGTGACCTTGGGAGGGATGGGGCGTTAGAGTTACTGACTGGAAACATCGGCTGATCGCCGGGTACGGCCGGCGGGCTCGGAGGATCGACGTGGCACTGGGTAGGACGTCCCCGCGGGACCTGCCGCTGTTCGCGGATCTGTCCGGACGGGAGATCAAGGACATCTTCCGCGCCGGTGAGGAGGTCTCGGTACCGGCCGGCTGGTCGCTGATCCTGGAGCAGACCCCGCCCGACGCGGCGTACCTGATCATCAGCGGTACGGCGGCGGTGCGGGTCAAGGGCCAGGAGATCGCCGAGCTCGGGCCGGGCGACATCGCCGGCGAGGTCGCGGTCCGGCAGAACCGGTTGCGGACGGCAACGGTGACGGCGAAGAGCCGGTTGCAGTTGCTTCACTTCACCCGGGAGAAGTTCGACGACCTGACCAACCGGCTGCCGAACTTCCGCGACGCCATCGATGCGACGATCGCCGAGCGGCGCGGTGACAAACCCAGCTCCTGACTTCCCCGCGCTGCGCTTCGAGCAGGCCTTGCTCGGTGGTGAGCGCAAGTTCACCCGGATCGAGGTGTCGGCGCGGGCCGGGATCTCCAGTGAGCGGGCCGAGAAGATGTGGCACGCGCTCGGGTTCGCGACCGTGCCGGACGACGAGATCGCCTTCACCCACGGAGATGTCGAGGCGCTCCGGCTGGTTGCGGCGCTGGAGGACGACGGCTTCATCGACCCGGCCGTGGAGTCGTCGCTGGCGCGGAAGCTCGGCCAGACCCAGTCCCGATTGGCGTCCTGGCAGTCCGCGATGTTCCTGGAGCTGCTGGCCGGCTCGGAGCTGGGTGCGGACGAGGCGATCGAAGTCGCCTCTTTGTTGCTCCCGGCAATGGAACGGCTGCAGACGTACGTCTGGCGGCGGCATCTGGCGGCCGCGGCGGGCCGGGCGGTGGCCGGCTCCGACGAGCTGGCGCGCGGCGTCCGGGTGGTCGGGTTCGCCGACATCGTCAGCTATACGCGGCTGACCCGGCGGCTGTCCGAGGTGGAGCTCGGGCAGTTGATCGAGCGGTTCGAGGGAATGGCGGCCGACGTGGTCGCGCTCAATGGCGGCCGGGTGATCAAGTCGATCGGTGACGAGGTGCTGTTCGTGACCGATACGCCGGCGCAGGGAGCGGCGGTCGCGCTGGCGTTGCAGGAGCAGGTCGCGGCGGCCGGGGACCTGCCGGAGCTGCGGATCGGCCTGGCCTACGGGAGCATCCTGATCCGCCTCGGCGACGTGTACGGCGAAGTGGTCAACCTCGCGTCCCGGCTGACCTCGGAGGCCAAGCCGGGCCGGGTGCTCGGGGATCGGGAGCTGGCGGCCGCGCTGGACGGCCACCCGGCGTACCGGGTTCGTAAGCTGCGGCGGGTGTCGGTCCGCGGCTACCACCACCTCAGTCCCTACGCCATCCAGCGCGCAGAGAACTAGGCGCTGCGGAAGTAGGCGGCGGTCTCGGGGTCGGCCGGGTAGTAGGACTCGATCGCGACCTCGTCCAGGGTGATGTCCAGCGGTGTGCCGAACGTGGTGATGGTCGAGAACAACCGCAGTTCCCGGCCGTCGAGACCGATGATCATCGGGATCATGATCTCCGACTCGAGCGGATGGCTCGCCTCGTCCGGACCGGCGGCCAGCAGGTCCTCGTAGAGCGTGGTGAGTTCCGGATCGGGGGCCGCGCCGAGCTGGCGCCTGATCCGGGTCCGGAACATCGACCGTACGTCGGCCAGGTTGGCGATCAGTGGTGCGAAGCCGCGCGGGTGCAAGGCCAGCCGGACCAGGTTCATCGGCGGCCGCAGCAGTTCGGGGTCGACGGCGGCGAGGAACGGGTCGACCGCGCGATTGGTCATCACGAGGTTCCACCGCCGGTCGAAAACCACCGCGGGATAGGGCTCGTGGGCTTCGATCACCCGCTGGATCGCCTCGCGGGCGGCGGCCATCGCGTCTCCGTCGAGTGCCCGCTCGGCGTACCGGGGAGCGAAGCCGGCGGCGACCAGGAGCCGGTTGCGATCTCGCAGTGGTACGTCGAGCTGATCCGCGAGCCGGAGGATCATCTCGGCGCTCGGCCTGGACTTCCCGGTCTCGATCAGGCTGACGTGCCGGGCCGAGACGTCGGCGGCGATCGAGAGGTCGAGCTGGCTGAGTTGCCGGCGGTGCCGCCAGTGCCGCAGGAGTTCCCCGATGGTCTGCACGAGCCCGAGCGTACGCACCCGGCCGGGCCGGCCGCGATGAAATCGGAGTTCATCGACAACCTCGTCCCGGGCCGGAAACACTGCTGGCATGACGACCGAGAACCTGACCGCAGACACCAAGACCATCATCCAGCAGGCGCTCGCCGAGCTGCTCAGCTCCGGCAGCACCGAAGGGCTGGAAGCCTTACTGGGCAAGGATTTCGTCCACCACCGGCCGGACCGTACGTCGACCAGATCCGAGTGGCTCGCCTCGATCCGGGCGGCGCTGGTCCCGCTGGCCGATCAGCAGGTCGACGTCCTGCATCTGCTGGCCGAGGGCGACCATGTCGTGATGCACACCCGGCGGCGGCTGCCCGATGGCGGCCCGGAGGTCGTCGTCGTCGACATCCTGCGCTTCGCCGACGGCCTGGTGGTCGAGGCCTGGGAGACCATCGAGCCGGTGGCCGAAGCGGCAGCCCATCTGGCCTGGTGGCAGCTAGTCGGGTAGGTCCGCGATCCGCGTGGCCACTCGCTCCAGGACGGCCAGTTCCTCAGGGCTGAGGTGGTCGATGAACCGTTCGCGGACCGAATCCAGATGTCCGGGAGCCGCCTGCGCGAGGACCTCGAAGCCGGCGTCGGTCAGGTGGTAGATCGAGCCGCGGGCGTCGGCCGGGTCGGGCTCGCGCTCGATCAGCCCGCGGGACTCCATCCGGGCCGCGTGGTGGGACAGCCTGCTGCGTGACCACTGCATCTTTTCCGCGAAGTCCTTCAGTCCCCAGCGCCGGCCCGGCTTCTCCGACAGCGTGCTGAGGACTTCGTAGTCGGCAGTCGACAGGCCGAGCTGGTTCAGGTCCCGGGCCAGCCGCGAGGGCAGCACGGTGATCAGCCGCCGGATCGCCCGCCAGGCCCGCTCTTCATCGGCCGCCAGCCATCGCGTCATGCCGGCGATCCTACTTCTTTGACATGTCAAAGAACAGCGCTACGCTCTTTGACATGTCAAAGAAAATTCTCGTGGTGGTCGCCAGCACCCGACCTGGCCGGCTCGGACCCGCGGTGGCCGACTGGTTCGTCGGCGCCACAGCCGGTACGGCGGCGGAGCTCGGCGTCGAGGTCGAGGTGGCCGACCTGGCCGAGGTCGGGCTGCCGTTCCTGGACGAGCCGGAGCATCCGTCGACCGGGATCTACCTGCACGAGCACACGAAAGCCTGGAGCCGCCTGGTCGGCGGCGCAGACGCGCTGGTGTTCGTCACCAGCGAGTACAACTTCGCGATGCCCGCGACGCTGAAGAACGCCTTCGACTACCTGAGTGAGGAGTGGGCCTGGAAGCCCTGCCTGTTCATCGGGTACGGCAACACCTCGGCCGGCACGCGCGGCGTACAGATGGCTCGTGGTGTCGCGACCTCGCTGCGGATGCTGTCGATCGGCGGAGACATCTTTCTGCGGATCGCCGAGACCTTCAGCGACGGCAAGATGATCGAGACCGAGCGGCTGGCAGCGCGCGCCCAGGAGGCGCTGACCGAGTTGGACCACGTGGCCGACGTACTGCGTCCGCTGTATCGGGCTGATCAGGAGATCGTTCCGGCGGTGTCGGCCGATGCGGCCGAGTTGCTGGTGCTGCAGCGATGCTGCTGGGTCGATGAGGCGCTGGCCAACGACACCCTCGAGCTTGGTGCCCTGCTGGAGTCCGAACACGAAGTACGGGCCGGGTTGCGGGAGTGGACGACCTGGTGTGTCCGGGTCGGCGGGCGGCTCGTCGGCTCGGTGCGGGCGAAGCTCGACGGCGACAGTTGGCACATCGGGCGGCTGATGGTTGCCCCCGACCAGCGGCACAGCGGACTCGGCCGCCGCCTGCTCGCGTACGCCGAGAGCCAGGCGCCCGCAGGCGTCACTGCCATCGCCTTGTTCACCGGAGCTCGCAGCGAGAGGAACATCGCCTTCTACCAGAAGAACGGTTACACGCTCACGTCGGACGGCGAGGCGCCGGCGGGCGCGGTCGGTCTGCGCAAGCCCGTCTAAGCTGGCGCGGTGCGTGAAGTTTCAACAACCGCGGAGCTGGCGCGGATTGCCGACGAGGACCCGATGATCGTTTGGTGTGCACAAGGCCGGCTCGGAGGCCGCGTTCGCGCCTGGTCCGCCGGGGACGCGGTCGCCGTGGCGTCGCCGCAGTTGTCGATGCACGACCGGCTGGCTGTGTACGGGCCGGTGGAAGATCTGGCCGGCCTGGTCGCCCAAGTGCTGAGCGACGACGCCGGTCTGCGGGTGTTCGGGGACGAGGCGCTGATCCGGCAGTTGGCCGATCGGGTGCCAGGGCTCAACTTCGCGGCGGCCTTCGGCTGGATGCACACCACCGTCGCTCCTGCGGAGGTGACGACGGCGACCTGGCTGGACACCGATGCCGGGGTCGAGGAGTTGCTGGCGGAAGCCTCGCCTGACTCGTATGCCTGGCCTGGGCGACCCGGCGTACAGAGGTGGGCCGGGGTGACCTCCGAGACCGGGGAGTTGCTGAGTATCGCGGCCGACGCGTGGAGTGCGCCGGAGATCGGATTCCTGGCCGGGGTTGGGACCAAGCCGTCGGCGCGAGGACGGGGATTGTCCCGGCAGGTGTGCGCGTTCGCCACGGCTGAGCTGGTCAAACGGCACGGACAGGCCGGCCTGATGGTCCACGGCTACAACGCAGCGGCGATCTCGCTCTACGAGAAGCTGGGCTACAAGTACCGCGGAGTTGCTGCGGCGCATCTGTAGCCCAGCTGCGTCCTACCTGGTCGGCGGGACCGTCAATGTTGCGCCGGGCTTGGGGGTCGCCGACGGCTTCGCGGAAGGATGGGGAGTCGGCGTCACCGAGTTGGCCGGCGTCGGCGAAGGCGTTGTCGGCGTGGCCGGAGCCGGCGGCGGGACGAACGGCGCCTTGTCGGTGTCCTTGCAGATCGCGACGCCGTCGGCGTCGACGGTCGGGTTGGGATCGTCCTGCACGGTGACGAGCGGGAAGTAGTTGCTCAGCTCGTTCTGCGGCGGGTTGCCGCTCTGCATCGCGCAGTCCTGCCGTTCCAGGTTGATCGGCTGGCCGTCCTGGTTGTAGAGCCGGACGTGCACCGGCCGGCCCTGCTCGTCGAACGGGTAGATGTTCGAGACCGATACGCCGTCCAGGAGGAGCCCGCTGGGTGGGTTGTAGCTGCTGGAACTGCTGCCGCGGGAGGCGGTGTAGTTGTTGAAGATGCCGCTCGGTCCACCGACGAAGCTGGCGGCGAGCCAGGCCGGCACGATGATGGCGGCGACGAGGTTCAGCGGTACGACGTACCAGAGCCAGCGGGCGTCCTGCTGGGTACGGCGGCCGATCCAGATCGACACGGCCGCGCCGGCCAGGGCGCCGACGACGGTCACGGCGTTCGCGCCGAAGACGGCGAAGAACGAGGCACCACCGACCGCGCCGCGGGCCACCCACCAGACCGGCTGGCCGATGGTGACCAGTTCGCGGCGGACGTTCGGCGGGATCTGGTCGATGGACTCGCGGATGGCCGCGGCCGTACTGGCGCCTCGCGGTGTGTCCAGGACGATCCGCGGCGACTGGCCGCGCAGCGCTTTGACGCCGAGGTGAGCGCTGACGACCAGGGCGGTGAGCCCGACCAGGCCGAAGAACGCGCTGACGTCGCGACCGCGGCCGAGCAATGCGATCACCAGGAAGAACGGGCCCACCGTGCTGGCTATCAGTCCCCAGCGCAGCGCCAAGCCGGCCGCCTTGTTGTCGGCCGGGACACGCCTCGGCGGCGGGTAGCCGGCCGCCCTGCGCAGCTCGTCGGCGTACTGGCTTGGAGTGCCGAGGCGCTCCTGCAGGCCGGTCGCGGTGGGCGCCTGCCCCAACTCGGCGGCGACCTCCGTGAGGTGTCCGGCGACGTCGTCGAGGACTTCCTCGAGCTCGCCCGGCGGCAGATCGCTCAGCTCGGCCCGGACCTGGGCCAGATAGGTCGCGACCGCTCCGGTCAGGGTGCTGTTCACGCCGCCTCCTCTTGGAGCAGCACCGACATGGTGTCGGCGAAGTGGTTCCAGGTCTTGGTCGACTGGGCGAGCAGATCGAGCCCGGTCTTGTTCAGCCCGTAGTACTTGCGGTGCGGGCCTTCCTCGCTGGGTTGCACGTACGACGTCAGGGCGCCGGCCGCGAACAGCCGGCGCAGCGTGCCATAGACCGAGGCGTCCGCGACGTCCTCGAGCCCGGCCGCGCGCAGACGGCGCAGTACGTCGTAGCCGTAGCCGTCGGTGTCGCGCAGGACGGCCAGTACGGCGAGGTCCAGGACGCCTTTGAGCAACTGGCTGGTGTCCATCGCCATCACCCCCTCGGAAGTCGGTGGTGCACCGCAAGGTCCGGACCCCTCAGACCGGGCCTCGCGGTGCTCTGCCGAGCACACTACTACACATCATGGAGTACTACGCCATCCTGTTTGAATCCGGCCTGCGCCGGCGCCGGCGGAAAGAGCGAAATCGATCAAGTCGGGCCGCCGGATCGGCGGGCACAGTAGAGCCATGAACTCCACGGACGTGTTCGCCGGCTTCGTGACCGCGGTCGCCGACAGCCTCGACCAGCCCGAGACGACAGGCCGCGACCTGGCTCGCCAGGTGTATCTGTCGCGCTCGCACTTCGATCGGGTGGTCGCGGCGGTGGCGGGTGAGTCGCCGTCGGCCTTCCGGCGCCGGGTGCTGCTCGAGCGGGCGGCGTACCGGTTGCTCGCGGAGGACTCCGGCGTACTCGATCTCGCGATCGACGCGGGTTACGGGTCGCACGAGGCCTTCACGCGAGCCTTCAGTCGGGCGTACGGGATGCCGCCGCGGGAATGGCGGCGGGAGCCGTCGCGGCGGTTCTTCCTGGCGGCACCGAGTGGGGTTCATTTCCAGCCACCGGCAGGTTTGCGCCTGCCCGCGACGAAAGAGGCGAGAGGGATGGATGTACTGGTCCGGATGGTCGAGCACCACGTGTGGCTCACCGGCGAGATGATCGAACGCGGCGACCGATTATCGGCTGGTCAACTGGACCAGCCGATCGAGCTATCGGTGGAGGGGATCGACGACGACGTGTCGATCCGCTACCTGCTGGACCGCCTGGTCTGGCAGGAGGAGATGTGGCTGGCCTCGGTCGAGGACCGGCCGTTCCAGGTACCGGAGTGCGGCCGGGAGGTGATCACCCCGATCGCCGAACTGCGTACCAGGCATGCCGACGCCGGATCGCGATTCGTTGCCCTGGTCAACCGGTTGAACGAGGAAGGCCGTTTCGACGAGACCTTCGTCGACACGACCTGCGAACCGCCGCGGGTCTTCACGTACGGCGGCATGGTCGCGCACGTGCTCACGTTCGCCGCCCACCGCCGCTCATTGCTCGTCGGCGCGTTCTGCTCGGCGGGCATCACCGACCTCGGCTTCGGCGACCCCATGCACTTCGTCGCCGGCTAGGTCGCGATCAGCCGGCTGGGTTCGCGGTCAGCCGAGGTGGTCGTGCAGGTCGGGGCGCTGGGTCGGGTTGGTGATCTTGACCTTGATCGGTGCGACCGCGGTCGGAGCGGCTACGTGGCCGGCCGTCACCGGGAGGTTGAGTCTGCTGCCGGCCAGGTCGATGTCGATGCTGGCGCCGGTGTCGTTCGGGGTGGTCCATTCGGTGTCGCTCAAGGTCACCGCGAGGCCGAGGACCCGGCCCTTCGGGATCACCTCGTCCTGCGCGCGCAGCGGCACCGTGACGGTGGTCCAGCGGCCGGGGGTGAGCGGCTTCGGATTGCTCAGCGAACTGCTGTGCGCGGCGTCGATCCAGCCCCGGCTGACGATGCCGAAGTCGCTCTCCTCGGTCTGCTTCTCGACCGTGAAGTAGCAGGCGTCGTCGAAGGGGGTGCTCTCGCCCTCGCAGGTCTCGGTGTTCGTCCGCCGGATGCCGGCGTACCGCTGGGCCTGGCCGTACTCGATCAGCCGGGCGGTGACGGGGGTGGTGGCGGAGTCCGACCTGATCCGCAGGGTGACCGTCGGCGTCCCGGAGACCCGGATCGCGACCGGCAGCGGCGCGGACAGGAACATCTGCCGGCCGGCGATCACGTCCGATGGGGTGGCCACGATGGTGTCCTCGGTCAGCGTCGGGTCGTCGGTGACCGTGACAGTTCCCTTGCCTACGGCCCCTAGTTTCCCGTCGGCCATCGGCACCGGAACGGGCTTCGTCACGGC
Source organism: Kribbella monticola (assembly GCF_003261635.1). Classification (GTDB taxonomy): domain Bacteria; phylum Actinomycetota; class Actinomycetes; order Propionibacteriales; family Kribbellaceae; genus Kribbella; species Kribbella monticola. Next base: position 359,882 of record NZ_QFXK01000029.1, on the reverse strand, counting down.
CGGCCAGGTCGGGTACTGCCGCCAGACGTTCGGGGCCGCCTCGACGGTCGCCATCGGCTCGCGCATCACGTTGTTCTGCAGGCCTTGCAGCCAGTAGTCGAACCACTTGTGCAACTCGTCGACCCACTCGGTACGGCGGAACTCGAACGGGTCGACGTGGTCTTCCAGGCCGAGCCAGATCTTGCGCGGCACCTTGTTCTGTCCGAGCGCCGTCCACCACTGGGCGAAGTGGTTGGTCTGCACGTTGTAGTCGCTCAGGCCGTGCGTCATGAACACGGACGCCTTTACCTTGCGGGCGTCCTTGACGTAGTCCCGCTCGGCCCAGAAGGCGGTGTAGTTGCCGGTCTCGTCGTCGTCCTGCTCGCCGAGATCCGCGCGGACCGCGTCGCAGGCCGGGGTGTCGTGGCCGACGTAGCCACCGAGCCAGGGCATGTAGTCGATCGAGTACGGCACGCCGCCGGAGCGGGAGTAGTCGTACCACGAGGAGATGGCCGAGATCGGCACGATGGTCTTCAGGCCCCGCACGCCGGTCGCGGCGACGCCGTTCGCGAGCGTTCCGTCGTACGACTTGCCGATCATGCCGACGTTGCCGTTGGTCCAGTCGGCTGTGACCGGGCTGCCGTCGAGGGTGTGTGCGGTGTTGCGTCCGTTCAGCCAGTCGATGACCGCGACGACCGAGGCGATCTCGTCCTTGCCGCCGACATCGCCGCAGCCGCTCGAACGGCTGGTGCCGACCACGTCCACGCCGACCATCGCGTAGCCGCGCGGAACGAAGTAGTTGTCGTAGTACAACGGCATCTTCTGGATGACGCCGTTCTCGTCGTAGGTCTTCTTCTCGCCCTCGTTGCCGCGTCCACAGCAGGAGTAGTACGGCGAGGCGTCCATGATGACGGGGATCCGTACGCCGGCGGCCTGCGTCTCGCGCGGCCGCACGATGTCGACGGCGATCTTGTCGGTCTGCCCGTCGGAGTCGGTGTCCAGGTCGGTGTCGACGTACACGGACTCGCGGATCGCGCCGGCGTAGTCGTAGACCGGCTGGGTACTGTGCGTGCGGGCGTCGACGTGCGCGGGGACACCGGCCACGGCCGGTGCGCTCGCGGGGACCGGTTCGCCGGGCGCGTCGGGCATCCTGGCGGCGTGGGCCGGACCGGCGAACGCTCCCAGGCAGAGCACAGCGGACGAGACCAGGATCGCGACCCTGGCTTGGACGGTCGTCATGGCTGGGAAGGCTAGTCATTCCGGCGGCGCAAAGCCAGGTCCCGGCGATTTTCGCAGCCAGTTCACAGCTACGAAGGGTGATCATGGCCCAGTGTCCGATAGTGTGACCGCCACCCAGGGGGTGACTGGTACGGAAGGTGGGTAACCAGTGAATCTGCGAGCACCGGTGACATTGCTGGATGTGGCCCAGCGTGCGGGAGTGTCGGTCGCGACTGCTTCCCGCGTGCTCAACGGCGGGGACCGCGTACCGCGCCCGGAGCTGCAGGAACGCGTCCGGGACGCCGCGGCCGCGCTCGGTTACACGCCGAACGCGCAGGCGCAGGCGCTGGCCAAGTCGTCGACGAACGTGGTCGGCATCCTGGTCCACGACATCGAGGACCCGTACTTCGCGGCGATCGCGAACGGCGTGATGCGGGCCGCCGACGAACGCGGCCTGCTGGTGATGATGGCCAGCACGTTCCGTGACGCCGACCGTGAGATTGCTTACCTGTCGTCGCTGCGGGCGCAGCGGGCCAGGGCTGCGGTGATGATCGGCAGCCGCCGCACCGATGCCGAGGCACTGGCCCGGACCGAGCACGAGATCGAGAACTTCCTCGGCTCCGGTGCGGGGCTGGCACTGGTCAGCCAGGCCGGGATGCCGGCGCACACGATCGAGCCCGACAACCGCGCGGGTGCGGCCGAGCTGGCCCGCTCGCTGGTCGGCCTCGGGTTGCGCAAGTTCGGCGTACTGGCTGGGCCCGAGACGCTGGCGACGGCGGTCGACCGGCGGGACGGCTTCGTCGCCGGGCTGGCCGAATCCGGGCTGCAGCCGGTCGCAGTACAGGCTGGCGATTTCACTCGCGACGGTGGACATGCGGCTGCCGAGGAACTGCTGGATCAGAAGCTCGACCTGGACTGTCTGTTCGCGGTGAACGACGTGATGGCGGTCGGCGCGATGTCGGCGTTGCGGGCGCGCGGGGTGGACGTGCCGGGCGAGCTGGCCGTGGCCGGATTCGACGACATCGCCACGCTGCGGGATGTCTGGCCCGGGCTGACCACTGTGCGGTTGCCGCTGGAGCAGATGGGACGCCGCGCGCTGGAGCTGGCCGTCGAAGGCGGCGAGCCGAAGACGGAGACGTTCCGGGCCGAGGTCGTCCTGCGCGAGAGCACCGCCCGGGGCTGAAATAGGCTCGCTCCTGTGAGCGAGCCCGTGCAGGTTTCCGAAATCTTCGACCCGTCGGCCTGGAAGCAGGTGGACGGCTTCGAGCTGACCGACATCACCTACCACCGTGCGGTCGACGCGGGCGTGGTGCGGATCGCCTTCAACCGGCCCGAGGTGCGCAACGCGTTCCGGCCGCAGACGGTCGACGAGCTGTACCGCGTGCTTGACCACGCCCGAATGTCCACCGACGTCGGCTGCGTGCTGCTGACGGGCAACGGGCCGTCGCCGCGTGACGGGGGCTGGGCGTTCTGTTCCGGCGGCGATCAGCGGATCCGGGGCAAGGACGGGTACAAGTACGCCGAGGGCACCACGGCGGACACGATCGATCCGGCGAAGGCGGGGCGGCTGCACATTCTCGAGGTGCAGCGGCTGATCCGCTTCATGTCGAAGGTGGTCATCTGTGTCGTGCCGGGGTGGGCCGCGGGTGGTGGGCACAGTCTGCATGTGGTGGCGGATCTGACGCTGGCCTCGGCCGAGCATGCGCGGTTCAAGCAGACCGACGCGGACGTTGCCTCGTTCGACGGCGGTTTCGGGTCGGCGTACCTGGCGCGGCAGGTCGGGCAGAAGTTCGCGCGGGAGATCTTCTTCCTGGGTGAGGAGTACTCGGCCGAGGACGCCTACCGGATGGGCATGGTGAACCGGGTCGTGCCACACGCGGAGCTGGAGGCGGTCGCGCTCGACTGGGGCCGGAAGATCTGCGCGAAGTCGCCGACGGCCCAGCGGATGCTGAAGTACTCGTTCAACCTGATCGACGACGGCCTGGTCGGCCAGCAGATCTTCGCGGGCGAAGCGACCCGGCTCGCCTACGGCACCGACGAGGCCGCCGAGGGCCGCGACTCGTTCCTGGAGAAGCGCCCGGCCGACTGGTCGCCGTACCCGTACGCCTTCTGACGCCGGTTCATCGAGCAGTACGGGCTACTGGGCGACGCCGTACAGGCGGTCGCCGGCGTCGCCGAGGCCGGGGACGATGTAGCCCTTCTCGTTCAGGTGCGAGTCCATGCCCGCGATCACGAGGTTGACCGGGACGTGCAGGTCGGCCAGTTCGGCCTCGATCCGCTCGACGCCCTCGGGGGCCGCGAGCAGGCAGATCGCGGTGATGTGGTCGGCGCCGCGGTCGACCAGGAACCGGATCGCGGCGGCCAGCGTGCCACCGGTGGCGAGCATCGGGTCGAGCACGTAGCACTGCCGGCCGGACAGATCCTCGGGCAGCCGCTCGGCGTACGTCGAGGCGGCCAGGGTCTCCTCGTTGCGAATCATTCCGAGGAAACCGACCTCGGCCGTCGGCAGCAGCCGGGACATCCCGTCGAGCATGCCGAGGCCCGCTCGCAGGATCGGTACGACGAGCGGCTTCGGCGCGGTCAGCTTGATGCCCTCGGCAGTGGCGACCGGGGTACGCACGGTGATCGGGCCGGTCCGCACGTCCCGGGTGGCCTCGTAGGCGAGCAGCGTGACGAGTTCCTCGGTGAGCCGCCGGAAGGTCGGCGAATCCGTCCGCTCGTCCCGCAGAGTGGTGAGCTTGTGGGCGACGAGCGGATGGTCCACGACGAGGATCTGCATGCGCCGAACGCTACCGTCGGCGATTCGGCACCGGGAAGTCACCGCCGTTTTACGATGGGGACGTAGTCGATTGAGGTCAGTTGCGGCCCCCGCCCCAGGGCGCCCTTTCCGACAACCGACGAGGACGGTGGCGCCGTGCCCGAGAACAGCGGCAAAACACCCGAGCAACTCGACCGGCTCCGCCGCCGCGCCGCCTTCCTGCGCGAGCTGGAGGAGGCCCGCGCGCTGCGGGCCCGGATCACCCCACGCCGCACCCGCGTCCGCCAGCTCCGCGAAGCGATGCGCCGCGCGACGTACCACCACTGACTTCGGCGGATAACTTTTCCGGCGCCGGACGCATCGTTGTTTTCAGAGACGGGCCATCGTCTCGTTCGACGACTGGGGAGCATCAGATGCGTTTGCGTTTCCTCGCCTTGGCCGCCACGGCCGCGGTGATCACGACAGGGTTCACCGGACCCGCTCAGGCGGCAACCGGCTCGTGTGTCGAGTGGCCGCTGGCCCCCGGCGAGCCGTACACGGTCTTCCCTGAACTGGCGGACAAGGCCCTGCAACTACCGGTGGCAGTCCGCAGGCTCGACTACACGACGGACTGCACGGGGCTGACGGCTCTGGTCGAGAAGACCGACGGGACCCTGAAGACCACGGTCGCGCTGGACAAGAACGGCGAGACTGGAGGCACCGAGCCGCCGCAGGATTCGCGGTACGGGCTGTTGACGGTGCCACTGGCCAACGGCGCCGGCGACTGGAAGATCGTCAGTCTCTCGCAGGGAACGCAGACGCGGACTCTGAACCAGCCGCTGTTCCACGTGTACCGCAAGGCTCTGGTGACGCTCGAGCAGCCTGCGAGGACGAGCGGTACGGCCAAGACGTCGCTGACCGGTCTCCTGCGCCGGTACAACGCTCAGGGCGTGCTGGTGCCGATGGTGGGCGCCACCGCTCGGATCATCCGCGACGGCGGAGCGGTGATCGGTACTGCGAAGACCGACTCGACCGGGCGCTACCGCTTGTCACTGTCGTTCAACCAGAACACCGAGATCTGGGCGGAGCTCTACGAGACCAACCCGGGCTACTACCCGGAGTCGCCGTCCCTCTGGGTCCACAAGCTGATCGCGATGAGCTACCTGAACTACTCGGCCACCGCCAAGGTCGGAGCGCTCTGGAAGGTCTCCGGTACGGCGTTCCCCGGCCGGCTCGACACCGCTCTGCAGATCTACACCGGCACTGCGTGGGTGGCCGCAGGCTCCGCCGGGCCGACCGCGGCCGACGGGTCGTACGCCCGCTACTGGAAGCCCGGCCGGACCGGGTCCTTTCGGCTCCGCGTGGTCGTCTCCGGCCCGGGCCTCGACAACAGCCCCTGGAACCGCGAGGCGGTCGTCACGGTCAGCTGACCGCGCACTGATACCTCGTCGAAACCGCGAACACCTCCCACCGGTTGCGCGAGTCTGCGACGATGAGCGGGTGTCTGATCCCACGGCTGGGCCGATGACCACCACCGAACTCGACTTCGCGGTCGCGGCATACGCAGAGGACGAGGTCTGGACGGTCACTCCGCTGGTCCTCCGCGGCGAGCCGGACCTGTCCGCGCTGGTGTCGGCGCTGCTGCGCTACCCCGGCGAGTCGGGGGTGATCGGGATGATCTCGGTCGACGAGGACTTCTTCGTACTGCTCCGGGTGGTCGGCGGCCGCGCCCGGCTGCTGCTGTCGGACGTGACGGCGGCGACCGAGTGGCCGCTGGCCAAGCAGGTCCTGGACGAACTCGGCATCCCGCTCGCCGATGACGACGACGAGCAGGTGCCGGCCGGCGACCTCGGCATCGTCGCCGACCTCGGGATGAGCGCGATGGATCTCGGCGCGCTGATCGACGACGTCGACCTGTACCCCGAGGAGATGCTCGAGGAGATCGCCGACACGCTCGGCTTCGGCAACCAGTTCCACGAGGCGATCGAAGCCATTGGTTAGCCCGCTGGTGAACCGGCGCTGGGCGTCGTTGATGGCCCTCGCGCTGGCAGAAGGCGAGCAGGCCGGCGACGACGTACCGATCGGCGCGGTCGTGGTGGACGCCGACGGCCAGGTGATCGGTCGCGGTCACAACGAGCGCGAGGAGACCGGCGACCCGACCGCCCACGCCGAGATCCTGGCGATCCGTTCGGCCGCCGAACACGTCGGTGAATGGCGGCTCACCGGCTGCACCCTGGTCGTCACGCTGGAGCCGTGCACGATGTGTGCGGGCGCGATCGTGCTCGCCCGGCTCGACCGCGTGGTGTTCGCGGCGTACGACGAGAAGGCGGGCGCGGTGGGGTCACTGTGGGACGTCGTACGGGACCGCAGACTCAACCACAGACCCGAAGTCGTGAGCGGTGTGATGGCCGACGAAGCGGGTGCGAGGCTACGCGATTTCTTCAACGGCCATAGGTCTTGATAGCCTCTCCGGCGGTGGCGTGTCCGAGCGGCCGAAGGAGCGCGCCTCGAAAGCGCGTGAAGGGTACCCCCCTTCCGAGGGTTCAAATCCCTCCGCCACCGCCAACCACCTCCGGGTGGTAGTAACGCCGAGGACCCTGATGCCGTGTGATGCGTCAGGGTCCTCGTCTTTCCCGTAGGCGAACCAGAGGGGGCGAGTCGTGCAGGGGACAGCAGGCCCACGTGCGGTGCTGGCGGCCAGGTCGATCGCCTCGTCGCTCAGGCTCCCGGTCGACGACGTGATCGTCCTGCACGAATCGAACAAGCTGAGCTTGCGGCTCGTGCCGTGCGAAGTCATGGCCCGGGTGGCGCCGGTGACCGAGCAGGTCGCGCTGTTCGAGATCGAGCTCGCGCAACAGCTCGCTGCCGTCGGCAGCCCGGTCGCGGCCCTCGAACCCCGGGTGGAACCGCGCGTCTACGAGCGCGACGACTTTGCGGTGACGCTGTGGACGTACTACGAACCCGTCGGGCCCGAGGTCGTCCCACCGGCCGAGTACGCCGATGCGCTCGAGCGACTGCACGCCGGTATGCGCAAGCTCGACTTCCCCACGCCGCACTTCACCGATCGGGTCGAGGACGCCCATCAGCTCCTCGCCAGCCCCGAACGCACCCCAGAGCTCGCGGACGACGACCGGGAGCTCCTGATCACCACGCTGCGACGTCTAGAGCAGGCTGTCCTGGAGCGCCGCCCCGCCGAGCAACTCCTGCACGGCGAGCCGCATCCAGGCAACCTCCTCAACACCAAGGACGGCCTGCTCTTCATCGATCTCGAGACCTGCTGCCGGGGCCCGATCGAGTTCGACCTCGCCCACGCCCCCGACGAGGTCAGCGAGCACTACCCGAACGTCGACCACACCCTCCTCCGCGACTGCCGCCTCCTCATGCTCGCCATGATCACCACCTGGCGCTGGGACAAAGCCGACGACTTCCCCAACGGCCGCCACCTGGCCACCGAATGGCTGACCCGACTCAGAACAGCCCTCGACGCCAACAACTGACCCGCAGCTGCGTGGGGGATGTTTCGGCTTGGAATGATTCGTTGCCGGGGGCACGGCTCTACTAAGCTGCAATCCCCGACCCGAGAGGGCCGCTGTGGACGTCACGGAACTCGACCGGATCCTGTTGGCCGGTGCCGCCGTACTGCTCGTGGCGATCGTCGCCGTGCGGCTGTCCGGCCGGTTGGGGCTTCCGTCGCTGCTGATCTACCTCGGCATGGGCGTCGCGCTGGGCGAGTCCGGCTTCGGGATCCAGTTCGAGGATGCTCAGCTGGCGCACGCGCTCGGGTTCGCCGCGCTGGTGATCATCCTGACCGAGGGCGGCCTGACCACAAGGTGGAACGAAGTCCGCCCGGTGATGCCGCTGGGCGTCGTCCTGGCGACGGTGGGCGTGGCGATCAGCGTCGGGGTTGTCGCCTGCGTGGCGCATTTCATCCTCGGCATGGACTGGCAGCTCGCCGTCCTGCTCGGCGCCGTCACGTCGCCCACCGACGCCGCAGCAGTCTTCTCCGTACTACGCCGCGTCCCGATCCGCCCGCGGCTTCGCGGCGCGCTGGAAGCCGAGTCGGGACTCAACGACGCCCCGACCGTCCTCCTGGTCACGCTGGTGAGCACCGGCGGGATCGGCGACAAAGGGCTGTGGCACTTCACCGGCCTGGTCGTCTACGAGCTGGTCGTCGGCGCGATCGTCGGACTGCTGGTCGGCGTGCTCGCCGTGATGCTGCTCCGCCGGGTGGCCCTCAGCTCGGCCGGCCTGTACCCGCTGGCGATCGTCTCGCTGGCGTTCATCTCGTACGCCGGGGGCACGGTGCTCCTGCACGTCTCGGGGTTCGCCGCCGTCTACGTGACCAGCCTGGTGATCGGCCGCGCCGAACTGCCCCACCGGATCGCGACCCGGTCGTTCGTGGACGGCTTCGCCTGGCTCGCCCAGATCGGGCTGTTCGTGATGCTCGGACTGCTCGCCTCGCCGAGCCGGATCCGGCTGACCGACGTACTGCTCGCGCTCGTGATCGGGATCGCGGTGACGGTCGTCGGCCGATTCGCGGCGGTGGCGGTGTCGGCTACGCCGTTCGGCATCCCGTGGAAGGAGCAGACGTTCATCGCCTGGGCGGGCCTGCGAGGGGCTGTGCCGATCGTGCTGGCGACCATTCCGCTGTCCGAGAAGGTGCCCCAGGCGGACCGGATCTTCGACGTGGTGTTCGTCCTGGTGCTGCTGTTCACGCTGCTGCAGGGGCCGTCGCTGCCATGGCTGGCGAAGCGGTTGAAGGTGCTCGACGACAACGCCGCACATGAGGTCGACATCGACGTCGCCCCGCTGGAGTCGCTCGGTGCGGACATGCTCCAGGTGCAGATCCCGAGCGAGTCGCGGTTGGCGGGTGTCGAGATCGGCGAACTCCGGCTGCCCGCAGGGGTCTCGGTCTCGCTGGTGATCCGCGGCCAGCAGGCGTTCGTCCCCGAGCGACGGACCGTACTGCGAGCAGGTGACGCCGTCCTCGTCGTGGCGCCCAGCCCACTTCGCGAGCAAACAGTTCGCCGGCTGCGCGCCGTCAGCCGGGCAGGCCGACTAGCCGGCTGGTTCGGCGAACGCGGCCGCGAACAGCTTTAGTTCGGGTTCTGGCCGGTTTAGTTCGGGTTCTGACCGGACGGGATGGGCTGGCTCGGGTGGATCGACGGGAGGCAGACGGTGCTGTCGGCCGGTACCGCGATCGACGGGATGCCTTTGACGTTCAGCCGGGTGAACTTGACGCCGACGACGAGGTCGACGGTGTGGTCGGCGCGCTTGTCGGCGGTCTTTTCCGCCGCCTGACTCGTCTGGCCGGCCACCAGCCGCACCTCGGGCGAGTCCGCCGCGTTGCCGCGGACGGCGACGACGTCGGTCTTGTTGCCCTTCGGCTCGTTGGCGACCTTCTTCACGTTGAAGCCGCGCTTGCGCAGCTCGTCGGCGGTGCGCTGTGCGGTGCCGGCCTTGGCGCCGCCGTTGAAGACGTTGACCACGACCTGCTTGGGCACGAGCCGGTTGTTCGGCAGTTTCTGCTCGACGCAGTTCTGCTCGGCGCTCGAGTTGGTGAGCGAGTTCCAGCCCCACCAGGTACCGCCGAACAGCACGCCCAGCAACACGACCATCGTGATCGGCGTCCGCCAGTGGATCCGCGAGTGCGGTCTCGGCTGCGGCTGCAGAGCGCTCATTGTCCAGTCCCCCGACTCATTGGCTAGTCCACGACCAGGACCCGGGCGTGCAGGACCAGCCGTTGCTGCAGCGCCGCACGCAGCGCGCGGTGCAGGCCGTCCTCCAGATACATCTCGCCCTTGAACTCGACCACGTGCGCGAACAGGTCGCCGTAGAAGGTCGAGTCCTCGTCGAGCAGCGCGTTCAGGTCAAGGGTGCCTTTGGTCGTGACGAGCTGGTCCAGCCGCACCTGCCTCGGTGGCAGCACGGACCAGTCCTTCGGCTTGTACCCATGGTCGGGGTACGGCCGCTCCTCCCCGACGCGCTTGAAGATCACCCACCGAAGTCTAGCCACAGAAGGGGTCTCGCGAGTGGTCGGGAATGTCACCGCCGAACTCGCCGGAACCACTCAACCTTTTACCCCGGTCAGGCGTCCAATGGGGATAGTGCTTCGACAGGGGGTAGTAGTGATGAGAACACTGACCAGACTCGGCATGGGGGCGGCGGCGCTCGTCGTCGCGATCGCCGGTACGACGATCCCGGCGGACGCGCTCACCGTCGCACAGAACAAGGCGGCCCAGACCCGTCTGAACAAGCTGGGCTGCACCTCGGGCCCGGTCGACGGCAAGATCGGCGCGATGACCCAGGCCGCCACCACCCGGTTCCAGTCGGCCAACAAGCTGGCGCAGAACGGCTCACTCGCCGGTACGACGTACTCGCGGCTGATGGCCGCTTCGGCGAAGCGCTGCGACGTCCGGGCGGTCCCGGCCGGCAGTGGTGGGGGACGCCGGATCGTGCTCAGTCAATCCCAGAACTGGCTCTGGCTGATCGATTCCGCCGGCAGGGTCGTGCGCCAGGGCGGCATGGTCGACAACCCGACGTACCTGAAGCCGGGCACCTACACGTCCGGCTCGAAGTGCGGCCGGGCCGGACGGATCAAGCGGAACACCGACGGAGGCCGGCTGTACCTGAACAACTTCGTCCGGTTCGCCTCCTGCGGCATCGGGTTCCACCAGATCCCGACGTACAAGTCGAACGGCGCGCAGATCCACGCGGACTGGTTGCTCGGCACCAACTCGCGTGCCTCGCACGGCTGTATCCGGGTGTCCAAGCCGATGTCGGACACGATCTGGTCCTTCACCACCAGTGCGACCAAGGTCGTCGTCGTCCGCTGACCGGACTCCGAGTGCCCCGGGCCGACGTTCACCCAACTTCGGACCCGGGGCACTAGCATGCCGAGCGCAGGGGAAACTTCGTCTTTTCGAAAGGCATCGCTGACATGGCCGAGACACCGGACGTCGTGGAGACCGTCAAGCAGGGGTACGCGTTCGAGGGGCCGGCCATCGAGTTGGGTGCGTTGCTCGTCGACGGAGAGCCGAAGCCCGAGGCCGCGGTGCGGATCCCGTTGTCGATGGTGAACCGGCACGGCCTGGTCGCCGGCGCCACCGGCACCGGTAAGACGAAGACTCTGCAGTTGATGGCCGAGCAGCTCTCGGCCGCCGGCGTCGCGGTGTTCGCGGCGGACATCAAGGGCGATCTGTCCGGGGTCTCCCAGCCCGGCCAGGAGAGCGACAAGCTGCTCGCCCGGACCAAGACGATCGGTCAGGAGTGGACGGCCACCGGCTTCCCGACCGAGTTCTACGCCCTGGGTGGGCAGGGCACCGGCATCCCGGTCCGGGCCACCATCACCTCGTTCGGTCCGGTGCTGTTGTCGAAGGTGCTCGGGCTGAACGATGTCCAGGAGTCCTCGCTCGGCCTGATCTTCCACTACGCCGACAAGCAGGGCCTGACGCTGCTGGACCTGAAGGACCTGCGCGCGGTCATCACGCACCTGACCAGTGACGAGGGCAAGGACGATCTCAAGGAGCTCGGCGGGTTGTCCGCCGCGACGGCCGGGGTGATCCTGCGGTCGCTGATCGGGTTCGCGGACCAGGGCGCCGAGGCGTTCTTCGGCGAACCCGAGTTCGACACCGCGGACCTGATGCAGGCGCGTGACGGCAAGGGCGTCATCTCGCTGCTGGAACTGCCGAACCTGCAGGACCGGCCGGCCCTGTTCTCCACCTTCTTGATGTGGCTGCTGGCCGACCTGTTCCACGACCTGCCCGAGGTCGGCGACATGGACAAGCCGAAGCTGGTGTTCTTCTTCGACGAGGCACACCTGCTGTTCGCCGACGCGTCGAAGGCGTTCCTGAGTGCGATCGCGCAGACCGTCCGGCTGATCCGGTCGAAGGGCGTCGGCGTCTTCTTCGTCACCCAGACCCCGAAGGACGTGCCGGACGACGTGCTGGCCCAGCTCGGTTCGCGGGTCCAGCACCAGCTCCGCGCGCACACCCCGAACGACGCGAAGGCGCTCAAGGCGACCGTGTCCACCTTCCCGACCTCGACCTACGACCTCGCCGAGGTGCTCACCCAGCTGGGCATCGGCGAGGCGATCGTGACGGTGATGAACGAGAAGGGCGCGCCGACCCCGGTCGCCTGGACCCGCCTGCGGGCACCGCAGTCGCTGATGGCACCGGCGACGGCGGAGCAGCTGACCGCCGCAGTACAGGGCTCGCAGTTCAACGCGAAGTACTCGCAGGTGATCGACCGAGAATCGGCGTACGAGAAGCTGGCCGCGGCGGTGCAGGCCGGTGCCGCGCAGGCCGAGGCCGAGAAGCAGGACCAGCCCGCACCCGAGCCGAAGGCGCAACGTCCGCAGAAGCACGAGAAGTCGGTGGTCGAGCAGGTCGTCGGCTCGTCGGCCTTCAAGCAGTTCGCCCGGACCGCCGGCCGCGAGATCGTCCGCGGTCTGTTCGGCGCCGCCCGCCGTCGCCGCTGATCCACGCGTCCGGACCGGGCTCGGTAGAGAACCGGAAAGAAACCGTAAACGTCCTCCAGCAGAGTCTGAGGTACAGACCAACCCTGAGAGGAACAGCGATGCGGAAGCTGAGCGCGGAACGGACCCGGCAGGCGGTCGTCGACCACACCCGGCGGCTGGCGGAATCAGCGGTGCAGGCCGGACCTGACGCCGCCGTACCGACTGCCCCGGAGTGGACCGTCACCGACCTGGTCGAGCACGTCGGGCGGACCCAGCACTGGGTCGCGGAGATCATCGAACGGCGCATCACGGACCCGACCCAACTGCCCACCGAGCTGGCCGCACTCCCTGCCGATCCCAGTGAATGGCAGGCCTGGCTGTCGGAATCCGCGCAGCGGGTCGCGGACGCCTGCTCCGACGAGGCACTCGCCGCACCGGTGTTCAACGCCGCGGGCGACGAGCGGACCGGCGCGGAGTTCTGGCTGACCAGCATGCTCAACGAGTCGGTCGTCCACGGCTTCGACGCAGCCACCGCTGCGAACGCGGAGGGCCGGCCGTCCGTCGAGGCCGACATCGCGGCAGCGCTCATCAGCAACCACCTCGCGATGCTCACCTCGCCGACCTGGGAACTGCAGCGACCCGAGTCCGCTCAGGCAATCCGCGGCACCGGCCAGACCCTGCAATGGCTGGCCACCGACCTCGACGGCGACGAGGGCGCGTGGTTCGTCGAACGGCGACCCGACGGGGCAACCTGGCAGCCCGGAACCCACCAGGCCGAGGTGACCATCACCGGCCCCGCGGGATCACTGCTGCTCACCATGACCCGCAGGCTCCCGCTCACCGATCGCGAGGCCACCGGCATCACCATCGAAGGCGACCTCGACCTCGCCCAGCACTGGCTCGACAGCACGGCCCACGTCAGCAACTGACCGCACCTTGACCGCGGGGCCGCCTGTGACCGAGGTCACAGGAGGCAACTGTCCCGGCTCAGCGAAGTCACTCGACGGTTGAGTATGGACAAGGTCATTTCTCCCGACGGAACGTCAATCGCCTACGACCGCTACGGCAATGGCCCGGGGTTGATCCTGATCTCCGGCGCCTTCACCGATCGCTCGTACTACGTCCCGCTCGCGACGGAGCTGGCGTCGTCGTTCACCGTCATCACCTACGACCGTCGCGGTCGAGGCGACAGCACCGACACCACGCCGTACTCCGTGGAGCGGGAAGTCGAGGATCTCGCCGCTTTGCAGGAGGCCACCGGCGCCGTCTTCGCCTCGGCCGATTCGTCCGGCGTGATGGTGCTGCTGCGCGCTATGGCGGCCGGGGTGGGGTTCGAAAAGCTGAGCGTGATGGAGCCGCCGTTCCGGGTGGAGGGTGCGCCGCCCGCGCCGGACCGCTACCTGGAGCGCCTGCAGGAATTCGTTGCCGCAGGCAGCCCTGGAGGCGCCGCCGAACTCTTCATGGTCGAGGCGGTCGGTCAACCACAGGAACTCGTGGACGGTTTCAAGAACACCCCGATGTGGAAGTCCCTGGAGGCGATGGCGCCTACGCTGATCTACGACGCGCTGCAGATGGGCGACAGCGCGGTACCGGTGGATCTGCTGGCATCCATCCAGGTCGAGACGCTAGCCCTGCACAGCACTTCGAGCCCCGACTGGCTCCAGAGGTCGGTACGAGAAACCGCCGCAGCTCTCCCGCGCGCCAAGCTCCTCGGCCTGCCCGGCGAGTTCCACCAGGTCCCACCTCAAGTCCTCGCCCCGGCGTTGACCGACTTCTTCAATCGGTAAGCCGTTACTGGGTGGTCGCGATCAACCGGCCAAGGTTTGCGCGGCTGTCGAGGACGGTGTGGAGTTCGGCGATGTCGGCGAGTGGGTAGGTCCCGTGAACCCTCGGTCTCAGGTCGCCTGCTGCGAAGAGCCGGGTCACCTCGGCGATGTCGGCGTACGCCTCGGCGGGGCGGGCCGCGCGCCAGGCGAGCATCGACAGGCCGGTGACCGATTTCAGCTGGAACAGGCTTTGAATCGGTGCGACCGGTAGTTCGCCGCTGATCGCGCCGTAGCTGACCATCCGGCCGAGCGGGGCGAGCAGGTCGAGGCCTTGGTCGAACACCTTGCCGCCGACCGCGTCGAGGACGACATCGACGCCTTGCGGGGTGAGTTCGCGGATCCGGTCCGGCCAGTCGGCGTCGCTGAGGTCCACGGCGAGGTCGGCTCCGCAGGCCCGGATGAAGTCGAGTTTGGCCGGCGACGACGCCGTACCGATCACTGTCTTCACGCCGAGCGCACGGGCTAGCTGGACCGCGAGATGCCCGACCGTCCCGGCGGCGGACTGGATCAGTACGGCGTCATCCGCGCCGGCCTTGGCGGTTTTGAGAAGTCGCAGGGCGAGGGGCGCGGTCATCGAGAGCATGGTGGCCTGGCCGGCGTCCGCGTCCTCAGCGACAGGAGCGAGCCACGCGGCGTCCGCAGCGACCTGCTCGGCGAAGGCGTCCTCGGACAGGGCGGCCACCCGTTGCCCTGTCCGGAGTTCGGCAGGTGTGTCGGGGCCGAGGGCGGTGATCCGGCCGACGACGTCACCGGTCAGCTTGCCCGGCAATGGCCGCGTCCACGGTCCGTCGCCACGACGGAAGACGGTGTCGATCACGTTCGCGCCGATTGCCTCGACCTCGACCAGGACCTGTCCGCCGGTGAGAACGGGAGCAGGCACCTCCTCGAGCTGGAGAACCTCCGGACCGCCGTGCTGGTGGTAGCGCACTGCTCGCATCTGCTGGACCTCACCATCATCGTAGGAGAGTCCAATCATGGGAATCTCCTATGAATTAGTCAAGCGGGTTCCGGGACCTACAGTGATCGGGTGAAGACGCCCCAGCACCGCCACGGCGATCGCGTCATTTGGCATCTGGGCCGCGCGAGCTACCAGTCGCGCCGATTGATCCGCCGGCATCTGGCCGACGCGGGTGCCAAGACGCAGCACTACCACGTTCTCGCCAGCCTCGCCGACGACGGTGACGCGACCCAGAGCGCACTCGCCGACCGGATCGTCTTCGACCGCAGTGATCTGGTCACCCTGCTGGACGAGCTGGGCGAGTTGGAGTACGTCGTCCGCCGTACGGATCCGGCTGATCGGCGGCGCAACATCGTCGCGATCACGCCGAAGGGCGAAGCGGCGCTGGCGGAGATGGACAAGCTGATCTATGCCGCCGAGGTCGAACTGCTCGCGCCGTTGTCCGCGGCGGAGCGCAAGACGCTGCTGGCGCTGCTCGGGCGGCTGGACCAGGAGTAGGTCGTTCGATCGATGATGTTTGATCAAACGACTGAATTCTCAACCAGCTGACTTCGTTTCCAACTCGTCATCCACAGCGCGCCGTCGCGGATTGGGACGGACCCCTTACTCGTCGTACCGTTGGAACCAATGGTTGCGCAGAGTAGGCGTGCGGTGCGGAAATGGGCGCTGTGGACCCTGACGGTCCCGGCGTTCTGCGTCGTCGCGCTGGTCGACCTCGCGGCCCTGGCGTACGGCGTGAAGGCCTTCGCCGGCCTGCCGTCGTGGCGCGGCATCGACGTGGTGTTCGCGCTGACCGTTTCGGCGCTGATCTCCGTCGAGGGCGCCCGCCGGGTGGAGAGCCGCCGGCGCCGCGGAGGCGCCCTGCACAAGGATCTGGGCTCGGCCTGGATGATCGCGGCCGCGATCGTGCTGCATCCGGCCCTGGCGATCCTGGTCGCGGTGTTGCTGCGGATCTGGTGGCGGATCCGGGCCGGCAAATGCATCCCGTATCGCTGGGCCTTCTCCACCGCCGTGCATGTGCTCGCGGTCGGCGCCGCCCACGCCGTCTTCGTCAACGCGCGCGAGCTGACCGGCGGCAACTCGCTCGGGCTCGTCGTCGCGATGCTCGCCGGCGCCGCGACGTACGTCGTGGCCGACATGTTGCTCTGCGGATTGGCGATCTCGTTGATCCTGCCCGGCAGCGGCCGGCGCGACACGGTCGGCGACAAGGACGACTGGTGTGTCGACGCGACCGCCGCGACGCTCGGCTGCCTGCTCGCCGCGGCCAGCCTGGTCAGCCCGTGGTTCGCCTTCATCGCGATCCCGATCACCCTGACCGCGCAGCGGGCCCTGCTGCTCAGCCAGCTCGAGACCGAGGCGCAGACCGATCCGAAGACCAGCCTCGGCCGGGTGGACTGGTGGCGGCGCCGGACCGAGGAGATGTTGCGGAACTCGCGGACCCAGCGCGAGCCGATGGCCGTGCTGCTGATCGACATCGACCACTTCAAGCAGGTCAACGACCAGCTCGGGCACCTGGTCGGCGACGAAGCGCTCCGGGCGGTCGCGACCATCCTGCGGAGTGCGATCCGGACCAAGGACGTGATCGGCCGGTTCGGTGGCGAGGAGTTCGTGATCGCGCTGCCCGACACCGACGTGGCGGACGCGACCGTCACCGCCGACCGGCTGCGCAACGCCGTCGCGGCGAGCCCGCTGGCCGCGATGTGCGCGGGTGTCCTGGACGACCCCGACCTGGATCCGGAGACGCTGCATCTGACCGTGTCGATCGGCGTCGCGGTCTACCCGTCCGACGGGATGACGGTCGACGACCTGCTGCAACGCGCCGACAAGGCCATGTACGCCGCCAAGGCCGCCGGTCGCGACCGGGTCCGGCTGGCCGCCGAGCTGGTCCAGGCGAACCTGCCACGGACGTTCTCGGTGGACCTGCAGGCCGGCCACCTGCAGTCGCGCTGACCAGATCTTCTCGGGCGGACAGAACCTTCGCACCCTCTGCCGCGTCTTCGTAAGCAGGGACGAGTAGGGGACGGGAGGATGGATGCGGCAGTCGGCGGGGCGGGACGAGGACTTCACCGCGTTCGTCGTCGCCCGGTCCGGGCGACTGGTTCACCTTGCCCGGATGCTGTGTGGTGACGCCGGCCTCGCCGAGGACCTCGTCCAGACCGCGCTGGAGAAGGCATACCTGCGCTGGGACCGGATCGAGATGGGCGACCCGTTCGGCTACGTCCGCCAGGCCGTCGTCAACCAGCATCTGTCCTGGCTCCGGCGGCGGCTCTGGCGCGAACGCCCCAGCGGTACTCCGGCCGAGCTCGACGCGGACTTCCATCGATCGGCCGGCGATCCGGCCGACGGCGTCGAACGCCGGCTGGTCCTCGATGCCGCGCTCGAGACCCTGACCCGCCGGGAACGCGCCGTGATCGTCCTGCGGTACGTCGAGGATCTCACCGAAGCCCAAACCGCCGCCGTTCTCGGGGTCGCGGTCGGCACGATCAAGAGCGCGCATTCGCGGGCCCTGCAGAAACTGCGGGCGGTCCCGGAGCTGAGCGCCAGCTACGTAGGAGGGAAGGCATGAACGACAACGATCTCCGTGACCTGCTCCAGGCCGACCCTGACGAGCTGAGCCCACTCGACGCAGCCGAGGTCATCGCCGGCGCGCACCGCCGCCGTCGTACCAGGGGAGTGGTCGCGGCCGGACTCGCCTCGGCAGCAGTTGCCGTGGTCGCTGCCGCGAGCCTGTTCACCGCAACGGACCAGGGCGGCCACGAGCCGTCTGCGCTACCGGTCGCCGGTACGCCGAGCAGCCCGGCTGGTACTCCGTCCAGTACGCCGCCGACGATGTCGGGGCCGTCCGTGTCGGCCCCGCACGGTTCGGGATTCGCCTTCCAGAACAAGCCGCAGGCAATCGGCCAGCTCCCGGCGAACGGCTCGGTGGAGATCGCGCCATACTACCGTTTCCGGACCCAGGGAACTCAGTGGACCGTGATCACCAACGTGCCCGGCGAACCGCAGGGCGAGCCGTTCGGCCGGCGGGAGACGGTGGGCAACAAGAACCTGGGTGACGGCACCGATCCGGGGATCCAGAGTGCCGGAGCAGGGGCGGGACTGTTGGTCAGTTCCGTCTTCAAGGGCCCCCGGGTCGCCACGGTCGTCTACACCAGCGGGAAGAAGGCCTGGTACGCGAAGGTCTATCGACTCGGCGGGATCCCCGGCTGGGTCCAGTCCTCGGCGGTGATCGCGGATCCGGTCACGCCGACGAGCACCGTCACGGCCGGGACGCAGATGACCCCGGCGCCGCCGTTCGGCGACGAGGTGTCGGTCTTCGCGTACGACAGCAACGGCAAGCTGCTGGCCAGTTTCGGTACCGGTAAGGATCCGCTGGCGAAGTAGCAGAACCCTCCCGGGTGGTGCGGCGTCCTTGTGCTTGAAGGACCACGCCGAACCTTGTGGAGGGCAACCGAATGAAGCAGTCGAGAACGTCCGGCCGGGCCGCCCGGCTGGCGGTGACCGGGCTCGCGGTCGCCGCGGTGGCCGGCATCACGATCACCGGGGCGGCTATTGCCGGGACCGGCAAGCCGAGTGCCGGTGCCGAGCCGCCGGCAGCGGGCGGCGGCGGGATTCCGGCCGCCACCGCCGGGAAGCCACCTGTGGCGGCGAAGGACGGGTCCAGGCCCAGCCAGGTCGACCAGGCGGCCGGCGTACCTCAGGTCGCGCCGAAAGCTGTTGCCAAGGGCAAGTATCTGTTCCAGAACAAGCCGCCGGCCGTCGGTGCGCTGCCCGCGAACGGCTCGGTCGAGATAGCTGCGGACGTGACCTTTCGGACCAAGGGAACGCAATGGGCGCTGGTGAGTCACGCGCCGGGCGAGGAGCCGTACGAGCCCTTCGGCTGGCGTGCCACCGTCGGCAACGCCAACATCGGCGACGGCACCTCACCGGGAATCCAGAGCCTGGGCTCGGGGGAGGACGTCGTGGCCAACTCGGTGTTCCGCAACTCGAAGGTCGCGACGGTCGTCTACACCCGCGGCACCAAGGCCTGGTACGCCAAGGTCTACCGGCTCGCCGGGATTCCCGGCTGGGTCGAGTCCAACGCGCTGGTGGACGCGGGCAACCAGCCGAGGCAGACCCCCGCGGCCGGACACAGCATCACACGCATCACCGGGCCGGACCACAACGAGCTGGCGGTCTTCGTCTACGACGCCGCCGGGAAGCTGCTCAAGCAGTTCCCCGACAACGCCGAGAACCCACTGCCGAAGTAGCGGGCCACCGTGCGTCCGAAGTACTGGTGATCAGTACTTCGGACGCGCGGTAGGTGTCAGCAGGCGCCGAAGCTGCCCGCGTTGATCCACGCCTTCGAGACGTACATGCCCGCGTTGACTCGCAGCCAGATGTTCGTGGTGCCCTGCGAGCCGGAGACGCTCTGACCCGTTGTCTGGCACTCCACCGTCACCTGCGCGGACTTGCCGGCCATCCCGACGACAGCGCCCGACGAACTCGCCGCGTTGCGGATGTTGAGGTAGCCCGACGAGATCGAGACGGTGCCGCGGCCGCCGGTACCGGTCCACAGATACGTCGTGTCCACCCAGGAGTTGTCCGCCAGCGCGAGCGCGTCCCAGAACACTCCGTCGGCCAGGTCGATACCGGCCGGGTTGGCGACGGTCCGGCCGAACTCGTCGCGACCGCCGTTGTAGCCGTTCTGGTACGCCGCCTGGGCCTCCGGCCGGCCTTGTGGGAGGTCTGTCCACATCTGCCGGGTCGAGCTCGGGTTCCAGTAGTCGTCCTTGGTGTTCCACGGACCGACGTCCCAGACCGGTTCGAACGCACACCGGCTGCCGCTGGTGGTGCAGACCTTGACGGTGTAGGTGCCGGAGCCGTTGCTGGCCAGTCCTCGCCGCGACGGTAGGGCGACGAAGTGGTCGCGGCTGGCGATCACGTGCCCGTTGGCCGTCGTACCGCCGACCAGTCCCTCGCGGGTGGCGTAGACCCGCGACTTCAGCGCGGCGGCCTGGATGGTCATGGTGCCGGCCTGGACCGCGTTCGTGGGCTCGACGCTGACCGAGCCGACCCAGGGCTTGGCGCCCTTCGGCGGCGCGAGCACGATGATCCTCAGCTGGACCTGGTCGCTCGGCTCAGCAAGCGCGGTCGGCGAGCCCGCGGCAGCCGGGGTCCACTCAGTCCATTGGTCCTTGACGAGCGCTCGTACGTCGACCTCGGCGGTCGAGCCGTCCGGCGTACCGGCCTGGTAGCCGACCACAACGGCTGAGGTGGCGGCGCCGAACCGGACCGGGGCCAGGTTCGCGATACCGGAGCGCTGCCGTACTTCGACGGAGCCCGTCGTGGCGGCGCCGTCGCCGAGCACGATCCGGTTGCCGTCGGCGTGGACGTTGGTGGAGCCGTCGACCGGCCGGGCCGCGACGGCGACCGGGGACGGACCGGCCGCGAAGCCGGGGCTGATGGACGCGGCCAGCGGCAGTGCGGCGAGGGCGGCCGCGAGACACAGTGCGGCCTTCGGTTTACGGGTGATAGGCATGGGCGGAACCTCCGGGGCGGTGAAGGGACGCTACCGGGTGCGCTACCCGGCTCACCTAATGTGACAAACATTCGATGGGTCTGTATAGCTCGTGAATAAATTTCTTCCAACGAATTCGTGCACGGACAGAACCGAAGCGGTGACCCAGCGGGTTTGGACCGGTGTGACAGAGGCTGAGGAGAACCGATGACCCGGACCGCGGACGCCGACTTCGAGCGATTCGTGCAGGCCCAGTCGACCCCGTTGCTCCGGTTCGCGGAGATGCTCTGCGGTGACCGGCACACGGCCGAGGATCTCGTCCAGCAGGCGTTGATGCGGTCCTACCCGAAATGGCATCGACTCGACGGTGACCCACTGCGGTTCGTACGCCGGGTGCTGGTGAACCGGTTCCTCTCGCAGGCTCGCCGGCGCTGGTCCAACGAAGTACCCAGTGATCCGGTCGAGAACGACTGGGACCAGCGGTCCGTCGCGGACTTCGCGGGCGAGGTGCAGACCCGGGAAGCCGTGCTGTCCGCACTGGGCGGTCTGACGGTCCGGGAACGGGCCGTGGTCGCGCTGCGGTACTCGCAGGATCTCTCCGAGGCGGAGACCGCCGACCTGCTCGGCATGGCCGCCGGGACGGTGAAGAGCACCGCGTCCCGGGCTCTGGCCAAGCTGCGTCTGGCACCCGACTTGATCGATACCACCGTTGGAGGAAACGCATGAGTGACGACTCTCGGGTGCGCAGTGCGCTTGAGTACGACCTGGAGCCCTTCCAGCCGGACCCGGCCGACCTGATGCGCCGTGGCCGCCGGCTCGCCTGGCTCCGCCGAGGACTGGCCGCGGCGGGCGTGACTGCTCTCGCCGGCACTGTCGCAACAGTGTCCGCCGCGGTCGGCGGGCCTGCCGACGTACGGAACCTGCTGGCCGGTGGCAGCAAACCGCCGGTCGAGGTGCCTGCGCAGGTAGACCCGACCTGCCTGCCGTCG
Source organism: Kribbella monticola (assembly GCF_003261635.1). Classification (GTDB taxonomy): domain Bacteria; phylum Actinomycetota; class Actinomycetes; order Propionibacteriales; family Kribbellaceae; genus Kribbella; species Kribbella monticola. The sequence continues at coordinate 338,220 of NZ_QFXK01000029.1, read as the reverse complement.
GTGAAGGTGCCGGACAAGGTGAAGGTGCAGGCCAGCGTCAAGGTCACCGTCACCGTGCCGAAGCCGTCGCTGCCGACTGCCAAGCCGACGCTGCCTGGCAAGCCACACCTGCCTGGCCAGTCACACCTGCCTGGCAAGCCCACGCTGCCGCCGGTGCCGACCACCAAGCCGACCCTGCCGGGCAAGCCGACCCTGCCGGTGCCGACCACGAAGCCGACGTGGCCGACCACGAAGCCGACCTGGCCCACCACCAAGCCGACGCTGCCGATCCCGACCGGTACGCCGTCGCTGCCCGGTAAGCCGCATCTGCCGGGCAAACCCACGCTGCCGCCCGTGCCGACCACCAAGCCGACTCTGCCGACCCTGCCGCCGGTTCCGACCACGAAGCCGACTCTGCCGGGCAAGCCGACGCTGCCGACCGCTGCGCCGACCCTGCCGGGTAAGCCGGAGCTGCCGCCCTGTGTGAGCGACAAGCTTCCGACCGCGGCTTCGACCCTCCCGGGCAAGCCGACCCTGCCGGTCCCGACTCAGGCTCCGTCGCTGCCCGGCAAGCCGCACCTGCCGGGTAAGCCGACCCTGCCGCCGGTGCCGACCCCGTCCCTGCCGGGCAAGCCGACACTGCCGCCGGTGCCGACCACCAAGCCGACCTGGCCGACCACCAAGCCGTCGTGGCCCACCGCTACGCCGAGCCTGCCCTCCCTGCCCACGCAGCCGCCCAGCGGGCTGCCTTCACACCGGTAGAACCCCTCCTCTATTCGCCGGTGCCGCCGTCGGCCAGCTCGCGGGCAATGTCGAGCTGGCCGACGTGCCGGGCATATTCCTGCAGGACGTGAAACAGGATCCAGTTCAGCGTGGGTGTCTGTTTCCCGGCGCTGAACCTTCCGCCGGCGGCGGCGTGCTGTGCCAGGTCGTCGGCGCTCCCGACAACCTGGCGGGTCCGTTCGCCGCCGGCCCGCAGTGCGGTCAGCAAGCTGTCGGCGGTGTCGCCGTCGGCAAGCTGCCAGGGCTGGTCCTCGGTCCCACCCGAATCACCCCAGGGCTGGTCGAACGGCTCGGCCACAAAGCCCCAGCGCAGCCAGCGACGTTCCATCCAGATCAGGTGCTTCACCAGTTCCAGCGGTGACCAGCCCGACGGCAACCGGCTGGTCCGCAGTTCGCTCTCGGTCAACCCGGCCAGCTTCCGCTCGACCGTCCGGCGGTAGTAGTCCAGCCAGGCCAGGTGGAGTTCGCGGGTATCGGCGAGTTGGTCGTCGGGCAGGTCGGCCATCACAGCTCCCGGAGTAGTTCGGCGGTGGCGTCGTCGGCGGGGAAGAACTGCTCGATCATCAGCTCGGACACGGTCACGTCGACCGGCGTCCCGAAGGTGGCGATCGTGCTCAGCAACGACAGTTCGTGCTCGCCGTGCCGCACCTTCATCGCGATGACGACCTCGGCGGGCCCGGGGTGGTCCGGTCTCGAAAGACCGGAGTACCCGTGCAGTTCGTCGTACAGGTCCTGGAGTTCGGGGTCCGCGGTGCTGATGATCTGGCGCTGCAGACTGGTGAGAATGTTCGCCCGGATCTCGGCCAGGTTGACGATCCGGCTGCCCAGGCCGTCCGGATGCAGGGTCAGCCGCAGTACGTTGATCGGTGCCGTCAGCAACTCAGGGGCGACGCCTTCGGTGAACAGGCCGATCCCCTCGTTGGCCTCGACCAGGTTCCACCAGCGGTCCACCACCATGGCCGGATAGGGCTCGTGCGCCTTGAGCAGGCGGCGCAGCGCGGAGCGGATCGCGAGCATCGCCGGGGAGTGCAGCGAGGTCTCGGTGTAGATCGGCGCGTACCCGCCGGCGAGCAGCAGCTGGTTGCGATCCCGCAGCGGTACGTCGAGATGCTCGGCCAGACGCAGCACCATTTCCCGACTCGGTTTCGAGCGGCCGGTCTCGACGAAGCTCACGTGCCTGGTCGACACCTCGACCTGGTTGGCGAGCTCGAGCTGGCTGAGCCGGCGGCGTTCACGCCAGCCGCGCAGGAGCTCGCCCACGGGTCGCTGGAAGGTGTCTTCGACTGACGCGGTCATGCCTCAGACCGTAACCGCTGAGGTGATCACCGCCATTACCTGTGACGTCATCGACCGGCAGCCTCCTCCGGCGGCAAGGTTCTCGGCATCAACCGAACGAACGAACCCCAAGGAGTCACCATGACAAGCACCGCCGCCACCGTCGCCGACCAGTACTTCGCGATGTGGAACTGCGACGACGCCGAGGCCCGGGCGAAGCTCATCGCCGAGCTCTGGGTGGACGAGGCGATGTTCGTGGACCCGACCTTCGAGGTGACCGGCCACGACGGCCTGAGCAAGACGGTCGAGACGGCCCACCAGATGTTCCCGGGCTACCGCTTCACCCGGACCGGCAGCATCGACGAGCACCACAACCGGCTGCGCTGGACCTGGGAGCTCGCCGCCGAGGGGCAGCCCGCGGTGGCCGGGGGCACCGACCTCGTCACGCTCGCCCCGAGCGGCAAGATCGTCGAGGTCGTCGGCTTCATCGACTTCGCGCCCGCGCACTGAAACCCCTGCTGGGCAAGGCTTTTCGCGCCGGTGGTCACCGACCACCGGCGCGCTGCCGCTCGCTGCGGCGTACGACCGGGGGATGACGCCGCAACCGCCGATCGGCGGATGGCCGGTGAGACCGGTCGTGCGTAGGTTCGGCGTATGAGACTTCCGATGCGCAGAGGTGGGCGGCGATCAGCCGGCCTGTTGGTCGCGGGGGCGCTGGTGGCGGGACTGCTGCCGGCCGTCGCGGAGGCAGCGCCGCCAACGGTGGACTGGACCGCCTGCAAACCAGGAGCACCACAGCAGTGTGGCAAGTTGACGGTGCCGCTGGACTGGTCGAAGCCGGCCGGCGCGAAGACCGAGGTGCTGGTGGCCCGGATTCCCGCGAAAGACCAGGCGCACAAGGTCGGCGTACTCGCGTTCAATCCCGGCGGTCCGGGTGGGGCAGGAGCCTCGATCATTGCCGAGGGGTACGCGGATCAGCTCTTCCCGCAATGGCGGGACAAGTTCGACATCGTCAGCTGGGACCCGCGTGGTACCGGCGGATCGACCCAGCTCGACTGCGGCACGATCCTGCGCCCCGGCGTACCGGTGTTTCCGCGGTCGAAGGCGCAGTACGACGCGATGGTCGCATCGAGTCGCGCCTTCGGCGAGCAGTGCCTGAAGCAGCACGGCGATCTCATGCGGAATCTGGACACCAGGGCCGCCGCGCGCGACCTGGACGCGCTGCGGGCAGCACTTGGTGTCGACAAGCTCAACTACTTCGGCCCCTCCTACGGCTCGTTCGTCGGTACGACGTACGCCCAGCTCTTCCCGCACCGGATCAACCGGATGGTGCTCGACGGCATCCTCGACCACGCGGCCGGCCCGACCGCGTTCATGCTGACCGAGGCGCGCCAGATGGAGTACGGCTTCAACCGGTTCGCCGCCTGGTGCCGGATCGCATCGAGTTGCGCACTGCACGGACGTGACGTGGGCAAGGTGTACGACGAGGTGGTGCGCAAGGCGGACAAGAAGCCGCTGCCCGGTACGCCGTACGTCAAGGTCAGCGGGGACACGATCCGGATGTCGCTCCCGGTCCTCATCCCCGCGATCGGCGACTACGTCACCCCGTGGACCGAGCTCGCGGCGGCCCTGGCGGCGGCCGAGAAGGGCGACGGCTCCGGCTTCATCGGCCGCAGTTACGTCGGAGATCCCGAGTCGGCGTACGCGGCGGTCTCCTGCCTGGACTTCCCACCCGGCCTCACCTCGTACGCCGACGCGAAGGCCCGCCTCGCGCTGGCGAAGGCGGTCGCGCCCCGCGTGGGTGCGGCGGTGGAGGGGTGGGCGATCACCGCGGCGTGTGCCGGTTGGCCGATCCCGCCGACCAACCCGTGGCAGCCGACCCCGGTCGACGACGCGCCGCCGATCCTGATCGCCGGCAACACGCACGACCCGTCGACCCCGCTGGAGTCGGCGCGCGGCCTGCACCGCCAGCTCCGCGGCAGCCACTTGATGGTCACCGACGTCTACGGCCACACCTCGTGGTTCAACTCCGAGTGCGCCCGCAGCCGGATCACGAAGTACCTGGAGACCGGCGAGATGCCGCCGGAGCGTCCGCGCTGTAGCTGACACTTGATGTGATTGGTGGGCATCTGGTCTCCCGCTTTCGGGGTCGGGCGGACCATGATGTCGTCCATGGGCGGATGGGAACACCGGGGATGAGCAATCTGCAGTTCGACCCCGAGGTGTCACGGCAGATCGAAGCGGTCTACACGACCCCGGACGTGATCGAGCAGCGCCGGGTGGTCCGGATCGCGCTGGCCTTGCGGCCGGGCGACCGGGTGCTCGACGTCGGCGTCGGTCCCGGCCTGCTGGCGGCCGAGATGGCCGCCGAGGTCGGCGCCGACGGACGGGTCTGCGGGGTCGACGTCAGCGAGAGCATGCTCGCGATCGCCGGCACCCGGGCGAGCGTCCCGGGCGGGCCGAAGATCGAGCTGGAGTCGGCTGCCGCCGGCCGGCTCCCGTACGGTGCCGAGAGCTTCGACGTGGTGGTCTCCACGCAGGTCCTCGAGTACGTCGAGGACGTGGCCGGCGCGCTCGCGGAGATCCGCCGGGTACTGCGGCCGGCCGGGCGTGTCGTCGTACTGGACACCGACTGGGACTCGATCGTGTGGCGTTCCCGCGACGACGCGCGGATGGCCCGGGTACTGACCGCATTCGAGGAGCACCTCGAGGATCCGCACCTGCCGCGGACGCTCGGTGACTCGCTCGCCGGGGCCGGCTTCACGGTCACCCATCGCGACGTGGTGCCGATGCTGAACGCGGGCTTCGATCCGCGCACCTACAGCGCGGGCCTGATCGACATCGTCGCCGGCTTCGTTCCCGGCCGGGGCGACGTCACCGAGGCCGACGCCAAGGCCTGGGCGGACGACCTGCGCAGCCTGGGCGAGTCCTACTTCTTCAGCCTGAACCGCTACCTGTTCGTCGCCTCTGCGCTCTGAAGGCTATGACCGGTACGGAGTCCGGGACCGACCCAGGGGCGGGCGTACCGTGGGATACGCCCGCCACCGTCGGTCGTCCTCCCGCCCCTCAGTGGGAGAACTCGCGGCTCGGTGAGCACCACCCATGCCCGAATGGGGCCGACTGAACCGCGGGACACGTCAAGAGGTACCCCATCGGCGCGGATGCGAACCAATCGGCGGCGGAAAACTTGACGTTCCTCATACCTTCGCCCGCTCGACCGCCCGTGGACGGGTGCCCCCGGTGGCACCTACGCTGAAAAGCGTTCCGTGGCCGGGGGTGGCTGCGGGCGGTGTACAAGGGGAGGGGAAGTGCGATGACGGACGTCTTCGAACAAGTCCACGACGACGAGCTGACCGACGAGGACCTGGACGTTCTCGAGGCGCTCGGCGCCGCCGAGGACGCGGACCGGATCCTCGGAGAATTAGATGCCTGAGGCAAGGATCATCTGGCGGGGCAAGCAGCTGAACCAGCGGACTGTGGCGATGATCCAGGCCGCGGAGCGTCTGGCGAAGTTCCAGTTCACGATCCTGCAGGGGTCCTACAACAAGGGCGGAGTGGCGGCTTCGGCCGGCACCCACGACGGTGGTGGCGCGGTCGACGTGGCCTGCGCGGACCTCAACCAGGCGCAGCGGCAGGCCGTAGTACTGGCGTTGCGGCAGGTCGGCTTCGCGGCCTGGTTGCGGACGCCGGCGCAATCGAACTGGCCGTACCACGTGCACGCGATCGCCCAGGGCGACAAGGATCTGTCGCGCGGCGCGGCCAACCAGGTCGCGGAGTACCGGCGTTGCCGTAACGGGCTGGCGAGCCGGGGCCGCGACGACGGACCGCCTGGGTACTACGGGATGACGTGGGAGTTGTATCAGCACTACCACCCGAATCCCGTGCCCGGCGTGCAACCGCCACCGCCGCCGAACACGACGATCTCGCTGGGAGCGATGGAGTACGCCCGCACTCACGACTCGATGAGCGGTGTTTGGGGCGCGGACCGGGCCCAGGTGCTCGCCTGGGCCGCGCACCCGAAGGTCGCGGCGATCAGCCAGGCCGAGACCCGGCCACCGGCCGGAGTGCCGTGGCATCTGCACTTCCAGCAGATGGTGAGGAAGATCCAGCTCAAGTTCAAGCTGCCGGCCACCGGTGTCTTCAACGCAGCCACCGGGGCAGTCATGCAGCGGTACGGCTACACGATCATCGCCTGAGCCCTGCGGCCGGGACATGACAAGGCCCCACCGGTAGCAGCCGGTGGGGCCTTTTATCCACTACCGCCCGGCATTCCGGTGCAGCTGTGGAGGTGGAGAGCGGAACCGACGCCGATGCAGGGGTCAAGACGTCAGCTCCGCTTGTCTGGGGTTACCTCTTGTCGACCGCGTGGGCCGGGTAGAACTCGAGTTGCTGCCGCATCCCGGCGGGTGCTCCGACCGCGCCGAGGTGCTGCAGACTCGGTACCACGACCGCCCGAACCTCGGTCCGCTTCGCCTCGTCCAGCAGCGCGTAGAACGCGGCGGACTCGGCGGCGTCCCGCTCGGTGTAGACGGTGCCGAGGGTGTAGCCCTCGGTGCTGGCGAACAGTGCCAGCGAGTCGGTGGCCGCGGCCAGCTCCTCCGCGCAGCTCAACGCGTCGGCTCGCACGTAGCCGAGCAACGTCGGGCGGGTGGTCATCGCGACATTTCCGCGGGCGTCGCGGTGGTCACCAGGACGGGCTCACTGGTTACTCGCAGCGACGCGAACCGGCGGCGCATGGCTTCTTCGTACTGTGCGGCCTGATCCGCGACGGCGGTGTGATCCGCGATCGGGTGGGCGCCGAACCAGACCCGCACGCGGCGGTGCGGTGCGGTGGTCTCGAACGACTCGGTCATCTTCGGTCCTTCGTCTGCAGTGGCGGTTTGCGGATAAGAGAAGAACACCGCAAAAAGCCGGGCCGGGGAATAAACCGGCAGGGACCTTAACAGAGGCCTTACGCCGGTTCCGGCCGCCCGCCTGCCGCTGACCCGGTTACAACGGTGAAACCGCTGGTCAGGGCGGATGGGAGCGGTTCCGGCCGGACGAAGGATTTCCGCTGTCAAGAATGTTTGCGCGGATTTACCAATAACGATTCGAACACTGCCGTTCTTTCGATGCAGATCAAATTGTCGGACATCCTGGTAACCGCTGGGAGTCGTCCGGACACGGAGCGGTCACCGCGGCTCCGGCACCTTCGGGCGGATGAGTGCGGCGGGATGCGCGGGCACCGCGAGAAGGGTGATCGGGGCAGCCGTCAGAGCCGAGGCGGCGAGAAGATTGAGAGCCGTCGGAAGCCCGATCAGCGTGGTCAAGGCAGGGGCGATCAGAGCGCCGAGAATGACGGAGAGTGAATCCATAGCGAAGAACAGAGCCCCGATCCTGGCCAGCATGCCTGCCGGGGTGACGCGTTGGACGGTGGTCTCGGCGGTGATCAGCAGGACGCTGCCCGGTACGCCGATCAGAGCGGCGGCGAGGACGGCCTGGTTGACGTTCCGGGCGTTGACGAGAGCGAAGAAGGCGGCCGCTGTGGCGACCTGGGTGACGACCAGCAGATTGCGCACACTCAACCAGGTCGAGGCTTTCGTGCTGATCGCGGCGCCGAGCAGATATCCCGCACCGAGGCCGGAGATCAGATAGCCGATCGCGTAGCCGGGTGCGTGGAGACGTTCGACAATGAGTGGTACGAGGAGGGCGGTGAGTCCGGCGTTGGCGGTGAGGAAGACGCCGTTGGCGGCGAGAATGCCGCGGAGGATCTTGCTTTCGCTCAGGGAGCGAAGGCCGTGCAGCGCTCCGGGCGCTTCTTGGTGGGTTTCGGGACTGTGGGTCAGGCGCCGGCTGACCGTGGCGATGATTGCCGCTGACAACAAATAGCTGGCGACGTCGACGACGAGAACGAACCGAATACCCGGGCCGGCCAGCAGCACCGCGCCGAGTGGTGGCGCGGCCAGCCGGATGACGCTGCCGGAGAAAGCCGTGAGGGAATTGGCTGCGGCGAGTTCTTCACCGGCGCCGACAACCCTCGGCGTGAGGGCGCGCGCGGCCGGGCGGAACACCGTGGTGGCAAGGTTCTCGGCCAGGACGGCGACATAAATGATCCACACCCGCTCAGCCCGATCGGCGAGCAGGATCGACGCCACCGCGGCCGCGCTGGCGAGATCGGCCAGCCACATGGCACGGGACAGGTTCCAGCGGTCCAGTACTGCGCCGGCCCAGGGGCCGATCACCAAGGCAGGAAGGGCTTCCAGGGCCAAGGTCAGCCCGGTTGCCGCCGCCGATCCCGTCAAGGCGAACACCTGGACGGGAAGCGCCACGATCAGCAGCCACGAGCCGATGCCGGAGATCGCATTGCTGGTCCAGAGCAGTCTGAAGTCGTGGTTCCGAAAGATCCGCACGCAGCGGAAAGTATCTCGTGAGAACACTTCTTGGCAAGAGTGTTCTGTGAAGATAGGCTGGCCGGGTGGATGAACTCGAACTGGGCAACGCGCTCCGGGCACGCCGGAAGGCAGCCGACCGGACGATCGCCTCGGTAGCCGTCGACGCCGGCCTCTCGGTGCCCTACATCGCGAACCTCGAGAACGGCCGCGGCAACCCGACGCTGGCCGCCCTCGACCGCCTCTCCACAGCCCTCGGTGCCACCCTCACCGTCTCCTTGGCCGACACCCCTGAACCCGCCGCGTCCAGCGAAGCCATCGCCGCGTTGCTGGACGCCTCCCCTCGCGCCACCCAGGTGATCCGCCACCTCGCCACCAGCCACAACACCACCCGCCCCGCAGTACGAGCCCACCTCGTCGCCACCCTCGACGCCCTGAGCCCTCTACTTCCCACCGCCCCTGCCGAGCCCGATCTCCACCGCCTCCTGGACCTGCTCCTCCTGGCCAACTGAACCCTTGCCTTGCTTGTCCGGGGATTGATCTAGGGTCGTGGGGTGGAGATCGGTGTTCGGATTGCGTCCGCTCAGTTGCAAGGGCGAATCAGGTCGCGGCGGCAGATCGTGGCGGGGCCGTTGGTGGGGTTGCTGCACGACAGTGACCTGTGGTTCTTGTCGGGAGCCGTGGCGGCCGAGCCTGGTACGCCGTTCGACTCCGAAGAGGTGCCCTGGGCGCTGGACACCATCCGCAAAGCGTTCGCCGCCGAGGGCCGCTGGCTCAGCGTCGAACTGATCGAGGAGGCCAGCCCCGGCCTCGCCGACGCGCTCGCCGCGAACGGCATGATCATCGCCGCGCGCCCACCGCTCCTCGTACTCGAGCCGGCCGATCTCGTCCTCCCCGACCTTCCCGAAGACGTGACTGTTTCAGTGGTGTCCTCGGCCGAGGAGCTGGCCGAGGCGGATGCGGTCGCAGCCTCGGCGTACGAGATGGCGCTCGGGGAACGGTCGTACCAGCCCGATCCTGCCGACGGCGGGAATGTGCTGGTCCGCGTGGACGGAGTTCCAGCCGCAACGGCCGCATGGACGGCCGTGGCGGACGGCGTCACCGAGATCGCCGGAGTCGGCACGCTCCCCTCGCACCGGCGACGCGGTCTCGGCGCAATCGCAACGGCGTACGCGACCCGGCATGCCTTCGGAGACGCCGGCGCCACCCTGGCTTGGCTGACGCCGGGCGACGACGGCGCGGACCGGATCTACCGGCGACTCGGCTACGCGCCGAAGGCGACCGCAGTACATCTCGGTGACCCCGGTGGTCACCTGGAAGATCTACGTTAGAGAACTCGTTGTCGGTGGCAACATGCTCGGCATGAGCAACGTTGTCATCGAGCGGCGCAGCATCGACGTCGTACCGGATGCCGAACGGCACGGTACGCCGATCAGCCAGTTCACCTTGTGGTTCGGCGCGAACATGCAGGTCACCGCCGTCGTCGACGGTGCCCTTGCGGTGGTCTTCGGCGCCGACGCGCTCTGGGCGATCATCGGGCTGCTGATCGGCAACGTGCTCGGCGGCATCGTGATGGCCCTGCACTCCGCCCAGGGTCCGCGGCTCGGGTTGCCGCAGATGATCTCCAGCTGGGCTCAGTTCGGCGTGTACGGCGCGGTGGTTCCGCTCGTGCTCGTGGTCGTCATGTACCTCGGCTTCGCCGCCACCGGCACGGTTCTCGCGGGCCAGGCGGTGAACAAGATCCTGCACGTGGACGACGCCGCGATCGGGATCATCGTGTTCGGCGTACTGACCGCGATCGTCGCGACCCTCGGCTACCGCTGGATCCACCGGCTCGGGCGGATCGCGACCGTCTGCGGCGTAATCGGCTTCACCTACCTCGGCATCCGCCTCCTCGTCACCGTGGACGTCGGCGCCCTCTTCGGAGCCAAGCCGTTCACGTGGGCCACCTTCTTGCTGGCGATCTCGCTCGGCGCCGGCTGGCAACTCACCTTCGGTCCGTACGTCGCGGACTACTCGCGCTACCTGCCGCGAGACACTCCGGAGCGGACGACGTTCCTCGCCACCTTTCTCGGCAGCGTGATCGGCTCGCAGTGGTCGATGACGCTGGGCGCGCTGGTGGCAGCCGGTGGCGCCGGGTTCCTCGCGAACCAGGTCGGGTACCTCGGCTCGCTGGCCGGGCCGAGCGCGGTCGGCGTACTGATCTATCTGGTGATCGTGATCGGCAAGCTCGCGGTCAACTGCCTCAACGCGTACGGCGGCTCGATGACGATCCTGACGACCGTCTCGGCCTTCACCCGTACGGCGGCCTTCCGGCCCGCGGTGCGTGCGGCGTACACGAGTGCTTTCCTGCTCGTCTCGGTGCTGATCGCGATCTTCGCGTCGGCCGACTTCCTGGACAACTTCAAGAACTTCGTTCTCGTCCTGCTGATGGTGTTCACGCCGTGGAGCGCGATCAACCTCACCGACTACTACCTGATCTCCCGCGAACGGGTCGACGTACCGGCCCTCTACGACCCGGCCGGCCGCTACGGCGCCTGGAACCTAGTTGCCCTAGGCTCCTATTTCCTCGGCATCGCCGCCCAGATCCCGTTCCTGGCCCAGAAGCTCTACACCGGCCCTCTCACGACCAAACTCGGCGGCGCCGACATCTCCTGGCTCATCTGCCTCACCCTCACGGCCGCCCTCTACTACCCCCTAGCCCGCCGCACCACCACCCCACCCGACCACATGATCTACCCGTAGCTGGTTGCCGCAACGCAGACAGCCGGTCCGCTGAGGGACCGGCTGTCTGTTGTTGCAATGGTTCAAGCGGACGATGAAGTCTGTTGCCTGCTTTTGTGGCGGCTCTAGCGGACGGTGAAGCCTGCTTTGCGGAAGGCGTCGGCGAGGGAGCCTTCGTCCATCGGGGTGTCGGTCTGCGGGGTGCTCTGGCCGCGACCTGAGCCGCCCTGACCGCCGCGCCCGCCGCTCCCTCGGCCCTGGCCGCCGCCCGAGCCGCCCGGACCGCGTCCGCCGCCTTGACCACCGGGACCGCGACCGCCGCCTTGTCCGCCGGGGCCACGTCCACCGCCTTGCCCACCAGGACCGCGTCCACCCTGACCGCCTCGACCGCCGCCGGGTTGGTCGCGGTTTTCGCCGGCTCGGGAGCCGCCGCGGCCGCCGGTGGAGGTGGGGGCGCCTACCTCGTCGTCGAGGCGGAGGGTGAGGGAGATGCGCTGGCGGGGGATGTCCACCTCGAGCACCTTGACCTTGACGATGTCACCCGGCTTGACGACCTCGCGGGGATCCTTGACGTAGTTCTTCGACAGCGCCGACACGTGGGCGAGGCCGTCCTGGTGCACGCCGATGTCGATGAACGCACCGAACGCGGCCACGTTGGTGACCTGACCTTCCAGCCGCATTCCCGGCTTCAGGTCGGCGATCTTCTCCACGCCCTCGGCAAACGTGGCCGTCTTGAACGCCGGACGCGGGTCACGCCCGGGCTTCTCCAGCTCGGCCAGGATGTCCGACACCGTCGGCAGCCCGAAGGTCTCGTCGACGAACTGATCCGGCTTCAGCGTCTTCAGCACCGGCGACCCGATCAGCGACTTGAGCTCCTGCCCGGTCGCCTGGAGGATCCGCCGGACCACCGGATACGCCTCGGGGTGCACGCTGGAGGAGTCGAGCGGGTCGTCGCCACCGGGGATCCGGAGGAACCCGGCCGCCTGCTCGAACGCCTTCGGGCCGAGCCGCGGCACGTTCTTCAGCGCGGTCCGCGACTTGAACGGGCCGTTCTGGTCGCGGTGCTGGACGATGTTCTCCGCCAGCCCGGCGGTGATCCCGGAGACCCGGGTGAGCAGCGGCGCGGACGCCGTGTTGAGGTCGACGCCGACCGCGTTCACACAGTCCTCGACCACCGCGTCGAGCGAACGGGACAACGAGTTCTCCGGCAGGTCGTGCTGGTACTGCCCGACGCCGATCGACTTCGGATCGATCTTCACCAGCTCGGCCAGCGGATCCTGCAGCCGCCGAGCGATCGACACCGCGCCTCGCAGCGACACGTCCATCCCCGGCAACTCCTGGGAGGCGAAGGCCGACGCGGAGTAGACCGACGCGCCCGCTTCCGAGACGACCGCCTTGGTCAGCTTGAGCTCCGGATGCTTCGCGATCAGCTCGGCCGCCAGCTTGTCGGTCTCCCGCGACGCCGTACCGTTGCCGATGGCAATCAAGTCGACCTTGTGTGCGGCGGCCAGCGCGGCCAGCTGGGCGATCGACTTGTCCCACTGGTTCTGCGGGACGTGCGGGTAGATCACGCCGGTCGCGGTGACCTTGCCGGTGGCGTCCACGACGGCCACCTTGACGCCGGTCCGGAAACCCGGGTCGAGGCCCATCGTCGCGCGGGTGCCGGCCGGTGCGGCGAGCAGCAGGTCGCGCAGGTTCGACGCGAAGACGCGGACCGCCTCCTCCTCGGCGGTCTGCCGCAGCCGCATCCGCAGGTCGATGCCCAGATGCACCAGAATCTTGGTCTTCCAGGCCCAGCGAACCGTCTCGATCAGCCACTGGTCGGCCGGACGGCCCTTGTTCTCCACACCGAACTTGCGGGCGATGGTCGCCTCGTACTCCGTCGGTCCTTCGGTCGGCTCGACGCCGGCCGGCTCGGGCTCGACCGTCAGCGTGAGCACGTCCTCCTTCTCGCCGCGGAACAGGGCGAGGATCCGATGCGACGGCATCTTGGTGAACGGCTCGTCGAAGTCGAAGTAGTCGGAGAACTTCGCCCCGTCGGTCTCCTTGCCCTCGCGCACCGCCGAGGCGATCCGGCCGCGGCTCCAGAGCCGCTCGCGCAGCTCGCCGATCAGGTCCGGGTCCTCACCGAAGCGCTCGACCAGGATCGCCCGCGCGCCGTCCAGAGCGGCCTGCGGGTCGGGCACCTCGTCGTTCACGAACACGGTCGCGGCGGCCAGCGGCGGCACCGTCGGGTCGGACAGCAGCCCGTCCGCCAGCGGCTCCAGCCCGGCCTCGCGGGCGATCATCGCCTTCGTCCGGCGCTTCGGCTTGAACGGCAGGTAGATGTCCTCGAGCCGCGACTTGGTCTCCGCGGCGAGGATCGACGCCTTCAGCGCGTCGTCCAGCTTGCCCTGGCTCTCGATCGACTCGAGCACCGTCTGCCGGCGTTCCTCCAGCTCGCGCAGGTAGCGCAGGCGCTCCTCGAGGGTGCGCAGTTGCGCGTCGTCGAGCTCGCCGGTGACCTCCTTGCGGTACCGCGCGATGAACGGGACTGTCGAGCCCTCGTCCAGCAGGCCGACGGCCGCCCGGACCTGGTGCGCGCCGACTGCCAGCTCATCGGCGATCTTCTGCTCGATCGACTGCAAAACCACTGTGCCGCATCCCCTCTACGTCCAGATGACAGACGAGCATTCTGCCCCGCTCGCCGCAGACCACATCCTTCCTTATCGCGGGGACAGCGCACGACCTCCGCCCCCAACCCTGTGGACAAACCCGTACGACGAAGTACCGGACAAAGCAGTACTGCGGGCTCCCTCGACGCTGAGGGAGCCCGCAGTACGTAGTACGGAAGATCAGGCGGCGGCCAGTTCCTCGACCTCGGTCTCCGAAGCGGCGGCGCCGGCGGCCGGGCGGGCCGGCCGCATCAGCGTGCAGGCGATCACCACGGCGGCGGCGACGATCACTCCGGCGATCGCGAAGGAGAGGTGGAAGCCGCTGGTCAGTGCGTCCAGCGCGGGCTTGCCGGCCGCGGCCAGGCTCTCGGTCCGAGTTGCGGACAGCGTCGCCAGGACAGCCAGCCCGAGCGCCGCGCCGACCTCGCCCATCGTCCCGATCAGACCCGAAGCCAGGCCGGCGTCCTCAGGCTTCACGTCTGCCATGGACAGCCCCATCAGCGCCGGGAAGCAGATGCCGCCACCCAGGCCCAGCAGCGCCAGCACCGGCAGGACGTGGATGAAGTAGTTGCCGTTGACGGGAGCCTGGGTGAACACCGCCAGGCCGACGACGATCAGTACCAGTCCGGCGATCATCGGGCGACGGGGACCGAACCGCATCACCAGCTTCTCCGAGTAGCGCACCGACAGCAGGCCCATCACGACCGTGGTCGGCAGGAAGGCCAGCCCGATCTCCAGCGCGTTGTAGCCGAGCACCCGCTGCAGGTAGAGCGAGCCGAGGAAGAAGATGCCGAACATGCCCGATGCGGACAGCGCCTGGATCAGGTTGGCGCCGGTCAGGTTGCGTGACTTGAAGATCCGCAGCGGGACCAGCGGGTTCGCCGCGGTCGCCTCACGGACGATGAAGCAGGCCAGCAGGGTCAGGGTGAGGGCGCCGAGCGCGATGGTGCGGGGAGCGGTCCAGCCGAGCTCGGCGGCCGGCTTGACGATGGTGAAGACGCCGACCATCAGTGCGGCGGTGATCAGGACGGCGCCCGGTACGTCGGTGCCGCGGCCCATGCCGAGACCCTTGTCCTTCTCGATCAGCTTGACGGCCAGCAGCGCGGTGACGATGCCGATCGGCAGGTTCACGAAGAAGATCCAGTGCCAGTTGATCGCCTGGGTCAGCACACCACCGGCGAGCAGGCCGATCGAGCCACCAGCGGAGGCGACGAAGGCGTAGACGCCGATCGCCTTGGCCTGCTCACGCGGTTCGGGGAACAGCGTGACGATCATGCCGAGGATGACCGCGGAGGTCAGCGCGCCGCCGACGCCCTGGACGAAGCGGGCCGCGACCAGCACCTCCTGCGACTCGGCCAGTCCGCAGAGGACGGAGGCGCCGGTGAAGACGATCAGCCCGCTGACGAAGATGTTCCGCCGGCCGAGCAGGTCGCCGAGCCGGCCGGCCAGCAGGAGCAGCCCGCCGAAGGCGATCAGGTAGGCGTTCACGACCCAGGCGAGGCTGGAGCTGGTGAAGCCGAGGTCGTCCTGGATCGCCGGCAGCGCCACGTTCACGACGGTCACGTCGAGAACGATCATCAGCATGCCGGCGCAGAGTACGTAGAGGGCCAGCCAGCGCGAGCGGCCGCCCTGCGCAGCCGGCGTCGTCGCCAGGGAATCGGTCGTCGCGTACATCTTGGGTTCTCCTTCTGGTCCGGTTGGGCCTTACACCCATACGTCGAACCAGCAGGGCTCAGATTGACACGTCCCCAGAATCTTTTTTCGCCCGCCTGTCCGTCGTGCGCGAGATCCAGTACGCCAGCAGGGCGGGAACCAGCCCGGAACCGATGGCGAACAGGGTCGGCAGCCGCGACAGCAGGGCAAACCAGGTGAGCAGCGCGATCACCCCGCCGGCGACCGCCAGTGACCGGCGGAGCAGGAACAGATTGGCGGCGCGGAACAGGCTGCGCGCCGTACTGTCCTCCGGTACGCCGGGAAGCACCGCGAGGGCGCTCAGGTAGAGGCCGATGATCATCCCGGTCAGCGGGATCAGGATCGCCAGCGCCACGATCCGGATCGGCCCGCCCGTCGAGGCCCAGAAGAGCAGCCCGAACGCGAGCGCGATGCTGCCGGCGTACAGGCCGAGGCCGGCTGCCCAGAAGCGGCCGAAGGCCCATTTGAACTGTCGCCAGTACCGCCGTAGCAGCGCGGGGTGCTCCTGCGCCAGCGCTTCCGGCAGCACCCGCTGCAGCGCGAACGCGGCCGGATACAGCGTGACGATCCCCACGCTGCACACCAGGAACACCAGTTGCAGCATCAGCAGGTCGCCGATCAGCGACAGCTTGGACAGCACCGCGTTGGTGCGGCCCACTCCTCCGGTGTCACTCACACAAGTTCCTTCGCATCGGCGAGCACCTCACAACGACATGATCGTATGATCACAAACAATCACACTCGGATAACGGGGGACCGCATGCTTGCACCGGAACGCCACGAGCTCATCCTCCGGAGCCTGCGCCGGCACGGGCGGCTCCGGGTCGCCGAGCTGGCCGCCGAGCTGGGCGTTTCCGCGATCACAGTACGCCGGGACCTCGCCGAGCTGGACCAGGCCGGACTGCTCCGCCGGGTGCACGGCGGCGCCGTCGGTACGAACCCACTCGGCGCCGGCCAGGGCGCCCAGCTCACGCTCGGCATCGTCGTCCCGAACTCGACCTTCTACTACACCGACGTGATCCGCGGCGCCGAGGCGGTCGCCGACCGGTACGGCGCTCGCCTGGTGCTGGGCGTCTCGGGGTACGACGTAGCAGTCGAGGCGGAGCGACTCGAGAAGGTGCTCGGCGTTGGTGTCTCCGGGCTGCTGCTGAGCACCGCGCTGGGCGACAGCCGAGCTGCTGAACTCGGCCGGTGGCTGGACGACATCGACGTACCGGTGGTCCTGATGGAGCGCGCTTTCGGGTTTCCCCAGGTGCAGCGCGAGTACGACCATGTTCGGACCGATCATGCCTACGGCGCGATGCTCGCGTTGCGGCACCTCGTGTCGCTCGGGCATCGCAAGATCGGGATCAACCTGAACCCCACCGTGACGACGTACTGGCTCCGGAAGGGGATCGACGAGGCGGCCTCGACGCTCGGGATCGAGCTGTTCGTGTCGGCGGTCGAGTTGCCGGGACGAGGCGACGAACGGACCGCGACCGCCGAACTGGATGCGTTCCTGGACGAATGCGAGGCGTTCGGCGCGCACGCCGTACTGATGCATTCCGACGAGCCCGCAGCGCGGTTGATCGAGCGGGCGATGGAGCGCGGGCTGCGCATCCCGGACGATCTGGCCGTCATCGCCTACAACGACGAAACCGCCGCGATGGCGGTCGTCCCCCTCACCGCAGTCAGCCCGCCCAAGCTGACGCTCGGCGAGACCGCCTGCGAACTCCTCCTCCGCAAGGTGAAGGGCGCGCCGGGCGTGCCCGCTGCGACCCAGCACGTGAGCCTCCTGCCGGAACTTCGCGTCCGCGACTCCTGTGGGGCGGCACTCGGTGATCGAATTTGATCATTCGAGCGTCGAAGTATTGACGGGGAAAGCCCTTTCCCATACTTTCGCTGCACTCGTCAGCGAAGGAGTTCCCCTGTGAGACGTGGCGCGAAGAGTGGACTGGTGGTGCTGGCCGCAGTACTCGGCCTGGCCGCGAGCAGTTGTGGCAACGGGGTGATCGACAAGTCGACCGACGGCGTACCGCCCGCCGAGGCGACCGGGACGCTGCGGGTTCTGATCCCGTCCTTCCCACCCAGTACGAAGGGCCGGGCGGCGTTCGAGAAGGTCGTCGAGGATTTCCACCAGACCTATCCGAAGATGAAGGTCGAGCCGGACTTCGCGACGTACTCCACCCTGAACGAGAAGATGTCCACCTCGATCGCGGCCGGCATCCCGTACGACGTGATGGTCACCGGCGTCGGCTGGATCCAGCCGTTCGCGTCCAAGCGGATCTTCGCCGACCTCGCGCCGTACGGAGTGACGCCGCAGGTGATCGAGGAGAAGAGCATCGGCGCCCTGGTGCCGGCCGCGACGTACGACGGCAAGCTGTACGCGTACCCGTTGGTCGCCGACGCCCGTGCCGCCGCGCTCCGGATCAGCGCCTTCAAGGACGCCGGACTCGACCCGGACAAGCCGCCCAAGAGCCTGGACGAGCTCAAGGCGGCCGCGGAGAAACTGACCGTGAAGAACGCCAAGGGCACCATCACCCGGTCCGGCTTCGACATGGCCGCGGCGACCAGCTTCCGGCAGACCTACACCACGCTGCTCGCCTCCACCGGCACGAACCTGTACGTCGACGGCCAGCCGAACTACAGCAACGAGAAGGGCCTCGAAACCCTGAACCTGCTGAAGTCGATGGCGAACCACGTCCAGCCGTACGGACAGCAGAACGCCGCACAGCAGCCGCTCGTGCTCACTGGTGAGGCCGCGATGGGCATCGTCGGCGGCGCGGTCGACTGCTCCGACAAGGGCATCGGCAAGAAGAACTGCGACGACCTGAAGTTCTTCCGCTTCGACAGCGGCAAGGAGGTCGAGTTCGTCGGTGGCGACCTGGCCTCGATCGGCTCCCGCAGCCGGCACAAGGAGGCCGCCTGGTCCTTCATCCAGTCGCTCACCAAGCCGAGTTCGCTGGACGCGATCGCCAAGCTGAACAAGAAACTTCCGGCCTACAAGGACGCGGCGAACTCACCGCAGGCGAAGTCGAACCCGCTGAGCAAGTTCGTCGCCGAAGGCCTGCCGCTGGCCATCTACGAAGGCGGTTCGGCCAACTGGCTGGAGATGCGTGCCAACTTCGACTCCCAGCTCACCCAGGCGGTCCTCGGTCAGAAGGATCCCGCCAAGGTGCTGGCCAACCTGGCAGGACAGTCCCGATGAGCGCAACCCTCGAACGCACGGCGCCGGCCGTCACTCCACGTCGCCTCACTCCGGCCAAGGACAGCCGCAAGCTGATCCGCGGCCAGGTCCGGGCCGGCTGGCTGTTCCTTTCTCCTGCCCTGCTGCACTCCGCGGTCTTCATCGTGATCCCGGTGATCGCGGCGGTGGTGCTGAGCTTCACCGACTACAGCTTCGGTGACTCCTGGGCCTGGGTCGGCTTCGGCAACTACGTCGACCTGTTCAAGGACCAGGACTTCCGGGCCGCCCTGGTCAACACGATCCTGTACGCCGTGGTGGTGATCCCTGTCTCGATGGCGCTCTCGCTGGCGGTCGCGATCGGGCTGAACCAGAAGATCAAGGGGCTCGGGTTCTTCCGGACCGCGTTCTACATCCCCACGGTGACCGCGACGGTCGCGGTCGCCACCATCTGGCTGTGGATCTACAACCCGAGCTCGGGGCTGGCGAACGGATTCCTCAGCCTGTTCGGGTTCGCGCCCGGCCGGTGGCTGTCCGACCCGAACACGGCGCTGCCATCGCTGATGCTGGTCGGTATCTGGCAAGGCCTCGGGACGAAGATCATCATCTACCTTGCTGCCCTGCAAGGCGTTTCCCGCGACCTGCTCGAATCGGCTTCGCTGGACGGCGCGAGCCGCTGGCAGAAGTTCGCCCACGTCACCTGGCCCGCGCTCGGGCCGGTCCAGTTCTTCGTCCTGGTCACCTCGATCGTCGGGACCTTCCAGGTCTTCGACCTGGTCTACGTGATGACGAAGGGCGGCCCCGGTACCGAGACGACGGTGCTGGTGCTGGACATCTATCAGAACGCGTTCCAGGCCCTGCGACTCGGCTTCGCGTCCGCCGAGACGGTGATCATGATGCTGCTGATCGCGATCTTCATCGGCCTGGGACGCCTGCTCCAGAAGGCGGATGTCAATGACTAGCGCAACCGTGACCGCTCCGATCGCCGCGCCGTCGGCTTGGCGACCCGGCCGGATCCTGCTGTACGTCGTACTGACCGTCGGCGCGCTGCTGATGATCACGCCGTTCCTGTGGATGGTCCTGACCGCTTTCAAGAGCGACTTGGAGATCGCCAAGTTCTCCTGGCTGCCGGGCGAATTGCGCTGGCACAACTTCGTCGAGGCGATGCGGACGGCACCGTTCCTGCGGTACTTCCGCAACAGCCTGTTCATCGCGGTCGGCGAGACGGCGTTCACCCTGGCGGTCTGTACGACGGCCGGCTACGCGCTGGCGAAGCTGCCGATCAAGGGATCGAAGGCGCTGCTGAGCTACTTCATCCTGCTGTTGCTGGTGCCGTTCCAGATCATCCTGGTGCCGTTGTTCCTGATCGTGAAGTCGATCCCGCTGTTCGGCGGCAACAACATCCTCGGCCAGGGCGGTATCGGCTGGCTGAACTCCTGGTGGGGACTCATCATCCCGCTCGGCGCGGCCCCGCTGTTCACCTTCCTGGCCAGGCAGTTCTACGTGTCGGTGCCGAACGAACTGGCCCAGGCGGCCAGGGTCGACGGGCTCGGCGAATTCGGGATCTTCTGGCGGATCATGACGCCGCTGATCAAGCCGGCCCTGATCACGATCTGCGTGTTCCAGATCGAGGCGGCCTGGAACGGATTCCTCTGGCCGCTGATGATCACCACGTCGGACACGATGCGGCCGCTGCAACTCGGGCTGGCGATCTTCGCGCAGAATCCGGCCGAGGTGCAATGGCCTTATCTGATGGCCGGTACGGCGCTGGCGACGCTGCCGATGATCGTGATGTTCGTCTTCGCGCAGAAGCGGTTCGTCGAAGGAATGGCGAACGTGGGAATCAAGGGCTGAACTCGCTCGGCAACAGGGCCGGCGGCGCCTGGAACGGCCGGCCGCGCTGGTCCCCTTCGCAGGTGCTCGCCCCGCCCCGGGCGAGCACCTGCTGGGGCCCC
This sequence comes from Kribbella monticola, assembly GCF_003261635.1. Classification (GTDB taxonomy): domain Bacteria; phylum Actinomycetota; class Actinomycetes; order Propionibacteriales; family Kribbellaceae; genus Kribbella; species Kribbella monticola. Next base: position 317,627 of record NZ_QFXK01000029.1, on the reverse strand, counting down.
CTCCACAATCACCGGTGATCCCGAAGAAGCACCGGAGCGCCCACTAAGCCCCCCGGCTTGGTCGCTCAACCTTTTATCGTCACAACCTACGGACCGTTACACGTTTCGTTTCTTTTTTCCCGGATTCCCCAGTTTTTCCTGCCACCTCAACCATTAACCACCGTTTCTGCTACCCCCCGAATGCACCCTTTGACAATCCGTGATCAATTCGGCTTTCTGTCAGGCCAGGTGGGTCTGCACGATGCGGGTGATCCAGGCGGTCGGGTCGTTGTCGGGGAGGTCGAGGATGTCCAGGGCGTGGGTGGTGCGGAGGGTGGCCAGGCCGTGGAGGTTGGTCCAGAGCGCCAGGGCACGTTCGCGGGCGTCGGTTGCCGTCGGCAGCGCTTCCTGGATCAGGGCGGTGACGGTGTCGAAGAGCGGCAGCGAGGTCTGGCGCAGATTGCCGCCGGCGCCCGCCAGCAGGTCGTGCCGGAAGATGAGCTCGAACATCGCCGGACGCTCCGCCGAGAAGGCCAGGTAGCGCACGCCCACCTCGATCAGCCGTCGGTCGGCCGGTACGGCGGTGTCGCTGGCGGCCGGCCCGAGCCGGGCGGCGAGATCGGCAAGACCGGTCGCCGCGATCGCGGCCAGCAGAGCGTTGTGCGTCGTGAAGTACCGCCGGGGTGCGCCGTGGGACACCCCCGTACGCCGGGTGATCGCGCGCAGGGTGAGCGCGTCGAGGCCCTCCTCCTCGAGCAACTCGACACCGACCTGGACCAGCCGTTCACGAAGCGGCGCGTTCTCCACGGGACCTTGTCTAGCACCACCGATCGGCGCCGGAGGGTGGACCCGCTGGTGTTCTAGGATCGACCCATGACTGCCGGGTCGGCCTCGTGCCGTGACTTCGTTGGGTTCCCGGCTGCGCCCTGAGCGCCGCCCGGGCCGCCAGAGGCCCGCCTTCTTCCTTGCTGACAACGCGCTGACACCGCGTTGTTTCGTGCTGCCCTTCGCCGAACATCCCAGTGAGAAAGAAGAGAATGCTGAACGACTTCACCAATCAGATCATCACCGAATTCCGCGCCAACGCAGGTCAGGTGGGTGGCCCCTTCGACGGTGCCCGCCTGCTGCTGCTCACCACGACCGGGGCCCGCTCCGGCAAGCCGCACACGACCGTCCTCGGCTACTACCCCGACAACGGCGAGCGCGTCCTCGTCATCGGATCGGCCGGCGGCGGCCCCAAGCACCCGGACTGGTACCACAACCTCCTCGCCAACCCACGAGTCACGGTCGAGACCGGCCTGTTCAGCTACGAAGCCGACGCCGTCGTACTACGGGATGCCGAGCGCGACGAGATCTTCGAGCGCCTGGTCGAGGCGGACCCCGGCTGGGGCGAATACCAGTCGAAGACCACCCGGACCATCCCCGTGGTCGCCTTGCACCAGGTCGTCACCGGCCCGCCCGGCCACCGTGGTTCCTTCGCGGAGTCGCTCAAACTGATCCACAACCTCTTCCGGCGCGAACTCGTGCTGATCCGCAAGGAATTCGCCGCCGCCGGTCCCTCGCTCGGCGCCCAGCTCCGGATCAACTGCCTGACGATGTGCCAGGGGCTGCATCACCACCACACCGGCGAGTCGACGATGCTCTTCCCGTCGATCCTGGCCCAGCACCCCGAAGCAGCCGCCGCCATCGAGCGACTCGACGCCGAACACGCCAAGATCGCCGAACTCCTCGAAGACCTCCAGCGCCTGGTCAGCACCACCACCTCAGGCACGACCCTCGCAGACCTCGACCACCTGATCGATGCCATCACCACCCACCTCGACTACGAGGAAGCCCAGCTCATCCCGCTGCTCTGACCGCCGAATTGTTTGCAACTCCGTGCAAGTGTGGTGGGACTGCGGCTTTCGACACCTATGGTCAGGGTTGTGAGTGGCGAATCCTGGAATGAGCTGGAAGCGCGCTGTGTGGTGCCTTTCTATCGTCAGCTGATGGGCATCAAGGCGCTCGAAGCCGGTCCTTCGACGCTCGCGGCGGTCGCCGCGCTGGTCGACGCGGCGCAACCTGACGAGGTCGTCTACCTGCTCCGCTCCGGCTGGCGTGAGCAGGTGGTAGGAGCCTGGCTCTCGCTGGCCCACCCGTACGACGAATCGGTGCTCGCCGCACTCAGCCACGCGCTGGAAGCCAGCCAGGGCAGCCTCACCGCACCTGCACTCCTGACCGCTGTCGCCACCCTTGAAGCACCCACTGCGACAACGTCCATCCAGACGTACTACGAAGCCGACGTTGCGGGGAGCTGGGGTTGTGCCGGCCTGGCCGAGGCGGCGGCGGCGATGCTTCCTGCCTCGCCGCTGCCCGTCCCGGCCGCAGAGGACAAGGAGATCTTCGAGGCTCTGTCGGTGCTCGCCAATTGCCTGAAACCGGTCGCGGACCAGACAGCCGGCAGCGGCGACACGTAGTACGGGATGCCGGCCGGCCGGGTGCGCCACCTGGACACACCCGGCCGGGGCGTTCTACTGGGCGACCTTGAAGAGGTCGTTGAGTTGGTTGTTCAGCTTGTTCAGCGAGGAGATCGGCGAGCTGCCGATGTAGACCGCGTCGAACCGGGGTGCCATCAGGGCGGCGATATCGGCCGCGTTGGTGGTCACCGGGAACAAGAAGGTCGTCTTGTCCTTGACCTGCTGAGTGAACGGTGTGACGTCGAGTTTGCGTTCGTTCTTGTTGTACGCGATCGCCAGATCCGTTCCGGCCGGGCGGGCGGGGAAGACCACGCCGGACTGGCCGATGATGTTCTGGCATTCCGCGCCGGACAGGAACTTCACCCATTTCGCCGCGTTCTCCGGCTGCTTGGACAAGGTCGTGACCGAGTCGGCGAGCCCGTTGAACATCGACGCCCGCTTGCCGCTGGGACCGATCGGCGTCGGCGCCAGGCCGATGTCGAGTTTCTTGCCGGCGGCATCGGTCAGCTTGGTGAAGGTCGAGATCATCCACGACCCGCTCAGCCCGAGCGCCGCCGTACCGGACTGGATCTGCTTGTCCGTACCGACCGCGTTGGCGCCGCCGATCTCTTCGTAGCTGGGCATGTAGCCCTTGCGTACCAGGCCGAAGTACCAGCTGAGTGTGTTCTGCAACTCCGGCTTGTCGAGGTTGAAGCGGCTGCCCCACGGGTTCTTGTCGGTCGCCTGCCAGCCGGCGCTGCCGGCGAACGCGGACCATTGCGTCTGCCCCCAACCGCCACCACCGGAGCCTTCCGACGCGAGCCCGTGCGTCTTCACATGCGCCTTGTCGAAGCCCGCCTCGTCGCCACGCCTTCCTTTCGTGTCGATGGTGAGATGCGCGACCAGCTTTTCGAAAGTGCCGCCGTCGGTCGGGTTCCAGTTCAGGTTCTGCAGCTCGCTGGGGTCGACGCCGGCCGCTTTGAGTGCCGCGTTGTTGTAGAAGATCGCGATGGTGTCCCAGTCCTTCGGGGCGCCGTACCGCTTGCCGTCCTGGCCTTTCCACAGCTCGGCCAGGCCTTGCTGGTAGTCGCCGTCGGAGATGTCGCTGGTCGGACCGAGGTCGTCGAGCGGCCGCAGTACCTTCAGATCGACGTACTGCGCGAACTTCGACAGGTGATCGGTGAACACGTCCGGCGCCGTGTCGGCGATGAAGCCGGCGGTGAGCTTCGACCAGTACGCATCCCAGCCGTACTGCGAGATGTGGATCTTCAAGCCGGGATTCTGCTGCTGGAAGGCGTCGGCGCATTTCTGGTAGCCGGGCTGCTGGGCCGAGTCCCACAGCCAGTACTCGATCGGCCCGTTCGCGCTGCCACCGCCTCCGCCGCTGCAGGCGGTCAACGCTCCGATGGCGAGTGCGGCGGCCACGGCAGCGGCCTGGATCCGGTGTCTGAGACTGGTCATGACGTCCTCACTTGATCCCGCTGAAGCCGATGGAGTTGACGATGCGTTTCGCGAAGAGCATGAACAGCACCAGCATCGGCAGCGCCGCGACGAGCGTGGCCGCCATCAGCCCCGACCAGTCCGGGCCGGTCTGTGGCGTCTGCGACTTGAACACCCCGAGTGCGACGGTGAGCACCCGGGACTTGTCGGTGTAGCTGACCATCAGCGCCCAGAAGTACTCGTTCCAGGACGCGATGTAGGTGAGGATCGCCAGCGTGGTGATCGGCGCGACGGACATCGGCAGGATCAGCCGGAAGAACACCCGGACCTTGGAAGCGCCGTCCATCAGTGCCGCCTCCTCGACCTCACGGGAGATGCCGAGGAAGAACTGGCGCAGGAAGAACACCGCGAACGGCGTCATGAACATCGTCGGCAACGCGATCCCGAGCAGCGTGTCCACCAGGCCGAGCTGCTTGATCAGCACGAAGTTCGGTAGCAGCGTGAAGATGGCCGGAATCATCAACCCTGCAAGGAAGAACGCGAACACCTTCTCCCGGTGCTTCCACTGCAACCGGGCGAATGCGTAGGCCGCCATCGCTGAGAAGAACACCTGGCCGACCGTGATCAGTGTCGAGACGACGACGGAGTTGAACAGATAGCGCCAGAAGTTGATCGCCTGGCCGGCACCGCCCGCGTCGATCGCCTCCTGCCCGGTCTGCAGGCCGAAGACCCGCTCGAAACCGCCGGCCGAGGCTTGCACGGGCAGCAGGCTGTGCGACCCGGCGTACAAGGCGTTGTTGCTGGACAACGCGGTCCGGAGCATCCAGTAGAAGGGGAAGAGGCTGACGAGGATCACCAAGATCATGAACGCCCAGGCGAGTGCGCGGCCGGGGTTGAAGCTGCGCGGCTCCTTCGGGGCGGCGTGACGAACCGTCGTGGTAGGCGCGATGGTCGCGACCTGCGGAGTGGTGTCGGTAGTCATTTGTCGTCGCCTTTCAGGCCAGGTCGGAAGACTCGGCGCGGGTGAGCCGGTACTGGACGAAAGTGATGACCACCAGTACTGCGAGCAGGGCGACCGACATCGCCGAGGCATAACCGAACTGGAACCGCCCGAAAGCGACGTCGTAGATGTAGAACTGCAGCACCCGGGACGAATCGACCGGTCCACCACGGGTCGCGATCGCCACGGTGTCGAACACCTGGAACGAGCCGACCACCGTGATGATCAACACCAGCGAGAGAATCGGCCGCAACAACGGAATGGTGATGCTGCGGAACATCCGTACTTCGCTCGCCCCGTCGATCTTGCCCGCCTCGTAAACGGTCTCCGGGATCAGCTGCAGCCCGGCGAAGATCAGCAGCGCGGTATAACCCACGTGCCGCCAGACGTTGATCAACGCGATGGTCGGAATGACCCAGGTATCGGAAGACAGGAACGGCAGCCGGTCGAGCCCGAGGCCGGCCAGGATCGTGTTCCCGATCCCCAGTTGATAGTCCAGGATCCACAGGAACACCATCGCCGCCACGACGTTCGACACCAGGTACGGCGTGAGCACGATGCCGCGCAGCCAGGTCTTCTGGGTGAGCCGCTGCATCATCACGGCGATGACGAGAGCGAGCACTGTCTGCAATCCGATGTTCAGGACCACGTAGTACAAGGTGACTTTCAGGGCGTTCCAGAACACCGGGTCCTGGACCATCCGGATGTAGTTGTCCAGGCCGTTGAACTTCGGCGGCGTGAGCAGGTTGAACTTGGTGAAGCTGAGATAGATACCGCGCAGCGTCGGCCAGATCATGAAGACCGCGAAGCCGATCAGGGCGGGCAGGATGAAGAGCAGGGCGAGCCGGGTGTCGTCGCGGTAGCCGGTCGGGGCTTTCCGGCGGCTGGCCTGCTGCTGGGTCGGGGTCGCTGTGGCCATGGGTGTCTCCTCCGCCAGGTGTACTGCGGCGCACCGGCACGCTCGAACCGCTCGAACGGGTGGCGCCCGCGAACTCCCCTGTCGTGACCCCGTACCCACGGACGCCAGCCGATTGATCGACTGTCCCGAGAGCCGGAGTGAGGTATCCCGGCCCTGAGGTATTTACAGTCAGATTGAAAATAAGCCATGATGACCGGTGTGACAAGGGTCACTTGTAAACTAAGTGGGTGACAGTGACCAGCAGGCCTGCGCGGTCGGCGCCCGAGAGATCACTGTCGGCGGGTGAGTTCGCCGTGACCCAACAGTTGTTGGTCCACGGCCCCGCTACCCGCGGTGATCTCGGCGACCGCCTCAACCTCTCCTACGCCTCGATGTCGCGGGTCGCCCGCTCCTTGATCGGCGGCGGCATCGCCTCGGAGGATCTCGACCCCGCCACCGCGATCGGCCGGCCCCGGCAGATCCTCACCGCGATCCCGAGCGCGCGGCACGTGGTCGGCTGCAAGCTGACCGGCGACACGGCGTACGGCGTGGTTTGCGACCTCTTCGGCGAGGTGCAGGGGACTGCGAAGGCGGCCCTCCCCGAGCCGGTGGATGGGGTCGTCCCGGTCGACGGCACGGTCAAGGTGATCGCTCAGCTCGTCACCAAGCTGGGCCGCAAGGTCCCGTCGCTGGACGGTATCGGCGTGTCCGTCGGCGGCGTGGTGGCCGACCAGTCCGTCGTACTCGAAGGAAGTTTTCTCGGCTGGAGCGAGGTCGATCTCGCCGGCCCGTTGCGGGAGCGGACCGGGTTGCCGGTGATCGTCACCAACGACGTCGCGGCTCTTGCCCGCGAGCAGTTGTGGTTCGGTGCCGGGCGTACTCACTCGACCTTCGGGGTGATCACCGTCGGTGCCGGGCTGGGCATCGGCGTCGTCCGTGAAGGGGTTCCGGTCGAGCAGACGATCGACAACGGGCACCTGCTCGCGCACGCTCCGGTCGACGTGACGGGACCTGTCTGTGGCCTCGGGCACCGTGGGTGTGTGGCCGCGTACCTGAACCGCGAGGACTTCGAGGCTCAGGCGTCGGCGGCCGTCGGCCGGCCTGTCACCATGGCCGGCCTGATCGCCGCTCGCGCCGGCGGCGACCCGGACGCGAGCGCCCGGCTCGACGCGGCGGCCCGGGCCCTCGGGCATCTGATAGCGACCTTCGCCGGCGCACTGCAGACCACCTGCATCGTGCTCGCCGGCGAAGACGTCGCCGCGCTGGCAGACTCCGCAGCGCTGAACGAGGTGATCGCGGACCGGCTGCGACCCGGGCCGCGAGAGGTCCAACGCTGCGAGCTCACCATCCTCACCACCCCGCTCACCTTCACCGACTGGGCCCGCGGTGCCGCCGTCACCGGGACCCAGTACGCGCTCGGCACGAGCTGAGCCCTACCCGGTGGTGAGTACGACGAGTTGCTGGGTCGCCCTGGTCATCGCGACATAGCGGTCGACGGCTCCTTCGATCCCTTCGCCGAACGACTCCGGGTCGATCACGACGACCAGATCGAACTCGAGCCCCTTGGACAGCACCGGCGTCAAGGAGCGCACGCGGTCCGGCGTACGGAGGGTTCCGTCCGCGCTGATGACACAGCCGATGCCTTCGGCATTCTCGGCCAGCCAGGTGTCGAGGATCGAGTCGAGGTCCGCGCTGGATCCGTGGACGACCGGTACGCCGCTGCTGCGGATGGAAGTGGGGACGTTGGCGTCCGGCAGAGCGGCGCGGATGACGGGCTCGGCTTCGGCCATCACCTCTTCCGGCGTTCGGTAGTTGATGCTCAGCGAGGCCAGCTCGACCCGATCGAGGCCGACTCTTTCGAGCCTCGCCTGCCACGATTCGGTGAAGCCGTGCCTGGCCTGGGCGCGGTCGCCCACGATGGTGAAACTCCTGGACGGGCAGCGGAGCAGCAACATCTGCCATTCGGCGTCGGTCAGCTCCTGGGCCTCGTCGACGACGATGTGGGCGAACGGGCCCGCCAGCAGGTCCGGGTCGGCGGTCGGCAGGCCGCCGAGGTCGATCAGGCTGTTCTGGATGTCCTGCCCGCGCAGCATCGGCACCCAGCCCTCGTTGTCGTCATCGGCCGCGATGATGTTGTCGATGACATCGGCCATCCGCTCCTTCTCGGCCGCCGCCGCTGCCTTCTGCCGGCGTCTCCGTCGTGACGCCTCCGGGTCGCCGAGCCGCTGTCGTGCCGCGTCCAGAAGTGGCAGGTCGGACGTCGTCCAGGCCTGCGGTGCTTCCTTGCGTTGCAGCAGTTTCACTTCGTCAGGACTGAGCCAGGGCGCGCACATCCGTAGGTAGGCGGGCACGGACCACAGGTCGCCGACGACATCGGTCGGCTCGATCAGCGGCCAGCCCTTGCCGAAGGCATCGATCAGATCCTCGTTGCGCTCAAGGGATCTGCGCACGAGGTCGATCGACACCTCGTCGTCCTCGTTCTCCTCCTCGTACTTGTCCAGCAGGATCGTGATCAGTTCTTCCCAGACCTGGTCGCGCGCCTCGTTGTGCGCAGTACTGGGATCTGCCGCCCCGAATGCCTCGGCCCAATCGGCGGCGCTGAGCCAGATGTCGGCCCAGTCCGTCTCGACCGTCATCGGCTTGATCGGCGGCTCCTCGTACAGCTTCACAGCCGGCTCGATCGCCTTCACCATGTCAGCCGTGGCCTTCAGGCGCGCTACTTCGGGATCTGTTTCGTCCGGCGCCGTTGCTCCTTCAGGCAGGAGATCTCTGATGGTGCAGGTCTGCACACCTTCCTCACCGAGACTCGGGAGGACGTCGGAGACATAGGCGAGGTAGGGCTGGTGGGGACCGATGAACAGTACGCCGCCACGCCGGTGGCCGAGGCGCGGATCGGAGTACAGGAGGTACGCCGTACGGTGCAGCGCGACGACCGTCTTCCCCGTTCCCGGGCCGCCGTCGACGACGAGGGCACCGCGGGAGCTCGCCCGGATGATGGCGTCCTGGTCGGCCTGGATCGTGCCCAGTACGTCGCGCATGCGGGGCGAGCGGTTGCTGCCGAGGCTCGCGATGAAGGCGGACTGATCGTCGAGGGAGGCCTTGTGGCCTTCGAGGCCGTCCTCGGTGAAGATCTCGTCCCAGTAGTCGCTGATCTTCCCGCGCGTCCAGCGGTAGCGACGCCGACTCGTCAGACCCATCGGGTTCGCATGGGTGGCACCGAAGAACGGCTCGGCCGCGGGCGATCGCCAGTCGATCAGGAGTCGTCGGCCGTCGCTGTCGGTGAGGCCGAGACGTCCGACGTACGTCGGCTCGTTGTCTTCCGCGCTGACCATGTGCCCGAGGCAGAGGTCGAGGCCGAATCTGCGCAAGGTACGCAATCTGGTGGTCAGCCGGTGGATCTCGAGGTCGCGGTCGAGCGCCGCCTGCCCTTCACCGCCAGGGGCCTTGCGGGTCTCGTCGAGCCTGTCGGTCAGCTCCGCGATGGACTGCTCGAGGGTCTTCTTGATCGCCGCGAAGTGCTGCTCGTCGTGGGCGATCAGGTGTGGATCGGCTTTACTACTGAGGTTTTCTGGGAGATCGAACGCACTGGTGGTCATATCAGCGGCTCCCGGACATCGACAACAACAAACGCACTTCTGCGACTCCCCGTCGTTCGTCAGATTCAGCTACGGCCGACGATTCTCCGCCCCCAACGGGGCCTTGCGGCAAGTCCCCCCATGCGTTATAACTTAGACACGGCAGGGAGAGTCATCTCCTTGCCTTTTCTGTTGCATGCCCCCAGCAACCAACCGCGCCAACCTACGCACCTCCTCCGTCGCCGCTCCTGCGTCCCGGCTCGGTAAAAGACCCGGTGGCTGGCCGCGCCGGTCGGGTGCAGGTGGTTGTTGCCAGTCGGATCGGATGCTTGTAAGCGTCTCATGCAGCCGTCCAGCCCCCAGGTCCGTCAACCTCTGCGAGCTGACTCCTTCTCACCCGGTCGATCTGAGTCAAGGCGGCGTCGCCTAGGGTGCCCGGATGGTTGGGATTCCTGGGGCGTTTGCGCGGAGTACGGTCGAGCGGGAAGGGGAGCGGGGCGCGAAGTGGCTCGCCGAACTGCCTGGGATTGTCGACGAATTGCTTGACCGGTGGGGCTGCGTGCAAGACGGCGACGTCATGCACGGTGGCGTGGGGCTCATCGTCCCGGTACTGCGTCGGCAGGGTCCCGCTGCGCTGAAGGTGTCGTTTCCGCATCCTGGCAATGTTCACGAGCCCGACGCGTTCGTGGCATGGAACGGTGGCGGCGCAGTACAGCTGTACGAGCGTGACGATTCGCAGTACGCGATGTTGCTTGAGCGGGCCCGCCCGTCAACCCTGGCGGCAAGCGAAGACAGTGACGAGGTCGCGACGGTCGCAGGGCAACTCAACCGCCGGCTGGCCATCACTGCGCCACCTGCTCTGCCCCGGCTGAGAGATCGGGCCGGCGAGTGGGAGGAGCAGCTGCTCCGCGATTCGACAGAGTTGCCGCACCCGTTGCCGTCGTACGTCGTCGATGCCGCCCTCGCGACCGTCCGCGAACTCGGGCCGATCCAGCCGGATACCCTTCTCCACGGCGATTTCCACGCCAGAAACATTCTGCGAGCCGATCGTGAGCCGTGGCTGGTCGTCGACCCGAAGGGCTACGCCGGAGATCCAGCGTATGACGCCGGCGCGCTGCTCAAGGTCAGCGCGCTGACCTTCGTCGAAGCAGGCGAGCTGGCAAGGCCGGTACGCCGCTTCCTCGACATCTTCACCGAGGCTGCGGATCTGGACCGCGAACGCACCCAGCGCTGGTCCCAACTCCACCTCGTGGAAGGCGCCTTCTGGGGCCGCCGCCACGGCTTCCGCGTCGCCCCCAACGGCTCTGAGTTGGACCACTTCACCAGTTACGCCGACACCCTCGCGACGCTACTCACGCAGCATTAGCAAACGCCGGCAACGCCACTCCCGCCTTGGCCCGCAGCGCAGGAAGTTGGCCGGCCGGGACCTGATAGGTCACGGTCGCGAAGGTACCTCGACATTCGAGATCGGCGCGGCGATGGCGGCAACGACCTTGTCGGCCAGGTGATTGAGCCGCTCGGGATCCATGGGGTCGCGGAGGATTCCCACCCGCCAATAGAGCGGGCCGGCGAGGAAATCGAGGCCTAGTTCGAGGTCGGTGTCGACGGGGAGTTCGCCGCGTTGGATTGCGCGGTGCAGGATTGCGGCCGCCTTCTTTCGGCGCGTGCCGCCGACCTGCTCCAGCAGAATCGCGGCCACCTCGGGATTGCGAGAGCCCTCCGCCAGCAGGTCCGGGACGATCCGGGACATCAGCGGGTGCGTCAGTGCCTTGGCGCCAGCCGACAGGAATTCGAGTACGTCGCCGCGCAGGGTGCCGGTGTCAGGGGCGTCGGCCGTGGTGGTGGCGACCCGAGTGACCAGGTCGATGACCATCGCCTGCTTGGAGGGCCAGCGTCGATAGACGGCGGCCTTGCCTGCGCCGGCGCGTTTGGCCACGGCCTCGACCGTCAGTTTCCCGTAGCCGACGGCGGCGAGTTCCTCGAACATCGCAGCGCCGATCGCCTCGGTGACAGCGTCCTGAAGCACCGGTCCGCCGGGAGCCCTGCGCGCTGGTGAACTGGCCATGCTCCGACCCTAACACGAGACGGAACGGTTGCGTCTCGACTCGGTCTATGTTTAGTCGATACGGAGTCGTTCCGTCTAAGCCTGACCGACCTGGCGAGCCGGCGACCCGCAGTACGAGCTCAGACCCGCCGCCCGTCAGGAGATCCCGTGACCACCACCGCCGTACGACGTGCAGTCGCGCCCGGCCTCACCTCTGAGCGCGTGGGGATGTTCACCGACGCGGTGTTTGCCATCGCGATGACGCTGCTCGTCATCGCGATGCCGAGGCCGGAGCGAGGGGTCGGCGGCGGGGAGGACCGGATGGCGATGGCCTCGGAACTGTGGCGTTTCCTCGGGGACAACGTCGGTTCGTTCGTGGCCTTCGTCGTCGCGTTCCTGATGCTGTGGGCTGCTTGGCGCCAACATCACGCCGTCTTCGATCAGCTCGAGCGGGTCACTCCGGCGATGATGTTTCTTCATATTCCGTTGCTGATTCTCGTTGTTCTCCTGCCGTATCCGACCGCGCTCGTCGGAGAGTCGCTCGTCGGGGACCTCGCCGACAATCCCTTGACCATCTGCCTTTTCGCCGGGATCGAAGCACTGCTGCTCCTTTGTCAGGCCGCCCTGTTGTTCGTGGTGGTGCGCAGCGGCGTACTGAAGCCCGGCGCCGACGGGAGGCAGTTGACGATCAAGGCGATCATGCTGGTGGTTTTCGGCTTGTTCTGGGCGCTAACCGCCGTACTGACCTGGTGGTTCAGCAACATTCCGTTCGTCTGGCTGCTGTCTCCCGTGGTTGCCAGCGGGGCGAGCAAGATGGCCGGCCGATGGATTCCTCTGCCGAACGAGTCAGCTTCTGACTGAGACAGCCACGCGTCTGACCGATCCTGCCCGTACGTCGTTCGCAGGCGCGGCTTCGGCCTTCAATCGTCCTTGTCGCGGGCTTCGCGACTGCTGCAAACAGTGAGGAAGGTGTGGCGAATGACCGAGTTCGTGACTCTCGACGGCGGGCGGATCGCGTACGACGTGATCGGCGACGGTCCACTGGTGGTGCTCTCGCACGGCATGGGCGTTTGGCGGCAGGACTACCGGCACCTGGCACCGCTGCTGGCCGACGCCGGATTCCGGGTCGTGAACGTGGACATGCGCGGACACGGCGAGTCGAGCCTGAACTGGCCTTCGGTCACCGGGAAGGCCGCCATCAGCCGCACGGATGTCGCCAACGACCTCCTCGGCGTCATCCGGCACTTCGGCGGCCCCGCGGTGATCGTCGGCCAGTCGCTGTCGGGCGGCGCTGCCACCATCGCCGCGGCACTGGCTCCAGAACTGGTGACCGCGATAGTCGAGATCAACCCCTTCACCCGCGTCGCGAAGCTGAACTTCGGCGCGCTGTTCGCCGTACGGCGGTATCGCCGAGGGTTCGCCCGGTTGGTCGGGACGCAGCTGCTGAAGTCGCCCAAGATCTGGCGCTCCTATCTCGACGTCGCCTACCCCCACAAGCCCGACGACTACCGCCAGTACACCGACGGCTTGATGGAAACCCTTCGGCAGCCGGGCCGCTGGGAAGAGTTCGTGAAGACCGGCAAGACCACCCCGGCCGACGCGGAAGCAAAGCTGCCCGAACTGAAACGTCCCCTGCTGGTGATCATGGGCTCCGAGGACCCGGACTTCGTCGACCCACGGGCCGAAGGCGAAGCAATCGTCGCCGCCGCACCCGCCGGCATCGGCCAGGTGGCCGTCGTCGAGGGAGGCGGGCACTACGCCCAGACGGAGTACGCCGACCGGGTCGCGGAACTGATCGTCACCTTCGTGCGGCAGCACGCCATCGATCCAGCGCGGTGACCAGCTCCTCCGACGACGGAGGCCCGATGCCGGCTTCACCTCCTGATTCCGCGCTCGAACCCGCGGGCAGGGTGGACGATAGAGCCGTGTCCCCACTTCGCACCGTGGTCCTCGTGGTCTACGACGGCATCCAGCTGATCGAACTGGCCGGTCAGCTGGACATCTTCGAAGCAGCGAACGTCCTGATGGAAACGCCGGTGTACCGCGTGCTGCTGGCAGCTCCGAGGGCCGGGACGGTGTCCGTCACTGGTGGTGTGACGATCCCTGTCGAGCACACGCTGGTAGACATCGCCCGCGGTGACGAGGACATCGACACGATGGTCGTGATCGGTGGGTTCGGGGTCTTTGACCCGGACGCCTCCGTCGGCGTGGTGCCAGAGCTTGCCGCGCTCGCTCGGCGTTCGCGCCGGGTGGCCGCGGTCTGCGCCGGCAGCCTGCTGCTCGCTGCCGCAGGGCTGCTCGACGGGTACCGCGCGACGACGCACTGGGGTGCGACCCAGCAGCTCGTCGAGCGGTACCCGCGAGTGTGCGTCGAACCAGACCGGATCTACGTACGCGATCGTGATCGCTGGACCTCGGCCGGCGTAACCGCGAGCATCGATCTCGCGCTGGCGCTGGTCGAGGACGATCACGGCCCGGAGCTGGCTCAGTTGATCGCCCGAGGCATGGTCGTCTTCACCCGCAGGCCCGGCGGTCAGACGCAGTTCAGCGCCCAGTTGCGCGCGCAGACCGCACGAACACCAGCCATCCGGGCCGTACAGAATTGGCTACCCGACCATCTCGCCCAGGACCTCAGCGTGGCCGCACTGGCGCGGCGGGCAGGAATGAGCGAACGCAATTTTGCCCGCGCCTTCCGCGCCGAAACCGGCAGCACTCCGGCCGCCTTCGTGGAAAGCCTGCGCGTAGAAGCAGCCCGCCGTCTCCTGGAAACAACCGCCCTGACCGTCGCCGCCATCGCCAGAACAGTCGGCTACAAACACGGCGAAACCCTCCACCGCCTCTTCACCCGCCACCTCGCAACCACTCCAGAACGCTACCGCCAGCACTTCTCGACGACGCTCTAAACTGTTGTCGTATGAGTGATGAACCAGAACATCAAGTTCTCTGGGTGGGCGGTCCGGCGGCGGCGGGAAAGACCACGGTCAGCCGTCTGCTTGCGCGAAAACACGGATTTCTCTGGTACAGCGTCGATGCTCACGCGTTCGCTCACGAAAAGCGCGCCGCGACGGCCGGTCTTCATGTCATGGGCACCGGCCCAGGCGACTTCGACGCAAACCGATGATCCTCGAAGACATCGCCTCATTGCCCGTGGAGACAGCGGTTGTCGTCGAAGGTGCATTCGTCACTCCCACGATGGCCGGCGTCACCGAGAACGCAGTCTGGCTAATGCCTTCGAAAACGGAACAACTCACCAGACTGGAACACAGAAACCCAGGCGGCGCGCACGATGGCCAGATCTGGGGCTGGAATCTGATCCACAACCAACTAGAGGGAACCACCGCAACCATCATCAACGTCGACCACCAGACCATCGAGCAAACCCTCACCGCGGTCGAGCAAAGGTTCAATGGTCTTCTGAAGTCTGCCTTCTCGGCACGCACCGCCGAAGAGCGTCAATCCTTGATTCGCATCGGCAATCACCAACTAGCCATCCAGGCAACCGAACGCCAGAAATCGGACGGCCGCCAGACGATCCTTCAACTCGACTGCGAATGCGCCCAGCCGAATTGCACAAACTTCGTAGAACTCCCTATCGAACGACTGCAATCCCTACTCGCCAACACACCCCCGTCAATCGTCTCACCCGACCACCGCAGCCCTGGCCGAGACGGCTGAGAACCGCTGGTCTCCCACGGCTCGACGTACGCAAGCCGACGGACCTGTGTCAGTACTAACCTGGTTGTCTACGGTGCGCCCGATTCGTCGGGACGCCTGCGGTTCGTGGTGGGGAACGCCTATTGCCGGCTGAACAGGGGTGGAATGACGAATCGAAATCGCCTCCGAGGGCTCAGCAGGCGCTCGCACAAGAGTCTTCCGCCCGGTTTGTCGAGCGGCTTGGCGCAATCGCCTTTCGTACCAGGCGCGCCCGTGCGCTGGCGAGCGTACGTCGGAGGCCCCGTCTACTCGGCGCCGTCTGTCGCCGAGGGGAGTGTCTATGTCGCCGGCCGCGGTCTGTGGGCCCTCGACACCGCTGATGGCACCGTTCGGTGGACCCATCCGAATGCCGGGTTCAGGAGTGCGCCCACGGTGGTCGGCGACAGCGTCTATGTCGCGGGCTACTTCAAGTTCTTCGCCTTGGACACTGCTGACGGCCGGGTCCGCTGGCATCGGCGCATGAATCGGTGGTCCCAAACGCCGCCCGCGTTCGGCGACGGGCTGCTCCACTACGTCAACGACGGCCAGTACCTTCGTACGCTCGATGCGGCAACCGGCCGCCGTCGCTGGAGGACGAAGTACCGTCGGATCGAATGGAACGAGTCCGCACCAGTGCTTGCCGATGGCACGCTCTACGCGATCGACGATCGGGGGACGGTCCGGGCCTTCGATCCGGCTAGCGGCAGGACCCGCTGGCAGCAGTCCACATCGGCCCGTCAGCCCAGTACGCCGTTGGTGCACAACGGTTGCCTCTACCTGGCAGCTGGACGGGGCTATCACGTCTACGCTCTTGACGCCACCACCGGCGCGCGCCGCTGGCAAGCGTGGCCCGACATCCAAAGCGTCAGCAGCATCAAGACGACCCCCGCGATCTACCGCGACACCCTGTACGTCGGTTCTCGGGATCACCGTCTTTACGCGCTCAACGCAACCACCGGCCAAACCCGATGGCACGTCCTGACAGACGGCGAAGTCGACTCTTCCCCGGTGGTAGCAGACGGCACGGTCTACTTCGGCACCTCTGACGGCCACCTCTGGGCAGTAAGCGCCCAAAACGGCCACGTCCACTGGAAGCTCCCCCTCGGCGCCAAGGTAGAGACCCCCGTCGTCGCCAACAACATCCTGTACGTCGGCACCAGAGCCGGCTACTTGTACGCCATAGACGCGACCCCAACCCCGGGAGCCGACTGAACCGAAATGCCTGAGGGATAGATCCCCCAACCGGGAAACCTTTCGGAGAGCGGCGAGCAATACGAGACTCGAACTCGTGAGGAGTTACCCCCAACGCGCTCTTTCCAATTCCTTCGCCCCGTGTTCGGCAAGGTTTAGGGGTGGTTTTGCGGCTCCTCGACAGGTCGTGAAGGACCTCCGCCCTTTGCTTGAGAGCGGCAAGGAGATGCTCAGCCGCCTGCCGTACCCCGACCGGCCAGACAACCACTTCAAGGTGGACCCCGCCAAGTGGGACTACTACGCAATGGATGTCCACAGAATCGCCGGAGACGACGAGCTAGCCGCCCAGTACGCCCGCACCGTGATCAAGGACAACATCACTCCGAACGGCTACGAGCTGAGCCCGATGAGGGTCGCCGAATGCCGCATCACTCTCGGCTTCGTGGCTGGCCGAGAAGGCGACCTCGAACAAGCCGTAGAGCTTGGCGTCAGCGGCCTCAAGAACGGCCGCCAGAGCAAGATGCACCTACACATGATCGCCGGCGAGCTAGACCAGGAGCTACGCCACCGCTTCCCCAGCGAGGGCCTTGTATCCAACTTCGAAGAGGCTGTGGGAGCCCTATGACATGCGAATCGTGACAGACAACGGGCAATCTCCGTGCCCAGAGGTTCGGCGAGGTTCTCCATCGGCCGCAGACCAGTTCGACGTTCATGAACCTCCCGGACCGGAGCGGATGAGACTGACGGCTGAAGAGGCGCTGGGGCTGCGGCTAAGTGAGCTTCGCGAGGATGCCGGCCGTACTGCTGCGAGCGGCTGGCACTCCAGGTGG
Source organism: Kribbella monticola (assembly GCF_003261635.1). Lineage (GTDB taxonomy): Bacteria > Actinomycetota > Actinomycetes > Propionibacteriales > Kribbellaceae > Kribbella > Kribbella monticola. The sequence goes on along the minus strand of NZ_QFXK01000029.1, from coordinate 300,542 downwards.
GGTAGGTAGACGGGCTGACTATCCGCCACGTCTGGAGCGTGATCGCCGGTGGCGACAGCACGGTCTGCGTGTTCGGCGCGAGGCAGCGTGCGGGTGACGGAGGAACCCCGTAGCTGGGGGTGGGGAGCCGGCGACGTAGGAGCCCGGCGGGGGCGGGGCTGCTAGACGCAGGAGGGGCCGGACGCTAAGCGTCCGGCCCTCTGTCGAGGACCGACGGCACGTTATGCGGAAAGACAGAGCCGAGGTAGTCGATCGAGTCTCCGAGCTGGAGAAGGAGCGAGACAGCGGGAAGATTCGACCGGCAGGTAAGAAGAAATGGACCGTGGCGGAGTGGCTGACCCATTGGCTGACTATCGCTCGGCCGAACCTACGGGATGGTTCGTACGACGCTTACGAGGTCGCGGTGCGGGTGCATCTCATTCCCGGCCTGGGCGGGCACAAGTTGAACAAGTTGCAGCCCGAGCACCTGGAGCGCTTCTACACCAAGATGCAGAACAATGGGTCGAGTGCCGGCACTGCGCACCAGGCGCACCGCACCATCCGGACAGCACTGGGTGAGGCCGAGAGACGCGGAGCCTTGACTGTTCAAAACCCTGCGGAGAAAGCCATTCCGCCGCGCCTCGACCTGGAGGAAGAGGACGAGATCGACCCATATTCGGTCGACGAGATCCGGGCAATTCTGGAGGAGGCCAACAAGCGGAGGAACAGCGCCCGATGGGCAATCGCGTTGTCGCTCGGACTGCGGCAAGGAGAGGCGCTTGGACTCAAGTGGACGGATATCGATCTGAAGACCGGTGTCCTCCGGGTTCGCCGTAGCCTCAACCGTCCGAAGTACAAGCACGGGTGTGGTGACGAGCCGTGTGGACGGAAGCCGGGATTCTGTCCGAAGAAGCAGAAGGCGCGGCCGGACACAGCACCGACGAAGTCACGGGCAGGCCGCCGGACGATCGGCCTGCCGCCGGAGCTGACAGCGGTTCTGCGAGAGCACTGGAAGGCGCAGGCCGCTGAGAGGGCGACCGCTCGTCAGCTCTGGAAGGACGAGGGATGGGTGTTCGCCAAGCGGACCGGGGAAGCGGTCAGCCCAAACATGGACTACCGGGAGTGGAAAGACATCCTGGCGACCGCAGGAGTTCGCGAGGGGCGGCTACATGACGCGCGCCACACCGCAGCGACGGTTCTGTTGTTGCTCGGTGTGCCAGAGCGGGCCGTGATGGACCTGATGGGCTGGTCCTCGTCGTCGATGGCGACGCGCTATCAGCACATCACTCAACAGATCCGTATGGATATCGCTGTGAGGGTCGGCGGGTTGCTGTGGGAGGCGACCGAGACCAAGAAGCCCAAGAAGTCGAAGAAGGGCAAGAAGGCGAAGCTGAGGCGGAAGGAGCAGGGCGCGGAGGAGGACCCGACGCCCGTCAGAGTGCCTGCCTGAGTGGCCTGTTGAGACTGGCGTTGAGACTGAACGACTCCGGGCGGCTCCCAGATGTGGGAGCCGCCCCGGCTTGTCGTTCCTCTCGGGAGGGTGGAACCGCGCTCTGACCTGCGGTTTTGCTTCTCCGGAGAGTGGCGGAGGATACGAGATTCGAACTCGTGAGGGGTTGCCCCCAACACGCTTTCCAATCCCCCGATCCGAGGTTCAGAAACGTTCCTCCGGTGCCAGGCAGGCAGGCAGAACCAAACCGCCGACCTCCCTGAACGTCCTCGAACGGACGCGGATGAGACTGGCATTGAGACTGTCGTAACCGGGCGCGCCGGGAGCGGCGCACTTCCCCACGCCATATAGATAACCCGCCAGTCAGCGCCCCGCAGCCTCGATCGCCTCGTCGATTCCATACGCACCGGACATCACGAGATCGTCCACGACGTCAAGAAGGGCGGCACGCTCGGCGGGCTCTCTGGTTTGAGCCAAACCGCGGACCACGAGGTTAGACACATGGCCGGCATCAGCGGCGGCGCGCGTTCGGATGTCGCCAGCAGAGGAACCAGAGACTTCCACGAAACGTTGGGCGCACCGTAGCGCCACCCCATCGACGCGCTCGGTCGCCTCTTCAAGAGCTAGGAATATTTGCGGCGTCGACGCTTCGAACGACTTGGAGTCAATCAAAGCTAGGAGGATAGACTCGAAAGGCCGAAGGTCTGATCCACGAAGTGTAGCGGCGACTCCGGCGGCCAGTTCGCGGACGGTTTCATTGGGGTCATCAAAGAAGCCAATGAGAGTTGCTTGCGCAAGGTCGACGCTTCGAGTAGCGGTGATCCTCTCTGCGCAAATTCGTGCGACACCTTGCCGACTTCGCTCGTCCGACCCTGACAAGATTATGCCAAGAGCGTCGGGTAGCAGCCATTCGAGCGCGGCGAATGCTGCCAACTCACCTCCAGATTCACGTACATCGCCGTCCGTGGATTGAATCATCCTTGTAATAACCGGCACAACAGATTCCGAATCGCCATTGCCGATATACATCACAAGCGAGCGAACGAAAGATGCGGCGAGAACTTCATCGTTATCTATCTGGACCAGCTTCCAGAATGCATCAATCGCCTTCTCGCGGTCGAACCGCAGTGCTGCTGCGATTGCATGCGCGACCTGAGCTCGAACTGCCGCCACCGGATCGACGGCCATCTGTTTAAGCGCTGGCGCGATCACAGCAGTTCTCGACCCGTCAACATCATATATCATCAGGTCGCCCAGAGTTTCCGCGAGACTTCCGCGCACCGAATTCATGCCCGCGATGCGGAGTTCCTCGCCTGGCTCGGGATCGCGGTTCGCTATCCAGGGCTGACCGCTCCCGACGGGATCGGGAGACATTAATGCGCGGTCCCGCAAAAGTTCAACAACATCTAAAGGTGTGGTCTTCAGATACCTCCCCAAAGCGTGACCAATCCATCGGTCGATCTCGGAATGCCCAAATCCTGTCAGGTGCCGGATGCAATCAAATAGTTCGTGCTGCGCATCGGTTGGAACAATAGAGCCCTCAGCTAGTCCTATCAGGATCCCCGATCCATAGGCGGGATTCATATCAGCCGTCAGTCTCCGAGCGAACCGCGCGAACCTAACCGGATCTTTTTTCGTCTGATCACGAAGAACGTTTGACAACTCGTGAGCCCCGCCTGTGAATGTCTGCCAATCGGCGCCCTCGTGCTTGTATCTTTCGATTGCTTTCAGCCAATGATCATCATTCATCAGTGCGGCTGAATCGTCCGAAATTGGTGACTCGATGAAGCCTCCAGTTGCGCCCTCCGGTTCCGGCGGCTGATCACATTCAAATTTGCGCTGATACTCACCAAGACGCCGCCGACCAACGTCTGTCAATCGAGCTGGATCAAGCGCAGATAGTAGCGTGAACGAGTAATATCCGCCCCTAGTACGCCCCTCCCACTCGAAGCGCAAATCGCGGACCGCCGACTCAAGCGCCTGATGGGTCGGATCGCCTATATGGCCAGCAATGGCTTGGATTAATAGTCGTGCCACCCAAACCGAGTTGTGCCTAAATCCACAAAACAGTCTGTTGTCTCCTTCGTTCAGCAACCTTGCGGCCCATTCGGCGTAGGCGGCGGCGCCAGCAATTAGCCCCCGATACAGAAGCGTCTGAGCGCTGTCATAGGGGAGCCCTGCTAGCGTTTCGAGGATCGGCCTGACGATCTGAGAATCTTCCTTTGCTAGGGATTCGATAGCATGTTGCAAAGCAGCAAAAACTACCTCATCGAGGTCGTCGTGAGGATCACCCCCAAAATAGTCTGCCGAGAAGTGCTTGTCCTTAGGGAAGCCTCGTCCGATGCTCTCCCTAGAAGTGAGCCGCATTACCTCGATCACAAAGGGCATAATCGATTCGACATACTCTTCCGGTCGAGCGGCTGCTGCGCGCTTGATTATCTCTGCCGCAGCGTAATCTGATCTCGCCAATGCTGAGACTTTGCCGGATTCGCTCAGGATAAGTGCGTTAGGTCTCTCGGCGAGCATTGCTGAGCAGAGTTCGACAGCCCATGCCGGCTCTTGGTCGGCGATGCCATTCATAGCTATCCACAGGTCACCCGCATGTTCGTCGAAATAGCCTGCTCGAATTGCCGTGAGAATAAGGTCGAACAATTTCCGGCTGCTAGTCGCGCCTCCAAATCGAGTCACCCAGCGGATCCATTCCGGAAACTCGACGCGATCGCAGTATTCGGCTAGGAGATTCGCGACCTGATCAGGTTGTGCTGCCACACCTGCGGCGAGCATGTTAAGGGTCCGGTTTGTCATGACCTCATCATTGGACTCGATCCAGTTCCGCAGATAGCCGTCACTATTCATGCGACCGAACCATGAAGCGGTGCGAACAGCTCGCCACGCGCTAGTGCCCAACTGATCCTCGCCCTGTAGGAACTTCAGCATGAGTTGGAGTTCTGCGCTCGTGGGATCCTGAAGGCTGCCAACGACTGCCAGCATCGCTACCTTGATGTGAGGTCTCACGAGGTTGCTGGTTAGGGCCGCGTCCAGTTCCGATACAAATCGCAAAGAGTCACGCTGGCGAAGGTGATGCATAACTTGACGCACTTGCGCTCGCCGGAATAGATCCTGCTCGGTGGCGGTAAGAAAATCAACCAGCGAGACGTTCTCCTCGACCCAATATCGCGCGAAGGCATAATCGAAGAATGTCTCGTGGAAGAACGAAATCCGTCGCCCATCACGAATGAGGACATGCTCTGATATCAAAACGTCTGCATCTGCTGCCAAATCGCCGCGATCAAGAACAGTGTCAAGCACAGACAGATGCTGGCTGTCGCTGATGGCCACGGCAACCGCGCTGACGACCTCGTTAAAGCGAACATCTCTGTTGCGTTCGCGCACGGCCTGCCGTTTTCTGGTCCAATACGCATCAAATAGGCGTGCTGTCGTCTGGAAGGCCAAAGCATCTGGCTCGCCGGCCAAGGTGGCCAGGAGGACCAGGTGGAGGGGAGTCCGGAGGACTTCCCGCTGTTTTGACGTTAGAAGGCGAGAATCTAGGCTCATACCTTCCAGTGCAGTGTTGATCTCCTCGTCAGAAAGTGGTCCCACTGGTAGCACGGTCGTGGAGCGTGCGATGTTTCGGATTCGATAGTCGTTGTCAACGTCAAACTGCCGGCATGCCAATATGATTCGCATATTGGGAAATGCGCTGGCTTCTCTGATTAGATCAGCGATGGCATCGAAGCTATTGGGCATGCGCCCCGATGCGAGGCTCACTGCGTCTAACTGGTCGACGACTAAGAGGCATGACTCGTCTGCGGCGATTGATGCTAAGGCTGCCACCGGGGACGTTGAAAGTCCAAGTTTGTCACCCAGGTCTTGGGTATTAGAGAATTCTGCAGTCCGATCTAGCCGGAATGCCAAGACAGGAACATCGCTGTCTGAAGCATCGCGGACCAATTGAGCCAGCACGGAACTCTTTCCGCCGCCGGCAGTGCCGACAAGGAACACTACCCGGCTAGCTGAGTCATCTGCAGCTATGTCGAACAGCTGGTGTGCTTCACGGCGGGGAATGGGTGGACTTAGAAGTTCGCGCTCGACTGAGGTTGCCCAGCCTTGCGTGACTCGGTCGACCTCATCCGCAATGCTGTTTCGCCGGGCAGTACCGGTACGGGCCAGGCCGTATGTGGGCAACTGCTCTTCGATCTTCGAAGCAGTGAGGGTGACGCCCAGGTTATTTTGGACGATGTCCCCGAGGGCTAACGCGGCTAAGCTTCCGTTTGCTCCATCCAGAAGCAGTCCAGCGAAGGCCGAATTGATCTGAATGATGTTTCTTTCGTCGTGCCAGGAAACCCACGTCCCCCGAAGGACGGTCCATGCGACCTCCGGCGATCCTAGAATAGCCGGTGCAGCCAATTCGTCGAATTCGGCCCGGAGCGGTTTTGTCAACCACTGCTTGACAAATGCGTCAAGGCTGTCTGATCGGCGCGCCCGGTCGCACAATTCCTGAAGCTTGATACTTGAAAGTATGGAGATAAAGTGAAACTCGCGTCCCTCGCGTGTATGGAACTTTGCTTTTGACCATATGTCTAGAGCCTGAAGCGACTTGACAGACCAGCTGTTAGCAGTGCGGTTTTGTCGCTTCAGCTGGTGCATCTCAAGCGTGCCGTCCGTGGCTCGCTTGTAGGCGAATTCGGCCCCGTCGGCAAGGTCGCCTATCGCCTCGACAGTGACGGAGGTTCCCTGTCCACGGAGGACCTGCAGCAGATGCCATATTGTCCACGCACCCTCATACCGATTCCCGATCTTGTCTGATTCGCCGCCCGGGCGGGGACTCATCGCAGCTCCCTCGATCGGCCGTCTCGACCGGCAGTCGTGACATTCCGCGCTTCGGCTCCCATGACTCCCCCTCGCTGTCCCATGAAGGATGTTGGCATAGGCCGGATCAGAATGGCAGCGCTTGCATCTGCCTACTTTGAGGTGGCGTGCGGGTCAAAGGTTCGCCGTTCTGGGGATGACCTGAGCCCGTCGCCTAGCGCAGGTGCTTGCAGCGCCCGAGTCCGTCCTATCGAGTCGCTGTGACTGCCTCTTAACCCCTGCATCAGCGCCGACACGCCGGATCAGCCTGACTCACTGTGATTCGGCGGCCGACCGAGCTTCCTGGATAAGTCCGAGCAGCTCGGCCGCGAGCGGAGCCGCGACAGCAACTGTGCCGGTGGAGTTGAAGGTGTGTCGCGATCCGTCGACGTCGAGCACCTGGACGCCAGCCTCGCGGGCGATGAGGACTCCGGCGCTGGTGTCCCAGGGTTTGTTGGTGAACATCACTGAGGCATCCAGGTTGCCCTCGGCAACCCATGCGAGGTCGGTTGCGGCTGTACCGAGCATCCGGATGCGCTGGACATTCGCGGCTAGCAGCGTGGTCAGTGCGAGCCGGACTTGGTTGCGCTCGGGAGCGCCAGTTCCGACGGCGTAGTCACCGATGGCGATGAGGGCATCACTGAGGCTGCTGCAGGTGCTGCCGTGGATTGCTTTGCCGTTGCAGGTGGCTCCGAGGCCATCCGCGGCTGCGTAGTGCTTGCCGAGGAAGGGCATCTCGATCACACCGAGGATGGAGCGGTCTCCGGCAACCAAGCCGAGCGATACGGCGACTAGGGGCATGCCGTGTACAAAGTTGACGGTTCCGTCTACGGGGTCGAGCACCCACAAGAGCTCGTCGGAGCTGCCCGCCGTTCGGCCCTCTTCTTCCCCGAGAAAGCCGATGTCCGGCGTTGCTTCGGCGAGGTAGGTCCGTAGCGCTTGTTCGACGGCGTAGTCGACCTCGGATGCCATGTCGCGATCGCCCTTGGCGGTCAGCTCGCCCGGCTGACGGGATCTGATGATCGCGCTGGCCTTGTCGGTGGCCTCGCTAGCTGTCGCCAGGAGGGCGGGAAGGTCGGTCACAGGGTTTTGCCTCGTTCCCAGAGTGAGCTGAAGACGTGGGCGTACACGGAGTACAGGTCAGTTCCTTCAGGCCCTGTCGGCCGCATCATGAAGGTTGGGGAGTCGAGTCCGCGCAGGGCCGGTAGGTAGGTCTGCATGATGCCCAGCTCGTTGTCGATGAACATCAGGTTGAAGCGGATCGTCTCGTCGTACATCCGGAGCTGGAGCCGCTCGGCGGCCTCCGGCGGGAGGTCGTCGCGAAGGCGTCGCATGATGTTGATGTTGCCGATGGACCAGGCCGACAGATGGCCGTCTTCGTGGCCCTCTTCGATGTTGCGGCGCTTGATCGCGTCGCCGTCCGGGTCGAGGAAGAGCAACCGGACCGATGCGCGGCGTAGCAGAGCTCGGAGCTTGAGGTCCGGGTACTGCTGGCAGATCAGGTTGAGGGATAGACCCATTGCATCGACGCTCATAGCGCTGTCGAACAGCTTCGTCGACGGCACTTGGTGGGAGAACTCGGTGCGGCTCGTGTAGATCGCCGTGACGCCTGCCAATTCGGCCGGCATCGCGGAAGCGACGGCTGCGGGTGGCTCCGCTGGCTGGTCATCCTCCCCGGGCCAAGGCTCGAACATCGCTTGGGCGGTCCAACCGGGGAGCATGCTTTCGAGGATGCGGCAGTGACCGGGGTGAGGTAGGCCGGTCAGGTTGCCGGAGATCCATCGGTAGAACGTCGCCTTGCTGGGGTAGCCGCCGACCAGCTCTCGGTCCACGATCCGCGCTGTCTTGTCGTATTCGCGGCAGAAGGCGCGATGCTCCTGTAGGTGGCGCTGTCGTAGGAGGACCTTCAGGGCTGTTTCGGCGGGCATCAGTGCTCCCCAGTGGCGAGTTTGAGTCTCGCGAACGTATCAGTCTCGTGAGACACAGATGAGACCAGATGGGTCACGGACGGTCGAGATGAGATACACGCGGAGCTAGGGCGAGACGCGATTTCGCCAAAACTCATTGGCATGCCGAAGACCACGTGCCAGCTCACCACTCAAGCTCGGGAAGGCTTCCGACCGCGACTCGCGGGAGGGATGCCGTTCTCCCGGGCTGTCTTACGGATGTACGCCGCAGTGAAGGGCGATAGCCGCTCTACCTCTGTCGGCGGCACGCCCGCCCGCAGGGCATCGACGACGGCTGCCAGCACCTCTTGGCGAGCCTCTTCGTGGGTGGCTTCGGTCTGCCGGTATCGGGCCGTCTTTGCCTCTAGGGCGCTCCGAGGGTCTGTCACATCTCCCAGAATATCGCTTCCCAGTTGCGATCAAACGGCAGCTCGGGTTACCGTAAATCGCCACTCAAAGAACCGCGCTCTGACCTGCGGTTTTGCTTCTCCGGAGAGTGGCGGAGGATACGAGATTCGAACTCGTGAGGGGTTGCCCCCAACACGCTTTCCAAGCGTGCGCCCTAGGCCTCTAGGCGAATCCTCCAAGGCGAGAGGATACGCGAGGGGAGGGGTGTAGCTGAAATCGGGGGGTTGAGGCGGATCGGCAGGCCGTCAGTGTGGGCGGTGGGACCTCGTGGCTAGGCGCCGGGTGTGGGGTGGGAGGTAAATGGCGTGGAGGGGAGGGGGCGGGGGTTTTAGGGTCGAGGGATGGATGAGGAGGCGCCGGATGCTGGGGTTGTGCGGCCGGGGGACGGGCGGGTGTTGTTGAAGCCGCTGGTTCAGTTGCCGTTGGTGGAGGTGGGGGTGCGGGCGATCATGGCCGGCAGTGTCGGTCAGTTGGAGGCGGCTGAATGAGGCTTGCTGAGATCACCGGTGACGATGTTGAGGCTGTGCAGGAATTGATTGAGTCGGATGCGGGGTATACCGAGCGGATCACTGGGTATCCGCCGGGGGCGGCGGATGCGCAGAGTTTGTTGATGATGCGGCCGGAGGCGATCGCCGAGGACGCGAAGGTCGTGTTGGGGGTTTGGGACGCGGAGCAACTGGTCGCTGTTGTTGATCTGTTGCGGGGGTATCCGAATGGATACACCGGGTTCATCGGACTGCTCGAGGTGCATGGCGGGCGCCAGGGCGAAGGGGTCGGGCGTACGGCGTACGAGTTGGTGGAGCGGTATGTGACCGAGGAGTGGCCGGAGATTCGGGTACTTCGGTTGGCGGTGGTGGATACGAATGCGGAGCAGGCTGCGGGGTTCTGGCAGCGGCTGCGGTTCGAGGCGACGGGGGAAGTCAAGCCTTATCGGTACGACAAGCTGGAATCCCTGGCGCGGCTGTATGAGAAGCGCTTGCTTTGGGGGCATCCCGGCCTGGTGGTGAAGAAGTCCGGGATCGAGGGGCAGGGGCTATTTGCGGCCGAGCCGATCGCGAAAGGTGTCGTGGTCTCGCAGTTGGCGGGGCGGACGGTGACGACCGCAGAACTCCAGCAATTGCTGAAGAATCCGCCGGTCGACACGATCACGGTCGATGACGACGAGCATCTCGTGCTGCCGTCCGACCCGCGGCCGAACATTGCCTATGGCAACCACAGTTGTGATCCGAATCTGTGGTGGGTCGATGCAGTGACGCTCGAGACCCGTCGCGACATCGCGGCGGGTGAAGAGGTCACCAACGATTACGGCACCAGCACTGGCGTTCCGTTTAAGATGGAGTGCAGGTGCGGGTCGGCGCTGTGCCGTGGTGTCGTGACTGGTGATGACTGGCGTAGGCCGGAGTTGCAGGAGCGGTACGGCGATCACTGGATCCCCGCGCTGCTCAAGCGGCAGCGCGGCCTAGAGCGCTAGGAGAGTTGGGGCCAAAGCCCGCCATTCGGCGATTGGTTGCGGGCCTGTGACCCCGGTGATGACATTGATGGCTACGTGGTCGGCGCCGGCCGCGTGGAACTGCTGCAGCTTCTCGGCGATCGCGTCCGGCGTACCCCAGGCGGCCAGCGCGTCCACCATCGCATCGGGTAGCTCAGTGAGCTCCCTCTCGCTGTAGCCCTGGCGTTTGAGCGACGCCGCATAGCCGGGGATCTTTGGGAAGAAGCTGATCGTGTCGCGTGCGATCGACCGGGCTCGTGCGGGGTGCGACTCCAGGACGACCAGGTGACTCACAGCGAGAAGCTTGTCCGGACCCAACACCTTCCGTGCCTCGGCTGCGTAGGCAGGGGTGATCAGGAACGGGTACGCGCCTTCACTGCGGTCCCGTGCGAGCTCCAGCATGCGTGGGCCGAGCGCGGCGAGCAGACGCCGCTCTGTCGGTACTGCGGTCAGCTGGTCGAAGTAGGCGTTCAGTGTGGCGAGCGGCTTCGCGCCGTGAGCACCGCCGAGTCCTACGGTGAAGCGGCCCGGACTGGAGGCTTCCAGTTGCTCGTACGTCGTCGCGACGTCGTCTGCGGCGTAGGTGTCCACAGCGAGGATGCCGCTGATGAACTTGATCGACCGGGTCGCACCGATCAGGTCGGTAATGGTCTGCAGGCCGGGCAGCGGACCGCCCGAGAGCCAGATGGCGGGGTAGCCGAGGTCTTCCGCGGCCGCTGCCGCTGCGAGGGAGTCCGGGGAGCTGTTCAGGCCGGTGGTGATTCCGATCCGGCCGAGCGCGAGATTGGTCACCGTGCCAGCGTAGAAACCATCCCCAAGCGGGCTATGAGGCGCGGGGTGGCCTCGGCGCGGAGAGGGGCTCAGTGCGGCGGCGAGCCGTGACGCGGAGAGGGAGAGGGCCGGATTCCTCATTGCGGGCGGGGGTCCAGTACACTCTTGGCTGGTTCCCCGCGTGGCGGTATCTCGCCCAACTCCCCCAGGGCCGGAAGGCAGCAAGGGTAAGTGAGCTCTTCCGGGTGCGCGGGGAATCCTTATGTCCGGACCTCTTCGGGCAGGCTCCGGTAAAGCGGTGCGGGTTCCGGGAATCGGACCGCGTGCATGCACGTGCCGGGTGGGCGAAATAGGCTGGGCTCCGGACAGATCGTGTCGACGAGGGAGCCTGATGAGCGACGACCGCCGGTACCTGCAGGAGCTGATCATCGACGAGCTCGGCGTGAGCCCCTCGTTCGATGTCGACTTGGAGATCGAACGCAGGCTCAACTTCCTGACCGACCGGCTCCGCCGCGCCGGCGCTTCGACGTACGTGCTGGGGATCAGCGGCGGCGTCGACTCCAGTACGGCGGGTCGCCTCTGCCAGCTCGCGGTCGAGCGGGTCCGGGCGGCCGGCGGAAAGGCGAGCTTCGTGGCGATGCGGCTGCCGTACGGCGTACAGGCTGATGAGGTCGATGCGCAGCGCGCGCTCGAGTTCATCCAGCCGGACGAGACGCTGACGGTCGACGTGAAGCCGGCGACGGACGCAATGGTTGACTCGGTCAAGCATTCTGATCTCGGCGAGCGGGCCGATTTCCACACCGGGAACATCAAGGCGCGGCAGCGGATGATCGCGCAGTACGTCGTGGCGGGTGCGCGCGGTGGGCTCGTGGTCGGGACGGATCACGCGGCCGAGGCGGTGATGGGGTTCTTCACGAAGTACGGCGACGGGGCGTGTGATTTGACGCCGCTGTCGGGGCTGACCAAGCGGCGGGTGCGGGCCGTCGCGGAGCGGCTCGGTGCGTCCGAGCTGATCACCGGGAAGGTGCCGACGGCTGACCTGGAGACGAACAACCCCGGGCTGCCCGACGAGCACGCGCTCGGCGTCACCTACGACCAGATCGACGACTTCCTCGAAGGCAAGCAGATCGACGACGCCGCGGCCGAGATCATCATCGCCACCCACCGCCGCACCACCCACAAACGCGCCGTCCCCTACGCGGTCTGATTCCGTACGCCGGTACGCCGGTACGCCGGTACGCCGGTACGCCGGGATCGCTCGTGTGCGGGCGCGCGTGCCGCCGGCGTACGCGGGTCTTAGGTGAGGTGGTTGGCGATGGTTCGGGCGCAGGTGAGGGACTCGGCCTTGGCGGTGTCCACCTCGAGGTCGTAGGTGACGCCCTCGTGGACGATGTCCGCCTGCTGCGCCGCCATGCCGCCGGTGCGGTCGCCGCGGGCGATTTCGCGGCCGGCTGCGATCTCGGCGTCGCAACGCACGCCTACCCACAGCACGTCGAGACCTTCGAGCTGCCGACGGACCCGGTCCTGCGACTCGCGGCCGCCCAGGAACACGTCGTCGAGGATGATCCGCGCGCCGGCCCGTGCCATCGCCGCGATGCCGGTCATCCAGGCGCTCTCGATCTCACGAAACCCGGCGCCGACCGCGACCTCTCCCTGCTCGCCGAAGGTGATGCCGGAGCTCCCCTCCAGCACGGACGGCGGCAGCGCGTCGACAAGGTCGTCCACGCTCAGGCTGAGCCACGGCTGCGGCAGGATCGCCTGCAGACACCGGCTGATTCCCGTCTTGCCCGAGCTGGAACCGCCGTTCAGCACGATCACCTGCGTTGTCATCCGCCCGCCTTTCCGGTCGTCCGGATTCTGCCAAACGTGGCGGACGCAAGCAGCCGATTAACCGGCCACGAAGGACGTCACCAGTTCGGCGTACTCCGCCGGCACCTCCCCGTGCACGAAATGACCGATGCCTTGGAAATTCCGGTAGGTGCCGTTCGGGACCTTGGCCTGGAAGAGCGCGATCTCCTCCGGACTGGTGACCGGGTCCAGTTCACCCTTGATCAGCAGCGCGGGCTGAGTCAGCCGCTCCAGATAGGGCAGCAGCGACTCCGAGAAGCCCGGCGTGCGGGTGATCTCGGTGGCGAACCGGCCGGCCCGGCTCTGGATCTCGTCGGGCAGATCGTCCGCCGGCAACACGAGGTCGCGTGCGTTCGGGCCGAGGTAGAGCTCCATCCGGCGGTCGCCGAGCCGCTGCAGTACGCCGATGCGCTCGTCCCACATCTCAGCGGTCGCCGGGCCGTCGTACGCCAGCAGGTCCTCCACGCCGTCGTCCAGCCCTAGTTCCCGCAGCAGCGGAAGAGCACCGAGGACGAGCGTCCTGGTTGCCAGCACCATGTCCCACGGCGGATTCTCGAAGATCACCTTGCTGACTGTTTCGGGGTGCGTTGCCGCGTATCGCAGCGCCAGCCGACCGCCGTACGAGTGGCCGAGGATCGACCACTGCTCGATGCCGAGGGCTGACCGGAGCGCCTCGAAATCAGCGATCAGATCGTTCTCGGTGACCGGGCCGTCGAGTGGATCGGAGTGCTGGACGCCGCGTTGGTCGACGCCGACCAGGTCGAGCTTCGCGGACAAGCGGTCGCCCTGGAAGGACAGGAAGTCGTACGAACCGGAGCCCGGTCCGCCGTGCAGGAACAGCAACGGCGGCGAGCCGGTGGTGCCGCGACGGTCGACGTACAGGCGGGTGCCGCGAATCTCCAGCAACATGTACCGAACAGTAAACCGGCCTAGGGTGACTGGTACCCAACTATTTGGAGCGCTGATGGTCGACTTCTCGCTCAGTGAGGAACAGCAAGCGATTCGGGAGACGACGCGGGAGTTCGTCCGCCGTGAGCTGATGCCGCTGGAGAACGAGGTACTCCGACGCGAGCGGGAAGGACTGCCCGGCGTCGAACCCGAGCAGATCCGGGACCTGCGGCTGAAGGCGAAGTCGTTCGGCTTCTGGGGACTGAGTACGCCGGAAGAGTACGGCGGGATGAACCTGTCGGCCGTCGACCAGGCGCTGATCACCAGCGAATTGGGCCGGACGTTCGTGCCGTTCTCGTTCGGCGGCGAGGCGGACAACATCCTCTTCGAGAGCAACGAGGAGCAGCGCAAGGAGTACCTGCTCCCGACGATCTCCGGTGAGCGGAAGTCCTGCTTCGCGATCACCGAGCCAGGCGCCGGGTCGGACACCCGCGCGATCCGTACGACGGCCCGCCGCGACGGCGACGACTGGGTGATCCGGGGCGAGAAGACGTTCATCACCGGCGGGAACGAGGCCGATTTCGCGATCGTCATCGCGGTCACGGATGCGGACAAGGGATCGAAGGGCGGCTTCACCGCGTTCCTGGTGGATCGGGACCGGGGCTGGACGTCCGACCCGATCATCACGATGGGCCAGGCGGTGCCGGCAACGCTGAACTTCGACGACGTGCGGGTGCCTGGCGACCATGTGCTCGGCGAGGTCGGGCAGGGGTACGAACTGGCGATGCGCTGGATCATGAAGGGCCGGTTCATCATCCCGGCTCGAGGGATCGGTGCCTGTGAACGCCTGCTGCAGTTGGCGATCGAGCACGCGACCACCCGGCAGACCTTCGGCAGCGCGATCGGCGACAACCAGGCGATCCAGTGGATGATCGCCGACTCCGAGGTCGAACTGGAGGCGGCTCGCTGGCTCGTCCTGTACGCCGCGTGGACGGTCGACCAGGGTCGCCATCCGCAGCACGACAGCGCGATCGCGAAGCTCTACGGCACCAATACCGTGAACCGGGTGGCGGACCGGGTGCTCCAGATCCACGGCGGAATGGGCTACACCAAGGAGTTGCCGATCGAGCGGTGGTTCCGTGAGGTCCGGCTCTGGCGGATCTTCGAAGGCACCGACGAGATGCAGCGGTTGATCATCTCCCGCGACCTCCTCCGCGGCTACCGGAAACCGGGCGCCCACTTCGCCTGACACCTGGTCGCCTCGGACGCCACGAGCCTCGCTGGTGGGCAAGACAGTGGAAGCGGACCGCCCACGCTCATCAGCCGAGCCTGGTCGTCCCTCTGTCGGTCGGAGGTCGACAGAAGGCAGGCCAAGAGGCGATCGATGAGCGCTGGCGGTCCGAGTCATGTCCCGGCAGACCTTCACTGGGCCGGGCTTCTGGGGTCAGGCCGCCCGGCTCAGTTGGGCGAGCCGGTTCGCGAGGCGGTCGAGGCGCACCGCGGCGATACCGCGGTAGGCGGGACGCAGTACTGCGGCCAGTGGACCCGATTGCTCGAACGAATGCGTGACCGTGCCATTCGGCCCGAGGATCCAGCTGCTGGTCTCGTGGAACCCAGGGACCTGCCAACTGAAGTCGATCCGGTCCGACTCGATCGCCGTGTACTCAAGATGCCCGGTCAGCCCCGGCCGGACTCGCAGTACGTAGCGAACTCCGACCTCGGCATCGGCCGGGCCGTCGATCGCCAGGAATGCTTCGTTCCACTCCGGGAGTGACAGCGGGTCCAGCAACGCATGGCGAATCGCGGCAGGGGCGGCTGGGAGGTGGGAAACGGCTTGTTCCATGGCTGCTTCTCCTATGCGACGGCGCGTCGGCGGGCCAGCGCTTCGCCGGCCGGGAAGCCGGCAGCGACAGCTCGCAGCGTTTGGAGGGTCACGTCGGCCTGTCGGCCCCGGACGAGTCGGTCGATGGTTTTGTGCAGGACCTCTTCGGCTGCGACGATCCGGCGGCACAAGGCCTTACCTTGGCGGGTCAGACTCAGCGCGAGATACCGACGGTCCACCCGGTCGATGTCGCGCTGGACCAGTCCACGCGCGACCAGGCGGTCCACGAGCCGGCTGGGACTGTTGCCCGTTTCGCACACCAGCAGGTCGCCGAGGGCATTGAGTGTCAGTGGTCCGTGATCCCGAAGGACACGTAGTACTTCGGCTTGTGACGGTGTGATTCCGAGTGGTTTCAGCTCTGCGGCGAGCAGGCGGTTGCCCTCGCGCTGGATCGCCAGCACCAAGTACCGAAGCTCTTCCGCCGCTCGCATGTGCAATAGATTACACGACACGTATGTCGTGTCAACTATTGATGAGAGGAGATCGGAGGCAACGAGGGCCGGTTCAGGGCGGGGTGGGTGCAGACACGGTGCACAACGCGGTCATGGCCAACCTGACACCGGGACTGGCATTGTGGGTCCATGAAGGGTCTGATGCAGGACTACCAGCTGTCCCTGGACACCATCTTCCGCCGGGCCGAGGAGTACTACCCGGACAAGACGGTCTATACGGGCGGGCCCGCGCCCACCCTCACGACGTACGCCGAGTGGGCGGAGCGGACCAGACGCCTCGGCGGGGTGCTCGACACGCTGGGAATCAGCGCCGACGGCCGCGTCGGCACCTTCGCCTGGAACTCGGGCCGCCACCTCGAGCTGTACTTCGCGGCGCCGTGCACCGGGCGGGTCCTGCACACCCTGAACATCAGGCTGTTCCCCGACCAGGTCGTCTACATCGCTAACCACGCCGAGGACGAGGTGGTGTTCGTCGACCGGTCGCTGCTCGGGCTGTTCCTGCCGCTGCTGGAACGGCTGCCCCTGGTCCGGCACGTCGTGGTGATGGACGACCTGCCGCCCGGCGCTGCCGGGGTGGAGGTGCCGGCGGACGATCGGTTCCACGACTACGAGGAGCTCCTGGCGGCTGCCTCGCCGGTCGATTTCCGCGTCGAGGACGAGAACCAGGCCGCGGCCATGTGCTACACCAGCGGTACGACGGGGAATCCGAAGGGTGTCGTCTATTCGCACCGGTCCACCTGGCTGCACTCGATCGGTGTGCTCACCAATGCCGGGATCGGGCTGACCGAGACCGACACGGTGATGCCGGTGGTGCCGATGTTCCACGCGAATGCCTGGGGTCTGGCTCACGCGGCGCCGATGGCCGGGGCGAGCCTGGTGTTCCCCGGTCCGGACATGTCCCCGGCGGGCATTCTCAAACTTCTGCAGGAGCGTGAGGTCACGCTGTCCGCGGGAGTGCCGACGATCTGGCAGGGTCTGCTTCCGTTGCTCGACGGGGTCGAGTTGCCGAAACTCCGGCGGATCCCGTGCGGCGGTTCCGCAGTACCGAAGGCGTTGTCCGAGGCGTTCCGGGAGAAGCTGGGTCGGCCGATCCTGCAAGCGTGGGGGATGACGGAGACGAGCCCTGTCGCCACGGCGGCGCATGTGCCGGCTCGGTATGCGGATCTGCCGGAGGACGAGCAGGCAGATCTCAGGGCTCGGCAAGGGCTGCCGCTGCCCGGTGTGGAGGTCCGGATCGTCGAGCCGGGGTCGATCACGCCGCTGCCGTGGAATGACGAGGCGACTGGTGAGCTGCAGGTTCGCGGGCCGTGGATCGCCGCCGAGTACTACCGGCCTGACGACGGGGTCGAGCTGAACACCGAGGACGGCTGGATGAAGACCGGCGACGTCGCGGCCATCGACAAGTTCGGATCGGTGCGGCTGGTCGACCGGACCAAGGACCTGGTGAAGTCCGGCGGCGAGTGGATCAGCTCGGTCGAACTGGAGAACCTGCTGATGGGTCACCCGGCCATCAAGGAGGCGGCGGTCATCGGCGTACCGCATCCCAAGTGGGACGAGCGGCCGCTGGCGTGCGTAGTACTGGTGGAAGGGGCGACGGCGACGTCGGAGGAGATCCTGGCGTACCTCGAACCGCTGGTGGCCAAGTGGTGGCTGCCGGACGCGGTCGAGTTCATCGAGGAGGTGCCGAAGACGTCGGTGGGCAAGTTCTCGAAGAAGGATCTGCGGACCCGGTTCGCGGACTATCACCTGGGCTGATGTGGCCTGACCGCCGGATATCGGTAGGGTGCGGTCGCATGCGAGGCATCATCCTGGCCGGCGGTTCCGGCACCAGACTGCATCCGCTCACGATGGCGGCCAGCAAGCAGTTGCTGCCGGTTTACGACAAGCCGATGATCTACTACCCGCTGTCCACCTTGATGCTGGCGAACATCCGCGAGGTGCTCGTCATCACCACCCCGGACGACGCCGCGCAGTTCCAGCGGCTGCTCGGCGACGGGTCGCAGTTCGGGATGAGCATCTCGTACGCCGTTCAGCCGAGCCCCGACGGCCTCGCACAGGCCTTCCTGATCGGTGAGTCCTTCATCGGCTCCGAGCCGGTCGCGCTCGCCCTCGGTGACAACATCTTCTACGGCCCCGGGCTCGGTCTCCGGCTGCAGACGTTCAACGAGGTCGACGGCGGTGTCGTGTTCGCGTACCGGGTCGCCGACCCGAGCGCGTACGGCGTGGTCGAGTTCGACGCGGAAGGTCGCGCGCTCAGCATCGAGGAGAAGCCGGCCGAGCCGAAGAGCAACTACGCCGTACCGGGGCTGTACTTCTACTCCAGCGACGTCATCGAGATCGCCAAGGACATCAAGCCCTCGGCGCGCGGCGAGCTCGAGATCTCGTCGATCAACGACGTGTACCTGAAGGCGAACCGGCTCCAGGTCGAGGTGCTTCCCCGCGGTACGGCGTGGTTGGACACCGGGACGTTCGACTCGCTGATGTCGGCCGGTGAGTTCGTCCGTGCCGTCGAGGTTCGGCAGGGGCAGAAGATCAGCTGCCCCGAGGAGATCGCCTGGCGGCGCGGCTTCATCGACGACGCCGGCCTGCTGCAACGCGCCGACGCCCTGGCCAAGTCGGGGTACGGCAACTACCTCCGCGGGCTCCTCGAGGAACCGGGCCAGCTTCCCTGACACGCGGCTGTCTGGCGTGGGGTTGCCTGGCTGGGATCCGTTCGCTTCGGGGTCGTGACGGGCTGGGCACGAATTGTCCGTGGGCGGCGCTAGGGTTGCGGTCGTGGAAGCACCCCTAGCGTTGTACCGCAGGTATCGCCCGGAGACGTTCTCCGAGGTGATCGGGCAGGACCATGTCACCGTTCCGCTGCGGAACGCTTTGAGCAACAACCGGGTGAACCACGCCTACCTCTTCTCCGGCCCACGAGGCTGCGGCAAGACCACCAGCGCGCGGATCCTGGCCCGCGCGATCAACTGCGAGAAGGGCCCGATCGCCGAGCCGTGCGGCGTCTGCAAGTCCTGCACCGATCTCGCCCGCGGCGGCCCTGGCAGCATCGACGTGATCGAGATCGACGCCGCCTCGCACGGTGGTGTCGACGACGCGCGCGACCTGCGCGAGCGGGCGTTCTTCGCGCCGGTCGAGAGCCGCTACAAGATCTACATCATCGACGAGGCGCACATGGTGACCACGCAGGGCTTCAACGCCCTGCTGAAGCTGGTCGAGGAGCCGCCGCCGCACCTCAAGTTCATCTTCGCCACCACCGAGCCCGACAAGGTGATCGGGACGATCCGGTCCCGGACGCACCACTACCCGTTCCGCCTGGTCCCGCCGAAGGCGCTGGCCGACTACATGGCGACGTTGTGTACGGCCGAGGGCGTGACGATCGAGCCGGCCGCCCTGCCGCTGGTGGTTCGCGCCGGTGCCGGGTCGGTGCGTGACTCACTGAGCGTGCTCGACCAGTTGATCGGTGGTGCCGACGAGGAGGGCGTCACCTATCGGCTCGCGGTCCAGTTGCTCGGGTTCACGCCGGATTCGCTGCTGGACGCTTGCGTGGACGGGTTCGCGGCGCATGACAGCCGGACTGTTTTCGAGACCATCGAGAAGGTGATCGAGACCGGTCAGGACCCGAAGCGCTTCGCCGAGGACCTGCTCCGGAGACTGCGTGACCTGGTGATCCTCTCCGCAGTACCGAACGCCGTTGCGTCTGGACTGATCGAGGCGGCGGAGGATCAAGGCGAGCGACTGCAGACGCAGGCAGCCGGGATCGGCCCGGCCGAACTGACGCGCGCCGCCGACATCGTCGCCGCCGGATTGCTGGAGATGCGTGGCGCCACGGCACCGCGCCTCCAACTCGAACTGATCTGCGCCAAGGTGCTTCTGCCCGGCGCCGACGACTCCACCAACGGCATCCAGGCCCGCCTGGACCGAATGGAACGCCGCCTGACCATCGGCGTACCTCCAGCCGGTACTACGGGCGCGCCGCCGCCGGTGGCACAGGCAACAGCCGCGCCGCAGGCACCTGCTCAGCCACTGGCGAGTTCTTCTGGCAGCCCCGGCCAGCGTGGTCAAGCCCCAGTGGGGAGCCCCTCGGCCTCCGGCCAAGGTCACGCACCAGCGGGGAGCGTGGCTGGCTCCGGCCCAGGTCAGGCGCCGGCGGGCTCCGATCAAGGTCAGGCACCAGCGGGGAGCGTGGCGGGCTCCGGCCCAGGTCAGGCGCCGGCGGGGAATCTGGCGGGCTCCGGCCATGCCGCTTCTCAACCAGGCGGTCGGGGGACAGCCGACGAGGAGACGGACGGCGGTCAGTCCGCTGCGACCCGGGCGGCGGACGGTGGGCAGCGGGCGGCTGACGGTTCCGATAGCCGATCTTCAGTTGCTGGTGTGACTGCTGAAACAGACGCGGCCGGTGCGGATGGTGGGCGGTCGGGGGCGTGGCCGGATGAGTCGGCGGCTGCTCAGCAGGCTTCTGGGCATTCCGCGGCGGCGGCTTCGACTGTTCCGGCTGCGCCGGTCGCGCCCAGCCCTGGCGCTCAGTCCGCAGCTTCGTCGTCGGCTGGTCAGTCTGCGGCTGCGGGTGCCGTCGGCGTACCTGCTTCATCGGGGTCTGTTGGGCTTGGTGATGTTCGGCGGTTGTGGCCGGAGATTCTTGAGGCGGTGAAGAGCAAGCGGCGGTTCGCCTGGATCATGCTCAGCCAGAACGCCCAGGTCATTGCGATCGACGAGCAGACCCTGACGCTCGGGCTGGTCAACGCTGGTGCGCGGGAGAGCTTCGCCCGCTCGGGAAGCGACGAGATCCTCCGGCAGGCGATGATCGACACCATTGGACTGACTCGGCGCGTCGAAGCGGTCGTCGACCCGTCCGCCGACCCCGGTGCGGGTTCGCCGGCTTCACCGCCTTCCGGTCCACCGAGCGGTCCGTCGTCCTGGGACTCCCCGCCGCCGGGCGGTCAGTATCAACCGCCCAGCGCCCCGCAACCGCACGCGGCCACCGACGGCTACCCAGCTCCCGGCCCCCACGCTCACGCCGGTGGGTCAGCCGCCCAAGCGCCCGACTCGCACGCCTCGGCGAGCCCCACTGGCTCACCTGCTGGCACGCACGGCGACACCGACTCCACAGCTCAGGGATCACCCGGCACGGCGGCCTCCCCAGGTCACGGATCGCTCGGCGCCGCGGGCTCCCCGGGTCAGGGATCGCCCGGCGACGCGGGCTCCCCGGGTCAGGGATCGCCCGGCACCGCCGGTTCCCTTGCTCCCGGATCGTCCGGAGCGGCAGGGTCCCCTGCGCACGGATCGTCCGAGTCTGCTGGCATCACAGGTCATGCATCGCCCACCTCAGCCGGCTTCGATCAGGGCTCACCAGGCGCAGCCGGCTCCGCTCAGGGATCGCCCGGCGCAGCAGGCTCCACCGCTGATGGGTCGGGCGGCGCGGGCGGCTCAGCTGCTCAGGTGTCGGTCGGCGTCGGTGGATCACCAGCTCAGGGGTCAGTAGGCGTGGGTGGCTCAGCAGCTCATGGGTCGGCAGGTGTGGGTGGCTCGGCAGCTCAGGGATCGGCAGGCGTGGGCGGCTCAGGGGCTCAGGCGGGGAGCGGGGTTGGCGGCTCAGCAGGTGCGGGTGGCACAGCGGGTCACGGATCGCCCGGTATCGGCGGCTCGACGGGTCAGGGCTCATCGGGCGTGGGTTCGGCGGTTGGTGGGTCTGGCTACGGGGCTGGCGGGTCGGCTGGCCAGGGGGCGGGTGACGTGCAGGGCGGTGGGGCCGGTGAAGGTGCGCCGGGGTTCGGTGGGGCTGCGAGGGTCGGGTCCGGTGGGCCGCAGAACGAATCTGTGGGTCAGGCGCAGGTGGATCGGCACGAGGGTCTGCGTGGCGGGGTTGCGGTAGAGGCTCGGTTGGGCGGGGCGCACGTCGTACAGGGTGATCAGCAGGCGGGTGGGCCGCCTGCGCCGTCGGCGACACCTGGTTCGCCGGAGAACCGCCGCGAACAGGCTGCGAGTAAGCGTCGGGCTGCTGAAGCCGCCGTGGCGGCCGAGCAGGCAAGTCGCGCAGCCGCGCGTCCAGTGGATGAAGGTCCGCTCACACCGGAGGAAGAAGCCGAAGCTATCGCGGAAGACGACATCGTGCTCGAAGAGGATTCCCGCAGTCACACGGACCTCCTCCGCGATGCCCTCGGCGCCCAGATCATCACCGAAGAACCCAACTGACACTCCGCAAAAGGTTCCTTCGACCGGTTCAATCCGCCACGGCTGCATAGCCGGCGTCAGCCTTGCCGATGGCTTCCACGTCCACACCGAGCTGCCCTCGCGGAGTGGCAGCAGGCTGGCGTCACGGCCGCACCACTGTCGACGGCAGCGCGAGCAACGCCCCACGGGGCTGGCCTCGACGCCGCGCCATGTCGCCCTCGCCGTTCGGCAGCAGGGTGGTGCTTCGCATGGGTGGAGGGCGAGGTCGGGCGAGCTGGCTCGGTGTGGCGGTTGGTGCGGGGAGCTGAATCCAGGGGGAGCTCGCTCGAGGTACGGCGTTGGTGTGGTGACGGGTGGCCGGGGCTGGAGCGTCGTTCCCAGGGATGGGGAGAGGGCTCCGTTGGTGAGCGGCGGTGGGGGCGGGGCCGGGGTGTCGACCACGGCGGGTGGGGGAAGGGCTGTGAGGTGGTGGGCGGTTGGGCATCGGTCGGGGGATAGATGGGACTGGGTGGGGAAGGGCTGTGGGTAGGGGAGGCGGGGGCGTCGTCCACAGGGGTGGGGAGGGAGCTGTGGGTGGTGGGGGAGGCGGTAGGCGGTTGGGGGGCGGGGTTGTGCACAGGTTGTGGATAAAGGTGTCCACAAGGTGTGGAGAAGGCTTGGGAGACTCATCGGTTTCCGCGGGTACGATGGCCGCGCCGGGGGTTGTCCGGGGTACCGGATAGGCTCGGGGTAACCGAAAGCAGGGAGATCGCGGTGTTCGACGGTGGCGGGGCGCAGGGTGGCGGGGGCTTCGACATGTCCGAGTTGCTCGCCCAGGCGCAGGCGATGCAGAGCCAGCTGATGGAAGCTCAGGCCAACCTGGAGAACCAGGAGGTCGAGGGCACCGCCGGTGGCGGCCTGGTGACCGCGCTGGTGTCCGGCACGGGTGAGCTGCTCAGCCTGACGATCAACCCACAGGCGGTCGACAAGGACGACACCGAGACGCTGGCCGACCTGATCGTGGCCGCGGTCCGGGACGCGTCCGAGAATGCCAAGGAGGTTGCGGCCCGGGCGATGGGCCCGCTGGCCGGCGGTCTCGGCGGCGGTGGCCTGCCCGGCCTGGGCGGTGGCCTGCCCGGCCTGGGCGGTGGCCTGCCGGGTCTCGGCGACGGTCCGTCGCAGGGCGGCAGCAGCGGCACCGGCGGTCCGCTCGGGTTCACCCGTCCGGGCGAGCCCGGTCAGAACCCGGGCTGACGTGTACGAAGGAGCCGTCCAGGACCTGATCGACGAGCTCGGCCGGCTCCCCGGCGTCGGCCCGAAGTCCGCGCAGCGGATCGCGTTCCACCTGCTCGCCGCCGACGAGACCGACGTACGACGGCTCGCGCACGTGCTCGTGCAGGTCAAGGAGAAGGTCAAGTTCTGTGAGATCTGCGGCAACGTCTCGGAGGAGACGCTGTGCCGGATCTGCCGCGACCCGCGTCGCGACCTCGCGCTGATCTGCGTGGTCGAGGAAGCCAAGGACGTCGTGGCGATCGAGCGGACCCGCGAGTTCCGCGGCCGCTATCACGTCCTCGGCGGCGCGATCTCGCCGATCGAGGGGATCGGACCGGACGAGTTGCGGATCAGGGAACTGATGCAGCGGCTCGCCAGCGGTGAGGTGACCGAGATCATCCTGGCCACGGATCCGAACTTGGAGGGTGAGGCGACAGCGACGTACCTGAGCCGGTTGCTCCGGCCCATGGGGTTGCGCGTCACCCGTTTGGCTAGTGGACTTCCAGTAGGCGGTGACCTCGAGTACGCCGACGAGGTCACACTCGGACGGGCGTTTGAAGGGCGACGATCGATCGATGACTGAATCAACCGATATTGCTGAGATTGCTTTGGCCACCGACTCGGAGGACCTCACCGAGTTCGCCGAACAGATCGCCGATCAGGTGCAGAGCTTCCTGATCTCGGTGCGCGACATCGCGGCGCAGCCGGACGAGGACGGCGTCGACGAAGGCCTCGCCTCGCTGCCGTACCTGCTGCTCGAGGTGAGCCAGTTGCTGCTCGCCGGCGGCCGGCTGGGTGCGTTCGAGGACTTCGTGCCCGAGGAGCGGTTCGAGAGCGACGCCGGTCCGGACCCGGATCTGGACGCGATGCGCGACCGGCTGGCGATCCTGTTCGAGGGCCTCGACGAGTACGCCGAGGTCTTCGACCCGTACGCCGCGCCGCCGGAGATCACCATCAACCGGCTCTCCGACGACCTGACCGCGATCGCGACGGACCTTGTGCACGGCCTCGCGCACTACGAAGCCGGCCGGGTCGTCGAGGCGCTGTGGTGGTGGCAGTTCTCGTACGTCTCGACCTGGGGCGCCGCGGCCAGCGCAGTACTGCGGGCCATCCAGTCCCTGATCGCGCACGACCGGCTCGAGCCGGCCCACGACGCCGAGACCGAAGCCACGGACCGCGAGCTGGTCGAGGTAGCCGAAGAAGTCGTTCAGCGTCGCTGAGCAACAGGCTGTGTCTGTTCACGACCTGATCCGGCAGCTGCCGGACATCGCCACCGTCCGACGGGTCAGCCGGGCGTTGGCGGTGCTGGACCTGGTGTTGTGTGAGGACCAGCAGAGCCGGTACTACGAGTTCGACGCGCGCTGGTCGGAGACGGAAGAGGCGGCCCTGATGGACAACGGGTCCGGCGACGCGTACTCGATCGTCTTCTCACCGGACGGCGTGTACGCGCGCGGATTCGATCACGAGTCGTCGATGTCGCCGTACGCGAACGAGTTCGGGCACACCTGGCCGGGGATGTTCGATGGCTTGCCGTCGGAGTTCCACGAGGCGATGGACGAGCCGGCGTTCGCCGACGAGGACGGGCGGCGGCTGGTGACGACGTGCTTCTGGCGCCGGACCGAGGACGCCGAGTGGGCCTGTGGGCCGGTCGGGAACGTCGAGGACGACCGGGCCGAGGACCTCTTCGACCTCGTCATGGATTCGCGTCCCGAGGCCTACCTCACGTTCGCCGAGGACTACTACGAGCGTGCGCTCGATCTCGAAGCGGTTCGCCACGTCTATGCGCTGATGCCGCTGACCGAGTACGTAGTGACCTCGCTCAACCCCGAACGACGCCTGGCCGACCTCGCCGAGGAGATCGCCGAGATCGGCTACCCGCGCTCCTGAGCCGGCTCGTCGTCCGCCCGCAGCCAGGCGTCCACGCCGGCCAGCCCGCTCGCCACCAGGTCGGCAGGGGCGTCGCTGGTCTCCAACGAGGTCCGCGCGATCGCGGCCAACTGCTCGTCGGAGAGCCCTAGCCCGTCCCGGGCCAGCGAGTACTCGTCGTACAGCCCCTTGTCGAACATCAGCGGATCGTCGGCGCCGAGTGAGCAACGCACCCCGGCCGCCAACAGAGCCGGCAGCGGATGTGACTCGATCGACGCCGTCACGCCGAGCAGTACGTTCGAGGTCAGGCACACGTCGAGCGTGACGTCGCGCTCCACCAGAAACGCCAGTACTGCGGGGTCTTCGGCGGCCCGGATCCCGTGCGCAACCCGGGTCGCGCCCAACTCCTCGACGACGGCGCGCACGCTGTCCGCGCCGGCCAGCTCACCCGCGTGCGGCGCAGCCGTCAGCCCGCCGTCACGCGCGATCTTGAAGGCATTCGCGAAGACAGCGGCCGGTGCGACCGTGTCGTTGCCGGTCAGCCCGAGCGCATGGACGCCGCGGCCGGCATAGCGGGCCGCGAACCTCGCCCGCTCCTCGGCGACCTCGGCCTCGGTATGCCGCGAGGCCGCCATGGTCAGCCCGAAGCCCACGCCGTACTCGCGACTGGCCGAGTCGGCCTCGTCCAGCACCAGCTCCATCACTTCGTCCGGGCTGCCGAGCGGCGTGTAGAAGTACGGATCGAAATGCGGCTGGACCCAGACGACGCCATCGGCCGCGGCGTCCGCGATCACCTCGCGGACCAGGCGGCGGAGGTTCTCCGGGCGTGCCGCGGTCAGCCGGAAGGCGTCCTGGAAGCACTGCTGAAACTCGTCGAAGTCGGCGAAGAGCCGGGGATCCCGCACCGGAATCCCTTCGGAAGCGGCCAGCTCCGCCAATGTCGTCGCCCGCAACGCCCCCAGCAGATGAAGATGCAGCTCGGCCTTCGGCAGCAGTCGCAGATCTCGGCTCCTCACCGCCTTACTCTAGTCGAAAACCCCTTGAAAACAAAGGGAAACTCAGTCCGGTAGCATCGGTACGGCGAGCCCTTGGTCGCGCCCCAGCAGCGTTCCCCGCGTGATGGCGTTGGAGCCGAACTTGTCCCGTACTCCGTCCAGCGCCGAGTCCAGTTCGTCGTTGGCGGCCTTGTCGAACGGCAGCGCCAGTTGCACGGTCTTCTCGTTCTCCAGGTTGCCGACCGAGATGCCGACCATGGTGATGCCCTGCTTCTCGATCATCGGCCGGGCTGCCGCCATCAGCGATCGCGCGGTGACCAGGATCGCCCGCGTCTGACCGGTTGCCTGAGGCAACGTATGTGACCGGGTCGCCCGGCTGAAGTCGTCGAACCGCAACCGCAGGGTGACCGTGCGCCCGGCCCGCTCCGCCGACCGCATCCGCCGCGTGACCCGATCCACCAGCCCGGCCAGTACGGCGTCCAGCGTCTCCGCAGACTTGGGTGACCGCCCCAACGCCCGTTGTGAGCCGATCGAGCGCCGCCGGCGGCCGACCTCGATCGGACGCGGGTCCCGGTTGTGTGCCAGTGCGTGCAGGTGTCGCCCCGAGGCCCGGCCGAGCATCGAGATCAACGCCGCCTCGGGCAGCATCGCCACATCGCCGACCGTCCGCAGTCCTCGGTTGCGCAGCTTCTCTGCGGTCACCTCGCCGACGCCCCACAACCGCTCGACGGCCAACGGATGCAGAAACTCCAGTTCCTCGTCCGGCGGCACCACCAGCAACCCATCCGGCTTCGCGACGCCACTGGCCACCTTCGCGAGGAACTTCGTCCGGGCCACGCCGACCGTGATCGGCAGACCGACGCGAGCCAGTACTTCGGTCCGCAGCCGGCGCGCGATGTCGACCGGGGCGCCGGAGATCTTGCGCAGCCCGCCGACGTCGAGGAACGCCTCGTCGATCGACAGCCCTTCCACCAGCGGCGTGGTGTCCTCGAACACCTTGAAGACCGCCTTGCTGGCTTCGGAGTACGCCGACATGCGCGGCGGAACCACGATGGCGCCCGGGCAGCGGCGGAGCGCCTGGCCGCCGTTCATCGCCGTACGGACGCCGTAGGCCTTCGCCTCGTAACTGCAGGCCAGCACGACTCCGGCACCGACGATCACCGGCCGGCCGCGCAGGCGTGGGTCGTCGCGCTGCTCGACCGACGCGTAGAACGCGTCCAGATCGGCATGCAGGATATCCGCCTCCAGGCCCGACGACACGAACATATGTTCGCATAGTCGCAGCCAACTCACTAGTGATCGCCACCGTCGCCGGATAGGGAGAAATGCTGAGGCGCACCCTCCTGCGACAGGACAGAATGCAAGCTATGGACCTGTCGATGTACCGCCTGCTCTGGAGGAACCGGCCCGTCGTGACCCTGATGGGTGCGGCCCTGCTGGCACGTCTCCCGGTGATGGCGGCACTGATCCCGGTCTCCTTCCTGGCCAAGGATGCCGCCGGCAACTTCGGCTGGGCGGGCGTCGTCGCCGGTACCTATTCGATCGGAATGGCGATCGGCGGCCCGATCTGGTCGCGGCTGGCCGACCGGCGAGGCGGCCGGTGGGTTGTCATCGGCACCGGCGTTGCCTGGGGCGTGGCGATGGCTGTGCTCGCACTGCTGCCCTCCGACTGGTACCGGCTGATGCCAGTGGTCTCCGGCCTCGCAGGGGTCGTCGTGGCCCCTGTGACATCTACCTGCCGAGCTGCGTGGCCACGGCTGGTCCAGGGATCGCAGTTGCGCACGGTGTACGCGCTGGATGCGACCGCGCAGGAGGTGCTCTTCGCTGTCGGCCCGATGCTGGGCGCCGTGACTGTGAGCTTCCTCAACCCGCGCGCCGGAGTACTGGCTGCTGCTCTGTTGGCGGCAGGGTCGATCTGGTGGTTCGGGCTGCGTCAGCCGCCGGCACTGCCTCATGACGAGTCGGCAGGTGCGCGGCTCACCGCTCCGCAGTTGTTGTGGCATCGGCACCGGCTACCGCTGATCTTCGCGTTCGGGTTGTGTGTGACCTCGTTCGCGTCGGTGTCGCTGGGCATCGTGGCGTTCGCCGATGACCACGGCAATCGGTTGATCGCCGGCGTACTGGAGACCGTCTGGGCGATCGGAAGCCTGCTCGGCGGACTCGTGATGGGTGCACTGCCGGGCAGGCGGGACTCGTACGTCTGGCGCCGGGCCCTGCTGGTGTCGCTCGGCATGCTGTCGTGCGTTTTCGCCACCCGGTCATCGGTGTCGCTCGGCATCGGCCTGCTGCTCGCCGGTTGCGTGCTCGCGCCGACCGTCGGTGCCCTGTACGAACGGCTCGGCGCCCTCACTCCCGATTCGGTGCGTACCGAGGTGTTCGGCTGGATGGTGAGTGCCGGAATGGTCGGCGGTGCGATCGGCTCCTCGGTCGCCGGCCAGGTCGTCGAGTCGTTCGGCGTCGAGTACGTCTGGGTGCTCGCCGCCGTCCTCACCTTCCTGGCCGCCATCACGCTGATCCGCATCCCGCCCAACCGCCCCGCCTCGGAGGAATCGGTCCCCGAGGCGGCGGCAGCTGTCGCGACCTGAGTGGTCAGGCCGGGCGGTAGACGGTGTGCAGTACGCCGGTGCTGAAAGTGGTGCTCGAGACCAGCTCGAGTGGCTGGGTCTCGCCCTCGTCGAACAGCCGCTCGCCGTGTCCGACGGCGATCGGGTGGATGAGCAGGTGCAGCTCGTCCAGCACCTTCGCACGGAGCAGCGATCGCACCAGCGTGATGCTGCCGACCGTGTTCAGGTTCTTGCCGGGCTCGTTCTTCAGTGCGGTCAGTGCTTCGAACGGGTCGCCCTGTAACAGCGTCGAGTTCTGCCACTCGTCGACCTTGTCCAGGGTGGTCGAGACGACCAGCTTCGGCGTCTCGTTCATCAGTGGGCCCATCTCTTCGTCCGGGCCGACGTTCGGCCAGTAGCCCGCGAACATCTGATAGGTCTTGCGACCCAGCAGCATGGCGTCCGCGGTCTCGGACAGCGAGCTGACGACAGCGCCCATCTCGTCGTTGAAGTACGGGAAGTGCCAGGTCTCCGGCGCCTCCACGACTCCGTCGAGTGAGATGAACAGGCTGGCGACGATCTTCCTCATGGTGGTCTCCTCATCGGTGTCGGCTGGTTGCCTTCACCGCTGCGTCGACCGGTCGACCGGCAGATCGACATTTTGCGCAGAAACTATTTTGGGCCGTCTTCAGGCGTCCTTTGGGCGGCGCGACGGCCGCGACGGAGCTCGGTGTCCAGGGCGTCCAGGCGGTTCGTCCAGAACTTGCGGTAGCGGTCCAGCCACGCGTCGATCTCCTGGAGCGGCGCGGGCGCCACGGCGTACAGGCGGCGGGTGCCGTCGACGGTGACGGTGGCGAAGCCGTTGTCCCGCAGTACGCGCAGATGCTGTGAGACGGCGGGCTGGCTGATGCCGAACTCGGCCCCGATCGTGCTCGCGATGCTGCCGGCCGGGAGCTCGGCATCGGCCAGCAGTTCCAGGATCCGGCGGCGGACCGGATCGCCGAGGATGTCGAAGGCGTGCATGCCGCCACTATTTCAGTCATGACTTATATGAACAAGTGGTCTGCTCAGCAGCGACCAGGTGCTGGTCAGCCGGGAGACAACGAGGCGTTCACGGCTAGAATGACCCCGAACGACTACGTCTTGTGCAGCGCGGCACGGCGTACCGCAACCAGTGTTGCCGCTGGGGATTCAAGCTATGAGGAGCTGCTCTGTGGGACGCGTCGTGCACAAGTACGGCGGTTCTTCGGTCGCTGACGCCGATTGCATCAAGCGCGTGGCCCAACGGATCGTCGCGACGAAGAAGGCCGGGAACGACGTGGTGGTGGTCATCTCCGCCATGGGGGACACCACCGACGAACTGATGGATCTGGCCAAGCAGGTCTCTCCGCTACCGCCACCGCGCGAACTGGACATGCTGCTCACCTCGGGTGAGCGGATCTCCGCGGCGCTGCTGGCGATGGCGATCGCGAACCTCGGCTACGAAGCGCGGTCGTTCACCGGGTCGCAGGCCGGTGTGATCACCACAGCGGCGCACGGGAACGCGCGGATCATCGACATCACGCCGGGCCGGATCGAGGACTCGCTGGCCGAGGGCCACGTCGCGATCGTCGCCGGGTTCCAGGGCGTCGCGCAGGACACCAAGGACATCACCACGATGGGCCGCGGCGCGTCCGACACCACCGCGGTCGCACTGGCCGCGGCACTGGAAGCGGACTACTGCGAGATCTACACCGACGTGGACGGCATCTTCACCGCGGATCCGCGGATCGTGCCGGCCGCCAAGCAGATCCCGAAGATCTCCTACGAGGAGATGCTCGAGATGGCTGCCTGCGGCGCGAAAGTCCTGCACCTGCGCTGCGTGGAGTACGCGCGGCGCTACAACGTCCCCGTCCACGTGCGCTCGTCCTTCTCCCAGAAGGAAGGCACCTGGGTCGTCGATGCGAAGGATATTCAGAACATGGAACAGGCGATCATCTCCGGCGTGGCCCACGACCGTGGCGAGGCCAAGATCACCGTGGTCGGCGTACCCGACAAGCCGGGTGAGGCGGCCCGGATCTTCGAGACGGTCGCCAATGCCGAGACCAACATCGACATGATCGTCCAGAACGTCTCGGCGGTCGCCACCAACCGGACCGACATCTCCTTCACGCTGCCCCGCGCCGACGGTGCCCGGGCGATGTCCGCGCTGGCCCGGATGAAGGACGAGGTCGGCTACGAGCAACTGCTGTACGACGACCAGATCGGCAAGGTGTCGGTGATCGGCGTCGGGATGCGTTCGCACCCCGGTGTCTCGGCGAAGTTCTTCTCCGCCCTGGCCGACGCCGGTGTGAACATCGAGATGATCTCCACCTCGGAGATCCGGATCTCGGTGGTAGTGGACGAGAACCTGGTGGACGCCGCCGTGACCGCGGCGCACACCGCATTCGACCTGGACGACGAGCACACCCAAGCTGTCGTCTACGGAGGAACAGGACGGTGACCCCTGTGAGCGCAACGCTGGATCGGACCGAGGACCGGACGGGACTCCCTACGCTGGCGGTGGTCGGCGCGACCGGGGCCGTCGGCACGGTGATGCTCACCCTGCTCTCCACCCGGGAGAACGTCTGGGGTGAGATCCGTCTGATCGCGTCGGAGCGCTCGGCAGGCAAACGGCTCAAGGTGCGCGGCGAGGAAGTCGAAGTGGTCGCGATCAGCGCGGACGCCTTCGACGGGGTCGACGTGGCGATGTTCGACGTACCGGACGAGGTGTCGCTGCACTGGGCGCCGATCGCGGCCGCCAAGGGTGCTGTCGTGGTGGACAACTCCGGCGCGTTCCGGATGGATCCCGAGGTGCCGCTGGTGGTGCCCGAGGTGAACGCCGAGGCGGCCCGCAACCGGCCGAAGGGGATCATCTCGAACCCGAACTGCACAACGCTCTCGATGATCGTCGCGATGGGTGCGTTGCACCACCGGTACGAGCTGGAGCAGCTCATCGTCGCGTCGTACCAGGCGGCCTCGGGTGCCGGCCAGGAAGGCATCGACGCGCTCTACGACCAGCTGATGAAGGTGGCCGGCAACCGGGAGCTCGGGACGACACCTGGCGACGTACGCCGGGTGATCGGCAACGCGCTCGGGCCGTTCCCTGCGCCGCTGGCGATGAACGTCGTACCGTGGGCCGGTTCGCTCAAGGACGACGGCTGGTCGTCGGAGGAGCTCAAGGTCCGCAACGAGTCGCGGAAGATCCTGAACCTGCCTGATCTGAAGGTGTCCGCGACCTGTGTGCGGGTCCCGGTGATCACGACCCACTCGCTGTCGGTGCACGCGCGGTTCGGCCGCGAGGTCGACGTGGACGAGGCCCGCGAGGTACTACGGGACGCACCCGGCGTACTCGTGTTCGACAACCCGGCCGAAGCCGAGTTCCCGACGCCCGCCGACGTCGTCGGCACCGACCCGACCTGGGTCGGCCGGATCCGCAAGTCGCTGGACGACCCGCAGGCGCTGGAGTTGTTCGTCTGCGGCGACAACCTGCGAAAGGGCGCCGCGCTCAACACGGCGCAGATCGCCGAGGTCGTCGCCAAGGAATTCACCGCAGCCAAGTAAGAACAAATGCGCTGGGACCCCGGGCGATCGGCCCGGGGTCCCATTGTTTTACAGCCAATTCTCCCGGGCCGCGTGCAATGCCAATTGAAAACGCGTACTCGCGCCGGTGCGATTCATCAACCGTTCCAGGTAACGGAAGAACGTGCGGCGGCTGATGCCCAGGGTGCGGGCGATCGTGTCGTCTGCTGCGCCCGTCGCCAGGAGGGCCAGTAGCCGGCGTTCGATCGGTTCCAGCCGGTCGTCCTCGGCGCCGACGGACGCGTGCAGTGGCAGCGCGTTACGCCAGCAGAGCTCGAACATGCCGATCAGCGCGGTGAGCAGGCTGCTCGGCCGGATGATCAGCAGGGACCGGTTCACATCGGTGTCGCGCACCGACATCGACACGAACGCGATCGAGCCGTCGATGATGGTCAGCTTCGCCGGTACGTCGGGCAGCACGCGCGCCTGCTCGCCGGCTTCCACGCAGGGCAGGATGTTCTCGGTCAGGTAGCCGGGCACCTCGACGGACTCCGGCGAGTAGACCACCCGGTACGCGACGTTGCGGCTGAGCTGCTCGATCTCCATCTGGTTCGGCCCCGCGCCGAGGTAGTACGGCGGGGAGTCGATGGCGAGGATCTCGCGTTGCGCACTGCCCTTGATCTGGTTGATCCGCTCGACGATCGCCGTACCGCTGACCACTTCGATCAGGTGGGTGGTGGACTCGTTGTGGACGGTCCGGCGGAACTCGTCGTAGGCGTTGAGGACCTCGATCCGGGCCTGCTTGAGCTCGGACTCGCGGCGCAGGGTGAGCGCCTCCAGGCCGGCATCGGGTGGCACCGGCAGGAACCTCGAGTGGTCTGTTCCCGAGCGCCGGGCCAGGCCGGCGGTGACCAGTCCGCCCAGGGTGGTCTCGATCCCGGCCGCCTGGTCGGGCACGGCCTGGTCCAGCTCGGTGACCGAGGACGGTCCGGTCCGGAGCAGATGCTGGTAGACCCGGATCTCATCGTCGCTGAGACCGAGCACCCGTAAGTGGTCGGCACGCTCCGTGTCGGTCGAGCTCATGGCTCTTCCCTCCCTCCCCACTGCGGTCACTGGCGGCTACCGCCAGTCCAGGGTAAGACGGGCTGCAACACCTTGTGAGCACTGTCCGTATCCCGGCAGGTGCACCGAGCGATAATTGTTGTTCCGTCAGCATTCTTGTGCCGTGTCACCATCTGGCCACCATTTCTGCGCAGTTGTGAGCGAGAATTGAGGTCCAGCAGCCCGGCGACGGACCACCTGAGCGCCGCCGGGCTGCTGTTCCAATTCTGGCGTGAGTTC
Source organism: Kribbella monticola (assembly GCF_003261635.1). Lineage (GTDB taxonomy): Bacteria > Actinomycetota > Actinomycetes > Propionibacteriales > Kribbellaceae > Kribbella > Kribbella monticola. The sequence goes on along the minus strand of NZ_QFXK01000029.1, from coordinate 266,877 downwards.
TCTTTGCCGTCAGCGAACCCCGTTTCGGTTGGGTCTCAATCCCGGCGCATCGGTGCCCTCGCACTCCAGTGCCATCACCGGCTGTGCTGGAGGGTGTACAAACTGTGCAACTCCTTCGTGAGGCGATGAGGAGACACCCGATGCGTCTGAGTCCGACCCGGCTTGTGACTGCTGCTGTGAAGACCGCCCTCTTGGGTGCGATGACCGCCGCCCTGGTCATCGTGCCGGCCCACTCGGCGAGTGCCCGGACCACCTCCGCCCAAGGTGATCCGAGCCCCCGAGTCGTCGGTGGAACCCGCGCGGCGCTAGGTGAGTTTCCGTGGATGGTGAGGCTGTCCATGGGATGTGGTGGTGCGATGTACACCAATCAGCTAGTGCTGACCGCCGCGCGCTGCGTGGGTTCCACCGGCAACAACACCTCCATCAGCGGTTGAAGGGGGTTCTGACATCCCTGGTGTGTCTGCCGGAACGTTGCCTGAACTGGCGAAACGGCTGGTGCGCGAGACCTTCGGAGTACGGGCGACCGAACCGAAGCAGTTGGCAGCCGGCGAGTGGTCTCAGGCCTTCGAGCTGACCCTCGATGATGCAGAGGTGGTGTTGCGGGTCGGCAAGCACGGAACGGACTTCGCCAAGGACGAGGTCGTTGCCCGCGTTGCCGGTCCCGCACTTCCGGTGCCGGCCGTCCTCGCGAGAGGCGAGTTCGACGGCTGGCACTATGCGGTCTCTGCTCGAGCGCACGGTCTTGCCCTCGACGATCTTTCCAGAGCTGAGCTGACTCGGGTGTTGCCGAGTCTGCTGGCCATGCTTGACGAGATCGGCGACCTCGAGATCGGTGGGGCGGAGGGCTATGGGGGATGGAGTCCGGGCGGCCGAGCGCCGTACGGGTCGTGGGCTGAGGCGTTGCTGGCGATCGGGACCGAGACGGAGCGGGTTCCTGGCTGGCGCGCGGCGCTGGCTGCCTCGGAGTTCGGGCTGGAGCCGTTCGAGGCCGGATCGGCCGCCCTCGCCGCACTTGCGCCCTACCTGCCGGACGATCGCCGGATGATCCATAGCGATCTGCTGAACCGCAACGTCCTCTGCTCTGACGACGGTGTCTCTGCGGTGCTGGACTGGGGCAATGCCGCGCACGGCGACAGCCTCTACGACGCGGCCTGGCTGATCTACTGGTGGCCCTGGTACCCACAGTGGCGCTCCATCGACATCAAGTCCGAGTTGTCGGCTCACTGGGCCGCCTCCCGTTCAGCTCCGGTCAACGCGCGGGAGCGCCTGCACGCGTACCTGATCCACATCGGACTCGACGCCATCGCGTACTGCGCCTTCAAAGGGCGTTGGGACGATGTCCGCTCGAACGTCGACGTCGTGGTCGCGCTGACCAGCAGCAGCCCACGGTGAGGATGACGCAGAGGTAGGCGAACCAGTCGCCCAGTCGGGTGTACGGCGTCGAGGCGATACCGGGTGTCAGGGTGCCGATGAGAGTCGCCGACTGGTTGGAGGCGGCGGGGCGTTCGCTCACGACCCGGCCGTGTTGGTCGGTCAGGGTCAGGAGGCCTTTGCTGCCGTCGCGGGCCATCGGGATGCCGTTCTCGATGCCGCGGAGCAGAGCCATTCGGCTGTGCAGCCAACCGTCGTTGTCGAAGTCGAGGGCGGGGACGAGGAGCAGGTCGACGTCCCCCTTGCCGTACTGGCGCGAAAGGGCCGGGAAGTCCAGGTCCTTGCAGATCAGCACTCCCCAGCGCTCGCCGGCCGGACCCGCCAGCAGGCCGAGGTGATCACCTGAGGCGTACGGCTCCAGCGCGGGGATCAGGTGATGTTTGTCGTACGCCGTCGGGGCGCCGCCGGCCGGCGAGAACACCAGTGCGCGGTTGTAGTCGTTGCCCTGGTCACCGAAGACGGTCAGTCCGACGACAAGCGTGATCTTGTTGCTCGTAGCAAGCTTTTGGAAGCTGGTCGACAGGCCGGGGAGGGCGGCGGCCTGGATGTCGATGATCTTCTCCGGTAGGAGGACGACCTGAGCGCCTTGTCGAGCGGCCTCGTTGATCGCGCGGGTGTAGTTCCGCAGGATCGACGGACCTCCGGGCGTTGTCCAGTTCGAGTCGTCGTCGGTGTTGGCGGACACGACCGCGATCCGGATCGGCGGTTTGGTGCTCGTGGAGTCGTTCAGCCGCCAGGCGCCGTACCCGATGGTGCCTAGGGCAACCATTGCGAAGCCGATGGAGATCTGGAGTACGGCACGGCGCTTGACGCCTGGGGCAAAGATGATCGCCAGTACGGCGGCGGGAAGCATGAGCAGAAAGGTGATGCCCCAGGGGCCGGTCAGTGAAGCAAGCTGCACTACTGGGCGTACCTCGGCCTGGGTGTAGGCGAGGCTCGTGAAGGTGCCGTGCGGTGACACTGTGGCAATCAGGAAGTCGCAAGCCGCCCAGCAAGCCGGTCCTGCCAACGCAGCAAGGACAAATCGGCGACGAACCGCCAAGGCGCGAAACAGCAGGACCGTTGCGGTGAAGACACCGGCGAGGAGCAGCAGGAAGCTGAGCGTCGGCGGTGGAAGCTCGAGATCCTTCAGGAGATACCGCCAGAGATTCGCCAGTCCGAGTGACCAGCCGGCGAAGGCGGTCAATGCTGCGAGGCGGCCGCTGACGCGAGGCGCGAGCAGGAAGACGGGCAGTGGTGCAAGCCAGGTGAGCGCGGGAATGGTGGTCAGCCCGGACCCGAAGTACAGGGCTGTGGCGGTGAGCAGGATCGCAAGTACGGCGTACCGGCGGGGGTGGTCAGCGACGGAGTCCATCGATCATCCTTTCGCCCAGGCTCAGGCAGAGGGCGCGGAAATCGTCGGCGGGCATGCCGATCCGGTCGCCGTGGTAGAGCTGGATCAAGCCGTGCAGGAAGGCGGCGATCATCAGGCTGGACTCCCAGATGTCGTCGTCACGGAAGAGTTGCTGCTCGACGCCGGCCTCGATGGCGTCGGCGAGCAGCGTGAAGGTGGGCGACTTGCGCGCCTTGAAATCGGCCGGGAACTGCCGGGCCTGGTCGCGCCGCTCGGTGAACATGTACGCGTAGAGCCGCGGCTGGGCGAGCGCGAAGTCGACGTGATCGACGAGCATCTCCCGCAGCCGCGCATCGGCCGCCGTACTGCGTGGCTCCGCTGCCCACCGCGCCATCAGTTCCGCGAACGCGGCGTCGGCTACCTCGTGCAGCAAGGCGTCCCGGTGGGGGAAGTACTGATAGATCGCCATCGGCGTGATCCCCACCGCCGCCGCGACCCGGCGCATGCTGACACCGTCGGCGCCCTTCTCGGTGAGCAGCCAACTGGCGGCAGCGACAATTCGGTCCTTCGTGGTCATGCACATCATTCAAAAGCAATTACCTATACGCCGTATAGGCGGAATAACCCCGGCTCACCCCTGAGAAAGCCACCGACCCGGAACGGGGCTGTGGTTGCTCAGCGGGCGAGGCGGAGACGCGTTTCGGCGATCGCGATCTCGGCGCGCTGGCCCCAGGTGAGCGACAGGGTGTCGGATTCGATTCCGTCGCCGAAGACGACCAGGTCGGACTCGGCGGTGACGGTCAAGTGGTCGGCAGCCGTCAGTAGGCCTTCTGTGCAGGAGGTTCCGGTCGCGGGCGACGGCCACGCCTCGCGCACGAACCAGCAGAGAGAGGCGTCTGTCGGTCCGGGCAGCGGCAGTGTCGAGCGGCGTTCCTGCCAGGCTGAGCGGCACCACCCCGTTGACCCTGTGCCGGTGCCGACCAGCATACCTGATGAGGACTGCCGCTCCTCCAGACCCTCCGGGGACGCGAGCCGGTACCGCGCCGACTGATGCGTCCGATGCCCCACGTACACCTCGTTCAAAGCCAGCAACTTCTGCCCGTCATCGGTGCTGGCGGCAACCATCGTCCGCTCCTCGACATTGAAACCGCGCAGCAACTCCAGTACGGCGTCAGGCTCATGCGGAACCAGTACGCCGGGGTTGCGGCCCGGCTCCGGGTTGACTCCGATCACCGGCTGCCCGTCCAGGTACTTCGCCACGTTGGCCACCAGTCCGTCCTGGCCGACCGCGATCACCAGATCTTCCGGACCGAAGACGAACCGGTCCAGATCGTTGCGCTCGGCAACAGCGCGGCGCCAGTCCAGTGGAATCGCGGCCGACACGGTCGCGAGCGCCTGCTGCTGGGCTTGATGTCGCGCATCCAGTTCCGCGAGGTCGCGGCCGCGGCTGGTCAGGAAGAAGCCGGCCTGCTGGCGGGTGCCGTGCCGGGCGACCAGTTCGGTGAGTTCGGTCGCCCGGTGCACCACCACGGCCCGGGGTGGCAGGCTCATTCCTGGCTCGCCAGCTTCGCCAGCAGCGGGGTGATCAGATCCGGCGTCAGGTTGAGCGTGCCGATCTCCGGCAGCGCGCCCTGCTTGATCGCGAGCGCGAGGATGGTGCCCTGGCTCAGGTCGGCGTACGCCTCGAGCAGGGCCTTCTCCGCGGAGGCCTCGGCCGCACCGAGGACCCGCTTCGCGTCCGCATCCGCCTCGGCCAACTGGCGCCGCCGGGACGCCGACGCCTCGGTCTCGATCCGTCCGGCCGCCGCGGCCTCGGTCGCCCGTTGGCGTTCGTTCTGGCCCTTCTGGGTGACGAGTTGTTCCTCGCGCCGGGCCAGTTCGATCTGGTTCTGCAGCTCGTTCTCGGCGATCGACCGCTCCCGCTCGACGGCCATCGCGCGCCGTTCGTACGTCGCCTTGTCGGCCGCCTGCTGCACCATCTCGCGCGTCGGCGTCTGCAGCGCCCGCTCCACATCGCTTTCAGCCCGTACTGCGACCACGCGGACGTCCTCGACGCCGATCCCGATTCCCGTCAGCCGCTGGTCCTCGCGCAAGCCGGTGCTCACCGCGAGCCGGAGCGACGCCATCCCCTCGGACAGCGCCTGGGTCAGCGTCATCCGGGCGAGCAGGTCCAGCGCGGTCTGTTGAGCGAGCTCCGTCAGCAGGCCGCCGAGTTGTTCCAGGGGCGTCGCTCGCCACAACCCGGTATCGGGGTCGATGCCGAAGTCCAGCCTGGTCGAGGCGAGCGCCGGGTCGATCACCCGGTAGGTCACGGTGGCCTGCACGACCACGTCCTGGAAGTCGACGGTCCGCCCGTGGAACAGCAGCGGCTGCTCCCGGTCGTCGATCGGGATCTCGCTCAGGGACGAGTTCAGGGCCCGGAACCAGAAGGCCTGGCCGGCCCCGTCGTGGGCGAGCTTCCCGTTGCGCAGGTGCCGCACGTGGGTGGTCGGGTTGGCCCGTAGGTGGCTGATGAACCGGAACCTGGTGATGTCCGCCATGTCACTGTCTCCTCTTTTGTCGTCATCCTGACGATAAGGGTCTGAATCGCTTTTCGTCAAGGTGACGATTAAGGTGTGCCGTATGGACTTCGAGCCGATGGGCGTCGCCGCCGACCTGGTGATCCTGACTGTTCGCGACGGCTCCCTGCAGGTGCTGCTGATCCGGCGCGGCATCGAGCCGCACAAGGACCGCTGGGCGCTACCCGGTGGCTTCGTCCGGCCGGTAGAGGACCTGGAGGCCGCTGCCCGGCGGGAGCTAGCCGAGGAGACCGGGCTGGTGTCCGACCGGATCCACCTCGAGCAAGTCGCGACGTATGGCGAACCCGGCCGTGATCCCCGCGGCCGGGTGGTGAGCGTGGCGTACCTGGCGCTGGTCCCGGATCTGCCGACGCCGGTCGCCGGGACCGACGCCGCCTCGGCGAGCTGGGTGCCTGCGGACGAAGTACTGACTGATCCGGAGCGGCTCGCGTTCGATCATCACCGGATCCTCCTCGACGGGGTGGAGCGGGCGCGGGCGAAGCTGGAGTACTCGCCGTTGGCGACCGCGTTCTGTGCCGACGAGTTCACCATCTCGGAACTGCGCGGGATCTACGAAGCGGTCTGGGGTACGCCGCTCGACCCGCGCAACTTCCATCGCAAGGCGACCAAGACCGACGGATTCGTCGTACCGCTCGGCACGACCACCACCCGCGACGGAGGCCGACCCGCGCAACTCTTCCGGCGCGGCCCGGCTACTTTCCTCCACCCACCGCTCACGCGCGGGTGACCGGCCGTCAGTTGGCGGACAGCTCCTTGAGGACCAGGGTCATCAGTTGTTCGGCGGTGATGAGGTCGGTGTGGGTGCCGGGCGAGCCGCAGGCCCAGGCGCCGGCGATGGAACCCGCCTGAGCCGACTCCCGCCAGCTCCGGCCGTCGAGCCAGGTCGCCAGGAAGGCGGCGACATAGGCGTCCCCGGCGCCGTTGGTGTCGACGACCGGCCGCTCCGGGATCTCGACGGGAGGGATGTGTACCGGCTTCTCGGTCGCGACGTGGAGATAGCTGCCGTCGGCACCGGCCATCGCGACCACGGCCTGGGCCCGGCCGTGCGCGAAGATCCAGCTGATCGCGTCGTCCGGCAGCGCCTCGGCCGACACGAACACCACATCGGCGGCCGTCGCGAAATCCCGGTGGTAGTCGTCGACGCCGTCCCAGTCGTGCAGATCGGTGGACATCGAACAATCGGCCATCGCGAGATCCGGCAGGGCCTGCCGGGCGAAATCCATGATCGAAACGTGCACGTGCCTGGTCCGGCTGAGGTCCGGCCGCCACAGATCCGGGTGCACCTTGAATCCGTCGTACTGCGGCCGGCGCGCGTCGTACAACGAGACGCGGCGCCCGTCGGGAGAGACCAGGTTCACGGCCCGCCGGGTACCGCCGGGCGAGACGACCGACGTGAACGGGATGCCGAGTTTCTGGTAGGTCCAGCGGATCCGGTCGCCCTCGTCGTCGTCACCGATCACGTCCGCGATCGCCGCGTCCAGCCCGAGTCGATGGCAGCCCAGCGCGACACCGTGCCCCGTGTGCCCGACGTACGACTCGATCGGTGCGACCGGGATCGTCTCCCGGGCCGGCAACGGCAATTCGGGCACCCGCACGATCGTGTCGACGCCCACCCCACCGATCACGAACACATCCACGCCTACCACCTGTCCCCACTCGCCCGCTTCATTCCCGCACAGTCAACCGCCCACCACAAGACCGCGCCCATGTTCGTGGGACGACTTGACCCCGCACTGAGGTTGGCACCGGCCGACCGTGTTCTCGGCCACGTCCCGACCGTTGGGCGACTTCCCGGCGTACGACGCTCTGTTCGGCGGTCGTCGGGTCGGCTGCGCGCTCGACGTCTGCTCGGTGGTCGCGGGGCGTCCGGACGTACGACGGCCGCCCGGGTGCTCACCGGGCGGCCGTCGGAGTACGACTCACTGCTTGATCGGGGCGCCGGTCTTCTCCTGGAGCTCCTCGAAGGTGACGCCGTCGGCCAGTTCGACCAACTGGAGACCGTCGTCCGTCACGTCGAGCACGGCCAGGTCGGTGATGATCCGGTTGACCACGCCGCGGCCGGTGTAGGGCAGATCGCACTCCTCGAGAATCTTGTGCGAGCCGTCCTTGGCGACGTGCTCCATCAGCACGATCACCTTCTTCGCGCCGTGGACCAGGTCCATCGCGCCACCCATACCCTTGACCATCTTGCCCGGGATCATCCAGTTCGACAGGTCGCCCTTGGCCGACACCTGCATCGCGCCGAGGATCGCCGCGTCGATCGCGCCGCCGCGGATCATCCCGAACGACAGCGACGAGTCGAAGAACGACGCGCCCGGCAAGGTGGTGACCGTCTCCTTGCCCGCGTTGATCAGATCCGGGTCCTCGTCGCCCTCGACCGGGTACGGGCCGACGCCGAGGATGCCGTTCTCGCTCTGCAGCACGACGGTGACGCCGTCGGGGATGTAGTTCGGGACCATCGTCGGCAGGCCGATGCCGAGGTTGACGTACGAACCGTCCTCCAGCTCCGACGCGGCCCGGGCGGCCATCTGCTCACGGGTGAGTGGCATCTCAGGCCTCCAGCTTCTCGCGGGCCGCCTCGTAGGCCTCGCGGGGTTGCACCGTGCGCTTCTCGATCCGCTTCTCGATACCCTTGCCGACGGCAACGACTCGCTGGACGAAGACGCCGGGCAGATGGATCTCGTCGGGGTCCAGCTCACCAGGCTGGACCAGCTCCTCGACCTGCGCGATCGTGATCCGGCCGGCCATCGCGGCCAGCGGGTTGAAGTTGCGCGCGCTGCGGTCGAAGACGAGATTCCCGTGCGTGTCGCCCTTCAGCGCGTGCACCAGGCCGAAGTCGGTCGTGATGGATTCCTCCAGCACGTACGTCGTACCGTTGATCTCGCGGGTCTCCTTCGGCTCCGAGGCCTTCGCCACCGACCCGTCGGTGTTGTACTTCTGCGGCAGCCCGCCCTCGGCCACCTGGGTCCCGACGCCGGCGAGCGTGAAGAACGCGGCGATCCCGCAACCACCGGCGCGCAACTTCTCCGCCAGCGTGCCCTGCGGGGTCAGCTCCACCTCCAGCTCACCGGAGAGGAACTGCCGGGCGAACTCCTTGTTCTCCCCGACGTACGACGACGTCATCTTCGCGATCCGCCGGTCCGCGAGCAGGATCCCGAGCCCCCAGTCGTCCACGCCGCAGTTGTTCGACACGACGCTGAGCCCGCTCACCCCCTTCGCGTGCAAAGCGCTGATCAGCTCCATCGGATTGCCACACAGCCCGAAGCCGCCGACCGCGAGGCTCGCGCCGTCGCCGATGTCGTCGACCGCGGCCCGCGGCGACTCGTACGTCTTGTCCATCAGGCTGCTCCATTGCAGATTGGGTGTCCGCTCGACTCTAACCAGCACCCGCACATCCGGCGAGACTCACCCACTGTGGGCCGAACCACAACTCCTGTACTACGCGGAACTGCACCCGCTTCGCCCCTCCTGCGTCGGGGCTCGACCCACCCGCCCCGGGTCGCCGCTCCTTCGTCGCGGCTGTGAGGTGCGTGGGGGTGCCGCGGGTTGTTCGGGGTACTCAGCTGCTCGCGTGAAGTGCACCCGCTTCGCCCCTCCTACGTCGGGGCTCGACCCACCCGCCCCGGGTCGCCGCTCCTCCGTCGCGGCTGTGAACTGCGTGGGGGGCCGCGGGTTGTTCGGGTGTACTCAGCTGATCGCTGAGGTGCGCGCGAGTCATAGCACCGCTGGAGGACCGACTTTGAGCAACTCCGAGCATCCGCAACCGGACTGCGCTGATACGCGGGCTCGGGCCAGGATCAGTCGATGTGCCTTCTGTCGGGCGCTCGCTGCCGATCGCGCTCACCGCCGCACGACGTCGATGTCGATCAGGTGCTCGTCAACCGGCTGCTCGAGCTCGAGCAGCTGCACGACGCGGCCTTCGTCGTACGGCGGCTGCGGTGAGTGCGGCGGTGCTGGTCCTCGAGGCCGGCTATCCGGCGGCCGGCCGGCTCCGCGACTGGTTGTGGGTGTCGCCGGAACCGGTCCGGTCAGATCAAGGAGAGCACCGTCACCTGTGCGGTCAGCTGCCCTTGATGATCTTGGAGCCGCAGGCGTAGGGCGTGCCCTTGGGGCCGCTGATCGAGCAGGCGGTCAGGATGATCGAGGTGTTCTCCGGGGTCACGTCCTGGCTCTTGGTGACGCACTTGCCCGCGCCGCCGACGTAGATCCGCGGGTAGTTCTTGAACTTCCCATTGGTCTGGCGAACCGCGATCCAGCCGATGACGCCGTCGTCGTTCCTCTTGGTGTCACAGACTTTGACCTTGTCGCCGGCGTCGATGTACTGGACGAACCCGGTGTTGTTCTGAGCGGTGACGACCCCATTGGCGGCGTGGGCGGTGGTCGCGGCACCGAACAACATCACCGCGGTGGTAGCGGCGATCGCGGTGCTGGTGGCAGCAAGTCTCATGGCGCTCCTTGGGACTGGGTTGGACCATGTAGTCCTGACCGCGAACACGATGCCACGCGCCAGGATCAACCGGATGGCTCCGTCGGGCAGCGGCGTTGGTCGGATACATGCTGCTGACCTGGACGCTGGAACGCCTCAGCCGGTTCCACCTGCCGCGATGCCGGCTCGGAGTCCGCGGCCGCTGGAAAGAAACTTGCACCTAGCGATTGTTTGTTACCCACCCGCCGGCCAACGACATCCGGTTATCCCTTCATAACAAGGGATAAAGAGGCGTAATCATCAGGTTCGCCAGCAGCGGACGAGATGCGGTTGATCGCGGGCCGGCGGGCTGTCGTCGGAGTACTGTTGCCATTGGGCGCTGGCACCTAGCATTGCGCGGTGCGATCCCCCTGGTTTCCCGCGCTGACCGTGACCGTGATCTGTGCCCTGGCTCTGTCCGGCTGCGGGGACGATGCCAAGCCGCGGGCGTCCGATGGGCCCACGCCGGTCGCTTCGGCACCGGCGTCTGTGTCTCCGTCGTCCCCCGCCTCCGTGTCCGCCTTGCCATCCGCCTCGGTCTCAGCGCCGCCGACGCCCCGCTCGTCACCCACGCCCAGCCCATCTGCATCGAAGCGGCCGCAGGCTCTCCCGAGCCCCGGCAACCCCGGCGGTGACGCCACGGTCCCCGCCGCGGCGCGGGCCGTCGACACCAAACGGCCCGACCGGGTCGTCGGCAAAGGCACGCCGGCCGGCTGTACGTCGGCGGCCGTGGTCGCGGCCGTGGCAGCCGGCGGGGTGATCACCTTCAACTGCGGGCCGGCTCCGGTGACGATCATCATGAAAGCCACCGCCAAGGTCCGCAACGACCACGGTCCGGACGTCGTACTCGACGGCGGTGGCCGGGTGACGCTCAGCGGCGACGGCAAACGCCGCATTCTCTACCAGAACACCTGCGACGCGGCCCAGCGCTTCACCACCTCGCACTGCCAGGACCAGCCCACGCCCCGGCTGACCGTGCAGAACCTGACGTTCACGCGCGGCAACGCGACCGGCGAGACCGCCGAGGGCGGCGGCGGAGGGGCGATCTTCGTCCGCGGCGGGCGGCTGAAGGTGGTGAACTCCCGCTTCACCGACAACCGCTGCGACAGTACGGGCGCCGACCTGGGCGGCGCGGCGATCCGGGTGCTGTCGCAGTCGCAGAACCAGTCGGTGTACGTCGTGCACAGCACCTTCACCGGAGGCCGATGCTCCAACGGCGGCGCGCTGAGCAGCATCGGCGTCTCGTGGACCGTGCTCAACAGCGTGTTCACCGGCAACAAGGCGATCGGCCGGGGCGCCAACCCGGCCAAAGCAGGCACCCCCGGAGGCGGCTCGGGCGGCGCAATCTACACCGACGGCAACACGTTCACGGTGAACGTCAAGGGCACCGTGATCCGCGAGAACCACGCGAACGAGGGCGGCGGTGCGATCTTCTTCGTCAGCAACGACCGGACCGGCACGCTGACCATCGCCAGGTCGACGCTGAAGTCGAACCCCAGCGACGGCTTCGAGACCCAGCCGGGAATCTTCTTCCTGGGAGCGAAACTGAGCCGCTAGCTGTACTCCGTCAAGAGGTTGGTTGCACGCACCGATGGGTGGTGGCTCCCACGGCGGCCTCGAAATCGGCCGTTCAGCGGGGGGTCTTCAGGTGGTGCTGGGTGTGAAGTTTGGTGAGCCAGGCGGCGAAGGCGCCGAGGTCTTCGACGTTCGTTTGGGGGATGTGGAGTTTGCTGCCGCGAGTGGAGGCGATGGTCAGATAGGGGGCGGCGAGGCTGCTGCTCGCGGGTGTGACGAGAGTGGTGCCCCCGAACTCGGACCACGGGATCTGCCGCCACCAAGCGAAGCGGATGCCACTGGCGTTGACGGTCACTCGCGGGTGGCCGAGGAGGATCAGGACGGCGAGCGCGCCACAGGCGGCGAGGAGTACGGCGAGGACCGCCACCCGGATCGTGAACCAAGTGCCGCGGGAGTCGAGATCCCGGACGGCCGAGGCGATCGGAACGCAGGCCAATATCAGCACGACGACCAGCCCGCCGAAGGCCAGCGCCGGCCGGATCGCGAAGACTACCCGGCCGGAACGATGGAACTCCGCGTCCCAGGCCTCGATGTCCTGCTTCCCCATCACCATGTGCCGATCTTCTCCACCGCGCAACTGTACTTGCGCAGTACCCGGCTGCCCGGCGAAGCGGGTGGCCTTCAGAACTCCAGGACGCCCCATTGGCTGGGTTTGTGCATGTCTACGACGTACTGCGGGGACCAGACCCAGAAGTCCTGTTGCTCGCCCTTGCGGTACTCGCCGTCCACAACAGAGTGGTTCCACTCGATGCGCATCAGGTTCATGCGCCACTCGTCGCCGGCGTCTGGGTGGGGCTTGCCTTGGTTGTACTGGGCCAGGTCGGTCCACGGCAGGGCCAGCTCTACCGACCATCCGGTGTCAGTGTCCGACGGGTCGTTGAGGGTTCCGTCGATGTGAACTGCGGTGCGCAGGCCGGGGAGGTTCGTCGGGCTCACCGCGACGCCGCCGTCGTCGTACGGCTTCGGCAGGGTGAGTTCCCACAGGGTGCTGAGTGGGTTGATCTCCAGCTCGTAGTAGTTGAGCCCGTCGCCGTCGGGGTCGAGGAACAGTTCGAAGTTGTTCTCTTCGTACAGGTAGGTGTTCTGCTCGGTCATGGTCGACCAGACGTGCGGTTCCTCGAGCTGCCCGCCGACGTACAGGAACTCGTCGTCGTACATCAGCTTCGCCCGGGTCCGGAACCGCGGCGCCGGGCTGTCGCCGCCGCGGATGTCGACGAAGTCGGTGGTCCAGGGCGCGGCGTCCCAGGCCGGGTCGGTCAGGGTGCCGTCGAGGTTCGGTACCGCGGTCGTGCGGAGGCATTTGTAGCGGGGGAGTTCAGGCATCGGCTCGCTCCAACCGTCCGGCGATCAGGTGTGCGACAAGGAAGGTGACGGCGGACAGCACCGGTACGACGAGCAGGCTCCACGTCGACGACAGGTGGTCCGTGAGGAAGGCCAGCACGATCAGGAGCATGAACATCACGCCCAGGAATGCGACCAGGCGCGGATGCGGCATCGCGAGCTTGGTGAGCGCGAGAGCGGCGAGCACGATCGTGACGACCACGGTCAGGATCAGTAGCGGGAACCCCATCGCGCCGCAGTTCGGCGTATCGCGGACCCGGTTGCAGCCCTGCTCGCTCAGCCAGATGCACGCGATCGTGACAAACCCGGCGAGCAGCCCGACCACCGCGACAACCAGCAGTGGCGGCAACGGCGGAGCGTCGTACCGGCCCTCGTCGGCCTCCTCCGCCGCTTCGGCGTCGGCCTCCTCGAGCGCTTCCTCCAAGTCGGCCGGCATCCCGTGCCCGACCTCGTCGGCCTCGCTCACGTCGTCACCCATGCCCGCAGGCTATCGACATCCAACCCCCAACGACGCCACACCCGCGTCCCGAGCCCAACAGCCACCCAAACAGCGACCTCCGCAACCGCGAGTCAGGTGGTGCTCAGCGCGGCGACGCCCGGCGTACGGCGAGTCGGTGGCGGTCAGCGCACAGGACGACCGCAGTACGGCGGGTCAGGCGGCGCCCAGGGAGGCTGCGACCGCCGTACGGAGGGCTTCGTCCGTCGGTACCGGGACGCCGGTCTCGGCGGCGAGTTCGGCTAGGGAGGTCATCGTCACGTCGTGCAGGCCGCAGGTGGTGAAGGTGTGGAAGACGCTCATGTCCGGGTCGCGGTTGATCGAGAAGCCGTGGCTGGTGATGCCTCGCCTGATCCGCATCCCGATCGAACACAGCTTGCGGTGGTCCTCGGTCCAGACACCGACCAGGCTGCTCGCACCCTTGGGCGTCTCGCGCCGGATCACCGGGAACCCCAGCGACCCGAGCGCCTCGACCAGGCCGTTCTCGACCCAGCGGACCACGTCGGCCACGCCGCGGCGCTTGAGGTCGATCACGAGGTACCCGACGAGCTGCCCAGGCCCGTGGTACGTCGCGAAACCGCCGCGGTCCACCGCAACGGTCGGGATCGCCGCCGCCTCGGCCGGCAGGTCGTCCAAGGAGGTCCGTGGGCCGTACGTGATCACCGGCGGATGGCTCAGCAGGAACAACCGATCCGGAGCCTCACCGGCCGTCCGCTCGGCGACCCACGTCTGCATGTCCTTGGCCGCGACCTCGTACTCGACCTCGCCGAGATCCACCCGCTGAATCGCACTCACCACGCCAGCCTAGAACGGCCGCGAAATGAAGCGAGGGTGGTGACCGATCGGCCACCACCCTCATCTGTCGGGCTGACAGGATTTGAACCTGCGACCTCGTCGTCCCGAACGACGCGCGCTACCAAGCTGCGCCACAGCCCGAAGTCGGCGTTAGCTTACATGCGCCTACCGCTGGGACGAAATCGGGTTAATCCGCGGCACCAAAGTGAGCAGGGTCGCCTCGGGCCGGCAGGCGAACCGGACCGGCGCGTACGGCGACGTGCCGAGGCCGGCCGACACGTGCAACGCCGCCTGGCGACCGTTGTGACCCCAGCTGGTCAGGCCCTTCACCCGGGACGTGTCGAGGTCGCAGTTCGTCACCAGAGCGCCGTAGATCGGTACTGCGAGTTGGCCGCCGTGGGTGTGCCCGGCGAGCACCAGCGGATACCCGTCGCCGACGAAACCGTTCAGGACCCGCTGGTACGGCGCGTGGGTGACCCCGATCGACAGGTCCGCCGTGGGATCCACCTCGCCCGCGACCTCGGCGTACCGGTCTCGCTTGATGTGCGGGTCGTCGGTGCCGGCGAAGTCGACGCGTAGGCCGTTCACCTTGAGGGTGGCCTTCGCGTTGTTCAAGTCGGTCCAGCCGGCGTCGGTGAACGCTTTGCGCATCTCCTCGAAGGGCAGATTCGGCCCGTGCGGCTTGTGCCGTTGCTTCTGGGCGGGGAGCAGGTAGTTGACCGGGTTCTTGAAGTGCGGCTTCCAGTAGTCGTTGGAACCGAAGACGAACACGCCGGGCAGGTCCAGGAGGGCGCCGTGTGCGCGGAGCAGCGGCAGCACCGAGTCGGGACTGGAGATGTTGTCGCCGGTGTTGACGACCAGGTCGGGCTCGAGCTTGGCGAGCTCGTTGACCCAGCGGATCTTGCGCTCCTGGTTCGGCATCAGGTGCAGGTCGGACAGGTGCAGCACCTTCACCGGCTCTGCGCCGGGTGGCAGGACGGGAACCGTGAAGCGGCGCAGGGTGTACCAGCGGACCTCGACGCCGGCGGCGTACGCGACGCAGGCCGCGCCCACGCCCGCGACGACGGCCGTGGTCTTCAACGTCCTGGCGGCAAGCCCCGTGAAACTCATTTCACCAGCCTGCCACAATCGTGCCCATGTCCAACTCCGAACTGAAGCAGCGCCTGCACGACGACATGACCGCCGCCCTCAAGGCGCGCGACGAGATCCGTAAGTCGACCCTGCGGATGGCGCTGACGGCCGTGACGAAGGCGGAGGTGGCCGGCAAGGAGGCCCGCGAGCTGTCGGACGCGGAGGTTCTCGACGTACTCACCGCTGAGGCGAAGAAGAGGCGCGAGTCGGTCACGGCGTACCGCGAGGCCGGGCGGGGCGAGCTGGCCGACAAGGAGCAGGCCGAGGCGGACATCCTGGCCGAGTACCTCCCCGAGCAGCTGACGGCCGAGGAGATCGCCGCCCTCGTCACCGCGACCATCGCCGAAACCGGCGCGGCCGAGCTCGGGCCCCGCGGCATCGGCAAGGTCATGGGCGCCCTCCAACCAAAGGTCAAAGGCAAGGCGGACGGCGGCGCCGTCTCCGCCGAGGTCAAACGCCAACTCGCCGGCTGACTCAGCGGAAAGTACGCCCGCTTCGCCCCGCCGGCGTCGGCGCTCGCCCCACCCACCCCGAGCCGTACTCGTCGGCTGGCTCGGAGCGGTGGGTGGGGGTCAGCGGCCGCCGCAGTTGGGGTATTTCGGGTTCCAGGGTGGGCAGTTCGGCTTCGGTTTGCCTGGGCCACCGGGGGTGATCGGGGTGTTGGGGGGTTGCTGGCCCTTGGTGCCGTCGGAGATGTAGAGGGTGATGTTGGAGCCTTCGGGAGCTCCGTCGCTCTGGCGGGGGCTGGTCCAGGCAACGGTGCCGGCTTGCTCGCCGGACTTGACCACGCCGGGGGCGACCTGGGCGGTGAAGCCGGCTTCCTGGAGCTTGGCGGTGGCGTCCTGGGGGGACAGGCCGATGACGGAGGGGATGTCCTTCACGTCGCCGCGGACGGTCTTGTCGTCGGGCTGGACGAAGTGGGTGGTCGGCAGGCCCTTGAGGGCGCCCTTCATGGCGTCCTCCCAGATCGGTCCGGCGACGCCGGAGCCGGAGACCTCGGAGAAGCTGAGCTCGTTGCCGTCGTGCGTCTGGCCGACCAGCGACCTGGACGTCGGGTGCACGTCGGCCACCACCGAAGCGGCGGCCAGCTTGCTGGAGTACCCGGAGAACCAGACGGCCTTGTTGTCGTTGATCGTTCCGGTCTTGCCGGCCAGGTCGCTGGGACCGAACTTCAGGTGTGCACCGGTACCGCCCGGCTCCAGCACCTTGTTCAGCACATAGGTGGTGCCGTCGGCCACCTTCGCCTCGATCACCTGCTTGCAGTTGGGGCCGAAGTTGCCGATCGGCTTACCGCTGGAGTTCAGCACGGCGGTGACGCTGACCGGTGTGCAGTACTTGCCGCGCGCGGCAAAGGTCGCGTAGGCGTTGGACAGCATCAGCGGGGTCACCAGACCGACGCCCAGCGTCATCGAAACCACCTGCTCCAGCGGCTCACCGGTCTGGCCGTCCTTCATGCCGAGTGCGGCGGCGACCTTGCCGATCTGACAGAGCCCGACCTGCTCGGACAGCTGCAGGAAGTAGGTGTTGGTCGAGTGCTGGGCAGCCTGGACCATGGTCAGGTCGCCGCCGCCCTTGGTCGAGTTCTTCGGGTGGTAGTCGTCACCTGCCTGGGTGTATCCGTCACAGGTAGGGAACCTCGCGTTGCTCAGGTCCAGCGTGTCCGGCGAGTTGATCCGGTGGGTGGTCGGGAAGCCCTTCTGGATCGCGGCGGCGATCGTGAAGGCCTTCATCGTCGAACCGTTCTGGAACCCGCCGTACCCACCGGCGTACGACTTCTCGGTGTTGTAGTTGTACGCCGTCTCGTTCTTGCCGCCGCCGTACTTGCGGTTCTGGGCCATCGCCTTGACGATGCCGGTGCCCGGTTCGACGATCGTGACCGCCGAGATCGCCTGGTCGGTCGGCTTGGCGTTCTTGTTGATGGACGCCTGCGCCGCGGCCTGGATTCTCGGGTCGAGGCCGGTCTTGATCGTCAGGCCGGCGGTCTTGATGTAGTGCTCGGAGTCCTTCTTGGTCTTGCCGAACAGCTTGCTGTCGACCAGCTTCGACATCACCCATTCGCAGTAGAACGGGTACCGGCCGCTGGCGCAGCCGTTCGGGACCTTCTGCAGCTTCTTCGGGTCGATGACCGGGGTCCGGATCGCGTCGGCCGCCTGCTTGGCGGTGACGACGTTGAGCTCCTTCATCCGGTTGATCACCACGTCGCGACGGTCCTTCGCGCGCTTGGGCGAGTTGGTCGGGTCGTAGCCGGTCGGGTTCTTCACCAGGCCGGCCAGCATCGCGGCCTGCTGCAGGTTGAGCTGGGAGGCGTGCACGGAGAAGTAGTGCTGCGACGCGGCCTCGATGCCGTACGCACCGTCGCCGAAGTTCGCCAGGTTCAGGTACTTCTCCAGGATCTCGTCCTTGGAGAACTGCTTCTCGACCGCCACCGCGTAGCGCAGCTCGGCGATCTTGCGCTGGTAGGTCTCGGCCGTGGCGGCCTTCACCTCGGCCTCGGTGCGCGCCTTCTCGATCAGGCTCAGCTTCACGAACTGCTGGGTGATGCTCGAACCACCCTGGGAGACGCCGCCGTCGCTCTGGTTGCGGATCAGCGCGCGCAAGGTGCCCTTCGCGTCCAGGGCGCCGTGCTGGTAGAACCGGTCGTCCTCGATCGAGACGATCGCCTTGCGCATGATCGGCGCCACCTGGCCCAGCTTCACCGGGATCCGGTTCTGCTCGAACAGGTCCGCGATCAGCGAGCCGTCGGCGGCGACCATCTTGCTCTTCACCGCGAGCGGGTCGGTCTTCAGCTCGACCGGCAGGTCCTGCAGGGTCTCCGCCGTCTTCTCGCTGCCGAATCCGGCCAGCCCCGCGAACGGGATCGCCAGCCCGGCGGCGAGAGCGCCGGACAGCACGCTCACTCCGAGGAACAGGACCACTGACTGGACGACGCCACGATCGCCTTTCTCCCTTACGCGCATGCGCAAAAGACTACGTGATCGAAGAGCCACGCCGAATTCGGCAACGTGATCTACCTCACGTCAACCCCAGCGGTCTCCCAGGCGTCAGGAGCGCCCGAAAACAGCCCCGTACTACGGCCTGCCGGCGTCCGAGCCGGCCGAATTTCATCCAAAAGGACGACGGCCCGCCGAGCCCCCGCAAGGGACCCGACCGGCCGATGTTCCGAACTCAACCCAGGTACGTAGTACCGGAGTTGGTCAGGCGGCGAACTGGCGTGCGTCGACCTGGGCCGGTTCGAGCGCGAGCTCCAGCACCTCGCGGACGTCGCTCACGGGGTGAACCGTCAGCTCCTTCAGCACCGACTCCGGCACGTCTTCCAGGTCCGGCTCGTTGCGCTTCGGGATCAGGATCGTGGTGAGTCCGGCCCGGTGCGCCGCGAGCAGCTTCTGCTTCACCCCACCGATCGGGAGCACCCGTCCGGTCAGCGACACCTCACCGGTCATCGCGACCTCCGAGCGAACCGGTCGTCCCGACAGCAGCGACGCGAGCGCCGTCGTCATCGTGACACCAGCGGACGGACCGTCCTTCGGGACAGCTCCGGCCGGCACGTGGATGTGCGTGTTCCGCTCAGCCAGGTCGCCAACAGGCAACCCGAGCTCCGCACCGTGCGACCGCAGGTAGGACAGTGCGATCTGCGCCGACTCCTTCATCACGTCGCCGAGCTGACCCGTCAGCGTGACACCGGTCGGACCGGTCTCCTTGTCGGCCAGCGACGCCTCGATGAAGAGCACGTCACCACCCGCACCGGTCACCGCAAGACCCGTCGCGACACCCGGCAGCGCAGTACGTTCAGCCGAGTCCGGCGTGAACTTCGGCGTACCGAGGTAGCCCTTCAGGTCTGCCGCACTGATCGCCAGCGTCCCCAGCTCTTCGCCGAGAGCCAGCTTGGCGGTCACCTTCCGCAGTACGCGGGCGATGGACCGCTCGAGCTGCCGTACGCCGGCCTCCCGGGTGTACTCGCCTGCGAGCAGCCGCAGCGCCGAGTCGTCGATGCTGACCTCGTCGGCACCCAGCCCGGCCCGGTCCAGCTGCCGCGGCAGCAGGTGGTCGCGAGCGATGGTGACCTTCTCGTCCTCGGTGTACCCGTCCAGCTGCACCAGTTCCATCCGGTCCAGCAGCGGTGCGGGAATCGAGTCGAGCACGTTCGCCGTGGCCAGGAAGACCACGTCGGACAGGTCCAGCTCGACCTCCAGGTAGTGGTCCCGGAAGGTGTGGTTCTGGGCCGGGTCGAGCACTTCCAGCAGGGCGGCCGTCGGGTCACCCCGGTAGTCCGCGCCCACCTTGTCGATCTCGTCCAGCAGCACGACGGGGTTCATCGAACCGGCCTCGGTGATCGCCCGGACGATCCGGCCCGGCAGCGCACCGACGTACGTCCGCCGGTGGCCACGGATCTCGGCCTCGTCCCGCACGCCACCCAGCGCGACCCGGACGAACTTGCGGCCCATCGCACGGGCCACGGACTCGCCCAGCGAGGTCTTGCCCACGCCAGGAGGGCCGACCAGGGCCAGTACTGCGCCGCTGCGACGTCCACCGACGACCCCGAGCCCGCGGTCCGCCCGGCGGCGCCGTACGGCGAGGTACTCGGTGATGCGCTCCTTCACGTCGTCCAGACCGGCGTGGTCCGCGTCCAGGACCGCGCGGGCCTCACGGAGGTCGTAGCCGTCCTCGGTCCGCTCGTTCCACGGCATCTCCAGGACGGTGTCCAGCCAGGTCCGGATCCAGCCGACCTCGGGGGACTGCTCCGCCGTACGCTCCAGCTTGTCGACCTCGGCGAGCGCGGCCTTGCGGACGTGCTCGGGCAGGTCGGCGGCCTCGACGCGCGCGCGGTAGTCCTCTTCCTCGGATTCGGCCTTGCCGTCCAGCTCGGCCAGCTCCTTGCGGATCGCGGCCATCTGCTGGCGCAGCAGGAACTCCCGCTGCTGCTTCTCCATGCCCTCCTGGACGTCCTTCTGGATCGTCTCGGAGACCTCGAGCTCGGCGAGGTGGTCCTTCACCCAGCCGATCAGCTTGGCCAGCCGCTCGGACACGTCCGGCGTCTCCAGCAGCCAGCTCTTCTGCTCGTTGGTCAGGTACGACGCGTAGCCGGCCAGGTCGGACAGCTCCGCCGGGTCGTTCACCTGCTTGACGGAGTCGATCACCTGCCATGCTCCGCGGCGCTGCAGGACAGTGGTCACCAACTGCTTGTACTCGCGGGCCAGTTCGCCCGACTTGTCGTTCGTGGTCTCGTCGAGGACGGTCGCGCCGACCCAGAGCGCGGCACCGGGGCCAGTGGTCCCCGCGCCGATCTGGACCCGGGCGACACCCCGGATGACCGCTGCCTGGGCACCGCCCGGCAACCGGCCGATCTGCTCGATCTCACCGAGCGTCCCGGCCTTGGCATATTTCCCGTCCAGCCGCGGTACCAGCAGGACCTGGTCCTGACCGGAGGCCTGCGCGGCATCGATGGCGGCGCGCGCCTCGGTGTCGGCCAGCCGTACCGGCACGACCATTCCAGGCAGGACCACGACGTCGTCGAGCGGCAGAACAGGAAGATTCAACGTCTCAGTCACGCTGTCACACCCTCAGATCGAAAATTGAGTCTGACAGGCTCAACCAGCGGCCCCACCTGCTCATTCCCGCCCGATCGAGCCGTTCGCTGAGGGTGAAAAGCGCGAACCAAGAGGTAAAAGCCCAAGCGGTGGGTCAGGCGGTGAGGAGGTCGCCGATGGTGCGCAGGCCGGTGAGGTCGTGGACGTCGTCGGGAAGGGCCGGGACGTCGACGGTGGGGATCGACCGGTGGCCGCGGTGGAACCTGTCGGCGCGTTTGCGGTCGCTGACGACCTGCTGCATCTTGTCGGCGTGCAACCGCAGTACGGCGGCGGTCAGCTCCGACTTCCCGGCTTCTTCGAGCTTCTCGGCCGCGGCCAGTGAGCGCTCGGCCGACAACTCGGGCACATGCGTGGTCGTCACCCGATTCAGTACGACGCCCGCCAGCGGCATCTTCTCCGCCCGCAACCGCTCGGTGAAGTACGACGCCTCCCGCAGAGCGTCGTTCTGCGGCGCCGCGACCACGAGGAACGCGGTGTGCGGCTCACGCAGCAGCGCCACCGTCTTCTCGGCCCGCTCCCGGAAACCACCGAACAACGTGTCGAACGCCGCCGCGAACGTCTGTACGTCGGTCAGCACCTGCGCCCCGAGCACCTTGTTCATCACCGACATCGCCAGACTCACCCCGGCCGACATCAACTTGAACGGGCCACGAGCCGGCGCCAGCAGCAACCGCAGGAACCGCCCTTCCAGCAGCGACGCCAGTCGTTCCGGAGCATCCAGGAAGTCCAGCGCCGACCGCGACGGCGGGGTGTCCACGACGATCAGGTCCCACTCGCCGGTCCGCTCGGCCTGCTTGTGCAACTGCCCGAGCTTCTCCATCGCCATGTACTCCTGGGTCCCGGCGAAGGACGAGGAAAGCGCCACATAGAAGGGATTCGCGAGGATCTGCTCGGCTTTCGCCGGGGTGGCGTGCGCGAGCACGACCTCGTCGAAGGTGCGCTTCATGTCCAGCATCATCGCGTCCAGCCGGCCACCGTTCGCGGAGTCGACCTCGGCGACGGAGCGTGGCGTGTTGTCGAGTTCGGTCAGCCCCAGCGACTGCGCCAGCCGCCGAGCCGGGTCGATCGTCAGTACGACGACCTTCCGCCCGCGCTCCGCGGCCCGCAATCCCAGCGCGGCAGCCGTCGTCGTCTTGCCGACGCCGCCCGAACCACACGTCACGATGATCCGCGTCTCCGGGTCGTCGATCAGAGCGTCGAGATCCAGGGTGCTCATGACCGCAGGTCCTCGGCGAGGTCGAACAGGGCGCCGTGGTCGATCCCGTCCGGCAGCAACGCCAGCTCGGTCACTTTCTTGCCCAAGGCATCTATCCGGTCGCGGTTCTCGCGTTCCAGCCCGACCCGTACGGCGTGGTCGTGCGCCTCTGCCGCCAAGGTCGCCACCATCTCCTTGCTCGCGGTGATTCCAGCGGCCTTCAGCCCTCGGGTCAACTCGGCGGTGGGCAGTTTCTCCTTCACCGCAAGGGCAAGCGTCTCGTCGTCGAGCGGGCTGCGTCGGACCATGTTCACCACGATCGACCCGATCCGCAGGTCGATCGCCTCCAGTTGCTGCACCGCGTCGAGCGTCTCCTGCACCGGCATCTCCTCGAGCAGGGTCACCAGATGCACCCGCGTGACGTCGGAGCGGAGCATGCCCATGATCGCGTCCGCCTGGTTGCGGATCGGGCCGACCTTGGCCAGTCCGGCCACCTCGTGGTTGACGTTGAGGAATCGTCCGATCCGCCCGGTCGGCGGGGCGTCCAGCACGACCGCGTCGTACGCGAGCCGCCCGTGCGCCTTCCGCCGGGTGGCTTCGTAGACCTTGCCGGTGAGCAGTACGTCGCGCAGTCCCGGGGCGATCGTGGTGACGAAGTCGACGGCGCCCACCTTGTCGAGCGCCTTCCCGGCACGGCCGAGGTGGTAGTACATGTCGAGGTACTCCAGCAGTGCCGCCTCGGCGTCGACCGCGAGCGCGAACACCTCGCCACCGGCCGGGCCGACCGCGATCCGGCGCTCGACGTACGGCAGCGGCGGTACGTCGAACAGCTGCGCGAGCCCCTGCCGCCCCTCGACCTCCACCAGCAGGATGCGTTTGCCCTCGTCGGCCAGCGCAAGCGCCATGGCGGCGGCCACTGTCGTCTTCCCGGTGCCGCCCTTGCCGGTCACCACATGCAGCCTCGCCATGCCCCCAGCGTAGGACCCCCCAAGTAGACGCCGCTCACAGCACTCTCACGGCGGAGCCGGTTAGAGTCCATCTCATGAAGAAGTTCGAGTACTTCACCGCGCCACTGCTGGTCCACTCCACCAAGGAGATCCTGGACAACTTCGGTCAGGACGGCTGGGAGCTGGTCCAGGTCGTTCCGGGCCTCAACCCGGAGAACCTGGTCGCCTACTTCAAGCGGGAGATCACCGAATCATGAGTCACCCCGAGGAGAAGCTCGCCGAGCTCGGCCTGAAGCTGCCCGAGGTCGCCAAGCCGGTCGCCGCGTACGTGCCGGCGATGCGGACCGGCAATCTGGTCTACACCTCCGGGCAGCTGCCGCTGCGTGAGGGCACGCTGATCGCCACCGGCAAGAACGGCGACTCGGTCGATCCCGCCGTCGGGGTCGAGTGCGCCCAGCAGTGCGCGCTGAACGCCCTGGCCGCGATCAAGGCGGAGATCGGCGACCTGGCGAACATCACCCGGATCGTCAAGGTCGTCGCGTTCGTCGCCTCGACCCCGGACTTCACCGGCCAGCCGCAGGTCGCCAACGGCGCCTCCGAGCTGCTCGGCCAGGTCTTCGGCGAGGCCGGCCAGCACGCCCGCAGCGCCGTCGGCGTACCGGTGCTCCCGCTGGACGCCCCGGTCGAGGTCGAACTGATCGTCGAGGTCAACTGACCGACGTACCGACGACGCCTTGCCTGGACCAGGTGGACCAGGCAGGGCGTCGACCGTCCGAGCCGGAGGTGCAATGGTCCGGGACCTGAAATCACAACTCCTCTCGGGGCGGATGGCCGCTGAAGCGCTGGCCTTCACGCGGGAGCGCCGTACGCCGGTCGGCCCGCGTCCGGCCGCGACGGTGATCCTGTTGCGCGACACCGCTGCCGGCCCTGAGGTCTATCTGCTTCGGCGGCAGCAGTCGATGGCGTTCGCCGCCGGGATGACCGTCTTCCCGGGCGGTCGGGTGGACCCCACCGACGCGAGCATCGCCGATTCCTGGTCCGGCCCGCCGCCGTCGTCCTTCGGTGAACGGCTCGGTTGCTCCCCCGACACGGCCGCGGCGTACGTGGCCGCCGCAGTACGGGAAACGTTCGAGGAATCCGGCGTCCTGCTCGCCGGCCCCTCCACCGAATCCGTCGTCGCCGACACCACCGGCGACGACTGGGAGGCCGATCGGGTCGCGCTGGAGTCCCGCGAGCTCGGGTTCGCCGACTTCCTGCACCGACGGGGCCTCGTACTGCGTGCCGATCTGCTGGGCGCGTGGGCGCACTGGATCACCCCCGAGTTCGAGCCCCGGCGCTACGACACCGCCTTCTTCGTCGCGGCCCTCCCGGCCGGTCAGGTCACCCGCGACGTGACGAGCGAGTCGGACCAAGTCGCCTGGCTGCGCCCGGCCGACGCGGTACGGGCCGTCGAAGCGGGCGAGATGCTGATGCTCCCGCCGACGTACCTGTGCTGCCGGGACCTGATCCCGTACGCCGCGGTCGCCGACGCCCTGGCGGCCGCCGGGGCTCGCGAGATCCGGGCGATCCAGCCGACCATCCGGGTCGAGGACGACGACCTGGTCTACCTGGAGACGACATGACCGCCGAAGTAGTCACGCCGTACGCGACCCGCGTGCTCGCTGCCAACCCGGGTCCGATGACGCTGGACGGCACCAACACCTGGATCCTGCGGGCGCCGGATTCGTCGCGCGCTGTCGTGGTCGATCCCGGGCCGATGCTGGAGGAGCACCTCCGCGCAGTACTGGAGGCGGTCGCTCCCGCAACCGTGGAGCTGGTGCTGCTGACGCACGGGCACTTCGATCACTCCGAAGGTGCTGCCTGGTTCGCATCGCAGGCCAACTGCCCGGTCCGCTCGGTCGACCCAGCCTTCCGGATCCCGACCGACCACGCCCACGGCCTGGCCGAAGGCGACGTGATCGGCACGGACGGCGTGCGCATCGAAGTACTGCCGACGCCCGGGCACACGATGGACTCGGTCTGCTTCTGGCTGCCCGACGACGGCTCGCTGCTGACCGGTGACACGGTCCTCGGCCGCGGTACGTCGGTGGTGGCGCACCCGGATGGTGCCCTGGGCCCCTATCTGGAGTCGCTGGAAAGCCTTCGTGCGTTCGCGAATTCGGCCGCCGGTGTCGAACGCCTGCTGCCCGGCCACGGCCCGGTGATCGAGGATCCCGGCGCCGTGCTGTCCTTCTACCTCAACCACCGCCGCGAACGCCTCGCCCAGGTCCGCGAAGCCGTTGCCAACGGCCACAAGACGCCGGAGGCCGTGGTGGCCCACGTCTACGCCGACGTAGACCCGATCCTCCGGCCCGCCGCCGAACGCTCGGTCCAGGCCCAACTCGACTACCTGAACACCTAACCCACCCCCCACCCACCCTCGCGCCAACCCCCCCCCGCCCCGCGCCAACCCACCACCACGCCGGCCAACCCACCTCACGCAGGCCAACCCACCACCACGCCGGCCAACCCACCACCACGCCGGCCAACCCACTACCACAGCAGCGAACCTGCCACTCGGCGAACCCACACTCTTAGGGGTTGTCCCCTAAAAAGAATGGTTGTCCGCATGGATACCGCGCGCCAACCAACGCTCTCGGGGGATAACCCCCGAACGGAGGGGTTCGCCGGGAAGGGCCGCGGAGTGCCGGGAGGGCGGAGTGGAGGGGTTATCCACAGAAGACGGGAATCGGGGGTGCGGGGAGGGCGGTCGGGGACTGATGCTTGGGTGGTGAATCCGAAGTTGGCCGTGGTTGCGGAGAAGCAAGGTGGCGTGTTCAGCCGCGCCCAGGCGATCGGCTGCGGCTACACCCTGGAACAGGTTCGTGAGCGGCTACGGGACGGACGCTGGGAGCGGATTCGGCATGGGCAGTACGCCGAGCCGCTCGGCCTTGCCCACCTGGCACCCTGGGACCAGAAGCTGCATCGCCACCGCCGTCAGGTCCACGCGGTCGTCAACTCCAAGCGCCCAGATTCAGTTGCCGTCAGCCACCAATCCGCCTTGGTCCTGCACGGCCTGCCGGTGTGGGGGCTCGAGTTGGCCGAGGTCCATCTCACTCGGCTGGACAACTTCCGGGGAGGCTTGGCCGGCGGGGTGCGGCACCATCGTGGGAAGCTCACGGCCGGCGAACTCACCGAAGTACAAGGGCTGATCACGACGACCTGGCCCCGCGCTGTGGCCGAAACCGCCTGTACGACGTCCTTCGAGGCGGCCGTGGTGATCGCCGATGCCGCGGTTCGGCGCTCACAGTCCGGCCTCGAGGAGGTTCACAGCGTGCTCGACGTGGTCGAGTTCTGGCCCGGTAGCCCGACGGCCAGAGCCGCCGTGGCGTTCGCCGATGGACGATCCGAATCGGTCGGCGAGTCGCGTCTCCGAGTTCTGATGCACAACCAGGGGCTGCCTGCGCCGCTTCTTCAGGTCGACTTCAGCGACTCCACCGGTTTCGTCGGCCGAGTGGACTTCTACTTCCCCGAGTACAGGACCGTGGTCGAGTTCGACGGCCTGGTGAAGTATTCGAGCGGGTCCGCAGAGGCACTGGTCGAGGAGAAGAGACGCGAGGATCGCCTGCGGGCGCTCGGACTCGAGGTGGTCCGAGTCGTTTGGTCCGACCTGACGCTCCCGGGCCAAGTCGGCGAGCGGATCCGCAGTGCCTTCGCCCGTGCCGCCCGCCGAACCGCCTGAGTTGCCGACGGCCCTGAAGTCGCCCCCTCGCCACCTGGTTTCCGCCTAGGCGACTCGTCGAGAGGACGCAGTTGTCGAGCGTCGCGTCGTACGGCGGCCCGCCGCGGCCCGCCGTACTACGGCTTGTTGACCATCGCGTCGTACGCGACCCAGCCGTGTCACGTCGGACGGTCTGTCGAGCACCGCGTCGTACGGGGCAATCCCGGCGGCGTCGCGTCGTACGGGCGGTTGAGGTGCCGTCGTTCGGGGGGCTATCCCCTGAAAGTGAGGGTTGGCGCGCGGAATCCATGTCGACAACCCACACTTTGAGGGGATAACCCCTCAACAGAGGGGTTCGCCGGGAAGCGGGGGAAGCGGGGGAAGCGGGGCGGCGGCGGGTGTGGGTGTGGGTGGGGCGGGGGAGCGAGAGGTTAGCGGGCGCGGCGCTGGAGGCGGTCGACGTCCAGCAGGACGACCGAGCGCGGCTCTAGGCGGACCCAGCCTCGGGAGGCGAAGTCGGCGAGGGCCTTGTTGACGGTCTCGCGGGAGGCGCCGACCAGTTGGGCGAGCTCCTCCTGGGTCAGGTCGTGGTGGACGTGGACGCCGTCATCGGCGGTGCGGCCGAAGCGGCTGGCCAGGTCGAGCAGGGCCTTGGCGACGCGACCCGGTACGTCGGAGAAGACCAGGTCGGCGACCACGTCGGAGACCTTGCGGAGCCGGGAAGCGAGCTGGAGCAGCAGACCGCGAGCGACCGCGGGGCGGCCGTCCAGCCAGCGGAGCAGCTCGTCGTGGGTCAGCGACATCAGCGACGCGTCGGTGACGGCCGTGACGGTCGCGGAGCGCGGTCCGGGGTCGAACAAGGACAGCTCGCCGAACATCTGGCCGGGGCCGAGGACGGCGATCAGGTTCTCCCGGCCGTCGGCCGACGTACGACCGAGCTTGACCTTGCCCTCCACCACGACGAACAGCCGGTCACCGGAGTCGCCTTCGTGGAACAGCACCTGGCCGCGGCGCAGGCGGCTCTCGGTCATCGACGAGGCGAGCGCTTCGGCTGCGTCGTCGTCGAGCTGACTGAACAGCGGTGCCTGTCGGAGCACTGCGGCGTCCACGAATGGGCCTCCTCGGACCTAAACCACGTACGTTCGGACGAGCTACGCGCCGGCCCGGCGCCAGGTCATCACCACCCGGTCGCCCCAAAACCGTAGCCCCTCGGGTAGCCGAACCGCCACGTAGGCCTGTCGGGACGCGCCGGGGAGGGCTCGTCAGGCACTAGCCGGTGACGTCCAGAGCCGTGCCGTACAGGCGGTTGACCTTCATCCTGATCACGAGCCGGCGCTCGGCGACGAGCTGGTCGAAGAACGCCTGGCCGAGGCCCGCCCGGGCTTCGGCCGGCAGCATGCCGAGCAGTTCCTTGCCGACGGCATCGCCGGGCGTCGTGGTCAGGTCCGAGAGCTCGGCCTCCCCTTCGGCCACGGCGAAGGACCAGTGATCGGCGGCGGAGACGTGCAACGCGGCTCGCGGGTCGTTGCGCAGTTGCTTCACCTTGATGCGGTCCGCAGTGGTGGAGAACCGGACGATCCGCGCGGCCGGATCCCAGTTGTAGAGCATCGTGGTCAGATGCGGGTGCCCACTGCGCTTGTTGGTGGCCAGTACGCCGAACTGCTGCTCCATGAGCAGCGCGGACAGCGCCTCGTCGGCGAGTACGCGCGGCGCGGGGCCGCCTTCGTCGTCGGTCATGCGAGTCTCCCGTTGGTCGAGGGCTGATCGGCGAGCCAGTTGCCGTGGAACCCGTACGGCACCCGGACCGGGAGGTGGATCGTCGCCACCGGCGGCGCGGCCAGGTCGGTGGCGTCGACGATCACCAGATCGCTGGTGTCGGAGGCGGCGTCGTAAACATAGGTCATCAGCCAGCCGTCACCACCAGGACGGTCGTCGGCGGGAACGAAGGCCGCCTCGCCCGGCGTACGGCCCGGGCCGAACTCGTGCGACGTGACCGCCCCGTCGTGCAGGTCGTACCGGATCAGCGCGCCCTGCGAAGCGCCGCCGGTGGGAGTCCGGGAGACGGTGGCGTGACCGTGCCGGGAATCCAGGCCGGCGAGCCGGTCGTCGATGCGCGGGAACTCGGCCGCGCGGTCGTGCAACTGCTCTTCGTGGACGGTGCCCGTGGTCAGGTCGATGGTCCAGCGCCACAAGGTCGCCTGCTGCGCGTCCTTGCCGTCCTTGCGGAACAACTCCGGATAGCGCATGACGTGCAGGACGATCTGCTGGTGACCGTCCGGGCTGGTCCGGTCGTGAGCGTTGAGCGTGTGGAAGACGTAGCAGGGATCGATGGAGAACCAGCGAACCTCGCCGTACGGGTCCGAGCGCCGCAGTACGCCGAGGCGCGCGCCGTACCCGTCGCTCCAGCGGAACGGCATCCCCTCGCCCGACCGGGCCGTCTCCAGGTCGAAGACGACGGGCAGATCCATGAAGACGACGTGGTCGGCAGAGAGGTTGAAGTCGTGGTTCATCGTGGCTGCCGGTACGTCGACCGGCCGGCTGATCACCAGCTCGCCCGCCGCGTCCGCCCGGTGGTAGATCAGGTACGGCGCGGTGAGGCTGTAGCCGAAGAAGTGCAGCTCACCCGTGGCCGGACAGGTCTTCGGATGCGCGGTCATTGCCGTCCGCAACTTACCGCCGAAGTCGTAGGAGCCGATGGTGTCCAGCTCGCGGGTGAGTTCGTACGGGTACGAGGACTCGACCAGGGCCAGCGTGCGACCGGCATGCCGTACGACGTGGGTGTTCGCCGTACCGGCCGTCAGGTCCAGGGTGCCGTCGATGTCGTTGACCTTGGCGCCGTCGGTGAAGGTCGACGTACGGACCCAGCGGTTGCGGTACGACACCGCCCGGCCGGCTTCGATCCGGACGCCGTGGATCATGCCGTCGCCGAAGAACCAGTGGCCGGAGGCAACATCTTGCGGGTTGGGTCCGTTCCGCAGGTACCACCCGGTCAGCTCGGGCGGGAGCTGCCCGCTGACCGGCAGGTCGTAGGCGGTCAGCTCGGTCTCGACGGGTGCGTAGTTGCCGGCCAGGTGCGGTGCGGGAGCGGTGTGCACGGGTAGGTCCGATCTCTCCGAGAAGGGCTTCAGTGGGTGCGGAGCTGGGCGGCCTTGGCCTGGATGTGCGCCACGTAGCGAAGGGTGAAGATCATCGGTACGACGAAGCCGGCGACCTGGACCAGCGTCCGGGCGGTCGAGCCGGAGTGCGCCAGGGTGGCGAGGACGACCGCGGTCACCGCGAAGCAGGCGGTCCAGACGGCGGTGATGATCACGTTGGTGCGGACGAACAGCGGCTGCTCCCAGAACTCACGGGGCGTGCTCTGCTTGGCGATGCCGAGGGTGAACGGCTTGCGGACGGCCAGTGAGATGCCGGCGATGAGCGCGAGCGTGGCCGACGAAAGGGCCGGCGCGTAGGGGTGCAAACCGCTGTCCGGGCTAGTGAAGGCGAGGACGGTGATGACGGCGAAGAAGACGGCCGAGCCGAGCTCGATGATCTGCGCGTCGAGGCCGCGGCCGGCGCGGGTCTGCTGGGCGATCAGGCCGATCGAGAGAACCAGGGCGATCAACGCCGCCCAGTTCCAGTGCGCGGACGGGATGAGCGCGTAGACGATCCACGGGGCGAAGGTCCGCAAGTACGACATCAGGGTGTGCTCCTAGGTGGCGGCCGACCGGACATTCCGATCGCGACATGTCAAAAGTAGAACGTCAACTCTGGACATGTCAAGAGTGGAAGGTAAGCTTGCCCGGTATGAGCCTGCGTCACGCCCTGCTCGGGCTGCTGGTCGATCACCCCGCCAGCGGCTACGACCTGCTGAAAACGTTCGACACCTCACTGGCCAATGTCTGGCCGGCCACCCAGAGCCAGATCTACGGCGAGCTGACGAAGCTCGCCGACGCCGGCCTGATCGTGGTCTCCGAGCAGGGCCCGCGCGGACGCAAGGAGTACACGCTGACCGATCCCGGCCTGGCCGAACTGCGCCGCTGGCTGACCGAGACCGAGCCGCAGCGCACCACTCGCAGCGATGTCCTGCTCAGGGTGTTCTTCCTCGGTGTCCTCACGCCCCAGCAGGCCCGCGACTACCTCGACGGTCAGGCCGCGCATGCCGCCGAATTGCACGCGAACCTGAAGGCTCTCGACGATTCGATCGACTGGGACGACGACGACCTGTCCGTCTACGGCCGCATCGCGCTGGAGTACGGCCGGCGCTTCAGCGCGATGCAACGCGACTGGGCCCGCTGGGCGCTCACCCAGGTCAAGAACAAGTAAGCGCCCGCGAGCCTCAGAAGTCGAGCGGCAGAAGTTGCGATCCCCAGTTGTAAGTGCGGGAGGCGCTGGTGCTGCTACCCAGGTAGCTGAGGGCAGACAAGGGGGTTGCCTCGCCGCCGGCCGATCCCCGGAGCCGGCTGGTCTCCTGGTACTTCGAGACGTTGTACGAGTACTTCCCGACCACCTGGATGCAGACGGTCCAGGTGTAGGTGTCCTCCCTCAGATAGATGGTGCGGGAGTCCCATTCGCTCAGCCTGTCGACGAATTCCGACCAGAGGTAGTTGCCCTTGGCAATGAAAATCGTGCGGTGGACACAGATCGGGGCAGAGCCCACCGGTGCGTAGTTGTCGAGGTAGTTGTTCTGCGAGAGGTAGGCACTGCCGGCCGCGGAGGCAGGGAGTGCTGTGAGGCCGGCTGCTGTTGCCGCCAGCATGACGGTGGCCAGAATCTTTCTCGGGATGCGCATGGAAGTCCTTGTCTCAGAAGTCGTTGAGGTGGTCCTGCGCCCAGGTGGCGAAGGAGCGGGCGGGGTGGCCGGTGAGTTCTTCGACGGTGCCGGTCAGCTGCACGGGCTTGCCGTCGGTGGATCTCCACCAGTTGAGGAGAGCGTCGGCGTACGGTTCCGGGACGTAGTCGGCCATCGCGTTCTTCCAGTACTCCGGAGTGACGTGGTTGACGCTGATGGTCCGGCCGGTGGCAGCGGCGAGCTGGTCGATCTGCTCGGTGAAGGTGAGCGATTCGGGCCCGCTCAGGACGTACTCGCGCTGCTGGAACCGCGGCTCGGTCAGGACGGCGAAGGCTGCCTCGGCGACGTCGCGCTCGTGGATGGGATCGTTGTGTGCGTTGGGGAACGGCAGGCTGACCGGGCTGCCGGACTTGATCGACCAGGCCCAGGCGCCGGCGTTGGCCGCGAACGAGCCGGGTCGCAGGATCGTTGTGGCGATCGAGGACTTCCGGACGGCGTTCTCCACATCGAGGTGCGACTTGGCGAGGTGGTCGGTCTCGGCGTCGGGGCCGAGCACCGCGGCGGTCGACAGCACCACGATGTGCCGTACGCCGGCAGCTTCGGCCTCGGCGACGAACTCGGTGATGTGCGCCGACGAGGCGTACAGGAAGACCGAGTCGATGCCGGCCAGCGCTGCTGCGAAGGTGGCCGGGTCCGTGAGGTCGAGCTTGATCGTCGGGACGCCGGGCGGCGGATCGAGCTTGCCGGGATCGGCCGAGGCGACCTGTACGGCGTGGTTGTGCTCGACGAGCAGGGTGGTCAGGTGGGTGGCGACCGCGCCGCGGCCTCCGGTGACGAGAATCATGATGGTTCCTTGAGGTTCAGTGGTGCTGGACAGGGGCTTTTCGGGGCAACAGCCAGACCACGCAGCAACTCAGGAGGGCGACTCCCGCGACGAGGACGAGGCTGGTGCTGACGGCATGGAGCTGGCCGTGGCCGAGAGATCTGAAGTAGACGGTGGTGACGGCCGCCGCGCCGATGGCGTTGGCGAGTTGCTGGACGGCGGCGAGTGAGCCGCTGCCGCTGCCGGCCTCGTCCGGATCGGTGTCGCCCATCGTGACGTCGTAGATGGTGCCGAAGCAGGTGCCCATGCCGAGGCCGATCACGAAGACCGCGGGGACGAGGGCGCCGACGGGGACACCGGAGACGTGCACCACGGCGTACAGGGCGGCAGTGCCGGTCAGGGTGATGAGCAGGCCGATGAAGACGAGGGTGCGGCCGAGTTTGGCGATCAGTTGGTAGCAGGAGATCGAGGCGATCACGATGCCCGCGGCGATCGGCGCCATACCGACGGCGGCAGCCCGCAGTGGTGTGTAGCCGAGGCCGTTCTGCAGGAAGAGGGAGATCACGTAGAGCAGTCCGGCGACGGCGGCGAAGAAGACGATGCCGAGCAGCAGCCCGGAGGTGAAGCCGCGGTTCTTCAGCAGTGAGGGCTTGATCAGCGGGTTGGCGGCCGTGGCCTGTCGCCAGGCGAAGAGTCCGGCGAAGACCACCCCGCCGGCGAGGAAGGCGATCGGGCCCGGCGTCCAGCCGGTGCCGGAGCCTTCGATCAGGCCGTACAGCAGGCCGAACATGGCCGCGCCGAGCAGTCCGGAGCCGAGGCCGTCGACCGAGACCGCCGGGTCGCCGTCGTCGCGAGGGAGCAGCCGGACGGCGGCAACCGTCGCCGCGCCGCCGAGCAGGATGTTGATCAGGAACATCGCCCGCCAGCCGAGCCCGAACGGGTCGGCGTCGATCAGGAACCCGGCCAGGATCGGACCCGCCACGGCGGACAGGCCCAGGGTCGGGCCGAAGGCGCTGAAGGCCTTGCCGATCTCGTCGCGCGGGAACACCGCGCCGAGGATGCCGAAGCCCTGCGGGATCAAGACGGCACCGAAGGCGCCTTGGAGCAGCCGGGCCACGATGATCGAGGACGGGTCCCAGGCCAGGCCGCACGCGATCGAGGCGAGCGTGAAGCCGGCGATGCCGATCAGGAACAGCCGGCGGCGGCCGAACCGGTCGCCGAGCCTGCCACCGACCACGAGCAGGACGCCGAGGGCGAGCGCGTAGCTGGAGCCGAGCCACTGGACGAGTGAGTCGCCGCCGTGCAGGGCCCGGGTGATGGTCGGCGCGGCGATGTTGGTGATGGTCGAGTCGAGCAGGTCGACGATCTCGGCCGCGAGGATCACGGCCAGCACCGCCCACCGGTGGCGGCTGCCGGCCGGAGCGTCGAGTACTGCCATGGTTTCCTCCTGGCGAACGTTGATCGTGACGAACACTGTTCGTCAGACGGTAGGTAACGAACAACGTTCGTGTCAAACGGTGTTCGGTAGTAGGCTCTGCCGCATGAGCGCAGAACCCGTCAGCCGCCGAGCCCGGCCCGCCAAGGCTCCGCTCAGCCGCGCCGTGATCGTCCGGACCGGTCTACGGGTGCTGGACCGCGAAGGCCTGGACGCGCTGACCATGCGCCGGGTCGCCCAGGTGCTCGACACCGGCGCCGCGTCCCTCTACGTCTACGTGAAGAACCGCGACGACCTGTTGGCCGCGATGCTCGACGAGGCGCTGGGGCGGGTCCGGTTCCCGGCGGAGGGCTCCTGGCAGGAGCGGCTCCAGGTGCTGGTCGCCAACTCGATCGACGCGATGAGCCGGCACGAGGGTCTGGCGCTGGTCGCCCTCGGTGGCATCCCGACCGGCCTCAACGCGCTGCTGGTGATGGACAGGATGCTGGCGCTGCTCAAGGAGGGCGGTCTCGACGACACGACCGCCGCCTGGGCGGTCGACCTCCTCTACCTGCACATCACCGTGGCCGGTGCCGAGCAGGCCGCGTACAACACCAAGAAGATGAACGCGGCCGACCACATCGCCGAGGTGCGCAAGCTGTACGCCGACCTGCCGGCCGATCGCTACCCGCTGCTCACGTCGATGGGCGACGCACTGTTCTCGGCCGGCGACCGCGACCGCTGGGCGATCCAGGTCCTCGTCAACGGCATCCTCAACACCCCGGCCGATCGATGATCTGTCCGCGCACCCGGCAGTCTCCGTTCTCGAACGATGTCTGCTCAGAGTCTGCGGTCCCGCTGGACCTGAGGACAGAGACGTGATCACCTTCTCGGCTGTGAATATGTCACGCCCGGACGAGGCCGCCGCGAGCCGGAGAAGCCTTTGATCCGCGTCCTGCTGGCTGACGACATGAAGCTCTTCCGGGCCGCCCTGCGCAATCTGCTCGAGCAGCAGCCGGACTTCGAGGTGGTGGCCGAGGTCTTCTGCGGCGACCTGATCGTGCCGACCGCGCTCGACCTGCGTCCGGACGTCGCGGTGATCGACATCGAGATGCCCGGCCAGGACGGTCTGGCCGCGGCCGTCGCGCTCCGCGAGCAGTTGCCGAGCTGCGCGACGTTGATTCTCACGGCGTTCGGCAGTCCCGCCAACCTGCGCCGCGCCATGACCTCGCAGGCCGGTGGCTTTCTCAGCAAGGACGTCTCGCCACAGGCACTCGCCGACGCGATCCGGCAGGTGGTGGCCGGGATCCAGGTGGTGGATCCGCAGGTGGCGGCCGCCGCACTGAAACTCCCGCCCAATCCGCTGACGCCCCGCGAGATCGACGTACTGCGGCTGTCGGCCGGCGGCTCCGCGGCGCAGCAGATCGGGGCGGAGCTGTTCATCTCCACCGCCACCGTCCGCAACTACCTGAGCTCGATCGTCGCCAAGCTGCACGCGCGCACCCAGGTCGACGCGATCCGGATCGCCGTCGACGCGGGCTGGATCTGACCCCGGCCGCCGGACGAGGAGGTTTCTTGTAGGTGGCCGCACGTAGGCTGGCCTGCATGCCGATCCAGCCTGCCGCGGCCCTGACGACCTCCGCGGTACCTCTGAAACTGCCCCGGAAGGCGCCGGTGTTCGCCGGCGAGACGCACTCCCAGCTGGTGCGGCGGGCGCGGAAGATGCACAAGGTGCTCACCGACACCTATCCGGACGCCCACTGCGAGCTCGACTTCACCACCCCGCTGGAGTTGCTGGTCGCCACCATCCTGTCCGCCCAGACCACCGATGTGATGGTCAACAAGGTGACCCCGACGCTGTTCGCGAAGTACCCGGACGCCAAGGCGTACGCCGAGGCGGATCGGGAGGAGATGGAGGTCATCCTCAAGCCGACCGGGTTCTTCCGGGCCAAGACCAACAGCCTGATGAAGCTCGGCCAGGCGCTCGTCGACGACTACGACGGAGTGGTGCCGGGCAAGCTGGAGGAGCTGGTCAAGCTCCCAGGGACCGGCCGCAAAACGGCGAACGTCGTACTGGGCAATGCTTTCGGGGTTCCCGGTATCACCGTCGACACCCACTTCGGACGGCTGGTACGACGGTTCGGCTGGACCGAGGAGACCGATCCGGTCAAGGTCGAGCACCTGATCGGCGACCTGTTCCCGAAGAAGGACTGGACCATGCTGTCGCACCGGCTGATCTTCCACGGCCGCCGCCGGTGCCACGCCAAGAAGCCCGCCTGCGGCGCCTGCCCGATCGCCCAATGGTGCCCCTCGTTCGGCGAAGGCCCGACCGACCCGGACCTCGCCGCAAAGCTGGTCAAGGTCCCGGCGTGAACCACCCCCGCCCGCCCGTACGCCGGTACGCCGTGCTCGCTGCGCTCGCCCTCCTGGCCGTGCTCGCGGGTTGCGGGGACCAGCCGGCGGCCGGACCTGGTGCGGCCGGGACCGGCAGCGCCAAGGCGGTCGCGGGAGCAGACAAACTGGTGCCGTGCCCCACTGCGGAATCACGGCCGCCGGTGGCGAACGGGCTCCCCGACATCAGCCTGCCGTGTCTGGGCAACGGCCCGGACGTCCGGCTGGCCGACCTGCGCGGGCCGTTGGTGATCAACGTCTGGGCGCAGTGGTGTCCGCCCTGCCGCCAGGAGTCGCCGTACCTCGCCGAGCTGCAGAAGAAGGCCGGCGCCAAGGTGAAGCTGATCGGCATCGACTACGACGATCCGCGGGCGGACGAGGCCGTCAAGTTCGCGATCGCGCAGAAGCTGGACTATCCGCATCTGGTCGACTCCGACAAGCAGACCCGTGTCCCGTTCAAGATCGGCGGGCCGCCGCTGACCGCGTTCGTCGACGCCAAGGGCGCGCTGCTGCACATCCACTACGGCGCCTTCAAGTCCCAGCAGGAGCTGGATCAGCTGGTCGAGGAGAAGCTGGGAGTGAGCTGGTGAAGACCAGTACGACGTACGACGTGCCGCTGCCCGAGTGGCTGCAGCCGTTGGCGACGGCCTCCAAGCAGGTCGATCCGCTCGAGCTGTCCCGGTTCCTGCCACCCGACGACCCGAGCGTTCGGCAGTCCGCCGTCCTGATTTTGCTTGCTGATGGCAACGAAACGGATGCCGGCAGCAACGAGCCGGACGTGTTGCTGACCGAGCGGGCGTGGACGTTGCGGTCCCATGCCGGCCAGATGTCCTTCCCGGGCGGCCGGGTCGACGAGGCCGACGGGACCGGTGTGGATGGGCTGATCCGGACCGCGTTGCGGGAGGCCGAGGAGGAGACCGGGCTGGATCCGGCCGGGGTCGACGTGTTCGCCGTCTGGCCCGCGCTCTGGGTGCCGGTGAGCAACTTCGGCGTCTCGCCCGTGCTCGGGTACTGGCGGCTGCCGTCACCGGTGGCGGTCGTCGATCCGGCCGAGGTCGCCTCCGTGCACCGGGTCTCGATCGAGGCTCTCGCCGACCCGGCGAACCGGATCAGTTGCCTGCACCCGTCCGGTTTCACCGGGCCCGCGTTCACCGTGGGTGACCTCTTCATCTGGGGATTCACCGCCGGGCTGCTGGACAAAATGCTCACCCTCGGCGGCTGGGCGCGGGACTGGGACCCGGCGAACGTCGTACCGTTGCCCGACCGGCTGGTCGAGTTGGCCTGGCGGAGTGACGGGCGGAGGTCGGCAGACATGCGCCGCCTGACGGCCATCGAGCACGACCTGGGGCATCCGGAGGGCATGGAGTGAGCGGTCTCGATTACGCGCTGCTGGTGGTGACGCTGCTGGTGGCGATCTCGGGGTACGTCGAGGGCTTCGTGCTCGGTGCCTGCGCCACGCTCGGGTTGATGGCCGGCGCGGCGATCGGCGTGTACGGCGTACCGCGGGTGCTGGACCGGTTCTCGCCGAGTGTCGAGGTGTCGTTCGCCGCCCTGGTGCTGGTCGTGTTGTTCGCCTCGATCGGGCGGACCGTCGGCGCGATCCTCGGGTCGAAGCTGCGCAACAAGATCTCCTGGAAGCCGGTCAAGGCCGTCGACGCGCTCGGCGGGGCCGTACTGGCCGCGGTCTCGGTGCTGATCGTCGCCTGGGTGCTCGGGGTCGCGGTCAGCGGTGCCCGGATCCCCAGCGTCACGTCCGCCGTCCGCGGCTCGGAGGTGCTGGCGAAGGTCGACGAGGCGTTGCCGAGCAGTGCCGACAAGGCGTTGCAGGCGTTCAACGACGTGGTCAACACCGACCTGTTTCCGCGGTTCCTCGACCCGTTCGTGCCGGAGCGGATCCGCGACACGCAGCCGCCGGACGCGGCGATCGCGCGGCAACCGGCGGTCCGGGACGCGCGCAGCCGGATCGCCAAGATCACCGGGGTCGCGAACTGCTCGCGCGGGCTCGAAGGGTCCGGGTTCGTCTACGGCCCGCAGCGGGTGATGACGAACGCGCACGTGGTCGCCGGGGTCGGTAATCCCAAGGTCGAGGTGGGCGACAAGTCGTACGACGCGACCGTGGTGCTGTTCGATCCGAGCGTGGACATCGCTGTGCTGTACGTCCCGAAGCTGAACGCGACGCCGCTGAGGTTCGACGAGGCCGGCAAGGCCGACGCCGCTGCTGTCGTGCTCGGCTTCCCGGAGAACGGCCCGTTCGACGCGGAGCCGGCCCGGATCCGCTCCGAGGAACGGCTCCGTGGCCCGGACATCTACGGCGACAAGACCGTCACCCGGCGCGCCTTCTCCATCTGGGCTTCGGTCCGTCCCGGCAACTCCGGCGGCCCGCTGCTCTCACCCCGGGGCACCGTGTACGGCGTGGTGTTCGCCGCCTCGGTCGAGGACAACCGCACCGGCTACGTCCTCACCGCCGGCCAGGTCGCCGCTGACGCGACCGCAGGGCTCAAGGCCACCCAGGAAGTCTCGACCCGCAGCTGCACCTGATCAGCTGATCTCGCAGTTGCGCGTGATCAGATGAGGCCGAGCGTCCCCCTGCGTTCGGAGACGCCTTGCCAGACACCTGCGGGTGCTGACTTCTGGCAGGCGGCGGCGATCGCTTTGGCCGGTCCGACGACATCGCCCAGTTGCAGCACGTAGTGGCCGTCCTTGCCGGACAGCTGAGGATGGCGACCGGCGAATCCGGTGTCGTCCAACGGCGTCAGCTGGAGTTGCACGGAATGCCGGCTGAGCGACGCCGACGGGACGCTGACGATCTCGAGGGAGGCGCTTGCCAGTTCGTGCCACCCGATCGCGAACGACGTCCCGCCCGGATCGGCCCAGCCGAGGCCCTCCTGGTCGATCACGACCCACCGGCGGCGTACGACGACCGGAATGCTCAGCAGGGTCGCCAGCCCGATCAGCAGGAACGGCGTGCCGATCAAGAGAAAGGTCGCGGTCGCTCCGGTCGCGGACAGGACGTCGAACGCGGCGAGATAAGCCAATACGCCGAGCAGGCCGGCCAGTGCTCCGCCGATCAGCGCCTGCCAGGCGAGCTGCGTGCCCACCTCGATCCGCTGCTGCGGTGTCGCCTGCGGAGGCGCCGGAATCGCCTCAGTTCGTTCACCGGGCCCGGCGATCAAGGCTGCCCAGCCGAGTCCGCGTTCGTGGTGCTGCCAGTTCGCGGGCTTGCCGGCGACGATCGCCTCGGCGACGCCGGTTCGCCGGGGGAGCGGCGACGCGACGGGTTGTGGCCAATCGGCGGGCGCGAACCCGGCGTACGGGGTCAGGTCAGACCTTCGTGTCCGAGGGAAGAACACCAGCAGCAGGCCGGGCCGAGCGGGATCGTCGATCACGCCGAGGGCTTTGAGGTCCGCCCAGTCGACGCGAAAGCCCCGAGCCTTCCTGGTGTCGTCGGAGATCCCCTGCTCGTCCAGCCGCAGCGATCGGGGCCAGATCAACGTTCGCCAGCCGAGCAGCCGGACACCGTCGACCAGACAGAGGACAGCGCCGATGACGATCAACAGAATGCCGAACGTGTGCGCCGGCCAGCCGTGCCAGTGCACGAGTGCTCCGGTCAGCACCAGGCCCAGCCCGAGCAACGCCAGATCGATCGCCAGAGTCAGTTGATCGATCCGCATCTCCCAGCCGAGCCGAACTCTGCGACCAGTCACCCGCCGAGTCTAAGAGCCGACCGGTGCAGCACTTTCAACCCCGCTTGTAGGAGGCAACAAAGTCGGCGGTGGAGATGACGAGCGGCTCGGCAGCCTCCAGCACCTTGCGAGCGGCCGTACCGTTCGGCAGGTCGATCGGCTTCGACAGCGCGAGCAACGTGAAGCGGTAGTGGTGCGTCTGGCCGGCCGGCGGGCAAGGCCCGTTGTACGTCGCCTCGCCAAGGTCACTGAGAGCCTCGCGAGCTCCGGCCGGCTCGGTGTGCTCAGCCAGTCCGGTGGCAGTGGCGGGGATCTTCCACTGCACCCAGTGGATCAGCGGATCGCCTTGTGGGCTGGTCTTGTCGTCGTCGACCATCGACAACAGCAGCTCGGCGGTACCGGCCGGGACGTGCCGGAAGACCAAGGGCGGCGAGTAGTCACCCGAGCCGTCGCAGGTCATCCGCGGATCGAAGCTGCCGTCCGAATGGAAGCCGTCATCTGGCAGTACCGCGAACTGCCCGGTGTCCGCGACGGCCGGTGGATGGCCACTGTCGGTCTTCGGGTCGTTCGAAC
Organism: Kribbella monticola; assembly: GCF_003261635.1. Taxonomy (GTDB): domain Bacteria; phylum Actinomycetota; class Actinomycetes; order Propionibacteriales; family Kribbellaceae; genus Kribbella; species Kribbella monticola. The sequence goes on along the minus strand of NZ_QFXK01000029.1, from coordinate 226,649 downwards.
ACCCGGCGAGCCCGAGCAGCAGAATCCCGACAGCAATCGCTTTGCGAGTCACACCTCCAAGCTAGCGGCGTCCGGCCGTCAGCAGGCTTACCGCTTGGCGACGTCAAGCCAGTCGAGTAGCAGCCGGTTGAAGAGAGCTGGGGCCTCCTCGTGCGGGAAGTGACCGGCACCGGTCAGTACTTCGTGGCGCAGCGGCCCGGTGATCAGCGCAGCCGGTGTCTGGGTGCTCGTGGCGGCCACGGCTCCGTCCTGGGCCCCGTGCACCTGGAGCACGGGTACGACGATCGGCGTACGCATCTGTGCTGAGTACCGGCGGCCGTCGGAGCGCAGGCGGGAGCGGGCGAACCACCGGTGGTACTCGAGGGCGCAGTGCGGCGCAGGCCAGACCTGAAGAGCCGCTCGATAGCGCCTGGATGCTTCAGCGTCAGGGAAGTCGCCGCCCGGTGCGGACAGATCTCTGAGCAGCTGTTCGATATGGATGCCGCCCTGCGCGAGCAAGCGGCGCTCGGGCAGGATCGGGAGCTGGAACCAGCCGGCCCTGGCGACGGCCCGCGGTTGCCCCGAGCGCATCAGCATGAGTGGGTGCGGGGCCGACACTGCGGCCAGCGCTCGCACCTGGCGGGGAGCGAGTACGGCGGTCGACCAACCGATGAAGCCACCCCAGCCATGGCCCACAACGACCGCATCGGTTGCGCCCAGCGACCTGATGACGCCCGAGACGTCGGCTGCGGCGGTGAACGGATCGTAGCCACGGGGAGTCTTGTCGCTGGCGCCGTAACCCCGCAGATCCATCGCGACCGCGCGGTAGCCGGCCGCGGCGACGGTGGGCAGTTGGTGGCGCCACGCCCACCAGAATTCGGGGAAGCCGTGCAGGAACAGGACGAGGGGATCGTCAGCGGCGCCGCATTCGGCGACGTGGAACCTGGCCCCGTTGGCTGCGACCAGCGAATGCGACCAGGGTCCGTCGACCAGCAGATCCGAGACGCCGGCCGGGCTCAGTCGCCCTTGCCGATCGACTTGAGCGCCTCGACCGACTCCTTCGAGGTCTCGATCGCGCGCTCGGGGCCCTTCGCCTTGCCGATCAGCCGCTTGCCGACCAGCACCAGCGCGGCCCCGATCAACAGGTAGACGACGGCAACGATCAGGAACGCCAGCGCCGGGTGCAGCCCGAGCGCGCTCACGCCGTACGCCGCGGCGATGGACAGCAGGATGATCGCGAGCAGGGCCAGGAAGCCGGCGGCGCCGAACAGGCCCGCGCCCGTTCCGGCGGCGATCGCGGTCTTCTTCAGCTCGGTCTTGGCCAGCTCCAGCTCGCTGCGGACCAGGCTGGACAGATCCCGGCTGGCATCGGCGACGAGCTGCCCGATCGTGGGCTCATCCTCGTTCTGCCCCATCGACATGGCACTCCTTCCCAAGGGTCCGTGTCCCGACCCTAGCGGGTACCCCCGGCTCAATCCTCGGCGTACGCGCGGTTGCGCCGGAACAACAGCAACGCGGCGAGCAATGCTGCGAGCAGCGAAGCGATCAGGACGGCCGCTTTCGCACGCTCGATCTGGGCGACGTCGTCGCCGAAGGCGAGCTGCGCGATCAGCAGCGCGACGGTGAACCCGATCCCGGCCAGGACGGACACAGCGGCCACGTCGCGCCAGGCGAGGTCGGAGTTCAGCTCCGCCCGGGTGAACCTGGCCGTCAGCCAGGAGCCGCCGAACACGCCGAGCGCTTTGCCGGCCACCAATCCGGCGACGACGCCGGTCGCGACCGGATCGGTGAGCATCGCCCGTACCGCGCTGCCGCTCAAGGTGACCCCGGCCGCGAAGAGCGCGAACACCGGTACCGCGAGGCCGGCGGACCACGGGCGCAGCCGGTGCTCCACCCGCTCCGCCGGCGACTTCTTCTCGTCCGGGTCGCGCAGCACGCGGGTGGCCAGACCCAGCGCCACTCCGGCGATCGTGGCGTGCACCCCGGACTCGTGCATGAACCACCAGGCCGCCAAGGCGACCGGCACGTACAGGAACGGCGTACGGAACCTGAACCGCTGCAGCAGGGCGAAAACCGCGATCAGGGCGACCGCCGCGAGCAGCGCCAGGAGGTGGAAACCGTGCGAGAAGAAGATCGCGATGATCAGGATCGCGCCGAAGTCGTCGACCACGGCCAGCGTCAGCAGGAAGGCCCGCAACGCGCTCGGCAGCGAGGAGCCCACGATCGCGAGCACGGCCAGCGCGAAGGCGATGTCCGTTGCCGTCGGCACCGCCCAGCCCGACGGCCGGCCGGCCGCGGAGGTCAGGTTGACGATCAGGTAGATGGTTGCCGGCAGCACCATTCCGGCAACGGCCGCGACCACCGGGACGACGGCCTCGCTGAGACGGGAGAGCGTACCGACGACGAGCTCGCGCTTGAGCTCGACGCCGGCCAGGTAGAAGAACAAGGCGAGCGCGCCGTCGGCGGCCCAGGCCTCGACGCTCAACGGGCCGAGCTGGGCTTCGCGCAGGTGGTGATAGGTCTCCTGCCAGGGCGAGTTCGCCCAGATCAGCGCGATCACGGCCGCGCCGAGCAGAAGCAGGCCGCCAGTTGTCTCGGCGCGCAGCGTCTCGGCCAGGAACGCCCGCTCGCTCGCGAGGACCCGCGGGAACGCACGGCGCCGCTGGAGCAGACGGTTCACGGGGCTCATCACGGCACCCTTCGGTCGGGGTCGTCGGAAACATCGCCGACCAGACTTCCCGGCACACCGAGCCGAAGCTCTGCCCAGACTCTACCCGGTCGGGCTGCTGACCGTCAGCGGCTGCTCAGGCACGGCTGGTGAGATTCTGTCCGGGGAGCAGATTTTCCGCGGGTCCTGTCGTCAGAACGGGCGCCGGGGGCGAGAATGGTCACTGGCCGTGCTGGGGAGCTGGACAGTAGTGTCGAGCTGAACGGAACAGGTTCTTGAACACTCTCGATCACCCAGCCGCACGCGATCCCCGGCAACCGGTTTGCCGGGCAGATTCCCAGGGATACTGACCTCATGGCCCGCCCAAGGAACAACCCCGGTGACCTCGCCGAACTCCCCACGGAGCTCCGCGCGGACCGGCCGAAGGGTGACCAGATCCGCGAGATCCTGCAGACCCTCACCCGCAGCCTGGCCGCCGGTACCGTGCTGCCGTCGGAGCGGGTGCTGGCCGAGCGTTTCGGCGTCGCCCGGATGACCGTGCGGCAGGAAGTGGACCGGGTGGTGGCCGAGGGCCTTGCCGCCCGTCGTCCCGGCGGCGGCACCTTCGTCGCGGAGCCGCGGCCGGCCCGGATGCTCACGTCGTCGTTCAGCCAGGACATGCGGGCCCGCGGCATCACGCCCGGCGCCAAGGTGCTGGAGCACCGCGTCGGCACCGCCGACGAGGACCTGGCCCGCGAACTCGAGGAGCCGGTCGGTACGCCGGTCCTGCACCTCGTCCGGCTGCGGACCGCCGACGGTGAGCCGATGGCCGTCGAGCGGACAGCGCTCTCCTTGCGGCGGTACCCGGGGCTGGAGGAGTTGGACCTGAGCGAGCTCTCGCTCTACGACTCGCTGTCGAGCCGCTGGGGAGTCACCCTCGGCATGGTGTCCGCGTCGATCGTGGCCGCCCCGCCGGGCGAGGCCGACTCGGAACTGCTCGGCATCGAGCCCACGGTTCCGTGCCTGCTGATCACGTCGGCGCCCCGGACCGCGTCCGGCGAGGTGATCGAGTTCGGCCGGTCGATCTACCGGTCGGACCGCTACGACATCACCGTCGCCTATCGCGCCACCTGAGCGCGTGATCAAGTATCAGGCGTTCAGGCTGCATCAGGCGTTCAGGCTGCGGAGCACGTTCGGCGCCTGACCGCGATCGGTCAGGACGGTGACCACCTCGACGACCAGCGCCTGAACCAGCAGTGCGCCCACGAACGTCGAGGTCGAGCCGGTCCGGGTGCCGCCCACGTCGATCAACGCATCGCCCGGCACACCGCAGTTGTCGATCACCACGTCCGCGACCTCGAACAACCGCTGACCACCGGGCGCGCGTGAACTGACCGCCGTACTGTGCGCCAGCGACGTCAACGCGATCACCTTCGCACCGGCCTTCTGCGCACCGAGCGCGAACTCGACCGGTACTGCGTTGCGCCCCGAGTTCGACGCGATCAGCACGACGTCGCCGGGTCGAACGTCGTGGACCTCCAGCAACACGTCCGCCAGGCCGCCGAGCCGCTCCAGCAGCGAACTCTTCAGCAGCCCTTCGTGCAGCATCACGCCCGGCTCGAGCACAGCCCGTACGTCGGCCAGCCCACCGGCACGCCCGTACAGCTCCTCCGCGAGCAGATGACTGTGCCCGGTCCCGAATACCCAGAACTGCTTGCCTGCTCCCACCGCATCAGCCACCAGCTCAGCTGCTTCTCGTACGGCGTCCAGCTGCGTCGAAGCCGCCTTCGCCGCCAACTCCAGCGCCCCACTCAGAAACCGCTCCGCACCACCCATCCCCGGACCCTAGCCAGCTCGAACCGCGAACCGCGAGGAACCCGAGTAGACCAATCCTCAGAGGTGCGTCGCGACGATGCCCAGGGCGAAGGCGGTGGCGGTGAGGGTGAGCATGGTGCCGGCGAGGAGGTAGAGCTGGCGTTGGAGGGCGGGGCGCTCGGCGGCGGTGGCGAAGACGCGGCGGGGCCAGTGCCGCCAGGAGACGTACCAGAAGATGGCGGTCGCGGTCAGCAGCAGGAGGGCCTTCACCAGGTGGATCCACCAGTTGTCGTGGTCCAGCAGGAGCAGGGCGATACCGGTCAGCGCGATCGCGGCGATCAGTCCGAGCACCTTGTAACGGTTGCCTGAGGCAATCACTGCGGTGAGCGCCTCGCGGCCCTCCTCGTCGGGGCCGAAGAACCTCTTCAGCTTCGGCTGGACGACGAACAGCGAGTACGCCATCCCACCGACCCAGGCCGCGGCCAGCCCGGCATGCACGATCACCAGCAGGACGGTCATGCCGGGCAGCCTAACGGCTGCCGTGTTCATCAGGTGTCCGGAACTGGCCGGGGACCGTTCACTCGTTCTGGCCGAAAGGCATTGCCCTGTGTCATCGGGTCGGCTGTTCTGGTGACCGTCGTGACCAGACAGAGAGGGAGCATGATGATTCCTGATCGATCGCCGTTCCACGGTGTGCGAGCCGCCCAGGGGGTGGGCCGGCGGGCGGTACTGCGGGGCGCCGTCATCGGAGCCCTCGCGGCAGCGCCCGTCCCGTTCGCCCGCCGGCTGACCGACGGATCCGACAAGACCACCGCATCGGCGTCGGCGGAGGCCGGCGCACCGGCCTCGGCGCGGACCGGCGCGGCAGCGAGCGCGTCCTGCGCCGACCTGCCGCTGGTCGGCGGTGCCGAGTTCCCGATCGGACTGTACTGGCCGCCGCATCCCTATGCGACCACGGTCGAGCGGTACGCCCAGATCCGCGAGGCCGGGTTCACCTTCCTGATCACCGGCAACTACGTCGACGACTCGGCGATCCTGAGCCAGTCGCTGGCGATCGCCGACCAGGTCGGCCTGAAGGTGCTGGTGGCCAGCGACCCCGACGTACAGAACCTCGCTGCTCGCTTCACGATCAGCGACGACCGGTCGGTGCCGATGTCGATCACGACTGCGGACGCGCGCAAGTTGGCGACCGATGCGCTGAACCGGTACCGCGGGTTCGGTTCGTTCGCCGGGTTCAGCCTCGGCGACGAGCCGCCGGCCGGCCGGTTTCCCTCGCTGGCGAAGGCCTTCGCCGTGGCGCGCGAGGTGGCGCCGGACTACACGCCGTACTCGAATCTCGTGCCGGGCAGTGGGAGCGGGTACCAGAGTTTCGTGCGGCAGTTCGTCGACACGGTGCATCCGCCGATGCTGTCGTTCGACCGGTATCCCCTGCTGACCTCGGGCGAGGACACGCAGTACTTCGCGAACTGGGCGATCATCCGCTCCGAAGGGCTGCGGGCGAACATCCCGACCTGGACGTTCGTGCAGAGCGTCGAATACAACGGCCACCGGTTCCCGACGGCCGCCGAGTTGCTCTGGCAGATCAACACGAGTCTTGCCTATGGCTGCAAGGGGATTCAGTACTTCACCTACTGGCAGCCCGATCCAGCGCGCGGCGAAGGATTCGGGCGCGCGCTGACCACGGCCGACGGAACGCTCACCCCGCTCTACTCGGCAGCCAAGAACATCAACACCACTTGGCTGAGCCAGGTCGGCGTCGAGCTCAAACCGCTGGTCTCCGAGCTGGCAGTGCACGCCAATGAGACACCACCGGCCGGCGCGACCGGGTTCACGCCGGACAGCTACCTGAGCGGTACGTCGGGCAGCGCGGCCGTGCTGGGTCGCTTCCGTCCAACCGATGCTGCCAAGACCCGCTGGCTGTTGATCGCGAACCGTCAGTACAACACCAGCGCGACCACGACCGTGACGTTGAACCAGGCAACGGTCACCAAGGTCTCGGTCTTCGACCCGGCGAGTCGCGCGTACGTCGCGCAGGCGGACCGGACGAAGATCGTCGCCACCCTGGCACCCGGGGCCGCGGCCCTCTACCGGCTCGACGCATAAGGGGAACGAGATGCGTACCCAGCTCTTCAGCCAAGTGATCACCGCCGGTGTCGCGGCCGCGGTCGCTGCCGCCGTGATCGCCGCGCCCACTGTCTTCTCGAACTTTGCTGCGAAGCCCGCGAAGGCTGCGGCGCCGACCGCGATCTGCACATTCACCTGGTATTTGTCCAACAGCAGGACCTCGGGAACCGCGACCATCCCGGCCTTTGCCTACGGCAACACTCCGATGGTCCCACTGGCCGGCAACTGGGACGGCGCCGGCGGTGACAGCCCGGCGGCGTACAGCCCCGACGAGCGCAAGTTCTTCCTGACGAACTCGTTCACCGGCGGCGTCGGCGAGACAACAATTGCCTTCGGCAACGTCGGCGACCGCCCGATCACCGGTGATTGGAACGGCGACGGCACCGACGAGGTCGGCGCCTACACACCGTCGACCGGCACCTTCACCAAGCGCGCGGCCGACGGCAGCACGACGAGCGTCACCTTCGGTACGCCGTACCAGCTCCCGCTCACCGGCGACTGGAACGGCGACGGCATCACGGACGTCGGCGTCTACCGCGCGTCGGCCGCCACGTTCGACCTCCGCCTGCCGGACGGCACCACCCGCTCGATCCACTACGGCGATCCCTACTGGAAACCGCTCATCGGCGACTGGAACGGCGACGGCCGCGACGAACCAGGCCTTTTCAACCCCGCCAACGCCACCTTCTACTTCCGCATGAGCGGCATCGACCCCACCGAAACCACCGAATCGATCCGCTACGGCGACACCGGCGACCTCCCAGTAGTAGGCGACTGGGACGGCAACAAGACGAGCTCGCAAGGCATAGTCCGCTACTGACCCACAACCAGCCTGCACGCCGAGCGGCCGGCGTGCAGGCTGGTTTACGTAGTGCGGTTCCGGCCGAGGTTGTCGGCTCGGGGTGTGTCAGTCTTCGTCGGTTTTGCCGGACTCGAGGTTGGTCTTGATGAGGTCCATGACGGTGGAGTCGGCGAGGGTGGTGACGTCGCCTACCTCGCGGTTCTCGGCGACGTCGCGGAGGAGGCGGCGCATGATCTTGCCGGAGCGGGTCTTGGGGAGTTCGGCGACGACCATGATCTGGCGCGGCTTGGCGATCGGGCCGATCTCCTTGGCGACGTGGTTGCGGAGTTCCTGGACGACGTCCGGACCGCCGTCACCGGCTTCGGAACGCAGGATCACGAAGGCCGCGATCGCCTGACCCGTGGTCGGATCGGACGCGCCGACGACGGCCGCCTCGGCCACCTTCGGGTGCGAGACGAGCGCCGACTCGATCTCGGTGGTGGACAGCCGGTGCCCGGACACGTTCATCACGTCGTCGACGCGGCCGAGCAGCCAGATGTCGCCGTCCTCGTCCTTCTTGGCGCCGTCACCCGCGAAGTACACGCCTGGGAAGCGGGACCAGTAGGTGTCCTTGTAGCGCTCGTCGTCGCCCCACAGCGTGCGCAGCATGGCCGGCCACGGCTTGTCGATGATCAGGTAGCCGCCGGAACCGTCCGGCACCGACTTGCCGGTGTCGTCGACCACGTCGACGCTCACACCGGGGATCGCCTTCATCGCCGCGCCCGGCTTGCCGGCGGTGACGCCCGGCAGCGGGGAGATCATGTGCATGCCGGTCTCGGTCTGCCACCAGGTGTCGACGACCGGTGCCTTGTTGCCGCCGATGTTCTCCCGGTACCAGATGTAGGCCTCTGGGTTGATCGGCTCGCCGACCGACCCGATCACGCGCAGCGTCGAGAGATCGAACTTCGCCGGGATTTCCTTGCCCCACTTCATGAACGTGCGGATCGCCGTCGGCGCGCAGTACAGAATGGAGACCTTGTACTTCTGGATGATCTCCCACCAGCGGCCCTGGTGCGGGGTGTCCGGGGTGCCTTCGTAGAGCACCGACGTCGTCGCGTTGGCGAGCGCGCCGTACACGATGTAGCTGTGCCCGGTGACCCAGCCGATGTCGGCCGCGGTCCAGTAGACGTCGGTCTCGGGTTTGAGGTCGAAGATCGCCCACTGCGTGTACGACGTCCCCACCAGGTAGCCGCCGGTCGTGTGCAGGATGCCCTTCGGCTTGCCCGTGCTTCCGGACGTGTACATGACGTACAGCGGGTGCTCGGCGTCGAACGCTTCCGGCTTGTGCTCGGTCGACTGCTTCGCGACGAAGTCCTCCCACCACAGGTCGCGACCGTCCACCATCGCGGTCTCCTGGCCGGTGCGCTTCACGACGAGGACGTTCCGTACGTCGGGGCAGTCCTCCAGTGCGGCGTCCACGGCCGGCTTCAGCGCGGCCGGGGCGCCGCGGCGGTACCCGCCGTCGGAGGTGATCACCACGCGCGCGTCGCAGTCGAGGATCCGGCCCTTCAGCGCATCGGCCGAGAAGCCGCCGAAGATGACGGTGTGCGGAGCGCCGATCCGCGCGCAGGCGAGCATCGCGACCACGGTCTCGGGGATCATCGGCATGTAGATCGCGACCACGTCGCCGGCCTTGACGTCCAGCTCCAGCAGCGCGTTGGCCGCCTTGCTGACCTCGTCCTTGAGTTGCGCGTAGGTGATCTCGCGGGTGTCGCCGGGCTCACCCTCGAAGTAGTACGCGACCTTGTCGCCGAGACCGTTCTCCACGTGCCGGTCGACACAGTTGTACGCCGCGTTGAGCTTGCCGTCGGCGTACCACTTCGCGAACGGCGCGTTGCTCCAGTCGAGCGTCTCGGTCGGCTCGACCGCCCAGGTCAGCCGCTTGGCCTGCTCGGCCCAGAAGCCCTCGAAGTCGTTCGCGGCGGCCTCGTACGCGTCCGCCTTGACGTTCGCGTTCGCGGCCAGTTCGGCCGGTGGCTCGAAGCGGCGCTCCTCGTGCATCAGGTTCGACAAGGCCTCGGACTGGGGGGACTCTGAACTGGTCACGTCGCGGACTCCTCGTTGAAAGCTGTCGGTACGCCGGAAGCGCGCCCGATCCCCTTTCTACCAATGCCGGACCAGCCGTGGTACTGGTGCGTCGCCCAGTCGCCCCCGATCTGCGCCGAACGGGGCCACTAGTGAACGGCGTCACATGACTCAGTCGGCCGTGCGGGCGAGGGCGGCTCGGGCTCGGGTGAGGAGTTCGGTCAGGGCCTGCGCGGCCGCGTCGGCGTTGGGCAGGTCGGTCCACAACGGGCCGCTCAACTCCGCCGATTTGGCGAGAACGCTTTCCAGCAGGGCGTGCCCGGTGGCGGTGGGCGCGTCGTTCGCCACGAGCTGTCGTTGCTCCAAGATCGCGACGAGGTCGTCGGCGTCGCCGAATTGCGCCAGGTCGGCGACCCGCTCGCGAAGCGGCGAACCGTCGGGCTGGTTGGCAAGCCGCAATGCGACCCAGAGCCGCTCGTCGAGGCCGGTGCCGGCCAGGGCCTGGCGCAGGAGTGCTTGCAGAGTCTTCTCGGTCTGGCCGATCAGCTGCGGGCCGAAGGTCAGCGTCATGATGTTCTCCTCAAATCGTTGGTGGCGCCAACAATACAGGTATTCGTTGGCCACGCCAATGATTTGCTGGAATTACTCAGCTGTGGTGAGCGAGGACCTTGGTGAGCAGGCCGGCCAGGGTGGCGCGTTCCGTACTGGACAGCGGGGCGAAGATCTTGTCCTGGATCGTGTCGACGAGTTCGCTGAGGTGTCGGTGGCGACGCTTGCCCGCGGTGGTCAGGCTGATGATGTTGCGGCGTCCGTCGGCGGGGTCGGGGGACCGTTCGACGTACCCGGCCGCGACGAGTTCGTTGACCGTAGCCACGATGTCGCTGCGATCGATCCCGGTATGCCGCCCGAGCGCGGCCTGGCTGGACGGCCCGAACTCCATCAGGGTGGCCAGCAGCCGGAAGTGGTAGCCGCGCGAGTTCTCGGCCGCGAACGCCTCGGCGACGATCCGCTGCGCGTGCATCGCGGTCTGGGTGAGCAACCAACTGGGCGTAGTCAGCAACACGCTCGGCGTCTTCTCTTCCACGCCTTCAGCCTAGTCGTTGGCGCTCCCCACGATCGCGATCAGCGGGAACCGATCCACCAGTTCGTGCATCCCAGGACCGTTGCCGTTCATGGGAGGAGCCACGATGTACCAGCAGACCGAGCCGGTCGCCGAGCAGCCGATGCCGGAGCCGAAGCGCCGGATCTCCCGTGCCGCGCGCCGCCGCGTCCACGCCCGCGAACGCCGCGTACGCCGTACCAGAACCCACCTGCTGCCCCAACCGCGCTGGTGAGCCGGGCCGCGCTCTGAGGGGGAGAGCGCGGCCTATTCGTTGCCTGCCGCGGCGGTTGACTCGCGGGCGTCGAGGAGTTCGTCCCAGTGGTCGGCGGTCCATTCGCAGGCGATGCGCATGGGACCGAGCATGCTGCGGCCGAGAGGTGTCAGTTCGTATTCGACACGACGCACCGGTACGGCGTACTCGGTGCGGCGGATCAGGCCGTCGCGTTCGAGCAGGCGGAGGGACTGGGTGAGCACCTTCGGGGTCACCCGGTGCAGGGGGACGCGAAGTTCGGAGTACCGGCGGGGGCCGTCTTCGAGGCAGCGGATCACCAGGCCGGCCCACTTGTCGCCGCCGAACCGGATCGGGTTCAGGCTCGACGGGCAGATCTCCTCGAACATGTCCGCGCGCAACGGCTCCATCCGACCAGCCTAGCGAGTATCCGATCGGTAACCAGGTCGCCGCCTACGGTCGCAGCACCAACCGATCGAGGAGGTTCAGATGAGCAAGCTGCTGGTCTTCGGAGCAGGCGGCAGGGCAGGGCGTGCTGTGGTCGAGGAAGCACGGAGCCGTGGGCACGAGGTGACTGCGGTCGTCCGCGATCCCAGCCGGTACGCCGATCTGCCGGGGCTGGTCGCGGGTGATGTGACGTCGGCCGCCGACGTGGAGCGGCTGAGCAAGGGACACGTCGCGGTCGTCGCGGCCGTGTACGACGGTGCGAGTGCCGACCCGGCCACGTTCTTCACCTCGACCGCCGAGTCGCTGGTCGACGGGTTGACCAAGGCCGGCGTACCGCGGCTGCTCTGGGTCGGTCTCGCCTCGATCCTGCCCACCGAAGCCGGGGTACTGCTGATGGACACCCCTTCCTATCCGCAGGAGTACCGCTCCTTCTACCTGGCCCACGCAGCCGCGGCAAACGTCTTCGATGTTTCCGCGCTGGACTGGGTGTCGATTGCCCCGTCCGGCGACTTCAACCACGCGGACCCCACTCGCACCGGCGAATACCGCGTCCTCCCGGCCGATGCGACCAACCTCATCTCCTACGCCGACTTCGCGATCGCGCTGGTCGACCAGATCGACCGGCCGGCGCGCCACCGCGGCAAGATCGGGGTCGGTTCGTAGCGTTCACCAGCCCACCGAACACAAATTATTGCTACAGGCAACATCTTCTGCCGGTCTGGTGGCGAGCTGGAGTTCTGGAACGACAGACACCGTGTACGGCGGGGTGCCGGGTGCCGCGTCGAGCTGACTGTTCACCCACAGCAGGCGACCGGCATCTCTGGCCAACGTGGTGGGAGTGGTGTTGGCAGCAGCGGGCCGGGAGTCGGCGAGGATGCGGGCCGCGGTCCAGTCGCGGTTGAGCCAGGCGAGGCGGGTGACGTACTTGCCGCCGCCGGCGTTGTAGACGGCGTACAGGCGGCTGCCTTCGAGGAGGTAGCCGTCGCCGGAGAGGATCCCGTTCGCGCCGGTGATGGCGAGCGTGCTGACCTGGCGGGAGCGCAGGTCGATGCGATAGGTGACGTCCTGGCCCTGCTCGCCGACGAGCAGGGTGCGGCCGTCGGTGACGATGCCGTTGAGGAAGTACGGCGTGGGCTGGAGCTGGTCGCGGGTCAGCCAGGGTTCGAGGTCCCCGAGGCCGCGGGCGGTGAGGGGTGCGCGCCAGATCTGGTTGTGGGCCGAGTCGGTGACGTAGACGGCATCGGCGGTGATCGCGAAGTCGTTGAGGAACGAGCCCTCCTGGGCCGCTCGTACTGCGAGGAGGTGGCCGAGGGCGTCGTACAGGTAGAGCTTCGACGTACTGGCGCCGGCGATGAGGACGCGGCCCCAGCGGTCGACGTGGATACCTGTTGCCGACGTACGGCCGTCGCTGCCGGCGGGGAGCCAGGGACGGAGGTTCGGCTGTCTGGTCGAGCCGCGGTAGACGGCGCCGGTGCCGACGCTGGTGACATACATCGTGCCGTCGTTGGTGACGGCGATGCCCTCTGGAGTGTCGCCGGGGACAGTGGAGACGACGTACGTGCTCGGGCGGTGGGGATGGGTGGCCTGGGCGGCTGGAGGTTGAACAGCTACGGCGATGGCGGCACTGAGGGCGGCGGCGGTCGCGATACGTCGAGGCTTCATCGCCCCAGCGTCAGCGCTCCCACCCCGCGCCCTCGACCGGTTTCGGCCACACCCGAAGCGCTCAGTTCCTAGGTCCTCAGTTCTCGGGCCGCCACGGGTGGTCTGTTGGTGGGGCCTGGGTGCAGGCAGAATCGGGTGGGTGATCATCCGGATCCACTTCATGCCTGCCGATCTCGCGCGGATCACGTTTCCGGTCGAGCCGGAGCCGCTGTGGGAGGCGGCGCTGGCCGCGCGGGCGCTGGGGGACCGGGCGATCCCGCCGGTCGCGCGACGCTGGCGACGCCAGGCGGTACCGCTGGTCCGGCCGTCGATGCGCCCGCTGTTCAAGCTGATCGCGCCGGGCGGACAGTTTCCGGACTTCCTGACGCCTGAGGTCTCGTCGCCGGGGTTGGATGCGGCGATCGAGGTCTTGATGGAGGCGCCGACGGAGTTGGTACAGGACGAGCTCGGGCCTTGGGTGCCGGCCGAAACCGATCAGTTCATGCAGGGGCTGCTGGCCGGTCGGGCAGGATCACGGCGCGCGCTCGGCAACGCCGTACGGGATTTTCATCAGCACGTACTCGCGCCCGGAGCAGCAGAACTCGAGCGACGTCACGGCGCCGACCTGGCGATCCGCTCGCGGTCGCTGTTGCACGGCGGTATCGACGAATTGCTCGGCAACCTGCATCCCGACGTCACCTGGGACGCGCCGACGCTGACGACGTACGGACTGGACGAGGGGCGGCGCTACGACGCGCACCTCAACGGCCGCGGTCTCCAGCTCTACCCGTCGCCGTTCACCGCCGAGTGCCTGGTCCTCGACCTGCCTCATCGCCGCCCCGTCCTCGTCTACCCCTGCGCCGAACTCCCGCTCGCCGACGAAACCGACGACACCACCGACGCCCTCGCTGACCTACTCGGCCGCACCAGAGCCGCCGTACTCCGTGCCCTCAGCGCCTCGGCCAGCACCACCCAACTGGCCCGCCGCACCGGCATCTCCCTGGCATCAGCCAGCGAACACGCCCGAGTACTCCGCAACGCCGGCCTCATCACCACCCACCGCACCGCCGGCACAGCCCACCACTCCCTGACCCCGGCAGCCCGCCCCCTCCTAACCACCCCCACCCCACCCCGCCACCTAACCCACCTACCGGGCCATCCAGGGGCAGATCAATCTGCCCCTGGTAGTCCAGCAGACATCCGAGACGTCAGCAGGTAGAGTTGTTGATGCCTGGGGACAAGAGTCCCCCGGAAGTGGACCCGGAAGCCTACCGGACGGTGGGCGTGCCGGGTCTCGCGCTTTATAGCGCCCGTTCTTCGCAGTACGCCGCCACCCTGCGCCGCCAGTCGCCGCCTCGCATCCAAGCCCAGGCGACCCCATCCGGGACCCAGAGCAACGGATCCGCTTTGGGAGCCAGTAGATCCCACCGCAGATTCCGGCAGTCGAACTGGCTGCTCGCTGCGCGGAGAGCGCGGCCATCGCTGTCCACGTTCGGCTCGTCTCGTTCGATCACCAGTCGCTCAGCGACCTCGGCGTTGTCTCGCACTATCGCCTGGAGACACCGACTTCGGTTGGCCGCCGTTGCACGATCTGCTTGGTAGATGTCCACCAGCATTCGGAAACCGGCGATGGTGTCGAGGATCTTCTTCCTGCGGGTCGGGTTTTCGTTGTTGAAATGCAGGCGTTCCTGGCCTGGTAGGAGGAGGGAGCGGAGGGCCTTGCGGTTGACGGCGACGTCGTCGGCGGGGCAGCGGGCGGCGGCCATCAGGAGGCCTTTGGACTTGGTTTCGTCGACGAAGACGTGGATCGGCATTGGATGGTCCCCCAGGAGCGCGGCATGCAAAAGGAAACCGTTGCATGGGGGATGTCTTGTTTTGTTGGGGATTTGGGGGCCAGGGCGGGGCAGATGGGAACGGCGGTCGCGGGAGGGGTTGGACCTCCGGCGGCCGCCGTCTGTTCAGCGCGGGGTCAGTTGCGGGTGATGGTGAAGGTTGTTGTGGTGTTGCGGATGTCGACCGCGTTGTTGGTGAGGGTGAGGTTGTTGAAGGTGGCGGTGCCTACGGCGGGGCCCTGGTTGGGTTCGGGGAGTTCGTTGGCCCAGATACCGAAGCCGGACTTGGCGTCGAAGGCGTCGCCGCTCTTGCGGGCGCCGGAGATGGTGATGTTGGTGAAGACCGTGTCGGCGACCGGGAACTGCGGTTGGCCGCCGACGTAGTTGGTCTGGAACATGATCCCGGAGTACGTCGGGTCGACGATGTCCACATCGGACACCCGGATGCCCTGGAAGATCTTCGAGGCCGAGAAGATCCAGATCCCCGGGAACGTCTGGTTGCCCCAGAAGTGCCCGCCCGCCCGGACCACCGAGACGTTCTGGAAGACCGTCGGCGGGGTGGCGCCGAAGCCGTTCATCGGGATGCCGAAGTCGAGCGAGCTGATCGTGATCCCGGAGTACACCAGCATGTCCGCGACGTACAGGTTGCGGAAGATGTTGTTGGTGCCGCCGTAGACCGCGAAGCCGGCCGCCCGCCACGTCAAGGTCGCCGAGAGGTTCTCGAAGACGTTGTCGCGGACCTCGCCGCCGCCGTTGTCGACCGCGTTGAAGAGGGCGAACGAATCGTCACCGGTGGACCGGGCGTCGTTGTTGCTGACGGTGTTGCCGGCCGACCCGTTCGTCATGTTGATGCCGTCGGCAAAGGTGTCCCGGATCCGCGAGTTCTTGATCGTCGAGTTGTCGGTGTTCGCACCCCAGTACATGCAGATCATGTGTTCGACCCAGATGTTGTCGATCGTCATGTTCGACGTACCGGCGAAGTTGAACACCTTGCCCGGCCCGTCGATCCGCGAGGTGTAGTTGCCGAAGTACGCGAACCCGCTGAACGTCGACCCGTTGGCGCTCGACTGGGAGTCGAACCCGACGTCGCTGTTCTCCTGCGTCGTCGGCGCGTGGAACTTGGTGTACCAAGGTCCGGCCCCGACCACCTTGATCGGCTTGCCGTAGACGTTGAACTTGCCCGACGTCTGGTAGTCGCCGGCCGGCAGGTAGACACCGGTCAGCGTGCTGTCCTGACGGACCTTGTCGAGCGCGTTCTGCACGTCCTGCTGGGAGAACCCGGCCGGTACGGCGTATCCGGCGCCCGGGTTGGCGATCGGGGCGACCTGCTCGGTGTCGACGAAGTCGATCGCGTAGTTGGTCGTGTTCGCCGGGTCCTTCTGCAGCTTGATCTTCGTACCGGCGGGGAACGAGGAGTCGAGCATGATGCTCGCCTCGTCGTAGATGTGCCGCGGTCCGCCCGCGCCCGGCGAGTTGCCCGGGCCCGACTCGGCGCCGTACAGCCAGCTGTACTTCGAGGTGAGCGGCAGCGCCTTGTGGAAGGCGCCGTTGACGTAGACGTTGATGGTGGAGTCGATCCCGCCACCGCCGGCGGAGTCCGGGATGGAGAACCGGGTGACGAGCGTGTTCGTGCTCGCCCGGGTGGTGAACTCGACGAACGAACCGTTCGAGTTCAGCGTGACCGCCTTGCGGCCGGACGCTTCACCGGCCAGGTCGCCGATGGTCCGGTTCGGGCCGATCACGGTCGCGCCGCCGCCGACGGAGGCATCCTCGGCTTCGAGGTGGTCGTACGGCATGTTCGCGCCACGCCCGACGAACAAGGGCTTCTCGCTGGTGTTGTTGGTGCGCTTCACCGGCAACTCGTTCGCGTCGTCCGCCAGCACGACGCGGACGGAGTACCGGCCGTTGGCCGCCGTCCAGGTGCCGAGTGAGACGGCCGGAGTGGTGGCGCCGGCCGCAATCGCACCGGAGTACGAGCCGGTCAGAGTCTTTACTACGGTGCTGCCGCTCAGCACCGTGAGCGTGATCCCGTGTGCCCCGGACGCGGAGGCGATGCTGCCCTGGTTCTTGATGGCGACCGAGAACGTCACGGTGTTACCGGCGGCCGGGTTGCCCGGGCTCCAGCTGACCGAGGACGCGATCAGGTCCGAGCTCGCGACCTGGGTGACCACGAGTGGCGACGCGCTGTTGGCCGTGTTGTTGGAGTCGTTCTGCTCGATGACGCTGTTCGCTTCGTCGACCTTCGCGCTGACCGGGTAGCTGCCCGCGTCGCGGGATCCGATCGAGGCGGTGACGGTCGTCGAAGCTCCGGCAGCCAGCGTCGGAACGGCAGCCGTGCCGACCTTGGTGGTGCCGAGATAGAAGTTCACGTCGGAGGCCGGTGCGGCGGCGTTGCCGGAGTTGTTCACCGTCGCGCGCAGCGTGATGCTGTCGGTCTCGACCGGGGCGGTTGGCGTCCAGGAGACGCCGGAGACGGTCAGATCCGGGTTCGGAGCGGGGACGCCCATCACTTGGAGCTCGGCGACCTGACCGGCCGGGGCGCCGGTGTTGGCGGTGAAGTTCAGCCGTACGTCGGCCACTCGCGCGCTGACCGGGATGGTCACGGTGTTACCGGTCGACGGGCTGAAGTTGTACGACGCGGAGCCCACGATCGTGGTGAACGCGGTCGCGCTCTGCTCCCGGCCGAGGATCGAGAACGTCTGGGTGCGGTTGCCCCACGCGGAGTCGGGATTCAGCCGGATCACGATCGAGCTGAGATCCGCGTTGGCGCCGAGCTGGGTGGTCAGCGTGGCCGGGTTGGCATTGCCCTCCCAGTACGTCTGCACGTTGTCGTCGTTGGCGTTGGTGGCGACGAAGGTGAAGACCGAGCCGGATGCTGTGATCGGCTTGCCTACCGCGAGGTTCGTGCCGGGACCGCCGCTGCCGGGGCGGGTCACGGTGCTGCTGTTCGGCGATTGGTTGCCGATGGCATCCTTTGCCCGGACGAAGTAGCTGACCGCCGTACTGGTCGGCTGGGTGTCGGTGTAGGTCAGCACGTTGCCGGCCACGGTGGTCCGAAGGCCGCCGTTGGCATACACGTCGTACCCGGTGACCCCGACGTTGTCCGTCGAGGCGGTCCAGGTGAGTTTGATCTGACCGGCGGCGGGTTCGGTGAAGGCCAGGTTGCCCGGGGCGGTGGGAGCCTGGGTGTCACCGGTCGCCGGACCGTAGACCTCGAGTTCGGACAACTGGCCGGCGGGCCAGCCGGTGTTGGCGGTGATCAGGATCCGGATGTACCGCGCGGTGGAGGCGCCGTAGTCGATCGTCGCGGTGTTGTTGGGGGTGTTGAACGCCCGCGACGCGGACGCGGACAGGTCGTTGAAGTTCTGTCCGTCGGTGCTGCCCTGGACGGCCAGCGTCTGGTTGCGCGAGCCCCAGCCCGAGGTCGGCAGCTTCAGCACGACCTGGTTGGTGCTCACCGCGGAACCGAGGTCGACCTGAACCCACTGCGGGAAGGCGTTGTTGGCGCTCTCCCAATAGCTGCCCTGATTGCCGTCGGTGACGTTGCCGGCGGTGTAGTTCTGGGTGCTGCTGCTGGCCGAGGCAGCCTTGCCCGCGGCGAGGTTGGGCCCGGCCAGCACAGCGGCCGAGGCGGTGGCTCCGGGCGAGAGCCCCGCCGCGGAGATCATCGGGCCGGCCGACAGCGTCAGGCTGCCGGCGAGCAACGCGGCCAGCAGCCGCCACTTCTGGGGTTTGGTTCTCATGGCAATCCGGGCCTCTCCTGGTGGGCGGGGTAGTGAGGAGATTCCAGCTGCCAAGAAATTGCATCGTTGCTCTGAAAGTTTCTTAGAGTTTGTCAACTTCTTGCGCAGCGCTGGCTCATTGTTACGGCAGCGCTACGCGAGCGTCAACGGTTCGTCACCCAGCTGTTCGTCAGGCGGGGATCTTGACCCGGCCGAGCAGCATGTGGCCGGCGGTCAGGTCCCGCACGACGACATAGAGATAGCCGCCATGCAGTGCGGACCGGGCGCCGAACGCACCGGTCATCACAGAGCCGTCCGGCTGGATCACCCGGACAGCAAGTCCGCGCGCGGCGTCGAGCACCGCGCGCTGCCCCTCGGTGTGCTCGCCGGCCCAGTCGTAGCGGCCGCCGGAGGGTGGTGCTCCCGACTCGGTGACCGTGGTGACGGTGAGCAGGCCGTCGGCGGCCGAGACTCCGGCCTGAAGTCTCCCCAGCTGCTGAACGCCGCCTTCGGGAGTGAAGGGCGCAGGTGCCACCGCGAGGCCGTCGAGGGCGCTTCCCGTGATCTCCCGCATCGATCCCGTGGGCGTCACGGTGAGGATCGTCCTGGTGGTTCCGACGGAAGCGATATCGCTGGTGGCCGCGACGATCGTGCCGTCCGGCTGGGCGCCGAGTTCTCGCAGATGCATCGCCGCCGTCGTACCCCAGTCCAGCGCCTTACCGCTCGCCGGGGGATGGATGGCGGCGCGAGTCGCGTCCCGGGCCGCGTCGAGGTCGCGGAACTTGGTGGGCCGGCCCGCGATCGTCCGTACCGAGCCGTCCGCCTCGAGCCGGCGGATCAGCACCCCGGCTCCTCCCTTGGTGCTCACCTCGACGGCGAAGACAAGCCGGCCCTGAGGATCGACGGTCAGGCCGCCGAAGACGCCGATCGACCGGTTGCCGCGAAGTGCTGCGCCGGCGTTGTAGCCGATCACCGGCTGCCGGCTGTCGTCCGGCCGGATCCGCCAGATCGCGTCCTTCTTCTCGTCACCACGGAAGAGATCGACGTACACGGACCCGTCCGGCCCTACCGCGAGCTGGCGACCGGTGTCTGCCGCGTCCTGGAGGGCGATCGTGGCGTGGGTGCCGTCCGGGCGGATCCGCTCGATCCTCGCTTTCCCGTCCGCGCTGACCAGCAGGTACGCCGTACCGTCCGGGGCCACCTCGAGATCGTCCACCATGCCGGTCAGGTCCGTGTCGAGCGCCCGCTGGGCCAGTGCGTCCCGCCCGCCGCCGGCCAGCACTTCGAAGGGCTGACCGACCGTGGTCTTCGGCCTGGGCGGCGGTTGGGTCTCGCCGCCCGTCGAGCATCCGGTGACGGTCATGGACAGCAGGAGGGTGGCCGTCAGTAATCGATTCACGGGCGGCGACGCTAGTCGGTCGCCAGGGTCAGCGCGAGGTGTCTGAGCTGAACCAGCGCGTCGGGCGGAAAGTGAAGAAGGTGACGATGTTCTCCGGGTCGCCGAGCTCGGTCTGCACGTACCCCTGCGCGTGCTCCTCCGGCATGTACCGCCGGGCGATCGTGAGCATCTGCTCCGGCGTGGGCTTGCCAACCGAGAGCAGCTCGGCCTCGACCGTCACGTACGCCGGTGGCATCTCCTCGCGCTGCACCACGAGAGAAACGACGCCGGCCTCCTTGATCAGCCCGATCCGCTTCGGCGCCCGCCGCTGAGTCCCGGTGAACATCGTGATCTCGCCGCCGCGCTCGTAGGCGTAGAACGTCGGCACGCTCGTCGGCGGCCGCCCGGGCTCACCCGCCACGCTCAGGACGCCCACGTGGGTGCCGGCCAGGAACTCTTCGCGTTCTTGCTCAGTCATCTTTGCCATGCACTAAGCTTCATAAAAGCAAGCATGATCTGTCAAGTGGAGTATGCTTACTTTCATGACGACGAAGACCTACGGCCAGTACTGCGGGGTCGCCCGCGCGCTCGAACTCGTCGGGGAGCGCTGGGCGCTGCTGATCGTCCGCGACCTGCTGGTCGGCCCCAAGCGCTACACCGACCTGCGCGCGGGCCTGCCGAAGATCCCGACGAACGTCCTGGCCACCCGGCTCAAGGAGTTCGAGCAGGCCGGCCTGGTCGAACGCCGCGTCCAGGCCCGCCCGTCCGGCGCGATCGTCTACGAACTCACGCCGTACGGCGCGGATCTCGAGCCGGTCGTGCTCGCTCTGGGCGCCTGGGGAGCCCGCTCGCTGGGAGAGTTGCGGCCGGACGAGATCGTCACCGCGGACATCTTGGTGATGGCGCTGCGCAGTACGTTCCAGCCGGGCAAGCAGAAGGCGAAGTACGAACTGCGCTTCGGCGACATCGTCATCCACGCGATCGTCGACCACGACGAGCTGACGGTGGAGAACGGTCCGCTCGAAGGCGCGACGGTGGTGGAGGCATTCGGCCCGATCGGTCCGCTGCTCACCGGCGCGATCGAGGGCGCACAGGCGTTGAAGACAGGTCTCCTGAAGACGAGTGGTACGGCCGAAGACCTCGACCGCTTCGCCACCGCCTTCCGCATCGGCCCACCCCCGACCTGACGAACTGCAACGTCCGAAGAACCGAGGGGCAGGACCTCGGGTTCTTCGGACGTCAGCGGGGTGCGGTGGTGCGGTGGTGCGGTGGTGGTCAGTGTTTGGCGGCGCCTTCGGCGCCGGCGCCGGTGAGGGCGCGGACGGAGAGTTCGTTGTAGCGGAGCTCGCTGGAGGTGTCGCGGCCGACGAAGGTGCCGACCACGCCCAGGATGAAGCCGAGCGGGATCGAGACGATGCCCGGGTTCGACAGCGGGAACCAGGAGAAGTCCGCGCCGGTGATCATCGACGTCGGCTTGCCCGACACGACCGGCGAGAAGATCACCAGCACCACGGCGGAGATCAGCCCGCCGTAGATGCTCCAGACCGCGCCGGAGGTGTTGAACCTCTTCCAGAACAGGTTGAACAGCAACGCCGGCAGGTTCGCCGATGCCGCCACCGCGAAGGCCAGTGCGACCAGGAACGCAATGTTCAGCTTCTGCGCCGGGATGGCCAGCCCGATCGCGACCGCGCCGATCCCGATCGCCGCGAACCGGGCGACCCGGATCTCGTCCCTCTCGGTGACCTTGCCCTTGGCAATCACATTCACGTAGAGGTCGTGGGCGAACGACGACGCCGAGGTCAGCGTCAGCCCGGCGACCACCGCGAGAATGGTGGCGAAGGCAACGGCCGCGATCAGTGCGAGCAGGATCGCGCCGCCGACCGAGCCCGATCCGCCACCGACGACCTCGGCCAGCAGCACCGAGGCGGTGTTGCCCTTGGAAGCGGCCACCGCGCTGCCCTTGCCGGTGTCCAGCAAGGCCGCCGCGCCGAATCCGAGCGCCAGCGTCATCAGGTAGAACGCGCCGATCAGGCCGATCGCCCACTGGACGGAACGCCGGGCGGACCGGGAGTCCGGCACGGTGTAGAAGCGGATCAGGATGTGCGGCAGACCCGCCGTACCGAGCACCAATGCCAGGCCGAGCGACAGGAAGTCGATCTGGCCGGTGAGGTCCTTGCCGTACAGCAGGCCCGGTTGCAGGAACGCCTCGCCCTTACCCGAGTGGACCGCGGCGGCACCGAGCAGCTTCGACGGGTTGAAGTCGAACTTCAGCAGCACCAGGAACGTGATCAGCACGGTGCCGGTCATCAGCAGCACGGCCTTCACGATCTGCACCCAGGTGGTGCCCTTCATGCCGCCGATCGTCACGTAGACGATCATCAGCGCGCCGACCAGGATGATCACGCCCGCCTTCAGGCCTTCGCTCTTCACGCCGAGCAGCAGACCGACCAGCGAACCCGCACCGACCATCTGGGCCAGCAGATAGAAGATCGACACGACGATCGTCGAGGTGGACGCGGCGGTCCGGACCGGCCGCTGCTTCATCCGGAAGGCGAGTTGGTCGGCCATCGTGAACCGGCCGGAGTTGCGCAGCAGTTCGGCGACCAGCAGCAGGGCCACCAGCCACGCCACGAGGAAGCCGATCGAGTAGAGGAAGCCGTCGTACCCGTAGAGCGCGATCTGGCCGGAGATGCCCAGGAACGAGGCCGCCGACATGTAGTCGCCGGCGACGGCCAGGCCGTTCTGCGCACCGCTGAACGAGCGGCCGCCGGCGTAGTAGTCCGCAGTGGTCTTGTTCTGACGTGACGCCCACCAGGTGATGTAGAGCGTCACGGCGACGACCGCGGTGAACAGCGAGATGGTCAGCGCCTGGTTTCCCGGCTTCGAATCCGCCAGGGGGAGTAGTAATGCGTTCACCGGCGGCGCTCCCTCTTGTACTTGGCATTGAGCCCACTCGCCAGCGGGTCGAGTTTGCGGTTCGCGAACCGGCCGTAGACCGCGGCGATCAAGAAGGTCGAGACGAACTGCAACAGGCCGAAGATCAGCGCCACGTTGACGTGCCCGATCACCTTGTGGCTCATGAAGTCCCGGGCCCAGTTGTTACAGGCCACATAAGCCAGATACCAGACCATGAACGCGACCGTCCACGGCACGACGAAATTCTTGTACCGGCGTTTCAGTTCGGTGAAGTCCGCCGCCTCGTGCACCGCTTCATAGGCCCGAGCCTGCCGCTCGTGCCCCGTTTCCTCATCCACCATCTGCACCCCTCCACTGGGATTGCGATCAGGTGCACGTTAGCGGGTGGTTGCGGTTTTGTGACCGAATGCGACGGCAACAATTCGGGCGCAAAAAATTGACAGCCCGGATCACAGCGGTGGCGCGAGTGGTGCGTCGAGGGTTCGCTGGTAGTTGGCCAGGTCGCTCGGCCAGGTCCGGTAGCAGCTGGTCAGATAGGGCATCCGGAGCGGTTCGGGCGGCCGGGCGGTGCTCTCGTAGATCGCGTCGACCTGTTCGAGGACGGATTCGCGCCGGGACTCGGCCAGCACCGCGACCCGCGAATGCGACTCCGCCAGTTGCCGCAGACCCGTCCGATCCAGATCGTGCCAGTGCCGGAACCGGGCCGTCTCCACCCCCGCGAACAGGTCGGACTGGAGCAGGATCGGCATCGGATCGAACGTGTCGCCGCCGGCCAGGTGGTCCTCGCCCACCATGGCCCGATGCATCCGGCGTACCCACGGGACGACCGTGTCGTAGTTGTTCCAGAGCAGACCCAGTACGCCGTGGGGCCGCAGCACCCGGGCGATCTCAGGCAGCGCCCGGGCGTGCTCGAACCAGTGGAACGCCTGCCCGACGATGACCGCGTCCACCGAGGCGTGCGCCAGCGGGATGTTCTCGGCCGCGCCGACCATCGTGTCCACCCCGGGCACCCGGCGGCAGACTGACAGCATCTCCTCGGACGGATCGACCGCCACCACGTCGTGGCCGAGCCCGGCGGCGACCGCGGCCAGCTTGCCGGTGCCCGCGCCGAGATCGAGGATCTGGAGCCGGCCGGGACCGAGGATCCAGGTCAGCGCGTCGGCAGGGAACGTCGGCCGGCCCGCGTCGTACGCGGCCGCGACGGCACCGAACGAGTGCGCGCGAGCTGAATCATCGCCTGTCATCACCCTGAATCATGCCGTAGGCACGCCCCAGAGCGCGGTTACTCGCCGAGCTTCTTCTGTTCGATGTGCTCGTTGAGCGCGTGCAGCTCGGGATGCTTGTCCATGATCGCGACCAGATCGTGCACGTTCAGCTCGGCCGCGCCGAAGTCCTCGATCAGCGTGGCAAGCAGCAAGCGGTCGTCCTCGGTGTCCAGCGTCAGCCGGTACTGCGAACCGCTCTCGGTCCACGGCATGTTGACCAGCCGCATGTCGCCGCTGCGGTTCTGGTGCAGGTACGACGTGACGTGCTCGCGGTCGGCCGGCAGGGTCGCCTCGGCGTCGGCCTTGAGCAGCCGGGGACCGGAGAAGACCTCGTAGTCCATCCCGCGCGGGTAGGTGCGCTCCAGGCAGTTCGACACGTACAGGTTCTCGGCGGCCTCGGCGCGGAACCGGTCCACGCCCGCGACGACGACCTCGGGGTCGATCAGCGGGCAGTCGGAGGTGACCCGGACGACGCCCTCCAGCTCGTGCTCGCGGATCGCACCGGCGAACCGGCTCAGCACGTCGAGCTCACTGCCCCGGAACACCGGTACGCCGGCCTTCGCCGCGATCTCCACGATCTGCTCGTCGGCCTCGTTCGTCGTGGTGGCCACGATGACCGGCAGGCCGGTCGCCTGCAGGTGGTCGAGGTGGTGTTCGAGGTAGGTGCGCCCGCCGGCGGTGAGCAGCACCTTGGCCGGCAGCCGCGTACTGGTGGCCCGGGCCTGGGTGATGATGCCGATCTTCATGAGGCAACCTTTGCAGTATTCCAGCGGAACATCTCGCGGATCTCTTCCGGCCGGGCGATGTGGTCGACGCCCAACTCGACGTCGGTGAAGGCTTTGGCGACCTCGAGCGGGACGTAGGCCTGGTTCATCTCCGGCCACAGCCGCCGGATCCGGGCCTGGCCGCCGAAGGACGGGTGCTCGTTCTCCAGCAGCATCGGGTCGCCGTACACACCGGGCTGGAGGCCGAGCGACGCGCCGTACAGGACGGCGGAGCTGAGCCGGTTGGAGGCGACCCTGGTGTGCTTGCGGACCTCGCGGAGCTGCTTGAGCAGGAAGTCCTCGTCGGTCTTGCGCCAGTGCAGGCCGCGATACCCGTGCGTGATCACCCGGAAGCCGGCGTCTTCGTAGACCTGCCGGATGGCCGGGTTCTCGAACTCGTTCCAGTACAGGCAGACCGTGATCGGGCCGGTCTCATGCTCGTTGATCGAGGCAACGATGCGGCCGTGGTCGCCGAGCACGTTCTGCCCTTCCCAGCCGTGGAAGGGATAGAAGATGGTGCCGGCGGCATCGGGTGCGGGCTTGGCCAGCTCGGGGTACAGCTCGAGCAGGTACAGCCAGGTGGCGCCGATCACGTCGTAGTTGCGCAGGCCCATCGACCAGCCGCGGCGGCGGACGGTGTCCGACCAGACGAACTTCGGCATCCCGTCGACGAAGGCGGTGTTGTACGCGAAGCCGTCCAGGATGTTCCAGCCGTGCTGCAGGTAGCCCCAGATGCGCGGAGCTTCACCGCCACCCAGTCCGGCGTACCGGGCCATGATGTGCGCGTGGCCGTAGAAGTGGTTCGCGTGGTGCATCAGCGACCCGTCGTCCGGCGGACGCGCTTCACCACGACGCGGGCGGGATTCAGCACGGCCTGACCGATCCGGTACGGCCGCGACCGACGGATCCCGTCCAGCTGGCTCTCGAACCAGGATGCCTGCGCGCTCGCGTCGGCCAGCTCCTGGGTCAGCCGGGCGATCGTCGCGAGCTGCTCGGCGTGGCCGGCCGGTGCGGCCGGTTCGTTGCTGTCAGCAACGGTCGCCCAAAGCTCTTCGGTGACAGTGATTCCGGCCATCGCGGCCAGTCGCGCGGTGAGATCGCGAGGGCTCCCGGCCCACGGCTCGCGCGAAGCTGCCTCGAGCGACCGGCGGACGAAGCGGGCCAGCTGCCCGACCACGAGGGCATCGCCCGCACCGGCAACACCGTTGCTATCGGCAAACACCTTGTATGCCGTACCGTCGACAAGGACGTTGTCGGGCGAAGCAACCGCGGCTGCCTCGGCGTCGAGCGACCGCAACCAAGCCACATAACCGGGCACCGTACGGCGGAGTGCCGCGTGGTCGTCGATCCTCAGCGCGGCCAGCAGCTCCTCTTCCAGCAGCACGCCCGGACCCTGCGGCACCTCCCCGAGCACGCCGGGAAGGTCGGTGCTGCCGATCGCGAAGTACCAGCCGGCAGCCAGCTCGGCGCCGAGCCCGGCGGCGAAGGCGTCCTGGACCACGCGATATGGGTCCATCAGCGTCGGACCGGCAAAGCGCTCGGCGACGGACCGGGCGGCCACGGCGCCTGCCAATGCATCGCCCGCATCAACCAGCGCCACCTTGGCGTCCACCAGCGACGGATAGACCGCGTACGCCGTGGCGTTGTCGCCCAGCGCGGCCTGGACTGCCTTGAGACCTGCGGGAGCTTCCACGCTGCCCCGGATGTCGCGCGGCCAGGCTTCGTCGCGCGGCACGGTCGCCGTCACGCCCGGCAGCACCAGGCGCTCGACACCGAAGGGGTTCGCCGCAGCGACCAGCAGGCGTCCCTTGGGAGCCAGCCGCGCCTTCAAGGCCTCGAGCGCGTCGCTCCAGGTCAAGGCGATGGTGTCCGGCCCCACCAGTCGCGGCAGCCCGTCGAGGGCCACCACCACGTCGTACGCCGGTTCGCCGTGCTCGGGAGCGAAGTGGTCGAGCGAGCCGCAGAACACCCGCACCGGGTGCCCGTCGAGCTGGTCGGCGATCTCCTCGGCGTCCGGCGCGGACCGGACCAGGACGTCGAGCTTCGTCACCCGCTTGGCGATGAGAGACAGCACCTCGAGCGAGTGCGGTCCGGCGACCAGGACGGTGTCCTCGGGGCGCAGGATCGCGTCGAGCAGCGCGGACGGGACCGGACCGCCGGTGGCGGGTTCGCCGTCCTCTGGGTGCAGATCGGACCAGTTGAGCATCTCCCCGGCGATCATCACCGATCGCGCCAGCGGCTCGCCACCGGAGTCTTGCGAGGACCGGTCAGGTGTCACAGTGGTCAATTCTCTGCGCTTTCCACAATGAAGTTGTTAGGAGACCAGCTTCGTCAGCGTCTCGATGACGCGGTCGACATCGGCGTCGGTGAGGTCCGGGAACATCGGCAGCGAGATCTCCTCGCGGTAGAACTGCTCCGCGTTCGGGCACAGGCCGCGCTGGTAGCCCGCGTTCGCGAAGACCGGGTGCCAGTAGACCGGGATGTAGTTCACCTGGACGCCGATCCCGGCCGCCCGGAGACCCTCGAACACCTCACGGCGGCGGCCGCCGAGCACGCGCACCGGGTACAGGTGCCAGGCCGGATCGACATCGGCACGCTGGGCCGGCGTACGCAGGCCGTCCACGCTCGCGAAAGCCTCGTTGTACCGCGCGGTGATCTCGGTCCGGCGCTTCTTGAAGTCGGCCAGCCGCTTCAGCTGGGACAGCCCGAGGGCGCTGGCGAGGTCGGTGAGCCGGTAGTTCAGCCCGTGCTCGTGCACCTCCTGGTGCCACGGGCCCTCGTCGACGATCTCGAACCGGTCCGGGTCGCGGACCAGCCCGATGAAGTGGAACTCGTGCACCTTCTGCCCGATCGCCGGGTCCTTGGCGACGACCGCGCCGCCCTCGCCGGTGGTGAGGTTCTTGGTCGGGAAGAACGACAGCGTGGTCACGTCGGCCAGGTCGCCGACCGGCCGGCCGCGGTAGAACCCGCCGACCGAGTGGGCCGCGTCGTCCAGCGTCTTCGCGCCGACCCGGTCCGCGATCGGCTGCAGCGCGTCGTAGTCGGCAGGGTGACCGGCGTAGTCGACGGCCGCGATCACCTTCGTGCGGTCGGTGACGACCGCCTCGACGGCCGCCGGGTCGATCAGAGCCGTGTCGTCCTCGATGTCCGCGAAGACGATCTTGGCGCCGAGGATCGCGGCGCAGGACGCGGTGGCGACGAACGTCATCGGCGTCGTGACGACCTCGTCACCAGGGCCGACGCCGAGCCCGGCGTACGCCATGTGCAGCGCTGCGGTGCCCGAAGTACAGCTGACGGCCCGGTGTCCACCGCTCAGCTCGGAGATCGCGTTCTCGAACGCGGTCACGGCCGGGCCGGTGGTCAGCCAGTCACCGCGCAGGATCGCGGCGACCGCTTCGATGTCTTCTTCGGAGATCGACTGACGTCCGTAGGGCAGCATCGGCTCAGACGTCACTCTCGAGGATCTTGGTGATCTCCTCGATGGAGTACCACTGGTCGTTGTTGTCCGACGTGTAGTGGAACCCGTCGGCCACCGGTACGCCGTTCGCCGGCGGCGTGTAGCCCCAGGTCGCCAGATCCGGCTGCAGCACGTAGCGGTCGCCGATGGCCAGCGCGCGACGGCCTTCCTCCGGGCTGATCATCTCCTCGTGCAGCTTCTCGCCCGGACGAAGACCCATGTCGTGCATCTTGGCGCCGGGCGCGATCGCCTGGGCCAGGTCGGTGATCTTCATCGACGGGATCCGCGGCACGTACAGCTCGCCGCCCATCATCTGCTCGAACGAGTCGACCACGAACTGGACCGCCTCGGGCAGCGTGATCAGGAACCGGGTGCAGCGCAGGTCGGTGATCGGCAGCGACTGGCCGGCCTCGTGCAGCGCGCGGAACTTCGGGATGATCGAGCCGCGCGAGCCCATCACGTTGCCGTAGCGGACCACGCAGAAGCGGGTGTCGTACGCCGCGGCGTAGTGGTTGCCGGTGATGAACAGCTTGTCGGCGGTCAGCTTGGTCGCGCCGTACAGGTTGATCGGGCTGGACGCCTTGTCGGTCGACAGCGCGACGACCTTCTTCACGCCCGAGTCGATGCTGGCCTCGATCACGTTCTGCGAGCCGACGATGTTCGTCTGGACGAACTCCCACGGGTTGTACTCCGCGGTGTCGACCTGCTTGAGCGCGGCGGCGTGTACGACGTAGTCGACCTTGTGCATCGCGCGGTTCAGCCGCTGCCGGTCGCGGATGTCGCCGATGAAGAACCGCAGCCGGGGGTCGTCGCCGAACAGCTGGCGGACCTCCCACTGCTTCAGCTCGTCGCGGCTGAAGATGATGATCCGGCGCGGGTCCAGGTTGTCCAGTGCGTAGCGGATGAACGCCTTGCCGAAGGAGCCGGTGCCTCCGGTGACGAGGATGTCGGAGCCGGTGAGGATGGACACGTCGAGTAGGACCCTTCTGAGGGGACAGTTCCGGACAGCGCACGGAGCGCAACTCCGTACGATAGCGGGCCACTCCACCGAACCCTCAATCCCGGACCCGAACAGCAGCCTGCCCGGGGATAGACGTCAGTTCGGTGCGAGAAGTTCGAGACCCGGAAAGTAGCTCCGGAACCGCGCTGTGTCACGGGTGATCAGGCGGTAGCGGGCGACCGCGGCATGCGCGCCGATGTAGAAGTCGGGGAGCGGTGCGGTCTTGGCGCCGCCCCTTTTCCGGTAGGCGACGAAGGCCTTGGCGGCCAGGAATCCCGCGTCGTACGGCAATGGTTCCCGGCGGAAGATCGAGGTCGGCAGTGCCGCCTCCACTTCCTCTACCTTCGCGTAACCCGCTGATACTTCCGCGTAGATCAGCGGGTTGATCACCAGATCTCCTTCAGTCTCCGCCGTGGCGATGGCCTGGGCGGACCAGTCCCCCCAGGTCGGATCGCCGGTGAGGACGTCCAGCAGGGTGCAGCTGTCGATCAACGTCACTACCGGCTCGACGACCCGCAACCGTCGATCATTCGCCACGCAGCAGCTCCATCAGCTCATCGGTGCTCATCCCGGTGGTCGCGCTGCCACGGTGTTCGCGCGCCCAACGCTGCCCTCGGGTCTCGCTGTGCTGGACCCGGACGATGCGTAGCGTCTCGCCGTCCTCGATCACCTCGAGTTCGTCGCCTTCGTGCAGGTGGTGCTTGTGTCGCAGCTCGGCGGGGATGGTCACCTGGCCTTTACTGTTCATCCGCATGATTTCTCCTCTGTATTACATCTGACACGTGTCAGAACGAGGTTACCGCAAGTTGGCTACGGTCTGGGGGTGACTTTGCGGATCGGGATCAGGTGTGACGTGGGGCCCTTGCGGGGGGTCGGGCATGTGATGCGGAGCCTGGCGTTGGCCGAGGAGTTGAAGGGGCGCGGGGCCGAGGTGGTGTTCGTGTGTGACAGCCACACGGTGCCGTGGGCGAACGACCAGATCCTGGCCCGGGACATTCCGGTCGAACCGGCCGTCTGGACGCCGGACGAGCATGTGGAGTTGTTCGGCCGGCTCGGGCTGGACGCGGTGGTGTTCGACTCCTACGACCTCGGCCGCGACGTGTTCACCGCGGTGCGGGCGACCGGCGTACCGACGGCGGCCATCGTCGACGGGGATCTGCGGGGCGCCGAGGCCGACGTGTTCGTGGACCAGAACCTCGGCTCCGAGCTGGACGAGCCGGAGCTGCCCAAGGGCGCGATCAGGCTGGCCGGCCTCGACTACGTGCTGCTTCGCGACGAGGTGCTCTCGCTCCGCCCCACAGCACCACCGGTACCGCGAGCAGACGGCGTGCCGAGGGTGTTCGCGTTCTTCGGTGGCACGGACGCCTTCGGTGCCGGCCCGTACGTCGTGGCTGCGCTCGCGGCGACCGGGGTGCCGTTCGAAGCGACCGTGGTGGCGCCGGGCGAGGACCTGGCCGACGCGATCAACGCTGTCGAGCTCGGCACGGACCAGCACGTCGAGGTGATCGGCCCGACCTCGCAGCTCGCCAAGGCCGTCGTGGCTTCGGACCTGGCCGTCAGCGCCTCCGGTACGTCGACCTGGGAGCTGTTGTGCCTCGGAGCGACCGCGGGTCTGGTGTGCGTGGTGGACAACCAGGTGATGGGCTACGAGCGCGCTGTCGGCACCGGAGCGGCCGTCGGCATCGGAGTGCTCTCCGACCTCAAGGTCGACCCGGCCCCGGCTGCCGCAGTACTACGTAAGCTCCTCACCGATCCGGTCGAGCGCGCCCGGGTCGCGGCCGCCGGCTGGAAACTCGTCGACGGGCAGGGCCGGGTCCGGGTCGCCGACGCCCTCTTTCACCTGATCTCGTAGATCGTCGCGTCCAGGGTCGCCTGCCGGAGCCGCACGTACTGCTTGAGGTTCGGCGACACCTGGCCGGCCCGGTTGTCGGCGTACAGCCAGCGCACGCCGCGACGCCGCAGCCTCTCGATCAGGGCGGGTGAGGGTGCGGTGAAGACGGCGTCGTTGGTGGCCAGCAGCTCACGGTTCCAGTAGGGCACCAGGTTGGTGTTGACGCCGGTCGCCACCGACAGCCGGTTGACGCGGTTGGTGTAGCCCCAGCCTTCGACGAGCACCTGGCGTTCCGACAACGCGGCGATCCAGAAGTGGCGGCTGTCGCAGCTGTCGCCGCGCGAGACAAGGCAGTGCGCGTTCGTCGCGACCAGATCGCCTGTCGGTGTGTTCTTCTGCAGCCAACGGGCAGCGTCGGCCTCGGAGCTCGTCGGGCCGCCGGCGGCGACCTCGCCGTACGCCAAGGTGCTTGCGTGACCCGAGACCAGGCCGGCCAGGGGCAAGAAGGTCGCGCCCACTGTGCAAGCGGCGACCAGGCCGGCCAGGAACGCCGTCAGCAGGCTGCCGTTCCGCCTGGCCGTCTTCCAAGCGACGGCAACGATCAGCGCGGCAGCAAACAGCGTCGCGATCATCCAGATGAACGGGCTCTTCAAGCCACGCTGGTCTGCTGAGCCGAACCGGGCAACGCCGCAAGCGGCAAGGCCGGCCAAGGCTCCCGCAGAGACCAGCAGAGCACTGCGATGATCCTCGAGCTTGCCGATCAGCCGGGTCAGTCCGAGACACGACAGCACGGCCAGGAAGGGGAAAGCCGTTCGGTAGAAGGGCGCCTGGCTCATACCGGGCTGGGACGTCAACGCGGTGGCGAAGACGCCGCCGAGAGCGGCGCCGGCCAAGAAGACCACACCTCGATCACGCCAGAACCATCGCAGGAACAGGATCCCGAGCACCGCGATCCCCCAGGCCGCCAACGTCGCCGCAGCCGTCAGGAGTTGGGCCGAACGGTCCACCCCCGAGCCGTGCCGGAGCATCGAGTACGGCGAGAGCTGGACGAACGTGCCGCCGAGATCGACCTGCAGGCCGGACGACTCGCCACCGAAGACGACGATGACCGAGCCGACGAAGATCGCCAGCATGGCCAGCCCGCCGATGACAGCCGTCCGAGTGGGCTTGCGTCGCGACAACAGCGCGAAGAACACGAGACCGAAGCCGCACCCGATCAACGGCAGCACGGTCGCCTTGGCGCCCGCCGCGGCCAGCGCGACCAGGATCAGCAGCACCCATCGGCTGCGGGGGCCCTGCTTCCGTAGTACGTCGATGGCCAGGACCGCGAGCAGGAGGGCCAGCATCACGCCGAGGTTCTGCGTCGGGCTGAGATAGGCGGACAGCGCCATCGCCGCTCCACCCAGAGCGACGTCGTGCAGCGGCTGCATCGCGCCACCGAGACCGGCGATCAGTACGGCGAGCGGGCCGGCCCAGCGGGCTCCGGCGAGCGGTTCCGCCTTCAGCGGCGTCAGAAACCGCTGGGTGAGGACGAAGACGAGCAGGCAACCGGCCAGCGCGAACGGAACCCAGAGCAGCGCGTAGATCAGGTCGGTGAGCCCCACGCCAGTCGACCACGAGGTCGCGGCGGCGAGCTGATGGAAGAAGGTCTGGTACTTCATCGGCTCGCCCGCGACCCACAGCGGCTTGATCGGTACGTCGAACTTCGCGCTCGCCGCGAGCGCCTGGTGGAAGGCCAGATCCTGAGTGCTCCTGGCCGGATCGGCGTACGCGGGCGCGTACCGGCCCGGCCCCTTCAGGTAGACGGCGAGCAGCACGAGGCCGGTCGAGATCGTCAGCAGCCAAGCGGTCAGCGGAGCAAGCGGAGCCTCCACTCGCTGCCAGACCCGGGCGCGCGCGTCGCGGTCGAGCAGGCCGACCACGAGCACCACGGGCGCCCAGACCCACGACCACTGCTGGAGACCGACCGAAGCGCTCGCGAGATAGACGATCAACTGCACCGCAGTACCGATCGCGAACCCGGCGGCACAGTCCTCGACGAGATTCCGCCGGTAGGCGCCGATCAGACGCCAGAGCACGAACCCGGGCAGCGCCACGCCGGCCCCGACGTAGGCGGTGAACACCAGCACGTCGAGCACCGGCGCCCGGGCGGCCATCATCCAGACGGCGAGGATCAGCAGCGGAAGGGCGGCGGTCCGGCCGGCGACCGTTCCGTTGCCGATGCTCCTCGGCCCCCGCCGTCTTGCCCTCGAGTGCATGCGCGCAACCTTAACGGTGCTGTGATCTCACTTCGCACTCGGAGCGTCACCAACCGTGGTCGGTGCCGCGCGCAGGGCCGGACGGCTCAGATGCTGCTGGGCGCGGTCATCCTCATCATCCAGTAGCTGGCCGGAATGTGGGTGACGTCGTTGATGACCTCGCCCTCCACCTGGCCGAACGACTGCAGGGCGAGCTTCTCGAACCCGGCCGGATCGCGCACGTACTCACCGCGGTCGTTCTCCGACATCCACCGCGAGATCCGGCCCTGGCTCGGCTCGAAGCAGGTGTCCACGCTGACCACCCGGCCACCCGGACTCAGCACGCTCGCGGCCAGGTTGAGCAGGTCGGTGCACTGCTCGTCCGACAGGTGGTGCAGCAGGCCGAGCAGCAGCACGACGTCGATCTGCGGCAGCGACCGGGCGGCGGCTTCGTCGAAGATGCCGCAGTGGAAGCTGGCGTTCTCACCGCCGAAGTGCTGGGTGGCCCAGTCGATGTACGGCGCGTCGGTGTCGAAGCCGTGGTACTTCAGCGGCTGGGGCAGCCGCGGGAAGTAGTAGGCGGGGCCGCAGCCGATGTCCAGGACGGTTTCGCCTGCCTTGACCTCGTCGATGCAGCGGTACCGCAACTTGTCGGCGCCGACGACGCGCTGCAACAGGACGTACGCAGGCACATGCCTGAGAAGGCCTTTCAGCCCCTCCATGGGTATCTCCTCGCTCGGGGAATTGACAATGCTCCAGCGTGGCGACTCGCTAAGTCAAACGAGCTCGCTCAGTTCTTCAGTTGGTAGATGACGACCGGTCCTCGGGTGAACCTGCGGGTGGCGAGCCGGTCGAGAGTGTGCTCGGCGACCTTGCCGGTCCGCTTGTCCGCGAAGATCCAGCGGACGCCGTGATCGCGGTACAGGCCGGCCAGCAGTTCAGGCGTCGGCGCCGTGAGTGCCTTCGTCGTCAGCGTGACCCGGTCCGGCCAGGGCGACGGCAGGTAGCTGGAGGCGACGTTGTCCTTGCCCTGGTTGGCCAGGGACTGCTGCGTGTAGGCCCAGCCTTCGATCAGCGTTCGGCGCCCGCCGATACCGCTGACCAGGTAGCCGCGGGCGTCGCAGGTGGGGCGACCTGCTTGTCCCATGCAGGCGGTGTTCGTCACGACGACGTCGTCCTGTCCAGCCTTGCGGTCCAGCCACAGGGCTGCCTGGACCTCGTCCGTGCTGAACCACGGTCTCGCCGGTTCCGGGATCGGCTGCGTCTTGCCTCTGACGGCGTCCACCGCGGTGCGGTAGTCCGACCAGGGCCGGCTCGTCAGGCTGAGGCCGACCGCCACGCACAGCAGGAGTGCGAGGCCGACGCCGCGAAGCGGCCGGTGGACGGTCCGGAGTACGAGCCAGGCGATCAGGCCGACGGCGAGTGCTCCGGCAAGCCACAGCATCGGTTCGGTCGCGGCGCGGGTGAAGTCGGCGGGGGAGAGGGGCCGGGCATCACTGTTGCCGACGGACTTGATCACCACAGCGAGCACTGCGCCCGCCAGCAGGCCACCGGCGATGACCGCCCGGCGGGCCGGACGGCGGCGTCCGGCGACTGCGCCATGGATGACGTAGCCCGCGGCGACAGCGGCGAAGGGCAGCCCGCTGCCGAGGAAGTAGAACTGACCGAGCCCCGGGTGGTCGACGGCCACGAACCCGAGTGCGGAGGCGATCAGCGTTCCGACCAGCCACCACTGGGCCGCATCGGTACGGACCCGGCGCTGGACCAGCCCGACAAAGGCCACAACCACCACGATCCTGCTCAGCACGACGGAGATTACGAACGCGATCGCCCAGTTCAGCGTCTCCGGCGTGGGATCGCTGAGTCCTTGGATGATCCAGCCACCAGGCGGCGCAATCGGGCCGGAGCCGGTGAGAGTGGCGTAGCCCGGGAAGATCCGCAGAAAGCCGAACAGACGGATCGGAGTACCGGCGGTGCTGCCGGAAACCGTCGCACTCGCCGCCAGCGTCACGAAGGCCAGTGCGGCGCCCAAGGCGACGGTCGGCCAGGGGATGCGCCTGTTGCGCACCAGCAGGAACAGCGCGGCCAGACCTGTCCCGCCGAGCAGCAGCGGCACGGCAGTGGGCTTGGAGCCGGCGCAGGCGCAGACGACCAGGAGCACGAGCACCCAGGAGCGCCGCGGGGCACCGCGGTAGAGCACGCCGATCACCAGCGCTGCTGCTCCGACGGTGAGCGTCGTACCGAAGGACTGCGAGGGGCTCAGGTAGACCAGGGGCGAGCCGCCGACGCCGCCGGCGAACTTCCAGATCGCGATCCGCTGAATGATCGTCGTCAGCGCGACCGCGAACGGCGCGGTCCACCAGGCGCCGCTGACCTGACGGGCAAGGGCGGCCACCGCCAGGACGAGCCCGATGATGATCGGCGCGAACCACAGCCTGAACAGCACCAGGCGGGCGTCGATCCCGGTGATCTGGGCTGCGGAGGCAAGGTGGGCGTCGGCGAACCAGTGGTACTGCATGGTCTCGCCCGCCACCTGCGGGATCTGCGGCGGAACGGAGCGGCCCAGTTCGTGCACGATCGACAGATGCCAGAGCAGGTCCTGGTACGGGTTGCCGCCGGCCTTCGGGACCGGCGAGGTGCTGACCGAGCCGCCGTAGTACAGGAGCAGGGTGATCGACAGGAGGAGCGCCAGCGTGACTGCCCAGGCGAGTGGGAGCCGCGGTGCGTTCTGCGCCCGCCAGCAGCGCCACAAGCGCGGTACGGCGGCAAAGACGACCACGAGCGCCGCGGGCCACACGATCAGCCACTGCTGGAGCCCGGCGGCGGTGAACAGGGCCCAGCCGAGCAGCTCGAAGGACAGGCCTACGACGATGCCGATGCCGATGTCTTCCGGCCAGGTCCGTTTGCCCGGCGCGAAGGCGCGCAGCAGCAGGACTCCGGGCAGCGTCACACAGCCCGCGAAGTAGGCGGTGTAGCGGACGATGTCGCCTTTGCCTACGCCTGTCCCCTCCAGGACCCAGTACAGGGTCGCCGCGGGGAGCAGCCAGATGAGCGTACTGACGAGCTGCGGCCACCTGGACCGTCGAGATTCGTCCGTGGTGGCCACCGGGTCGGGCGCCTCATCCACGAGGACGCTGGGAGAACTGTCCGTCATGACACGCGCTGCCGACCGAGCTCCCGGGCGGTGGAGGCGATTCCGGCGGCGAGGGTCGAGCGGGCGTAGCAGTCGAGCTCCGGCCAGCGCACTGACCGCAGCCGGATGTCCCGTGGCTGGACCGATGCCAGCGGGGAGGAACCGAGCACGATCCGGGGCCGGCGGCGGAACACTCGCCTCGACTCGGCGATCAACGCCCCGATCGAGGTACCGCGCCCGGAGGCGAGCACCTTGACCACCACCGGGTCCGCGGCCGACCGGGCGACCCGGCGTACGTCCTCCAGTCCAGCGGTGACCATCGCGGCGCAGTCGGTCACGAGCAGGTAGTCGCGCAAGGTGTCCAAGGGCACGTAGATGGACAGCGGCTGCCCGGTGAGATGCGCCTTGCACAGGTGGGAGACCAGGCCCTGTGGCTTGTTCACGTTCTGGCCGGGGCCGTACAGGTTCGCGATGCGGCCGATGAACGCCGGCATCCCGGTCGCCCGGGACAGCTCACTAAGCTCCTGCTCCATCGCCAGCTTCAACTGCCCGTACGGCGCGAGCGGTCGCGGCTCGCTGTTCTCGGTGAACGGCGGGTGGTCGCTCGACCCGGCGTACAGGCCGCCGGCGGAGGATGCGAGGAAGAAGGCACCCCTGGCGCCGACATCCTGCTGGTCCCCGAGGTGGCGGAGGAATCGGGAGTAGGTCTCGCCCTCTTCCTTGAGTACCTCGGCCGAGCTGGCGACGACGCCGGCACCGGCACACCACGCGATGTTCCACTCGCCGCCGCCGGAGCGGGCGAGCAACTCGGCGAAGCCGTCCTGCAGGGCGACCGCGGACGCCTCGTGGTCCTGCCACGGGACGGGGACCGTCACGACCTCGTGGCCGCGGTCCAGCAACCGGCGTACCAGTTGGCGGCCGAGCAGGCCGCCGGCCCCGACGACCCAGGTGACGGTCGCCGCGGTCATTGCCTCGTTTCCCGCCGACGGCCCAGCGGCCCCTGGGCGGGATCGGAGACGATCAGGTAGAGCGGTTTGCCCATCGCCATGTTCACCGCGACACCGAGATACTCGGCCACGACGCCCAGCGAGAACAGGATCGCTCCCGTGCTGAGCAGCACGACGACCATGGTCGACGTCCAGCCGCGGAGCAGGTCGGCACCGAAGAGCTGGTTGCCGATCAGTACCAGCGCGACCAGCAGGCCGAACAGAGCGGTCAGCGCGCCGACGACACTGACCACGCGGAGCAGCCGGGTGCCGCTGGTGAGCACCATCCGCCAGAAGTGGGACGTGAGGCTGCGCAGGTTGTAGCCGGAGGGGCGGTCGGCCTCGCCGCGCAGCTCCACCGGGCAGGTTGCGACGTCGCCCGCTACCCAGCTGAGCGCGACGTCGAGGTAGACGCCGGGCCCGGAGTACGCCGCTACGCTGCGGCCGACCTCGCCGAGCACCAGCCGGAAGCTGTGGAACACCGAAGTGCCCCGGCTGCCGAGCACGGTCTCGATGAAGGTCTTCGCGATCTTGGAGGCCAGGTTGCGCAGCGGGCCGTGCGGCGCCGGGTTGCTCGGCTTGGCGTAGACGACGGTGGCCCGCTCGGCGAGCGCGGTGTCGACCATCGCGCCGAGGAAGCCGGGGTCGTACTGACCGTCCTCGTCGATGGTGAGGATCCAGTCGCCGCCCGACGAGGCCATCCCGGCCAGCGTCGCGGCATGCTGGCCGAAGTTCCGGCTCAGCCAGACCGGGTGCACGAACTCGTACTTCGCCGCCAGCTCGCGGATCACCCGGGCCGAGTCGTCCGGGCCGTGGTCGTGCACGAGGACCACCTCGGCCACCCGGACCCGGTGGCCTGCCTCGGTGACGAACT
Source organism: Kribbella monticola (assembly GCF_003261635.1). Lineage (GTDB taxonomy): Bacteria > Actinomycetota > Actinomycetes > Propionibacteriales > Kribbellaceae > Kribbella > Kribbella monticola. The sequence goes on along the minus strand of NZ_QFXK01000029.1, from coordinate 188,404 downwards.
CGTCATGCAGCGGCACTATCTCCTCGAGAAGCCCGGGCAGACTGTGCTCGCCCCTGTATACCGGAACCACGACGGATACGTCGTGTGCAGGAGCCTGATCGTGGCCGTCGACGTCACTCACCTGCCGGACTATAGCCCTCGGCGGTGGCGCGGCGAGAACGCCGAGCCCGCGAGGTCCCTCAGTAGGGCTTCCGGGCCGCCACCACGACCGACGAGCCGAACGGCAGGTCGCGCGAGCGCAGTACCCACCGGTCGAGGTCCGCCAGCCCGAGCAGCGCCTTCTCCACCGGCGGGGGCACGTGCGGCAGGCCCGGTACGGCGTCCGCCTCCAGCGCCGCGAAGTCGCGGCCGCGCTCCTTCAGCCGGGTGCGCAGCCGGTTCGCCGCGAACATCGGGAACGTCGAACCGAAGATGTGGGTCGCCCGCAGGATCTCGAAACCGCTCGCCCGCAGGGCCCGGGTCGCGCGGGCACGGGTGTACCGGCGGAAGTGGTGGTTGTGCTCGTCGAAGTGGGTCCAGGCCCACTGGTAGGCCGGCACCGACATCAGGAAGCGCCCACCGGGAGACAGCACGCGGTACACCTCGGCGAGCGCCTGGTCCTCGGGCTCGCAATGCTCGATCACGTCGAACGCGGCGACGACGTCGAACACCTGGTCGGAGAACGGCAGCTCGAGTGCCGAGCCGCAGACCCCGCCGGGTCCGAGCCCGCGCGGGTCAACGTCCAGCGCGACCTGCTTACCGTGTCCGCGCAGCCAGGACACGCTGGGGCCGTCGGCGCTGCCGACGTCCAGCAGCCGCCGCGGCTCCCCGACGTGCTCGCTGAGCACTGTCTCGAGAAGCTCGGCGCGGGCGCGGTACCACCAGTAGTCAGGGCTCTGGATCGACGGCGATCCGGCTTCGGTCATTGGCACACCCTACTGAGATCGAGGGCAAGGAGCACGACGAGGTGGCCCGGAGCCCGGCCACTGCCAGTACTTCGGGTCGCTGGCCGCGGCCTCGAGCTGCGCCGCCGGTGGAGGTGCACCGTGCTCCAATAGGGCGGTGCGCACGCAGGAGAGCGAACAGGCGTGACGGCGATCGAAGCGGAGCCCGCCGTTGCCACGAGTCCCCGTGCGCCCGGTTCCGCTGTTCTTGGCCGGCTGATTCCGTGGCTGCTCCCGGTTGCCGCGGGGGTGGGTGGGCTGCTTGCGATCGACGTGCCGCTGGCGGACATCGCGAAGTACAGCGGCTATTTCGTCTTTTGCGTGGTTCTGCCCGGCGTACTGCTGCTCAGGGGCGCATGGCGGAGCACTGGCAACTGGGCTGAGGACTTCGGGCTCGGTGCAGCGGTCGGGGCGGCGTACCAGTTGCTGGGGTGGGCGATCTTCACTGCACTGGGGCTGCAGTCCTGGTTGTGCGCCTGGCCAGCGCTCGTGCTGGCGGTCTTCGCGGCCGTGCCTCGGCTGCGGTCTTGCTGGCGGATTGTGGCGCCGGTGCCGCTTCCGGTGGCCTGGTCCTGGGGTGTCGCCGGCTGTGCCACGGTGCTGGTCCTCATCACCACCTTCAACGTGCTGGCCGATCACCAGCCGCCGCCGAGCGGTACGGCGTACTACCAGGACCTGCTGTTTCACCTGTCGTTGGTGCACGAGGTGATGCGGTCGGTGCCGCCGCAGCTACCGCAGGCGGCAGGCGAACCGCTGCAGTACCACTGGTTCGCCGATGCTGACATGGCGAGCGCCGTGGACATCACCCGCCTCTCACCGGCCCTCGTGCTGTTTCGCCTCTGGCTGTTGCCGCAGGCGGTTGTCGTGCTGCTTGTGTCCGCTGCGCTGGCCCGGCAGGTCAGCAAGGTGTGGTGGACCGGTGTGCTCGCCGCAGTGGTGGTGCTGCCGACCGGCTCAGCGAGTCTGCTCAGCCCATCTCTGACGTTCAGCATCGTCGCGGGGACAGCGGCGGCGATCTTCGTCGTCGATGCGGTGTTCCGTCGCAGCGGTGGTCGTGGTGCCTGGGTGCTCGCCGCGGCGCTGGCGGTTGTCGCTGGTGGATCGAAGCCGTCGATGCTGCCGATCCTGGCTGGCGGCGTCGGTCTGGCCGCGCTGTTCCTCCTCGTCCGGGAGCGGAAGCTGCTCTGGCGGTCGGTCGGCGCCGGCCTCGTCCTGGTGCTCGCCATGCTCGTCACCTTGCGCTTCATTGCGGGGCCGAGCGGATCGGGATTCCAGCTCTTCGCCATCGCCAGGTTCCAGCCGGCGTACCCCGCGATCACCGGTGACACGTCGGTGCCGGGCACCGGCGGGCTGGTCCCAGCGTGGCTGACCTCGGGAGACTCGACGACGATCAGTGGGGTCGCCGTACTGCTGGGACTGATCTTGTTGTCGTCGGCCGGACTGCTGACCGGCTTCGGTTTGCTGTTCGTGCGATCGACCAGGCGTGATCCAGTCGCCTGGCTGCTGGCAGGAACTTTGGCGAGTGCATGGATCGGGCTGTTGGTGGCGAATCACCCCGCAGCGGGTCAGCAGTACTTCCTGCGCAGCGTCGTGCCGTTCGCGGCCGCGGCAGCGGGTTGGCTGGTTGCCGTAGCGTTCAAAGGCCGCAGTGGCCGGACGATCCTGCTGGTGAGCGCCACTGCACTGGTGCTCGGCGTCGGGTTCTTCGTGGCCATGCAGCCCGCCAAGCTCCGTTCCGAAGATTCCAGAGCGGCTCAGGTCGACGCGCTGGCCCGGCCGCTGCTCGTAACCGGCGTACTGACCGCGCTGCTGGTCTGCGGGTGGCTGCTCAGTAGACGCCGTCGGGTGAAGCAGCCAGGACTCGGCTCGGCTGTGCCCGTCCTCGTGGCGATTGCAGTGTCTCTGGTCGGCATGGCCAAGTACTCGTACTTCGCCTTCCAGACGGATGGGACCTACCGCGCGGTGAACGGCCAGGTCCATCCGGACGAGCAGGCTGCCGCCCTGTGGCTCGGCGCGCACTCCGACCCAGCCGACGTGGTACTCACCGGCACCTGGTGCCAGCCGCCCGGCGCACAGCAGCCCGGTTGCGATGCGCGGGGCTATCTCGTCAGCGGGATCGCCGGTCGCCGAACCCTGATGGAGGGCTGGGCCTATACCCAGCAGGCGCTGGAGACCAGTGGAGTCGGCGGCAAGCGGTACGCGTACCAGGACTCGCCCTGGCCCGACCGAGTCCAGTTGACCGAACAGATCCTGACAGCGCCGACCGCGCAGTTGCTGACGGAGGTTCGTCAGCAGTACGGCGTGCGCTGGATCTACGCTGACGGGTGGGACGGACCGACGTCCGCCAAGCTGGACGAGCTGGCGGTACTGCGTTACCAGGAGGGTGAAGTCAAGATCTACGAGCTCGGTGCAGGCTGATGGCCACGGTCATCCCGCACGAGCAGACCCACGCCCTGTCCGTCGAGCCACCGCGACCAGCTGCCCGGATTCGGCACGGGCTGCTGCCGTGGCTTGTCCCTGTGGTGGCCTCCGTGGTCGGGCTACTGATCATCGACGTGCCGCTCGAAGCGATCCTCCGGTACGGCGTGTACTTCGGGGCGTGCGTCGTGCTGCCGGGCGTCCTGCTCATGCGGGCTCTCTGGCGCAGTACAGGCAACTGGGCCGAGGACGTCGGTCTAGGAGCCGCTGTCGGAATCGCTTACCAGCTTGGCGGTTGGGCTCTCTTCACCTGGCTTGGTGTGCAGCAGTTTCTCGTCGTCTGGCCTTTGCTGGTCCTGCTGGCTTTCGCGCTGGTTCCGGGGCTACGGCAGTACTGGCGGATTGCCGAGCCTGAACCATTGCCGATGGCGTGGTCCTGGGGTCTGTCGATCTGCCTGACTCTGCTCGCGCTGGCGACGACGCTGGGCGTGATGGCGGATCACGCCCCACCACCGCACGGCATCGCGTACTACCCCGACGGGCTCTACCACCTGTCGATGGTGAACGAACTGCTCCGCAGCGTTCCACCGCAGCTGCCCCAGGTGTCAGGCGAGGCATTGGAGTACCACTGGTTCCCCAATGCCGACATGGCCGGCGCCGTCGACATCACCAGGCTCTCGCCGATCCTGGTGATGTACCGGCTGTGGCTGCTGCCGGTGATGTTCGCCGGTCTGCTGGCCGGAGCCGCACTGGCTCGTCAGGTCAGCAAGGTTTGGTGGACCGGCTTGCTGGCCGGCCTGGCGTTCGTCGTACCGCAACTGGGCTTCTTCGTACCGGCCTGGTCTCAGGTGGACCTCGTGGGCCCGGCCGGCCTGATGACTCCCTCGCAGACCTTGGCGACGTTGGTTCTCGCCGCGGCGGCGTACTTCGTGATCGCTGCTCTTTATCGCGGTGGTGGTCGAGGAGTCTGGGCGCTCGCGGTGGCGGCGGCCGTCGTCGGAGGTGGTTCGAAGCCGACCGTGCTGCCGATCCTCATCGGTGGCGTGGGGCTGTCGGCGCTGTTCCTGCTGGTGAAGGAACGGCGCATCCCTTGGCGGGCCGTCGCGATCGGTGGACTGCTGGTCGCGATCACCGTGTGGACGATGCTCACTGTGGCCGGGAGCACGAGCGGGTCCGGGATCCAGCTCTTCGCGATCGCCAAGTTCCAGCCCGGCTATCGCGGAGCGACCGGCGACGGTTCGCTGGCCGGTACCGGCGGCCTGGTGCTCCGGTCTCTGACCGGGGACCACGTGGCGGTCGCAGGAGCCCTGGTGATCCTGGCCGGCTTCGTGCTCGCGCACGCGGCGCTGCTGGCCGGCTTCGGACTGATCGGGGTCCGCGCGCTGCGGCAGAGCCCTGTCGCCTGGTTCCTGGTCGGAGGGTTGACCGCTTCCTGGCTCGGCGTGAGCCTGGTGAACCATCCCTCTGCGAGCCAGTACTACTTCCTGCGCTCCGGTCTGCCGTTCGCGGCCGCAGCGGTCGGCTGGCTGATCGCAGTCGGCGTCCGAGGCCGCAGCCGGCGCACGATCCTTCGTACCGGCCTGGTCGGGCTGGGGACCGGTACTGCGATCGCGGTCTGCGCAGGGCTGGTCAGGAAGAACGCCACCGGGTTCCGCGCCGCCCAGATCGAGGTGCTCGCCCGTCCCCTCCTGGTGACTGTCCTGCTCGCCGTACTGGCGTTGATCGTCTGGCTGTGGGCTCGCCGTCGGCAGTGCCTCACGGGACTGGGCATGGCCTTCGCGATGCTCGTCGTGATCGGACTACCGATCGGCACGGTCGTAACCGATGCGTGGCGAGTTCGCCACCTCCACGGCTCAGGCCACTTCGTCTCGGCAGGCTGGCGGGTGTACCCCGACGAGCTCGCCGCAGCGCGCTGGCTGGCGAAGAACTCCGCACCGAACGACGTCGTGCTCGCCAACACCTACTGCCGCCCTGCCGGCCCGCAGCGACCCGGGTGCGATGCCCGCGGGTACATCGTGAGCGGCATCGCCGGCCGGCGCGTTCTGCTGGAGGGCTGGGCCTACACGCAGCAGGGGATGGCGAACAACGGGGTCAACGGCATCAAGTACTTCTTCCAGCCCTCGCCCTGGCTGGATCGGGTCGAGCTCACCCACCAGGCACTCACCGCGCCGACCCCGCAACTGCTGGACCGCCTGCGATCGCAGTACGGCGTGCGCTGGATCTACGCGGACCTTCGGGACGGCCCCGTCTCACCGGCCCTGGACCGGCTGGCTTCGCTGCGGCATCAGGAATCCCGGGTGAAGGTCTACGAGCTCACCGGGCGGTGAAATCCGGACCGGTCTAGATCGGTGACGTGGCACAGATAACACGAAGAGGGGTTGACTGCTATAACTCTCTGGTGACAGTGACCGTTCCGAAACGCACGATGGACATCAAGGAGTTCCCGCTCTATCTGGCGGCGGCCTCCGAGTTCTGGCAGCGGAACGTGCTCCCGGACTCCGAGCGGGTGATCCTGGTCGAGGCGATGAGCCAGGACCTCCGGGTGACGCTGCGCAACCTGACCGTGGCGAACGCGCTGCGCCGGTTCGTGCCGGCCCGGCTGGTCGTCTTCACCGGCGCGGACGACGACTGGCACGACATTCTCTGGACGTTCTTCGAGGGCGACGCGCTGTCGGCGATCTCGCACGCGTACGGCGCCGTTGACGTGATCGACATCCATGACCTGGTCGACAGCCGGATCGGCAATCCGGATCCCGGCGGCCTGCACGTGGCCGGTCAGGACCTGCCGGTGACCGGATCGGGAATCGATCCGGCCGTGCTCGAGGAGATCGTCCGGGCGACGGTCTGCCGGGTGCTCAAGACGCCGCGGGTGACCGACGAGATCCGGGCCGGCGCGAAGTACGCGCAGGTCCAGGAACGCAGCGCGGAGTTCTCCAACGTGTACGACGCGCTGTTCGCCGGGCTCGACCCGGTCGCGCTGATCACCAGTCACGTCGACTACAACCTGTGGGGTCTCGCGGTCGAGTCGGCGGCCCGGTTCAACGTGCCGACCGTGCACGTCCAGAGCACCGGCAGCCTGAAGGCGTACGCGCTCTTCCCGGAGACCAAGCGCGGTGCGCCGACCTTCCGGGCCGAGCTCACCCACCAGATCGCCGACTTCTTCGAGTCCTACGTCTGGCCGAACCGCGACCAGTTGCGCAACAGCGCGGAGCTGACCGCGTCGCGGGTGAAGGGCACCTGGGGCAAGCCGTCGTGGTGGCGCGGCGGCTCGATCTCGGCGATCGAGTTGCAGACCCCCGAGGAGCGGCTCTCGGTCCGCGAGCACGCGCTGGCCAGGTACGGCTTCGATCCCGGCAAGCCGGTGATCGCGGTCTACAACCACGCCGTCTCCGACGCGCTCAACACCAACGTCGAATGCTTCGAGGACCTCGGCGCCTGGTACGAGGCGACCGCCGACTACGCGGCCAAGCGCGACGACGTCAACTGGTTGTTCATCGACCACCCGAGCCAGCACCTGTACGACTCGACCGGCTTCTTCGACAACCTCAAGGACAAGCACGCCGGTACGCCGCTGGTCTTCCTGCCCAGCCTGGAGATGAGCAAGAACGTGATGTGGAGCCTGGTCGATCTGGGCGTCACCGTGCGCGGCAGCATCAGCACCGAGCTACCGGCGTACGGCATCGCCGCGATCCAGGCCGGCTGGTCTGAGTGGAGCCATTGCGGCTTCACCATCCTGGCCGAGGACGCCGACGACTACTGGACCAAGCTGGACGAGTCGATCGAGGGTCTGCTGGCCGGACGGCCGCTGGTGACCGACGAGCAGATCGAGCGGGCGCGGCTGTGGGCGTGGCTCTACCGCAGCGGAGCGGACGTCTCGACGCCGCTGGTGCAGCACTGGGAGATGGGCCGGATGGAGTTCCTGATGGTCGCCCTGAGGGTGGCCATGCAGCACATCGAGGCCGATGCCGACCCCGCCTTCACCGCCGTCCGGAGGATGTGGGTCCGCAAGGATCCGTTCCTGACCAGGACCGATCTGACGTTGTCGGCCGAGGAGTTCGCGATGGCACTGGGCGGGGTGAACGAGCTGTGAAGGTCTTTACCACGCCGCGTTTCCAGACCGCGTTCGACATCGTGCCGGTGCCGCTCGCAGTGCCCGGCGTCCTGAGCTCCGGACAGCCGAGCGACCTGGTCCTGATCGACTGCATGTCTCGCGGTGTCGCCGTGATCGGCCGCTTCGTCGCATCGCCGGCTCTGCTCGGCGCCAAGGTGGCTCCGAGTGGCCGGCCCGTCCGGGTGACCGCGCACTTCAGCTTCGACGGTATGGCCCTGGGCTGGTGGCAGGAGCAAGTCGCGGAGGATGTGTCGTTGCGGGAGGCCGAGCTGCCCCGCCTGTTGCTGGTTCGTTCGCAGGGCAAGACTCGCGGCGCTGTGCTGCTGAACCGCCGAGGAGTCGCTTCGGGCGTCGCCGACGGGGTGGTCAGCTTCGATCTCGGGCCGGAGGAGCTGAGTAGCGCAGGGCTGTTCGTCCTCGAGGTGGTCAGCGTCGACCACGGCCGCCCGTCGTGGGCCCCGGCTGCTTCGGCCGGTGCGGTCGGCGTACTGGTGAAGCGGGTCGAGTTCACCGAGGTGGACGGCGAACGGACCGCCGGCCTGGTTTCGACCGGCAACGTTCCGGCAGACACCACGTGGCCGATCCAGGGCGACTACTTCGTGGCCAATCCTGGCGACGGCCCGCGCCGCTGGATCGCCCGGGCGACTCTGATCGAACCGCCGCCCCCGATCGAGCCCGAGCCGGAACCCGAGCCCGAACCGCTCCCTCCGCCGGTGCCGCAGCGACCGAGCGCCGCCCGTCGGTTGAAGCGCAGCGTCAAGCGTGCGGCCCGCTGGGTCGTCCCGGTCGCCGCGGTCCCGGTGGCGAAGAAGACGAGCAGGCGCGCGGCCGCGCTCAAGCGCAGAATCGTGCGTGCTGCCAAGGGCCGGCCGGCCGCGCCGCCGCCACCTCCGCCCCCACCGCCCGCGCCGGTGGTTCCGCCAGGACCGCCGCCGAACCCGCTCGCCGACGCGATGGCAGACCTGGTCGGCCGGAACGTCGTCCAGGTGGAGCTGGCCGGTCTCGAAGCCGGTCCGGTGCCTGGTGTGCAGGTGCGGGCGCAGGAGGGCACCGAGGTCGAGATCGTCACCGACGGGCCGCTGACGGTTCCGGCGCTGGTCCGGTTGACGGTCGACCCGTCAGGGCTGGGCGACGTGCCTGACATCGCCGAGGGCGCGACGGTGCGCTGGGACCTCGTCGTACGGGCCGGGTCCTGACTGTTCCCGACTACCGGCCACGGCTCGGTGACGACGGCGACGACAACGGCGAGCTGCTTCGCGCGCTGTTGACCGAATCCGAACGTGGCCGGTTGCTCCTGCCTGCCGGGTCGTACCCGATCAGCGGCGGCCTCGTCCTCACCGACTCGTGGTCCCTGTCGGGCTCCGGTACGACGTTGTGGCGCGCGCGGGCCGAGTCGGCGCCGCTGATCCACGTCCTCGGCTCCGACGTCACCGTCACCGACCTGACCGTGGAGCTTCCGGACGCCTCACCCGGTCCGCACGACGGAGCCGAGTGGACCGCCGTCACGATCGGCCGGTACTTCTACGCCGAGCAGCCGGAGTGGATCGAGCGGATCGCCGTACGACGGCTGGTGGTCCGGCGCGCCGGACGCTGTGCGGCCAACAACCTCACTCTCATCGGCGCAGTCCGGGACGTGCGGTTGTCGGATCTCGAAGTACACGGCGGCGGTACGGCGTTCATCGCGCACTGGGGTGCCGTCGGCGCCGGCGTCAGCGACATCACCGGATACTCACTGCACCCTCATCACTTCCAAGTCGACGGACTCCGGGTGTACGACGCTTTCGAGGCGTTCTGTCTCAGCTCGGTGCACGACGTCGAAGTCCGCGACGTGCAGTGCGAACGGGTGGAGATCGGCTTCAGGTTGCTGCCCGGCGACAACACCGACCGGTACCGCGAGGAAGGTGCCGGGCGCGGGATCAACCACGGGCTGTCGATCCGCGACTGCGCCATCGGCTGGTGCGGTGATCTGTACGCGATCCGGGTCGCGGGCTGGGGCCGGAGCGAGGTCGACGGAGCGATCAGCACCCGGCCGTTCGTCGACCTCGATCTTCGCGACGTGACGGTCCAGCCGCTGCCGGTCGAGGTCGGCAACCCACCGCCACGCCGAGGGCGCCGGCCGATCGTGGTCGAGGACGCCGGTTCGGTGGACGTCAGTGGTGTGCAGGTGCTGCCCGCGTAAGCCCTACCGCTGTCAAGGAAGTTCGTAGATCAGCGCGTCGGACGCTTTGAATCGCAGCGTCGCGAGCGTGTCGAGCTTCGCCGTCTCGACCACGGTCTGCCCGGGATCGGCGTAGAGCCAGCGGACGCCGTACTTGACCTTCAGGAGCCGCAGGTTGTCGCGGGTCGGGGTGATGAAGGCGCGGTCGTTGTCCTCGAGTTTCTGCTGGTCCCAGAACGGCAGGCCGTTCGGGCTCATCCCGGTGTCCGCGACGAGCTCGTTGATGGTGTTGGTGTAGCCCCAGCCTTCGACCAGCACGTGGCGTTCGCTCAGGGCAGCGATCCAGAAGTGCCGGGAGTCGCAGCCGGTGGTGTTCTTCATCGTGCAGTGCGCGTTGGTGGCGATCAGCTCGCCAGGTGCGGTGTGGTCGCGCAGCCACAGGGCGGCTGTCGTCTGGGTCGCCGAGGGACCGAGCTTGAAGTCGTCGGACAGCGGAGGCAGGTCGGTCCGGTGATACGAAGCCATCGCCTGCAGGGGCAGGAAGAGTCCGGCGCCCATCCCCGCCAGGACGAAGGATGCCGTCGCGACTCTGGTCGGCCGCCCTCGGCGCTTGGCGAGCTTCCACAGAACGGTCACCAGGATCGCGACCGCGAGCAGGAAGGTGATCGTCCAGACCCACGGCGCGATCAGCCCGGTCAGCCGTCCGTCCGCTGTCAGGAACGGCTTGCCGTCGCCCGGGTTGGCCTTCACGATCGACCGGGCGGCCGCGGTCGCCCCGATCCCGCCGAGCAGCGAGACGAACACGAGCACGCCCGACCGCCGGTCGGCAAACCAGAACACCAGCATCCACACGCCCGCTGCGGCGAGGGCGGCGATGATCGGCACCGCGGTCCGGTGGAAGTACAGCTGGCTGGTGCCCGGCTGGTCGGTCAGGACCAGGCCGCCGAAGCCGGCGATCGCGATGCCGACCAGGAAGATCATGCCCGGATCGCGGAACCAGCGGGCCGCCGTACCGAGCAGCACCAGCAGGCCGGCCGAGCCGAGCAGCAGGCCGAGGCACAAGGTGATGCCGCCGATCCACATCGCGGCATGGTCGAACCCACCGCCCTCGACCGGTTTGGCGACCAGCGGATAGATGCCGACCTTCGCGAACGTCACCCACGGCCGGACCGCGAGGCCGGACGACTTGTTGCCGAAGACAACGAAAATGGCGGCCACGAAGATGCCGCCGAGCACGATCGCGATCAGCAGCGCGCCCTTGGCGAAGCGGCCGTAGAGCAGCCGGATGAACACCACCAGCCCGAGCCCGCAGATGATCATCGGCAGCACGGTCGCCTTCGAACCCGACGCGGCGGCGGCGATCACGACGAAGAGCACCCAGGTGGCAGGGCCGCTTCGCCCGCGCAGCAGATCGACACCGATCAGTGCCAGCAAAGTGATCAGGGCACCGCCGAGATTCTGCGTCGGGCTGCCCCAGTAGTAGCTGATCAGGCTCTCCGCCGGGAGGCGCACGGACGGGTACGCATCGACGGTGCCGGCGATACCGGCGACGGCGATGGCCAGCGGCCCGGCCCAGCGCGAGCCGGGTGCGATCCGGTCGGTGAGCGCGTAGATCAGCGCACAACCGGCCAGCAGCAGGGGGATCCAGCCGATGTTGTAGATCAGGTCGGTGAGGTCCACTCCGGTGGCCCAGGAAGTGGCGGCGGTGAGCTGGTGCCAGAAGTAGTGGTAGTCCATCCGCTCGCCGTTCACGTACGGCGCCTGCAGCGGTACGTCGTACTTGGCGCTCGCGGCCAGCGCCTGGTGGAAGGCCATGTCCGGCACGTGGGAGCGGGCATCGGTGTACGGCGCGGGAGCCAGCGCGCGGTACCGCCCGATGGCGTAGAGCGGCAGGGCAAGCGTGGTGGCGACCAACCAGGCCGTCAAGGGTGAGACGGGTCGCTCGACGCGCTGGAGGCAGCGTCGTCGCCAGCTCGGTACGACGGTCACCGCGATGATCACGGGCGCGGCCCACAGCCAGGCCCACCGCTGGCCGCCGAGGGGAGCAACCCCCAGATAGACCAGGATCAGCAGGGACACGCCGACCAGTGAGCCAGCGGCGAAGTCCTCGATCAGGTTGTGCCGGAACGGGCTGGCCAGGCGCCACAGCAGCGTGCCCGGCAGGGTGATCCCGAAGACCCAGAAGCGCAGCAGCGCGACGATGTCGTGGCTGGACGAGTGACTGGCCATCAGCCAGATCGTCAACCAGGCCAGGGCGACCCCGGCTGCCACCTTCACCGCGCCGGCGCCGATAGGCCGCCACGGCAACAGACTGAGCAGCGACGGCATGGACGGACTGACCTCACGCTCCGCAGTAGCGAGGCTACTGGCGGTGTCATTGGTCATCGTCGGCACCACCAGAGGGTAGCGGGATCCCCAGGTGAGCCGAGCCGGGTAACCTCGCCGGAGGAGGGCTTCTCGCATGCAAACCACTCGGCCCGTACTGTCCGTCGTCGTACCAATGTACGACGAGGAGGACGTGCTGCCGATCTTCCTCGACCGGATGCACCCACTGCTGGACGGCCTGGGGCTCAGCTACGAGCTGGTGGTGGTCGACGACGGAAGCCGCGACCGGACCGCCGCATTACTCACCAGGGCGAGCGCGGACTGGCCAGAGCTCCGGTTGGTCCGGTTGCTGCGCAACAGCGGCCACCAGGCGGCCCTGTCGGCCGGATTCCAGCTGGCTCGCGGTGAATACCTGGTCACCATCGACGCCGACCTGCAGGATCCACCCGAGGTCATCGCCGAGCTGCTCGCCACAGCGCGCGAGGACGACGTCGACGTCGTGTACGGCGTACGTTCCGATCGCTCCAGCGACAGCTGGGCGAAGCGGACGACCGCGCGCCTCTACTACCGGCTCATGTGCCGCTTGGTCGGCCGCGATCTGCCGTTCGACGCGGGTGACTTCCGGCTCGTCTCCCGGCGCGTGGTGGACGCAGTGAACCAGCTACCCGAGGACGGCCGGGTCTTCCGGCTGGTGATCCCGTGGCTGGGCTTCCCGAGCGCGGAGGTGAAGTACGTCCGCGCAGAGCGGGCCGCCGGAAGTACGAAGTACACGCTGTCCAAGATGTTCCGGCTGGCCTTCGACAGCCTGACTGCCTTCTCGGCGGCGCCACTGCGGCTCGCGACGTGGCTCGGGCTGCTCGGCGGGTTGCTGTCGGTGGGGGTCGTGGTTGCTGCGTTGGCGATCAAGCTGACCGGCCGGAGCATTCCCGGCTGGACCTCTACGGTGCTCGCCGTCGGGACGATCGGTGCGCTCCAGTTGCTCTGCCTCGGGTTGCTGGGGGAGTACGTGGCCCGCTTGTTCCAGGCCAGCCAGCGGCGGCCGCAGTTCATGATCGGCTACGACAGCCTCGAGGACCCCGGTCATCATTCGTACGCCGAAGCCCTTGACGAAGCCACTGCCGACGCTGCCGCTCAAGCTGTTTCGGACCGCGCTACCGACCACGGGTAGGCTCCTCCACCATGCCCGACCTGTCTCCGATCCCCTTCGTCAAGGCCTTTGTGGCGGGCGACGAACTCGCCTACGTCAACCAGTCCTTCGCCTCGGCCGCGGTGGTCGGGGACGGCCCGTTCACCGCCCGCGCCTCCGAGCTGCTCACGAAGCTGGCCGGTGGCGTCGGGGCACTGCTGACGCCCTCCTGCACGCATGCGCTGGAGATGACCGCGCTGCTGCTCGACCTGGAGCCCGGCGACGAGGTGATCATGCCGTCGTTCACCTTCGTCTCGACGGCCAACGCATACGCGCTGCGCGGCGCCGTACCGGTGTTCGTCGACATCCGGCCGGACACGCTGAACCTCGACGAGACCCAGGTCGAGGCTGCGATCACCGACCGGACCAAGGCGATCGTCGTGGTCCACTACGCCGGCGTCGCGGTCGAGATGGACACCGTGCTGGCGATCGCCGAGAAGCACGGGCTGACGGTGATCGAGGACAACGCGCACGGCCTCGGCGGTTCGTACAAGGGCCGTCCGCTCGGTTCGCTCGGGCAGATGGCGACGCAGTCGTTCCACGGCACCAAGAACGTGCACTGCGGTGAGGGCGGCGCGCTGGTGCTGAACGACGCCGACCTGCTCCACCGCGCGGAGGTGATCCGGGAGAAGGGCACGAACCGCAGCCAGTTCTTCCGCGGCCAGGTCGACAAGTACCGCTGGATCGACATCGGCTCCAGTTACCTGCTGGCCGACCCACTCGCTGCGTTCCTGACCGCCCAGCTGGAACTGTTCGAGGAGATCCAGGCACCGCGGCTGGCTATGTGGCAGCGTTACCACGACAAGCTCCCCGACTGGGCCGAGGCGAACGGCGTCGGCCTGCCGACGGTCCCTGCCGACTGTGTGCACCCCGCGCACATGTACTACGTGCTGATGCCCTCCCATGAGCACCAGCTCGGGCTGATCGCGCACCTGCGCGAGCGCAACATCACCGCGGCGTTCCACTACGTGCCGCTGCACTCGGCTCCGGCCGGGAAGAAGTACGGCCGGGTCGGTCCGGGCGGCTGCGACGTCACCGAGGACCTCAGCAGCCGGCTGGTGCGGCTCCCGTTGTTCAGCCAGCTCACCGAGACAGAGCAGGACCGCGTCCTCGACGGCCTGTTCTCGTACCAGCTCTGATGGGCTGGTACGACGCGCTCGAGGCGGGCGAGCTGATCACCGCGCCTTCGGCGTACGAATCGAAGCGGTTCGGCGTCTCGGTCGACCGGGTCACCGTCTCGGCCTCGGCCGGGAGCCAGTTGGCCGAGGTGCTCACAGCGGTCGACAAGTCGACGGCCGACGTCGTCGTACTGCGTTATCCGGCTCGCGAGGTGCAGTGGTTCGCCGCGCTCGCCAGTGGGCCGCGGACCGCCTTGCTGGCCGACAGCCTGGTCTACTGGTCGCTCCCGGTCGGCAAGGGCCGCCGCCCGGCTCCCCTGGCGGGGTTCAACGCCGGACTCGAGCGGGCGATCGACGACGACCTGGTGGACGACCTGGTCGGCGACATCTTCGGTGACTACGGCAATCACTACTGCGCGAACCCCTTGTTCGACAGGGCATTGGCTCTCGCGGGCTACCAGGAGTGGGCCCGGCGCAGCATCGCCGACGAGGGTGCGGTCGTACTGCGTGGTCCGGACCACCGGGTGCTCGGGCTGGCAACCGTCGACCAACAGGAGTCGTGGACAGAAATCGAGCTCGCGGGCGTAGTACCGGCTGAGCAGGGCCGGGGACGCTACGGTCACCTGCTGGCTGCAGTAGAGGACGCGAGTACGTCGCGCCGGCTGGTGATCTCCACGCAGGGGCAGAACACCGGAGTGCAACGGGCGTGGGCCAGGTACGGCTTCGAGCCCGTGCACACCCTGTTGACTGTCCATCTCGTGACGCCGGGATTGCTGTCCGGTGAACCGGAAGCGGCCGGTCGCGAAGGGTGACGCACAGGTCGGTGAGGGTCCTGCCCGGTGCTAACATGACCGCGAGATCTTTGGTCGCCGCCCGGCCTCTGGTTGCTCCGGAGCGAGCGAGCCGCAGCAGCATCGGGTCCGGCGTGATGCCGACCGGGATGTCGATGCTGACCGAACTGCCGACTGAGCCGAGGAGAACGCCGTTGTGACGCCGCGGCTGAGTGTCGTTGTGCCTTTCTACAACGTCCGCGACTACATCGGGGAGTGTCTGGACTCGATCGCCCGGCAGACGTGGACCGACTTCGAGGCGATCCTGGTCGACGACGGGTCCCCGGACGACAGCGCCGCGATCGCCAAGGAGTTCTGCGACCGCGACCCGCGGTTCCGGATCGTGACGCAGGAGAACCAGGGCCTCGGCCCGGCCCGCAACACCGGGGTCCGGCACGCCGATGGGGAGTACATCACCTTCGTCGACAGCGACGACCTGGTCACCCGGCACGGCTTCGAGAAGCTGATCCGGACCCTGGACGAGACCGGTTCGTCGTTCGCCGGCGGTAACGCGCGGCGGTTCAACAACTCCTCCGGTGTCCGGCCGTCGTGGATCCACCGGCTGCCGTTCGCCAAGGACCGGCTGGCCACGCACGTGATCGAGACCCCGGACCTGATCCTGGACCGGATGGTCTGGAACAAGGTCTACCGGCGGTCCTTCTGGGACGAGTACGGC
Organism: Kribbella monticola; assembly: GCF_003261635.1. GTDB lineage: Bacteria > Actinomycetota > Actinomycetes > Propionibacteriales > Kribbellaceae > Kribbella > Kribbella monticola. Next base: position 172,659 of record NZ_QFXK01000029.1, on the reverse strand, counting down.
TACGAGTTCCCCGCGATCCGCTACGAGGACTACCCGGTCACGCTGAAGGCGCACCTGGACGCCGTCACCGTGGACGCGCTGGCGGTGCCGGTCTACTACTGGCGCGAGCGCGAGTCCGGCGAGTCGATCACCCAGCAGAAGTTCCAGTTCGGCAACCTCGAGGACCGGGTCAAGTCGGCCGAGATGGTGATGGACCTGGTCGAGAACGCGATCGGCGAGGTGCGGCCGCGGGTGCACGCGCACTTCACCCAGATCGACATGCTCACGCTGATGATGGCGTTCGGCGCCGCACCGCCCGAAGAAGAGCAGAACCTGATCAAGCTCGCTCGACGGCTGCTGGACCGGCTGGACGAGAAGGTGCTCGAGCGGGCGCACAGCTACGACCGCCTGCAGCACTCGGCGCTGCGCGCCGGTGACGTCGACCTGCTCCGCCGGCTGGCCAACTTCCGCAACGACGGCGGCCTGCGTGGCGGTGCCCGGGCGCTCGCGCGTCCGCGCCGCTCCTGGCAGTTCGAGCACAACTACCCGGGCGTCCACGATCAGAACAGCTCGGTGCCACGGGAGCTCTACCGGCTGCCGATGAAGGACCTGACGCTGGCGACCAGCGTGACCGAGGTGGCCTGGCACGGCAGCGAGCTGTCCGTGAAGGGCACCGCCGAGATCCGGCACCTGGAGACCAAGACGTCCTCCAGCCTGCGGATCGCGCTCGTCATCGCCGGCGCCGAGACCCCCCTGGCCGTACGCCGGTACGACGCGACCGACACGCACGGCGACCCCGCGCTCGTCGGGTTCGAGGTTCGCCTCGACAAGGCGCTGCTGGCCCGGCTCAAGGACACCGCCGCCCCGGCGCACTTCGTCGTACGGATGCGCTCCGGGCGGTTGCGGCGGCACGGCAAGCTGCGGGGCCAGCGGCCCGGTAGCCCCGGCTGGCCGCCGGGCGCGTGGATCGACGCCAAGAGCTGGATCCAGCCCGGTCCCGGTGCGGACGGCGCGTTCGTGCTGCGCCGGATGGTCGACCCGTGCCGGCTCACCTCGGTGGAGCAGACCGCCGACGCCCTGGTGCTGCACGGCCGCGTCCCGGCCGATCTGAAGGATCCCAAGCTGCAGGTCACCCGGCCGCTGGCCGGTCAGGACCAGTCGGTGCCGCTCACACTGTCCGGCGACGGCCGCGACTTCTCCGCCCGGATCCCGATCCGGCCGATCATCGAGGACACCAACCCCGACGACCCGTTCACCCAGCGGACGACCTGGGCGTTCCGACTGGTCGGCACCGGTGGCGACGAGCGGCTGCTGCTGTGGACCGCCCCGGAGCGGGCTGCCAGCCACACCGAGCAGGGCCGGCTGGTGACGCTGACCCGCTCGACCGGCGGTTACGTGAACCTGCAAGAGTCGCCGTTCCGGCTGGCCGCCGACCGGGCCGAAGAGGTTGCCGGGAGCAACGGACCGGAACTCCGGATCACCGGGGCGGCGCTCGACGGCGAGGCGGCGTACTCGTTCTGCTGGCGGCGCTACCTGGACGACAACGACGAGCACGAGGACATCGAGTGCCGCCGGACGGTGGCCGACGGTGTCTGGACCGCCTCGGTCGGTTTGACCGAGCTGATCCCGGCCGAGGTCACGGTCAGCTCGGCGGACCCGCTGGCCAGCCTGGCGGACTGGATCCTGTTCGCGATCGCGCCCGACGGTTCGTCGCACGCGGTCCAGTGCGAGCCGTTCCTGTCCAGCCGGTTGCCGATCGAGCTCGAGCAGGACGGCCACACCGCCGCGTTGCGCCCGCACGCCGGCACTCTCCACGTCGAGGTCCGCTGATGCATCACCACAACCACTACTACGGCCAGGCACACATCCTGGCCCGGTACGCCGGTCTGGACGACGAGTACCCGCCCCGCCTGCGCGGCTACCTGCAGCACGGCTGGAACATCGCCGACGGCTGGAACCCGGTGCACGAGTTCTACGACGGCGCCTGGCGGTTCACCTGGAGCGACGGCCCGCGCCGCCGTGGGCACGCACTGGGCCGCCGGAACTACCACAGCATCGGCGCCCCCTTCCTGTACCTGCAGGAGCTGGAGCCCGACCTCGGCGTCGTACCGGAGGAAGAGCGGGAAGGCACGCTCTGGTTCCTCTTCCACGGCTGGGAGGGCGGCAAGATCCAGGGCGACCACAAGCGCCTGATCGACGAGATCCGCGAGACCGAGCCCGGCCCGGTCACGTTCAGCCTGTACTACACCGAGTACGACCGGCCCGAGGTGCGCAAGTCCTACGAGGACGCCGGCTTCCGGGTGGTCTCGTTCGGCCGTCGCGGGTTCTCCTACGAGGGCACGGATCCGCGCTTCCTGTACAAGCAGCTGGCCGAGCTGCGCAAGCACAAGCGGGTGGCCGCGAACCGGCTGTCCACCGCGATCTTCTACGGCATCGCCGCCGGCTGCGAGCCGGCCGTGTACGGCGACCCGATGGAGATGGAGGGCGAGAACCCGCTGTTCGGCGGGCAGAGCCGGATCGCCAGGCTGTGGCCTGAGATGCTCGGTAAGGACATCGACCTGGCCGCCGCCCGCGCGACCACCGACCTCGAGCTCGGCGTCCCATGGATGATGCCGGCCGAGGAACTGCGCATGTTGTTCGATTGGAGAGAGCGTGTCTGACAACCAGCTGGCCGTCGATGTGGTCCGCGGCGAGATGCAGCCGTGGAGCGACTACAGCGGCAAGCGGGGGGCCGTCCAGGGACCGGTGCTGCGCGCGCTGCTGTCCGACGTACTGCCCGACGGGGGACGCACGCTGATCCTCGGTCCGCACGCCGCCGATCTGGTCGAGGCAGTGGTCGCCAAGGCGGCCGAGACGACTGTATTGGTCCGCTCGGTCTCCGACGCCACTGAGCTCACTGAGCAGTTCGGTCAGGTGCAGGTGATCGCCGGCGCTCTGGATGGGCTTGTCGGCGACGACCGGGCGCCCTTCGACGTAGTGGTTGCCGCTGACGGGCTTGACCGCGTCCTGGGGTACGACAGCGACGACCTGAACTGGACGCAGCGGCTGGACGCGCTGGCCGCAGTGGCCGCTCCCGGCGCCGTGGTCGTGCTTGGGCTGGAGAACGAGTTCTCCCTGACCAACCTGCTGGACCGGCGACCTGCGGACGAGCGGCACGGCGACGACGAGTGGCGCCCGCTGCACGACGACCCGACTCGCCCAGTCTCCACCGACCAGCTTGCCGCTGAGCTGTCGCGAGTCGGGCTCGGCACCTCTGTGTCGTACGCCGCTTTCTCGGTCGAAGAGACGCCGTTCGCGCTGGTGAGCGCAGAGGTCGCTGCCGCTGCTCGTCCGGGGCAGTTGCCTGCGCGGCTCGCCGTGGAGGCCTTGGAGGCGTCGGCTGCCGTAGTACCGCTGCTGGCTCCGATCGCTGAGGGTGCGGAGTCCGCTGCGCGCGCTGGGCTCCTCGGCGCTACGCCCAGCGGCTGGATCGCGGTTGCCGGTGGCGCTGCCGGCCACAGCGTTTATGCGAAGACGCCGGGGCACACCGCGGTACTGACTGCGGATGCTGCTGAGGCGGGCTGGGCTGTTGCGGTGGATGCTGCTCCGGCTGAGGCAGAAGGGTTGCTGCAGTTCGACGCGGCGGCCGTTCCTGCTTCGGTGCCGGGTGGCGTCACTGCCGAGACCCTGCTGTTCCGTCTTGCCGCGGCCGAGGACGTGCCCGCCTTCCGCGACCTCGCGGCGCGGCTGGGGGACTGGGCCCGCTCGCAGACCGGTTCGCGGACGCTGCTGCGCTGGGACGACGTGGTCGTCGACGGTGACAGCTTCGCCTTCGGCGTCTCGCCCTGGCAGACCGTCGCGGACGAGAGCGACAAGGATCGGCTGGCAGCGGCCTGGGCGCGGTTCCACGACCGGCTGATCAGCGGCCACCGCCGGCACCCGTGGCCGCCGTGGATGGTCGGCGACGACCTCGTCGCGGCCTGGGTCGCGATGTCCGGTATCGAGGCACCGAAGCCGGTCCCGGCCACCGCCGCGGACACCCCGTCCGCCTCGGTCGCCCATGTTGCCCGGGGCAAGGAACTGGCCGCCGCGCTGACCGGCGTACTGGGTATTCCGGCGGATGCCTCGCAGACCCCCGACGTCCAGACGGCGCTCGCCGAGGCCGAGCGGGCGAAGAAGGAGTCGTTCGAGCTGGCCGGGCAGATCTTCGGCCTGGAGCGGACCCTCGGCTTCCGCGACAAAGCGCTGAAGACGCGCGAGACCCGGATCCGCGAGATGCGCACGCAGGTGCAGAAGGCCAACGCGGAGCGCACCCGGCTGCGCAACTCCAAGGCGTACACCGCGGTCAAGCTGATCCGCAAGGCCGCGATGATCCGCAACCCGCGCAAGTTCGCCGGCAAGGTCAAGCGCAAGGTGAACCGCCAACTCCGCAACAAACTCGGCTGATCTTTCTGACGCCCGAAGAGCCCTCCGGTTCTTCGGGCGTTGCTTTTCAGCGGCGGGCGATCAGGAGCTGGTGGGTGTCGGGCCAGTCGATCGGGTCGCCGGTGGCGGTCGTGATCGCGGCGACCGGCGCGATCCGGTGGGTGATCACCCAGTCGTTGCGCCACGGCTTCGAGGCCGGGTCGATGCTGAAACCGGCCTGCTCGGCGACCGCGGACCAGCCGGCGAAGTTCAGGCCGCAGAACTGCTCGTGGGTTTCGCTGAGCCAGTTGTCGACGTAGTCCTTGCGGGTCAGGAAGTCCATCGCGTCGGCCAGCCGCAGGACCAGCTTGCCGGCGCGTTCGGCGTACGCGAACGGCACCTTCGCGTTCCGCCGGAAGTCGTGCGCGAACTGGAAGAACCGTGCCCTGGTTGACAATCCGGCAACGTACGCGGCCGGATCGTGCAGCGCCTCCAACTCGGTGACATCGTCCGGGTTGGCCCCGTCGCTGTCGTCGAGAGCCAGTACTACGGGGCGCTCGGGCTCGGCCGGTCCGCAGACGTCGGAGTTGACCCATACGCCACCGGGAGCCGTGTGTGCGTAGACGGCGTCGGCGAAGCGCTGGACCGTCGCGGGTCGCGAGCCGTCGGCGTACGACCAGATCTCGTGGGTCAGTGCCAGCGTCAGGGTGGTGTCGATCGACCTCGGTGGGAAGACGGCCGAGCCGAGCATGTTGCGCTGGTAGAAGTACACGTTCGGGTTGTGGAAGAGGCCCTGTTCCTTCTTGTGCACGCATTCGGCGTACAGGTGACGGGCCACCTCGACGCCGATCAGGTCGGACTCGTGGAAGCGCGGGTCCGCGTCGATGAGTTGCAGGGTGGCGCCGGTCGCGCAACCGATGTCGAGGATCCGGCCGGGACGGACGAAGTCCTTGATCTGCAGCCATTTCCGGTCGGCCGCGGTCTCGAAGGCATCGGCGTAGGTCTTGTAGTCGCGCGTCGTGGTGAGTCCGCCGTCGTCGCCGACGACCGGGTCGTTGACGCAGCGCCGGATGTGCGCGTCGAGCGCGTACCGGTCGAAAACGTCAACGGTGCTTGGGTCCGCGAGGTCCCGCCACCCGTCGTTGCCCTCGGCAATCATGAGCAGGACGTCCCACGGCCGCGGTTCGCCCGGCGGCTCGACGTCGATCACCTGGTAGCCGAGTTGCTCGTAGAGCTTGGCGACCTCGGGCGTCGAACACGCGACCACGGTGTTGGCCGGGTCGAGCTGCACTTGGTCGTCGGTGCCGGCCTCGATCGCCTTGATCGTGACATCGGCGAAGTCGTCTGTCGGTGGGGTGTCGGTCACGCCGATCACCAGCGACCGAAGGCCGTTCTGGAGGCTGAAGCGTTCGATCGCGGCCTCGCGCCGGTGGTACGGAACGGGATTTCGCTTGGTGGTGTGGTGATTCGCCGACGTCACGGCCCAGACCACCGTGCGATCTTGTTCTTTGAGGAAGGCGGCCTGAAACCGGGTCAGGACGTGATGCCGGCCAGGAAAAAGCAGGTACATTCAGTCGCTCTCGCTCGTGATGTCGGGGTGCGCGTCGACGTCGGTGCGCTCGCGGATCACGTACGTCGGGCGGCCCATCGAGCCGGAGTGCAGGCGTCCGACGTACTCGCCGAGAACGCCGAGCGCGAGCATCTGGGCACCGGAGAACAGGGCAACCATCGAGGCGATCGTGGTGAAACCGGCCACGGTCGTTGCGCCCGCGACGTACTTGTAGATGATCAGGCCGAACAGGCCGACCCCGAACACCGCACAGATGAAGCCGAGGTAGCCGACCAGCCGCAGCGGCTCGGTGGAGTAGCCGGTGATCAGGGTGAGCGCGTGTTTGACCAGCATCCAGGTCGTGTAGTTCGACTTGCCCTCGGCGCGATCCTCCATCCGCACAGTGGTCTGCGCGATCCGGGTGGTCGACCACGACAACGCCACGTCGACCGACGCGTGCGGGCCGTCCAGCCCGTCGAAACCGTCGCGCAGGAAGGTCCGGAAGGCCCGGAAGGCGCTGATGGACCGGGCGCCCTTCACCGACAGCGTGGCAGACATCGCCCCCTTGACCAGCCGGGAGGCGAAGCTGCGCAGTACGCCGTGCTCCTCCTCGACCGGTACGCCGTAGACCAGGTCGACGTCGTCGGTGAGGGCCCGGAGCAGGACCGGGACCTGGTCGGCGGGGTGCTGCAGGTCGTCATCCATCGTGATGACCACCTCGTACCGCGCGTTTCGCACGCCGGCGATCAAAGCGTTGTGCTGGCCGTAGTTGCGGGCCAGCCGCATGGCCCGGGTCTTGGCGTACTTGTTCGACAGTTCGCTGGCGACCTGCCAGGTGTCGTCCGGGCTGCCGTCGACGACCAGGATGATCTCGTAGCCGGATGTCACGTCGGGTAAGACCTGGGTCAGATTCTCGACGAGGCGCGGCAGCGTGGCTGCCGACCGGTAACATGGCACGACGACGGAGACGAACACTGCTGGCCCTTCTGCTGGTGACACAGGCGCGGGGGAGGCGGTCACGGCGGTTCCGCCGCTGCGATTGTTCCACGTCTTCGAACTGCCCTTATTCTTCCACCGACCAGAAGAGGTCCTGCCATTTCTGTCGCTCAGCTCGGCCCCAAGCCCGCCGCGAGCAAGCTCGCGAAGGTCGCCGGGGACCACCGGGTCCGCTACCTGATCGTCGGCGTCGGCACGAATGTCTTGTACTTCGGCCTGTTCTGGCTCGGCTGGCACTTCCTCCAGCACTCGATCCCGTACCTCGCGGTCACCGCGGCGGCGAACTTCACCACCGCCCTGATCGTCTACCCGCTGTACCGCGACTTCGTCTTCGGCTCCACCTCGGCCGGCTGGATCCGCGGTTTCGCCAAGTTCTACACGGTCTACCTGTTCGGCCTCGGCTGCTCCCTGCTCGGCATGCCGCTGCTGATCGAGGTCTTCGGCCTCCCGGTCCTCCTCGCCCAGGCCCTCGTCATCGGCGCCGTCCCGGTCGCCTCCTACCTCCTCCACAACTTCTGGACCTTCCGCGACAAATCCCACAACTAGAAGATGCGCAGACCGCCACTCAAGTTGTCCGCCTCGGTCCTCTTTCTTGCTCTCCCTCCGCGCAGCAGGACAGGTTCCCGAAGGCGTCGTCTCGCGATCACGGCCGCGGTCTGCGCGGCCGGTCTCGTCCTCATCGCCTGCGATCCACCTGCGAACACCGAGGTGGGGCGGACGTCGCCTCCGGTGCCCAACTCTTCGGCGCCGCCCAGCACGCCTCCGGTGTCGATCAGCTACCGGTACGACGTCTTCCAGCTGGCCAAAGCTGTGCCTACCAGCTACCACGGCCACGATCTGGACCCGGATACCTACATCTTCTTCCCGAATCTGACAGCGACGCGTCGTCCTGATCCGCTGGCCGGGCGGAGGATCGCCCCCGAGGAGTGTCGCTCGGCTGTGCGGGGGTTGGGTTTGCTGAACTGGGACGGAATACCGTCGCAGACACCTGCCGCAGGAGGACAGGCGGATCTTGGTGGGCCCGACGCCTTCGTGAGTGTCGTCGTCGCTGAAGCGACAGGCGCTGTGGCGGACCGTTTCATGGCCCAGCTGCCCGACATCGACCCGGCGTGCGCAAGCATCAGATTCGACGACAGCAATGATCGTGCCTCTGTCAGCAAGCGATCTCTGCCCGGGCTCGGGGATCGATCGACGTACCTCGTGCGTAGCTATCCGCGGGCCGGGAAGCCGTGGACGGAGCGGATCCTGCTCTACCGAACTCCGCGCTACGTGGTGGAGACGGTCTTGTATGCGCCGTCCGGTCCGGAGGCGGACTTCCTGGTTTTCTCCCGGCAGGCGTGGGATCTGGCTGCTGCGAAGCTGACATGAAACAGGCCCGGCGATCGTCGCCGGGCCTGTTCAGCTGCTGAGGCTCAGAGGACGTCCCAGGTGAGGGGGGTGCCGGCTACTGCGTCGACGCGGAATTCGCGGCCTTCGACGGAAGTGAAGGCGTCGGGGGCGAGGCCGCCGGCGGGGCGGACGGAGCGGACGTTGTCGGCGGCCACCTTTTCACCGGCCTTGACGTCGCGGGTGATGTAGAGCGAGCGGCGGAAGCGGAGCACGTTCTGCTCGGCCTGCTTCGGGCCGACGATCGGCTCACCGAGGGCCTGCTGGGCGACCTTGGTGCCCTCGACCAGCAGCTTCACCTCGGCCGGTTCCAGCGAGAACGCCGAGTCGACGCCGCCGTCGGCGCGGGACAGCGTGACATGCTTCTCGATCACCGTCGCGCCGAGCGCCACGGCCGCGATCGAGGCGCCGATCCCCATCGTGTGGTCGGACAGGCCGATCTGGACGCCGAGAGCGTCCCGCAGTACCGGGATCGAGCGGAGGTTCGACTGGTCGGCCGGCGCCGGGTAGCTCGCCGTACAGGACAGCACGATGATCTGCTCGTTACCGGTGGACCGGGCCGCGCGAACCGCCGCGTCGATGTCCATCAGCGTCGCCGAACCGGTCGAGATGATGATCGGCTTGCCGGTCTCGGCCATCCCGCGCACCAGCGGCAGGTCGCCGATCTCGTTGGAGGCGACCTTGTACGCCGGGACGTTCAGCTTCTCCAGGAAGTCGATCGCGGTCGGGTCGAACGGCGACGAGAACGCCAGCATGCCGAGCGAGTTGGCCAGCTCGAACAGCGGCTCGTGCCACTCCCACGGCGTGTGCGCCTCCTGGTACAGGTCGTACAGCCGGGCGCCGCCCCACAGCTCGTGCTCCGACGGCAGCCGGAACGCCGGCAGGTCGACGTCGAGCGTGATCGTGTCGGCGGTGTACGTCTGCAGCTTCAGCGCCTGGACACCGGTCTCGCCCATCGCGCGGACGATGTCCTTGGCCCGCTCGAGGTCGCCGTTGTGGTTGCCGGACATCTCCGCGATGATGAACGGCTGGTGGTCCGGGCCGACCGGGACGTCGCCGAAGTTGATGGTCTTGCTGGCACTCATGAGGTTCAGTTTCCCTTCGGCTTCCGCCGGTTGTCTTTGTGCAGGCTGATCGGGAACACGGTGATCTCGCGGCCGTCGGCGTACCGGGTCTCCGGTTCACCTTCGACGAAGCGGAACCGCCGGTTCATCTGCCGGACCACGGCGTTGTGCTCGAGCACCTCACCGTGCAGCTCGTCCAGGCCGAGCTCGTCGAACGCGTAGTTGGTGGCGTCCTTCATGACCTCGATCCACGCGGGCAGCGTCTCGCCGCGCTCGGCCAGGCCCTCGGCGTCCAGGAAGAAGCCCCAGGCGCCGGTCCTGGGCTCGGTCTCGAGTTCCAGGTCGAAGAAGTTCACCACTCCGGCGGTGACCCCGTCGCGTTCGTAGATCAGCACCCGCCGGGTCGGGTCGACGCTGGCCTTTGCCCACCAGGCCGCGTGCTCGTCGGGCGAGATCTCGTGGGCGTTGACGCTGACCTCGCGGTTGGGCTCCTGGTTGCGCAGCACCCGGATGATGTCGACGTCGCCGTCGGTGGCCGTACGCAGCACTTTCCCGCCCTCTCGGTCCCTGGTTGATCCGGTCCCCACGGTACTGGCTGGCCCCGGCGACCAGCCATTCACCTGCCAGACAGCTACCGCATCGGGTCATCACCGGATCGAATCGCCGGCCGCAACCTCTTCTGCTCGGAGCCCGGGCGTGTAACTATTTTTCCGACTTCATCTATGGATCGGTCGGAGAGTGACATGAGTGTGATGCGGATCGTCGGCGTCCTCGGCGCGACAGCGGGCCTCGTCTTCGGCGCCCTCCCTGCGTCAGCCCGTACTGCGGGCGCCCTGCCGGCAGAGGCCGAGGCGGCCTGCGCTGCTAATCCCAGTACGCCGCTACGCCAGTTCCGGGCGACCTGGGTCTCCTCGGTGGTGAACATCGACTGGCCGTCGAGAACGGGGCTCACAGCGGCCCAGCAGCAGGCCGAGCTCGTCGGCTGGTTCGACGACGCTGTCCGCCAGCATCACAACGCCGTAGTACTGCAAGTACGCCCCACCGCCGACGCCTTCTGGCCGTCGAAGGTGGAGCCGTGGTCGCGCTATCTGACCGGCGTACAAGGTGGGGACCCCGGCTACGACCCGCTCGCCTTCGCAGTCGCCGAGGCGCACAAGCGGAACCTCGAGCTGCACGCGTGGTTCAACCCGTACCGCGTATCGATGAACACCGACCTCAGCGCACTCGTCCCCGAGCACCCCGCGAGGCAGCACCCGGACTGGGTCCTCCCGTACGGCGGCAAGCTCTACTACAACCCGGGGATCCCAGCGGTCCGCAAGCTGGTCGAGGACGCCATCATGGACGCGGTGTCGAACTACGACATCGACGGCGTCCACTTCGACGACTACTTCTACCCCTACCCGGTGGCAGGGCAGGTCTTCGACGACGCGGCCACCTACGCGCAGTACGGCGGCGGTATCCCGACGCTGGCCGAATGGCGGCGGAACAACATCAACCTGCTGATCCAGGAGCTCCAGCATCGGATCAAGGCGGCCAAGCCGTGGGTGAAGTTCGGCATCTCCCCGTTCGCGGTCTGGCGGAACAAGGCGACCGACCCGCTCGGTTCGGACACCACCGCAGGGGTCCAGACGTACGACGACCTCGCGGCGGACACCCGGCGCTGGGTCCGCGAGGAGTGGATCGACTACATCGTCCCGCAGGTGTACTGGGCCGGCGGCTTCGCTCCGGCCGACTACAACAAGATCGTGCCCTGGTGGGCCGAGCAGGTCCGCGGTACCGACGTACACCTCTACATCGGCCAGGCCACCTACAAGGTGGGTACGTCGACGCAGTCGCCCGACTGGTCCGACCCGGCCGAGCTGAGTGACCATTTGGCCTTCAATGCAACGGTTCCCGAGGTCAAGGGCGACATCTACTTCTCCGCCAAGGATGTCCGCGCCGACCGCCTCGGTGCGACCACGCTGCTGAACAGCAACTGGTACACGCGTCCCGCGCTGATCCCGCCGATGCCACACCTCGACTCCCGCCCGCCGCTCCCCGTCCACGCGGTGAAGGCGAGCAACACCACCACCGGCGTACGCCTGCAGTGGCGCCCGACCTCAGCCGACACCACGTCGTACGCGATCTACCGCCGCGACCTCACCGCCGGCGATTGGTGCCCCGACAACGACGCCCGCAACCTCCTCGCCACCCAGCGAACCACCACCTACACAGACCCCACCGCCGTCCCCGGCCACCACTACCTCTACACAATCACCGCCCTGGACCGCACCTGGAACCAGAGCCTCCCGATCCCCGCGATCAGTTAAGAGAGATTCCTGCCAACGGTCGTCTGCAAGTCCTGCTATCGGTAGTGCTCAGATCCTGCTAAAGGTAGTCTGACAAGTCTGCTAATGGTAGTTTAGGGTGATGAGCGACTATCAGCTGCGGGTTGTCGACGCGGAGCTGGATGAGCTGTTGGGTGGGCTGCCGGCGATCACCTTGGACGGACCCAAGGGAGTCGGCAAGACCGAGACGGCTCTTCGCCGCGCTCGAAGCGTGTTCGAACTCGACAATCCAGCGCAGCGGTTGCTGCTCGAAGCCGATCCGGGGCGACTGGCACGGGCTGACCCACCGGTCCTCGTGGACGAGTGGCAGTTGCATCCACCAGTCTGGGATCTGGTTCGCCGTAGTGTCGACCGGCAGGCCGAGCCCGGTCGGTTCCTGCTGACCGGCAGCGCGAGCCCGGTCACCTCGCCGACCCACTCGGGTGCGGGCCGCATCGTGCGGCTACGGATGCGGCCGATGGCCCTGTCGGAACGCGGACTCGAGCAGCCGACCGTGAGCCTTAGGCGGCTGCTGTCCGGCGATCAGGCGGAGATCAGCGGACGAACTGAACTGACGCTGCCGGTCTATGCCGAAGAGATCGTCAGGTCCGGTTTTCCCGGGATCAGGAACCTGCCGGCTCGTGCCCGGCGCGCGCAGCTGTCCGGATATCTGGACCGAATCGTCGAGCGGGATTTCCCCGAGCAAGGGCATCTCGTTCGGCGGCCGGGCGTTCTCCGCGCCTGGTTGGCCGCGTACGCCGCCGCGACGGCCACCACCACGTCGTACACCGCGATCCTCGACGCCGCGACAGCAGGCGACACCGACAAGCCGGCCAAGACGACGACCATCGCCTATCGGGATGTGCTCAGCCAGTTGTGGTTGGTCGATCCCGTCCAGGCATGGCTGCCGACCCGCAATCAGCTCAACAGGCTGGGTGCCGCTCCGAAACACCATCTGGCTGACCCTGCGCTCGCGGCGGCTCTGCTTGGAGCGGACTCGCAAGCATTGCTGGATGATTCGATAGGCAACCGTCCGATGGTTCGGGACGGAGTCCTGCTCGGACAGCTGTTCGAATCGCTGGTAACTCTTGATCTACAGGTCTATGCCCAGGCTGCTGAGGCGAATGTCCGGCATCTGCGCACTCGCAACGGGGATCACGAGGTCGACCTCATCATCGAGCGTCCGGACCAGCGGGTGCTCGCGATCGAGGTGAAGCTCACCCCGTTCATCACCGATGACGATGTCAAGCATCTGCTGTGGCTGAAGGAGAAGATCGGCAGCGACCTGCTGGATTCGGTGGTGATCTGTAGCGGATCGGAAGCTTATCGGCGCCGCGACGGCATTGCAGTGGTGCCGGCGGCCCTGCTGGGACCGTAGCGACTCACTGACCGGCGGGTGGGGTCGGGCGGAGTTGGTAGACGCTGACTGTGCCGGAGTGGAATCTCAGTTCGGCCAGTTTGCTGAGGGTGTCCGGGATGGGGTTGACGCGGGAGTCGGCGAAGAGCCAGTTGACGCCGTACTTCGTGTGTAGGGTCGCCAGGCCTTCTCGGGTCGGGGTGGTGAAGGCGGCGTCGTTCAGGCGGAGCTTCTCCTGGTCCCAGAACGGGCTGTAGAGCGCTTCGCTCGAGGTGTCGGCGTGGTTGTTGGCCTTGGCCGTGTACGCCCAGCCTTCGACGAGGACGCGGCGCTCCGCATAGCCGGGGATCCAGAACGAGCCGCTGTGGCATCTCTGGTCCGCCCGCTTGCCCACGGACAGGCCGCCACCGGCGACCGTACTGGTCGGTCGATGGCAATGGATGTTGGTGGCGATCAGCTCGTCGGGTCCCGACTGCCGCCGGATGAAGCGCGCCGCCTCGATCCCACCCGGAGCAATGGACTCGTACGTCGAACCGCCGGGATTCGCGAATCTCTGCAGGCTCGCGATCGTCGGCGACACGGTCAGCCCGAGCAGAGCCGCCACCGCGATCGCCGCCCAGGTCCGGCCCGATCCGCGGAACACCAGACCGAGTACGACGATGCCGACGGCAACGACTATCAGTGCTGTGAGCAACGGTTCGGCGAAGATCCGGTCCAGGCAACCGGTGTCCCGGCAGCTTCGGATCAGACCGCCGTCCAACCGTGATCTGGCGTAGTAAATAGCGGCGACGCCGAGGGCCAGGGCCGGCCCGACCGCGAGATAGAGCCGACGGTCGAGCGACGCCAGTCCCCAGGTGGCGATCAGAACCCCGTAGATGAAGGCGTTCCGGGCGAAGAAGACCTGGGCCTGGGCGAACTGGTACAAGATCGAGGCGGCCCCGATCGCGAGGACGAAGCCGGCCACCAGGAACACCGCCATCGGGTCGCGCGGGATCCGGCGGCGGATCAGCAGCGCGCCGACGACCGGCATCAGCCAGCCGACGACGATCGCCGCCGAGACGATCACCAGCACCGATCGACCCGGCCGCACGTCGGGGGCGAGGCCGACGGTCATCCCTTGCAGCATCGACCGGAAGGTCCCGGCCGGCTTGATCGCCATCCCCTGGCTCGCGCCGCGCACGATCAGCAGGAAGTTGACTCCGTAGCCGATGACGGCCAGTACGGCGAGGACGAGTGTGCGCAGGTTGACCCGCCGCGCGCGCACCGATAGGTAGATCCACGCGGCGGGCAGCCCAGCGGCGTACACGGGCAGTTCGGTGGCCTTGGCGACTGAGAGGACAGCGATGAGCACGGCTGCGACGAGGAAGAGCCCCGCCAAGCGGCCACGGGTGTGCTCACGTTTCCGGCGCAGGATGAGCGCGGTGACCGCGATCAGCGGCAGCATCAGCACGGTGGAGAACGCCTGGGTCGGACTGATCATCTGGCCCATCGAGAGCGGGCTGTCGTTGTAGAGAGTGTTGGTCGTCGTCCACGCCCACGGCGACAGGTCGCCGGCCATCACCGTCAGCGCTGCCGCGATCGGCGCCGCTACGGCCCGGCCGGTCAGCACCATGCCGACTGCCGCAGCGCCGAGTGCTGTGAGCAGGATGAACGCGAACGGGACGATCCGCTGGGTCAGGACGTCGAGCTCGATCCCGGTGATCCAGTGCGCGGAAGCGATGTGGTTGTAGACCATCCAGTGGTAGGTGAGCGGTTCACCGGCCACATATGGCACCTGCGGTGGGAAGTGATGGGTCAGCTCGGCCGCAAGGGACAGCTGGTACGGCGAGTCGGAGTTGGGCCTGAGGGCGGCCGGTCCGTCGAGCGCGATGAGCCTGGAGCCGATCCGGATGAACCAGGCGGACACGACGCCGACGGAGACCATCACCCCGGCGACAGCCCACCACGGGGTCGGCCGATCGGTCTCCTTCCGCCGCGGCAGCGCCAGCACCATTCCGAGCGCCAGAGCCGGCATGACCAAGGCGAGCAGCGGGATGTCGAGCCAGCGTCCCAGTGGGTAGATCAGCGCTTCGCACGCGAGACCGAACGTCGTACCGAGGACTGCGTCGACTGCGAACCAGCCCGTGCCGCCGGTGAGCCGCCGCCAGAACAGCGTGCCGGGGACGGCGATCACGAACAGCAGATAACCGAGGTAGGCGGCGGGCATCCAGGCAGGTTGTGCCTGAAGCCCGGCGAACCAGCCCAGCGGCAGCACCGGCACGCTCGCCAGTGCCGCGATCACCGCGGCCCGCCCGCCCTTGTTCACCCCTGGTCCCTTCTGTCCACGTCCTACCTACTCAATCAAGAGGACCTTCGGTGGCAGAAAGTTCCCAACCCTTCGGGATGACAGGTCGATCGATACGAGCTGTTTACCGCGCGCGCCGTTCTTCTTACACTGAGTAGGCGACTCCCTCCAATCTGTCACGCACAGCACCGGGAGGCACCTTGTTGATCAGCCAGCACATCGAAGGCATGCCGGTCGAGGAACTGTTGCTCGCCGCCATCGCCACCGCCACTCCCGTGATCGCCCTGATCGGCTGGGAGATCCGCGACCGCCTCCGCCGGTTCAGATCGGCTCTGCGCCGTACCGAGGCTGCCGACCAGCAACCGGCCCCCGAAACCCCCTGAGCGGGGCCCGGTCAGTGACCTGGACCACCACCGTCCTGCCGCGAAGTCGGACGACGACGCGGGAGCCGCTAGGCTCTGGCGTCATGAGTGAGTTGACGCGCGCGCAGATCCGGGACCTGATGGGCGAGGTGATGAAGGCGCAGGGCAAGACGCTGCCGAGTGACGACGGCGCGGACCTGCGTGAGATCGGCTTCCGGTCGCTGGACTTCTCCGAGCTGGCCCTGCGGGTCGAGGACGAGATCGGCGACGAGCTGAACTTCGACGCCCCCGGCCTGCGGCAGATCGCCAAGGTCGGTGACGTCCTCGACTTCATCGAGCAGCTTCAGTCGGCGTGACCGCCAAGCGTCGTACGACCGCCTTGATCGGTGACGACAACCGTGTCGTCGTCGGTGGCAAGACGCTGACCTGGCGGACTCTGCACAAGCTGCCGCAGCTGCCCTCGCCGGCAGCTGTCCTGGTGGACAACGGCGCCGATGCGCTCGCGGCCGTGCGGCATCACGCCGTGCACGGCACCGAACTGCTGGTCGCCACCTCGTCGCGGGTCGACCTCGCGATGCGCGAGGAGCTGGGCGAGTCCGGCTTCGCGGTGGTGATCGCGAATGGCGACGAGCACTCCGTCACCCCGGCGAAACTCAAGCGGGTGGAGGAATCAGGCCGCGTCTGGCTGCTCACCTCCGGCTCGACCGGCCGGCCCAAGCGGATCGGCCACACGCTCGAGTCGCTGACGACCGTTCGCGGTCAGCAGCAGCCGCGCACCTGGCTAGTGCCGTACTCCCCGGGCACCTACGCCTGGTGGCAGGTCATCACGATCTCGCTCACCCAGGCCGACCAGGGCCTGGTCGTGATCGAGCCTTCGGAGCTGGAGACGTGGCCCGCCATCGCGGCCGAGCACGGCGTCACGGCGGCCTCCGGTACGCCGACCTTCTGGCGGCAGACGATCTACCGCGACACCGAGGCGCTGGCCAAGGTTCCGCTGGAGCAGATCACCCTCGGCGGCGAGCCGGTCGACCAGGCGATCCTGGACCGGCTGCACGAGATCTTCCCCGAAGCCCGGATCTCCTGGATCTACGCCTCGTCGGAGGTCGGCGCCTCGATCGTCGTCCACGACGGCAAGGCGGGCTTCCCCAAGGCCTGGCTCGACCGAGACCCCGATCCGGAGGCCGAGCGGCCGATCCTGCACGTGGATGGTGACGAGCTGGTGATCAGCTCGCCGCACCACGGTGCCGGTCTCGAAGGCGCGCACCGGACCGGCGACCGGGTCGAGTTCGTCGACGACCGGGTGCTGATCACCGGCCGCCTCGACACCGACGAGATCAACGTCGGTGGGTCGAAGGTGTCGGCCGGCCTGGTCCGCAACGTGCTGATGGCCCACCCGGCTGTCGCGTGGGCGCGGGTGTTCGCCCGCAAGGCCCCGCTGGTCGGCCGGATGGTGGCCGCCGAGGTGGTCGTCGATCCCGACCTCGGGCCGATCACCGACGCCGACCTGGTGCAGTGGTGCACGAACCGGCTGCCGGACTACGGCGTACCGCGCCGGATCCGCTTCCTGGCCGAGATCCCCCAGAAGGAGACCCTGAAAAGCGATGTCTGAACCAACTCTGGTGCCGCCCTCGAAGGTGGTCCTCGTCTCCGGCGGGTCCAAGGGCCTCGGCCTGGCCTTCGTGAACGACCTGATCGACGCCGGCGTGAAGGTGGCCGCCTTCGCCCGCACGGTCACTCCTGAGCTGACCGCGCTCGCCGAGAAGTACCCCGACCAGGTGCACGTCGGCTCCGTCGACGTCACCGACGAGAAGGGCGCCCAGGCGTTCGTCAAGGAGGTCGAGGCCAAGCTCGGCCCGATCGACGGCCTGGTGAACAACGCCGCCGTCGGCCAGGATTCGCTGCACGTGCACACCTCGGCCGAGCAGATCGCCAACATCATCCACACGAACCTGACCGCGCCGCTGGTGCTGACCCGGTTCGTCCTGCGCCGGATGATGGCCAAGGGCCTCAAGGGCCGGATCGTGAACGTCACCTCGATCTGCGCCCAGCGCGGTTACCCGGGTTTGGTGGCGTACTCCGCGACCAAGGGCGGGATGGACTCCGCGACCCGCTCGATGGCCCGTGAACTCGGGGGCCGCGTGCTGGTCAACTCGGTCGCTCCCGGCTTCTTCGCCTCCGACATGTCCGCTGTGCTCGGCCAGACCCAGCTCGACCAGATCGTCCGGCGTACCCCGACCGGTCACCTGACCGAGCCGGAGGAGGTCGTTCCGGTGGTCCGGATGCTGCTGCTGGAGAACACCAACATCAACGGCCAGGTGCTCGTCATCGATGGTGCCGCCTCCATCTGAGCTCCTCGACTCGGCCGAGACTCACCTGCGAGTGGGATCGGCCGAGGAGATGGCCGACGCCGTCACCCGCTCGCACCTGCCCGACTTCCGCTGCGTCGGCTGGTACGGCGTACCGCCGGCCGGCTGGTCGGTCGCGATCGACGCCGAGTACGCCGACCAGGTGGTCCCCGCGCCGCTCGCGCGCCGGTTCGGGGACGAGGAGTTCTGGCAGCGGTGGACCCGGGCGGAGTGCCTCTGCAAACTCGCCGACGTCCCGATGCTCGCGTGGTGGCCCGAGCACGGCCTCGACGTACCGGCGGACTTCACCGGGCGATGGCGGACCCTCGAGCTGGGTCCGCTCATCGTCACGGTGGCGCTGGCCCCTACGCGGGCTTGATGTTCGCGTTCCGGTGGAACACGTTGTCCGGGTCGTAGGTCGTCTTGATCGCCGCGAGCCGGTCGTACTTCGCCCCGTACGAAGCACGCACCCGGTCGTCGGCACCTTCGTCGCTGATCGCGTTGACGTAGCTGCCGATACCGCGGCTGTGCGGCTGGAGAGCTGCGCAGAACGCCCGGTCCCATTCACGTTCCTGGTCGAGCAGGTCAGCGGTCGGACAGACTGCGACCACGAAGAGCGCGTAGCCCGGTGATCGGCTGCCACTGAAGGCGGTGGCGTCCTCGTCGACCTCCGAATATGCCTGGTCCAGCCGGTAGAACAGGATCACTGACATCGGCGACTGCTTGCGGGGCAGGTGATCGGTGATGACCTGGATCGCCTCGTCCGTGAGCTCGTCGAGGTAGGTGCCCTTGTCGTAGGTGTAGTGGCCCCAGGCGTTCGCTTCGTCCAGCAGTTGCTGCAACGCCGTGTACGGCATCGGACTCGCGAACTCGAACAGCGGCGGCAACGCCGTACGGAGCTGTGCCATCACCGCTTCGTGCTCCTCGGCCGCGCCGAAACCCGTGACCACCAAGGCGTAACCGGGTTTGAAGTGGTGCTCCTGCGCGACGAAGGGCGCGGGCGGCGCGTTCAGTCCCGCGATCACGATGTTCAGCTCGCGCGGCAGCGTCGCGATCACCTCGCGGGCCAGCCGCAGTACTTCGGTGCCTTGAGCAAGTTCCCAGAACAGCAAGCCGAACTGGACCATCGGCCCGACCTCGTGCAGCTGGAACTCGAACTCCGTGACCACGCCGAAGTTGCCGCCGCCGCCGCGCAGGGCCCACAACAGATCCGGGTTCTCGTCCTCGGCGGCGCGCCGGATCTGCCCGTCGGCCGTGACGACCTGAGCCGAGACCAGGTTGTCGATACTGAGTCCGTGCTTGCGGGCGAGCCAGCCCATCCCGCCGCCGAGCGTGAGGCCGCCGACGCCGGTATGGCTGACCATGCCGGCCGGCACGGCCAGACCGTACTCCTGGGTGGCCGCATCGAGGTCCGCGAGCAGCGCGCCACCACCCACTCGCGCCCGCTTCGCCTCGGGGTCGACCGTGACCTGGTTGAGCAGGCTCAGGTCGATCATCAGGCCGTCGTCCACGACGCTGTGGCCGCCGGGGCTGTGCGCACCGCCCCGGACGGCGATCTCCAGACCGTTGCGTACGGCGAAGGTGACGGCGGCCGCGACGTCCTCGGCGCTCCGGCATCGCGTGATCACGGTAGGTCGCCCGTCGATCGCCGCGTTCCAGAGTCGCCGGGCGTCGTCGTAGCCGGGATCGGCCGGGCCGAGCACCGGCCCGCCGATCATGGTTCTCAGGTCTTCGATGCCGCTGTCGGCAAGTTGGGTCATGAGTGGTCCTCCCCCTGGTTGGTCCAGCGTTTTCACCGTAGATCTGCTCCGACCACAGCGATAGCTTCCTGAGAGAGATAGTTGCCCTGATCCCTTAAACCAGCCTTAAGACCCGCTCGGGCGCTAACTCTGTGTGATGTAACCACCGACCTGGGTGGCCTGGACCCGGTCGGGACCTTCGACCAGGCGGTCGGCGAGGCCGCGCTGGAATTCCTGGAAGGCCGGCAGATCCTGCAGCCCGTCGCCGTCGGCGATGTGCAGGAAACTCACGCCGTCGTCCAGCCGGTAGCTGCTGTAACGCAGCCCGGCCGGTGCCTTGACCGCCAACTCTGCGAACACGTTCTCGATCAGCCGCTGATTCTCATCGGCCGCTTCCACCTTGGTCCGGTACCGGATCACCGAAGTACTCATCTCGCCCTCCATCTCAGTCGCTCTTACTTGTGCAGACCACGCCGGGCAGCGGAACTCATCGTGAACCCTGCGCATGACGTCAGAGGTAATCGTTCTTCCGCACCCTTTCGTCCGAAGCTGGTCCCAACCGACCGAAGGAGAGGCAACACCATGACGCACTACGCGATCGCCCACATGCGGAGCGTCCAGATGGGCGACGACATCGTCGAGTACCTGGAGCGCATCGACTCGACGCTGGCGCCTTTCGACGGCCATTTCATCGTGCACGGCGACGCGCCGGAGTCCGTCGAGGGGGAGTGGGTCGGGCACCTGGTCGTGATCGAGTTCCCCAGCTACGACCACGCCCGCGGCTGGTACGACTCCCCGGAGTACCAGAAGATCCTGCCGTTGCGGACGGAGAACTCCGACAGCGTCACGATGCTGGTGGCCGGAGTGGACCGCACTCACCGAGCCACCGACGTCCTCAGCTGACGAAGCGATGATTTCGGGTGCTCGCAGCTGTCTGTACCAGTGACTGCGAGTTTCTGGAGGAGCTGTGAGCAAGGAACGGACCACGGTCGAACAGCGTTGGGTGCTGGCGCTGACCTCGATCGGCTCGGTGATGGTCGCGCTCGACGTGCTGGTGGTGGCAGCGGCGCTGACCACGATCCGGCAGGACCTGGGCGCGACAATGGAACAACTCGAATGGACGGTGAACGCCTACAGCCTCAGCTTCGCCATGTTGCTGATGACTGCTGCCGCACTCGGCGACAGGCTGGGTCGGCGACGCACCTTCGCGGCCGGTCTCACGCTGTTCACGCTGGCGTCGGTCGGCTGCGCTCTGGCGACCTCGGTGCCGCTGCTGATCGCTGCCCGCGCTGTGCAGGGTGCCGGTGCGGCCGTGGTGATGCCACTGGCGATGGGGCTGCTCGGCGCCGCCTTCCCACCCGAACGCCGCGGCTGGGCGATCGGCATCTTCAGCGGCATCACAGGACTGGCTGTGCTCGGTGGCCCGATGATCGGCGGCGCTGTCACGGAAGGCCTCGCCTGGCAGTGGATCTTCTGGATCAACGTACCGGTCGGCCTCGTGGCAATTCCCATGGTACTACGGCGGATCCCGGAGAGCAGAGGTGCCGCGCGTCGACTGGACCCGCGCGGCGCGACCCTGATCACGCTGGCGGTGCTCGGGCTCGTCTGGGGTGTCGTGCGCGGCGCAGTAGCCGGCTGGTCGAGCCTTGAGGTAGTCGGCTCATTCGTTGCGGGAGCCCTGCTGCTGGGCGGGTTCCTGGCATGGGAGAAGCGTGCGGAGCAGCCCATGGTGCCGCTGAGCTTCTTCCGCAACCGGGCGTTCTCCGCCGGCAACGCGGCAGGCTTCTTCCTGTCGGCAGCCCTGTTCAGCGCGGTCTTCTTCGTCGCGCAGTTCATGCAGGCTGTGCTGGCCTCCGGGCCGCTCAAGGCCGGTCTGCAGCTAATGCCCTGGACCGCGACGCTCTTCGTGGTCGCACCCGTCGCCGGACGGCTGGTGGACCGCATCGGTGAGCGCCCGCTGGTGGTGACCGGTCTGCTGCTCAACGCGATCGGCATGGCTTGGATCGGCCTGGTCGCAGACCCGGGCGTGCGCTACGGCGCGCTGGTGGCTCCAATGATCGTCGCGGGTTGCGGCGTCTCCATGGCGATGCCGGCGGCGCAGAGCGCAGCCACCGGGTCGCTGCCGCGCGAAGCGGTGGGGATCGCCTCTGGGATCTACGGCATGATGCGGCAACTCGGTGGCGCGGTCGGTGTGGCCATACTGGCTGCTGTGTTCGCGACCAACGGCGGCTACGGCTCGCCGGCCCTGTTCAGTGCCGGCTTCACCCGGGCGCTGGTGGTCTGCGGCGTACTGTCGTTGGCCGGAGCTGCTGCCGGAGCGGGGATCGCGCGCCGGCGTACCGAACCTCCGTCGGTTCCTGCTCCGGCCCTGGTCGACAGCCTGGTTGAGGAGGTGGGATGAACCTGGAGGAGGAGTTCGCGCAGTACCGCGGTGAGCTGGTCGCCCACTGCTACCGGATGCTCGGGTCGCTGCACGATGCCGAGGACGCCGTGCAGGAGACCTACCTTCGCGCGTGGCGGGGCTTCGCCGACTTCGAGGGGCGTTCGTCGATCAAGACCTGGTTCTACCGGATCGCCACCCGCGTCTGCTTGAACGCCTTGCAGCACAGCAGTCGCCGGATGGTCCCGTCCGCACTGGGCGCTCCTGGTAGCGACCCGAACGACATAGTGCGCGAGGCACTCGAGGTCAGCTGGCTGGAGCCCTTTCCCGACCTGATGCTCAACGCGGATCCGGCCGCGGTCGTCGGGACCCGGCAGAGCCTTCGGCTGGCCATGGTCGCCGCGCTGCAGCACCTGCCACCGCGGCAGCGCGCAGTACTGGTACTACGGGACGTGCTGGCCTGGCCTGCTGGGGAGGTGGCCGAGTTCCTGGAGACGTCGACCGCTGCGGTGAACAGTTCGCTGCAGCGCGCTCGTGCCGAGATCGCCCGGCTCGCACCGGCCGAAGAAGAGTTCAGCGAACCGGAAGAACCCGTACGCCGTGCGCTGCTCGACCAGTACGCGACCGCGTTCGAGAAGGCCGATCTGGCCGCTCTGGAAGGCCTCCTGACCCAGGACACCCGCTGGGAGATGCCACCCATCCCGACCTGGTTCAACGGGCGCGCGGACGTACTACGGTTGCTCGAGGCAAGGGTCATCAAGGGCGAGGGCCTGCGGATCCTGGTGGAGACGTCGGCGAACGGGCAGCCCGCGTTCGCGTGGTACGTGCGCGGTCGCGACGACGTGTTCCATGCGCACTCCCTGTCGGTGCTGACGCTGACCAAGGCGGGGGTGTCGTCCGTCTTCTCCTTCCATCAGCCCGAGTTGTTCCCGTCGTTCGGGTTGCCGGTGAGCCGGTTGTCCACAGGCTGAACGTGCGCCCGAGCGCCAGGGTGGTCGCGGATGCGAGACTTCGGGGCGTGACCGACGACGAAATCCTGCGGATGCTGCCGATGGCGGCGACCGCGATCGCGCTGGACGAGCGACTGGCCGACCAGTACCTGGCCCAGCTCGGCCAGTACGACGAGCGCGACCAGGCGCAGGTGGATCGTTGTGTCCAGGTGACGCTGGAGGGCGCGGTCCGCGCCGCCTGGTCGCGCGGTTGGGCGCCCGGAGATGTCGTCCAGCACGGCCGGCGCAAGCTCGAGCCGGCGATCGAGTCCCTGCTGCTCGCGGTGATCGCATCGGAGCACCGGTCCTACCCGGCGACCGCCATCGATCCGCGCTGGCTGGACCAGTTGACCGATTTGGGTCTCCAGCCGCCGTACGCCGAGTTCGGGCTGACCTCGTGGGCCGCGCAACGGCGGCTCGGTCGCTACCTGGCGCTGCATCACGCCCTGGCGCTGATCGGGTTCCTGCAGACACTGCCAGGGATCGCCCGGCTGTTTCCGCTGCCGGGCGCGGCCACGGCCGGTCGCCGGGAAGCTGCCGCGCCGGCCGCCGGCGGCAAGATGCTGGCCCGGATCCGCGGGCTGCTGGCGAAGGCGGAGGCGACCGACTTCCCCGACGAGGCCGAGGCGCTGTCGGCGAAGGCGCAGGAGCTGATGGCGAAGTTCTCCCTCGACCGGGCGCTGGTGGACGCCGATCCGGAGCACGTGCTCGACGACGACTCCGGAGCGCGCCGGATCTGGGTCGAAACGCCGTACGTGTCGGCCAAGGCGCAGCTGGTCGCGGCGGTCGCTTCAGCGAACAGTTGCCGCACGGTGTCGATGGAACAGCTCGCGGTGGTCACGATCGTGGGCGCCGAGCTCGACCTGCAGCTGACCGAGCTACTGAGTACGTCGCTGCTGGTCCAGGCGAATCGCGCGATGCTCGCGGCCGGCAAACACTTCGGCCACCGGGGAGAGTCCCGGACCAGGTCGTTCCGCCAATCGTTCCTGATGGCTTATGCGCAACGGATCGGCGAGCGCCTGCAAGCGACGACGGAGGCGACGCGGGCCGCAGTACCGGAAGCGGACGCGGGGCGGTTGCTGCCGGTGTTGAGCAAGCGGGAGGAGCAGGTGGACGCGCTCTTCGTCAAGCTGTTCCCCGAGACGACGCTTCGGCGGACCAGGGTCTCCAACGGCGCCGGCTGGGCCGCCGGGCTGAGTGCCGCCGACCGAGCCCACCTGCAAACCCGCCGCCCAGTCACCCGCTGACAGTCCGTCCACGAGCTGGGTCGAGCGGACGGTTCAGCTGGCGGGGGCTGCCTTGAGGCCGGCCAGGACGATGTCGAGCAGCCGGTTGGCCTGGTCGGGCTCCATCTCGCGGCCCATGGTGATGCCACCGACCAGCCGGAGGATGTCCATCAGCTCCAGCTCGGGCCGCACCGTGCCAGCCTCCTTGGCCCGGTCCAGCAAGAGATCACCGGCCTCGCGCACGTTCATCTTGCAAGCGGTGAAGAACTCGGAGTCCTTGCCCAGGGCAACGGTCAGCTCGCTGGCCAGGCTCTTCTTCGACACGCTGTAGTCGACGAAGCTCTGCAGCCACGCCGCCAGCGCGTCGAACGGCCCCAGCTTGTCGGCGAACCCGTGGGCGCGATCGCAGACCGACTGGATCTCCTCCACGTAGACCGCCTCGAGCAGCGCGGTCCGGCTCGGGAACCGCCGGTACAACGTGCCGATCCCGACCCCGGCCCGGCGCGCGATCTCTTCCAGCGACGTGTCGGTGCCGTGCTCTTCGAACGCCTGCCGCGCGGCCATCACGAGCAGGTCGTAGTTGCGCGCGGCGTCGGCCCGCGACGGCCGCGTACACGGCAACGGCTTCACATCCCGCCGACCACCCGCACCCGCGGCATCCTCCGACGGTGCCGTCGATGTCGCAGCAGCCGACGACCTGGGGTTCATGCCGGCCTCCTCGCCGTGCTCGGGGCGCCCGCCGGGGGCGCGCTCGGAAAGTCACTCCGTTAAATCACTTGAAAAAGCGGAGGTACCCTCCGTATTGTATCCGGAGGAGCGCTCCACTTCTGTTGTTTTCCACTCTAGCCCCTTCGGGGTAAGGAGCAAGTCACACTATGTCGGCAACATCCGCGGCGCCGAGCGGCGCCTCTACCGGCACGCCCGCGCGGCGGCCGTCGGTAGTTCTCGCAGTCATCCTGGTCACCCAGTTGATGGTGATCCTGGACGGCACCGTGGTGAACATCGCGATGCCCAAGATCCAGCACGCCCTCGACTTCAGCCCGTCCAACCTCTCCTGGGTGCAGAACGCCTACGCCCTCGCGTTCGGCGGCCTGCTGCTGCTCGGCGCCCGCGCCGGCGACCTGCTCGGCCGTCGCCGGGTCTTCATTACCGGTGTCACCGTCTTCACCGGCGCCTCGCTGCTCGGTGGCCTCGCCCCGAGCGCCGAGCTGCTGCTCGCCGCCCGGGTCCTGCAGGGCATCGGCGGCGCGATCGCGGCTCCGGCCGCACTCACCCTGCTGATGCTGACCTTCCGCGAAGGCCCGGAGCGGCTGAAGGCGCTCGGTCTCTACAGCCTGGTCTCCTCCGGTGGCGCGAGCGTCGGCCTGGTCGTCGGCGGCATGCTGACCGACTGGGTCTCCTGGCGCTGGGGCCTGTTCATCAACGTCCCGATCGGTATCGGCCTGGTCATCGCCGCCCGGCAGGTGCTGGCCGAGACCCCGCCGGAGACCGGCAAGTTCGACGTCGCGGGCGCCCTGACCTCGACGCTCGGCATCACCTCGCTCGTCTACGGCTTCATCCGGGTCGCCGAGGCCGGCTGGGGTTCGGCCGAGGTGCTGGCAGCGTTCGGCGCCGGCCTGGTGCTGCTGGCCGCTTTCGTCCTGATCGAGCGGCGCGCCACCCACCCGATCGTGCCGCTGCGGCTCTTCCGCGACCGGGACCGCGTCGCGGCGTACCTGACCATGCTGCTGCTGGTCGGGACGATGTTCGGGATGTTCTTCTTCCTCACGCAGTACCTGCAGGGTGTTCTCGGCCTGAGCCCGCTGCAGGCCGGCCTGGCCTTCCTGCCGCTGACCGGGTTGCTGTTCACCTCGTCGCGGATCGTCCCGCGCCTGCTCGGCCGGGTCGACGGCGGCAAGTTGATGATCACCGGTGCGATCTCGGTGACCGCCGGCATGGTCTGGCTGACCCGGTTGACCATCGACAGCCACTACCTCACCGGAGTGGTCGGTCCGCTGGTGCTGTTCGGTCTGGGCGCCGGGATGATCTTCATCCCGCTGACCGGCCGCGCGCTGGCCGGCGTCCAGCCGGAGAACGCCGGCGCCGCCTCGGGTCTGCTGAATGTTCTCCAGCAGGTCGGTGGCGCCCTCGGCCTCGGCATCCTGGTGACGATCTTCGGTACGGCGAGCCGGGCGTCCATCGCGGACGGCGGTTCCGCCGACCCGGTCGAGCGTGCCCGGGAGATCCTGACCGACGGCGTGCACGCCGCCTTCATCGGTTCGATGGTGTACGCCGCCCTGACCCTCACGGTGATCGTCCTCGGCGTCCGTCCGTGGATCCGCCGCAACCAGGCGCCGGCCGCGGATGTCGCCACCGAGCCGGCCGCAGTCGAGCCCGCGGTCGTGGACTCACACATCTGAGGAAAGGTCCGAAGAACCGGAGCCACTGTCGTACTCCGGTTCTTCGGACCTCAGCGCTGCACTCGAACCCTTCGAACCTCAGCGCTGTGTACTCCGGTACCTCGGAACCTCAGCACTCTGGGCTCCGGCTCTTCGGATCTCAGCGCTCGGTCAGCGGCAGGCGGTAGGTGACGATCTGCGCGCTGGTGGTGAAGCCGAGGTTCTCGTAGAGGCCGAGGGCGCCGGTCGGATTCTCGGCGTCGACACCGAGCGACGCACGACCGTACCCGGCTCCCGCGGCATCGCTCATCACCCGCGCCAGGGCAGCCCGAGCCAGCCCGCGGCCGCGATGACTCCGACGAGTGCCGACCTGACCGATGTAGATCTCGCGGATCCCAGTGGCCGCCGTGTCGGCCTCGTACTCGTAGCTGAGCGCATAGCTCACGATCTGATCGCCGTCGAGAATCAGGAACGACAGGTCCGGGCGAAGAGCCCGAGTGCCCGTGCACCAGGTGCGCCAGGACTCCGGACTCCTCGGCGTCGAACCCCAGTGGTCGAGGAACACCTCGTTGTGGGTCAGCCGCAAGACTTCGTCGTACGACGGGTCGAAGGTGAGCTGGCGGAGTCCGTCCGGGAGCGGGACCGCGGGAATCGGCAGGTCGAACGAGCGGTGCATGTGGAAGAAGTAGCGGCAGGGCTCGAAGCCGCGGCTGGTGAACAGGTCGTGGGCGCCGGTGTTCGTGGAGATCGCCTGGGTGTTGATCTCGCCGGCGGTGCCGGGCTGGCGAGCGGAGTGGAGTTCGGTTGCTCTGCGATCGAGCCAGGCAAGAATCGCGGCGCCCAGGCCACGGCCGCGCCACTCGGGATGGACGGTCCCCTCGGTCCGGATGCGGTGGACGTCGACGACCTGGTCCGGCGCATGCACCTTGCCGTAGCCGACCATCACGCCGTCCGCCCACAGCCCGACCGTGTCGCGTTCCAGGTCCAGGCTGGGGTCTTCGAGTTCCTCGAGCAGATCGGCCGCGTCGTAGTTCTCACCTTCGGCGTCGACCTTTTCCTTCGCTGCCAGCAGTTCGGCCCAGGCAGGTGTGTCTGCCTTGTCGATCGGCCGGGCCTCGACCCCGGCCGGCCACCCCTGGAATCTCCCCATACAGGCGACGGTAGACCGCCTCGTTCACCTCTGCACCTCCTTTAGCTGCAGGGGATTCCAGGGTCGTGCCGCCGTCGCGGTCAGGGCAGGACGGAGGCGGACACCGGGCCGTGCTGGGGGTCGTTCCGGATGTGATGGGGACAGGGCGTCACGAGGATGGCGAGGACGTTGCTCTTCAGTCGCTACAGACGGGACCACCGCACGATGCCCACCCTGCGCCGAATCCTCACAGCATCCGCCGTCACCACCACCCTCGCCGCCCTTGCAGCCACCACAGCCACGGCAACCCCCATCCCACCCACCCCCTTCCCGGTCTCAGCCACTCCCGCCTCAGCCGCCGCCGCTTCGAGCGGGCTCGTCTCGGCCGCTTCCGCCTCCACTGCAGTCGACTCGGTCACTCTCACCTCAGCCACCACCGCCTCGAGCGAGGTCGGCTCGGCCAAGCGGAGTGCGGGGTTGCAGCAAGCGCTGGACGCGATCGTCGCCGCCGGTGCTGTCGGGACGCTGGCCGAGGTGCGGACGGATCGCGGTATCTTGCGAGGTACGAGTGGAGTCTCCGAGTTCGGCAGTACGACGCCCGTCCCGGCGCGCGGCTTGTTCCGGGCCGGCAGCATCACCAAGACCTTCCTCGCAGCAGTCGTCCTGCAGTTGGTCGCAGAACGCAAGCTCGCCCTCGACGACCACCTGACCGACCTGCTGCCTCAGTCCGCAGGCGTGGTTCCGGGCGCCGAGCACATCACGGTCCAGCAGATGCTCACCCACACCAGCGGCCTCGGCGACTTCATGAGCGATCTACCGCTCCGCCCGCCGTCGGCCTTCCTCGCCGTCCGGTGGAAGACATGGGATCCCTGGGAGCTGCTGAAGCTCGCCTCCGCGCACCCGACCACGACTCCGGGGCAGTATCACTACTCCAACGCCGGCTATCTGCTGCTCGGAATGGTGGTCGAGCGGACCACTGGTCACTCCTACGGCACCGAAATCCAGCACCGGGTGATCGACCGGCTCGGTCTCCACCAGACGACGATGCCGGGAACCGATCCGTTCATCCACGGCCCGCACCCACACGGCTACCTACCGGTGGAGGACAACGGCACGATCCGCCCGGTCGACCTGACCGAGTTGAATCCGTCAGTCTTCGGCGCAGCAGGCGAGCTCGTCTCCTCCACCAGCGACCTCAACCGCTTCTTCGCCGCGCTGTTGGACGGCAAGGTGGTGCGGCGCGATCTGCTTCCGCTCATGACGCAGCCGCCCGAAGGCAGCACGTACGGCGCCGGCCTCCGCGAACGCACCCTCGCCTGCGGGGTCGCGGCAGGCAGCGGTCAACCGGCAGCACACGTCACGGCGTACGGCAACGACGGTGACGCGCTCGCCTACCTCAGCTACTCCTTCACCACTGCCGACCGCCGTCGCCAGGCCACCGTCTCGCTCACGCCATGGGGCCCAGACCGCAACTCCACGGACGGCGCTGTCGACGCCCTGATCGAGCAGGCCCTCTGCCCGTAGCTAGCCGGCCAGCTGCCGGCAGAGCCACGCGACAGCCAGTGGATAGCGGTATTCGATGCCGCCGTGCGCTCCCTCGAACAACTCGAAGTACACCCGTTCATCCGGTACGCCGGCTTCGCGGACGGCTTGGCGGAAGGCGGTCGCACCCAGGTCGAGGTAGTACTCGTCCTGCTTGCCCGCGTCGATCCACACGGCGCGTATCGACCGCAACGCCTCGCCGTACGCCGGCTGCCGGGCCATCTCCACCGGATCGAGCGCCAGCCAGCGTTCCCAGATCTCCGGGATCACCACGCCGAGCTCGTTGAACGGCATCTGGACTGTCCCGTCCGGCAACGCCGAGTACGCCGAGGCGTACCCGTACATCTCCAGTAACTCCAGATCGGCGCGAGTGTTCTGCCCCGGTCGGCTTTCGAAGTCGGCGAAGAACTTCTCGTACGACCCGTCGTAGAGGTCCCGCAGTTCCCGCGCACGCTGGGCGAACTCGGGCCGGTAGGCGACGTCGAACAACGCGTCACCAGCGTGCGTCGCAAGCGCGCCGAAGACGTCGGGGCGATGCATCGGGACCACCATCGCGGCGTACCCGCCACTCGACTTCCCAGTGAGGGCCCGCTGATCACGATCCGCCAGAGTCCGGTACCGCCCGTCGATCCACGGCACGATCTCGTCGCACAGGTAGGTCTCGTACTGCCCGGCGCCGGGGGAGTCGAGGTACTGGCTGCCACCCAGGCGGGTCCACCCGTCGACGAAGACGACGATCGCCGGCGGGACGTCACCGGCCGCGAACATCGCATCCAGCAACTCCGGGTACGGCTGCCGGAAGGGCGGCCGGTTGAACCACATCCCGAGGTGCCCGGTGTACCCCATCGCCACGTAGATCGTCGGGTAGCGCCGCGACGACTCGTCGTACCCCGGCGGCAGGTAGACCAGCACCGGTCGCTGATGGGGATCGCCGAGCACGTTCCCCCGCAGTACCGTGCTGTCGAAGACCGGCTGTTCGAACCGGCCGGCCAGTTCCGCGGACCAGGGCAACATCAGGCAACCTCACATCGAGTCGGGGGCCGTGATGCCGAGCAGGCCCAGGCCATCGTGCAACACCGTCCGGGTCGCCGCGCACAGCGCCAGCCGACTGGACCGCTGTTCACCGGCGCTCGTCAGCACCGGACAGTTCTCGTAGAACGCCGACAGCGCGCTCGCAACCTCGTACAAATACGTGCAGAGCTTGTGCGGCTGCAACGACGAGGCAACCTGTACGACGGTGTCGCCGAAGCCGGTCAGGAGCAAGGCCAGCCGCTGCTCCGCAGGTTCCGTCAACTCCGTCACCACCCCGGGCGCTTCGCCGGCCTTCTCGAGCAGCCGAGTCAGCCGTGCGTGCGCGTACTGCAGGTACGGCCCGGTGTTGCCCGACATCGCGACCATCCGGTCGAGGTCGAAGACGTAGTCGTTGATCCGGTCACTCGCCAGGTCGGCGTACTTCACCGCTCCGATCCCGACCGCTTGGGCGATGGCCAGCCGCTCGGTCTCCGACAGGTCGTCATCCCGTCCGGCCAGCAACGCGGAAGACCGTGCTACGGCGTCGGCAAGCAGTGCGGCCAGCCGAACGGTCCCGCCGTCCCTTGTTTTGAAGGGTTTCCCGTCCGGTCCCAAGACGGTGCCGAAGGCAACATGTTCGGCGGGAACGGAATCAGGCAGCCAGCCGGCGCTCCGGGCCAGCGCGAAGATCTGCTGGAAATGCAACCCCTGCCGATGGTCGACCACATAAATGATCCGATCCGCGTGCAGATCGGACACCCGATGCCGCACGGCCGCCAGATCCGTTGCGCTGTAGCCGAATCCGCCGTCGGACTTCCGTACGATCACCGGCAACGGTGCCCCGTCCCGGCCGACGAATCCAGGAAGGAACGCGCACTGCGCACCCTCGGACTCGGTCAGCAACCCAGCGGCCGCCAATTCGTCGACGATCACCGGCAGGTCGTCGTTGTACGCACTCTCGCCAACGACATCGGCCCGCGTCAAAGGAGAGCCGAGTACGGCGTACAGCCGGTCGAACTCCACCAGCGACACCTCGACCATCTGTGCCCAGATCGCGAGTGTCTCCGCGTCGCCGGACTGCAGCAGGACCACCCGCGCCCGGGACCGATCCGCAAAGGCCGGCTCGGTGTCGAAGTGCTTCCGGCCCCGTTGGTAAAGCTGCTGCAGCCCTTCTATATCAAGGGATTCCACCTCGAGCTGCTCGAAGAGGACCTGCTCGACCATCATCCCGAACTGCGTACCCCAGTCGCCGACGTGGTTCTGCCGGACGACCTCGTACCCGACGTACGCGAGCACGTTGCACAGCGCGTCCCCGATCACGGTCGACCGCAGGTGCCCGACATGCATCTGCTTGGCCACGTTGGGCTGGGAATAGTCCACGACGACCCGCTCGCCGCGCGCAGGCAGCTGGCCGGGCAGCGAATTGACGGCTTCGGCCAGCGCGTGCGGATGCACGGTCAGGTTGACGAAACCCGGCCCGGCGATCGACAGCGAGCACAGGTCGTCCAGCTCGGCAGCCGCGACGAGCCGGTCGGCGATCACCCGTGGCGGTAGCCCGAGCGATTTGGCGAGCCGGAGCGCGAGGCTGGTCTGGAAGTGGCCGAACTCGGGTTTGGTTGCCGCCCGCAACTCAGGGTCGAGCTCGGCGTACGGCGTACCGAAGGCGGCGCCGGCGGCAGCGGACAACCGCAGGGCAAGGACAGGCAGCAGAGAAGACATGACGAAGGTCCTTCGAAACGAGGCACTGGAACAGGGCTGAGGTGTTCAGACAGTGCGTCGTCGTCGCAGGCCGGAAGCAGCGCTCACAGCGCTAGCGATCACCGGCGAGGTCCACATGGCTCCAAGTATGCACGATTCAGAGCCGATGTGGCGACGGCGCCGGTCGCCGGTCAGCGAGCGGGATCACCGGTGGCACCTCGGTCTCGCCGAGAAACACCCGCCGTACAACGCGTTCTGCGGCTTGCCCGTCGTCGAATTCGCAGAACTTCTCGCGGAACAGTTGCCGGTGCTTGGCCGCCTCCGCGGCGGCGAACCGGCCGGTCTGCAACGCGGCGAACAACTCCTCCGCCGATCGCGCCACCAGCCCCGGCGGGAACTCGGTGATGTCGAAGTACGTCCCGCGGGCGTTCTCGTAGGTCCCCTTGTCGTCGACCAGCAGCAGGATCGGCCGGTCCAGGTTCGCGTAGTCGAAGGTGATCGACGAGTAGTCCGAGATCAGCACGTCGGCCGCGAGCATCAGGTCCTCCACCCGCGGGTGGTCCGACGCGTCCACCACCCGGCTCGAATGAACCGAGGGATGCTTCGACAGCGAGTAGTGCGTCCTGACCAGCACCCGCCCGTGCTCACCGACAGCCGCGGCCAGCCGGTCCAGGTCGAGGTGGATGCCCGTGCCGCCGAGATCGACGAGACCGCTGGGAGTCCGTACGGCGTCCTGCCCGTCCCGCCAGGTCGGCGCGTAGAGCACGACCAGATGCGAGTCGTCGAAGCCGAACGACGCCCGGATCGCCCGTACTTCGTCCAGCGTGGCGGTCAGCAACCGGTCGTTCCGCGGGAAGCCGTACTCGAGCTCCTCGAAATGCGAGGGGTAGGTGCGCTCCCAGATCTCCGAGGAGTACCGGTTCGAGGAGATGTTGTAGTCCCAGCGGTCGACCTGGCGCATCAACTCCTCCAGGTCCAGGTCCTTCGCCGCGATCGGGAAGTGCCTGAGATCCGTCCCCATCGTCTTCAGCGGCGTGCCGTGCTGGGTCTGGACATGGATCTGTCCCTCCCGCTTGTCCAGCTCGCGCGGCAGGTTCATGTTGCTGACGAAGTACGTCGCCCGGTTCACCAGCTTCTCGTACGCCGGGGAGCCGGCCACCACATACTCCACGCCCTCCGGGATCGCGTCGACGTGGTCGGCGTCGGCGACCCAGACGCCACGGAACTGCGGTGCGAGCTCGGACGCCTTCTCGAAGATCGCCCGCGGATTGCAGGCGTACTGCTTGAACCAGTACGCGGCGTAGAGGACCAGGTTCGGCTCCAGCTCCCGGTGCAGCAGCCGGTCGACGGCCTTGCGGGGACTCGGCAGGGAGGCGCTGCCACGCAGCATCTTCGAGCTGAGCTTGAGTGTCGAGTAGGTGGCGTAGTCGTCGTGGATCAGCAGCCAGCGGCGAAATCCCCGGCCGGTCCGATCGGCGGCGTACCCCTCAGGCTTCCAGCGCTTGGCGAACGCGGCGCCGGCGTGGAAGAACTCGGCCCGGTCATCCGGATCGATCCGCTCGGGCTTGGCCAGCACGGCCAGGATGTGGTCCAGCGATCGGTCGAACGCGAACCGCCGCCAGCCGGTCAGCTCCGGATCGGCGGAGATGAACGCGTGCACCCGGTCGTACTGGTCGAAGATGTCGAACTGCCGCCGGGTCCGGGTGGCGTGGATGTTCCCGCCGGTCCGGTGCTGGCGGTAGTGCACGACGACCCGGTCCAAGGTGGCGATCCGGCCAGCCGTGAGCATCGTCGAGTAGGTCCACGGCACGTCCTCGTAGTACCCGGTGGTGAAGACGAAGCCGTGCAAGCTGAGGAAGTCGCGCCGGTAGGCCTTGTTCCAGATCACCTCGAGGAAGGTCAGGAAGACCGGCCGTTCCGCCGCGGTGAAGACACCCTGGCCCTCCCGGGCGAACGCGTCGTGCCGCTGGTTGCGGACCACCTTGCCGTCCCAGAAGATCCGCTCGTAGTCGAACATCACCAGGTCCGGCCGCGACGTGTCGTCGATCCGGGCCGAGATCGCCGCCAGCGAGCCGGGCAGGTAGACGTCATCGGCGTCCAGGAACAACACGTATTCGCCGCGGCACTCCTTGAGACCGGCGTTGCGGGTCAGCCCGAGCCCGACGTCCTCGCTCAGGTGCACGGCCCGGACCCGCGGATCGGCCGCGGCGTACTCGTCCAGGATCCGGCCCGAGCCGTCCGTGCTCGCGCCGTCGACGCCGACCACCTCGAGGTCGGTGAAGGACTGGCCGAGGACCGAATCGAGGCACGGCCGCAGCCAGGCCCGCGCGTTGTGACACGGGACCACGATGCTGAACCTCGGGACCCCGGCGGAGTCGGTGCTGGCGGCCATGAGACGCCATCCTAGGTTGCGGACGGCAGGGCACAGGCCACGACCGGTGATCTTCACCCCGGACACTAGGGTGCACCCCATGACTGCTGATGTGTTCGAGCCGCTGGCGACGCTGGAGGGGGTCGGTTCGGCCGCCCGCGCGGCCCGGGATGCCGTCGACGTGCTGCTCCGCGACCGCGGCCTGCGCAAGGTCGGCTCGGACATGACCGCCGAGGCCCTGCTGCGCGGCGCCCACGCCTCAGCGGCGCTGGCCGGCAGCCAGGACACCCTGGAGCAGGTACGCCGGGGCGCCGGCGACCCGCGGTCGGCCGGTGCCGTCCGGATGACCGGCGAGCTGATGAGCCTCGCCCCGCAGCTGGAGAAGACGCCGGTACAGGTCTGGACCAGGCTGCACCAGCTGGCTGCCGCTGAACTCGGCACCGAGGACCAGCTGGGCCACTTGCGTACCAGTCGGGAACCACTGCCGGATGACATCCCAGGCCTTCCCGAGGCGCCCGGTGCCGACGAGATGTGGGACAGGTTGCAGGGCCTGGCCCGCGCGCTGAGCCGGCCGACGAGCGCGCCGGGGATCGTGGTCGCCGCGATCGTGCACGCCGAACTCGCCGTACTGAGGCCGTTCCCGACCGCGAACGGCCTGGTCGCCCGGGCCGCCGAACGTGGCCTGCTCGTTGCCCGCGGCATCGACCCGGTCTCGGTCACGGTGCCCGAGGCCGGGCATCTCGAACTGGCCGGGTCGTACGCGCAAGGCCTGCGCGACTACGCCGGCGGCGGGCTGACCGGTGTACGGGACTGGTTGCTGCGATCGTGTGAGGTGGTCGCACTCGGTGCCGAACGCTCACCGCTCAACATCTCTGCCCAGCAAGGGAAATAAGACGCCCAGCAAGGACACTGTGGTCCGCACATGCGAACGGCGCTCTCAGCTGAGAGCGCCGTCGCTGGCACGCCATCCTGGTTACCAAGCGTGCACCTTGTCTGCCGCCTCGGTCGTGGTTCTCTCGAACCTGACGTGAGGTCGCGCTGCCCGGTTGGGATGGGCTGGTCGCCGCGTGGGTGCCTGGCTGCCGTGCGATTCTCTGCGGGACTTCGCTGGAAGGCTCCGTCCTTTGTGCTTCTTTTGTACTCCGGAAAACCCTTCCTGGGAAGGGCTAAGCCGGTCTTCATGAAGCTGTGAAAATTGAGGATCCGTCACGCAGTGCCGCTGCCGCGAGACCGCCGGCGAGCCGCATACAGCAAGACACCGGCCGCCGCCAGCCCCGCGCCGACGACGGTCGCCGCGACGGCCGGACGGCGTACTTCGTGGAAGCGGGTGCGCTCGCCCAGAGCGACCGGCTTGCTGAAATCCAGCACCGGCCAGCCGCGGGACACGGCCACCCGGCGCAGCGCGCGGTCCGGGTTCACCGCGAACGGATGGCCGACCGCGGCGAGCATCGGCTCGTCGGTGATCGAGTCGGAGTACCCGTAGGAATCCTTCAGCAGATAGCCTTCCGCCTCGGCCAGCGCGGCGATCGCAGTCGCCTTGTGCGGGCCGTAGACGTACTCCTCGACCTCACCGGTGTACTTGCCATCGGCAACTACCATCCGGGTGGCGATCACCTTGTCGGCGCCGAGCATCGCCCCGATCGGCTCGACCACCTCGAAGCCGGAGGAGGACACGATCACCACGTCCCGGCCAGCCGCGTGGTGCTCCTCGATCAGGGTCACCGCCTCGTCGTACACGATCGGGTCGACGATGTGGTGCAGGGTGTCGGCGACGATCGCGCGGACCGTCTGGACGTCCCAGCCCGTGCACATAGCGGACAGGTACTCGCGCATCCGCTCCATCTGGTCGTGGTCCGCGCCGCCGAGCAGGTAGACGAACTGGGCATAGGCGCTGCGCAGCACGGTGCGCCGGTTGATCAGCCCGCCGGCGTAGAACGGGCGGGAGAAGGCCAGCGTGCTGGAGCGGGCGATAATGGTCTTGTCCAGATCGAAGAAGGCGGCCGATCGGGTCGTCCCCAGGTGCTCCATGAAGACGAGGATAGGGGTCGCCGCGAAACGCCGAGGGGCCCGGCCTTTCGTGTGGCCTACTCTCCCGTTAGACTGTTGAGCAGTGTGACAGTGACACTGGTTCGGGCGGCCTGCTGAGGGCTTTCCGAGCGCCCGGAGAGCAGGCTCTCGGTTTTACGGAACTGAGATGTGTGAGATCCGGTTTCGGGGGGTATTTACTCCTCGACAGTGGCAGACTGTCGCCTCCTGATCGGCCCCCGGCTCCTCCCCCCGAGCCCGTGGCCGAAGACGGCCCCCGGTCACCCCCCCGCCGGGGGCCGTCGCCTTTCCTCTTCCAGGTTGAGCATGACGCTCCCTGCCAGGCGCTTCGACCAAGGTTAGAAAACTGTTCATTTTTGCTTTTCGTGAGCGTGAGAGCGCTTCCACTTTATGTAGGGTCTTGACAATGTAGTTGACTGGTCACAGTTTGTGAGACATGAAACCGCGAACCCGCCCCCGCACCACCGTCGCGATCATCTCCACGCTGTTGTCCGCCGCTGTCGCCCTCGCCGGCGTGCTCGTGTTCTCACCGACGAGCTCGGCGGCAACCAACCTGATCTCGAACGGCACCTTCGAGACCGGAACCCTGTCCGGCTGGTCCTGCTCCTCCGGTACCGGCGCCGCCGTCAGCGGCTCGGCGCACACCGGGACCTGGGCTCTCCAGGGCAGTCCCACCTCCGGCGACAACGCCCGCTGCAGCCAGTCGGTCTCGGTCAAACCCAGCTCGACCTACACGCTCTCGGCCTGGGTGAAGGGCTCGAACGTGTACCTGGGTGCCGACGGCGGCACCAGCACGTGGAGCACCAACGACTCCTGGAACCAGTTGACGACCACGTTCACCACGAGCTCGTCGGCAACCACGGTCACGGTCTACCTCCACGGCTGGTACGGCCTCCCGGCGTACCAGGCGGACGACGTCGTCCTGGACGGTCCCGGCGGCACCGCCCCGCCGCCGGACACCACTCCGCCGACCACTCCCGGTGGTCTGACCGTGGGCAGCCCGACCTCGAGTTCGCTGGCGCTCACCTGGTCTGCCTCGTCGGATGCGAACGGTGTGGACCACTACGACGTGGTCCGAGGTACGGGTGCCGCGCAAAGCGTCGGTAGCGTCACCAGCTGGACAGCGACCGGCCTCAGCCCGAGTACGACGTACAGCTTCAAGGTGCGCGCCTGCGACGCGGCCGGCAACTGCTCGGCGTACGGCGCGAGTGCCTCCGGTACGACGTCGAGCGGGCCGACCGACCCGCCGCCGGGCGGCGGCACTCTGCCGAAACACGTGCTGACCGGCTACTGGCAGAACTTCGACAACGGCGCCACGGTCCAGCGGATCCGGGATGTGCAGGCGAACTACGACCTGATCGCGGTGGCCTTCGCCGACACGGACCCGAGCAAGCCGGGTGGGATCACCTTCACGCTCGACCCGACGCTGTCGAGTCGCCTCGGCGGCTACACGGCGGCTGACTTCAAGGCCGACATCGCTGCCAAGCACCAGGCCGGCAAGCGGGTCATCCTGTCGGTCGGTGGTCAGAACGGCACGATCTCGGTCACCAACGCGACAGCGGCGGCCAACTTCGCCAGTAGCGCGCTGGGCATCCTGCGCGAGTACGGCTTCGACGGGGTCGACATCGACCTGGAGAACGGCGTCAACGCGCAGTACATGGGTCAGGCGTTGCGCAGCCTGCAGAGCAGCTTCGGCAGTGGGCTGATCATCACGATGGCTCCGCAGACGATCGACATGCAGGCCACCTCGTTCGAGTACTTCAAGCTGGCGCTGAACATCAAGGACATCCTGACCATCGTCAACGTGCAGTACTACAACTCCGGTGCGATGAACGGCTGCAACGGGCAGGTCTACTCCCAGGGCAGCGTCGACTTCATCACCGCCCAGGCCTGCATCATGCTGCAGAACGGGCTGCGGCCGGACCAGGTCGGTCTCGGTCTGCCTGCCTCGTCTCGCGCGGCCGGCAGCGGCTACGTGTCGCCGACGATCGTCGACAACGCGCTCGACTGCCTCGCCAGAGGTACCAACTGCGGCAGCTTCAAGCCGAGCACCACGTGGCCTTCGCTGCGCGGCGCGATGACCTGGTCGACCAACTGGGACGCCCTGAACGGCAACGGGTTCTCCAGCACGGTCGGCTCCCACGTGCACTCACTCCCCTGACAGGCATGCACAACTACCGACCCGCGCAGGTGCTGGAAGCGCTCGGAGTCTGCTACGAGGACGAGCAGCTCTACCGAGCGCTTCTGGCCCGGCCGGAAGCCACCACGACCGACCTTGTCAACGACACAGGCTGGGCCACCGCACGGGTGGCCCGGCACCTGAGGTCGCTGCTGTCACTCGGCCTGGCGTCCCGTACTGCGGGGCGCCCGGCCCGGTACACGCCGGCCGTCCCGGAGGCCGCGGTCGAGCTACTCGCTCTCCGCAAGCAGGCCGCGATCGTCCAGGCCAGGCTGAGCGCCTCCATCCTCACCAAGGAGTTCCGGGCTGCCCACGAGTCCGGACCATTCACCGTCATCCGTGGCGAGCAGGCGATCGCCCAGCGGTTCTACCAAGCCCAGCAGAGCGCCCAGAGCGAGGTCCTGGTGCTGGACAAGCCGCCGTACGCCGTGTTGCCGGTGGAACCGCGTCGCGCGTACGGCGTGAGCTACCGGACGATCTACGACATGGCTGCGCTCGGCAATCCGGCCGAGTTGGCTGCAGCCCGGAGCGCGGGGGCCAGCTGCCGGATGCTCAGCGATGTGCCGCTGAAGCTGGTGGTTGCTGATCGGCGTACCGGGTTGTTGCAGACCGGGCAGGAGGTCATCGAGCTGGGGCCGTCGAGTCTGCTGGATGCGCTGGTCCGGCTGTTCGAACTGCTCTGGCAACAGGCGACCTCGCTGACGCCCGAGTCGTCGGGTGACGGGCCGCTGAGTGCAGAGGATCACCAGTTGCTTGCGCTGGCGGCTGCCGGACTCACTGATCAGGCGATAGCCCGGCGGCTCGGGGTCGCCCAGCGGACGGTCGAGCGGCGGATGCAGCGCATCCTCAAGTCCCTGGATGCCACCACGCGATTCCAGGCGGGACTGAGAGCGGGGCAACGAGGGTTGCTGATCTAGCTACTGGTCCGTGACGTCGGCGACCGTTGCGTTGAGGGTCTTGATCAGGTCCTCGGCGTCGACGGTCAGCCCGGTGCCGTGTTCGCCGCCGCCGATCGAGATCGTCCCGGTGATCCGCTCGTCGGCGATCACCGGCCAAGCGTTCGTGCTGCCCAGCGGTGTGATCGTCCCCCGCTCGTAGCCGGTGACGTCGAGTGCTGTCTCTGCACTGGGCATCGAGATGCGGCTGAGCCCCAGCAACGCGCGCAGCTTGGGCCATGCGATCTCGCGGTCACCAGGGACCAGCACGAACCGGTAGTCGCTGTCGGACAGCCGGACCACGATTGTCTTGATCAGCTTGGCCGGCTCGATTCCACGGGCCGCCGCTGCCTCTTCGAGCGAGTTCACCCGGCCGTGCTTGGTGAGTTCGTAGGCAAGGCCCAGTTCGTCGGCTGCATCGCTTGCTCTGGTCACCTGGTCAGTTTCGCATCCGGCTGGGAATCCTGCGGATCAGCAGTGCGAGTACGAGGGTCAGCAGGAACAGGGCTGATGCCTCGGCGACGACACCGGGCCAGGCACCACGGCTCCACGCAGTACCGGCCAGGCCGCCGAAGACAGAGGATCCCAGGTAGTAGGCGAACAGGTAGAGACTCGCGGCTTGGCCGGTGCCTCCTCCACCGGCATGGGCACGGACCGCCACCCAGCCACTCGCTACGCCGTGAACCGCGAAGAACCCCGCTGTCATCACGGCAAGGCCGATGACGATCAAGGGGAGTGGAGCAGCCAACGTCGTCGCGACACCGGCCATGGTGATCAGGCAGCCGATCGGAACCACAGCGCGTCGCCCGTACCGGTCCGCCAGCCTGCCGGCGACTGCGGAGGCCGCCGACCCGACCAGATAGACAGCGAACACCAGCCCTGCCAGCCCAGGCCCGAGCCCGTACGGCGCGGCCGCCAACCGGAAGCCAGTGGCGTTGTAGACCGCGACGAAGGCGCCCATTGCGGTCGCGGCGATGCCGTACAGAACAAGGAGCGCCGGGTCCTTCAGTACGCGAGCGGTCTGCTCCAGCAACCTCCGCGGACTGGGTGGAATGGCGACGAAGTTGCGCGATGCGGGGAGAAGAAGCGCCACGAGTACCGCGCAGATCAGGCCGAGCAGGGCTATGCCGCCGAGTGCCGTACGCCAGCCGCCCAGCTCAGCCAGGCCACCTGCGACCAGGCGACCCGTCATACCTCCCACTGCAGTACCGGCGACGTACAGGCCGCTTGCCCGAGCGTGGCTGCTCTCGTCAACCTCCTCCCGGAGATAGGCCATCGCTACTGCCGGCAGCCCGGCCAGTGCGACGCCCTGAACGCCTCGTAGCACCAGCAAGGCCGGCCAGTTGGGCGCGAGCGCGCACAGTACGGCGATGACGGCCGCGATCGCGACGGACCATCGCATCAATCGCGTCCTGCCGAAGACCTCGGAAGCCGGCCCGGCGATCAGCAGCGCGACACCGAGCCCGAGAGTGGCCAGCGACACGGTGAAGGCGCTCTGGCTCGGGGATACCTGGAACTCCGCGGCCAACTCGGGCAGCAGCGGCTGGGTGCTGTAGAGCATCGCGAAGGTGGCCAGACCCGCGGCGAACAGGGCTACCGAC
Organism: Kribbella monticola; assembly: GCF_003261635.1. Lineage (GTDB taxonomy): Bacteria > Actinomycetota > Actinomycetes > Propionibacteriales > Kribbellaceae > Kribbella > Kribbella monticola. The sequence continues at coordinate 131,424 of NZ_QFXK01000029.1, read as the reverse complement.
AGGCGACGATACCCGGGGTCTCCGGGCAAGTAGCCGATCGATGTGGCGGGCTTTGTCTGCACTTCGTTGACGGTGCCAGATGTGTTGGCATACGTAAAATGTCTTGCCCAGCTGTGACCGATACGCTTTCGGCATGAATGTCACCGACCTGCGGTGGTTCGTGGTGCTCGCCGAGACGGAGCATCTGACCGAAGCAGCCGCAACGCTGCAGACCAGTCAGCCGAATCTGTCGCGCTCACTTCGGCGCGTGGAGGAAGCCTTCGGCACCCGGCTGTTCGAACGCGAGCACCGCGGACTACGGCTGAACCCGTACGGCCGGATCGTCTTGGAGGGCGCCCGGGCCGCCGCCGGTGCGTTGGACTCGGCTCAGCAGCGCATCGACGCGTTGCTGGATCCCGAGTCCGGAACGGTTCGCCTGGCGTTCCTGCACTCCGTCGCTACCGGAGTGGTGCCTGATCTGCTCACTGCCTTCCGGCACTCCGCACCGTCGATCCGCTTCGCGCTGCGGGAGCAGCCGTCGCACGACATCGTCCAGGATCTGGAGTCCGGCGACGCGGAGTTGGCCATCACGGGTCCCAGACCCGACAAGCACACGTTCGGCTGGCATCTGCTCGAACGGCAACGGCTCTGTCTCTACGTCCCTCCAGGACACGCATTGGCCGGTCGCGACCGAGTGCGGCTGGCTGAGGCGGCCGGCGAGCCCTTCATCGCTATGCGCTCCGACTTCGGCTTCCGTCGACTCACCGACGAGCTCTGCAGAGCAGCAGGCTTCACTCCTGCGGTCGCCTTCGAGAGCACGGACCTGACGACGGTCGATCGGCTGGTCGGCGCAGGGCTCGGCGTCGCGGTGCTGCCCGGCGGCGCAGTACGAGGTACGGAGAGCGGAGCGACCGGGGTGCCACTGGCCGGCGTACGGGCTCGTCGGGACATCGGCCTGGCGTGGCACCTGCACCGTGAGCTGTCCCCGGCTGCGGAACGCTTCCGGTCCTTCGTGCAGGCGTGGTGATTCTCTGCAGGTTGCTGCAATGAGTCTTGGCGTGGCGGAGTCCAGCCGGGCAAGGTCTTCGCGTGGAGAAGTCATGGAAGTCCCTGAAGCCCAGCAGACGGCAACTGTTCGCGGCCGGCGCGGTAGCGACGGTCGCATCGGTTGCCTCGACCACCGCCGCCTATGCGGCCGACGACTACGGTTCGGGTGAGCTCGGCCCGTGGGAGGGCAACTCGAACAAGATCGCCACGCCGACGACGATCCGGCAGGTCCGGGACGCCAACGGGATCTACATGTTCGGCGACAGCATCTCGGTGCAGGACGGCTATGCCCTGGCCGTGCGGCTGAACACCGACGGCATCCTGCTCGCGGTCAACAACTGGTCCGGTCGGCCGACAGCACCTGCCGTCGACGTGCTGGCCGATTGGGCGACCACGTATGGCCTGCCGCAGCGGATCCTGATGGCGACCGGCTCCAACGACATCTTCAACCCGCCGGTGATGGCGGCCCAGATCGACCGGACGATGAGCATCGCCGGTCCCACCCGGACGGTGTACTGGGTGAACGTGCAGGTCGCCCGGACCAGCGTCACCGACGCGGTGCGGCTCGCGGACCAGCGCAACAGTGGCTGGATCAACGTGCAGCTCGCCGACGCGCAGAAGCGGTACCCGAACCTGAAGATCGTGCACTGGGCCGAGTTCCTGGCCGCCAAGCCGTCGCGGATGTTGCCGACGATGTACCTGCGCGACGGTGTACACACGACGGTGCCGCTCGGCCAGGACGCCCGCAACGAACTGATCGCCCAGACCATCACCTGACCGAGCGAAGCGGAGTACGGCGGGCGGTGGGGCGCCCGCCCGCCGTACTGGCTCTGGCCTTGCTGCTTAGAGCCCTGCGGTGCTTAGAACCCCGCGGTGATGCGGGTGAACTCCCAGTCGGGCTGGGCGATGCCGCTGCAGTTGGAGACGACGCCGCCACCGGCACAGCCGCGGTCACGGTTCACCGACCAGAACGCCAGCCGGCCGAGTCCGTTGCTGCGGGCCCAGTTGGTGATGTTCTGCCAGGTCGCCGTCGAGGTCAGCTCCTGCTGGTCCGACAGACCGTTCATCCCGGAGATGCCCTGGTGGGCGTAGGCCTGTGCGGTGGTCCAGCCGAAGGTCGCCTTCAGCTTGTTGTTCAGGCCCGTGGAGGCGCCGACGGTGTCGTTGTAGACGTTGCTGCTGCCGAAGTCGAACGGCATCAGTGTGAAGATGTCGATGTTCGCGCCGAGTGCCGCCGACCGCTCGATCAGCCGGTTGCCGTAGTAGTTCGGGCCGGTGGTCGAGGTACCGAAGGTCAGGATCGTCTGGATCCCGGGGTTGTTCTGCTTGACGATCTTGAGCGCGCCGAGGATGCGGTCCTGGACAGCTTCGTTCTCGAACTCGTCAGAGTTCTCGATGTCGATGTCGATCGCCTTCAGACCGTAGGCGCTGATCACCTTCTGGTAGGCGCCGGCCAGTGCTTCCGGCGTGCTGCAGTTCGGTCCCAGCTTGTTGCCGCTCCAACCACCGATCGACGGTACGACGTCGCCGCCGGCCGCGTGGATCGCAGCGATCGCGTTGGCATCTGCGCTGCCCTGTAGCGGCCGGGAACCGTCCCATGCCGGGTTGCAGCCACCGGACGAGAGGATGAAGGCCATGGTGAACCACTTGATGCCGGTCGCGTTCATGACCGTCACCGGGTTCGGCGGGTCACCCCAGCCCATGTAGAGGTACGGGGCAGCCTTCTTGGAGCCGGTGCCCGGATTGCCGCCGCCCTGGGTGGTGACGGAGATAGCGCCGCTCTTGGCGCCTTCGCCCGCGGCGTTCGAGGCGCTGACCTGGTAGCTGTAGCTCGTGCTCGCGGAGAGCCCGGAGTCCGTGTACGACGTACCGGTCGGAGTGCCCACCTTCGTACCGTTGCGGTAAACGCTGTAGCTGGTGGCCCCGCTAACTGCCGACCAGGACAGGCTTACCGACGAGGAGGTCGACGTACCCGTTAGTCCGCCGGGTGCGCCGGGCACGGTTCCTCCTCCACCGCCACTGCACGAGCCGCCGTTCAGGCGACAGCCCGTGATGCCGGGGAAGTTGCCTGGGCTGCCGTTGAAGCCGAACGTGACAGTGGCGCCCGGTGCCAGCGGTCCCGCCCAACTGGGCGGCGTGAAGGTGTGGGTCTGGCCACTGCTGCTCCTGGTCGCGTCCCAGGAACTGCTGATGGTGTAGCCAGACGGGAAGTCCAGTGCGACCGTCCAGGTGCTGAGGGAACTGGTGGTGCCGTTGGTGATGGTCACCTTGCCTTCGAACCCGCTGCCCCAGTCGGACACCTTGGTGAAGGCGGCGCTCACCCCTGCGGCCTGGGCCGCCGGGATGACGATCAGCGAAGCCACCACGGCGGCTATCGCGGCTATTGCTACGGACAGGTACTTCTTGCGTTTCATGATGCTCCGATCAGTGGGCGGTACGTGATCAGACCCGTCCCCATAGGGCAGGGACGTTCGGGGGCTCCCATCCGGTCAAGGACGTGTGGCCCTGGATGCAGCGGTAGGTGATGCCGTTGTAAGACACCAGAGCGCCGGTCGCGTACGCCGTGTTCGGCGCCCACGGGGTAGCCGTCGGAGGGGTGGTCGGCGGCGGCGTGGTGGGAGGCGTGGTCGGGGGAGTCGTGGGTGGTGTCGTGGGCGGGGTGGTCGGGGGCGTCGTCGGCGGTGTCGTGGGAGGGGTGGTCGGCGGCGGGGTTGTGCCGGTGCAACCGGCGGTGTCCGCGTTGACGGAGTTGACCACTGCGTTGAAGAGCGTGACGCCAGGGTCGAGGGCCTCGAGCGAATACATCATCGCGCCCGCCAGCCCCTTGCAGTGCTGGTAATCCGCCTTCGCCTTGATCGACTGGGCGTTGTCCCCGGTCCAGAAGGTGCCGTTGCTGTAGAACCAGGAGGCCTTGGTCGCGTCGTCGAAGTACGTGCTGGCGGGATTGTCGACGAAGCCGGTCAGCTCCTTGTAGAAGGAGACACCAGGCACGTTGCCGCTCAGCGCGTGCCCGTCGGCGGGTCCGGTAGCGGTCTGGTACTTACCGTTCGCTGTCGCCGGAACACCCTTCCATCCCCTGTAGTAGAAGGGATATCCGATCGTCAGCTTGTTCGCCGGAAAGCCGCCGGGGATCCCGTACGCCGGATCGCCGGTGGTCCACGCCTTGACCGCCCCGTCGACGGAGTACTTGGCCGAGCCCGGTGGGATCGGCGTGCTCGGGTCGTTCGGCGCCTGGTACAACGGGTCCTGGAAGTTGGTCGGCCCGGTGGCATCCCAGCCGCCGTGCATGTCGTACGTCATCACGTTGTTGTAGTCCAGGTACTGGCCGAGCTTGTTCGTCTCGATGGTGGCGATCTTGTCCTGGCCGGCCGGGGTGGCGGCGGTCAGCCACATCTTCTTGCCGACACTGTTGCCATAGGCATCCAGCTGGGACCGCAGCTCGGCCAGCAGCAGGGTGAAGTTCTGCTTGTCCGCGGCGCTGTAGTGGTTGCCGACGTGACCGTTCGGCGAGCCCGGGTACTCCCAGTCGATGTCGATGCCGTCGAAGATCCCGGCCGCGCTGCCCGGGCCGCCGAAGCCGTCGACGACCGGCAGGTTGCCCTTGATGAACATGTCGACACAGGAACTGACCAGCGCCTTGCGCTTGGCGTCGGTGGAGGCCGCGTCGGAGAAGTACTTGGAGTAGGTCCAGCCGCCGATCGAGATCAGGATCTTCAGGTTCGGGTACTTCGCCTTCAGCTTCTTCAGCTGGTTGAAGTTGCCCTGGATCGGCTGGTTCCAGACGTCACCGATGCCGTCGACGCTGATGTCCGCGCCGTACGACTTGCCGTAGTCGGCGAAGGCGTCGCCGGCGCCGTCACCGGCACTCGGGTTGCTCTCGTCCTGGGAGGCGGCCTTGTTCGCCATGAAGCAGGTGTGGCTGGTCGGGTGGATGTTCGCGAACGCGTAGTTCAGGAAGTCCAGCTTGGCCGCGGCACCCGTGCTGATCAGGTTCTTGGGGTAGAAGGCGTTCTGGTAGATGCCCCACTGGGTGAAGTAGGCCGTCTTCACGCCACCGCTGGTGGCGGCGACGGCCTGGGGGGCGGTCTGTGCTTCGGGCGGTCCGGCGGTGGCGACGCCGGCGACGGCGATCAGGGCGGTCGCGGCGACTGTGGCCGCTGCGGCAAAGGTGCGCGTTCGACTCATGGGGGCGGTCCTCCGGTCAGGAGCGGAGCGGGACACGGATGTCCTGCAGGTGTCCATCAGTGGACGGGGGCGGAGCTTTCTGGAAGCAACTTAGTTAAAGACGCTTCAAAAACGAACGGTAGCGTTTTGCCGCCCATTGGTCGCGGGCTCGGGCTGGCGGGTTGCCGCAGCTGACGGAAATCCGACACCGGTTGTCCACAGGTTTCGATCGGCCTCTCCGGGGCCGTCCGAAGACGGCACGTTCTAGGCATGGACAACACTTCCCTGCCGCCGGCGGTCCTGTTCGCCACCGCCGACGAGATGCTGCTCGACGACCTGCTGCGCCTGGCCGCGGCCGTCGAGGTGACCCCCCAGGTGGAGCACGACCTGCTCGGCCTGCGCCGCTGCTGGCAATCGCCGGTCCTCGTCGTGGTCGGCCAGGACCTGGTCGAGCCCCTGGCCCGCACCCAACCCGTACGCCGGTCCGGCGTCGTCGTGGCCGGCGTGGACCCCGACGACCCCGAGGCGTATCGCCGCGCGCTCGCGATCGGTGCCGAAGGCGTCTTTCCGCTGCCGGCGGAAGAAGCCGCGCTCGGCGACAAACTCGCCGACACCCTGGACGGCGGAGTGCTGTCTGCCCTGACGCTGGCGTTCGTCGGTGGCTGTGGCGGAGCCGGCGCCACGACACTCGCCGCTGCCGTCGCAGTGACCGGGAGCAGACGAGGGCTGCGGACGATGCTGATCGACGGCGACCCCCTGGGTGGCGGTATCGACCTCGCGTTGGGCAGTGAGACCGAGCAAGGGTCACGGTGGCCGGAGCTGATCAATGCTGCCGGACGGGTCAGTTCCGGCGCGCTGCGAGCTGCCCTGCCCTTGATAGACGGGCTGGCCGTGTTGTCGTGGGATCAGTCCGATGTGCCCGCGTTACCGCCCGAGGCGATGCGCTCCGTCGTGGGTGCCGCACAGCGAAGCAGCGATCTCGTCGTGCTCGACCTGCCGCGCCGGCCTGATCCAGCCTCGGAAGAAGCCTTCGTCCGGGCCACGGCGACGCTGCTGGTCGTACCGCGGAATGTGCGGGCGTGCGCCGCGGCGGCTCGGCTGGTGGCGCCGCTGCGCGAAGTTGCCACTGACCTGAGAGTGGTGGCGCGAGAGCCCGCGCTGAACGGTTTGTCTGCCCTCGACGTGGCGGATCATCTGTCGCTTCCTCTGGCCGCGAACGTTGGCCGGGCCGAGCGTGAGCTGGCTGCTCAGATGGACGAAGGACGCTTCGATCCACGACCGCGAACGGCGCTTGGCCGAGCGGCCGCCGAACTGCTGGATCTTTTCGGTCTCCACGAACTGGCCGCAGCATGAACGTCTCGGCCGAGTTACTCGAGCGAGTCCGCAAAACCCTTGCTGCGCAGGGATCCGAGCCGACGCCCGCGAGGGTTGCCGCCGCTCTCCGTGCCGACGGCGGAGTATTCGGCGACTCCACCGTCCTCGCGGTGGTCGCCGCTCTGCGCCGAGAGGCCCTGGGCGCAGGGCCACTCGACGGACTGCTGTCCGAGCCCGGCATCACCGACATCCTGGTGAACGGCGCGAACGAGGTCTACGTCGATCGCGGCTCAGGTCTCGAGCGAGTATCCCTCCGCACCGGCGACGAATCCGCCGTACGCCGCTTGGCCACCCGCCTCGCAGCAGCAGCCGGGCGCCGCCTCGACGACGCAACGCCGTACGTCGATGTGCGGCTGCCAGACGGGACGCGATTCCACGCCGTCCTGTCACCGGTTGCCGCCCCTGGGACTTGTCTGTCGTTGCGCGTGCCGTCGCGCAAGGTCTTCGACCTGGAGGAGTTGGTTGCCGCCGGTTCATTGCCGCCCGGTGGGGCATCGGTGCTGCGGGATCTGCTGGACGCACGGTTGGCCTTCCTGATCAGTGGAGGCACAGGAACGGGGAAGACGACGCTGCTCAACTGTCTGCTGTCACTAGTGGACGAGTCCGAGCGGTTGGTGCTGGTCGAGGACGCGAGCGAGCTCCGTCCGGATCATCCGCACGTGATCCGGTTGGAGGCAAGGCCGCCCAACGTCGAGGGATCCGGCGAGATCACCTTGCGCGACCTGGTCAGGCAAGCGCTGCGGATGCGTCCAGATCGGCTGGTGATCGGGGAGGTGCGAGGCGCTGAGGTCGTCGACCTGCTGAGTGCGCTCAATACAGGACACGAGGGTGGCTGCGGCACGGTCCACGCAAACTCCGCCTCGGACGTGCCGGTCCGCCTGGAAGCGCTCGGCGCAATGGCCGGCCTTGGCCGCGACGCCTTGCACAGCCAGGTGTCGTCCGCCCTGCAGGCCGTCATCCACCTGGTGCGAGGATCCGACGGCCGCCGACGAATCGCCGAGGTCCGCGTAGTCGGCCGAACAGCTGACGGACTCGCGACAACGCTCCCGGCCGTCCGGTTCGTTGCCGACGGCAACCTCGAACTCTGCGACGGCGCCAGCCGCTTCACCAAACTCCTCGCAGGCGCCGCATGAGACCCGCCATCGCAGCCAGCCGCTTCACCAAACTCCTCGCAGGTGCCGCATGAGACCCGCCATCGCAGCCAGTGGACTAGTGCTCGTTGCCCTGCTGCTGATCCTGCCAACCCGCGGCCGCGGTCTCCATCGCTTGGCCGCCACCTCTCCCGGCCTGGTCGATCGTCGCCGAAAGCTCTCGGTAGGCGGCGCCGACCTCACCCGTAGCGCGGGCCGCCGACTCGGCAGTCTCACCTTCGCGGCCGCCATCTCGGTCATCTTCTTGGGATCCCTTGGCTTACAGGTGCTGGTCACCGTCGCTGCTGTCGGCGTCATCGTCACGGTCGTCTTCCGGCAGCGGGCCAAGCATCGTCGCCGGTCGGCGGCTGCCGTTCGTCGAGCTCAGGTCATCGAGGCCTGCGATGTTCTCAGCGCCGATCTGACCGCAGGCCGACCACCGGCCGAGGCGCTCGACGGAGCCGCCACGATCTGCGCCGACCTACAGGTCGTCTCCGCCGCCTGCCGCCTCGGCGGCGACGTACCGGCCACTCTCGAACTGATCGCCGAAACCCCTGGCGCCGAAGGCCTCCGCGCCCTGGCCGCCGCCTGGCGAGTAGCCGACGAGTCAGGCGCCCCGTTCGCGGCGATCACCGATCGCCTGGCCGACTCCTTAAGAGCCGACGAGGCAATCCGCCGCCAAACAGCCGCCAGCCTCGCCGGCGCCCGAGCCACCGCCCGCCTCCTCGCAGTACTCCCCTTCTTCGGCACAGCCCTCGGCTACGCCCTGGGCGCCGACCCCCTCACCTTCCTCACCACCACACCCCCAGGCGCAGCCGTCCTCACAAGCGGCCTAGCCCTCTCCATCACCGGCCTCACCTGGACCGACCACCTAGCCAAAGACCCCACCCCATGACCCCACCTCCGCCCTCCCAACCCACATCCTCCTGGCAGAGCTGGTGTGGATCGATCGTCAAAGCAAGGAAGGTGATTGTTGATGCTGACGCCCGTGGTGCTTGCGGGGCTAGCGGTGGCGCTCTGGGTTCCGGGGCCGCCGGGGACGCGTCGTCTTGGTCGGCGCCGTGGTGGACTCGCTCGCCGATTCGCTCTACCGGCGACTTCCCGCCGACACCGTTTGGTGGCGCTCATCGCCGCGTGTGCTGCGCTGCTGCTTTTCGGCTTTCCGCTCGGCGCTCTCCTGGCACCGATCATCGCCTTCGCCGTCCCCATCGGTCTCAGCCGCCTCGAACCAGCCTCCGCGCGCAGACGTCGAGCCCGCATCGCCGCCGACCTGCCTCTGGCAGTCGACCTTCTTGCCGCCTGCTTGCGAGCCGGACGACCACCCCAAGCCGCAGTCGCAACAGTCGCGAAAGCAATCAGCGGCCCACTGGGCGACCTACTGGCCGGCGTCGGCCACCGACTCGGACTGGGTGCGGACCCGATCGACGCGTGGTCCACCCTGCTGACCGAGCCTCCATGCGCGAGCCTCGCCCGCGCAGTACAACGCGCCCTGCGCTCCGGCGCACCCTTGGCGAAATCACTCGAACACCTCGCCGACGACGCTCGAAGCGCTCGGCGCTGGACAGTCGAGGAGCAGGCTCGTGCTGTCGAATCCCGAGCAGTAGTTCCGCTCGGCCTCTGCTTCCTCCCAGCCTTCGTCCTGCTCGGCGTGGTCCCAACCGTCGCCGGCTCGCTGGGAGGAGTCCTGCATCTGTTCAGCTAACCGTCTGGCGGTACTTCTCGAGATCTGTCGCGACATTGCTCGCCACGAACTGCATGACCCGGTACTCACAAACGCCGGCAATCGCGAACGGGTCGGTCTTCACCAGCTCTTCCATCGCCGGCGCATCGTCGCCGACCGCCAGGATGACTCCACCATCGCGCGGCACTTTGCGCCCGGAAGCCAGGAACGTGCCGGAGTCGTAATGCCCCTTGAGCCAGGCGACGTGGTCAGCCATCAACTCATCGACCCGTTCGAGCGGTGCGGTATAGGTCAGCTCCAAGACGAACATGGACGTCAGCCTAGCCCTCGGCCAGACCTTCCCGTGGCCCTCGTCGCCCAGTCGCATACCCCGCACCACCGCCCTCGCCAGACGCTGGCGACACCTCCAACTCCTGATGCGGGACGCTACTTCGCTGCCGCGTCGAGCAGAGCTTCCGCGACCGACGTACGGGCATACAGGACCGTCCGGCCCATCCGGTGTGCAGTGACAAGTCCGCCTGCGCGGAGGCTGCCCAGGTGCTGGGAGACTCCACCAGGCGTCAGCCCTGTCCGCGCTGCCAGTTCCGTCGTCGACCGTGGCGCATCGAGCTGAGCCAACAGTTCTGCGCGGGACCGACCCAGTACGCCGGCGAGCCCCGCCGGCGCCGGGTGGGACGAGTCGTCCCAAAGAGTGGCGATCCCGCGCGCCGGATAGGTGAAAGTGGGCTGCCAGGGCGGGATCGTGCTCGAATACACGGTCGGCCAGACAAAGGCCGACGGCGTCATCAGCAACCCTTCCCCGTTCAGGTTCCGCACCCCCTTGAACCGGCGGTGCTTGATGAACAACGAGCCGTTCCGCCACTTCACCGATTCCGCGAGATCCTCGAACAACCCGGCAGGACCGGCCTGACCGAGCCGACGACCGCGGTACAGAAGATCCCCTTCGAGTAGCGAGCGGATCCGCCCCCAATGCGGCGCGATTGCCAACTCCCAGTACGCCTCCACCTGCTCGACGAGCAGAGCCAGGCCGGCCTCGGGATCGGCGTACAGATCCGCGATCGCCTTTGACGGCAGGTCGTCCACCGTCGCGGGCGTGAGTCGGCGCGGCAGCATCGCTTCGTCGAGCGAACCGACCGGGTGGCTCCTCGCATAGGCGAGTACGTCGAGGTCCGCGCGAACCTGATCGGCCGAGACTCTGTTCAGCGCACCCAGGTCGGCGGTGAGATCGGGCAGTGGCGTCTGTGGGCGAGGGGTGAGGAAGTCGGCCAGGTACCAAACGGCCGGATCGATCAGGTCGAAGAGCAGACCGAGTTCGATGCCCTCGCGGGCGATCCGTTCGGTCGTGGTTCGGGCCCACCCGGCGTGGAACTGCTGGGCGCGCGGCGTCTTCAGCAGCCGGATGCTGGCCACCACCTCCCACAGGGGCGACAACGCCAGCCGGGTACGGGCCAGGTCCTGCACCGTGAAGGTGATAGTCAGCATGCGCGTCCTCCGGCAAGGTTTAGCTCAGGCTAAATCATTTCAAGACGACTTCCGGCCGGCTGCACGATGAACCCGCGCCGCACCGAGGTGGGACGGCGGCAGAGCAGAGGGAGTCGAGATGCAGATCGAACCGACAGTGAAGATCGGTGAACTGAATGTGCACAGGCTGGGGTTCGGCGCGATGAGGCTGACAGGCTTCCGGGCGGTGCCGGATCGGACCGAGCCGATCCGGGTCGCGCGGCGAGCCGTCGAGCTAGGCGTCGACTTCATCGACACCGCCGATTCCTACGGTCTCGGCACGAATGAGCAGCTCCTCGCGGAGGCGCTTCATCCGTACGCCACTGACCTGGTGATCGCCACCAAGGTGGGCCGTACGAGGCCGTCGCCGACGGAATGGGGCGACGTCGGCCGACCTGACTATCTCCGGCAGGCAGCAGAGTTGAGCCTGCGGCGTCTGCAGGTCGAACGGATCGACCTGCTGCAACTGCATCGGATCGATCCGTTGGTGCCGTTCGCTGATCAACTGGGTGCCCTTGCGCAACTGCAGCTCGAGGGAAAGGTCCGGCACCTCGGCCTCTCGGAGGTGACAGTCGCGCAGCTGGAGGAGGCGCGTGGTGTGGTCGACATCGTGAGTGTGCAGAACCGCTACAACTTGACGGATCGCGAGCATGATCCGGTCATCGAGTACTGCGAAGCGCACGGAATCGCCTTCATTCCTTGGCTTCCCATCGCGAAGGGTGATCATTTCGCGAACGCTCTACTGGTCGAGATCGCAGCAGAAGTCGGAGCCACTCCCGCGCAGGTGTCGCTGGCATGGCTGCTGCACAGATCGCCGATGATGGTTCCGATTCCGGGGACGAGTTCGGAGTCTCACCTGGTCGAGAACGTCGCGGCGGCGCAGCTGGAACTGACGCCGGACCAGCTGGACCGGCTGAATTCCGTGGCCTCGGAGCGGTAGTTGTCCCCAGGTTGAAATCTCTTTGTCTGCAAGGGCTCCGGCGACGGCACCTTGTCAGTGAGTCGATCGGAGCAGCTGATCGGCAGATCAGGAGGTTTCACATGTCCAAGGCGCTGGTGGCCGTTCGCCGCCTTCACAAGTTCAGCGAGCGCGGCGCGGCGACCGCGGAGTATGCGGTGACGATGGTTGCCGCCTGCGGCATCGGCGGCATCCTCATCGCGCTGCTGAAATCGCCCGCGATGCTGTCCTTGCTCAAGGCAATCATCAATTTCGCCCTCAAGGCCGCAGGACTCGACGGCGTCCAGATCTGACCCGCCGACCCGCCGCGACGCACCCCATACCGTCGCGGCGGGTCCGGTCCAGCACGCGAGGAGGGATCTGGAATGTTCGAGACTGATGATGAGAGGCTTCAGGCGCAGCTGCCGCTTGGAGTGCGAGCCGCATCTCGTTCGGGCGAGCGTGGTGCGGTCACAGCAGAAGTTGCCTTGGCGATACCGATGCTGTTGGCAACCATGCTTTTCGGTGTCTGGCTGGCCGGTCTGGTGATAGCAAACATTCGCTGCATCGACGCGGCAAGAGATGTGGCCCGGGCGGTCGCGCGTGGCGAACCGCCCGAATCAGCCCAGCAACTCGGCAGTCGCACAGCTCCCCGAAACGCAACCATCTCGATCACCCGATCCGGTCCGGACATCAAGGTAGCCGTCACTGCCTTGGTAACCCCCGATTGGCCGCTGCTCGCCGAGCTTCCTCCCATGCACGCGCAGGCTGAAGCAACAATCCAATCCGAACCAGCCAACTCCACCCCAGTGCCATGAGGTCTTCACGCTTCAAGGGACGTCGTCGTGAGCTGGGTGCGGGGACGGTACTAGCCCTCTGCGTTGCCATGGTGCTCTTCACGGCGGGAGGCGTCGCCGTGCTCTGGGCTGCCATCTCGGTCGGCACCCACCGCGTGACGGCCGCTGCTGACATGGTGGCGCTGAGCGCGGCCCAAGCTCTACAAGCCGGTGAACCCGATCCGTGCCGAACAGCCCAACGCATCGCCGCCACCCAGCACGTCGACCTGAGAACCTGCCAACTTCAAGGCCAAACCGTCACAGTCGAGGTCGGCATCGTGCTTCACCTAGGCGTCCTAGGATCTCCGTCCATCAACACGCCTGCCCGTGCAGGTCCCGCCGACTACGAAGGAGCAGACTTGGTGAGATGACATCAGAACGCGAGCGCTTGATCGTGGTCGACGCAGCGAACGTCGTGGGATCCCGTCCGGACGGATGGTGGCGGGATCGCCCCGGCGCCGCCCGCCGACTGCTCGACAAGCTGACCACGCTCGCTCCGAAGCTGTCCGAACCGGTCGAGATCGTCGTGGTCCTAGAAGGAGCCGCCCGACGAGCGATGGACGATGCCCCGCCACTTGGCGATCTGCAGGTTGTCCTCGCCGACCACGAAGGCGACGACACCATCGTCGACGTAGTGAAGACCGCCGCCATCACGGATCCCGACCGCCCGATCACCGTCATCACCGCCGACCGAGCCCTCCGCGACCGCATCAAAGCCCACGGAGCCGAACCGGAAGGCCCCCGCTGGCTCTGGAACCACCTAGACCAATAGCCCCCGACCCTCGCCAAACTCGCCAGCACTCAAGCGCAACCACCCTCGCAACCCCGGCACCCCCGGCAACCCCCGCGACCCCGGCACCCCCCGCGACCCCGGGCAACCCCGGCAGCCCTCAGCGGCCCAAGGGAGTTGCCTTCGCCCCTGACCTCCAGCGGCAGCGGCAACTGCTCCACCGGTGGCACCTTCTTCCAGCAGCCACCACCTCCACCCCTGCCGCATGCCGAGCGCATCAGATCCGCCTGCTGAGCGGCGCCTTCCTCAGCGGGTTGTAGGCAACGGACCTTGCCAGTCGCGGCTGCCACGTTCCAGCCGTGCCCCACTTCTGAGCGCAACAGATCCGACTGCTGTGCGGCGCCTTCCCCCGGCGGGTTGTAGGCGATTGGCCTTGCCAGTTGCGGCTGCCCATGTTCCAGCCGTGTCTCACTTCTGAGCGCAACCAGATCCAACTGCTGTGCGGCGCCATTCCCAGGGGAGTTGTAGACGATTGCCCATGCCAATCGCGCCGCCCGGGCTCTGCGCCTCCCACTTCCGAGCGCAACCAGATCCGGCTGCCGAGGGATCCAGTCCTAGCGCGTTCGCCGCTGCTGCCCGTGCATGCGGGCTGCGCGGGGTTGGGTTAGTCGGCTAGCCAGCCGTTGTGTTCGGCTATTTGGATGGCGTCGGCTCGGGTGCGGGCGCCGGTTTTGCCGATGGCTGACCAGAGGCGGGTGCGGACGACGCGTTCGGAGACGGCGAGCTTCTGCGCCATCAGCGCGACGGAGCCGCCGTCGCGGGCGGCGCGGAGGGTGCTGGTTTCGCCTTCGGTCAAAGGCGTCTCGGTGTACAGCAGCGTCTCGGCGGCCAGGTTGGCGTCGACGACACGGAGGCCGAGGTGCACGCGGCGTACGGCGTCGGCCAGTTGCGGGGTCGGGCTGCCTTTGAGTGCGAAGCCTTTGGCGCCTGCATCGAGGCCGCGGCGGAGGTGGCCGGGGCGGCCGTAGGTGGTGAGCATCAGTACGCGGCACTCGGGCATCGAAGTACGGAGCTCAGTGGTCACGTGGATGCTGTCGTAGCCCGGGCCGGCTGCGTCGAGCAACGCCACGTTCGCGCGGTGGCGTTTGGCGGCGCCGACGACATCATCGGTCCGGTTGATCTCGGCGACGATCTCCAGATCCCGTTCGCGTTCCAGGCCGCTTCTGAGGACGCCTCGGCTGAGGATCTGGTCGTCGACCAGCAGCAGCCGGATGCGGTCGGGCAAACGAGCCTCCGGGGTGACCGTCCGGGCGCCGGGGAAGTGCGTCCGGGAGGAGTTGGGCAGGACTTCGGTTCCAGATCATGAACGCAGCCGGCTGGTGCCGTCCACATCAACGCCCCATCTCTACCAGATTGCGACCAGATCGCGACCCACCGGTACCTGCCGCCTCACAAACACCCTTGCCGAAGAAATCAGCACGCCCAGCCACGAACCATTTCCTGCAATCACTGCGACCGATAGAGGCCCACAGCAATAAGTGAAGAGGAAGGAAGGCGCTCCTGGCTGGCGCCGATGCCAGCCCGGGGTGAGCGGGTCGCGGGCAAGGTCGGTGGCTGTGGCTGTGGCTGTGGCGGCGGGGCGGTTAGGTGGGGAGGGTGCGGTTGCTAGCTATGGGGTTCTGCCGACGAGGGGGCGAGCGTGTGGAGGGGCAGTGGCGGCGGTGCTGGTCACCGGGCTGGCGCGTGGCGGGAAGGCCCGAAGCGGGTGGGCCGGTGATCAGGTGGGGCTGGTGTCAGGTGGTGGGGGTGCTGATGCTGGCGATGGGGGCTGCCGTCGGCGGGGGTGAGCGGGCGCGTGAAGGGGGGAGTTGGTGGCGGCGCTGGCCCAGGGTGAGTGGGGTGTGTGGAGGAGGTGGGTGGCGGTGGGGGTTAGGTGGTTAGGGAGAGGAAGCGGTTGGTGTGGGTTATCAGGGCGGTGCCGGGGGTGGTGGGGGCGGGGAGGGTTTCGTAGGGGGTGTGGATGGGGTGGCGGGTGCCGTCGGCGGTGAGGAGGAGGGTGTTGGGGGCGTCGATGACCACTAGTTCGTTGCCGTTGTGGAGTACTACGGGTGCGTCGTAGCCGGCGGAGATGGCAGTGCGGCCGGCGGCGAGGCCTTCCAGTACGGCGGGAACGAGTTCGTCGGGACCCTCGGCGGCGGCGTCGATGGCGATCCAGGTGGTCGGGATGCCGGGCGTCGTCAGTGAGGACGTGTTGTGGTAGTCGCTGCCACCGATCGGAGTTGTCGAGCCGAGACCCCACGCCTGCCACCAGGCGACCGGGCCGCCCCAGTGATGGTCGAGCCAAGACGAGTGCCACACCTCGGCAAGCGGCGGATGTTCCGGCAGCGGATGCCGCCACGAGCAGTCCCCGCCGAGCGGATGGTTGATCGACAACAGCCCACCGCGTTGGGCAACCTCGATGACCCAGTCAGCGGCAGGCCGCCGGAAATCGACCACTCCGATCGCGCCGAAGGCGTTCGCGTGGCCGGTGTCCGTGGTGACCTCCTGACCAGGGATCAGCCCGATCCCGAACTGCCGCCCGACCCCCGGCAGTTCGGCGTGATGCGCCTCGGTGTTGTGATCGGTGATCGCCATGACATCCAGCCCGGCCGAAACTCCGAGCGCCGCGAGGTTGGCGACCGGAGTCGAGCCGTCCGAGTGCAACGAGTGCGCATGGAAGTCACCAGCCACCCACCGAAGCCCGTCGGCCGCCGGCAGCTCGCGGCGCGGCGGCCGAGCCGGTACTCCGACAGCAGCCGTCAAGGCGGCGTACTCCTCCTGGCCCGGGATCACCGAGACCGGGCCGGTGACTGCCTCGACAACCAGCTCGACACCTTCGACAGGCACCCGGTGTAGTCCGATGACCACGAACCAGGTGCCGGCCTCCAGCTCACCAGCCAGGTACCCAGGCGTCGCCGCAGTTGGCGTGATCGCGAAGGACTGCCGGGCGCCACCAGACCAGCCGCGCCAGCCGGCGGCGCCCTCGCACCCGAGATCGATCACCGCACCCTCGACCGCAGGTACGGTCAAGGTCACCGACAACCCAGCGCAGCCCGCAGGGATGTCGACCGGCAGCGAATGCCAGACGGACGAAGCCCTGTCGTCGAGGGTCCAGCGCTGCCGGTAACTCGTGACAGCCATCAGACGACCGCCGGTTGCCGGGCCAGCAGCTCGCCGGACTCCTTGTCGTACAGGAGGACTCGTTGCTCCGAGGCCGTCAGAACCACCGGCGTACCGGGCGAAGGCTCGTCCTCCTCCGGCACGGTGACGCCGATCAGTGTGCCGTCGCAGTCGACCGTGACGAGCGACTGCGTGCCCAGGTTCTCCGCCACGACCACCGAGCCGCGAACCGCGGGCCCGCTCACATCGCCGGTCGACAAGGTGAGGTACTCCGGCCGTACGCCGACCGTCACCTCCGCGCCGGACGGAACCGAACCAGTAGCCGCAGGCAACGATCCACCAGCGATCGAGACCCCGTCCGAAGCGACCGTCCCCGGCAGCAGGTTCATCGGCGTCGATCCGATGAAGTTGGCCACGAAGGTGTTGGCCGGCCGGGCGAACACCTCACGCGGGCTACCGAGCTGCCGCAACTTGCCGGACTGCATCACTGCGATCCGGTCGGCCAGGGCCAGTGCCTCGGCCTGGTCGTGCGTCACGAAGACGGTGGTGATGCCGAGATCCTTCTGCAGCTTCTTCAAGAACGTCCGTGCCTCGAGCCGAAGCCGCGCGTCCAGGTTCGACAGCGGCTCGTCCAGCAGGAGCACCTTGCCCTCGGAGGCGATGGCCCGCGCCAGCGCGACCCGCTGCTGCTGACCACCGGACAGCTGACCCGGCCGCCGTTCGAGCAGCCCTTGCAAGGACAGTTCGTCGCCGGTCTTCTCGGCGACAGAAGCGCGCGTCGCCGCGGCGACCCGCCGTACCTTCAAGGGGTAGGTGATGTTCTCCGAGACGTTCATGTGCGGGAACAGCGCATAGTCCTGGAAGACCATTGCCACGCCGCGCTTGCCCGGCTCGAGCCTGGTGACGTCGGTACTGTCGATCCGCACCGAGCCCTCGGTCGCGGATTCCAGCCCCGCGATCGTCCGCAACAGCGTCGTCTTGCCACACCCGGACGGACCGAGCAGCGCGAAGAACTCACCGTCGGCCACCGTCAGGTCGAGCCCGTCGACGGCGCGCACGCCGTTCGGGTAGACGGTCGCCAGACCTTCGATGTCGATACCGGCCATCAGCTCTTGATCCCTCCATGGAAGCGGAACCCGTACCGCGAGTTCACCAACAGATAAAGCACGACCACCGGGATCGAGAACAGCAGTGAGAAGACCGGGATCACCGAGAGGTTGGCGCTGCCGCCCTCGTCGGTGAAGGTCTGCAGCAGCACGGCGCCTGGCTGCTTGTCGATCGACCGGATCAGCAGGAACGGCACCAGGAAGTTGCCCCACGAGTTGACGAACGCCCACACCAGGATGGTCGCGAGACCGGGCCGCGCCACCGGCAGTACGACGTCCCGCAGGATCTGCAACGTCGAGGCGCCGAACACCCGCGCCGACTCCTCGTAGCTCTTCGGCACCGCGTCGACGAAGTCCTTCAGGATGAAGATTGCCGCCGGCAACAGGCCGCCGGTCATCACCAGCGCGACCCCGAAGCGGGAATCGATCAACCCGAGCTGGAACATCATCACGAAGATCGGCACCATCGCAGCAGTCCCCGTGACCACGGACGACAGCAACAGAAGCCCGTACAGCAAGGCGTCCCGGCCCGGGATCCGCACCCGCGACAGCGCGTAGCTGGCAAGTGCGGCGAAGGCGGTGACGGCCACTGCCGTCGTGACACAGATCAGCAGCGAGTTCACCATCGAGTGCATCGCATACGGATGGTCCAGCGTCTTGCGGACGTTGTCGAGCGTCCAGTCCGGCCAGTGCACGCCGAGCCCGGGTGACTTGTCGAACGGCGCCGAAGCGATCCACAGCATCGGTACTGCGAAGAACAGCGTGATCGCACAGATCAGCACGTAGAAGCCGATCCGGCGTACGACGAAGGCCGGGGTCATGACCGCCTCCTCAGCAGCCGCAGATAGAGCAGTGCCACCAGCAGGTTCGCGATCAGCAGCAGGAACGAGATCGCCGACGAGTAGCCCAGCTCACCGCCTTGCAGCGCGACGTTGTAGATGTAGACGGGCACTGTCTCCGACTCGTGGTTCGGGCCGCCCTTGGTGAGCAGGAACGGCGAGAAGTCGTTGGCCGTCCACAGCGAGATCAGCAGCGTGTTGGTCAGCACGTGCCCGCGGATGTGCGGGAACACCACGTCGCGCAGTGTCTGCCAGCCCGAAGCGCCCACCATCCGGGCCGACTCCAGCTGCGACGGCGGCACGGCCTGCAGCGCGGAGGAGTAGAGCATCATCGAGAACGCTGTGCCCCGCCAAGTGTTGAAGACGATCAGACAGACCATCGGGTAGTCGATCAGCCAGGCCGTGCCTTGCGTACCGAGAATGCTGTTGAGCGTGCCGGTGTCCCGGTCGAAGAACGCGATCCACAAGTAGGCCACCACGGTCGACGGCAGGATCCACGCCAGCAACACCAGTCCCTCGACCGTACGGCGTACTGCCGGTCGCGCGCGCCGCATCGTCCAGGCCAGCGCGAACCCGAGGATGTTCTGGCCGACGATCGCGGAGCCGAGCACGAACAGCACGGTCAGCCAGAGCGCGTTGTGGAACAGCGCGTCGTTGAGCGCCTTCGTGTAGTTGGCCAGTCCGACGATCGACGGCGAGACGGCCTCGACGCCGGTCAGCCGGTAGTTGGTGATGCCGATGTAGATGGTCCAGATGGCCGGGAAGACCAGGAAGGCGCCGATCAGCAACAGGGCCGGGGCCAGGAAGCCGACGGCTCGGGCAACACCGAGACCCGCGACGTCCTGGGCCGGACCACGAACCCGTGCCGGGCGTCCCGGCACGGGTGCAGGTGCGGTGGTCATCAGCTGCTGGAGACCTTGTCCTTGCCGGCGGCGGCCTCGACAGCGGCCTGATAGCTCTTCGCTGCCGCGTCGGTGGACTTACCGCCGACCACGTCCGCGGTCGCCTGCTGCAGCGCGGCCGAGATCTTCGGGTACTCCGCCAGACCCGGCCGGAACTGCGTGATCGGCAGCACCTTGGTGGCAACGAAGTTGAGCATCGGGTCGCCCGCCAGTACCTCGGTGTTGACGTCCGTGCGCTGGGTGATCTTCGCGGCACCGTTGAGCGAGGCCTTCACCATCTCCGCCGAGTTCATGAACTGCAGCAGCTCCCAGGCCTGCTGCGGGAACTTGGTGTTCGGGTTGATCGCGGTCGCACCGCCGCCGGACATCGAGACGAAGTCCTGGCCCTTGACGCCGGCGCCCGGCTTGCTGGCCGGGATCAGCGCGTAGCCCACGGCGGTGTCCCGGTCGGCCATCTTGGCGACACCTTCCTTGGGCTCGACCACGCTGCGCCAGAAGTAGTCGCTCTCGAGCAGGATGCCGATCTTGTTCGCGGCGAACTCGGCGAACGACTTGTCCCGGCCCTTGGCCTCACGCTGCAGCACCGGATCGCCCAGTCCGCTGCCGTAGATCGTCTTGTAGAAGTCGAGGACCTGCCGCAGCTGCGGGGTGTTGCCGAGCCACTTGCCGTCGCTGTTGATGGTCGCGCCGGTGCCCACCAGGAGCGGCAGCACGCCCTGCATCGAGGTGGCCTCGCCCATCGCCGTACCGGCGTTGATCTGGACCGGGGTGACGCCGGGGAGCTTCTTCAGCGCCTGAGCCGCGCTGGTGATCTCGTCCCACGACTTCGGCTGCCAGTCGGCCGGCAGTCCGGCCTGCTGGAACAGCTTCTTGTTGAAGAACAGCACGCGGCCGTCGGTGCCACCCGGTACGCCGTACCGCTTGCCGTCGAACGAGCCGAGCTGCTGCACCGACTCGGGGATCTGCTTCCAGCCGTTCCAGTCGTTCACCTTGGCGGCGTCGCCGACGGTGTCGGTGAGCGGCTTGATGTAACCGGCCTGGGCGAACTCACCGACCCAGATGCCGTCGAGGCTGAACAGGTCGGGGCCGGCCTTGTTGGACAGGCTGAGCGCGAGCTTCTGCTTGTAGACCTCGTCGTCGGAGCCGTCGCCCTGGAACTTCACCGTGACGTCGACGCCCTTGGCCTTCTGCGCCTCGACGAACTTGGGGATCAGGACGTCCTCGGTGAACGTGGCGCCGGCGCTGCTCTTGCCGCCTTTGACCGAGTTCGAGCCGATCGTCAGCTCGACCTTCTTGGCATCGGCGTTGCGGTTCGAGTCCTGGTCGCCGGAGCCGTCGCCGGACGACCCGAGACAGCCGGTCAGCAGCAAGACGGTGGCCGAGCCGAGAACGGCCAGCCGGGACAACCGCGAAATTCGTCGCATCAGGGGGCTCCTTGCGGGGGTTCGGTCCAGGCGGTGCCGGTCCACCTTGGCACTCGCCGGGAACTATGTGAAGACTTTTACCCATCCGGCGGTGAACATAGTCACTTTCCTACTGATCCTCGACCCGGGGTCCAGCCGACCGTTGCCGGTGGCCACTTCTCCGAGCGGTGCGAGCAGGTCAAATCCGATGCAGGCGGCAACCGTTGCGATGAAGTTGAAGTTAGCTCGCGGTTCTGTCACAAACAGTCCAGGTCTAGATACACAGGGTGACTGCTGGAGGTAGCGTCAGTGCCGATCGGGTTCCCTGGATCGGAGGTGACGAAATGTTGCTCGGACTTCTGGACGACCTTCTCGGCTGTGGCTACTGGCACCACTGGCACCACCACTGCTGGTGGTGATCCCACGGCGGTGATCGGAACTCTCCGCTGACGCGCAAGCAGCGGATGCCGACCGGATCCACCGCTCCACCACCCGAACCCGCAACGGTTCACAACTGAACAAACGGTTCGCACAGAAAGGACCGAAACAAGCGGCCGGCCCCGACATCGTCGGGGCCGGCCGTCCTCGTGGTACCAGAGGATCCTTCTCGATCAGCGCCTGGCCAGCTGCATCATCTGCTTCGGCAGTGTCGTCATCTGCGCCGGGACCGGGTTCTTCGCCCGGACCAGGTCGAGAAGGCTCGTCGCGGCGTTCGCGATCGGCAGCGGCAGGGCCAGGCCCAGCGATGCCAGCAGTGCGTTCACGAGTGCCAGCACCGCGCCGAGGATGTCCAGGCCCGGCAGCGGCAAGGCGCTCCAGCCCTGGTACGGGGCGCCGGTGGCCTTGAGGTCACCGGTGGGCTGGGCCTGCTTGGCCTTGCCCTTGCCGATCAGCGAGCTGAGTGCCAGACCGCTCGCCGCGTTGGTGAAGGAACCGTCAGTGGTGTCGTAGTTCCACTTCTGGCCGGCACCGTCACGACAGGGCAGCACCAGGACCGGCGCGTCGGCCGGTGGTGTGACCAGATCCGCGCCGGTGTCCAGGCAGGCACCCGTCTTCGCAAGGGCGCCACCGACGCTCTTGCTCATCGCGACCTGCAACTGGCCCTTCTCGGTGTACACCCACTCCTGGGTCTTGCCCTCCTTGCCGGGAGCGCAGGCCATCATCACCGCCATCGGCACCTTGTTCGCGGTGACGAAGGTGAGGCAGTAGCGGGTGTCGGCCCGGCTGGCGATCTGCTTCACGACGCCCACCTCGACGCCGGGCGGTGGGCCGACCGGTTGGGCGGGTGCCGCGGCCTGCGCCGGGATGGCCGTGGCCAGGGCGACGCTGACGGCGAGCACTGCGACGCCGGTACGGCTCAACAATCTACGGATGATCAAGACAACCTCCAGAGGTCGTGCTATCTCGCGGCGTCAGGTCGTCGGGACCCCGAGGCGAGAGCGCGCCGATTCCGGGGGCCGCGACGACATCCCTTGCGCGTGGGATGCGGTGCGGGTCGATCCTCCGTCAGGAGGTGGTGTGGCCCGGAAGGCCGACGGTGACTCAACGCGACGTTGACGCCACGACCAGTAATGCACAAGAGAGCCGGAGGTGGTTATGGACAATCCCGGAAACTTGATGCCAATGGCAACTAACTGCCAGCCGCGAATGGTTGCGCAGGGCATCGAAATCTGGTTGCGGGTCTGCCGTGCCGGGATCGAGTGGCGGCTGTGGCTCGATCGAGATACTACAACTTTTCGTGCGCAGCACTGCGCCCTTGCAGGGAAGGAGTTTGCACTTCTCCGCAAGGGCGCGATGGTGAAGGTCGTTCAGTTCCTCCGGCGTCAGGGACGGCGCTCCCCAGTTTCGGTGCCGTCGGCAACGGTATGACGTTCGCGGGCGAGCCGGTCCGCCTCGTCGAGGTCGACCGTGCGGCTGTTCTCGTCATCGACGGAGTCACTGGAGGTGGCGGCGTGGCGCGGGACGACAGCGTCGTCGGCCACCTCGGGCCGGGTGTCGCGGTCCAGAGTGGTGCGGTCGTCGTCGAGGGTCGTCGCGCCTTCGGTGGGCTCGGTGGTGGTGGGGGCTGCGGCGACCTGTTGGCGGAGTTCTTTGACCTCCTTGTGCCGGCGGTAGCCGCGGCCGAGTCCCTTCTTCGTCAACCACAGGCCGAGGAACAGGGCGATTCCGGTCGCGGCGCCGAGCAGGAACAGGGTCGGCACGGCGAGTCCGAAGTCGACGCCGAACACCGACATCTTGGTCGTGTCGCCGGAGGAGACCGAGACGCCGAGACCGAACAGGACGGCCAGGACGATCAGGACGATTCCGAGGGCCAGCATGGTCGCTGCCTTTCTTCCAGCAGCCGTACTGCTGGACGGTTAGGCCTCACTGCCTAGAAGTGCTGTGAGCAGCGCGACTGCGCCGCTCTTGTCGAGTGGGTTGTTCCCGTTCCCACATTTGGGTGACTGTACGCACGACGGGCACCCGTCCACGCACTCACAGTGTGCTATCGCCTCACGTGTCGCGGTCAACCAATCGCGCGCCGCGGCATAACCGTGCTCGGCGAACCCCGCGCCGCCCGGGTGACCGTCGTACACGAAGACCGTCAGCCGGCCCGTGTCGGCGTGCCTGGCGGTGGAGACGCCGCCAATGTCCCAGCGGTCGCAAGTGGCGAACAACGGAAGCAGCCCGATCGACGCGTGCTCTGCCGCATGCGCGGCCCCTGGTACGTCGCTCAGACCGAGTCCCGAGACCAGCGCGTCGGGCATGGTCCACCAGACAGCCTTGGTGCGCAGCGTTCGCGCCGGGAGATCCAAGGGCTGCTCGTCGAGGATGTTGCCGGTCCCGAGCTCCTTGCGCTGGTACGAGATCACCTGGCTGGTCACCTGGACCCAGCCGCGCGACAACTCCGCCGAGCCCCAGGCCTGGGTCTGCTCGGCGGCCAGGATGCTGATCTCCGTTTTGTCACGGGCGAAAGTGGTGTAGTCCGGTGAGGCCTGCTCGACGATGGCGGCGTGCCCCTCGAGGTCGAGGCTGCGCACCAGGTACGACTCGCCGGCGTGGACGTACACCGCGCCCTCGTGCACGCTGGCGTGGGCCGAGCCGCCGTCGACCGTACCGAGCAGCCGGCCGGTCTGGTCCTCGACGATCTGCACGGTCTTGCCGCCGGCCGAGCGGATGTCGATCGCGTCGACGGCTCGATCGCGCCTGGTCCAGAACCAGCCGTGCGGCCGCTCGCGCAGCAGCCCTTGCCGGACCAGCTGGCCGATCACGTTCTCGGTGGTGGCTCCGAAGATCTCGTAGTCGGCCGGCGTGAGCGGCAACTCCTGGGCCGCCGCGCAGAGCTGAGGGCCGAGCACGTACGGGTTCTCCGGGTTGAACACTGTCGCCTCGACGGGTCGCCCGAAGATCGCTTGCGGGTGCCGGACCAGATAGGTGTCCAGTGGGTCGTCCCTGGCGACCAGTAGAGCCAGTGCATCGCCACCGGTCCGTCCTGCTCGCCCCGCTTGCTGCCACAGCGACGCGCGCGTCCCCGGCCAACCAGACAGCAGTACTGCGTCCAGCCCAGCGATGTCGATGCCCAGCTCCAATGCGTTGGTCGCTGCGACGCCGGTGAGCTCCCCGCTTTGCAGCATCCCCTCCAGCCGGCGCCGCTCTTCAGGGAGATAACCGGCCCGGTACGCCGATACCTGGTCGGCCAGCGCCGGGTCGACTTCGGCAAGGTTGTCGCGCGCGGTCAACGCGACCGTCTCGGCGCCGCGCCGGGATCGGACGAACGCCACGGTCCTGACTCCCGACACCACCAGATCGGTGAGCAGATCGGCGACCTCAGCCGTCGCGGAACGGCGTACGGGGGCTCCGTTCTCTCCTCTCGCCGAGGTCAGCGGGGGCTCCCACAGGCCGAAGGAGATGCCGCCCCGGGGCGAGCCGTCCGCGACCACCTCCACCATCGGCAGGCCGGTCAGGCGCTCACCGGACACGGCCGGCTCAGCAACGGTCGCGGACGCACAGATGAAGATCGGATGAGCGCCGTACTGCGCGCAGACGCGCCGAAGGCGGCGTAGTACTCCGGCGACGTGCGCGCCGAACACCCCTCGATAGTGGTGGCACTCGTCGACCACGACGTACTGCAAGCAGCCGAGGAACCTGGCCCACCGCTGGTGGTTGGGCAGCACCGATCTGTGCAGCATGTCCGGATTGCTCAGTACATAGGTGGCGTGGTCCCGGGCCCAGTCCCGCTCGGTCCGCTCCGAGTCCCCGTCGAGCGTGGTGGGGCGCAACCCGGGCACGGAGTACGCCGAGACCGCGCGCAGCTGGTCGTGCGCGAGCGCCTTGGTGGGCGACAAGTACAGAACTGACGCCGTACGCCGATGGGGTGATGCCGACTGGGCGATGCTCAGCGTGGCGAAGGCGGGCAGCAGGTAGCCGAGCGACTTGCCCGACGCCGTCCCGGTCGCGACGACGACGTGCTTGCCGCTGTAGGCAGCCTCGGCTGTCGCGACCTGGTGGGTCCACGGCTCGGTCACGCCGGCGTCGGCGAGTTGGCTCAGCACTTCCGCAGGCACCCAGCGCGGCCAGGCGCCGGTGCGGCCTTGCCGGGGCGGCACGGATTCGACGTGGGTGAGCCGTTCGGCCCGGCCGGGCCCGGCAGCCAAGCGTTTGAGTATGAGCGCTGCTTCACCGCTGTCGTGCATCTGCCTGTTCACCGCCCTCACGCATACCGCGAGCGTAGTCGGGGCCGTCGACAACTTCGGACGACGCAGGGTGCCGGAACGTGCCCGGAATGTGCACGGTCGGACGCCGCGGGCGGCTGCAAATGCGGATGCACACAACAGTTCTGTCGAGGAGGTCGACGCGGGATGAGCCGGAATGAAAGAGTTTTCCGCAACGGCCCTACTCACGGTCCGTACATGGTTGAATGCAACAGTTCACGGGATCGGAGGCCGAAGTGGATCTGTCGCTGACGACGCGCTCGGAGGGTGGGCGCACCGTCGTCGAGGTGGGCGGGGAGATCGACGTCTACACCGCGCCGAAGCTGCGCGAGACACTCGTCTCGCTGGTCGACGCGGGGCAGTACGAGTTGGTCGTAGACCTTGAAAGAGTGGATTTCCTGGACTCCACCGGACTCGGCGTACTCGTCGGCGGACTGAAACGGGTCCGCACCCACGACGGGTCGCTGTCCTTGGTCTGTACGCAGGAACGGTTGCTGAAGATCTTCCGGATCACCGGCCTGACCAAGGTTTTCGACATCCACCCCGATGTCGCCTCGGCCATCTGAGGCGACCGGGAAAAGGTGTTGCTGTGACTACGGAGGGTGCCGGCCTTGCCCTTCGGCCCGGGTATGACGTAGACCACCCTGTCGTCAGGTCTGGTCGGATTACCCGTTAGAGTGACCCACCGCGCCAGGTCATTGGTGCTGTTTCGTATTTCCCAACCCTTCGGTAGCGGCTTACGGGGGCCGTCAAGTCCACAGGGGTTGCCAACAAGGAGGACGGATGTCCGCGTCGCTTGCTGTACAAGCGGTGGATCTTTCGTCGAGCAACACCACGCTGGTCATCGTCGTCGGAGTGATCGCGATCTTCGCGGTCGCCATCGCGATGGTGTTCCGCGGTCAGGTGCTTGCCGCGAACGATGGCACCGAAAGTATGAAGACGATCGCCCAGGCGGTCCAGGAAGGTGCTGCCGCCTACCTGAACCGCCAGTTCAAGACGCTGTCGGTCTTCGCCGTGGTCGCGTTCCTGTTGCTGTTCCTGCTGCCTGTGCACAGCGACGGCGACAACGACACCACGCTGAAGATCTTCCGGTCGATCTTCTTCCTGGTCGGTGCGGGCTTCTCCGCCACGATCGGCTACCTGGGCATGTGGCTCGCGACCCGGGCCAACGTCCGCGTCGCCGCGGCCGCACGGGACGAAGGGCGCGAACCTGCCATGCGCGTCGCGTTCCGGACCGGCGGCACGGTCGGCATGGCGACGGTGGGCCTCGGCCTGCTGGGTGCCGCCGCGGTGGTGCTGTTCTTCAAGGGTGACGCCCCGACGGTGCTCGAGGGCTTCGGCTTCGGTGCCGCCATGCTCGCCATGTTCATGCGGGTCGGCGGCGGTATCTTCACCAAGGCCGCCGACGTCGGCGCCGACCTGGTCGGCAAGGTCGAGCAGAACATCCCCGAGGACGACCCCCGCAACGCGGCGACCATCGCCGACAACGTGGGCGACAACGTCGGTGACTGCGCCGGTATGGCGGCCGACCTGTTCGAGTCGTACGCCGTGATGCTGGTGGCGTCGCTGATCCTCGGCAAGGCGGCCTTCGGCGAGCAGGGCCTGATCTTCCCGCTGATCGTGCCGGCCATCGGCGCCGTCACCGCGGTCATCGGTGTCTTCCTGACCAAGCCGCGGACCGGCGAGAACGGTCTGAAGACGATCAACCGGGCCTTCTACATCTCGGCCTTCATCTCGGCCGTGCTCTGCACGATCGCGGCGTTCGTCTACCTGCCGGCCAAGTTCGGCGACCTGACCGGCGCGACCGACGCGATCTCCGCCCACGACGGTGACCCCCGCGTCATCGCCACGGTGTCGGTGATCATCGGCATCGTGCTGGCCGCGATCATCCTGGCGCTGACCGGCTACTTCACCGGTACCGAGGACAAGCCGGTGCAGGACGTCGGCAAGACGTCGCTGACCGGTGCCGCGACCGTGATCCTGTCCGGCATCTCGGTCGGCTTCGAGTCGGCCGTCTACACCGCGCTCGTGATCGCCGCCGCCGTGTACGGCGCGTTCCTGGTCGGCGGTTCCGGCGTGGTCGCGCTGTTCGCGATCGCGCTGGCCGGTTGTGGTCTGCTCACCACCGTCGGCGTCATCGTCGCGATGGACACCTTCGGCCCGGTCTCCGACAACGCGCAGGGCATCGCCGAGATGTCCGGTGACGTCGACGGCGAGGCGGCCCAGATCCTGACCGAGCTGGACGCCGTGGGTAACACCACCAAGGCGATCACCAAGGGCATCGCGATCGCCACCGCCGTACTGGCCGCGACCGCGCTGTTCGGTTCGTACACGGACTCGATCTACGCGGTGCTGAACGACGCCGGCGACGCCGCGTTCAACGCGGACGCCCTGGTCTTCGACCCGTCCACGCTGGTCGGCCTGATCATCGGCGCTGCCGTCGTGTTCATGTTCTCCGGTCTCGCGATCAACGCCGTCGGCCGCGCCGCCGGTGCCGTCGTGTACGAGGTACGCCGCCAGTTCCGGGACATCCCCGGGATCATGGAGGGCACCGGCAAGCCGGAGTACGGCAAGGTCGTCGACATCTGCACCCGCGACTCGCTGCGTGAGCTGGCCACCCCTGGTCTGCTCGCGATCCTGGCCCCGGTCGCCGTCGGCTTCGGCCTCGGCGCCTCGGCACTGGCCGGTTACCTGGCCGGCGCGATCGCCAGCGGCACCCTGATGGCCGTCTTCCTGGCCAACTCCGGTGGCGCCTGGGACAACGCGAAGAAGCTGGTCGAGGACGGCAACCACGGCGGCAAGGGTTCGCCGGCACACGAGGCCACCATCATCGGTGACACCGTGGGCGACCCGTTCAAGGACACCGCCGGCCCGGCCATCAACCCGCTGATCAAGGTGATGAACCTGGTGTCGGTGCTGATCGCTCCGGCCGTCGTCGGGATGTCGACCATCGGCGAGGACACCAACACCGCGCTGCGGATCGCCATCTCCTTGGTGGCACTGGTGATCATCGCCGCGGCCGTGATCGTCTCCAAGCGCCGCGAGTCCGTCATCTCGGACACCCCGGCCGAGGTGAACGCCGCCGCGTGATCTGACCAGCAGGTCAGGACAAACAGCACTCAGCAGTGACCGCAAGGCCCGTCGGAGAATCTCTCCGGCGGGCTTTGCGCTTTGTATACAAGGATTTCCACGGGCGGTCTGGTCGCTGGACCGCTATCGTCTGTCTGACTTTCGACCGGCAGCCGTCTACTTTCGGCTGATGCGTGAGCCTTGCGAGTGAGGGATCGTCGGGGGCGGGTCAGGGAGTTAACCGATGGCGGGGTCCAGGGTGGCAACGGCAGAATCCACCCAGAGGTGGACACACCGGATCCGCCCGGGGTCCGATGTGATGACCCGACCTGGCCTCGATACTGATAGCAACAGCCCGCCCGAGGATTCACTGGCGCGCCACCGAACGAGGAGTACGGCGATGATCGAGGCAAAAGGCCTCACCAAGCGATACGGCGCAACTGTTGCCGTTGACAACCTGTCTTTCGAGGTGAAGCCCGGCAAGGTGACCGGCTTCCTCGGCCCGAACGGGGCCGGCAAGTCCACCACCATGCGGATGATCCTGGGACTCGACACCCCCACCTCCGGCGACGTCCGCATCGACGGCCAGCACTACCGCGACCTGCGGCAGCCGCTGACCAAGATCGGCGCCCTGCTGGACGCCAAGTGGGTGCACCCGAACCGTTCGGCCCGGGCACATCTCGCCTGGATGGCCGCCTCCAACAAGCTGCCGAAGTCGAGTGTCGACAAGGCCCTGGAGATGGTCGGCCTCACCTCGGTCGCGAACAAGCGCGCCGGGGCCTACTCGCTGGGTATGTCACAGCGCCTCGGCATCGCCGGCGCCCTGCTCGGCGACCCGGAGATCCTGCTCTTCGACGAGCCGGTCAACGGACTCGACCCCGAGGGCATCGTCTGGATCCGGACCTTCATGCACCGCCTGGCCGACGAGGGCCGGACCGTGCTGGTCTCCAGCCACCTGTTGTCCGAGATGGCGCTGACCGCCGAAGAGCTGATCGTGATCGGCCGCGGCAAGCTGATCGCGCAGAGCACCACCACCGAGTTCGTCGACCGCGCGAGCGGCACGACCGTGAAGGTCCGCAGCCCGCAACTCGACCAGCTCCAGGGCGTTCTCAACCAGCAGCAGCTGGTGACCCGGATCGAGGACGTCGAGGACCAGGGCAAGGTGTTGTTCGTCGAGGGCGACACCACCACCGACCAGATCGGTGAGGCCGCCGCCGCGGAGGGCATCGTGCTGCACGAGCTGACCTTGCAGCGTGGCTCGCTGGAAGCGGCGTTCATGCAGATGACCGGCGACTCGGTCCAGTACCACGCGCACGACGAGATTGCCGCAGTCACCGACGTGACCGCGGTTCCGCCGGTCTCCGGCGCCGAGGTGGCCGCCGGGCCGAAGGAGGACAACTGACATGTCGGTGATCACAGTCGAGCGCATCAAGCTCTTCTCCACCCGCTCCCCGTGGTGGTGCATGATCGTCGCCGCCGTGCTGACCATCGGCTTCGCAGCGCTGACCACCGGGTTCCTCAAGGGCGCGGACGAGCAGCGGGCCACGATCTTCATCACCCAGCCCGGGGCGCAGCTGAGCCAGATGGTGATGATGGTGATGGCAGCGCTGGCCGTCACCACCGAGTACCGCTTCGGCACCATCCGGACCAGCTTCCAGGCCGTGCCGCAGCGCACCGCGCTGCTGCTGGGCAAGACCGCGGTGGTCGCTTTCCTGGCCGGTGTCGTCGGTCTGATCGCGTCCTTCGGGGCGTGGGGTATCGGCAACCTGTTCGTCAGCGGTGCCGACCTGTCCATCGACACCCCAGCCGAGTGGCGGCTGCTGGCCGGGCAGGGCCTGATCTTCGCCCTCTCGGCCGTCATCGCGGTCGCGATCGGCATCCTGATCCGGCAGAGCGCCGGCGCGATCGCGATCCTGATCCTCTGGCCGCTGCTGGTGGAGAACCTGTTCAACCTGATCCCGAAGGTCGGCGACGACATGGCTCAGTGGTCGCCGTTCGCCAATGGCAGCTCCTTCCTGAACCAGGGTCAGGACTTCGGTCTGGCCGGGTCCCAGGGTGACTACGCCATGGGACCCTGGCTGGCACTGCTGTACTTCGCCGGCTGGGCGGCGGCGTTGCTGACGATCGCCCTGATCAGCGCCAGCAGGCGCGACGCCTGATCCTCGCGTTCGGCAGGCGGTACAGGTAGTTGGAAGACCGTCGGTCCGCTGGGGATCGGTGGCGGGGGAGAATGAAGGCCCGGCCGGGCTGAGGGGTCCTGGTCGCTGCGGCCCGTGGGGCATCCACCAGATGCACCACGGGCCGCTTCCTTTGCCTGGGGGGTCGGGTGCGAGTTGTGTGGCGGGTGGGCCTGGTGAACGTCTAGCCTGCGCTGCATGACCGACTGGGCGCGGGTTCGCGCCGATGGCTTTCCTGTTCCGACCGATCGTCCGCTTGCTGAGCTGGTGGGTGAGCTGTCGGGGATGTTGCGGTCGCCCGATCCCGCTGTTCGGGACGGGCAGGCGTACTCGACGCTTGCGACGTGGATCGGGAAGGGAGTGCTGAGTACCCAGCAGCTTCGGGCGCTCGGGGACGAGATGGTGGGCCGGTTCGGGGACGAGGAGATCCAGGCGCGGACCTTCGCGCCGCTGATCCTCGACTCGATCGTGTCGGCCGGGGTCTTCGAGCCGGCCTGGGTGCCGCCGTTCGAGCGCTGGTACGTCGCCGAGGAGGATCTGCGCGGCTACGACCCGAAGCTCGGCTGGTTGCACGCGATGGCCCACGGCAGCGACCTGCTGGGCTCCCTGGCGCTCGTTCCCGCCGTCGAGCCGGTGGAGATGCTCCGGCTCGGTATCGGGCGTCTGCTGACCCCCACAGACCACGTGATGCAGGATCTCGAGGACGACCGGCTCGGATTCGCCCTGTCGGCCGCCCTGACCCGGCCGGACCTCAGCGCTGCGGACGCGACCAGCTGGCTGGACCCCGCGGTCCGCGCGATCAGCATGCACACGGTGGGCGGTATCGCTCCCGAGTCCTCCAACACCCTCCGCACCCTGCGCGTCGTCTACGCCATGGTCGACAACGGTGTGTTGCTGGACCGCGAGAAGCCGGCGGTCCGGGTCCGTCATCGCGACGCGATCAAGGTCAAGCTCGTCGACGTCTTCCGCGCCGCGACTCCGTACTACTTCTGATCGATGACCGAACCCGTCACCGCCGCGATCCGCGCGAACTACGCCACTGTCGCCACCGCGTACGCCGGGAAGTGGGCCGACGTCCTTGCCGTGCACGCGCGGGCGGTCGCGGCTCGTCTCGACCTGAACGAAGCCCGTCGCGTCGCCGAGCTCGGTTGTGGTCCGGGCCGGCTGCTGCCTCACCTCGAGCAGCTCGCTCCGAAGGCGCGGGTGATCGGTGCCGATCTGACCGAGGCGATGCTCCGCCAGGCGCCGGCCCGGTTCGCCCGGGTGGTCGGCGACGTCCAGGCTCTGCCGTTCGCCGAAGCGAGTCTGGACGCCGTCGTCATGCCGTTCGTGTTGTTCCATCTCCCTGATCTCCCTTCTGCTCTGTCCGAGGTACGCCGGGTGATGGCGCCTGGTGGTTCCTTCGCCGCGGTGACCTGGTCCGGCCACGACCCGCATCCGGCGTACGAGGTTTGGGTGCGGGTGATCGACGAGTACGGCGCTCCGCCTGATCCCTCACCGCAGATGCCGTCCAATGCGGTCACCTCCGACCCGGTCGAGCTCGAGGCGGCCTTGAGAGCGGCGAACTTCGGCCGGGTTGAGATCACCGTCGAGCGGTTCCACCATCACCCCACGGCGCAGGAGTTCCTCTCGCACTCCCAGGTCATCGGGGCGATGGCGCGGCGGCTCGCCCTGCTGGGGGCCGACCTCCGCGCAGAATGCCTGGCGGATGCCGAGCGGCAACTGGCCGAACTCCCTCCAGAAGCGTTCGTCGAGTCCGGCACGGTGCTTTACACGACCGCCCGCTGATCACACCTCAGCCGAAGGTGGCTGTGGCGGTCAGAGTTGGGTAGACGGCCGTGCCTGACTTGGGTGAGTTGTGAGGGCTGAAACTGTTGCTGGTGAAGTTCAGTCGTGGCTGCGCCTTGAGTTGGACGGATTTGGCCCCGGCCGGTACTGCGATGGCGATGATGTCGGCCTCCGGAGAG
This sequence comes from Kribbella monticola, assembly GCF_003261635.1. Lineage (GTDB taxonomy): Bacteria > Actinomycetota > Actinomycetes > Propionibacteriales > Kribbellaceae > Kribbella > Kribbella monticola. Next base: position 98,733 of record NZ_QFXK01000029.1, on the reverse strand, counting down.
TTGACTCCGGCCGATTTCCCGACCGAGGTGCCGTCGGCGGTGGCGGTCAGCATCGGGTCGGCCCATGACTTGTCGTACTGGAGGAACGTGTACTCCAGACTCGATTTCAGCTCCACCCGGATCCACGTCTGGCCGTCCGGCGCCCACCCGGCTGCGGGATCCCAGGGCATCAAGGCGGCCCGGCCCAGCGAATACGAGAATTTGCTGCGGAAGCTGTATCCAAGGGTGATCGACTTGGTGGGGACGGATTTGTTCAGCGTGGCCATCGTTCCCGTTCGGTAGAAGGCTGCCGCGGTCGTGCTGGTCCGCTTCCCGGTGGTCAGGGACAGGGTCTGGACGACCGGTCCATTGGTTGCTGTCAGCAACACTTCGGTGGCGTCCTTCGGAACCGAGGCGATCAAGGTCCGCTCCGGTACGACGGCCGAGCCGGCCGCATCGGGAAGGATGTCCACCGGTCGTTGCTGACCGCCTACTGTGACGGTCCACTTCGTCGCAACGGCCTTTGCGTCGCCGCTCGCAGGATCGACGAGCTCGCGCCCGGTCAAGGGATCCATGGTCGGTGCAGTGCCGAACACAGCGGCGATGAACTTCTCACCACTGGCAGGTGCCCGCACCTCGGCACCGCTGCCGATCGTCTCGGGGGTAGCAATGCCTTTCAGCGTAAGGGTTCCGTCCGGTACGACGAGTTTGTCGCCCGCCGGCTTGAGATCGAAAGTCTGGCTCTGGTCGCTCACCTGGGTCAGGCCGGCCGGAGCAGCCGGCGCGGGTGGCGCCGCCAGGACGTCCGCGTCGTCAGCAGCCTTCTTGTCGTCCGGACGCCAGAGCTCGCTGCTGTCCGGTCTGACCTGGGAGATCTTCCACGGCTCGTCCTCGGGCAGCTCCAGCCCTGGTTTGTCCCCTCCTGTTGTCTCGATCCGGGCCACGTCCCACACCTGCCGCTCCGCACTGCCCAGGCGGCGGAGCGGACCGCAGGCGACCGTTCCCAGAGATTTGTTGCCATCGGCACCGGTGACGAAATAGCAGCGCGCCTCGGCGCTGAGGTTCTTGTTCGACTCGTCGTCGACCTGCCGGTGCCAAGCCGACTCGGCGGTCGTCAGGAACGCCTCGGCCGTCTTCTTCTCGACCGTCCCGGCGCCTGTCTCCAGCCCTGATGCCCCGCATCCGGACACGAGCACCAGGCCCGCGGCCACGGCGAGCCCCGCACGCATCTTCATCCGTCATTCCCTTCGGCTGCGACCTTCTGATGCTTTGAATATGCCAGCATCGGACCCGCTCCCGTCGGCCCGAATCTGCAACCTGTGGATAACTCTGGGAGCCACCTCAGGGACGTCTGGGAGGATGGAGCCGTGGATGCGATAGCGGAGCAGTTGCGTGCCGAGTTCGGCGCGGCCGAGTACACGGTCGATGGGGTCGCCGAGCGGTTGGGTGTCCAGGCCAACAATGCGCTGGCGCGGAACGAGACGACACTCGCCGCGAGCAGAACGGCCGCGGGCGAGCCGATCGATGCGATGATCCGGCTCTTCCTCTTGCAGCGACCAGTGCCGGAAACGACCGCCCGTAAGGCGTTTCCGCAGACGTTCCCGCAATTACTTGCCTTAGGCATCACCCAGCAACACGGTGATGAGGTGACCGCTGCCGTCGACATCCGGCCTTATGCAGAAGACGAGCGGCAGTGGTGGGTGGTCGCCGACCTGACGCCAGGACTGGACGGCCGCCGCGAGCCGATGCGGCCCGACTACGTCCTCGGCATCGCGCCGGCGAGTCTGAGCCTGGTGAAGCTGACCGTTCCGATCAAGGCCGAGAAGGCGCTCGACGTGGGCACCGGCTGCGGCATCCAGGCCTTGCACCTGACCGACCGCGTCAACCACATAGTCGCAACGGACGTGAATCCCCGCGCACTCCAGCTCACCCGCTGGACGGCCGCGCTGAACGCGATCGAGCTGGATGTCCGCGAAGGTAGTCTCTACGAACCGGTCGCGGGCGAGCGCTTCGACCTCATCGTCAGCAACCCGCCGTACGTGATTGCGCCGCCGAGCGATGGGCGGCTGACCTATCGGGAGACCGGGTTCGCGGGGGATTCGGTGGTCGAGCAGCTCGTCCGGCAGGCGCCGGGGCAGCTGACCGAAGGCGGCTGGTGCCAGCTGCTCGCGAACTGGACGTGTATCAAAGGAGAGGACTGGCAGCAGCGGATCGCTTCCTGGACAGGGGATCGGGCGGCCTGGGCGGTTCAGCGCGAGCAGCTGGATCCGGCGGAGTACGTCGAGTTGTGGTTGCGCGACGCCGGGCTGCACGGACGGCCGGAGTACACGAGCCGGTACGACGCGTGGCTGCGGTGGCTCGACGAGCAAGGGGTGGAGGCGATCGGGATGGGGTGGATCAACCTGCGGAATCTCCCCGGCAGCCTGGATGCCGAGGACTGGCCGTACGAGATCGAGCAGCCGATCGGCCCGGCCGTGCTCGAGCGGTTCGAGCGCCGTGAGGGATTGCCGGCCGATCTGACCGGCCTGCACCTCGTGGTCGCCGACGACGTGGTCCAGGAGACCGCCGGGCAGCCCGGTGCCGAGGATCCCGCGACGATCGTGCTTCGACGGCAGCGCGGGATGCGCAGAGCCGAGCAGGCCGACACCGTGCTGGCCGGATTCGTCGGAGCATGCGACGGTGAGCTCAGCGTCGGCCAGATCCTCGACGCGCTCGGCAGCCTGCTGGAGCGCGACGACGTCCACACCGAGTACCTGCCGAAGATCAGAACCCTCATCACAGAAGGGTTTTTGACCTACTGAGCCGACCGGCGACGGCGCTTCTCGGCGTACATGCGGGCGTCGGCCTCGGTGAGGAGCTCGCTGATCGGGGTGCCGTCGGTGCTGGTGGCGTGGCCGATGCTGAGGCGGAGCATCATGAACCACGGCTCGACAGCAGTGCTTGCGACTCGCTCGGCGGTCGCCCTGATCCGCTCGACCAGTTCGCGGGCGCCGCGCTCGTCGGGATTGTCCAGGACGACGACGAACTCGTCGCCGCCCGCCCGGGCCACGACGTCCTCGGCCCGGCACTGCTCGCTGAGCAACTGCGCGACCCGGCGCAGTACTGCGTCTCCGCAGGCGTGCCCGTGGCTGTCGTTGACGATCTTGAGGTTGTCCACGTCGATGGCGATCACGGCGACCGAGCGTCCCGAGTCGACGGCGAGCGACATCCGCTCGTCGAGCGCCCGCCGGTTGCCGACGCCCGTCAGCGGATCTTCTCGCGCGGCTCGCCACTCGGCGTCGTGCCGGATCGAGAGCTCGTGGTTCGCGAGCGCGCTGCGGACGGCGTACAGGCCGCGGAGGCGTTCGGCCCACCAGCCGCGCGTGATCGCTCGCGCGTACTGCAGACCGATCGCAGCGCCGGAATCGCCTGTGCCCGCAACGATCTGTACTGCGGTGTGCCGGACCAGCGCCTCGACCGGCGGGTCCGACGTCGGCGGGAGATCGGTGCCGGCCCGGTCGGCCGCCTCCAGCGCGTCATCGAGCCGGCCGAGCGCCGCATAGGCCTTGGCGAGATAGGCTCCTGCGATCGCGGCCAGCTCCATCGATCCGAGCTTGGCCAGCTGATCACGGCAGTCGCGCAGGATCACCGCCGCGCCGGCCGGATCCGACTCGCGGTCGCAGGCCGCCAGCCACATCCGTCCGGTCATCGGCCAGTACCCGATCAGATCCGCGCCGACGATCACCTCGATCGCCTCACCCGCCCAGCGCCGCGCCTCTTCGTGCCGGCGGCGGATCTCCTCGTCGTACGCCGGGTCGCCGAGCCGTTCCATCTCGTGCGCCCAGCGCAGGTTCGACTCGGCCAGGTTGAGCCGGTTGATCGCGGGGGACTCCGGCAGCCCGAGCGGATCGGTGTCGGCCTCGGCAGCGAGTTCGAAGTGCGGGATGCACAACTCGAACAACCGCAGCAGGTCGTAGGCGTAGCCGAGTCCGGTGTGCGCCCAGCCGGCCAGACCACGGTCACGGGTCTGGGAGAGCGCATTCTCGGCGGCGACCAGGTCGGCGACCGAATCGCCGCCCTCGCCGGCCCGGATGAGCGTGACGATGCGCAGCGCGAGCGCGTTCGCCTCCCAGCCCGGTTCGTCGATCGCCCGGGACGCCCGGATGCAGCCGTCCACCGCGTCCAGCGCCTCTTCGAAGTCGGCGCGGTAATGGGCCGTGACGGCTCGCACGTACTCCGCGGCGGCGCGTTCGTTCGACGGCTCCGGACCGAGTTCACTCAGCAGCGCGCGGATGTCGCTCGCGGCCTCGGCCGGATTTCCCGACTGGGCGCGCGTCATCGCCGCTGCGATCCGGGCGGTCACCCCAGACGTCTCGCGCACGCGACCTCCTTTGGCACGCTCACCGCGAGCGACGCTTGTCCTCGTACAACCGGCTGTCCGCGACCTGGATCAGTAGCTCCACCGGCACTCCTTCAGCGGTCGCGGCATATCCGATGCTCAGGCTCAGCCGGCTGAGCCAGGGCTTCGAGGTCGTCGCCGCGACGGTGCCCACCGCGGACCGGATCCGCTGCGCGAGCAGGGCGCCGCCCTTCGCGTCCGGCTGGTCCAGTACGACGAAGAACTCGTCCCCTCCCGATCGAATCACGGCATCGGTGGCTCGCGCCTGTTCTACCAGCAGATCTGCAACAACCTGCAGCAGTTCGTCACCGCAAGCATGCCCGTGGGTGTCGTTGACGACCTTCAGGTCGTCGACGTCGATCGCCAGCAGCGTCACCGCGCGGCCCGAATCCCGGGCTTGAGTGAGCCGCTCGTCCAAGGCCCGCCGGTTCCCGATGCCGGTGAGCGGATCCTGCCGGGCGGCATGCCATTCCGCGTCGTGGCGGGCCGGCAGATCGTGCGTCTCGAGCGCACGCCGTACGGCGTTCACCGCGCGCTGGCGTTCCTTCCACCAGCCGCGGGCGACCGATCGCGCATAGGCGAGGCCCTTGACCGCACCGAACTCTCCGGTGCGGGCGGCAAGCTCCGACCTGGTCTGCAGCACGAGCATCACCGTCGCCGGATCGGCCAGCGGAATCAGGTCTTCCAGGGCTCGATCGGCCGCGGCGGTCGCCGCCTCGATCCGGCCCTGCGCGGCCAGTCCCCTGGCCAGGTAGGCCCCGGCGATCGCGAGCCGCTCGGTCTCGCCGAGCTTGCCGATCTCGTCGCGGCAGTCCTCGAGGTCCGCGACGGCGCGGGCGGGATCCGCCGCCGTCCGGGCAGCCGCAAGCCACAGCCGCGCGCTCAACCGCCAGTACTCCTGGCTCTCGTCGTCGACGATCACCTGCTCGGCTTCCTTGGCCCAGTACTCCGCCGAGGCCAGCCGTTCCTGGATCTCCGTCTCGTACGCCGGATCGCCGAGCCGCTCCAGCTCATGGGCCCAGCGCAGATGGGTCTCCGACAGATTCAACCGGTCGATCGCCGGAACCTCGGCCAGCTCCAGCACATCGGCGTCCGATGCGGCCGCGAGCTCGTAATGCGGTACACACAACTCGAACATCCGCAGTACGTCGTACGCGTAGCCGATGCCGGTGTGCGCCCAGGCGGCCAGTCCCGCATCGGTGGTCCGTTCGAGGGCGTGCTCCGCGCTGACCAGGTCGCTGATAGTGTCGCCACTGCGCCCGCTACGAGCCAGCGTGATGATCCGGATGGGCAGCGCGTTCGCTTCCCAGCCAGGCTCCTCGATCGCCCGGCCGACGGTCAGACACGCCTCCACCGCGGCCAGGGCCTCGTCGGCATCGCAGGCGTGATGAGCGGTCACACCGCGCACGTACTCCGCGGCGGCGAGCTCGTAGCTGGGTTCGTTGCCGAGCTCGGCGCGGATCGCCTTGAGTTCGGCAGCGGCCGTGACGTGACCGCCGGATTGCGCCAGGGTCATCGCGGCGGCAATCCGTTCCGTGAGCCGGCCCCCGCTCATCGCCATCTGGTCCCCTCGGAGGTCACCCGTTTGTTCGGGTCGGACCGCCCATTGTGTCCGCGTGGGGGCTCGCTGTCACGACCTTGTCGTCACGGCGGCAAATGAGAGCCGGCTCCGGGGTCAGCCTGCGACCTGCTGGGACTCGGTGGCGTGCAGCTGGACCGGCAGCGACTCGACGCCGTAGACGATGGAGAAGTCGCGGAACCGCAACTGCTCCTCGGCCACCGCCAGCGACAGGTCCGGGAACCGGTGGGCGAGCGCTGTGAAGGCCGCCCGCAGCTCCATCCTCGCCAGCTCGGCACCGACGCAGCGATGCATGCCGTGACCGAAGGCGAGGTGAGCCGCAGGGGCCCGTTGCGGCCAGAAGTCCTCCGCGTCGGGGCCGAAGACGGCCTTGTCCCGATCGGCGCCCGACAGTGACACGGCGACCAGGTCGCCCTTCTTCGCCTGGTGGCCGAACAGTTCCTGGTCGTGCCGGGCAAACCGGGGGAAGGCGACCTGGACGACGGTGAGGTACCGCAGCAGCTCCTCGACGATCGCGTCGACCGCGCCGGGCTCGTTCCTGATCCGGGCGAAGTTCTCCGGGTCGCGCAGCAGCACCAGCGTGCCGAGGGCGAGCATGGAGGCCGAGGTCTCGTACCCGCCGAGGAACACCCCGTCGGCGAGTCCGCCGAGCTCGATGTCGTCGATGGTGTCGCCGTGCTCGCGGATGATCGAGCCGATCAGGCCGTCGCCCGGATCCTTGCGCTGCTTGCGGACGATCTCGAACAGGAAATCCCGCGACTCACTCGCCGAGCCGAACACGCCGATCCCGCCGCCGGACAGGTCGAACCGGGCCGGACCGAGGGCCCGGAAGCGGTCGCGGTCGGACTCCTCGACGCCGAGCAGGTCGGCGATCAGCAGGAACGGCACGTTGAAGGCGAAGTCGGCGACGATGTCGGCGACCGGGCCCTTGGCCTCCATCAGATCCAGCTGGTCGTTGACGATCTTCTCGATCGCCGGTTCCAGCCGGGCCAGCCGGCGCTTGGTGAACTCGGGCGTGAGCAGCTTGCGCAGCCGGGTGTGGTCCGGCGGATCGGTGAACCCCAGGCCGCCGATCCCCTCGGACGGCTTGTTCGGGTCCGAACCGACCAGCGGCCGGATGTCGTTGCTGAAGTTCTCGCTGTCGGCCAGCACGGCCTTCGCCTCGGCGTGGCCGCTGACCACCCAGACGTTCAGGCCGAACAGGTTGGCGAGCTTGTGCACCGGCTCGACCTCGCGGATCGCGCCGAGCTCCGGCACCGGGTCCAGGCCGTTGCGCCGCAACGGCATCGAGACCTGGCGCGGGAACACCCGCATCTTGGACAGGTTGAGACCACCTTTGCGGGTGGTTCTGCTCAGTACCCGGCTGCCGACCCATCTCTTCAGGTATGTCGCAACCATGACTCCCACGCGCCCTCTCTGACGTGCTGCCCCCGACGGCTTTCGGATACTCCGAAGCTAGCTCTTCCGCGGACCAGTTCTGATGGTGTTGGCACTACTTGTGTAGTGGCGTTGGCACCACCATGGGAGGGGGCCATGGTTTCGCCGTCGTGCCAGTCAGACCTTGTCATGTCGGAGGGCCGGGATGCCACCGGAACCCACCTGTACCGTCCCCTGGGACGGCGAGCAGGTGGGTTCCGGGGGATCTCAGGGCAGAACCAGCCGAAAGTCGGATGCGTCAGCCGGACTTGCGGGTCAGACTCAGGGGTTTTTGCAAGTCAGCTTCGCCTCTGCCCAGTCGGCGTGGTCGCTGGTGACACCGTCACCGGCATCGGTGACCTGCAGGGTGAGGGTCTGCCCACCGCTGACGTCGACCGAAACTCCTACGGTGGGCGAGGAACCGGTGAGCAGATCCGATGTGTACTTCGTCACGCCGTCGACCGCGACCTTGAAGCTGACCTTGCCGCGGTCCTCCATCTCGTCGTCGACACCGACCTTGGCGGTGAAGGTGGAGCAGTTGCCGCCGAGCCGGACACTCACCGAGGACGGCGCGTGGGTGCCGAGCCCCTTCGCGTACTGCGTACCGTCGAGCGTGATCGGCCCGCCGTCGCCGGCCGCGTCCTCGCCGTTGCTGTGGTCGCGCTCGACCGGTCCCCACCCGTTCGTCGAGTCGAGGAACTCCAGGTCGCTGACCCACGGTTCTCCGGTCGGTGCCGGCGGCAAGGGCTTGTCGGCGATGGTGGCCGCGAAGAACCCGAGACCGCCACCGGGCAACTTGATCGCCTTCACTGTCTTACCTGGGGTCAGCGGTACTGCGCTGTAGAAGACGCGGTAGTCGGTAGTCGTGTTGCCCAGACCGGACGGTGTGTAGCGGCCCTTGACCGAGACGGCGAGAGCAGCGCCGCCGGTCGTCGGGTCCTGACAGCACCAGTTCGGCAGTTGCAGTGTGGACTGCGACTCGGTCCCGTCGGTGTAGATGACGGTCACGCTGCCCTTGGCGTTCAGGCTGGCTCCGGCCCCGAGTAGCGCGAGGTGGGAGCCGGTACCCGACACCAGGATCGGCGCGGTCTGGTTCTTCACCACGTTCGGCGTCCCGGGCGCACCCGTGGGCCAGGTGAACTCGGCGCCCTGCACTGTGACCTTGGCGCCTGGTGTGTAGCCGGCCGCCGCGAGTGCTTCGCCGTTGAAGCTGTCGCCGGAGCCGTCGAAGTTGCCCTGTGCATAGGTCGTCGCGTCACTCACGCCGACCACGGTCGCTGCCTGCGACAACGATGCGTACGGCAACTGTGCCGTCGCCACCGCACTGTTTGTATACGAGACGCCGTGTGCCAGGTAGGTAGCGTTGAGCCGCAGCGTGAAGCTCGCCGGCTTCACGTCCGCACCGGGAGTCACCTGGAGCTTGGTGGTGACAGTCTTCCCGGGATCGACAGTGGCGAAGGTGTTCGAGCCGGTAGCCGTCCAGCCGGCCGGAAGGTCCAGTGCCAGCCGTACGTCGCGCATCGTCGTCGTACCGGCGTTGTGGAAAGTGGCCGTCACCTCGGTCGCCTGGCCGGGTGCGTTCCACAGTGAGGGAGTGCTGAGCTCCGGAGTACCGAAGGTGTCGGACACGTTCTTGCCGCCGCCGACCGAAGTGGTTCCGGCCAGCAGGACGGTGGCAGAACGTGCCGTCGAGATCGCTGCGGTCTTCACGAGTACTACGCCGTTCTCGTAGTACCAGCCGGTCGAGGCCGCGAGGTACGCGTTCTTGCTGACCAGCTTGGTGAGGCTCTTGTTGTCGACCGAGACCGCGCGAGGCGCAGTACCGGTGTGGACGGTCAGCTCGTATGGGCGGCTGGTGGGCTTACCGGCGTACGAACCAACGCTGCTGCCGATCTTGACGGTGACGTCGCCGCGATCGGCGGTGGGTGCGGTGACCTCCACTTTCTGCGTGGCGGACTTCGCCTGCTTGTAGTCGCGGGTGACGCGGTCGTCCTCGTAGAGCGAGAACGACGACTTGCCCTGCGGGTAGATGTCGACAGTGAGCCGGTCCGCGAAGCCCTGCTCGGCGGCCGAGTTGATGCCGCTCTTCCACATCGGTACGACGGCGCCTGCCTTGACGAACAGCGGCAGTGTGTCGAGTGGTGCGTGGTAGCCGTTCACCGTGGTCGGACCCTGGTAGACCTTGCCGGTCCAGTAGTCGACCCAGTTGCCCTTGGGCAGGTAGATCCCGCTCTTCACCTCGTCGGCACTCCACGACGGCGCGACCAGGAACTCCTTACCTGCCAGGAATTCGTACTTCGCGGCGTCGCCCCAGGTGTTCGGGTCGTTCGGGTACTCCAGGACCAGCGAGCGGACCAGCGGGGAGCCGGTGCGGTGTGCCTCGGCGGCGTACGAGTAGAAGTAGGGCAGCAGGCGCTCGCGCAGCTTGAGGTACTTGCGGTTGATCGAGGTGTAGGGCTCGCCGTAGGTCCACGGCTGCTTGAACGCGGGGGTGGCCCAGCCGGACATCGTCATGAAGGCCGGGTTGAACACCTTCCACTGCAGGTCGCGCGTGTAGCTGGTCGGCGAACCACCGAAGATGCCGTCCACATCGCCCGCGCTGTAGGCGATGCCGGAGTTGCCGGAGCCGGTGATCGCGGGGATCTGCCACTTGATCGCGTCCAGCGAACCGCTGTGGTCACCGGTCCACTGCACTGCGCACCGCTGCGCACCCGCCCAGCCTTCGACCATCCAGGCGTACCCACGGGCGTTGCTGTACTGCTCGATGCCGTCGTGTGCGGTGTCGCAGGCGCTCAGTGCATAGCGGTAGCCCGGGCCCACCCAGGCGACGTCCAGCTTGCGCACGCGTACTCCGGCATCGCGCACCTCGGCCGGCTGCCGGTCGAGTGACGACTGGGTCCACAGGCCCATCTGGATGTTCCGCTTGCGCAGCTCGTCGCCGGTCTCCTTGAGCGCGGGGATGTCTCGCTTGCCCCACCAGGTGCCGTCGACCTGCTCGGAGTCGGTGGTAGCGGAGTACCCGCAGCCGTAGTCGTCGTTGACGAGCATCCAGCCGCCGGGCATGTCGTTGTCCCGGAACTTCTGGGCGACTTTCACCGCGTCGAGCGTGGTGACCTTCTCCGGGTTGACCTTCCAGTCGTTGCTCGGGTCCGGGTCCGTGCCGTAGTGGCCGCGGTTGTAGCAGTCGGAGTCGCCGTACTCGAGTCCGTAGATCGGCGGCATGAAGGGCCGGCCGGTGAGCTCGGTGTAGCGGTCCAGCGACGTCTTGAGGTCACCGACGAAGTAGTACGCGTCGAACCGCTTCTCGTCGTGCGTGGTGACGACAGGGTCGGTGAAGGTGTAGCTACCCGGCGAGAAGGTGTTCCGGAGTACGCCGTAGCCCGCGGTGCTCATGTAGTAGGGCGAGGCGTTCGGGTTGCCGCCGTCCTCCCAGTTGAAGTCGCGCGCGACCGCGATGGTCTGGTCGCGGTGGGAGAACCTGCCGTTCTGCATACCGCCGCCGAAGAACTGCTCGTTCGCGCCGCGGCCGAGTGACTGGGTCGTCGAGGTGTCGTTCCACGACAACGGCGCGGTCTCGGCCCAGACCAGCTGACCGTTCGAGCGGTAGAGCGAGAAGCGCAGCGGCGACTTGTTCGCCCGTACTTCGATCGCGCCGGTCTTCAGCGAGTAGTAGCTGCCGAGGTCACGCCAGGTGGTCTTCGGCTTCGCGTAGTCGGTTTTGACGACGATGTTCGACGCCGGCGCGCCCGGTTCGGTCGGTGGGGTGTTCGCGGGATCGGTGAACGTGCCGTCGGGCGCGAGCCAAAGCCGGAACACGTCGTCCTTGAGGAACGCGACCCGGACCTTCGCGGTCCCGGCGCTGAACGTGTACGTCGAGGCGTCGGCGGCGAAGCCGGTCACCGCGCCGAGCGAGGTGTCCCCGGCGGCGGTTCGCGCCGAGGCCGGGACGCCGCCGGCCGTGGTCTGTGCCGTGGCCGGAGCGCCGCCGGCAACCAGGGCACCCGCGACCAGAGCCACTGCGGTACCGGTCAGCACTACTGAACGTTTAACCGAGTGTGATGAACGTTTAAAGCGAAGAAAGATGCTCACGAGTGCCTCACTTCACGCATCTATGAACAGGATTGCGCTATTGATAGCTCACCCGGCCGACCTTTGTCACTAGGTCGGCACCCAGCGGCCCCGCAGTTGTCACTGTCACGAAGTTGAGATCAGGTCTCCATCACACGGTGGGCCCACGCCGCGATCGGTCCGGTGACGATGATTCGCATGGCGAACAATCAACTTTTCAGCCGCCGGGCCGTGGTCGCGGGGCTGGCGGCTAGCGCGCTGTTGTCTGTTCCCACCCTCGCCCAGGCAGCGCCGCGCGACCCGGAGCGCGGCGGGCAGCCCGCAGTACGGGCGACTGCCTCGGGTGGGGCCGACGAACCGCAGGTCAAGCCGGCCAAGGTGAAGCTGCCGCCGCCGACCGGACGGTACGACGTCGGCACCACCGAATTGCACCTCGTCGACCACCGGCGCACCGACCCGACCGCGCCTGGCCGGAAGCGTGAACTGATGGTCGGCATCTGGTACCCGGCCGGGGACGACGACGAGGGCCCGGTAGCGAAGTACATGCCCGTCAAGACCGCAGATGCCGTCCAGGCGCCCTGGGTCTGGGCCGGGCTCCCGGAGGGGACCTTCGACTACGCGAACAGCCGGACGCACGGACGGATCGGAGTAGCGGTCGAGCCCGGCAAGCACCCGATCGTGCTGTTCTCGCCGGCCTACGGGTTCAGCCGGCTGCTCAACACGGCTCAGTCAGAGGATCTCGCCAGCCGCGGCTACCTGGTCGTGACGATCGACCACACCCATGAAGGCCCGGTGACGTTCCCGGGCGGCCGGTTCGTCCCAGGACTGGAGGACGAGCCCGACGTACCGGCGTACCAGGCGGCGATCGCGACCAGGACGGCTGACGTCCGCTTCGTCCTGGACCAGCTCACCCTGCTCTCCTACGGCCTCAATCCGGACGCCGAGCGGCGGGCTCTGCCGTTCGGCCTGCGGACCGCGCTCGACCTGCACAAGGTCGGCATGTTCGGTTTCGCGGCCGGCGGCTTCACCACCGCCGAGGCGATGCTCGCCGACCGGCGGATCGAAGCCGGTGCCGACCTCGACGGGATGCTGCAGTACAACTTCGACGACGGTCCGCTGGGCAAGGTCGCCCGCCAGGGACTCGACCGGCCGTTCCTGCTGTTCGGCTCGGACACCAGCCAGCGATCGGACCCGAAGTCCGCGTACTACGACAAGTCGTGGGCCGCGTTCTGGAAGGCGCAGCGGGGCTGGAAGCTCAACCTGCAACTGCCCGGCGCGCTGAACCAGTCCTTCTCGGACTTCCAGGTCGTCTATCCGCAACTGCTGCCGAAGATCTTCGGCGACAGCTCGATCGTCGACGACTCGATCGAGCTGCGCGTCGGCACCATCGATCCCGACCGCAGTGTCGCGGCGCAACGCGCGTACCTGGCCGCGTTCTTCGACCAGTTCCTCGTGCACCGTCCGCAAGCCCTCCTGCGCAAGGAGTCGCCGGCGTATCCGGAGGTCCGGTTCGCCCGCTGAGCGGCGGCCGGGTTGCGGTACGGCGTACTGTCGGGGCAGCCGGAGCAATCGATCCGGGGTGTGCCGTCGGTCTCGTCCGACGCGCGGCAGGCGCGTTCTGCGGCCACTTTCTGGAACGCTGATGAGGTCCGGGACGCCCCGAGCGGTTACCGTGCGTTGAGAAATGCGTTGCTGTCGGCCGTACTCTGTCCTCGAACGGGTCGGTGGAGTCACGGGGGAACAGTCGTCCGGCCGTAGGCGTTGTGGGCGTGAGACGAGTGGCAAGAGCTAGGAGCGCAGTGGCAGGGGTATCCGGTACCAAGGAAGTGACCAGTCGACGTCTGGTGATTGTCGAGTCGCCGAAGAAGGCGCGGATGATCGCCGGTTTCCTGGGGTCCGGGTACGTGGTGGAGTCGAGTTTCGGCCACATCAGGGACCTGCCCAAGGGCGCGGACGAGATCCCGGCGAAGTACAAGGGGCTGCCCTGGGCACGGCTCGGGGTGAACATCGAGGACCACTTCGACCCGCTGTACGTCGTACCGGCGGACAAGAAGCAGCAGATCCGCAAACTGAAGGATCTCCTCAAGGACGCCGACGAGCTCTACCTCGCCACCGATGAGGACCGCGAGGGCGAGGCCATCGCGTGGCACCTGCTGGACGAGCTGAAGCCGAAGATCCCGGTCAAGCGGATGGTCTTCCACGAGATCACGCCGAAGGCGATCCAGGACGCGGTCGGCAGCGCGCGGGACATCAACGACGCGCTGGTCGACGCCCAGGAGGCCCGGCGGATCCTGGACCGGCTGTACGGCTACGAGGTCAGCCCGGTGCTGTGGAAGAAGGTCATGCCGAAGCTCTCGGCGGGCCGGGTCCAGTCGGTCGCGATCCGGATGGTGGTCGACCGTGAGCGCGAGCGGATCGCGTTCCGCAGCGCGTCGTACTGGGACCTGGACGCCACGCTCGACGCCGGTGAGGGTAAGACGCCCCGGCTGTTCCCGTCGCGGCTGGTCTCGGTGGACAGCAAGCGCGTGGCGCAGGGGCGTGACTTCGCCTCGACCGGTGAGCTGAAGAGCGGCAACACGGTTCACCTGGATCAGGCCACGGCAACCGCGCTGGCCGCCGCGCTGGAGAACTCCCAGTTCACGGTCCGATCGATCGAGTCCAAGCCGTACACCCGCAAGCCGTACGCGCCGTTCCGGACCACCACGCTGCAGCAGGAGGCCGGGCGCAAGCTGAACATGTCCGCCTCGCAGACGATGCAGATCGCGCAGCGGCTGTACGAGAACGGCAACATCACCTATATGCGTACCGACTCGGTGACGCTGTCCGACACCGCGATCACCGCGGCACGGGCCCAGGTCCGCGAGCTGTACGGCGCGTCGTACCTGCCGGACAAGCCGCGCGTCTACACCTCCAAGGTGAAGAACGCGCAGGAGGCGCACGAGGCGATCCGCCCGGCCGGCGAGGTGTTCCAGACCCCTGCGCAGACCGGGCTTTCGGGCGCGGAGTACCGGCTCTACGAGCTGATCTGGATGCGCACGATCGCGTCGCAGATGAAGGACGCGGCCGGTAACAGCGTCTCCATCAAGATCGACGCGAAGGCGTCGTCCGGGGAGAACTGCGAGTTCACCTCGTCGGGTCGCGTGATCACCTTCCACGGCTTCCTGAAGGCGTACGTCGAGGGCGCGGACGACCCGTCTGCCGAGACCGACGACCGGGAGACGCAGATCCCCGACGTGTCCGAGGGCGACGTCCTGCCCGCGACCGAGGTGCTCGCGTCGGGACACGAGACGAAGCCGCCGGCCCGCTTCACCGAAGCGACGCTGATCGCGCAGCTGGAAGAGCGCGAGATCGGCCGGCCGTCGACGTACGCGTCGATCCTGGGCACGATCCAGGCGCGCGGGTACGTGTACAAGAAGGGCAACGCGCTGGTACCGGCGTGGCTGGCCTTTGCCGTCGTACGGCTGCTGGAGCAGCACTTCACCCGGCTGGTCGACTACGCGTTCACTGCCTCGATGGAGGACGTGCTGGACGACGTCGCCGCCGGAAACCTGCAGCGCGAAGGGGTGCTCGGCCGGTTCTACTTCGGCGACGACGGCATCGAAGGCCTGCAGTCGATGGTGAGTGATCTGGGTGACATCGATGCCAGGGAGATGTCGACGTTCCCGGTCGGTCCGCCGGACAGCGGGATCGTCGTCCGCGTCGGCCGGTACGGACCGTACGTCGAAGGTGCCGACGAGACCCGGGCGAACGTGCCCGAGGACCTGCCGCCGGACGAACTGACCGTCGAGCGCGCGAAGGAACTGCTCAGCCAGCCGTCGGGTGTCGAACTGGAGCTCGGCAAGACGCCGGACACGGGACTGAAGGTCGTCGCGAAGGCTGGGCGCTTCGGGCCTTACGTGACCGAGGTACTGCCCGAGGACGCGCCGAAGAGCGCCAAGCCGCGGACGGGATCGCTGCTCAAGTCGATGTCGCTGGACAGCGTCACGCTGGACGACGCGCTGAAGCTGCTGTCGCTGCCGCGCGTGGTCGGCAAGGACCCTGAGTCCGGTGAGGAGATCACCGCGCAGAACGGGCGCTACGGGCCGTACCTGAAGAAGGGCACGGACTCGCGGTCGCTGCAGACCGAGGATCAGATGTTCGACATCACCCTCGACGAAGCGCTGAAGATCTACTCCGAGCCGAAGCAGCGCGGTCGCCGCGCCGCCGCGCCGCCGCTGAAGGAACTGGGTGAGGACCCGGCCTCCGGTCAGCCGGTCGTGGTGAAGGAGGGCCGCTTCGGTCCGTACGTCACCGATGGCGAGACGAACGCGACACTGCGCAAGGACGACTCGGTCGACACGATCTCGCTGCTGCGTGCTGCCGAACTGCTCGCCGACAAGCGGGCCCGTGGGCCGGTGAAGAAGACCGCGAAGAAGGCGGCGGCGAAGAAGACCACGACCAAGAAGACTGCTGCGAAGAAGACCGCGGCGAAGAAGACGACGGCCAAGAAGACGGCCGCCAAGAAGACGACGGCGAAGAAGGCGACCGCGAAGAAGGCTGCCGCCGAGAAGTCCTGATAGGTCAGACTGAGGCATGGCGACTGTTTCGAAGAGCCCGGTCGACGTCACCGCGCAACGCCTCCGGGATCGCGGTGAGCGAGTCACCCCGGCCCGGCTCGCGGTCGTCGAGGTACTGGCCAACACCGAGGAACACCTGAGCGCGGAGCAGATCGGCGAACGAGCCGAACAGCTCCGTCCCGGGATCCACCGGGCCACGGTCTATCGGGCGCTCGACGCGCTGGGCGAGTTCGGCCTGGTGACACATGTGCACCTGGGGCGCGCCGGCACGACGTACCACTTGGCCGGCGACCTCGCGCCGAGGCACCTCCACCTGCGCTGCAGCGAATGCGGCAAGGTCCTCGACGTAGCCGGCGACATCCTCGACCCCGCCCGCCGCAAACTCCTCCGCGAACTGGGCTTCCACCTGGCGCCCGAACAGGTAGCCCTCATCGGGGTTTGTGCGGACTGTTCGGTTTAGGACGTACTGCGAGTAGCCCGCGCGAGCTCCTCCGTCGCTCGCTCGCTCCCACCCACCCAGGCTTGCGCCCACCGCGGCTACGCCGCTCACCCGGCGCTACGCGGTGCTGCGGCTGCGTCGCTTACCTGGCGCTACGCGGTGCTGCGGCTGCGTCGCTTACCTGGCGCTACGCGGTGCTGCGGCTGCGCCGCTCACCCGGCGCTACGCGTCCTGCTATCGCGCTACGCGTCCTGCAGTTGCGCCGCTCACCCGGCGCTACGCCGGCTGCTGTCGCGCTTCGGGGTCTGCGGCTGCCGCCGTAGGCGCTACGCGCGGTACTGCGGCTTCACGCCGTCCTTGTCTAGCACTACGCGCGGTGCGGCTGCGCCGCTTACCTGCCGCTACGCGCGGTGCGGCTGCGCCGCTCACCCGGCGCTACGCGCGCTGCTGTCGCGCTACGCGTCCTGCGGCTTTGCCGCCGTCCTTGGCTCGTGCTGCGCACTGCTGCGGCTTCGCCGCCGTACGTAGCGCGTCAGTGGAGAAGCCCTCGTGAGCGGAGACGCCTCGTGCCAGCGAAAGAACTCCGCGGCAGCGGAGAAGCCCGCGCCAGCAAGAGAGCTCCGCGGCAGCGGAGAAGCCCGCGTCAGCGGAGAAGCCCGCGCCAGCGAAATAGTTCCGCGTCAGCGGCGTGGATGAGGGGCGTAGCTCCGGCGGGCGCAAGCCTGGGTGGGAGGGAGCGCGCGACGCAGGAGTGTGCGCGGGTGGTCGTAGTACGAGCTGTCCATATCTGTTCATCGGTGTGGAATTGTGAGCAGCTGGGGCTTAGGGTCGTTACCTGTGACCTATGACCACAGCTATGTCGAAGACTTCGCGGCTGCCGCGAACGTGTTGCCGCCGCGGGCCTGGCTGGACGACGATGCCGAGCGGATCTCGCTGACGGGGGACTGGAGCTTCCGGTTGTCGCCGAGTGTTGCGGACGCGCCGGACGACCTGAAGGACCCGGACACCTCGTCCTGGGACACGATCAGCGTGCCGGGGCACTGGCAGCTCAGCGGGTACGGCGAACCGGCGTACACGAATGTCGTCTATCCGTTCCCGCTCGAGCCGCCGTTCGTGCCGACGGCGAACCCGACCGGGGATTACGCCCGCACGGTCGAGGTGCCGGCCGGCTGGGACGGGTCGCGGATCGTGCTGCGGTTCGAGGGGGTCGACTCGCGGTTCGCCGTGTACGTCGACGGTGACCTGGTCGGCTGGTCGTCGGGCAGCCGGCTGCCGACCGAGTTCGACCTCACCGGCAAAGTTGCCCCGGGCAACAGTGCGAAGATCGTCGTCCGGGTGCACCAGTGGTCGGCGGGCAGCTACCTCGAGGACCAGGACATGTGGTGGCTGTCCGGCATCTTCCGCGAGGTGAACCTGCTCGCCCTCAAGCCCGAAGCGCCGACGGACGTGTTCGTGCACGCGTCGTACGCCGATGGCAGTGGCACCTTGAAGGTCGATTCCGACGTGCCGGGCACGGTCGTCGTCGAGGAGCTCGGCCTGGAGTTCCCCACCGGCTTCGAGACGCCCGTCCCGAGTGTCGAGCCGTGGAGCGCCGAGAGCCCACGCTTGTACGACGCCGTACTGCGAACCGCGGCCGGCGAGGTGCGCCTCAAGATCGGGTTCCGCACCATCGAGATCGCCGACGGCGTCCTGACCGTGAACGGCAATCGGGTGCTGTTCAACGGTGTCAACCGGCACGAGTTCCATCCGGACCGCGGTCGCGCGCTGACCGAGCAGGACATGCTCGACGACGTACTGCTGATGAAGCGGGCCGGAATCAACGCCGTACGGACCAGCCACTACCCGCCACACCCGCACTTCCTCGACCTGTGCGACCAGTACGGCCTGTACGTCGTGGACGAATGCGACCTGGAGACGCACGGGTTCGGGTACGAGCCCGAGCCGCCGGACCTGCCCAACCCGGTGATGGACCCGCGCTGGCGCGACGACCTGGTCGCCCGGATGAGCCGGATGGTCGAGCGCGACAAGAATCACCCGAGCATCGTGTTGTGGTCGCTCGGCAACGAGTGCGGCATGGGCGACAACCTCAAGGCCATGTACGAGTGGGCGCACGACCGCGACCCGTCGCGCCCGGTGCACTACGAGCGGGACACGCATGCGGAGTTCGTGGACATCTACTCCCAGATGTACACCTCGCTGGAGGACGTCACGAAGATCGGCGAGGACACCTCGTCGTACCGCGGCCTGCCGTTCATCTTGTGCGAGTACGGGCACGCGATGGGCAACGGGCCGGGTGGGCTGTCGGACTACCGCGCGCTGTTCGAGAAGTACCCGCGTTGCCAGGGCGGCTTCATCTGGGAGTGGATCGACCACGGGCTGCGCACCACGCGCGACGGCAAGGAGTTCTACGCGTACGGCGGTGACTTCGGCGAGACGATCCACGACGGCAACTTCGTCTGCGACGGGCTGCTGTTCCCGGACCGTACGCCGTCGCCCGGCATGATCGAGTACACCAAAGTGATCGAGCCCCTGGTCATCACCGGTGACAGCTCGGGCATCACGATCACCAACCGGTACGAGGTGCTCGACACGAGCCACCTGACGTTCCGCGTGGTCACCGAGGTCCAGGGCGAGCGGACCGGCTCGGGCGTCATCACCGTGCCGCCGATCGCGCCAGGGGAGACCGCCAAGGTAGAACTGCCGCCGGTCGACGCCACACAGCCCGAGACGTGGCTGACGATCACTGCCGAGCTGACTGACGGTACTGCGTGGGCCGACGCGGGTCACCGCGTTGCCTGGGGCCAGGTCCGTCTCGACCAGCCTGTGGCGCCGCGGCATGCAGGCGGCTCTGTTGCCGAGGGTGGCGCTGCTGGTGAGGCACGGCACGCTCGTGCGGAGGCGGCGAGTGAGGACGTCACCGCGGGCGTCAACGGCATCGCAGTAGCTTCACTGGGACTGCAGAACGCTCGGCTGGACGTGTGGCGCGCACCGACCGACAACGACGCGATCCCTGGCGTTGTCGACGCGTGGAAGGAAGCAGGACTCCACCGGGTCCAGCACCGCTTGGTGTCGGCCGGTCTGCACGACGGTGCTTGGGAGGTAGTCACCCGTACTGCGCCGCCCGCGCTGCAGTGGGGTCTGGTCGCTACCTGGCGCTGGAGTCACACACCGGACGGCTCTGTCGCGCTGGACTTGTCCGTGCAGCCCGATGGCCAGTTCCCGGCGACACTGCCGCGACTGGCGATCACCTTCGAGCTGCCGAAGGTAGAGCAGGTCGAGTGGTTCGGTGCGGGGCCGGGTGAGGCGTACGTCGATACGCGTGCGGCAGCCGCAGTCGGTAAGTACTCGGCGACCGTGGCCGACCTACAGACGCCGTACGTGCGTCCGCAGGAGAACGGTCACCGGATCGACACCCGCTGGGCCACTGTCGGTCCGCTCCGGATCGAGGCGGCGCCTGACCTGTTCGGTCTCACGGTCCGCAACTGGACCACGGCCGACCTGGAGAACGCGACGCACGCGCCCGATCTGGTCGCCGGCGATACGACGTACGTGACGCTGGACCTCGCTCAGGCTGGCATCGGCTCCAACTCCTGCGGTCCTGCTCTTCCGGACAAGTACAAGCTCCACACCGCTCCGGCGTCGCTGTCGCTCCGCTTCACGCGAGCCTGAGCGAAGCTGGTCCGCCCCCAGGATTCCCTGGGGGCGGACACGGCTGGGGATCTCGGACACACCGCTTCCGGCAGCGGCGGCTGCTGCGGCTGCGAGCCGCCGCGGAGAGTCGGTGTGCCGGGGTGCGGTGGTTGTCGGTGCGCCCGGATAGGGTTTGGGGCGTGCCGGAGGTGTATGACCCGTTGACTGACCCTGCACCGGCGCATGACCTGCGCGCGGTGTTGCGGATCCGGGCGTTCCGGCGGCTGTGGATCGCGTTCGGACTGTCGAGTCTGGGCGACTGGATCGGGTTGCTGGCGCTGACGGCGATGGCGAAGGCTTTCGCGGGCGACGACTACCAGGCGGCCAACTTCGCGATCGGCGGGGTGCTGTTCCTGCGCGTGCTGCCGGCCCTGGTGATGGGTCCGGTGGCCGGCTGGGTGGCGGACCGGCTGGACCGGCGCTGGACGATGATCCTCGGCGACCTGATCCGGGCCGCGTTCTTCGTCACGATCCCGATCGTCGGCACCTTGACCTGGCTGCTGATCGCGACCGTGCTGATCGAGATCGTCAGCCTGATCTGGGGTCCCGCGAAGGACGCCAGCGTGCCGAACCTGATCCCCAGGCACCGGCTGGAAGCCGCGAACCAGCTGAGCCTGATCACGACGTACGGGTCGGCGCTTCCGGCGGCGGCGTTGTTCACGGCGATCACCCTGGTGACGCGGTGGGCCGGTGACTTCTCGATCGACCTGGCCGTCTACCTGAACGCGGCGACCTTCGTGGTGTCCGGGCTGGCGATCGTGTCGGTCGCCGAGATCGGCCGGACGCCGGGTCACGAGCACGAGCAACACCCGACGCTGTGGCGCACCATGGTCGAAGGCTGGTCCTACGTGACCGGTACGCCGGTCGTTCGCGGCCTCGTCGTCGGGATCTCGGGCGCCTTCGCGGCCGGGGCGGTCGTGATCGGGCTCGGCCGGACCTATGTGGAGGATCTCGACGCGGGCGACCCAGGGTACGGGTTGCTCTTCGGGGCGGTGTTCGGTGGGCTGGCGCTCGGGATGGGGTTCGCGCCACGGCTGTTCTCCGGGTTGTCCCGGCGCCGGCTGTTCGCGGCCGGGCTGGTCGGATCGGGGATCGGGCTGGCCGGGCTGGCGCTGATCCAGCAGCTCGAGATCGCCACGATGATCGCGGTCGTGCTCGGGTTCTGCGCGGGCGCCTCCTGGGTGTCCGGGTACACGCTGCTCGGACTGGAGGTCCCGGACAACGTTCGCGGCCGGACCTTCGCGTTCGTCCAGTCGGCCGTCCGGACCGTGCTCGCGGTGACGCTCGCCGTCGCGCCTTTCGTCGCCGGGGCCATCGGGCGGAACACGGTCAACCTGCCCGGCGACCGTTCGGTGACCTACAACGGCGCGTCGATGACGATGTTGATCGCGGCCGTGCTGGCCAGTGTGATCGGGCTGGTCGCCTGGCGGCAGATGGACGACCGCCCCGGCGTACCGTTCTGGCGGGACCTGCGGCGCAGCTTCGGCAAGACGCCCGGCGTCTACCCGACCACCGGGTTGTTCATCGCGCTCGAAGGCGGCGAGGGCGCGGGCAAGTCGACCCAGGCGGCGCTCCTGGTGAAATGGCTCGAGGAACAAGGCCAGCAGGTCCTGCTCACCCGCGAGCCGGGGGCCACGGACCTCGGGAAGACCCTGCGGCAGATCGTGCTCGACCCCGCGACCGGCGACATCTCGCACCGGGCCGAAGCCCTGCTGTACGCCGCCGACAAGGCCGAGCACGTCGACTCGGTGATCTGGCCCGCGCTCAAGACCGGCGCCGTCGTCATCACCGACCGGTACGTCGATTCCGCGCTGGCCTATCAAGGTTCCGGCCGCGACCTGGATCTCGCCGACGTCG
This sequence comes from Kribbella monticola, assembly GCF_003261635.1. GTDB lineage: Bacteria > Actinomycetota > Actinomycetes > Propionibacteriales > Kribbellaceae > Kribbella > Kribbella monticola. The sequence goes on along the minus strand of NZ_QFXK01000029.1, from coordinate 76,771 downwards.
AGCGGGTGAACCGCTGGGCCACCGACGACCTGCGACCGAACCTGACCATCCTGCTGGATCTGCCGCCGAAGAGCGGCCTCGGCCGGTTCGCCGAGCGGGACCGGATCGAGGCCCAGTCGGCCGACTTCCACGAGCGCGTCCGGGCTGCCTTCCTGGAGCTCGCGGCCGCCGAGCCGCAGCACTACCTGGTCCTCGACGCGACGCTGGACCGCGAGGAGCTCGCCCTGAAGATCCAGGAACGCCTGCTGCCGATCCTGCCGAAGGTGAAGCCATGACTGTTTGGGACGACCTGGTCGGGCAGGAGCCCGCCGTCGCCGTACTGCAGCGAGCCGTCAACGGCGCCGCCGCGCGGATGCGGGGCGAAACCGGCACCGCGACCAACGGCATGACCCACGCTTGGTTGATCACCGGCCCGCCAGGCTCCGGCCGTTCGAATGCGGGCCGGGCCTTCGCAGCCGCCCTGCAATGCCCCGACCAAGGCTGTGGCGACTGCGCCGTCTGCCGTACTGCGATGAGCGGTTCGCACCCGGACGTCTCGCTGATCCGCACCGAGTTGCTGTCGATCCGGGTCTCCGAGATCCGAGAGCTGGTCCGCCGGGCCGCCATGAGCCCGACCCAGGGCGGCTGGCAGGTGATGGTGGTCGAGGACGCGGACCGGCTCACCGAGCAGGCCGCCGACGCCTTGCTGAAGAGCATCGAGGAGCCGGCGCCCCGCACGGTATGGGTGCTGTGCGCACCGACCGTCGAGGACGTCGTACCCACGATCCGGTCCCGCTGCCGCCTGCTCGTACTACGGACGCCGCCGGTGGCCGCGATCGCCGAGATGCTCGCGACGAAGGGCGGCGTCGAGCCCGAGCTGGCCGGGTTCGCGGCGCGCGCGGCGCAGGGCCACATCGGCCGGGCCCGGGCGCTGGCTCGCGACCAGGAGGTCCGCGACCGGCGGAACAAGGTGCTCGAGGTCCCGTTCGAGCTGCGCGACATCGGCGCCTGCCTGAACCTGGCCCAGCAGTTGGTCGATGCCGCCAAGGCGGAGTCCAAGGTGAGCGCGGCCAAGGTGGACGAACGCGAGCGGGCCGAGCTGGAACAGGCGCTCGGGATGGGTACCAAGGGCGCCAAGCCGCGGGAGACGGCCGCGGCCCTCAAGGAACTCGAGGATCAGCAGAAGGCCCGGGCCAAGCGCTGGGAACGCGACGTGCTGGATCGCTCGCTGGTCGATCTGATGGCGCTCTACCGCGATGTCCTGGTGCTCCAGACCGGCGCCGGCACCGAGCTGATCAACGCCGAACTGCACCGCAACATCGAGCAACTGGCCCAGCGGACCACCCCGGAGCAGACGATTCGGAGGATCGACGCGCTGTCGGCCTGCCGGGAGGCGATCGAGGGGAACGTGGCGCCGCTGCTTGCACTGGAGGCGATGACGATCGCCTTGTTCGAAGGGTGAGATGCGTGCCTGAGGGACGGACGCCGCTGTAACGAAGTGGGCGGTCGCGGCGATGTCAGCGGTGGCTGGATCACCGGCTGACGCGCCATTCGTGAAGGAACTGCATGACCCAACCACCCACCCCGATCCAGCCTGCCCGGACGCAACTGCCGTCCGCGGAGTCGTGGCTGACCGGCGTACCGCTGCCTGCGCAACGGCAGCTGGACGGGTATGCCGTGGCGGGGTTCGTGATCAGTCTGCCCGGGCTGACCGCGCCGCTCGGCGCCGTCCTGGCTCTGGTCGGCCTGGCCCGGATCCGGAAGTCGGGGGCGCGCGGGCGGAAGCTCGGAGTCGCCGCGCTGGCGATCTGTGCCGGGTGGGCGATCGCGATCGGCGTCGCGGCCGCACTCGGTCTGTACGGCGAGCACAAGGCGGGCATCGGAAGGTCCGTCCCGATCGCTCAGCTGAAGGTCGGGAAGTGCTTCGACGCCGACCTGGACGCCGGCACCACGCTCAAACTGGTCACCATCGCCGACTGCGCCGCGGGGCACAGTGGCGAGGCCTTCGCGAAGGCGTCGGCCGGTCTGACCGGGCTGCCCCCGGACGAGAAGGGCACCGCGGCCACCCAGGCGTGCGCGTCGTCCTTCCAGCAGTTCATCGGAAAGCCTTACGTGCAATCGGAACTGGACATGTACTACGTGGTGCTGGAGGATCATCCTGTTGCTGACGGCAACGTCCTGTGCCTGGTCGGCAAGCCCGGCGAGCGGTTGACCGGTACGATGCGCGGGTCGCAGCGCTGATCATCGCCAGGACACCAGCTCCGCTGGGGGGAGAACTGTGAGCTACCCGCCGCATCCGCCGGACCCGAACCGCCCGCAGGACACCCCACGGGACCGGCCGGGACAGCAACCGGGCGAGTATCCGGGGCAGCAGCCGGGCCAGGAACCCGGTCAGTACCCGAGGCAGCCGGGCCGTCCGGGGCAGTCGGGTCAGTATCCGGGTAGCAACCCGGCGCCGAGCTTCCCGACGTACGGGCGACCGGAGCAGCCGCAGAACCCGTACGAGCGGCCGCAGGATCCTGCTGCGCCTTTCGTTCCGCCGAGTTCGCCGGTGCAGGGTCAGCAGTACCAGGGCGGCCCGCAGAACCCGCAGTACCAAGGTCCGCAGTACCAGGGTTCGCAGGGTGGGCCGCAGTATCAGGTGCCGCCGCAGTACCCGCAGTACCCGCCGCAGTACGGGTATGGGTATCCCGGGGTGCACCAGGTCAAGACGAACGGGCTGGCGGTCGCGGCTCTTGTCTGCGGCCTGGTGGGCATCTTCTTCTGGGTCACCGCGCCGGTCGCCGTGGGGCTCGGCATCGTCGCCCTGGTGCAGATCAAGCGCCGGCGCGAGAACGGGACCGCTCAAGCCGTGATCGGGCTGTCGATCGGTGGGCTGCTCACCTTGGTGTTCACGGCCGTCATCATCTTCCTCGTCGCCGTCGACTGGAACGAGGGCACCGACAGCGACTACGGCTCCGACCAACCGGTGTCCACCTCCTCCGCCTCGCCGGACAAGGTCGACGTCGACGAACTGATCGTCGGGGAGTGCTTCGACGACGGTCTCGACGAAGGGGAAGCGGTCCGGCAGCCGTGCCCGGAGCTCCACGACGCCGAACTGATCTCGAACGTCACCCTGCCCGCCGGCACGTATCCCGGTGACGCCAAGGTGAAGGAGTCCGCCCGGCTGGCTTGTCGCCAGGAGTTCACCAAGTACATCGGGGTCTCGCCGGACAAGTCGGTGCGCAAGTCGAGCTTCTGGTGGCCGGACGCCGAGCTGTGGAAGGACGGCGACCGGGTCGTCGTCTGCGCCGCGTACGGCGCGAACGGCACCCAACTCCGCGGCACCGTCAAAGGCACCAAGCGCTAACCCCACCACCCCAAGCCCCGGCCCCAGGCGACCAAGCGCAGCGGGGTGGCGGGGTGGGGGTGGCGCGTGGTGGGAGTGTGGGGTGGCGCGGGGAGGGGCGGGGCACACGTAGGCTGGCGGGGTGGGAATGGTGATGGCGGTGTCGTTCGAGCGGTATGGGCGGCTGTACTACCTCGACCCCGGGTCGCATCGACCGCGGGTCGGGGACAAAGTGCTGGTTCCGACCGACGACGGGCCCGAGGTGGCCGAGTGCGTCTGGGCGCCGCAGTACGTCACCGAGGAGATCGGCGGGCTGCCGCTGTGTGAAGGCATCGCGACGACGGCCGATCTCGACCGCGACGAGCAGAACCGGCAGCGCCGCGCAGACGCCCGGCTGATCGCGAAGCGGCTGATCCGCGAGCATGGCCTGCCGATGAAGGTGGTCGGGATCGACTTCGTGGACCGCCGGGCCGATGTCGATCAACTGGTCATCGTCTACTTCTCCGCGCCGCACCGGGTCGACTTCCGTGAGCTGGTCCGCGATCTCGCCCGTGGCCTGCGGGCCCGGATCGAGCTGCGTCAGGTGGGTGCGCGCGACGAGGCCCGGCTGCAGGGCGGTATCGGGCCGTGTGGGCGCGATCTGTGCTGCGCGACCTTCCTGAAGGACTTCGAACCGGTCAGCGTCCGGATGGCCAAGGACCAGGACCTGCCGCTCAACCCGCTGAAGATCTCCGGTGCCTGCGGCCGGCTGATGTGCTGCCTCAAGTACGAGCACCCGCTCTACCAGGAGTTCAACGCCAAGGCGCCGGCCACCGGTACTGCGGTCGAGACGCCGGCGGGCGACGGGGTGGTCGTCGGGCACAACGTCCCGAGCGACACGGTCGTCGTACGGCTGGCGGCTTCGGGGCGGCGGTGTGCGTGCAGCCGGGCGGACGTGTGCTCGCCGCGCCAGCAGTACGAGGCGTCACCGACGACCACACCGGACGCCGTAGCGGTAGAGCCGGTGACAACACACCCCGTGTCGATAGAGATCGGCGAACCGCAGGCGGCGGAGCTACCGCAGGCGCGTCAGCACGTGGTCGAGCAGAAGCACGCGAACGAGCAAGAGCAGGCGCGTGAGCCTGCGGCCGAGCAAGAGCAGGCGCGTGAGCCTTCGGCGGAGCTGGAGCAAGTGGGTGAGCCTGCTGTCGAGGAGACTCCAGGGGAGAGTGGCGGTAAGCGACGGAAGCCGCGCCGCCGACGTCGGCTGAGTCAGGCAGGCGACGACCAAGACACGGGAGACAGCTCGCAGTGATGACGCGCAGGACGATCGCAGGTCTGGCAGCCCTGGCGGTACTGGTGAGCGGATGTGGAGTGGCCAGCAGGGCTCAGGACTCCGGCGACCCGGGCGGCGTGACGACAGGCGGCGCCACGCCCAAGGGACCGGCCGGACCGATCCCCGTGGGCCTGGAGAAGTTCTACCGCCAACAGCCGAGCTGGTCGCGCTGTGGCTCGGGCAACCAGTGCGCGACGATCACCGTGCCGCTGGACTACGCGAACCCGTCGGGCAAGACCATCGAGCTGCGTGCACGCAAGGTCCCGGCCCGCGACCGCGCCGGCAAGATCGGCACGCTCTTCATCAACCCGGGTGGTCCCGGTGCGTCCGGGCAGCAGTTCGCCGCCGCGGCCGGATTCGCGCTCGGTCAGAATCTGCTCCGGAAGTTCGACATCATCGGCTGGGATCCGCGCGGCGTCGGTCAGTCGACGCCGGTGAGCTGCCTCGACACCGAGCAGCTCGACAAGTTCATCGCGACCGACGGCAGTCCGGACAACGACGCCGAGATCAACGAGCTGAACAACGAGTCGAAGCTCTTCGCCGAGGGCTGCGAGCAGAAGTCGGGTGAGCTGCTACCGCACGTCTCGACCAAGGACGCCGCCCGCGACATCGACGTACTGCGGGGAATCGTCGGCGACTCCGAGCTCTACTACCTCGGCATGTCGTACGGCACGTTGCTCGGCGCGACGTACGCCGAACTGTTCCCGAAGAACGTCGGGCGGCTCGTGCTCGACGGTGCGATCGACCCGTCGTTGTCGTCGGAGACCAACAACATCGCGCAGGCGAAGGGCTTCGACACCGCGCTCGACGCCTTCGCCGAGGACTGCGCTCAGCGAGCGTGCCGCCTGGGCAGTACGAAGGCGGAAGTTCTCGCGAACGTCGACAAGCTGCTCACCGAGACCGACGCGAAACCCCTTCCCGGGGACGGCAAGCGTGAGGTGACCCAGGCGATCGCCGTACTCGGCGTGATTTTCCCCTTGTACGTCAAGGAGTACTGGCCCCGGCTCGAGGACGCCGTGGTCGACGGGCTGAACGGGAAGGGTGCCCGGCTGCTCGCGAACGCCGACGAGTACACCGACCGCACCTCGTCCGGATACAGCGACAACGCGAACGAGGTGATCTACGCGGTCAACTGCCTCGATCGCCCCGATCTCACCTCCATCGCGGAGGCGAAGGCGCAGGAGGCGAAGTATAAGGCGGCGTCGCCGCGGTTCGGGTCGTTCCTGCTCTGGGGTTCGCTCGCCTGCGCGAACTGGCCGGTGAAGCCGACCGACAAACCGCACGTGATCAAGGCCGCCGGCTCGAAGCCGATCGTGGTCGTCGGTACGACGCGTGACCCGGCCACGCCGTACGCCTGGGCGGTCGGGCTGGCCAAGCAGCTGGAGAACGGCGTCCTGATCACCCGGGACGGCGACGGTCACACCGGCTACCACGAGGGCAATGCGTGTGTGGACAGCGCGGTCGAGACCTACCTCGTGAAGGGCACGCCGCCGTCGGGCGACCTCAAGTGCTGAGAAGCTCCGCAGCGGGCGCGCACTGGTAAAGGTCACGCAGTACGACGGTGCGCCAGTACTAGTTGGGGCGGGTGTCGCCGGATTCGCCGGTGTCCTGAGGGGGCAGCTGCAGGCTGTCGGTGGCGTGGTCGAGCACGGCCTTGAGCGCTTCCTGGTCCTGCGGCCGGCCGCCGACCGTGATCTCGATCGCCGAGCGCTTGCCGCCGTCGGCCGGGATCCAGCGCGACAGACCCATCCGCGGGCCGCGCACCTTGTCCACGTAGGTGTAGATCAGGGTGCCGTCGGTGCGGCTGAGAACGTTCAGATCCTGCTCGTCGATGCTGTTCGCCCGGGCTGACACGAGGTCGTCGGGTGTCTGCTTGCTGCCGCGGGTGTCGAACCGGATCTGCCAGACCCCGGTCGGGTCCACGAACTTCGGCTTCGTCCCCAGTTGGACGCTGGTCCAGCCGTCCGGCACCTCGGTGGTCACCGGAGCCTTGCCGGTGCCGAAGGTCTGCGTCACGTAGGTCAGCGAGTCGGCCCTCAGCCCGTCCGTCGGCCCAGGGGTGCTGGGCGTTGTCGACGGTGTGGACACCACCTGCGTAGCGGTGTCGGGGCCGTTGGCCCGGTTGATCGCGAGAACCGTCCCGAAGACGGCCACGCCGACGGTCATCCCCGCCAGTGTCGCCACCAGTGCCTGGTGCCTGGGCGTGAGCATCCGACCTCGCCTTCCGTTGCCTCGCCCCGATTATCGTCTACGTGGGGGGCTTCGCCGAAACCCGGCGTACGCTGGCCCGTCGTGGAGACGGACGAGGCCCTCGACCAGGCGCTGCGCCGCTACGACGCCGGTGAGGCGGAGCGGGCCGACCTCAAACTGCTGGTGAAACAGTTGCTGAACCTTCTGGTGGCGAAGGCGCCGGGGCATGCCGTGGAGGTGCGCGTACCGCCGTACGGCGCGGTGCAGTGCATCGAGGGACCACGGCACACCCGCGGTACGCCGGGCGCCGTGATCGAGATGCCGGCCGAGATGTGGATCGCCCTCGCCCTCGGCCGGATCAGCTGGCCGGACGCCCGCGCGACCGGCAAGGTCCGCGCGAGCGGCGAGCGGACCGATCTCACCGCACTACTGCCATTGCTGACCCGTTGAGGCAGGTGCAGGTAAGGGAAGGCGAAGGTAGGGAGCCTGCTCCGATGGGTGCGTTCGGCAACCAGATGGTGGAAACAGGGTCGTCTCGCGTGGACACAGATGACACGATGGGCCGGTGAGTCTTCGAGCGCGGTTGGCGCGGTTGAGCGTCGACCTGACCCCGTGGCGCGGGTCGCGCGACTTCCGGATCCTGCTGATCGCGGGGACGGTGTTCTTCCTCGGCGGCATGGTCGGGTACGTCGCGCTGCCGTTCCAGCTCTACCAGTTGACCGGCTCCAACTTCGCGGTCGGCGCGATGGGCCTGGTCACCATCGCGCCCCTGGTCGTCTTCGGCCTGTACGGCGGTGCGCTCGCGGATCACCTCGATCGCCGCAAGACCCTGATCGCCACCGGCATCGCGCAAGCCGCGATCTGTGCTGTGATGCTCGCCAACAGCCTGCTCAGCCATCCGCAGGTCTGGGTGATCTACGCCTGCGGTGCCCTCAACGCGATTGCCACCTCACTGCAGCGCCCGAGCCGCGAGGCACTGCTCCCGCGAGTCGTGAAGCACCAGGAGATGGCTGCTGCGGTCGCGCTGAGCTCCCTCACGATGCAGGTCGGCCAGCTCGCCGGTCCCGCGCTGGGCGGCGTACTGGTCGGCACTGCCGGCGTCAGTTGGGCCTTCGGTATCGAGCTCACCGGCGTGATCCTCGCGACCGCGCTCTACTTGAGGCTCGGCTCCTACAAGTCGAGCGAACACAGCAAGCCGCCGAGCCTGCGCGGGATCGGCGAGGGGATCACCTACGCGTTCAGGCGCAAGGACCTGCTCGCGACGTACGTCGTCGACATGGTCGGGATGTTCCTGGCGATGCCGATCGTGCTGTTCCCCGCGTTCGCCACCGACATCCTCAAAGAGCCGAAACTGCTCGGTCTCCTCTACAGCGCCGAGGCGATCGGGGCGATGGCGGCCAGCCTGACCAGCGGCTGGGCCAAACGCGTGCATCACCAGGGACGGGCGGTCGTGCTGGCCACCATCGGCTGGGGCGCGTCGGTCGGTCTGGCCGGTCTCGCGCCCAACATCTGGGTCGCGATCGCCTTCTTCGCCGTGGCCGGCGGTGCCGACATGGTCTCGGTGCTGTTCCGCTCGGTGATCTGGAACCAGACCATCCCCGACGAGATGCGCGGCCGGCTCGCGGGGATCGAGATGCTCGGCTACTCGCTCGGCCCACTCGGCGGCCAGGCGCGCGCGGGCATCGTGGCCGACCTGACCGGCGTACGGACCGCGATCGTCAGTGGCGGCATCCTGTGCGTCGCGGGCGTGGTCGGTACGACGGTGTGGTTGCGCGAGTTCTGGCGGTACGACGCCCGCACGGACGAGCACGCGATCCGCGAGCGCGACCTGCGGACGGCCGCCGAAGCGGGCTGACTCGACGCGCCCCTGCGGTTCACTGGGGCGGCAGCGGGTAGTTTCGGAGCCGCGACCGGTCGGCTGTGCGGCGGCGGGTCCGAACCGAGGAGGTGCGGTGGTCCGCTTCTACGTGCTGGCGACGTTGATCGGGTTGGGTGCGGTGACGCTGATGGCAGCGGTCATCGGCGGCCCCGGCTGGTGGTTCCTGGTCGCGATCGTGGTCGCATTGGTTGCCCTGGGCATCTACGACCTGGTGCAGAAGCGGCATTCGATCCTGCGGAACTACCCGGTGATCGGGCACATGCGGTTCCTGCTGGAGGGGATCCGGCCGGAGTTGCAGCAGTACTTCATCGAGCGCAACTACGACGGCCGGCCGTACGACCGGGACACCCGCTCGACGATCTACGCGCGGGCGAAGGGGACCAACGAGGAGCAGCCGTTCGGCACCGAGCGGGACGTGAACGAGATCGGGTACGAGTACCTGGTCCATTCGACCGCGCCCCGGCCGGTCGCCACCGAGGTCCCCAGGGTCCTGATCGGCGGCCCGGACTGCCGCGCGCCGTACGAGATGGCCTTGCTGAACGTCTCCGCGATGAGCTTCGGCGCGCTCAGCGCGAACGCCTTGCAGGCGCTCAACCGGGGCGCCGCGAAAGGCGGGTTCGCGCACGACACCGGCGAGGGCGGGATCAGTCCGTACCACCGCCAAGGTGGCGACCTGGTCTGGGAGATCGGCAGCGGGTACTTCGGCACCCGGACCAAGGACGGCGACTTCGACCCGGACCAGTTCCGGGACAAGGTGGCCGACGACCAGATCAAGATGATCTCCCTGAAGCTCAGCCAGGGCGCGAAGCCTGGCCTCGGCGGTGTTCTGCCGGGTGCGAAGGTGACGGCCGAGATCGCGGCCGCCCGCGGCGTCCCGAAGGGCGAGAAGTGCGTCTCGCCGCCGTACCACAAAGTGTTCTCGACGCCGCGCGAACTGGTGCTGTTCATCGCCCGGATGCGTGAGCTGGCCGGCGGCAAACCGACCGGTTTCAAGCTCTGCGTCGGCTCCCGTACCGATGTGCTGGCGATCTGCAAGGCGATGGTCGCCGAGGGGATCACGCCCGACTTCATCGTGGTGGACGGCGCCGAAGGCGGCACCGGGGCGGCGCCGCAGGAGTACGAGGACCACATCGGTACGCCGTTGACGGAGGGCCTGCTGACCGTGCACAACGCGCTCGTCGGGGTCGGGTTGCGGGACCGGGTCAAGGTCGGGGCGAGCGGCAAGGTGGCGACCGGGGTCGACATCGTGAAGCGGATCCTGCAAGGCGCGGACTACACCAACGCCGCCCGGGCGATGATGATGGCGACCGGCTGCATCCAGGCCCAGACCTGCCACACCAACACCTGCCCGGTCGGCGTGGCCACCCAGGACCCGCGCCGGATGCGCGCGCTCGACGTGACCGACAAGACCGACCGGGTCGCCAACTACCAGCGCGAGACGGTCCAGCAGGCGATGCAGGTGATCGCGTCGATGGGCCTCGACGGCCCGCACCAGCTCGAACCGCGGATGCTCCGCCGCCGGATCGACCACACCCGCACCGAGAGCTACGCGGAGCTCTTCGACCACCTGACCTCCGGCCAGTTGCTGGGCAGCGTGCACGACCTGCCCGAGGACTGGGCGCGGGATTGGGTACAGGCAGACCCGGACGTGTTCAAACCCTGAGGAGCCGCAGATGACCACCATCGCTGAACTGCTCGTCGAGTCGCTGGCCGAGCACGGTGTCCGTTCTGTCTGGGGCGTCGTCGGCGACGCCCTGAACCCGGTCACGGACGCGATCCGGCGCGAGGACCGGATCGAGTGGATCGGCGTCCGGCACGAGGAGGCCGGTGCGTTCGCGGCCGGTGCGCAGGCCGCGCTGACCGGCAAGCTCGGCGTCTGCATGGGCACCGTCGGCCCCGGCGCGATCCACCTGCTCAACGGCCTGTACGACGCGGCGAAGTCGCGCGTCCCCGTCCTCGCGATCTGCGGCCAGGTGCCGCGCGAGGAGATCGGCAGCGACTTCTTCCAGGAGGTCGACAACGACGCGGTGTTCGCCGATGTCGCCGTCTTCCGGGCGTCCGTGATGACGCCCGAGCAGGCGCCTGGGTTGATCGAGCAGGCTGTGAACACCGCGCTGGCCGAGCGAGGCGTCGCTGTACTGTCGATTCCCGGTGATGTCGGTGGTCTCGAGTTGCCGCACGGAACCGCCGTACCGCGTTTCCTCGAGCCCGCCTCGCACACGGTTCCGTCGGCCGAGGAGCTGGCCGGCGTCGCGGCTGTGCTGAACGCGGCGGAGAAAGTGACGCTGCTGGTCGGCATCGGAGCGCGCGAGGCGCTGGCCGAAGTACAGGAGCTTGCTTCGACGCTGGCGGCTCCGGTCGTGCTGACGCTGAAGGCGAAGGAAGGCTTCGAGGAGTATCTGCCGCAGGAGGTCGGGCAGTCGGGGCTGATCGGCAACCACGCGAGCAAGGTGGCCTTCGACGGCTGCGATGTGTTGTTCCTGGTCGGCACGGACTTTCCGTACCGCGAATTCCTGCCGGGCGGGAAGACCGTCGTACAACTCGATCTGCGGGGTGAGCACATCGGCCGGCGGGTCAGCGTCGACCACGGACTGGTCGGGCACGCGAAACCCACACTGGCGCAGCTGCTTCCGCTGCTGACACCGAAGAAGGACACGGACCACCTCGACAAGGCGCGTTCGGCGTACAAGGCCTGGCGGAAGCGGCAGGAGCAGTTCACCGATCCTGAGTTCGACCGCAAGCCCAAGGGGCTGTTGCGCCGCAAGGTGGACAACCCTGACGGCCGGATCCGGCCGGAGTTGCTGGCTGCCGCTGTCGATCGGCATGCGGCCGACGACGCCCTGTTCACGACGGACACCGGGATGTCGACGGTGTGGTTGTCGCGGTTCGTGCGGATGCGCGGCAGTCGGCGGCTGGTCGGTTCGTACAACCTCGGGTCGATGGCGAACGCGATGCCGCAGGCGCTCGGGCTGGCCGCGGCCGATCGGGCTCGTCAGGTCGTCGCGTTCTGCGGGGACGGCGGGCTGTCGATGCTGCTGGGCGATCTGATCACCGCGGTCGCGTACGAGTTGCCGGTGAAGCTGGTCGTGTTCGACAACGGCCGGCTCGGCATGGTGAAGCTCGAGATGGAACAGGTCGGCCTGCCGGAGTACGGGACGAAGCTCGCCAATCCGGACTTCGCCGCGGTCGCCACTGCGATCGGGTTGACCGGCATCCGGGTCGAGAAGCCGGGTGATGTCGACGCCGCGGTGCGGGATGCCTTCGCGACGCCGGGGCCGGTGCTGCTCGACGTACTGACCAACCCCGACGAGGTGTCGGTCCCGCCGTCGCCGACGCTGAGCCAGGGCTGGGGGTTCGCGATCGCCAAGAGCAAGGAGTTCCTGGACAGCTTTGAGTAGTGTGGGTGACCATGCGCATGCGTTCGGTAGTAGGGCTCCTTGGGCTGGCCGCGGTGCTCGCTGGTTGCAGCGGGCCGGGGAACGAGGACGCGCCGAACGTACCGCCGCTGGTCTCCGTTCCGACGACGGAGACGCCGACACCGACGCCGACTCCCACTCCGAGTGACCCGGCCACGTCGAAGGTGGCCGACACGCTGTGCACGCGGATGGACCAGACGCTGGTGCGCACGACCCTCGGCGTACCGGTGGTCGAGATCCAGCCGAAGCAGCTCCCGGCGGACTTCGGCCTGCCGACGTACGACGTGTGTCAGCTCGCGTTGAGTGCGGCCGCGAACGGTCCGGTACTACGGATGGAGGTGTCCGTCCTGCCCGCGACCAAGACGGAGTTGGCGGCGGCGCAGAAGGCGTACGCGGCGACCCGAGCGGAACCGGCCAAGCCGGTGACGCTGGGCGCGGGTGGGTTCGGGACGAGCCGGTTTGTCGTCTTCCTGCTCGGTGGGCGACTTGTGAAGGTGAGCGGACCTCCGGCGACGCTGGCGAAGTACGTCGTACTCGGGCAGGAGGCTGTCCGGCAGGCGCCCGGGTTGCCCGATCCTGCGCCGGTGATCGCCCGGCCGGAGTGCGAGCGCGGTACGACGAAGGCCGCCAAGGTGATGGGCGCACCGGCGATCATCCGCCGCGATAGCGAGACGTCCGCCGGCGACCCGGTCTGCGGCTGGATCACGGCGACCGGCGTCCTCTACACCACTGCTCGCCGGGTCACGGACGCCGAGGCGGCGATGGTCCCGATCCGCAAGGCACCCACCTCGATGTCCGTCCCCCTCGGCGACGAGGGCTACGTCGACACCACCACCGGCCGCGGCACCATCCGTGTCGGCACCGGCAAACTCGTCGACCTGATCCCGATCGGCATCCCCCACCCCGACCCCGACACCATGGTCGCCTTCGCCCTCTCCATCAACGGCCTCTACACCCGCTGATCAGCTGGCGTTCTTGTGAGTCGCCAGATACTCGCTCAGGGCCTCGCGCAGAACATCGCTCGGCTTGCGGTGATGACTCTTGGCGAACGCGTCGAGATCTGCGTTGAGCGCGCGCGGAAGCCGAACCTGCCGGACCGGTGACTTCTCACCGGGACCGGCCTCAGGATCGATCGACGGCCGGCCACCCTGCGAGCGCTCGACCAATTCACGCCCGAAGGCGGCTGCAGCCTCGCCACGCAGGCTGGACCTCGAGCCGGCCGGCAGCCTCATCTCATGCTCAGCCCACTCGGCCGCAGCGTCGTAGTCCTTCTCAGTCATTTCCCTCCTCCATCCGCTTGAGATGTTTTGGCCGGGCAACCATCACATGAAAGATGTGCAGATCGCGCGGAGGACTCACCTCAACCATGACCTCCAGCAGCTCCCCACCCAGTCGCCGAGGCGGACCGATGAACAACGTGGGCCGGATCTCGGCCGGTGGTCGTGGCTCGTCGAACTCCCGCTCGACGTAGTAGGCGTTCATTATCGCGTGCAGCGCGTCCTCGCGGTCGATGCCGTGCTTGTCCGCGCTGGGTGCCCACGTGATCGCCACCTCAGTAATGTACTACAAAACCTCGCTTATGTACTACACAAGATATTGCTTCTATCTATCCTTGTTTGTTGTTTGCTGGAGGGCTGTGGCGAGGGTGGTGATGGCTTCGGTCAGGGCGGTGGGGGTGCGGGCTGCGTAGCCGAGGACGAGGCCTGGTGGGGTGGGGGTTTGGGCGTGCCAGGAGAGGGGTTGGGTTTTGACGCCGAGGGCGAGGGCGGTTCTGGCGAGGGCGACGTCGTCCAAGGGGGTGTCGAAGGTGATGGTGAGGTGGAGGCCGGCGGCGGCGCCGTGGACTGTTGCCGTGGGCAAATGGTTGCCGATGGCATCGATGATGGCGTCGCGGCGCTGGCGGTGACGGCGGCGGACGTAGCGGAGTTGGCGTTCCAGGTCGCCTGAGTCCATCAGCTGGGCGAGCACCAGTTGGGGAAGGCTCGCATTTCCCAGGTCTGCAAGGCGTTTGGCGCGGATCAGAGCATCCTTGTACTGCGGTGGCGGGAGCATCCATCCGATGCGGAGCGAAGGTGCGAGGAGCTTCGAAACGCTGCCTGTGTAGATCACCCGATCGCTCAGCATCGCTCGCAACGCGGGCACGGGCGGCCGGTCGTACCGGTGTTCCGCGTCGTAGTCGTCCTCGACGATCAACCCGCCCTCGGCCGCCCACTGGATCAGCTGCCGCCGCCGTTCCCCACCGAGCACGACGCCCATCGGGAACTGATGTGCAGGAGTCGCCAGTACTACGCGCGCTCCCGTCGCGCGGAGTTGATCGACACAGAGCCCGTCGGCGTCGACCGGGATCGGTGTCGTCCGCATCCCGTGGTTCTGCAGGTGCTGCCGCGATCCGAGCGACCCGGGATCCTCGACCGCGAGCTCCGTCGTCCCCTCGTCCTTGAGGACCTGGGCGATCAGGCCGAGCGCCTGGGCGACACCGGCGACGATGATGAGATCGTCCGGATCCGCCTTGATGCCACGGTTGCGCGCGAGCCAGGTCGCAACAGCCCGCCGCAACCTCGGCGTACCGGCTGGTTCGCCGTAGCCGAACTCGGCCGCCGCCAAGTCGTCCAGCACCGCGCGCTCGGCCTTCAACCACGCCGCCCGCGGAAACGCGGCGAGATCCGGCACCCCCGGCGTGAGATCAAGTCGAGCAGGCACCGCCCGCATCGCATCGAACACATCCAGCCCGGGCTCACCCACCACCGCCCCCGCCGCACCACCGCCGCTCCCCGTTCCGGCGCCGTGCGCCGACCCGCCGTCCGCCGCCGATCCACCGCCGGCCGCTGGCCTGGCGCGACCATCGCCGGGGTTTGCCGGCGACGTGGTGGTGTCGTCGAGTGGGGCGGCTACGACGGTGGTACCTGCTCGGCCTCGGCCCGCGATGTGGCCGTCTTCGGTGAGGCGTTGGTAGGCCTCGGTGACCACGCCGCGGGAGACCTGGAGCTCGGCCGCCAGTACGCGGGTTGGCGGGAGCCGGCTGCCGATCGGGAGGCGGCCGTCGGAGATGGCCGCCCGGAGCTGCGACGCCAGCCAACTGGCCAACCCGCCGGCCGGGACGTCGCCGAACGACAACTGCAGGAAGTCGGCTCCGCTTTTGGACCTACTGATCACGCCGGATATGGACCTGTTCACTAGACCATTGTGACCTCAGGGTGGAGTCATGGGAACTGATTACGTCCACGGATATACGACCGCCGAGACCCGCCGACTGACCGACCAGGCGGGTACCTTGGCCGACCTGCTGCACGGCGATACGCAGTACGAGCCGGGCAGCAAAGTGCTGGAGGTGGGCTGCGGGGTCGGCGCGCAGACCGTGCAACTGGTGACGAGGAGTCCGGGCATCCGGCTCACCGCCGTCGACATCTCCGAAGAATCGCTCGCCCACGCCAAAGCCCGCGTCGCCGCGACGGCTCCGCAGGCCAACGTCGAGTGGCAGCACGGCGATCTGCTCACCCTGCCGTTCGAGGACCAGACGTTCGACCACCTCTTCATATGTTTCGTACTCGAGCACCTGCCACACCCCGCCGAGGCACTGGCGAAGCTGCGCCGCCTGCTGCGACCGGGCGGATCGATCACCGTCATCGAAGGCGATCACGAGTCCGCGTTCTTCCACCCCCGCAGTACAAACGCGCAACGCGTGATCGATTGCCTGGTCGAACTCCAGGCCGAGGCCGGTGGCGACGCACTGATCGGGCGACGACTGCAGCCGCTGCTGACGGAAGCCGGGTACGACGAGGTCAGCGCCCGGCCGCTCACGGTGTACGCCGACGAGACGCTGCCACACCTGGTCGACGGGTTCACCCGCAAGACGTTCATCGCGATGGTCGAGTCGGTCCGCGACCGCTCCATCGCCAGCGGTCTCCGCACAGAAACCCAATGGGAGCAGGGAATTCGGGCCCTCGAACGAGCGGCCGAACCGGGCGGCACCTTCCACTACACGTTCTTCAAAGCCGTCGGGGTCAAGGCCGCAGCGACCGAGGGAGTGGGCTCGTGGTCTGGCTGATCGTCATCGCCGCGATCGTCGTCGCTGCCCTCGAACGCAACCGCCGCCGGCAACCACACCCGCGCCCGCGAACGTCCGGCAGCAGCGATGTCCAGGACCGCGACGCAGAGCGGGTGCTCGCCGAATTGCGGGCAACGGCCGGGCGCGAACTGTGACGCGCGCAGGGGTGGGGCCGGTTGGTCCGGGCTGGTAGACAAGGGAGTATGCCCGCGACTGAGCAGTTGGAGATCGAGACCAAGTACGACGTCGACGAGCACGCGATCCTGCCGGCTCTGCACGAGCTGCCCGGGGTCGCGAGCGTCGCCCAACCGGTCGAGCTCGATCTGGAGGCGGTGTACTTCGACACGGCCGACCTCGCCCTGGCCTCGAACAAGGTGACCCTGCGCAGACGCACCGGCGGCGAGGACGACGGCTGGCATGTGAAACTCCCGAGCTCCGGCGCCGGCCGGCTGGAGATCCGCCACCCGCTCGGCCGCGCGGTCCAGAAGGTTCCGCTGCAGGTGATCAGGGCAGTTCGGGTGCACGTTCGCGACCGCGACCTCGCGCCCGTGGTCACCCTGCGGACCCACCGGATCGTCCACCGGCTACTGGACGCCGACGGCGAGGTGCTCGCCGAACTGGCCGACGACCACGTGACCGCCGAGATCGAAGGCTCCGAGCCGGATCGCTGGCGGGAGTGGGAACTGGAACTCGTCAACGGCGGTCCCGAGCTGCTCGAAGCCGCCGAGCCGCTGCTGCGCGACGCCGGTGCGACACCAGCAGCGGGTCCGAGCAAACTCGCCCGGGCACTCGGTTCGCGGATCCCGCAGCCGGTCGAGTGGACGCTGCCGAAGAAGCCGCTCACCGCCGACCTCTTCCGCCTGTACGCCGGTGCGCAGGTCGAGGCGATCCGCGTGCGCGATCCCGAAGTACGCCGGGATGTGCCCGACTCCATCCACAAGATGCGCGTCGCCACCAGGCGTCTTCGGTCGGCGCTGGCCAGCTACCGCCCGGTGGTGGATCGCGAAGCCGGAGATGCGATCAGGGCGGAGCTGAAATGGCTCGCCGGAGAGCTGGGCGGGGCGCGCGATGCCGAAGTACTGCGGGAACACCTGGCCGGCGTCGTCGCCGAGCAACCATCCGAGTTGGTGATGGGCCGGGTCGCCGGTGCCATCGACGACCATCTGCGGGCCGTCTACAAGGCCGCCCGGGTTGATGCGCTTGCCGCGCTGGAGAGTGCGCGGTACTTCCGTCTGCTCGATTCGCTGGACGACTTGATCGCGAACCCGCCGCTGACCGGCGACGAGCGGAAGGCGGCCAAGCAGCTTCCGAAGATCCTCGAGCACGACTGGAAGCGGATGCGGAAGGCCGTCCGGCGGATGGAGTCCGCCGAGGATCCGGTGGCGCGGGATCACGAGCTGCACGAAGTACGAAAGGCAGCCAAGCGACTCCGGTACGCCGCGGAGTCGGCCGAGCCAGTGATGGGCTCGGAAGCCACTGCGCTGGCCGGCCGGGCCGAGCAGGTCCAGGAGGTTCTTGGCGACCATCAGGACAGCGTGGTCGGCCGGGAGTTGCTTCGTCAGTTGGCCGTCGAGGTTCACCTGTCCGGCGGCAACGCCTTCACCTTTGGGCGACTGCATGCGGCGGAGGAGTACCGCGGCGAGCATTCGTACCAGCAGTTCCTCGAACTTTGGCCCACGCTCAAATGAGAGAGCCTCTGGCCTACTGGCCAGAGGCTGCCTCGGTGGTTGGTGCTGTCAGGCAGGTCCGCGTCGAAGCAGAACCTGCCTGACAGGTCTTAGTGGTTGACCGCCTTCTCGGCGCCCGCGCCGGTCAGGGAGCGGACCTCCATCTCGGCGAACTTGTCGACGTTGACGGCTTCCTTGCTGGTCAGCGTGCCGATGATGCCGAGCAGGAACGCCAGCGGGATCGAGACGATGCCTGGGTTGTCCAGCGGGAACCAGTGGAAGTCGATCCCGGTGTCGGTGATCATCGACAGGCTGGCGTGGGTCTTCTTGTCGACCTTGCCGGAAACGACCGGGGAGAACGCGATCAGGATGATCGCGGACGCCAGGCCGCCGTAGATGCTCCAGAGCGCGCCGCGGGTGTTGAAGCGTCGCCAGAACAGCGAGTACAGGATCGTCGGCAGGTTCGCACTGGCTGCCACCGCGAACGCCAGCGCCACCAGGAAGGCGATGTTCTGCCCGTTGGCGAAGATGCCGCCGATGATCGCGACGATGCCGATCACGACCGCCGTGATCCGGGCGACCCGGACCTCGTTGTTGCCGCTGATCTGGCCCTTCTTGATCACCTGGCCGTAGACGTCGTGCGCGAACGACGTACTGGCGGTGATCGTCAGACCGGCGACGACCGCCAGGATGGTGGCGAAGGCGACCGCGGAGATCACCCCGAGCAAAAGCTCACCGCCGAGTTCGAATGCCAGCAGTGGTGCGGCCGAGTTCGCCTTGCCCGGTGCTGCCTTGATCCGGTCCGGCCCGACCAGCGCGGCCGCGCCGTACCCGAGGACCAGCGTGAACAGGTAGAAGATGCCGATGATCCAGATCGCCCAGCTGACACTGCGCCGGGCCTCGCGCGAATTCGGCACGGTGTAGAAGCGCATCAGCACGTGCGGCAGACCGGCCGTCCCGAGCACCAGGGCCAGGGCGAGCGAGATGAAGTCGAGCTTGCTGACCCCCGTCGCGCCGTACTGCAGTCCCGGGCTGAGCAGCTTCTCGCCGGCGGCCGGGCTCTTGTCCACAGCAGCGCCGAGCAGCGCGGACAGGTTGAAGGTGTACTTCGCCAGCACCCAGAACGTCATGATGCCTGCGCCGATCACCAGCAGGACTGCCTTGACGATCTGCACCCAGGTGGTGCCCTTCATGCCGCCGACGAGCACGTAGGTGATCATCAGCAGGCCGACGACGGCGATGACGATGTTCTGTCCGGCGCGGTGCGAGACACCGAGCAGGAGCGCGACCAGGCCGCCAGCGCCAGCCATCTGGGCCAGCAGGTAGAAGAAGCTGACCACCAGCGTGGAGATGGCCGCGGCCATCCGGACCGGCCGCTCCTTGAGCCGGAAGGACAACACATCGGCCATCGTGAAGCGGCCGGTGTTCCGGAGCAGTTCGGCGACGAGCAGGAGCGCCACCAGCCAGGCGACCAGGAAGCCGATCGAGTACAGGAAGCCGTCGTACCCGTTGACCGCGATCGCCCCGGCGATGCCGAGGAAC
This sequence comes from Kribbella monticola, assembly GCF_003261635.1. Lineage (GTDB taxonomy): Bacteria > Actinomycetota > Actinomycetes > Propionibacteriales > Kribbellaceae > Kribbella > Kribbella monticola. The sequence continues at coordinate 57,410 of NZ_QFXK01000029.1, read as the reverse complement.
GAGGCGGCGGACAGGTAGTCGCCGGCGATCGCGATGCCGTTCTGCGGGCCGGTGAAGGACCTGCCGCCGGCGTAGTAGTCGGCCGCGGTCCGGTTGTTGCGCGAGGCCCGGATCACGATCAGGAGGGTGGCCACCACGAACAGCGCGAAGATCACGATGTTGACGGTCGGGTTGCCGATATCGGTTGCCATCGGCAACAGCAGGGGCGCGCTCACTGGTCCTCACCTTCGATCAGGGTCCGCATCCGCTCGGCCGGCGGGTCGATCTCCTTGTCGGCCCAGCGGACGTAGATCATCGTGATGGCGAAGGTCGAGACGAACTGGCCGAGCCCGAACAGCAGCGCGACGGTGATGTTCCCGCCGACCCGGTGCGACATGAAGCCGTGGGCGTAGTCGGCGAGCAGGACGTAGACGAAGTACCAGACCAGGAACAGGCCGGTCATCGGGAACACGAAGCGGCGGAAGCGGCGGCGCAGTTCGGAGAAGTCCGGTGACAACTGGACATCCCGGTACGTCGTCAGTTCCGGATCGCCCGCGCGACGCGTATCGCTCATCGCGGACCTCCAGACGAATCTCGGGCCGGGCGGAGACCGGCGCGCAGGGTTGTTGGCCAAACTGTGGCCCAGGTCACCCTCGCCGGACAGCACGCACACGCCTCGAGCGCCCAGCGGCCCCGCCCCCTCGCCCGGCGGTGCCCGCCCCCACGACGAACGGTCGAAATCCCGCGACGAACGGAGCTTCCCCGTACTGCGAATGCCAGCGAGCCGGCCCTGTCCGCGCCGAGTGTGCCCTCCTCGTACTGCGTACGCCGGTCGGGCAGTTGGCGGGCGTTGCCGGCGCGGTGTCAGGCGGGCGGTAGGCCGCGGTCGACGTCGACGGCTTCGGGGGTGTGGAGGCGGACCATGCTGCGGGCGGTGCCGCGGGGGATTCTGTGCGGGGTCAGTTTCGACACCACGATGACGGTCAGGAAGGCGAGTGGCATCGTCCAGGCGGCCGGTTGACCGAACAGCGCCTTCGGCCAGCCGCCGGACGGCGGTCCGATCACGTTGACCAGGACGGCGGTGATCGCGGCGACTCCGCCGACCACGAGTCCGGCCGCGGCACCGGGGACGGACATCTTGCGCCACCAGATGCCGAGCACCAACAGAGGGCAGAAGGTCGACGCGGCGACGGCGAACGCGAGCCCGACCGTGTCGGCGAGACTGAGCGCCTTGGTGAGGTTGAAAGCGAGGTACGGGATGGCGATCGCCAGCAGCGCTGCGATCCGGAAACTGTTCACTGCAAGGTAATCGCCACCGGTCAGTCGGTGCAGCCGCGATCGGAGCAGGTCTTGGTCGATCACTCCGGCGATGGCGACCGTGAGCCCGGACGAGGTCGACAGGAACGCGGCGAACGCCCCGGCGGCCAGCAGAGCTCCGAGCAGATCGCCGGTGGTACCGGCGAAGATCCGGCTGGGCAGTTCGAGGACGACGGTGTCAGGCGACGTCCCGATGAGGTCGGCGGCGAAGGATCGCCCGAGTACGGCGTACAGGGGCGGGAACAGGTAGAACATGCCGAGCAGTGCCAGGACGACGACGGTTGTCCGGCGCGCGGCTCGCCCGTCGGGGTTGGTGTAGAAGCGGACCAGGACGTGCGGCAGGCCCATCGTGCCGAAACAAAGGGCCAAGAGCAACGAATACGTCGCGTACAGGGGGTGGTCACGACCGCCTGCGTGGGAAAGCGGTTCGGCCCATTCCGAGCCTGCGCCCTGCAGTGAGTCGAGCAGCCCGACCGGGTGCTCCATCGATCGCCAGGTGATCAGGATGACGAAGATCGGAACGGCGAGCGCGGTGAGTTTCAGCCAGTACTGGAAGGCCTGGACGAAGGTGATCGACCGCATCCCACCGGCGGCCACGTTGATCACCACGATCGCCGCGACGATGGCGGCCCCGACCGCCGGGGGAGCTCCTGTGACCGCATGGAAGGTCAAGCCGGCACCGCGGAGCTGCGGCAGCAGATAGAGGGAGCCGATTCCGGCTACGAGGCCCGAGCAGAGCCGGCGCACCACTGCGGATTCGAAGCGGGTCTCGGCGAAATCCGGCAGCGTGTAGGCGCCCGAGCGACGGAGCGGCGCGGCGATCAGTACCAGCAGCATCAGGTAGCCGACGGTGTAGCCGACCGAGAACCACAGCATGTCGGCGCCGTTCACCAGCACCAACCCTGCGACGCCGAGGAAAGATGCCGCCGACAGGTATTCGCCACTGATGGCGGAGGCGTTCCAACGCGGCGAGACGGCCCGGCTGGCGACGTAGAAATCGCTGGTGGTGCGGGAGATCCGCAAGCCGAACAGCCCGATGCCGATAGTTGCCGCGATCACCAATCCGATCGCGGTCAAACTCATTGCCGATGACATCTAATTCCTCCGGGCCGGCATCATTTCCGCCCGACGAACTCGGTGAACTCGGCCTCGATCCGCTCGGCGTTGCGCACGTAGATCCGCGCCGAGATGTAGACCACCGGGTAGACCACGAAGACCAGCAAGACCCAGGGGAGCGGGATGCCGAGCACCAGCAAATGGCGGGTGGCGGGCAGCAGCGCGAAGAGCAGCGGCAGCCCGCCGAGTACCACGGCAGCGCCGGCGACCACGGCGAGGGCGAGGCGGAGCTGCGACTGGATCAGCGAGTACATGTAGACCTCGCCGAGGCGGGTCTGCTCGTCGATCTCGCGGGTGCCGGCCGGCGTACTGGGGCGGCGGGCCGCGCTCGTCCGAGGGCTCGTCACCCGAACCCGTCGCGGTCCCTCCGCCGGCGTACTCATCCCCGCAGCGAGGTCGACCGGACCAGCAGGTCGCGCAGTTCACGGGTGTGCCGGCGGCTGACCGGCAACCAGTCGTCGCCGACCCGGACCGCGCAGCGACCGCCGTCGACCCGCATCTCGTCGACGTGAGCCAAGGCCACCAACGTACTGCGGTGGATCCGGGTGAACCCGGCGTCGCGCCAGCGCTCCTCCAGCGTGCTCAGCGGAATCCGCACCAGATGTGAGTTCTGGCCGGTGTGCAGGCGCGCGTAGTCGCCCTGCGCCTCGACGTACCGCACGGTGGAACGCTGGACGAACCGGGTCACGCCCGCGAGCTCGACCGGGATGGTTTCCTCTCCTGTGTCGACCGGCGGCGGCTGAGCGGTCGGCGTGCCGGCGTTGACGACTCGGCGTACTGCTTCGGTCAGGCGCTCGGCGCGGACCGGTTTCATCACGTAATCGGTCGCATTGAGATCGAAGGCGTCGACGGCGTGCTCGTCGTACGCGGTGACGAAGACGATCCGCGGCGGCTTGGCGAACTTCGACAGCACCCGGGCCAGGTCGATACCGTCCAGGCCGGGCATCTTGATGTCGCAGAACACCACGTCCAGATCGGCCGCCTGCAGGATCTTCAGCGCCTCGGGCCCGTTGGACGCGGTCAGGATCTCGCCGATCCGCTCGTCCTGCCGCAGCAGATAGACCAACTCGGCCAGCGCCGGCTCCTCGTCATCGGCAACGAGCGCACGCAACGGAGAGTCGGTCATGGCCCACACACTAAGGGGACGCATGCACGCCTGAGGAGTATTTGGGTACTCGGAAACTTACCTTCGTGCCGGCGTCCGGAGCCGTTTCCACCACCAGCCCGTACGCGTCGCCGTACACCTGCCGCAGCCGGGAGTCGACGTTGCCGAGGCCGATCGAGTCGCCACTCGGCTCACCGGCCAAGGCTGCGCGGATCACCTCGGGGTCGCTGCCGGCACCGTCGTCCTCGACGCTGATCTCTGCTTCCGAGCCGCGGTCGAGCGCGCGGATGGTGATGCGCCCGACGCCGGTGCTGCCTTCCAGCCCATGCCGTACGGCGTTCTCCACGAGCGGCTGGACGACAAGGTAAGGGATCGCGACAGCCAGTACTTCGGGCGCGATGAGCAGCGAGACGGTCAGGCGCTCACCGAATCGTGCTTGCTCCAGCACGAGATAGCGCTCGACGTTGCGCAGTTCGTCGGACAGCGCCGTGAACTCGCCGCCTCTGCGCAAGGCGTAGCGGGAGAAGTCGGCGAACTCGAGCAGGAGCTCACGGGCACGCTCTGGGTCCGTGCGGACGAACGAGGCGATCGCGGCAAGCGCGTTGTAGATGAAGTGCGGGCTGATCTGGGCTCGGAGCGCTCTGAGTTCGGCCTCCATTGCGCGGGTGCGTTCCTTGTTGAGCTCCGCCAGTTCCACTTGACCGGAGACCCAGCGGGCTACCTCCTCGGTTGCCCGGACGAGCGCGGCCGACGAGCGAGGGCTATATGCAACCAGTACCGCTACTACGCGTTCTTCGGTGACGATCGGAGCGACGACCGCAGTACGGATCGGGCACTGTGGGTCTTTGCAGGCGACATCATGAGCACCGAGTACTGCGGTCCGCCCGGTGCGCAGGGTGTGTGCGGCGATGGACTTGGCGTCCACACGATGGTTGGACTCGTATGGTCCGCCGACGCCGTCCCAGGCGAGTACGCCGGACGAATCGCAGATCGCGATCGCCGCAGTACCGAGTAGGTCCCGCAGATGCTTGCTCGCCTTACCCGCCGCCTCGGGCGTCAACCCTTCGCGCAAACTCGGCGTGGCCAACGAGGCGGTATGCAAAGTCGCATACGTCGCCTTGTCAGCCGGAGTCCCGAAATGCTTCCGCCGCCGAGCAAACATGCCCCGACGGTAACCCGCCGATCAGACCGAGCGGGGGAGGTAGCCGTGGGTCAGGAGGTTGATGAGGTGGTCGGCTGTGCTGTCGGGGGTCCAGCCGTAGGTGCTGTGGTGGGCGCGGAGGTGGACGTAGGTGAGTAGCAGGGCATCGGTGAGGGCTACGACGAATCTCGTCGGGTTGTCGATCGGTGGGAGGGTTCCATCGGCGGCGGCCTGCTCGAGGATGCGCAGCCATGGGCCGAAGTAGTCGAGTTCCAAGCCGGCTGCGTCGAGGTCCGGTTCGTGGAAGGCCAGGTCGGTGTGGGCGAGCAAGGGGAGGTTCTGCTCGGCGACCGCGCAGAGAGACCTGAGGGCTGCCTGGAGGCGATCAAGGCCGGAGCCGGGCATGGTCAGCGGATGCCACATCAGTTCCTGGTAGTCAGCCGCCAGTTTCCGCCGCAGCACGAGTTCGACGTTGGCGCGGGTGAGTCCGGCTCGCCAGACCGTTGCCCGTGAGACGCCGGCCCGCTCGGCGATCCGGTCGAGGCTGAGCGCCGTCCAGCCGTCCTGGTCGAGCAACTCGGTGGCCACAGCGAGCAATCGGCTGTCCATCGGTCACTCCGTCAGTTCGTGGATGAAACGAACAGTCTCATGGTACGACGAAGCATGTCTAACCCTGAGAGTCTCATCCCGGAGCACGAGGTCACCTTGCGATGGGCTGAAACCGACTCTTCGCACCCCGCGCTTGACGTTCTCGTCCGGCTCATCGCCCTCACCGATGACGCCTACGACGCGGGGGATCTGTCCCCTTATCTGATGGAGCCCGGGCCGGATGGTAGCTGGACGTGGACCTCCAAGCTGCCCGCCGACCTGCGGACGGCCTATCAGCTCTGCCCGGTTCGCGATCGGCCGTTGCGTGGGCAGACGCCGGACGAGGACCGATGGCTGCAGGTTCTTGCGACCGGTGTGCCGGATCCGACCGCCCCCGAGGGCCTGCCACCGGGGACCCTGTGGGGCAATCCCGGTCCGGCTTCGATTCTCGAACTGCCGGCCGCGCTGCCGCAGCCGTGGGTCGCCCGGCGCCCCGACGTACCGCCGGGAGAGTTGTCCCGGGTCGAACTAGGCGACTCCGTCATCCACGTCTGGACCCCCGCTATGGATCAACCGCTGGCGCAATTACCGCTGGTGATCTCCTTCGACGGCGGGTCCTGGATCCGGATCGGAATCACAGCCACGTTCGCGAACCTGGTCGCCGATCGCGCCGTACCGCCGTTCGTCGCCGTCCTGATCGAGTCGATCAATGGTTCCGTCGAGCGCGGACCCACGCGGATCCAGAGCCTCACACATCCGGACCAGTTCGTCGACTTCGTTCTGGCCGAGCTGCTGCCGTACCTGCGCGCCAGCTATCCGGTAAGCAGCGACCCCAGTCGCACAGTGCTTGTCGGCCAAAGCCTTGGAGGCCTGGCTGCTGCCCAGGTCGCGGCGGTCGCACCGGACAAGATCGGCTGGGTGATCGGCCAGTCAGCCGCACTCTGGTGGCCCGGCGACGAGTCCGGCGGGCTCCCCGGCGCGGCGGTGATCGCAGCCTACGAGAAGGCCGGCCCGCGGCGGCCGCGGTTCTTTCTGGAAGTCGGCAGCCAGGAAGGCGACCTCTTGACGGAGAATCACCGATTCCGCGACGTTCTGCAGGCCAGTGGTCACGCGGTGTCGTTCAGGGAATACCGCGGTGGTCACGACCTGGCCTGCTGGCGAGGAGGCCTGGCCGACGGGATCATCGCCGCCCTCCAGTAAGCCGCTCTCCGGTAGGCCTCCGTGCCGCCGATGAGCAATTCCCTGGCGGCGGCAACCTTTTGGCCGGTGGTGGCAACTGGAGGTGGACGTCGACTCGGTCAACTGAACGGATGGATATGAGGACAACGAAGCACGGTGCGGAGCAGCTGCCGAAGCAGCAGCGGTGGGCCTTGGGGATTCCGGTCGTGCTACTGGCTGCCGGTGTGGTGGTTTGCCTGATCGCCGTACTCCCCACCAGGGGCGGCGCTGCTCCTCGCCGTACTGCGGACGTGTCCGTCGCGGGTTCGAAGATGAGAGTTCCGTCCGGTTCAGGCTCCACGGACGCCACGGCCGACGCCACCACCGCACCGACGCCGACGCCCGTCACGAAACCGAAGTCATCGCCCCGTACTACGACGCCTTCAAGCCGCCCGCCTGCGGCTACTCCTAGCCCCCGCGTGGCATCCAGCACTCAGCGCGTGGCTTCCAAGACCCCGCGTACGCCGGCCGCGGCGACCTCGGGATCGCTGGCGGGACGGATCAAGCCCGGCGTCCGGTACCGCGGCGTCGCGACCGCCTACGAGGCAGGTGACGGGAACGGCGCGTGTCTCTACGGGCCGTCCGGCGGCGACCTGATGATCGCGGCGATGAACCACACCGACTACGAGTCTGCCAAGGCCTGCGGGGCGCACGTGCTGGTCCGTGCGGCCAACGGCGCCTCCATCACGGTACGGATCGTCAACGATTGCCCGTTGCCCTGCGCCCCGGGGCAACTGGACCTCAGCCAACAGGCTTTCGCCAAGCTCGCCAAGCTCTCCGTCGGCCGGCTCGCGATCACCTGGTCCCTGGTGAGTCCTGCCGCGTCCGGCACGATCTCCATTCGGTACAAGGACGGGTCCAGCCAGTACTGGTGCGGCGTGCAGGCGATCGGTCATCGCAACCCGCTGGCCGTGTTGGAGGTCCAGACCGCCAAAGGCTGGCGGAAGCTGCACCGCACCGACTACAACTACTTCCTTTCCACCGACGGCAGTGGCTGCGGCAAGGCGATCAGGATCACCGACATCTACGGTGAGCGGCTGACCATCAAGGGGATAGCACTCAAACCGGACGTCGCGCAGCGGACCGGCGTACAGTTCGCGCGGCATTGATCGTGCCGCCGAGCCGTCGTCAGGACATCACCGAACCGCCATGAGCCGGTCAGCGCTGACCTCGCCTCCGCCGGCGTTCGCCGTTCGGCAGCCGGGGAGGGGCGCTGTTACGCTCGGGCAGCTTGTTAACGCGCACATCGCAGGGGGAGGGCGACCGCGGCAGATGCTCCTCGACGACGCGTCCGCGGAGTTCCACGACTTCTTCGAACGCCACCACGCCGAACTGTCGCGTCTCGCGCACCTCCTGACAGGCGAGAAGGACGCGGCCGACGACCTTGCCGCCGATGCGATGGTCGCCCTGTGGCAGCGCTGGGACCGGTTGAAGGCGGCGCAACACCCGGTGGCCTATGCCCGCGGCGTAGTGGCCAACCTGGCGCGGGAGCGGATCCGGAGTACGGTGCGTGAGCGGCGGCGAGTGGCGTTGTTCTGGTCACGCAGTACAGAAGTGGCGGATGGGCCGGACACTGCGGTGGTGCTGGACGTGCGGGCCGCGCTCAGTCGGCTGCCGTTCCGCAAGCGGGCGTGCGTGGTACTGCGCCACGCCTTCGATTTGTCCGAGAAGGACACCGCCGCGGCGCTGGGCATATCGGTCGGTACGGTGAAAAGCCAGACCTCGAAGGGAATGGCCGAGCTGGAATCGCTGCTCGGCGCAGCAGCAGTCGGCGAACTAGCGGCAGGGAGGAGGAACCGGTGAACGAGGACATCAGCCGACGGCTGCGAGAAGCCGCCGAGTCCCACGAACCCAACCGTGCAAGGATTCTGGCGCGAGTCGAGCGCGGCATGGCCGACCCGGCCGTCCGGCATCGCACACCTTCGATCGCCAGGTCATGGCCCCGCGCGGCGATCGTCGGTATGGTCGCCGCTGCCACTCTGGCGACCGGTGGTCTGGCAGTTGCCGCCATCGGCGGAGTTCCGTCGCTGCCGGCCGCCGCCCCCACTCGCACAGCCCGCACTTCGCCCGCTCCGTCCCCGATCGTCACCTCCACTTCGACGCCCTCGGCGCGCGCCACGAGCACCGGTCAAGCCCCTGCCACTACCTCGCCCAGCCCGCGCTCGACTCCATCGGGCGCTAGCCGGCTGCAGGACGGGCCGTTGCGGTCCCAGGGCTCGATAGACGTGCACAGCAACCCCTTCTGGGCCCAGAACGATCTCTTCCTCAAGACCACGCAGCAGCTCACCTCGCTCACCGTGGAACTACGCATTGCCCAGACGGGCGGTGTGCAGAAGACCGGCAACTGGCAGACCCTGTCAAGCGACGACTTCATCGTCACCGTCCAGGAGTCCGGCGGTGCACTGCTCTACCGCTGGACCCTGAAGCCCGGCCGTACCGTGCCGACCGGCGAGCACGAGTTCGCCGCGCAGTACAACCACGCCCCCGGCCCCCGCAAAACCAAGCGCGACACCTACCACGCCCACACCCAAACCCCAACCGGCCCCAGCACAGTCTGGGGAACCTTCACTTCACCCCGCTGATGGTCCCGCGCAGGCGGCCGCCAACCGTGTGGGTAGCGCGGTGGATCAGATTTCTGTGCGGGGGCGGAAGGCTTCTAGGGCTTCGGTGTCTGAGTAGGTGGTCAGGAGGTATTCGGCTGACCAGGCGGTGATGTGGGGGTAGGTGGAGTGTTGGGCGAGGTGGGCCGCGGCCTCGGTGGCGTTGAAGTGGGTATGGCGGAGTTGGACGCCGTTGGGGGTCAGCAGGGCCCAGCTTGCGCCGGGGGCGCCGTAGGGCATGCCGATGCTTCCGGCGTTGACGACCAGGCGGCGATCGACCTGGCGGGCGAAGGGCATGTGGGTGTGGCCACAGACGATGGTTCTGATGTCGTCCGGTACGCCGGCCAGTACCGTTGTCCAGCGGGAGATCGGGCTGTCGACGAGCACCATCTCCTCGTCGTCGCGCGGGGTCGCGTGGCAGAAGAGCGTGTCGCCGAGCGTCACGGTGGTCGGCAGGTTGTCGAGCAACTCCACCTGGTCGGGTCGCAGCTGCGACGCGGCCCACGGGCTGACCGCGTCGGGCGGTGTGCCCTCGAATGAGCCGCGAGCCATCGCGACCAGCTCCCGGTCCGCGTTCCCGCGAACCCAGACGGCGCGTTTGCCCAAGGAAACAAGGAGATCCAGCGTCTCCACCGGCTGCGGACCGCTGGCGATGTCGCCCGCCAGCACGATCACTTCCGCGTCCGCGACGTCAGGCTCCGCCAGCACGGCTTCCAACGCGGGCAGTACTGCGTGGATATCGGCCAGCACCACAACGCTCATACCGACCAGTGTCGCCGCAACCGCCACCCACCCGAGGCCTTCTCTGCTACCAGCAGACGCGCCACCCAGCGAACGGGTGTACGCACCAAAGAGCGTCTACTGGCCGATCATGAGTTCGCCTTTGGCGAGGGGAGTCGCGAGTTCGCAGGCGCCGGTGGTGATGGTGCAGCGGATGATGGATGCTTTCGTCTCCGAGCCGTCGTCGGCGAGGACGAGCAGGTGCTGGTCGTCCTCGGCAACGGTCTGCCGGAACGACAACCCGGACCACTCCCGCAACAGACTCCCGGTCCGAGCGTCGAGCGCCGCGACCAGCCCGTCGGCGTACCCGTCGACCCTCGCCGGTCCGCTGATCGCCGTCCGCCCGTCGGACGTGAAGCCCCTGATCTGATATTCACAGGTCCGCCACAAACGCTTGCCGCTGGCAACTTCAATCGCGGCCGAGCAGGTGCCGTTGTCGTTCAGCACGGTCAGTACTCCGGCTGTTTTGCCGTCGCCGGACAGTGCGGTCGGAGAGGTAATCGTCTTGACCTCGGTGGCCTCCGACTTCGCCGGGTCCCATTCGTACAGCTGCCAGGTAGGCGAGTTCTGGGTTGTGAAGGCGCGGTAGTAGACCTTGCCGTCCTGGTAGGCGAGCACCGAGACGTCCCACCGGTTCGCCAGCTCCAGCTTCTTCACCTCGGGCAGACCGGCGTCGGTGACCGTCGCGTAGACCGTGCTGCCCTCGCGCGCTCCGCCGTCAGTGGCGCTGACCTTCTTGGTCGCATAAGCAGCCTCCTTGCCGTCGGCGGTGCTGACGACCGAGGTGACATCGGGAGTGTGCTCGACCTTGTCGTACTGGATTGTGAGGAGCTCGGTGCCGAGACCTTTGCTGACCACGGCCAGTACGGCGTCGCCGACCCGGGTGATCGCCTGGATCTGCTCGTTGCCCGGCACCTTCACCACGTCGCCTGCTCCACCGCGGACTTCACGGCCGACCAGGTACGCCACCTGCGGGTCACGACCCTTGCTGAGCCTGCTCAGCTTCAGCGACACCTTCACCGGGCTGCCGGCTGCAGACGGAGTCGCCGGTGGCGTCTGGGCGGACGGCGTACCGGCAGGGGTCTGCGGGGCTGAACTGGTGGCGGACAGCGGAGCTGCGGAGTTCGCGCCCGGTTCGGGTCCGCGCTGGGAGGCGATGGCGCCGCCGACCACTACGGCGGCCACTGCGATCGCTGCGACCAGCACGATCAACCGGCCGTTCTTCTGCTTCATTTACGAGGCTCCAAAAGGCGTAACCGTGCCACTTCGACCAGCGACGTAGCAGGCAGGGTAGTGATGACAGGGCCGTTCCCAGTCTCGATCATGAGCTCAGCAGGAGTTGCTCCGGGCTGAGCGGCATCGCGAGCTCGCACTCGCCGGTACTGATGGCACAGCGCACGATCCCGTACGGCGAGTTGTTGCCCACGGCATCCGATGTTCTCACCACCAGCAACAGGTGCTCGTCGTCTTCCGGTGCCGCGTTCTGCACGCAGGCCTTCCACTCCCGGAGCAGCCGCCCGGTCCTGGCATCGAGGACCGCCGCCGCCGAGGCGCAGCTGCCCTGATCGCGTGAGGGGGAACCGAACACCATGGCGCCACCCGGACTGAACCCGTTGAGGGAGTAGTCGCAGGTCTTCCAGGCCCGCAGCCCGGTACTGACGGCGCTGATCGCAGAACACGAGCCGCTGTTGTTCACCAGGAGCGTCGAGGCTGCGGTCTTGCCGTCAGCGGTCAGCTTGTTCAGATACGGAATCGTCTTCACCAGCGAGGCTTTCGGCTCGCCGGGAGTCCACGCGTACGTGCTCCAGGTGGCACCTGAGCCGAGTACGTCGGAGGACTGGTAGTAGACCTTGCCGGCCGCGTAGGCGAGGACCTTGAAGTTCCAGCCGGTCTTTAGCTTCAGCGTTTTCAGCGACGAGCCCGAGTCGGCATAGACAGTGCCGCCCTCGACCGGCGGCAGACCGCCGTCGTACGAGGCAAACGCGGCACCGCTGCGGTCCGCGTTGATCTCCAGGTGGTTGACGCCGTTGATGGTCTTGGTGCCGTGCGCGTTCAGCCGCTGGAGGTGCCAGCCGTTGTCGTTCGTGGTGAGGGCAAGGACGGAACTGTTCACCCGGGCGATCTCGAGGACGTCCTCGGTGCCAGGGATCCGCACCGGTCCACCGGCACCGCCGCGGACCTCACGGCCAACCAGATAAGGGTTCGTGGGCGGCTGTCCCTTACCGAGTCCCTGCAGAGACAGCGTGATCCTGGTCGGTCCAGTGGTAGCCGGTACGCCGGTCGACGGCGGCAGCGGCGCGGCGGCCGCAACACTCTCGGAGTGGGGGACCCGGCGAGAAGCGACTGTGCCACCCAGGACAACCGCAGCGACGGTCACTGCGGTAACCGAGACGACCAGAAGGCCGCTCTTCCGCTTCATGACCGTTCACCCATGAGCCGCAGCGTGTCCCGCCGGGCCGTGCGCGCGGGAGCGGTCGCGAGTTCACAGGCGCCCGAGCCGATGCTGCATCGGATGATCGCGCTCGCGGTGTTCTCGCCGGTGTCGACGACCATCAGCAGATGGTCGTCGTCCTCAGCGGTCGCGCCGAGGAACTGCACACCGGTCCACTGCCGCCGTACTGCGCCCGTCTTGGTGTCGATCGCGGTAGTCGACGGATCGCCTCCCTCGCCACGGAAGTCCGGTGTGGCGATCACGGTCCGGCCGTCCGGCGTGAACCCGTTCAGCGAGTACTCACAGGTCCGCCAGAGCTGGCTGCCGGTCGCTAGCTCACGGAGCGCCGAGCAGAACGTCTGGGCAGCACCGGAGATCTGGTCCACCCCGTTCGTGCCCTGGAAGTCGACCACGGCAGGTGACCTGAAGGACTTCAGTAGGTCGACCTTGCCGGTCTGGGTGTGCCAGGCGTTCAGCGTCGAGGTCTGGCCGTCGCGGTCGATGCTGGCGGCGAAGTACACGGTGTCGCCGTCCACGGCCAGCACGGTGGACGCCCAGTCGTCAGGACGGTTGAGCTTGTTGTCGGTGAAGGCGTTGCGCCAGTACACCGCGTTGCCCTGCCGCCTGGTGTGGTCGGCGTTGCTGCGCGACGTCCCGTACGCCACCGCGTCCTCGTTGACCGAGGTCACCAGGCTCGCAACAGCAGGAGTGCTGCCAGGAAGGATGCCTTGATCCTTGCTGACCCGGACGAGCTCGGAGTCGCCCATGCCGACTTCCAGGATCACCAGCGCGTCACCGTCGTACCGGACCGCGCGGAAGATCTCCTGCCGGCCGGGTACCGTCACGTCCTCTCCGAGGCCGCCCTTGATCGTCCGGCCGTTCACATAGGCCACCTGCGGAGGGCGGCCCGTGGGCAGCTTCGCGAGATCCACCTTGACCGTCGATCTCGCCGGTGTGGCTGTTGCGGCAAGCGGGCTCGCTGCGGTTGCCGGGGACGTGACAGGGCCACGACGAGCCGCAAAGGCCGCACCGCCCACCACAGCCAGTACTGCGACGGCGGCCACCCCAATGGCCAGCCGGCCGTTCCCCGTTCTCACGTTCAGTTGTCCTATCGGTTGGTCGCCGTCGCGGATACGACGCGGGTCGAGCCTGATTTGTTCGTCATGATCCGAGCAGGAGTGATTCGGACGACAACGGGGTGGCCAGCTCGCACTGGCCAGTGCTGATCGTGCAGCGGACCAGTGCCGATCGTGATTGCGGTTCCGGCCGGTCGTGCCACTGCAGCAACACGTGGTCGTCGTCCTCGGCAACCGCGCCGCGCAGAGAGCTCGCGTCCCACTCGCGCAGCAGGGCACCGGTCTTGCTGTCCAACGCGGCGGTCAGCGCATCGCCGTACGGCGAACTGCCGGGTGGGATCGCCAGTACGAACCTGTCGGTCGGGCTGAAGCGCGTGAGCTGGTACTGGCAGGTGCGCCAGCTCTGTCGTCCACTGGCGAGATCTGTGACAGCTGTGCACATGCCGCTGTCGTTGAACACCACGAATCCCGCAACGGCGCTGCCACTGGTCGACACCGCGACCGGAGAAGCTACAGCGGAGACCTTGGTGACTGTCTGCTTGTCCACCTGCCACCGGTAGAGCTCCCACGGTACGTCGGTCCCGCGGGCCGAGTGGAAGTACACGGTCTTGCCGATGACCGCCAGAACCTCCAGGTCGTACACGTGCGGGCGGCTGAGCTGCGCTGTCGGTTTCTTGCCCGGCTCCTGGAAGTAGACAGTGCCGCCGGCCGTCGCGTCGGCCGCGAACCGACCGCCCGATGCGTACGCCGCAGCCTGACCGTCGGCGCTCGTGACGAGCGAGTCGACGCCCGGGACCTGGTTCACCTGCTTGCCCTCGCCGTCGAAGACGACCAGGACCGGGCTCGTCACGCCCTTGAGCTGCACGGTCAGTGTGAGGTCCCAGAGCCTCGCGACGGCAACCAGTTCGTTCTTGCCGGGGATGACCACCGGCCGGCCGCCACCGCCCTGGAGGGTCCGGCCCCGCACGTACGGGACCTGTGGCTCGCGGCCGAGCTGGAGCTTGGTGGCGTCGACAGCGAGCTTCTTCGGCGGCGTACCGGGCTGTGGCTTGTTCGAAGCGGCCAGTGGGACCGCGGTACCTGCAGCGGCTTCGGGGTTGCGCCTGGACGCGAGCAGACCGCCGACTGCCACGGCGGCGACCGCTACTGCGGCCACCACGGCGACCAGCGGCCGGATCCTGGCTGACACGCGCCCTGTTTCCATCCCCGTTTCAGACGCCGCAAGCAGGCGTTCGGTTGGCTCCGAGCGTCACAGTGCTGTGACAGTAAGCGGCGTCTGCGTGACCGAGCGGTGCCGGAACACAGTACTGGCGACACGGTCGCAGAAGGAATCGAGCATAATGCGCACATGGACCAGCCACCCCGGATCGGCCGGTACTCCCTGGTCCGCCGGGTGGGTGCCGGGGGTTTCGCGACCGTCTGGCTGGCCCGCGACGAGCAGTTGGACGCCGAGGTCGCGGTCAAGATCCTCTCGGACAACTGGATCGACGAGGACGACGTCCGGCGCCGGTTCGTGGCCGAGGGACGCTTCCTGCGCCGGGTCGACTCGCCGCACGTGGTCGGCGTACACGACATCGGCGAGGCCGACGACGGCCGCCCGTACCTGGTCCTCACCTACGCCGACGGCGGTTCGCTGGCCGACAAGATCAAGGCCGGCCCGCTGGAGATCGCCGACGTGGTCGACATCGTCACCCAGGTCGGCAGCGGGCTGAAGCAGTTGCATGCCCGGGGCGTCCTGCACCGCGACGTGAAGCCGGCGAACGTGCTGTTCCGGACCGATCCGGCCGGGGACCGCGCGATGCTCGGCGACCTCGGACTCGGCAAGTCACTCGAGACGGTGTCCCAGCTGACCATGCCCGGTGGCACACCGGCGTACGTGGCTCCGGAGCAGGTCATGGGGGACCGCCTGGACCAGCGGGCCGATCTGTACTCGCTGGGCGCCGTCGCGTACGCCGCGTTCACCGGGCAGGCCCCGCACGGCGTGATCAGCCTGGGCGCGGTGATGCGGATCGACGCCCCGCCGCCCTCGATGAGCACGATCCGCAGCGACATCCCCCCGGCGATCGACGCCGTCGTACGCCGTGCGCTGGAACCCGTTCGCGACAAGCGCTGGCCTGACCTCGACAGCTTCCTCGACGCTCTCAACGAGGCCCACACCACCGGCAAGATCCCAGCCAACCTGGTCCCGGCCGGTGAGCTGTCCGTCCCGGCTGGACCGGGCGCGATCGACCAGGCGACCGAACTGTCGGATTCGGACCGGCCCACCATCGCCCCGCTCGCCGGTGGCCTGTCCGAAGCGCAGACCGCCGCTGGGGAGAGCCCGGCGACCACAGCGCCGGTCAGGCGCCGAGGCGGTCGAGCCCGGGCGATCGCAGCCGTGCTAGCCGTAGTACTGGCAGGCGGTGGCGGCTATGGGGGCTACCAGCTCGTCATGAGCCGGCCGGTCGAAGTGCACGACAGCAGTGGGCGGCTGACGGTCAAGGTGCCGAGGGACTGGACACAGAAGTCCAATGGGCCCACCACCGGGGCGAACGCGGCACTGCTGGTCAGTACGAGCACGTCCGACTGGCAGAAGCAGGCCAAGGTCCCCGGAGTCTTCGCCGGAGTGCTGAACGCGACCTCGTTGCCGCCCAGCCCGACGCCGCCGCAGGGCTGCGGTCCCTCTACCCGGGACGACTCGCCGATCGGCAACAAGAAGGCTGTCACCTTCACCTACTCCTGTACGCCGACGGTCGTCGAGCGCTACATCCAGCTCTCCGACAAGGAGCTGGTCAGGATTCAGGTGCGCGACGACGACCAAGCCGAGCTCCGGAAGGTGCTCGACTCGGTCGAGGTCAAGTAGCTACGCCAGTGAGGTCAGGGACGACACCGTGGCCTTGTGGATCTTGCTGATCACGTTGAGCGTCGCCGGATCGCCGCTGTAGAGGTACGAGCCCGACTCGTAGACCTGGTACGCCGTGCCGTTGTACTCCGTGATGCCCTCGGCCATGCTCGGCGACCGGAAACAGCTCAGGGTGGCCGCGTCGAGATCCTTCTGGCCGCGACGTACGACGTACAGGTTGCTCCGGTTGTCCCGGCCGTACGACGTGGCGTAGATGAAGTGGGTCGCGGTGACGAGGAGCCCCTGCGTCTTCGTCGGGATCTCCCAGGCGCCGGCCACAGTGGTGAGCGTGCCGTCGTCAGCGATCTTGTACTCGTACATGGTTCCGCGACCGGTCTCGTTGAACGAGCCGGACCACACGGAGTCGCCATAGCTGGTCAGGAAGGAGGCGCCGGCCACTGACCGCGCGGTACCGACCTGTGCCAGGTACGGCGTACCGGCGGCCTTCATTGCGTCGCGCAGCTCAGTGAGGCGGTACTTGCGGATGGTGTTGCTCGTGCCGGCGACGAACGCCCAGCCCTTGCTGGTGGTGATGCCACCGACGTGCGCCTCGGCGACAGCGACGACGCCGACCGTTGCACCGGTGGACGGGTTGATGCCGTAGATGTGCGAGTCGGCACCGCTGCGGTAGGACGCGACCAGGATCAGGTTCTGGCCGGAGCCGTCCCAGTTGTACCAAGTACCGGCTCCCTGCGGGGTGTACGAACCGAGCTCGGGCACGGTCATGCTGGAGTTGCTGAACCGGGCGTCGTACTTCACCGACGCGGACGGGCCGTCGTAGAAGGTGCTGCCGCCGGTGGTCGCGGTGTCGCAACTGATGGCGGCACTGGCAGTGACAGGAGCAGCGACTGCCGCCGTAAGTGCAGTGGCTGTGGTGATGAAGGCAGTAAGGATGGCAAACGGGCGAGGCATGGGCGGGTCCTCTTCAGGTTGGGGCGGAAACCTTCGGTCAGCTCAGCGTAGTCCGGTAATCATTGACGCGCAGCGCCGCCGTACCGTAGGGCGCATGACCGATCTGAAAGCGGCTATCGACCGCGTTCTGCCCAGTGTTCGTGCCGATCTCGAGGACCTCATCCGGATTCCCTCGGTCAGCCTGGACCCGGCCCGCAAGGGCGACGTCCAGCGATCGGCCGAGGCCACCGCCGCCTTGTTCGAGGCCGAGGGCTTCGAGGTGAAGATCGTCCGCGCCGGCGAGGGCGCGCCGGCTGTGATCGCGAAGAAGGCCGCTCCCGAGGGCAAGCCGACCGTGCTGCTCTATGCGCATCACGACGTGCAGCCGACCGGCGCGGTCGAGGAGTGGACCACGGACCCGTTCGTGCCGACCGAGCGGGACGGCCGGCTCTACGCCCGCGGTGCCGCCGACGACAAGGCCGGTATCGCGGCCCACCTCGCCGCAGTACGGGCCTTCGGCAACGATCTTCCGGTCGGCGTGACGGTGTTCGTCGAAGGCGAGGAGGAGATCGGTTCGCCGACCCTGCTGCAACTGCTCGACGAGTACGCCGACGAGCTGGCCTGCGACGCGATCGTGATCGCCGACTCGGGCAACTGGGCGGTCGGCCAGCCGGCGTTGACAGTGTCGCTGCGCGGCCTGGTCGACTGCTACGTCGAAGTACGGACGCTCGAGCACGCAGTGCACTCCGGCCTCTTCGGCGGTGCTGTTCCGGACGCGCTGACCGCGTTGTGCCGGTTGCTGGCGACGCTGCACACAGAGAACGGTGACGTCGCGGTCGACGGTCTGCACGCTTCCCGTGCGGCCGATCTGGACTATCCCGAGGACCGGTTCAGGGCCGAGTCGAGCGTGCTGGACCAGGTCCGGCTGACCGGTTCCGGCTCACTGGTCGACCGGCTGTGGACCCGGCCGTCGATCTCGGTGCTCGCGATCGACGCACCGCGGACCGCCGAGGCGAGCAACACGCTCGTGCCGGTCGCCAAGGCCAAGGTCAGCCTCCGGGTCGCGCCCGGCGACGACGCGGTCAAGGCGATGCAGGCCCTGGTCAACCACCTGGAGCAGAACGCTCCCTGGGGCGCCCAGGTCGTTGTCACGGAAGGCGATATCGGCCAGCCCTGCTCGATCAACGCCCGCGGTACGGCGTACGACGCGGCCCGGTCGGCGTTCGCGGCGGCCTGGGGGGTCGAGCCGGTCGACACCGGGATGGGCGGCTCGATCCCGTTCATCGCGGAGTTCCAGCGGGCGTTCCCGCAGGCCGCCGTACTGGTCACCGGGGTCGAGGACCCGGACACCCGGGCCCACGGCATCGACGAGGGTCTGCACCTGGAGGAGTTCACCAAGGTCTGCCTCGCCGAGGCCCACCTGCTGCAGAACCTGGCCTGATTTCTTGCGTCCGAAGGACCGAGGGGCAGGGCCCACGGTTCTTCGGACGCAACAGTGTGGCGAACAAGTTGGTACCGGGGTTTCCGGGTACCCAGGGTTTGGCATAGGTTTCGGCGAGTGAAGATCGCAGTAGTGCGCGAGACCAGACCGGCGGAGCGCCGGGTGGCGCTGGTGCCGGAACAGGTCACCAAACTTGTCCAGCTCGGCTACGAGGTCGCGGTCGAACCCGCGGCAGGTGAGCGCGCGTTGTACTCCGACGACGCCTACCGCGAAGCCGGCGCCGAGGTCGCCTGGGGAGCCGACCACGCCGCGACCGTCGTCGTGTCGGTACAGCCGCTCGAACGCGAACGCCTGCAGCGGCTGCATGCCGGTACGGCGCTGATGTCGTTCCTGCCCACGAACCCGCCGGACGTGATCCGGGCCGCGACCCGGGCCAAGCTGACCGCCTTCGCGATGGAGCTCATCCCGCGGATCTCCCGGGCCCAGTCGATGGACGCCCTGTCCTCGCAGGCCTTGGTCGCCGGCTACCGCGCGGCCATCATCGCCGCGGAACGGTTGCCCCGGTTCTTTCCACTCAACATGACCGCCGCCGGCACGGTCCCGCCCGCGCAGGTCCTCGTCCTGGGTGCCGGCGTCGCAGGCCTGCAAGCGATCGCGACCGCGAAGCGCCTCGGCGCAGTGGTGAAGGCGTACGACGTACGAACCGCCGCCGCCGAAGAGATCGCGTCGATGGGAGCCAGCCCGATCGAGCTGGAACTCGGCACGTTGGACGGCCCTGGCGGTTATGCCCGCGAGATGACCGAGGAGCGCGCGCAGCTCCAGCGCGACCTACTCGCGCCGTACGTCGCAGGTGCGGATGCCCTGATCACCACGGCCGCCGTACCTGGCCGGACCGCGCCGATGCTGGTGTCGCGGTCGATGGTCGAGCAGATGAAGCCCGGCTCCGTCGTCGTCGACCTGGCCTCGGAATCCGGCGGCAACGTCGAGGGCTCGGTCGCCGGTACCGAACTGATGATCGGGAACGCGTTGGTCTGGGGCGGCGCGAACGTGCCCAGCCAGATGGCCGGCCCGGCCAGCCGCCTCTACGGCCAGAACATCGCGAACCTGATCACGCTGATGACCCGCAACGCCGCCTTCGATCCGGACTTCAACGACGAGATCGTGGCCGGCTGTTGCGTCACACACGACGGCTCGGTCTTGCACGAGCCGACCCGGGAGCTCCTGGAAGGACCGTCCAGATGACCGAGTCCATCGCCCTGCTGACCATCTTCGTGCTGGCCGCGTTCGTCGGCGTCGAGGTGATCAGCAAGGTCTCCTCGACCCTGCACACCCCGCTGATGTCCGGGGCGAACGCGATCCACGGCGTCATCCTGGTCGGCGCGATCATCGTCACCGGTCAGGCCGACTCCGCGCTGGTCGTCATCGTCGGCCTGCTGGCCGTCGTACTGGCCACCGTGAACATGGTCGGCGGTTTCGTCGTCACCGACCGGATGCTGGAGATGTTCCGCGGACCCGCGGCACGCAAGAAGGAGCTGCACAAGTGATCGCCACCTGGGCCCAGATCGGTTACCTGGTTTCGGCGGTCTGCTTCATCGTCGCCCTCAAGGCGCTGTCGTCACCCCGTACTGCGCGCACCGGGAACCTGCTCGGCGCAGCCGGCGCGGTGCTGGCGGTGCTCATCACGTTCATCGCCTACAAGCCCCATCATCTGGTGCCGATCCTGATCGCGCTGGTGATCGGCGCGGTCGGCGGTGTGATCGGGTCGCGCCGGGTGCAGATGACCCACATGCCGCAATTGGTGGCCTTGTTCAACGGTGTCGGTGGTGGTGCCGCGGCGCTGGTCGCGCTGATGGAGCTCGGCGAGGTCCAGTCGGGCGAGACCGTCGCGGCGATCGCCACCGCGTTCACCATCGTGGTCGGTGCGATCAGCTTCTCCGGTTCGATCGTCACCTTCGCCAAGTTGCAGGAACTCATGACGACCCGGCCGGTGACGTTCCCGGGGCTGCCCGTGTTGTTCGTGGCCGGGATTCTCGGCGCGATCGCGCTGTCGGGGTGGCTCGTGTCCGACCCGCGGGTGTGGGTCGGCGTACTGCTCTGCCTGGTCGGTCTGGCGGTCGGCGTGATGCTGGTGCTGCCGGTGGGCGGCGCCGACGTACCGATCGTCATCTCGCTGCTGAACGCCTTCACCGGCCTGACAGTGGCCGCGGGCGGTTACGTCCTCGGCAACACGCTGCTGCTGGTGGCGGGAACGCTTGTCGGTGCAGCCGGTACGTTGCTGACGAAGCTGATGGCCGACGCGATGGGCCGGTCGGTCTTCAACATCCTGTTCGGCGCTGTCCGCGGTGGTTCGACCCTCGGGGCCGGAACGGTGTCCGACCGGCCGGTGATCTCGGGTGGGGCTCAGGATGTGGCGATCCTGCTGGCGTACGCGCAACGGGTCATCATCGTCCCGGGGTACGGCCTGGCGGTCGCGCAGGCCCAGCACACGCTGCGCGAACTGGTCGAGGTACTGCAGGGTCGCGGCGTGAAGGTCGACTACGCGATCCACCCGGTCGCGGGCCGCATGCCCGGGCACATGAACGTGCTCCTCGCCGAAGCGCAGGTCCCCTACGATCAGCTCCGCGAGATGGACGAGATCAACCCCGACTTCAAGGCCACCGACGTGGTCCTCGTCGTCGGCGCCAACGACGTCGTCAACCCCGCCGCCCGCAACACTCCGAGCGCCCCCATCTACGGCATGCCCATCCTGAACGCCGACGAAGCCCAACGAGTCATCTTCTTGAAGCGCTCCATGCGCCCCGGCTTCGCCGGCATCGAGAACGAACTCCTCTACGACCCCCGAACCACCCTCCTCTTCGGCGACGCCAAAGACTCCCTAACCAAACTCCTCGCCGCAGTCAAGACCGTCTAGTCTCATCGGCGACGGGGTGCTCACTCAGGTCGGTGAGCACCCCGTTCCGCCGGTCAGCTGCTTTGGCGCCGCCGGTTGAGTTCACCGATGACCACATCCAGCCCAAGATGCTCTTTGAGCATGTACTTCAGCTGCTGACCGTCGATCAGCTGGATGCGGCCGTGGTCGTCGGCGAAGTCGATCGTCGCCTTCCCGTACCACGAGGTGGTGACCAGCACACCTCGGCTGGCCTTCTTCTGACCCATCACGCCGGCCAGTGCGCGAACTGCGTCGGCCGGCACGATGTTCTTGTACCTCTTGGCCTGAATCACGCAGACGCCGCCCATGATCGGATCTTCGTTGAAGGCGACACCGTCAACGCCGTCGTCGCGTGACGCCTGGGTGACCCACGATTTCATCCCCATCGCTTCGAACAGCTGCCGAACCAGGTGCTCGAACTCCGTCGGTGGCATGTCGACGAGGACGGTCCGGCTATCCAGACCAACGGCAGCATCGTGCTCGGTGACGAACTTGTACTTCGACAGGTCCGGGTCGAAAACCGGACGGACGGCCTCGAGATCGTGGGGATGCGGGGAGATCAGTGCGTTGAGGTGCCGAAGGCACTGAACGGGGTCGAGATCGACGAGCACCAGGTCGCTGAACTGCTCGCGGGTGGTCAAGACGCTGACCAGACACGGCCGCTCGGGTCTGCCGGTCGCTCGGTTCCGGGTCGCAACATGTGCGCTGATGGCAACCTCGGCGATCAGGTCCGGGGCTGCCACTTCGTAGATGTCGCGGATCGTACAGAGCACCAACTGCGCGACCAGATTGGTGTAGCGCTGAGCGATGTCGCGCGCAGGACGCGCTTTCGGGACGATCTCGTCCTTGGTGCGGACGTAGCGATGTTCGACCTCGGGCGGAATCACGTCGACCCCGGGAAGTTCCATCACCACCAGCAGCCGTCCGTTGTCGGCTTGGAAGGCGACCTCGACATCGGCCGGCAGTCCGGCGGGTAGGTCCCGGGACTCGAGCATGAGCTCGAAGTAGTCGTTGATCGCCTCCGGACTTCTCGCCAGGTACGCGCGTTCGAATTCGTCCACCTTGGCGTTGGCCGCGCTCGCGTCAAGCCGCTGTCGGGCCGCCTTCGCCTCGTAGGCCGCTCTGGCTCGCTGTAACTGATCGAGACGGTCCCGTTCAGCTACGGCGTACTGCGCCTGCGCGCTCTCGAACCTCGCGGCGGCGTCCAGCTGCTCACGCTCGAGTTGAGTCTTCTTGAAGAGTCGTTGCAGTGATTTCGGAGCAGGCGGGGCATAGTCCTCCCAGGCCGGTGGTGCGAGTGGTGCAGCCAGCTTCCCGGGTTGGAACGGTTTGATGGAGGGTGTCTGTCGCAGCGAGGCGAAGGGCACGCGTACAGATCTCGCGAGGCTCGCGATGAGAATGCCGTCGAGCTCGCGCACCCGGCCGGTCAACTGTTCGTTGAGGGCGTCCGTCTCGGCCTGGCGAAGGCGGAGATACTCCGCAGCTGCCTCCCTGGCCGCCTGCTTGTCCGCCCGGTCCGCCTCTCGGATCTGGCGCTCCTTGGCTCGGCGAGCCTGAGCGGCAAGCCGGTCGTTCTCCCGCTGGAAGCGAGCCGCCTGCTTCTGCTGCTGTATCCGCTGATGTTCCAGCTCGGCAAAGAATCCTCTCCGACGCCCCACCATGACCCCCTGACCCCAGACGCTCAGTCACTGTTGTGACCGAAAAGTCACTGTAAGTGTCGTCGGCCCGGCGCGAAAGGTCTCGAAGCCGAGACGGCGCCCAAGGCCTGGCGGATCGGATCGGCGGTATGAGGCCGGGTGGTGCCAATGCACCATGCGGCCGGGGTGGGAGGTGTGGATCGCGTTGACCGGGCTGGGGGTGGCGAATAGGTTCGGGGCGGGTCGTGGAGCTGTCGGCTCCCACCTCTGCCGCTGAGATTTTGGTGGCATTCCGCCCGTCAATGTGACGATCCGGCCGCCTCGCGGTCTATTCGTCATGCCCGAAAGCCAAGGATGACCGTGTCCGCTCGTACGACGTAATCAGCCCGCCCACTCTCCAGCAGCACCGTCCTACTTTCGCTCCTGCTGCTCCCGCTAGCGCCCGCAGTCGCCCAGTACGCCGAACAACTTTCGACCGGCGTCGAATGGGTCAACGCCAAAGCACTTTTCTGCCGAGACCACAACCCTTTGGCAGCTTCCGGCCAACACGCGCGCGGCTGGTGCATCTGAAGCGGTCCAGTCCGGTAATTCCGTCCCCGCACACCAGAAGAATTGGTCGCTCATTCCCCGCTCTTACCGCACCTACCCCCGCTGAGCCGCCCGCACCCCCAACTCGAACCGTCCCGACGCCCCCGCCTGTTCACTCAACTTGGCCGCCATCCGCCGCACCGTCCGCAACGAAACCCCCAACTTCCGCCCCGCCTGCTCATCAGTAGCCCCCTGGACCAACAGATTCAACAACTCAGCCTCCTGCGGTGCCAGGTCTTTCGATGACTTGAGTTCACCGGCGAATGGATCGGTCGAGTCCTGCCAGTAGCGCTCGAAGAGAGCCTTCGCCATCGTCAGCGCAGCTTTGCTGTGGTGCACCACCAAGCCGGCGGAATGGTCGTCGGGATCGAGCGCAGTCACAGCAGCAATTCCATCGAAAATCATCAAGCGCATTGGCACGGTCGGTGATGTCCTGATTTTCGCACCGTTGGCGTGCATCCAGCCGAAGTACTCGAAGATTCATTTGTTGGTCAAGGTGGCCGTCATGAAGATGACGCGGAAATCAATGTCGGCGTCGAGATATGGTTTGTCTGGTGAATCTGCCGGGTCACCGAATTCTGGATTCGTTTCCGCCAAGTTGTTCAGTGCCCAAAACGACTTCGTCGGGCGGAATTCGCCAATTCTCTGATGGGCGCGCTCGCTACCCTCGACGATCTCTATTTCGCGTTCGTTGCGGCGGCGCATCGATTCGTTGTACTGCTGAGTGATCAGCTCGGCTCTCAACTCATCCGCGTGAAGCTCTTCGGTCAGCTGGTTCAGCTGCTGGCGCCGACGCCGGCTGAGGATGGAGAAGCCAAGGTTCGGATGGACGGCATACTCGGCGCCGCCGGTCCAGCGTGGGATCAGGAGTTTGAACTCGCGCAGCTCGTTGAGACTGTCCTCTACCTGCGCAAGGGAGTGGCCGGTGGTCGCGGCCAACTCCTCCGCCCCGATGTTGGGCTCGTCCAGGAGTGCTCTGTAGATCTGCAGTGCCGTGCTTGTGATCCCCAGCGATTCGAACAAGTCGGCTCCAGGCTTGTGTCAGACCCAGCCGCGTTTGGCTGCGGCTACTCCTAGTTCGAAGCGGGACGTGGCGTCGAGGCGCTCGGAGAGGTTCGCGGTGATGCGGCGGGCGGTGCGGAGGGAGATGCCGAGGAGGCGGGCGACCTGCTCGTCTTTGGCGCCGCCGGCGAGGAGCCGTAGTACCTCGGCCTCGTGTGGGGTGAGGGGAGAGTTGTCTTCGCGGTCCTCGGGGGCGAACAGTTCCGTGGCGCGGGACCAGTACGAGTCGAAGAGGGCGATCGCCAGCGCCAGGACGGATGGGCTGCGGTGGATCACCGCGCCGTCGCTCTCGACCTCCGGATTGAGCGGCATGATCGCGATTTCCTGGTCGATGATGAGCAGCCGCATCGCAAGGGTCGGAGTCGCGCGGACCTCGCCGCCGAGCTTGTACATGTACGAGGCGAACTCGAGTCCGGCTTTCGAGACGGTCATGCTCTGGAGGTAGACGCTCCGCATCTTGATACCGCGCTCGAGCAGCGGGATGTCCGGGGATTCCTCCGCCGGGGCGACGATGTCGTCGACGTGGGCGGGGATGAGTCCCCAGAACGATTCGCGGGCCTTCGACCCCAGCTCCTCGATCCGGCGAGAAGCGTTAGCGCGGCCACGCAACACCTCGACGTCGCCGCTGGTCCGGGAGGTGAGAAGTTCGTTGTACTGCTCGGCCAGTACCTCGGCCGAGGCCTCGGCCTGACTCAGTTCGCCAAGCATTTTGTTCAGTTCGCTGCGTCGGCGCTCCGCGAGCCCGCTGAGGCCGACCCTGGGGTGAACAGCGTGTTCGACGGTCGGGTTCGACCAGGTCGGAACCAGAAGATCGAGTTTCCGGAGAACATCCATCCGGTGGTGAACCTCGTCCAATGCACAATTCAGGAGTGAGGCAATCTGCTCCGGTGTGCTCTCGGGCTCACGTAGAAGGGCGTGATAGACCGCGAAGGTGGCCTCGTCCACACCTAACGGTTCCAGCACTGTCTACACCCTTCTAACGCTCGTTCAGGAACCGACCATATACAGGGTGCGTCGATTTAGCGCGCTCAGGAGAACGTTTCGGATTATTTCGAAAGGACACGCTGTGATCAAGAGGTTTCTGACGGTGTCCGGCGTGACGCTGCTGCTGACGGGTTCCGTCCTGCTGTCCTCAGGGTCGGCTTGGGCGGGCGACGACCCGCCGGTCGTGGACAACCCGACCAGCAGCTGCGCGGCCGGAAATTGCTGGGGTATGTAGTCCCGTAGACTGTTGCCTGTGGCTCGTGGCGATGGTCGGCTCACTCATGATCTTGACCCGCAGGACCTAGGACCTCAGGACGCTTGTGGCGTCTTCGGGGTTTGGGCTCCGGGGGAAGAGGTTGCCAAACTCACCTATTTCGGGCTCTACGCTCTGCAGCACCGGGGGCAGGAGTCGGCTGGCATCGCGGTCAGCAACGGGACCCAGATTCTGGTCTACAAGGACATGGGTCTGGTCAGTCAGGCCTTCGACGAGGCGACCCTGGCGTCGCTGCGGGGGTACATCTCCGTCGGGCACTGCCGGTACTCGACGACCGGCTCCAGCGTCTGGGCGAACGCCCAGCCCACCTTCCGGTCCACCGCGACCGGGTCGATCGCGCTCGGGCACAACGGCAACCTCACCAACACCGGTGAGCTGGCCGCGACTCTCGACGGCACCGACCCGCTCGACCTCGGGCTGGACCTGGAGGTCGAGCACGCGAAGGCGAACGCCAAGCACGGCGCGTCCTCCGACACCGACATCCTCACCTCGATGCTCGCCGGGTACCCGGACCTGACCATCGAGCAGGCCGCCGCGAAGGTGCTGCCGAAGGTCAAGGGTGCGTACAGCCTCGTCTTCATGGACGAGACCACCCTGTACGGCGCGCGCGATCCGCAGGGCATCCGTCCGCTCGTACTCGGCCGGCTCGAGCGCGGCTGGGTGATCGCGAGCGAAACCGCCGCCCTCGACATCGTCGGCGCCAGCTTCATCCGCGAGGTCGAGCCGGGTGAAATCGTCGCCATCGACGAGGACGGCCTGCGCTCGACCCGGTTCGCCGAGGCGGACCCCAAGGGCTGCCTGTTCGAGTTCGTCTACCTCGCCCGCCCGGACACCCAGATCTCCGGCCAGCGGATCCACTCGACCCGCGTCGAGGTGGGCCGCCAACTGGCCCGTGAGCACCCGGTCGAGGCCGATCTCGTCATCGCGACCCCGGAGTCCGGTACGCCGGGCGCCATCGGGTACGCCGAGGAGTCCGGCATCCCGTACGGCTCGGGCCTGGTCAAGAACGCCTACGTCGGCCGCACCTTCATCCAGCCAAGCCAGACGATCCGCCAACTGGGTATCCGGCTGAAGCTGAACCCGCTGCGCGAGGTGATCGAGGGCAAGCGCCTGGTCGTCGTGGACGACTCGATCGTCCGCGGCAACACCCAGCGCGCGGTGATCCGGATGCTGCGCGAGTCGGGCGCGGCCGAGATCCACGTCCGGATCTCGTCGCCGCCGGTGAAGTGGCCGTGTTTCTACGGCATCGACTTCGCCAGCCGTGCCGAACTGATCGCGAACGGCCTGAACACCGAGGAGATCTGCCGTTCGATCGGCGCGGACTCCCTCGGCTACGTCAGCCTGGACGGCCTGATCGAGGCCACCTCGGTCGGCAAGGACAAGCTCTGCCGGGCCTGCTTCGACGGTGTCTACCCGATCGCGCTGCCCGAACCGGAGCACCTCGGCAAGCACCTGCTGGAGCTGCCGGTCGCCACCGATGTCGACGGTCTGGCCACGGTGGCCGGCGGAGCCGGCGCCGCGGACGCCCTGTCCCGGCCCTGACCGAGCCGGTCGGGGCAAGAGGCCGGTCGGGACCAAGGACAAAGGCCGCCAGAAAATCAGGCCGTCAGACAGGGCCCTGATCACCAGGACCCTGAGAACAAGGAGAACAACGTGTCCGAGGGCGCCAGCTACGCCGCCGCGGGGGTCGACATCGAGGCCGGTGACCGGGCCGTCGAACTGATGAAGGAGTGGGTCGCGAAGGCGACCCGTCCCGAGGTGGTCGGCGGGCTCGGCGGATTCGCCGGCCTGTTCGACGCGAGCGCCCTGACGGCGTACCGGCGGCCGTTGCTGGCGACGTCGACGGACGGGGTCGGGACCAAGGTCGCGATCGCGCAGAAGCTGGACCGGCACGACACGATCGGCTTCGACCTGGTCGGCATGGTCGTCGACGACCTGGTCGTCTGCGGCGCGGAACCGCTGTTCATGACCGACTACATCTGCACCGGCAAGGTGGTCCCCGAGACGATCGCGCAGATCGTGAAGGGCATCGCCGAGGCGTGCGTGGAAGCCGGTACGGCGCTCGTCGGCGGAGAGACGGCTGAGCACCCCGGCCTGCTCGAGGCCAACGAGTACGACGTGGCAGGCGCGGCCACCGGCGTGGTCGAGGCCGACGAGGTGATCGGCGCGGACCGCGTTCGCGCGGGTGATGTCGTGGTCGCGATGGCATCGTCGGGTCTGCACTCGAACGGGTACTCCCTGGTCCGGCACGTCTTCTTCGACCGGGCCGGCTGGCAGCTCGACCGGGAGGTCCCCGAACTCGGCGGCACCCTCGGGGACACCTTGCTGACGCCGACCAAGGTCTACGCCAAGCACTGCCTGGAGCTGATCCGGGAGCTGAACGGCGACGAGAAGCCGCTGCACGCGATGTCGCACATCACCGGTGGTGGATTCGCGGCGAACCTGGCCCGGGTGATCCCCGCCGAGCTCGCGGTCCGGATCGACCGGTCGACGTGGACTCCGGCGCCGATCTTCGGCCTGGTCGGTCAGCTCGGTGACGTGCCGCTGCTGGAACTCGAGAAGACCCTGAACATGGGCGTCGGGATGGTCGCGGTGCTCGACCCGGCCGCGGCGGACCGGGCGATCGCCGTACTGGCCGAGCGCGACATCCCCGCCTGGGTGTGCGGCGAGGTCAGCGCAGCCGACGGCGCCTCAGGCGTCGAACTCCAAGGCGACTACGCCCGCTGAAAGCGACTACGCCCGCTGAAGCCAACCAGCAAGCGAACTCCGCCGGAAGCAACCAGCCGCCGAGGCAATCGCCGCTGGGGCAACGAGCGGCGACATCCGCTGAGCGACCCCGCGAAATCCGGAGAACTCCACGAGGAGTTCTCCGGATTCACAGCGTGAGCAGGGCAGCACGAAGCGCCATCTGTGTGGTCAAGCGCTAGCCCTGTGGTGGAACTCGTCGGTCAAGCACAGGAGACCTGCCCGGCGCTCGAGGCGCTGGGCAGGTCATCCGAGCTGAAATGCTGCCTTACCGACGGGGGTGGTAGTCGTCGGCGTCATCGCCGACGTCTGCGTCGTTGTCGCCGTTCGCAGATCCGTTACCGCTCTGCTCGCCGCCGGACAGCTCTTTCTTGAGCTGCTCCAAGTCGGTCTCCCAGGTGCGGTATTTCAGGTCGCGTGCGACCTTCGTCTGCTTGGCCTTTGCACGGCCGCGCCCCATAGCGTCGACCCCCTCGCACAAGTCAACCGGGTACGCAGCTGGGCGCCCACGGATCAGTCGTCAGTAATCGTGGTTCTAGGTTACCCGGAGCCGGTCTCCGACACACGCACCGCCCCCTGGCTGGACCCCCGAACGGGCCCGGTGACAGGCCGGAAGGCCTGGCCGATCCCCTCAAACCGGCCAGGCCTTCCGCGTCTTGAGCGTCGAACCGAGGAACTACTTCACCTCGCGACGTGAGCTTGCCCACAGTCCGACGATGGTCGGCAGCACGATCCAGACCCCGATCGCGGTGAGCGTCTCGGGCAGCATCCCGTGCAGATCGCGTTCGGCGATCCGGCCGAAGGCGCCGAACACGTCCAGCCAGTTCGCGTTGTCCTTGAACAGCGCCGGTCCGGCCAGCGCCCAGGCAGTCGGGGCGATGAAGAAGACCAGGATCGCGACGGCGGTCTGGGCGATCACCGCACCGAAGGCGGCACCCATCACGACGTTCAATGCGGTGGTCAGATAGGCGCCGGCGAGCGCGCCGCCCAGTCCGGCGTACGACGAGCCGTGGCCGCCGGTGGCGCCGCCGAGCGCAGTGGCGGCCATTGCGAGCACCGTGGTCGCGGTCAGTACGACGATGCTCAGCACGATCGCTGAGACGAACTTGGCCAGCTGCACCCGGACTCGGCGCGGCGACAGCGTGAAGGTGGTCAACGCGGTGCGCTGGGTCCACTCACTCGTCATCGCCATCACACCGATGACCGGCAGCAACAGCTGTACGCCTGTCGACGCGGCTGCCAGGTAGCTGTCGAACTGCTGCTGGCCTGCGTCCATGTGCGTGAGCTGCCAGGTGAGTGCAGCAACGGCCAGCGCAAGGATGGCCAGGATCAGCACCCTGCCGCTGCGCGTGTCCAGGGACTTCCGCAGCTCGGTGACGACCAGCCGAAGGAAGGACTGCCCGCGTGCAGGGGGCAATGAGGTGGCGACAGCGCGGTGCTTTCCAGCAGCGGCCGCTGTGGTGGGTGGGGAGGCGATTTCGGTGACAGCCATGGTGGTGAACTCCAGAAGTTTCGAGGTGGTCAGGCGGCAACGGCAGTGGCGGTCGGGCTGGTGAGCTGGAAGAAGAGCTCTTCCAGACCGGCGCCGTCGCTCTCGCGCAGTTCAAGGAGGATCTGGCCGGCAGCAGCGGCTGCCCGACCGACCTGCTCAGCGGTGGCATCGACGCGGAGCGCGCCGTCGTGCAGCGGCTCCAGGGCGAGCCCGGCGGCGGTCAGCGCCTGGTTCAGCGCGACCGGGTCGAGGCCGCGGACCAGCGTGCCGCTCCCGGCGAGCAATTCGTCCAGCGAGCCGTTGGCGACGATGCGGCCGCCACCGATGACGACCAGTCGGTCCACGGTCGCCTGTACCTCGCCCAGCAGGTGGCTGGACAGGATCACCGTTCCACCGCGGTTCGCGAAGTCCTGCAGCAAGCCGCGCATCCACCGGATGCCTTCCGGGTCCATCCCGTTGGCAGGCTCGTCCAGGATCAGTACTGCGGGGTCGCCGAGCAGCGCGCTCGCGATACCGAGCCGCTGCCGCATCCCGAGCGAGTACTGACCGACCCGGCGCTTCGCAGCCGAGCTGAGCCCGACAGCTTCGAGCATCTCGTCCGCCCGAGTCTTCGGTACGCCGAGCAGGCTCGCGTTGAGCTGCAGGGTCTCCCGGCCGGTGCGGCCCGGGTGCTGGGCGGCGGCGTCGAGCATGACCCCGACGACCCGGCCCGGGTTCGGCAACTCGACGTACCGC
Source organism: Kribbella monticola (assembly GCF_003261635.1). Lineage (GTDB taxonomy): Bacteria > Actinomycetota > Actinomycetes > Propionibacteriales > Kribbellaceae > Kribbella > Kribbella monticola. The sequence goes on along the minus strand of NZ_QFXK01000029.1, from coordinate 26,400 downwards.
TTGCCGGTGATCGTCGCGCGGCCGGAGGTCGGCGGCGTGAGTCCCGTCAGCATGCGCAGCGTGGTGGACTTGCCGGCCCCGTTCGGGCCGAGAAAGCCGGTGATGCTGCCGGGCTCGACGGTGAAGGAGACATCCTGCACGGCGGTGGTGTTGCCGTAGCGCTTGCTGAGGTTCTCGACGGTGATCATGGGGGCAACTCTTCCGTCCGGACCCCGGTGTCCACATCGACCGAGCGTCTCGACCGGCCCCCTACGAAAGTCGTCGGGGATCCACCCTGACCCCCACCGGAGGAGGGAGACGGCACGCTCCTGAAGGTGGACGTGGACACCTACGCTGCGCGACTACGCTGACGCAATGCAATGGTTGCGGCGCTGGTACGACTGGTTCGTCCAGCGCGCCCCGCGGATCCGCGACCTGATGTACATCGGCTTCAGCCTGCTTACGATCGTCGCCCAGGCAGCGTCCGGGACCAGCCGGGGTGGCTGGCAGGCGCGGGACTGGTTCGTGCTCGGTCTCGGGATCGCCGCCTCGCTGGCCCTGTGGTGGCGTCGCCGCTTCCCCGTCACCGTCACCATCGTTGCCATCCTGGCGCTGCTGGGCGGTCAGATCTTCGTCCCGATGGGGTTGGCCCTGCTGACGCTCGCGGTCCGTCGCCGCGACCTCATGCTGGCCGCGCTGAGCCTCGCGGCGTACGTCGCGTATGTCGCCAGCGCCTGGTCCGACCGGACCAGCGATCCGTACGTGCTGCTCTTCACCGGGCCGTTCCTGATCGGCACCTGGGTGGCGGTCGGCGCCTACATCGGTGCCCGGCGTGACCTGATGGTCTCGCTGCGGGACCGGGCCGAGCGAGCCGAGGCGGAGCGCGAACTCCGCGCCGACCAGGCCCGGTTGGGCGAGCGGGCCCGGATCGCGCAGGAGATGCACGACGTCCTGGCGCACAAGGTGTCGCTGATCGCCTTGCATGCAGGCGGTCTCGAGGTGAACCCGGCGGTCGGCCCGGAGAAGGTGGAGAGCTCGGCCGGCCTGATTCGCGAGACCGCCCGGCAGGCGATGGAGGACCTGCGCGAAGTCCTCGGCGTACTGCGAACTGATCTCAGCGCGGCCGGTGCTGACCTGGCCCCGGTACCGCAAGCGCTCGACCTGGCCCGGTTGGTGGAGGCCTCCCGGGCGGCCGGGGTGAACGTGTCGAGCGAGCTGGTCCTGCCGGACGACGTACCGGCGTCGGTGGGTCGCACGGTCTACCGGATCGTGCAGGAGGGGCTGACCAACGTGCACAAGCACGCCCGCGGCGTCTCGACCGAAGTCGTGGTGCACGGTGCGCCCGGCACCGGGGTGACGGTCCGGGTGACGAACGTCCGGCCGGTCGCGGCCGATTCCTTGTTGCCTGGCGCCGGTGCGGGCCTGGTCGGGCTGCGCGAACGGGTCAGCCTGTCGGGTGGAAGCATCTCGGCCGGACCGACCGCGGAAGGCGGCTGGCAGGTCGAGGCCTGGCTGCCGTGGTCGGAGAAGGACACGGCGCAACCCGCCGGGCCCGGCGACACCACGACCAACACCAAGACCGACGAGACCAACGCCGACGTCAAGACCGCCAAGACCGCCAAGACCGACGAGACCGACGAGACCGACGACACCGACGACATCGACGAAGGAGAAGGATGACGCGGCTGCTGATCGTGGACGACGAGGCGCTGGTCCGGGCCGGGCTGAAGATGATCCTCGAGTCGGCCGACGACCTCGAGGTCGTCGCCGAGGCCGAGGACGGCGCCGACGCGGTCGCGATGGTGCGCGAGCATCGTCCGGACGTGGTGCTGATGGACATCCGGATGCCGAAGCTGGACGGACTGGCTGCCACCCGGGCCGTGCAGGAGTTGCCGGAGCCGCCGAAGGTCGTAGTACTGACGACCTTCGATCTGGACGACTATGTGTTCCGGGCGCTGCAGGCGGGCGCGAGTGGGTTCCTGTTGAAGGACACGCCGCCACGCGAACTGGTTCAAGCCGTTCGGGTCGTCGCGGCCGGGGACGCGATGTTGTCGCCGGCGGTGACCCGGCGGTTGATCGGGCACTTCGCGGCGGATCAGCGGACCGATCGGCGGCGGGTGGCGCGGGAGCGGCTGACGTCACTGACCGATCGCGAGCGGGAGGTCCTGGCCGCGGTCGCCAAGGGACTGTCCAATGCGGACATCGGCAAGCAGTTGTTCATGAGCGAGGCGACCGTGAAGGCGCACGTCTCGCGGGTGCTGGTGAAACTCGATGCCACCAACCGGGTCCAGGTCGCGATCCTCGCCCATGACGCGGGCCTGCTGGACACCTGAAACGCCTTGTGGACAAGGGAAACCGGCCGCGAGTCGCCGGAGGGGTGGGGGCGGCGACTCGCGACCGGTTCCAGGTCAGCGACCCGGGGGGGAACGGGTCTCGCTGACGTGACTAGCGTCCTGCGTCGGAAGTTCTTTGGCGCTTGCGGCGCCCAGGCACGCACCTCGCGGCACTGGCCAAGCGCCCACGATGCTCCGCATCGAGGGCGCTTCTCCAGCACCGCGATGCACGCACCTGACCACCGCAATCGCTCAAACAACTTCCAACGCAGAACGCTGAGGATCAGGCGCGGCCGAAGGCCACGTTGCTGCTCCAGATCTTTGCCTTCGCGACCGGGCGGCCCGGCTTGGAGGCGTGCCACAGCATGTTGCCGCCGGCGTAGATGCCGACGTGGTACACGCTGCCGCCACCGCTCTTGAAGAACACCAGGTCGCCGGGCTTGGCGGCCTTGCGGCTCAAGTGCCTGGTGGCGCTGTACTGCTGGCGCGACGTACGGGGGAGCTTCTTGCCGGCGCGCTTGTAGACGAGACCGGTGTAGCCCGAGCAGTCCAGGCCGCGGGTGGTCGTGCCGCCGTAGCGGTACGGCGTGCCCTTGAGCTTGGCCGCTTCCCGCAGGACACGGGCCTGGAAGGTGGAGCTGCTACCGGTACCGCCGTGCAGCAGACCGTGGCTCGCGGCGTAGAACAGCGAACGCCAGGTGTTCACGGTCATGGTGCCGGTGCGGGGCAGGCCCACCCGGCGCTGGAACTTGGCGACCGCCGTACGAGTGGCGGAGCCGTACCAACCGCCGGCCGGGACGTCCAGCGAGCGCTGCACGTAGCGAACAGCGGAGCCGGCGTCGGCGTAGCGAAGCAGCGGCTTCGTTGAGACCGGCTTGTTACCCCGGGCCCACGCGGCCGAGGTGGTCTTGCTGGTGGCCGCGGATGCGGTCGTAGGCGTGCTGGCGACGGTGAGGATCGCTCCGCCGCTGACGGCGAGGCCGACCGAGAGGACGGCGGCTGCGGCACGCGGGGCGGCCGCGGACTTGGTGGTCTTGCGGTGCTTGGCCAGGATGCGACCGGTGGGCCGGCTACTGGACTCGCTCTGTTGACTGACAGCAGGCAGCGCTGTCCGTCGGACGGTGACGGGCATGGTTGTCTCCCGACGCCTGCGGAGTTAGCTGTCGGGTTCGGGCTGAGAGTCGATAGCCCGGTCCGCTCCCGCGGACTTCACCCCAGGGACCCGACCACTCACGGTCGGACCCCAACCTCCTGGGTCCCCCACTCCTGCCATGGTTGTTCGAGGGGAACAGGTGCGCCTGGCAGGACTCGGCGTTGACACACCTGCAGTTCGTCTCATTTGTCGAACCGCCGACGACTGTATAACAGAACGGTCACGACGCAAACCCTCAAATGCACAGAGACCCTCCGGAAAGGCCTCAAACGGGTCTCTGACGCGTCAAGGACCGCTGGGGAACACCTGGTGTCCTGAGGCTGTCTGAGCGGGGCGCAGGCGGCGACGTAGCGATTTCCTGTGAGCTGGCTCACATTTCATGATGGCTCTCTGTGACAACGACCACAGTGAGTACTCGGGCGGCTGGTGGCCCGGCTCCGATTCAGCTCTCAGCGAGCAGTTCGAGGAAGCGTTCCAGCCCCACGTTCCCGCCTGAAAGCACCACTCCGACCCGGTCGGGGAGGTGCTGGATCCGCCCGGCCAGCAGCGCCGCCAGCGCGCAGGCGCCACTCGGCTCGAGTGCCAGCTTCAGCCGCTCGAACGCGAACGCCATCGCGGCCCGGATCTCGTCGTCGCTGACGAGTTCGACACCGGCCAGCAGCCGCCGGTTGATCTCGAACGTGAGCTCGCCCGGAATCGGGATGGCCTGCCCGTCGGCGATCGTCCGCGGTACCCCGATCTCCACCCGCTCACCGGCAGCCAGCGACCGGGCCGTGTCGTCGCCGGCCTCGGGCTCGACCCCGATCACCCGGATACCGGGGGAGAGTGCGGTAGCGGCCGTCGCGCAGCCGGCGATCAGCCCGCCACCGCCGATCGGGGCAAGCAGTGCCCCGAGCTGACCCACCTCCTCGATCAGTTCGAGCGCCACCGTGCCCTGCCCCGCCATCACGTCGTAGTGGTCGTACGGCGGGATCAAGGTCACCCCGCGCTCCTCGGCCAGCTGGGTCGCGAGCGTCGTACGGTCCCCGGTGTACCGGTCGTAGGTGACGACTTCGGCGCCGTACCCCTTGGTCGCGGCGACCTTCGTCGGCGGCGCGTCCTCGGGCATCAGGATGACCGCGCTCGTCCCCGCGAGAGCCGCGGCCAACGCCACCGCCTGTGCGTGGTTCCCCGACGAGTACGCCGCGACGCCGCGCCCGAGTTGCTCGGGGCTCAGCCGGCTGATCGCGTTGTAAGCGCCCCGGAACTTGAATGCCCCGATCCGCTGCAGGTTCTCCGCCTTGAGGAACACCTCGGCACCGACGCGCTCGTTCAGCGTCCGTGACGTGATCACCGGCGTCCGGTGCGCCACGCCTTCGATCCGCTGGGCGGCTTCCCGGACGTCCTCGAGGCTGAGCATGTCGCGAAATCTACCGTCAGCAAGAGATCTTGGTGTCTCCGGCTCCGATGCAGAGGTCCTGTCCCGGACCGCCGTCGAGGGTGTTGTGGCCGGTGCCCCCGATCAGCAGATCCTTGCCGTTGCCCCCGCGCAGGATGTCGTTGCCACCCAGTCCGAAGATCAGGTCGTCGCCGCCCAGCCCGCACAGTACGTCGGCTCCGGCGGTACCAACGAGCAGATCGCTCCCCGCAGTACCGGTCTGCGTGCAGCTTGGTGCAGGCGGTACTTCGGCGACCTCGACGGATCCGGCTTCACAGTTGGTGCCCTGCGGTCGGGTGACGCCGCGCTGGTCGACAGTAAGCACTGTGCACGCCGCCGCTGGTACTGCGCCGTTGGCAAGCGATGCGGCAAGCGGCAGCATCGTCTGCGTCGGTCCGCCGTTGCTGGCCAGTGCGCCAAGCTGCGGGCTACCGATGTTGCTGTGGTCGCCAGGACCGGCCAAGCTGCAACTACCGTCGCCGTCGAGGTTGTAGCCGGTAGAAGTGGTCAGTAGCTCGATACCGCAGTCACTGGAGCCGGTGCCGCCGGCCAGGATCGAGCCGAAGGTGTGCAGCCCTGCATTGGTGGCTACGTTGCGCCCGACACCGCCTGCTGTATTACCCGACACCGTCGCGTGCCGCAGATAGATGTCATGGGCAAGCGTGTACACGCCGCCGCCGGCAGCAGTCGCGCTGTTGCCGGTCACAGTGGAGTTGTCGAGTCGCACCTCACCGGTGACCGCGTAGATACCGCCGCCTTGACTGTCCACGGCACCGGAAGCGCTGTTGTTGCTGATGGTCGAGCGGGTGACGACGATCTGCGCCGGAGGCGGACCGTCGGAGTTCTCGATGATGGCGGTGTTGATCCCGCCACCGGAACCGGTCCTGGAGTTGCCTGAGACGGTCGACTCGATCACCGACACCACCGGCTGATCAGTGGGTGAGTCCTGGTCGAACAGCACCTGGATGCCGCCGCCCGCACTCGTTCCGGCGGGATGGTTGCCGGTGATGGTCGAACCGGTCACTGTCAGGTCTCCACAGGCCGAGCAGATCACGCCAGTACCGCCGTTGTTGCTCACTGTCGTATTGGTAAGAGTGAAGAGCCCCGAACCCTGCCCGGTGGTCCGTACGCCGTCGCTGCCGTTCCCGCTGATCGTCGAGCCGGTCACGCTGAGGGCTCCGTCGGTCAGGCCGACACCACGTCCGGTGTTGTTGGTGACGGACGTGTTGGTGAGGTGCACCTGCCCCAGGGACAAGGCAACGCCCGTACCGGTGTTGTCATGAATGTTGGAGCCGGTCAGGTTGAGCACAGCGCCACCGAGCGAGCTCTCGAGCACCCGGCCCGCCCCGCCCGCGTTGCCGGTCACCGTCGTGTTGTCCAGAGTCGCGTCGCCCGCGTGCTGCAGTGCAGCGCCGAAGAGGCTGTCGCCGCCGGTCAGTGTCACGTTGTGCAAGGTGAGTGAGCCGTCGGAGTCGAGCGTGTTCAGCACCCGCTCGCCCGCACAGTTCTGGTCGATGGTCGACCCGTTCCCCTCGATCGTGAGTGGCTGCGCCGACGTACTGTCCAGGTCTCCGGCAGCGTTCGTGTCGTCGTCGCCGCACAGGTTCAGCCCGTACGTCGCGGCTGCGGCAAGGGTGATCGTGGTGGCGTCGCCCGCGGCATTGGCCGTGGTGATCGCCTCTCGCAGCGAGGTCACACCGTCGGCGCCGTTCACGACATCCGTGGTGGTGGTGACCGTGATCGGTGCGGCCTGGGCGGACCCGGCCTGCCCGACGGCGAGCAACATCGCCCCGATCATGGCGGTGACAGTGGACAGCACAACGCGACGCATGAACCCCCCCAAAAAAACCGTTGCGGTGCCCCCCGGCAACCGGCTCGTGAAGCCCAACCGTCCCACAAGCCCCTGGCGGCCCGCCAGAGTTCGTAGCATCGCCATGTCAAGAACGTCGAGCCGGTTCCGTACTGATGATGAGCGGTTCCCGCCGGGGGAACCGAGGGTGAAGGAGACACCGTGAAATACCTACTGGTCCTGAACATCAACCCAGACGTGCTGGCGGCGCTGACCGAGGAAGAGCAGCAGGCGATCTTCAGCGGCCACGAGAAGTTCATGGCGCTCACCCAGGAGTCGGGTGAGTTCCACAGCACCGCCGCGCTCGCGGAACCGGCCAAGACCGCGGTCGTCAAAGTGCGCGACGGCGTACCGGCGGTGACGGACGGGCCGTTCCTGGAGGCGAAGGAGTTCCTGGCCGGCTACTACCTGATCGACGTCGCGAGCAGGGAGCGGGCCTGCGAACTGGCCGCGATGATCCCCGACGCGAGCATCGAGGGGCTCGGCGTGGAGGTCCGCGAGGTCGTCCACGAGGTGGGCCTGTAGCCGTCCGGAGCTGCGAAACGGCAGGACCGCCCGCGGGAGGTCCTGCCGTTCGGACTGCTCAAGAGGTCTGGTCGTCGACGCTCGCGTCGCCCGCGTTCTTCTTGACCGACTCGATCCCGTTCTGAGCGGCGGCCTTCGTCTTGTAACTCTCGCTGACGGCGATCACCTCGCCGTTCCCGGCCTTCAGCCGGAACCGGAACCCGCCCGACTTGTCCTCGTACAGCTCGAACTTGGCCGCCATGAAACCTCCCGTGTCATCAACCGGTTACCAATCGGAGCCTAGACCCGGGACCGCCGAACGACCGCCCGACACTTCGTACGCCGAACGGCCGCCCGACACTCGTACGCCCGCCCGCCGCCTCGTACGCTGTACGCCCGCCCGGCACTTCGGGCTCACGAGTCGAGGCGCGCCCGGATCGCGGTGATGTGGGTGTCGCGGGAGACCGGGCCACCGAAGCGGAGCCGGTCGTAGGCGGTGAACTCGGGTTCGAGTTCGTCCAGATCGTCGACCAGCGGCTTGAGCGCGGCCGGATCGCTGGTCGCGTCGATCGCCTTGATCAGCTCACCTTTGCGCTTGATCGTCGCCGGGGTGACCGAATGCAGGCAGACGTACTGACCGCTCAGGTACGCCTCCCATTCTTCGTTGCCCTCGGCAATGTCTTCCCATTGCGCAACGAACCAGGCGTGCAGATTGCCGAGCCCGACCTGGTCGGGCAACTCGAACAGATCCGCCGGCACCATCTCGGCACCGTCCGAGCGCAGATAGCCGGGAAGCGGGAGCTCACCGGCCAGCATCGATCGCCGTACTTCGTCCGGGTCGCGACCGTGCTCCGCGCAGAGCTCAGCCAGCACGCGGTACTGGCGATTGACGTAAGCATCGTCCTCGGCACTCATCGGATGCTCACCATTGACCTCGCGGAACCTCGCCGCCAACGCTTCCTGACTCATGCTTCGACGCTAAACCCGCGTTGCTTCGCCGGCCGCCGAAGTGTCAGTGCTGCTGCCGATCGGTCAGGATGCCGCAGATGCCGGCGACCGCGAGGTCGATGCCGAGTTCGTAGTACGCGTCGGTGGAGGTCGGGCAGACGAGGACGTCGGCGGCGGCGGTGATGAGCGGGTAGCGCCGGGGCGGGAGGGCGGCGAGCGCCGCACGCTTGGCGCGGAGGGCGTCCTCGCGGCCGATCGGATCGGTGACTTCCGCGGAGCCCGGCTCCATGTTGACGAGGGTGATCAGCGAGCAGATCGACTGGCGGCCGACCTCGGCGGCGTCGTCCACGGAGAAGCCCGCCTCGATGAGTAGTTCCATCGTGCGCTCGGCCAGCGCCAGGCCCGGCTCGGTGACGAGGATGCGGAACAGCGCCAGTTGCGCGACCTTCGGGTGCGGGCGGAGCGCGGCGACGAAGGCGGTCAGGATCGCCCGCAACTGGACGTCCCAGCGCTCGTCGGTCGGCTCCGGCAGGGCGATGTCGGCCAGCATCCGGTCGCCGATCGCGGCCAGCAGGTCGTCCTTGTCGCTGAAGTGCCGGTAGAGCGCCATCGGGGTGACCTCGTGCTGCTGGGCCAGCCGTCTGATGGTGACCGCTTCGAGCCCCTCGGTGTCGGCCAGGGCCAGCGCGCTGGTCGCCAGTTTCTCCGGGTCGAGCCGCCTCGCGGTCTCTTTGCTGATCGTCGCCACGTTGACAAGTGTACAACGTAGACCTAACGTCTACGGAGTACGCATACAACGTATACATACAACGTAGACAACTCTCTCCTGTGAGGTAGGCATGCGACGCAGTCCGTGGGCGACACTCGCCGTGTTGGCCCTAGCGCAATTCATCGTGGTGCTGGACGTGACGATCGTGAACGTCGCGTTGCCGCACATCCAGGCCGATCTGAACTTCTCCGCCGACAGCCTGCAGTGGGTGATCAACGCCTACACCTTGCTGTTCGGCGGCTTCCTGCTGCTCGGCGGCCGGATGTCCGACCTGCTCGGCCCGCGCCGGGTCTTCATCGCCGGCCTCCTGCTCTTCGGTGCCACCTCGCTGGTCGCAGGACTGTCGAACTCGCCGGAGTTCCTGATCGGCGCCCGCGCAGTACAGGGACTCGGTGGGGCTCTGCTGTCACCTGCGGCACTGGCCATCTTGACGGTGACGTTCGCGCACGGTCGTGAGCGCAACATCGCGATGGGAGTGTGGGGTGGGCTCGCCGGTCTCGGCGGCACGCTCGGTGTGGTTGCGGGCGGCGTACTGGTCGACTCACTCAGCTGGCAGTGGGTCTTCTTCGTCAACGTGCCGATCGTGCTCGCCCTGGTCGCGCTGATCCCGGTGTTCGTCCGCGACACCCGGCACAACGAGGGACGCGACCGCACGTTCGACACGGCAGGCGCAGTACTCGGTACTGCGGGTCTGCTGTCCGTCGTGTACGGCGTGGTTCGCTCGGAGCCGAAGGGGTGGGGCTCGGGTGAGGTACTGACGTTCCTCATCGGCGGTGTGGCGCTACTGATCGCCTTCGTGCTGGTGGAGGCGCGGTCGAAGGCACCGCTCGTTCCGCTGCGGCTGTTCCGGTCCCGCGCACTCAGTGTCTCGGGTGCCTCGCTGGCGCTGAACGGTGCCGGGTTCCTCTCTATGTTCTTCCTGACGGCGATCTACCTGCAGCAAGTCCGCGGTGACTCGGCATTGCAGGCCGGTGTGCACTTCCTTCCCATGGGTGGAGCTGCAATCGTCGGAGCCATCCTTGCCTCACAGCTGGTCCAGAAGGTCGGTACCCGGACTGTGCAGCTCTCCGGTGCTGCGCTCAGCGTCGTCGGCCTGCTACTGCTGTCGCAGGCGGATGCAGTGGGTAGCTACACGAGCCAGTTGCTCCCAGGGCTGATCATCTTCGGCTTCGGCATCATCGGCGTCGGCGTACCGGGGCAGATCACCGCGGTGTCCGAAGTCGAGCACCACGAAGCGGGTGCGGCGTCCGGTGTCGTCAACGCCATGTACCAGGTCGGCGGAGCTCTCGGGCTCGCTATCGTCACCACGCTGTCGATCAGCCGTACTACGGACGCTCTGACTCACGGTGTCGCGCAGCAACAGGCGCTGGTCGAGGGATTCCAGCGCGGCCTGCTGGTGGCCGCTGCCTTCGCCGTCGCCAACGTAGTACTGACTCTGGCTTCACCGCAGCTGCAGCCGACGGCCGAGCAGCTTACTGAGGCCGCCGCTGCTGCCTAGTCCAGTGGATAGGCGACGTACGCGAGTCGGCTGCTGTCGGGGGACCAGCTGGGGACGTTCATCGTGCCTTGGCCACCGAAGAGTGTGGCCAGGTCCCGAGGTGAACCGCCCTCGGTCGGGAGCAGCCGGACGCGTACGTCGTCGATGTCTTCGGGATGACCGAGGGTGCCGGGCGGGAAGCTGACGTAGGCGATCATCGATCCGTCCGGCGCCGGGTGCGGGAACCAGTTGACCCGCTCGTCGAAGGTCAGCTGCTCGAGTTCGTCACCGGCGATCCTGAACAGCTGAGCGTGCCCAGGCGTCGTCGAGGCCCGCTCGGAGTTGAAGTAGATCCACCGACCGTCCGGCCCGTACTCCGAACCGTCGTCGGCGTACTCGTCGTCCGTGACCTGCACGTCGTCGCCACCGGCCGCCGGTATCGCGTAGACGTTGGTGATTCTGTTGCCATCGGCCCTGTTTTCCAGACCGATGTAGGCAAGCGTCCGGCCGTCGGGCGAGATCCCGTGCAGGTAATGGTGAAACTCCGGCCCACGATCGTTGCTCACCCTGCGCGGCGAGCCGCCGGCCAGCGGTACGGCGTACAGATGCCCGTCCTCGGCCGACACGTAGACCGTCTCGCCGTCCGGGCTCAGCACATGGTCGTTGTTGATCGCCGGTACGCCGCCGAGGTCCAGCTGCTCGAGGTCGCCGCCGTCGACGGGGATCCGGTACAGGTTGCCGTTGCCGTTGACGACCAGCCAGTCGCCCGTCCAGTTCGGTGCCTCGAACAACAAGGTGGACGACTCGTGGACCAGGCGTCGCTCGGTGGTGGCGACGTCCACGACGTACAGCTCGGCTCGCTGACCGGGGCGGAGAGTGCGCATGTCACCAACTTATCCGGACGCCGATCGTCGGAAACCGGGTCTACCGTCGGTCCATGACCGGATTTCGCGACCAGGATCTCAGCGGAAGCCGCTTCGAGCGGGTGAACCTGCGCGACTCCACCTTCTCCCGGGTGGATCTCACCGGCGCCGAGCTGCGCGCGTCGGACTTCGACGACGCGACGATCCGCGGCACCTCTCTCCATCGGACCCGGCTGCTCGGTGTCGAACTGCTGGACGTCGAGATCTATGGCGAACTTCAGAACCTCCAGGTCAACGGCGTCGACATCGGCCCGCTGGTCGAGGCCGAGCTGAACCGCCGGATGCCCGAGCGAGCCAAGATGCATCCCGCGGACGCCGATGGGTTCCGGGAGGCGTGGACGATCCTCGAACGGTTGTGGGCGGACACCGTTGCCCGGGCGCACACGTTCCCCGAGGACGCACTGCACCGCAACGTCAACGACGAGTGGTCCTTGATCCAGACCTTGCGTCACCTCAACTTCGCCACCGATGCCTGGGTCGGCCGGATGATCCTCGGCAACCCCTCGCCCTGGCACCCCCTCGACCTCCCCTGGGAGGAGGCCCCCGGCTGGGAAGGCATCCCCTGGAACCGCGAGGCCCGCCCTCCCCTCGACGAAGTCCTGAAGATCCGAACCGATCGCCAGACCATGGTCCGCGAAGTCCTCGCCTCACTCACGGACGACCAACTCGCCTCTCCGGTATCTCAAACAGCCCCCGGCTGGCCCGTGCTCGAAAACTTCCCCTTCAAGGAGTGCCTCCACATAGTCCTCACCGAAGAATGGGAACACCGCCTCTACGCCGAACGCGACCTGACCCTCTTGGAGACCACGCCGTGACGTTGCACTGGCCCCGCTGCAAGAACGTTCGCGACCTCGGCGGTACGCCGCTGCGCGACGGCGGACGGATTCGGGCCGGTGCTCTGGTACGTAGTGACAACCTCGATCAGCTCGACGTCACTGGGATCGCCGCGGTCCACGCGGCCGGGGTGAGCAGGATCGTCGACCTGCGCAGCGTTTGGGAATGCGAGAAGTACCCGTCGCCGTTCGCCGACACTCCGCTCTGGCTGAATCTTCCGCTGGTTGATCCCGACGGTCCGAACGTGTCGACTTGGGAGCTCTCCGCGCAGTACCGCCTTCTGCTCGACGGGTCGCCGGAACGCTTCGCCGCTGCGATCGCCGCCATCGCCGAAGCACCGCCGGGATGCGTCGTGGTCGCCTGCCATGCGGGCAAGGACCGAACTGGGCTCGTCGTAGCTCTCGCGCTCCACCTGGTCGGCGTACCGGTGAGTGCAATTGCTGCCGACTATGTGGCCAGTCCTGCCCTGAGTGCAGACAGCCACGCGTTGCCCGAGTTGGCTGCGCCCCGGAGCGACACCATCAGCCGAACCTTGGATCATCTCCAGAGCAGCTATGGCGGAACGGCAGCCTATCTTCGCGGCGGCGGCGCGACGGCTGAGCAGTTCGCATCACTTGCTGCTCGCCTCTGCTAGTAGCGGTCGAATTTCCTTGTGGACAAGTGTTTGTAGGTTTCTGGGGTGAGGACTCGGGTTCGTATCTGGTGGCGTAGGCGGCGGGTGCGGAGGAGTTGGGGGCCGGCGGCGAAGAAGCGTAGTACGGCGTCGTGGTCGCGGCGCAGGGCCGGCTGCATGAACTCTGGCCGGCGGGAGGCGTTCTCGAGCAAGTTGCCGGCCAGGCGAGGGCTTGTGCCGGAGAGTAGGCGGTGCAGGTCGTCACCGGGCGGAGCAGCCACCTTGTACGACGGGGGCGCCGACCTCGTGATCGCTGCGGGCATGTGACTGCCCTCTCCCGCTGCCGCCCAGAGCAATCGCAGGAGGGCGGTGTAGCCGTCGCTGCAGGCGATGCCGAGACGGGAGGCGACGCCTTTGCCCAGATGTGGAAAGCAGCCGTAGACCCGACCTTCCTTGGGGACTACGGGCTCCAACGTGAAGCCGAGGAGGCCGGACGCCACCTCGCGGACGACGATGTACGGCGCGGGTGCTTCGGTCGCGATCGGGTCGGTTGCGCGGAGGCCGGTGTTCGCGTTGAACGGCGGCCGGAGGGCGAAGATCAGGTCTGCTTCCCGCCAGACCGCGGCCTCCTCGTCGTCGGCGAGTTCCCAGACGACGCGGCGTACGAGGTCGTAGCGTTGGTGCAGCTGCGATCCGGAGGGCACGACCGCCGCGTGTTGGCGAAGACGCTGGCGGAGGTTGCCGGCCTTTCCCACGTAAAGGATTTCGTTGCCTTCACCAAGGAACAGATAAACGCCCGCTTGGCGAGGCGCGTCGTCGGCGGCAGCACGTAGTACGGCGAGTCCTTTCTTGCCCTGGTCGTCCGGCTCACCCATTGCGACTCGCAATCTATGCTCGGCTGCCAAGCTTATCCACCGAAGGAGCGCTGTGAACCCGGAACGGGAGCTCGCATTTGCCGCCCTGCAGGAATTTCCCGTTGAGGTGCGTCGGGTGACTCGGGCTGCGGAGTCGTTCAATACGGTTTATCGAGTGGAGGCGTCGGAGGGCACCTTTGCGCTGCGGGTCGGGCCTGTGTTGCGGATCCATGCGGAAGGTACGGCTGCGGCTGAGGCGGCTTGGCAACGCGCTCTGGTCGCCGATGGGCTGGCGGTGCCTGACGTCGTACTGGCCTCGTCGGGTGAGCCGATGGTTGTGGTGCATGACGTGGATGGTCGGCCGCGGACGTGTGTGCTGTTCACCTGGATCCGCGGGCGCTCGATGCGCGCGCGACTCGGTCCGGCTCGCGCTCGCATGCTGGGGCAGCTCATGGCTCGGCTGCACTCACACACCTTCGTACTGCGTGATGCCGACGTACTGCGTGCGGACAAGGTGCTCTACTGGCTGCTGCCCGACCGCCTCGGCGACGTACCCAAGCACGGCAAGGCGCTCACCCAGGCACGGGACAGCGCTCAGTCGCTCATCGATGAAGTGTGGACCGGCCGAACTCCCCAGCTGATCCACGGCGACCTCACCCCGGCCAACGTCATCGAAGCTTCCGGCCTCGGTCCCGTGCCGATCGACTTCCAGGACCTCGTCCACGGCTTTCCAGAACAAGACATCTCCATCACCCTCGCCTCCTTCGGCCGCCGCGACGACCGCGACGCCATGACCGAGTCCTTCCGCGACGGCTACACGAAGATCCGCCCCTGGCCCGACGCCTCCGACACCGTGATGCGCGGGCTGATCGTTGCCCGAGGCCTCCACCAACTGAACCTCTCACTGGCGACAGCCGACGGCCCTCTTCCCCAGGAATACCTCGACTACCACGGCACCCGAGCCCAGTCCTGGCTCGACCACTGACCCCGAACCGCAGCACTCCAGATTTTGTCGGCGCCCTCGCCTAGGCTCCGTGGCATGGCGGATCCGACGAACCTCAAGGCGGTCATGCCGACATCGTTCGGGAGTTGATCGACGGGAGGACCGGTGTCGGCAACGACGCGGTCGCCGGCGACTCGCAGTACCGGATCGTTCAAGCGATTGCGGATGGCTTTCGATGACGCCAAACCGATGCCTGGTAAGGGATTCCGGCGACACGCCCGTCGGGGAGAGGTTTGACGACGGCGGGTTCGGTCGGGAAGGATGTGGGTCCTGGCGCGGCCCGCGCCTCACCTTCGCTGACCGGCCCCAGCCTGGTCTCATCGAGAAGGCAAAGGGATCTCCGATCTCGGGCCGCTCGTCCTGGTCAGTCGCCTCGGACGGGATCGCTGGGGGATCGCGTGCGGGTGCGTGGAAGGCCAGATGACAGCGCACAGGAACTTCAAGCGACGGGTTCGCGCCCGCGCCGCCAAGACCGGCGAGTCCTACACGGCTGCCCTTCGGCACTTCCGTTCGACTCCATCAGGAGAAGACATGCCGGAACTCACTCAGACCGTCCTCCGCATCGCCGTCGCCCAGTCGACGGTTCGCGAGGACCCCACCGATGTCGACGGGCTGCGGGCCAGCGGAGCGGAGGTTCGCCGATTCATGAAGCAGGCGGCCGATGCGGGCGCTCGGCTGGTGCACTTCCCCGAGGGTGCGATCTGCTTTCCCCACAAATACGTGATGTCCTCGCTGGGTCCGGACGAGCTCGGACCGTCCGACTGGACCAAGGCCGAGTGGTCCGTGCTGCAGGAGGAACTGGACCAGATCGCAGCCCTGTCAGGCGAACTCGGCATCTGGACCGTCATCCCGTCCGTGCACCAACTGCCTGATTCCCGACCGCACAACAGCGCGTACGTCGTGTCCGACCAGGGCAAGCTCGTTGCGCGGTACGACGAGCGCACGCTCTCGACGACCAAGATCACCTATATGTACACGCCTGGTAAGAAGCCGGTGACGATCGAGATCGACGGCTACCGGTTCGGGCTGGCGCTGGGGATGGACGTGCACTTCCCGGAGCTGTTCACCGAATACGACCGGCTCGACGTCGACGGCGTACTGGTCTGCTACTCGACGAACGGTGTCCCAGGCAACGATCGAGCGGCAACAGAGGCACGCGGCCACGCCGCGGCGAACTGCTTCTGGGTCAGCCTCGCGGTCGCCGCCAACCCGGACTCCAACATCGATTCCGGCGTGATCGACAACATGGGTGACTGGGTCGTCCAAGGCCCGTCCGACAGCAGCCCGGCGATCGCGGTCGCCGACCTGAGCCGCGACCACGAGCTACCCGCGGCCGCCCGCGACTGGCGCCACCAGGCTCGCTCCCGCATCACTTCCTGAGCCCGGGGAGACCTCGTACGACGGGACGCCGCCGTACGAGGTCTCCCGCGATCGTTGTACGAAGTCGCCCGCCTCGCCGAGGCGATCGTCGTACGAGGCTCATCCCGCTGGGGCCACCGTCTTGCTCATCACGCAGTGGTTCTTGCCGATCGGACGCAAGTACGTGAACCCAGCTTCCTCGAAGAAATTGCGAGTCACGCTGTAGAGGAACGAGGCGGTGATCTTCCTGCCATCCGTGACCTGCGGATACGCCTCGACAACTCCGCCGCCTGCCCGCGCGATCAACTCCAAGGCGCCGCGCAGTGCAACCTCGGCCACCCCCTGACGCCGGTACCGCGTATCGATGAAGAAGCACGTCAGCCGATAATCCGGCGGCTCGACGACACCGGCCTCGTAATCCTTACGATGCTTGATGTTCGGCAACTCGGCGGGCACCCCGTACTGACACCACCCGACCGCGACGTCGCCATCGAACACCAGCGCCGCATGCGCCCGCCCCTCCTTGACCAACTGCTCCTTGAGCGCCCGATTTCCCTCAACCGTGTGTGTCTTCTCGGCATGCATCGTGTGGAACCACGTACACCAGCACCCACCCCACACCCCGTTGTGCCGCTCCACAAGGTCCGCAAACGCATCCCACGTCTCAGCCCCCAGCGCCCTGACCCCAAGCTCCCCCGCCACCACCGTCACCTTGGCCATACCCCCAAGGTAAGCCCAATTCCAGACGATCCTCGTCCGAAAACCAGCAGTGTCCAGGTCGGTATATTTCCAGCATGTACGCCGGAGCGCTGGTCAACCTCTACACGCGCGACATCGAGGCCGGGATTCGGTTCTACCGCGATCTCCTGGGATTCGAGGAGACGTTCCGTACTCCGATCGACGGCACTCCCGAGCACGTCGAACTCCGCCTGAACGGATTCACCCTCGGCCTCGGCACAGTCGAGGCCGCCCAACGAGCTCACGGCGTCGACGCCTCCCCGGGAACCCCCGCGATGGCCCTGGTGATGTGGACCGACGACGTCGATACGGCGTACTCGGACCTCACCGCCGCCGGCGTCACAGCCGTCCAGCCGCCTCGCGACTCCGGAAACGGCAATCGCAACGCCCTATTCCGCGACCCCGACGGCAACCTCGTGGAGATTGTCGCCAAGGTCCAATAAGCACTACGGTCGCAGCCATGGCCCGGGTTCTGGTGACCGGTATGTCGGGTGCGGGAAAGACCACCGTCCTCGACGAGCTTCGCCGGCGCGGTCATCTCACGATCGACACCGACTATGACGGTTGGGTGCTGCGGGACGGCACCTGGGACGAGCCGCGGATGGACGAGCTGCTGACACAGCACGCCGACATCGTCATTTCAGGAGCGGTCGAGAATCAAGGCCGCTTCTATGACCGCTTCGAGCACGTCATCCTGCTCAGCGCTCCGCTGGAGACCCTCATCGAGCGAGTAAGCCGCCGTACGAACAATCCGTACGGCAAAACCGTCGAACAGCGGGCCGAGATCGCGCAGTACGTCGAAACCGTCGAGCCCGTACTCCGGCGCGGCGCAACCCTCAAGTTGGACGGCCGGCGGCCGATATCCGACCTCGCCGACGCCATCGAAAGCCTGATCGCCGCGCGCTGATTCGCTCACCTGTCGAATCAGCGGCATGCCCGATCGTCTACTGATTGGATAGATGACCCGAACTGGAAAGAAGGCAGCGGGACCATGCCGGACCAGAAGCAAGTAGCGCACCAAGCCTTGGTGGATCGGATCCTCAACGGTGAAGGGAGGGCCTCCGCAGAGCAGCGCGCACGCGCCTTCAGCAATCATGAGCTGTCTTCGCCGTTGGACACCTTGATCGACAAGGTGGCCAACAGGCCGACCGACGTCACTGAGTTCGATCTGTCAGCAGCAAGGGGGACCGGTTCCACGGAGGACGAGCTCTTCGAGCTGGTGATCTGTGCGGCGGTCGGTCAGTCCACCCGGCTCTATGAAACCGGACTGGCTGCCTTGGCGGAGGCCGAAGGGAGCCACGGCAATGCGTCTTGACATTCTCAACCACGGCTACAGCCGCGGCACCAAAGTGCTGTTCGCGATGATCCGCCTGTTCTCGCGTCAACCAGTACCGGATGCCGCGAAACTGGTCTTCTACCGCCCCGACTTCTACGGCACCCTCGCCAAGAAATTCACCCACGAAGCAATGCGCGGACCATCCGCCTGGTCCGTCGCCGACCGCGAATTGATAGCCGCCTATGTCTCGAAAATGAACAATTCGGCGTTTTGCATCAGCGCCCACACAGCGACGGCGAGTCAGGCCTCCGAGGACGGTTCACGCGTAGCAGCCGTTCTCAACGACCTGGATTCAGCACCCATCGACGAACCACTACGCGCAACCCTGCGAATCCTCGGCAAACTCACCCAAGAAGGAACCGTGACAGCCGACGACATGCAAGCAGCGCTGGCCGCCGGTGCCTCACCCCAACAACTCGAAGACGCCCTGGCCGTCTGCACAGCCTTCAACATCACGAACCGCCTCGCCGACACCTTCGGCTTCGAACAACTAACCCCCGAAGCCTTCGACGCAGGCGCCAAATACCTCCTGAAACGCGGCTACGCTTAAGCCCGCCAAACGCTCAGGCCACCGTCAGCTTTCGTCTGGGCGTCGCGCGACAAGAACCAGTGACGGTACTCCGGCCACGCTCTCCGAGACCTTCAGCTCAGCCACCGGGTCGAGGCCGGCCGCTGCCAAGAGCGACCACAGCGCCGCCGGCTGCCAGAGATAAGTGGTCCACGCGACCGGCACCCCGCCGTACGCCTCTGTCCGCTCGATCTCGCCGTCGCCCATGTGCGTCCCGATGATGAGGTGCCCGCCGGGAACCAGCGCGCGTCCGAAGGCCTCAAGGACCAGCGGGAGGACGTGCCTGGGCAGATTGAACAACGACCACCACCCGAGGATCCCCCCGAGCGAGGCGTCGGCCAGCTCCAGTTCGGTCGCGGAGGCAACCGCAAACCGCAGGTCGGGATACAACCGCCGAGCGTGCTCCACCATCCGAGCCGACAGGTCGACCCCAGACACATCCAGGCCACGCTCAGCCAGGTAGGCAGTCACGCTTCCAGGCCCACACCCCACATCCAGTACCGGCCCAAGCCCTTGTACTGCGGCCGCGAACCCGTCGATCGCCGTACGCAGCCAGGGATACGCCGTGATGTCACCGAGGTTCATCTCCACGTAGTTGTCCGCGACCCGGTCATAGGAGGTCCGAACCACCTCGAGATCGCCCGGCTGCTCGACAGGGAAAGCATTCATAGCGCCGGATGCTAGTCACCAGCACCGACAAACCTCCCGACCGCTGACCACCGTCCGTTCACAGGCGGCCACTCATAGTCCGACGACTTCGCTGCCGTAGCCAACTGTGGGCAACAGGCGACGGCAGGCGCATCCTGAGGACATGGCCGACCGTGACGACTTGGCGGTGCGCGGTATCCCGATCGCCCGGATTATCGGGGCGACCGGGCTGGTCGGCACCCTGTTGCTCTTCGCGACGCTGATCGGCGCTTCGCCGGGCGAGCCCGCGATCAACGCCACCACCGCTGAGGCCGCGACGTACGTCAGGGGACTGGACACGACCTGGGTGCGGCTGGCGGAGGCGGGAAGCGACATCGCGATGTTCGTTCTGCTCTGGTTCATGGTGGGCCTGGCGTTGCTGCTGCGCCGGGTCGACGGTGAAATACCTGTGCGATCGACGATGGCCTTGGTGTCCGCAGTACTGGTCGCCGCGTTCGTCATCCTCGAGGTCGGTGACGCGGCGGGCGCCAATCACGCCGCTGATCTCGATCCGGGGCAGTTGGCTTACGCGTACGACCTCAGCCACCTCGGGTTTGCCAATGCCTGGTTGGCGATGGCCGGCTTCGCGTTCGCTTGCGGCTGGATCATCGCGGCGACCCGGGTCATGCCGCGCTGGCTGGGCCGCTGGGGCGTCATCAGCGGAATCGCCCTCGCGCCGGCCCAGTTCGTCTGGACGATCGAAGGCGCCTGGCTCCTGCCGTACGTCGCCTTCTGGCTGTGGCTCATCACCACCGCCGTCCTCCTCACGCGCCGCCGCGGCTTCGTCCTCCCCGAAAAGCTTGCCGACGGCACCTGACTTGCCCTTTGTGAGAGGCTCTGGGCTTGCCGAGGCCGGTCGGAGGAGGCCCAGTGAGACACATCTACCTCGTCACGCATCCTGAGGCGCAGCATCACGTCGACGACCTCGTCGGCGGCTGGTACGACTCGGAGCTGACCGCACCTGGGCGGCTGCAGGCCGAGCGCATCGCCGACGTCCTGGCCGGCAAGATCGGAAACCAGCCCGTGGAGGTCTATTCCTCCGATCTGAGGCGAGCCAGCGAAGCGGCAGAGCGAATTGCCGCGCGGTTCTCCGTCGGCGTACAGACTGATCCGCGGCTTCGGGAGAGGTCCAACGGCGAGGCGGACGGCCGTCCTCAGGCTTGGCTCGACGAACGCCGCATCCCGCTTCCGGAGTACGGCGATCGCCTCGGCCACCACGACGGTCCGGCCGGCGCCGAGACGCGACTGGCCTTGGTCGAACGCCTGTACCCCGCCCTCGACGATATTCTCCGTCGACCGGCGACGAACCAGATCGTGGTGTCTCACGGATCCGCGTCGAGCTACCTGATCGCCGCCTGGATCGGCATGCCGATGACGTCGACCGACCGCGTCTTCTTCCCGCTGACATCAGGCAGCATCACCACCCTCCACCGCAACGACACGCACTTCAGCCACCAAGTCGTAGCGCTGAACGAGACCGAGCACCTACAGGCTCTCGACTGACGACCAGCGCTGTGACTTCGTCGTTGGTAAGCGTTCCTGCTACTTGGCCTTGGGCCGCGGCTTGAACCGGCGTACTTCGTGCGGCCAACCGCAGGCCTCCGCGACTTTGCCGGCCCACATCTTGGCGGTCTCGTCGTCGGGCACCTCCACCAGAGCGAACCCGCCCAGAAACTCCTTGGTCTCGACGTACGGCCCGTCGGTGATCAACATCTCGCCACTCGTGGGATCGGCGCTGTAGACCGGGCCGTCCTCCTCCTCGAGCCCGCCGGCGAAGACGTAGACCCCGGCGTCTTTCATCTCCTCCACCACCGCCATGGCCAGCGGCCCCCGCCCCCGGAACCACTCCTCGGTGTGGTCGCCCACCCACTGCTGATTGAAGTAGATGAGGTACTCGGCCATGTCTGCTCCTTCACTAGAGCGGACCCACTGTCCGCCTCCACCAACGCTACGAACAGCCCCCACCAATTCCGACAACCTACCGAAATCTTTTGTTTGGGGGTGCCGGGCCGACGGGTGCACTCCCGTGTTGAGTCACGGGAGTGCACCTCGCGGTGTTGCTAGCTCAGGACGTCACTTCGTGGAGAAGGACCGCAGTACGGATGTGTGCGCCTTACGCCCACACCCGGACCCAGTCGACTCGGACGGCAGTGCCGGGAAGGATCGCTTCGCCCGTGTGCTGGCGAACCGCGTAGTTGAGGATGAGGAACTGCGGGAGCGTGCCGGCGAAGGCGTGCGACCACATCGGTTTGCCGTCGTAGTAGAACGTGACTCCGCTGCTTGTCCACTGCGAGCCGAAGTTGTGGCAGCCGGCCAGCGGCGTGGGCGAGTAGGTACCGCCGTGATAAACCGGGTCGACATAGTGCAGCGAAGCCTTGGTGCCGCCACCGATGCCTTCGAGGACGTCGATCTCGCCATGGTCCGGCCACGGCACCGAGGACGGTCCGTTCGTCCACCAGGCCGGGAAGCCGTCGACCTTGCCATCGCCGTTCCCGTCAGGCAGGCAGACCCTTGCCTCGAACGAGCCGTACCGCTGGTTGAACGACTTGCGAGTGTTCACCAGACCGGACACGTACTGCTTGGTGCCACCTCGGCAGAAGGCTTCGCGCTGCGCGAGGCTCAGATTGAGGTATCCGCCGGACTCGGTGACCTGCTTGGTGTCGTAGCACTGGAGGTTGTCGCTGTTGACACCGTCCGAGATGCCTTCCTTGAACCAGCCGCGCTCCCACTTGGTCGTGTCGACTGTCGTGGCATTGAACTCGTCCTGGAACGTCAGCTTGGCCGAACTCGTCGGGCTCCACGACGGCGCAAGGCCGGTCGTCGGCGGAGTAGACGTCGGACTCGTTGTGGTGGGCGACGCGGTGGGTGAGACGGTCGGCGTGGGCGACGCCGTGGTCGGGGTGGTTGTCGGTTTGGTCGTTGTCGCCGTGGGCGTGGGCGACTGCGTCGGCTTCACCGTCGTTGGCGCCGACGTAGGTGTCGACGGCAGTGGGTCGGTCGTGCCCTCGGGGACGTAGCTGATCTCCAACTTTGTCTGCTCCGCACCGGACTCGCGCGAACCGAAGACGGTGCTGCCGGCCCCCTGGGGCTGCGTGACGGCCAGGTTCAGCTCGCCGGCTTCGGTGACGCCCTCGGAGACGTCGATCCGCAGCTGCGACGACTTGCCGTCGTCGGCCACGGTCACGAACGGCGTACCGGGCTTGGGAGCGGTCGAGTAGGTGACGGCCTCGGTCCAACCGCCAGGAGCCTTCGAAACCGCGATCTTGGCTGGGTTGCTGGTGGTCAGCCGGGTCAGTACCAGCGTTGCCTTGCGGTCGTAGCCGTCCGCCACCGGGGGCACCGTGTAGCGGATGAGGCTGGTTGCCTCGTTCATCTTCGCGACCAACCGGGAGGACCAACCATGCCTCTGGGTCGGGGATGTGGTGGTCACGTAGGCATCGGCGCCGGCCGTGAGGCTGACCGGGGCCGGAATGCTGTCGGAGGTCAGCGCCGCCACGCCGATTCCGGCGGTGGTGAGGACCAAGGAGATGCCCGCGATGATCGGGATCAGTGCCCGGCGGCCGGCCTTGGCGGCCGGTTCTTTCAGTCTGTCGGAGGGAACGGCAGCTCGATGTTGTGCATGCCGACGGGAGAAAGCATCCCGCATGGGGACAGTCCTTCCTGCACGCCTGTGAGGTTAGCTGTCGGGCTCGGGCAGGAAGATTGCCCGGTCGCTGGCGCGACTTCGCCCCGAGGACAGGCAGCAGCGCACGCTGGCGCCACGGCCGGTCCGGGAACCTTGGGTTCCCCACTTCCGCCCTCGGATGCTGTGTGTGGGAGGGGCCACCGACCCGGAGGGCGGAACTCGGCGTTGCGAGTCGGCGGGGGTATTCATTGCTGTCTGTATCCGGTCCCCCAGGTCCGCGGCCAGGCGCCGGTGAGCATATGCACACCCCACACGAGGTCTCAAACCGGTAACGACAGCCTCGACGACTACGCACCGCAACAATCTGGGCGCCAGGGCAGCGCAGCGTGACAATCGCGATGCCCCGTCCCCGCTCAAGGCATTACCGTCCGTCGCTCAACGCCGATTATCGAATAACGCAATAAAGTTTTCGCGACATTCCGTCACCACATTGTCCGGGAATTTACACCGCATTTCGAACGTCCGATTTCACACTGTCCCCGACTGCCTACGGAGAGCCCCGGTTCTGGCCACCACGCTGCGTGCTACGTCACAGACATGCACGGAGCTGGGAGCCGCTCGTATTTGCTGTTCGATCCCCGGTTGCGGTTCGTGCGCCTGATCTTCGCGTCGCACCTTCACAGTCGTCGGGTAGCCTGCGTCCGCCAACTCAGTGGCCATACGCCTGGAGCCTGGCGCATCGCCGATATCGCCGTCGCCAAGGAGGCCCCGCCATGGAACCCGTCACGTTGATCACCGGCGGTTCGAGCGGGATCGGTGCGGCCACCGCTCGTGTCCTGCTCAAGCAAGGCCATCGTGTGGCGATCACCGGCCGCGATGCAGATCGCCTGGCCGCGCTCGCCACCTCCACCGGAGCAGGCGAACAGCTGCTGACCATCACCGGTGACGCCAGCGACGACAGCCATGTCACCGCTGCCGTGCGTCAGGTCGTGGACTCGTGGGGCCAATTGGACACGGTGATCGCCAATGCCGGCTTCTCCCTGCCCGGCACGCTGGAGGACCACGACCCTGCGGCCATGCGTGCCATGGTTCTCACCAACATCCTCGGCCCAGCTCTACTGGTACGCGAGACACTGCCACACCTGAGGAACTCCAAGGGCCGGATAGTGATAGTCGGTTCGGTCGCAGGCACCAGGAACACACCCGGCAACCTGTACTCCGTCACCAAGTGGGCCGCGCACGCCCTAGCCGAAAACGTCCGCCTCCTCGTAACCAAAGACCACGTCACCGTCACCCTTATCGCCCCAGGCGTCGTCGACACCCCCTTCTGGGACGAGCGCGGTGGATCCCCCGAAGCAGCCCCGACCCTGACCGCCGACCAGGTCGCCGAATCAATCCTGTTCGCCATCAACCAACCCAAAGGCGTAGACATCAACAACCTCGTCCTACGCCCCACCGGCCAGCTCAACTGATCCGATCGCCCTGCAGGCGACAGGAGCAGGAGCAGCATCAGTTGCTGGACTAGCGGAAGAGCTGGCGGATCTCAGACCGAGATCCAGAGTCACGGAAGTGTGGCCAGGGCGGTCCGAACCGTTGACCCTCCGCTTCTCAGGCGCTCACATAACCGCAGGTCAGAGGCCACATTCACGCCGTGTGGTATGACCGATGTGCGACATCAGGAGGGGAAGCCTTGCAGTAGCTCAGCCGCAGAACAAGACTCGGTCACACTCCTCTACGCTCACAACGTGACTGATGACCGTGCGTACGATCCCGACCGGCCCGATGTCTGGACTTGGCTGCAGGCCTGGTACGTCGCCCAATGCAACGACGACTGGGAGCACGGGGACGGAATCAACATCACGACCCTCGACAATCCGGGATGGTCGATCAAGATCGGCCTGATTGACACCGGCCTCGACGTCGGGGCATACGCGCGCCGCGAAGTACATCGGACTGAAGATGACTGGTGTATCACTTGGACGGAGAACGGGACATTCCAAGCCGCCTGTGGCCCAGCCAACATGACGGAAGCGATGCACGAGTTCCGTCTCTGGGCCAGCAACTCGACTTCCTAGTCGAAGCCGTTGCGAGAATCCCTATGACTGAAACAGTTTGCCTGGAGCGTTACGGCTTGATTTTGATCTCTCGGGGAGCGAGGCGGCGGAGCCGTTGGCGGCGATGTCGCTGAGCGCCTTGGCAACTTCCTTGTCTCGTCCCCTCGGCGGCATGATGTACCGCTGAGCAGCCACCGCTGTTGAATGGCCGGTGCGCTTCACTAAGTCCACCATGCTCCGGCTCCGGCTCCGGCTGCGGCTGCGGCTGCGGCTGCTCTGGCCGGCCTTCGCATCGCATTGGCGCGGGTATGCCGTTGCCGTCAGCATCCTTCGGGATGATGCCGTAGACCGGAACCCTCAGTTCTTCGGTCTCGCTCAGCGTCTTGCACAATTACGACCACCTGATCACCGCGAATAGGTACGGCAACGTGCAGGACGGTTTCTGGGGCCAGCAGGTCTCGTGGAGGAATTACTACGACGGTGCAGACTGCACGACCAAACTACGAGCATCTGGCACCGCGCGTATCCCCTCGGCTGCGTCGGTCGGATGGAAGTACTGGGAGACCACTACCTGATGAAGATCTGGCCGTGCGTTGTCGGCGCATCAATAGCAACTGTTGCTTGCTGCGCGTTGGCTGGCTGCTCCTCCGGCGACGACGCAGGAGGCTCGCCAACCTCCAATCCCGCAACGCCGTCCGCAAGCCCGACAGCGACAGCGACAACGCCCGGCCGGAACGCGAATCGGCTCAAGATCTCGGATCTTCCAGCCGATTCGCAAGTGATCTGGCGCGAAGACGTCGATTTCGACAAGACAGCGACCAACGAGGACCTGTCTCTCGCGCCTGGAGCCTATGAGGTGCGAGCAGTCTGTACGGGACAAGCCGCGCTGAAAATCTCGGCCAACGGGCCCAGCCAAGGACTTAGCCTGCTCCACAGCCTATGGACCAGGAGTCAAGGTCTGCGCAGCCAAGACAGGACTACTTCTCCAGCTACAACGCACATCCGAGCCATCGGTCGATCTCGTCTGGCAACTGGGTAGGACCACCGGTGCAGGAAAATGCTCACCGACGGCTCCTTCAATGGCACCAACCCCGACCGGGACAGCCCTGTCAACGCCGGTCGAACTCTGACCCGTCTGGTCCGGGTGAATGCTGACCCACCCGGGTTGGTTGGTGGTTGTTAGTCGTTGGTTTTGGTGGCTGCGGGGACGCGGCCGAGGTCGCGGTCTTTGAGTCGGTAGCTGTCGCCTTTCATGGAGACGACGTCGGCGTGGTGGACGAGTCGGTCGATCATCGCTGCTGCGACGACGTCGTCGCCGAAGACCTCGCCCCAGCGGCCGAAGGGTTTGTTGCTGGTGACGATGAGGCTGGCGCGTTC
>NZ_QFXK01000028.1 GCF_003261635.1 Kribbella monticola | reverse complement strand
GTACTATTAACATTTAGAAGATTTCTTTCTTTCCCAGATTCATTGACAATGGCGGACCTTCTTTCAAACTGGTCAAGCACATTAGAAGCAGTTCCTCCAAGTCATTGCATCCCAGTGCATGAAAGACCATCGGATCCAGTTGAAATTGTGGACAATATTCCAGTCATTGATTTGGGAAAAGCTAATGGTGAAGAACGAAGTGTTGTTGTTAAAGAACTTTTGAAAGCTTTTGAAGAATATGGGTTTTTTCAGATAATCAATCATGGAGTACCCGTAGATCTAATGGATGAAGCAATGAAAGTGTACAAAGAATTTTTCAGTCTGCCAGCAGCAGAGAAAGCAGAATATGCAAAGGATGCAGCTAATGATACAAATAGGGGTGCAGCTACACTGTACAGTAGCAGCGCTAAGCATTATGATTCAGAGGAGCATCGTTACTGGAGAGATGTCTTGGAACATAGCTGCAATCTTGATGGGAAAGACAAAAAAACTTGGCCTAGTAACCCTCCAAGATATAGGGAGGTTATTGGTGCATATGGAGATGAATTGAGAAGGGTGAGCAAAGTTATCTTGGGTCTGTTAGCTGAAGGGCTAGGTTTGGAGGCAGGGTTCTTTGACACAGAACTTGGGCAGAGAATGCTTGTGAATCACTATCCAGCGTTTAACCTTGGGAGTTGGGGGACATTGTGATCCTAATCTCATAACCATTATCCAACAAGAAGTGTATGGTCTTCAAATATTGAAGGATGACAAATGGATTGGTGTGCAGCCTATCCGCAATGCATTTGTGGTCAATTCTGGTTTACCAATTACGGTAGTTAGCAATGGAAAGCTAACTAGTGTTGCACATCGTGTGGTGACAAACACAACTCATTCACGAACCTCCATTGGTACTTTTATTTGCCCACACGATATTGTTGAACCTGCAAAAGCACTTGTTGGTCCGGAGAATCCTCCACAGTTCAAATCCTTTAATTGGGGAATTGATTTTATGCCACATTACCTCAGCAAGAAATCAGTTTACCACGCATCATTGGAGCCCTTCAAAATCGATGCTTAAGCATTTGTGTGCCAGAAGGATCAAGTCTATGCTGCTACTTTTAATTTCCACTAAAATAAGAGCTTTAATTTACAATGTCTTTCTAGTTTGTATC
>NZ_QFXK01000027.1 GCF_003261635.1 Kribbella monticola | reverse complement strand
GTTGCCCCCGCCCCCGTTGCTTCCGCCCCCGTTGCTTCCGCCCTCCCTACTCCCGCACCTGTTGCCCCCGGCCCGGTTCTTCCGGGGCGCAACCTCGGCCCGATCACACCTCCACCAGCCGGTCCGCCACCCTTGCCCCCACAACGCCGGCCCCGCCCACGTCGACGGTTGAGCCCCCAGGCAACCCTGCTCGGCCTCGGCGTCCTGCTCCTGCTGGCCGCCGGCGTCACGTTCCTCGCCGTCACCTGGGACAGCCTGTCCGTCCCCGTGCAGGCCTCGATCATGGCGACCCTCGCCGCGCTGGCCCTCGCCGGCGCGGTACCCGCCAGCCGCAAGAAGCTCGCCGGCACAGCGGAAGCCCTCGCCATCCTCGGCGGCGGCCTCCTGATCGTCGACCTGTTCGGCGCCCGCGAACTCGGCCTGGTCCCGGAGAGCGCGATCAGCGGACTCTCGTACGCCGGGATCGCGTTCGCCGGAGTCGCCGCGATCAACCTGCTGATGACGCGGATCGCCCCGACGGTCAAGACTTTCGGTCTCACGGCGGTCATCGCAGGCCAACTCCCCCTGACGCTCCTCCTGATCCATCACGTGAGCCTTCCCCTGTACCTCTTCGTCATCGTCCTCCAGGTCGCCGTCACCGTCCTGTGGACCAACCGGAGCACCCGTCTCCTCCAAATCACCGGCGGTCTCTGCGGGGCGCTCTTCTTGTCGATCGTCCTGCTGGTCGGCACTACGCGCGTCCTCTTCGGACTTCTTTCAACCCACTCGCCCACCTGGGCCGACTACACCTCTGACGCCTTCGCCGGCTCCCCAACTGCCTTCTGGCCCGTCCTCGCGACCACCATCGTCGTCTGCCTCGCGGCCTTGCTGGGAACGGTTCTGCCCCGCAAGACAGCGCTCTCTACCGTTCTCGCGCCCAACACCGCCGAGTTCATCGGTACTGCGTTCGCCGCCTTCACCATCGCGGTCTTCCTGCCCCAACTCCCGATCGTCGACCGCTGGGTAACCACGGGCGCCGCAGCAGCGCTTGGTCTCGCGGTGATCCTGCGCAGCCGCCGTACAGGTCTCGTCACCTTCGTACTGCGAATCGCCGCGGTGATCGTCGCCTCGGTCGACCTCGTGCTGTGTTCACTCCTCGCCGACCTGCTCCAACTCGGGCTGATCTCCGCGCTCATCGCAGGACTGGCCCTCATAGCCGCTTGGCGCAAGCGCACGACGTTGACCGCCGCCGTCTGGATCGCCGCCTCCGCCGCGCAACTCGGGATCCTGTTCGTCACGAAGGACGGCTTCTTCAGCACCTGGACCGGCGCGGTCGCGCTCTCCGTCGTCGGCGCCGTCCTGATCGGCTTCGCCTGCGTCTCTGTCGGCGAACTCCACGAATCCGCTCTCACGCTCTCCGCGATCTTCGCTGTAAGCCTCGGCGAACTCGTAATCCTCGACGTCTCCCCCGACACCGGCACCGGCGTAGTACTGACAATCGCAGCCGCACCCCTGGTGGCGTACGGAATGCAGCCCCAACGCCGCGACGCCCTCTTCGCGGCCGGCACGCTGCTCGTCATCGCCAACACCGCCTTCGTCCTCGGCGCCGGCGCCACCACCCTCGAATGGTTCACCCTCCCACCCGCAGCCGTCATGCTCGCCCTGGGCCTCCTCCGCTGGAGCAACCAGCCAAGCTGGGTCTACCTAGGCCCCGGCCTCCTCCTCGGCCTGGTCCCCTCCGCATTAGTTGCCAGCAGCAACCATGACTTCCTCCGCACCACCTTCGTCGTAGCCGCCGCGGTCACCATCATCACCATCGGCACCCGCTTCAGCCTCCAGGCCCCCTTCGTCACCGGCGCCGCCGTCCTCACCAAGATCGCCCTCTGGCAACTCATCGAGGTGGCCCCCCTCATCCCCCGCTGGATCACCCTGGCCACCGCCGGCGCCATCCTCCTAACCCTAGGAGCCACCTACGAACGCCGCCTCCAAAACGCCAAACAAGCAGCCCACTGGATCTCCGCCCTCCGCTGACCCGCATCAAACGGTTGTTCCAGGTCGCCGGCGGAAATCCTTTTGCTGGCCCTTGGTTGACCGCATACTGGGCTTTCCCGGAGTCGTGTACCAGGGGGGCGAATGGCAGCAGTCAGTGAATTGAATTCGGATGACGCCCGCGTGCTGCTCAATGCGCTGGAGAAGATGCGGGCTCGCGACGGGTTGACCCTGGCCCGGCTGCGGGACAGCAAGAGCGACGTGTCCGCGCCGTTCCTGGAACTGTCCGCGACCCGCAGGTATGCGACGGTCCACAACCTCGATCTGCCCGACGCGGCGCTGGAGGTGGTCGGCCAGTGTGTGCGGACGATGAGTGGAACAGATCAGATCGTCGCCGACGCGATTCTCGCCCTCGGCCTGTTCACCGAGGTGCACAAGCAGCACAAAGTCGACAGCCGGGTGATCCAGTCCCTCACGTCCAGCGCTGTCGGCCGCCGACGCAAAGCACTGCTCGACAATTGGCGCCGCTTGCACGAGTCGATGGGTTGTCCACCCTCTGACCCGCCCAGCGACCGCGCCCTTCGCGGTACGACAGAACGAGACGTACTGCGTGAGTTGGCGCGCCAGTTGATCCGGCGCGAGCTCTATTCGGCGGGCTCCAAGAGCGTCGTCAGCCCCACGATGAGCGACAGCACCGCGCCGGGCGACTCACAGCTCCCCAAGGGCAAAGTCATCGTCGTCGGCGGCGCGTGCATGGACGCAACCTTCCGGAGCAAGAGCCTGCCGGCCCGGGAGACCTCCAGCGAGGCCTACGGCTTCGACCTGTCCCCCGGTGGCAAAGGGCTGACGCAGGCGGTCGCCGCGGCGCGCCTCGGGCTGGACGTGTCGCTGATCGCTGCGGTCGCCCATGACCGATTCGGCCAGGAGATCATTCATCACCTGCGCGACGAGGGGGTCGACACGTCAATGATCAAGGTCGTCGACGACGCCCGCACGCCCTTCACCGGCGTGATCGAGCTGGAGCTCGGCGACAGCATCGCGCTGAACTGGCGCAACCAGATGGAAGTCCACCTCGACGTCCGGGACATCGACCAGCGCACAGAGCAGCTGGTCAACTGCGACGCCGTCCTGGTGACCTTCGAGATCCCCCGCGAGACGGTGCAGCACACGCTCGCCGTGGTGCACGGCGAGGATGCCGACCGGCCGCTGGTGATCGTCACCCCCGGCCAGCCTTATCCGGACCAGGGCATCTCCCAACATTCGCTGGCCCAGATCGACTATCTGGTCGCTCACCCCTGGGAGCTCGGCCGCTACGCGCCGGGCGGGCAGGAACGGTTCGATCCCGACCCGGTTGCGCGCAACATGCTCGCCCACGGCGTGGAGAACCTGTGCCTGCTCGTCAACGGCGGATGCACCATCTACTCGCAAACGACGCACGAGACGCTGAGCGTTCCGCATTTCCCGTCGATCTACAAAGAGTCCTCGGCAGCCCGGGACGCCTTCTGTGCCGCGCTGGCCGCGAAGCTCATCGACAATGACAAGAAGTTCTCCGAACACGCCGCCTTCTGGGCCGCGGCGGCGATGTCGTGCGCGACCGCCGACTTCCCACTCTCGAATTCGATGCCGGACCGCAAACGCATCGACGCGCTGCTGGAGCGTTCCCGCTTCACCGTGAAGGCACCCTGAAAGCCGCGCGGAAATACCGCAGTACCCGAAATTGACGCGCAGTACCGATAACTCAACGGCGGAGCACGCGCAGGTCGTCGAGCGGAACGGACTCGGTCTCACCGCGGACGCGGCAGCAGAAGATCATTGAGTCGAGCAACTTCGCCCGGCTCTGCTCGATCAGAACCCCGGGCCGGGCTTTCAGTTCGACCAGGTTCGCTGTTCCGAAGCGTTCCCGGAGCTGCCGGGGACTGGCATAGCGCCGGTCGACGTACAGGTAAGGCCTGGCCTGGATGGACATCCAGTGCTGCCAGTTCGCGGAGCGGTAACTGGTGCCGGTGAAGCCGAGATTCGGATCGACCGCGGTCGTCAGCAGGTCGACGTCGCGCATCTCGATCCGGAAGACGTTGCGCACCTTGGCCAGCAGGTACGAGATCGCGTTCTTCGGCGCGACATCGAAGGAATAGACCCTGGAGATGTCCCAGGCCCGTTCCCGTGGCACCTGGAACTGACTGTGCAACTGCCGCCCGACGCGCACCCACTCCAGTGGTGAAACGCTGCACAGGCTGACCGGCAGCCCATCGATGGGATCCACCAGGGCGAAGTTGCGCGATCCCGGCCGGGCACTGCGCAGGTAATGCAGCCGGCTGAGCACGGCGGCGGCCTTCCCTGCGTCGTATTCGACGAACCGCAGGTCCTGCAGCGCGAATTCCTTGAACGGGATCAACGACTGGATCTCCGTTTGGTCCCGGTGCAGACCCTTTCCGGAGTGATGCAGTTCGGTCTCTATCTGGCGGCGGCTCAGCGAGCCGCGGTAACCGGCTACCCGCGGCAGGTGCAGCAGCGTGCGCACGGTCAAGGCGCGCGGTTCCAACCCGTTGCCATGGGCAGCCGCGCGAACTTGGTCGTAGAAAGGCGATCCGGGCCGACGGCAATCATCGAGCGAGAGTCGCGGAACCGTCGTCTCGACGGGATGCGTGAGCACCTCAGAATGCTAGCGGACAAATCGGCGTGCTCAGCCACTCTCGCCAACCGTCGCCAAGGTTTCGTTCCGCCCGGGCGCCGGCGTGCCAACAGGTACCGGGCAGCTGCCAAATGGCAGGCTTTATGGCAACAGGCTGCCGAACTGCTTGGGCCCCGCCGCCAGAAAATCAAGGTTTAACGTGTCGCACAATGCCATCTTTGCGCGTTGACAGCCTTTTGATCTGACATTTACTGGTAACTGGAAAAGCTATCTGAACAGACCGGGCCAATCTAACCCAAGTCCGGTGAAATGCAAGTGCTGATGGGACGTGACTGGACAGAAAAGAGGGGACATCATGCCTCAGAACGAAATCATCGTGTCGATCGTGGCGCTGTCCGGCGCCGTGCTGCTGATCTCCTTCTGGCGGCAGATCCTCTTCATCCTGCTGTTCGGGGTGATCGTGGTCTTCTGCTTCGGCCTCTACAACGTCGTCGCGGTCGCCCGCGGCTGACCTCGCGACTCCCCGCCCGGGCAGCCCCGGGCGGGTTCTTTTCGTAGGCTCGACGAGTGACCGAAGACGCCGCGGACCTCAGCCTGGTCGAGCTCCTCGGTCACCTGGAGGACCGCAAACTGTCGGCGTACGAGCTGGTCACCGATTGCCTGCGGCGGATCGCCCGGCTCGAGCCCACCGTGCAGGCCTTCGTCACCAAGACTCCACAGCTGGCGCTGATGGCGGCCCGGCGGGCGGATCAGGCGCGGATGGACGGTTCCGAGGTCGGCGCGCTGGCCGGGGTACCGGTGGCCGTCAAGGATCTCTTTCTCACTCGCCACATCCTCACAACTGCTGGAAGCAAGGTGCTGGCCAGCTTTGTGCCGCGGGAGAACGCGGCTGCGTGGCAGCGGCTCTTGGACGCCGGTGCCGGGTTGATCGGGAAGACCACGACGCATGAGTTCGCCTATGGCACCGCGTCGTCGCCGACCAGGAATCCGTGGGATCCGAGCAGGACACCGGGCGGCTCGTCCGGTGGATCGGCGGCGGCGCTGGCCAGCCGGATGGCGCCGGTGGCGGTGGGCACCGATACCGCGGGCTCGTTGCGGATTCCTGCCGCCGCCTGTGGTGTTTCCACTCTGCGCGCCGGCATCGGCCGCATCTCCCGGTACGGCGTGATTCCGCTCAGCCGGTCGTTCGACGTCACCGGCCCGATGGCGCGGCGGATGCTCGATGTGTCCCTGCTGATGCGAGTGCTCGCCGGGTACGACGCGCGCGACCCGGGCAGTCGCGACGACCCGATCCCGACCTACCCGTCGGAGCCGCCGAAGGACCTTGCCGGGGTCCGGATCGGCTTGCCGATCGAGATGAGCTGGAAGGAAGTGGACGAAGGCATCGCCGAGGTCTGCCGGCTCGCCCTGAGCCAGTTGGTCGCTCGCGGCGCGGTACTCGTCGAGATCGGCTCACCGGCCATCGCGGCCGAAGTACTGCGGGAATCGGTCGGAGTGTTCGACACGATCAACACGGTGGAGGCGCTCGAGATCCATGACCCGCTGCTGCCGACCAGCCGGCATCTCTACACTCCGCAGGTCCGGCGGCGGGTGCAGTTGGGCGAGAAGGTGACTCCGGAAAGGTACGAGAAGGCGCTCGAACTCCGGAGCCAGTGGGAGAGTAGATGGCGCCAGATCATGGTTGATCATCGGCTCGATGCGGTTGCTCATCCGGCGATCGATGCGCCGCCGCCGTTGATCGACGCTGGTCGCGGGCCGGATGGGCCGGATATTCGGTTGTCGGTGCCGTGGACGGTTGCGGGGTTTGCGGCGTTGAGTGTGCCGGCTGGGTTCGATCCGCGGGGGTTGCCGGTGGGTTTGTCGTTGGCTGGGTTGCCCGAGCGGGAAGGGGCCCTGCTCGGGCTTGGCATTGTGATTGATGAGGAGTTGGAGACCTGGCGGCTCAGGCCGCCGGAGCAGCCGTCACCAAGGGCGGGGTGGGCGGATGGGTTCGACTGAGTGCAAGGGGTTGGGCATTCGGCCGGTTTCCGGGACGGGTGGGCGGGTGTCGAGGTCGGCGTAGCCGGAGGTCAGGCGGTAGCCGTTCAGGGGGTAGCGGGCGAAGGTTTCGTCCAGGAGGGCGGTGGCGGCGAGGCGGTCGGCGTACGCGGGGAAGGTGGCGCCGTAGAGCTCGATCTCGCCGCGGAGTTGGGACCAGAGGTGGTTGGGCGGGAGGAGGGCCGACGAAGTGAGGATGGTGTCCAGCGGGCCGAGGACGCCTAGGAAGAGGGCGTCAACGAGGTACTGGCGGAGGATGTGCCAGGGCTTGCGTGGGAGGACTCGTTGGTGGCTGTCGGGTTCGATGCCTCGGGCCGGGATCGGGTCGGTGGAAACGTTGATGTCGTCGACCAGGTCCTTCACGACGATGCGTGTGGGGACGCCGGAAGTGCTGCAGATGACGGCGAGGTTCTCGCCGTGCGGGTTCACGGTGATGCCGTAATGGTGCATGAGGTGGAGCAGCGGGCGCATCAGGGCCGACAGCAGGTCAGCGATCCAGGCCGCGGCGTCCACACCTGATCGCGCGATCATCGCGGCCACCAGCGGCTCCCCCGCCGCATCTTCATGCAGTACTGCGGCCAGCGGCCATACGGTCTCGCCAGGCTGCAGCCGTGGCTCGACCGGATCCCGCCAGATGCAGCCGAGCGTTTCGGTCCACTGGTAAGGAACTCCGGGCGAGAACGACAGCTGCGGATGCCGCACAGTCACCGACGCCACCTCACCGAGCAGTTCGGTGCCCAGCCGCCCCAGCACCTCATCGCGATACCAGAGACCACGCAACCACTGCGTGACCAGAGGTGCAGCCAGCGTGCAGTGTTCCGGGATCCCCCGGTAGACAGACGTGTTCAGGATCTTCAACGGCAACTTCGCCTGATACCTGGCCGGCGACGACACGTTCACCAGAGTCCGGATCGACTGTGTGGGCAGGTACT
This sequence comes from Kribbella monticola, assembly GCF_003261635.1. GTDB lineage: Bacteria > Actinomycetota > Actinomycetes > Propionibacteriales > Kribbellaceae > Kribbella > Kribbella monticola. The sequence goes on along the minus strand of NZ_QFXK01000027.1, from coordinate 604,388 downwards.
CGTCCGGACCTTCACCGAGCACCACGATCTCCCCGGTAGCCAGTTCACGAGCCCATTGAGTCCGTACTACGTGGTCCAGCTGCCACGGATGGCACGGCAACCACACGTACGCATCCGGGTCGTCCAGCAGAGCACGGAACTCCTCGACAGCAGGCCCGAGCTCCCGTGCTATCACGGCGTGCTCCGAGAGGTCCGGCGTACCGCGGAACTCGGCGAGGCCGCGACGTACGGCGAGCCAGACCAAGCGGAGCGGCGTACGGGCTTCGGGAGCGTAGCGAGCGCTGTCCGATGCAGAGAATCCCAGCCGGCCCTTGTTGGCGACCAGTAGCGGGTGGCCGGTCAGGTGGCCTTCCAGTTCGCTGTGGTGGAGACCTAGCAGCGCGGCGTTCGGCAAAGCGGTAGAAGACATCCGTACGTCGGCCGCCAAGGTGCTCGAGAGTTCGGCGACATAACCGGCGACTGTGGAGCCAGGTAGGTCCAGCACAGCAGCGGCGTCGACGAGGAATTGCACCGGGTCGATGCAGAGCTCGCTCTCGTCGTTGCCGAGAATGCCTGACGTCGTACGCCGTACTGAGCCGGGCTCGACTCGGTAGCTACCGAAGGCGCCGCGGGTGCTGACGAAGGTGTACGTCGCGTCGCCGAGCTCCAGCCGGTCGTCGGCGGGTTTCAGCAGGTCTTCTGTGCAGAGTTGCGAGATCAGCTTGGCCAGCAGCTCCGACGACCTCTCCTCCCAGCTCATCCGGGGATCGCGAAGCTGGTGAAGGCAGTGGACTTGGGCAGTCGATAGACCTCGCGCCCCGCCACACTGTTGAGGATGGTGGCGTTGCGAATCGCACCGATGCCGAGATCCGGCGCTGCGACGCCATGGCTGTGCAGATCCGCGTTCGCCACGAACAGCCGACCTGCCAGCGCGTCAGAGGCGACACTGTGGTCCCTGTTGACGACCCAGCGCCCGGCGGAATCCCGTCGTACCAGGCCCTCGACGGCGGACAGGAACGGCAGCGAGCGGTTGCGGTAGCCGGTGGCGGCGACGACGACGTCGGTGACGTGCTCGAAAGCCCGGCCGCTGTCGGCATGCCGCAAGACCAGCTCGACACCATCAGGACGAGCGACAGCGCTCTCTACAGCCACCCCAACACGCAGCTCGACAGACGGCGCCGATGAAGCTCCCAGCTCTCGTTGGTAGAGCACGTCGTGGATGTCCTCCAGTGTGTCCGAGGAAGTCCCCTTGTAGTGCCGCCATTGGTCTTTGACGAGCTTGTCCCGCACAGGCTCGTCCAGTGCGTGGAAGTAGTCGACGTACGACGGTGTCGTCATCTCCAGCACCAGCTTGGAGTAGTCCAGCGGCGTGAAGGCCGCAGTACGAGTCAGCCAGCTCACCGCCGGTCGGTCAGCTCGCAGGAGGTCCAGCACGCACTCCGCGCCGGACTGACCCGAGCCGACCACCGTGACGCGACCAGCGCGCAGCAGCTCGTCGCGGCGGAACAGATAGTCGGAGGAGTGCAGGAACCGCTCGGGAGGCAGTCCGGCCAACGCAGCAGGCACGGCCGGCTCAGTGCCGACGCCGAGAACCAAGTGGCGCGCCGTGAAGACACTGGTAGCCCCCGCATGCTCAACAGTGAGCACGAAGACTGAACCGTCCCACTCGACAGCAGTGACGTGGTGGCCGAAGTGCAGCGAGTCCAGCTGAGCCGCACACCACCGCAAGTAGGCCTCGTACTCGCGTCGCGTCGGGTGGAACTTCTCCCGGACGTAGAACTGGTACAGCCGGTCGTTGTCGCGCAGGTACGACAGGAACGACAGCGGATGCGCCGGCTCGACCAGGCTCACCAGGTCCGCCAGGAACGACACCTGCAGCATCGCGTCGTCGAACATCAGCCCGCGGTGCCAGGTGAACTCCGGCCGGCTGTCGAGCACTGCCAGCTGCAGGTCGTCCACCGTCGAGCCGAGCGCCGCCAGGCCCAGGTTGAACGGACCACAGCCGATCGCGATTACGTCGTACGTCATCTCAGGCCTCTCTGCCGCGCATCATCAGCTGCGCTCGTTTCTCGGGGAGTTCCAGCTCTTCCTGCCGGACGAAACCGGCCGCCTCGAAGGCACGGACCGACGGCACGTTCAGCACGTCCGGCTCGGCCACCACGCGGTCGCACAGCGGATCGAACCGCAGCAGCGCGTCTGCCAGCGACCGGATCAACCTGCGACCGATCCCCCGGCCCACGAAAGCGGTGTCGCCGATAGCCAGGTGCAGACCCCAGTCGTGCTCCTGCCACGCGTAGTACTCCGCCAACCGGTCGTGCCGCACCCGGTAGAGCTCGACATACGCCAACTCCACGCCCTCGAAAACGGTCATGCAGGGAATCGTGTGCTCGCCAGCAGCGAACCGTGAGAGCTCCTCCGCCCACTGCGACACAGGCCAGTCCTGCTGCCACCACGGGAGGATGTGCGGCCGAGCCATCCAAGCTGCGATCAGCGCTGCATCGTCAGCGCCGGCTGGGCGAAGGTCGAACCCGTCGTCGAGGTGCAGCAGCGGCGCAACCTCGCACCTCACTGCGCACCCGGCCACAGCGGGTTAGGGATGTCCAGGTAGACCGACTGCGCGTCCAGCGGCGCCACGACCTCGTCGATCCCCCGGAGCCGGGTCATCATGTTCGCCTTGCAGGGCAGCCGATCCGCGGACAGCCAGCGTTGCGCCAGGCGATCACCATCAGGCCCAGCGGCCTTCAGTAGCGGCAGTGCAGCCGACAGCCGGTCACGGACCACACCAAGCAGCGCGTCCTCATCGGCAACGCCGTCCATCCCGAGGCAGCCGACAACGGCCAGCGCCTGGTTGTGCAGCAGGTAGTAGGTCAGTCGATCGTCCACGATCGCGTCCTCGACCACGGCGAGCGTCGAGTCCGACAGACCGGTGACGGACAACAGACCACGCAAGTACGAGGAGGCAAGGTAGTAGCCCTGATTGTCGCGGTAAGCGCCACCAGTGATCTGCCCGGAGTCGTCCAGCCTCACCAGGGTGTTCTGCTGATGCGCCTCCAGCCCGATACCGGTCTCGGCGTAGAGGTGCAGCATCGGCACCAGCACTGCGTCCACGTACGCCGCCACCCAGCCCGCAGGATCACCAAAGGCCAACTCACTCAGTCGAGAACGGCCACCCGGCCGCGGAGCCACCAACCCAGCCAGGCACGCGTAATCGTCAACACCAGCAGGTACTTCCCGCACTGCGACGTCCAGCCCCGTCAATGTCGAGCTACCCTCGTCCAGCGCAACCCAGGCCGGGTCCCGAACGATCGAGAACTGCGGATGGGCGGTCGCCGTACCAGCGTCGTACGCCGCATCGAGCAGCCGGTTGATCTCGAGTCCGCGGCGCAACTCGGTCGAGGTGGACTCACGGCGGGAGTTCGTGATCCGCAGGCCCAGCGACAACTTCAGCATCACTGGTAGGTCCGGGTGATAAACAGTCCGCAGGGAGGACGTCGGGTACCACTGCGCACCCAGCGGACCGAGCGGCTTCACCCTCCCCTCAGCGATCAGCCGCGCTACGCGGGGCCGCTCAGCGACCGACGCCGCCTGCCACGGGTGTGCCGGGATCAGCACTGTGCCCGGCGTAGGAGTGATGCCGGCCAGCCCAGCCATCAACTGCAGGGCGTCGAGCCCTTGCAGTGAAGGCGCCCCGACGACCTGGTCCGACGACACCAGCTCGGCGTCGGCTTCGAACCAGTGCACCGCGAAGCGGCCACCGAGCTCCGGCGAGTAGGCCGCCAGCTCCGCACCGCTCAACCCGTCCCGGCTCTTCGGAGCCGGGTGGTTCAGGTGGCCGAACAGCAAGGCCTGCTCGGTTTCAAGGAAGCGCCCGGACCCCCGCTCCCCCTGATCCTCGACGAAGACGCCGACGTTGCGCACCGACTCCGCAGTACGGGCGGCGAGGTCGTCAATCTCCGCGGGGTCGGCGTCCGCCGACAACAGCCGCACCAGCTGTTCCGGCGCTACTGGCTCGCCATCCACCAGTACGTCGGTGAAGAGATGGAGCCCTGTTCGCGAGGCGTGCTCGACGAAAGCAGTGACCCCGCCGACGTCGAGCTTCAGTGGGCCGGGCACAACCGGCACCGACATCTCGCGGGTGTAGCACCGCAGAATCGCGTTCAGATGGGCGTCGACCGCCACCGATGAAGTCACGCTGCTCCTCTTCCGGAAAGTACTTCGTTGCCAACGGCTACGACCTGATCGAGCAGCTCCTCGATGTCCGCCACCGTCGTGTTCGGGTTCAGCAGCGTCAGTTTCAGCGCGACCACGGCCGGGCTGCCGGATCGCGCCGGCCTTCTGGTCCGCCCGATCAGCGCCCGGCCCGACGTCAGCAGCCGGCGGCGTACCTCGCCCTGGACGGCATCCAGGTCGGCATCGGCCGCACCGATCACCCGGAACACCACCGTGGTCAGGGTGACCGGTGCCAGCAGCTCGAGGTTGCTATCGGCAACGATCCGGGCGGCGGCCGCGTCGGCGAGTTCGTGACAGGTGTCGAGCATCTCGCCCAGCCCGATCCGGCCGTACGCCGTCAGTGTGGTCGCCACCTTCACCGCATCCGGCCGCCGGGTCGTCTGCAGACTCCGGCCGAGCAGACCGTCCAGTCCGGAGTCGATGTCGTCGGCCGGGTTCAGGTAGTCCACCGAGCGCCCGAACGAGGCGAACTGGTTGCGGTCGGCCACCAACAGCATGCTGGTCGCGGCCGGCTGCCAGCCGATCTTGTGCAGGTCGAGCGTCACCGAGTCCGCGACCGGCAGCTCCGCGAGCAGCGGAGCGAGCCGATCGGAGAACAATGCACCGAACCCGTACGCCGCGTCGACGTGCACCCAGGCCCCATAAATCGCAGCAAGTCGGGCGATGCCGGCGATCGGGTCGATCGAGCCGTAGTCCGTCGTACCGGCCGTCGCCACCACAGCGATCGGCGTACGTCCGGGCTTTGCCAGCTCGGCTTCGAGGACGTCGAGTCGCATCCGGAAGTCGTCGTCGGTCGCGATCGGAACGACCGCCTCTTCACCGAGACCGAGCGCCGCGCACGCTCGCTGAATGGAGAAATGCGCCAGCTCGGAGCAGAACACCACCGGCCTCGCCAAGCCCTGGACGCCATCGCGACGGGCGTCGATGCCCGCGAGACCGGCCGCGCTGTCCCGCGCGATCAGCAGCGCAAGGAGGTTGGAGATCGAGCCGCCAGGCGTCAGTACGCCGTCCGCCTCGGTGCCGAATCCCGCCAGGCCGGCCAGCGAGCGGACCACCCATTGCTCGATGGCCAGCGTCGCGGGGCCGGAGTCGTAGGTGTCCATCGACGCGTTGCTCGCCGATGCCAGCGCGTCCGCGTCGACCGCGACCTGCAGGACGGGCGGCTGCAGATGAGCGGCGGCGTGGGGGTGGCTGAGGTCGATGCCCTCGGCATCGAGTAGTCCGGCGACCAGATCGAGCGCGGCCGATTCGCCGACGCCGGTCGACGGCACCTGCGGCTCGCCGAGCACTGCGGCAACCCGGCGCAACACCTCGCCCGGCGTCCCGGACGGCAGCGGTCCCCGGGCGCGGTCGGTCACCGTGGACGCCAGCGGCCAACGGGTCGAGGTCGAAGGCAGCGCTATCAGCGGGGCGGGTCGAGGCATGCCGGATCTCCCGAAGAAAGTTGTTGAGTAAGGCAACCCTTACTAAGGCATGCCTAACTTACTTCGAGTGACCGGCTCGCGCCAATCCGGGGTACGTCACACCCGCACGGAGCGCGAGCCCACAGCCCGTCGGCGGAGAAGTCAGCGGCCGTACGGCGTGCGCGTCAGCACGAAAGTCGCGATGTTCAGATGGGTGATCACGTCGCCGTCGCGGACGACCCGCAACCGCTCGCCCGCGAAGTAGCCGTCGCGGCCGCGGTACAGATCCGGCCCGATCGGCGAGAACCGGCACGTCATCGCGCCCGACATCTGCAGGATCCCGGCCACCACGCTGATCGTCAGCGGCGTGTTCCCCCAGTACCAGTGCCCGAGCAACTCCTCGCCCTGCGCCAACTGCGGCTCCGGCACCCACTCCGGCGGCAGCGTGGGCTCGTACGACGCCAGCACGCGCATCAGGTCGAGCGGCACCGTCGCGCACCGCCCGTACGTCGCGTTGGCGAGCGTGACGCCGCCGATCCGCCGGACCCGGTCCACGAACAACCCGGCGATGAAGCCCGGCATCGATCCGGTGTGCCCGACGAAGAGGTGCGGATCGTCCGCGTGCAACCGCAGGCCCAGCCCGTACGACGCCGTCAGCGCCTCGCGCGGGTCCGCGGCGGCCGGCGCGGCCATCTCGTCGATCGTGTCGCGACTGAGAATGTCGTAGCCCGGGTCGATCCAGAACGAGGCGTACTTCGCCAGGTCCTCGACCGTGCTCCACAGCTGCCCGGCCGGCGCCATCGCCCCGGCGTCGTACGCGGGCTCCTCCTCGAGTCGTCCGCTGAACGGATGCACCGAGAAGCCTTGCGACGCAGGCCGCACCGGGAAGTACGTCGTACGGCGCATCTCCAGCGGGTCGAGGATCCGGGACGCGACCAACTCCATCCAGGACTCGCCCCGCAGGCGCGCCACGACCTCGCCGAGGAGGGCGTAACCCAGGTTGGAGTAGTGATGGCGACGGTCCGGTTTGCCTGCCGCCTGGGACTCGTCGATCGCGGCGGTCAGAGTCTCGAACGAGACCCCGGGATTGCGCTCCCACCAGTCGCCCTCGGGTTCGGCGTGCATGCCGCCGGAGTGCGCGAGCAGTTGCCGGATGGTGAGATCGCCGTACGCGATCCCGGGCAGATGCTTGCCCACGGCATCGTTCAGCGAGAGCAGCCCGTCGTCGCGGCACTGCAGCACCAGGACCGCGGTCATCGTCTTCGTGATCGACCCGATCCGGTACTGCACGTCCGGCCCCGGCGCCAGCCCGTCGGCAGAAGCGAACTGCCCCCGCGAACCGGTCCACGCCAGCGCGCCGTCGTGAATCACCCCGGCGCTGATCGAGGGCAACTTCCACTCACTCTGGGCCGCTGCCACCTCGGCGTACAAGGCGGCAGCGGTGTCAGAACGCAGGGTCACTCAAAGGCCTCCGGGGCGGGGCAGGAGCAGATGAGGTTGCGGTCTCCGTACGCGCCGTCGATGCGGCGCACCGGCGGCCAGTACTTCGCGGTCCGGTCGACCGACTGCGGGAAGGCGGCCTCCTCGCGGGTGTAGGCGTGCTCCCACTTGTCGTTGATCACCGACGAGGCGGTGTGCGGGGCGTTCACCAGCGGGTTGTCGCCGGCCGGCCACTCCCCCGCCGCGACCCGGTCGATCTCGTGCTTGATCGCGATCATCGCGTCGCAGAAGCGGTCCAGCTCGCCCAGGTCCTCGGACTCGGTCGGCTCGACCATCAGCGTGCCCGCGACCGGGAACGACATCGTCGGCGCGTGGAAGCCGTAGTCGATGAGCCGCTTGGCCACGTCGTCGACGGTGATGCCCGTCTCTTTGGTCATCGGCCGCAGATCCAGGATGCACTCGTGCGCGACCAGCCCGTTCTCCCCGGTGTAGAGCACCGGGAACGCGCCTTCGAGCCGCTTGGCGACATAGTTCGCCGTCAGTACAGCGGCCTTGGTGGCGGCGGTCAGCCCCTCGCCACCCATCATCCGGATGTAGGCCCACGAGATCGCCAGCACACCGGCCGAGCCGAACGGGGCGGCGCTGATCGGGCCGACACCGGTGTCGGGACCGGCCTGGTCCAGCAGCGGGTGGTTCGGCAGGTACGGCGCCAGGTGGGCCGCCACCGCAACCGGGCCGACGCCGGGGCCGCCGCCACCGTGCGGGATGCAGAACGTCTTGTGCAGGTTCAGGTGGCTCACGTCGCCGCCGAACTCACCCGGCTTCGCCAATCCCAGCAGGGCGTTGAGGTTCGCGCCGTCGACGTACACCTGGCCGCCGTGGTCGTGGACGATCTTGCAGACCTCGGTCACGCTCTCCTCGTACACGCCGTGCGTGGACGGGTAGGTGATCATGATCGCGGCCAGCTTCTCCGCGTGCTCGTCGGCCTTGGCGCGCAGGTCCTCCAGGTCGATCGTGCCGTCGTCGTTGCCCTTGACAACGACCACCTTCATACCGGCCATCACCGCGGAGGCGGCGTTGGTGCCGTGCGCGCTGGACGGGATCAGGCAGACGTTGCGGTCCTCGTTGCCCTGGGCCCGGTGGTACGACCGGATCGCGAGCAGACCGGCAAGCTCGCCCTGGCTGCCCGCGTTCGGCTGCAGCGACACCTTCGCGTAGCCGGTGACCTCGGCCAGCCAACGCTCGAGCTGACCGATCAGGGTGACGTACCCCGACGCGTCCTCGATCGGCGCGAGCGGGTGCATGTCGGAGAACTCCGGCCAGGTGACCGCTTCCATCTCGGTGGTCGCGTTCAGCTTCATCGTGCAGGAGCCGAGCGGGATCATGCCGCGGTCGAGCGCGTAGTCGTAGTCCGACAGCTTGCGCAGGTACCGCAGCATCGCGGTCTCCGAGCGGTGCGTGTTGAACACCGGGTGGGTCAGGTACTCACTGGTCCGAACCACGCTCTCGGGGAAGCCGGCGCCGGCCAGCGACCCGTCGTACTGAGCTCCGAAGGCACGGCAGACCCGGCCGAGCGCGGTCGCGTCGGTCTTCTCGTCGCACGAGATGCCGACGTGGTCCGCGTCGACGAGCCGCAGCCAGATACCGGTCTGACGGGCCGCGTCGACGACATCGGCCGCACGGCCCGGAACCCGCGCGAGAACCGTGTCGAAGAACTGGTCGTGCACGACCTCGACACCGCCCGCTCGCAGCGACGCGGCCAGGCTGTCGGCGTGGTGGTGGACCCGCTCGGCGATCGCCTTGAGCCCGTCGGGACCGTGGTACACGGCGTACATGGAAGCAACGACGGCGAGCAGCACCTGCGCAGTACAGATGTTCGACGTCGCCTTCTCACGACGGATGTGCTGCTCACGCGTCTGCAACGCCAACCGGTACGCCGGTGCGCCGTCCGCGTCGACGGAGACACCGACGAGGCGACCCGGGAGCGACCGCTCGAGGCCTGCCCGCACGGACATGAAGCCGGCATGCGGACCGCCGTAGAACAGCGGTACGCCGAAGCGCTGCGACGAGCCGATGACGATGTCGGCCCCCGCCTCACCCGGTGCTTCGAGGAGCGTCAGCGCGAGCAGGTCGGAGGCGACCGCGACGATCGTCTCGTTGGCGTGCGCGGCTTCGATCAGCGGCTTGAGATCGCGGACGACGCCGCCCGAGCCGGGGTACTGCACGAGGAAGCCGAAGAAGTCGCCCTCGGGCAGCCCGTCGGTCGTGTCCGCGACGACGACCTCGATGTCGAGCGCCTCGGCGCGGGTCTGCACGACCGCGATCGTCTGCGCGAACGTGTCGGCGTCGACCAGGAACCGGTTGCTCTTGCTCTTGCGGTTCGACCGGTGCGCGAGCGTCATCGCCTCGGCGGCAGCGGTGCCTTCGTCCAGCAGCGAGGCGTTCGCGGTCGGCAGGCCGGTCAGGTCGGACACCACGGTCTGGAAGTTCAGCAGCGCCTCGAGCCGGCCCTGCGAGATCTCCGGCTGGTACGGCGTGTAGGCGGTGTACCAGGCCGGGTTCTCCACCAGGCGGCGGACGATCACCGACGGGGTGAACGTGCCGTAGTACCCCTGGCCGATCATCGAGGTCGCCACGTTGTTGCGCGCCGCGAGCTGGCGGAGCTCGGTCAGTGCGTCGACCTCGGAGGCCGGCTCGGGCAACCGGAGCGGCTCGGTGGTCCGGATGGACGCCGGTACCGCGGCATCCACGAGCGCGTCGACATCGGCGTACCCGAGGGTCTGCACCATCCGGGCGACCTCGTCCGGGCGTGGCCCGATGTGGCGGTCGGCGAAAGTGGCCGAGATCTGCGGGCGGGGGTCGTTCACACTCATCGAGAGGCTCCGTTGCTGCGAGACAGATGCTGCCGGGGGCCTCCCCCTCTGTCACGCACGCGCACGCTTCAGAGTCGCCTAAGGCACTCGGTCCATGGGCCTGAGAGGTTCCGGGGAGGAATTGCCCCTTCGGCGCCCGGGCGTGGTTCCGCCCGAGACTCTCCCGAATGCTGTGTACGGCTGGATCGAGCCTACCTCAGCCGGTCATGCGGGCGCGGCGACGGGCAGCGAGCTCATCGTTCGCGTGGTCGTCGGCGTCGTCGGCGTGCGCGTCCAGACGCTCGGTCGGCAGCTCCGACAACGAGCCCTCGACCTCCCGCCAGACTCCGCCGAGCGCGATACCGAACACACCCTGGCCGCCGGCCAGCAGATCGATCACCTCGTCCGGCGAGGTGCACATGTACACCGAGGCGCCGTCGCTCATCAGCGTGATCTGGGTCAGGTCATCGATTCCACGTTTGCTGAGGTGAGCGATCGCACTGCGAATCTGTTGCAGTGAGATGCCCGCGTCGAGCAGCCGCTTGATCACCTTGAGCAACAACACGTCCCGGAAGCCGTACAACCGCTGCGTGCCGGAACCGGTCGCCGGGCGCACGGAGGGAGAAACCAGCCCGGTCCGCGCCCAGTAGTCGAGCTGCCGGTAGGTGATCCCCGCAGCAGCACACGCGGTCGGACCGCGGAAACCGACATCGTCGGGCATCGGCGACAGGTCGTCGTCGAAAAGCAGACCCTGGACGCCGGCGCTGGCGGCCGCCTCGGCGTGTGCTTCGGACGTCGACTGCGCCGTCAGATCAGTGTCGCCGGTGCGTGTCACGCCTGAGCCTCCCTGGGTACCGACTGGAACGGATCACATCCGTGGAGTTACAACTCTCCACAACTCCTTCAAGGTAAGCCGTGGCTCAGACCCGGTCAACGACAACCGCACCGAGCAGCTAGCGTGTCGCGCCCACAACTCGAATCGTTACCTGTCCGCCCTTGTACCAGACCCATCAACCTCACCCCCGGTAACCGCCCCGGTACGCCGAACACGCACCCGCCTCGCGCCTCCAGATCGACGTAACCCGCACTGAGGTGGAAACAAACTTGCAAATACGCACAAAAAGTTTCCGCCGAACGACGAAACCACGCTCGCCGGCTAGCGCTGAACCAGCCGCGACCGAGGAGCACCATCCGCAAATGGACAGTTCCTGCAGCCGACGCAGGAGGCGCGATGCGGGCCCCCGCGACCAGGCCGGGCCGCCCTAGGCTGGCTGAGCCGCGAACCGGTTCTTGAGCCGCGACGAAGGAGCGGCGTCCGTGGGTGAGTCGAGCGGCCGACGCAGGAGGCGCGAAGCGGGTCGGCGTACCGGTTAGCTCTTGTCGAAGTCTTCCGGGGTTACGTGGTCGAGGAATTCGCGGAAGCGTTCTACTTCCTCTTCTTCGACGACCTCGTCGTCGTCGGTTTCGCTCTCCGGGACCGGGATGCCGGCTTCGGCGAGGATCTCCTCGGTGCAGAAGACGGGGGTGCCGGTGCGCAGCGCGAGGGCGATCGAGTCGGACGGGCGCGCCGAGATCTCGGTCTTGTCGTCGAAGACGATGATCGCCTCGAAGACGCCGTCGGTGAGGTTCACGATCCGGACCTGGCTGAGCGTGTGCCCGAGGACGCGGATGGTTTCCGCGAACAGGTCGTGCGTCAGCGGCCTCGGGGGCTCCATCCCCTGCTGGGCGAAGGCGATGGCGCTCGCCTCGGCCGCCCCGATCCAGATCGGCAGGTACCGCTCGCCGCCGACCTCCCGGAGCAGCACGATCGGCTGACTCGAGGGCATCTCAACCCGTACTCCGACCACGTCGACTTCGCGCACGCCTCCAGCCTACTCTGCGGGCCGACCCGAAGGTGGCCCACGGGGTGCGCCCGACCACATCGTCACCCGCCGGAAACACAACGCCGTACGCCGCCAGCCCGGCCAGCAGGTGAGGCAACCCGGGCAGCGGACCAAGTTGCCGGGTCAGCGGGTGAGGCGCGAGCGGACCAGGGCGGCGTGGAGGCGGACGGCGAGAGCGGCCAGCTCCTGGGTCTTGTCGTCGCGGCGGTGGCTCATCACCTGTTCGATCAGGCCGACTTCGCGGTCGGCCGCCGTACGGAACGGGCGCAGATGGCGCGGTTCGATCCCGTACTGCGCGAACTCGGCGGCCGTCTTCGCCACGAGGATCGCGTCACCGTCGTAGTGGTTGCCCCGGGCTACCACCAGGTGGTGGCTCTCCAGCTCGTCGAGCAGTTCGACGCTGATGCCAGCGGCAACCCGCAGTTCCTCGCGGGTCAGCTTCAGTTCGGTGCCATACGTCCCGAACTCCTCCGCACCCGGCAGCTCCGGCGGCCCGGGCAGATCGGACGGCGCGACGGGCGGTCCACCAAGTGACGGACGCAGACCGCGGTCCATTGCCTCGAGGTGTTCCTTGATCACCCGCAACGGCAGGTACTGATCGCGTTGAGCGGTCAGGACGTAGCGCAGCCGCTCGATGTCGGCGGCACTGAACTTGCGGTACCCCGATGCGGTGCGGGCCGGCGTCACCAGTCCTTCCGCTTCGAGGAAGCGGAGTTTGGAGATGGTGACGTCGGCGAACTCGGCCTGCAGGATTTGCAGCACCTCACCGATGCTGCTGCCACCAGCCGACGGGTCAGGCTTGGCCACTGGCGTAGTACACCAGGCGGTACTTGCCGATCTGGACCTCGTCACCGTTGGACAGCAGGACCTCGTCGATCCGGTCCCGGTTCACGTAGGTGCCGTTCAGGCTGCCGACGTCGCGGACCTTCACGCCCTGGCCGTCGCGGCGGAACTCGGCGTGCCGGCGGGAGACGGTGACGTCGTCCAGGAAGATGTCGCTGTCGGGGTGCCGGCCGGCCGTGACGACGTCGACGTCCAGCAGGAACCGGCTGCCCGCGTTCGGGCCGCGCTGGACGATGAGCAGGGCCGACCCGGCCGGCAGGGCGCCGACCGCGGCCTCGTCCTCGGCGGACAGCTGCTCGCCCTGCTCGAAGCGCTCGGTCTCCGGCTCGACGCTGATCGGGGTCAGCATCGCGGTGTCCGTGACGCCGGGGGCGGGCACCGGACGGTCCGCGCCAGGGAGCATCGTTCCGCACTGCGAGCAGAACCGGCTGCCCTCGGAGTTCTCGTGCCCGCACTGGTTGCAGAACGGCATGCTGTGATCCTCCCGATCGCCGGTGGTCCGGCGACGTCTAGTAGACCCCGTATGACAAGTGTGACCGGCCGCCCAAAACGGCCGGGACCTCAACCCTCGACCAGCGGTTGAGGTCCGGACAACCTATCAGTTCTGGTCGAGCTGTCCCTGATAGGTGTCGGCGTCCATCAACGCCGCGACCTCTTCGTCGTCGTCGACCTCGATGTCGAGCAGCCAGCCCTCGCCGTACGGGTCGGTGTTGACCAGGTCGGGCTGGTCGGCCAGTGCCTCGTTGACGGCGCGCACGGTGCCGTTCACGGGGGCGAACAGGTCGCTCACGCTCTTGGTGGATTCGAGCTCACCGCACGAGTCGCCGGCCCGCACCGCGGTGCCGACCTCGGGCAGCTGGACGTACACGATGTCGCCCAGGGCGTCCTGCGCGAAGTCGGTGATGCCGACTCGTACCGGGCCCTCACCGGCCTTCACCCATTCGTGTTCGGCCGTGTACTTCAGGTCTTCGGGGTACACCTCGGTCCTCTTTCGCTCAAGGGTCAGGGCTCACTTGGTGGGGCTGGGCGCCGGGCGAGCGTAACGATGCTCGTCGGCGGCGTGCAAGGCGGTGATCTGTACCAGCGGCAGCTCGGTCACCTCGGCGGTGCCGCCGATCTGCGGACCGGTCACCTCACTGACCAGGCCGCCGGGGAAGTTGGCCGCCTCGGCGAGGTTGTGCGACTCGCCGATCGCCTCGATCACGTACGGCGAATTGACCTTCTCCCCGTCGACCTTGACGCCCGGGGCGTCGTCGGTCAGATCAGTACTGGCGACCACCCGGACCGACCCGTTGATCTGGATCGCCTCCGCCCCGGCGTCGCGCAGTTCCTCGATCGCGTCGAGCAGGTTGCTCGACTGCATCTTGCCGTCCGGGTCGTTGAGGGTGATCCGTACGCCGGGTCCCTGCGCGGGCATCGTACCGGCCAGGATGCCGAGAACGCGGACCTGCTGCTCGGCCTGCTCGCGCGCCGTCTGGGCTTTATCGGCACTGGAGGCCAGGCTGTTCTTGCGCGCCTGGAGTTCGGCGATCTCGCTCTCGAGCCGGCGGGTGTTCTGCCCCAGGCCGTCAAGGATCGCGATCAGGTCCTCGCGGCGGGCGTTCTGGTAGCCGTCGTCGGCGCGGTTCACCCGCACCTGGACGACCGCCATACAAGCCACCAGGGCCAGTACGACGGCGACGATCGCCTGACCGCGCGACGGCTTGAACCCGGCGCGCAGCCGGCGCAGCGCCAGGTTCGGCAGCTTCGCCTTCGGCATCGGGGTGGGCGCGACCGGATGCGCCGGATCGCCCGGCTCGACCGCATCGGCCCGGGCCGGCCCAACCGCGTCGGCCCGCGTCGGCCCGACCGCGTCCGCGCGGGCCGGTTCGGCCGGCGGGGTCGATTCCGGCGGCGGGGTCGGCTCGATCGGTGGCGTCGGCTCGGGCGGCGGGGTGGGCTCGTCGGTACTCATCTCAGGCCCTGAAGACGTGCCGCCGGATCGCGGCCATGTTGGTGAAGATCCGGATCCCCAGCACGACCACCACACCGGTGGACAGCTGGGAGCCGACCCCGAGCTGGTCGCCCAGGTAGACGATCAGCGCCGCGATCAGCACGTTGGAGATGAACGAGACGACGAACACCTTGTCGTCGAAGATCCCGTCCAGGAACGCCCGCAGCGCGCCGAAGACGGCGTCCAGCGCCGCCACCACGGCGATCGGCAGGTAGGGCTGCGCCCACTCCGGTACGTCGGGCGCGACGATCAGACCGACCACCACGCCGATCACCAGACCGAGTACGGCGATCATTTCGGCCCACCCACCTTCGCGTACCGCAGCGCGATGGTCGCATCGGCTGGCACCAGCAAGGAATCCTCCGTCGTGATGGTCATCCGGACATGGAAATTGCTGACCAGGTACTGCACCCACTGGCCACCGGAACTCTGCGCGAACCGGGCCGGCATGGTCCCCGTCTCACCGATCGCGAGCACCGTGTACGGCGGGGTCAACGAGGTGTAGCCGACCGTGATCGCGCTGCCTGCCCCGCGGATCGCGGTGAGCGAAGTGAGCCGGTGCCCGTTCACCGAGATCGCCTCGGCGCCCGCTGTCCACAGTCCGTTGACCAGCTGCTGCAGATCGACGTCGAGCAGCCGGCCCTCTTTGTCGTTGGCGTCCTTCGCGTCGTCGACCACGGCCTTCAGCCCCGGTCCCTTCACCGCGACGGCCCCCGCCTGCAACTCCAGCTCGTCCAGCTGCTTCTGCAACGCGGCACCCGAACTCGTGTTGCTCAGCCCACCGGCCTGCAGACCTCGCACTTCGTCCGCAAGCTTGGTCTGCTGCCCGCGCAGATCGGCCAGCCGGGTGTCGGCCTGATTGATCCGGGTGATCAGTTCCTTGCGCTGCTTCTCCGCCTCGGGCGCGCTGCGGTAGTTCTGCGACGCTGCGACGGCCAGCAGGAACCCGAGGACAGCGAGGGCGATCACCAGGATGACGCGATGCCGGGGCCGGGCGCGCTGGGTCGGCCGGGTGCGTGCCGCAACGGCGTACCCCTCGTCGAGCGGGTGCGCCATCAGGTTGTTCAGCAACGACATGGACGCATCGACGCGGCGCTGCTGACCTTGCTGTCCGGGTGGGGACTGAGTCACGACCCCGCCGGCCCGCTGATCGGTTTCACCGTCTGGATCAGGTGCCGGAGCTGCGCGAAGTACAGAGCGCCTGCCCAGTAGTACAGCGCCGTTCCCCAGATCGCGAACGCCCAGCCGAACACTCTGGCCAGCAGGTTCAACGTGCTGTCGCCGTCACCGAGCAGCAACAGCGGGAACGCATACAGCAGACAGAAGGTCGCCGACTTGCCGAGGAAGTGCACAGGCAGCGCGTTGAAGCCACGACGATGCAAGGCCGGCAGCGTGAACGTCAGCAACAGGTCCCGCAGCGGCAGCGCGATCGCCAGCCACCAGGGGATGATGTCGCGCAGCGCCAGGCCGAGCACGGTCGCGAAGATGTAGAGCCGGTCCGCCACCGGGTCGAGCATCTGCCCGAGCCGCGTGGTCTGGTTCATCCGCCGGGCGATCTGGCCGTCGGCCCAGTCGGTGAAGCCGGAGACCGCGAGCACCAGCAGCGCCCAGCCGTCTTCCTTCGGACCGAGGATCAGCCACAGGAAGAGTGGCACACCCAGCAACCGCAAGAAGCTGAGCGCGTTCGGGATCGTCAGCACCCGGTCGGACACTTCCAAGTCCGGCACGCGATCCTCCCTCGGTTCTCCATCGCCCCTGTCCCGGTCGTTACTGTACTTGGGCCCACCGACAGCTTCCGCCCGGGCCACTCCGGGGAATCCCGCCGATGTCCCTGACCAGGCAACCGCCCTCCCCCACCCCCGGCTACGCCCGCCGCCGACCAGCAACCCGACAGCAACCAGATCGAGACCTGAACCGCTCCACTGGACTGCCTCGCGCGGCCGACGGTCCCGCGTCCTCCCCACGCAAACGACCGGAACCGCGACCGCCGCGACCACCACCCGCCACCCCCCACCCGGCCGCAACGCACCCGGCACCCCGCACCCCGCACCCGGCACCCGGCACCCGGCACCCGGCACCCGGCACCATCCGATGCTTGCTCGGGGCAACTTCATCCCTCTCGGCGACGTGTTCGCGGAACTCGGCCGACCCGATCCCGGACGGACCGGGGCGGATCTATCGTGGGGGCGGAGAGTGGAGGGGTGCGATGAGGTTCTTGATCCTGATCTACGGCAACCCGGAGTCGCGGGAGGTGTGGAAGGGGCTGACCGAGGAGCAGCAGCGGGAGGCGATGACCGGGTACGTCGGTCTGCACGAAGCGCTGACGGCCAGCGGTGAGCTGATCGCGTCCGACTCGCTCGAAGAACCCGCCGCGACCAAGCAGGTGCTGGTCCGCGACGGAACCGTGATGACCACCGACGGGCCGTTCGCCGAGGTGAAGGAGCAGTTGGCCGGGTTCTACCTGGTCGAGTGCGACACGCTGGAGCGGGCGATCGAGATCGTGCCGCAGATCCCCGAGGCCGCGTTCAGCATCGTCGAGGTGCGCCCGGTCCGGGATCTGAGCGGCCTGACCTCCTGAGCGCTGATGTCCCACTCCCCTGCCGCAGCCGACGTCGAGGCACTGCTACGCGAGTTGGCGCCGCAGATCCTCGGCCCACTGGTTCGCCGGTACGGCGGCTTCGACACCTGCGAGGACGCGGTTCAGGAAGCCCTGCTCGCGGCTTCGCAGCAGTGGCCGAAGGACGGCCTGCCCGACAACCCGCGCGGCTGGCTGATCACCGTCGCCTCGCGCCGCCGGATCGAGATACTTCGCAGCGAGGCGGCCAGGCAGCACCGCGAGGAGACCGTCGCTCTGCTGGAGCCGGTCGATCAACCGCCGGCTGCCGATGAGGACGACACGCTCACGTTGCTGTTCCTCTGCTGTCACCCGGCGCTGACTTCGTCATCGCAGATCGCGCTGACGCTTCGCGCTGTCGGCGGTCTCACCACCGGCGAGATCGCCCGCGCGTTTCTCGTTCCCGAGTCGACGATCGGCCAGCGGATCAGCCGGGCGAAGGCGAAGATCAAGGCCGGCGGCGCGGAGTTCCGGTTGCCGCCGCCCGAGGAGTTGTCCGGCCGGCTGGCCGCCGTACTGCATGTGCTCTACCTGATCTTCAACGAGGGCTACACCGCGAGTTCGGGCGAATCACTGCATCGGGTCGAGCTCAGCGCCGAGGCGATCCGGCTGACCCGCCAGCTGCGTGAGCGGCTGCCGGTCGAAGGCGAGGTGGCCGGGTTACTCGCGCTGATGTTGCTGACCGACGCGCGCCGGCCGGCCCGGGTCTCGCCCGACGGTTTGCTGATCCCGCTGCCCGAACAGGATCGCCGGCTCTGGAACGCCGAAGCGATTGCTGAGGGCAACGAATTGATCAGCAGAACGTTGCGTGAGGCACCTATTGGTCCGTATCAGCTCCAGGCTGCCATCGCGGCCGTCCACGACGAGGCGGCTCGTGCCGAGGACACGGACTGGCGGCAGATCCTGGTGCTGTACGAATTGCTGGAGTCGCTCGCACCCGGCCCAATGGTGAGCCTGAACCGGATCGTGGCCGTCGCGATGGTGCACGGTCCACGGGTCGGTCTGGAGCGGCTGGCGACGGCGGAGCAGGACCCGGCTTTGAAAGGACATCACCGGCTGGCCGCAGTACGGGCTCATCTGCTCGACCTGGCAGGCGAGAAGGAGGCGGCGCGGGAGGCGTACCAGCTCGCCGCCCGCCTCACTCTCAGCGTCCCCGAGCGGAACTACCTGGAGTCCCGCGCGGCATCGTTCTAGGTCAGCTGTTGCCGACGGCGTACCGGAGCAGCAGGTTGTCGGAGCCTTCGGACCTGCGCGTGTCGATCAGCGTCAGCGGGGGAACCTCGCCCTCGGCGAAGGCCGTCGTACCGCCGCCGAGTACCACCGGGCCGACCATCAGGTGCAGTTCGTCGACCAGGCCGGCCTGCAGCAGGTCGTTCCACAGCGTCCGGCTGCCGAACATGATGATGTCGCCACCGTCGCCCTGCTTGAGCTCGGCGATCTGCTCGTGCGCCTCCTTGCGCCGCACGATCCGGGTCGTGTCGGACCAGGGCGCCGTGTCGGCCTCGGTGATGCTGTCGGACACGACAACCTTCTGGATCTCGTTGTCGCGCCGGGAGATCTCCTTCTGGTCCTCGGTCGCCTCCGGCATGTCCACGACACCCGGCCAGAACCCGCGGAACATGTCGTAGGAGTTCTTGCCGAGCAGCAGCGTGTCGGCGCTGCCGAGCCGCTCCGCGCAGTACGCGTCGAAGAAGTCGCCCATCGGCAGCAGCATCACGTTGTTGCCGGGACCGGTGATGTAGCCGTCGAGGGAGACGATGTTGTGGACGATCAGCTTGCGCATCTCAGTACTCCTTCATCCTCGGCGTGCGCTTGGCCGCACGCTTCAAAGAGGTAGAGACAGCCCGGTTCGTGGATTAATCGGTCCCGGCAGAAAAAGTTTCCGGTACGTCGAACCGCCGGTGCAGCGCCGGGTCCAGGAATCCCGAGATCCAGCTGATCCGGCCGTCGCGGAGGTGGAGCAGATTGATCGCGCCGAGGCGGAACACCCCATCGGCCGGGTCCTGCATGTAGCAGGCGAAGCCGGGCTGCCCGTTCGCGCGGAGCGGGACCAGGCGCCAGGGTGTCTCGAAGACTCGCTCGCCGAAGAACCGTAGTACGGCGGCCCGTCCGTCGAACCAAGCGGGCAGTGGCGGCATGCTCATCCGGACGTCCTCGGCGAGCAACTCGGTGATCGCGTCCACGTCGGCCCGCTCCCAGGCGGAGACGAACGACTCCACCAACTCCTTCAGCCGCTCTTCGCCCAGCGCGGCGAGCTCGGCCTGCTGGCTGACGGGCGGCACCCGTTCCTCGACCGCCTTGCGAGCGCGCTGGAGCGCACTGTTCACCGACTGCGGCGTGGTCTCGAGAATTTCCGCGACCTCGGCCGCGGAGTACTCGAGCACTTCCCTGAGGATCAGTACTGCGCGCTGCGCGCTCGGCAGGTGCTGGAGCGCCGCGACGAAGGCGAGCTCGACTCCTTCGCGCTGCAGGTAGCTGGCGGCCGGATCGTCCGGGCAGGGCTCGAGCCACATCGGTTCGAGAATCGGCTCGCCGAGATCGGCGGTCTGGTCGCGGGACGGGAACTGGTCGGTGGTGAGCAGTTTCTTCGGCCGCTGCGAACCGAGCCGGATGCAGGCGTTGGTGCAGATCCGGTACAGCCAGGTCCGCAGCGAACTCCTGCCTTCGAAGCTCTTGAGCCCACGCCACGCACTGAGCAGCGACTCCTGCAGAGCATCCT
Organism: Kribbella monticola; assembly: GCF_003261635.1. GTDB lineage: Bacteria > Actinomycetota > Actinomycetes > Propionibacteriales > Kribbellaceae > Kribbella > Kribbella monticola. Next base: position 584,432 of record NZ_QFXK01000027.1, on the reverse strand, counting down.
CCGCGTCGTGCAGGGACCCGAGCATCCGGTAGCAGTGCGCCGACAGCTCCTTGCGGTAGCCATCCACCAACTCCCCGAACGCCAGCTCGTCCCCACCCCGCGCCCTGACCAACAACTCCGCTTCACTCACCCCGCGAGACTAACCACAAACCTGTCCACCAACCGGTCCCCAACGCCCAGAAAACTGATCACCGAAACCACACAAGCCCGGCACACCAGCCCCGGTGCTCGGTGAGCTGACCAGCCCTGATTACTCCTGAGCTGGCCCAGCGCCGCGAGTGCTCGGCGGCTGACAGCACCGGCGCTCGTAAGTTGACTCAGCGCCGCAGGCGCTAGGCGAGCTGACCAACGCTGGGTGCTAGTGAGCTGGCTCAGCGCCGCAGGCGCCCGGCAAGCTGACCAGCACTAGGCGCTAGTGAACCGACTCAGCGCCGCAGGCGCCCGGCAAGCTGACCAACGCCGGGAGCTAGTGAGCTGGCTCAGCGCCGCAGGCGCTCGGCAAGCCGACCAACGCCGGGAGCTACTGAACTGACTCGGCGCCGCAGGCGCTCGGCAAGCTGACCAGCGCTGGGTGCTAGTGAGCTGGCTCGGCGCCGCGGGTGCTCGGCAAGCTGACCAGCGCTGGTGCGCGGGGGCTCAGGGTTGGTTCTCGTGGGCGGCGAGGATTTGGTCGAGGACGTACGACGCGTCCGCCGGCAGGCCGTGGCCGTCGCGGACCGATCCCGCGCAGACAACCAGCGCCTTCCAGAGCGCCCAGCCCTGACCACGCAGCCAGGTAGCGTCGTCCACCGCCAGCCGATCGCGGAACGCAGCCCGGCTCTCCCGGTCCAGCATCGTCCAAGCGATCGCCAGATCACACGCCGGATCGCCCACTCCACAAGTGCCGAAGTCGATGACTGCCGAGAGCGCCCCGCCCTTCGTCAGCAAGTTGCCCGCGGCAATGTCCCCGTGGAACCACACGAGCCGCCCGTCCCACGGAGTTCGCAGCGCCCGATCCCAGATCTCCTCGGCGAGCTCGGTCCGGATCACCCCCTCCAAGGTCTTCAGCGAATTCCGCGCCCACCCGTCATAGGTGCTCAACGGTCCGCCCCGGAACCAGTTGTGCAATCCCGGCGCCGGCCCGTCCGTCGGATCGACCTGCTGCAGAGCCGCGAGGAAGTCAGCAAGCTCGACGGCGAACGTCACCAGGTCGTCGACACCACCACGATCCACGGGCTCACCACCGATCCACCGATAGACCGACCAGTCGTGCGCGAAGTTCTCATCGGGTACGCCGCGACCCACCGGCTCCGGAATCTCCAACGGCACCGCACGTGCGAGCACGGGCAACCACCGATGCTCCTTCTCCACCGCCAGCGCGTACTCCTCGGCAGTCGGCAATCGAACGAGCAACTCGTCACCGAGCCGGAACGTCCGGTTGTCCCACCCCTGCGCATCAACCGACCGAATCTCAAGACCCGACCACTGCGGGAACTGCGCGTCGATCAACCTACGCGCCACTGCACCATCGGCCGGCTTCCGATCCGGCAACGGCAGCACCTCAGGCATTTCATCCATCGGGGCCCGACCGTATTGCCCCCACCTCGAACCCCGCAACCAAATTCCCCCTCGCCCGCCCGAGTTGCCCCGGTGGAATCCGGCGCGTATGCCGCTGGGCGGCGGACTCCCCCACAGCCTGCGCACGTAGTACGGGCGCCGCCCTGCGACCAGGACGGCGAACACTCCCGCGGAAATGATGTGCGACTGGCGCTGCTCGCGTGGTTGGGTGACTTGATGACTGCTGCCGAGGAGTTCGCTGCGCTGCTGACGCGATGCGAGTCGGATGCGCGAGTGCTCGGCGTGATCCTCAGCGGGTCGCAAGCGCGCGCAGGCGCAGCGACGGCCCACTCCGACTACGACGTACTGCTGGTCGTCACCGACGAGGCTGACGGACAACTCTCCGCCGAACATCGCCGGGATGCACGGCTCGACGTCTCGGCCATGCCGCTGCACGAGTTCCGCACCCACGCGCTGCCCGGTTCCGGTTTCGAATGGAATCGCTACGCGTTCAGGGATGCGAAGGTCCTCAAGGACACCGCCGACGGTCTCATCGCCGGCTTGGCCGCCGCGAAGGCTCAGCTAGCTCCGGCCGAGGCAGCTCAGCTCGCGCCGGCGGTACTCGACGCGTTCCTCAACAGCCTCTACCGCTGCCTGAAGAACGCCCGCGACGGCAACATGATCGGCACGCTCCTCGACGGCGCCGAAGCCATCCCCCACTACCTCACTTACATCTTTGCCCTGGACAACCGAGTCCGCCCGTACAACAAGTACCTGGCCTGGGAACTCGAACACCACCCGCTCCCCCACCCCGAATGGTCCTACGACAACCTCGTACGCCGACTCGCCCAGGCCCACTCCGACCAGGCACCCCAGGCCCTTCGCTCCCTGCTCGTCGAATTGGAACCCCACGCCCGAACAGCCGGCCACGGCCGCGTCCTGGACGACTGGGGCGACGACCTGACCTTCATTCGTGGAAGCGCATCGCCACACTGAACGACCGATAGGGCAGGAACGTCTTACTGGCTTTGCCGGCCGAGGATGCAGAACTCGTTGCCTTCGGGATCGGCGAGGACCACCCATGACGCCTGTTCGCCCTGGCCGATGTCGACGCGCTTGGCGCCGTGAGCGATCAGCCGGGCAACCTCGGCGTCCTGATCCTCGGGCCGGAAGTCGAGGTGCAACCGGCTCTTGCCCTGCTTGACCTCGTCGATCCGTACGAAGTCGATTCCCGGCATCCGGTCCGGCGCCGGACGAATCTCGAACTCGTCCTCGGACGAGTAGACCACCACCCACCCAAGAGCCTCAGCCCACCACTGCCCAAGAGCACCCGGGTCAACCGAGTGAACGATTACCTGTTCCCATTCCAAAGCCACCCGCCAAGCTTAAACACCCAAGCGCCGCACTGCTGAGCGGGCTCGTTTCAGCGGTAGTCGCGCGAGGTGTGCGGGCGGACTTATGACGCCAGCATGTCGAGGAGAAACCCCACAACCAGCAAGATGACCGCGACGATCCGCACGACTTGGATGACCGCGCCCGCGCGGAAAACCCAAAGGACGCCTCGTCCGGTCGCCGTGGCCAGGACGGCTCCGAGCGGGGCCAGCAAGTAACTGGCTGCAATAGCGACGATCAGGCCGAGGGAATAGTTGAGCCACGTGGTTCCGGCCGGAAAGGTACGCGCCACGATCAAGCCGATCAGTACGGTGAAGGCCGTTCGCACCTTGGCGGCAGTCTTGGGTGCGACCCGGAGCCGGGTTCGGGACCAATCGGAGATGCGTTCCGGCCCGATGATGTCGAGGATGATCGTTCCGCCGGCCAGGAAGCTGAGGAGTTTGCCGATCCGGCCCCACCAGATCAGTGGCAGGCCCCAGAGAATCAAGTCCGAATTCACCTGATGACCCGAACTCCACTGTCGTATCGCTTCCCAGAGCGCGTCCAACTCGTCCTCCAAGAAACGGGTCCGTCAGGCTGAGCCGCCCTGATGCTACCGTCAACCTTCCTGCCGCCCCGCTGGAGATGACGATGCCTCTTTTCCGCCCGGTGACAACGCCTCTGGACGGGCGAATGATGGTGGTGCGCTCGTCAGCAAATCTGCTGCTCGTCGCCGGATTTGTGTTCTTCTTCTGCTTCGGTCCGGTCCCGGCCTATTCGCTGCGATCCCGCCTGACCCATCCGACGGTCGGTCTGCTCGTTCTTCCGATCGCGGCGCGACTGGCCGTTGCCGTCCTGCTGAGACTCGACATCGTCCGGTGGACACGAGAGGTCAGGCGCAGTGTTCTCCGGCTGCCGGGTGCGACGGCAGCGTTTCCGTTCTTCATCCCCTACGGCGAACGCACCACGTGGTACTGGGTTCAGTGTGGTGCTGGGCTGGTCGGGCTTGTCTTGTACATCAAAGATGCGAATCGGCTGGACGACACAATCGTGCGTGAACAGACCGGCTCCGAACCACCAGTGGATCAGTCCCCCTCGGAGGCAGAACCAGAGCCGAAACCCGCTCGAGTTCTGCCCGGCAGAAGCGTGGCGCCGCAACCTCCCTCCGCGCGGCTGTATCCGTCGTTCTTCGACGACACTTCTTCGACAACTCTCGACCAGTTCGAGGAAGGACCGGACGACTTCGTCGAGCAGTACGCCGCAGGCAGGATGACGTTCCGTACCACGATCATCTGGCGCTCGATCAGGCTGCTGGGATTCGCGGGAATCCTCGGCTGCCTCACCTTTGTCCTGAACAGCTTGGCGAAGCACCACTTCCTGCACCTCATCGCGCTGCTGCTCCTGATCCCGGCTTTCGCGCTGGTGACTCTCGCCTTTGAGATCGACATCAGAGGCAGGCGTCGAGCCGCTGAGACCGATGAGGCGATCGGCATTCCGGTGCCTTCACATCTGGGTAAGCGGGTACTGGACAGTGCGCTGAAGCTCGAAGCGGCCTTGTACGACAGTGATCGCATCACCGTGAGCTATCCAGGTCACAGCGCGCGCCGCCTCGCGAAGAAACTCATCGTCATTCGGCGTGAGTACTCCGAGAAGGTGGTGGAGGTGCGCTGGGCCTGGCTGAGGAGCCAAATCTCGCGCTGGCATCAATACACCGAAGAACTGATCGAGATCGGCCTGGCCGCCGAGCAGGTCGTCAACAGATTCCTGGACCCGAAGTACGACGACCTCCCCTGAAACCTTCCACCTCGCAACCGGTCACAGGCGCGAAGGTGCGGTAGTTACTGGATCGCCTGGCCACGTGGTCCGTGGGTTGCGCCGGTTCCGCCGGTTGCTCATTGCATTGCCGCCCGTCGCGCGGGTGCCTGGGAGTGGTCGTTGGTGGGGCTAGTGAGGGGTGGAGTGGGAGCTTCAGCGGAAGTCGCGGGAGGTGGTTTTGGCGGCTAGGGGGAGGCGTTCGAGTTTGTCGGCTACGAGGTTGGTGACGCCTTGGGAGCGTTCGAGGCGGCCGCGGATGATCATCGCGCTGGATTCGCGGGCGACTCGGCGGTAGCGGTTCCAGACGCCGTTCGAGCAGACGACGTTGATCATGCCGGTCTCGTCCTCCAGGTTGAGGAAGGTGACGCCGGCCGCGGTCGCCGGGCGCTGGCGGTGCGTCACGACTCCCCCGACGTACACCCGGGTGCCGTCCTCGGCGGTGGACAACTGGTTCGCGCGCAGGATGCCGCGCTCGTCGAGACCCGGCCGCACATGCCGGATCGGGTGGTCGTCGGGTGAGATCCCGGTGGCCCAGAGATCGGCCATCGTCGTCTCCATCTCGGTCATCCCCGGCAGCATCGGCGGCGGACCCGAACTGCTCACTCCCGACAGATGCCCGGGTCGCTCCTCGGCCGCACGCCCCGCATTCCAGAGCGCCTGCCGCCGGGACAACCCGAACGAGTCGAACGCCCCCGCCGTCGCCAGCGCTTCCACCTGTACTGCGGTCAGCCCCGTCCGTCGGACGAGATCCGCCATGTCGGCGTACGGCCCGTTCTTCTCCCGCTCCTCGACGATGCCGGTCGCCACTGTCTCCCCGATCGACTTCACCCCCGCCAACCCGAGCCGCACCGCAAGCTTCCCGTCCCGCCGATGCAGATCGGAGTCGAACTTCTCCTTCGGATCGAACTCCCCCACCTCCGGCTGCACCTTCTCCATACAAGAATCATTGCCGGTAGCAACAACAAACCCGGATGCGGTTTCCCCTGCAGAGGCAGACCCAGACTCCAGCGCGGAGGCGGGGGTGGACTCCAGCGCGGAGGTGGGAGGTTGTGCGACGGCGAGGTCCGAAGTGGAGGCGGGAGCGGGGTCCGGCGCGGAGGTGGTGGAGGCGGACTCCGGCGCGGAGAGGGTGGTGGGTGCAGGGTTTGTTGTGGGGGTGAGCGGTTCGAGGGTGGCGTGGGGTTGGGAGAGGTGGAGGTCGGGGCGGTGGACGGTGACGCCGTGGCGGCGGGCGTCGGCTACCAGGGATTGGGGGGAGTAGAAGCCCATGGGTTGGGCTCGGAGGAGGGCTGCCAGGAAGGCGGCCGGATAGTGCAGGCGCAGCCAGGTGCTGGCGTAGACGAGCAGGGCGAAGCTGATCGAGTGCGACTCGGCGAAGCCGAAGTTGGCGAAGGCCTCGATCTTCTCGTAGATCTGGTCGGCCGTCTCGCCGGTGATCCCGTTCGCCGCCATCCCGTCGTACAGCTTGGTCCGCAGGGACGAGATCTTCTCCACGCCGCGCTTGGACCCCATTGCACGGCGCAGCAGGTCCGCGTCCTCGCCGGTGCAGCCGCCGACCGTCATCGCGATCTGCATCAACTGCTCCTGGAACAGCGGTACCCCGAGCGTGCGCTCCAGCACCGGCTCCAGCTTGGAATGCAAGTAGGTGATCGGCTCTTCTCTCAGCTTGCGGCGGATGAACGGGTGCACCGCGCCGCCCTGGATCGGCCCGGGCCGGATCAGCGCCACCTCGATCGCCAGGTCGTAGAAGCTGCGCGGCCGCAACCGGGGCAGCGTGCTCATCTGGGCCCGGCTCTCCACCTGGAACACCCCGACCGAGTCCGCCTTGCAGAGCTGGTCGTAGACCCCGCGTTCCTCCTTGGGGATCGAGTCCAGGTTCCAGTCCTCGCCGAGGAACTCCCGGACCAGATCCATCGCGTACTGCAGCGCGGCCAGCATTCCCAGCCCGAGCAGGTCGAACTTCACCAGCCCCATCCAGGCGCAGTCGTCCTTGTCCCACTGCAGCACCGTCCGGTTCTCCATCCGGGCGTGCTCGACGGGCACCACGTGACCGACCGGGATGTCGGTGAGCACCATGCCGCCGGAGTGGATGCCGAGGTGCCGCGGGAACTTCAGCAGGTCTTCGGCCAGTCCGACCACGGCCGGGGGGATGTCGTGGTCGACGCTGCTGCGGACAGCTCCCCAGGCATCCACCTGCTTCGACCAGGCATCCTGCTGCCCAGTACTGAATCCGAGCGCTTTGGCCATGTCCCGCACGGCGAGCTTCGGGCGGTAGGTGATCACGTTCGCGACCTGGGCCGCGTTGCGCCGGCCGTACTTGCCGTAGACGTACTGGATCACCTCCTCGCGCCGGTCGGAGTCGAAATCGACGTCGATGTCGGGCTCCTCGTCGCGGGCCGAGGACAGGAACCGCTCGAACGGCAGGTTGTAGAAGACCGGATCGATCGCGGTGATCTCGAGCGCGTAGCAGACCACCGAGTTCGCCGCCGAGCCGCGGCCCTGGTAGAGGATCCCCTTGCGTTTGGCGAACATGACGATGTCGCGCACGATCAGGAAGTAGCCCGGGAACTTGAGGTCCTCGATCACCTCCAGCTCCCGCTCGACCCGGGCCTGGGCCTTCGCCATCAACTCCGCCGGCTTGTCCGCATAGCGCTTCCGCACCCCGTCGCGGCAGAGCTTCTTCAGCCACTCCATCGCGTCGTACCCCGGTGGCACCTCCTGGTGCGGCAGGCTCGGCTTGGCGGCCCGGAGACTGAAGGCCAACTGGTCCGCGAGCTCCACCGAGCGCGCGACGGCGCCGTCGTACCGGCGGAAGCGCGCGAGCATCTCCTCCCCCGACCGCAGGTGCGCAGTGCCAGCGGGTGGCAGCCAGCCGTCCATCGCGTCGAGGCTGCGACGGGCCCGTACTGCGGCGATCGCGGCGGCGAGCCGGTGCCGCCGGGGTTGTGCGTAGTGAACGTTGTTGGTGGCAACGACCGGTAACCCCTTGGCCTCGGCCAGGCGAGCCAGTACTGCGTTGCGCGTGGTGTCCAGCGGCAGGCCGTGATCGATCAGCTCCACCACGACCCGGTCCTTGCCGAACAACGCGGTCAGCCGATCCAGCTCGCGCGCGGCGGCCGCCGGTCCTTCCGCCTGACCGCCGAGCTCCAGCGCCCGGCGGACCAGCCCTTTGCGGCAGCCGGTCAGGATCAGCCAACTGTCCTCGCCGATGGCGGCGAGCTCCTCCAGGTCGTAGACCGGGCGGCCCTTCTCCTGGCCGCGCAACTGGGCCTCGGTGATCGCGCCGGCGAGGCGGTGATACCCCTGTTGTTGTTCGGCCAGCACCAGCAGATGACTGCCTTCGGGGTCGGCCATCCCGTTCTGCGGTTTGGTCAGCTCCAGTGACAGCTCGGCGCCGAATACCGTCTTGAGATCGTCGTACTCCTCCGCGGCCTCGGCCATCCGGACCACGCCGTAGAAGCCGTCGTGATCGGTCAGCGCGAGCGCGTGCAGCCCGAGCCGGACCGACTCCTCCACCAGGTGCTCCGGCGAGGAGGCGCCGTCCAGGAAGCTGTAGTAGGAATGGCAGTGCAGCTCGGCATACGGCACCACCGGTCCGTCGGGCCGGCGTGGTTTGTCGACCGGGTCCGGATCGTACGGCGGGCGGTGCCGCGACCAGGCCGGGCCGTCACCGCCGTCGGCCTCGAACAACTCGTCCGCGGGCGCGGGCGGGCGCGACCGACCGGACAGCTTCCGCTCCAGCTCGGACCACGGGATCGCTGGGTTGTCCCATCCCATCAGCCACCTCCGAAGCGTCGCTCCCAACATCCCGATCTTCGAACACCTGTTCGAACAAGTCAAATCAGCTCCAGCCGATTGTCACCGTTCGGCGTTAGGGGTGGTCGGCTGCTGGGATTGCGACTGGTAGGGCGAGGACCTTGCCGGTGCGGGGGCCTTTGGTCAGGCGGCCTAGGTTGTCACCGACGGTGTCGTTCAGGTGCCACTCGGCAGTCATGATGAAGAGGGTTCGGCCGGACGGGCCACCGAGGGCCAATGCGAACGGGGCTCGGTTCTCGGGGAGTTCGACGCGTTGCAGGACTTCGCCGCCCTCGGCGACGCGGACAACCGAGGAGCCGCCGGTCGAGACCCAGATCGCGCCTTCCGCATCCAGGCAGATCCCGTCGGGCCCGAGCCCTTCGGCGAAGACCCGCCGCCCTGACAGTCCTCCGTCCGGCTCGATGTCGAACGCGGTGAGCCGGCCGGCGAACGACTCGGAGATGACGAGCGTCCGGCCGTCGGGAGTGATCACCATGCCGTTGGGGAACTCGATCCCGCCCGCGACCTCGCGCACGCGTCCATCCGGTGTGACCAGTTTGATGTAGCCGGGCTTGGGCGCCTCGCCACCGGAGAAGTTGAAGTCGGCGCCATTGAGATACACGTGGCCGGTGCGGTCGACGACGATCTCGTTCGCCTTCTGGTCGGCGTGGACGACCACCGATCCGTCCGGCTCGTACCGCCGCAGTTTGTCCCCGGTCGTCAGCAGCCTGCCGTCCGGCAGCCAGTCGATGGACCATCCCATCAACTGCTCGACCGGTACGTCGGTGAACTCCGGCGTACCGTCGCCGTCGACAGCCACGATCTGCTGGTCGATCCAGTTGCAGAACCACAACCGCCCGTCGTGCCACCGCGGCGACTCGGGAATCCCCAGGCCACTCAGCAGAACCTTCGGTTCGGACATCACGTCACCTCATTCGTCGAAGCTTCCTTTTACTCCCTACACGAACCACCGCCAGCCAGATCGACAGGCCACCAAGAAAATCCATAAGCGATTTAAGTAAGACTCTTATACACTGCTCCGCATGACCACCCAGCACGGCGACCTGAGCGTCGCCGAACTGACCGCCGTCATCGGCGCCTTCACCCGGATGAACATCCGGCTGCCGTCGCGCCAGCGGCTGAGTTTCACGACGTTGTCCGTGCTGCACACCCTCGCCACCGTCGGCCCGCGCCGCCTGACCGAGCTGGCCGCCAGCGAGCAGGTCAGCCAGCCGGCGATCACCCAGATCATCACCAAGCTCGAGCAGGACGGCCTCGTGGAGCGCCGGCCGGACCCGTCGGACGGCCGCGCGATCCTGGTGCACGTCACCGCGAAAGGCAGCGCGATCGTCGACGGCCGCGAGGCCGAGCGGATCGCGCGCCTCACCGACCTCACCGCGCGGCTCACCCCGGCGGAGCGCACCGCCATCGCGACAGCCCTGCCGGCCCTGGCCCGCCTGGTCGAACTCCATCACGAGACGCCCAGAGAACAGGGGCGACCCGCCACTTCGTAGTACGGACGACCTAGGCCGCGGCAGCGGCTGGAGGAGATCACGATGATTCATGAGACCCGCCCGTTCCCGCTGGAACCGACGCCGATCCACGTGCCCGATGCCGTCCTCGCCGACCTGAGGCAGCGACTGGAGCTGACCCGCTGGCCCGACGACGCGGGCAACGAGGACTCGTACTACGGCCTCAAGCGCGCCACGTTGGAAGAGCTCGTGGAGTACTGGCGCACGGAGTACGACTGGCGCAAGGCAGAGGCCGCCATCAACGCCTACAAGCACTACCGGGTCGACGTCGACGGCGTACCGATCCACTTCCTGCGCAAGCCCGGCGTCGGACCGAACCCGACGCCGTTGATCCTCACCCATGGCTGGCCGTGGACGTTCTGGCACTGGGCGAAGGTGATCGACCCACTGGCCGACCCGGCCGCGTACGGCGGTGAGCCGGCCGACGCGTTCGACGTGATCGTGCCGTCGTTCCCCGGGTTCGGGTTCTCCACACCGCTACCGGACAACCCGGACATGAACTTCTGGAAGGTCGCCGACCTCTGGCACACGCTGATGACCAAGACCCTCGGCTACGACCGGTACGCCGCCGCCGGGTGCGACGTCGGCGCGCTGGTGACCGGCCAGCTCGGGCACAAGTACGCCGACGAGTTGTACGGCATCCACATCGGCTCGGGGCTGAAGCTCGACTTCTTCACCGGCGATCGGGCCTGGGACTTCAGTGGCGGACGGCCGATCCCCGAAGGGCTTCCGCCGGAGCTGCACGCACGGGTCCTGAAGTTCGACAGGCGATTCGCCGTCCATCTCGCAGCGCACGTGCTGGACTCCAGCACGCTTGCCTACGGGCTGTCCGATTCTCCTGCCGGCATGCTCGCCTGGATCCTGCAGCGCTGGAAGAGCTGGAGTGACAACGGTGGCGACATCGAGACCGTTTTCAGCAAGGACGACCTGCTCACCCACGCGACGATCTTCTGGGTGAACAACGCGATCGGTACGTCGATCCGCACGTACGCCAACAACAACCGTTACCCGTGGACCCCGTCGCACGACCGCTGGCCCGTCGTCGAGGCGCCCACCGGCATCACCTTCGTGGCGTACGAGAACCCGCCCGGGGTGACGACCGATCAGCGCGTCCAGAACTTCCTCGAGAGCGACCGCGCCGCCTGGTACAACCACGTGAACCTCACCGCCCACGACCACGGCGGCCACTTCATCCCCTGGGAGATCCCCACCGAATGGGTCACCGACCTCCGCCGCACCTTCCACTCCCGCTCCTGATCCACAGTGGGGGGTTATCCCCTCAGAGTGAGGGTTGGCGCGGGGTATCCACGCAAGCAACCCACACTTTGAGGGGATAACCCCCAAAGCTGTGGGTTCGCCCGAGGGTGGTCAGTCGTAGGCGGCTTCGGCCAGCCAGGTGGTTTGGCGGAGGGTGAAGAGCCAGGCGCGGCCGTCGGCGGCGACGAACTGGAAGCGGGCCTGGCGGGAGGCGGCGGCCGGGTCCCACCAGCGTTCGTCGGCGAGCCAGGGGCCTGCCCAGGCGACCACCTGGTGAAACTCGTTGCCCTCGGCAACTCGTACGCCGGGCGCGAACCGGAACCCGGCCGGGTCACCGGACAACGCACCACGGGCGCTCACCGCGACCAGTTGCCCGTCCGCGTCGAACACCTGCGCAGGCAGCGGTTCGGGATAGACCGTGGTCGGCACCGGCATCGGCCACAGCTCCGGGTGCGGAGAGACCGCCACGCCCGGCCAGGGCGCGTCGGCTGGATAAGCGGGCACCGGCCGATCGCCCCACGGAATCAGGGTCTGCCGCTCCAGGAAGCCGCGGCCGCCACCGAGTGCCACCGAGACGACCGCTCCATGGCCGAGCATGCTCTGCACCCGCGACAGCGCGCGGTGGATCCGTTCGTCGGGGCCGCCGCCCCACAGGCCGTCGACATGACTGCCGATCGGGTCGGCCTCCTCCGGGATCAGCCGGACCCGCACCACCGGCGAGGTCAGCTCGCTGGTCGCCGTCCCGCTGCCCTGCAACTGCCAGCGGACCCGATCGACCAGGTCGGTGGCGCTGAACCAGCGCGGATGCAGCCAGTCCCGCTCGTGGATCCGGCCGGACTCGGTGCCGACCTCGACGCGCAGCGTGGTGCAGACCAGGCCGAGCGCGGCCAGCCGGCCGATGAGCTCGTCGGCGACCCCGCGGACCGCGAACGCGACCTGGTCGACCCGGTCCACCGCCGGCTCGAAGTCCAGCGTCCGGGCCAGCTCGGGCGGCACCTGCCGGGCGACCACCGGGCGGTCGTCGGCTCCCCGGGCCAGCCGGTGCGCGAACGCGCCGTCCGGCCCGAACCTGGTCAGTACTTCGGCCGCCGGAAGCTGCGCGAACGCGCCGAGCGAGCGCAGCCCGAGTCGCCGGAGCAGATCGGTGAGAGCAGGCTGGCCGAGCGCGTCGACCGTGATCGGCGCCAGGAACTCCGCCGAGCCGCCGGGCGGGATCACCAGCACCCTGGTTCGGGGCGAACTCGACCGGGCGGCCTGCTCGGCGGCGAACGGCCCGTCGGCGACCCCGACCCGCCCACCCGGTACGTCGAAGGTCTCCAGCCGGTCGAGCAGCTTCTCCGCCGCCGCCTGCTCGGTCCCGTAGAACCGGGTCGGGCCGCGGGCCTTCAGCGCACACATGCCCGGCCGGATCACCTGGATGCCGGGAGTCAGCGCCTCCAGACAGCTGATCACCGGATCGAAGGCCCGCGCGTCGATCACCGGGTCGTACTTCAGCACCACCAGCTCGGGGCACCGCGACTGGGCATCCCGCGCCTTCAGCCCCTGCCGCACCCCTTCGGCCCGGGCAGCAGCCGAAGCCGCCAGCACCTTGCCCTTGGCCAGTACTGCGACCGGCGCGTCCGGGGAATGCCCGGCCGCCGTGGCTGCCGCCGTCACCGGCCAGTCCGGCACCCAGACCACCATCGTCCGGGTCAGACTCCCTTGCGCCGACGCAACCGGCGACCGCGCAGCAGCCATCACCCCACCGCCTCCCACCGCTCGTCACCCGGCTGCCCCGCGCCCAGCGGCCAGCCCGAGTCCAACGGCCGGCCCAAGTCACCCGGCCGGCCCGAGCCAACGGCCCGGCCCGACTCGACCACCCGGCCCGATTCGACCGCGCGGCCCGGGTCGCCGGGCTGCACCAGGTCGATCGGGCGCACCGAGCGGATGGAGCCGTCGACGGCGGGGAGCCAGAGCTGGTGCTGACGAGCTGCTCCGCGGCTGGTCACCGCGACGGTCGCCTGCCGCCCCGCGAGGTATCCCTCGCCCGCACCCAGCCCGGTCCACACATTGCCCTGAACCTCTAGTCGAGCTTCACTTCCCGGCCAGGACCCGACCGCGATCAGCATCGCGCCCCGGGTCCGCAGCCGGGCAGCCAATCGGGACGCCTCCCCCGGCGTCACCACACCGGGTGGCCTCACCACCACCACGGTCAGGGCATCGACCAGCGCCGCGACCACACTGAGCCAGTCCCGCTCCGGATCGGGCACCAGCACCAGCCGCTCCAGGTCGACCCCGAGCGCCCGGGCGGCCTCCGCCCCGAACGACGGCAGCCCGACCACCCCGCACCAGGCGCCCTCCGCGGACGGACCGGCCATCATCGCCATCACCAACGCGGTCGACCCGCGCACGGAGTACACCGAACCGCCCTTCAGCGACCCGGACAGAAGCTCGGAGACGGCCGGTAGCGTGGGCAGTGCCCGCTCGACGGTCGCGGTGTCCAGCGCCTGTTGCACCCGGGTCTCGGTGGTCCGCGGCGCCGGCACCGTCCGCACGGCGGCCGCCTCCTCCTCGGCCTCCCGGAGCCGGGCCGCCTTCTGCTCCTTGGCCCGCGCCAGCAGCGACCGTGCCTGATCGAGCGCGGTCACCCGGCTAGGCTCAGCCGGACGCGCTGGCAGCTCAACAGCAGGTGTCCCCGTCACTCCCCCATGTTCGAACACCTGTTCGATCGCTGTCAATCGCGCCCGTCCTTCGATTACCTCACCGACGCGATGAGTTCATCCGCGACCCACTGGGCAACCTTGGCCGGATAGGGCGCCGGAAGGCCCAGTACGACGTGCTCGAAGCCCGCGCCGACCGCCTCGACGATCGCCTCCCGGGTAGCACCGGGGTCGTCATAGGAGACCGCCAGATGGATCGAGCGGGTGATCGAGGCAGGGTCCCGGCCGATCTCCGCGCAGTACCGGTCCAGCAGGGCACTCCGGCGTACGGCGTCCTCGAGGTCGCCACCGGGGATGTTCCAGACGTCGGCGTGCTCGGCGGCGATTCGCAGTACGGCGGCCGAGCGGCCACCGATGACGATCGGCGGATGAGGACTCTGCAGGGGCTTGGGGTTGCAGAACGCCCCGGTGAGCTCGAGGTAGTTGCCCTGGAAGTCGAACGGCGACGTCTCCGTCCACAGCCGCCGGATCACCGTGCACGCCTCGGCGAAGCTCCCCACCGCATCGGCCACTTCATAAAAAGGCAGGCCATGCGCCGCGTATTCACGCCTGGCCAGCGGATGGTCGGGACGCGAGCCGACGCCGATCCCGAAGTCGAGGCGTCCACCGGAGACGATGTCGACGGTCGCGGCCATCTTGGCGAGCATCGCGGGCGGCCGGAACCGGTTGCTGGTGACCAGCAGCCCCAGGCGCAGCCGCTGGGTCTGTGCGGCCAGGGCGGACAGCAACGTCCAGCCTTCCAGTATCGGTCCGTCCGGATCGCCGCCGATCGGCAGGAGATGGTCGAACAGCCAGGAGTGCTCGATCTCTTCGATCGCGTCCGCCTCGCGCCAGACCCGGAGTACGTCGTCGTAGCCGACCTGCATCGGCGCGGTCATGATACCGAAACTCGGCATGCTCACCGCCTGCGCAGCGACGGGTCGAGCAGGGCCGGCGGGGTGTAGAACTTCTGCTCCGGTGCGAGGTCGATGCCCGGAGCAACAATCGCGTCGATCGCATCCAGGACGTCGGCGGTCAGCACGGTGTCCGCGGCGGCCAGCTGGGAGTGCAGATGGTCCACCGTGCGCGGACCGATGATCGCACTGGTGACGCCTGGGTGCGCGGTGACGAACCCGAGCGCGAGCTGGATCAGGGTCAGGCCTGCCTCCTCGGCGACCTTCACCAGTTGCTCGACGGCATCCAGGCGGACCTGGTTCGACGGGATGCTGAGATCGAACCACTCCGGCCGGGCGGCCGACCGATTGGTGGAGATCTCCTGGCCGGCCCGCACCGCGCCGGACAGCCACCCCGAGGCCAGCGGGCTCCACACCAGCACGCCGAGTCCGTACTCCGCGGTGACCGGCAGTACGTCGGACTCGATGGCGCGCTGCAGGATCGAGTAGCCGGGCTGCTCGGTGACGTAGCGGCTCAGGTGATGCTCCCGGGCCGCCCATTGCGCCTGCACGATCCGGTACGCCGGGAACCCGGACGACCCGAAGTACCGGATCTTTCCGGCCCGCTGCAGATCGGTCAGGGCCGACAGCGTCTCTTCGTCGCTCGTCGTCGGATCCCACCGGTGCATCTGATAGAGGTCGACGTGGTCGACTCCAAGCCGACGGAGACTGTTGTCGAGTTCGGTGACCAGCCAGCGGCGCGAGCTGCCGCGATGGTTGCGCTCCTCCCCCATCGGCAGGGTCGCCTTGGTGGCCAGGACGAGATCGTCACGGCGACCGGCGATCGCTTTGCCGACCAACTCCTCCGACTCGCCCTGGCCGTACATGTCGGCGGTGTCGACGAGGTTGATCCCGGCCTCGAGGGCCGCGTCGACGATCGCGGTCGCCTCGTTCTGGTCGGTGCGGCCGATCGGGCCGAAGTTCATCGCGCCGAGCGCGAGCGTGCTGACCTGGACGCCGGTCCGGCCGAGCGTGCGGTACTGCATGACAATCTCCTCGAAGTCGCTACTCTGGAATAAGCGGAACGATGTTCCGCTAACTACGATACGGAACCTTGTTCCGTTTAACAAGGAGGGCCATGACCGAGAAGCCGCGGAAGCGGGCCGACGCCCAGCGCAACGAGCTGAGCCTGCTCGACGCGGCCGCCGCGACCTTCGTCGCTGCCGGGGTCGACGCGCCGGTGCGGGACATCGCGGCCAAGGCCGGCGTCGGGGTGGGCACGATCTACCGCCACTTCCCGACCCGGGCCGATCTGATCGTCGCCGTCTACCGGCACCAGGTGGAGGCGTGCGCCGAGGCCGGACCGGCCCTGCTCGCCGCGAACACCTCGCCGCATGCCGCACTGGCCCAGTGGATCGATCTCTTCGTCGATTTCCTGGTCACCAAGCACGGCCTGGCCGGCGCGCTGCGGTCCGACAACGCCGCCTTCCAGACTCTGCACGCCTACTTCCTCGACCGGCTCGTACCGGTCTGCGGCCAACTACTGGACGCCGCCGTCGCGGCCGGCGAGATCCGCGACGACCTGCAGCCGATCACCTTGATGCGCGGGGTCGGGAACCTCTGCATCGGCGCGGAGAACAATCCCGACTACGACGCCCGTCGCCTGGTCGACCTCCTCATCACCGGCCTGCGACTCAAATAGGCTCAGCGGCATGGAGTTGCTGGCGGAAGTCGAGAAGCATCACGAGGACCTGGCGCGCTGGCTCGGGAGCGAGGCGGAGCCGGCGCTGCTCGACACGCTCCGCGCCGCGCACCGGCCCGACTTCACCTTGGTCGCGATCGACGGGGTCAAGCTCGACCTGGACAGCCTGCTGACCGGACTGGCCGGCGCGCGCAACGCCGTACCGGGGTTGACGATCGGGATCGAGGAGTTCGAGGTCGTCGTACGGACTGCCGACGTGGCGGTCTGCCGGTTCCTCGAGCGGCACTCGGTCGGCTCGTTGCGGCGGACCGTCGCGGTGCTGACCGCGGATCCGGCCGGCCGTAACGGGGTCCGCTGGCTGAGTGTGCAGGAGACGCCGGTTCTCTGATTCTGCGAGAGTGGGCGGTATGCCGAGAACGATTGCCACCAACACCAAGGTCGACACCGAGGCGCTGCTCGAGTTCGTGCGGCCCCGTCATCACATGCTGCTGGTCACCCGGCGTACCGACGGGTCGCCGCAGGTCTCCCCGGTCTCCGGCGGGGTCGACGCCGAGGGCCGGATCGTCATCTCGTCCTACCCCGAGCGGGCCAAGAGCAAGAACGTGAAGCGCGATCCGCAGACCGCCGTGGTCGTGCTGTCCGACGACTGGAACGGGCCGTGGGTCCAGATCGACGGCAGCGGCGAGGTGATCGAGTTGCCCGACGCGGTCGAGCCGCTGGTCGACTACTTCCGGTCGATCTCCGGCGAGCACCCGGACTGGGACGAGTACCGCGAGGCGATGCGCAAGCAGGGCAAGTGCCTGATCCGCATCACCCCGCAACGCTGGGGCCCGGTCGCCACCGGCGGCTTCCCCGCCCACCTCGCGGACTGAGCCACTGACGACGAACACCACGCCGTACGACGTGACGCCGACCCACGTCGTACGGTGCGACGCCGGCTGACCCTCAGCTCGGTGGGCGGTCTACAGCGGGTCAGTCCTTCTTGTAGCGGCGTTCCATCGTCTCGGTGATGCGCTGCATCGCGCCTTCGAGGTGTTCGCGCAGGGCGGCTTCGGCGCCGGCCTCGTCGTGGGCCAGGCAGGCGTCCAGGATCGCCTGGTGCTCCCGCCGGGTCTGCTCGATCCGGGCCTTGGTCTGCCGTGAGCCGAACCGGTAGCGCTCGCTGTTCTGCCACACGGGCTCGATCGCCCGCGGCAGCCAGCGCGACCCACCGGCCCGGTAGATCGCGAAGTGGAACTCGGTGTGCGCCTGCCGCGAGGCGATGATGTCACCCGCCTTCGACAGCCGGACGTGCTCGGCCAGCGCAGCCCGCGCCAACGCGGCATCGGAGTCGGCGAACCTGGTCGCGGCAGCCCGTACGGCGAGGCTCTCCAGGGCGAGCCGGGTCTGGTGGGTGTCGCGCAGGTCCTCCATCGACAGTTCGCGAACCCAGGCGCCCTTGTGCGGCACGATCTCGACCAGCCCGAGCGCCTGCATCCGGCGCAGCCCTTCGCGGATCGGCATCTGGCTCATGTCCAGCCGCTTGGCCAGCTCCTCGAGGCGCAACGCCGTACCGCTGGGCAGCTCGCCGGACAGGATGAGCTCGTGCAACTCGGCGGCGGCTTCTTCCGCCAGCGTACGACGGCCGCTCGGTCCCCCGGGCGTGAGCTCGAGTCGTCGGGTCATGGGGTACGGGTTACCTCTCTCCTGCACGGCACTCACGTCTGCGAGGTAACCGTAGCTGGGAGTTGGCATTCACGTGCACTCCGACAACAGTTTGCCCGCGCCGTGATCACTGCAGCCCACTGAGGTCGAGCAGCACCCGCCGGTCGGCAGTAGCAGCGCCTAGGAGGTCCAGTGCATCCTCGGCATCCCTTGCAGGCATCAGTACGACGTCGGGCTGTACTGCGGCCGGCGCGATGTCAGCGAGCACCTGCGCAACCGTTCCCGGCTCGATGGATGTGCGCTGCATGTTCACCGGCAGTACCCGCAGGTCGCGACCGATCAGCTGGTGCAGGTCGAGAGTGGCGAACTCCCCTGCTGTGTAGCCCAGTACTACGACCCGCCCGCCCGGGGTGATGTGGCTCATCACGCCACTGGTGACGGGACCGCCCACAGTGTCGATCGCCGCGTCGCACCACTGCAGCTCGCGTCCCACCTGGCCCAGCTCGTCCACGCGGACGATCTGGTCCACCAACCCGGACAGTACGTCGACAGACTCTCCCGCGCGCGCCAGGCCGATCACCTTGGCGGCACCGGCCGCCCTGGCAACCGCAGTACACAACCGGCCCACCAGCCCCGTCGCACCGGTCACCACGACGGTCTCTCCCGCCACCACAGCACCAACTCGCCGTACTGCGGTATGCGCGGTCAACGCAGGCGCCAGCATCGCCACTGCGGCAGCCGGGTCGAGGCCGGCCGGCAACGGATGCAGCGAACCATCCGGTACTACGGCCAGTTGTCCCCAGGTGCCCGGCAGGGAGACTCCGACGCCGCCACCACGGATCACCACTTCGGTGCCGGCCGGATACCTGTCCGAACTCAGCACGACGCCCGCACCCTCTGAGCCAGGGACGAACGGCGTCTTCAACTGCTGGGGCAGCTTGCCGGCCAGCACGGTCCGGTCCAGTTGGGTGACAGCCGCCACCCGCATCTCGACCAGGGCTTCCCCCGGTCCCGCCACCAGCTCGATCTCCTCGGCCTTCAACTGCTGGCCGGGCCCGTAGCTGCGCAGCACGATGCCGTTCCGTGCGCTCATCCACCCACCCCACTCATGCCGGTGCCCCCGCTTACGATTTGATATCTGATCACATCTCGGCCCGGACGAAAAGTCCTTCTCATCCTTCGGCCACCCCCTGGCCGGCCGCGCCACCGAGCGGTCTGGTCAGCAGTTCGCTCGCCTGTGCCCGCCCGGAATCGACTTGATCGCTGCCCATCGGGAACGGCCAGTCGCTGCCGGCCAGCACCCGGTCCGCACCGAAGGTCGCCTGCAGCAACGTCAGGACCGCGGGATCGTGCACCAGGTCGTCGACATAGAACTGTCGCAACGCATCCGCGACGGACAACGACGGCGGCTGGATGCCCGGCCGAGCCGTGTCGATGCCGCGTTGCCAGCGGCCGGCCAGAGCTGCCGTCACTCCCCCACCGTGGCAGAGACAGAACCGGATCCCAGGGAATCTCCCGGGAACGTCAGTGAACACCAGCTCAGCCGCTGCAAGCCCTGTTTCATAAGGGTTTCCGAGCAGGTTCGACAGATAATGGGCAGCCAATCGCTCATCCGGGCTGTGGCCCGGGTGGATCAAGGTGAACGCCTCCAGTGCGTCCAGCACCTGCCACACCTCGTCCAGTCCGGCGAAGCCCGCAGTACCGAGGGCGAAGCCGCTGAAGACTCCCTCGGCCGCCAGCGACGAAGCAACTTCAGCAGCGGCCGGGTCATGGAGTGGAAGGTGGCCGAGCACCCGCAGGCGAGGTGCAGCCAACTCGCGCAGTCCTTCGTTGAGTAACGTGGCCCACTCGACGCCCAGCTCATAGCGGAACAGCGCAGGCGGCACGGACACCACAGCGCCGTCCAACTGTTGCTCGTCGACCCACGAAAGCAGTGCTGCGGGATCGCCGAGCTTGCGGAGCGGCAGCCGTTCGTTGCCGTCGACAACCAAGTGGTCGCTGTCGACGGCCAGCCCGAAGCTCCCGACCGCCGCCAGCACCGTCGGCGGGATCAGGTGCGTGTGGACGTCCCAGCCGGCCATGTCAGCGGGCGTCCGCATCGTTGTCGTAGAAGGACGGACGCTCGGGGTAGTGCGGGCCGTCGTACATCTCCAGCAGGACAGAGGTCTCCTCTGCCAGCGTCGGGCCGTGGGTGACGCCCTTCGGGTTCCAGTAGAAGCTGCCCTTGGTCAGCGTGGTCCCGGTCGGCAGGTACACGTACCGCCCGGACAGGCAGAACATGAACTGGTTCGACGCGTGCCGGTGAGCCGACGGGATGCCGCTGCCCTTCTCGAAGCGCACCAGCGCGATCGAGGCTTCGGTCTTCTCGTCCCGCCACAGCATCTTGTGGGACAGCCCGGCCAGGGACTTGTCCACCCACTCCAGGTCGTCCGTCTGCAACAGGATCTCGTGGAACTGCTCGTCGAAGCTGCTCATCAGCCGTCCTCCCCAGTGCTCACGGGAAAACTCGGTACTGGGCGGCCGGTGATTCCACTGTAAAGCTCTTCGGCGACACCGGGACGCATCGGGGTCACCGCCGCGATGTGCCCGTCAGGGCGAACCAGTACGACGGTGTCCGCCGGTACGCCGTACCGACTGGTCGCGATGCTGCCCGGGTCGAACAGGGAGCGGTCGCGCAATCCGGAGTCGAGCGGAGCGTCCCAGCGGGAGATCGCGAAGTGCCGGAGCGCCGGCGAGTCGTTCACGGGGATCTCCGGTCGGCGCCGGACGTCGGTGAAGTACAAGGCCACAAAGGAATCCCGGCACAACCCGTGGATCGTCTCCCGCCCGAGTGGGCCGTGCAGTGCGAGGTCAGGAGCGCGGTCACCGGCCCGGACAGCCGGTGGTTCAGCACTGGTCATCACCATCGACCAGTCGCCTTCACCGTCCACATCCAGCCGTACTCCGAGCAGCGTCCGCGTATAAGCGGTGGCCCAGTCACTCCCGGCAGACGTCACCGCACCCCGCTGGTGCGACATGTACTTGCGAGCCGCCTCGGCCATCTCACCGGAGCCGTTGATCGCTACCGGTCGCTGCTCCTGCTCGTAGCCGTCGAGGAGCTCCGGCGAAGCCCAGCCTCGCAGTACCCAGGCAAGTCGCCAGGGGAGGTTGGACGCGTCCAGAGCTCCGGTGTTGAGGCCCAGCGCCCACATGGGGGTGATCAGGTGTGCGGCGTCGCCCATGAGGAAGACCCGACGCTCAGCGGACCAGTGATCGGCCACGCGGTGATGGACGTTGTAGACGACGGTGCCGAGCAGTTCGATCTTGTCCACCTCGCCGATGAACTGCTTCACCTTCACCAGCAGGTCCTCGTCGCCCGGCGGCTCCATCCCTTCGCCCAGCGGGAACAGGAACCGCCAGCACTCCGGCTGCCGGATCAGCACCATCCACTCCGACCGGTCCGCGAAGTACGCCAGGTACGGATAGTCGCGCGCGTTGGTGACGTCCAGGTCGACCACGACGTCGATCAGCATGTACCGCTCGGGCAGTGTCTCGCCGGAGACGGTCGCGCCGAGGGCGTCCCGCACCTTCGACCGCCCGCCGTCGCAGGCGAGCAGGTGCGAGGCGAGCAGCTCGCGCGGTCCGTCGGGCGTGGCAAGCCGTAGTACGACGTGGTCGTCGACGAGCTCGAACGATTCAAGCTTGTGCGAGGTCAGCACCGAACCGCCCGCGCGCTCCAGCGCCGCGGCCAGGATCGGCTCCATCGTCTGCTGCGGCAGGTTGATCACGAACGGGAACTGCGTGTCGTTGACCAGTTCGGCGAGCTGGACCGAGGCGCGCGGCGTGTTGGTGGCGCGGTCGATGTCGCCGATCTCGTCAATCCGTAGCGCGGCCGCGAGGATCTCGTCGACGCAGCCGTAGCGGTTCCAGATCTCCAGCGTCCGGGTCAGCGTCGTACCGGCCTTGGTGTCGGAGGACAGCACGGCGTCCTCCTCCAGCAACACGAACGGCACGCCGTAGTGGGCGAGGCCGAGCGCGGTGGTCAGGCCGATCGGACCCGCGCCGACGACGGCAACGGGCAGCTGGGACTGTGCTGAGGTCACTCGGGGATCTCCTAGAACTCTTCGAGCCGGGCGAAGGCCCGTTCCCGGGTCAGCTGGGAGCCGGTCATCGCCGCCGCGTCGGACAGCAGGAACAACAACGGGCCGACCACGTCCTCGGGGTCGCCGATCCCTATGGTGTCGCGCCAGTGCTCGCGGTCGGCACCGAGGTTCGCAGTACGGAACTGGTCCGTGTCGATCACGCCTGGCGCGATCACGTTCACGCGCACCCGGTGCTCGGCCACTTCGGCGGCCAGCGTCTTGGCGAAGGCGACCAGCGCGGCCTTGCTGGACGCGTACGCCGCGGCGCCCGGGTACCCGGTGGCGGCCATCCCCGAGGTGAACACGATCACCGAGCCCGCCCGGCGCTCGATCAGGTGCGGGACCACCGCCTGGCAGACCCACACCACGCCGTCCAGGTTCACCTGCAGCGTCCGGGTCCACTCGTCGGGGTCGAGGTCGACCACGGCGGACCGGGGCTGGACGGCGGCGCCCGCGACCAGCCCATCGATCCGGCCGTGCCGCTCGATCACCCCATCGACAGCCGCGGTCACCGCCGCGCGATCGGCGACGTCCACCTCGACGTACTCGACCGCCTGGTTCTCCGGCGCCGTGATGTCGAAGACGACCGCCGTCCCGCCGCACGAGACGACCGCCGCTGCCAGTGCGGCACCGATACCCCGAGCGCCACCCGTGACGATCACGACCTCGCCGGTCGCGTCGAAGCTCACCTTCACGACGACCCCTTGTCCTGGTGCCGGGAGGTCATCGTCTCGGTGATCCGCTGCACGGCGCCGTCCAGGTGTGCCCGCAACGCTTTCTCGGCCGCGTCCGGGTCGTGGGCGACACAGGCGTCGAGAATTGCCTGGTGCTCTTCGCGGTTCCGCTCGATCTGCGCAGCGGTCTGCCGGCTGCTGAATCGGTACCGTTCGCTGTTCTGCCAGACCGGCTCGATCGCCCGGGCCAGCCACTGCGACCCACCGGCCCGGTAGAGCGCGAAATGGAAGTCCGCATGTGCCTGGCGAGCCCCGATCGAGTCCTCGCTGTGCGACAACCGCAGGTGATCGGCCAGAGCGACCGTGGCCTGCCGCTGGTCGTCCGCGCCGAAATGCTCGGCCGCTGCCCGTACGGCGAGACTCTCCAGCGCGAGCCGGGTCTCATGGGTGTCGCGCAGGTCCTCCAGCGACAGCTCACGGACCCAGGCGCCCCGATGCGGAATGATGTCGACCAGCCCGAGCGCTTCCAGCCGGCGCAGGCCTTCGCGCACCGGCATCTGGCTCATCTCCAGCCGATTCGCCAGCTCGACCAGGCGCAACGGCGTACCGCTGGGAAGCTCGCCGGACAGGATCAACTGGTGCAGCTCGGCCGCGGCGGTCTCGGCCAACGTACGACGGCCACCTCGGCCACCGCCGGGCAACAACTCCAGCGAGTTGTTCATGAGAGCTCCTGGTAGACAAGGGTGTTCCGCAGCTCGCCGAGCTTGTCGGAGCGCGTGATCACCTCGTCGCCCGCTTTCAGGAACACCTGTGGCTCGCGGGCGTTGCCGATCCCGGCCGGCGTACCGGTGAGCAGCAGATCGCCGGGCCGCAGCGTCATCCCGAAGGACAACTCGCTGACCAGCGTCGCCACGTCGTACGCCATCTGCTTGGTCGAGGCGTCCTGCATGACCTCGCCGTTGAGCAGACACTGAAGGTGGACGTCCTGCGGATCGCCGAGCTCGTCGGCGGTCACGATCCACGGCCCGAGCGGCATCGTCCGGTCGATGCTCTTGCCCTTCAGCCATTGGCCGCCGTGAGCGCGTTGCAGGTCGCGCTGCGAGATGTCGTTGGCCAGCGTGTAACCCCAGACGTGGTCGAGCGCCTCCGCGACCGGGATGCTCCGGCCGGTCTTGCCGATGACAAGTGCGAGCTCGGCCTCGTAGTCCCACTTGGCCGAGATCGCCGGGTCGTACGCTATGTCGTCGTACGGGCCGATGACCACGTCCGGTCCCTTGGTGAAGAAGGTGGGATGCTCCGGCCGGTCGACGTCCTGACCGTCGCGCTTGCCCTTGCTCTCCTCGAAGTGGTCCCAGTAGTTCCAGCCCGTACAGAGGATGTCGCGCCGGAACCGCCGTAGCGGCGCGAGCAACGTGACCTCGGCCAGCGCGACCCTCGGCAAACCCTCGAGATCCAAGGGCATACCGGCCTCGATCACCGCCACCAGGTCGGCATGAGGCAACAGGACGACGTCGTCGCCGTCCAGTACGCCGGGCTGCTCGCGCCCGGCGTGGTCCACCGTCACGAAGCGCATCTCAGACCCACTCGACGCCGCGCACGCGATCACCCACTCCGGTCACGGAATCACCGCGATCGCGCTGATCTCGATCAGGTAGTCGGGATGCGCCAGTTTGCTGACCTCGACCATCGTTGACGCAGGCAACGGTTCGCTGAAGTACTGCGCGCGGACCACATGGATCTTCGCGAAGTCCTCCATGTTGCGGACGTACACGTCGACCCGGCACACGTCGTCGAGCGTCCCACCGGCCTCGCGGACCGCGGCCTGCACGTTCTCGCAGACCTGCCGGGTCTGCTCGGAGATGTCGCCGACGCCGGCGACGCTGCCGTCGGGCCGGCGCGCGGTCATCCCGGAGACGAACACCAGCCGCCCGGTCGCCTCGATCGTGGTCGCCTGCGAGAACACCCCGTTCGGCGCGTGCAACGCAGTACTGGTCAGTTGTTTCTTGCCCATCAGCGCAGCACTCCTCCAGCCGGTACGACGGCGCCGACCGCATGCGCGGTCGCGAGCAACCCGTCCAGCCCCGACTTCTCGATCAGTACGCCGTTGCGCCGCTGGTACTCGGCGCGCTCGGCCTCGATCTCGCCGGGCAGGTAGAGCCGGTCGACGCCGGGCGCGGTGGCGCTCCCCCGGACCCGGGCCGCCAGCGCCGACGAGCGCCGTTTGAAGCCCTCGATCCCACCCAGCAACTCCGGGTCGATCGCGAGGAACAGATGCGCGCAGTCGTTCGGCCGGGCCGGCTCGCGATAGAGCGGCCGGACCTGGTCGCCCCAGCCGCCACCACTGAGCACGCCGGTCAGGACGTCGATCATCAGCGCCAGCCCGAACCCCTTGTGCCCGGCCGCCGGCAACAGCATCCCGAGCACCGCGGCCTGCGGATCCGTGGTCGGTACGCCGGACGGGTCCGTCGCCCAGGTGTCCGGGATCGGCCGGCCGGCCGACTCCGCCAGCCGGATCTTGCCCAGGGCAACGGCCGACAGGGCCATGTCCAGCACGATCTCCGGCCCGGCGTCGGTCGGCACCGCGATCGCGAGCGGGTTGTTGCCGACGATCCGCTCGGCTCCGCCCGGAGCCGGCATCAGCGGGGTGGTGTTCGACATCGCGATCCCCAGCCGGCCGGCCCGCGCGGCCTGCATCGCCCACCGGCTGGCCGCACCGAAGTGATGCGCGTTGCGGACCGAGACGAGCCCGATCCCGTAGCGCCCGGACCGTTCGATCGCATGGTTCATCGCGTGCGGGCTGGACAGCTGACCCATTCCGCCGCGGGCGTCGACGACCATCGCCGCACCCGCGTCGTGGACGATGTCGAGAACGTGCTCGCGGGTGACGCCGCCCGCGTTCAGGCGTTCGACGTACATCGGCACCAGCATCACGCCGTGCGAGCTGACCCCGCGCAGGTCGGCCTCGACCAGGGCGGCGGCGATGTTCGCCGAGTCGGTGGGTTCGAAGCCGAGCGCGGTGAAGACGGCCGAGACGGTCGCCTCCAGCCAAGCAGGCCGCACGAGCACGCGCCGGTCCGAGTCAGAAGCCTGGGTAGTCACCGGTTCTCCCGCGCCCAAGGCAGTAGGTAGTGCTCCAGTAGGACGAGGCCGTAGAACAAGACGATGCTCATGATGCTCAGCAAGGTGATCCCGGCGAACGCCAGCGCGGTGTCGGCACTCGAACCGGAACTCTGGATCACGTAGCCGAGCCCGCCGGTGGCGCCGACGAACTCGGCGATCACCGAGCCGATCACGGCCAGCGAGATGGCCACCTTCAGGCCGGTGAAGATCTGCGGCAGCGCGTGGACGAAGCGCAACCGGAAGAACTCCTGGGACTTGGTCGCGTCCAGCGAGCGGAGCAGTTCGACCAGCTCGGCCGGGGTGGACTTCATCCCGCTCGCGGTCGAGATCACGATCGGGAAGAAGCAGACCAGCAGCACCATCACGGCCTTCGGCCAGGACCCGAAGCCCATCCAGACCACCAGCAGCGGCGCGACCGCGATCTTCGGGATCGAGTTCACCGCCAGCAGCAGCGGATAGAGCAGCCGCTCCACGATCACCGAGCGCACGATCAGGAACGCGATCGGCAGCCCGGTCACGATCGACAGCAGGAACCCCCCGACCGTCTCCAGGAACGAGACACCGGTCTGCTGAAGCAGGTAGCCCGGCTGGTCGAAGAACGTGGTCACCACGTCGCCCGGCGTCGGCAGCAGGAAGGGCTCGATCGAGAACACGATGACGGCCAGCCACCACAGCCCGAGCGCGGCGAACAGGCCAAGCACCGGCAGAAGGATCGCCGCCGACCGCGAGCTGGTCAGCCAGGACCTCTTCGTCATCGCCGCCCCTCGGACAGTGAGTCCTGCTCCTGCTCCGGCAGCGGGGACTTCTCGGACAGCAGACCGTGCAAGCGGCCGCTGATCTGCGCCACCTCGGTCAGGTGCGCGTTCTGCCCGAGGCTGCGCGGCCGCGGGATGTCGATCTCGACGATCTCGCGCAGGCGGCCGGGCCGCGGACTCAGCACGACCACCCGGTCCGCGAGCAGCACGGCTTCCTCGATCGAGTGGGTGACGAACACGATCGTCGTGGCCAGTTCCATCTGGATCCGCTGCAGCTCCTCGGACAGCTCCGTCCTGGTCAGCGCGTCGAGCGCCGAGAACGGCTCGTCCATCAGCATCACCTTGGGGTCACGGATCAGCGAGCGGCACAACGACACCCGCTGCTGCATCCCCCCGGACAGTTCGTGCGGGAGCCGGCGCTCGAACCCGGTCAGCCCTACCAGCTCGAGCAATTCGTGTGCCCGCTCGCGGTACGCCGCCTTGTCCTTGCTCTTGTCTTTTCCACCGGAGATCTCGACCGGCAGCAAGACGTTCGACAGTACCGAGCGCCAGGGCAGCAAGGCGGGTCGCTGGAACATGAACGAGACGTCCCGGCGCGGCCCGGTGACCGGTTCGCCGGCCACCTCGATCGCGCCGTACGTCGGCGGCAGTAGTCCCGCGATCAGCCGGAGCAGGGTGGACTTGCCACACCCGGACCGGCCGATCAACGTGACGAACTCGTTCTCCTGGACGTGCAGGTCGATCCCGTCGACGGCCTGGATGCTGCCGCCACGGCCCTCGAAGACCTGTCCTACGCCGTCCAGCCGGATCATGTCAGCCCTTCGGTGCCAGATCGCGGTCGACCACGTCGGCCGGGTTCAGTGAACCGGCCGGCTTGATCTCCCCCGCGTTTTCCAGGGCCTTGAGGATCCTCTCCACCCGCTCGCCGTCGGCCTCGCCGAGCTCACCGGTGAAGCCGTCCGGCTTGACGTAGGGCTTCATCAGGTTGAGCTCCGCGACGGAGCCGTCGACCGTGCGCTTGGGGTCGTACTTCTGCAGGATCTTCGCCGCACCCTCGGGGTCGTTGATGGTGTCCTGCAGACCCTTCAGCAACGCGCTGGTGAACTTCTTCACCTGGTCCGGATGGTCCTTGGCCAGGTCGGAGCGGGTGATGATCGCGTTGCCGTAGAGGTCCGGCAGCTTGTCGCCGTACGGCAGGACGACGGCCTGGCGATGCTTCGGGTCCGCCTTCTCGACCGTCGGCACACCGACGACGAACTGGCCGATCCCGTCGACCGTGCCGGCCGCCAGCAACTGCGGCAGGGCGGGCGGCGGCGACGGGACGAACTTGGTGGTCTCCCAGCCCTTGATCCCGGCTGCCTTGGCGTAGAGCGGGAACATCACCGTGTTGGTGGAGCCCGGCTGGTCGCCGATCTTCTTGCCGGCCAGGTCCTGCGGAGTGTTGATGCTGCCGCCCTTGAGCGCGACGATCGCCGCCATCGAGCGCTGGTGGATCATGCCGACCGTGGTGACCGGCATCTTCTGCTTGCCCATCGTGATCAGGATCGCGGTGAAGTCGCCGATCCCGTAGTCCGCCTGGCCACCGGCGACCAGTTTCAGCACGTCGACCGTGCCACTGCCCGGCTTGATGGTGACGTCGAAGCCGGCGTCCTTGAAATAGCCCTTCTCCAGGGCGACATACGCATAGGCCTCGCGGCCGAAAGTGTTGAAAGACGTCAGATAGGTGATTTTCTGAAGTGATTCGTCCCCGTTCTGGCCCGCTTTGTCGTTGTTGCACGCACTGACCAGAGCTAGTGCGAGTACCGCCACAATGGCGGCGGCAGAGCGCCTGAACCTCATCCTGGACTTCTCCTCTCCGATATTTGATCAAACATCAAATATGGAAGGGTGGTCAATCGGCCGCTGGGGACTTCACAGTGTCTTTACGTCACCGTTCCGGCACCCCTGGAGCCCGATTGCCGCCCGTCCTGGAGCCGTTCCCCATACCTGTCCGAACCCGGACGGGCATCCCGCCCCGACCACAGACCGTACCCGCCCGGACAGCAGATCGCGACGTCCGATCTGCCTGTTCGTGTCCGATCGACGACAAATTTGTGTAAACCCGCTGCTTTTGTGATCTGGGTCATGAGACCGCTCTCTGACCAGCTCCCCCGCCCGGTCACCGTGTCACCCGGCAGAGGGATTCGGGCCGGGGCGGCGTTTGGGAAGATGGCCGGGTGGCGAACGTGCTGGTCCGGGGGTCGACCTACCTGCGCTGGGTCTACCTGTTGCTCGGCGCCGCGCTGGTGCTCGCCTTCATCCTGGTCGACAGCGCACTGATCTCCCTGCTCAACGAGCTGCGCCTGCCCGCCGTACTGATCGGCGTGGTCGTGGTGCTCGTCATCGTCGTCCCGCCGGTGGTGCTGGGCCTGCTGCCCGCCGTCCGCGAGGTGGAGGGCATCGCGGTCGAGTCGCTGCTCGGGGTGCACTTCGAGGAACGGCCGCTCGGCCCGGCCCGGACGTGGCCGCAGCGACGCCGGACCACCACCTGGTTCTGCCTGCACCTGGTGGCGGGCGGCTTCGTCGGTGTTCTCAGCACGATCGTCTTCGGCCTGGGCGCGGTCCTGCTCGCGGCACCGTTGCAGTCGCGGGGGTCGCACGAACTGATCCCCGGCATCGATTACACGGTGCACGCCCGCTGGACCGACTACTGGATGCCGCTCGCCGCCGTCGTCGCGATCCTCGCGCTGTTGTTGCTGTCCTCGGCAATCGGCGCCCTGCTCGCGTACGCCGCCCCACGCGTCCTCGGCCCGACTCCAGCCGAGCGGATCGAACTGCTCGAGCGACAGACCGCGACCCTTGCCGAGCGCAACCGATTGGCCCGCGAGCTGCACGACAGCGTCGGCCACGCCCTCAGTCTCGTCACGATCCAGGCAGCGGCCGCCCGCCGCGTGCTGGCCACCGATCCCGCCTTCGCCGA
The DNA here is from genome assembly GCF_003261635.1 of Kribbella monticola. Lineage (GTDB taxonomy): Bacteria > Actinomycetota > Actinomycetes > Propionibacteriales > Kribbellaceae > Kribbella > Kribbella monticola. The sequence goes on along the minus strand of NZ_QFXK01000027.1, from coordinate 554,580 downwards.
GAACGCCCTCGCGGCGATGGAGACCTCGGCCCGGGCGGCACTGGCCGACCTCGACCATGTCCTCGGGCTGCTGCGCGAGGACCGCCGGCCGGGCGCGGAGAAGGCTCCGCAGGCGACCCTCGGCGACATCACCCGGCTGGTCGAGTCGACTCGGGCGGGCGGCATCAGCGTGGCGGTCCAGCGGGAGGGGCGACTGGAGGAACTTCCCGCTGCCGTGTCCCGGGAGGCCTATCGGATCGTGCAGGAGGGCCTCACCAACGCGATCCGGCACGCCGGACGGCCGGCGGACCAGCTGGAGGTGGCGTTGTCGATCAACCTCGGCACCAACGGGCTGCGGCTCGAACTGACCAACCCGGTCACGGCCGCCGCCTCGAGCCAGCCGGCCCGCGCCGGTGGCGGCACCGGGTTGGCCGGTATCCGTGAAAGGGTCGCCGTACTGCGTGGCTCCGTCGAGGCGGGCCTGGTGCGGGACCAGTGGCGGCTGGCGGTCACGCTGCCGGTCGCCGTGACGACGAAGGGAAGACCGTGAACGACGTCTCGGTGGTCGTAGTGGACGACGAGCCGCTGATCCGGAGCGGACTGCGCGCGATCATCGACGCGGAACCGGACCTGACCGTCGTCGGCGAGGCCGGTGACGGCGCCGAGGTTCTCGCGGTCGTCCGCCGGACCCGGCCGCACGTCGTCCTGATGGACGTGCGGATGCCCGCCGTCGACGGCATCCAGGCCACCCGGCTGCTGCTCGAAGGCGTCGACCCGGCTCCGCGCGTGCTGGTCGTCACCACCTTCGAGAACGACGACTACGTGTACGACGCGCTGCGCGCCGGCGCATCCGGCTTCCTGCTGAAGCGGACTCCCCCGGACGACATCATCGCGGCGATCCGGACCGTCGCGAGCAGCGAGTCCCTGCTGTTCCCGGAAGCGATCCGGGCACTGGCTCTGGCCCACGTCTCCACCCAGCATCCGACCGGACTCGAGCGTTATCAGTTGACCGAGCGCGAGCAGGAAGTGCTGCGGTTGATGGCGAAGGGGTTGTCCAACGCGGAGATCGCGGCCGAACTGATCCTCGGCGTACAGACGATCAAGACGCATGTGGCGAACACGCTGGCCAAGCTGGGGGCTCGCGATCGCACTCAGGCGGTCATCCTGGCGTACGAGTCAGGCTTCGTGTCGCTGCACTAGAGGCTTCAGGGTTCGGCTGCACCAGAGCTTTCAGGGCTCTGTGGTCAGGCCCTCTTCAGCGAGCGCGCACGCGTTGTGCAGCGGGTCGACGGCGTCCGCTGTCACCGCGAGGCGCTGGAGCAGCGTCCGGAACACCGTCCGCTCGCCCTCTCCCAGACTGCCGAGGACTTCTTCCTCGGCCTGGCCGAGGCGGCGTTCGAGATCGCAGAGCGCTTCGCGACCCTGCTCGGTCGCCACGATCAGCCGTGCCCTGCGATCCGTCGGATCGGGCTGCCGCTCGACCAGACCGGCCTTCTCCAGGTCGTCGAGCAGATACGTCATCACCGTGCGGTCAACATCGAGCTGGGCAGCCAGATCGAGCTGGCGCTTCGGCCCTGACCCGACCGCGGTGGCGAGCACCTGGTAACCGCGCGGGCCACCCGGTACGTCGTCCAGCGCCTGGGCGGAGCGCTTCGCATACCGCCGGAAGACCACGCCGAGCGCCCAGCCGAGGTCGGCTTCGACCGACGTCCCGCGGACCTGGCGGGCCCGGACGTCCGTCGGCGGCGATGAGCTGGTCACGAAAGTCAGTCTACGTGGTCTACGCCACCCGGAATACGATCTGACTTGAATATGTTCTGCTCCACAGACTATCTTCAGGACAGCTCATTCGAGTCAGTCCCGACAACTTTCTGGAGAGCAAGACATGACCACCCTGCTTCGCATCGACGCCAGCATCCGGGTCGACGGATCCGTCAGCCGGGCCCTCGCCGACAGCGCCGAGGCCACCTGGAAGGCCGAGCACCCTGACGGCGTCGTCGTACGGCGTGACCTCGGCCGGCACCCGCTGCCAGGTGACGCCTGGCCCGCCGTGATCAGCGCGGACCTGGGCTTCGCCCCGGACGCCGACGCGACCCGCGCCGACCTCGCGGCCGCCCGGGCACTGGCCGCCGAACTCAGCCAGGAGATCCGGAACGCGGACGCGGTCCTGCTGGCCGTCCCGCTGTACAACTACGGCATCTCCCAGCATGTGAAGACGTGGCTGGACCTGCTGATGACCGACCGCGAACTCCTGGCCGGCGAGGTCCTGCGGGACAAGCCGGTCATCTTCACCCTGGCCCGCGGCGGCGGCTACAGCCCCGGTACGCCGAAGCACGGCTGGGACCACGCGACGCCGTACCTGGAACGCATCTTCGGCGAGGTGTTCAACATGAGCATCCGCAAGGCCGTCGCCGAACTGACGCTCGCCTCGGTCACGCCGGGCATGGAGCCGCTGATCGACGCCGCCAAGGTCTCCGAGGAAGAAGCTCACGTCGAGGCCGAGAAGCACGCCGCCCTGGTCGCCCGCTCGGTCACCGGTGCCGCGGCCTGACCTGAGCTGACCAGGGCTGGTCCCGCTGGGCGCCGTACTCGAGTCGGCACCCGCCCGGGATCAGCTCGCCTGCCAGACCGACAGCGTCACCGACAACGTGACCTCCACCGGATCAGCCAGTACGGCGATCCGCTCCGCCAGCTCCTCCGGCCGCAGGTGCCGAGCACTCGGCGTCATCGCGACCAACCGCTGAACCGACCGGTGATCGAGCCGCATCCCGACCTCGATGCCCGTCGCAGCCGTCTCAACGAAGTCTGATGCCAGCGAAACGCGCAGGCGGCGGTCCTTGTCCTCGTCGACCCGGACCATCCCGAGTACTGCGATCAGCTCGGTCAGGTGCGCCTGGTTGGGCGTGACCACCAGCAGCGTTCCACCCGGGGCGAGCACCCGCCGCATCTCGGGCGCATTGCGCGGCGCGAACACGTCGAGCACAACATCGGCGACCCCGTCCCGCAGCGGCAGCTCCTTCCACGCGTCACACACCACGGACCCGATCCGCTCGTCCACCTTGGCCGCCCGCCGCGCGGCGTACCGCGACACGTCCAACGCGATCCCCACCCGCTCCCCAGGCGCCCGTTCCCCGGCTGCACCGTCTTCCGACGGTCCGGGCTCCGCTGGGCGAGGCTCGGCGATGACGCCGGCGAGGTAGTACGCCGTACCGGCTCCTACTTCGGCGAAGCGGGTGGCTTCCGGTGGGGTGTGGGCGATCAGCGCGTCGCGGATCGGGGCGTAGTGGCCGCCGGCCAGGAAGGCGGCGCGGGCATCGACCATCGCGGCGCTGTCGCCCTCGATCCCGGTCGATGCGGAGGGCAACAAGTTGAGGTAGCCCTGCTTGGCCAGGTCGAAGGCGTGGCCGCGCAGACAACTCGCAGTACGGGCGGTCAGGGCCAGGGCGTCGGCGCAGACCGGGCATCGCAACAGAGAAACGAGGTCCGGGCGCACACCAGGAGGTTAGCCGTTGACGTCCCGGCTGGTGAGGCGCGCCCAGGCCGCGGCGTAGAAGACCGCCAGGTACGCGCCCTGCATCAGCAGATTGCGCCCGATCTCATGCCAGTACGGCGGATCCCGGAGCAGGTCGGCGAACGAGGTCCAGCCGTACATCAACAGCCACGGGTGGATCACGTGGATCTGCGGGATCGCGCCGAGGATGCCGAACACGATGAACGCGCAGAAGGTGGCTGCCATCGCGGCCAACGGCGTCGAGGTCAGCGAGGACACGAACAGACCGATACCGGCCAGCCCGAGCAACGAGGTCGCGATCAGCAGGGCGATACCGAGGGCGCGGAACAATCCGTCGGCCAGCGACACCGTCGTACCGGACAACAGCACGACATCGCCGACGGGGAAGAGCACGATGCCTACGATCAGGCCGGACACCCAGATCGTCATGGTCGCCGCCAGGCAGAACAGGGCCAGCGCGACCATCTTCGCCGCGAGCAAGCGGGATCGACCGGCCGGCGCGGTGATCAGGTTGCGCAGCGTGCCGAGGCTGGCTTCGCCCGCCAGCGACTCCCCCGAGATCACCGTGACCGCGGTCGGGAGGAAGAACGGCAACGACAAGGCCAGACTGGCAACGACCAGGAAGAATCCGTTGCCGGCGACCTGGCCGAGGAACCCTTCGGCGTCGCCGGATGATCCGGACAACTTGATCGCCACCCCGATCAGGATCGGAACAGCGGCCAGTACGGCGAGCAGCACCCACGTCCGGGCCCGGCCGAAGACCAGATGCAACTCCGACGCGAACAACGCCACGGTGTGCCGCCCCGCACTGGGCCGTGCCACCGGCGTCCGCTCCACCACCTCAGCCGCCATCAGCTCTCATCCCCCGCGGATTGCCGTTCATTCGGCGACATCGAAACCTTCTCCGGTCAGGGCCACGAAGGCGTCTTCGAGGCTCGGTCGTTCGATCCCGAAGCCGTGGATCCGGACGTCGGCGGCGACCAGGGCCGCGGCGAGCTTGTCGATCGGCAACTCGCCCGGATCTCCGTCGACGAACTCGTCGGTCCGCTTGACGTCGGTGACGCCCAGGCCGGTCAGGGTTCGTTCGGCCTGCTGGAGATCCGGCGTACGGACGACCAGGCGGGGGCGGAGTTCCGAGCGTAGTTCGGTCATCGTGGATTGCCGGAGCAACCGGCCGCGGCTCATCACTGCCGCGTGGGTGCAGAGCTGCTCGACCTCGGCCAGCAGGTGGGTCGAGGTGAAGATCGTGGTGCCGTCGTTGGCGAGTTCGCGGATCAGCGAGCGCACCTCGCGGGTGCCCTGGGGATCGAGACCATTGGTCGGCTCGTCGAGCACGAGCAGGTCGCGCGGCTGCATCAGAGCGACGGCGATCGCGAGTCGCTGGCGCATCCCGAGCGAGTAGTTGCGGACCTTCTTGCCGGCCGCATTGGACAGGCCGACCCGCTCGAGCGCGTGGCCGGCCCGGGCTTTGCGGGTCCTCGGGTCGGCGGTCCGGTCCGCGGCGTCGAAGCGCAGCAGGTTGGCCTGGCCGGTCCAGAACGGGTAGAAGGCCGGTCCTTCGACCAGCGCCCCGACTCGGGGAAGGACCGACAACTGCGCCTTCGGCATCGGCTCGCCGAGCAGCTCGACCGAGCCCGAGGTGGGCGCGATCAGCCCGAGCAGCATTCGGATCGTGGTCGTCTTCCCGGACCCGTTCGGCCCGAGGAACCCGAAGATGCTGCCGGCCGGAACCTCCAGATCGATGGCGTCGACCGCCACCTGCCCACTCCGGAACCGCTTCGTCAGCCCCGCGGTGACAATCGGCGCGCCGCTCCCACTCCACCCGCCGGCAGCAATGGCCGGGGCCTTGGCTGCCGACTGGGTTTCGCCGGCACCAATGGCCGGGGCCTTGGCTGCCGGCTGGGTTTCGCCGGCACCAATGGCCGGGGCCTTCGCTGCCGGCTGGGTTTCGCCGTGCTCAACCGCCGCCGGGTCGGCAGGCTTGGCCGGGTGCGCTGAGGTTGGTTCGGTGGTCACCTGGTCAGCGCTCCCGGCTCGCGGTTCGCGTGGTCAGCGGGGAGCCTTGGCGGCGGCGGCTTCGAGGGTGTCGGGTGTGACCAGGCCGACGAACACGCGGCCGTCGTCCGTGATCAGCGCGCTGACCATCTTGGTGGTGAGGATCTTGCCCGAGCCCCAGGTGCCCTGGACCGTGCGCGCCTTGGCGAGCAGCTGGCCGAGCGGTCCGACATCGGCGGGAAGCTTGGCGCCACGTAGTACGAGGACGCTCTCCCAGGCCTTGCCGACGACGGTCGGCTTGTCCCGGTCAGCCATGCCCATGCCAGGCTTCACCATGCCGGGCTTGGCGCCTGGCTTGGTGGCGTTCGGCTTCGGGAGGCCCTTGGGCTCGATGTGCCGAGCCGTCGGGAGTTTCTGCTCGGTCACCTTGACGCCCTTGGGCGGCGTGAAGGAGAACGTGCTGCTGTCCGGCGTGCTGAACGACACGGACGAGAAGCCGAGCTGGACCGCGGGATCCTTGCCGGTCCGCGGCATCACCGTCACCTCGAGCGGGATCCAGGTCTTCGAGTCGATCGCCAGCGTCACCGAACCGACCGTCGTCTTGTCGGTCTTCGGGATCAGGCGAAGTTTGTACGCGTCGCGCCCGGCGACCTTCTCGGTGCCGCTCACCTCCACCTTCGTGGACGGGTCGATGGCGGCGAGGAACTGCTTCGCGACGGCCTGCGGGTCGTACGCCTGCTTCTCCGGCGCGACCTCGGGCTTGCCCGGGTGCGCGGGCAGGGCGAGCTTGGTGGCCTCTCGGCGGGACGAGTCGTACACCCAGGCGGTCTTGCCGTCGGTGGTCACCGTGCGCTCGGCCATCTGGTCGATCACGGAGATGCGAGCCTTGTCGGGAGCGGCGAAGGCGACCCGGGCCGTGTGCTTGCCGGTCAGCAGGTCGGTGAACTTGGCGGCATCGGCGCCGAGCCCGGGAATCGCCGGCAGACCGAGATCCGTCGAGGACGTCACCGTGCCGGACAGCCCGTCGACCTTGGCCGTCTGCACCTTGGCGAGCAGGTCCTGGGCCGTGATCCCGGGCAGGTCAGGAGACGCGTCCGCGACCACCGGCCCGAGCGCTCCCACACCCGCTACCACCGCGACTGCCGTGACCGGCACCAACCACCGTCGACTCCGTTGCGTTGCTCCCATGTCTCCAAGACTCGCACCGCACCCACCCCGAACCAAGGGCTGTCAGGGTCGAATCACCCAAAAGAGGGAGCGGCCCGTACGACGCCCGCCGTACGCCGGGTGAACGGCGTACGGCAGGCGTCGGATGAAATGCGGCGTCCGGTCTGCAGCGTGGTGCTGGATCAGCGGCTCTGGAGGGCGTCGAGCGCGACCGTCATCGCGGCCGCGACGCGGAAGTCGAGCCGCGGATCGGGAGCGGTGACGCGGTAACGGTCGCGGACCGACACCTTGCGCTCGACCGCAAGCACCAGCTCGCCGGTGGCGCGGTCCTTGAAGTCGAAGTGGAAGATGAACGGCAACGGGATCTCGCCGACGTACGGGACGAACTCCCAGATCCGGCGCACGATCGCAACGGTCGGGTTCCGCTCGGTCCCGTCGGCTTCGAAGCCGGCACCGCTGAGCTGCCAGCTGGAGCGCAGCAGGCTCTTGCCGAACTCCTTCTTGAACCAGCCGATCGGCTGGCCCTGCGGGTCGAACACGTCGTACCCGGAGCCGAGGTCGATCCGCTTGCGGGCCTTGAACGAGAACACCGCCTGCGACTTGGTGTCGTCGGTGTAGAAGGTGACCTCTTCCTTGAAGGCCATCCGCTTCTGCTGCGCGAACGCGAGCAGCGCTCCGTCGGACCCGTCCGGGTTGGTGGCGATCAGTTCGTACTTGTTCGCCATCAGGGTGATCCGCTGCTTCATCGAGAAGGCGGGAACGTACATAGGCGCTGGGCCTTGGGGTGGGACGGTCATGCGGAGGAGTCTCGCATCTTCCCCGGTTCATCGACTGTGATGCCGCAGGCAAGACCACCCAGCCGTACGCCGCGTGCGAGCGCCCGGGAGATGTCGGACTCGACAGGGAGCTCTACGACGATCTGCCCTACGCCCTGCAGCACCAGATCCCGAGCCACCTCGACACCGAGCTCCACCGCCTCGTCGGCGGACCGCGCAGGTCGCCACAGCACTCCGAAGTCCGCAGCAGGCTTCTCCCCAGCCACCTGTACTACGAGGGCTTCGGGCCGCTCCAGCAACTCCGGCTGCGCCGCGTCGACAACCACCAGGTGCACCACCTGACTACCAACAGGCTTTGCTACACCTTCGGCCTGTACTGCGTCCCGCACGATCACCTGCGACGGCGACTCCCCCGGCAAGCCGCGTTGTCCCCAGGCCTCCTGGTGCACAGCCCACGAGAGCGGCCGTCGCGCAGCCCATCCACTCCGCACCAGCTCGGGCGCTGCGGCGAACTCCTCCACGTGGCCGACGCACAGATACCCGACGAGCTCCACCTGGGCGGGCAGGTCCAGTACTGCGCCGACCTCTCCTGGCTCGAAGAACGACACCCAACCGACGCCGAGCCCCTCTGCGCGCGCGGCCAGCCACAGGTTCTGGATGGCGATCGCCGCTGAGAACCAGGTGGTCCGTGGGTCGGCGTGCCGTCCCAGCACGTGGCGGCCGCCGCGGCCTGGGTCGCAGGTGACGGCGATGTTGAGTGGGGTGTCGAGGATCGCCTCGATCTTCAGTCCGTCGAACGCGCTCCGCCGGTCGGCCGGAAGCGATGCAGCGAACGCGTCTCTTTGGGCGATCGCGAGGTCGTGCACCTTGCGGCGGGTGGCGATGTCCCGGATGAGGACGAAGTCCCACGGCTGGCTCAGGCCGACACTGGGCGCGCGGTGCGCCGACTCCAGTACGCGGGTGAGGACGTCGTCGGCGATCGGGTGGTCGAGGAAACCTCGGCGTACGTCGCGCCGCTCGGCCAGCACGCGATGTACGGTCTCCCGCTCGGTTTGCGGATAGCCGGGAGCGGCCATCGATTGGCTGTTCAGGAGTTTGCCGACAGCGACTGTGGCTCGGGCTGAGCGCTGCTTGGGTACTACGAGCTCGGCCCCGCTCAGGATCACGGCGGCCTCGGCAACGCTCGCAGTACCGGTCAGGCGTTCTACTTCGTCGCTCGGGGTCGGCACTTGTTGTTGGGAGAGCTCCAGTGATGGTGCAGTGAACAGCTGTGCATCCAGTGACGCGACTAGCCGTTGCAGACCGGGCTCTGTCTCCTTGCCTTCGACAGTGACCACCTGTACGACGTCCTGCGGGCTCAAGCCGGCCAGTGCTTTCTCCACGAGGTCGCGCAGCTCTCTGTACGACGTACCGGAGCGCAGGCCGATTCCCACGATCAGGCTCATTTCTCCAACCCCGCGTAGACACGGGCCGCTGCTACGAACCTGGCGGGCACGTCGGGTGTCGCCGTCCAGTGCAGGTGGAGATAGGACGCGTGGATCTGGGTGCGGGCGACGCCTTCCTGGATGCCCCCTGGGAGATACCAGGCGCTGTCGACGTCTCCGTCGTACTCGACTGTGGTCCGGTGGAATTCGTGGCCGCGAACGCGACGGCCCTCGTCGAAGATCGCGGTGGTGGTCGCTGCGATCGCTGTCCGGTAGCCGAGCGTCAGGCGACTCGTCATACGAGCCGTCGCCGGTAGTACGCCGGTCAGCTGGTGGCCGTCGAGTTCACGGCACAGGTAGAGCAGGCCGGCGCATTCCGCGACGACCGGGAGACCTGCGGCGATCTCGTCGGCGACCTGCTTGCGCAGTACGGCGTTGTCGGAGAGCGCTTCCGCGTGAAGCTCGGGGAAGCCGCCGCCGAGGTAGAGCGCGGAGGTTGCCTCGGGCAATGACTCCCGGAGTGGGTCGAAGGTGACGACGTCGGCGCCGGCTGCTGTCAGCAGTTCGGCCGTCTCGGTGTAGCGGAAGGAGAACACGGGTCCGCCTGCCATCGCGATGACCGGCCTGCCCTCCTCGGCTGGGGTGACTTCAGCGGTTGGGTCCCAGGGCTGCACGTCCAGGTCAGGCGCGGTCCGGGCCGCTGCGACGAAGGCCTCCAGATCGACGCCTTGCCGCACCAACTCCGCGGCGGCTTCCACCGCGCCCGACGCCTGCTCGCGCTGCTCGTCGGCCGGGATCAGCCCGAGATGGCGGCTCGGCACGGTCAGGCGGGTGTCACGCCGCAGTACACCGAGAACCGGTACGCCGGTGGGCGCGACACCGGCGCGCACCTCGGCCTCGTGGCGGTCCGAACCGACCTTGTTCAGGATCACTCCGACGATCCGGACGCCGGTGTCGTACGAGAGGAAACCAGCCACTACCGCGCCGACGCTGCGTCCTGCCGCGGACGCGTCGACCACCAGCACGATCGGTGCCTTGAGCAACTTTGAGACGTGTGCTGTGGAGGCGTAGCCCTCGGTGCCGAGTGCACCGTCGTACAGGCCCATCACACCTTCGACAACGGCGAGGTCCGCGCTCACCGCGCCGTGGGCGAACAGCGGCGCGACGCGTTCCTCACCGGACAGCATGGGATCGAGGTTCCGGCCCGGGCGCCCGGTCGCGACGGCGTGGAATCCGGGGTCGATGTAGTCCGGTCCCACCTTGAACCCTGCGACGCGATGCCCCGCCTGCCGCAGCGCCCCCATCAACCCGACCGCCACAGTCGTCTTCCCAGCCCCCGACGAAGGCGCGGCCACCACAATCCGCGGAATCACCACCGCCAACTCCGCGAGCGGCTGGGTTGTGGGAGAGCGCGTTCTGCGTTCTGGGCGCTCACCACTCGATGCCCTTCTGGCCCTTCTGGCCCGCGTCCATCGGGTGCTTCACCTTGGTCATCTCGGTGACCAGATCCGCCGCGTCGAGGAGCCGCTGGTCCGCGTTCCGTCCCGTGATCACGACGTACTGGTGACCTGGCCGGTTCGTCAGCGTCTCGACCACCTCGTCGACGTCCACCCACCCCCACTTCATCGGATAGGTGAACTCGTCCAGCACATAGAGATCGTGCGTCTCGGCAGCGATCCGGCGCTGGATCTCCCGCCAGCCTTCGAGCGCATCGGCGGCGTGATCCTCCTCGGAACCGGCCTTGCGCGACCAGCTCCATCCCTCGCCCATCTTGTGCCACTCGACCGGGCCGCCCTCACCCGTTGCCTCGTGCAACTGTCCGAGCGCCTTGAACGCGCTCTCCTCGCCGACCTTCCACTTCGCGCTCTTGACGAACTGGAACACCCCGATGTTCCAGCCCTGGTTCCAGCCGCGCAGCGCCATCCCGAACGCCGCGGTCGACTTCCCCTTCATCTCACCGGTGTGCACCATCAGCAACGGCCGGTTCCGGCGCTGGCGGGTGGTCAGACCGTCCTGCGGTACGACACTCGGTTGTCCCTGCGGCATCAGGCGGCGCTCCTCGTGGTGACAGCTCGAACAAGGTTGCCCGCGGCAACTTCCCCCAGATCCAGGTACTCCGCGCCGAGAACGTCGGCGAGCTCAGCAGCCAATCCGAGCCGTACGCCGCGACGCGGTTCGCAGTCCACCACGACGCTAGCGATCCCCTGCATCGCCAGCCACCCGGCGGCCTGCTTCGCTTTGGCGAACGCGCTCTCTCCGTGAGTCGCCCGGCCATCCGTCACGAGCACCAGCAACGGCCGGCGCCGAGGATCGCGGATCGCCGCGATCCGCAGTACCTCGGCCGCTTGGAGCAGCCCTTCGGCGAGTGGGGTCCGACCGCCGGTGGGCAGCGATTCGAGCCGCCGTACCGCGGTTTCGACGCTACCCGTCGGCGGCAGCACAACCGTGGCGGTAGCACCGGCGAAAGTCACCAGACCGACCTTGTCGCGCCGCTGATATGCATCCAGCAGCAACGAAACAATCGCCGTCTTCACCTCCCCCATCCGCCTCTTCGTCCCCATCGACCCAGACGCATCAACACAGAAGAGCACCAGATTCCCCTCCCGCCCCTCGCGGACCGCAAGACGGATGTCGTTGGCCCGTACGGTGAGACCGAGACCTGTTCGGCCGCGGGTGTGTTGGTGTGGTGCGGCTGCGCGGATGGTGGCGAGGAGGTGCGGGCGGCCTGGTTCGCGGCCGAGTCGGGCGCGGTCGCCTACGACGCGGCCGACCTCGGTGATCGCGCGAGATCGCCGACCGGCAACGCCGGCTCCGGGTGCTTGGACGCTGAGTAGGCGAGCCTTGTAAGGCTCGGAGCTGGCCGCCACCTGACCAGTCGGCGCGGAACCCGAGACAGCGCTCTCTGTGTTCCCCCGGTCAGTCTGCTCTCCGCGTGCGTCCTGCTCTCGGAGCGCGTCCTGCTGGCCGGGTCCGTCCTGCTCTCGGGGCGCGTCCTGCTCCCCGGGTGCGTCCTCCGTTGGGGGTGTGTCGTCGCCTTCCACTTCGCCGTCGCCGTTGTCGGGACCACCACCGTCCGGACCGCCGCCCGGGTTGTCCGGGCCTCCGTCGGGATCGTCGTCGGGGTCCGGTTCGGGTGGGGTGCTGTCCTTGATCGCCTGGTCGAGTTGCTCGTCGTCCAGCCCGGGCGCGTCGAACGGGTTGCGCCGTTTGCGGTGCGGCAACGCGAGCTTGGCCGCCGCTCGTACGTCCTCCACCTCGACAACAGTCCGCCCGGACCAGGCGGCGTGAGCGACCGCAGTACGGGCTGTCACGAGATCTGCCCGCATGCCGTCGACGTCGAAGGACGCACAGATCTCGGCGATCTGACGGAGCGCGGAGTCGGTCAGGATCACGTCCGGCAACAGGCTCTGCGCCTTCACGATCCGCTCCGCGAGCTCACGCTGAGCGTCGGCGAACTTGGCGACGTACGCCGCCGGGCCGGCCTCGTAGCTCAGCCGCGCCCGCATCACCTCGACCCGAACGGCCGGGTCGCGGCTCGCGACCACATCGACCGTCAGCCCGAAGCGGTCGAGCAGCTGCGGGCGGAGCTCGCCTTCCTCAGGGTTCATGGTGCCGACGAGCACGAAGCGCGCCGGATGCGTGACGGAGATGCCGTCGCGCTCGACAGTCGCACGGCCCATCGCGGCCGCGTCGAGAAGTACGTCGACCAGGTGGTCGTGCAGCAGGTTGACCTCGTCGACGTACAGCAACCCGCGATGCGCCGCAGCCAACAGCCCGGGTTCGTACGCCGTGACGCCTTCAGAGAGCGCTCGCTCGAGATGCAGCGAGCCGAGTACGCGGTCTTCGGTCGCTCCAACCGGTAGCTCGACCAGTCGCGCGGGTCGCAGAGAGCGCTCCACGCCGTTCTCGCCGGTGATCTCGTGGGGACCGTCGGGGCAGTCGGGGGAAGGGGCATTCGGGTCGCAGGAGAAGCGGCAGGACGGGATGACCTCGATCGCGGGGAGGATCTCGGTCAGGGCGCGGACGGCCGTGGACTTCGCCGTACCCTTCTCACCCCGGATCAGCACACCACCGATCGCCGGCGAGACCGCCGCGAGAATCAAGGCGAGCTGGAGGTCTTCCATTCCGACGACGGCGGTGAACGGAAAGCCTTCCGACAGAGCGCCGCGAGGCGCGGAGCCCGCCGAGACCACGCCATGAGGTGAGGGATCCTCCGGCAGCGCGCCGCGAGGTGCGGAGCCCGCCGAGACCACGCCATGAGGTGAGGGATCCTGCAGCAGCGCGCCGGAGGGCGCAGACTCCGCCGATGGAGCGCCATGCGATGTGGGCTCCTGCGGCAGCGCGCCGTCGGGCGCGGGGGCTGGGGCAGGCTGAGAGTTGGGTGGAGCTGGCCGCATCAGCGGTGTTCCCTTCGTCCTGCGGGTGTCCACGCCCGCCTCGGCACCTGGCACGCCGGGAACGCGGAGAGCGCTCCCTGGCGGACGGCGGGAGATGTCCTGGCTTCCGGATTCGCACCCGGTCACAGTGGCGGGACCGCCCCGGACTCCGGCTCACTACAGTGCCGTCACCGGTGTTCCTCTCCAACCGTCCCCGCGATCATTCCACACCGCCCGCGGTCTCCCACCGCCCGGAGACCAACCTCACCCATCACCACACCTCGCCCGCAGCCCAGTAGGCGCTTCGCCTGCGCCCTCTCCCGCTACGACGGGCGACGCGCCCCTGGCTTGGTCTCCCTTGTCCGGGCCAGGGCCGCAGCCCTCAGCCGGTCGCCGGTCAGGTGAGTCGGTTGGTGAGGTACCGGGCGGGGGTTTCGTCGTCGCGTGCTGTTACGCCGGTGATCGAGGTGAGGGTTACGTAGCCCTCGGCCAGGAGGGACTCGTCCGAGTCGGGGTATTGGGAGGGGTCGGGGTCGCGGAGGATCATGATGGGCTCGCCGGTGGGGGCGACGGAGGCCTTGAGGCGGGTGGGGTTGACCGGAGCCAGGGTCGCGGTACGGACGCCGCGGAGGTCGGCCTTCGGGACGTCCGGCACGTTGATGTTCAGCACCGTGCCGACCGGTTCGTCGCGCACCCAGCCGATCAGTTCCGCAGCGATGTCCGCGGCGACTTCCAGGTGCTGCGGGTGCTCGGAGCCGATGCTGATCGCCAGCCCCGACAGCCCTTGGGTCGCCCCGGTCAGCGCAGCGCCGACCGTCCCGGAGTGCAGGATCGCGCCGAAGTTGTAGCCGTGATTGATCCCCGACACGACCAGCTCCGGCGACTTGCCGAACGCGCCGAGGCGCGCCATCGTGACGGCCAGCGCCGGCGTGCCGTCGACCCCGATGTAGGTGATCCCGTCCGCATCCTCCGAGGCGGTCTTGATCGGCCGGTTGACCCAGCCGGCCCGCGCCGTACCGACGCCGCTCTGATCGGTCAGCGGCGCCACTACCAGCACCTCGTGACCGGCCGACGCGACCGCGTGCGCCAGGGCCCGGATGCCCCGCGCCTGGTAGCCGTCGTCGTTGGTGATCAGGACTCGCAGCTGCTCAGAAGCCATGCCTCAACCCAATCACACGACCGGACCGCGCCGCCTGACAGTCTCAGCCGCGGTCCTCGATGTCACCCTCTGTTTCCAGAACGGCCGTGCGCAGGGTTTCCAGGGCCTCGTCGGTGGGTTCCGACCACAGACCGCGCTGAGCCGCCTCGAGCAACCGCTCGGCGATGCCGTGCCGGGCCCACGGGTTCGACTTGCGGAAGAACTCGGCGATCTCCGGATTGGCGACGTACTCCTTGGTCAGCGTCTCGTACATCCAGTCGTCCACGACGCCCGCGGTCGCGTCGTACCCGAACAGGTAGTCCACCGTCGCGGCCATCTCGAAGGCGCCCTTGTACCCGTGCCGCTGCATCGCCGTCATCCACCTCGGGTTCACCACGCGGGCCCGGAAGACCCGCTTGGTCTCCTCCTCGAGCGTCCGCGTCTTCACCTGAGCCGGTACGGCGGAGTCGCCGATGTACGCCTTCGGGTTCGAACCGGTCAGGTGGCGCACCATCGCGACCATGCCGCCGTGGTACTGGAAGTAGTCGTCCGAATCCATGATGTCGTGCTCGCGGGTGTCCGCGTTCTTCGCCGCCACCTGGATCCGCGCGTAGGCGCGCTCCATCGACGGCCGAGCCTCCGCGCCGTCGAGATCCTTGCCGTACGCGTACCCGCCCCAGACCGCGTACACCTCGGCGAGCTCGGCGTCGGTCCGCCAGTTCCGGGCATCGACGAGCGGCAGCAGCCCCGCGCCGTACGAGCCGGGCTTGGAACCGAAGACCCGGGCCGTCGACGAGCGCAGGTCGTTGCCCTCAGCAACATCTGCCTGGACGTGCGCCCGAAGATAGTTGTCGGAGGCATCTTCTTCGAGCGCGGCGACCGTACGAACGGCTTCGTCCAGCAGCGAAACCACGTGCGGGAAGGCGTCCCGGAAGAACCCCGAGATCCGGATCGTCACGTCGACCCGCGGCCGGCCGAGCTCGTCAAGAGGAACGACCTCGAAACCGGTGACGCGACGAGACGCTTCGTCCCAGACCGGCCGGCAGCCGAGGAGCCAGAGCACCTCGGCCAGGTCGTCGCCCTGGGTGCGCATCGCGGACGTGCCCCAGACGGTCAGGCCGACCGATCGCGGCCACTCCCCCGTCTCGGCCCGGTGCCGGGCCAGCAACGAGTCGGCCAGCGCGACGCCGACGTCCCACGCGTTGCGGCTCGGGATCGCCTTCGGGTCGACCGCGTAGAAGTTCCGGCCGGTCGGCAGGACGTTCACCAGACCGCGAGTCGGCGAGCCCGACGGGCCGGCTTCGACGAAGCGGCCGGCCAGCGCACGCAGTACGTTGGCCAGCTCGTCGCCGGTCCGGGCCAGTCGCGGCACCACCTCGGTCGCGGCGAAAGTCAGCGAGGCGCTCACGCCGTCGGACGCGCGGCCGAGCACCTCGTCGACGACGACCGGCACCTTGGCCGCATCCCAGCCGAGCGTCTCCATGCCGAGCACGAGTTTGCGCGCGACCGCTTCCAGCAGGTCCACGCCGTCTGCACCACTCACGGCCGGCAGATCCGCGAGCGTCGCCAGCTCAGCGAGCTCCGGTACGACCTGCCCCGGATCGGCGAGCATCGCGGCCTCGTCGACACCGAACGTGTCGCCCAGAGCAGCACGCAGACCGCGAACCGCGCCCGCCTTGCCGCCCCACATCTGCTGAGCACGCAGTACTGCGAGGACCAGGTTGACGCGGGCCTCTCCGACCGGACCGCCACCGAGGATGTGCAGCCCGTCGCGGATCTGGACGTCCTTGATCTCGCAGAGATACCCGTCGAGGTGCAGGACGAACTCGTCGAACTCCTCGTCGTCCGGCTTCTCGGACGTGTGCAGATCGTGGTGCAGTTGCGCCGCCTGGATCAGCGTCCAGATCTGCGCGCGCAACGTCGGCACCTTGTCCGGGTCGAGCGCGGAGACGGTCGCGTACTCGTCGAGCAGGTACTCCAGCTTGGCCATGTCGCCGTACGTCTCGGCGCGCGCCATCGGCGGTACGAGGTGGTCCACGATCACCGCATGCCCGCGCCGCTTCGCCTGCGTCCCCTCCCCGGGGTCGTTGACGATGAACGGGTAAACGAGCGGCAGGTTGCCCAGTACGGCGTCCGGCGCGCAGTCGGCCGCCATCCCGATTCCCTTGCCAGGAAGCCATTCCAGCGTGCCGTGCTTGCCCAGGTGCACGACCGCGTGCGCGCCGAAGCCGCCCTCTTCCGGCGACGCTTCGAGCCACCGGTACGCCGCGAGGTAGTGATGCGACGGCGCCATGTCCGGGTCGTGGTAGATCGCGACCGGGTTCTCGCCGAATCCGCGTGGCGGCTGGATCATCAGTACGACGTTGCCGAATCGCAAGGCGGCCAAGGCGATCGCCGGCTCCGGTCCCGACTGGTCGACGTACAGGCTTCCCGGCGCCTCGCCCCACGCCCCGGTCATTGCCTCCTGCAACGACTCCGGTACTGCGCCGAACCACTTCGCGTAGGTGGACAGCGGGATCTTGGCGACCGCGCTCGACAACTGCTCGTCGGTGAGCCAGTCGACGTCGTGTCCGCCGGCCGCGATCAGCCGGTGGATCAGGCCGTCCGCACCTTCGGCTCCCTGCAGTTCGTCGAGGTTGAGGTCCGGTCCGAGGTCGTAGCCGGCCTCCTGCAGCTGACCGAGCAGGACGACGGCGGAGGCCGGTGTGTCAAGACCGACCGCGTTGCCGATCCGGGCGTGCTTGGTCGGGTACGACGACAGGACGAGCGCGAGCTTCTTGTCCTTGGGCTCCACGTGGCGAAGCTTCGCCTGGGCCGTGGCGATCCCGGCGAGGCGCGCGCAGCGCTCGAGATCCGGTGCGTAGCTCGCGATCCCCTCGGCGTCGTACGCCTTGAACGAGAACGGAATCGTGATGAGCCGGCCGTCGAACTCGGGGATCGCGACCTGCGTCGCGGCGTCCAGCGGACTGATCGCGGCATCGCTCTCGAGCCACTGCTCCCTGGTCGAGGTCAGCGCGAGGCCCTGGATCAGCGGGATGTCGAGCGAGGCGAGCGCGCCCGCGTCCCACGAGTCGTCGCCTCCGGCGCTCGCATTCGCGGCGACCGTGCCGCCCGCGGCCAGCAGGGTGGTGACGAGCACGTCCGCTTTGCTGAGCAGAGCGAAGAGTTCCGCGTTCTCTGTGCTGCTCGGGTCCAGGCCGCGCAGCGTGCCGCAGTACACGGGTAGTGCCTGTGCACCGGCGTTCTCGATGGCGTCCGCGAGCGCGTCGACGAAGGCGGTGTTGCCGGAGATCTCGTGCGCTCGGTAGTAGACGATGCCGACGACAGGCCGGTCGTCCTCTTCGAAGGTGCGGCCCGCGCGTACGCCGTACGTGGGAAGCGCGTACGGCGGGTCGAAGGGGTCGCCGGTGAGCAGCAAGGTGTCGCGGAGGAAGCCGGCGAGGTTCGCGAGGTTCTTCGAGCCGCCTTCGCGGAGGTACGCGAGTGCCTCGGTGACGGCGCCGGCGGGGACCGTGGAGAGCGACATCAGCTCGGCGTCGGGCGCGGCCTCGCCGGACAGCACGACGGTCGGGATACCGGCGGAGATGACGGCGTCGAGACCCTCCTCCCAGGCGCGGCGACCGCCGAGGAGGCGGACCACTACGACCTCGACGCCGTCAAGCATTTGCGGCAGATCCGCCAGGTCGACCCGGGCGGGGTTGGCGACCTTCCATCCTGCGCCGGCCTGAGAGGCGGCGAGCAGGTCGGTGTCGGCGGTTGAGAGCAGCAACAGGTTCGCGTTCGCGGGCAAGCGCGGCCGGTCCTTCCTCGGGGTGTCCACGCCCCAGGTGGCAGGTACGACGGCAGCAGTTCCTGACTCCCACGAGAACGTGGTCACAGTGGCGGGACCGCCCCGGACTCACACCGGGTTCCTGCACAACCGTCGCTTACGCCCCGACCTTATCCGACGACCTTGACGGTCGTCCGGCCACCGGCCGTGAGGCAGCGGGAACTCGGGAAGTATCCGGTGCTCGGGGCCGCCGCCTCTGCTGAAGGTGTCACCTTTTCCGGCCGGCCCGGACGTTCAGAAGGTGGATGGCCGAGCAGGCCCGCTCTCGGCGGTGTCCGGCCGGTCTGATGCGTGGACAACCGAGTGGAAGGTTCTGTGGTGAAATTTCGACCGCGGTCATGGAGGGTCGGGGCTACCGTCGTCTCCCTCGCTGTTCTAGGTCTGGCACTGTCGGGACCGGCTGATGCGTCGTCTCGGCCGCAGCCGCCCTCTTCGCTTGCCGGCGAGGCGGCGGCTCAGGTGATCGGCCCCACCCAGAAGGTCACGTTGATCACTGGTGACAGGGTCACGCTGCAAGGCGGCGAGAACGGTCGCGTCGCGGTTGAGCCGGGTCCGGGCCGGCGTGGGCTGATGTTCAGCACACATCGAACTCAGAGCCACCTGTACATCATTCCTTCCGACGTCCGGAGCGCGGTGAACGACGGAAGGCTGGATCGCCAACTGTTCGATGTGGCCGGTCTGGCCCGGGACGGGCTCGACGACAGGTCGAGTTCGTCGATCCCGTTGCTGGTCACCTACAGCGGGAGGGCGCGGCAGCGCGCGGCGATGCCCGGGGCGACGGTGACCCGTGAACTACCTTCCGTCAACGGTGCGGCGATCAGGGTCGCCAAGGCCACCGCAGCGGGCTTCCTGGCCGGAGTCCAGCCGGCCCGGTCGAGTCTTGGAGCCGCCAAGATCTGGCTCGACGGCAAGCGAAGGGTCACCCTGGACCAGTCTGTCCCGCAGATCGGTGCACCCGCAGCGTGGCAGGCCGGCTTCACAGGTACAGGCGTGTCCGTGGCAGTGCTGGACACCGGGATCGACGCGTCCCATCCCGACCTGGCCACCCAGGTGGTGGGAGCGAAGAACTTCACGGACGATCCCGCCGGCGATCACTACGGCCACGGCACGCACGTCGCCTCGACGATCGCCGGTACCGGGGCCGCATCGAACGGCAGGTACAAAGGCGTTGCCCCCGGAGCGAAGCTGTACGACGGCAAGGTCTGCGACGACACCGGCGACTGCCAGGACTCCGCGATCCTGGCCGGGATGGAATGGGCCGCGACCGAGGTCAAGGCGAAAGTCGTCAATCTGAGCCTGGGACGCGAGGACACCGCCGCGATCGACCCGCTCGAGGAAGCCGTGGAGCGGCTGACCAGCCAGACGGGCACCTTGTTCGTGGTCGCCGCCGGCAACAACGGCCCGGGCGAGGGCACCATCGACTCACCGGGCAGTGCGGACGCGGCGCTCACTGTCGGCGCCGTGGACAAGGACAACCGGCTGGCCGACTTCTCCAGCCGCGGCCCGCGCGTCGGCGATGGAGCCGTGAAACCGGACATCAGCGCACCGGGCGTCTCGATCGTCGCGGCGAAGGCGAAGGACTCGGTCATCGGTGAGCCCGTCGGCGACGACTACCTGCGCCTCGGCGGGACGTCGATGGCGACGCCGCACGTGGCCGGATCGGCGGCGATCCTGGCCCAGGAGCACCCGGACTGGAAGGCCGCCGAGCTCAAGGGCGTGCTGATGGGGTCGGCCCGGCCGGCGGCCGGCCAGACGGCGTTCGAGCAGGGTGCCGGCCGGGTGGATGTTGCCAAAGGCATCACCCAGACCGTCGTCGCCGAGCCCGGCAACCTCTCGTTCGGCACCGCGAGGTGGCCGCACGACGACGACACTCCGGTCACCAGGACGCTGACCTATCGCAACCTCGGGGATCGACCGGTGACGCTCGACCTGGCTGCCTCACTGAGCGGCCCGGACGGCGGCCCGGCTCCGACGGACGCGCTCGTCCTGAGCACGAGCACGGTCACGGTCCCCGCGGGCAGCACCGCCGCGGTGCAGGTGACCTCGAACACCAAGCACAGTGGATCGGATGGCACGTACTCCGGCCGCGTCACCGCGACCGGCCCGGCGGGCAGTGTCACCTCTGCGGTGGGCGTCGACAAAGAACCCGAGCGCTACGACCTCACCATCACCCATCTCGGTCCCGACGGCGCTCCCAGCTCCGACGACACGACCAGCACGGAAGTGTGGGGTCTGGACCAAGCCGTCGACCTCGTTGTTTCGGGCGCCTCGGCAAAGGTGCGGTTGCCCAAGGGCGAGTATCTGATCGACGCCCAGCAGCAGGTCGGGGAGGACTTCTATCTGATGGTTCAGCCGAGTCTGCAGTTGACGAAGGACAGCACGGTCGTTCTCGACGCTCGCCGGACCGCAGGTGTCAAGGTCGCCCTCCCGCGACCGGATGCCGGGCTGATCATCGGGGACGTCGGATACCGGCGGACCACCGCCGACCCTGCCCGCGAGACCGCTGTGAACGGATTGACGTTCGACCTGAGCCGGATCCACATGGCACAGGTCGGCGCCGATGTGCCCGCCGCGTTGATGACGGGACATATCGCGTCGCAGTGGGGCAAGCCCGGTATCGACGGAGACTTCCGGAACTCGCCGTACCTGTACGGCCTCGTCAGCACGACTTCCGGCGGATACCCGAACGGCCTCGACCGGACCGTGCACGACAAGGATCTGGCAACCGTCTGCCAGACCGTCAACGCCACGACCGACCGGGTGGTCGAACGAACACTCTCCGCCGGTACGCCGGACGGCGCCGGATTCCTCACACCTGGAGTGCGGTTCGACAGCCCGATCACGACGACGGCGTTCCTGGAGCCGGGCATCTCCTGGGCAACAGGGGTCCAGGATCCGGCGGCCTTTCCGGAGTTCTCGGGTGTCGGATCCGAGGCGAAGGTCTACCGGACCGCCCTGTCGTACCGGGAACGATTCAACGCCGCACCGTTCGTACCGTCGCCGCAGTTCGCGCAACGCGCACAGGATCGGCTGCGTGTCCAGGTCGCGCCGGTCGGTGACGCCGATGGGAACCGAGGGCGGAGCCAGACGGATTCGGCCGGCACTGTGCTCTTCCGTAACGGGGTCAAGATCGCGGAAACGCCGATCTTCGGGTACGTCGAGGCGACCGGGTTGCCTGCGGGCAAAGCGTCGTACCGGTTGGAGACGTCACAGACCCGGCAGACCTACGCGACGTTGAGCACGCGGACGGACCTGGTCTGGACCTTCTCCTCGGCCGAGGTCCCCGAACCGGCCACGCTGCCGCTGCTCAGCGTTCGGTACCGCCCGAAGGTCGACAGCCACAACGTGGTCGAGCGGACATCCGTCAGCGTGCTGCCGCTCGTGGTCGACGCACAGCCCGGTGCGACGCTGCCCCGGATCAGGACGCTGCAGCTCCAGGTCTCCGGTGACGAGGGCAAGACCTGGCGGTCCGCTGAGGTCAAGGCCGTCGGCCAAGGCAGGTACACGGCCGTCTTCGCGACGCCCGGCGCCACGAAGATCTCCCTCAGATCGCACCTGGTCGATGCTGACGGCAACATCACCGACCAGACCGTGCTCAACGCCTACCCGCTCGCCTGACCCAGCAGCACACCCCTCGGCCGGCGTCGTCCGGCTGGGGGGTGCGCTGTGGCTGGTCAGCGGTGCGACGCGTAGTGCTCCGCTAGTAGGTCTTTGCCCCAGTCGTTGTGGAGGTCTCGCCAGACGGAGTGGATGTGGTTGGCGTCGTTCTGGGTGTTGTCGTATTCGGCGAGGAAGGTGGGACCGGCTAACGAGTAGTAGTGGCCGGCGCCTGGTTCGGAGGCGCCTGCCCAGGAGAAGGTGAGGCGTTCGATGCCGTGGTCGGTGATGTCTTTCCAGGTGCGCTGGCCGATCACGTCGGCGGCGCGGCCGACGTACTGGCCGATGAGGCGGCTGAAGAGCGTTTGCTGCGCCGCGTCCATGTCGCCGTACGCGAGCCCGCGACGCAGTACGCCGGGATCCGCGACCGGGTCGTATCGGGTCAGGATGTCGTCCGGTGCCTTCTCCGAGAAGACCGCGACCGCACGCTGACCGGGCTCCAGTGCGTGCAGCAACTCGAAGCCGAGGTCCTGCTCGGCCGGTAGCGCCCGGAAGCCCTTGTGCGGGCCCGACTCGACCACGGCCGGTTCGGCGCCGAAGAACTGCGGAGTGAACGCGACCACCCCGTCGACAACGGTCACGTGCACCGCGAGGTGGTGACCGTTGATCCGCCAGGCCCACGGGCCGTCGCCAGCAGGGTCGCCGAGGATGCGGAGGTAGTAGCGCTGCTCCGACCCGACATCCACCGCAGAGCCAGGCTCAGCCTGCGCGAGCCCACGTCGTACGGCTTCGGTGAAGAGCACGGACTGCGTATCGCCGTACCCGCGCTCACTGCACCCGATCTCCAGCAGCCGCATCGCCAGCGCGCGCTGCGCCGCGTCCAGCTCGGCCAGCGTCACGCCGGGCCTGTCGCCGGGCAGGTAGGTCCACACCTGGTGATCCGGTATGTCGAAGGATGCGCTGATCTCTGAGCGCTGCGAAGGCGAGAGCGCAGCCAGCAACTCCAGTGCGGCCGCGCGGGTCTGTTCTACAACCATGCCGATCGCTCCCGTTCCGTCGGTTCGTATTCGGTCCATTGTTCGAACGGCCGGTCCAGCTTGTACCGGAAATCGGGCTGGCGCAGCAGGACGCGCGTCTCGGCGTTGCCCGGATTGCGCAGCGTCTCGAAGAACTTCACCGACCAGTGGAACCAGCGCATGCAGAACAGCCGCATCGTCAGCCCGTGCGACACCAGCAGCACGTTCCGCGGCGAGTCGGGCGTCTCGAAGTCGCGGTGCATGGTCTCCAGGAAGCTCGACACCCGGTCGTACACGTCCGAGCCGGACTCGCCGTGGGTGAACCGGTAGAAGAAGTGCCCGTACGAATCGCGCAGTACCTGCTGTCGCTCGATGTCCTCGCTGTCCTGGTAGTTCGCCCAGTCCTGTTCGCGCAGCCGCGGCTCCTCGCGAGCGAGCCCGATCAGGTCGTCGAGGCCGAGCGCGTCGAGCGTCTGCAGGGCTCGCAGGTACGGCGAGACGTAGACCCGCACCGGCTCGTTCTCGAACACCTCGCGCAGCCGCCGCCCGGTCTCCGCGCACTGCTGTACGCCGTTCGCGGTCAGCGCGATCGCGTGGTCGGGCACCCGTTCGAAGATGGATTTGTCCAGGTTCGCCTCGGACTCCCCGTGCCGCATCAACGCGATCCGCAGCGGCCGCTGACTCAAATGCACCTAGTCCTCCACCTGGCTCGTCCTTCGGGGGCGTAGCGCCAGAATCGCCGCGGTGGCCGCCGCCGCGTAGCCGACTCGCCGCGCCAACGCCGCCGTACGCCGAATGTCCGGCACGGTCGGCGGTAGGCCGTCACCGAGCGAGCCGCGATCCTCCACCTCGTCGCCATAGGTGTTCGTCCCGCCCAGCCGCAGGTCGAGCGCGCCGGCAAACGCCGCCTCGACCGGACCCGCATTGGGACTCGGATGCTTCGACGCGTCGCGCTGCCAAACCCGCCACGTCTCCCCCGGCCTCCCGGCGGCGACTCCGGTCAGCGCGGCACAAAGCCGGGACGGCAGCAGATTGAGTACGTCGTCCAGGCGCGCCGCGCACCACCCGAAGTTGCGATAGCGCGCCGACTTGTAGCCGACCATCGCATCGAGCGTGTTCGCCGCGCGGTAACCGATCAGCCCGGGAATCCCGAGCATCCCGCCCCACAACAGCGGCGCCACGCAGGCATCGGACGTGTTCTCCGCCACGGATTCGACCGTCGCCCGGGCGAGTTCATCGGCCTCCAGATCGGTGGCATCACGGCTGCACAGATAGCCGAGTCGAACGCGAGCAGCCGCAATCTCCTTCTTTTCGAGATACCCGGCCATCACTTCGGCTTCTCGCTCCAGGCTCCGACCACCGAGCACAGCCCAGGTCGCCGCCGCGGTCAGCAGGGTTCCCGCGACCGGCCGATCGCGGACCAGTCGCTCGGCGAGCACCCCAGCGGCTGCGGTCGAGCCGACCAGGAGCCCCGCGTACGCCGTACCGGCAGCTCGCGAATCGGCGTACAGCCTTCGCTCGACCCGGCCGGCCAGTTGGCCGAAACCGGCGACGGGGTGGAACCGGCGGGGGTCACCGAGGAGGCGATCGGCAGCGAAGCCGAGCAGCAGACCGGCAGTTCTGGACACCCGGCGAGTCTGCCAGGTCCACTGGCTCCAACTGCCGCAGCCTGGGCTGGTGGATTGCGGTTCGCCACCTTGTGGAATGGTAACCATCAAGGGGCGGGGAATGTGGAAAGGTTACGACCATGGGAATCGCGGAGCTGCTCGACGGCGTCGCCGGGAGTGGTGAGTTCGGGGTGTGGCTCGGCCGGCTCGACGGCGTACCGGTGTTCCGGCACGGAGCGGAACGGACCCATTACTCGGCGAGCACGATGAAGCTGCCGGTGGCGATGGCGATGACGCGCAAGGTCGAGGCCGGCGAACTGGCTCTGGATCAGCCGGTCACCGTGCACAACGACTTCCCGTCGGCGGCAGGCGGCCGGTTCGGGGTGAATCCGGCCGAGGACGAGGCGCCGGCGACCTGGGCCGAGCTCGGCGAGCAGGTGCCGCTCGGTTGGCTGGCGACGGAGATGATCACGAGGTCGAGCAACCTTGCGACCGACCTCGTGCTCGAACTGGTCGGCATCGACGCGGCGAACGCGGTGCTGGCGGAGTACGGGTCGGGGCTGAGCGCGATCCGGCGCGGTATCGACGATGTGGCCGCTCAGGCAGCGGGGATCAGCAACGAGATGAGCGCCGCGGATCTGGCCGCGGTACTGGTTGCGGTGGGCAACGACCCGGCCGGTGGGTACGTCCGCGACCTGCTGGCGGCGAACACCTGGAACGGCGAGATCCCGGCCGGCGTACCGGCCGGGACGCGGGTCGAGCACAAGAACGGCTGGGACACCCGGATCCGGCACGACGGCGGGATCGTCCGGCCCGGCGACGCGGAGCCCTTCGTGCTGGCCATGTGCACGACGTCCGATCTGCCGGACACTGAGGCGCAGAAGCTGATCGCCGCGGTGGCCGCGGAAGCCTGGGAACACCGGCACCATCTGGAGACTGTGCGATGAAGATTTCCACTCACCTGGTGTCGGCGCCGCTGCACACCCCGTTCGTCACCGCGCTCCGGACGGCGACGCACGCCGACTCGCTGCTGGTGTCGATCAGCGATGGAACGGAGACGGGCTGGGGCGAAGCGCCGCAGGTCTGGAAGGTGACCGGCGAATCGCTCGCCGGCGCGCAGGCCTGCGTCGAAGGACCGATCGCGGCCGCCTTGAACGGGCTCGAACCGGACGACCTGACCGAAGCGCTCCGCCGGGTGCAAGGTGCAGCCGTCGGAAACTTCGGAGCGAAGGCGGCAGTCGATGTCGCACTGCACGACCTCGCCGCGCGCCGCCGAGGGCAGACGCTGCACGGTTTCCTCGGGTCGACGGTGTCATCGGTGCGGACGGACGTGACGCTGTCCGCGGGCGACGCAGATGCACTCGTTGCCGCTGGACGCGCCCGGATCGCCGACGGGTTCGACGTACTGAAGGTGAAAGTCGGTACCGGCGACGCGGCGGCCGACTTCGAGCGGGTCCGCCGGATCCGCGAGGCGATCGGGCCGGAGCCGCGATTACGGCTGGACGCGAACCAGGGCTGGACTCGGCGCGACGCGGTCACCGCGATCCGGGCGATGGAGGATGCGGGCTGCGCGATCGAGCTGGTCGAGCAGCCGGTCCCGGCCGCGGACCTGGAGGGCATGGCCTGGATCACCGACCGGGTCAGTACGCCGATCCTCGCGGACGAGTCCGTGTACGGCGTCCGCGACCTGGTCGCCGTCATCCGGCACGGCGCCGCCGACCTGGTGAACGTCAAGCTGGCCAAGTGCGGCGGCCTCGGGCCCGCCCGGACCCTGCTCGAACTCGCCCGCGAACACGGTCTCGGCTCGATCGTGGGCTCGATGATGGAAAGTCACGTCGGTGTCGGCGCCGCCGCGGCACTGGTGGCGGCGTACCCGACAACCGCGGTGAACGACCTCGATGCGGCCTGGTGGCTGAAGGAGTCTCCTGTGATGGGTGGTATTCGGTATGAAGGTTCGACGATCCAACTGCCTACGGGCGTTGGGCTGGGCGTGACAGGCTTGAACTCATGAAACTAGTCGCCGCCAGGGTCCCGGTCAGCACCGTGTGGACCTCACCCGACGCTCCGCGCGACGTCGATGCTCCCGCGGTCGCCGCGTCCCCGGACGTGGCCGGCTGGGCGAAGTCGATGGACACCGAGACGCGCCTCGGTCTGCACGGGCGGACCCTCACCCAGTTGCTGTACGGCGAGCCGGTGGTGATCCGCTCGGAGCGCCAGGGCTGGTCCGAGATCCTCGCGCCGTGGCAGCCGTCGTCGAGTGACGAAGTCGGGTACCCGGGCTGGGTTCCGACGAGCCACCTTGGTGAGCTGCCTTCGAGCGCGACGGCGCCCGTGGCGGTCGCCGTACCATCGGCAGCGCTGACCGCTGAGCCTGGGTCGGGGCACCTGCTCGATCTGTCCTTCGCGACCGTGCTCGCTTCGCTGGATCATTCGGACGGGTTCACCCGGGTCGCCCTGCCGGATGGTGGTGAGGGCTGGATTGCCGACTCGGCGCTCCGCCCGATGGAGTCCGCCGCTACGGCCGAGGACCGGATCCGCTTGGGGTCGCAGTTCCTGGGACTCGAGTACTTGTGGGGCGGCACTTCGTCGTACGGGCTCGACTGCTCAGGTCTGGTGCATACAGTGAGCCGCGTCCTTGGGCAACGCGTCCCCCGCGACGCTCACGACCAGGCGGACACGCTCGAGTCGATCCCGGTCGAGGAAGCCAGGCCTGGTGACCTGTACTTCTTCGCCCGCCCCGGCCAACAGGTCCACCACGTCGGCTTCGTCTCCTCCGAGGGCATGCTGCACGCCTCGGAAACCGGCAAACTCCTCGAAAACGAACCCCTCCTGCCGGTACGCCTGGAAACCCTCGTAGCCGCCGGCCGCCTCTGACCTGGTACGCCGACCCGGTCAGCGGCGTACCTGATAGCGGAGGTGGAGGACCCGGTTGGCCCGAATCGCCACCTCGGGATCTTCCAGCAGGTGCTGGGTGTCGACCGAGCCGAAGTAGCGCTTGCCGGAGCCGAAGACGACCGGTGCGACGTCCATGCGCACCTCGTCGACCAGGCCCGCCGCGAGCACCTGGCCGCCGACATCGCCGGCGGCCACCTCGACCAGGCGGTCGCCGGCAAGCTCCTGCGCCTTGGCCACGGCGGCCTCCACGCCGTCGACGAAGTGGAACGGCGCTTCCGGGTCCCAGCCCTCGGGCTTCGGCCGGTGGGTCACGACGACCACGTGGTCCATCCCGCCCGGAGGCTTCCCGTCCCAGCCGTCGGTCAGGTCGAAGACGTGCCGGCCGACGATGGTCACGCCGATCTGGTCCCAGTACGGCCGGATGTAGTCGTAGGAAGTCTGCGACACCTTCAGCACGCCGCTGTCGTCCAACGGCACGTCGCCGCTGGTGATCCAGTCGAACAGCGGCCCAGGCTGGTCGTTCTCATCCGCGACGAAACCGTCCACCGACACCGAGCTGTACATAACTACCTTGCCCACGGGTTCTCCTCTACTTCGGGTGCGCCCAAAATATGCGTCTCGTGAGCGGTCGCTCTTGTAAGAAATCAATCGGCCGGCAACGGCCATCCGTCCATCACGTGGCCGGGATGTTCGCGCAGGAACCGCCGCCGGATTTCGACGTACCGGGTCGGCGTGAGCCCCGTGAACGCCCGGAACTCGTGTCCGAAGTGAGCCTGGTCGAAGTAGCCCGCGCGAGCGGCGAGGTAGCTCCAGTCGATCGGTCCGGCGGGGTTGATCGCGAACACGGCAGCGGCGAAGCGTTGGGTGCGGGCCAGCCGCTTCGGCGTGACGCCGACGAGCTCCTTGAACCGCTGTGCCAGATGGGTGCTGCTGATACCGGCGGCCTCGCTCAGGTCACCGATCGCCACCGCACCGCCGGTCGCTGCGATGACGCTGCTCGTACGGCGTACCAGCCCGAGGCCGGCGGTCTCGCTCAGCCGTCGCATCAGCTCCTCCTCGAGCAGCGTCAGCATCTCGTCCGGTCCGTCCGCCGTGGCCAGCCGGTCCCGCAGCTCAGCAACGGCGCGCCGGCCCCACACCTGCTCGATCGTCACCGGCCGGTCGCACAGTTCGGCCGCGGGCATGGGCAGAAATGGCGCCAGGCCCCACGGCTTGACATGCACGCCGACGGACCGGGTCCGCGGTGGGTAGCCGAACTCCAGCGCGCGGGTGGGCATGGTGATCACGCAGCCGTCGGCGTACTCCGCTGTCACGATGTCGAGGCCGGCGCGGATGCGGAACGGCGGACCGAGGTTGACGATGAGCAACGCCGCCGGCATCGGCGGCAGCATCAGCCGGGCGTACGGCGGCGAGCCGTCCAGGTAGTAGAGGTCGTCGATCAGCGCGTCGAGGGGCAGTCGCGGCACTCTGGACACGTACTCCATGCCCAAAGCATGGCCGATGGCCATCCCACAGGATGGCCAATCCCCATGGCCCGGCATGGCCGATCCCCATGGCCCGGCATGGCCGATCCCCATGGCCCGGCATGGCCGATGCCCCGCCCGCGTCCAGCGGGCGGAGCGGTCGGCCGGCGGTCAAGCCTGGTTGGTGTCTGCCTGCTCCGGCTTGGAAGCAGCCTCTTGCTGTGCTTCGACTGCGGGCTTCGCGTCGCCGGGGCTGGTGCGGGATTTGTGGAGGCTGAGGAGGGTGGTGATGCCGAGGGTGACGATGATGAAGCCGAGCGAGAACCAAATCGGGATCTCGGGGGCCCAGGTGATGTGGTGGCCGCCGTTGATGAACGGGAGTTCGTTCTCGTGCATGGCGTGCAGAACCAGTTTCACGCCGATGAAGGCGAGCACGACCGACAGCCCGAGGGACAGGTAGACGAGGCGGCGGAGCAGGTCGCCGAGCAGGAAGTAGAGCTGGCGCAGGCCCATCAGCGCGAAGACGTTGGCGGCGAAGACCAGGAACGGCTCCTGGGTCAGGCCGTAGATCGCCGGGATCGAGTCGAGCGCGAACAGCAGGTCCGTCGTACCGAGCGCGATGATCACGATCATCATCGGGGTGACGAGGCGCTTGCCGTTCTTGCGGACGGTGAGCTTGACGCCGTTGTACTCGTCGGTGGCGTTCAGCCGCTTCTTGGCGAACCGGATGACCGCGTTCTCCTTGTAGTCCTCGTCGTCGTTCTCACCCTGCTTGGCGAGGTGGATCGCGGTGTAGACCAAGAACGCGCCGAACAGGTAGAAGACCCACGAGAACTCGTTGATCGCGGCCGCGCCGACGGCGATGAAGATGCCGCGGAAGAACAGCGCCAGGATGATGCCGACCAACAAGGCCGTCTGCTGGTACTTCCTCGGCACCTGGAACCTGGCCATGATGATCAAGAAGATGAACAGGTTGTCGACGCTCAGGCTGTACTCCGTCAGCCAGCCGGCGAAGAACTCCCCGGCGTACTCGCCGCCGGAGAAGAACCAGACGCCGAGGCCGAAGATCACCGCGAGCGAGACGTAGAAGATGATCGCCCGGGCCGACTCCTTCGTCGAAGGCTCGTGCGGGCGGCGGCCGATGACGAAGACGTCGAAGGCCAGCAGGGCGAGCAACAGCCCCACGGTGATGTACCAAACGTAATCAGCGACGTGCACAGAAACCTCCGGAGCGCAGACGAAAATCGGACTCCGAAGGTCTCTTCCGCCGGACCCGATCACTCGGGTCTGGCCGGCGGCACCGGGCGCGGAGACGAACTCCTTGACCGTGATGACGACACCGCCGCGAAGGAATACTCCCCTTCAACGGTCCCTATTCTCGCTGGTCGGTGTCCGAGTTTCCAAATCGGGGACGCCGGTTCCGCCTGTCGGGATGCTCACGCGCAGTACGGGAATGCGATGCCTGACACGTCAGGTTGCCGGCCGCTTCGACCTGGGCAGCTTCGCGACGATGATCTCGTACGACGTGTCGACCAGCTCGAGGATCTCGTCGTCCGGTACGGCGCCGCCCAGGTTGACCGTGTTCCAGCCGGAGCGACCGATGTAGGCGCTCTTCACGACGTCGTCTGGGTAGGTGTCGACCAGTTCGTCGGCCTCCTCGCGGTTGTTCCCGCACTTGACGCCGACCGCGGCGCCACTGCCGAGGAACGCGAAGATCTTGTCCCCCACCTTCGCGACCACGTCCCCCTCCCACGGCTCGTCCTGCCACGCCCCCGGCTTCGCCAGGCAGTACTCCAGCAACTCCGCCCCGGTCAGTCTCATCCACTACCTCCTCGTCCGGCCGCCCGGCCCGCTGCGCTGAAGGCGACCGTCTCCGCACGATAGCCCAGCCCCGCACAACTTAATCCAGGCTTTCGGCATCGTGCTTGATAGCCGAATCTCGGCGAATGCCCGATGTGGGGGACCTCAATGAAGCACAGGAATGGCTGCCGCACGCACAAAAAAGGGTGGACAACCGCATTTGTTGCCGTTTTCGCCCTCTTCCTTTCCCTGATCAATGCAGCGACGGCGGATTCCGCGCCGTTGATTGCTCCGCCACTCCTCCGTCCGGCCGCTGCGGCGACGAACGGCATTACCTGCAACACGGTCTCGGCCGGCGAACTCGGCGCCTGTATCAGCCGGATGCTGACCGACCCGAACGGCGCTTATTCGCCGGAACACGTCTACACGGCCGCCGAGAAGCAGCCGGTATACGCTCCGAGGCAGGCAGCCGGAGTCACGGCAGCCGAGGTCGGCTCCTGGTCCGTCGTCGGCGACTGCACGGTCGACGGCTACAAGATCAATCCGATCCATGCCAGCCTGACGAGAACCGGAAAAGTCCTGATGACGGCCGGATCGGGGTACAACAAGAATTTCTTCGACCAGAAGATCTTCAAGACCTGGATCTGGGACCCGACGACGCCTGGCACCTGTCCGCGAGAAATTCCGATGCCGAACGTCGATCTGTTCTGCTCCGGACACTCGCATCTGCCCGACGGTCGGGTGCTGTTCTTCGGTGGCACCGGTCATTACGCCACCAGCGATCTCTATTACACCGGAATTCGCGAGACCTACGCTTTCGACGACGTCACCGAAAAGTTCACCTCTGCCGGCCTGATGAACGTCGCCCGCTGGTACCCGAACGGCCCGGTCAACGCCGTCGGCAACCCTGTCGTCGTCAGCGGCCTGGACGCCGCCGGCAAGGTCACCTCCACCAACGAGACCTACCACTCCACCACGAACACCTGGAGCAAACTGCCGGGCACCCGGATCTTCCCCCTGTACGCCGGAATGGTGCTCCGCAAGAACGGGACCCTCTGCTACTCCGGCACCAACATGGGCGGCAAGGCCGGAGCCTCTCCCGGATGCTGGAACTGGACGAACAACGCCTGGTATCCGATCCCCGGCCTGCTCTACCCCGACTGCCGAGATCAGGCGAGCACACTGCTGCTCTACCCGGCTCAGACGCAGAAGTTCATGGTGATCGGCGGCGGCTGCCCGACCGGCCTCACCGGTACCACCGCCACGGTCGATCTGAACGCCGCGGCACACAAGTTCACCAACGGGCCGTACCTCGGTTTCGCGGCGATGCACAGTTGCGCCACCGTGCTGCCCGACAAGTCCGCGTTCGTTGCCGGCGGCGCCGATCACAACACCAGGCCCGTACTCCGTGCCGCCCGGCTGCCCGTCGGCGCGACCGCTTGGCAGCAGGTCGCCAGCCCGACCGTGCCGCGGATGTACCACAGCTCGTGCATGCTGCTCCTCGACGGATCAGTCGTCACGATGGGAACGACCGCGATGCAGGGGTCGGTCGAGTCGCGGCTCGAGGTCTACAAGCCGTGGTACATGCAGCCGGGAGTCTCCCGGCCGACGATCACCAGTGTCGCGCCGACGCTGAAACTCGGTGGCTCCTACTCGGTGACTTTCAGCGGCCCGGCTTCGGTGACAGGTGCGATGCTCCAACGGCTCACCTCGCTGACGCATTCGTCGGACCCGAACCAGCGCGCCGTAGACGTACCGGTGACAGCCACGGCCAACTGGAACCAGAAGACCCTCAAGATCGACGCGAACAGAGGCCTCATCCCGCCCGGCCTCTACATGCTCTCCCTCCGCGACTGGCGGAACATCCCGTCGAAGTCCGTGGTAGTCCGCATCGTCGAGAACACAACAGCTACCGCTGCCGGCTCCACGCCCACCGCGAGCGCACTGCCCGCAACGGGAGGAGCCCCAGCCGCAGGACCAATACCCACTCCCGCAGCTACCTGCTGCTGCACCTGCGGAACTGGTTGCTGCTAGACGAGGTAGCGAGTGTAGAAGCTCAGTCTCGCCACTCTCCGGCCCGTGGACTGGAACTCACGGACAGATCCGCGGACCGGCGTGTGGCCTCTGATGTCTTCTATCAAGCGACGGAATCGATCAATCTCACGGTGCAGTGGATCCTTCTGCGCAGCGAGACGGGTCGACATCCGCTCAAGAAAAGGAACGATGTCCTCTTCTCCCACTGCTTCAGATCCTCCATCTTCGACAGTCAGCAGGTTGTCCAACAAAGCGCGGCCGACAGTTGGCCGGCCGGTGAGCAAGGCGAGCAGTAGAAGCGCGACCTGATATCGGCCGCCCTCCTGGTCACCCAGCCACGCTGCAAGCTCGCGTTCCGGCATCGCGATCCTCATCAGCCGATACAGATTGATCAACTTCTTAGCGCTGCGAGGGGTCGGCAGCAGAGGCCCAAGGTGAGGAATGAAATCGGTCTCGGCGGCACGGAGGCGGAGGACCTTCGGATTCTCCGGCTCTTGCTGCGGCCCCGAATCCTCGGTGTCGACGCCTGGCGACCGAGTGACCGGTTGACTGGGCCGCTGGGGACGGACTCCTGATGAGAAGTCGACTTCGTCGTTGGCAGCGTCTGCCGCCGGAGCCGGCGCGGCAGATGCCGAGGAGGCTACCGGGCCTTCGTCCGGCGATGCATCGTCCAGCAGTTTCGCCAGGTACCGTCCACCTTCCTCGCCGAGCGGTCTCAGCACGAACGGTATCTGAAAGATCTTGTCCAAATAGTCGAGCGCAGTATTCGCCGATTTCAGCGCCGGCTCGCGGTCGTCCGTCGGCAGACTCGACTCGACCGAGGAGTGCAACTCCAGAGAACGCAGCAACCAGTTCGGATCGACTCCTACGACAACCACGAACAGGGGAATCGCCAGCAGGAGGTGGACCGCGTCAAGTGTGTCAACGACGCACTGCGGGGAGCATCTGTCCAGGTCATCGATGTACAAGACGATTCGCTGGATGGAAGGATCGCCGGGCTCGAACCCTGCCGTGGCCGTCTGGGCAATCAGCATTTGAAGCGTCGCCAGGTCGTCGTGAACCTTTCCGATGATTCCCGCTCTGGAGACGTAGCTCTGGTCCGTCGAAACGTTGTTAATGTAGTGCTGTAGGGCTTCGCCCTGGCTCAGTTCGCGGCGAGTGTTCTGCAAGTTCTCGAGTTCGTTGCTGACCTCTTTGAGACGCTCCGCGGACGCCTTCTGCTCCGCGTCGATCAAGCCGCGCAGCTTGCGTCTGTACGACAGCAGCGCATTGAGTACTGGAACAAACTGAGACAGGCTGAGAACCGTTCCTATCCCCAAGATCCATTCAGGGACGCTGGTCCACCGCCAGATGGCGTAGAGACCTCCGAGTGCCAGGCCGGAAGCCGTCAGACTGCGCCAGCCATCGCGAATGCGTCGGGCGATCACTCTTGCCAGCCGGCGCAAGCCGCGGCGGGAACTCAACCGTGCGCTCCGGCCTTCTTGGTCGAGAAGCGCAAGCTCCTCGACCAACTGGGCCCGCTCGTCAGCTTTTTCCGCGATGTCGGTCTCGACTCTGGCGCGTTCGGCCGTGATGTCGACCTGCTCATGGATCGGGACGCCGCCGACGGCTAGTTCCTCGAAGAGGTGCCGGATGAGACCAGGCCATACGTTTCCGCTGTTGTAGTGCCACGCGTTGAAGCGCACCTGGCGGATACCCGATATGAAGGAGGAACTCTGTCCTTCCGAGGCCACCGCTGGACTGAGTCGCTGCACTTCCTCTTGCATCTGCATCATGAAGCTCGATTTCCCCGAGCCCCACGAGCCGAGTACCGCGATGGCCATGGGTGGCGACGTTGTTCTCGCCGCGACCAGTGTCGAAAGGGCCCGGACCTCGTGAGCGACGCCCAACAGGTCCACGGAGCTGGGCTCGTCGCTCTGTGCCGTCGTCAGAAGGTTCCGAAGAACTGCGTCCGGACGGTCCGTACCGCGCAACTGCTGGCCGGTGGCGATTTCCCACACCCTGATGGTTCCGTCGTGACCTACGGTCGTCACCTCATCGTCGGACACCGCCACGTCGCAGACCCAGTCAGTGTGACCTTCAAGTTCTTTGAACACTCGTCCAGCCGCTAACTCCCAGATGGTCACCGCGCCGGACGCACCGGCCGTGGCGATGCGGCGGCGATCGGAAAACGGGGCCACCGCCAGCAGCCGGGGCGCTTCAGGATGAGTCAACCGACGAGCGCCGAGCTCTTCGTCGTACTCATTGGCGTTCGGCTCCGGGAAAGCTCCCGTGACCTCGCCGGCCCCGGACAGCTGGAGCCTGTACGAGGAGATGCGGCCCCCACCTCCGACCGCCAGCAGCTTGTCGTCCGAGAATGCCAGGTCGTAGACGTAGGGATCGTCCCGTGCGACCGTACCGATCAGAGCTCCTGACTCGACCGCATGGAACTCGATGTCGGAGCCTTGGCCGCCAAAGGCGAACACCGGGCGATCAGGATGGACGCGCAGTGTCCACCTGACCTGGTCGTGGACCTCCCGTGACCAGACGACCGTCCCTGAGTCGATGTCCCAGCAGATCAGCGCCGCAGAACAGGCCGCGATCACGCGTCGGCCGTCACGGGTGACGTCCAGGGCCATGATCCATCCAGGGGCCTGTACAGAACGCACGAGTTCCCCGGTCGTGACCTGCCAGATCGCAGCCGTGCCGGCGCCGCTGGTGACGAGATACCGGCCGTCCCTGATCAACTTGACCGCTCGAATCCACGAGCCGTGGAAGGCAAGGCGTGCCAGCAGGCGACCGGACGAGAAGTTCCAGACCCTCACTACGCCGTCGTAGCCACCGGTCGCCATGACGTCAGCGTTCGAATCGACCGAGACGCAGGTCATCCTGCCGCCGGTGCGGGCCTCGATCGTCCGGATCTTCTGCCGGCCGGATTCCGACCAGATGTGGATGGCTCCGTCGTCGCCCGTAGACGCGAGGACGTCTCCCGCCCGATCGATCGCATGCACGAAGCTCGTATGGCCGTCTAGAACAGTCAGGAGCTCGGCCGACCCGGCATCCCAGACGCGGATCTTGCTGTCACTGCATGCGGCGTAGAGCTTTGTGCTGTCGGACCCAAAACATAACCAGTGAGCACGGAAGGTGGGATCGTCGGCGATTCGAGACTGCACTTGTCCAGTGCGCAGGTCCCAGACGGTGCAGGTGGTTCCTTCAGTCTTGAAGCCCTGCCTGTGTGACACGTTGCTGGCCGCCAGCAGCCGGCCGTCAGGCGATTGCGCCAGATTGCCTTGCAGGTACTGCTCTGGCTCGTAATAGACGGCCCCAAAGGGCCACGGCGAACCAGGAAACGATGTCTCCTCTGCTCTTGTAGACAGATCCCATTTCGCGACGGATCCGCTGCTGATCGTCAGAACATGCCGACTCCCAGGCAGATAGGCGGCGGCATAGACGTTGGGACCGGCGTTCCAGATCTCAGGGGCGGCGTCGGAGTCGAGTTTCCAAATCATCAGACGCGACTCACCGAGCAACCTTGTCGCAATCAGGGCTGAGGCATCTGGGCTGAAGGACAATCCGGTGACGAGTTCGCCGTGGCCGGCCAAACGCCTGATGATTGTGCGAGTCTCCACTTCCCACACTAGGACGACGTCGTCGTTTCCTCCGCTGGCGAGCAGGCGTCCGTCCTCCGATAGGGCCAGTGCCTGAACGTACCCTCGGTGCGCGCCGATGCCGTCGTGAACACATACGCCGTCTGACACCGACCAGAAGCGAACGGCTCCTTTTCGGCTCCCGGTAATGACAAACCGACCATCAGGAGACATGACAAGTGCATGGTTGGCCTCAGCATGACCGGCGAAGGCACTGGATGCTGCAGTGTCAGACGACGCCATGCGGATCGTTCTCCTCTGCGGAAGGCTCAGAGCAACCGAGGACGTCCTTTGACGTATCTGACGGGTTTTTGGTGAACCGCCAGCCGCCCCCCAAGCGAAACGCGGCAAAAGCCGGAATTGTCAACAGCTCGGCGTGATATCGCTGCAGCATTATGCCCCCGAACGCCCGGATCATTTCCCCTTGTCGGAGTGATCGTTCAGGAGACTGCGATCGTTACGTTCGGACCATAGCTGCCGGCGGACGGTGTGTCCTTTTGCAAATCACTGGCGATTGAGCCCGCGTCCCAACCGACGCTCGCTGTGCGGGAGTTGTCGTTGCACACTCCCGCACCCCACGGACTACTTCGCGCCGGCGTTGACCATTTGGCGGAGTTCCTTCTTCAGTTCGGAGATCTCGTCGCGGTAGCGGGCGGCGACCTCGAACTGGAGTTCGGCGGCCGCGTTGTGCATCTGGTCGGTGAGCTGCTGGATGAGGTCGGCAAGGTCGGAGGACGGCATGCCGCCGGCCAGCTCCTTCGCCTTCTCGCCCACCTTGCCCTTGAGGCCGCCCGGCACCGGTGCCTTGCCGCGGCTCTGGTTGCGGCCGCTGCCGAGCAGCTCGGCCGTGTCGGCGTCCTCGCGGGCGAGCATGTCGGTGATGTCGGCGATCCGCTTCCGCAGCGGCTGCGGGTCGACGCCGTGCTCGGTGTTGTACGCGACCTGTTTCGCGCGCCGCCGGTTGGTCTCGTCGATCGCCATCTCCATCGACGGGGTGATCTTGTCGGCGTACATGAACACCGCGCCGGAGACGTTTCGCGCGGCACGGCCGATGGTCTGGATCAACGACCGTCCGGAGCGCAGGAAGCCTTCCTTGTCCGCATCGAGGATCGCGACCAGCGAGACCTCGGGCAGGTCGAGACCTTCTCGCAGCAGGTTGATGCCGACCAGTACGTCGTACTCCCCCATCCGCAGCTCGCGGAGCAGCTCGACGCGGCGGAGGGTGTCGACCTCGCTGTGCAGGTATCTCGTCCGGATACCCATCTCCAGCAGGTAGTCGGTCAGGTCCTCGGACATCTTCTTGGTCAGGGTGGTGACCAGGACCCGCTCGTTGCGCTCGGTCCGGATCCGGATCTCATGGATCAGGTCGTCGATCTGGCCCTTGGTCGGCTTGACGATCACCTCGGGGTCGATCAGGCCGGTCGGCCGGATGATCTGCTCGACGAAGCCGTCGGACTTGTCCTGCTCGTACTGCCCCGGGGTCGCGGACAGGTAGACGGTCTGGCCGATCCGCTCCAGGAACTCCTCCCAGCGCAGCGGCCGGTTGTCCATCGCCGACGGCAGCCGGAAGCCGTGCTCAACCAGCGTCCGCTTGCGGGACATGTCGCCCTCGTACATCCCGCCGATCTGCGGCACGGTCACGTGCGACTCGTCGATGACCAGCAGGAAGTCCTCGGGGAAGTAGTCGAGCAGGCAGTGCGGTGCGGTCCCCGGCGCACGTCCGTCGGTGTGCCGCGAGTAGTTCTCGATGCCCGAGCAGGTCCCGATCTGGCGCATCATCTCGATGTCGTACGTCGTACGCATCCGCAGCCGTTGTGCTTCCAGCAACTGGCCGCCGCGCTCCAGCTCGGCCAGCCGCTCCTCCAGCTCGGCCTCGATCCCGGCGATCGCGCGCTCCATCTTCTCGGGCGCGGTCACGTAGTGCGTCGCGGCGCCGATGTAGAGCTCGGTCTCCTCGCTGAGCACCTCACCGGTCACCGGGTGCAGCGTCATCAGCCGCTCGATCTCGTCGCCGAAGAACTCCACCCGGACGGCGAGCTCCTGGTACACCGGGAAGACCTCGAGCGTGTCGCCGCGGACCCGGAACGTGCCGCGGGTTCCGGCCAGGTCGTTGCGCGCGTACTGCACGCCGACCAGCTTGCGGAGCAGCCCGTCGCGGTCGGTCTCGTCGCCGACCTTCACGTGGATCATCCGGTTCAGGTACTCGTCGGCGGAGCCGAGGCCGTAGATGCACGACACGGTCGCGACCACGACGACGTCGCGCCGGGTCAGCAGCGACCAGGTCGCCGAGTGCCGCAGCCGCTCGACCTCCTCGTTGATCGAGGAGTCCTTCTCGATATAGGTGTCCGTCTGTGGGACGTACGCCTCGGGCTGGTAGTAGTCGTAGTACGAGACGAAGTACTCGACGGCGTTGTCGGGGAAGAAGTGCCGCAGCTCGTTCGCGAACTGGGCGGCCAGCGTCTTGTTCGGTTGCAGGATCAGCATCGGCCGCTGGATCTTCTCGGCCAGCCACGCGATCGTCGCCGTCTT
The DNA here is from genome assembly GCF_003261635.1 of Kribbella monticola. Classification (GTDB taxonomy): domain Bacteria; phylum Actinomycetota; class Actinomycetes; order Propionibacteriales; family Kribbellaceae; genus Kribbella; species Kribbella monticola. The sequence continues at coordinate 515,818 of NZ_QFXK01000027.1, read as the reverse complement.
ACCGGTACCGGTGGCACCGAGCAGCACGACGTCCTGCTCGCCGGCGTTGATCCGCCGCTCGAGCTCCGCGATCGCGGCCGGCTGGTCGCCGGCCGGTTCGAAGTCGGACACGACCTTAAGAGGCGCGACCATACGCTGGAGATCGGTGACCTGTCTCATGCCACCCACCGTACGACCCCCCGCCGACAATTTTCTTTCCCCGCCCCTCCGCCCCGGTCCGGCACTTTCCGAACCTCACCCAGCGCAGCCGTCCGATCACGCCGATTTGGCCCTCGGAGCTGGATTCAGAAGCTGCGCACCAGCGTCCCGTTCATGGTCAGGACCTCCTGCTTGTGCTTGGCCCAGACCTCCCGCTGCAGCGCCGAGTCGGTCGCCGTGGTCTGCCCGTTGTGGTCCTCGAAAGCCTGAATGAAGCCCGAGAACACCACCGGCGGCTTACCCTTCACCGGCACCACCGCGGAGTAGTTGGTCGCGTAGCACAGCTTCAGCGCCTTGTTCGTGCACTTGCGATAGCTGCCCTTGCCGATCACCACGTGCTCGAGGTTGTTCGACTCGACGTCGACCAGGTGGTCAGCGAACGCCTTGGCACCCATCAGCTGCGTCTGCCGGACCCAGAACCAGCCGTCGATCGCGCCGGGCCGTCCGGGCTCGGGTAGCAGGTAGTTGAACCCGGAGCGCTTCTTGTCCGGATCCTTGATCCACCCCTTCGCCGGCGTGAACCACACCCCACCACCGACCTCCACGCCCACGTCGTACGGGCCCTTGGTGATCACGGGCTCAGTGGGCTCCGGCGTCGGCGGTGTGTACAGCGTGCCGACCGGCTCAGGCGTCAGCGAGTCACTGGCGACCGGCGGATTCACCGGGTCCTTCTTGTCCCCGCCGCCGGTCACCAGGATGACCAGGCCCGCGGCGATCAGTACGACGGCCAGCACCGCGCCCGCCATCACGATCCAGAGCGTCTTCTTGGACTTCCTCGGCGGCTGGTACCCCGGCCCGGGCCCCCACCCGCTCGGCGCCGGCGGACCGGGAAGCGGCGCGGGCGGACCGCCCTGGTACTGCGGTGCGCCCTGGTACTGCGGTGCGCTCGGGTACTGCGGTCCTGCCTGGTACTGGGGACCGGGCTGTCCGTACTGCTGACTCATGTGGTCTCTCGCGGTGTGTGAACGGGCGGGGTAGGTGCACTTCTCAGATGCTGGCGACGACCGAGGCCTTCATCTTCGCCGCGTCGGCCTCGGCCTTCGGTGCATAGTCGACCCGGGTCCGGAAGTCGATCGCGGTGGTGACCCCGTCCTTGCGGCGGTACGCCTCGACGAACCCCTGGACCTTCACGCCCTTGGAGACCGAGGTGTAGTTGATCGCGATGCACTCCACCAAGACGTCGCCCGGGCAGACGAGGTTCCGCGGGTTGCCCATCTGGCTGACCTCGTTCTGGGTCTCACCTTCGACGATCGACAGCATGTAGTTCTTCGCCGAAACGTTCTGCTTCTGCCGGACCCAGAAGAACGCGCGCGGCTCACCGTTCGGGGCATAGGTCACCAACTGCTTGCCCTGGGTCTCGCGGACGAGCACGCTCCAGCCGGCAACCGGTACGACGGAGACGCCGAAGGCGACCGGTAAAGCGTTGGCCGGTGGCGTGTACGCCGAGGCCGGCGGCGTCGTGACGGCGCCCGACGAGGACGGTCCCGGTTTGGGCCCCGCCGAGTCGTCGCCCCCGGTCAGCACGATCAGGCCCACCGCGACCAGCGCCACGACGGCGATCCCCGCGACGACCGGAATCAGCCACGGCGGAACCTGCGGCCCCTTCTTGACCGGCTCCGGTCGCCGCAACGAAGGCGGCCCGACCTTGTCCCCCCACGCCGAACTGGTCTCCCGAGCAGGCCCCCCCGATACACCCGCAGTCCCGGCACCCGGCCCGCCGCTACCCGCCGCACCCGGTGCACCCGCACCCGCCGTACCCGGTACGCCGGCACTCCCCGCACCCGGTACGCCAGTACTCCCCGTGCCCGCTGCGTCAGGCCGGCGGCCCCAGCCGGAGTTCTCGCGGGGTGGGACCTCGAGGGACCACGGCGAGGGGGGCAGCTCCGGTTCGGGAGCCGCGCCCTCGCCCTCCTCGGGCTCGACCTTGCGGACCCACGGGTTGTCCGGGCCCTTGTCGCGCTTTCCGTTCACTGGCTCTTGAGCACCGACTGCAGCATCGCGGTCGAGTCCGGCTGGATGGTGTCCTTCTTGTCCTTGCGCCCGTACACCTTGACGATCGTGATCACGCCGTCGTTGCGTTCGATCACTCCGACGTAGCCGATCACCGGGACGCTGCCGTTCTGGCTGCTCGACATCGCCTCGTAGCTCTGCGTGGTGAGCAGTTTGACGTCGGTCTTGTCGTCCGGGCCGGGCTTGAGCTCCTTGGGCGCGTTCGGCTTGAAGGTGCTCGACGTGACGGCCTTCTTCTCCGCTTCCATCAACTGCGGCAGCAGCGTCGCGGTGTTGTCGTTCGGGCCGGCCTTGAACGCCTCGACCATGAAGTACGCCTCGCTCTGCTTGAGCAGGTAGACGCCCTTGTAGCCGGTCAGGGTCTTGCGGATGTAGCCGGTCTGCGGCTTGACGAAGACGCCCTCGCCGACCTCGATGCCCTCGTCCACGTTCGTGGTCGGCTTGTCGGTCGGCTGACTGGTCGGCGTCGGGTCCGGCTGGACCTTGTTGTCGTCACCGCCGCCCAGCACCAGCGCCAGGACGACACCGATCACCGCTACCGCGGCCAGCCCACCACCGGCGAGTAGCAGGATCTTCTTGCTGCCCTGACCGCCACGGCGCGGACCGTACGGTTGACCGGGCCCAGGACCCCACTGCTGCTGCGCCGGGTACTGCTGCGGGTAGCCCTGCTGAGGCGGGTACCCCGGCTGCTGCCCCGGATAAGCCTGCTGCCCGGGGTACTGCTGCGGCGGTGGCCCCTGCTGGTACGGCGGCTGCTGCGGAGGCTGCCCCTGATACGGCGGCTGCTGCGGCGGCCGCCCTTGGTACGGCGGTTGCCCCTGCGGAGGCGGACCCTGGTACGGCGGCTGGCCGTACCCGGGCGGCGGCTGCTGCCCATAGCCCGGCTGCCCCTGCGGGGGCTGGCCCTGCGGGGGCTGGCCCTGCGGCTGGCCGTAGCCGGGCTGTCCTCCGTACGGCGGCTGCCCGGGCTGACCTGGCTGACCGTACGGCGGTTGCTGGTTGCTCATGCCTGCGTCTCCCCAGTCGATCCTTCGTAGCCTGCTGCCGGTCCACTCCCTTGCACAGCCACTCCCCGCTCCGACTTCGGCACCGAACGGACCGAGTTGCCACAGGCCGAGCAGAAGTCGGAGTGCGGAAGCAACGGCATCTCGCAGCGCGAGCAGAACGCCAGCTCACCGGAGGCATGGTTGGAGCCACCACGAGCAGCAGACTCCAGTGCCGCTTCCAGCAGACCCTTGTGCAGCACAGTGCGGACCAGGATGATCAGCGCGCCGAGCAGCAACAGACCCCAGACCACACCGAGGATCGCGCCCACAGTGGAGCCGTGTCCGCCGACGAAGCCGAGCAGGTAGACGCCACCCTGGAACAGGGCGTTCACCACCATCGCCTGGACCAGACCGGCCACCCAGCGCGGAGTGAAGCCGTCGTACTTCTCACCGAGACCGGAGAACTCCGCGGCCGCGAGACCGGTCGCCGAACCGTAGATCAGCGGCTTCACGAAGCCCTGCAGTACGACGATGGAGATCCACGTGCCCGCGCTGCTGCCCGGACCGGCGAAGCCGCCGCTGATCCAGCTCCAGTGCAGGACGAGGGTCTCGAAGCAGGCGTAGCCGACACCGGCCACCACTCCGAAGGTGAAGCCGTCCATCAGGTCGTCGTACCGGGGCCGGGAGGCCAGGTAGAGCGGGCCGATCTGGCGGATCAGTTCGGACACGACCGGCACCAGCAGCACCAGGATGAGCAGGTCGCGGCCGGTCGGTCCGCCGCTGTTCGAGCCGATCGTGTTCGCCGACAGGCCGACCTTGTCGGACCACAACCAGGTGAAGACCGCCGCCAGTACGCCGGTCAGCAGGAACGCCGCGGCGACCACCGGAACCGGCTCGTCCTCCCAGAGGTTCACGTCGTACAGGTAGAGGATGTACACGATCGGGATGGCGAAGGCGGCAACCATGATCGCCACCGGCAGAGCACCCAGCGCGGCCAGTACGACGGTCAGCAGTAGCGCTACGCCGAGCGCGACCTTGTACGTGTACGGCTGCCGGCCGGCACCTTGCGGCATGATCGTCGAAACCAGCTTGAACGACGCGACCGGCTCGTCCGGCCTGGCGGCGTACGCCTTCGTGCGCCCGGCGTCCTGGGACTGCAGATCGTTGCCACAGTGATGGCAGAAATGCGAGACCTCGGGAACGGCAGAGCTACAGCGCGGACACTCCACGCCATCCTCCCAACCTTGGACTTGCGGACCGACGCGCGGGCGCGCCGAGGGATGGTCAGGCCGACCGGCAGACGCCGGGCGAACCAGCAGAGATTCTCGTACAGGTCGGCCGGGATTCATCATTTCCCGCGCAAGGGTCACCCTTTCGTGTCCGTACCGTGGCCTCCATCGCCCGCTCCGGTACGCCGGGAAAGCTCCGTCCAGACCTCGTCGACCCGGCGCTCGAGGTCCGCCAGGCTGCCCGAGTTGTCGACCACGACATCGGCCGCCGCGAGCCTGTCCTCCCGGCGGGCCTGGCTGGCGATTCGCTGCCCGGCCTCCTCGGCGCTCATGCCCCGCAGCTCGGTCAGCCGCTTCAGCTGCAGCTCGGGCGGGACGTCGACCACCAGCACGAGGTCGAACCTGTCCGCCTGTCCGGTCTCGACCAGCAACGGGATGTCGTGGACCACGACCGCTTCGGCCGGGGCCGCCGCCTCGATCTCCGCGGCCCGCGCCCGGACTCGCGGATGGATGATCGCCTCCAGCTTCCGCCGGGCCTCGGCATCGCCGAACACCAGCCGGCCAACGGCCGGCCGGTCCAGCTCGCCTTCCGGCGTCAGCACGTCGCCGAACGTCTCGACCACCGCGGCCAGCCCGTCGGTCCCTCTGGCGACGACTTCCCTCGCCAGCACGTCGGAGTCGATCACCACCGCGCCGCGCTCTGCGAGCAGCCGCGACACGGCACTCTTGCCCGCTCCGATACCCCCGGTCAGCCCGACTCTCAGCACCCCCGAACCCTAGCGAAGGTCAGGCAGCGTCCATCGTCAGGCCGGGCCGCTCGTCGTCCCAGGCCGCCGCGGTGATCCGCCAGCCTTCCGGCGTACGGATGAACTGCATCGTCTTCATACCGCGCCCGGTGAAAGGAGTGCCGTCCTGCACACCCTCCTTCGCGTAACTGCCGAACCAGTGGGCGATGTCGCCGAACGTCTCCACCCGCCCAGCAACGGCCCACTCCTTGAAGTCGACCAGTTTGCCGCTCGTCAGCAGAGCCGCACGAGGAGCGATGAACTCGTCGACGCTGTAGACAGCGGGATCCAAGCCGCACGTCCGGGCAATCACCGCAGTCGGTACGAAGAGCGCCCGGAGCGCGTCCAGTCGCTCGGCACAGCCGGGGCCGGAGGTGAAGGCGGCGAAGAACGTCCGTACGACGTCCTCGATCGCCTCGGTGTCGGTACGAGTGCCGGTGATGTCGGATCCTCTCAAGACCGGTCCGCGATCTGCTGACGCAACGTCTTCAACGTCGCGACGTAGATCTCGGAGAACGTCGGGAACGGCTGGATCGTGTCGGCCACGACGTCCACCGGTACGTGAGCGCGGATGGCGAGAGTGGCCTGCTGCAACCACTCGCCCGCCTCCGGCCCGAGCGCGTACGCGCCTGTCAGCCGTTCACCATCGCTCAACAGCGTCAGGAAGCCGTTGGACTCGGCATAGGCGCGCGTGTAGGTAGCAGTCTTCGCAACGTCCTTCAGTGCCGTCGTAGCACTGAAGGCTCCCTCGGTCTCCCCCACCGACGCCGCCTGCGGGTCGGTGTAGACGACGTTCGGCACAGCCTCGTAGTTGGCCTTCCGCAGGTCACCGGCGATGTTGGCTGCCGCCACGTCACCCTGGTACTTCCCCACGTGCGTCAGCAGCTTGATCCCGGTCACGTCGCCTACAGCCCACAGCCGCTCACTGACCCGCAGGTACTCATCGACCTGTACGCCGTGCGCGTCCACCTCGAGCCCGACGGTCTCCAGGCCGATCCCGTCCACTCGCGGCCGCCGACCAGTGGCGACCAAGAGTCGATCGCCTCGCAACTCCCGCTCATCGGCCAGCGTGACGACGTAGTCCTCACCGTCACGCCGTACCGCGGTCGCCCGGGCGCCCAGTACGAGTTCGACCCCGTCGCGCCGGAGTACCTCACCGAGCGCTTCACCCAACGCCGCGGGCTCCTTGGCGAGGATGTGCTCGCCACTGTTGATCAACGCGACCTCGCCGCCGAGCCGGCGTACGGCTTGGGCCATCTCCACGCCGACCGGTCCACCACCGAGCACGATGAGGCGACGCGGGACAGCCTTCATCGCGGTGGCCTCGCGGTTCGTCCACACCCCGTCGAGCTCGCGCAGCCCTGGGATCGGCGGGATGACCGGATCCGAACCGGTAGCCAGTACGACGTTCTCTGCCGTGTACTGCTTGCCGTCCACCTCGACGACTCCAGTGCCGGCGAGTCGGCCGCTCCCGCGCAGCAAGTCGATCCCCTTGCTTGCCAGCCACTGCTCCTGACCCTTGTCGGAGTAGTCGGAAACCATGAAGTCGCGCCAGGCCAGTGCCGCCTCGGGGTCGAGCTCTGCGGTAGAAACCGCCTCCTGCGCCTGGTGCACGGCCTCACCCGGGCGCAGGAGCGTCTTGGAGGGGATGCACGCGTAGTACGAGCATTCACCGCCGACCAGTTCGCGCTCGACCAGTGCGACCCGCAGTCCACGGTCGACCAGTTCTCCCGCGCAGTGCTCTCCTGGCGAGCCGCCGCCAATCACGATGACGTCATAGTCAGTCATTTGCCGGTCCTTCGATGTCGTCGTAGCTACGAACCGCGGCCAGTACTGCCGTCAGTCTCTTGTAGCCGCGCCACACTGACAACACCGGTACCGAACCGCCCGTACGCCGAATTGTCCCCGGCCGTGGTTAGCCTTCGGGGATGGGTATCCGCCGGTTGACTCGGGAGCAGGCGCGGCGCATCGCCGTACGGGCGCAGTTGCTGGACGCGGAGCGGCCGGACGACCTGGTCGCGACGGTCCGGCAGTTGACGCTGCTGCAGATCGATCCGACCTCGGCGATCGCCCCGAGCGCCGATCTGGTCGCCTGGAGCCGCCTCGGTTCGGCGTACCGGCCGGAGCAGTTGAAGCAGGCCGTCGAGGTCGACCGGACGTTGTTCGAGCGGAACGCGTTGATCAGGCCGATGAGTGATGCCGGGCTGTATCTCGCCGAGGTGCCCGAGTGGCCGAGGATGCTCGACTGGCTGGAGGCCAACCGGTCGTTCCAGCAAGACGTCCTGGCGCTCCTGGCCGAGCGTGGGCCACTGACGTCCCGCGACATCCCGGACACCTGTTCGGTGCCTTGGGCATCGACCGGGTGGACGAACAACCGCAACGTCACCCAGCTGCTCGAGTTCCTGGCCAGGCGTGGTCAGGTGGCGATCTCGGGACGCGTCGGGCGGGAGCGGATCTGGGACCTGGCGGAACGGGTCTACCCGGCCGACGTCGTCGTACCGACGGCAGCCGAGGCGCTGCAGATCAAGAACGAGCGTCGGCTCCGGTCGCTCGGCATCGCGCGCGCCAAGGGCACGGAGGTCCCGGTGGAGCCGGCGATCGTCGGGGACACCGGGGAGCCGGTCGAGGTCGAGGACACGCCCGGCGTCTGGCGCGTCGACCCGGCGGCACTCGCGACGGTCGACGACTTCGAAGGGCGGACGGCGCTGCTGTCGCCGTTCGACCGGTTGATCCACAATCGCGTCCGCGCGCTGGAACTGTTCGACTTCGAGTACACGCTGGAGATGTACAAGCCGGCCGCCAAGCGCAGGTGGGGCTACTTCGCGCTGCCGATCCTGCACGGCGATCGGCTGGTCGGAAAGCTCGACGCGATCGCCGACCGGAAAGCCTCCGTACTGCGGGTGCACGCGATCCACCAAGACGTCCGCTTCACCCGGGCCATCAGCAAAGCGGTCCTCGCCGAGGTGGACGACCTGGCCGGCTGGCTGGACCTCGCCAAGGTCGAACTGCCGTCCAGCTGATCTGCAACCAACGGTTGCGCTAAAGCAGCGCCATGGTCTACGTTATGTGCAACCATACGTTGCAGAGAACGGGGAGATCATGGAATTCGGAACCATCGAGCGCGAGATCCACATCGACGCCACGCCGGAGATCGTCTTCGAGGTGGTCAGCAGCCCCGAGCACCTGCAGGAGTGGTGGGCCGATGAGGCGGAGCTGAGGTCCGCGACTCCCGGGTCGGTCGGTGAGCTCGCCTGGGGCGACAAGGAGAACCCGCGGAGCCACGTCGAGACGTTCACCGTCGTCGAGGCGGACCGGCCGCGCAGGTTCGCGTTCCGCTGGGTCTACGAACAGGCCCCGACAGGCGGCACCTCGTTGCTGGTCACGTTCGACCTCCTCCCAGCCGGCACCGGCACGAAGCTCCGGATGACCGAATCCGGTTTCCGCGAGAAGGGCTGGGAGATCGCCGTACTGGAGGAGGCCTACCGCGAGCACAGCGAGGGCTGGGACATGTTCGTCCCGCGCCTGGCCGAGTACGCCGCCCGGCTGGCGGCGACGCGATGAGTACCGCGATCGACGACGACCTGTGGTCCGCGATCGGCGACCCGACCCGGCGCCGGATGCTCGACCTGCTGCTCGCGAACGGCGAAGGCACCGCCACGAGTCTCAGCGAGCACCTGCCGGTGACGCGGCAGGCGGTCGCCAAGCACCTCGGCGTACTGGATCGGGTCGGACTGGTCCACGTCACGCCGGCCGGCCGGGAGATGCGTTACCGGGTCGACGACGCCCAACTGGCTCGCGCTGTGGCACAGCTGTCCACAGTCGGGGCCGCCTGGGATGCCCGACTGCGGCGCATCAAGCGGATCGCTGAGGCGATCCAGCGCAGTCAAGAGCAATGACCACAGTCCAGAAAGAGGTACCGCAATGTCCGACATCCTGCACCGCATCGCCACCAAGACCACCTCCCCCGACGGGATCTACGAGGCGCTGACCACGATCGACGGGCTGGCCGGCTGGTGGACCACCGACACCACGGGCAAGACCGGCGTCGGCGACGTGGTCGAGTTCCGGTTCCCGCCCGGCGGCTTTTCCATGAAGGTCCTCGAACTCAGCCCGGGCGAACTCGTCCGCTGGGAAGTGGTCGAGGGACCCGAGGAATGGGTCGGCACGACGGTCAACTGGAAGCTCAAGCAGAGCGGCGACTACACGGTCGTCTGGTTCGAACACCTCGGCTGGAAGGAGCCGGTGGAGTTCATGTACCACTGCAGTACGAAGTGGGCGTCGTACCTGCTGAGCTTGAAGGCGCTCGTCGAAACCGGCACCGGCGCCCCGTCGCCGCACGATGTGATGATCAGCGACTGGCACTGAAGCTCTTGCGGGTTTCGGAAGTGGATCGTCTGGAACACGTTTTACGGTGGCGTCATGACGACCAATGAAACCCCCTGGGAACCCCCGCTCGCCGGGACCGAGGCAGAACACCTGATCGGGGCGCTGGAACGGCTGCGGACGACGTTCCGGTTCAAGGCGGACGGCCTCGACCCGGCTGGGCTGCAGACGCGGATCGGCGCCTCCACGGTGACGCTCGGCGGGCTGCTCAAGCATCTCGCGGTCCAGGAGGACTACGCATTCACCACCAAGCTCCACGGCAAGCCGCTCGGAGCGCCCTGGGACGCGAACGGGTGGGACGGCGACAACGACTGGGAGTTCACCTCCGCCGCCGACGACTCACCGGAACAGCTCTATGCGCTGTGGGACGACGCCGTCGAGCGCTCCCGGGCCGCGCTCGCGGCGGCGTTGACCGATGGCGGACTCGACCAGTCGATTCACGCGTCCTGGCCCGACGGCCGGCACGCCAACCTGCGCCGGCTCGTGTACGACATGGTCGAGGAGTACGGCCGGCACACCGGGCACGCCGATCTCCTCCGGGAGGCCGTCGACGGCCGCGTCGGTGAGGACCCGCCCGCCGGCTGGCAGCCGGAATCCGGCCACTTCAGGCTGCCGGGCTGAACGCAGTACCAGCGGCTTTCAGGCGTCCGGCTTGGTGGTGAAGTCGATGTCGGCAGTGCTGACCGTGCCCGCGGTTCGCCCGGGGGCACGGTGGTACTGCCAGTACAGGTTGGTGTGCGCGATCACCTTGTCGGGCGGCGGCGCGCCGTACTCGGTCAGGTCCTCGGTCGTGTGGGCGTCGGCGACCAGCGTCGCGTCGTACCCGCGAACCAGCGCACCGTGCAACGTCGAGCGGATGCACTCGTCGGTCTGCGCCCCGGACACGAACAGCCGCCCGATCCCGCGCTCCGCCAGCACCGCCTCGAGCTCGGTGTCCTCGAACGAGTCCGGGTAGGTCTTGTGCACCAGCGGCTCGGGCTCACGCCGTACCAACTCCGGCACGTACTCCCAGCCCTCGCTCCCCTGCGTCAGCTCCCCACCACTGTGCTGGACCCAGACGACGTCGACGCCATCCGCCCGGGCCTTGTCGACCAACTGCCGGATGTTCCCAACCACCCGGTCGCGCTCGTACGCCTCCCCCACAACCCCTTTCTGCACGTCGATCACCAGCAACGCAGCATTGGGCCGCCCCTCGAACCTACTCACAACACCCTCCCAACATTCGCCCTCCAGCCACCGTACGACTCCCCACCGACAAGTCCCACCGGAAACGCGAGACCCCCGCACCCAGAAGGGTGCGGGGGTCTCGGTTGGTGCTACGGAACTACTCAGCCCTGGCCGGTGAGCTTCTCGCGGAGGGCCTGCAGTGCCTCGTCGGAAGCGAGTGCGCCCTCGACGGGCGCGTCGTCCTTCGGGGCGGCCGCGGAGGAGTACGTCGACGCCTCGCCGGCCTCGACGTCCGCCGTCTTGGCGTCCTCGATCTGCTTCTTGTGGGCCTCCCAGCGCGCGTGGGCCTCGGCGTACTGCCGCTCCCACTCCTCACGCTGCTTGTCGAAGCCCTCGAGCCACTCGCCGGTCTCCGGGTCGAAGCCGTCCGGGTAGACGTAGTTGCCCTGGTCGTCGTACGTCGCCGCCATGCCGTACAGCGTGGGGTCGAAGTCGTCCGAGACCGGGTCGACGCCCTCGTTGGCCTGCTTCAGCGACAGCGAGATCCGGCGACGCTCGAGGTCGATGTCGATGATCTTGACCATCACGTCGTCGTTCACCTGAACGACCTGCTCCGGGATCTCGACGTGACGCTCGGCCAGCTCGGAGATGTGCACCAGACCCTCGATGCCCTCCTCCACGCGGACGAACGCACCGAACGGAACCAGCTTGGTGACCTTGCCGGGCACGATCTGGCCCATCTGGTGGGTCCGGGCGAACTGCTGCCACGGGTCTTCCTGGGTCGCCTTCAGCGACAGCGAGACGCGCTCGCGGTCCATGTCGACGTCCAGCACCTCGACGGTGACCTCCTGGCCGACCTCGACGACCTCGGTCGGGTGGTCGATGTGCTTCCAGGACAGCTCCGAGACGTGCACCAGACCGTCGACGCCGCCGAGGTCCACGAACGCACCGAAGTTGACGATCGAGGAGACGACACCCTTGCGGATCTGGCCCTTCTGCAGCTGGGTGAGGAAGTTCATCCGCACCTCGGACTGCGTCTGCTCCAGCCACGCCCGGCGCGACAGAACCACGTTGTTGCGGTTCTTGTCGAGCTCGATGATCTTGGCCTCGATCTCCTGGCCGACGTACGGCTGGAGGTCGCGGACCCGGCGCATCTCGACCAGCGAGGCAGGCAGGAAGCCACGCAGGCCGATGTCCAGGATGAGTCCACCCTTGACGACCTCGATGACGGTGCCGGTGACGACGCCGTCCTCTTCCTTGATCTTCTCGATCGTGCCCCACGCCTTCTCGTACTGAGCGCGCTTCTTGGACAGGATCAGACGGCCTTCCTTGTCCTCCTTCTGGAGAACAAGGGCCTCGACGTGGTCGCCCACGTTGACGACCTCGTTGGGGTCGACGTCGTGCTTGATCGACAGCTCACGGGAGGGGATGACGCCTTCGGTCTTGTAACCGATGTCGAGGAGAACCTCGTCCCGGTCGACCTTGACGATGGTCCCTTCAACGATGTCGCCGTCGTTGAAGTACTTGATGGTCTGATCGATCGCCGCGAGGAAGTCTTCCTCCGACCCGATGTCATTGACCGCTACCTGCGGGGTGGTGCGTACTGCGGGGTCGAGAGGTGCCTCGATGCTGGCCGTCATGTGGTGGGTTGCTCCGTGGGCTGATGGTGTCGTACGGGTGCGCTGGGACCGTTGGATCGCACCCAACCGCTGGATTGCCTGAACAGGACAGAGTCACCACCGACTGCTGCGAGCACGAGCCTGCTCCGTCCGAGGTCGCGCGGGCCCATAGCGCATCTCACAGAATACGGCTATTGACTCGGGCAGGGCAACCCGGGGCACCCGGCCGTACCGGCTGCCCGCCGAGGTCTCCCGACGTGCCACTCATCAACACCTGAACTCAATGTACGACGTCAGGCCAGCCCCGGCCGCCCGCGAGGTCGCCCGTGTCGGCGATCCGGGTGATCAGCGTGTGGGCCGCAGCGGCGACCGGGTTGGCCGCCGGCCGGCTCGCGAGATCGATCAGCGCCCACAGATCCGCCACCCGCCCCCGCTCCACCACCCGGTCGCCGAGATCGAGACCGGAAGCCTGTACGACGCCCAGCACCGCCTCGCCGAGCACCGGATCGTCGCAGAACCGCAGCAGATTCCCCAGATCCGTATACGGCGAACCAGCGTGCGCGAGCTCCCAGTCGATCAGCCCGGTGATCCGTGCCGTCGCCGGGTCCACCAGCAGGTTCTTCGGGTTGAAGTCGCTGTGCACGAGGCAGACCCGGTCGACTCCGCTGTCGGCGAGCTCGTCGGCCCGGTCGATCACGGCCTCCATCGACGCCACCTGATCCCGGGTCAATCCCAGATCCGAGACGTGCTGGTTGAACCACTGCAGGAGCCCGCCGTCACCGAAGGACTCGATCACCAACTCCCGCCCCACGAACTGCCCGAAGTTTAGGAACGGCATGCCACTGAGCCGCACCAGCAGGTCCCCGAGCTGCTCCCCCACCCGCTGCCGCTCCGCCTCTCCGGCGCTCTCCAGGTACTTCTCCAGGTTCATCCCAGGCAGCCGCTCGGTCAGTACATAAGGAGGCCCCTCGTCCGACACCTCCGGTTTCGCGTCCAGCACGCGCGGTACCGGAAGCAGCCCACGCACGAGCCGCATCAACGAGACGTCCACAGCCGCCCGAGCGGGCCGGCGCACATACAACCGCAGTACGGCGTCCTCGCCGGCGGCGCTCACGGCGTACGTCTCACCGCCGTAGCCACCGGTCAACGGAACAGCACTGGCCGCGATCGCTTCGAAACCGTCCACCCCCGCGATCCTGCCACCGATCCCCGGCGAGTTTTTCCGCTACCGAAGTAGCGATAATCCTGCTACGGTCTTTTACGACACCGGAGTAGCGGAAAGGAACGAACGATGGCGGCACGCGGCAGACCGCGCGACGGCGGGATCGACGGGCGGGTGCTGGCAGCCGCCGCGGCGGAGATGCGGCGTACCGGGTACGACGGTCTCTCGATCGACCGGGTCGCCGAGCAGGCCGGGGTCGCGAAGACGACGCTGTACCGGCGCTGGGCCACCAAGGCTGAACTGGTCGTCGCACTGATCGTCAATCTCCGTGATGACGTGCCGTTCGAGCCCACTGACGATCCGCGGCGCGACCTCACCGAGCTGGTCACCGCCATCGCTGCCGGCCTCACCGCCACCCCGACCACGCTGATCGCCGATCTCGCCGCCGCGGCAGCTCGCGAGCCCCGAGTCGGCGAAAGCGTGCGCGCACTCTGGGCCGATCGCCATCGAGCTGTGACTGCTGTAGTCGCCAGCGCTCAGGAAGCCGGGCTGGTGCTGGGCCACGTCTCCCCCGCGGTCCTGGTCGACCAACTCGTCGGCCCGCTGTATTACCGGCTGCTCGTCACGGGCGAGCCGCTCACCCCCGACTACGCGAGGACGCTCGTGAGCAGCGTCCTCGGTGAGGAACCGACATGACCAAGAAGCGCAAAGTACTGATCGGGTTCGGAACCGTAGCTGTCGTCCTGATCGCGTACTGCGTGTTCTCGATCGCCAGGCCGACCGTGCTCCGGACCGCGATCGAGCTGGATGCCACGCCGGACCAGGTCTGGAAGGTGCTGACCGACCGCACGAGCTACCCCGAGTGGAACCCGTTCATCGTCTCCTCGACCGGGGACCTGGCGGCCGGCGCCACGATCACCAACGTCCTCAAGGACGCGGCCGGCAAGGAGACGACCTTCACCCCGAAACTGCTGGCCGTCGAACCTGGCCGCGAGCTGCGCTGGATCGGCAAGGTCGGCTTCGGCGGGATCTTCGACGGCGAGCACTCGTTCCGGATCGAGGCGCTGCCCGGCGGCCGGTCACGGCTGATCCAGCAGGAGACCTTCCGCGGCGTCGCCGTACCGGTGATGTCCGGCTGGCTGGACAGCAAGATCAAGCCGCAGTTCACCGCGATGAACGAGGCACTCGCGGCCCGGATCGCCGCAACGCCCTAGGGTGAACGGCGTGGACTACGAGGTGACCGCGCCGCAGCGGATCGGGTTGAGTGAGACCGAGACGTCGCGCGCGAGCCGGACCTACTGGGACAGCGCGGCCGACGAGTATCTCGCCGAGCACGGCGAGTTCCTCGGCGACGACCGGTTCATCTGGTGTCCGGAGGGTGTCGACGAGGAGCAGGCCCAGTTGCTCGGCCCGGTCACCGGCCGCCGGATCCTCGAGGTGGGGTGCGGAGCGGCCCAGTGCTCACGCTGGCTGGCGAAGCAGCGCGCCGACGTCTACGCCTTCGACATCTCGGTCGAGCAGTTGCGGATCGCCAGGAACCTGGACCGCCGAACCGGTACCGCCGTACGGACGGTCGCCGCGGACGCAGTACGAATTCCCTTTGCCAGCAGCGTTTTCGACCTCGTCTGCTCGGCCTTCGGTGCGCTGCCGTTCGTGGCCGACGCCGAAGCCGCGTTGACCGAGATCGCCCGCGTCCTCAAGCCCGGCGGCCTGCTCGTGTACTCCGTGACGCACCCGATCCGCTGGAGCATGCCCGACGACCCGACCCCGGCCGGCCTGCGGATCACCCAGTCGTACTTCGACCGCACGCCGTACGTCGAAACCGACGCAGCCGGTACGCCGGTCTACGCCGAGCACCATCGCACCACCGGCGACTGGATCCGGGCACTGACCGGAGCCGGCCTGATCGTCGACGACCTGCTCGAACCCGAATGGCCCGCCGGCCACGACCAGGTCTGGGGCGGCTGGGGACCAGAACGCGGCCGGTTGATTCCCGGTACCGCGATCTGGTCCGCCCACAAGCCTGCCTAGACCTCTTCGGCCCTGCGAGCACCCCGCGGCCGCAGCTGCAGGTAGACGACCAGGGCGAGCAACAGCAGTCCGATGATGAGCGAGATCAGCGGGACCCAGAAGCCGATCAGATGCAACTGGGCGGCCTTCGCCTTGTAGCCGCCCTCTTTCTTCTCGTCGCCCTTGCCGCCTTCGACGTTCTTCTTCACGGTGTCGTCGTCGTAGTAGATCTTCACCTTGGTCGCAGTGACCTTGTCCTCACCGTTGTAGGCGAAGGTCGCGAGCTGCTCCTCCTGGCCCTTGATGATCGCGCCGGTGACCGGCTCGATCCACAGGGTCCGGGTGTTCTGGTACGTGCGCTGCACGACGACCGAGTCCTTGCCCGGCTCGCCCACCAGGTTGCCGGGCACCTCGAGCGGCTTCGCCTGCGGCAGGTCCTGCTTCGGCACCTGCTGCTCGAAGACGTACACGGGCAGGCCGTCCAGCTTCGTCTCGCTCTTGTACTGGATCGGGTACGCCTTGCGCGTCGTGGTGTCCCAGAACTTGTAGGTCTTCTTCTCGGTCCCGAACGGGAACTTGAGCACCAGACCCTCGTGTCCCTTGAAGAACTCGCTGTCCTCCTTGGGCTTCAGCCGGTCCTCGGTCTTGAGCGAGCTGCTGATGTACTCGCCGCTGTTGTCGGCCGGGTCGCTGGGGTTCCAGCGCACCGCTTCGCCGGTGTGGGCGTCGAGCACGACGCGTTCCTGGACGAAGCTCAGCGGCAGCTTGTCGGTCTGCGTCGCGTCGTCGGGGAAGGTGTAGTCCTTCTCGTCGTCGGTCACCACGGCGGTGTCGAAGACGACGACCTTGCGGTTCAGGGCCTTGCTGATCTTGTCGGCGGCGGCGACGTCGCCGCGAACCGTCCGCCGGGCCCACAGGTCGACACCCGGCTTCTCGGCCAGGTCCTTCACGCTGAAGATGGTCGCGCCCGGTCCGGTCGACAAGGTGTGCGCGACCTGGTCGGCCGGCGCCACCGCCAGCGTCGGATACGCGTAGAACTTGGACAAAGCAGCAACGCCGATGAAGAAGATGCCCAGTGCGATCACCAAGGCACGACTGCGATTCCCCACAACAACCCCTCCCGGTCTGTCCGCGGGACGCTACCAGCGGGTAGGCAGGTTGAACAGAGACCGGGAGCGACAAAATCCGGCAGTGGCCGAACTGTCATATAGTCCGGCCCCATGAGGGGGATCGAGAGCGTTCCGGCGCGGCTGGCAAAGGTGCTGTCCGGCGCGCCCGACATCGCCGTACTGCGGGCTGTCGTGGCCGCCGTCGCGATCGTGCAGGCGTGCGTGCTGGGGCTGCTCGCGCGCCGCGGCTCATGGATGACCGACGACATCGAGTTCCTCATCCAGGGCGACCGCGGGTTCGCGCCGGGCGAACTGCTCACGCCGGTGAACGACCACATCGCACCCGGACTTCGCTTCGTCTATGCCTTCTTCGCCACCGTCGCTCCACTGAACTGGGACGTCACGATCGCGTGGCGCGTGGTCATGCAGGCGATCGCCATCGCATTGATGGGCCTGCTGTTGCTTCGCCTGATCGGCCCGAGCCGCTGGGTGCTGACCGGCACGCTGCTCTACGCGCTGACTCCGTTGAGCATGCCTTCCTTCATGTCGCTGTCGAGCGCGGTGAACAATCTGCCCGCGCACGTCTTCGGCCTGCTGCTCCTGCACGCGACCCTCGACTGGTACGCCGGCAACCGGCGGCGAGCCGTTGCCTCCGGCCCCCTTTCGCTGCTGATCTCGCTGGCCTGCTGGGAGAAGTCGGGCCTGATCGTCTTCACCGCGGTGGCGGTCGCCCTCTACCTGCGGGACCGCCCGATCCGGCAATGGGTCCGCCAGAGCCTGCCGTTCGCCGCCGCCCTGGTCGCGCCGATAGTTGCCTTCGGCATCCTTTACGTCAGCCACGGCCGACCGTCGGCAGGCCGCCTCCCCGGCTTCGGCCGGCTGCTGGAACTCGGTGCCCACTCGTTCGCAGTACCGCTGGCCGCGCTCGTCGGCGGGCCGTGGGAGTGGAACGCGCTCGCGCCACCGTTCGGTACCGCTGCGGAACCCGTGGCCGCCGTTGTCCTGGGTGGCATCGTGGCAGCCTTCTTGCTGATGGTGGCCTGGCGGCAGGACCGGCGGGCTCTGCTGGTGTGGGCGTCGGTCCTGATCTATGTGCTGGTGACTCTCTTCCTCGTCTCCTACGGCAGGTTCGTGGCCTTCGGCGACACCTTCACCATCCACTACCACTACTGGTCGGACCTCTCGATCCCGCTGACCTTGGCGGTGGTGCTGACCGCGCGAGCTGTCCACCCCCGGCCGATCGCGGTCCGGATCGCGCCGGCCGTCGCCCTTGCCTGCTTGCTGGCCTGGACCGCCGGCATCGTCGTCTCGGACGCGCGGTTCGCCACGATCTGGGCCGACAACCCGTCGCGCCCGTACTTCGACCACGTGACCGCCGATCTGGAGCAGGCCGGGCCGGCGATCAATCTCTGGGACACCCCGATGCCACCGACGATCGTCACGATCCTGTCCGGTGAGCGCCGGCTGTCTTCCGTACTGCGAATGACCGGCGTCCCCTTCCGTCTGCAAGGCCCCGGCAGCGACCCTTATCTCGTCGACGAAACCGGTCGGCTCAAGCCTTCCCACCTGGCCGTCTGGTCCCGGGTCGACTTCCCTGCGCCGAAGCAGAAGACGATCTGCGGCACGCTGCCACTGCCTCGCAACCGCCCGGTCACCCGGCCGCTGCGGCCGACTCAGCAGGAGTTGATCGAGGCGGAGTGGTTCGTGAAGGTCGGCTACTTCGCCGACCGGGAGTCACGATTGCGAATCGAACTGGTCGACGCCGCCGGCCGGACAGTAGCTTTGCCTGAACCGGCCGACGCCTGGCCGGCCGGTGCCGCAGCGATGTACTTCGGCCCGTCACCGCGGATCCGCGCGACCGCGATCCGGGTACGGTCGACGGATCCGCAGGCGAACGTCTGCGTCACCAGTCTCGAGATCGGACTTCCGGTGGTGACAGGATGAGGCGGACCAGGTTCGCGGCCCTCGACGGCCTGCGCGCGATCGGCGCGCTGGCGGTCGTCAGCACCCATGTCGGATTCCGGAGCGGCGACGCGCTGGCCGGCCCGTTCGCGGGCATCCTGGCCCGGATGGACATCGGGGTCGCGATCTTCTTCGCGATCTCCGGCTTCCTGCTCTACCGCCCGCACGTGGTGGCCTGGTTCGAGGAGACCGAGCCGCCGCTGACACTGCCGTACCTGCGCAACCGTGCGCTGCGAATCCTGCCCGTGCTCTGGGTTGCCGTGATCCTGGCCGCCGTGCTGGTTCCGAACGCGGGGCCGGTGTCGTGGACGGCGTACCTCCAGCATGCGACCTTGATCCAGATCTACAGCAACGTCCCTTCGGTGGAAGGGCTGACGCAGTTCTGGAGCCTGGCGACAGAGGTCGCCTTCTACCTGGTACTGCCGTTCCTCGCGCGATTCCTGACCGGTTACGAGCGGCCGACCCGACGGGCGGTGCGCTGGCGCCTCGCAGTACTGGCTTGTCTCACTGTGCTCGGTCCGAGCTGGATGGCTGCTGTCACGGCTTCCGGTCATTCGCGCGCTGGTCTCTGGTTGCCCGGGTACGTCGGCTGGTTCGCCGTCGGGATGGGGCTCGCTTTGTGGCAGGTGGCGCGAAGCAGCGGGCGCTTGGGGACTTCCGCACTCGACACGCTCGCCAAACTGCCGGCCACCGTCTGGGGCATCGGGATCGCCCTGCTGCTGATCGCGACCAGTCCGCTCGCCGGCCCGTACAACCTGAACCCGCCGTCACCCGGGCAGGCGTTCGTCAAGAACTTGCTCTACACCGCGATCGCCGCGTGCGTGATCCTGCCCGCGATCACGCCGACCCGCCGCATCGCCGCGGTCCTCGGTGGCAAGGCCGGCCACGTCGCCGGTGACATCTCGTACGGCGTCTTCGCCTACCACCTCGTCGTTCTGAACGTCATTGCCCAGCTAGCTGGATTCCCCTTGTTCTCGGGGCATTTCGCGCTGCTGTTCGTCAGCACCGTGATCAGCTCGGGGCTGTTGGCGGCCGCCAGCTACTACCTGATGGAGCGGCCGATCATGCGCCGCGGACGGCGCGACCGGAACTACGACGTGTCGCCGGTCGGCCTGGACAACAGAGCCAGCGCACAGCCGAACAGCACCGATGCCTGGACGACTCCTGAGGTCAGGCCCGCTGCGGCGTCCGGCCAAGGCTGAACGGCCGCAATCACTCCACCGGCGAAGACGACAGCTGCCGCCGTACCGATCAGCACCGGCTTGCGCCCACGCAGGTACCAGGCCAGTACTGCGGCGACCGCGGTGGCGGCCAAGCCGATCCAACCAGCCATGAAGGTGCCGGCCGCGATCGCCAGTGCCATCGCAAGCCAAGGACTTAGCCGGCGGCCTTCCTTCAGCCGGTGAGCCGACTGCCTGGATCTGCGCCGGGCGAAGATCGCCAGCGCCGCGACCGACAGCAAGCTGACCAGTCCGACCAGTAGACCGGCGCGGTAGCTCCGATCAGGCAGGAACCGCGCCGTGACGACCTGCTCGGGCCCCGCCGGCAGCAACCATCCTTGTTGCCAGCCACCGATGCGGATCGGCACCAGCTTGCGCCCGGAGCGGTCGTACGCCGCCCAACCGTCGCTGTAGTTCTGCGCCACCGTCAGCACCGAAGGCTCGTCGGCCGACGGTACTTCGAGGGTCAGCTCCGCCGGATTCGGTCGCCAGATGTCGACCTGTTTGGTCGGAGTGACCGCCGCATTGGCCGATCCGGGTTTGGTGAGCTTCACCTGGATCGGCACGAAGTCCTTGCTGGCCAGGACATCCAGCGTTGCGCGACCGGCCGGCAACCGCAGTGCGGGTCGGCCGATGCCCTTGTCGCAGGTCGTGAACGTGACCCTTCGCCGCTGCAGGACGTCGGCCACGGTCGTGGCCAGCTTCGTGGTGTGGGGTACGCCGTTCACCTCGACCGACGGACCGAAGCCGCACAGCGAACCGGTCCGGCCGTTCAGGTTCGGCCCTCTGCGGAGGTTGTCCGCGCCGAGCACCCGGACCTCCGAGACCCCGACCGGCAGCGCCTGGGCGAACCCGGTCGCCGAGTCGAGCGTGAACACGTCCTTCTTGGCCGTGAAGGTGAGCTCCACCGACCTGAGCTTTCGCTGCTGGTCCGGGAAGGTCAGATAGCCTTCCGCCGACACCGGCAGCGTGATCGCCGGTCCGCCGTCCAGGCGGGCCGACACCTCGGCCGGTCTGGACGCGGCCAGGAACGGATCCGCGAGGAACTGCAGGCCCTGGAGTTTCCTTGCCGCCGGCAACTTCAAGGTCAAGGTCGGCCGCAGGTCGCCCGGCGCCGCCACCCAGCCGGTGCCCAGATCCCGGTCGACCGCTGCCCCGGGTCTTCCCTCCGGCGCAGTCACCGCTCGCGACGAAGCAGTCGCGCCGATCGCTCCCGGAACAGCCAGCAGTCGCTCCAAGAAGGCTCCGTCCCGCGGCAACGCGGTCCCGATCAGCTGGTACGACGCGGCCGCGGGCAACTCGATGCTGCGGAACAACCCCGTCGGCTCCTCGGAATCCTTCGCGAAACTCGTGCCGCACAACGGACGGCCGCCCGCATGCAGGCATCCACTACGACCAAGTTGCTGGTTCCGCAGCACGATCGCCTCGGGTTGCCGATCCAGCCCACCCGGTACGACGAGCCTGCTGCGCGGCGCGAGGCCGGGCAGGGAGACCTCTGAGATGGCGACACCGTTGGGGTTCTTGCCATCCGTCACGCCGACCGTGATCCGCAGTCGCTGAGTCGGTCCCGGTGGCGTCGGAATGCTCTGCGGATTGTTGGTTGCGCCGACCACGGCCGTCAGCGAGCCGCTGTCGGTGTCCACCTGCACAGTCCGCACCGGGTCGGTCGTCGGCGCCGCGAGCGAGAACTGAACCTTGAGATTCTGCACCGAGCGCGGTGAGACGAAGTCCAGCTCGAGCCACTCGCCGCCGCTGTGACCGAACCGGCCCGAGATCCAGCGCGTCGACGGATCGCCGTCCACCGCTGCGAACGGGCCGTTGCCGGGTCCGGTCCGGATCGTCGCGCCGGCATCGGAGGCCGACGACGAAGCCCGTACGTCGACGACGCCGTCCGCCCACGCGCGCGTAGTACTGGGTGCTGTGGGGTCGATGACGTAGCCGAGGGTGCGACGATTCAGGCGACCGGGATCGTTGGCCGCCAGGACCGGTGAGACGTTCTCGGCCGGCCGGCCGATGTCGACCTCACGGCGTTGCATACCGTCGGTCTGGACCAGCGGGAGCTTGCGAGGCAATGCCTTGGCGTCATTGCTGGTGACAGCCTCGTGCTCACCGCCGAGCGCGGTCAGGACGGACGGGACGTCTTCAGAGGCACCGCGGACCTCCACCAGCTGTGACTGCGGCACCAGTCGCGCGGGGGCCGTGTCACCGACGTCGTAGATCTCCAAACTGGGATACGGCAGCCGGGACTTCTCGTCGACCGTCAGGTCGGGCCGCTCCCGCGCGCTGCCGACTACCGGGCCGAAGGTGGCGACGCGGCCGAGACCGGCTTCGGCCAGGCTTTCGTGGACTGCGATCAGCGAACTGACCTGCGCGTCGTACCGAAGGTCGTTGCGGACCAGCACGTAGCGCACGCCTGCCTTGGTAAGGGTCTGCCGGATCGTGCCGTCGCCGACACCGGACCCGAGTCGGCGCTCGACTTCGTCCAGCCAGCGCGTAGTACCGGCGGAGCCGAGGGGCATCGCGTCTCGCACCACCATCGGACGCTTGAGCAAGGCCTGGAACGGTTCGTCCTCGGTGGAACCCCAGGTGAAGTCCGCGAACGAAGCAGCCGGTACTACGAGCACGCTGCCGCTCGTCTGCTGGCTGTCCAGCCAAGCGGCGGCATCCCGCCAGTGCTGCGGGATCGCCTGGTACGCCTCGTGCGTCGGCAGTTGGGCGAAGATCGCTGGGCTGCCGACTGCCAGCGCGAGGCACGCGGCCAGGACCGGTACGAGGCGACGATGCAGTCCGCGCGCCCTGCTCCAGGAAGCGAGCCGGGTCATCGCGTGGGCCGCGGCCAGCGTCACCGGCAGCCGGGCTACCAGCTCGAACTTGTGCGTGTTGCGTGCGGCCGCCAGTGGACCGTCCAGCAGACCCTGAAGCTGCGGCGACAGCGGTGAGCTGTCGTGGCCGAACGTCATCAGGAGCAGGCCGACGACCAAGGACAGCTGCAGGAAGCCTCGGTGCTTCAGTGAGCTCATCGCGAGGCCGGCCAAGCCCAGCAGGGCGATGGCGACGGTGGTGACGATCAGCGCCGGCTGAGTGACGTACAGCCAGCCCGCGGGCCAGCTCGGTCCGTTGCCGGTCATGAGGAAGTTGAGCCACTGCGACGTACCGCGGAAGGACTCGAAGACGCTCGCCGTCTTGGTGGTGACAGCGGCGTTCTCGATCCAGTCGAGGAACGGCGGGCTGTAACGACCGAGCAGCATCAGCGGCACCAGCCACCAGAACGCGACGGCCACCACACATCCCAGCCAGCCCACGGCGACCTTCAGCGTGGCCCGGTCCCAGCGGCGGGTGACCAGCCAGATCGCCGGCAGTACGAGCGTGGCTCCGGTCGCCACAGCGTTCACCCCGCCGACGAGACCGAAGGCGAGCGCCGACCAGCCGACCCGCCACCAGCCCGACCGCGCCCGCGGCGTCACCAGCGGCAGGAGGACCCACGGAGCCATCGCGATCGGCCAGACCTCGATGGACCGGATCGCCACCTCACCGAGCATCCGCGGACTCAAGGCGTACAGCAGCGCGGCGGCGAACCGCGCCCACGGAGCACCGCAGTCCAGAGCACCTGACAGCTTCCAGACGCCCAGGAAGGCAGCGCAGAGGACCAGAGACCACCACAGCCGCTGGATGACCCAGTCCGGTACCGATGCCGTGTCCAGCAGCCAATGGAACGGACCCATCGGCAGCAGATAGCCGTACGCCTGGTTCTGCAGCTGCCCGAAGGCGCCCTGCGGGTCCCACAGATGCAGGGCTCGCAACAGGAAGCCGCCTGGGTTGGCCGTGAGGTCCAGCTTGGTGTCGGGCACGATCTTGCCGGGTGCCTGGTGGAAGCACAGGGCAACGAGGACCAGGCAGCCGAGGACGAGCCGTGCTCGCCAGACCACCTGTTGCGTACTCCGCGCCTTCAGGCCCTTCATCGACGCCGGAGCACCAGGACGAGGTTCCAGGTGGCGACCTCGCGCAACCCGGGCACAGCCAGTACGCCGTACGCCCAGCGCGGGTGGTAGCGCGGGAAGGCCGCCACGAGCTCGGCCTCGACGCACTGGCGGGCCCAGCGCAGGCCGCCGGCGATGGTGATCGGGAAGAGCGATTCGCCGTACCGGTTCTTCGGTGCGCGGCCGTGGCGGCGTTGGTAGCGCCGGGCCGCGCGGTGGCCGCCGAACAGGTGCCAGGGCGCGGTCTCGTGGCCGCCGTGCACGCCCCACCAGCCCGTGTACGAGAGGACGACCGTGCCGCCGGGTCTGGTGACGCGGACGAGTTCGTCGGCCATTCGCCAGGGATCGGCTACGTGCTCCAGCACGTTCGAGGAGAAACAGATGTCGACCTGGCCGTCGCCGACCGGTAACGCCGTCCCACTGGCGACGACAGTGCCGGCGGCCGGCTCCTCCAGGTCGCTCAGCTCGTCGAGGTCGGAGTCGACCAGGTAGTAGGTCGCACCGGCCCGGTGGAAGGCGTCCGCGAAATAGCCGAGGCCGCCGCCGACGTCGAGAACGGTCGCGCCGCGCGGATCGGCGTACGTGCCGACCAGGGCGACCGAGTCCTCGGCAAGCGTTCTGTAGAAGCGATCCGGGTCCGACTGCTCACTGCGGAACGCCCGGAACAGCCGTACCGCGCGACCGAGATCCGCGGTCCAGGCCGCGGTCGCCGGTGGGCTGGAAATCGCTTCGGACACAGGCGGGACGATAACGGATCTCACGAAGGCTGGCGGACATCGTTACTCCTTGGTAACCTCGCGGCCCATTACCTGCGGGGGCGGGCTAGCAGAGGGTGGGGCTTGGCAGTGCGCGCGCAGACCGTGCTTTTGGTGAACTGGCGGGACACGACGAATCCGGAAGGGGGTGGATCCGAGCGGTACGTGGAAGAAGTCGCGAGAGGCCTTGCGCGACTGGGCTGGTCCGTCACCGTGCTGTGTGCGGCCTACCCGGGCAGTCCCCGGGAAGCCCGCCGGGACGACGTGCGGTACCTGTACCGCGGCAGCAAGGTGACCGTGTATCTGCGCGGGCTGCTGCACACGTTGCTGAGCCGCCCGGACCGGGTGGTGGATGTGCAGAACGGTCTCCCATTCTTTACCCGCCTCGTACGTCGGGCGGGCGTCGTCGTACTCGTCCACCACGTCCACCAGGAGCAGTGGCCGGTCGTCTACCCGGGCTGGCAGGGCCGGTTCGGCTGGTGGCTCGAGTCGCGCGTCGCGCCGCGGCTGTACCGGGATTGCCGCTATGTCACGGTTTCCTCCGCGTCCCGCGATGAACTGCGCGACCTCGGCGTGGACGCGGATCGCATCTCGGTCGTGCACAACGGCACCGATCCCGCCCCGGCTCGCCAACGCCCGCAAGCCGCAGTACCGACTGTGGTGTGCGTCGGCCGGGTGGTGCCGCACAAGCAGGTGGAACACGCAGTCGACGCCATCGCGGAAGCACGGTCGACACTGCCCGACGCCCGACTCGTCGTGGTCGGCTCCGGGTGGTGGGAGGAGTCGCTGCGCGCGTACGTCGCTTCGCGTGGACTCGAGGACGCGGTGGAGTTCCGCGGCCACGTCAGCGAGGCGGACAAGCACGCGGCGTACGACGAAGCGTGGGTGCTCGCCCTGCCGAGTCTCAAGGAGGGCTGGGGTCTGGTGGTCGGCGAGGCAGCCGGCCACGGCGTACCGGCTGTTGCCTATCGGAGTGCTGGCGGTCCGACCGAGTCCGTGCACGACGGACAGTCGGGGGTCCTCGTCGACACTGCCGAAGAATTCACTGCCACGATCATCGCGCTGTTGCAGGACCAGGCCGCCCGGACCAAGTTGTCCGACGGAGCCATTGCGACGGCGGACCGGTTCACCTGGCCGGCGACCGTTGCTGCGTGGGACCGCGTGCTCACCGGGTCCCCGGCACAGCAGGACCGGCCAGCATCAGTGCTGGCCGGTCCGTGAAAGTGCTGTTCTTACTTGTCCCCGTAGTTGACGAGCGGCACGTCCGCCTGTCCGTTGGTCTGGCCCGGCGGCACCGTCGGGTCGTCCTTGACCGACTGCACGACCCCCACGACAGCGGTTGTGGCGACGGCCATCCCGGCGAGCACGGCAATCGCCGCGCCGATCAGTGTTCCCATGAAGCGAGTCCCCTCCTAGACAAGTAAACCGGATGGTAACAACCGGCCAGTAACCGCGCTAGAGCCTGGAACGAGCTCGTCTGCGGCGGGGAACAACCGTTATCAGCGCAGTGATCAGCACGCCTGCCGCGGCGGTCCAAGCAGCCAGTACGGCGGCCACGAACCAAGGCTGCACGTGCTGCGGCGACGGCTCACCGTTGAGCCGGTAGACCGCGACGGTCGGGCCTGCGAACACCTCCGTGAGCTGCGGCAGCATGCCGCGCGGCGACGGACCACCCGCTTCGATGTCGACCACGATCCAGCCGACTCCCTGCTGAAGAAGGACCGTCGTCGGGTCGGTGCCGTTGCGCACCGCGGCCCGCAGCGCATCCGCAACGACAGCCGACCGCGGATCCTCCCCCGCCAGCCGGCGACCACCCACGATCAACTCGTCCGGAACTACGGCCTGCCGGGTGAAGTACCGCTCCATTGGGTCGAGCACCGGCCGCCGCCCGTTCCACGTCGGTGCGCGGTAGGCCTCGAACGGCCAGGGGATGAAGTCACCGCGGTGTGGATCGTCGGCAAGCACCTGCCGGGCTCGCGCCCAGTCAGCCGGGTACTGCGAGACCTTCAGCCCGCCTCCGAAAGCGAGCCCCGGCAAGGCCGCGATCGGCACCAGTACTGCGGTCATCGCCACCAACTGCTTGAGCGGCACCGCCTGCAGCAATGCAGCTACGGCGGCACCGAACCCGATCGACTCCAGTAGCACCAGCGGCGGCAGATAGCGCTGCCCGTCCCGCAGCAACCCGGCGCCTGGAACATGCGCAACTACTTGAGCGAAGCCGTGAGGCGCCACCACTCCTGCCATGCCCACGACGACAGCGATGACGGCTGCGACCACCAGGGCCATCGCAATCCGATTTTGTCGCCACCAGATCGCGACGCCGATGCAGGACGCCAGCAGGATCACGAAGCCGAGCACCAGCGGCAGTAGCGCGCCGCGACTGGAAGGAACGACATTGGCGTTCCAGACCCCACCCAAGGTGAGCAGTGTGGGCAGGACTCCCCCGTAGCCCTCGTCTCGCGCGGCGAAGGCCACTACCGAAGCTGGGTCGGTCGTGGCTGCCGTAGTACGGGCTAGGCCGGCTATCAGCCAGGGTGCGTTAAGCAAGGCGGCACCGAGGAGCGGCCACCGGCGTCTTGCGTCGGTGCCCGGCCACAGGAGTACTGCGGTGGCCAGGAGCAGGCCGATCACTCCGCCGGAGGCTGTGAGCGCACAGGCTGCTGCGGCCAGCAAGAACCCGGCCCAGCCTTCGCCCCGGCGTACGCGAAGGGCGGCGCGGAGCAGCCACGGCAGGGCGGCGTACCCGAGCATCAGGGCCCAGGCACCCAGCCGGAGACGCTCGGCGACGTACGGGTTCCAGACGTAGAGGGTGACCGCGGCCGCGCCGGCCAGCGGGCCGCCGAGGCGGAGTTCACGCCACAGCGCGGTCATGCCGAGGCCGGCCAGCAGCGGCACCAGGACCAGCACGGCCTTGTTCAGGAACTGACCGCCGCCGACCTCGTCCAGCAAGGCGACGATCAGGTCCGACGGCACGGCGCGCGGCAAGGCAGTTGTGACTCCGAACAGGTCACGCCGTAGCGTGAGGTCCGGCACGAACACCATGTCGTACCCCACGACGAACCCGGGAGCGAGCAGAGGAGCGGTGATCAGGACAGTGAGCACGACCGGCCAGCCCCACGGCAACCACCGGGTGGTCCGCCCCGCCACGATCGCCTCCTCGCAGTACTGTTCCCGCGCAACCTACCTGGAAGCTGCATGACTTCAGACACGACGCCAGAGCAGCAGCCCCCGACTGCCGCGCCCCAGCTAGGCTTCCTCCGCAGTGCGACCGTCGTAGCGGTCGGCATGGCCATCATGAACGTCGCGGCCTACGGTTTCACCTTGATTGCGGTGCACCGGCTCGTGCCGGAGCAGTTCGGCGCCGTCACGGCGCTGCTCGGCCTGCTGCTGATCGGCAACGTCGCCTCGCTCGGACTGCAGGCTTCCGGTGCCCGCCGGATCGCGACGCACACCGGCCCAGGTGAAGCAGCCCTGGCCGACTCGATGCTGCGAGCCGGGCGACGGGCGGCGGCCGGTCTGACGGTGTTCGCGCTGGTGCTCACCCCGCTGTTCGTGTTCCTGCTGCACATCGATTCGATCGTTGCTGCGCTGCTTGTCGGGCCGACGCTCGGCTGCTTGACCTTGATGGGGTCGCAGCTCGGCGTACTGCAAGGTGGTCAGCACTGGACCGAGCTGGCTGCTGTCTACACGTCGGTCGGCGTCGGACGACTGGTCTTCGGCGGCGGGGCGCTCCTGATCCACCCCACGCTGACCTCGGCGATGCTCGGCATGGCGATCGGCGCCGCGGTTCCGCCGCTGCTGGGCGCCTTCCTGCTGCGCGGATCCACCGGCGGCAGCCCGGAGCAGGTGAAGGAAGTACTCCGGGAGACGATCCACGGTACGCACACCCTGCTTGCGTTCTTCGTCATCGCCAACGCCGACGTCCTGCTCGCCCGCGGTCTGCTCGACAAGCAGAGCAGCGGGTACTACGCGGCCGGCGTGATCGTGGCGAAGGCGTGCCTCTTCCTGCCGCAGTTCGTCATCGTGATCGTGTTCCCGTCGCTGGCCAGCGCTCCGGGCGACACACAGCGCCTGCGCAGGGCGATCAAGGCCGTCGCCGCACTCGGCGTCTGCTGCGTGCTGGGCACTCTGGTCGTGCCGGACATCGTGGTCGCGGTTGTCGGCGGCAAGGAGAAGTACGCCGCACTCGGTCCGTTCGCCTGGCTGTTCGCCCTGGCCGGCTCCTCGTACGCCGTACTGCAGTTGGTCGTCTACGCCGCGATCGCGCAGCAGGAGAAGCGCGCTGCCCTGCTGATCTGGATCGGGTTGATCGGCCTGGCTCTGGCTGCGGCAATCATCCTCGGCGGGGACGTCGCCACCGGCATCAACGGCGTCAAGGTCCTGGTCGCGATGACCGCCACCTGCGCGCTGGCCCTGTCGGCCGCCCTGGCCTCCGGATTGCACCGGCAGGCGGCCGACAACGCCTGAGCGTCACCAAAGACTGGACTTTGCGAACTTCCGCGCGAAGGTGTTCGCCAGCACCAGCAGCACCAGACCGACCACCGACCGGAACAACCCGATCGCGGTGGCGTAGCTGAACTGCGGCACCTGGGAGGCGAAGCCGAGCTTGTAGACGTAGGTGTCGATCACCTCGGACGCTTCCAGGTTCAGGCTGTTCTGCATCAACAGCACCTTCTCGAACCCGACCGACAGGATCGAGCCGATGTTGAGGATCAGCAGGATCACCGCGACCGGCCGGATCGCCGGCAGGTCCACGTGCCAGATCCGCCGCAGCCGGGAAGCGCCGTCGACGATCGCCGCCTCGTGCAGCTCCGGCGACACGCTGGTCAGTGCGGCCAGGTAGATAATCGCGGAGAACCCCATCGTCTGCCAGGCACCCGACCACACGTACAGGTGGCGAAACGAGCCCGGATTGCTGAGCAGGTCGACCGGCCCGAGACCGAACAGGCCGAGCAACTGGTTCGCCACCCCGGTGTTGGGATCGACGAGGACGACGATCAGGCCGACCACGACCACCGTCGAGATGAAGTGCGGCGCGTAGGTGATCAGCTGGACCGAGCGGCTGTACCAGCGGCGCCGCACCATGTTCAGCCCGAGTGCCAGGATGATCGGCAGCGGGAAGGTGGCGACGAGTTCGTAGACGTGCAGGACGACGGTGTTCCGGATCAGCCGCCAGAACTGGTACGACTCGACGAAGCGCTCGAAGTGCTTCAGGCCGACCCAGCGGCTGCCGAGGATCCCGTCCACGACGTTGTAGTCCTTGAACGCGATCACCACGCCGTACATCGGCCAGTAGGCGAAGATCGCCAGCCAGACCAGGGGGATCGCGAGCATCGCGTAGAGCTGCCAGTGCCGGCGCATCCGCGCGCCGAGGCCGAGCCCCTGCTGCTTGGCGTCTGCCTTGCGCGCGGGGTTCGCGGACCGGCGTACCAGAGTCTCAGTTGTCATGGCCTCAGCCCTTCAACGAGCCGATCATGGCCCCCTTGACGAAGTGCTTCTGCACGAAGGGGTAGATCAGCAGCGGCGGAATGGTGGCGATCACGATCAGCGAGAACTTGAGCTGTTCCTGGAGCTCCTTCAGCCGGATCAGCTCGCTGGTGTCGCGGATCTGGGACGGGTCCACGTTGTGCTGGATGAGGATCTGACGCAGAACGAGCTGCAGCGGGAAGAGGTGCTCGTTGGTCAGGTAGATCAGCGCGCTGAACCAGGAGTTCCATTGCGCGACGGCGTAGAAGAGCATGTTCACGGCAACGATCGGCTTGCTCAGCGGCAGCACCACCCGCCAGAAGAAGCCGAAGTCGCTGCAGCCGTCGACCCGCGCTGCTTCCAGCAACTCTTCGGGGATGGTCACCTGGAAGTAGGTCCGGGTGATGATCACGTTCCAGACCGCGAGCGCGGCCGGCAGGATGATCGCCCACCGCGTGTTCAGCAGGCCGACGCGATCCACCACCAGGTACGTCGGAATCAGGCCGCCGCTGAACATCATCGTGAACACGAACAGCGCCATGATCAGCCCCTTGCCCGGCAACCCCTGACGGGACAACGGATAGGCGGCGAACAAGGTCAGCACGGTCGCCAGCAGCGCGCCGCCGATCGCGTAGATCAGCGAGTTGCTGAAACCGCTGACAATCGAGCCGTAGTCGAAGACGGCCTTGAACGCGTCCAGGCTGAACCCGACCGGCCACAGCCAGACCTTGCCGGAGGCAACATTCTTCGGATCGCTCAGGGAAGCACTGAACACGTAGACCAGCGGATACAGCACCGCCAGCGTGAACAGGCCGAGCGCGGCGTAGTTGCAGATCATCACGATCCGGTCCGCGCGGGTCTCCCGCACCGGAGCCGGCGCCTGCATGGTCGTGGTCATCGCACTCACCCCTGAAAGGCTTCGTAGGCGGCCTGCTGGATCTCCAGGTAGGGCTTCAGGCCGATCTTGGCGATCCGGCCGAGGTAGTCACGCCAGTGCCCGTCGTCGGCCGGGTCGAGCTTGCCGGTGACGAACTTGGCCATCGACAGATTCACCTCGCCCTTCAGGTTGAGCCCGATCTCGGCGTCCTGCGCGGCCTGGTCCGCCTCCAGCGTCACCGGCGGGAACTCCAGGTCCACCGGCTGCTTGTAGGGGAAGTAGTCGTCCCGGGTCTGCTCGTACAGCGGCGACTCGAAGGTGGGCTTGCGCGGGTTCACCCGTTCGGCCAGCCGGAAGTCGCCGGAGCGGTACATCACGCCGTACTGGTCCCAGGTCTTTCCCTTGGTGGTGTCGGAGGCCCAGGTCTCGCCGAGGCTGTAGATCGCCTGCTTGCCGTTGATGCCCTTGTCGCCCTTGGCCGCCCACTTGAAGTCGGGTCCGCCGTACGAGCGCAGGATCGCTTCGAGGTCGTACTGCACGTCGGCCCAGCGGACGAGCAGGTCGGGCCGCTTGCACTTGCGGGTGATGACGAGGGTGGAGACTTCGAGACCGACCTTGAGGTAGTTCCACGCGGCGTACCGGACGTTGTTCGGGCCCTGCAAAGGCGGGATCGACGTGTACTGGCGCCAGCGGGCCTTGGTGTCTGCCTCGTCGATCTCGAGGAACGAGCCCCAGTAGTAGCCACGGGCGCCACCGATGATCGGGCGATCGGGGTTGTTGCCGTAGCGGTTCATCTGGTCCTGGTCGGCGGTGAACGCGTCCTTGTTCAGCAGGCCGTCGGCGTACAGGCCGCGCAGGTACTTGAGCCCTTCGCGCCACTCGTCCTTGACGTAGTTCGCCTCGACCTTGCCGTCGTTGAGCACCAGCCAGGGGTCGCCCGGGTTGTAGAGGAACGCGTTCATGAAGTAGGTGTCGAGCGGCGCGTCCTTGT
The DNA here is from genome assembly GCF_003261635.1 of Kribbella monticola. Taxonomy (GTDB): domain Bacteria; phylum Actinomycetota; class Actinomycetes; order Propionibacteriales; family Kribbellaceae; genus Kribbella; species Kribbella monticola. The sequence goes on along the minus strand of NZ_QFXK01000027.1, from coordinate 483,912 downwards.
AGCCCGCGAACGGGATCGTCCGGCCCTTGCCGCCGAGGTCCGCCTGCTTGAAAGCCTTCAGTACTTCGCGAAACTCCTCGGTGGTCGACGGGACGTCGAGGCCGACCTTGCGCAGCCATTCGGTGTTCAGGTACGACCGGCCGTTGGAAGCGCGGCAGTGGTAGCAGTCGTTGATGTCGGGAAAGCTGTAGATCCCCTTGTCCGGCGAACGCATCAACCGGCGCGCGTCCGGGTAGTCCTTCTCCACCTGCTGCAGGTTCGGGGCGTACTTGTCGAGGTACGGCGTCAGGTCGACGAACAGGTTCTGCGCGCCGTACAGGTAGAGCTGCGAACGGGTGAAAGTCACGCCCAGAAAGGCATCCGGGATGTCACCGGCCGCCATCATCGCGTTCACCTTGGTCATCGTGTCGTCGCCGCCGGCCACCTGACGCCACTCGATCTGGATGCCGGTCTGCTGCTGCATCCACTGGGTGAAGGCGTTCCGGTTCCAGTCGCCGACCGTGAGGCTCTGCGGTACGACGATGGTGAACTTCACCGGCTCGTTGACGATCGGCCGCAATTCGCGGGCCACCGGGCCGACGTAGCCGGGCGGGTAGTTCACGCCGCTCTTCTTCGGTCCCAGTACGGCCGGCGGTGCCGCGAGGCTGTCCGCGTCGGCGCCGGCCGCTGTATCTGCCGATCCGCAGCCGGTGAGCAGTCCTCCGCTACCCGCCGCCGCGCTGACCCCCAGTGCTCCGGCGACGAAGGACCGCCGCCTCATCCCACCCGTTGTCGTTTCTGGTTGCATGCTGCCTCCAGCTCGGGTCGTCTCGATGCCATATCCGATAGGATCCAGGATCTTGCCCGGGAGAATGGCACAGATTCCGGCGGCACGGAAGGCTTCGGTGGTCGCCGACCGGATTCGGCCGGTCACTGTCGGCATCTTTCGGGGAACCGCTTGCCGCTTGAGCTGGACCGGTTCAGTTTCTTGCAGTCGGCGCGTTCATGGCGTCCGGGCCGCGCGGTCGGCGTACCGGTCGCGGGCGCGAGGTGTTGGCTAGGCTGCGCGGATGACGACGCCGAAGTTCATCCTGGAGTTGCGGGAGAAGATCGGGCACGATCCCCTCTGGTTGCCCGGGATCACCGCGGTGGTGCTCGACGAGGACGAGCGGGTGTTGCTGGTACGCCGGGCCGACGACGGCCGGTGGACGCTGATCGCCGGGGTGCTGGAGCCCGGGGAGGACCCGGGGCCGGCCATTCTGCGGGAGATCGAGGAGGAGACCGGGGTCGAGGCCGAGATCGAGCGGCTGGTGAGTATCGAGGCGATGCCACCCTCGGCGTACCCGAACGGCGATCAGGTCCAGTTCCTCGACCTCTGCTTCCGCTGCCGCCCCCTCAGCGGCGAGGCCCGCGTGAACGACGACGAGTCCCTCGAAGTCGGCTGGTTCGCTCTCGACGCGATGCCGCAACTCCCCCACCGCGAACAACGCTGCCTGGCAAACGCTCTGAGCCCCGACCCCCTACCGAAGTACACCGGCCGCCCCGCCGGCTAACTCCAACGGCGCGAGACTTAGGCGCGGCGGCTCGAGCCGAGCCATCCTCGGTGGGTGCGGATGCGTCCGTCCGGCAGAGTCGCCTCGACCCGCCAGCCGCCGCCGGGCACCGGGCCGGCGACCAACTGACCACCCAGTTCCTGCACGCGTTCCCGCAAGCCGATCAGTCCGTGCCCCGTGCCGGACAACCGTGGATGCTCGCGGATCGCGTGATCGTTCTCGACCCTGACGGTCAGGCTCCGACCGGCCCCGTTGACCAGAACCCGTACGGCGGCACCCGGCGCGTATCGCAGCGCGTTGGTCAGGCTCTCCTGAACAACCCGAAACGCGATGTGCGCGGTCGGAGCCGCCAGCCCTTCGCGGTCCCCCTCGAAGCGGCAGGACACGTCCAGTCCGCCCCGCGCGGCCCGGCTCACCACTTCGTCGATCAGTGACAGGTCCGGGCCGCTGACCTCGGTTCCGCCGAGCAGCTCGACGAGGCGCTGCAGGTCGTCGTGACCCTGCCGCGCCGACTCCGCGATCCCGGAGAAGACCTGTTCGGCCTGGGCCGGGTCGCGCTCGACCAGTCGCTGCCCGGCGGCCGCCTGGATGACCATCACGCTGATCGCGTGCCCGACGATGTCGTGCAGCTCCGCGGCGATCCGCGCCCGCTCATGACGTACGGCGAGCTCGGCGAACAGCTCCCGTTCCTCCTCCAGTTCGAGGCTGCGCCGGGCCAGCTCGTCCGCCGCCTCCCGCCGCAGCCGGAGCACCGTGCCGGCCAGGAAGCTGGGGACGGTGAACATGATCAACGGCACCTCGTTGCGCTCACCGAGGATCACCCACACGACCGACAGGTACGCCGCCAGGCCGGCCGTCACTCCCCAGGCCGCCCGCCGCCCCGACCAGCCCAGCGCGACCACCAGCGAGAGGAGCGCCATGATCGCGAAGGCGGTGTCAGGAAACCAGCCGTAGCTGCCGAGCAGCGTTGCCAGCAGCAGCAGCGCGCCGCCCACCACAGCGACGATGCGGGGATGGGTCCGCCACCACACCAGCGTTAGCCCGCTCCCCAGCAGGAGCACGGTGAAGAGGTTGCCCCCGACGCTGGTGGGCCAGCCGTGGAACACCGTCGGGCCGGCGATCAGCGCGACCACCATTCCGGCGATCCCCACCTGTTCGAGCCTGTGCACGACCGGCTCCCTCGACTCAGCCGACGACCGGAAGCTGGGCGATGGCGCCGGCCCTGCCCTTGACGACCTTCACCTCGACCGAACCACCGAGCAATTTGGCTCGCTCCTTGGCCCGGGCGACGGCGGCCTTCAGTTCGGAGCTCTCACCGACCTGCCCGTTCACCCGGATCTCGAGCGCGTCGGCCTCGAACCGCACGCTGACCTCGATCGGGGCGTCAGCCTGATCCGCGAGCGCGGCGGTCAGGTGCTCGACGATGCGGTACGCCGACAACTCCACCGTCGCAGGCAACGCCCGGGGATCGCCTGTCACGACCAGCTTCGAGTGGGCCGTTCGCAGCCGGGCGAGCAAGGTGTCGAGATGCGCGACGGTCGGTGTCGGTGCAAGGGCCACGTCGTCGCCGCGCAGCAGGCCGACGATCTCCCGCATGTCGTCCAAGGTCTGCCGACTGCCGGATTCGATGGATTCCAGCAACGCCTTCGCCTGGGCCGGCGCAAGACCGTTCGCCGACTCGGCCGCCGTAGTGAGCCCGGCGAGCCGTTCCTGCAGCAGACCGTCGAGCTGCTGGGACAGCCGGGCCCGGCTGTCCGCCACCTCGATCGCTGCCCGCTCGTCACGCAAGTCCCGCAACTCCGCCTCCCGGACCACCAGTTCCTGGTTCAACGCGGACCGGTGGCGGGCAGCCAGTCCGACGCCGAAGACGATCAGGACGATCGGTAGGGCTAGCAGGATGGCGTCCGGGCCAGTGGTCGCATCGACCACCAGGACGAGGCCAGTGAGGACGATGCTGAGCCCGCAGACGATCCAGGCCGTCGCCCGGTCCGCGGCGAGTGCACCGAGGAACGCCAGTACGAAGGCCAACGGGAGCCCGGCGCCACAGCGGGTCACCCAGCCGAACAGGACGACGTGGAGCGCCATCGCCGCCACCGAGATGCCGGCGACGGCGACGAGCCCGCGTCGCCACCAGAGCACCGGAACCGTCGTACCGGCGTACACCGGGATCATCCAGAGCGAGTGCGAACTCAGGGCGTGAACCATCGACCCCTCCGCGAGGGCTGCACGCACCTGGTCGTCGGACATCCGCAGGTTGAACCACATCAAGAGGACGCCGAGCGCGGTGAGACCTCCGGCCAGGACCCAGTCGCGGGCCTTCACACCGCGGAAGATCTCACTCATCGCCGGCTCCTGACCCGCAGCAATCCGCTCAGGCGGCCAGTCGCTCGTCGACCGGCGCGTTGCCCACGGAGTGCCTACTGACCCGATTCTGCACGAGAACGCCGATGCCGTAGAAGAGCGCGACTCCGGGCAGCGCCACCGGCAGGGCACTCACGACGGTGTCGATCGACGCATCCCTGGCGAGCATGGCCAGATTCAGGACGACGATGCCGGCGAGACCGAACACCTGGTTGCGCCGGGCACCGGCGAACCGGCCCACGGCGTACGCCAAGGCGAACCCCAGCGGGATGAGGACGCCGCAGCGGGTGATCCATCCGAACGCGAGTACGTGGGCCGCGGTCAGCACGGTGGTGATCGCGACGACCGCGAGGATGTTGCGCCGCCGCCACAGGATCGGCAGGGTGACGAGCAGGAAGGCGGGCACCATCGCCCACGAGGTGGTCGACAGCGGGTGTGGCAGGTCCTCGCCCGAGGCCGTGACGTTCTCGACCATCAGCAACACGCCGGCCGCCGACGTCAGCGCCGCCAGCACGTAGTCGAGTGGCCGGATCCCCTGGAAGATTTCGTTCATCGGACTGTCCTTTCGGTTCGGGTCCCCCTGACCCTGATGCCGTGACAGTAGGTCCGCGGCCTGGTCGCCCACGTCTGGCGCGAGGACGATTGTCCGGCCCGCGCGTCGTCCGCAGGGATGACGCGCTCGCCACAAGGATGAGGGCACAATCGCCGTGTGCCCGACACGATCCGCGTCCTCGTCGCCGACGACCAGACCCTGGTCCGTACCGGCTTCCGGGTGATCCTGGAGGCCGAGGGCGACATCGAGGTCGTCGCCGAGGCCGACACGGGGACCGCAGCGATCCGGCAGGCTCAGCTGGTCAAGCCCGACGTGATCCTGATGGACATCCGGATGCCCGAGCTCGACGGGCTGTCCGCCACCGAGCAGATCCGGCGGCAGCCGAACCCGCCGACGATCATCGTGCTCACCACGTTCGATCAGAACGAGTACGTGTACCGCGCGCTCCGCGCCGGGGCGGCCGGTTTCCTGCTCAAGGACTCCCCGTCCAGCCGGTTGATCGCGGCTGTTCGGGCAGCGGCCACCGGGGACTCGCTGATCGAGCCCGCGATCACCCGGCGACTGGTCGAGCGCTTCGCCGAGCCCGTGCAGCCCCGGGGACTGCCGTCCGAGCTCGCAACGCTGACCGAACGCGAACTCGACGTCCTTCGGTTGCTGGCGCGCGGACTGTCCAACGCCGAGATCGCCGCGGAACTGGTGGTCGCCGACACGACGGTGAAAACGCACGTCGCCCGGGTGCTCACCAAGCTCAACGTCCGCGACCGCGTCCAGGCGGTGGTAGTCGCCTACGAGACCGGCTTCGCCAACCGCGGCTGAACGACCCGGCGGCGCAGGGAGTGCTGGAAATCTCGCGACCAACGTTCGCGGGTGATGGGTTCGCGGTTGATCACCTCGCGAGGCGGCGGCGTACGTCGGGTGAGCGGGCTTGCTCGACCAGGCGGACGGCCTCGGCGGCTGCCCGGGCCTTTACCGCTTGGTGTCGTAGCGGGTGACCACCGTGAGTTTGCCGTCGGGTGAGGGGGCCAGGATGACGGATTCACCTGGGTCGCAGTTTTTGCCTGAGGGCTCTCGGAGGGTCAGGTCGCGGATCTCGTAGGACTGCACGATCCGGCCGGCCACTGCGACGTCGAGGCGCAAGGTGGCCGGGAGGTCTGAGTGTGAGGCCATCGACAAGCGCTCGCCCAGGCGGGACAGCGCGAAAAAGTCATGGCATTGGTCGTTCCTGCAGGTTCTGAGCATGGCGGTTCTCGGCTGCAGGCTGGTCACGTCCACCTGCACCGGCGGTGGCGACGGCTTGCAAGCCATGACATTGTCCCGGCAGCCCGACAGCGAAATCACGCAAACCGCGATCAGCGCCGCCGCCCAACGTCCCGCCATGGTTCCCCATCCGCCGTCTGTATCCCGAAGGACGCGTGAACCGCCGCTTCCGTTGCAGGCAACAGCAAACGGGCAGGTGGAGAAATGCCCCCGGCAGCGGGCCGGGGGCATCCCGTCAGTGGGCGGCTTCGTGCCAGGTGCGGCCGACGCCCACCGAGACGTCGAGCGGGACGGCCATCTCGACGGCGCTGCCCATGTCACGGCGTACCAGCTGCTCCAGGGCTTCGCGCTCGCCCGGGGCGATCTCGAAGACCAGTTCGTCGTGGACCTGGAGGAGCATCCGCGACCGCAGGCCTTCCGAGCGCAACGAGGCGTCCACCTTGAGCATCGCCATCTTGATCACGTCAGCGGCCGAGCCTTGGATCGGCGCGTTCAGCGCCATCCGCTCGGCCATCTCGCGACGCTGCCGGTTGTCGCTGGTCAGGTCGGGCAGGTAGCGGCGGCGGCCGAGGATCGTCTCGGTGTAGCCGCTCTTGCCGGCCTCGAGCACGATGCTGCGCAGGTAGTCGCGGACCCCGCCGAAGCGCTCGAAGTACTCGTCCATCAAGCCCTTCGCCTCGTCCACGCCGATCTTGAGCTGCTGACTCAACCCGTACGCCGACAGGCCGTACGCCAGGCCGTAGTTCATCGCCTTGATCTTCGCGCGCATCTCCTGCGTCACCGCGGACGGCTCGACCGAGAAGACCCGCGCGGCCGTCACCGAGTGGAAGTCCTCGCCGGAGTTGAAGGCATCGATCAGCCCCTGGTCCTCCGACACGTGCGCCATGATCCGCATCTCGATCTGGCTGTAGTCGGCCGACATCAGCGCCTCGAAGCCGTCGCCGACCACGAACGCCTCGCGGATCCGGCGGCCCTCCTCGGTCCGGATCGGGATGTTCTGCAGGTTCGGGTCGGTCGAGCTGAGCCGCCCGGTCGCCGCGATCGTCTGGTTGAACGTGGTGTGGATCCGGGCGTCGGTCGCGCTGATCGTCTTGAGCAGGCCCTCGACGGTCTGCCGCAGCCGGGTCGCGTCGCGATGCGCCAGCAGGTAGGCGAGGAAGGGGTGCTCGGTCTTCTCGAACAACGCCTGCAGCGAATCCGCGTCCGTGGTGTAGCCGGTCTTGGTCCGCTTCGTCTTCGGCATCTGCAGCTCGTCGAACAGCACCACCTGCAGCTGCTTCGGCGATCCGAGGTTGATCTCCTTGCCGATCACCTCGTACGCCGAGGTGGCGGCATCCCGGACGCCGGTGGCGAAGCGCTCCTCGAGCTTTTCCAGGTACGGCCGGTCGACCGCGATACCGACCCGCTCGACGTCGGCGATGACGTCGATCAGCGGCAGCTCGACGTCCGCGAGCAGCGCCGTACCGGCTTGTTTCTCCAGCTCCGCGTCGAGGGTGTCGGCCAGGTCGGCGATCGCGCGGGCGCGCAACATCGTCGCGTCGGCGGCCGGGCCGCCCTCGATGTCGTCGAAGCTGAGCTGCCCGTTGTCGGCCTCTTCGGTGCGCAGCTCACGCTTCAGGTAGCGCACGGTCAGGTCGGCCAGGTCGTACGACCGCTGATCGGGGCGGACCAGATACGCGCTCAGCTGTGTGTCCGACGTGAGCCCTGCCAGCTTCCAGCCGCGCTCGAGGAAGCCCAGTAGCGGACCCTTCGCGTCATGCAAAGCCTTCGGCTGCTTCGGGTCCGCGAGCCAGGCCTGCCAGGCGGAGTCGTCCTCCGGGGTCAGCGTGCTCGGGTCGAACCAGGCTGCCGCGCCGGTCGAGGTCGCCAGCGCCAGCCCCGTGATCTCGCCGGTCCCACGACCCCAGCTGCCCTGTACTGCGACGCCCGTGCGCGCGCCGGTGGAGACATGCTCCTTGATCCAGCCGGCCACCTCGCCCGGCTTGAGCTGGGTGCCCTGGAGGTCGAAGCCCTCCTCGATGGTCTCCTCGACCTGCTCGTGCTCGGCGACGAGGCGCTCACGCAGTACGCGGAACTCCAGGCTGTCGAACAGCGTGTGCACCTTGTCGCGGTCCCACGGGTGCCGGACCAGGTCGTCGACCGACACGTCCAGGGTCAGGTCGCGGACCAGCTCGTTGATCTGCCGGTTGCGGATCACGTCGGCCAGGTGCTCGCGCAGCGACTCACCGGCCTTGCCCTTGATCTCGTTCACCCGGTCGATCAGGTCGTTCAGCGAACCGAACTGGTTCAGCCATTTGGCCGCGGTCTTGTCGCCGACCCCCGGCACACCCGGCAGGTTGTCGCTCTTCTCCCCCACCAGCGCGGCCAGATCGGGATACAGCCGCGGCGGGATCCCGTACTTCGCCTCGACCGCCGCCGGGTCCATCCGGGCGATCTCGGAGACGCCGCGCTTGGGATACAGCACGGTGATGTTGTCGTTGATCAGCTGGAACGAGTCGCGGTCGCCGCTGCTGATCAGCACCTCGAAACCCTGCTCGTCGGCCTGGGTGGCCAGCGTGGCGATGACGTCGTCGGCCTCCCAGCCGTCGATCTCGGTCATCGGGATGCGGAGTGCCTCCAGCACCTCCTTGACCAGCGAGACCTGCCCCTTGAACTCGTCCGGCGACTTCGACCGGCCGGCCTTGTACTCCGTGTACTGCTCGGAGCGGAAGGTCTTGCGGGACACGTCGAAGGCCACGCAGATGTGGGTCGGCTGCTCGTCGCGAAGCATGTTGATCAGCATCGAGGTGAACCCGTACACCGCGTTGGTGTGCTGGCCGGTGGTGGTGGAGAAGTTCTCCACCGGCAGCGCGAAGAACGCCCGGTAGGCCAGCGAGTGCCCGTCCAGCAGCAGGATCCGCGGGCGGGTGGTGGACTCGGCCACCGCCGTACCCGGATCCTTGGTCATCGTCGAGGAGTCAGTTTCAGGAGCCACGTAGAGACTCTAGTGGGTACCGCCGACAGTTCCCGCACTCGCTCGCCAGGGCTCACGTAGTCTTCGAATCGACACATCGCGAGAGCCTGAGGAGACCCGCCGTGACCGACGAGAACGCTGCCGCCGAGCTACCCGCGGGGATGCTGACCGAGGGCACACTGCTCGACCTGATGGGCATCGTGATCACCGAGGCGAGTCCGGAACGGATCGTCGCGACGATGCCGGTCAAGGGCAACGTCCAGCCGTACGGCCTGCTGCACGGCGGCGCCTCCTGCGTGCTGGCCGAGAGCCTCGGGTCGATCGGCTCGGCACTGCACGCGGCCGCTTTCGACAAGGTCGCCGTCGGGGTCGACATCAACGCCACCCATCACCGGGCCGTCCGCGACGGCGTCGTCACCGGGGTGGCCACGCCGATCTACCTCGGCCGCACGACCACGACGTACGAGATCGTCATCACCGACGAGCGGGACAAGCGGGTCTGCACCGCCCGGATCACGTGCCAGCTGATTCAGGCTCCGCCGGCATCCTGAGCTCAGTCGCCGCGTACGCCGGGTCGTCGGTCAGCGGCGACCTGGTGGCCTGGGCGCGCCGGGCGATCACCGAGCGGCGCGACGACAGCAGGGCCAGCAGATTCGGGGCGTGCTCGGCAGCGAGCCGCCGCCGTACGGTGTGGGTGCTGGCGAACCGCAGTACGCCCGCCTGGCCCAGCCCGAGCCGGGCGAGGAACCTGTTCGCCTCGCGGGCGACGGCGGGGGCGACGACGGCCAGGTGCGGGCAGTTCTCGTGCTCGGCCCAGCCAGCCGCCTCGGCGATCAGCGCCTTGCCCAGGCCGTGCCGGCGGGCGTGGTCGCTGACGTGCAAGTACTCGACGGTCACCGTGACTTCTTCGTGCAGCGGGCTGATCGGCGTCTGCCGCAAGTACGCCATCCCGCCCAGTTGACCGTCGATCTCCCCCACGACGAGCCGTCCGAACGCGTCACCCTGCTGCCGGGCGATCGAAGCCCGGGCCGACTCGGCGGTCGGCGCTGCCAGCAACCGGGACTGATGTCCGGTCCCGGCGGCCATCTCCCGCCACAGCGTCACCAAGGCGTCCGCGTCGTCCGGGCGAGCGTCGCGCACCTCGATGAGTGGTGCCACGTCGGCCTCCTGGTCTGGTCCACCCCCGAGGTGAACAGGACGGGCAGATACGCTCATCCCCGCGCAACAGTAGGGCTTCCGGGGTCACTTGCAAAGCTGTGACTCGCGCACCTTACCGCCCCCACACCGGCAGTCACAGCCGGCGATCGGAGACCAGGTTTGTTCATCGGAATCGGGACAGTCGTGAACGTCGCGACGGTCCTCACCGGCTCCGTGCTCGGGGTACTCATCGGGCATCGGCTCAGTCAGCGCACCAGGGATCTGGTCACCGACGCGCTCGGCCTGGTCACCTTGCTGATCGCGATCACGTCCGCACTCACGGTCGGCGACAAAGCGCTGAGCGACGCGGTCGGCGACAGCGCGCCCGTGCTGATCGTCCTCGGCGCCATGCTGATCGGCGGGATCACCGGTTCGCTGCTCCGGATCGAGCAGCGACTGGAAGGCGTCGGCGCCTGGATGCAAAACCGCTTCAGCCGCGGCGACGGCGAGAGCACCTTCGTCGAAGGCTTCGTCACCGCCTCGATGGTCTTCTGCGTCGGTCCGCTGACCTTCCTCGGCGCCCTCTCCGACGGCCTCGGCCGCGGCGCCGACCAACTCTTCCTCAAGTCCGTCCTGGACGGCTTCGCCTCCATCGCCTTCGCCGCCTCCCTCGGCTGGGGCGTGGCAGCTTCCGCCATCGTCGTCCTGATCGTCCAGGGCTCGATGACGGCGGTCGGTGCCGTCCTGGGCGACGTACTCCCAGACGCCCACGTAACCGCCCTAGGCGCCACCGGCGGCGTACTCCTGATCGGCGTAGCCCTCCGCCTGCTGAAGCTGAAGCAAATCGCAGTCGCCGACCTCCTACCGGCCCTCAGCGTCGCACCGCTGCTCGTCCAACTCCTCGTGATCATCCGCCGCTGAAGCGCCGCCACGCAATGCCAAGAGCCCCGGTCCGCAAGCTCGGCGGATCGGGGCTCTTGGCAACCAACGGGTCAGTCTTCGCCGAGGTAGGCCTTGCGGACCTCGTCGTTGCTGAGGAGTTCGCGGCCGGTGCCGGACAGAACGATCTTGCCGACCTCGAGGACGTAGCCGTAGTCGGCCCGCTTGAGCGCCGCCTGGGCGTTCTGCTCGACCAGCAGGATCGTCGTACCCTGCTTCTGCAGTTCGGTGACGGTCGACATGATGCGCTTCATCATGATCGGCGACAGACCCATCGACGGCTCGTCCAGCATCAGCAGCTTGGGCTTGCTCATCATCGCGCGGCCCATCGCGAGCATCTGCTGCTCACCACCGGAGAACGTCCCGGCCGGCTGCTTGCGCCGCTCCCCCAGGATCGGGAAGAGGTCGTACGCCGCGTCCAGATCGGCCCGCACCGCCGCGTGGTCGTTGCGGGTGAACGCACCGAGCCGCAGGTTCTCCTCGACGGACAGCCGGGGGAAGATCCGCCGGCCCTCCGGTGAGTGCGCCAGCCCCATCGTGACGATGTCGTGGGCCGGCACCTGGTCGATCCGCTGACCCTGGAAGAGGATCTCGCCGTACGTCGGTCGCAGCAGCCCCGAGATCGTCCGGAGCGTCGTCGTCTTGCCGGCACCGTTGGTACCGATCAGCGAGACGACCTGACCCTGTTCGACGGAGAAGCTGATCCGCTTGACCGCGACGATCTTGCCGTAGGCAACTTCCAGGTCCCTGATCTCGAGCAGCGCGGTCATGCCTTGCCCTCCTCGTCGGCGACGGTGGTGTCCTGGACGCGCGCCTCGGTCACGTCCACGTCCTCGTCGTCGTCCTCACCGGTACCGATGTAGGCCTCGATCACCCGCGGATCCGACTGCACCTCACCCGGCGTGCCCTCGATCAGCGCCTCGCCGCGGACCAGGCAGAGCACCCGGTCGCAGAGGTTGAAGATGAACCGCATGTCGTGCTCGATCACGACCACCGACAGGCCCGAGTCGCGGATCTTGAAGATCAGGTCGCTGGCCTGCTTGGTCTCCTGCGGGTTCATCCCGGCCGTCGGCTCGTCCAGCAGGATGAGCTTGGGATCGGTGGCCAGCGCCCGGGCGATCTCGAGCCGGCGCTGGTCGCCGTACGGCATGTTGCGGGCCAGGTGCTCGGCCGACCGGCCGAGCCCGACGAATTCGAGCAGCTCCTGGGCGCGGGCCCGGGTGGCCGCCTCCTCGCGACGGAACTTCGGCCCGCGCAGGATCGAGGTGATCGCGCCCGAGCTGGTCCGGCAGTAACGCCCGACCATCACGTTCTCCAGCGCGGTCATGTTCGCGAACAACCGGATGTTCTGGAAGGTCCGCGCCATCCCGGCCCGGACGACCGCCCGCGGCTTGGGCGCCAGCGGCGCACCGGCGAACCGGACCTGGCCGCTGGTCGGCTTGTACAGACCGGTCAGGCAGTTGAAGAACGTGGTCTTACCGGCCCCGTTCGGGCCGATCAGACCGACGATCTCGCCCTCGCGGACGGTCAGGTTCACGTCGCTGACCGCCAGCAGACCACCGAACCGCATGGTCACCCCGGAGGCCTCCAGCACCGGCTGCCCGATCGCGCGCGCCGGGTTCGCCGCCGCTTCCGTGATCGTCATCTCGCCTCCTCGACCAGTTCGCTCTCGATGGCCACCGCGAGCTCCTCGTCCTCTTCGTGGAACTCCAGCTGCCTGCGTCTACTCGCGACCAGTCCCTCGGGACGGAACCGCATCATCAGCACCAGCAGCAGACCGAACATCAACAGCCGGTACTCCGAGAAGAACCGCAGCTTCTCCGGCAGCAGCTTCAGGATCGTTGCTCCGAGCAACACACCGGCGATGGTGCCCATACCGCCGAGCACGATCGCGGCGAGCAGGAACGCCGACTCCAGGAAGATGTACTGATCAGGGCTGACGGCAACATCCTGGTGGGCCTTGATGGTGCCGGCCAGACCGGCCAGGAAGGCGCCGATCGCGAAGGCGAGGATCTTCAGCCCGAAGACGTTGACCCCCATCGCCTCGGCGGCCTTCTCGTCCTCGCGGATCGCCACCCAGCCGCGGCCGATCCGGCTGTCGTTCAGCCGGGAGAAGACCAGGATGACGAAGCCGATCAGGAGCAGCAGCAGGAAGTAGTAGTTCGAGAAGCGGCCCAGCTCGATCCCGGCGATCGTGTGCGGGTCGCCGAAGTTGAAGCCGCCGATCTGCAGCTCCGGGATGCCGGGGATGCCGTTCGGGCCGTTGGTCAGCAGCGGGCCGTTGGTGCCGTCCAGGTTGAACATCGTCAGCCGGAAGATCTCACCGAAGCCGAGCGTCACGATCGCCAGGTAGTCACCGGAGACCCGCAGCGTCGGCGAACCGATGATGAGGCCGAGGGTGGCCGCCGTACAGGCACCGAGCAGGACGACGATCGGGAACGGCGGGTGCCAGTTGATCGTAGCGAACGCCGACTCCGACAGCATCGCGGCGACGTACGCGCCGGAGCCGAGGAAGGCGATGTACCCGAGGTCGAGCAGACCGGCCAGGCCGACCACGATGTTCAGGCCCATCGCGGTGGCCGCGAAGATCAGCACCTGGGTCGCGATCGACATGTTCGCGTCCGACCCGTTCTGGGTGAACGGGAAGAAGAACGCGACCACGAACGCGGCCAGCGTGAGCACCTTCTTGTGCCGCTGCGCGACGTGACCGAACCAGCTCAGCGTCCCGGTCCGGAACATCACCGTGACCACCGTCGCGAAGAAGACCAGGCAGACGATGAACGACCAGGCGTCGGTCAGACCGAGCGCGTACGCCGCGCCGAACAGGATCGCCGCCATCGTCACCGCGATCGCCAGGATCTCGGCCCAGCCGGCCACCCTGGCCTTGCTCAGGTCGTTCAGCTGGCGCAGCGGCAGCAGCCGCGAGCTGACCAGCAGCAGGATCGCGCCGGCCAGGCTGATGTAGGCACCCGGGTCGACGTTGATCAGGCCGTCGGACTCGGTACCGATCGCCACCAGGATCAGCACCATGTAGAGCGTCAGCCCGGCCCCGAACGCCCGCAGCCCGAGCGCCGCGTCGAGCCACGGGCCGATCTTGGAAGTCAGCGGGCCCTTGACCGCGAGCAGCAGGACCAGCGAGAGCACGGCCCCGATGATCGTCAGCCGCTGCAGGCCGCCGGGGTTGCCGATGATCGACAGGTCCCCGAGGATCTTCCGGTCGTAGCTCCAGGACAGGAACGAGCCGGCGATCAGCAGGACGACGCCGGCGATCCCGAGCGGCCAGGCCACCCGGTTCTCCGCCGGCTGCGCCACGACGCTGTCGGCCGGCTGGGTCTTTACCTCACTCATGCGCGGTCCACCACCCTTGCTCCGAGCAGACCCTGCGGCCTGAAGACCAGCACCAGGATCAGGATGACGAAGGCCCAGACGTCCTTCCAGGAGCCACCGCCGAACTGTCCCGGAATGTACTGCGTGGCCATCGACTCGACGACCCCGAGCACCAGGCCGCCGACGACCGCACCCTGGATGTTGCCGATACCACCGAGAACCGCGGCGGTGAACGCCTTCAGACCGGCCAGGAAGCCCATCCGGAACTCGATGTTGTTGTTCTGGAAGCCCTGCGAGATCCCGGCCACCGCGGCCAGTACCGCGCCGAGCGCGAACGCGACCACGATGATGCGGTCGACGTTGATCCCCATCAGCCGGGCGGTGTCCGGGTCCTGCGAGACCGCGAGCATGCCGCGGCCGAGCCGGGTCCGGTTGATGAAGTACCAGAGCACCATGGTGCAGATGGCCAGGGCGACGAGCGTGAAGATCGCCGACCGCTGGATCGTCACGCCGCCGACCTGCAGCGCGCTGCCGGTCACCACGTCGATCTGCGGGAACGGGATCCGCTGCTTGGCGGTCGGCCACTCGACCTTGCCGATGATCTCCTTGAAGATCAGCCAGGCGATCTCCAGCAGTACGCCGGTGGCCGCGGCCACCACGGCAACCGGCTGGAGCTGGGCCTGGGCCCGCTCCCTGCCGGTGATCCCGACCGCGAACAACCAGCCGGCCGCAGTACCGACGACCAGTCCGCCGACGATCGCCGCCAGCGTGATCACGATCGACAGGTCACGCTCGAGCAGCCGCAGTACGGCCCAGACCGCGAGCGCGAAGACAGTTGCCGCCAGCAACGGAGCGCGGTCGCGCCACTTGGTGATCGGGTGATCGAGCGGGACCTTGGTGATCCGCGCGCCGATCAGGTACGCCACCAGCAGCACGATCCCGGCCATCGCTGCGACCGTCCAGCCCGGGCGTTCGTAGAACAGCCGGATGAACTCCTGCAGGAACACCGAGATACCGATCGCGGTGATCAGTGGTGCCAGTCGCGGCGCGTTCCGCAGGGGACGGTACGCGACACGTTCCATCAGCACCGCCGTCCCGACCGACGCGCACATGGCGCCGACGATCATGAACGGCAGGATCCACACGCCGGTGTGGCCGTTGAAGAACAGAAGATAAGTGGTCAGTGCGCCGAACGCACCGATCATGAACACCTCGCCGTGGGCGAAGTTGATGAGCTGCACGATGCCGTAGACGACGGTGTAACCGACCGCGATCAGGGCGTACAGCGATCCCAACGTCAGCCCGTTCACGAGCTGCTGGAAGAACTGGTCCACGTCGACCTCCCAACTGCCTCAGTTCTGACATGGCTGGGGGGTGGGACGTGGTCCCACCCCCCAGGTCATGAGGTCGACTACTTGGACTCGAATTCCTTGGTCTCGACCGTGGCCCACTTACCGCTGGCCACCTTGTAAACGGTCAGGACCTTGGAGGTGGTGTCGCCGTACTGGTCGAACGCGACCTTGCCGGTGACGCCGTCGAACGAGACCTTGCTCATGGCATCGACCGTCGCCTGCCGCGCGGACTCGACGTCCTTGGCGTCCTTCAGCGAGACCTTCAGCGCGTTGATGATCGCGTTGGCCGCGTCGTAGGAGTAGCCGCCGTACGCGCCGTACGCGTCCTTGAAGCCGGCCGCGTTGTAGTCGGCAACGAACTTCGCCGCCGAGGGGAGCTTGTCGGTCGGCGCACCGACCGAGGTCGCCAGGTCACCCTCGCTGGTCTTGCCGCCCAGCTGGATGAACTTGGGGTCGAAGATGCCGTCGCCACCCATCAGCGGGATGTTCAGGCCGGCGGCCTTCATCTGCTGCGAGAGCGGACCCGCCTGCGGGAACTCACCACCGTAGTACAGCGCCTGCGGCGCGTTCGGCTTGACCGCCGAGATGACGGCCTGGAAGTTCGAGTCGTCCGGGTTGATGGTCTCGGCCGCGACGACCTGACCGCCCAGCTTCTTGAACTCGTCGGTGAAGGTGCCGACCAGACCCTGGCCGTACGCCTTCTTGTCGTGGATCGTGGCGACCTTGGTGATCTTGGCCGTCTCGTACAGGTACCGGGCCGCGAACGGGCCCTGGACCGCGTCCGTGGTGCAGGTACGGAAGTAGGTCGGGTACGGCCGCTTGGGGGCCGTCTGCCAGTTGGCGCCCTGGGTCAGGCCGGGGCCGGTGTTGGCCGGCGAGACCTGGACGATGTTCTTCGGCGCGAGCACCGGCTGGACCTGCTGGCTGACGCTGGTGTTCAGGGTGCCGACGACGCCGATCACGTCGGGGTCGGAGGCCAGCGACGTGGCGGCGTTCTTGCCCGGCTCGGGCTTGGCCTCGTCGTCCTTGGCGGCGACCTCGAACTTCCAGCCCGGTACCGCGTTGGAGTCGTTGGCCTGCTTGACGGCCAGCTCCACCGAGTGCTGGATGCCCAGACCCAGCGCGGACAGGTCACCCGACAAAGGTGCGATCACACCGATCTTGGCGGTCTTGGTCGAATCCGAGCCTCCGCCGTTGTCGTTGTTGCTGCGTGAACCGCAAGCAGTCAGAGCCAACGACGCAACGATCAGCGACGCGCCGACCCGTACTACGGAACGCTGCTGCACTGTTCCTCCCATGTCTGGATGGTCCGGTGGATGTCCGAACCCCCGCGTTTGCCGCGAGCACCCGCAGGCTAGACCTCCGGTGGCTGTTCAAGCGAACGTCACGGAGCGTGTGTTGTGAGGTCGTTACCCTGGTAAGCATCGTCTTGCCAGGTTGCGGCTGTGTACGGTGCTGACGGTGATCGGGCGCGACCCAGGCGCCACTGTGCGCCACCGAAGCCGCCTCCCGTTGCGGGACCCGGCCGCGGTGCTGTCACCCTCCGTCGGCAAACCTTTCCCAGCGTGCCGGACCTACGCCGTACCGGCTTCGTCGACGACCAGTTCGGCGACCTGACGCATCGAGACGCGCTTGTCCATCGCGGTCTTCTGGATCCAGCGGAACGAGTCCGGCTCGGACAGGCCGAACTTGGTCTGCAGGATCGACTTCGCCCGGTCCACCAGCTTGCGCGTCTCCAGCCGCTCGGCCAGGTCGGCCACCTCGCGCTCGAGTTCCGCGAGTTCGACGTACCGGGAGGCGGCGATCTCGATCGCGGGCAGCAGGTCCGCCTTGGAGAACGGCTTCACCAGGTACGCCATCGCGCCGGCGTCGCGGGCCCGCTCGACCAGCTCACGCTGCGAGAACGCGGTCAGCATCAGCACCGGGGCGATCCGCTCCCCCGCGATCTTCTCGGCCGCGCTCAACCCGTCCAGCTTGGGCATCTTCACGTCCAGAATCACCAGATCGGGCCGATGCTCGATCGCCAGCCGGATGGCCTCCTCGCCGTCGCCCGCCTGCCCGACGACGTCGTACCCCTCCTCGGCCAGCATCTCGGCCAGATCCATCCGGATCAACGCCTCATCCTCAGCGATCACCACACGCTTAGCAGTCACACCCCCCACCCTAGCGATCCCCTCTCACTTCTTCGGACCGACGAACCGATCCAGCATCTCGACCCCTTCCTTCCGGCTGACAGCAATCGCATTCCGCCGCGGCCGCCGCCAGCAGATCCCGAGCAGGTCGAGCGCGTCCGTGAGGATGCCGAGGATGTCTTCGGACTCGTTGGAGAACATGTACCGGACGTAGTCGTACCGCCGGATCTCGCCACCGACGATCGGGCGGGTCGCCCAGTTGACGAACCGGCATCCGTCGGAGTGGAACAGTCCGCGCACCAGCTGTTCGGGGTACCTGGCAACGATGTCCCGCTGCCAGCCCACCAACTCGATCTTCCGCAGATGCTTGCGTCCCGGTCCGTGCTGCGGGAACAGACACGGCCAATGCTTCCAGCGCACCTCGATGCGGGTCGCTGTCGACCCGCCTCGCAGGCACGGACTGGCTGTTGGCTTCACCAGCCGCATCGTCGCGGCAACTTCCTGGCTCAGCTCCGGGTACTTCTCGTCGTTCGCGATCTGCAACGTGTACACCCCACGCTTGGCCGCAACGATGTGCCCGTCCCCGAGATACCACCCCAGCAACAACGCGTACGCCGCCTCGTCGAGCTCAGCGCCATCGCACCGCGGACAAGGCGTCGGCTGAAACCCCTGCCCCCGAGGCTGCCCCAACCTCTGATACTGCCGACGCCACCGTCTGATCGTCTTGATCGCCACACCGTGGATCTCGGCGTTGACCCGATCACTGACCCCGTTATCAGACATCCGCAACGCGGAGTCAACCGTGTCCTGCGATCTGAAGTGAGGCATGTCTCATGCTCCACGAGAGCACGGACAGTTTGTGCCGGGTGTGGGATTCGAACCCACACGCCCTTGCGAGCAATGGATTTTGAGTCCATCG
Source organism: Kribbella monticola (assembly GCF_003261635.1). Classification (GTDB taxonomy): domain Bacteria; phylum Actinomycetota; class Actinomycetes; order Propionibacteriales; family Kribbellaceae; genus Kribbella; species Kribbella monticola. The sequence goes on along the minus strand of NZ_QFXK01000027.1, from coordinate 465,450 downwards.
TGTCTGCCATTCCACCAACCCGGCGAGGTTGCAGAGAGAACTCTAACGTCTCCGTGGTCAAGTTCCCTCATCTCCCCCCTTGTCGGAGCGTGTCGCACCACCCTCAACCCTCGGAGTGGCCGACGAATCAGACTTCGGAGACATTGGGAGTACGCCGGATGCCTGCGCGATAGCCAGGGCGGCCAACGTCATGCCATCGTCGATACCGCCGGTGGCGATCTCCGCCCAAAGCGCTCCAGCCGCCAGCCAGCGCGAGTCACCCACCTCGAGCACATCTGCGGGCAGCCCGTCGATGTCCTCGATTTCAGCGAAGACGACAACGACCTTCTCGGCCAGGAGTCCGGAGTCAGGCGAGAAGTCGCCAAGAACCCGGAGAGCCGAGGCCGTGAGCCCGAGTTCCTCGCGCAGTTCGGCTCGGGCCGTCTCGAGTGGATCTATGTCGTGAGGGAAGCCACGCGGTAGACCCCATTGCCAGGCACCCAACGGATATCGATACGTTCGAACCAGACCGATCGACCCTTCATGAAGCGGCAGAAGCACCACCCCGGGGCCGGCCGCGGGGCTTGCGATCCGAAGATGACGGCCGTCCGATCCATCGGCGAAGGTGACCTCGTCGTCGAAAACAGTCACGAAAGTGTTCCGATAGGCAACGATCGCCGCACGCCGCTCGATCGGAGGATGCAGTTCGCCTGCCGGAATCTGATTCATCCGGGAATCCTAGACGCCGGTGGCGCTACCGAATGCGTGAGAGATCCGGCGAACCCTTCGCCGCTGATCCAAACCGCTCTTGGCATGTCGAACAGCAGTCGGAGTAGCAATGCTCAGAACTGCTCCGAGTCCCCCCAGCCAGGAGGCTGAGGACTCCCAGCGAACGGTCGCACCCCAGAGAGGCAGTCCGACAGTAGCCTCGATTGCCATCTGCCGGAATTCGCTGAGATTGCCGGTGCCGCCGCCACGCCCAAGAGCTCTCCAGACTTCGGCGAGGTGCTCATTCAGCATCTCGTTGGCGGTATCTGCTCCAGAGGCACGCTCGATCCGCTCGATCCGCTGCCAAAACGACGAAGTGAGGCCACTCGGTGATTGCGCGGCCCGAAGGACGAACAACTCAGGCAGACCGGCCGAGAGGTCATGGCGTAATTGCCGTACGCCGCTCAGCTCGGCTTGGTTCAAGGAATTGTCAACCTCGGCACTCGTCAGTAGCTCAAACCCTGCCTGAGTCTCGTTCCGCCAGGCGATCGGCCGCACCTGCTCACCATGAGCAAGACCGAAGCCTGCAATCGCCAACTCCTGAGCGATTGCCCGTCCGGCCAGTGGCCGATCGCCGTGGACCATGCCCGTCGTGAACTGCGCGCGCATCGTCCCGCCGATCGATCTTGCAACGACCTTGTTATAGAGCGTGTCCAAGAACTCACGGAGTAACTCAAGGTGCTCTCGACTGCCCAGGATCTGCTCTGCAGACCTCTGCTCTGTGTCGCCGGGCCATGCTGTGTCTCGGTGGATCCTGCTGCGTTGATCGAAGGCGCCTACGCGGCTGGGGCCGAGAGCAGTGAAGCCGTCCAGAAGCTCTGTCCAGATGCTCTGCACGGGGTCTGGACAGCCCGATACGAAGTGAGTCATCGGCGACGCCTCGTCGATCAGTTCTGCGAGGACGACGTCCAACGGTTTGCCGACGGTAGATGAGTTTCCACTGGCTCGAGGTGTGCCAGACAACTCACGGCGAACCACCGTCAGGAGATCGGCTCGCTCGTCGTCCATCCAGTCACTCGACAGCAAGGTCTCGACGGTGAGTGGTCTGCCTCCAGAGATCGAGCTGTCGACACCGTACCGATGTGGCTGTTCGAACTCCGGGAACAGGGAACTCACGAATGGCCGCTCCTCGGCACCGATGCGACCGAGCATCTGATCGATCGCCGCATCGAAGGTGTCGGCCTTGTACAAGTGCACACGAAATGGTTTGTCTTTGACCCCTGCCGATTCACGAGCACGCAGTACGTCGCCTGCAGCGCGAAGGAATCCATAGGAGTCGAATGCATACGCCTGCGGGACGACCACGGTACGGCCGAGTGCAAGCGCAAGGACGACTTCCATAAGAATCTGCAGATCTTGAGTCTCGCGTCGTTCATGGCTTCGCCACGGCGAACGAACCGAGTCCAGGCTTTCCAGGTATTGCAGTCGAGCCAATGGCATACCCACCCCCGGCCGCTATCGTCACCTGGCATCTTGGCGTGGTCAATACGTCGTAGGAGGCGTAGGCCGTCGAAGGGAAGAGGCGACCGGTCAGATGACCGGCCGCCTCTACCACAGCTATCTATTTCTTGCTTTTCTTCTAGTTTGTTCTGTTTTGTTTTGCGCCTGCCTCTGCCTTGTTGGTCAGTCGCGGTAGGCGGGGGCTGCGCCGGAGATGGCGTCGCCCATGCGGTGGACTCGGAGGGCGTTGGTGGAGCCGGGGATGCTGGGCGGGGAGCCGGCGACGATGACGACCAGGTCGCCCTTTTGGAGTTTGCCGAGTTCGAGGAGGCGCTGGTCGACCTGGCGGACCATGTCGTCGGTGTGCTGGACGGTCGGGACGATGTGGGTCTCGATGCCCCACACGACCGACAGCCAGGAGCTGACCGACGGGACCGGGGTGAAGGCCAGGACGGGGATCTCGGTGCGGTAGCGGGCCAGCCGGAGTGCGGTGTCGCCGCTTTGGGTGAAGGCGACCAGGAACTTCGCCTCCAGCGCCTCGGCGACGTCAGCGGCCGCCTTGGCGATCACGCCGCCCTTGGTCTTGGGCTCCCACTCGATCTCCTTGACCCGGCTGAGGCCGTGGTCCTCGGTGGACTCCACGATCCGGGCCATCGTCTTGACGGTCTCGATCGGGAACCGGCCGACGCTGGTCTCGCCGGACAGCATCACCGCGTCCGCGCCGTCCAGTACGGCGTTCGCGACGTCGGAGGCCTCGGCGCGGGTCGGCCGCGGCGCGGAGATCATCGACTCCAGCATCTGGGTGGCGACGATCACCGGCTTGGCGTTGATCCGGGCCTGGTCGATGATCAGCTTCTGGACCAGCGGCACCTCTTCCAGCGGGAGTTCCACGCCGAGGTCACCGCGGGCGACCATGAAGCCGTCGAAGGCGTCGATGATCTCGTCCAGGTTGGCGACGGCCTGCGGCTTCTCGATCTTGGCGATCACCGGGACCCGGTGACCTTCCTCGTCCATGATCTTGTGCACCAGCTGGATGTCGGCCGCGTCGCGGACGAAGGACAGCGCGATCATGTCGGCCGGCAGGTGGAGGGCCCAGCGCAGGTCCTCGATGTCCTTCTCCGACAGGGCCGGGACACTGACCGCGACGCCGGGCAGGTTGATGCCCTTGTGGTTCGACACCGGCCCGCCGACGGTGACCCGGCAGACCACGTCGGTCGCGGTCACCTCCTCGGCGACCAGGGCGATCCGGCCGTCGTCGATCAGCAGCTGGTCGCCGGGGTGCACGTCGCCGGGCAGCCCGTCGTACGTCGTACCGCAGATGGTCACGTCGCCGGGGACTTCCCGGGTGGTGATGGTGAAGCGCTCGCCGTAGGTCAGGGTGACCTTCCCTTCGGCGAACTCGGCCAGCCGGATCTTCGGTCCCTGCAGGTCGACCAGGATGCCGACGTTCTGGCCGGTCTCGGCCGCTGCGGTGCGGATCCGTTGGTAGATGCGCTCATGCTCGGCATGGGCGCCGTGGCTCAGGTTCAGCCGGGCGACGTCCATACCTGCTTGGACGAGTTCAAGGACACGCTCGGGGGCGGCAGTAGCCGGGCCAAGCGTACAAACGATCTTTGCGCGACGCACGTCACAAAACCCTACTCCTACAAGACCACTGGCCCGCTGGTCCACCCCCGTTACTGGACGGTCAACGTGCCGTGTCAGGCGGCAACGGGCGATAGGTCCCGACCGTGATCTCGCCGGTCAGCTCGACCGTGACGGTCTGCAGGCCGGTCGGCTGGCCCTTGACGTAGGTGATCAGCGTGACCTCCCCCGGCCGCCTCAGCGTGTACCCCAGCGCGAACGCGTACGCCGCCCCGCCCGTGGTCCCATTCGTGTACGTCGTGACCGCCCGCCCCTCGAGCACCTTGGTGTCCGGGCCGACCTGGCGATGCAGGTGCCCCGACAGCAGCAGGCTGGCGCAGCCGCGCGTCGCTGTGTCCTGGTACGACGCGGGGTCGTGCACCACCATCGTCGAGATCGGCTTGTCCTCGGGCTGGCCGCAGGCCACGTCGGCGAGCCTGACCGACTGCTCGGCGGTCGTCTCGTCGCCCGGGGTGTCCGCACTGCCGAGGCCGGTCCTGGTCGGGTCGCTGTCGCCGAGGAAGCGGATCCCTTCGACCTCCTCCGGCTTGCTGTCCAGCACAGTGAACTTGTGCTTGCGCATCTCCGACTCGATGTAGCCGCCCGCATCGTGGTTGCCGGCGACCGCGACCACCTTGTAGTCCTTGAAGTGCTGGGCCAGCGAGTTGATCGAGAACCCCTCCCAGGTCTGGCCCGAAGACGAGTCGTCCCCCGCGTCGATCAGCACCTTGGCGCCGGCGACCTTGCCGATTTCCGCCGCGATCGGATCCATCCCGATGTTGTCGTGCCGGTCCGACACGAGCAGCGCGATCGTCTCGCCCTCGGCGGCCTGGTGGATCCGGCCGCCGACCCTGGCCACCCGGTCGAGCACCTGGCCGTAGAACTGGGTGGAACGCTCGTACGTCTGGACCGCCGTCCGGATCACCCCGACGCCGCCTGTGGTGGAGAACCCGGCCGCGACCTCGACGTCCTTGAGCCGTTCGTCGAAGGACACCTCCGGCAGCAATGAGGCGAGGGGTTTCCAGCTGGTCGGCTCGATCTCGGGGGCCCGCATCCGGCCCGGGCCGAAGATCGACGCGATGGTGACGAGCATCGCGACCAGTACGACGACCGCGCGGTGCCGTACGCGGCGTTCAGAGCTGTGCAGAGCGACGAACAGTTCGCGGCGACGGCGAGGGCCGATCATGGCCCACGCGGTGGCGACGACAACCGCGACGAGCAGCCCCGAGCCCGCGCCTGCGACGGCATCGTCGACGGCCATGTCGTAGACGACCCGCCGGATCCTCGCGATCTCACCGTCCGGCTGGCTGGCGATCAGGGCGTCGCGGTTGAGCAGGTCGGTGAGGTTGTCGGCGTCGGTCTCCTGGACGTCCAGGTTGATCCCGAGCTTGCCGGGCAGGTCGGTCTTCAACCTGAGCCGCGGCAGCACCGCGCCCAGGTCGAGCGTGGCATGGCCGTCGAACGTCGGTGAGACCTCGGCAGCGTGCGCACCGATGGTGACGCGCTCGGAGTCGTTGACGAACGCCAGCAGGCCGACAGCCACGGAAACGACGGCCCAGAGCACGACCAGCCCCGCCCACGGCGCCGCTCTGCGGAGCCGGGACCTCGTCAGCAGGGGTCCGGACACGGTCTACAACCTATTGCGACGGATCAAGTCGATGCAGCTTGGCGCGCGGTGCATCTCGTACTACGGGATGCACCGCGCGCCGCCGACTCAGACCACCAACGGCCGGGCGGTCGGTGGGATGGGCGTCGGAAGCGTGGACGAACCGGTGAGGTGCTTGTCCACGCCGTTGGCACACGAACGGCCTTCGGCGATGGCCCAGACGATCAGGGACTGGCCGCGACCCGCGTCGCCGCAGGCGAAGACGCCCTCGACCGAGGTCTGGTAGTCCTTGTCCCGCTTGACGTTGCCGCGTTCGTCCAGCTCGACGCCGAGCTGGTCGAGGAAGCCCTCGCGCTCCGGGCCGAGGAAGCCCATCGCCAGCAGTACGAGCTGCGCCGGGATCGTCTTCTCCGAACCGGGCACCGGCGTGAACCTGCCGTCGACCAGCTCGACCTCGACCAGGTCCAGACCAGAAACGTTGCCGTCGGCATCGGCCACGAAGTTGTTCGTGGAGACCGCGTAGACGCGCTCGCCGCCTTCTTCGTGCGCCGAGGCGACCCGGTAGATCATCGGGTATGTCGGCCAGGGCTGCCCGGCCGGCCGCTCGTCCGAGGGGCGAGGCATGATCTCCAGCTGGGTGACCGACCGCGCGCCTTGGCGATGCGCCGTACCGAGGCAGTCCGCGCCGGTGTCGCCGCCGCCGATGATCACCACGTCCTTGCCAGCGGCAACGATCTGGTTCTCGACGGTCTCCCCCAGCGCGACCTTGTTCGCCTGCGGCAGGTACTCCATCGCCTGATGGATGCCGCCGAACTCGCGGCCCGGCACCGGCAGGTCGCGGGCCGCGGTCGCACCGGTGGCGATCACGACCGCGTCGTACCGCTGCTTCAGCTGGGTGCCGGTGACGTCCACGCCGACGTTGACGCCGGCCCGGAAGACAGTGCCCTCTTCCTTCATCTGCTGGATCCGGCGCTCGACCTGCACCTTCTCCATCTTGAACTCGGGAATGCCGAACCGCAGCAGGCCACCCGGCGCCGAGGCGCGCTCGTACACGGCCACGGTGTGCCCGGCGCGGGTCAGCTGCTGCGCAACCGCGAGGCCGGCCGGGCCGGACCCGACGACCGCGATCGTCTTGCCGGTCAGCCACTCGGGCGGCTGTGGCTTGACGTCGCCGGACTCCCAGGCCTTGTCGATGATGGCGACCTCGACGTTCTTGATCGTCACCGGCTCCTGGTTGATCCCCAGCACACAAGCCGGCTCACAAGGCGCCGGGCACAACCGCCCGGTGAACTCTGGGAAGTTGTTCGTCGCGTGCAGCCGCTCGATCGCGCCGGTCCAGTCGTCGCGCCAGACCAGGTCGTTCCACTCCGGGATCAGGTTGCCCAACGGGCAGCCGGAGTGGCAGAACGGGATACCGCAGTCCATGCAGCGGCCGGCCTGCTTGGTGATGATCGGCAGCAGCGCCTTGCCGGCGCCACCGGGGTAGACCTCTTTCCAGTCCTGGACGCGCTCGGCGACCGGCCGGCGTTCCGCGACCTCGCGCGGGGTGGTCAGAAATCCCTTCGGGTCAGCCATCAGATGGCCTCCATCATCGCTCGCGTGGTGGCGTCCTCGTCCAGCCCGTCCCGCTCGGCAGCCGCCTTGGCTGCGAGCACCCGGGCGTAGTCGCGGGGCATCACCGTGGTGAATCTGGCAGCGGCGGCGGTCCAGTCGCCGAGCAGCTTGGCCGCCCGTTCCGAACCGGTCTCCTCGTGATGACGCCGTACCAGGTCCTGCAACAGGGCGGACTCCTCAGCGGTGACCGGGAGCAGGTCGACCAGCTCCGGGTTCACCAGCGCGGGGTCCAGGTCGAGCACGTGGGCAACGCCGCCCGACATGCCCGCTGCGAAGTTCCGGCCGACCGCGCCGATCACCACGACGCGACCACCCGTCATGTACTCGCAGGCGTGGTCGCCGACCGATTCGACGACCGCGGTGGCACCGGAGTTCCGGACACAGAACCGTTGCCCTGCGCCACCATTGATGAACAGCTCGCCGGACGTCGCGCCGTACGCGATCACGTTGCCGGCGATGATCTGGTCGGCCGCGTCGAACCGCGCGTTCCGGTCCGGCCGGATCACCACCCGGCCGCCCGACAGACCCTTGCCGACGTAGTCGTTGGCGTCGCCCTCGAGGCGCAGCGTGACACCGCGCGGTACGAAGGCGGCGAACGAGTTGCCCGCCGAGCCGGTGAAGGTGAGGTCGATCGTGCCGTCCGGCAGCCCGGCGGCCCGGTACTTCTTGGTGATCTCGTGGCCGAGCATCGTGCCGACGGTCCGGTTCACGTTCCGGATCGGCAGCTGCGCCCGCACCGGCTCGCCGTTGTCGATCGCCGGCGCGCAGATCCGGATCAGCTCGTTGTCGAGGGCCTTGTCGAGCCCGTGGTCCTGCAGCACGGTCTGGTGCCGCGAGGCACCGTCCGGCAGCGAGGGCATGTGCAGGATCGGCGACAGGTCGAGCCCATCGGCCTTCCAGTGGTCGACCGCGCGCTGGATGTCCAGTACGTCGGCCTGCCCGATCGCCTCGTCCAGGGATCGGAACCCCAGCGACGCAAGGTATTCCCGGACCTCCTCGGCGATGAACTCGAAGAAGTTCACGACGAACTCGGGCTTGCCCGCGAACCGCTCACGCAGTACCGGGTTCTGCGTCGCGACGCCGACCGGGCAGGTGTCCAGGTGGCACACGCGCATCATGATGCAGCCCGAGACGACCAGCGGAGCCGTGGCGAAGCCGTACTCCTCGGCACCGAGCAGTGCCGCGATGACGACGTCGCGACCTGTCTTGAGCTGTCCGTCGGTCTGTACGACGATGCGGTCGCGCAACCCGTTGAGCAGCAGGGTCTGCTGCGTCTCGGCGAGTCCGAGCTCCCATGGACCACCCGCGTGCTTCAGCGAAGTCAGCGGAGCAGCACCGGTACCACCGTCGTGCCCCGAGATCAGTACGACGTCCGCGTGCGCCTTGCTCACGCCGGCCGCGATCGTGCCGACCCCGACCTCGGAGACCAGCTTCACGTGGATCCGCGCCGACGGGTTCGCGTTCTTCAGGTCGTGGATCAGCTGGGCGAGATCCTCGATCGAGTAGATGTCGTGGTGCGGCGGCGGCGAGATCAGCCCGACACCGGGCGTGGAGTGCCGCGTGCTGGCGACCCACGGGTACACCTTGTGACCGGGCAGCTGCCCACCCTCGCCCGGCTTCGCGCCCTGCGCCATCTTGATCTGGATGTCGTCGGAGTTCGTCAGGTACTCCGCGGTGACGCCGAAGCGGCCGGACGCGACCTGCTTGATCGAGCTCCGCCGCGCCGGGTCGTGCAGCCGGTCGGAGTCCTCGCCGCCCTCACCGGTGTTCGACTTGCCGCCGAGCTGGTTCATCGCGATCGCCAGCGTGGTGTGCGCCTCGGCGCTGATCGAGCCGTAGCTCATCGCACCGGTGCTGAACCGCTTGACGATCGCCGACACCGGCTCGACCTCGTCGATCGGGATCGGCTGCCGGTCCGACCTGAAGCCGAAGAGTCCGCGCAACGTCATCAGCCGCTCGGACTGCTCGTCCACCCGCGCCGTGTACTGCTTGAAGATGTCGTAGCGCCCGCTGCGGGTCGAGTGCTGCAACCGGAACACGGTCTCGGGGTCGAACAGGTGCGGCTCGCCCTCACGCCGCCACTGGTACTCGCCGCCGATCTCCAGGTTGCGGTGCGCGGTGACGATCCCGTCCGCCGGGTACGCGCGCAGGTGCCGCTCGTGCACCTCGCGGGCGATGACGTCCAGCCCGATGCCGCCGAGCTTGGACGCCGTACCGGTGAAGTAGGCGTCGACGAGGTCCGGGGCCAGCCCGTTCGCCTCGAAGATCTGCGCGCCCGTGTACGACGCGACGGTGGAGACGCCCATCTTCGACATCACCTTGAGGACGCCCTTGCCGAGCGACTTCACCAGGTTGCGGACCGCCTGCTCGGGCTCGATGCCCGGCAGGTAGGTGCCGCGCCGGCACAGGTCCTCGACCGACTCCAGCGCGAGGTACGGGTTGATGGCAGCGGCGCCGTAGCCCATCAGCAGCGCCACGTGGTGTACCTCGCGGACGTCACCGGCCTCGACGACCAGGCCGACCTGGGTGCGGGTCTTCTCCCTCACCAGGTGGTGATGAACCGCGGAGGTCAGCAGCAGCGACGGAATCGGCGCGTGCTCGGCGTTCGAGTGCCGGTCGGACAGCACCAGGATCCGAGCGCCGCCCTCGATCGCGGCGTCCGCCTCGGCGCAGATCTCGTCCAGCCGGGTCTTCAGGGCCGCGCCGCCACCCTCGACCTCGTAGACCCCGCGCAGCACGGTGGTCGCGAGGCCGGGCAGGTCGCCGTCCAGGTTGATGTGCCGCAGCTTGGCCAGCTCGTCGTTGGTGATCACCGGGAACGGCAGCACCACCTGACGGCAGGACGCCGGGGTCGGGTCGAGCAGGTTCGCTTCCGGCCCGAGCGACGAGGACAGCGAGGTGACGAGCTCCTCGCGGATCGCGTCCAGCGGCGGGTTGGTGACCTGAGCGAAAAGCTGTGCGAAGTAGTCGAACAGCAGTCGCGGCCGGTCACTCAGTACGGCGATCGGCGTGTCCGTCCCCATCGAGCCGATCGGCTCCGCGCCGGTCTTGGCCATCGGGGTGAGCAGGACGCGCAGCTCTTCCTCGGTGTACCCGAACACCTGCTGGCGCCGGGTGACCGAAGCGTGGCTGTGGACGACGTGCTCGCGCTCGTGCAGGTCCTCGAACCGGATCAGGCCGGCGTGCAGCCATTCGTCGTACGGGTGTTCGTCGGCGAGCGCGGACTTCACCTCGTTGTCGGTGATGATCCGGTGCGCGTCCACGTCGACCAGGAAGATCTTGCCCGGCTCGAGCCGGCCCTTCTGGACCACGGTCGCCGGGTCGATGTCGAGCACACCGGCCTCGGAGGCGAGTACGACGAGGCCGTCGTCGGTCACCCAGTACCGCGAGGGGCGCAGGCCGTTGCGGTCGAGGACCGCGCCGACCTTGGTGCCGTCGGAGAACACCACCGAGGCCGGACCGTCCCAGGGCTCCATCAACGTGGAGTGGAACTCGTAGAACGCGCGCCGCTTCGGATCCATCGTGGTGGCGTTCTCCCACGCCTCCGGGATCATCATCAGCATCGCGTGCGGCAGCGAACGGCCGCCGAGATGCAGCAGCTCCAGCACCTCGTCGAACGACGCGGAGTCCGAGGCGTCCGGCGTACAGATCGGGAAGACCTGCTCGAGATCGCCGGGGATCAGGTCGCTGGACAGCAGCGCCTCGCGGGCCCGCATCCAGTTCCGGTTGCCCTGCACGGTGTTGATCTCGCCGTTGTGGGCGATGTACCGGTACGGGTGGGCCAGCGGCCAGGACGGGAACGTGTTGGTGGAGAACCGGCTGTGCACGACACCGATCGCCGAGGCGAGGTCTGGGTCGGTCAGCTCGGGGAAGAACTTGTCCAGCTGATCGGTCGTCAGCATCCCCTTGTAGGTGATGGTGCGGCTCGACAGGCTCGGGAAGTACGTCGCCGTCTCGCGCTCGGCGCGCTTGCGGAGCCGGAACGCCATCCGCTCCAGCGCCAGACCGAGCACCCGGCCGGCCGTCGCGGTGACGAACAGCTGACGGAAGACCGGCATCACCGAACGGGCGGTGGCGCCGAGCAGGTCCGGGCTCGTCGGGACGTCGCGCCAGCCGAGAACGGTCAGGTTCTCCTCGGCGGCGAGCTCCTCGATCCGCGCGATCGCCTTGGCGGCGTCGTCGGCCTCCTGCGGGAGGAAGGCGATACCGGTCGCGTAGCTGTGCGGAACCGGCAGCTCGAAGTCGCACACCTTGCGGTAGTACGCGTCCGGCACCTGCAGCAGGATTCCGGCGCCGTCGCCGGAATCGGGTTCGGCGCCGGAGGCACCGCGATGTTCCAGGTTGCGCAGGGCGGTCAGGGCCTTCGCCACGATGTCGTGGCTCGGTTCACCGGTCAGGGTCGCGACGAAGGCGACACCACACGCGTCGTGCTCGTGGCGTCCGTCGTACAGACCCTCGCTCGGGCGATTCGAAAAGGGGGCGCGACCATACATTCAGGGGCTCCCGTCGTCCTACGGTCAACAACTGGCCGCGGGACAACATTGGCCCAAGCCGGGAGTCCCGAGACTACCTCATGACGACCGACAGGTGGACAGACATTCCACCGCCACGACGCCTTCAGCTTTCACAGTCACGCCACGTAAGCAAGCGCTCACTCGGCCGTGCATCCATGGTGACAGCAACCGCTTCCCCCGCACCAGGCACCGCCCCGGAAATTCACCAGCTTCTCAGCTGATCCCCTCGGCCTGGCAACCGCCCTACGACGCTTCGCTCGGGCCGACTGATGCCACTGCGCTCCGCAAGGTCAGCGGTATTCGGGGCGGTCTGTTCGGGTGTCGAGTTCGGCGCGTTGGCGGAGCGTGGCGAGGGTGGTGGCGAGTTGGTCGAGGGAACGGGTTGGGAGGACCGAGCCGATCCAGGTGGTGAGCTCGGACTCGAAGGTAGGAGTGGCCTCGGTGAGTACGCGTCGGCCGCCGTCGGTCAGCGTGAGGAGGGACGAGCGGCGGTCGTCGGGGTTCGCAGTACGGCGTACGCGGTCGGCCGCCTCGAGCCGGTCGACCGCCTTGCTGGTTGCCCCGACGGTGATGGCCATCTCCTGCGCGAGGTCGTAGACCCGGCAGCTCCCCTGCGCGGCGATGTACCGGAGGAACTCGAACTGGCCGAGCGGCAGGTCATGGTCTGCGCGCAGCCGGGTGTCGATCGCGTTGTACACCCGCGTCTCGAGCCGGACCAGGTCCGTGAACAGCGCCGCAAGATCCGTCACCAGAAAATCCACCTTCCCGGGAATTAGCTTCCTATGAATGTAGTTGAGAGGAAGTGGGTTCCTCGGAATCCATTCTCGCAGACAGTTCCCCCTGGAGGTTGGTATGAGTCACGAACAACGCGAAGCGATCATGGCCGCGATGCACGGCGCACCCCCGGCAGAGGACCGTACGGTCGCCGGCCAGCGGGCGTCTTTCGATCAGCTGTTCAAAGGCCGCCCGCTCGGCGACGGCGTCACATCGAGCCCCACCACGCTGGGCGGGGTGAACGCGATCGACATCAGGGTCGACGGTGCGGAGGGCGACGGCGTGATCCTCTACATCCACGGCGGTGGCTATGTGGTGGGCTCGGCGGAGACCGGCACCTCGCTGGCGGCGGCGCTCGCGCGGCGCGTCGGCACCGCGGCGATATCGGTCGACTACCGGCTGGCCCCCGAGAACCCGTTCCCAGCGGCCGTCGACGACGCGTACGCCGCTTATCGGGCTCTGCTCGACGGCGGCAAGCGCGCGAGCGACATCGTCCTCGCCGGCGACTCGGCCGGTGGTGGACTCGTGCTTGCGGTGCTGCTCTCGGCCCGCCGTGATGGGCTGCCACTTCCGTCCGGCGCGGTGCTTTTCTCGCCGTGGGCCGACCTGACGCTGGCCGGCGCGAGCATGGACAGCCGAGCCCACCTCGACCCGATCTTCGACCGTGAGCAGGTGCAGTGGTACGCCGATCAGTACCTGGCCGGCCAGAACCCGCTCGACGAACTGGTCAGTCCGGTCTTCGCGAACCTGACCGGTCTGCCGCCGCTCCTGATCCAGGTCGGGTCGTACGAGGTGCTGCTGGACGATTCCGTCCGGCTCGCAGCGCGGGCGGCGGAGAGCGAGGTCGATGTCAGCCTGGAGATCGTCGCGGGCGTGCAGCACGTCTTCCAGTACCTGGCCGGCCAACTCGACGAGGCGGACGAGGCTCTCGACCGCGCCGGCCAGTTCCTGACCAGGCAACTCGCCGCCGACCACCCCGCCTACGAGACTTCACGCCAGGCTTCGTAGCAGGCCGGGGTCAGCCGATGCCGGGGCCTACCAGGGTGCCTACGGCGTAGGTGAGGGCTGCGGCGGCGCCGCCGAGGAGGAGTTGGCGGAGGCCGGAGTACCACCAGGAGCGGGTGGTGACGCGGCTGACGACGGCACCGCAGATGAACAGGGCGGTGAGCGACAGGATTAGCGACGGGATCACGTCGCCCGCGCCGAGCAGGTACGGCAGGAGCGGGATGAGGGCGCCGACGGCGAAGCAGACGAACGATGACGACGCGGCCACGACCGGGGACGGAAGGTCGTTGGGGTCGAGGCCGAGTTCCTCGCGGACGTGTTCTTCGAGCGCCTGGTCCGGGTTGGCGTGGAACTGTTTGGCGACCTGGTCGGCCAGCTCTGGGTCGAGACCCTTCTGCTGGTACGTCGCCGACAGTTCGCGCTCCTCGTCGCCGGGGTGGCGCTGGATCTCGCGGCGCTCGACCTCGATCTCGGCGCGGGCGAGTTCACGCTGGGAGGCGACCGAGGTGTACTCCCCCGCCGCCATCGAGAACGCGCCCGCCGCGAGCCCGGCCAGGCCGGCCAGGATGATGAACTTCGAACCCGACTCGGTACCGCCGTCCATCCCGGCGATCAGCGCGAAGTTCGACACCAGCCCGTCCATCGCCCCGAACACCGCCGGCCGCAACCACCCACCGGTCACATCCCGATGCGTGTGGTCCCCGGAATGTTCCGCAGAAACCTGAGCGTCGGTCACGATCCCCCGTCAACCTTCGACGACCCCTCCTCCGGGGACGAGGACGAGGAGGAAGACGAGGGCGCAGGTGTAGCTTCGGTCGGCGGCTCGGAAGTCACCTTCGCGTCGACCTTCGCCTTGTCGTCCTCGTCCGAAGATTCAGCAGAACCAGCTGGGACGTCGTCATCGGAGATCTCGGACTCGCCCACGATGACGACGTCCTCGTCACCCGGGACGGGCTCGGAGCCGTCCGGGGCGGGAACCGGGGTGGCGACGTCTTCCTGGCCGGGGTTGGTGCGGGTGGTGATGATCAGGTAGGCGACCGCCAGGACGAACAGGATGAGGGCTGTCCACACATTCAGGCGGAGGCCGGCGAAGTGGTTGACGGTGTCGATGCGGAGGTTTTCGATCCAGGCGCGACCCGCGGTGTAGCCGGCGACGTACAGGGCGAAGGCGCGGCCGTGGCCGAGTTTGTAGCGCTTGTCGACGAGGATCACCAGTGCGACGACGCCGAGGTTCCAGATCGCTTCGTACAGGAAGGTCGGGTGGAAGGTGGCGAAGTCGACGTATCCTTCCGGCCGGTGCGCGACGTCGATCTTGAGACCCCACCAGTGCGTCGTCGGCTTGCCGAAGAGCTCCTGGTTGAAGTAGTTGCCGAACCGGCCGACCACCTGGGCGAGCGCGACCCCCGGCGCCATCACGTCCGCGACGGCCAGGAACGGCACCTTGTGCCGGCGGCAGGCGATCCACGCACCGAGTGCGCCGAAGGCGACGGCGCCCCAGATGCCGAGCCCGCCGTGCCAGATCTTCAGCGCGTCGATCGGGTGCTTGCCCTCGCCGAAGTACAGCTCGTTGTCGGTGATCACGTGGTAGATCCGCGCCCCGACCAGCCCGAACGGCACCGCCCACATGATGATGTCGGCGAGCACCTCGGGCGAGCCGCCCCGGGCCACCCAGCGCTTCCGGCCGAGCCAGTAACCGGCGAAGATGCCGATCAGGATGCAGATCGCGTACGCGCGCAACGGCAACGGACCGAGGTGCCAGACACCCTGGCTGGGACTGGGGATGAATGCCGGCACGACCACGGCGGGAAGCTGACTAGACATGGCAAAGATGCACGCTACTCGACCGCCCTCACCGCGACCACCGACGGCCGGTCACGATGAAGACTCGACTGCGGCCTTGATGCCGTCCGGCGTCATCTTGCCGGGGTCCACCTGCTTGCCATTGACGAACGCCGTCGGCGTACCAGTGACCTTGCGGTCGGTCGAGGCGTTCGAGATCGAGTCGAGCCAGCCGGCGTAGCTGTTGCCGTTCACCGCGGCCTGGTACTTCGCGTCGTTGATCCCCAGTTGCGTGCCGAGCTGCATCAACTGGTCGGTGGTCCAGGCCTTGGAGAAGTCGCCGTAGACCGCGTCGACGAAGCTGAGCGCCTTGCCGTTCGCGGCCGAGGCGGCGAAGGCGTTGGCCAGTCGCGGCGAGTCCTCCGGGCTGACGAACGCCAGCGGCCAGTACGTGATGGTCGCCGTCCCGTCCTCGACCAGCTTGTCCAGCGTCGCACCGGTCGCGGTCTCGAACTCCTCGCAGTGCGGGCAGCGGAAGTCGAGGTACAGGTCGATGTTCGACTTGGCGCCGGTCTTGCCGATGGTGATGCCCTTGCCGTCGGTACCGGGACCGGTGATCACGGCGGGCTCGGGCCGGCCGTTCGCCGTCACCTCGACTTTGGAGTGCTTGCGCCAGTAGTCGACACCGACCGCGGCGACGATGGCGAGCACCAGGACGACGACCACGACGATGCCGGGCGAGATCCGCCGGCGCCTCTCCTGCAACAACGGGTTACTCACGGCGCGACGACTCCTGTAGACGGTTCGAGTGCGAACTTGCTCTGCGGCGTGAACCACAGCCACCCCGCGAGCGCCAGCAGTCCGACGTCCCGCAGGATCTCCTGCAGGTACTTCGTCTGGCCGGGTGCGACCTGACCGCCGCCGCCGAAGCAGCCGCAGTCGATCGCGAGGCCGCGAGCCCAGGCCGACGACACCGCGGCGATGAAGACCACCATGAAGACACCGGCGGCGAACGCGGCCCAGCGGACCCCGAAACCGACGATCAGCAACAGTCCGATCGCGATCTCCAGGAACGGGAGGATCAGCCCGACCGGAGCGTCCAGCGAGGCCGGCAGCAACTCGTAGGCGCGAACGGCCTGGGTCGCCGTCTCCGGATCGGGCACCTTGAGTGCGCCGGCCACCACCATCACGCCGCCCAGGACCAGCCGGGCGACCAGGGACAGCCAAACCTTCACTGGTTGTCCGCGACGAGCTTGCCGAAGTCGTGCGACAGGTCACCGATCGACGCGTTGGACAACCACAGCACGTTGGCCTTGTCGTCCGCGCCGAAGCCGATCACCTGCGCGCCGTGGCCGACCTCGTACCCACCCGAGGGAAGCTTCTGCATCCCTTCGACCGGTACGCCGACCGCTTTCGCGATGTCCTTGATCTGCGGCAGCGTCCCGGTCAGCCCGGTGAACGACGGGTCGAAGCGGTCCAGGTACTTGCGGATCACCGGCCCGGTGTCACGCGCCGGATCGGTGGTGATGAACAGCAACTGGACCTGCTTGCGGGTCGGCTCATCGAGCTTGGTCAGCGCGGACGCCACGTCGGCCATCACGGTCGGGCAGACGTCCGGGCAGTTCGTGTAGCCGAAGAACACCAGCGTGACCGGCTTCTTCGTCGAGGTGACCAGGTTGAACTCGTTGCCGTCGGTGTCGGTCAGCGACTTGGCCGGCAACGCGTACGGCCGGTCCAAGGTTGCCCCACGCAACCCGTTCGGATCACCGGCCGGCGTACGGATGATCGCTCCGCCGGGGTTGTCCGCCGTCTGTTTCTGACCGCCACTGCAGCCCACCAGGGCAAGCAGAGCCACCGCGGCGAAGAAAAGGGCCGCGTTCCGGTTTCGACTCACGCTCGCTCTAACGGTTGGCGAAGGTGCGGGGTTCCCGGCGGACGCCTTCGGCCAGGCTTTCGGTCAGTTCCCGTACGCCGGCCGCGCCGCCCGCGTCGAGCGCCTTCACGAAGGCGGAGCCGACGATCACCGCATCGGCGTACGCCGCGACGCCCGCCGCCTGGTCGCCGTTGGACACCCCGAGACCGACCCCGACCGGGATCCCGGTCGCTGCCTTGGTCCGGGCGACCAGCGGTGCGGCGAGGTCGGACGCCTGGTCCCGCGCGCCGGTGACACCCATCACAGCCGTGGCGTAGACGAAGCCGCGGCAGTTCGCCGTGGTCAGGGCGATCCGGTCGTCGGTCGAGGACGGCGAGACCAGGAACACCTTGTCCAGTTCGTTCTTGTCGGCCGCCGCGATCCATTCGGCGCCCTCCTCGGGGATCAGGTCGGGCGTGATCAGGCCCGCTCCCCCGGCGGCCGCGAGATCGGCCGCAAACCGGTCCACGCCGTACCGCTCGATCGGGTTCCAGTACGTCATCACGAGCACCGGCACCTCGGAGTACGAGGCGACCTGCTCGACCGTGCTGAGTACGTCGCGCGTCCGCAGTCCTTGAGCGAGCGCGATCTCGGCGGCGCGCTGGATCGTCACGCCGTCCATCACCGGGTCGCTGTAGGGCAGGCCGATCTCGATCACGTCGGCGCCGCCGTCGACCAGCGCCTTGATCGCGTCGACCCCGCCGGCGATGGTCGGGTAGCCGGCCGGCAGGTACGCGACCAGCCCGGCCCGGCCTTCGTCGTTGGCCTTCCGGATCGCCGCCCCTGCGTTGCCGATGGCAACCAACTCGCTCATTTGCTGCCCTCTGCGTCGATCAGGCCGAACCAGGTGCCGGCGGTGTCCATGTCCTTGTCGCCGCGGCCGGACAGGCAGACCAGCAGGGTTGCCTCCGGGCCGAGCTCCTTGGCGATCTCCAGCGTGCCGGCGATCGCGTGCGCCGACTCGATCGCCGGGATGATCCCTTCGGTCCGGGCCAGCAACCGGAACGCCTCCATCGCGTCCGCGTCCGACACCGGCCGGTACGCCGCGCGCCCGGTCTCCGCGAGCCACGAGTGCTCCGGTCCGACCCCCGGGTAGTCCAGGCCCGCCGAGATCGAGTGCGACTCGATCGTCTGTCCGTCCTCGTCCTGCAACAGGTAGGACCGGGCGCCGTGCAGTACGCCGATCTGGCCGGCCGTGATCGTCGCAGCGTGCCGGCCCGTCTCGTAGCCGTCACCGCCGGCCTCGATACCGAACAGCTTCACGTCGACATCGGGGACGAACGCTGCGAACAGGCCGATCGCGTTCGAACCGCCGCCGACACAGGCGATCGCCGCGTCGGGCAGGCGGCCGAGGAGCTCCAGCGACTGGGCGCGCGCCTCGTCGCCGATGCCGCGGACGAAGTCGCGGACCATCGCCGGGAACGGGTGGCCGCCGGCCGCCGTACCGAGCAGGTAGTGGGTGTTGTCGACGCTGGCGACCCAGTCGCGCAGGGCCTCGTTGATGGCGTCCTTCAGCGTCCGGCTGCCGGTCTTGACCGGGATGACCTCGGCGCCGAGCAGCTTCATCCGAGCGACGTTGAGGGCCTGCCGCTCGGTGTCGACCTCGCCCATGTAGACGACGCACTCGAGATCCAGGTACGCGCAGGCCGTGGCCGTCGCGACGCCGTGCTGGCCGGCGCCGGTCTCGGCGATCACGCGGGTCTTGCCCATCCGCTTGGTGAGCAGGGCCTGGCCGAGCACGTTGCGGATCTTGTGTGCGCCGGTGTGGTTCAGGTCCTCGCGCTTGAGCAGGATCCGGGCCCCGGCCACCTCGGACAGCCGGGTCGCGTCGTAGAGCAGGCTCGGCGTACCGGCGTACTCGCGGAGCATCTGCTCGAAGGTGTCGGTGAAGGCCTTGTCCGCCATCGCCTCCTGCCAGGCCTTCGTGAGCTCGTCCAGCGGCGCGATCAGCGCCTCCGGCATGAACCTGCCGCCGAAGCGGCCGAAGTGCCCGAGTTGGTCAGGAAGCACAGCAGTCATGGTCAATCGCCTTCCAGTGCACGGTTTCCGCCACCGGAGCGGAGGAAACCACGTCTCAAAGCTCCCTCGCTTTCCTTCCCTTTCTCATCGAACCAAGGAAGGGAAGGAAAGCGGAGGAGACGTCTAGTGACGCTGCTGGATGGCGGGGTGCGATCCCGCAGCGACGAGATCGGCGACCGAGGCGCGCGGATCGCGGCCGGTCACCAGGGTTTCACCGACGAGGACGACATCGGCCCCGGCGCGCGCGAACTCGATTACATCATGCGGCCCGCGGACACCGGACTCCGCCACCCGGACCAGGTTGGTCGGGATCGACGGCGCGACCCGGGCGAAGGTGTCCCGGTCGACCTCGAGCGTCTTCAGGTTGCGGTTGTTGACGCCGATCAGCTGAGCTCCCGCGTCCACCGAACGCAGGGTCTCCTCGGTGTCGTGCACCTCGACCAACGGGGTCAGGCCGATCGACGTGGCCCGCTCGATCAGCGAGACCAGGGCCTCCTGCTCCAGCGCCGCGGCGATCAGCAGCACCATGTCGGCGCCGGCCGCGCGCGCCTCCCAGAGCTGATAGGAGGAGACGATGAAGTCCTTGCGCAGTACCGGTACGTCGACCCGGCCGCGAACCGCGCGGAGGTCTTCGAGGCTGCCGCCGAACCGGCGCTGCTCGGTCAGCACGCTGATCGCGGCGGCACCGCCCTCGGCGTACTCGTAGGCCAGCGCGGCCGGATCGGCGATGTCGGCCAGCGCGCCCTTGGACGGGCTGGACCGCTTCACCTCCGCGATGATCGCGATCCCGTCGCCACGGAACACCGGCATCGGGTCCTTGGCGTCGGGTTTGCGCTGCGCTTCCAGCTTCAGGTCGTCCAGGCTGACCCGCGCCTGGCGCTCCGCGAGGTCCTCCCGGACCCCGGCGAGAATGTCGTCAAGCACAGTCATGTCGTGGTCCGTCCGTCAGTGGTGGTCGCTGGACTTGGCACCGAAGCCGAGCAGCTGCATCACCTTGCCGACCAGACCACCGGCCACGGCGATCGCGGCGGAGATCCAGAACAGCACCCAGTTCGGGCCCATCACCATCGCGATGGCACCGAGGGTGAAGCCGACGAGCACGATCACCACAGCGGTCCAGGCCGCCGGAGTACTGCCGTGCAGGCCGCCTGCGTGAGCTTCTTCGCTCTCGTAAGTCGCTGCTTGATCCGCGGTCGTATTGTCCACCATTGGCGCCACTCCTCGTTGTCGTCCCGTCCTATTGTGGCGGTACCCCGCCGAACTCAGATCGTCGGGTCCTCACCCGCGTCGATCGCCTTCCACTGATCGGCCGGTGTCGCGGCCGGATCACGCTCGTAGCGCGCGGTCGGCCGCCGCCAACTGTGTGCCGTCAGTACTGCGATCACGCCGGCCGCGAACAGCACCACACCGCCCGCGAGGGCGAGCCAAGGAGCCGGTCCGGTGCTCAGTACGACGTGGTCGGTCACCGCCTGGCTGAGCTCGGGCCGCAGCCTGCTCAACTCGCCTGCGTTGGGCCGCACCTGCAGGGCAACGCCGATCGCCGCGGCGCCCATGAAGACCAGCAGGCCAGAGATCACCCGGCGCAACGCCGTACCGGCGAGCTTCGTGATGATCACGGCCACCACAGCCGCAAGGGCCAGCGTCACCGGGGCGTGCGAAACCGTGTAGCCGCTGAAGTTCACCTTCGGGCGGCCACTGCCGGGGTCGGCCTTCGACCAGGTGAGGTAGCCCGAGAGTGCCAGCAATACAAGGGCTACCAGGGTCAGCAGGTCGACCAGTCGTTGTGGACGCATCAGATCTCGGCGAACGTTCCGGCGACGGCGATGGCGTTCAGTACCGCGGCTGCCTTGGTTCGGCACTCGGCGTCTTCCGAGGCCGGGTCGGAGTCGGCCACGATGCCCGCTCCGGCCTGGACGTAGGCGGTGGTGCCGCGAAGCACCGCCGTACGGATGGCGATCGCGGTATCGGCGTCACCGGCGAAGTCGAGGTAACCGACGACCCCGCCGTACACACCGCGCCGGGTGACTTCGAGCTTGTCGATGATCTCCATCGCGCGCGGCTTCGGCGCACCCGACAGCGTGCCGGCCGGGAAGGCGGCGGTGAGTGCGTCGAACGCGGTCTTCCCCGCGGCCAGCCGGCCCGTCACGGTCGACTCCAGGTGCATCACGTGGCTATAGCGACGGACGTCCATGAAGTCGATCACCTCGACGCTGCCCGGGACACAGACCTTGCCGACGTCGTTGCGGCCGAGGTCGACCAGCATCAGATGCTCGGCGCGCTCCTTGGCGTCCGCCTTGAGCTCTTCCTCGAGCGCGTGGTCCTCCTCCGGCGTCGCGCCGCGCGGCCGGGTGCCGGCGATCGGGTGCAGGATCACCTTGTTGTCGGTGACCTTCACCAGCGCCTCCGGGCTGGAGCCGACGATGTCGAAGCCGTCCAGGCGGACCAGGTACATGTACGGGCTCGGGTTGGACCTGCGCAGCACCCGGTAGATGTCGAGCGCGCTCGCCTTGGTCTGCAGTTCGAACCGCTGCGAGACGACGATCTGGAACGCCTCGCCTGCCCGGATCTCCTCCTTGGCGGTCTCGACGGCCTCCCTGTACTCCGCGCTCGACCGCTGCCGATGCGGATCCGGTTGCGCCTGCCGATCGGCCTGTACGACGTACGACGGGGTCGGCCGGGCGAGGTCGCGCTCCATCGCGTCGAGGCGGCGGACGGCATCGGCGTACGACTCGTCGACGCGCTCGTCGGAGTCGTCCCAGTTGACCGCGTTCGCGATCAGCCAGATCTCGCCGGTCTCGTGGTCGAGCGCGGCCAGGTCGGTCGCGAACAGGAACGTCAGCTCGGGCAGGCCGAGGTCGTCGGTCGTTGTGTCGGGCAACCGCTCGAGCCGGCGGACCGCGTCGTACCCGAGGAAGCCGACCATGCCGCCGGTCAACGGAGGCAGGCCGGGCAGCCGGGGCGTGTGCAGGATCTCCAGGGTCTCGCGGAGCGCCTTGAGCGGGTCACCGGTCTGCGGCAGGCCGACCGGCGGGTTGCCGGTCCAAACGGCCTCGCCGTCGCGCTCGGTCAGGGTCGCGGCCGACCGGACACCGATGAACGAGTACCGCGACCAGACGCCGCCGTTCTCCGCGGACTCCAGCAGGAAGGTGCCCTCGCGCTCGGCGGCGAGCTTGCCGTAGACACCGATCGGCGTCTCGGCATCGGCCAGCAGGCGCCGGGTCACCGGGATCACCCGGCGATCCTTCGCGTACTCCCGGAAGGTCTCCAGCTCGGGGGTGCTGACGCTCATGCGGTGACCTCGATCTCGCCGTGTTCGAAGCAGCTGCGGGTGCCGGTGTGACAGGCCGGGCCGTCGGAGTCGACCAGGACCAGCAGGGTGTCGGCGTCGCAGTCGACCAGGATCTGCTTGACCTGCTGACGGTGGCCGCTCGTCTCGCCCTTCACCCAGTACTCCTGGCGGCTGCGCGACCAGAACGTGCTCCAGCCGGTCTTCGCAGTACGGCGGACCGCTTCGGCGTCCATCCAGCCGACCATCAGCACCTCGCGGGTGTCGTGCTGCTGCACCACGGCGGGGATGAGTCCGGCCGAGTCGAACCGCAGATCCTCGATGCTCACCAAGCTGTCCTTTCGGTCTTCGACCGCGCTGTCCTTCCGCCCTTATTCTCGCCGATCCCGCCGACACTCCTGACCACGCGGGGGTGGTCCGGACGGACGGGGTCCTGACAGGATGGCCGGATGACGACGAGTGTTGCCCGGGTACAGGGTCTGTTGCAGGACAATCCGCTGATCGACGGGCACAACGATCTGCCGATCGCGTTCTACGAACTGTGCGAGTACGACCTGGACGCGCACGACCTGAGCGTCGGCGTACCGGCGTTGAACACCGATCTCCCCCGGCTGCGGGTCGGCCAGGTCGGCGCGCAGTTCTGGTCGTTGTGGGTGCCCGACGACGAGCACGCCGTCAAGCGGACGCTGGAGCAGATCGACTTCGTCCAGAAGATGGTCGCCCGGTTCCCCGACGCGCTCGCGCTGACCGATACCGCGGACGAGGTCGAGGCTGCGTTCAAGGACCGCAAGGTCGCCTCCCTGATGGGGATGGAGGGCGGCCACTCGATCGACAACTCACTGCCCGTACTGCGGGTGATGCGCGCGCTGGGCGTCCGGTACATGACGCTCACCCACAACAACAACGTGCCGTGGGCCGACTCGGCCACGGACGAACCGGTGCTGGGCGGTCTGAACGACTTCGGCGAGGACGTCGTCCGCGAGATGAACCGGATCGGAATGCTCGTCGACCTCTCGCACGTCTCGGCGGACACCATGCGCGACGCGCTCCGGGTCACCAGCGCGCCGGTGATCTTCAGCCACTCGTCGGCCCGCGCGGTCTGCGACGTACCGCGGAACGTGCCCGACGACGTGCTGCAGACCCTGGCGGCGAACGACGGCGTCTGCATGGTCACCTTCGTCCCGTACTTCGTCTCCCAGCCCTTCGTCGACTGGGTCGCCGAGGCTCGCGAGGCCACCGGTGGTCTGGACCTCGACCCGCTCCGCCCGGCCGACCAGCGCAAACTGGCCGAGGCGTACGACAAGCCGAAGCCGCAGGCCACCCTGGAGGACGTGGTGGCGCACGTCGAACACGTCCGGGAGGTGGCCGGCGTGGACCACATCGGTCTCGGCGGCGACTACGACGGCTGCCCCGAGTTCCCGACCGGCCTGCCCGACGTCGCGTCGTACCCGTCCCTGTTCTACGCCCTTGCCGACCGTGGCTGGAGCGACGAGGACTTGGTGAAACTTGCCGGCGGCAACATCCTGCGCGTCCTGCGGGACGCCGACGAGGCCGCCGGGTAGTCAGCTGTCGCGGACCTGGTCGCGGGTTTCGGGGAGGGCCTCGAAGCCCGCGGCGCGGTAGGTGGCCACGGCGCCGACGTTGAAGCTCGGGGTGCAGACGACCGCGCTCGAGGAGCCGAGCTCGCGGAGCATGGCGGCTGCGGCGAGGGTGATCGCCTGGCCGTACCCGTTGCCGCGGTGGTCCCGGTCAACGCCCATCGGCTCCAGCAACCCGGGCCGGCCCGGACCGGCCGACCAGACGGTGACCGCGGCGACCGGCTCGCCGTGGGCATCCCTGCCGACGAGGCAGCGCGCATCGGCGTACGGCGCACCGGCCGCCATCGCGTGCCAGCGCTCGTCGGTGAACGTCGACCCGTCGAACGAGGCGCGCTGCACCGCCGTACGGACCGGCGCGTTCTCCGGCCCGATCACCTCGATCGCCAGACCGCACTCCTCGACCGGCGCCGCGAGATCGCGCCGCAGCGGTGTCCACGGTTCGTCGGCGATCCACCCGTCCTTCGCCAGCAGGTCCTTCACCCGGGCGCCGGTCGGCGACTCGACGTACACCCGCCCCTCGATCAGTACGCCGCGGTCCGGGTCGACCAGGTCCTCGACGAGTTGCTGAGCCAGTTCGTCGTCCTCCAGCGCGTCGGGCGCGATCGCCAGGCGGAGCAGATCAGGCTCGTCCAGCAACCCGATCGCGACCATGCCCCCGTCCCGCTGCCAGACCCGCGTCGCCGCCGCGGTCCGCTCCGCACCGAACCGCCAGAACCAGCCGAGATCCCCCGGATGCAACTGCACCTCCGACGCCCCTGCCTGCCACTCCGCCAGCGTCGCCGCAACTCCCGCCAGCCCATCCACCGACGGCGTCCCCAACCAAATCGTCATACCCCCCATCCCACACCACCCCCACCTCCCCCCGCACCCGGGTTTCGCGGCGGGGATGTTTGGGGGTTGGGGGAAGGGGCACGGGGCTGACTCAGTGAAAACGAGGCTAGGAGTTGTTGTGCTTACCCTGACTGAGAACGCCACTCTGGTGATCAAGAGCATCACGGGGGTGGAAGGTGCTCCGGAAGGTGCCGGGGTCCGGATCTCGCAGGAGAATCCGGCCGAGCCCTCGCTGGCTGTGACCACCACCGACGCGCCGCAGCCTGGGGACCAGGTGGTCGAGAACAGCGGAGCACGGGTGTTCCTGGAAGAGAACGCCGCCGGGGCGCTGGACGACAAGATCCTCGACGCGGCGGTGGACGACAAGGGCGGGGTCGAGTTCCTGCTGGTACCCCAGCCCTCCTGAGCGAATCAACACACGGCCCCGCTCCGCGCAGTACTGCGCGGGGCGGGGTCCTGCTTGTTCAGGTGGCTGAGTGCTTGTTCAGCTGGATGAGCGTTGGGCGATCCAGCTGTCGTGGAGGTGGCTGTAGACGCCGCCGGCGGTGACGAGGTCGGCGTGCGGGCCTCGCTCCACCACCCGGCCGTCGTCGAAGACGAGGATCTCGTCCGCGGCCTCGGCGGTCGACAGCCGGTGCGCGATGATCACCGAGGTCCGGCCGGCCATCAGTCGTTCGAGTGCGGCGTTCACCCGTACTTCGGTCCCCGGGTCCACCGCCGAGGTCGCTTCGTCGAGCACCAGCAGGTCCGGATCAGCGATGTTCGCCCGCACGAGCGCGACCAGTTGCCGCTCCCCCGCCGACAACGACTCACCGCGCTGGCCCACGGGCGAATCCAGTCCGTCGGGAAGCGACTCGAGCCAGTCCGTCAGCCCGAGCGACTCGAAGGCCGCGAGCAGTTGGGCGTCCGTCACCTCGGGCCGCCCGAACCGGACGTTGTCGGCCAGCGACGAGTCGAAGAGATACCCGTCCTGCGGCACCATCACGACTCGCTCACGCAAGGACGAGAACGCGATCTCCCGCGCATCAACGCCATCGAGCAGTACGGCGCCCGAGGTCGGATCCATCAACCGCGTGAGCAACTTGGCGAACGTGGTCTTGCCCGAACCCGTCTCCCCAACGACAGCCACCCGCCGATGCGGTTCGAGCCGCACCGAGACATCCCGCAGTACCAGTTCCCCTTCTGGATAAGCGAAATCGACACTGTCGAACTCGATCATGATCGGTCCACGCTGCTGCGTGACGCCGTCCGCGCCCGGGTCGACGACATCCGCAGGCGTGGCGATGACACCGAGCACGCGGCGCCAGCCGGCGAAGGCGCTCTGCGCGTCGGTCAGCACCTGCGTCGCGATCTGGACCGGGTCGGAGAACAGCGCGACCAGGAACATGAAGGCCAGGATCTCGCCGAGCGTCGCATGTCCGCCGACGCCGAGCAGCACACCGGCCGTCAACACACCCGCGTTCGCGAGCCCGGCCGCGAGACCACCGATGGAGAAGGTGATCCCGGTGATCGCCTGCGCCCGCGTCGAGGTCCTCCGGAACTCCTCGATGGACGCGTCGATGCGCTGCTGTGTCCGCCGCTCGATCGCGTACGCGCGCACCACCTGCGCACCGACGACCGGCTCGGCGATCGCGGAGAGCATCTCGCCGACCTTCGCCCGGACCACGCCGTACGCCGCGGACATCCGGGCCTGCAGGAACCGCAACGACGCGAACAGCGGGATGAAGCAGACCAGTACGACGAGCGCCAGCTGCCACGAGTAGACGAACATCACGACCGTTGCCAGCAGCATCTGCCCGAGGCTGACCAAGAAGATGAACCCACCGAACTGCAGGAACTGCGACACGGTGTCCACGTCGGACGTCACCCTGCTGACCAGCGCGCCCCGGCGCTCGGTGCTCTGGGTCAGCACCGGCAGGTCGTGCACGTGCCGGAACGCCTTGATCCGCATCGTCGCGAGCCCGCGCTCGGAGTTCGTCGCGAGCCGCACGGTGGTGAAGTACGACGCGACCGCCGTGATCAGCACGCCGCCGAAGCAAACCAGGCACATCCACGCCACGAACGACATGTCCGGACCGCCCGGCCCCGACAACCCCTTGTCGATCGTCTGCTGGACAGCGATCGGTACGACGATCCGCCCGGCGGTCATCGTCAGCGCGAGCAACCCGGTGATCCACCAGCCGCGCGCGAGTTCGGGCGACACCCGCAGTCCCTGGCGCAGCGTCTCCAGCCCGCCGGCCTCGTCGCCATGGTCGAGCCGGGTGGCCTCTGCGGCGCTCACGCGGATGCTCCTTCCGAGTCCAGATCGTTCAGTTCGGCGGCCAGTTCGGCCTCTTCCTCACGGCGCGCCGCATCCTTCTCGTACGCGTCCACCAGCTCCCGGTACGCCGCCGACCGCTCCTGCAACTCCAGGTGCGACCCGTGGTCGGCGATCCGGCCCTCGTCGAGGAACAACACCTCGTCGGCCAGCGAGATCGTCGCCTTGCGATAAGCGATCACCAGCACGGTCGTCGCCGCCTCCGACCCCTGTACTGCGGTCCGCAGCCCGGCCAGGATCCGTGCCTCCACCTGTGGGTCGACCGCCGAGGTCGCGTCGTCGAGGATCAGCAGCCGCGGTCGGCGTACCAGCGCACGGGCCAACGCGATCCGCTGCCGCTGGCCGCCGGACAACGTCGTACCGCGCTCGCCCACCTTCGTGTCGAGCCCGTGCGGCAGCGACTTCACGAACCCGTCGCCCTGGGCGATCCGCAGTGCGTCCCAGACCTCTTCGTCGGCGTAGTCGCCGCCGAGCGTGATGTTGCCGCGGATCGTGTCGTCGAAGAGGAACGCGGTCTGTGCGACCAGCGCGACCGATCCGGCCAGCTCGCCGCGGGCCAGCGTCCGCAGGTCGACGCCGTCGACCTCGATCGAGCCTTCTTCGGGATCGACCAGCCTGGTCAGCAACGTCGTCATCGTCGATTTGCCGGAGCCGGTCGGCCCCACGACCGCAACCGTCCGGCCGGGCTCGACGGTGAACTCGACACCGGCCAGCACATCGCGATCCGGCAGGTATCCGAAGCGAACCGCCGACACGTCCAGCCGGGCGGCCGCCGACGAGGTCAGCTTCGCCTCGCCGTACTCCATCCCGCCCTCGGCAGTCAGCACCCGCTGCACCCGGTCCCAGCCGACCACGGACCGCGGCAGCTCACCGAGCACCCAGCCCAGCGCCCGGATCGGGAACCCGATCAGCGTGAACAAGAACGCCACCTGGACCACGTCACCCGCATCGGCCGCGCCTGATCGCACCCGGCCGACTCCGACCAGCAGCACGAGCAGTACGCCGATGCGCGGCAGCCCCTCGATCACCGGGTCGAACGCGCCGCGCGCTCGGTTCACCGCGATGTTGGCATCCTGCAGGGCGAAGGTCGGCGTCTTGAACCGCTCGGTCTCGGCCGCCTCCCGGCCCAGAGTCTTCACCACGAGAGCACCGTCGAACGATTCGTGCGCCACCTCGGAGACGGCCGCGCGAAGCTCCTGTGCGCGGGTGGCGAGCGGCTGCAGCGTGCGCTGGAAGATCACGTTCGCCACAAAGACCATCGGGAACACCAAGCAGCCGACCAACGCGAGCCACGGGTCGGCGGCGAACATGGCGACCGTGGCGAAGGCGAGCATCGCGATCACGCCGACGGCCATCGGCAGCGGCGCGATCGGATACCAGGTCGACTCGACGTCGGCGTTCGCGTTGGAGAGCAGCTGGCCGGTCGGGTGCTTGTGGTGCCACTCCAGCGGCAGCTTCAGGTACTGCCGGGTGACGCGCTGCCGGTACGTCGCCTGCAGCCGGTACTGCATGACGCCGGCCCCGACCCGCCGGCCGACCACGCCGATCGCACGCAGCACCGCGATGCCGAGGAACAGCGAGACCAGCGACGCGACCGCTCCGAACGTGGTGTCACCGCGCTCCAGAGCCGGCCGGATCACGTGGTCGGTGGACCAGCCGAGCGCCCAGCCGTCGGCGACCGTCATCGCGCCGTACAGCGCGCTGGCCAGCACCGAGAAGGCGAAGACCCACGGCTCCTCCCAGATCGCGACCCGCAGGACCGCGAACCCGCGCCGGGTCACACTCCCCTTGGTGGGAACTTTCGGCAACGGCACGCGAACATCCTTACGACGGCACTGTCAGGGGCATAGCCAGCCAGAGGACTGACAACGATTGACAATACATTTTCAGCGGAAGAGATTTTCAGTCTGCCATTCGGAACCGACAACTACGATCGAGTTGTGACCGACTACAGCCGGGTAGAGCGACTTGCACTGTGTGATCTCTTCGAGGCGGTCGGCCCTGATCAGCCGACCCTGTGCGAGGGGTGGACCACGTACGACCTCGCGGTCCACCTGCACGTCCGGGAGGCCGATCCGCTGGCCGGTCCCGGGATCATGATTCCGGCGCTGTCCGACACCACCGAGCGGCGGATGGCCCGCGCGAAGGCGAAGTACTCGTTCACCGAGGTCGTCGACAAGGTCCGCACCGGGCCGCCCGCGTTCACGATCTACTCGATCCCCGGCCTGGGCCACAACCTCAACACCACCGAGTACTTCGTCCACCACGAGGACGTCCGCCGCGCCGTCCCCGACTACACCGTCCGCGACCTGCCGGCCGGTCAGCAGGAAGGTCTGTGGAAGGCCGTCCGGCTGGCCGCCAAGACCATGACCCGCAAGGCCCCGAGCGGTCTCGTACTACGGCTGCCGGACGGCACCGAGTCGGTCGCGAAGAAGCCGACCGCCGAGGGCTCGGTCACTGTCACCGGTGAACCCGCCGAGCTCGTCCTCTTCTGCTTCGGCCGCCAAGCGGTCGCCCAGGTCGAGCTCAGCGGCGACCCGGCCACCGTCGAACGCCTCAGGACCGCGTCGTTCGGCGTCTGAAGTTTTCGGCGCCTGAAGCGTTCGGCGTCAGTCCGCGTCGGTGGCCGGTTCGATGGTCGGCTGCCTCCCCGCGGCGGACTTCTTCCGGAGTCGCTGGATCAAGCTGCTGATCACCGTGGTCAGCAGCACCAGCACGATGGCCGCC
The DNA here is from genome assembly GCF_003261635.1 of Kribbella monticola. Taxonomy (GTDB): domain Bacteria; phylum Actinomycetota; class Actinomycetes; order Propionibacteriales; family Kribbellaceae; genus Kribbella; species Kribbella monticola. The sequence continues at coordinate 435,658 of NZ_QFXK01000027.1, read as the reverse complement.
ACCACGCCCTGCCAAGGCTTGTCGAACAGCGCATAGCCCAGCAACCCGATCGCCATGTAGACAGCCGACCACAGCGACGACGCCGCCAGATCCACCACTGCGAACCGATGCCAGCGATACCCGGCGAGCCCGGCCGCCAGCAACACCGGCACCCGGCCGCCCGGGATCAGCCTCGACGTCAGCAAGACGGTGATCTCGTGCTCGGCGAGCCGCTCTCGCAGCGCATCGAGCGACGCGTTGTCGCGCAGCCAGCCGATCCGTTTGGCGAGCCTCTCCCCACCCGCGCGGCACCCGGCGTACACGATCAGGTCGCCGGCATAGGCGCCGCCCGCACCCGCGATCAGTACGCCGACCAGCCCGATCGGGTTGCTGTGCGAAGCCAGTACGGCGCCCGCGGAGACAGCCGCCCCGGTCGGCAGCACCGGCAGCACCGCGCCGATCAGGACCGCCCCGGCGAGCGCGGCCAGGTACAGCCAGCCGAAATCGTCACCCGTCATCGATGAACCACCTCGGTCGACTCCCCCGGCGCCAGCAACTCCACCCGCACCTCCGGATCCAGTGCCGTCATCGCTGCCTTGAACCGCGAACCCGGCGGCAGGAACAGTTCCGGCTTCAGCCAGTCGCACCCGATCGGCCAGAACGTCCCGAAATGCACCGGTACGGCGATCCGTGCACCCACCCGGCGTACCGCCTCCGCAGCCCGCACCGGGTCGAGGTGCCCGGGGCCGAGTGAGGGTCCCCAGCCGCCGACCGGGACGAGCGCCAGGTCCACCGGGCCGGCTTCGGCCGCCAGGTCGTCGTACAGGTCGGTGTCGCCCGCGAACCACACGCTCGGGCTGCCCTCGACGCGGTAGCCCAGCGCCGGTCCCTCGTGTGCCGACCAGGGCAGCCGACGGCCGTCGTGCGCAGCCGACACGGCGGTGATGTCCAGTCCACCGATCCGCACTTGGTTGCCCGCGGCAACTTCAATGCAGCGGTCAGCGATGTCTTTCCCGCAGTCCTGCTGGATCAGCTTCGCGGCACCCCGCGGTACGACCAGGGCGGCATCGGGCGAGACCAGCGGCAGCGAGGTGAGATGCAGGTGATCGGCATGCAGATGCGAGATCAGGACGGCGTCGCAGTCGCCGGCCTCCGGCAGCGGAGACGGGCCGCGGCGACGGCGGAGATGGGCGATCCGCGAGGTCAGCACCGGATCGGTGAGTAACCGGGTGCCGTTGTCCTCGATGGTGGTGGTGGCGTGCCCCCACCAGGTGATCCGCACGCTCAGGCCTCCACGGTCGCATCGGTCGGCGCCAGTTCCTCGGTGGCCTCGAAGCGGCGATGGCCGAGTTGTTCGAGCCAGCCGATCAGCAGGTGGTGCACGGCGTCCGAGCCGACCGGTGCCTCGTCGACGACGAACCGGCGCGGGTGGACCAGCATCGCCTCGGTCTGCCAGCCGCCGATTCCGCCGTGGCAGCCGACCAGTTCCTCGAAGGCCGCCACCTCCTGGGTGTACTCGTCGACGCGGCTGATCACCACGATGTCGCCGTTGTGCGGCATCTCGGCCTGCCGCAGCATCGAGGCGGCCGCATGGTCGCCGTACGCCGTGAGCGGGTCGATCCCCTCGATCCGTCCGGACCGGAGCACGTGCACCCCGGCCCGCCCGACCGCCACCGGCCCTTCGGCCAGCGAGTCGACCACGACGAACCCGATCCCCGGATGCGTCGCGAGTCCCGGGATGAGCCTGGGGTGCAGCAGTTCGATCTCCTCCAACGGCACCCGGCCGGGTGTGGTCGCCAGATAGATCAGCGCGAGGTTGCCGGAGGCTGTGACCACCATCTGCTCATCGGCGGCGACCGGGGGCTCGCAGTCCTTCGGGCCGAGCTCGACCTCACCGCGCGACGCCTTGCCGTGCAGGGCCTTGCGGGTGACGCTGCCTGCCACGCTGCGCCGCAGACTCAGCTCGGTCAGGAAGGCGTTGACCGGTCCCCAGCCCTCGGATCGGCCGGTCGCGGCGACCGGTTCCTTGGTGGTGTCGACGAGATCGTCGACGACCTGGGTCAACGTCCGTCCGTACCGCTGGAGGAAGGTCGATCCCTGGCTCTGGCCGTGGTCGGACAGGATGACGATCTCGTACGAGTGCGGCAGCGTGTCGATGATCCGCTTCAGCGCCCCGAGCACCCGGTCGAGCCCTTCGAGAGTCTGCAGGGACTCCGGCCGGGTCGGGCCGGCGTGGTGGGCGACCTCGTCGTAGTCGACGAAGTCGCAGTAGATCACCGGCGTGCCCTTGACCAGTTCGTCGGTGATGAGCGAGACGTTCAGGTCGCGCAGCAGCACGTTCGAAATGGCTCGCAGAAAGATGTACGAGCCGCCGCGGGTGACCCGCGGGACCAGGTTCCGGCGGCGCTGCCGGCGCGCCTGGTGGAGCTCCTTGATCATCTCGCCCACGCACAGCACCAGGCCGCGGGCGGCACCTTGGGGGCTGGAGAAGAAGCGGACGTAGCCACGACTGCGGCCGTTCGGCAGCGCGGCCCGGCTGAACACCAGCACCGAGCGCTCGGCATCGCCCGACCAGTTGTTGCTGATACTCGCCCCGCCGTCGGCGAGCAGGCCGCGGCCGGTCGACATCCGGGCCTCGATCTCGGCGGCGTCGCGGGCCCGGTTGGTCACCATCACCCGGCTGGTTTCCTTCTCGTACCAGCGGAACGCCGGGATCTGCCCCGACCCACCGTGCAGGATCCCCGCCTGGCTGGCCGGAGTGGTCGCCGGTACGCCGGTATGCCAGCCGATCATCGAATGGCTGCCCTCGCGGATCCAGCCACCCAGGTGCGGCAGGTTGCCCGACATCACCATCCAGTTGAGCAGCGGCGCGGACAACCCGTCGAGCTGGATGATCAGCATCCCGGTCTTCGGCGCGGGCTGCAGCCGGCGGGCCCGGCGACGGACGACCCGCATCACCTCGGACACGTAGGCGTCGTCACTGCCGGCGTACGCGAGCCAGCCGACGAACGCGCTGACCGAGGACATCACGATCGACACCAGCACCGGCGCCTCGACGCCGCCGTGCAGCTGCACCCCCGGATCGATCGTGACGCCGAGGTAGACCACCCAGAACTGCGAAAGCAGACCTCCGATCAGGACGCCGACCGAGCCGATCAGGATCGCGACACCGGCCAGGATCCAGCGCATCACCAGCCCGATCACCGCCAGCAGCACCACCAGCCGCAGGATCGGGAGCCGCCCGTTGCTGCTGATCTGCGGCAGTGTCCAGAACGTGATCACCAACGAGATCAGCGAGGCGAGCGCTCCGTAGAACATCGCTTGCAACCCGCGAGTGGTGCGGCGCAGATCGAGCCAGCCCGGCGACCGGCGGCGCGGCCGGTCACCGGGGAGCTGTTCTGGTGGTTTTGCCATCAGGCGGTCCGGACTCCCCGTGAGCAGTGTGGTTCCGGACCGAGCCTACTGGGGCGATGCTCATTGCAGCTCGAGGTAGTCCACTTCGGCGTACAGGTTGCCCTTGGTCAAACGGACGGTGTTCCAGCCTTCGTTCAGCGTGATCTGTACTGCGGTCTGCTGCCAGTTGTCCCAGCCGGTGACCGGATAGTTGACCTCTCCCTGACTGTTGCCGTTGACAACCACGCCGTGGCTGGAGGTAGATCCCATCCCGTTCGCATACCCGACCCAGAGCGTGTAGCCGCCCGCGGTCGGAGCCAGGAAGGAGACCTCGACCCATGAATCCGCGTAGTCGATGTAGGCCGCGACGGCTCCCTCGGACGCACCCGCCGCTCCGGTACGGACCACGCAGTGGTTCAGCGTGCCGCGCTCGGCCTCGGTCCGGACCCGGCTGCCCCGGACCACCGGGTAGTCGTTCGCCCAGCCGACGTCTGCGACGTACAGGTGCCGGGAGCCGTTCGCCCAGCCGTGGACGAACACCTTGCCGTCGTTGTTGAAGTCGGCGCCACCTGGACCGCAGATGTGGTTGTCGAAGGTCGCCGTGGTCATCAGCGGGCGATACGCGGTCGTCCACGGCCCGCTGAGGCTGGGCGAGGTCGCGTACGACGTGAGGTAGTTGCAGTCGTTGTAGCCGCCCCCCGAGAAGAACAGCACGTACTGGCTACTGCGCTGGACCAGGTCGGGCGCCTCGATCACCCCACTCGACGTGAGCATCGCGGTGTTGCCGCCGACCAGGGTCGTGCCGTTGTTCGCAGTACGGGTCAGCCACAGCGTTGACGGCTTGCCGATCGCGTTGCCGTCGTTCTTCCAAACCAGGTAGCGGGTGCCGTCGTTCGCAACGAAGGTGTTCGGGTCGATCGCGCCGCCGAGGTCGAGTGGGCAGATCAGCGGCTGGGTGCCGACCGGCGTGAACGGGCCGAGCGCGGAACTCGCGGTGGCGACGCCGATGCACTGGAGGCCGGACGACTTGTGCCAGGCCGTGTAGGTGAGGGTGAAGGTGCCGTCGGGGTTCGGGTAGACGTCGGGCGCCCAGGTGCGGTCGGGCTGCGCCCAGGACGCGGAGGGGCCGGCCGGCATCGCGTCGCCGCGGATCGTCCACGGTCCGTCGGCTGCCGGCGCCGTGGCAACCGGCACGTTCCCGCGACCGCTGTTGGTCGAGTACGCGTACCAGGTGCCGTCCTTCTGGAACACGTCCGGATCCGGGAAGTCCTCCGCGATCACGTCGGCCGGGAACACCGCCGCGGTCGTCTTCTGCACGTCCCGTACTGCGGCTTGGGCGGGCGTGAGCACGCTCAGTAGCGTCATCGCCGCGGTGACGGCGGCGAGCAATCGTCTGGTCATCGAAGCACTCCTCAGGTGGGGCGGAACCTGTGCCACCAACTTTTCCATCGATTCACCTGGAATGCGAGACTTTCGAATTCGGTCAAATGCTGGACCGCCGCGCTCTGGCGGTGGAGACTCCGTGCGTAGTTGGTTTCCGCCTGAAGCCTAGGAGTTCGTCGTGAAGTTCTTACCAAGAGTGTCGTCACGTGGGCTGGTCGCAGTCGCCGCCGCCGTCGCGGCCACCGCCGGGTTGGTCACGCAGTCCGTGGGAGCGCCTGCCCCGGCCGCCGTACAGGCCACGCCGTTGCAGCAGCAACTCGACAAGTTGCTGCAGGATCCGCGGTACGACGGGTCGCAGGTCGGTCTCGTCGTCCGGGACGCGACCACCGGGGAGACGTTGTACGACCACGACGGCGGCACCCGGCTGCTGCCCGCCTCGAACACCAAGCTGTTCACCTCCACCGCCGCGATGCACACGCTCGGCGCCGACTACCGCTTCCACACCGACGCCCTCGCCACAGCCCCGGTCACGGCCGGGAAGCTGCGCGGCGATCTCTACCTGAAGGGCTTCGGCGATCCGACCGCGCTGGAGTCGGACTACGTCGGACTCGCCCAGCAGCTCGCCAAGGCCGGGATCCGGCGGATCGACGGTGACCTGATCGCCGACGACACGTACTTCGACAAGGTCCGCCTCGGTGACAGCTGGGCCTGGGACGACGAGCCGTTCTACTACAGCGCCCAGATCTCCGCGCTCACGCTCGCTCCGAACACCGACTACGACTCCGGTACGGCGATCGTCGAGAGCCGGCCCGGTGCAACGGTCGGGTCGCCGGTGAACCTCACCCTCGTACCGGCCAACGACGTGATCAAGCTGGTCAACACAGCGACGACCGGCGCGGCCGGCTCCGCCAATACCCTGAACATCGAGCGCGACCACGGCACCAACATCGTCCGGGTCACCGGCTCTGTCCCGGCCGGCGCCGCCGTCGGCCAGGAATGGGTCACCGTCTGGGAGCCGGAGCTGTACGCCGCGGACGTGTTCCGCCGGGCGCTGACCGCCCAGGGCATCCGCGTCGACGGCCACATCCGTCCGTCGGCCACTCCGGCCACCGCTCGCCGGCTGGCACGCGACGAGTCGATGACGGTCGGCGAACTGATGACGCCGTTCCTCAAGCTCTCCAACAACATGCACGCGGAGACCTTGGTGAAGGCGATGGGCGCGGTGGCCGCCGCGAGCGGGACCTGGTCGGCCGGCCTCGACGTCGTCACCAACTACGCGCAGAGCGTCGGTGTCGACACCAGCAAGATCAGGCTGTCCGACGGCTCCGGACTGTCCCGCAAGGTGAACGTGACCGCCAAGAGCGTCACCGACATCCTGCTCGCCGCCCAGCACGAGCCCTGGTTCCAGCAGTGGTACGACGCCCTGCCGATCGCCGGCAACCCGAACCGCTTCGTCGGCGGCACCCTGCGCAGCCGGATGGCCAACACCCCCGCCGCGAACAACCTGCACGGCAAGACCGGATCCCTCACCGGCGTCACCGCCCTCTCGGGCTACGTGACCACCAAGGACGGCCGCAAGCTGGTGTTCTCGATGATCAGCAACAACTACCTGAGCAGCCCGCGCTCGGTCGAAGACGCCGTCGGCGTCCTCCTCGCCTCGTGGACCGACCAGGCGACGGTCACCGCCATCAAACCCAACCTCTCCCGAACCGCCGCCGACAACTGCGGCGAATGGGTCAAGGCCTGCTAATCCGTTGGACAGCGCGGCGGTCCTTCCCCACGCTGGGGCAATGACCGCCGCGCTCCCGCCGGGCCAATTCACCGTGCGCCCGATCCAGCTGACCGACGTCGAAGCGATCACTGCCCAGATGGGTGCGTATACCTCGAAGCTGCTGGGTTTTCCCAAGCACAGCTTGGAGGACGTGACCGGGTTCCTGAGCGATCCCGCGCACGAGCTGGAACGGGACAGCTGGGCGGTCTTCGACGGGACCGAACTGGTCGGGACCGGCACTGCCAGCCGGTTCGGAGGCCGGATCGACCTCGATGTCACCGCCGACAACCCGGCGGTCGCGGGGTGGCTACTGGACACCGCGACCGAGCGGGCCCACGAGCAGGCCGAGGCCATCGGCCGTAGCGAGGTCATCGTGGGCGTGGCCGTCCTGCGTGACGACAAGGTGCTCGCGGGCTTGGCCGCCGAGCGAGGGTTCGAACTCGGCACCACCATTCAGCGGATGGAGATCAGGCCGCAGGGTCCGGTCGAGGCGCCGCCGGTCCCGCCGGGGATCGCGGTCCGGCGCGGGGCGCTCGACGACGCGACCCGGCGAGCGGCCCACCAGGTCCTGGCCGAAGCCTTCGCCGACCAACCCACCTCCGTACCCCGCCCGTACGACGAGTGGGTGGCGTCCCGGGAGGCACGACCCACCTTCGATTGGTCGCAGGTGACCGTGCTCGAACTCGACGGCCGGCCGATCGCGATGCGCGAGTGCAACGACAACTTCGTCTCGTCCGAGAACTGCGGGTACGTCGGCCGGCTGGCCGTCCTCGCCGAGGCACGCGGCCGCGGTCTCGCCACCTTCTTGCTCAAGGACGCCTTCGCCGTCGACCAAGCCGCGGGCCGAGCCGGCACGATCCTGCACGTGGACAGCTCCAACCCCACCCCCGCACTTCACCTCTATCTCGGCGTCGGCATGCGCCCGAAGGTGATCACCGACGTCTGGCGCCGCACGCTGACACCCCGGTAGTTGTCGGCCCCGTCTGGAAGCATGGCTGCCATGCGCCACGTGACGGACGACGAACGCCGCGCCCGCCTCGCCGTCAGACATGCGCTGGCGCCACCGTTCCGCGTCAAGACTCCGGAAGCGGCAACCGAGGCGATGACCGCGCTCCACGCGACGGAAGCTGCCTCGGTCTACTTGTCGTGCGGGGCCCGCGTCGACGGCTTCGAGCTCGCGGACCTGGACCGCGCGCTGTACGAAGACCGCAGCCTGGTGAAGCAACTGGCGATGCGGCGCACGCTGTTCGTGTTCCCCCGCGACCTGCTCCCGCATGTGTGGAGCAGCGCCTCCGCCCGGGTCGCCACTGCCGAACGTGCGCGGATCGCCAAAGGTGTCGTCAAAGTCGGCCTCACCACAAACGGCGAACAATGGCTCAAGGAGGCCCGGACCCAGCTTCTCGCCTTACTGGCCGCCACTCCTGATGGCTGCACGACCGCCGACGTTCGGGCCGCGGTCCCGATGATCGATGTGAAGGTGGAGCTCTCGGCAGGGCAGACGTTCACGGCGTCCGGAGTCCTGACGTTGCTGAGCCTGTCCGGCGAGATCGTCCGCGGCGTGAACACCGGCCGCTGGTTCACCTCGCGCCACCGGTGGACGCTGATGGACCGCTGGCTCGGAGCGACGCCCCCGCCACCGCCGTCCGCGACCGACGGCTATCGAGAACTGGTACGCCGGTGGCTCCACTCGTTCGGTCCCGGGACCGAGGACGATCTCGTCTGGTGGCTCGGCGCCACCAAGTCCGCAGTACGAACTGCGCTTCAGGCGCTCGATGCTGTCGAGGTCTCACTGGACGGTGGTGCGACCGGCTGGCTTCTGGCTGATGATCTCGACGAGGTTCGCGATCCGGGTCCGTGGGTGGCGTTGCTGCCGGTGCTGGATCCGACCGTGATGGGCTGGAAAGGGCGCGACTTCTACCTCGGGCCGCATCGCGAGCAGATCTTCGAGATCCGTGGCAACGCCGGTACGACGGCGTGGGTCGACGGCCGGGTGGTCGGGTGCTGGGTGCAGGACGGCGACGGCGTCGTCCGGGTGGCCTTGCTGGAGAAGGTGTCGGCTCGGGCTCGTCGGGCGCTCGACGCCGAGGCGGTCCGGCTGACGCAGTGGCTTGCCGGCCAACGGATCGGTACGCCGTACTCGACGCCGGCCATGAAGGCCGCGCTCGCGGAGTAGACAGACTTCCTCGCCGGGGTGGTCGCGGTCCGCCCCGGCGAGGTCGTCAGTTCAGGACCGACCGGTTCCCAGTCGCGCCGGCCAGCACCTTCCTGTTCCCGAGTTGCCAGCGCAGATCCAGCGGGATCCGCACGTCCTTTCCACCAGGTTTCGGACACTGCTGGCCGTCGGGTTGATCCGGCGCCACCGAGTACCGGTAGGCAGCGATCCGGACCGTCTTGGTGTCCTGCGAGAGGATCCGCACCATCGTGTGCGGGATGCAGGTCGCCTCGGTGTCGCGGGCGACCTCGACGACCACGCTGTCGGTGCTGTCCGGGTCGGCGACGACGCTGACGATCGGGATCTCCCCGGCCAGCACCATCACCGTCGTACCGAACTTGTACCGCGCCGGCGGCGGTCCGTCGTCGAGCGCACCGAGGACGGGCGCACTCACCGGCGGGGTCGCGGGGTCTTCCTCGGCGCGCGGCTGGTCGAGCGTTGCCACGGCAACTCCGCCGGCGACCAGCGCGACCGCCGCCACCGCTGCCAGGCTCCGGCGACGCCGCTGCCGGACGACAGCGCGCTCCACCTGCGCGAACGAAGGCGCGTGTTCGGGAGTCCGCTCGTCGACGTACTCGGTCAGTAGCTCGTCCAGCTCAGGCATGATGCGGCACCTCCTCCTGTACGGCGAGTAGTGGGGCCAGCGCCTGCCTGGCCCGGGCCAACCGGGACTTCACCGTCCCGGGCGGCAGCCCGAGCTCGTCGGCGACCTGTTCGATCGGTAGATCCATCACGTGATGCAGCACCACCACAGCTCGTTGGGCGGGGGTGATCCTGGCCAGCGCGGCGGATACGTCCAGCGCGTCGCCGTCCGGCTCACGGACCTCGCTGGTCCTTCCCAGCAACTTCGCGGCCGCACGGGCCGCCACCTGCTGACGCCGCAGCCTGCTCACCAGGGTCCGTACCGCGACCGCTCGCACCCACGCCTCCGGGTCGTCATAGCGGCGGATCCGGTCCCACCGGCCCAGGAGCTTCACGTACGCATCCTGCGCGACCTCTTCGGCATCGGCCCGCGATCCCCCGATGGACACCAGTACGCCGATCAGCCGCGGCCAGGTGCGCGCATACAGCGCCGCCACTTCCGCCGCCGGATCGCCGTCGATGTGCCTCACACCCCTAACACGCGCTGCTCCCCTGTCCGGTTCCATCCTTTTTCACACCAATTTCCGGCACAAGGGTTCAGGTGAGTGCGCCGTGCAGCTGGGCGTACCGGCCGGAGCGGGCGAGCAGTTCCTCGTGCGTGCCGCGTTCGACGATCCGGCCGTGGTCGAGGACGAGGATCTGGTCGGCATTGCGGACGGTGGACAGCCGGTGCGCGATGGCGACCGTCGTCCGGCCCTTGGCCAGTTCGTCGATCGCGGCCTGGACCGCCCGTTCGGTCTCGTTGTCGAGCGCGCTGGTGGCCTCGTCGAGGATCAGGATCGGCGGGTTCCGCAGCAGCATCCGGGCGATCGCGAGCCGCTGCCGCTCACCGCCGGAGAACCGGTAGCCGCGGGCGCCGACGACCGTGTCGTACCCCTCGGGCAGTCCGGCGATCAGGTCGTGGATCCGGGCTGCCCTTGCCGCCGCGATCACCTCGGCATCGGTCGCCTCCGGTGCCGCGAAGCGGAGATTCTCCCGGACCGACTCGTGGAACAGGTAGGTCTCCTGCGACACCAGGCCGACGGCGTCCGAGATCGCAGCGAACTTCAGGTCGCGCAGGTCCACTCCGTCGATCATCACCTTGCCGCGCTGCGGGTCGTACAGCCGGGCGAGCAGATAGGCCAGCGTCGTCTTGCCCGAGCCGGTCTCGCCGACCAGCGCGGTCGTCGTCCCGGGCTCGACGACGAAGTCGACCCCCGCCAGCGTCCACGGCGCCTCGTCGGAGTACCGGAAGGAGGCATCTGCTACCCGTACTTCGCCGCGCGGGTGCGGCAGCTCCCGGGCGTCGGCCTTCTCTTCGACGTCGACGGGCAGATCCAGGACGTCGAAGATCCGGCCGAACAGAGCCATCGAGGTGGAGGCGGCGGTTCCGATCCCCTGCAGGGCCGTTGCGGGCGCGACCAGCCGGTTCAGCATCGTGGTGAAGGCGACGACGGTCCCGATCGAGAACTGCGCGGAGCCGTGCGCGAGGGTGAGTCCGGAGACGAGATAGACGATCGCGGGGATCATCGTCAGGCTGGCCCGCCGGCTCGAATTCACCCACTTGCCGTTCATCGCCGCGTCGAGTTCGATCCGGGACAAAGCGCGTGACTCGGTCGCGAACCGGCTGGACAGTTCGCGCTGACGGCCGAGTGTCTTGGCGAGCAGAACCCCTGCCACCGAAAGGGATTCCTCGACCAGCGCGGTGATCCCGGCGAGCTGCTGCTGACGGCCGCGAGCGATCTGGCGCTGCTGCCGCCCGAGCCGGAACGAGAAGGCGAGGAACAGCGGTACGACGATCAGGCAGACGGCCGCGAGCTTCCAGTTCATGAACAGTGCGGCGACCGCCACGGTGAGCGCGGCGATCCCGTTCTGGACGACCGAGCTGGCGGTGTTGATCACGACGTTGTCCACCCCGCCGATGTCGTTGGCGATCCTCGACTGAAGTTCGCCGGCCCGGGTGCGGGTGAAGAAGCCGAGCGACATCCGCTGCAGGTGGTCGTACACGCCGACGCGGAGATCGTGCATCACGCCCTGGCCGATCACGTTCGAGAGCCGCGTCGAGGCGACACCGAGGACGGCGGCGAGCGCGGCCGCGACGATCATGCCGCCGGCGTACAGGACGACCAGGGTCGCACTGCGCTGCGGGAGCGCGCGGTCGACGATCTCGCGGACCATGAACGGCGACGCGACCCCGGCGGCACCCTGGGCGACCGAGATGAGGAGCAGGACGGCGATCGACCAGCGGTACGGACGGAAGAGGCGTGCCACCCGGCGTACGGGGGCTTTGTCGATGGTGATGTCGGTGCTGATCGTCGCCGTCACAGGTCGTCGTCCTCTGCCAGTCGTTCGAGCAGGCCGGCCGCGACGACGAGGAAGTCGCGCTCCGTTTCCGTCAGCTGCTGCAGCGCCCCGGCCAGCCAGCGCTCCCGCGGCCGGAGCTCGGCGGCGAGTACGTCGAGGCCGGCCGGGAGGATCTCGAGCAGGGACTGGCGGCCGTCGTCGGGTGCTGGACGGCGGCGGATCCAGCCCTGGTCCTCCAGCGCGGCGAACACCCTCGACAGCGACTGCGGCTGACTCTTGAGCCGGTCGGCGAGCTCGCTCGGCGTCAACGGACCGGATCTGGACAGATGCCGCAGCACGGCCGTCTGAACGAGCGTGATTGCGCCGGTCCGCTCCGCCCTCGCCCGACTCGCCAGCAGACTGACCCCGGTGAGGATCCTCCTGGCCGCTTCGTCATTACTACGCATCTGCTAACCATAACCGACCTTCTGCGCCTCTGAGATGGATTTTTATTACGTAGTTGCGTAGTAGTGATGCGGCAGCCGATCTGAGAGATTACTCTCGAAACATGTCTCTCAGGAATCCGTACGGCGATTTCGAGGTCACCGATCCGCAGGCGATGCGGGCGCTGGCGCATCCGGTCCGGCTGGCCGCGCTCAGCTATCTGCAGAAGAACGGCCCAGCCACCGCAACCCAGCTGTCCGAGCACGTCGGCGCCTCCCCGTCGGTGACCAGCTGGCACCTGCGGCACCTGGCGACCTTCGGCCTCGTCACGGACGGGCCGCCACCGGACGGCGCCGCCGACAAGCGCCGGCGATGGTGGAAGGCGGTCGCCCGAGGCTTCCGCTTCGAGATGCCGTCAACGCCGGAGGGCGCCGAGGCCGGTCGCCTGCTCCGCGCCGAGATGATGAGCCAGGCCGTCGACTATGTCCAGCAATGGCTGTCGGACGTGGAGCCCGACCTGGATCCTGAGCTGAGCCGGCAGGCCTGGTCTGCGAACACGCTGCTGCAGGTCACTCTCGAGGAAGCCGAGGCACTCGACGAAGCGATCGAGAATCTCCTCGCTCCTTACGTCCGGCGCGGGTCCGAAGGCGCACCGGCGGACGCCCGCCGGATCCGGATGATCCGGATGTCCTTGCCCGAAGCAACAAGCTGATCTCCGCGTCGCCCCCGCCGCCTGCTGCCCTTTCCTGCCGCTCGAGTAAGGATCCGCCGTGAGGACTCTGCCTGCGACCAGCCTGTGGCGTGATCGTCAGTTCCGGACCTTCTGGTCCGCTCAGGGCGTCTCGGAGTTCGGCGACCGGATCAGCGAGCTCGCACTGCCGTTGATCGCCGTCACCTTGCTGAACGCCTCCCCCAGCCAGGTCGGCTTCCTGACCGCGGCGGTCTGGCTGCCCAATCTCGCGTCGTTGTTCATCGGCGCCTGGGTCGATCAGCGACGGGACAAGCGGCCGTTGATGATCGCCGCCGACCTGAGTCGTACGGTCCTCCTGTCGTCGCTGCCGGCGGCGTACTGGCTGGACCTGTTGACGCTAGGACAGCTCTACGCGGTTGCGATCCTCGCCGGCATCGCGCACGTCGTGTTCAATACGGCGTACTCGTCGTTCTTCGTCCGCCTGGTGTCGCGGGACCATTTCCTGGAGGCGAACAGCAAGCTTTCATCGACGCGCTCGATCTCGTTCATGGGTGGTCCTGCGCTCGGCGGACTGCTGGTGCAGTGGCTGACCGCGCCGGTCGCGATCCTCGCCGATGCGTTGTCGTTCGTCTTCTCGGCTATCCAGGTGAGCCGCCTCTCCACCGAACCAGGACCGGCCGACGGCGCCGGGGAATCCTTACTCGGTAGGGCGCGGGCGGGCATGCGCTACCTGTTCCGCCACCCGTACCTGCGCTACACCCTCGCCTGCTCGACGACGATCAACTTCTTCAATCTGATCGGTGCTGCGTTGATCGTCCTGTTCGCCAGCCGGACCCTGGGCCTGTCCGCCGGGACGATCGGTCTCGCCTTCGGAATCGGTGCCTCCGGTGGTCTGCTCGGCGCGCTCGCGGCGACTCCGCTGACCCGGCTGATCGGCGTCGGTCCGCTGATCGCCATCGGCGCCTTCGTCTTCCCCGCCTCGATCGCGATCGCCGCGCTCGCCTCGGGACCGCTGTGGATCCGGGCCACCGCCTTGGGTGCCGCCGACTTCGTCGGGATGTTCGCGGTGATGTGCTACGACATCCCGCAGAACTCCTTGCAGGCCTCGGTGACGCATGAACAGATGCGCAGCCGGGTCTCCGGCGCCTACAGCAGCATCAACTACGGAGTCCGCCCGCTCGGCGCGATCGTGGGTGGCTTCCTCGGCACGTGGCTCGGCGTACGGGAGACCCTGCTGATCTCCTCGGCAGGCGGCTTGCTCGCAGTCCTGTGGCTGCTTCGCTCCCCCATCATCCGGACGAGGTCGCTGGAGGGGCTCGAACCGCCTGCCTTGCGTACGTAGTACTCAGTCGTCGAGGACGTCCTCGAGGGTGGGCTCCAGCTTGGCGACCGTACGGCGGAGCGGAACCTCCTTGATGAACAGGACCGCGAGCAAGCTGACGAGTCCGCAGGCAGCAGCGATGAGGAAGATCCGGCCGGTCGCGTCGCCGTACGAGTGACGGACCAGCTCGGCGAGCTGCGGAGGCAGGTGACCGACGTCGAGCAGGCTCGTCCCGCCGCCGCCTTCCTGCAGCTTGCGCACCGCTTCGGGGCCGCCCGGTCCGGCCAGTAGGCCCTGGATCAGCAAGTCCTTGACCCGCGCCGCGAGCACCGCGCCGAGGACCGAGACACCGACGGCTCCGCCGAGACTCCGGAAGAACGAAACGGTCGCGCTCGACGCGCCGATCTCCGTCACGTCGACGGTGTTCTGTACGGCGAGGACGAGGTTCTGCATCATCATCCCCATACCGATGCCCATCGAGAGCATGCCGAGGCCGACGTACCAGTACGGGCTGGTGTGGTCGATCGTGCCCAGGATCGCGAGGCCGATGACGAGCAGGATGCCGCCGGCGATCAGGTACCGCTTCCACTTCCCGAACCGGGTGATCAACTGGCCGGAGCCGACCGAACCGATGAACGAGCCGAGCATCATGGGGATCGTCAGCAGACCGGCCTCGGTCGGACTGTAACCGCGGGCGATCTGGAAGTACTGGCCGAGGAACAGCGCGCTGCCGAACATCGCGACGCCGACCGCCAGGCTGGCCACGATCGCCAGGGCGGTGGTCCGCTGCCGCACAACCTTCAACGGGACCAGCGGCTCTGCCGCCTTGGTCTCCACGAGTACGGCGAGCAGGCCGAACAACAGGGTGCCGCCGACGAACACCGCCGACTGCCACGAGACCCAGTCGAAGTCCTGGCCGGCGAAGGTCACCCAGATCAGCGGCAGGCTCGCTGCGGCGCTGATCAGGATCGCGCCGAGGTAGTCCATCTTCACGCGCCGCTTGAGCAGCGGGAGGTGGAGGTACTTCTGCAGCATCACGAGGCTGATCACGGCGAGCGGGACGCAGACGTAGAAGCACCAGCGCCAGCCGAGCCACGAGGTGTCGACGATGACACCACCGATCAGCGGTCCACTGACGGTCGCTACTGCCATGACGGCACCCATGTAGCCGGAGTACCGGCCGCGGTCGCGGGGCGGGATCGCCGCGCCGATGATCGCCTGGGCCAACGCCATCAGGCCGCCCATTGCGAGTCCTTGCAGTACGCGGGCGCCGATCAGGAACGGCACGTTGTGCGCCATCCCGGCCAGCGCCGAGCCGATCACGAACAGGATGATCGCGAGCTGCACCAGCAGCTTCTTGCTCATCAGGTCGGACAGCTTGCCCCAGATCGGCGTCGACACCGTGGTCGCCAGCAGACTCGCCGTCAACACCCACGTGTACTGCGTCTGTGATCCCTCGAGGTCGGCGATGATCGTCGGCAGGGCATTGCTGACGATCGTCGAGCTGAGCATCGCCGTGAACAGCGCGGCCAGCAGGCCGATCAGGATCTCGAGGATCTCGCGGTGGGTGAGCTCCGGCGCGGCAGCAGGCGCTTGGTACCGGTTCTCGGTGACAGTCATCAGTCTCCAGTCGATGTGTTGACACGCCGTACGGACTCGGCGGCCTCGGTGACGGCACCGGCGACGCGACGCAGAGCCTCCGCGGCGTCAGCCATCCGCTCGTCATCCCAGTCCGCCAGCGCGGCGCGAAGATGTTTGGTGTAGTTCGCGTACAAGGCCTCCAGCCGTCGCTGGCCCGCGTCGCTGAGCGCGACCAGCGAGACCCGCGCATCCGCTGGATCCGGCCGACGGCTCACCAGGCCGTCGCTCTCCAGCGCGGTGAGCTGCCGGCTGACCACCGAGGCGTCGACACCGAGCTTCGTCGCGATCTCACCAGTGCGCTGCTCGCCACCCTTGGCCAGCACCTTCAGCACGCTCGCATCCGCCCGCCGCAACCCGGAGTCGGGCCACAGGTGCCGGTGCTCGATACATCGCACGGCCCGGATCAGCGAACTGACCCCTTCGAGAACTTCCTGGGCCGGCGTGTCCCGCTCCACCTCCGGGACAGAGGTCTGCTGGGCTAGTTGCATAACCCAACTATATACACATATAGTTGATTTCTGCAACCATATGCGCCGAGTGCACGCCGCTGATCACAGAACGTGGCGGCGGGGAGCTAGCTGAGATCGGAATTCAAGCGGGCGAGAAGGTTGGCCAGGGTCGCGAGGTCGGGGGTGTCCCAGCGGGCGAGGATGGCGCGGAATTCGGTCTGGCGCTGGATTCGCATGGCGTTGAAGCCGGCGGCGCCGGTGCTGGTCAGGCGCAGCAGGCGGGCGCGGCCGTCGTCGGGGTCTTCGATTCGCTCGATCAGGCCGAGGGTTTCGAGTTGGGTGAGACCGCGGGAGACGGTGGACTTGTCGAGGCCGAGGGCCTGGGCGACGTCGGAGGCGCGGACACCAGGGCCGCCGCTCGCCGTACCGAGTTCGATCTGGGAGATCAGGGCGTAGCCGGCCGCGTCCATCTCGGGGTGGACGCGGCGCGCCAGCAGCATCTGGGAGGAGCGGGCGCGGCGGAACAGGGTCGAGAGTTCGTGCTCGACAGCAGCCAGTAGTTCGGTGGGGCGTTCGGCCACGACGTCGCTCACCGGACCACGATGCCGGCGTCGCGCAACGCCTTCTTGACGTCGGCGATCCGGAGGTCGCCGAAGTGGAAGACGCTGGCGGCCAGTACGGCGTCCGCGCCGGCTTCGACCGCGGGTGGGAAGTGTTCGGGCCGGCCCGCTCCCCCGCTGGCGATCAGGGGGATGTCGACGACGGCGCGGACGGCGCGGATCAGTTCGAGGTCGAAGCCCTGTTTGGTGCCGTCGGCATCCATCGAGTTGAGCAGGATCTCCCCCGCGCCGAGTTCCCAGGCCTTGCGGGCCCACTCGATCGCGTCCAGGCCGGCCGACTTACGGCCGCCGTGGGTGGTCACCTCGAAGCCACTCGGCTGATCAGCGGCACGCCGTACGTCGAGGGACAGCACGAGCACCTGGTTGCCGAACCGGTGCGCGATCTCGGAGATCACGGCCGGCCGCGCGATCGCGCCGGTGTTGATGCCGACCTTGTCCGCGCCGGCCCGCAACAGCCGGTCGACGTCCGCGGCTTCCCGGACCCCGCCGCCGACCGTGAGCGGGATGAACACCTGTTCGGCGGTCCGTCCGACCACCTCGTACGTCGTCTCGCGGGAGCCGGACGAGGCGGTGATGTCGAGGAAGGTCAGCTCGTCGGCCCCCTCGGCGTCGTACAGCTTGGCCAGCTCGACCGGGTCACCGGCATCGCGCAGATCGGCGAAGTTGACGCCCTTGACCACCCGTCCGGCGTCGACGTCCAGACAGGGAATGACTCGCACAGCAAGACTCACGCCCAAAGGGTACCGAGCAACCACACCCATCCGGCGCAGACCGGTCCCGGCATCCGTAGTACGGACGTTTGCAGGATTGTGGAAATGGGTGGTTTGCCGTCGGGAGTGAGCCCTCGCACGGTCAGCATGAGGGGATCCTGTCTTCTGCCTTCCAGGAGTAATGCGTTATGTCGAGACGACTCGGCCGGATGGCCGTGGGGTCTGTTGCCCTTGCGGTGCTGACCACTTCTCTGTTCATCGGACAGGCCGCCGATGCGGCCGAGTCCACCGGTGGGATCAACGGGACGCCTGGTGCGCCCGGGCTCGGTGACGAGGTCTATCCCGGCCTCGGCAACGGGGGTTACCAGGTGGACCGCTACGAGCTGGACCTGAAGTACGACGCGACCACCAAGCTGGTCGACGGGCATGTGAGGATCTTCGCGGTCGCGACCAAGAACCTCTCCCGGTTCGACCTCGACTCCGCCGGGCTGCAGATCGGTGAGGTCCGGGTCGACGGCAGCACCGAGAGCGCGGTCCAGGACGGCGAAGAGCTCGTCATCACACCCGAGTGGGCGATCCCGTCGGGGCGCGGGTTCGTCGTCGACATCACCTACCAGGCGGATCCGTTGAAGATCAAGCCTCCGGCGGGTGGTTGGGTGGCGACGCCGGACGGGTTCGCGACCGCTCCGCAGCCGGGCGGTGCGCACACGATCTTCCCGAGCAACGACCACCCGTCCGACAAGGCGCAGTACGTGATCCGGGTGACCGCGCCGAAGGGGACGATCGGAGTTGCCTCAGGCAACCACATCGGTGACCAGGGGAACGCGGACGGCAGTACGACGTCGACGTACGCGACCGTGAATCCGATGGCGACCGAGTTGGTGCAGGCCTCCGTCGGCGACTACACGATCGTGGACCGCGGCACTGTCGACGGCGCCCGTCTGCGGGACGTGGTACCGACGGCCCGGCTGGCGAAGGTGGACCCTGCGCTCAAGCTGACCAGCGCGCAGCTCCAGTGGGTGAAGCAATACCTCGGGACGTTCCCGCTCGAGGCGTACGGCATCCTCCCGGCCAACAGCGACGCGCCGGACGCGTTCGACTTCACCGGGCTCGAGACGCAGACGTTGACGCTCTACAAGCCGAACTACCTCGCTCAGACCGAGGACAAGATCGGCTCGCACATGATGCACGAGCTGGTGCACAACTGGTTCGGCAACAGCGTCACTCCCGCGTCCTGGAGCGATCTGTGGATCAACGAGGGCCACGCCGACTACTACGCACTGAACTACCGGTACGAGCGCGGCTGGCCGGACAACCGCGGCTACAAGACGATGGTCGACAAGATGAAATACACCTACAGCCAAGGTGACCTCTGGCGGGCGTCCTCCGGTCCGGTCGCGAAGCCGAACGCCAAGAACCTCTTCGACAACCAGCGCTACACCGGCGGTGTCCTCGTGCTGTACGCGCTGAGAGAGAAGGTAGGGGCCGAGACGTTCGCCCGGATCGAGCATGCCGTGCTTGCCGACCACCGCAACGGCAACATCTCCACCGAGGGCTACATCGACCTGGCGACCACTGTGTCCGGTGATCCGTCGGTCAGGCCGTTCTTGCAGGACTGGCTGTACGGCGAGAAGACGCCGCCCATGCCCAACCACCCGGACTGGACCGTCGTTCCTCCCACCACCAAGACCCTGGCCGCCACCGACCTCCAGTCGGACCGCCGCGGCGACTGACCGCAAGGAGCCCCCTTCAGATGAAGGGGGCTCCGGCGGTTACTTCCAGGCGCGAGGTTTGGACGACGCAGGTTTGACCGGGGTGGTGGACTCCCAGACGCGGCGCCAGCGGGCGGCGTCCGGGCCGGACTGTGACGGCGAGGTGCCCGAGGCGACCCGGCGACGGGCCTCCCACCAGGTCGTGGCCTCTTCGTCGAGCAGGGCCGAGACGGCGGCGGAGATCCGTGGCGCGAAGTCGCGGGGACTCTCCCCCTCAGCCGGGTACAGCGGGTCGCCGTACCGTACTGCGACCGTCGGCCGGCCGGGCACGGGCCAGCCGCGGCCGCGTGGCATCGCGGCGAAGGAGCCCTTGATGCCGACCGGGATCACCGGTACGCCGTGCTCGACGGCGATGTAGGCCGCGCCCATCCGGAAGCGTTCCATCCACCCGTCGGGCGAGCGGGTGCCCTCGGGGAAGACGACGACGTTCCAGCCGTCCTCGAGCAGGTCGCCCGGGGTCTGGCTGAGCTTGCCGCCACGACGCTCGATCGGGAACGTGTTGAACATGATCGCCGAGGCGGTCGCCCGCCACCACGTGTCGAAGAAGTAGTCGGCAGCAGCGGCGACCGCGGTCTTGCGGCGCATCGCGTCCGGCAGCGTGCAGAGCACCAGCGGGGTGTCCAGGTGCGACGAGTGGTTCGCCACGATGACGGCCGGGCCGTGCAGCTTGGTCAGCGAGTCGAGCCCGCTCACCTCCGGGTTGACCTCGAACCGCATGACCGCGTTGAGGCCACCCTTCAGGAGCACCTCACGGACCGCGATCGCGGCCGGCGTACGGGCCCAGCGGGTCGGGAAGACCGAGGTCTCCTTGGGGATCACGTACGGCTCGGCCGAGCGCGGGACCTGCGGCCGCCGGCCCCAGCGCCAGCCGCGCGCCACCACCCGGACGTCCCGGGCGGTGTCGCGGCCGAACTTCACCAGGTTCGCGCCCATCAGCGAACGTCCGCGAGCAGGTGCGGCGGGTTGTGCAGGTAGGTGATCGACGGCGACCGGCCGACCGAGTGGCTCACCATCTCCAGCGCGTCCTGCAGCGTCGAGGCGGACCGGAAGCCCATCCGCTCGACCGTCTTGCGGTTCGCGCCGACCCAGACGATGTCGCCGCAGTGGTCCAGCGCGTGGCTGATCCAGTACCACATGTAGAACGGGTGCACGCCGTGGTACGCGTTCGAGGTGCGGTACAGGTGGATGTACCACGGGTCCTCGGCGTACTGCTTCTCGAACTTCGCCTCGATGGTGGCCGGGTCGGTCGACTCCGACAGCACCTCCTCGAAGAAGTCCACGTACGACGGGTGGTGCAACTGGCTGAACTCGTAGTCCACCGGGTGGTACAGGATCACCGCGCCGTCCTTGCGGACGACCGGGTTGCCCCGGTAGGAGTTGAAGTAGTAGCCGAGTCCCATACAGGCGGCCAGGATCGGGTTCATCACCGAGTTCACGTTGTACGGGCCGACGAACGGCACGCCCATGATCGCGACGTCGGACTGCCCCTGCACCTCGACCAGGTGCTGGCGGTGCACCATCTCCAGGGTCTTGTCGTGCACCGGCTCGATCTTGCCGGCGTTGATACCCGTCAGGCCGTAGTGCGACTTGGTCTCGGTGAAGATCTTGTGCCGCAACTTCGCCGGCGCGATGTCCAGCGCGCGCTTGGTGGCCAGGAACGAGGCCTGGTCCTTGATCGACCACTCCCACTCGCGCTTCTGCAGGAACTGCAGCGGGCCGCCGAAGATGTCGTTGTTCAGCGAGGTCTCGATCTGGAACACCTTGACGTGCTGGGTCAGTACCTCGCCCATCCGCCAGGCCGACTCGTGCATCTTGGAGGCCTTGTGGTCCATGAAGGACCGCGAGTGGATCATCGTGTGGCTGTTGTGGTGGTGCTTCAGCGACTTGTACGACGCCAGGCCGATCGACGTCGACTTGTGGCCGCCGTCCATCGCCACCAGGTTCACGTTCACGTAGACGAGCAGGTCGGACTCGGCCGCCCGCTTGGAGATCTCGACGTCCTCGCCGTGCCGGGTCTGCCCCAGGTGGCTCAGGTTGTCGCGGTCCTCGGCGTCGAAGTTGTACAGCTTGCCGTCGGGGTAGAACGACCGGAACACCCGCTCGCCGACGATGTCGCGCAGCTCGTTCGGGGTGAGCCGGCGGTGCAGCGCGTTCGCCGAGATCAGCTCGACGTCGTCGACACCGGCGTCGGCGGCCATCGTCAGCACCGCCTCGATGATGCGCTGCCGGATGTCCGGCTTCTGCATCGGTGGCAGCGGGATCGAGATGTCGTCGAACGCGATCGTCAGCCGCATCCCGGCGTACAGCAGCTCCGGCAGCGGCTCGGACTCGAGCGGGTTCAGCAGCGCGTTCTGGATCGCCTCTTCGACGTCGCGCACCGCCGGCAGCGACTCCGGCGGGTAGATCACCCGGGTGCCCAGCGGGAAGCGCTCCAGTTTGAAGCCTTCACCGTTGTGCACGAGCAGCGGCGGCGTCCGGTCGTCCACCTCAAGCACAAACCCTGGCCGAGACATGTCAGAACCTCTCTCGTCGTACGTTCAGCGGCCCATCAAGCGGCGCCCTCATGAGGCCCTCACATCGAATGCGACCTTGACGGTTCCCAACCGGCCGGCGGACTGCGCGTGGTCCAGCGCCTCACGCCACCGGTACAGCGGATAACGTGCCCCGACGATCCCGTCCAGCGGGGCCTTCGCGGCGATCTCCAGCGCGGTCTCGAAGGCGGGCCGGTCGTTCGGCTCTCCCCGCGAGGACGCGTACGTGCCGGTCAGCTCCAGCTCGCGGAACCACACCGGCGACAGGTCGGCACCGGTGGACGGCATGCCCGCGAGCACGACCCGGCCACCGGCCTTGGTCACCCGCAGCACGGTGTCGATCGATTCCTTGCTGCCGACGGCGTCGACGGCGACATCGACCCCGCCGAGCAGGAACTCCTTGGCGCTCATCTCCGGCTTGAGCCGGAACGCGCCGGTGGCCCGGCGGACGCCGCGGAAGACCTCGTCGGGCGCGACCACGTCGCTGGCGCCGAACGCCCGGGCCAGCTCGCGCTGCCTGGCGTGCTTGGCGACGACGGTGATCCGGCCTGCCTGGGTCAGCTCACGCAAGGCCAGCGTCGCGAACAGCCCGACCGCGCCGGCACCGCTGACCAGGACCGACTGTCCCGGCTCGATCTTGGCCCGCATCGCCGTGTGCACAGCGCCCGCGAGCGGCTCGGTCAGAACGGCTCGCTCGTCCGAAAGACCGTCCGGTACGGCGTACAGCTGGCTTCGGTGGGCGACCATCACGTTGCCCCATCCGCCCCCGGTGTCGGAGCAGAAGCCGGTCTGCAGGCCGGGCGCGAGGTGGCCGACCGTGATCCGGTCGCACAGGTTGGTGTGGCCGGAGGCGCAGCCGTCACAGGGCTCGACGCCGCGAGCCGCGCAGGTGAGCACCGAATCCATCACGACCCGGGTGCCCTTCGGCAGGTCCTCGCAGTCGTCGAGCAACTCACCGACGATCTCGTGGCCGGGGACGAACGGCAGCGACACCAGCGCGGAGAAGTACAGCTTGGTGTGGCCGGTGACCATGCCGAGGTCGGAGCCGCAGATGCCGGACAGGATCGGCCGGATCCGCGCCCAGCCCTCCTTGTCGGCCTTCGGCTCGTTGATCGTGACGAGGCGGAGCGGGGCCGCCGGGCCGGTCAGCAGCGAGGGGATGCGGCTCCCCATCGCCTTCGCCGCCAGGAACTTGGCAGGCGACCGGTACATCTCCAGTGCGAGCATCATCGGGCGTTCACCCCGGGAATCTCCAGACGCGATGAGGTGGCGGGCGTCTTCCAGTCGACGATCTGCCAGCGCGCGGCCCGGGCGGCCCGGAACAGCGAGACGTCCGGCGAGACCGCGACCGGGTTGCCGACCGTGGTCAGCATCGGCAGATCCGAGTGGCTGTCGGCGTACGCGTAGGACTTCGACAGGTCGATGTTCGTCCCGCGGGCGCGGTGCTTGATCCAGGCGGCTCGGGACTCACCGACCAGTGGCGGGCCGGTGAGGAAGCCGGTGCAGCGGCCGCGGTCGTCGACGGCCAGTTCGGCGGCGACGATCTCGTCGAACAGCGGCTCGAGCGGCCTGGTCAGCGGCCGGACCGCGCCGGTGATCAGGATCGTCCGGTGCCCGGCCGCCTTGTGCTCGCGAATCCGCCGGACGGCCGCGCCGCTGAGGCGTTCCAGCACGTGCTCGGCCAGCACCTCGTCGACGATCCGGTTCAGCTCTTCCAGGTCGGCGCCCTCGTAGCGGCGGTAGATCGTGCGCAGGAAGGTGCCGCGGTCCTTGCGTTCGGCGGAGATCAGCTTCGGCAGCTTGCGCAGCATCGCGCCGATCTCACCGACCCGCTGGTGGCTGTCCAGCTCGGGCAGCCGCATCCACAGGTAGGTCTCGATCACGTTCGAGGACAGCAGCGTGCCGTCCATGTCGAACGCGGCGATGATCTCGGCGTCGTCGGAAGGCGTGACCTTCTTCAGCACACCGGCGGACTCGGCCAGCGCCTTGTTCCGCTTCTTCCGTACGACGTCCAGCCTGCGCAGCGAATCCGTCACGCTCGGGCAGTGCACCTCTTGGAGGTAGTGCTGCCAGTCGACGATCGAGGTGTCGCACCAGAACTTCTCCCGGTCGTCGCCTTCGAGCGCGTTGTGCAGCGCGAGCACGTTGTCGTCGATGAACTGCAGCTCTGCCTGCGCGTACTCGGCGTACAGGTCCATGTAGCGGCGCAGGAAGTCGAGTCGCCGCTTCTGCACGTCGAGCTCACGCGCGTACTTGCGGGTGCGCTCGCTGCGTGGCACGTGGGTGATGATCTGGTCGGCGATCTTGTGCGCCTTCTCGCCGTACCGCAGCATGCTCTCGACCGAGTCGCCGCCCGGGAACTTCCACACCGGCAGCCGGACCGCGCCGCGCTCGCCCAGATCGAAGGGGTGCTTGGAGAAGTACGCCCGGACGCCGGCGTACAGCTGCTCGAAGGTCAGCGGGTTCCGGGCGCCGGAGCTGACGTGGTAGTACTCCGGCTTGTTCAGCTCGGGCTCGGTCGCCATCACCGCGCAGATCGCGCCGACCACGTGGTCGACCGGGATGATCTCGACGACGGAATCGGGGCTGGCCGGGAACTCCGGCAGCTCGCCGCGGCCGTAGGCCAGGATCAGCGGCTCGGCCATCTTGAAGCCCTCGATCCAGCCCGGGTGCGGGCTCTGCACCGCGGACTCGATGATCGCCGGCCGGACGATCGAGGTCGGCAGCTTGGCGGCGAACTCCTCCACCACCCGCTCGCCGAGTGCCTTGGTGAACGTGTAGCAGTCGGTCCAGCCGAGGCTGCGGGCCCGCTCGGTCCCGGTCTCGACCAGCTTCTTCGCGACCCATTCGGTCCGGCGGCGCTCGGTGTCGGCCGCCGCGGTCAGGTGACCGGCCCGGCGGTGCAGCTTCTCCGACTCCTTACGGAACTTGGTCAGCATCGCCGCGCTGCGCGACGCCTCCTCGATCCGGGCCTTCATGGCCATTCCGGCTTCGGCCTCGGTACGCCAGTCGACGTTGTGATCGACCGGCGCCTCCGGGATCGCGCCCCGGCGGCGTCCCGCGGTGTAGGCGGTCGAGATGTGCACGTAGTGCACCGGACGCTCGGTCTCGACGATGCGCTCGAGCAGGCTCTTGGTGCCGAGCACGTTGGTGGTGAACGCCTCGTGGATCGGCGGGTCGAAGCTGACGTCACCGGCACAGTGCACGACGATGTCGAGATCCCGCGGCAACGCCGGTACGTCGGACAGGTCGCCCTCGACCACCTCGACGCGGGCGGCGGTGAGCGCATCCGCGTCGGCGTACGGGGTGCCTTCGCCGTAGAACGGCTTGAAGATGTCCTTCTTCAGCATCTGCGCCATCCGCGCGGTGCCGGTGAGCGACCCCTTCGGGCGGATGATCGCGACCACGGTGGTGTCCGGCAGTTCGCCGATCATCCGGTGCAGCAGGGCCTCACCGACGAAGCCGGTGACGCCGGTGACCAGGACCTTCTTGCCTGCCAGCTTGTCGGCAAGACTCACTTGTCGCCTCCACGGGTGAGTTCGAGCGCCTCGGTCAGGGTGAACGCGCCGGCGTACAGGGCCTTGCCGACGATCACGCCCTCGACTCCTTGCGGGACCAGCGTGCTGAGCGCGGCCAGGTCGGCCAGGCTGGAGACGCCACCGGAGGCGACGATCGGCTTCTCGGTGCGCTCGCACAGGTCGCGGTACAGGTCCAGGTTGGGCCCCTGGAGCATGCCGTCCTTGGTCACGTCGGTGACGACGTACCGCTCGCAGCCGGCCCGTTCGAGCCGCTCGAGCACCTCGTAGAGGTCGCCGCCCTCCTTGGTCCAACCGCGCGCAGCCAGGGTGCGGCCGCGCACGTCGAGCCCGATCGCGACCCGGTCGCCGTACTGCTGCACGATCCGGTCGCACCACTCGGGGTTCTCCAGGGCGGCGGTGCCGATGTTGACCCGCCGGGCGCCGGTGGCCAGCGCGGCCTCAAGGGACTCGTCGTCGCGGATGCCTCCGGACAACTCGACCTGTACGTCGAGCTTGCCGGTCACCTCGGCGAGCAGTTCCCGGTTGCTGCCGCGGCCGAAGGCGGCGTCCAGGTCGACCAGATGGATCCAGTCGGCACCGGCGTCCTGCCAGGCCATCGCGGCGGCCAGCGGGTCGCCGTACGAGGTCTCGCTCCCGGCCTCGCCCTGCACCAGCCGGACAGCCTGCCCGTCCGCCACATCGACGGCAGGGAGCAGCACCAAAGTCTCTGACATGGCCCACACCCTAGATGGGGCTGATGAGGGTTTCGTAACCAGATGGCTCGCTGAGTCGTTGAGATCCGATCTGTCGCAGCAATACCAGTCAGGCCACTGGTCTACGGTCGACGGAGGACCAGGAGCGCCGCCGGGATGGGTGGCAACTCGCGGTCGGGATCGGCCGCTGCGGCCTCTTCGAAGGCGGTGAAGCCGGACTCGAGCTCGTCGGTGGGGAGATGCTCGAAGGTGGAGTAGGCGCGGTGTTTCACCCGTTCGTACGACGCTCGCAAGGTGCCCGGGGTCTCCGCCTGGATCCACTGCGGTTCGGCTGCGGGGACCAGCCCGGCCTCGGCCGCCAGAGTCCGGACTTCCTCGAACGGGAGGTACATCTCGGCGTCGACCGTTCGCGCGGACGGGAAGTAGCGGTACCAGTGCAGCTCCGGCATCCGGTCGCTGAACTGGCTCCGGAGCAACACCACGCCGCCGGGCCGGAGGACTCGCACGAGCTCTCGCAGGCCGCGTGCCTTGTCGGGGAAGTGGTGGAACGACAGGAACATCAACGCAGCATCGCACGATGCATCCGGAAGTGGGATCGCCTCGGCTGAGCCGTCGAGGTAGGTCACGTTCGGGTGCGACGCGGTGGTGGTGGCGATCTCGCGCATCCGGGCCGACGGCTCCACGCCGTACACAGGGCCGCCGAAGGTGTCCGCCAGGGCCGGTGTGAATCGGCCGATCCCGCTGCCTAGGTCCAGCACGGTCAGCGGTCGCTTGGCCGGCACCTCTGCGGCGAACGTCTGCATCCAGACCGTCAGGCTGCTCGGCTCCAACGCCCGCCCAGCGGCGTACACGCGGTGCAGCCGGTCGTCGTAGTCCACCATCCCCAGACGATAGATCGTCAGCGGTTGGCGGTGATCGGTGGGCGGTAGCCGGTGCCGGCCTGGATGGTTGCGGCTTCGGTCGCCCAGCGTTCCGCGTCGTCGGGGCGGCCGGCTTGGCGGCTGGTCTCGGCGAGGAGCAGGAGGGCTCGGCATTCGACGATTCGCTGGCGTAGTTGCGCGGCGAGCTCCCGGGCTTGCTGTCCCAGCTCGAACGCTTCGGCCAACTCCTTCCGGCCCAGCGCCACCGACGCGAGCCCCAGGAGCGCCTCGGCCTCTCGGGCCCGATGACCGAGCCGTACTGCGATGTCGCGCGCCTCGGCGTGATGCCGCGCGGCTTCGTCCCACCGACCCTGACGGCCGTAGATGACGCCGAGCACGTTGAGTGCCGACGCCTCGTGGAACTCCAGCCCGTCGCGATGACTGATCGCCAACCCCGCCTCCGCGTGCGCCATGGCCTCGTCGTACCGGCCCAGATCGGCGTACAGCAAGGCGGTCTCGTACTGACCCGGCGCCGACGGCCGCTCCTCCATCGAAAGCGCTGTGGTCATGTCGGCCTCCGCGCGATCCGACTCCCCCAGCAGCCGGTACGCCGCGCCGCGGTTGAGCCGGCCGATCACCCCGGCGTAGCCGTCCGGAGCGATCTCGAGCGCCTCCGAGGCCGCCGCCACCGCCGCATCGAGGTCACCGAGGTTGTGCGAGACGTTGCTCAGGCTGTGCAAGGCCGGCCACAGACTGCCGATCCGGCCGAGCGAGCGGAAGGCGCGGATCCCCCGCATCAGGAACTCGGCGGCCTGCACCGATTCGCCGTGGTCGTCGTAGGCCATCCCGAGGTTGCAAAGCAGCGCTGCCTCGCCCAGACCGAAGCCCGCCTCGGCATACGCCTCACAGGCAGCGGCCGATTCGGTGATCGCGACCTCCACCTCGCCGACGGTGAAGGCCAGCCCACCGAGGCTGTGCCGCATCGCACCTTCACCGTCACGATCGCCGGCCGCTAGAGCGGCACGCAGTCCGGCCGTCGCAGCCTGCCGCCAGGGGCCGACCCGATCGTTGATGGAGAAGTAGTGCCGCAGTACGTCGGCCAACCGCCAGGCGACGCCGTACGGGCCGGAGTCGGCGGCCTTGGAGATGGAGGCGACCAGGTTCTGCTCTTCGGCCTCGAGCCAGGCGCCCGCCTGGGCCGCGTCGGTGAACGGGTTCTCCTCGAAGATCCGCTCGGTGAGCCGCACGAGAGGGCTGTACTCGAATTCGGTGGCCGCATCGGTCGTGCGCAGGTACCACTCGATCAGCCGCTGCCAGGCCGCGTCGGTGCCGGGCTCGACCTCCGCGCGGCCGGCGGCGTACAGGCGGATCAGGTCGTGCATGCGATAGCGGCTGCGCTCGCGCTGGAGAAGGTTGACCGAGGCAAGCATTTCCAGAAGAGGCCCGACTTCACGCGGCGAGCCGTCGAACAGTGCCGCAGCGCCCGGCACGCTCAGGTCGCCGCCGGGAACGACGCCCAGCAAGGCGAAAAGCCGTCTTGCCTCAGGCGCCAAAGCCTCATAGGACAAGGCGAATGCGGCCGCGACCGCGGTGTCCGGCTCGTCGCCGATCGCCAACCCTGCCAGCCGATCACCCGCCCGGAGCTCTTCGACGTAGCCCGCGATCGACTGGTCCGGGCGACCGGACAGCAGACCTGCGGCGATGCGCAGGGCGAGCGGAAGTCGATCACAGACCTCCGCCAGTTCCGCGGCCGCCGACGGCTCGGCCGCGACTCGTTCGGCACCGAGCATGCCGGCCAGCAGGTCGATCGCCTCGGCCGGATCGAGCATCGTCAACCGCGTACCCCGCGCGCCGACCGAGACCGACAGCCCGGCCAACTCGTTGCGACTCGTCACCAGTACTGCGTTTCCCGCAGTCCCCGGCAGCAGCGGCTTCACCTGTCGCGCGTCACGCGCATCGTCCAGCAGCAGCAGGACTCTGCGGTCGGCCAGCGTGGATCGGAGCAGCGCGGCGCGACGATCGAGGTCGGCCGGCAGTTCGTACGGGTCGACGCCGGCCAAGCTGAGCAGTTCACCGAGAACCTCCAGTGGCTCCCTCGGCGAGTTGCCCGCACCGGCCAGCCGGACATGCCACTGCCCGTCCGGGAAGTGGGCCCGTAGGCGATGACCGATGTGGACCGCGAGTGCCGACTTCCCGACCCCGGGCGCGCCGGAGATGGTCACGACCGGCATCGCCGAGGCCTCCGACAACCGCTCGGTGAGCTCGGTGATCACCTCCGAGCGACCGACGAAGTCGCTCAGGTCCATCGGCAACTGGGCATGCCTCGCCCAGGCGTCGACCGGCTCCTCGATCGGCTTCGTCGCCTGGGTGGGCACCTCGCCGGTCAGGATCGCCTGGTGGAGCTGACGAACCTCGGTACCGGGATCGACTCCGAGCTCCTCGGCAAGCAGGGCC
This sequence comes from Kribbella monticola, assembly GCF_003261635.1. Lineage (GTDB taxonomy): Bacteria > Actinomycetota > Actinomycetes > Propionibacteriales > Kribbellaceae > Kribbella > Kribbella monticola. The sequence continues at coordinate 406,292 of NZ_QFXK01000027.1, read as the reverse complement.
GCCAACCGCCGGTACGCCGCGAGCGCGTCCGCTTGCCGACCGCCGCGGTACAGGGCGAGCATCAACTGCGACCAGAAGCGTTCCCGCAGGGGGTGTTCCCTGGTGAGTCCGGTCAGGTCCGCGACGACCGCCGAGTGGTCGCCGATCGTCAGGCGCGCGTCGATCAGTCGCTCGATCGCCTGCAGGCGTTCCTCGATCAGCCACGGCCTGCCTTCGAGCGACTCCGTGCCGAGGCCTGTCAGCGGCACGTCCTGCCACAGGTCGAGTGCCTCGCCGAGAAGGGCCACGCGTTGCAGCGGATCGTCGGTTGCTCCGGCCCGGTCCACCAGGGCGCGGAACTTCGCGAGGTCCAGCTGATCCGGTTCGAGCTCGATCAGGTAGCCGCCGGGCACTGTACGGATCAGCTCGCCGACCGGGCCGAGGGCCGCCCGCAGCCGGGAGAGAGCGGTGTGCAGCGCACGTTCGGGGCCGGCCGGTGGCTCACCGGCCCAGATGGCCTGGATCAGCTGCCCGGGCGGCACCACGCGGTTGGCGTTGATCAGCAGTTCGGTGAGCAGCGCGCGGAGCCGCTTGGCCGGCAACGCCAGCACCGAACCGTCGTGACGCACCTCGGTCGGCCCGAGGACCCGAAATCGCAGGCCTTCCATATCTGTCGCCCCACCCGCCTCTCACTCGTCACAGCGGGCCAACCGTACTCGGGAGCGCAACGATGACCGTCCGGGCGGTGCGGAGCTGAGACGGGTCAGGCGAAGAAGACGTCGTACGCGAGCCGGAGGATCAAGGCGGCCACGACGACCAGGAAGACGATCCGGACGAAGCGGCTGCCCTTGGCCACGGCGGTCCGGGCGCCGAGCAGGCCGCCGAGCAGATTGGCCAGGCCCATGATCAGGCCGAGTCGCCACAGCGGCGCGCCGTGCAGGGCGAACACGACGATGGCGCCGAGGTTGGTCGCCACGTTCGCGATCTTCGCCTTGGCGCTGGCGCGGAGGAAGTTGTATCCCATCAGCCCGACCAGCGCGAAGATCAGGAACGAGCCGGTGCCCGGCCCGACCGCGCCGTCGTAGAAGCCGATCAGGGCGCCGACCAGACCGGCCGCGACGTAATGGCTGTGTCCGTCGAACCGCAGGATGGTCGCCGAGCCGAGGTCGGGTTTCAGCCAGGTGTAGATCGCCACCCCGATCAGCAGCACCAGCACGATCGGCTTGAACCACGCCATCGGGATCCGCGTCGCGACCAGCGCTCCCCCGGCCGCGGCCAGCCCGGCCAGTCCCGCCAGCGGCAGCACGGTACGCCGGTCCGGCTTCACCTTGATGCCGTAGGTGATCGCGCTCGTCGTCGTACCGAACAGCGACGAGATCTTGTTGGTGGACAGGATCTGCGCGGGCGAGGCGTTCGGCAGGCCGAGCAGCATCGCGGGCAACTGGATCAGCCCACCACCGCCGACCACCGCATCGATCCAGCCGGCCGAGAAGGCCGCGACCACCAGGAAGACGACGGTCCAGAGCGAGACATCAGGCACGGTACGACCACACGGATCGGGCGGAACTGGGCATGGCCCCCATGCTCAGGTAAACCCATGCTCCAGCTCAACCCTTACATCACCGATCGGTCGGTCAGGGCCTCGGCGTACAGCCGCCGGCGGTGCTGGTGATGCATTCGCTGAAGAACGGCGCGGTGATGATGGCGTCCAGCGAGCCGTAGGTCTTGATGTACCGGCCGGTGCACTTCGGGGTCATCTGGTACTGGTAGATGGCGTAGCGGTGATACTCCGCCTTGGCCTCCACGTAGCCGTACCGCTTGCCCGGCACGTTCATCGGGTCCGTCACCGTGGTGCCCCGGGCGATCGACGTGGTGACGTCGCGGCCGATCTTCGCCTCGACCTTCGCGATTCCCCAACCCACACTGCCACCGGCCGACGCCGACCAGGTCGTCGACTTGGTGGAAGTGGTCGACAGGGTGAAGGTCAGTGACGCCGTACTGCTGCTCGCGTTGTACTTCCCGGCGCGCGTCGCGATCGGCACGTACCAGGTACTGCCGAGCGGCTCGACGACGTCGTAGTTGAAGACGTCGCACCCCGCCATCGCCGGTCCCGAGCTCGCCACGAACGCCGTCAGGCTTCCCGCCAGGACGGTGAACACCATGGCCGCCGCGCGGCTCTTCGATCCGATCCTCATTGCGCATCCTTTCCCCAGTAGCAGTGTGGGACCACTGCCCTGCGAAAGATGCTGTCAGCAACGATCAGTACCCGACAGGTACAACCCGTACAGTCCGGCCGTACAAAGATTTGTACGGGTAGCTGCCGGGTCAGGAAACTGGAGAGGGGCCGCAGGCTCGTTGCCTGCGGCCCCTCTCGCCAGGGTCAGCCTCGTACTGCGGAGACCAAGTGGTCGACGACCTCGGCGAGGGGGACGTCGACCCGGGTGTTGGAGCGGCGGTCCTTCACCTCGACGACACCGTCGGTCAAGCCCTTGCCGACGACCGCGATGGTCGGCACACCGAGCAGCTCGGCGTCCTTGAACTTCACGCCGGCGGTGACCTTCTCGCGGTCGTCGTACAACACGGTCAGGCCGCGCGCCTCGAGCTCGGCCGCGATCTTGGCCGCGGCCTCGAACGGAGCGGAGTCCTTGCCGGTGGCGACCAGGTGGATGTCGGCCGGCGCGATCTCACGCGGCCAGATCAGCCCGAGTTCGTCGTGGTTCCCCTCGGCGATCGCGGCCACCGCGCGAGTCACGCCGACACCGTACGAGCCCATCGTGACGGTGACCAGCTTGCCGTTCTGGTCGAGCACCTTCAGGTCCAGCGCCTCGGCGTACTTCTTGCCGAGCTGGAAGATGTGCCCCATCTCGATCCCCCGGGCCGACGACAGCGGACCGGATCCGTCCGGCGCCTCGTCCCCGTCACGCACCTCGGCGGCCTGAATCGTGCCGTCGGCGGTGAAGTCGCGGCCGTACACCAGGTTGAGGACGTGGAAGCCGGTCTTGTCCGCACCGGTCACCCAGGCCGAACCCTCGGCGATCCGGGGATCGAGCAGGTACCGGATCTTCGAGGTGTTCTCCGCGCCGAGCACGCCCGGCCCGATGTAGCCCTTGGCGAGCTCGGGGTGCTTGGCGAAGTCGGCTTCCTCGAAGGCCACCACCTCGGCCGGCTCCACCTGCGCGCCGAGCCGCTTCTCGTCGATCGCGCGGTCGCCGGGCACGCCGATCGCCAGCGGCTCGCGGCTGCCGTCGGGGTTCACCAGCATCACCAGCACGTTCTTCAAGGTGTCCGCGGCGGTCCACTCGCGACCGTCGGTGCGGGGGTGCTTGGCGTTGAGCGCGTCCACCAGGGTGTCGATGGTCGGGGTGTCCGGGGTGTCGACGACCTCGGCCGCGGGCACGCCGGACGCGTCGACCGGCGCGGCCTGCGACACGACGACGGCCTCGACGTTGGCGGCGTAACCACCGGGCGAGCGGACGAAGGTGTCCTCACCGTTCTCCGCGATCGCCAGGAACTCCTCCGACGCCGACCCGCCCATCGCGCCGGACATCGCCTTGACGATCACGTAGTCGAACCCGAGCCGGTCGAAGATCGCGATGTAGGCCTTGCGATGCAGCTCGTACGACGCCTGCAGGCCGTCCTGATCGATGTCGAACGAGTACGAGTCCTTCATCACGAACTCGCGCCCGCGCAGCACACCCGCACGCGGGCGGGCCTCGTCGCGGTACTTGTTCTGGATCTGGTAGATCGACAGCGGGAGGTCCTTGTACGACGAGTAGAGGTCCTTCACCACCAGGGTGAACATCTCCTCGTGGGTCGGCCCGAGCAGCATGTCGGCGCCCTTGCGGTCCTTGAGCCGGAACAGGTTCGGCCCGTACTCCGTCCAGCGGCCGGTCGCCTCGTAGGGCTCGCGGGGCAGCAGCGCCGGGAAGACCAGTTCCTGCGCGCCGATCTTGTTCATCTCGTCGCGGACGATGTTCTCGACGTTGCGCAGCACGCGCAGGCCGAGCGGCAGCCAGGTGTAGATCCCGGGCGCGGCCCGGCGGATGTAGCCGGCCCGGACGAGCAGCCGGTGGCTCGGGACCTCCGCGTCCGCCGGGTCCTCGCGAAGGGTGCGGAGGAACAGCGACGACATGCGCAGAATCACGGGAGTCTCCAAGCAGGTGCAGAAAATGGAATACAACTACTGACGGCAAAGAGGATATCCGCCCGCGGCCGGTCCTCTCACCAGTTTTCCACAGGCACCGCCGGCGGCTCCGTCTCAGCGGCCTTCGCGCGACGCCTTCAGAGCGGCCCGGATCAACGGCAGCTGCAACGGCAGCCGGCCGAACCCGATCGCCCGCGCCCGCGGCGTACCCACCTTGTTCAGATCCACCGCCATCTGCACATTCGCTGGAAAAACAGCCACCAGCAACGCGGCACTGAGCAACCCGGCCGTCCGCCGAGTGCGCGGGTGCACGAGCCCGGCGGCACAGGCCAACTCGGCCACCCCGGAGGCGTAAACCAGTTCCCTCTTCCGCGGCAACCCGCGCGGCACGATCCGCTCGAACGGCTCCGGCCGAACGAAGTGCATCACGCCCGACACCCCGAACAACACAGCCAACCCGGTCGTACTCCTGCTGCGACGCCTCATGCGAGCACCCTAGCCGACCGGGTTACTCGCAGGTAGGGTCCGGTACGGCGAGGCGGCGGCCTGGGCGGCGTACAGGAAGGCGCCCTTGTTCTTGGGCCAGAAGGTGGAGTCCAAGCAGGAGTACGCCGGGAAGAAGCCGCCGCAGGAGCCCGAGTCGGGGCCGACCTCGAAGGTGTACGACGGGACGCCGCGGGTGCCGTAGAGCCAGTCGTCGGTGGCACCCGGCGCGAAGTACCCGACGCCGCCGTCGCCGGTGCTCACCGGGTAGCCGTTGAACCCGCTCAGCTTCTTGCCCAAGGCAACCAAGGCGGTCTTGTCCGGCGCGTCGGTGTTGGTGTACCCGTACGGCGCGAGGATGTCGTTCCCGAAGCTGTGCAGGGTCAGGAACACCCCGGTCGTCCCGGCCGCGGCCGGCTGATCGACGTCGCCCTTGGTGTCGCGGAAGATCTTGTCCAGCAACCCCTGGATCGCGATCGTCTCGGGCTCGGACACCGCCTTCGTGCCCGGGTACGTCTCTTCGCACGGCCGGCCCTCGTGGACGTCCCATTGGAAGCTGGAGTTGCGGTTCAGGTCCACCCCGGCATCGCCGGCTGGGCAGTCACCCGTCGTACTGTCCACGTTCTTTCGCTGCAGCACCGGTTGCGACGGCGACGAGGCGACCACGTCGACGCCGTCCGGGTTCGCCATCGGGATCACCCAGAGCTCCCGCGAGTCGACCAGCGACGTGATCGCCGGGTCCTTGCCGTACGACGTCACGAGCAGGTCGATCCAGCGATACGCGAGTTCGCCGGTCGCCAGTTCGCGCGCGTGGATCTGGGCGTGCAGGACGAACTTCGGCTTCTTCCCCGTACTGTTCAGCGCACAGTCGCCGGTGGTCAGCTTGGTGATGCACAAGGCCTGGATGTCGTGCCCACCTTGCCCTTTCGCCTTCTGCCACGAGTCCCCGATGTCGTACAGCTTCACCAGGTCCGGATGCGCGGCGGCCACTGCGGCATTGTGCTGCTCATGGCCGAGCACGTTGTGGTAGCCGCCGTAGTACGTCGTACTGGTGGTGCCGGCGCCGCGTACCAGCGGCTGGTAGACGCTGCCGCTCTTGCCGAGCAGTACGCCTCGGTCGCGCAAGCTCTTGGCTTCCACAGGGGTCGCGACCACGATCGGGCGAGTGCCGTGGCCGTGACTGATGTCGTAGCCGTCACGGACGAGCTGGGCGATGGTCAGCCCGGCTGGGAGCTTCAGCGTGTAGTACGCCGGGGCGCTGTCGACCTGGGCCACCGGTTCATGCGCTGGCGCGGCCGCACTGCCAGGGGCGAACCCGGCGACCGCAAGGGCGACTGCGGCCAGGCCGGCCAAGGACGTGGCGATTCTTCGCATGGGTGTTTCCTTCCGCTGGGCGGGGCGGCGCCCGAACAGCAAACCCCACCAGCAGTCACCACACCATCACAGTGAGCGCTCAAGCTCAGAACAGGATCGTCGCGAAGGTCTCCACGGTCCGGAAGCCGACTCGTTCGTACGCCGCTCGTGCCGGGGTGTTGAAGGCGTTCACGTACAGCGTCACGACCGGGGTGAGCTGCCGGGCGAGTTCCACCACGGCGGCCATACCCGGCGCGGCCAGCCCTTCGCCGCGCCGCTCGGGGTCGACCCAGACCCCCTGGATCTGGCAGACACCGGTTCCGACGGACCCGATCTCGGCCTTGAAGACCACCTTGCCGTCCTCGATCCGCGCGAACGCCCGGCCGGTCCGGATCAACTCGGCCACCCGGGACCGGTAGAAGGTGCCGTCCGGCCCGGTCTGCGGCGGTACGCCGACCTCTTCGGTGTACATCGCCACGCAGGCCGGATAGAGGATCGGCAACTCGACCGGCTCCACCGCGCGGACCAGCGGATCGGGGGTGATCACCGGCGGCCCGTCGATCACCATGAACGGCTGGTCGTCGCGGACCTCGCGAGCCGGCCCCCAGTGCGGTTCGAGCGCTTCCCACAACACCTCGACCGCGCGGGCCGGGCCGAGGATCTGGAAGCAGTTGCGTCCACGCCGCAAGGCATAGGCGGCGAACGCCCGGAGCGCGGCCTCGCCGGCGCCGACCGGGACCATGTTGCCGCCGGCATGGCAGAGCGCCTCGAGCACGCCCTTCTCGACGTACCCCCAGACCTCCGCGCCGCGGCGCGGATCGAGTCCGGACGTCTGCACCAGACTGTCCACGAAGACGTTCACGACCGGATCGCGGGCGATGACGGCCCTCGCTGCTGAGAGGTCGCGAGGACCCAGTACCCGTACGCCCACGGGGCAGAACCTAGCGGATTCCCGCCGTTCAGGCGTGCAACGGGTCGTGCGCCGCCGCGATTCGCCGCAACGGAGAGGTCCAGGCGACCACGACGGCCACCACGCCGCCGACGCCCATCAGCACCATCCCGGACCGGATCCCGAGCCAGCTGCCGAGCACGCCACCGACGACCGAGCCGCCGGTCCAGCCGACTCCCCAGGACAACATCCGGCCGGCCGTGTTCACCCGGCCGAGCAGCTGCTCCGGCGTCACCTGCTGCCGGTAGGAGACCGCGTTGACGATCACCAGCACGTACGCCGAACCCCAGACCAGCAAGGCGATCGCGGCCAGTTCCCAGTTCGGCATCAGCGGACTGACGATCCCGAGTGCGGCCGACACCGGGATGGCATAGAGCGTGACGGCGGCCGGCGGCATCCGCTTCAACAGCCTGGGCAGCCCGAGCGCCGCGATCAGTCCGCCGATCCCCCACGTCCCGTAGACGAGGCCGAACCGGATCCCCGACGTACCGACGTGCAGCACGCGGTCGCACCACACCACCATCAGCGCCATGAACCCGCCGCCGGCGAACGACTGCAGGCTGCCGACGATCGTCATCGTCCGCACCCCGGCGTGCCGGAACAGGAAGCGCAGCCCTTCGGCGATGTCCGCGAACACCACCCGCGGCCGCAACGGCCGCTGTCCGGTCCGTGGCTCGGACATCGCCCGGACGATGCCTCCGATCGCGACAGCCGACGCCGCGAAGCTCAACGCGTCGATGCTGAGCAGGCTGGCCGGATTCATCACGGCCAGCAGAACGGCAGCCAGCGGTGGGACGAACAGCTCGATCAAACTCGACGCCGTCCACACCGCCGCGTTCGCCTGCGCCACCCGCTCTCGCCCGACCAGCACCGGCAGTGCGCCGAAGTTGGCGCCGTCGAAGAACGTGAACACCGTCTGGACGATGAACCCCACCACCAGCACCTGCGCGACGGTGAGGACCCCGGCCAGGTACGCGAGCGGGACCGAACCGATCACCACCGTGTTGATCAGATCGGCCGACACCATCACCCGGCGCCGGTTCCATCGGTCCGCGAGAGCCCCGGCGAACAACCCGACCAGCAGGTACGGCGCAGCCTCCAACGCGGTGACCAGCGCGGTGAGGAACGGCGATCCGCTCAGCCGGTAGACCAGCACCGGCAGCGCGATCGCGGTCACCATCGACCCGGTCAACGACGACGAGCGCGCCAGCCAGTACCGCCGGAAGTCTGGATCGTCGCGCAGTCGGAGCGGCATGTCGGTGATCATCGGGCCTCGAGCCCACTTGAAGTCAACCCGTGCACCACGACGGTCTGCCCGTCCGGATCCGCAACGATGAGACGGTCCGCTTCCCGCCGTACTTCGTACCCGCCACCCGCCACCCGCTCGGCGACCGCCCCGAGCTCCTCGGTCGTGTCCAAATCGATCCGTACGGCGAAGGCGTCGGCGGGCGACCCGTAGTACACGGACTGACCACCGCCGAGCACCGCCAGGAACCGCTCCCACTCGGCCTCGTCGGCTCCGGTGAGCCGGGGCTTCACCGACCATCGCGGATCCGGGGCGCCGTCGTGGACCTTGTAACCGTAGAGATCCTCGGCGCGCTCGTCGAACCAGATCTGTACGCCGCCGGACGGGGTCACCGAGAGCACCCGCCCGTACGCCTCGTCCCAGATGGTGGCGTCCTCGTACCCCGCGGCGATCAGCCGGTCCTTCAAATCGTCGATGTCGTCGGCCTCGAACGACAGCGTCGTGTGACCTGGGGCGGCACCCATCGCGGAGGCCGCCGAGTCGTGCAGGGCGACCATCCCCCGGCCGCCGATCATGTCCACCCAGCCGCCGCGCTCCGACTCGATCCGCGACCGCAGGCCCAGCAACTCCAGGAACTCCCACATCGCCGCCAAGTCGGCGCTGAACCTCAACGGACGGATCAGGATGTCGTTCATCCGCGTGCCTCCCCATGCTTGTCCAGGTAGTCGGCCAGCGCCTGCTCGACCAGCGCCGACAGACTCACCCCGTCGTCGATGGCCTTGTGCTTCACCCGCCGGATCAGCTCCGGCGGCAGATACACGTTGAACTGCGCCTTCTTGGCAGCCTCTGCACTCATGTCTAGGATGCTAGCATTCTAGGTAGCTACCAAACAAGAAGGCGTGACACCGTCCGGGTGTCACGCCTTCACTGGGTCCGACGGCAGCTTCAGACGGCGGCCAGGAGCGCGTCGTCGAGTTCCTTCAGGAGTTTGGCCTTCGGGCGGGCGCCGACGACCGACCAGATCAGCTCGCCGCGGTGGAACAGCATCAGCGTCGGCAGCGCCATCACCCGGTACCGCGAGGAGATCTCCGGGTTCTCGTCGGAGTTCAGCTTCACCACCGTGAGCTGGTCCTTCCGCTCGACCGCGATCTGAGCCAGGATCGGCACGATCTGGTGGCACGGCGGGCACCATTGCGCCCAGAAGTCGACCAGTACCGGCTTGTCTCCCGCCAGCACCACCTGGTCGAAGTTCGTGGTGTCGACTATCTGCAGATCCGTCATGGTGCCCTTGTCCTCCAGCTCTCGGCATCGGCAAGGAGGTCGGTCAGCCTGGCCCGCAGCTCGGTCAGTTCGGCGATCCGCCGGTCCACCTCGGCGATCCGGGTCCGGTACGCCGTCAGCGACGCCGGGCAGACGTCCGCCCGGTCGTTTCCGGCCCGCAGGCACTCGATGAACGGGTAGGTCTGTTCCGCGGTCAGCCCGAGCGACAGCAACGCCTTGACCTCGCGGACCACCGCGACGTCCTCGGCACGGTAGGTCCGGTACCCGTTGGGTTCGCGGCCGGGCTTGAGCAGCCCCTGCGATTCGTAGTACCGGACCGCCTTGACCGTCACGCCGGCCTCGGCCGCCAGATCGCTGATGTGCATCCCGCCTCCTCGACACCGACGCTAAACCCTGCCCTTGGGGTCAAGGTCAAGCCAGAATAGCGGGCATGTATCTCGGCAAGTTCGTCCACGATTCCGGCCTCGACCTGACCGCGCCCACGCTCGAACGGGTCGCCGTGCGCGGCGTGCTCTTCCGCGGCTCGCAGTTGCTGCTGCTCCGCTCGCGGCACGGCGACTACAAGTTCCCGGGCGGTGGAGTGGAGAGCGGCGAGACGATGACCGCGGCGCTGCAGCGTGAGTTCGTCGAGGAGTGTGGGCTGCGCGAGGTGGAGGTCGGGCTGGCAGTCGGACTGACTGTGGAGTATCTGCGGGCGGCTGAACCGGAGTACGCGGTCTTCAAGATGACCTCGCACTACTTCTACTGCTCAGGCGGGGTGACCGGTGGTTCGCAGGCGCTCGAGGACTACGAGAGCGAGCTGGAACTGACTCCTGAATGGGTCAGTGTCGCCGACGCGCTCGCCGCGAACGAGGCGGTCGCGGAGAGCGGCATCGGCGTACAGCGGTGGCTACCGCGCGAGACCCAGGTCCTCTCCCACTTGAGCTCGAACCCAGTCGCCTAGCACCTTGGCGCTCGTGTCCACCAACGCCGGCCAATCCATCGCAGCTTCGTCGGCAGTGTCCGACACGTGCTTCACCAGCCGCACCGGTACGCCGTACTCACGGCAGGCGAACGCGACGCCATAGCCCTCCATGTCGACCAGGTCCGCCCGCTCGGCCAACCGATCCCGTACTGCGGGGTCGGTCACGAACACGTCGCCCGACGCGAGCACCGTCCCGTCGCCGCCGCCGATCGTCAACGACTCCTGCGGATCAAGCCCGATCGCCCGCACCGCATCGGCGTTGATGTCGTGGTTGATCACCTCGCTCGGCAGGTAAAGCCCTGACATCCCGTCGCGCAACGCACCCGTGGTCCCGATGTTCAACACCACGAGCTCGGCGGTGTCCCTTGCCGCCAGAGCCTTGGCGGTCGCCACCGCAGCCGCCGTCTTCCCCACACCAGTCAGCACAACGGAGATGCCTTTCGGCACATACTTCGCTTCCCCCGCAATCGCACTAACCACCAGATATCGGGTCACCAGCCAAGGCTAGTAGCTCAAAGCGACCCCTTCGGAACGACCCACTCCGTCGGCTGTCCGGTGACCTTGGCAATCCGGTCGTAGTCGTCGTCGTAATGCAGGACGGTAAGCCCGGCCAGTTCCGCCGTGGCGGCAATGATCAGGTCCGGCAACGCGAAGTGGCGATGCTGACTCAACCGAGCAAGTTCCCGATGCACCACCAGCGCCCGATCCATCGCCTCGGTCGTCACGTCGATCCACCGCTGCCCGTGCACCGCACTCCAAAGGAGCTCATAACGCCGCGGATCGGGAGCGTTGTTCAAATACTCCAAGGCGGTCATCTGACATGCGGCGAGGCGACCTTCGATCAGGAGAGCCTGGAACCTCCGCTGCACCTCAGGCGAGCGCCCCTGGTAGACGAAGACCGAAGTGTCCGCCAGGTACGCCTGGCCGGTCATCATGCGCTGCGATTCTCTCGCGCGCGATCAGCCAAGCCCTCCAGATCGCGACCGCCGCCGTACCGCCACGCGGTCTCCGAGCCGGAGAAGTCCATCGGCACGGAAGCGAAGATCTCCGCAATCTCCCGCGCGCGCTTCTTCAGCGCGAACTGCTCGAGGGCAGCGTTGATGGTCGCCACCTTGGTCTCAGTGCCGAGTTCCTCCCGGGCGGCATCAAGCCACTCGTCGTTGACGTCCACCGAGATGCGTGTCATGAACGCAAGCTTACACCAGAGTCACCTCTTCGGACGCACCAAACTGATGAGCTAGATAGCACCAAGTAAAGGTCGCGCACGGCACCAACCACTGCGCGGCGGTTGTTCCATATCAACCTGGCGGAGGAAAGGGCCCAGGCGTTGTCCGCCTGCCGACGCACGGCGGTCCGGGTGGTCGGGGCGCTGCTGTGGAGTGCGGCGCTCGGATGTTGGCACTGCCCGTACCGCAATCCCAGCCGCAACGTAGGAGCAGCGTCTGGGACAGGAGTCCGCGACGCAGGCGCGAGCTGATGGCCTAGGAGTTTGCGCAGGAGCAAGCGTGGGCGGGCTGCAACCTCGCACCCAACCAACCCGTGCCACCGCCGCAGTCGCGACGCAGGAGCCGCGTTCAGGGTGGGAGCACGCGACGCAGGAGCCGCGTTCAGGGTGGGAGCACGCGACGCAGGAGCCAGCGTGGGCGGGCTGCAACGCCGACCACCCACCCGCACCACCGCCTCAGCCGCGACGCAGGAGCAGGCGTCCCCGGGGTGGGAGCCCGCGACGTAGGAGCAGGCGTCCCCGGGGTGGGAGCCCGCGACGTAGGAGCAGGCGTCCCCGGGGTGGGAGCCCGCGACGTAGGAGCAGGCGTCCCCGGGGTGGGAGCCCGCGACGTAGGAGCGGGCGTGGGCGGGCGTAGTACTAGCTGACTGTGACTGTGGGCTCGCCGCTGGCTGCGGACTCGCCCATTTCTTCGGCGATGCGCAGCGCCTCTTCGATCAACGTCTCGACGATCTTCGACTCGGGGACGGTTTTGATGACCTCGCCCTTGACGAAGATCTGGCCCTTGCCGTTGCCGGAGGCAACACCGAGGTCGGCCTCGCGGGCCTCGCCGGGGCCGTTCACGACGCAGCCCATCACGGCGACGCGGAGCGGGACCTCCATGCCCTCCAGGCCGGCGGTGACCTGCTCGGCCAGGGTGTAGACGTCGACCTGGGCGCGCCCGCAGGACGGGCAGGAGACGATCTCGAGCTTGCGCTCGCGCAGGTTCAGCGACTGCAGGATCTGCAGGCCGACCTTGACCTCCTCGACCGGCGGCGCGGACAGCGAGACGCGGATGGTGTCGCCGATCCCCTTCGACAGCAGCGCACCGAAGGCAACGGCCGACTTGATCGTGCCCTGGAACGCCGGGCCTGCCTCGGTCACGCCGAGGTGCAGCGGCCAGTCCCCCGCCTCGGAGAGCAACTCGTAGGCGCGCACCATCACGACCGGGTCGTTGTGCTTGACCGAGATCTTGAAGTCGTGGAAGTCGTGCTCCTCGAACAGCGACGCCTCCCAGACGGCCGACTCGACCAGCGCCTCGGGCGTCGCCCGGCCGTACTTCTGCAGCAGCCGCGGGTCGAGCGAGCCGGCGTTGACGCCGATCCGGATCGAGGTGCCGTGGTCCTTCGCGGCGGCCGCGATCTCCTTGACCTGGTCGTCGAACTTGCGGATGTTGCCCGGGTTCACCCGGACGGCGGCGCAGCCGGCCTCGATCGCCGCGAACACGTACTTGGGCTGGAAGTGGATGTCCGCGATCACCGGGATCTGCGAGTGCCTGGCGATCTCCGGCAGCGCGTCGGCGTCGTCCTGCGACGGGCAGGCGACCCGGACGATGTCGCAACCGGCCGCGGTCAGCTCGGCGATCTGCTGCAGCGTGGTGTTGACGTCCGAGGTGAGCGTCGTCGTCATCGACTGCACCGACACCGGCGCGTCGCCACCGACCAGCACCTTGCCGACCTTGATCTGGCGGGTCTTGCGGCGCGGGGCGAGGGTGGGCGGCGGCAGCGCGGGCATGCCCAGGGAGATACTCATTTGTCCTTTGTCCGTTGAGAAATTGTCGGTTGCGGGATCATCCGTTGAACAGCTTGATCGGGTTGACGATGTCGGCGATGACTAGCAGCACGCCCATCACCACGATGAAACTGGCCGCGACGTAGGCGATCGGCAGCAGCTTGGCGACATCGACGTACCCCGGGTCCGGCCGGTGGAACAGCTTGGCGAACCCGCGCCGGATGCCTTCCCAGATGGCGCCGACCATGTGGCCGCCGTCCAGGGGCAGCAGCGGGATGAAGTTGAAGAGCGCGAGGAAGAGGTTCAGCGAGGCGAGCAGCGAGACCAGGAAGGCGATCCGCTCGCCACCGGTCAACTGGTTGTTCGAGGCAACCTCACCGGCGACCCGGCTCGCACCGACGACGCTCATCGGGCTGTCGGCGTCCCGGTCGCCGCCGACGATCGACTTCGCGACGCCGACCAGCTTCGACGGGAAGTGCCCGAGCGCCTTCACGGTCGCGACGCTCAGCTCGCCCATCTTGTCGACGACGAAACCGAAGTTCTGCCGCTCCACCTTCATCTCCGGCGACACCCCGAGGAAGCCGACCGAGACGATCCTGTCGGAGCCGGCCTTGTCGACGACCTGGTTGAGAATCGTGCTGGTGTGCAAGGTGGTCTGCTGACCGTTGCGCTCGACAACGATCGTGGCCGGCTTGTCGGTGTTCGCGCGGATCAGCGGGGTGAGGTCGTCCCAGCTCTTGATCGCCGTACCGTTGAAGGACACGATCTTGTCGCCGACCTGGAAGCCGGCGGTCTTGGCCGGCGACACCTTGTCGCCCGGCTGACACTTGCGATCCGCCGAGGCCTGCGAGGCGGGGACCACACAGTCGGTCACGGTGGAGACCGTGGTCTGCGCGACATTGGCGCCGTAGAACATGAACAGCCCGGCGAACAGGAAGAACGCGATCAGCACGTTCACCAGCGGCCCGGACGCCATCACGATCAGCTTCTTCCACCACACCTTCTGGTAGAACAGCCGGCCGTCGTCCTCGGGCGCGATCGTCTCGTACTCCGCGGAGCGCGCGTTCTCCACCATCGACTGGATCGGGCCCGTGTTCGCCTTCCGCACCTTCGTAGGATCCTGCCCCTTCGCGGGCGGCATCATCCCGATGATGCGGACGTACCCACCGGCGGGGATCAGTTTGAAGCCGTACTCCGTCTCGCCGCGCTTGGTGGACCAGACCGTCCGGCCGAAGCCGACGAAGAACTGGGTCACCTTCATGCCGAACGCCTTCGCGGGCAGCATGTGGCCCATCTCGTGCAGGGCGACCGACGCCAGGATGCCGACGACGAACAGCACGATCCCGATGAGGGTGAGGAGTGCGCTCATGCCTGTGTGATCTCCTGGCGCTGGTCGGTGGCGGCGGTCAGTTCACGGGCCCTGGTCCGCGCCCAGGTGTCCGCGGCGAGCACGTCGTCGATGGATAGTTCCTCGTACGAGGGTACGTCGTGTTCGGTCACAATCCGGGCCACGGTGTCGACGATCCCCAGGAACGGCAGCCGCCCCTCGCGGAACGCCTCCACACAGACCTCGTTGGCGGCATTCAGTACTGCGGGCGCCGTACCGCCGCGCTCCCCCGCTTCCCGGGCCAGTTGCACCGCCGGGAATGCCTCGTCGTCGAGCGGCTCGAACTCCCAACTGGCCGCGGTGGTCCAGTCGCACGACGGCGCGGCGTCCGGAATCCGGTCGGGCCAGCCGAGTGCGAGGGCGATCGGCAACCGCATATCGGGCGGTGAGGCCTGGACGACGGTGGAGCCGTCGATGAACTCGACCATCGAGTGCACGATCGACTGCGGGTGCACCACCACGTCGATCCGGTCCATCGGGAGCCCATAGAGCAGGTGGGCCTCGATCACCTCCAGGCCTTTGTTGACCAGGTTCGCCGAGTTGATCGTGATCACCGGCCCCATGTCCCAGGTCGGATGGTTGAGCGCCTGCTCCGGTGTGACGTCGGCCATCTCGGCCCGCGACCGACCGCGGAACGGCCCTCCGCTCGCGGTCACCAACAACCGGCGTACCTCGTCGGCTGTACCACTGCGTAGACACTGGGCGATCGCGCTGTGCTCGGAGTCCACCGGCACGATCTGCCCCGGCTTGACTCGCTTGACGACGAGCGGACCGCCGATGACCAGCGATTCCTTGTTGGCGAGCGCCAACGTCGTACCAGCGTCCAGTGCGGCCAGTGTCGGTCGCAGCCCGACCGAGCCGGTGATGCCGTTCAGTACGACGTCACACGCCATCCCGGCGAGCTCGGTGGAGGCGTCCGGCCCGGTGAGAATCTTGGGGATCCGGAAGTCGCCCTGCGCGTAACCGCGGCGCTGCGCCTCGGCGTAGAAGGCCAACTGGAGGTCCTGGGCGACCGTCGCCTTCGCGACGCCGACCACCTCGACCTCGAACTCCAGCGCCTGCTGGGCGAGCAACCCGACGTTGTCACCGCCGGCCGAGATGGCCAGCACCCGGAACCTGTCGCGGTTGCGGCCGATCAGCTCGAGTGCCTGGGTCCCGACCGAGCCGGTCGAGCCGAGGATGACGACGGTACGCGGATTCACGTCGGTCATTGTCCCAGGTAAGCGGTGATCGCGGCGATTCGCCGTACTGCGGTTGTGGCGATTCGCCGTACTGCGAAGGCCCGGTGGCGGCGCTACCTTTGCTCCCATGAGTTTGGAGCAGCCGCCGCCCGAGCATCGGGCCTCTGACCACGACCGCGAACAGGCCGCCTCGGTGGTGCAGGAAGCCCACAGCGACGGCCGGCTCGATTTCCAGGAACTGGACGAGCGGCTGACCCAGATCTACTCCGCCAAGACCCAGCTGGAGCTACGGACGGCGACCGCCGACCTGGTCCCGCTCCCGCACGGCAGCAACTCCGCCGAGCTGGTGATTCGCGGGAAGCACAGCGCGCAGAAGCGCGAGGGTGCCTGGCAGGTGCCCGAGCGGGTGGTCGCGGTCGGCGAACACTCCTCGATCCGGCTGGACTTCACCGACGCGGTGGTCCGGTGGCGGGAGATTCACGTGGACGCGCGGATCAAGCACAGCTCGGTGGTGATGATCGTGCCGGCGGGCTGGAGCATCACCATGGACGAGATCGACATGGTGCACGGCACAGCGTCCAACAAGGCCGGTGCGCCGGCGCCCGGCGGCGTACGGCTGCGCGTGACCGGCGAGGCGCGCCACGGGAGCATCGTCGTACGGCATCCGCGCAAGCGTCGCTGGTGGTGGCCCTGGTACCGCAAGTAGCGGTGAGCAGTGCCACACGGGCTTGTGGATATCTGAAAGCACGGCCGGCCTGGATGCGGCTAGCGTGACGTCATGACCGTTTCGCTGGATCTCGTCGACGTCGACTCGCTGCTGACCTCCGAAGAGCTCGACATCCGGGCCACTGCGCGCAGGTTCGCCGACGAACGCCTGCGGCCGCAGCTGCCCGAGTGGTTCGAGTCGGCGACGATTCCCGCCCGCGAGCTGGCCAAGGAGCTCGGGTCGCTCGGGTTTCTGGGGATGCACCTGACGGGGTACGGGTGTGCCGGTGTCGGGCCGGTCGCCTATGGGCTGGCGTGCCTGGAGATCGAGGCCGCGGATTCGGGGATGCGGTCGCTGGTGTCGGTGCAGGGGTCGCTCGCGATGTACGCGATCTGGAAGTACGGCAGCGAGGAGCAGAAGAGTGAGTGGCTGCCGCGGATGGCGGCCGGCGAGGCGATCGGCTGCTTCGGGCTGACCGAGCCGGACTTCGGGTCGAACCCGGCGGGCATGCGGACCAACGCCCGGCGTGACGGGGACGACTGGGTGCTGAACGGCTCGAAGATGTGGATCACCAACGGGTCGGTGGCCGACGTCGCAGTGGTCTGGGCGCGCGCAGAGGACGGGGTGCGCGGCTTCGTCGTACCGACTTCCACGCCTGGATTCTCGGCGCCGGAGATCACGCGGAAGCTGTCGCTGCGGGCGTCGGTGACGTCCGAGTTGGTGCTGGAGGATGTGCGGCTGCCTGCGTCCGCGATGTTGCCGGAGGCGCGCGGGTTGTCGGGACCGCTCGGGTGCCTGAACGAGGCGCGGTTCGGGATCATCTTCGGTGCGATGGGGGCGGCGCGGGACTGTCTGGAGTCGGCGCTGGACTACGCGGCCGAGCGGCAGGTGTTCGACAAGCCGCTGTCGGCGTACCAGCTCACGCAGGCGAAGTTCGCCGACATGAGCGTCGAGCTGAACAAGGGCATCCTGCTCGCGGTCCACCTCGGCCGGCTGAAGGAGAAGGGCTCGCTGCGACCGGAGCAGGTCAGCGTCGGCAAGCTCAACAACGTCCGCGAGGCGATCGCCATCGCCCGCGAATGCCGCACGATCCTCGCCGCCAACGGCATCAGCGGCGAGTACCCGATCATGCGGCACGCCAACAACCTCGAATCCGTCCTCACCTACGAAGGCACCTCCGAAGTCCACCAACTAGTGATTGGCCAAGCCCTCACCGGCCAGGCCGCCTTCCGCTGACCCGTGCTCGTCGAACCGCCGGTCGACCGGAGCACGCTGACCGACGCCGTCCTCCAGTACTACGGCCTCACGGTCTCGTCGCTGGAATACGTCCCGGTCGGTTGGGCCACCGCGGGCTACTCGGTGTGGGCCGACGGTTCGCAGTACTTCCTCAAGCTCTGGCCTGATCGCGAGCGAGCGACCGGCGCGTTGGAGCGGCTGCCTTTCGTGCAGGAGCTGCACGCGCATGGGCTGCGGGTGCCCTATCCGTTGGCGACGAAGACGGATGAACTGTGGGTAGAGGTCCCCACGGGTGTGATCGCGTTGTTCCCGTTCCTCATCGGGGAGATCCTGCCGGACTGGCCGGTCTGGCCGCGCTCTGTGCTGAGGGAGATCGGCAGGACGGTCGGGCAGCTGCATTCGATCCCGCTCGAGCTGCCGTTCCGCGAGGAGTTCGAGATGAAAACGCGCGAGCAACTCCGCCCGTACTACGGCGGCGAGGTGCTCCGGCCGTACGAGACCGAGTTGGCGGCTCAGCTGGATCGCCTGGACGAGTTGCAGGCTGCGGCGCGTGCCGTGCCGAGTCGCTTCGTCGTCAGTCATACCGACCTCTACGGCAACAACATGCTGGTCGACGGCGATGGACACGTCAGCGTGCTCGACTGGGACGACATGCGGCTCGCGCCGCCGGAGTACGACCTGTCCTTGCTGCTGCACGGCGTACAGCCGATGGACGCCAGTGCGTTCCTGACTGTGCTCGAGGTTTATCCGATCCGGCCGCTGCGGTTGGAGTTGTTCGCGTTCTTCCTGCTGAGGCGGGCGTTGAACGATTTCACCGCCCGCGTGGTCGTGCTGGCCGACCCTGACCTGAGCGCTGCAGCGGTCGCCGATGCTCGCGAGGGGCTGGAGGTTTGGGGTGCGGAGCAATGGCGTCACCTCGATCGGCTTCTTGGGCTTATCCGGGCACCTTTGGCGGGGTAGGTTCTGCGGGTGACTGGACGGCTGGGGATGAAGTTGGTCGGGGCGGGCGCTGTTCTGGCTCTCCTTGTGGGCGGTGGTGCGGTGGCGCTCCGTCGTACTGGAACTACCGACGCGACGTGGACCGTGGCGAGGGCTACGCCCACACCTACGGCCACTCCGTCAGCAGCGGTCAGTCCTGGAGCCACCGCTACTACGACTCCAGCTGAGCAGCCGCTCGCCGCCTCGAATCGGGCGGTGATGCAGAACCCCCTCTATCGAGTCGGTCAGTTGCCGGCATCGCATTGCAAGGAGCCGTCCGCCAGGCCGACGTCGGTCGCTCAGGTCAAGGCCTACTACACCGAATCCATCCGTTGCCTGGATCGGGCGTGGGCACCCGTCATCCGCAAGGCGGGCTTCACCTTCTGGTCTCCCCGGCTGGAGGTCCTCGCGCCCGGGCAGGTCCGGACGCAGTGCGCGATCACCGACTCAGGTGCCTACTGCAACGGTGTCATCTCGATGCGGGCTGACTTCGACCTGACGAACCAGCGCCGCTACGACCGGCTCTGGACGCGGACGACGATGGCGTTCCTGATCGCGCACGAATACGGACACCACATCCAGCGCTTGACCGGGATCATGGCCGCGTCGGACACCCGGGCGAACTATGCCAACGGCACCGACGCGAGGCTGACCGAGAGCAGGCGGCTGGAACTGCAGGCCTCCTGTTTCAGTGGCGTCTACCTCGCCGCCGACCGTCGGTACTTCCCCGCCACCGGTGCCTGGCTGAAGAAGTGGCTCTGGACGGTCGCCCACCGCGGCGACGAATGGAACCCAGAACGCTCGCACGGCAACAAGACCAGCCACAGCCGCTGGTCCCGCCGTGGCCTGACGTCCGCCAGTCCGGCGTCGTGCAACACGTTCACCGCTGCTCCGGCGGCCATCGCCTGAACAGGTGGGTGCTTGACAAGCGTTTGATTGGGTACTGAGAGTGAGTAAGGGTCAACAATTAGTCACTTCTGATCGGTGCCGCCCTGCCGGGGTAGGGAGCAAGGATGCGAATCAACTTCGGGATCCTGCTGATGGCGGCCGGCGCGATCCTCGCCTTCGCTGTCCGGGACGGCTCCGGACCGGTGGACCTGAGCGTGGTCGGCATCGTCATCATGCTCGGCGGAGCCGCCGGGCTCTGGTTCTCCTACCGGGTCGCGAACCAACGGGAGCAGGAAGAGATCACGCTGATCAAGCCGGGGATCGAGGAGCAGTACGACACGACTCCGCACGAGTACGTCATCGAGGAACAGATCGACGTCACCCCGGTCGAGTACCAACCCGGCCACTCCCCCGAGCAGGCGTAGTACCGGCTGAATCTCCAACTACCCCTCCTGTGCGATCGGCTTTAAGTCTGGCTGAAGCAATCCGGAGCACACTGAGAATCGGCAACGGGGCCGAAAGGGGTGGCGGAGATGACCGATCGCAATCGAGAACTGCTGGAGCGGTTGTGGCCGATGGACGGGCAGCTCGCGCTGTCCGCCGAGGCCGAGCACGAACTGCGCACCGAGGGGTACGTGCTGGAGTTGCCGCAGTCCGGCGAGCGGATCGTCGGGCGGGACACGATGCGGTCGATGCAGCAGGAGTACCCGAACCCGCCGGCGATCGAGATCCAGCGCATAGTCGGCGCGGGCGACCACTTCGTCGTCCTCGGCCGGTCGGACTACGGCGGCGACGTGTACTACGTCGCGAACATCGTCGAGTTCGACACCGGCCGGATCGCCCGCGAGACCCGCATCTACGGCTCCCCCTTCGAACCGCCGGACTGGCGCACAAAGTACGCCGAACCTCACTAACGCAGGAGGAACCAGCCGATACGCCGCACCGGCCGGGGCGGGCCGCGGCGCAACGCACGCCACACGCGCCGAGGCCGGTCGCCGGTACGACGCACCCCGCACGCGCCGAGGCCAGTCGCCGGTACGACGCACCCCGCACGCGCCGAGGCCAGTCGCCGGTACGACGCACCCCGCACGCGCCGAGGCCAGTCGCCGGCGCGACGCACGTCGTACGGGGCTGAGGCCGGTCGCCGGCGCGACGCACCCCGCACGCGCTGAGGCCGGTCGCCGGTACGACGCACCCCGCACGCGCTGAGGCCAGTCGCCGGTACGACGCACGCCGTACGAGCTGAGGCCGGTCGCCGGCGCGACGCACGTCGTACAGGGCTGAGGCGGGTGCCGGTACGACGCACGCCGTACGCGCCGAGGCCGGTCGCCGGTACGACGCACACCGTACGGGCTGAGGCGGGTCGCCGGCGCGACGCACGTCGTACGGGCTGAGGCGGGTGCCGGTGCGACGGGCGTCGTACCGGCTCCGGCTACTTCGCGACCTCGGTGGCGCGGGATTCGCGGACGACGGTGACCCGGATCTGGCCGGGGTAGGTGAGTTCCTCCTCGACCTGCTTGGCGATGTCGCGCGCCATCACCTGCGCGGCGATGTCGTCGACCGCGTCCGGCAGCACCATCACGCGAATCTCGCGGCCCGCCTGCATCGCGAACACCTTCTCGACGCCGTCGTGGTGCATCGCGATCTCCTCCAGCCGCTCCAGCCGCTGGACGTACGCCTCGAGCGACTCGCGCCGCGCACCCGGCCGCCCACCGCTCACCGCATCGGCGGCCTGCGTCAGCACAGCCTCGACAGTGCGTACCTCGACCTCGTTGTGGTGAGCCTCGATGCAGTGCACAACATCGTCGTCCTCGCCGTACTTGCGCGCCAGTTCCGCCCCGACGATCGCGTGACTGCCCTCCGACTCGTGCGTGAGCGCCTTGCCGATGTCGTGCAGGAACGCGCCGCGCTTGCATCGCTTGGCATCCAGCCCGAGTTCGGCCGCCATCATCCCGGCGATATGCGCCGACTCGACCAGGTGCTTCAGCACGTTCTGCCCGTACGACGTGCGGTAGCGCAGCAGCCCCATCGTCCGGATCAGCTCCGGGTGCAGATCGGTGATCCCCACCTCCGCCATGGCGTCCTCGGCGGCGCGCTCGCACAACTCGGCCACCTCGCCCTTGCTGCGCTCGTAGATCTCCTCGATCCGGCTCGGATGGATCCGGCCGTCGAGTACCAGCGAATCCAGCGTCAACCGCGCGGTTTCCCGGCGTACCGGATCGAAGCAGGACAACAGCACTGCCTCGGGGGTGTCGTCGATGATCAGGTTGACGCCGGTGGTCTGCTCGAACGACCGGATGTTGCGGCCCTCGCGACCGATGATCCGGCCCTTCATGTCGTCGCTCGGCAGGTGCACGACAGAGACGACGGACTCGCTGGTCTGCTCGGAGGCCAGTCGCTGGACCGCGCCGGTGATGATCTTGCGCGCCTTGACCTCGCCCTCGTCCTGCGCCTGCCGTTCGATGTCGCGGACGATCGTGTGCGCGTGCCGCTTCGCCTCGGCTTCGATCGCGGCCACCAGTTCGGCCTTCGCCTGCTCGGTGGTCAGGTTCGCGACGCCTTCGAGGATCCGGCGGCGCTCGTCCTCGAGATCGCGGATCTCCTGTTTGCGCTGATCGAGTTCGGCGAGCTGGACGGACAACTCGTTCTGGCGCTCCTCGATCGAGCGGTGCTGCTCGTCGAGGCGTTCCTCCCGCTCGGTCAACCGGTGCTCGCGCCGCTCCATCTCGAGCCGCTGCTCGCGCAGATCATCGCGGATCGACTGCGCCTCGAGCTCAGCCTCCCGGCGTACGTCGGACGCCCGCTGCTCGGCTTCCCGCCGTACTTCGGACGCGCGATCCTCGGCGCCACGGCGGATCTCCTCGGCCCGCTGCTCAGCAGCCTCGGCCCGGACCCGCAGTACCGCGGCTTCCTCCTCGGCCTGCCGGCGGACCAGCTCGGCCGACGCCTTCGCGCCGGCGGTGATGTTCGCGGCCTCCAGCTTCGCCGTCGCCTCGGCCGCGTGGACGGCGGCCGACGCATCGGCCTCCTTGCGGCGCGACAACGTGAAGCCGATCCACGCGAGGAGACCCACGATCAGTAGGCCGATCAGGACGAGCCCGACTGATGCCGCCACCGGCATGGCCGCGAGTGACATCGGCGTCTCCCCTCTTCGGAGTCACGCTCGGCGTGACTTTGGCTGCGACGAAGGGATGGTCCACTCGGCGGTCGGACAACGGTACGGCGAAACACACCACCCTGGTCGGGGCGGTGCCCGGTCCGTCGGCATCGGCCGAGCGGTCCGGTGACCACGTCGTCGACGGTGCCATCCGTTCCGGCCGGGCCGTCAGCCATGACGGGTTTCCTGCCGCTACAACGGTCCCTTCTTGGTGACCCGGCCCGGCCTGTGCTGGCCACGCCTGTCCGCCGAGGCGGTTCCGTCCTATTCCAGCCGCGATCGGGTCGCGGTCGTCCGTCTTTCAGCTCGGTCGAGCGTTGGTCTCGCGTTCATCGTCCGGCAGTCAGCCGGTGATCAACCGGCCCGCCGGTGCTATATCCGCCACCGTCAGGTGGAGTGATCCCTTACTGATCCCGAGGCTAAGCGCGGCTATCCACAGGGTCAAGACAAACACCCACCCCCCACATCACGGTCTGCCCCACCACCCCACCCCAGTCATCCCCCCATCACCCTCCGCCAACCCCACCCGACCCACCCGCGCACAGAACCAACCCGACGAACAGCACCCGACTCGGCGCGGATTCCGCTCGCGCACAACTCCAACCCCGCGGCAGAGCAGGCTCGCCGACAGCACCCCGACTTCGCCGGAGTCCGACTCGCCGGCAGCCCAGACTCCACAGCGGAGCTAGCCTCGCCGACAGCGTCCCGACTGCGCGCGGAGACACGTAACGAACAGCCCCCCGACTCTCGGCGGAGGCAGGCTCGCGCATAGCTCCGACTCCGCAGCGGAGCCAGACTCGCCGACAGCCCCCGCGCCTCCGCGGCGGACAGCCTCACGGACACAGCTCGGCCCCGCGGTGTGCGAACTGCGCCTGACCGCGGGGCCTGAGCTGGTTTCTGTGAGCTGGTGCCGACCCAGGCTGGTGCCAGCCGGTCGACTCCAGGCCGGTTAGGAGCGCGGGCCTGGGAGGCCGCCTTCTGAGCTGTCGGCGTCGTCCGCGGACACCCCGGTGGCAGTGGCGCCGGGCCTGGCGTTTTCGGCATTCGACCCCGCCGAACTACTCGGCTGCTCAGCTACATCAGGCACTTCTCCGCCAACCACACGCCCATCAGCCGCGGCGGGCGCTTCCCCCTGGGTCTCCCCCTCAGGCGCACCATCACCCTGCTCAGCCTCGTCACTTCCCCCGGTCTCATTAGCCTGAGCCGTCTCCCCAAGCCCCGCGTCCTCGCCACCGGCAGTGGCGTCGTTCGAGTCCGTGGCTGCGCCGGCATCAGCCGACTCCGCAGTCGAATCGCTACTCACGTCACCGTCGGTGCCGGATACCCCAGCCGAGTCGTCGGCCGAAGTCGGCGTCTGGGTCGTGTCCGTGGTGGTGGTGCTGTCGGCTTGTTCGGGTGCGGTGCTGTCGGAGGTACCAGGAGTACCGGGCTCTTTGGCGGCCTGCGTATCGACGTACTGGCCGACCTTCTCCTGCACGGAGTCGATCTTGTCGGCGTACTTCCCGCCGGTCTGCTTGTCGATCAGGTCGCCGGCCTTCTCGAAGCCAGCCTTGATCTTGTCCGGGTCTTGCTTGACGACATTCCGGAGCCAGTTCTTCGCCTGTTCCTGGAAATCGTTCATTTGCACCCTCCGAGAGGTGTCAGGGGCGGATCGGACGAAAATCTCAGCCTACGGACCAGTCACAAACACCAGTCCACACTCCGGATCAGACACCGTCCGCCCCCACCCGTCAACGTCCCTCGCCGCACACACCCCCGTCGATCCCCCACAACAACGCCCCAACCACCCCGCCAAAGCTGCCCCACTCCACCCCTCCACCCCCGCGAAGCCGCCCCGCCCGCACCGAGCTGCCCAACCAACCGACGCACACCGAGCTGCCCGACCAACCAACGGACGCACACCGAGCGACGCGAGCCCTCCAACAAGACGCCCGACCAGCCAACCGACTCACGCCGAGCGACGCCAGCCCTCCAACAAGCCGCCCGAGTAGGCGAGCAGTCACCCCGGCCTCCCCCCGCCATATCCCGCCCGCCGAGCACCACCCACACAACCCGACACTCGCCCTCGTTTCGAGCTGGCAGACCGGACCTACGCGACCAACCCAGCGTGATCCACCAAGCAGCACCTCGCGGTGGCCGATGGCTACTGGAGCGCCACCACCCGACCAACGCGGCCGAACATCCGATACCCGCGCAACCAAACCTGCCGTACGAAAGGTGGCGGGTGGCGGATCAGTCGGCTTCTAGGCCGGAGTCGTTGAGGAGAGGGAGTTCTTCGTCGCTGGCGGCGAGTTCCTGCTTGATGACGGTCATCGCCAGCGAGCCCGGGTATCCCTTGCGAGCCAGCAGACCCAGGAGCCGACGCATGGCTACCTGGCGGTCGAGTGAACGCATCGAGCGGAGCTTCTTCCGGACCAGTTCCCGCGCGGTGGCTTCCTCCTGGTCGGGATCGAGCTCGTCCAAAGCATCCCGGGCCAATTCGTCGTCCACGCCCCGGCGACGGAGCTCCTGGGCCAGAGCGCGTTTGCCCAGCCCGCGACCTCGGTGTCGTGACTCGACCCAAGCGTTCGCGAAGGCGGCGTCGTCGATCAGCCCGACCTCGGTGAAGCGATCGAGCACCTCATCGGCCACCTGGTCAGGAATCTCGCGCTCGGCCAACACATCAGCCAACTCTGCCCGCGTCCGCGGCTGCCCGGTCAACTTGTCCAGCAAGATCGTCCGCGCCACCGAATGCGGATCCCCCACCGGATCCACCTCAGGATCAGCCTGCCGAGGCGGCCCCGCTCCAAACCTCCGAGTCCGCCGCACCCCCGGCCGCCGCCCAGAACGTCCCGCAGAACCCCCCACCGACCCCGAAGTGTCACCCGGCAGACCGTCGCGGCCCACGCTCGCCGGTGCCCCATCCAACACACCGTCGCGACCCTCGCTCGCCGGTTCATCCGACAAGCCGGCGCGACTCATACTTGCCGGTGCCCCATGCGACGCCGAATCGGGACCAGGCCGTCCATCGCCACCAACAGCCGCCATACCGTCGCCGCTGCTAGCAGGAGGCGAAGTCGGCGCAACCTCGCTCAGGCTTGAAGCAACGGCATCGGCTGACACGGACTTTCGGCGCGAACCCGCAACGGGCGACACCACTTCGTCGTCCCCCCACACCGAACCAGCCTCCGCCGACGCGGAAATCCTGCCGGTCGCGCCAGCAGGTGAGGCCGATGGGTCCTCGCCCCAGATCGAGTCGGCTGTGCGGGCGGTTCGGGTACGTCGGCTCGAATCGGCCGGCGAGGTCGACGCTTCGTCACCCCAGGCTGAATCAACCGCGGCAGAATCGGCGGACGGATGGCCAGAACCGGCGGACGGTGAGGCCGAATCGTCGTCGTCACCCCAGATCGAGTCCGCACGGCGTGAGGTCGGGGCAAGGCGGCTCGAATCGGTCGGCGGGACCGAGGCGTCATCACCCCAGATCGCATCGGCATCGGCCAGTCCAGGCACATCGCTCGAACCCCCAGCGGATGAGGGCGGCGTGTCGTCACCCCAGATCCGGTCAGAAGTGGGTGAGGCCGAGGTACGACGGCTCGAAGTGGGCGCGCCTGAGGTTGGAGTGTCCTCGCCCCAGATCGGGTCGGCGGCGGGTGAGGTGGACGGGTGGGAAGTTGAAGCGTTTGTGCGCCGCTTGGAAGCGCGGGTGCCTGCTATCTGGTCCTGAGCGTCGGGATCGTCCGTGGGTACGTCGAACCAGTCGGGACCGCCGGAGCGTTCACCCGCGTTGGTCGACCAAGGGTCGAACTCGGCGGGTTCGGAGGAACCGAGGCGACTGGACCTGCCGCTGCGTTTGCTCTGACCAGAGCGATCCGCAGTCTTGCCGAAACGGTTGCCAGCCGCACCAAACCGTTCACCCGTAGCGCTGGAGCGCGGATTGGTGCGGCCGCCGGTCGCGCTAGGAGGAGCGGCCGATTCGTCGTCGGTGCCCGGCTTGGCGACGCGATCGGCGGACCTGGCCGAGCGGTTGCCGGACTTGGCCGAGCGGTTGCTTGGCGAGGTGGAGCGGTTGCGACGGGCGTCCTGCGTGGTTGCGGGAGAGCCGTCTCGGAACCATGGGAGGGGCTGGACGGGTGGACGTTCCGCGTCCGGGTCGGGACCCGCCGGTTTGGGGGGCGGGGTGATTCCCGACAGTCCGCGGCGTACTCCGTCGGGCAGCTCCGGTAGCGACTTCTTGGAGCTGCCCTGACGGTTGGTGCCGGCGGACGGGGTGTGGTCAGAAGTCGACATCGACCTCGACCGGCGCCGTGGCGTCGACCGGCTTGTCCAGGGTCGGACCGATCCCCATCTTTTCCTTGATCTTCTTCTCCAGCTCGTTGGCGAGGTCAGGGTTGTCGCGCAGGAAGTTCCGCGCGTTCTCCCGGCCCTGGCCGAGCTGGTCGCTCTCGTAGGTGAACCAGGCGCCGGCCTTACGGACGAAGCCCTGCTCCACGCCGAGGTCGAGCAGGCTGCCCTCGCGGCTGATGCCCTGGCCGTAGATGATGTCGAACTCGGCCTGCTTGAACGGCGGGGCCACCTTGTTCTTCACGACCTTGACCCTGGTCCGGTTGCCGACGAAGTCGGTGCCGTCCTTGAGGGACTCGATCCGGCGGACGTCCAGCCGGACGGAGGCGTAGAACTTCAGCGCCTTACCACCGGTGGTGGTCTCCGGTGAGCCGAACATGACGCCGATCTTCTCGCGCAGCTGGTTGATGAAGATCGCGGTCGTGTTGGTACCGCTGACCGCACCGGTCATCTTGCGCAGCGCCTGGCTCATCAGCCGGGCCTGCAGACCGACATGGCTGTCACCCATCTCGCCCTCGATCTCGGCCCGGGGCACCAGTGCGGCGACCGAGTCGATCACGACGATGTCGATCGCGCCGGAGCGGATCAGCATGTCGGCGATCTCCAGCGCCTGCTCGCCGGAGTCGGGCTGCGAGACCAGCAACGCGTCCGTGTCGACACCGAGCTTCTGGGCGTAGTCGGGGTCGAGGGCGTGCTCCGCGTCGATGAACGCCGCGATACCGCCGGCCCGCTGCGCGTTGGCGACCGCGTGTAGGGCCACCGTCGTCTTACCCGAGGACTCCGGGCCGTAGATCTCCACCACCCGGCCGCGAGGCAGACCGCCGATCCCGAGGGCGATGTCGAGCGCGATCGACCCAGTCGGAATGACCTCGATCGGGGCGCGGCCCTGCTCGCCCAGCCGCATCACCGAGCCCTTGCCGCACTGCCGCTCGATCTGCGTCAGCGCGGTCGCCAGCGCCTTTTCACGATCTCCGGCCTTGCGCTGCTCCGCCGCCGCACTCGCCGCTGCACCAGCCATCTGACTGCCACCTAACCCATCTAGTAATCGGGGCCGCTGTCCCAGCCGCCCGGAGGAAATTCTTTGTCGCCAGAGACGGTATTGGTTACGTCGGACAGTTTTCGGTGCCACTTGAAATCTGTGGACAACTCGGCCGTTCCGACGAACTCGTACGAGACAAAATAACCCGAACACGTGTTCGAACCGCAACTGACACGCCGGAACCTGCCGGAACAACCGTTCTGCCCTGCCCAGTCCCTACCCTTGCGGGCGTGACAGAGCGCCCCGACGTCCCCGATTCCGCCGTGGTCCTGGCCCTGAGCCGGGTCGAGTTCGGCATCGACTCGGTACTGGACGCGCTGCGGACCCAGGATCCCTTCGGCATCCGCAGCATCCTGACGGAGTACTCCGCCCAGGAGCAACCCAACCTGGCCGAGAAGGGCCTGATCCTCGCAATCGACCGGCTGCTGAAGATGAAGGTGCCCGGGCATGCCGAATGGCCGACGCTGCCGCTGGCCGAACGCTGCGACTGGTGGGTCGAGCGGCTCGGCGGGTTCGCTGCGGTCGTCGCCGGACTCCCCCGGCTCAGCGGCGCCGCGGCCGACACCTTGCCGATCAAGGACACGCTGGGCGCCGCAGTACAGGCAATGGTAATCGGTGCGGTCTGCCGCGAGTACGGCGTCGAAGCGCACGCCGATCGAACAGCAGTGATCGCCAGGGTTCTGACCGAGCGTCCGATCACACCGGACGCAGTACTCGAGTACGACGACCCCACTGCCGCTGGTCAGGACGTGGCCAGGCAACTGGGGTTCGGTGACGACTCCGAGGAGGCTGGGCTGCGCAAGGGCATCAGGTTGGTCTGGCGGATCAGCAAACTGCTCGGCGGGCTAGGTGATGTGTTCGAGGATCGTCCGCGCGGCAGCATCGGCGCCAGGATCATCGGCAAGCTCCCGGCCGTCGGTGTCGTCGGCGGCTTCTTCGACGAGCGCAAGGGCATCCGGAAGGCCGCGTACGCCGCCGCAGAGCTGCTCACCACCGGCTCCTTCCGCGTCAAGCCCGTCTGACCGCCACAGTGCAAGGCCCCTGTGCCGGCAGCGTCCGCCGCTGGGATGATCAGTCCATGAGCGCGATCGTGATCGTCCAGCCGGACGAGACCTGGCCGGCGCAGTACGAGAAGACCGCTGAGACCATCCACCGGATCCTTGGCAGTACTGCGGTCCGCGTGGACCACATCGGCTCGACCTCCGTGCCGGGGCTCCCCGCCAAGGACATCCTCGACATTCAGGCGACGGTGGCCACCGAGCCCGCACTGGACGACGCAGCGCAGCTACTGGTCGCAGCCGACTGGGAGCTACGCCCCCCACGCCGCGACCACCCAGTACCCGGTCTGCCCAAGGATGAAGGCCAATGGGTGAAGCGGCTCGTCGTCGAGCCCATGTACCGACGCCGGGTGAACCTGCACATCCGCGTGGACGGACGCGCCAACCAGAGGTACGCACTGCTGTTCCGCGACTATCTACGGGCTCACCCCGACACAGCCGCGGCGTACGGCGAGTTCAAACGGCGAGCAGCGTCGTTGCCGTTCGACGGTGTCGGTGACTACGCCGATCTGAAGGACCCGGTGTGCGACCTGGTCTATCTACCGGCCGAGGAGTGGGCGACGAGGACCGGCTGGTCCGCCTGATCAAGGTGCAGAGCTCAGCGCTCGCTGGGCGGTAGCTGGAGGTGGGCCCAGACGGCGCGCCAGACAGTCTTGGCGTGCTCGCCCTGGGCCAGCGCCTCGGTGACCGTACGACCACCGAGGCCGCTCACCACCTGGGTCTCTGCCCAGGTGCGTGAGTAGGCGGGACCGAGATGGCGATCCATCCGGTCCCAGAATTCCGTCAGTCTCATGCCTGCCCGTCGTTGTCCGGGCGGTTCCAGCCGCCCTGTTGTCCACCCTGTTGCGGCGGCTGTCCCCAGCCACCTTGCTGCGGCGCCGGACCCTGCTGAGGAGGTCCCTGCCGGGGCGGTCCCTGCTGAGGCTGCGGCCCTTGCGGGGGCTGCGCCTGCGGCGGCTGACCCTGCGGCCCAGGCTGTCCCCAGCCGCCCGGCCCGTGCTGTGGCGGCCCACCCCACTGACCCGGCTGCTGCTGCCCAGGATACTGCCCTGGTTGGGGCTGTCCCGGGTACTGCGGTTGCCCCTGCGGCCCAGGACCACCCGGCTGCCCGTACTGCGGTCCACCCGGCTGCGGTCCGTACTGCGGTCCGCCCGGACCCGGCTGCCCATACGGACCACCTTGACCCGGCTGGCCGCCGTACTGGGGTCCCCACTGGCCGGGCTGCGGCTGTCCGGGGTACTGCCCGTACTGGCCCGGGTACTGCTGTTGGGCGGCGGCCTTGCGGCTCCGCAGTACGAAGAACGCCACGGCACCGGCAGCGGCGAGCAGCAACACGATGATGAGGATGAGAGCCCACAGCGGGAAGCTGCTGCCCGCCTCCGACGTCAGGTCGACATTGCCGAGCTTGTCCAGGCTGTCGTAGGTCGCCGTCCGGCCGTCGACCTTGGCGCCGTCGTCGTGGGCGGTGATCTTGCCCGGCATGGTGATCTTGAAGTTGACCACCGGGTTGGTACCGGCCGGGGTCTTCCCCAGATCCATGCCCTTGACAGTGACGTGGAACGTGTCGCCGTCCTTGCTGAAACCCACCCCGTCGTCGGTCGACGAGCCCATCTTGCTGAACGGCACGTCGTCGAACTTGCAGTCGGAGCCGACGTACTTGTCGTCCTCGAACGCCTTGCAGGTGACGCCGTCGGTGGTGGTCTGTTTGATCCCGCGTTCCATCTGGTCCCGGACCTTGTCGAGCGACTGGCCGCTGGCTTCCATCAGCTGCTTGTCGACGCCGATCTTCATCGAGCCGGCCACGGTCTGGTCCGAATTCACCTTGAGGTCGCCATCGATCTTCACGCACCCGGTCAGCGAGACCAGGCAGGCGATGACGACGAGCGCAGCGCGCACGCGGTTCTTCATGCGTCCGATCATTCCAGAAGCGGGGGACATTCCCCTCCCGGGTGCCGACCGCGGAAAACTGTCGGCGGTACCCGGCAAGATGGGTGACGTGCAGAGATCCACCGCGTTCAGCCGCTTCTCGCCCGCGACCCGGGCGTGGTTCGGCGACGTCTTCGAGGCGGCCACCCCGGCCCAGCTCGAGGCGTGGGACGCCATCACCGCGGGCCGGGACGCACTGGTCGTGGCTCCGACAGGCTCCGGCAAGACGCTTGCCGCCTTTCTCTGGGCGCTCGACCGGCTGGCCACCGTGCCACCGCCCGACGACCCCAAACTGCGCTGCCGGGTGCTGTACGTGTCGCCGCTGAAGGCGCTGGCGGTCGACGTCGAGCGCAACCTGCGAGCTCCGCTGATCGGCATCCGCGAGACCGCCCGGCGCCTCGGTGAGGCCCCGCGAGACGTGGAGGTCGCGGTCCGCTCCGGCGACACCCCGGCGAACGAGCGGCGCAAGTTCGCGACCAAGCCGTCCGACATCCTGATCACGACCCCCGAATCGCTGTTCCTACTCCTCACCTCGCAGGCGCGCGAGTCGCTGCGTGGGGTCGAGACGGTGATCGTCGACGAGGTCCATGCCGTCGCCGGCACCAAGCGCGGCGCGCATCTGGCCCTCACGCTGGAGCGACTCGACACGCTGCTGCCGAAGCCGGCCCAGCGGATCGGCTTGTCCGCGACCGTGCGCCCAGTCGAGGAAGTGGCCCGGTTCCTCGGTGGCGAGCGGCCGGTGACAGTGGTGCAGCCAGAGTTCACCAAGCAGTGGGACCTGAGCGTCGTCGTGCCGGTCGAGGACATGGCCGAGCTGGCCAACACCGAGATCGAGACCTCGGGCAGCGCAGCCGGGCCGCCGCGGCACGCGTCGATCTGGCCGCATGTCGAGGAGCACGTGTTCGACCTGATCTCGGCGCACAGTTCCACCATCGTCTTCTCGAACTCGCGCCGCCTGGCGGAGCGACTGACCGCCAGGCTGAACGAGATCGCGGCCGAGCGCGCCGAGCGGGAGCTGCCGGAAGCGGGCTCGCCGGCCCAGCTGATGGCGCAATCGGGTGCCTCGCTCGCTGCGCCGCCGCTGATCGCGCGGGCCCATCACGGATCGGTGAGCAAAGAGCAGCGTGCCCTGATCGAGGCCGATCTGAAGTCCGGTCGGCTGCCCTGCGTCGTTGCGACCAGCAGCCTGGAGCTCGGCATCGACATGGGCGCGGTCGATCTGGTCATCCAGGTCGAGGCGCCGCCTTCGGTCGCGAGCGGTCTGCAGCGGGTCGGCCGGGCCGGGCACCAGGTCGGTGCCGTTTCGCGTGGGGTGCTCTTCCCGAAGTTCCGCGGCGACCTGGTCGACACGGCCGTCGTGGTCCAGCGGATGCGCGATGGGATGATCGAGAGCCTGCACATCCCGGCCAATCCGCTCGACGTGCTCGCCCAGCAGATCGTCTCGATCGTTGCCCTCGACACCGTCGACGTCGAGGAGCTCTTCACCCTGGTACGCCGGTGCGCCGCGTTCGCGACGCTGCCGCGTTCGGCGTACGACGGTGTGCTCGACATGCTCTCCGGGCGTTACCCCTCGGACGAGTTCGCCGAGCTGCGGCCGCGGATCGTCTTCGACCGGGTCAGTGGCCAGATCTCCGGGCGGCCGGGCGCTCAACGGCTCGCGGTCACCAGTGGCGGCACGATCCCGGACCGCGGGCTGTTCGGTGTGTTCCTGGTCGGCGAGTCCACGAACCACCGGGTCGGCGAGCTCGACGAGGAGATGGTCTACGAGTCGCGGGTCGGCGACGTGTTCACGCTGGGTGCGTCGAGTTGGCGGATCGAGGACATCACCCACGATCGGGTGCTGGTCTCCCCCGCGCCTGGTCAACCGGGGCGGCTCCCCTTCTGGAAGGGCGACGCGGTGGGCCGTCCTGCGGAGCTCGGCGCAGCGACCGGGGCATTCGTGCGGACGATGGCTGCCCTGCCTGCGACCAAGGCGGTCAAACGTGCTCGCGAGGCTGGGCTGGACGAGTTCGCGGCCAACAACCTGGTCGCGTATCTGGCCGAGCAGAAGCAGGCAACCAGCCGGGTCCCCGACGACATCACCATCGTGGTCGAGCGGTTCCGCGATGAGCTGGGCGACTGGCGGGTGTGCATCCATTCTCCGTACGGCGGTCAGGTGCACGGGCCGTGGGCGCTGGCGATCGCGGCCCGTCTCCGCGAGCGGTACGGGATGGATGCGCAGTCGGTCTCGGGCGACGACGGCATCGTGCTGCGGCTGCCGGAGACGGACGAAGCGCCGCCCGGGGCCGAGTTGGTGCTGTTCGATCCGGCGGAGATCGAGGACATCATCACCACCGAGGTCGGCGGTTCGGCCTTGTTTGCGGCACGTTTCCGCGAGTGCGCCGCGCGTGCACTGTTGTTGCCGAGGCGAAACCCGGGTAAGCGGTCGCCGCTGTGGCAGCAACGGCAGCGTTCGGCGCAATTGTTGAGTGTGGCAAGCAAGTACGGCTCGTTCCCGATCGTGCTGGAGACGCTGCGCGAGGTTCTGCAGGACGTCTACGACATCGATGCCCTGAAGGATCTGCTGACCGGGATCGGCGAGCGCCGCGTGTCCGTGGTCGAGGTGGAGACTGCGGAAGCGTCGCCGTTCGCGAAGTCGTTGCTGTTCGGCTATGTGGGCGCATTCATGTACGAGGGCGACACTCCCCTGGCCGAGAAGCGTGCCGCTGCGCTGTCCCTCGACCAAGGCCTGCTCGCCGAATTGCTGGGCAGGACCGAGCTTCGCGAACTGCTCGACGCAGAGGTCGTACTGCGCACAGAGGCCGAGCTGCAGAGGCTGGCCGAGGACCGCCGCGCCCGTGATGCCGAGGGGCTTTTCGACGTACTACGGATGGTCGGGCCGCTGTCGATCTCCGAAGCCGCGCAGCGTTGTGTCGAAGGGGCCGACGCAGAGACCTGGTTGACCGAGTTGGCCGCCGCTCGCCGGGTCGTCAGGGTGCGGATCGCCGGCGAGCATCGGTGGGCCGTCGTCGAAGATGTCGCACGCCTGCGCGACGCACTGGGCGTGCCCCTACCACCTGGTGTGGCCGAGGCTCACGCCGAGCCGGTGGCGGATCCCCTCGGCGACCTCGTCTCACGTTATGCGCGGACGCATGGTCCGTTCCGAGCCGTCGATCTCGCCACGCATCTCGGCACCGGTGTCGCCGTCGTGACGGACACCCTTCGCCGGTTGGGTGCTGCCGGGCGCGTAGTGGAAGGCGAGTTCCTCCCCGGCGGCATCGCCATGGAGTGGTGTGACAGCGAGGTGCTGCGACTACTACGGCGCCGGTCCCTCGCGGCGCTGCGCAAGGAGGTCGAGCCGGTCGATCCAGCGGTGCTGGCTCGTTTCTTGCCCGCATGGCAGGGCATCACGAGCAGCCGCGGGCGTGGGTACGACGTACTGCTGGCTGCCGTAGAGCAACTCGCGGGATGTGCGGTGCCGGCGTCGGCGCTCGAATCGATCGTGTTGCCGTCGCGCGTGCCGGGGTACCAGCCATCCATGTTGGACGAGCTGACCGCGACTGGTGAGGTGGTGTGGGCAGGCTCGGGTTCGCTGCCGGGCACCGACGGCTGGATTTCCCTGCATCTTGCGGACAATTGCGATCTGACCCTGCCCGACCCGGATGCGACCTTCGAACTGGGTGAGACCCACCAAGCGGTGCTCGACGCGCTCGCCGGCGGGGGCGCGTTCTTCTTCCGGCAACTCAGCGATGTCGTCGGCTCGACCGCCGGTGTCGTCGACGACGAGACGCTGGTGGGCGTGCTGTGGGATCTCGTCTGGGCGGGCCAGCTCACCAACGACACGCTGGCACCGGTACGCGCGCTCGTCGGTGCAGGCCGGGGCAGCCACCGAACACGCCGTACTACGCCTCGCGCGCGCCCCGGCCGGGCGATGCGACCCGGGCGACCGGCGATGCCGTCGCGCAGCGGTCCTCCGACTGCAGGCGGCCGGTGGTCATTGCTGCCCGAGCGCAATCCAGATGCGACTCGGAGGGCCCACGCGGCAGCCGAGACCCTGCTCGACCGGTACGGGATCGTCACACGAGGCTCGGTGATCACCGAGCGCACGCCAGGCGGCTTTGCCGCGGTTTACAAGGTGCTGAGCGCGTTCGAGGAGTCGGGTCGCTGCCGACGCGGGTACTTCGTGGCTGGGCTCGGGGCTGCCCAGTTCGCTCTGCCTGGGGCGGTCGACCGGCTACGGGCGATGGCTGAGCTGCCTGGGACGGCCGGCTCACCACCCCCTCGCAGTGCTGCAAATCGCCCTGGCAAGGAGGAGGTGGCCGCGCGGGCCGTAGTACTGGCTGCTTCGGATCCAGCGAACCCATATGGTGCGGCGTTGCCATGGCCGGAGCGTGACGGGCACCGGCCAGGGCGAAAGGCGGGGGCACTCGTGATGCTGGTGGACGGGCGGCTGATCGTCTACGTGGAGCGTGGCGGACGGACGGTACTGAGCTTCACCGAGGATCCCGAGTTGCTGCAACCCGCGGTCGATGCGTTGGCGCTCGCGATCAGGGACGGGCATCTGGGCAAGCTCAGTGTCGAGACCGCCGACGGCGAACAGGTCAGGCATACGGCGTTCGGGGATGCGCTGGCGAAGGCCGGTTTCCATGCGACGCCGCGGGGCCTGCGGCTGCGGGCGTGATCCATGCCTGAGGGTGACACCGTTTGGCGAGCGACGAAGCGACTGGACCAAGCGCTGGCCGGACTCGAGCTGACCCGGACCGACTTCCGCGTGCCGACGCTGGCAACGACCGACCTCAGTGGCCGGACCGTGCTCGAAGTTGTTGCTCGCGGCAAGCATTTGCTGATGCGGCTCTCCGGCGGGCTGACGATCCATACCCATTTCCGGATGGAGGGCAGTTGGCATCTGTATCGGCCCGGCGAGCGATGGAAGGGTGGTCCGGATCATCAGGTGAGAGCCGTGCTCGAGACCGAGAAGTGGGTGGCCGTCGGCTACCGGCTGCCGGTGCTCGAGGTTGTTGCCACCGACGCCGAGAACGAAGCGGTCGGGCATCTCGGGCCTGACCTGCTCTCGCCGGAGTTCGACCGCGCGACCGCGATCGCGAATCTCGCCGCCGAGCCGTCACGGACCATCAGCGAGGCGCTGCTCGACCAGCGCAACCTGGCCGGCATCGGCAACTTCTACCGTGTCGAAGTCTGCTTCCTGCTCGGGTTGCATCCGTGGCGGCCGGTCTCCTCAGTGGACCTCGGCGCGGCCGTCGATCTCAGTCGGCGGCTGATGAAGGCCAATCTGCGCAACGGCACCCAGGTCAGCACGGGCGTGGACCGGCCGGGTCAGCGCAGTTGGGTCTTTGAGCGCGCCGGGAAGCCGTGCCGGCGGTGTGGCACCACGATTCTGACGGCGCCGATCGGCGAGCCGCCGCGCGACCGGGTCAGCTTCTGGTGCCCGAACTGCCAGCCCGCTCTCTGAACCCTGTGGACAACCCGCCACACCCCTCCGAATCCGGATACCTTCTCTGACACATCGAACACTTGTTCGAGTCCGAGAGGGGAAGACCATGTGCTTCAAGTGCGACGGAATGACCGATGACCAGTACGCACGGCTGATCGAGCAGAACATCAACGCCTACGGGTGGACCGTGCAGCATGTGGAAGCCGACGGCAGTCGCAATCCGTCCTTCGCCTACACACTCGGCCTGAGCCTGCGCGGACATCCGGAGCTGATCACCTTCGGCTGCGCCCCCTACCCCGCCTACAGAGCCTTGGAGCCGCTGGCGCTGGCCGTGCTCGCCGGTCGCCGCTTCGACGAGGGCGACGACGTCAGCGATCTGTACGCCGGTCGCCCGGAGTTGCTCCGAGTGCCGGACTCGACGACCCATCTGTTCCTGGCCAACGACCTCTTCCGCCGGCCCGGGCAACCGCCGATCGCCGCGCTCCAACTGGTGTGGCCGACTCGGCTACGGCCAATGGCCGAACTGCTCGAGTTCCCGAGCCAGGACGGGGACGCCCGGTGAGGGCCTCTCAGCCGGGCAAGGGCACCGGCTCGGCTGAGGCTCGCCAGACGCCGGAAGCGGCGCCCGGGCAACGGACTGCGCGGCGGTCCAGCCGCACAAGCAACGGGTTGGGGCGGCAGTCAGTCCACACAAGCAACGGCTTGGGGCGGCGGTCAGGCCGCAGAGGCAACAACCGCGGGCTCGTGGGCCAGTACCAGAGCTTCTTCGCGCGCCAGGTCTTCGCTCACTTCGGCGAAGATCGTCGACAGCGGGACGTCCAGCGCCGTGCAGATTGCCGCGAGCAACTCGCTCGAGGCTTCCTTCTGGCCGCGCTCGACCTCGGACAGATACCCGAGACTGACTCGGGCATCGGCAGACACCTCGCGCAGTGTGCGCCCTTGGCGCAGCCGCTTGCGCCGCAGGACGTCGCCCAGGAGGCCACGAACCAGCACCATGAGGTTTCTCCCTTCCGCCTGTCGGACCGAATCTACTCGCACGGTAGCTCGGCCGTGAGGACCAACGGTACCCGTTGCCGGGTCACTACTCCTCGCAATGTCCGGCTTCGGTGCGCCGTGCCAGTCTGCCCTACCTGTTCCCATGCTGGTCCCAACACTCCGATCAGCCTGGTTCTTCCGCGACCAGCTCGACCGCCAGCTCGAAGACGCCCTGCACACTGCCCCTCCGGACAGCTTCCCGGTCACCACTCAACGACAGCCGACGAACCCGTACGCCGGTTGGGCCGGCCACGCCGACATAGACCGTCCCCGGCTCGACCCCAGCCTGCGGGTCGGGTCCGGCCACACCGGTGGTCGCCAGCCCGTAGGTGGCCCCAAGCCGCTCCCGTACGCCGGAGGCAAGGGCTGCAGCCGTGTCTGGATGGACCGGTCCAACATCGGCCAGCAGATCCGCGGGGACGCCTGCGAGCGTCGCCTTCAGGTCCGTGGCGTAGACGATCACGCCACCTCGGTAGATCGCCGAGATTCCGGCGACTTCGGTCAGCGCTGCACCCACCATGCCGCCGGTCAGCGACTCGGCGGTGGCCAGCGTGGCTTCGCGCTCCCGCACGAGCTCGATCAGCTTGTGCATCGCCGCCTGTGACTCGTCGTGGGTCATGGCAGCGGCCTCTTGGCGGCGGCCCGGAGGCGGAGTGCGCGGCCCACGTAGTCCAGACCCGTGACGATCGTGACGATCACGGCTGCGCCCATGAAGACGATGGCGGTCCAGTGCAGGACAGCAACGGACTGCCATGGAAGGAGGTAGAGACCCAATGCGAACGCCTGCAGGACGGTCTTCAGTTTGCCGCCACGGCTGGCCGGCATCACGCCGTGCCGGATCACCCAGAAGCGGAGCGCTGTCACACCCCATTCGCGCACCATCACGACGATGGTCACCCACCAAGGCAGGTCACCAAGGATCGACAACCCGATGAACGCGGCCCCGGTCAGCGCCTTGTCGGCGATCGGGTCGGCGATCTTGCCGAAGTTCGTCACCAGGTTCCAGCGCCGGGCGATGTCCCCGTCGAACCGATCGGTGACGATGGCCACCACGAAGGCGGCCGTCGCGAGCAGCCGGGCACCTTCGGCGTCGCCGCCGTCGCGGAGCAGCAGCCAGACGAACAACGGCACGAGTACGAGCCGCAGCACGGTCAGCGCGTTGGCCACATTCCAGGCACTCGGCGCGCTGAGCGGGCCGGCTGCCGCGCGCGGCACCGGGTTCGTCGGCGGGATCGTCACGCGGTCAGGTTAGCTGCCGGGACGCCTTCCCGGGTGGCCACGTGCGCGGCGTATTCCGCGATCAGGTCGACGCCATCGCTCCCGACCACCTCGGCGGACACCAGGTCGCCGACGGCCAGGCCGTCCGGAAGGCCGGTCAGCGTCGTCGAACCGTCCACCTCGGGGCCCTGGTGTGCGGCGCGGCCCTCGGCGGTGCCGTCCTCGATCGACTCGATGAGGATCTCCACCGTCTCGCCGATCCGGGCCTCCGCGCGGGCCGAGGTCAGGTCCTCGGCCAGTCGGGTCACCCGGTCGAGGCGAGCCGCGATGGTGTCCTCATCCAGCTTGCCGTCGTACGTCTCCGCCTCGGTGCCGTCCTCGTCGGAGTAACCGAACACCCCGATCGCGTCCAG
This sequence comes from Kribbella monticola, assembly GCF_003261635.1. Lineage (GTDB taxonomy): Bacteria > Actinomycetota > Actinomycetes > Propionibacteriales > Kribbellaceae > Kribbella > Kribbella monticola. Next base: position 366,925 of record NZ_QFXK01000027.1, on the reverse strand, counting down.
ACCGGCGCGGGAAAGGAAGTCGCAGAGAATGTCCACGTCCTCCTCGGTCTCCCCCGGGAAGCCGACGATCACGTTGCTCCGGATACCCGCGGTCGGCGCCTGCGCGCGGACCAGCTCGATCAGGTCGAGGAAGCGCTCCGCGTCGCCGAACCGGCGCATCCGCCGCAGCAGCGGGCCGGAAGCATGCTGGAAGGAGAGATCGAAGTACGGGACGACGCCCGGAGTCGACGCCATCGCTGTGATGAGCGTCGGGCGCATCTCGGCCGGCTGCAGGTACGAGACGCGCACCCGGGTCAGACCCGGAACGGCCGCGATCTCGCCGACGAGCGTCTCCAGCAAACGGATGTCGCCCAGATCCTTGCCGTACGAGGTGGAGTTCTCGGAGACCAGGAAGACCTCGCGGACCCCGTTCTCGGCCAGCCAGTGGGCTTCGCCGAGCACCTCGGTCGGCCGGCGCGAGACGAAGGCACCACGGAAGGCAGGGATCGCGCAGAACGCGCAACGGCGGTCACAGCCGGAGGCGAGCTTGAGCGGCGCCATCGGGCCGCCGTCGAGACGACGGCGCATCACGCGAGGGCCACTGGCCGGTGCGGACTGCAGATCAGGCGCATCGATGGTCAGCTCGCGGTCGGAGGCCTTGACCGTCCTGCCCTTGAGTTCACGATCGGTCGAGCCGCCGGTGAGGTCGGCGCGAGTGACGCCCGCCTTCTCAAGCTCGTCGTCCGTCAAAGCCTGGCCGTCGAGCACGCTGAACTCGGCACTCACCGGCGTCAACGAACGACCAACCTCAGCCTGCGAGTTGGTTGCCGCTTGCGCGGAGGGATCGCCGCTGCCGTCTGCACGCGGGTCACTTGCTGACGATGCGGAGGGGTCGCCGGGAGCGGCTTGCATGCTGCTTGGCGACGGTGCGTTGGGGTTGCCGTGGCCGGGGACTGCGACGCCGGGGGCGTTGGCGCGGTCGGCCGGGGCGAGTGGGAGCAGCTTGCGACGGTCGCGGGGGACGTGCGACTGGTGCTTGTTGCCGGCGAGGATCGACCGGAGGCGCTCGGAGATGTCGGCGTAGTCGTCGAAGCCGAGCACGGCGTCTGTCTCGGGGAGCGCCTCGGCCAGTTGCTCGCCGTACCGCTCGGCGAGGCAGCCGACAGCCACGACAGCCTGCGTGCGGCCGGAGTCCTTGTAGTCCGAGGCGGCCAGCAAGGTGTCGACCGAGTCCTTCTTCGCGGCCTCGACAAAACCACAGGTGTTGACCACCACGGTGTCGGCCTCGGCGGCATCGTCGACGAGGCGGAATCCGCCGGCTTCCAATCGGCCGGCCAACTCCTCGGAGTCGACGTCGTTACGAGCACAGCCCAGCGTGACCAGGGCGACGGTGGTGGGTGTCTTAGTCATCACCCACGAGTATGACTGCTCCGCCCACCCCACAGAAACCAGCCCATCAGCACCACTCCCCCAGAGGCATGCGATCGGTGCCGCCGAGCAGACGGGCGAGTCCCTCGGCCAAGTACGCGAACGTATACGCAGGGGGTGGAGCGAATGTGCACGCGGGGGTGGGATAGGTGGCAGCACGCTGACGGTGGCGCACGCAGCCGCCGCACCCGCCCGCCGAGGACGCAAGCCGGCGGCCCCCGGCGCGGAAAGAGCAGGCTGGGCCGCGAGCCGGGCTTACTTGTCGGAGCGAACGGGCCTGCTTGCCGGAGCCAACGGGCCTACCGGTCCAGCGCGAACGGACCTACTTCCCGGCCGAGGTGGCCCAGTTGGCCGGTGAGTGAGCCTACTTGTCCGGTGAGTGGCCTACTTGTCCGGCGCGAACGGGCGTACTTGGCCGGCGAGCGGGCCTAGTTGCCCTTGAGTGGGCCTACTTGGCCGGTGAGTGGGCCTGCTTGGCCGGCGAGGGGGCCTACTTTTCTTTTTGGATTGTGCCGGTGGGGGTGATGATGAAGCGTTTGGATTTGGGGGCTGCTGGTTTGTCGTTGATGCGGATGGTGATGTTCGCCAGCGAGCCGAGGCTGACGCGGATGGAGCCTGGGTAGACGACTGTCTGGGACGAGCCGGGGCCTAGCAGGCCCTGGAAGAGTTTGAGGCCGTGGTAGTTCCGCAAGGTGACGTACGAGCCGTCCTTGGTGGCCGTGAGGGTCAGCTTGACCTTCTTGGCGGCCGGCTTCACCGGTGTCACCGGCGGTTTCGTCGACGTCTTGGTGGGAGTCGGCTTCGGCGACGGGGTCGTCACGGCGATCGTCGGGGTGGTGCGGGAGGCGTTCGCCTCGATGTCGCTCGGGAGCGTGAAGAGACGGATCATCCCCCAGCCCATCAGGCAGACCAGGATGGCGCCGACGACGAGCGTCCAGCGCGGCCGGGCCGGGTGCAGCGACGGTCCCTTCGCGGTCAGGCGTTCCTCGCGACGAGTGCGATCTGCGTCCTCTGTCGGGTGCGACTCGTCGTACTTCGCCAGCAGGACGGCTGGATCCGCCTTCACGACTCGCGCGATCGCCCGGATGTGGCCGCGGGCGTAGAAGTTGCCGCCGCAACGGGAGAAGTCGTCGGCTTCCATCGCCGTGAGCAGGCCGGTTCTGATCCGGGTCGCGGCGCTCAGCTGGTCAATCGTCAGGCCCGCCCGTTCGCGGGCTGCTGTGAGCTCGCTGCCGATGCTCACGCCATCACCGCCTCTCCACCGTGCCTGATTGTTCGGTCCCGTCGACTCCACTAGTCAACGGTCGCGGGCCGACGGGGTCACGGACGGGTCAGAGTTGTTCCCTGACCGGACACCTGGCATCGGCCAGCATGTGCAGCGCTTGCAGCACTTCCCCGTTCGACGGCCGCGCCGTCAACCCGAACGGTACCGCGAGAGACGTCCCGGTCAGCCGACGGTTGGCATCGGTGACCTTGCGAGTCGTCTCGGGCATCGCGGCCACGACTGGTCCGGGGTCGAGCAGGTGGACCGCGATCCGGCCGTCGTCGAGCAGGTGCCGGCGTCGCAGTACGGTGACTTCTTCGATCTCTTCCCAGCGGGCGCCGATCCACTCGTCGCGGATCCGCAGCCGGATCCCGACCTTGTCGGCAACGAACATGTCCCCGGTCGTGAGGCCCCGGGCGCACACCACGGCCAGCGCAGCGAAAGCGGCGGCCGCGATCCAGCGCAGTACGCCGGTGGCGCTGGTCGACGCGGACGCGGCGAAGCCGATCGCGACCAGTGCCGCGCCGGCCGCGAGCGCGCCGTGGACCTGCTGCGAACCGCGGATCGTGAACTCCTGGCTCACGGCGTCCGCGTCCACCGGGTGGGCGTGGGGCATCGTGGAAGAGGCGGTCACGGGTCACTCTCCTCGCAGTGTGGCGATGAAGTCCTCTAGATCGTCCGGTTTCACCAGGACGTCGCGGGCCTTGGATCCCTCGCTCGGCCCGACCACGCCCCGGCTCTCCAGGATGTCCATCAGCCGGCCAGCCTTGGCGAAACCGACCCGGAGCTTACGCTGCAGCATCGACGTGGAGCCGAACTGCGTGGAAACGATCAGTTCGGCGGCTTGCACGACCAGGTCCATGTCGTCGCCGATCTCGTCGTCGAGGTCCTTCGAAGGACCGGCGACAGCGGTGACGTCCTCGCGGTACGTCGGCTGCAACTGCTCCTTGCAGTGCTCGACGACCGCGCGGATCTCGTTCTCGGTGACCCAGGAACCCTGGATACGCATCGGCTTGCTCGCGCCCATCGGCAGGAACAGGCCGTCGCCTTGACCGACCAGCTTCTCCGCGCCCGGCTGGTCCAGGATGACCCGGCTGTCGGCCAGTGACGAGGTCGCGAAGGCGAGCCGGGAGGGCACGTTGGCCTTGATCAGACCGGTCACGACGTCGACCGACGGCCGCTGCGTGGCCAGCACCAGGTGGATACCGGCGGCGCGGGCGAGCTGGGTGATGCGGACGATCGAGTCCTCCACGTCGCGCGGCGCGACCATCATCAGGTCGGCCAGCTCGTCGACGATCACCAGCAGGTACGGGTACGGCGAGAGCACGCGCTCGCTGCCGGGCGGCGGCTTCACCTTGCCGCTGCGGACCGCCTTGTTGAAGTCGTCCACGTGCCGGAACCCGAAGGCCGCCAGGTCGTCGTACCGCATGTCCATCTCGCGGACGACCCACTGCAGCGCCTCGGCCGCCTTCTTGGCGTTGGTGATGATCGGCGTGATCAGGTGCGGGATGCCCTCGTAGTTGTTCAGCTCGACCCGCTTGGGGTCGACCAGCACCATCCGGACCTCGTCCGGCGTCGAGCGCATCAGCACCGAGGTGATCAGCGAGTTCACGAACGACGACTTGCCGGAGCCGGTCGCGCCGGCGACGAGCAGGTGCGGCATCTTGGCCATGTTCGCGACCACGAAGCCGCCTTCGACGTCCTTGCCGAGCCCGGCGATCATCGGGTGATGGTCGTTGCGGGCGGTGGCGGACCGGATCACGTCGCCGAGGCTGACGATCTCCTTGTCGGTGTTCGGGATCTCGATGCCGATCGCGGACTTGCCCGGGATCGGCGACAGGATCCGCACGTCGGCGCTGGCGACGGCGTACGCGATGTTCTTGCTCAGCGCGGTGACCTTCTCCACCTTCACCGCGGAACCGAGCTCGACCTCGTACCGCGTGACGGTCGGGCCACGCGTGTAGCCGGTGACCTGCGCGTCGATGCCGAACTGGTCGAACACCTCGGTCAGCCGGTCGACAACGGCGTCCGAAGCCTTCGTCCGGGCCTTGTGGACCGAACCGGGCTTCAGGATCTGACCGTCGGGAAGCGTGTAGGTGATGTCGCCGGAGAGGCTCAACTGCTCGACGCGCTGCGGCAGCGGCGTGTGTGGTGGCGGCTCGGGAGCCGACTCGGGCTGAGCAGCAGCCGGCTTCATCGCGGCAGCAACCGCGCCGTACGCCGGCGGAGCACCAGCCGCCACGTCGCCGTCGACGTCGTACGGCTCCTCCTCCGCGGCCTTCTTGCGGCCACGCTTGGAGATCTCGCGCCCCTCGAGCACAGGCGAGTCGTACGGCTTGACGGTAGGCTCGCCGTCCTCGTCCAGAGCTGCCTTCGCCCGGCGCTCCTTGCGCGTGAGCCGGACGGTCTCGTCGGCAGCGGCCGCGACCGACGGGGCATCCGAGGGAATCTCCGTACGGCCGAGCAGTACGTCGAATGCCGCCCGCACTCGCAGCGGTACCGCGTAGATCGGCGTTCCGGTGACCACGAGGGCGCCGAAGATCGACAGCAGCACAAGGAGAGGCGCCGCGACATACTGCGTGAGCAGGTCGGACAGGAGCGAGGACACGACGTACCCGATTGCGCCGCCGGCATCCTGCAGGCTGCCGTCCGCGGAATTGCCCGGGCGAGGGATGCCGTTGGCGATGTGGACCAGGCCGAGGACACCGAGCGAGATCGCCGTCCAGCCAATCACCTGGCGTCCAGCCGGGCCGTTGCGGTCCGGGTGACGCAGGGTGCGCAGAGCGATGAACAGAAGCATCAGCGGAACCGCCCAGCCGAGCATGCCGACGCTGCCACCTACGACGGTCCGTACTGCGTTGCCGACCGCGCCGGGCAGTTGCCACCAGAGCGCAGCGGCCACGACGACCGCCAGGCCGATCAGGGTGAGCCCGGCACCGTCACGACGGTGTGCCGGGTCAAGGTCACGGGCGCCGTGGCCGACACCGCGGACCACACTGCCGAGCAGGTGCGCGATGCCGATCCAGCACTTCACGAAGCCACGCCCGAGGTACAGCATGGTGGCCGCGAACGGACCCGCGCCGGTGGGTCGGGACGCGCTGGGACGCGCAGTGGTGGAGCCACTGCGCTTCTTCGCGCTCTGCCCACGCTTCTGGGCGCCTGACGGACGGGAGCGTCCACCAGCTGCCGACCGGCCCGTTCCAGGGCTGTTGGCTGCCGACTTCCGCGCCCGCGCCGGGGAAGACGTGCGGGTCGCCATATCTAGCAGGCTACCCCGACAACCTCTCGAGTCCCACGTGTCACACGCCGATCACGCTGCCCCATCCGTAGCGTCACGGCGCAGACACCGGCGCGGCGCCGCCGCCGGACACCATGTGGGGGCACCGCGACCGCGCCGGCCGGTCGCGGTGCCCGAGCTGCCCACGGGCCAGCTGTCGAGATGCAGGAGCGTTCCGTCGACACCTGAGGCCGGGTCAGGCGCCGGTGACGCCGTCGAGCTGTTCGCGCAGGAAGTCCGCGTGCCCACAGTGCCGCGCGTATTCGCCGATCAGGTGGATGTAGATCATCCGCAGCGACGACACCTCGTCACGGAACGTGAACCGCTCGTCGAGCGATCGCCCCGCCGCCGCCTTGTCCGACAGCTCCCACTCCTCGATCAGACCTTCGTACTCCGCTTGGGCGCGACTCGCGTCGATCAGCTCGAAGTCCGCGTCCTTGCCGAGCTCGGGGGCGAAGACGGGTTCAGCCGGTGCACCGTCGGCGAAGTGGATTCGGAACCAGATCCGCTCCACCTTGGTGAGGTGTCGGATCAGCCCGAGCAGCGACAGGTTCGACGGCGGCGCGGGACGCTCGGCCAACTGCTCGGCGGTCAGGCCGGCGCACTTGTACAGCAGGGTGGTCCGGTAGAAGTCCAGGTAGCCGGCGAGCAACTCTCGCTCGGGCGCCACCAGCGAGCCCTCGGGCCGGGTGACTTCGGGTGCGATCCAGGTCATCCGCGCATCCTCCCCCGCCGGCACCACGCAGTACCAATCCTTATCCCGCGGCGACGAGCCTGTTCATCCCGCCGCGAGGAACCGGAGCTTCATCCCCCGCGAGGAACCGGAGCTTCATCCCGGCGCGAGGAACCGGAGCTTCATCCCCCGCGAGAACCCGGAGCTTCATCCCGCCGCGAGGAACCGCAGGCCGTCGCGTAGATAGACCCGCGGGTTCGTGTCGAGGTGGTTTGCCCAGTCCGGCGCGGGCTCGCCGCGGAGCCAGGCATATCTCGCCAGCGCGTAGCCGTACATCGCCTCGGTCAGGTAGCCGAGCCGGCTGGTCCGGTAGCTTCCCCGCGAGTTGCGGAACTCGAACGCCGCGTTGGCCGAGAAGATGCCGAAGCCGAAGAAGACGGTGAACAGGTCCGTGAGCGGCTCTCCGTCCCGCCGGGATCGTGAGATTCGCGACTCGCCCAGCAATCGTTCGTGGCCGAGTTCGTGCGCGATGGTCGCGACCAGCGCCAGCGGCTCGCGCGCCTTGGCCGACTGCACCGTGATGACGGTGGCTCCATCGCGTCGCTGCCAATGGCCGGCAGCATCCTCGCTCTGATAGTTCACCGGCAGCACCGAGAGCAGCTCCGTGGCCTCTTGGGGTTCGATCTCCAGCTTCACCCGCTCCGGCTCGACGGCGACCAACCCGCAGATCTTGGCGAAGACAGCCCGTACGTCGTCCTCGGTGCCGCGGTAGCCGGCCGGGAAGAACGAAGCCTCGGGGACAACGACCGGGCGCCGCAGGATCTCGGTGCCGAACTCGTCGGCGAACAAGTCCAGCGATTCCTCGATCCAGAGCTGTTCCTCGGTGCGTACCGGGCACTTCGGCTGCTTGTTCCACCACATCGTGAGCCACCTCCGGCTGGTCGGACGCAGAACGGCCCCGTCAGGTTGCGTCTCAACATGTGTCCAGCTATCCCAGAAGATGAGATTGGTGCTGGCGCAGGCAATGGTTCGTTGGTTACGGTCTTGGCCAGGTCATGAGTGTCAGCGTCAAGCCCCGGCTCGCTGGCCGGCAACCCTCCTCCGCGGTGGGGTGCCCCGGGTGAGGACCCGGCCGTTCGGATGCCCCGATCGGCAAGTGCGGACCACCGGGAGCAGAAACATGTCGATCCTCTCCATCCTCGAGCCTGCCAACGCCACCGCCGCGCGGCCGGCCAGTGTGCGGCTGACCAACGGCAGCATCCCCGCCACCGTCGGCTCCGATCTGCTGGTGCCGCTGGCGGACGGCCGCGTCACCGACTACGCCAACTTCGACCACGGCGCGAGCGCACCCTGTCTGGAGTCGGTGCGAGCCGCGGTAGAGGCCGCCCTCCCGTCGTACGCGTCCGTGCATCGCGGCAACGGCTACGCGTCCCGGATCACCACCCAGTGGTACGAGCGGGCCCGCGCCGAGGTGCACGGCTTCGTCGGCGCCCGCGAGGACGATCAGGTCATCTTCACGCGGCAGACCACCGACGCCCTCAACCTCCTGGCCCGCGCAGTACCGGCCGACGCGACGGTGATCGTCTTCGAGTCGGAGCACCACGCAGCGCTGCTCCCCTGGCCGGCCGACCGCACAGTTCGTCTAGCGGCGCCCAGCTCGACAACCCAGGCCGTAACTGCCGTCGCCGACGCACTGCGCACCGCGCCCGAAGGACCGCGGCTGGTCGTCGTCACCGGGGCGTCCAACGTCACCGGCGAAATCTTCCCGATCGCAGAGATCGCCGCTGTCGCCAGGGCCCATGGTGCCCGGACCTGCCTCGACGCAGCCCAGTTGGCGCCGCACCGCGTGGTGAACATCGAAGAGCTCGACGTCGACTGGGTCGCCCTGTCCGGCCACAAGCTGTACGCCCCGTACGGCGCGGGCGCGTTGATCGGCCGCACCGACTGGCTCGACGCCGCAGACCCCTACCTGTACGGCGGTGGCGCGACTGCAGCCGTCAACGGCAACGACACGGTGTGGAACCAAGGCCCCGCAAGGCACGAGGGCGGCTCTCCCAACGTCATCGGTGCGATCGCCCTGGCAGCAGCATGTGCGGCGATCACCAAGCACCGCGAGGCGATCGAGCAACACGAGCGCAGCCTGCTGGCGCGCCTCCGGACCGGTCTGGCGCAGCTGCCCGGCGTAACGACGTACTCGATCTTCGGTGTTGAGGCCGACCGGGTCGGCACGGTCTGCTTCACCGTCGACGGCATCAGCTCGACGCTGGTGTCCGCTGCGCTCGCCGCCGAGTACGGCATCGGCGTACGCGACGGCAAGTTCTGCGCACACCCGCTGGTCGGCCACCTACTCGCCGACTCCCCGGAGCACGGTACTGCGGTGCGCGCGAGCCTGGGTCTCGCCACGACCCGCGAGCACGTCGATCGCCTCGTCAACGCCGTCCGCACCCTGGCCACCAACGGTCTGAGCCGCCGCTACGAAGAATCCACCCACGGCTGCCAGCCCGCCGACGACCCCCGCGACCTCGAGGCCCCCCGCATCTGGTGACGCGCCTCAGCCGTCCCGCTCGTCAGCGCTCAGCAAGTCGCCTCACCGCTACGGTCGCTGAGAACGAGCTGTCAGCCAGGTGGCGATCTGACTGCGGGAGCTGAAGCCGAGCTTGTCGAGGATGTGGACGACATGCGATTCGGCGGTCCGCCGGCTGATCACCAGCCGCAGCGCGATCTCCTTGTTGGTCAGGCCTTGGGCAACCAGTTCGGCGACCTGGTACTCGCGTTCACTCAGCGACCCAGGTCGTGCGGCGGCGGGACGCGGTTCGGCGACCCCGGCGTCGCTGCCAACGGCGTACGAGATCGCGTGGTCGAACTCGACGGCGGCAGCCGCACCGCGGTCGAAGGCGGCCTGGTAGCGCTCAGGGCCGAGCGCCTCCAAGGTGTTGCGTTCGCAGGTCTCGTGGGCGTCGATCATCAACAGCGAGCCCAGCATCGGCTGTCCGCCACCCAGCTGCCAGAGCTTGCTCCCGACTCCAAGCAGTACGGCGGCGCGCTCGAACCGGCCCATTGCCGCGGTCGTCCAGCACAGCAACTCCAGCCACGTCGCCGCGCCCAGTACGTCGTTGAAGCTCCGCGCCAGCCGGACGGCCTCGGTCAACCCGGCGGCGGCCTCGCTGTACTCCCCCAGCATCCAGCGGCTGAGCGAGCAGGCGAACAACAACGCACTGCGCGCATACTGCTCGCCAGTCTCCTCACAGAGCTCCAGACCACGGCTCGCAGTCGCCAACCCCTCGCGCAGCTGTCCCTGCCAGATCTCTGCCTGAGCAATGGCGGAGTAGAGCTGCAGTACGAAGCTGCCTGCTCCATTGAGCGCTTCGAGCCGCGCCAGCGCGTCGCGGAAGAGCGGCAGCGACTTCTCGATGTCGCCGGTCATGAACTAGTAGGCGCCGAGCAGGAACACCGTGTGCGCCAGTAGATCCTCGTCCTCGTTGCTATGGGCAACTGCTTCGGCCTCCCTGGCGTAGGAGTAGATCATCGGCGCGTGACCGGTCAGGCTCAACGCGTACGCGATGATGCCCAGCGCTTCGGCACGCTCCCTGGTCGGCTCCGGGTTCAGCTCCAGCGCCCGCTCGAGCCAGACCCGCCCCTCGGCGGCGTGCCCGCAGAACAACCACAAGAAGTGCAGGGCAATCACCATCCGCAGACCGGTCAGCTCCTCCCCCGCCGTACCGAAGCTGAAGTCCATCGCCGCTCGCAGGTTCGCGAGCTCCGGCCGCGCCTGCGCATATCAGGGTTCTTGTTCAGCTCGGTGAGGAACTCCCGCACTCGCCGTTCGATCCGCGGATCGGAACCTGCGTCGGGGATGTCGAACGATGCACTCATGGCATTTCTCCCTGCTCACGGGTGGGACTGGTGACCCGAGTCCATCACCGCCCACCGTGAGCAGGCATCCGTCAAAATACCGACCTCCTACTGCACAGAAGGCGGTTCCAGACCGGTGTGGTGGGCTGCGAACGCCAGTAGGTCGGCCCATTCGGAGGCGACCATCGCGGCGGGTTTGCCGAAGCCGTGGCCGGTGTCGACCTCGATGCGGGTCAGGACGGGCGCCGAGCCGGACTGGGCGTGCTGCAAGGCGGCGATGAACTTGTGACTGTGCAGTGGTACCACCCGGTCGTCGTGGTCGCCGGTGACGACCAGCGTTGCCGGGTACGCCGTACCGTCGCGCAGGTTGTGCAGTGGCGAGTAGGCGAGCAGGTCCTCGAACTGCTCCGGGTCGTCCGGCAGGCCGAAGTCCGAGGCCCAGGCGGCGCCGACGGTGAAGAGGTGGAAGCGCAGCATGTCCATCACGCCAACACCGGGCAGTGCGACGGCGAAGAGGTCCGGCCGCTGCGTCATGACAGCGCCGACCAGCAACCCGCCGTTGCTGCGGCCGTGGATCGCGAGCTGCGCGGCCGTGGTCACGCGCGTCTTCTGCAGGTGCTCGGCCACCGCGATGAAGTCGTCGAACACGTTCTGCTTGTTCTTCAGCCGTCCTTCCTCGTACCACGCGGTGCCGTACTCACCACCGCCGCGCAGGTTGGCGATCACCAGGACGCCGCCGGCCGCGAGCCAAGCCGGCCACCCGGGCCGGTAGTCGGTGAAGATCGGCACGCGGAAACCGCCGTACCCGTACAGGACCGTGGGCCGAGGCTCCGAGAGATCGAGGTCGGCCCGGCTGATCACGAAGTACGGCACCTCGCGGCCGGGCTCGACGACACGTCGCACGGTGATCTCCGGCGCCACGAAGGCTTCACCGGCAGGCGCCAGCGAAGGAAGTGGCCGGAGATCGCCGGAGGCGGCAGACACGACGTACGAGAGCGTCGGCGCCGTCGGGGACGACAACCCGATGAACAGCTCGTCGTACTTCGCGCCGGCGGTGACATCGACCAGCCCACCACTCGCCAGTTGCACCGACCGCGTATTGCCGCCGTCGAGGTCGTGCAACCTCAGCTCCGGCTGGGCGTCGACCAGGTAGATCGTCGCCAGCCCGCCCGAGGTCGCGTACGCCGACCGTAGCGCGTGCTCGCCCTCGGGGATCACGTCGGTGAAGTTGCCTTCGAGATCACTGCTGACCACCCGGCCGCGCGGCGCGTCCCGGTCCGTCCGCAGGATCAGCCGGTCCCCCGCCATCCGGACGAAATCGAGCTCGTCGGCGAACTCGTCGACCACCTTGATCGGATCGCCCAAGCCATCGGTGGTGATCGGGTAGAGCCACAACCGGGTGGCGGCGTCGGTGCCTTCGTGCAGGTGCATGACGACGTACCGGTCGTCCTCGGAAACGACTGGTGTCACGAAGAGTCGCGGCTGGTCCGGGAAGCTCAACACCAACTGGTCCTCGGCCTGCGGCGTACCGAGCTTGTGTAGCTTGAGCTGACCGCCGCCGAGCATCTTCGTCTCGGTCCCCTCGCTGCGTCCGCTCGCGGGATAGTGCGAGTAGAGGTACGCCGAGGAGTCGGGCAGCCAGACCGCCTCGGAGAACTTGGCTTCGGTGACCACGTCGTCCACCTCGGCACCGGTGGCGACCTCGAGCAGCCGGAACGTGGTCCAGTCGCTGCCGCTCTCGTTGATCCCGTACGCGAAATAGCGGCCGTCCGGGCTGACCGTGAAGGTGCCGAGCGAATCCGTACCGCCTTCGGACAGCGTGTTCGGATCGATCAGCACCCGGCCGCCTTCGAGCAACGCGGCCAGCGAGTCGGCGACGTACACGACGTCCTGCGCCTTCGTCCCGTCGTTGCGGCCGACGAAGAACCACCCCGAGGACTGCACGGGCACCCCGGCACGCGGCCGGCGAAGGATCGCGGTCATCGTCTGCTGGAACCAGTCCCGTTCGGCGTACTGCGTGAGCACGCTTTCGGTGCAGGCGTTCTGCCGGCTGACCCAGTCCTTGGTCTCAGCGGCATCGGCGTCCTCGAGCCAGCGATAGGGATCGGCGATCTGATGGCCGTGCAGCGTTTCGACGACACTCTCGTCGCGACGGCTCTCGGGATAGTCGGCAGTCATACCGCCAACCTAGTACGCCGAATCCGCTCAGCTCGAAGGATTTCCCCTTCCTGCCGGTGACAGGTCCTTGCGCCACAGCACGGTGTTGTAGAGGTCGCGGAGCGAGACGGTGAGAACGCCGCTGTGCGGGTCGATCTCGGCATGACCGAAGAACTGGTTGCCGCCGCTGGGCGGCTGGCTGGGGAAGTCCGCCGCCTTCTGGAACTCGACCTTGGGACCGAAGGTCGGGTCGAGCGCGTTCGGTCCGAACGTGCCCGCGTTCACCGGCCCGGCAACGATCTCCCAGAACGGATCGAAGTCCGTGTACGCCGCCCGCGCCGGGTCGTAGTGGTGGGCGGCGCAGTAGTGCACGTCCGCGGTCAGCCAGACCGTGTTGCGCACCTTCCGCCGCTTGAACTGCGAGAGGACCCACGCGATCTCGTGCTCACGTCCACCCGGAGCTCCGGCCAGGCCGTTGGCGACCGCCTCGATCTCGGTGCCGTCCGGAACCAGGAGACCCAGCGGCATGTCCGAAGCGATCACCTTCCAGGTGGCCTTGGACGCAGCCACCTCGCGCACCAGCCAGGCGGCCTGCTCCGCACCGAGCATCGCGACCGGGCCGGCCCCACCGGGAGCGGGGTTGGCGCCGCGATACGTCCGCATGTCGAGGCAGAACACGTCGAGCAGCGGGCCGTAGCTCACCTTGCGATAGATCCGGTCGCGCCCGGCAGTGTGCACCATCGGCAGGTACTCGAGGAACGCCTTGCGGGCGCGGGCTGCGAGCACGTTCACCCGCTTCTCGGTGTAGCGGTCGTCGGTCAGGATCTCGCCGGGATACCAGTTGTTCAGCGTCTCGTGGTCGTCCCACTGGCTGATGATCGGCACGTCGGCGTACAAGTCGCGGACGTTCTCGTCGAGCAGGTTGTACTTGTACCGGCCCCGGTACTCCGCCAGCGTCTCCGCAACCTTCGAGACCTCCTCGGTCACCACGTTCTTCCAAATGGTGCCGTCGGCAACATTCACGGTCGGCTGGATCGGTCCGTCGGCGTAGATGTTGTCGCCGGAGTGCAGGAAGAAGTCCGGCCGGGTGCGGTGCATGGCCCGGTAGGCGATCATGCCGCCGAGGTCCGGGTTGATCCCGTACCCCTGGCCGGCCGTGTCACCGGTGAAGACGAAGCTGACCGGGCGGCGGCGGCCCGGCGTACTGAAGGACCCCAGCGCGGTCTCGCCGAGGCGGCCGGAGGCGTCCTCGAAGCCGATCCGGTAGTCGTAGCGCTGACCCGGCCGGAGTCCGCGCAACGGAAGTTGGGCGGTGAAGTCGTCGTCGGCCGAGGTGACCGGACCACGAAGCCGGATCGCCCGGTCGAAGCGGCCGTGGCTGGTCAGGTCGACGACGAGCCGGCCCGGGCGATCCGCCCGGGACCAGACGACCGCGGAGTTCGAGGTGACATCGCCGCTGGCGATCCCTGACGTCAGGGCCGGCCTGCCCCGGCGTACGACGCTCGGCGCGGCGGCGGCAGAGAGGGTGGCGGGAAGGGCCAGTGTCGCGCCCGCGGCAGTGGTGGCGGCCAGCAACTGGCGGCGGCTCAGGTTCATGCTGCCGAAGGTGCTCCACCCGGATGACCGCCCGGTGACAGCTGAGCGAACTACCTGACAACTCAGCCTGGGTGGTCGCGGCCTTGTCCGGGGACAGATGATGGGAAGACTCCGGGTCGAGAGGGAACGCTGGGAATGACACGAGAACATCGCCTGACGCAGGTGTTCATCGAGCTGGCCGACACGCTCGTCGCCGAGTTCGACCTGGTCGACTTCCTCGGCCGGCTCGCCGAGGCGACCGTCGAGCTGATCGAGGCCGACGCGGCCGGGCTGATGCTCGCCGACGACCACGGCATCCTGCACGTGATGGCCTCGTCCGACGACCAGGCGGAGCTGCTGGAGCTGTTCGAGCTGCAGCAGGACGAAGGCCCCTGCCCGGCCTGCTTCCGGTCCGGTCAGCCGGTGGTGAACGTCGACCTGCGCAGCTGGCCGGATTTCGCGGCGGCGGCAGCGGCCGGCGGTTACGTCTCCGCCCACGCCGTGCCGTTGCGGCTACGCGGCCAGGTCATCGGTGCGATGAACCTGTTCCGCTCCGACGCGGCGCCGTTGTCGACCGAAGACATCGCCCTGGCCCAGGCACTGGCCGACATGGCCACGATCGGGCTGCTTCATCAGCGCGAGGTGGAGGGCCACCGAGAGCTGTCGAGCCAGCTCCAGCACGCTCTGGACAGCCGGGTCGTGATCGAGCAGGCCAAGGGCATGCTCGCCGAACGGGCCGGACTGAGTGTGAGCGAGGCCTTCAGTGCGATGCGTTCGTACGCGCGGGGCAACGGCTGCGGCCTGACCTCGGTCGCCCAGAACGTCCTCGACGGATCGTTGCAAAGTGATGCACTGCTGACGCGTTAGTTGCGTCTGGCAGTCAGCCGTGGTTCCGTTGGAGTATCAGCCACTTTCTCGTGGCGCTGCCCTGGACCCGGTGGCGCATCTCGACCGATGCACTCCGGATGGGGCGTTCTTCATGTCACAGCTCATTGCAGGCGGTAGACCTCCGCAAAGTCCGCAACAGCGGCACGCGAGTCTTTACAGCGACCTTCTGAACACCGTGCGTGAGCTGGGGCTGCTCAAGCGCCGCCACGGCTACTACTGGACCCGGATCGGGCTGGTGCTCGCCGCGCTGGGCGGCGTCGTGACCGGATTCATCCTGCTGGGCGACTCCTGGTTCCAGCTGTTGATGGCCGGCGCCCTCGCGCTGGTCCTGGTGCAGGTCGCCTTCCTCAGCCACGACAGCGCCCACCGCCAGATCTTCAACTCGGCCGCTTGGAACGACTGGACCGCGCGGGTGCTCGCAGGTGGTTTGGCCGGGATGAGCATCACCTGGTGGCGTAACAAACACAGCAAGCACCACAACGCCCCGAACCAACTGGGCAAGGACCCCGACATCGACATCGGCGTCGTGGCGTTCACCCCCGACCACGTCGCCCGTCGCACCGGGTTGGTGAAGTGGCTCGGTGATCGCCAGGGCTGGCTCTTCTTCCCGTTGCTGACCCTCGAAGGACTCAGCCTGCACGTCGCTAGCCTGCAGCACCTACTGCGCCGCAACGCCACCAAGGTCGAGCGGATCGAAGCCGCGATCGTGCTGTCCCGCCTCGGCGCGTACGTCGCAGCGCTGCTGATCCTGCTGCCGATCGGCAAGGCCGGCGCGTTCCTGGGTCTCCAGCTGGCCGTCTTCGGGGTCGGCCTCGGCGCGTCGTTCGCGCCGAATCACAAGGGCATGCCGCTGGTGCCGAAGACGATGAAGCTGGACTTCCTGCGCCGCCAGGTGCTGATGTCGCGCAACATTCGCGGCGGCGTACTGACCGACTTCGCGATGGGTGGGCTCAACTACCAGATCGAGCACCACCTGTTCCCGAGCATGCCGAGGCCGACCCTGAAGACGGTCCGCCCGATCGTCCGCGAGTACTGCGAACTGCACGGCGTGAAGTACACCGAGGTCGGGCTGTTCGAGTCGTACAAGATCGTCATCGACTACCTCAACAACGTCGGCCTGCGCGCTCGCGACCCGTTCCAGTGCCCGCTGTCCGCCCAACTGCGGGACTAGCCCTTCAGGAGTAGCAGGCCCGCGGCCAGAGCATCCTCGGCCGCGGCTTGTCCCAGTCCGTGATGGTCGGCGAGCACGGTCGCACCCTCCAGCAGCATCAGGAGCTGCCGGCCGACCCGCGCGGGGTCTGCCACGCCGGCTGTCGTCGCGATCTCGGTGAACAACTCCAGATAGCGATCGAGGTGGCGGGCCACGATGGTCCGGGCCGGCTCGACGTGCCGCTGGGTGGCCGCGTTCACGATCGCGCAACCGCGGAAGTCCGGTTCGGAGTACCACTGGCCCAGTACGCCGAAGACGGCCGTGAGCCGGGCCACGGCGTCGTCGCCGGCAGCCTCGGCAGCCGCGCGGATCCACGCGTTGACGCGGTCGCTGCGAGCCTGCAGGACGGCTTCGATCAGGCCGTCCTTGGAACCGAAGTGCCGGTAGAGCGTCTCCTTGGACGCACCGACCGACGCGCACAGCTCGGCGATCCCGACACCGTCCAGACCACGCTGGTAGAAGACCAGGCTCGCGGCCCGCAACATCTCCGCGCGGGTCCGCGCCGGATCCAGCGAACTTCCCTTGGCGACCGGCATGAGACAGATGGTACCGACCGGATCGATCTCTTGCTAGCGTTCATCATCGTACCGATCGGTTCGATGAAGACGAGAGGCCCGCCATGTACGCCAGCACACCTGCCTTCCCTGTCCCCAGCGCGGGTTTCGACCTGCCCGGAGTCCTGCATCTGCCGGCCGGCGCCGGACCTCATCCCACGGTGCTCCTGCTGCACGGCTTCCCCGGCAACGAGCGCAACTTCGACCTCGCCCAGGTACTGCGACGCGCCGGTTTCGCCACCCTCGTCTTCCACTATCGGGGCAGCTGGGGCGCGGCCGGCGCCTGGTCCTGGAGCAATGTGCTCGAAGACGCCCGGGCCGCCGTCGCAACGCTGCGCAGGGCACCCGGCCTCGACCCGGACAGGTTCGCCATCGTCGGCCACAGCCTCGGCGGGTTCGCCGCCCTGCACACCGCCGCCGCCGACCCCGCGATCTCGGCCGTCGCCTCGATCACCTGCTTCGATCTCGGCGCGGCCGGCACCGCCACCGATCCGGACCAGTACGTCGAACCGTGGGACGGCGAACTTCTCCCCCTGCGCGGCACCAGCGGCCGCGCGCTCGTCGACGAGATGGTTGCTCATGGCCCCGAATGGCGGTTGGCCGGCCTCGCCCCCGCTCTTGGCGGCCGGCCCGTGCTGTTGATCGGAGCCGGCCGCGACCAGGCCGCGCCGTACGAGCAGCATCATCTCCCGCTGGTCGAGGCCTATTCCGGAGCCGAGCACCACCTCTTCCCCACCGATCATGCGCTGTCCGATCATCGCGAAGAGCTCGCTGCGACGGTCCTCGACTTCCTGCAGCGGCAGCTGTGAAGTACCGGCTCGCGCTCGGCTCCGCGGTCGCCCTCGGCTTCGCGCGCTTCGCCTACGGCCTCGTGGTCCCGGCGATGCGCGAGCAGCTGGGTTGGTCACTCGCGGACGTTGGACTGCAGACCACCTCGAACGGCGTCGGCTACCTGGTCGGCGCGATCGTCGTCGCGACGGTGGTCCGCAAACTCGGCACCGCCCGGACGTTCCAGTTCGGCATGGTCATCAGCACCCTCGCCCTGGCAGCCACCGCGGCCACTTCTTCGCAGCTCCTCCAGTTGTTGCTGAGAGCAACGGCTGGGTGGGCCGGCGCGCTGGTCTTCGTCGCCGGCACCGTCGTCGCCGCGCGGCACGAGGATCGCTCGGCGCTCATCGTGTACTTCGGCGGCGCCGGGCTGGGTGTCGCGCTCAGCGGCTTCGTCCTGCCCCTCTTGCTCGACGGCAACTCCGGCCGGTGGCCTGTCGCGTGGTTGCTGCTGGCAACCGGTTCCTTGATCGCCACCGTCGTCTCCTGGTCGGCGGTCAGCGCTGTCCCGCCGACTCCGGATGTCAAGGCAAGGCTGGGACGTCTCTGGCCGGTGGGGTTCGCCTACGTTCTCTTCGGCGCCGGCTACATCGTCTATCTCACGTTCCTCACGGCCTATCTCAGGGCCGAGCACAGCACCGCACGCCAGGTCGCCATCACCTGGACCTTGATGGGCGTCGCCGCGATGGTCGCGCCGCCGCTGTGGAACCGTCCGCTGGCGACGTGGCACAACGCCCGGCCCATGGCCGCGCTGCTCGCGCTCCAAGTGGTCGCCGCCTTGCTGCCCTTGATCAGCCGGACGACGGTGCTGGTTTCGGCGGGGATCGTCGGCGTGACGTTCCTCAACGTTCCCGCCTCGGTCGCCGCGCTGGTACGGCGTACTGTCCCGCAACCCGAGTGGACCGCGGTGATCGGCACGCTGACCGTGTGGTTCGCGGCCGGTCAGACCGTCGGTCCCTGGCCCGCGGGATTTCTCGCGGACCAGCTCGGAGCGGGTGCTGCGCTCGGCTGGACCGCGGCGCTCTGCGCGGCCGGAGCGGTGGTTGCCGCTAGCTGGACGGCGGGATCTCGCCTGAGCCGCGGATCGTCAGTTTGACCGGCACCCGCACCGTCCGCCCGGGCCGGTGCGGTTCGGGGAGCCGCTCGGTCATCAGCTGGATCGCGGTCCGGGCCATCACGTCGGCCGACTGGGCCACCGCGGTCAGGCCGGGGCTGAGCAGATCGCCGAGCGCGAGGTCGTCGAAGGAGACCAGCGCGACCCGGTCCCGCCGGCCGGCCATGCCGCGTAGTACCTCGGCCGTGGTCATGTTGTTCGCCGACAGGATCGCGGTCGCCGGCTCGGGCCGATCCAGTACTGCGGACAGGGTGATCCCGATGCCCTCGGTGGTCGGCTCCGACAGGTGGACCAGATCCTCGTCGACGTCGATCCGGTGCCGGGCCATCGCGGCCCGGTAGGCGACCACGCGCTCGCGGGCGGTGAAGATCCGCTCGTCGTCACCGAGATAAGCGATCCGGCGGTGCCCCTGCCGGATCAGGTGATCGATCGCCTGGTCGATACCGCCCGCGTTGTCGGCGAGTACCGCGTCGGCCTCGATCCCGTGCGCCGGCCGGTCGATCGTGACGACGGCCATCCCGGCGTCGACGTGCGGCGCCAGGTATTCCTGGGTCTCGCCGATCGGCGCCATGATGAGCGCATCGGGGCGGCGGGCAACGAACTCGAGGCAGACGTCGCGCTCGCGCTCGGGGTCCTCGTCGGTCAGACCGATCATCACGACCGAGCCGCTGGAGCGCGCCCACAATTCGACCGCGCGGCCGAGCGAGGCGAAGAACGGGTCGCCGATGTCGCGGATCACGACCGCGATCGTGCCGGTCTTGCCGCGCCGCAGCATCCGGGCGCTCTCGTTCGGCGTGTAGTTCAGTTCCTTGATCGCGGCCTGGACCTTGGCGGTCAGCTCCGGGCTGACGTTCGGCTCCTCGTTGACCACCCGGGAGACGGTCTTGAGCGCCACGCCCGCCCGGGCCGCGACCTCTTTCATGGTGGGCCGGCGCTGCCCCGTGCCATTGACACCAGTAACGCTCATGCCCACTGTCTCCTTAGCTTTCGACGACGACCGGGATGATCATCGGCCGGCGACGATGCGTGTCGCTGACCCACTTACCGACCACGCGGCGGATGACCTGCTGCAACTGGTACATGTCGTCCACCCCGCTCCCGATCGCCTTCTCGATCTCCGCCTCGATCTTCGGCTTGAGGTCGTCGAAGACGGTATCGTCCTCGGCGAATCCCCGGGCCTGGATCTCCGGTCCTGCCGTCAGTTTGCCGGTGACAGAGTCCATCACGGCGATCACCGAGATGAAACCCTCGTCGCCGAGAATCCGGCGGTCCTTCAGCGACGTCTCGGTGATGTCGCCCACAGTCGAGCCGTCGACGAAGACGTACCCGCACTCCACCTTGCCCGCGACAACGGCTTTGCGATCGATCAGGTCGACCACGACACCGTCCTCGACGACGACCACGTTCTCAGCCGGTACGCCGGTCTGCCGGGCCAGCTCCGCGTTCGCATGAAGATGCCGGATCTCTCCGTGCACCGGCATCACGTTGCGCGGCTTGACGATGTTGTAGCAGTACAGCAACTCCCCCGCCGACGCGTGGCCGGACACGTGCACGAGCGCGTTGCCCTTGTGGATCACGTTCGCGCCGTGCCGGGTCAGGCCGTTGATCACCCGGAACACCGAGTTCTCGTTACCGGGAATCAGCGAGGACGCCAGGACGACGGTGTCGCCGGGCTGGATCTGTACGACGTGGTGGTCGTTGGCCGCGATCCTCGACAGCGCCGACATCGGCTCGCCCTGCGAACCGGTGGAGACCAGCACCACCTGCTCCGGCGGGTAGTTCTCCAGTTCGCGCATGTCGATCAGGGTGTCGCCGGGCACGGTGAGGAAGCCGAGATCGCGGGCCACGGCCATGTTGCGGACCATCGAGCGACCGACGTACGCGACCTTGCGGTGGTGCTTCACGGCCGCGTCCATCACCTGCTGGACGCGGTGCACGTGGGAGGCGAAACAGGCAACGATGATGCGCTGGTTCTTCGCCTTGCTGAAGACGCCGTCGAGGACCGGCGCGATGTCGCGCTCGTGGGTGGTGAAGCCGGGGACCTCGGAGTTGGTGGAGTCGACGCAGAACAGGTCGACGCCCTCCTCACCGAGCCGGGCGAACGCGCGCAGATCGGTGATCCGGTTGTCCAGCGGCAACTGGTCCATCTTGAAGTCACCGGTGTGCAGCACAAGGCCGGCCGGCGTACGGATGGCTACTGCCAGTGCGTCCGGAATGGAGTGGTTCACGGCGACGAACTCGCACTCGAACGGGCCGAGCCGGACGGTCTCGCCCTCGGTGACGGTCTGCTGCGGCACATTGCGGTGCCGGTGCTCCTTCAGCTTGCCCTCGAGCAGCGCCAGCGTGAGCTGCGAACCGAGCACGGGGATGTCGCCGCGCTCGCGCAACAGGTACGGCAGGCCGCCGATGTGGTCCTCGTGGCCGTGCGTCAGCACCACCGCCACGATGTCGTCCAAACGCTCCCGGATGGGCTGGAAGTCCGGGAGGATCAGGTCGACACCGGGCTGGTTCTCGTCCGGGAAGAGTACGCCGCAGTCGACGATCAGCAACTTGCCGTCGTACTCGAAGACCGTCATGTTCCGCCCGACCTCGCCGAGGCCGCCGAGCGGGATGACCCGCAACGCGCCGGGCGCGAGCGGGCCGGGAAGGTCGAGATCCGGATGGGGGTGACTCATGCAATCAGTCCTGCCGTCTTGAGGTCGGTGGTGAGGGCGTCGACCTGCCCGGCCGTCGCCTCGACCAGCGGCGACCGGACGGTCGCGTGCTCGATGACACCGGCCAGCTTGAGCGCGGCCTTCACCATGATGGCGCCCTGGGTCCTGGTCATGATCGCCTCGACGGCGGGCACCAGCCGTCGATCGATGGTTCGCGCGGTGGTCAGGTCGCCGCGCACGACCGCGTCGATCAGTTCGCGGTACGGCTCGGAGGCGACGTGGGCGACCACGCTCGCGATCCCGACCGCACCCATCGCGAGCCAGGCGAGATTCAGCTCGTCGGCTCCGCAGTAGTAGAAGAGGTCGGAGTTGGCCAGCACCTTGGTGGTCGCGGCGACATCGCCCTTGGCGTCCTTCACCGCGACGATCCGCGGGTGCTCGGCGAGCGCGAGCAGCGTCTCGGTCTGGATCGGCACGCCGGCCCGGCCGGGAATGTCGTACACCAGCACGGGCAGCCCGGTCGCGTCGGCGACCTGCGTGAAGTGAGCCTTGATGCCTTCCTGCGGCGGCTTGTTGTAGTACGGCGTGACGACGAGCAACCCGTGCGCACCGGCGGCCTCGGCAGCCTTCGCCGACTCGACACTGTGCGCGGTGTTGTTGGAGCCGACCCCGGCGACGACCTTGGCGCGGTCACCGATCGCCGCCAGCACCACCTTGACCAGCTCGACCTTCTCGGCGTCGGTCGTGGTCGGCGCCTCGCCGGTGGTCCCGTTGATGATCAGCGCGTCGTTGCCCTGGTCGACCAGCTGGGTCGCGACCTTCTGCGCTGCCTCCAGATCGAGCGAGCCGTCGGGGCTGAACGGGGTGATCATCGCCGTGGTCAACCGGCCGAAAGGCAGCGCCTGCGAGGCGGAGGATGCGCTTGAAGACATGGGGCTCAGATTACCGCTCCACACGCTTCGAGAAATGAGTAGGCCTGGTAGCTGTCCGCTCGGGGGTCCGGGCAGCTACCAGGCTCACTCGTCCTATCGTGGCGGCCCCAGGAGTCGTTACAGCTTCCACCAAAAAAGTCAGAAAAACTTTCTGTAATCACCTTCGGTCGCGATCTGGCTACTTTGTGTTGATTCTGGTGAGCGATGGCACCGCGAACGGCTAGCGTTCGGCCGTGTCCACACCGATGACTGCCCCCAAACCCGCGGCCGCTGCCGGCCTGACGATGGTCGTCGCCGCGATGATCGCGGCGATCCCGATGATCACGCTGGTGATGTGGTTCGTGCTCGCCGGCGACGGCATCGGAGATTTCCCGGGCGGCTGGGCGCCGCTCGTCGTCGTCGCCCTCGCCGTGGCCGCTTACAGCTTCTGCGAACTCGCCGGCTTCCGCGCGCTCGCGTTGCCACCTGGTGGGCAACCGGCCGAGATCGAGAGGGAGTCGTGGCAGAAGTTCACCTCGTCGACCTTCGTCCGGTTCGCGCTGTGCGAGGCGGTCTTCCTGGTCTCGATCGCGATCGCCTTCGTCGTCGACAGCTATTGGATCGTCCTCATCGGCGCAGTCCTGGCGTTGCCACTGGTCGCATGGGAGGTGTGGCCGAGCCGCCGCAACCAGCAACGCTTCGCCGCCGCGCTCGAATCGGCCGGCCACCCGTCGTACCTGCTCGGCCGCCCGCAGGATTACTGACCTGTACTACGCCCCGCCGGCGATCCAGATCGACGTGGTGGACCAGATCGCGGCGGCGAGGTTGGTCAGGGTCGCCCAGGCGCCGGGGAGGAGCAGGACGCCGCCGATGACGAGAGCCGGGGCGATCAGCAGGTTCTCCACCCAGCCGCCGGTGCGGAAGCGGAGATGACGTGGGAGACGTATCTCGTACCAGGTCTCGCCGCGGATGGGGACAGGCCACAGCCACGGGCAGCCCGAGCGGGTGAGGCTGTCGCCGAGGCAGTGCACGAACATACCGAGCGCGACGGCGACGCCGATCCAGCTGCCGATCCCGGCGAGCCCGGCCTGCAAAGCTTCGGCCGCCGTAGTACCGGGTAGTGCTTCGGCCGCGGCATCCGGCAGGACAGCGTTGACCACTGACCAACCGGCCGCGCCGAGAGCGGCGAGCACGATCCAGTCGCCGAGCACATCAGCAGCCAGCACGAGACCGGTCACGGCAATGGCGAGCACCGCCCACTTCCCACCCCGCTCCCCCGCGCCCGCGGCGAGGAAGCCGAGCAACAGCGCAGCCGCAACGGTGTGGGTGGCGTGCCGGTGCTTGCCGGTGCCCTCCTCGTCGCGCGGTCCCTTCGTGACGTTGTAGAGAATCCCGGAGAAGGTCCGCAAAGCCCCGGAGACGATGCGCGTGATCGGCCCGAGCAACCGCGAAGCCTTCGCGCCCGGGTGGTCGAGGTCGGGCAACAACGCATAGCCGGCCGTCGCGGCGGCGAACGGCACCACCTCGGCCACCGAGGTCAGGCCGACCAGCGGCGCCACCGCCAGTCCCGCACACCAACCGGACAACGCATGCGAACGCCCCATCACGGCGCCCCACCCCCATCACTCGTGAGCCGCCGATTCTTCCAGCGATCACCGACAGTTCCGGGAAGCCACACGGAGCGGGCGTCCTGACCTCGACGACCTGCACCGAAGCTCGCGGTACGGGCCGGGGCGTCAGCTTTCCGCCATGCCGGATTCCGACAGGTTCGATCCGGTACTACCCGCGTCACCGCGGCCAATACTGAGGGCAATCCACTCCACCGCCGTCCCGGCGAAGTCTTAGGAGAGCTATGAAGAAGTCCCTTGCAGGGTCGGCGATCCTGCTCACCCTCGTGCTGGCCGGCGGTCCCGCGGTCACCGCGGCCCAGGCCTCGGTCAGTTCCGTCGCCGCGGCGCCGGCCGCCGTACAGACTCTGTCGCCCGAGCAGACCAGCGCACTTGCCGCGAAGCTCAACGCACTACGGCCGACAGACGGGTCGACTCTGGCCGCCAAGGTCCAGGCCCAGGTCGCGATCGACGACGACCTCAGTGCGGCCGTCATTCCTACCGCGTGCAACCCCTCCACCCCGGTCCGGGACTGGGCTGCGGCACAGCGGTCCGACTGGACCGCTGCCGACCTGCAACTCGCCGACGCCATCAACAGCTTCCAGCCGCTGCTGCTCGACGTACTGCTGTGGCCGCAGGACGCGGGCTCAAACTTCGGCCTCAGCGGTGAGTTCAACACCGACGTCAACCACACGTTCCGCGACCTCGGCCGGTTCTGGGACATCGACCCGGCCGGCATCCGGCTGGAGCCGATGAAGGGCACCATGCTGACCGACCAGGCCCGGATGTTCCGGCTCTTCAACGTCGCCTACGGTTTCCCCGCGGCCACCGCGACGGCCCTGGCGACCGAGGTGGTCACCGCGATGAACCAGGAGAAGTTCGACCACGGCAACCACCCGTACTTCAGCTTCAACGCGTTCGCCTACCCGGGCACGGTCATTCCCGGCTTCGTCATCCCGAAGATGATCGTGATGGGCGACGGCGTCCTGGAGGCCTTCAAGGCGATCGGGTACTCCGACGTCACCGCTCAGGCGATCCTGGCGCACGAGTACGGACACCACGTGCAGTTCCAGCGCAATCTCTTCCAGAGCGACCTGACCGGGCCGGAGGCGAGCCGGCGGACCGAGCTGATGGCCGACTCGTTCGCGGCCTACTTCCTCACCCATGCTCGTGGGGATGCGCTGCAGTACAAGCGGATCCAGCAGTTCGACCAGGTCTTCTTCCAGCTCGGCGACTGCGGCTTCACCAACCCGAGCCACCACGGCACGCACGCCCAGCGCCTCAGGGCGGCCGACTGGGGCTACAGCGTCGTGCAGAACTCACCCGACCAGGGCCACATCCTGCCCAGCCTCACCTTCGCGAACCTCTTCGAGGCCGAGCTGCCCGTCATCGTTGCCTGATCGCTTCGGGCCTGGATCCCCACCACCGCGGGGATCCGGGCCCGAAGGACGTCAGGCCTCGCGAAATACTTCAGGCGCCGAAGTACGTCAGGCGTCGAAGTCGAGGGTGACCTTCTCGCTGGTCGGGTGGGACTGGCAGGTGAGGACGTAGCCGGCCCGGATCTCATCCGGCTCGAGCGCCCAGTTGGTGTCCATCCGGACCGAGCCTTCGACCACCTTCGCGCGGCAGGTGCCGCACACGCCGCCCTTGCAGGCAAACGGAGCATCAGACCGTACGGCGAGCGTCGCGTCCAGCACCGCCTTCGCGTGCTCGCCGAGCGGGAAGGTCGACCGCCGCCCGTCGAGGATGACCGTCACCTCGGCGGCGTCCTCGTCGATCGTGGTCTCCTCGACGCGCGCTGTGGGTGCCTCGTCGCCGACGTGGAACAACTCCGCGTGCACCGTCTCGCGCGGAACGCCCTGCTCCAGCAGGAGTTCCTGCGCGCCGACCACCATCGCGTACGGACCGCAGAGGAACCATTCGTCGACCGACTTCACCGGCAGCAAGACGTCGATCATCCGGCCCAGCCGCTCGCGATCGATCCGGCCGCTGAACAGCTCGACCTCGGTCGACTCGCGCGACAACACGTGCACCAGGTGCAGGCGTTCGGCGTACACGTCCTTGAGGTCGGCCAACTCGTCCGCGAACATCACCGAGCCCGCCGTACGGTTCCCGTAGAGCAAGGTGACCCGGCTCTCCGGCTCGACCGCGAGGGTGGTGGCGACCAGCGACAGCACCGGAGTGATCCCGCTGCCTGCGGCGATGAACGCATAGTGCTTCGCGTTCGCCGGATCGAGCTCCGTCCCGAAGCGGCCGAGCGGCGTCATCACCTCGATGGTGTCACCCGGCTTGAGCTCGTTCGCGGCGTACGAGGAGAACTCGCCACCCGGGATGCGCTTCACGGCGATCCGCAGTACGCCGGATCCCGCGGGCGAGCAGATCGAGTAGCTGCGGCGTACTTCGTCACCGGCACGACGGACCGTGAGGTGCTGCCCCGCACTGAACTCGTACTCCGCGGCGAGGTCGTCCGGCACCTCGAAGGTGATCGCGACCGACTCGTCGGTGATCGCGTCGATCGCCTTGACCTTCAACGGATGGAAGGTCGCCCGGCGGCGGGTCATCGTCGTCATCAGATCGCCTTGCTCTGTTGGCTTCTCAAAGGTCTTTGAAGTGATCGAAGGGCTCGCGGCAGGAGTTGCAGCGCCAAAGTGACTTGCAGGAGGTGGATCCGAACCGGCTCAGCTCGGTCGTGTCCGGCGAGCCACACAGCGGGCAACGGATGGTCAGGCTGACCGACACCGGCCCACCGACAGCACGCGTTCCGGTCGGCGGCGCGATGCCGTACTCCGTCAGTTTCGCCTTGCCCTCTTCGCTCATCCAGTCCGTGGTCCAGGCCGGCGACAGCACCGTCTCGACCCGGCCGTCGACGTGCAGGGCCTGAAGAGTGAGCTCGACCTCGTGCCGGATCAGGTCCATCGCCGGGCAACCGGAGTACGTCGGGGTGATCGTCACGACCACTTGATCGCCCTCGCGACGGACGCCACGCAGTACGCCGAGGTCGGCGATCGTCAGCACCGGCACCTCCGGATCGGCGACCTCCCCCACCGCATCCCAGATCGCTTGGTCGGTCAGCATCGTGGTCACCACTGCGCGCCCGGGTGCGAGCGCGCGATGTGCTGAAGCTCGGCAAGCAGGTAGCCGAGGTGCTCCGAATGCCGGCCTTGGCGACCGCCGGAGTGCTGGTACGACGAGGTCGGCATGCTGCAGGTGGATTCCTCGATCACCTGCGTCACCCGGCGAAGCCATTCCTCTTCGAGCGTCGACGGATCGACCGCCACGTCCAGGCGTCGCACCAGGTCATCGGAGGCGAACAGCTCAGCCGTGTAGGGCCACATCGCGTCGAGCCCGGCCTGCATCCGCCGATGGCTCTCTTCGGTACCGTCGCCGAGCCGCAGCACCCACTGGGTCGCGTGATCGACGTGGTACGCAACCTCCTTGACGGCCTTGCCCGCCACCCCCGCCAGCGTCTCGTCGGCACAACCACGCAGCTCTTCGTAGAGAAGATGCTGGTACGTCGCGAAGTACAGCAGGCGGGCCATCGTCGCCGCGAAGTCGCCGTTGGGCAGCTCGACCAGCTGCACGTTGGTGAACTCGCGCTCGTCGCGGAAGTAGGCCAGGTCGTCCTCCGACCGGCCCGCGCCTTCGAGCTGTCCGGCGTACTGGAGCAGGGAGCGGGCCTGACCGAGCTGGTCGAGTCCGATGTTGCCCAGGGCAACGTCTTCCTCGAGCTGCGGCGCGGCGGCGATCCACTCGGCGGTGCGTTGGGCGGCGATCAGCGCATCGTCACCCAACCGGAGCGTGTAAGTGAAGAGGTCGTTCACAGATGGTCCACGCCCTCTGGCACCTGGTAGAAGGTCGGGTGCCGGTAGACCTTGTCGCCGGCCGGATCGAAGAACTCGTCCTTCTCGTCCGGGCTGGAGGCGGTGATGTCGGCCGCGGGCACGACCCAGATCGACACCCCTTCCTGGCGGCGGGTGTAGACGTCGCGGGCATTGCGGAGCGCCATCGTCGCGTCCGGCGCATGGAGGCTGCCGACATGCACGTGCGACAGACCCCGGCGGGACCGGACGAAGACCTCCCACAGCGGCTCGATCAAACTGCCCGACCCACTCATGCGGCACTCGCCTTCTTCTGTGCTTGTTTCCCGGCGTACGCCGCGGCAGCCTCGCGGACCCAGGCGCCGTCCTCGTGGGCCTTCACCCGATGGGCGAGGCGCTGCTCGTTGCACGGGCCGTTGCCCTTGACAACTTCATAGAGCTCGGTGAAGTCCGGCTGGGTGAAGGAGTAGTGCCCGGTCTCCTCGTCGTACCGCAGCCCGTCGTCGGGCACCCGGATGCCGAGCACGTCCGCCTGCGGGACGGTCATGTCCACGAACCGCTGCCGGAGCTCGTCGTTGCTGTGCCGCTTGATCCCCCACGCCATCGACTGCTCGGAGTGGGTGGAGCTCGCGTCCGGCGGGCCGAACATCATCAGACTCGGCCACCACCAGCGGTCCAGCGCGTCCTGCGCCATCGCCTTTTGCGCCTCGGTGCCGTTGCACAGCGTGTGCAGGATCTCGAACCCCTGCCGCTGGTGGAACGACTCCTCCTTGCAGACCCGCACCATCGCCCGCGCATACGGCCCGTACGAACAGCGGCAGAGCGGGACCTGGTTGACGATCGCGGCGCCGTCGACCAGCCAGCCGATCGCGCCGATGTCGGCCCAGGTCAGCGTCGGGTAGTTGAAGATGCTCGAGTACTTCTGCTTGCCGGCGTGCAGCAGATCGAGCAGCTCGGCCCGGTCGACGCCGAGCGTCTCGGCCGCGGCGTACAGGTACAGCCCGTGACCGGCCTCGTCCTGCACCTTGGCCATCAGGATCGCCTTCCGGCGCAGTGACGGCGTGCGGCTGATCCAGTTGCCCTCGGGCTGCATGCCGATGATCTCGGAGTGGGCGTGCTGCGCGATCTGCCGGATCAAGGTCTTGCGGTACCCCTCGGGCATCGCGTCGCGCGGCTCGATCCGGCCGTCGGCGTCGATCGTCGCCTGGAAGCTGTCCATGAGCGCCAGCATAGCCCAGTTGTGACACTTCGTCTGCAAATCGACGAGAAGTGTCACAACAGCGGACAGGCGGCTCTTTGGTGGGTTTGTCGGCCTCGGCCGGACCTTTGTGACCACTGGAGTAGCGGTGAGCTGGAGGCTTCCAGTACCTCGTCGAACGGGACTCGCGGTGGTGCTAGCACCACCGCGAGTGTGGGGTCAGACCGCTGGGGGCGGGCCGCGGGCACCGGCAGGATCTTCGGTAACAGCTCAATCCCGACACAGTTTCCCGGAAGGAACTCCCGTGACGCAGCTCGCCACCCCAGCCCCGGTCGCGGCCGACCATCGTGGTCCGGTCCGCGGCGCCGAGCGGGCGCTGGCGCCCGACCTGATCCGCGGCGCGATGCTGCTGATGATCGGGCTCGCCAACGCCGCCAACTTCGCCTTCGCCGGCAGCCCCGGCCTGAACGGCAATCCGCACGGCCTCGAGCGGATCCTCAACTTCGTCAAGATCACCCTCGTCGACGCCCGGGCCTACCCGGTGTTCGCGGTGATGTTCGGCTACGGCCTGGTCCAGCTGGCCCGGCGCCAGCGGAACTCGGGCGCGACCCCCTCCGCAGTACGGAAGATCCTGCTGAAGCGCAACAGCTGGCTGGTCGCCTTCGGCCTCGTCCACGCGACACTGCTGTACTTCGGTGACTTCCTCGGCGCCTACGGCATCGTCGGAGTGCTCTGCACGCTGCTACTCCTCAACCGGGGCGACAAGTTCCACAAGATCGTGCTGTGGATCTGGGGCGCTCAGGTCGTCTACACGATCGTCGTAGCCGCTACGACCGCACTGGCCGTCGTTGGCTCATCCGGTCCTACGCACGGCATGACGAACGCCCCGAACCCGTCGCTGGGCGCGACCAGCTACTTCGCCAGCATGATCGACCGGCTGCACGAGTGGCCCGCGCACACGGCGTACGTGCTCGGCTTCGTCGTGATCGTCTGGCTCGGCATGTGGGCCGCCCGCAAGCAGTTGCTAGAGAACCCACAGGCACACCGGGCACTGCTGGCCCGCGTCGCCGCGGTCTGCATGAGCATCGTCGTACTCGGTGCGCTGCCGCTCGCTCTGGTGGCCGCCGGCTGGCTGAAGGTGGACGACGCCGCGCTGAGGTCGATGAACTTCCTGCACAACATCAGCGGTCAGTTCGGCGGACCTGGGTACGTCGCACTGTGGGCGCTGCTGGTCGGCAAGCTGATGACGCGTCGGCAGCCGTTGAGCAAGCCGGTCGTCGCGATCTCCGCCCTCGGGCAGCGGTCGATGAGCGGCTACCTGTTCCAGTCGGTGTCCTGGATGGTGCTGCTGGCACCGTTCACCCTCAACCTCGGCGACCGCCTCGGCAACACCGCCTACACCGCGGCGGGCGCAGCGATCGCGGTCTGGACGATCTCCGTCATCGCCGCCTACCAAATGAAGAAGCACAACTACCGGGGCCCCGCCGAGACCTTGCTACGGCGACTGACCTACTGATCCCGCCGGCTGACTTCTAGAGCCGCTGCTCGGCAGGACACCTCCCCGACGGGTGTCCTGCCGAGCGGCATTTGAAAGGATGGGCGGCATGAGCGACGACTTCGGCGTACCGGAACCCGAGCATCTGTCTTCGATGGGTGGCACCGAAGACCCGATCGCCGAGTCGAGTGTGCGGTTGGCGCTGCCGGCCGAGGCGGACGCGATCGGGCAGATCCAGGTCGCCGCCTGGCGCCGGGCGTACGAGGATCTGCTGCCGGCCGACGTACTCGCAGACCTCGACCCCGCCCAGTTCGCCGCTCAGTGGCGAGCCGCGCTGCTCATGCCAGGCGAAGCGCGCAACCGCGTGATGGTGGCGCTGGCAGGTCGTACCTTGGTCGGCTTCGCCGCGATCACCGCCTCCGACGACCCCGACGCCGACCCACGCAACGACGCCCTCGTCGCCGAACTCGCGGTCGACCCCGAAGCAACCCGCGCCGGTCACGGCTCCCGCCTGCTGAACGCGGTCGTCGACACGATCCGCGCCGACGGGTTCAGCCGCGTCACCGTCTGGGTCAACTCCACCGACGACGTCCTCCGCGCCTTCTACACCGACGCCGGCTGGGCCCCCGACGGCGCCAGCCGCGAACTCGACCTGTACGGCGACGGCAGCACCCGCGTCAAACAGGTCCGCCTCCACACCGACCCAACCGAGCGCACCGAGCTTGACCTTGCCCCCTAGGGGAAGGCTTACGGTCCCGGGATGCACCTGCTCCTGATCTCGGGCAGCACCCGAGCCGCCTCGACCAACACCGCCGTACTGCGAACGGCGCAGCAACTCACCACCATCGAAACCACCTTGTACGGCGAACTGTCGGCACTGCCGGCATTCAACCCCGACGACGATCGGGAACCCTTGCACCCGGCGGTGACCCGGCTCCGGGAACAGGTCGAGGCGGCCGACGCGATCCTGTTCTGCACTCCCGAGTACGCCGGCGCACTGCCCGGGAGTTTCAGGAATCTCCTCGACTGGACCGTCGGCGGCACCGGCATGGACCGCAAGCCCGTTGCCTGGATCAACGTGTCGTCGGTAGCCGCCCCGACAGGTGGAGCAGACGCCCACGACTCCCTCCGCAAAGTCCTCGGCTATCTCAACGCCACTGTCGTCGAGGACGCCTGCGCCCGCCTTCCGATGACCCGCCAGTCGGTCGACGCCGACGGCCTGGTCTCGGCACCCGCCATCGTCACCGGCATCCGTCACACCCTCGCCACCCTGGCAAGCTCGGTCGCCTGAGCTGCTCACCTCTTGGGGTGGGCGTTCCGACGGACAGGTAGTGCACAACGCGTACGCCGTACGTGGGCGCCGGAGTGCGCTCAAGTGCACTAGTCGGCAACCAACACCTCCTGTCCGTCGGATCGCCTCGGCTGGTCAGGCGCGCGGAGAGGTGAGGGCGAAGCGGCGGCGGTATTCGCTGGGTGGGAGGCCGGTTCGGCGGCGGAGTTGAGTGCGGAGGTTTGTCGCCGTGCCCAGGCCGGTTTGGCGGGCGACCGCGTCGAGGCGGACCTCGCCTGCTTCCAGCAGCCGGCAGGCGAGCGCGACCCGTTCGCTTGTCAGCCACGCCAGCGGCGTCGTCCCGAGCTCCGCCTGGAAGCGGCGATGCAAGGTCGCCTGACTCATCGCCGCATGCTCGGCGATATCGCCGACGGTGAGCGGAGTCGCCAGTTCACTGCGAATCCACGCGAGCAGCGGCGCTAGCGACGTGTCGGCGACCACCGGCACTGGCCGGTCGATGAACTGCCGCTGACCGCCGTCGCGATGAGCGGTGTAGACGAGCCGGCGGCTGACCACGTTCGCCACCTCGGCACCGTGGTCGCGGCGGATCAGGTGCAGCCCGAGATCCAGCGCGGCCGCGCTTCCCGCCGCGGTCAGAACGTTGCCGTCATCAACGAACAGGACGTCGGGCTCGAGCTTCACCGCAGGGAACATCCGCTCGAACAACCCGGCCCACCGCCAGTGCGTCGTCGCTCGCCGCCCATCGAGAACACCAGCCGCCGCCAAGCTGAAAGCACCCGTGCAGAAGCTCACCAGCCGAGCCCCGCGCGCGGCAGCCCGGCGTACGGCGGCCAGAACCTCATCGGTCGGGAGCACCTCGGGATCGGGACGGTTCGGCACGATCACCGTGTCGGCGTCGTCGACCGCGTCGATGCCGGCGACGTCGGTGAGCGTGAAGAAGCCCGAGTGCATCCGGGTCGCGCCGCCCGGCGTACAGAGGGCGAAGTCGTACCAGGGGCGATCGAGTTCGGGGCGGCGCAGGCCGAAGAGTTCGGTCGCCACGCCGAGCTCGAACGGGTTCGATCCCTCGTCGACGATCGCGACGACCTTGTGCTGCGAGGATTGTTGCGGCATGCGCTATTCCTAGCACTCACGCTCTGCTGACGCATGCCGCGACGATGGAGAGGTGACCAACGAACCGATCGACCTGCGCGCAGTACTGAAGACCTTCGACGAGCTGTGGAGCCCGCGGATCGCCGCGCGGATCAACGACTACGACGTCCGCGTCACCCACGTGGCCGGCTCGTACATCTGGCACGTGCACGAAACCACCGACGAGTTCTTCCTCGTCCTGGACGGCGAACTCAGCATCGCCCTCCGCGACCCCGACGAACGCGTCGTCTCCCTCACGCCTGGCACAGTCTTCGTCGTACCTCGCGGCGTCTACCACCGCCCGTTCTCCGAAGCCGGCGCCGACATCGTCGTCATCGACCCAGCCGGCACCCCCACCACCGGCGACACCCACGACCCCCTCCCCGACCACATCCAGACCCACACCGGCATCCCGATCGACTGACCTCCCGTACTGCGAACCGCCGGTCCCCGGTCGCGACAGCCGGACCGGCAATCGTCAGCTGCCGCCGGGAATCGTGAGCTTCGACGGGGATCGTCAGCTGCCGCCGGAACCGTCAGCTGCCGCGGGGACCGTCAGCTGCCGCCGGGACCGTCAGGTGCCGCCGGGACCGTCAAGTGCCGAAGCGGGCGTGGATGGCGTGGAGCAACTCAGCCGGCCGCGTGCGCTGAACGGCGTGGCCGGCACCCTCGATCGTGATCAGCTTCGCATCGGGGACGAGCTCCACGACCTTCGCCAGCAACTCCTGCGGAACCGGGCTGGTGGAACCACCGCCGACAACGAGGGTAGGCACGGTGATCGCGGGAAGGTCCGCCCACCAGGCGGGGTCCGGATCGGCCAGCTGGGCGAAGATCGCGACCACCACCTCCCAGTCGAAGCCGAGCTGTTCCTCCGGCTTCGACGGCACGGTCCAGTCTCCGTGCCCATCGGGCGGCGGGCTGTCGATGAGGATCAACCCGGACAGGCGCTCGGCGTACCGCTCGGCGAAAAGCGCCGCGACGGTGCCGCCCATCGAATGCCCACAGAGCAGGAACTTCTCCAGCCCGAGCCCGTCCACGAACTCGAGCAGATCCGCACGCATCAGCTCGAACGAGTACGACGACGTGCGCACGCTCCCGCCATGACCGCGTTGATCGAGCGCGATCACCCGCCTCGACCGAGCCAGCTCCGGAGCGACGGCGGCCCACGTCGACCCATCCGTGTGCGACCCGTGGACCAACACCATCGGCGGCGCCGATGCCTCGCCGTATTCGACGTACTGGAACTCACCGGCCGTCAACGTGATCTTCAACTACCGATTCCCCTCATTGGCCTGCGCCCAGCCAACAACCACGATGCTCTTCCCGCAAACGCTTTGACGATCGTTGAAATCAAGGGCTTCACGATCGTCGAAGTCAGCGGTGATGGAGTTGGTGGCCTACGGCGTAGGCGCGGGTGAGCCAGTCGGTCACCTCGGCGTCTACGTCCGTTGGATCATGGAAGCGGAAGGCGTGCAGGATATTGCGCGGTGAGTACACCTCGATCTTGGTGAACCGATCGCTGGTGAGCCTCTCGGCCAGAACAACGTGACCGTCGAGCCAGTGGATCCGCGGGGTGAAGGCGGCGAAACTCATCCGGGCGTGCAGTGCGATACGGGTCTTCTCGGCGAGGACGTCCACCGGACCCAGCTCACGCACGATGCCGACGATCCGGTCGAACGTCTCGCGCACAGCCGGGTCCTTGCCGTCGAAGTGCGCGTCGAGATCACCCAGCGGGCGGCAGGCGTGGGACTGGTTGCGATTCGCGAACGTCCGGGCACAGCGCGGACATCGCCACAACGCGGACAGTTCAGCCATCGGGTCCACCCGTCTCAGCTGATCCGACCTTAAAGCCGATCGGTGACCCTTTCCACCGTCAGGACAGATCGACGGCTAGGCCGGTTGCGTAGACGATCAGGTCCTCGTCGGTGGCGGTGCGGCCGGTGGGTTTGATGCTTTCGGTGAAGGTGACGACAATGCTGCCGCGCTGGACAGCGCAGACGCGCACCGGAGCACTCGGGCTGCCGTCGCCGCACCAGCCGCTGCCGACCTTGGTGAGGTTGTTGCGGGTGGTGATCGCGTCCTTCGCCTTGGCCAGCGGGCCGTACACGGTCGCGACGTACACCGGCGTCTTGTTGTCGAGCTGCTCCAGCGGCTTGGTCGCGTAGTACTTCGCCACCACCCAGTCGTACTTCGCGCCGCCGACCTTGAACGTCGCCGGATCCCCATTGTCCAAGCGATACAGCCCGGCACTCGTCGCCGGGAACTCACTCGGCGGCGGAACCGACGGCACCCCCTTCGCAAACGGCCCCCCGTCGATCACACCGACCCGACTCAGCACCACAACAGCCACCAGCACGACCACGACGGCGACCCCGACCAAGGCCAGCACCACCCCGCCGCTCTTCCCCTTCCGCGGCGCCACGCCGTACTGCGGCCCGCCGAACTGCGGCCCCTGAGGCCCCACCCCGTACTGCGCCCCGCCGTACGGCGGTTGTCCAGCCCCACCCCCGTACGACGGAACCCCTTGCTGAGGCGGAAGCCCCTGCTGCAGCACCCCTTGCTGCGGCGGGACTCCCTGCTGCGGCACCCCTTGCTGCGGCGGGACTCCCTGCGGCACCCCTTGCTGCGGCACCCCTTCCCGCGGCACCCCCTGCTGCGGCATCCCTTGCTGTGTGGGGACTCCGTGCTGTGTGGGGACTGCTTGCTGTGGAGGGAATCCCTGCTGGGGTGGGTAGCCCTGTTGTGGTGGGTAGCCCTGCGGGGGTGGGCCGTACGGCGGCGGCTGGTTGTTGCCCGGGTAAGACATGCTGCACCTCTCCGACGGCTCGACTCCCCCATCGGCGGCTACTAAACCACACCGGCCTAGACCGCCACACCTACCTCCCGGACAGCGTGCCTCAGCTCAAGAGAGCGTGTCGGCGAAGGCTGTCGCGTAGCCGACCAGTCCACTGTCGGTGGAAACACGCCCGGCCGGTCCGATGTACTCCACCACGGTGGCGACGATGCTGCCGCGCTGGACGGCGCACTCGCGGATCGGTCCCGCCATGTCTCCATCTGCGCACACACCGGCGCCGACCGGGACGATGTTCTTGCGGGTCGGGATCGCGTCCTTCGCCTTCTTCAACGGGCCGTAGATCGTGACGACGTAGACCGGCGTGTCGAAAGCGCGCTCCCCCGGCGGCTTCGGCGAGTAGTACCAGGCAACGGCCCAGTCGAACTTCGCACCGTCCGGCTTGTACGTCGCCGCGTCGTCATCCAACCGATACAGCCCACCTGCCTGCGCCGGCATGATGCTCGGCGGCATCACGGACGGCACCTTCCGCGCGAACGGCCCACTGTCGATGACACCGGCCCGGCTCAACACGACGAACGCCACCAGCCCAAGCGCCACGACCACTCCCACCAACACCAGAACGACCGCCCGCCTCTCACGCAGCCGCCCCGGCCCAAACTGCGGCATCCCCGGGCGCGACGAGTAGACCGGCGACCCACCCTCCGCCGGCTGCCCGTACGACGGCGGCCCACCCTGCGCGGGTTCGCCGTTCGGTGGGGGCTGGTTGTTGCCCGGGTACGACATGCTGCACCTCTCCGCCGAACTCAGCCCCCATCGGCGGCTACTAAACCACACCGGCCTAGACCACTCGCGGATCGGCGCGCATCGCAAGGCCTGACAACCGTCCACCGCCGCCGGTGGCATCGCCCCGGCGGCGGCAGACCAGGTCGGGTCAGGTCAGGTCCGGTCGGGTCAGCGTTGGTCTACGAGGTCCAGGCGCTCTTCTGTCGCGTCGCGGATCAGCGCGAAGGCTGCGCCCGCTTCGGGCATCGTCGGGGCGACGGCGACGGCAGCTGCCAATGCCTCTGCCGACTCCCACGTCCACAGATCAAGCCAGGTCTCATCGTCCACCCGCGCCAGCCGGGTCTCGGTCAACCCGGGCACCTTCGCGCGCACCGCGTCGATCAACACGGCGCGGGTGGCGAGCATCTCGTCCACCCGTCCCGCATCCAAGCCGAACCGGGTCAATCGCAGAATCGTCATCACAAACTCCTTGTAGTTGAACTCTAGTGATTAACTCTAGAGATACTACAAACATGAACCCGGTCAAGAAGTTTCCCGAGACAAAAAAGCCGGACGGCCGAGCAGCGAAGGCCAAGCTGACCCGCGCCCGGATCCTCGACGCGGCCGGTGAGTTGTTCGTCCGGAACGGGTACGGCGCGACCTCGTTGCAGGACATCGCCGATCAGGCCGAGGTCGCCGTGCAGACCATCTACTACAGCTTCGGCAACAAGCAGTCCGTGCTGAAGGAAGTCGTCGACCGGACGATCGCGGGCGACGACGAACCGGTGGCGACACTTGACCGGCCCTGGTTCCAGCAGGCACTCGCCACCGCGTCCGCCGCCGAGCATCTCGAGGCGCACCTCGAAGGCACTCGCGCAGTACTGGACCGCGTCGCACCGATCCTGAAGATGGTCGAGGCGGCCGCAGCGGTCGACCCCGCGATCGCGAAGCTCTGGCCTGAAGAAGAAAACCCCCGGCTCACAGTGCAAACAGCCGCAGCCGAGAGCCTGCTGGCCAAGCCCGGAGCCAATCCCGGCATCTCTGTCGAGCAGGCCGCCGACGTCCTGTTCGGCCTGTTGAGCCCTGAGGTGTATCTGCTCTTCGTCAGCGAGCGCGGCTGGACGCCGAAGCGATGGCAGGCCTGGACCTACGAGACCCTGCACGCCCAGCTCTGCGCACCTCGAACCGGCAGTCCCTTAGCAGGCGGATGATCTGACGCCGGGCCGGGGGTGGTGCTCGACCACGCGCAGCGGGCATGACAGATTGCGACGGTCCGAACACGCTTGGCCATCCCTGGAGGATGTATGAAGTTCCGTACCCTGGCCGCCGGCCTCGGTATCTCCGCCCTCTCCGCGACCGCCTTGCTGGTGGTCCCCGGATCGAGCGCGACGGCATCGCAGCAGCAGGCGGCCGCCGTACAGACCGGGCCGAACCGGATCGCCAAGCGGTATCTGGACCAGAAACCGGCCTGGCGAGTGTGCGGTGATCCGGAACTGAAGACGTCCTGCGCCAAGATCACCGTCCCGCGCGACTGGTCGGACCAGGCGCGGCACGTCGACATCCAGCTCGCGATCAGCAAGGCGGGCGGCCCGGCGAAGGGCAGAGCGAGTCGCGTCGTGTTCGGCAATCCCGGTGGCCCGGGTGGCGCGGGACTCGGCATGGCGCCGTACCTGGCCAGTCAGAAGGCACTCTCCAAGGACCACCTCGCCATCGGCTTCGACCCGCGCGGCACCGGCGACAGCGCGAACGTCACCTGCCAGGGCGCGCCCGGCTTCACGATGGACGCCCGTGACCGCGACCCGTGGAACCTCGACCTCATCGCAGAGGCGTCGGAACTGACGCTCCCGTACTGCGACGGCCAGTCACGTGGACTGCTCCCGTTCGTGAACACGGTTCAGACCGTGCAGGACATGGACCTGATCCGGCAAGTGCTCGGCTACGACAAGATCGACTACGTCGGGTACTCCGCCGGCACCTGGCTGGGCGCGTACTACCAGACCTATTACCCGGCCCACGTCGGCCGCTTCGTGCTCGACTCGAACACCGACTTCACCGGGCCGTGGCTGAACACGTTCATCGCCCAGCCGCAGGCGTTCGAGCGCAGGTTCCGCGAAGACTTCGCGCCCTGGGCCGCGAAGTACGACGCTCAACTGAAACTCGGCGCCTCGCCACGCTTGGTGATCAGGACGTACGAGCGACTGCGGGCCGCGCTGAAGAAGGAGCCCGCGGTCGAGGAGTTCCTGGACGGGTCGGTGAAGATCAGCTACGACCAGAACACGCTGGACAATATCGTCACCGGCGACCTGTATACAAAGGTGGATTTCCATTCGCTGGCGATTGATCTGGCATTCCTGCGCGGCCTTTCCGAGGCGCAGAGCAAAAGCGGCGCCCGGGCGGCCCAGCGAAAGGTCGACGAACTCCCGTTGGCGCGCCAGCAAGAACTCGTCCAGCGAGCGACCCGGCGTACGGTCGGCATCACGCCGCTCGGCCGGCCCTTCGCCGACGACGCGGAGAACGCGACCTTTACCGCCGTCACGTGCAACGACACCGAATGGCCGCAGGGCCGCGAGTACGGCGAGGCGCTGTCGGCCCGCCTCGGCCCGCGGTACCCGCTGCTCGGTTGGTCGATGAGCGAGAACCCCTGCGCGTTCTGGGACCGCCCCAACCTCGAGCTTCCCATCCCTACCGGCGAAGGCTTGCCGACAACGCTGATGGTGCAGTCGGTACACGACCCGGCGACCAACTTCTCGCTGGCAGCAGCGGCCCACAGCCGGTACGCCGGTTCGCGGCTGGTCACCATCACCGGCGAGGGCGACCACGGCATCTACGGCGGCGTGAACAAGTGCGCCGACAAGATCGTGAACACCTTCCTCACCACCGGCAAGGCGCCCGCCAAGGACACCACCTGCGCCGGCGAGGGGATCCCCGCGCCGTCGTCGGGCGGGATGGATCCGAACGACGACGACGCCGTGAACGCCCGCGCACCGCTGGCCCGCATTGCCGGATTCACGAAAGCGGTTTCCGGATATCTGCGCTGATCTGATCGACCTCCGACTACGCAGCGCGCTATTGCCGCGATGATTCGGTGCCAATTGCCGCCTAATTCCCGCACGGAGCGAGAACGCGTCATCACATTCGGCGAGATCGCGAGAGGGCGTTCGTTGTCACCACCCTGTTGTCAGGGCGATGTCAGGGTTGCGTCCCTGTGCGACAGAGTGTGACCAAGCCAATCTTGAGTCAGCGCGGGAGAACCGGAACGCCGACCGGGAGGGCTCGGTGGGACGGGGAACATCGCCGACGTGGCTTCGGCCGGCTGTGGGGTGGGGGGACTGCCTGGGGGGTCAGACAGAGACACAGCCGGCCGGGTCCCGTAAGGCCGCATGGGCCTCCCGGCCGCAGATCCCTCGCGGGGTACCTTCGATCCCCCAGGTCGTGGTGCCTCGCGAGGCTCCATTTGTCCCCGGCCCAGGTGCTCGGAGACGGATCGCCGGACTCCGCCCGAGTTGTCCAGAGGCGGTGCTGTTCAGAAGCCAGTTCGGCGGAGCTGGTCAGAGGCGGGTGGAGCGGTCTGCGTCGGCGGACGGGCCTGGGTAGCCGTCGGCTACGGCGGCGAGCGGGGCCGCGCGTCCTGCTGACCAGGCGGCCCGAAACGCGCGCCGGTCGAGAGCTTCTTCTATGGCTTGTTTGGTGCTCTGCAGATCGGCCTTCTCGATCTCCGGCACCGGCGCCCCGATCACCTCGCGGATACCGTCGGCCGCGCCGAGGAGGAAGGCCGCGTACTCCGTCCGGTTCCGTTGCTGGGCGACCGTCGCGAGCTCTTCCAGCACACTCGCCGATCGCCACCGGTCCCCCAGATCGCGATGCTCGGCAAGGCTCTCGTCGAGGAAGTGCACGGCTCGCTCGGTCAGCCCGCGGCGCCGCTCGACGATACCTAACTGGTTCAGCGACCAGGCAACACCTTCGCGATACCCGAGCCGCTGCGACAACGCCAGACTCTCCTGCAGCAACTCTTCGGCCTCAGCCAGCTCACCGCCGTACTGCGCGATGGTGCCCAGGCTGATCAAGGACCACGCGAGCCCTTCGCCGTCACCGAGCACGCGGAAGCTGTCCCGCGCTCGCTTGCAGCGCCGCGCCGCGATCTCCAGGTCACCGCGCAACCACGCGACGAACCCGAGCTGGTTGTGCGCCCACGACATCCCCGACCGGTCGCCGAGACTCTCGAACAGGTCGTAGCTCTGGCAGTGCAGGTTCTCCGCGGTCACATAGTCGCCGCGCTCGCGGGCCACTCCCCCGAGTCGCTGCATGACCAGCGCAGTACCGGCTGTGTCGTTCAACGCCTTGTACTGCGTGAGTGCCGACTCGAGTCGCGCGGTCGCCACGTCGTACTCGCACTGCAGGAACGCCAGCATCCCCGCGCCGAGACAAGCTTTCGCCTTGTACGGCGCGAGTTCGGGGCCGCCCGTGTCGGCCAGCTTCAGCGCACGTTCGAGCCACTCACTGCCTTCGGCGTAGTGACCGCGGAGATAGCAGAACAACCACAGTCCACCCGCGAGCCGGACGGCCTCGGTCACCGCCTCGGCGCGAAACGCCCACGCCATCGCCGCTCGCAAGTTGTCGAGCTCGCCGTCGAGGCGATCGAGCCAGTCGCCCTGATTCGGCCCACGGAGATGGGATTCGGCCTCTTCGGCCAGCGCAATGTAGAAGCCGGCGTGGTTCCGCGCGGTTTCCTCGTCCGAACCGGCCAGGGCGAGCTGTCCCGCCGCGAACTCCCGGATCACGGCGAGCATGTCGTACCGCGCGATGCCCCGATCGCGCGACACCCGGATCAGCGACTTGTCGACCAGCCTGCTGGTCAGATCGAGCGCCGTGGCACGCTCCAGCGGCCCCGGCACGAGCCGGCCGGAGAGCACTGCCGCGGCCGCGTTCAAACTCCACCCACCCGCGAAGATCGACAGCCTCGCGAACAGGTCCCGCTCGGACGGCGTCAGCAGAGCGTGGCTCCAGCCGATCGCTCCGAACAACGACTCCTGCCGCGAACCCGCCGCGCTGGAACCGCCGGCCAGGATCGCGAAGGAAGAGTCCAGTTCGGCGGCGAGTTCTTCGACAGTCAGCACGTTCGTCCGGGCGGCGGCGAGCTCGATGGCGAGCGGAATCCCTTCGAGCCGGCTGACCACGCGGGCGACCTGGTCGAGCTGCCCGGTCGGCGGAAATCCCCGCGCGGTCGCGCGATCCACGAACAGCCGCACGGCAGGCGAGCCGGCCGAGTCCTCGTCGTCGCTGGGCAACGTCAGCGGCGGTACGACGTACACACGCTCGCCCGGCACTCGCATCAGCTCGCGACTGGTGGCGAGCACCGTCAGATTCGGGCAACACTCCAGCAGCGTCGAGACGACCCCGGTCGCGCCGGCGAGGACGTGCACGCAATTGTCGAGCACCAGCAGCAGGCTCCGGCGGCCGATCTGCTCGGCGATCTCCTCGGTGAGCCGTCCGCCATCCACGGGATGTAGCCCGATCGCGGCGGCGATCGCGGGTGTCACCGCGGCCGGTTCCAGCACGGGCGCGAGAGGTACCCAGCAGACGCCGTCCTCGAACCGGTGCGCGACCTGCGACGCCACCGCCAGCGCGAGCCGGGTCTTGCCCACTCCTGCAGGACCGCTCATCGTGAGCAGCCGGGTGGCGCGCTCGCCAATCAGGCGGGAAGCTTCTTCGACCTCTCGCGACCGGCCGATCAACTCGTTCGGAGCGACCGGCGGCAGACGTAGTACAGAGCGGGTGGTGTCGGCGTCGCGGCGGGCGGCAGCGGTCAACTGGGCGCGATCAGGCGCCCCGAGCCGCAGAGCGTCGCCCAGCAACCGCAACGTGTGCGGTCTGGGCGCACGACGGCGTCCCCGCTCCAACGCCGCGATCGCGTCGACGCTGAGACCGGCCAGCTCCGCCAGCTTCTCCTGCGACAGTCCGGCGTCTCGCCGGTGCCGTCGGAGCAAGTCACCGAAGCCAGTGCCCTGCGCGTCGTCCGAGCCGCGGCGAGACCCGTCTGATGGCAAAGGACGGCCCACCCAGTCTCCGACCTGTCGACCGTGGCGGTCGCCACGCTCACCCTGAAGGTATCCCGATCCCGCCCGGGTTGTCAGGCTGAACCGGTCGTTCCCAGCCAACTCACAGGAAACTCCCCGGATTCAGGTCTGATCGTGGTACTGGATCGCCGTGCGCATCGACGACCGGGCCCGCTTGCGATCACCGGCCGCGTCGTACGCCGTCGACAACCGGAACCAGACCCGCCAGTCCTCCGGCGCCGCTTCGGCCTCCTCCTTGTACTGCGTGAAAGCGGCGTCGGCCGCGACCCGCTCGATCCGGCCCGACGGGCGCCGGGGCAGGTCGTCCACGGGGAGGCCGCCTTCCCGATCCAGTTCGTGCGCGAGCGCCTCGGTCCGGCGGCCGAACTGGATCTCGCGCCAGACCAGATACAGGCCGAGCAGCGGGATCACCAGCACAGCGATCCCGAGCCCGATCGCGACCGGGTCGCCGGTGCCGATCAGCAAGACACCGCGCCAGCCGAGCAGTACGGCGTACGCGATGAAGACGACCGCGATCACCACCACGGCCCGCTTGGCTGTCACGCGCGTCCTCTGGTCGTCATCAGTCCAGATCGAGGAAGTTCTCGAGACCGACGGTCAGGCCCGGGGTGTCGACGACGCGCCGGATCCCGACCACGACGCCGGCCATGAACGACTCCCGATCCATCGAGTCGTGCCGGATCGTCAGCGTCTCGCCGACATCCCCGAACAACACCTCCTGGTGCGCGATCAGCCCACGCAACCGGATCCCGTGCACCCGGATGCCTTCGACCTCCGCGCCTCGCGCGCCGTCGAGAGCGGTCGTGGTCGCATCAGGGATCGGCTTTGCGTTTGCCTCCTGCCGGGCAGCGGCGATCAGTTCCGCCGTACGCCGCGCAGTACCGGATGGGGCGTCCACCTTGTTCGGGTGGTGCAGTTCGATGATCTCGACCGACTCGTAGTACTTCGCGGCCTTCGCGGCGAACTGCATCATCAGGACGGCGCCGATCGAGAAGTTGGCGGCAACCAGTACGCCGGTGTCGGGGCTCGCCGCGAGCTGCGTGCGCAAGGTGTCGAGCCGCTCGGCGTCGAACCCGGTCGTTCCGACCACCGCATGGATGCCGTGCTCGATGCACCACTTCAGGTTGTCCATCACGACCTCGGGGCGGGTGAAGTCGACCACCACCT
Organism: Kribbella monticola; assembly: GCF_003261635.1. Lineage (GTDB taxonomy): Bacteria > Actinomycetota > Actinomycetes > Propionibacteriales > Kribbellaceae > Kribbella > Kribbella monticola. The sequence goes on along the minus strand of NZ_QFXK01000027.1, from coordinate 323,224 downwards.
GAGCACCGGCGATCGCCAACTGCTCGAGCTCATCACCCTGGTCGAGCGCAGCCACCAGTTCGAGCCCGTCGGTCCGCTCAACCGTCAGGCAAACCTGGGACCCCATCTTCCCCTTGGCCCCCAACACCCCAACCTTGACCATCCACACCCTTCCTCAGCTGTCCGCCCAAGTTTCTCACTCCCGCACAGGCTCCCCCACGCCGGCACCACGCCCGCCCCCGCGTCGCCCACCCGCAGCCGAGCTCCCACCCACGCAGAAACGGCAGACAGAAACACGTCGCTGCGGCGAGAACGCGGTCGGCTCGCGACAAGGTCTGCGACGCTGGCCACATGAGTGCGCGGTTGAAAGGCAGGCGCCGTCGGGCGGACGCGGCGATCGACGGCATCACGGCTTGGGCCCGCTCCCAGGCCGACGTACGAGGGCTCGCCTTGGTTGGCTCGTTCGCCTACGGTCGGCCGCGGATGGCTAGCGACGTGGACCTGGTCCTCGTCACCGTGGACAAGGAACGGCACATCACCGGCATGGACTGGGCAGATGTCGTCGACCGCCGACCTCGACTGATTCGCTGTCAGGAGTGGGGACCTCTCACGGAGCGGAGGGCTCGCCTCAGTAGCGGGCTGGTCGTGGAGCTGGGAATCGTCACTGGGGAATGGCTTTCGACTCCACTGGACGCAGGAACGGCGAAGGTACTACGCGACGGTTGCCGTGTCCTGTACGACCCGGAAAATCTGTTCAGCCACGCCCTCGGCCAACTGTGACTTCCGGCCAGCTCAGGCGGTGAATCCGTCTACGCCTAGGGCGAAGTCCCAGTGGGCTAGTCCGTTGGCGGCCAGGGAGACGGTGAGGAGGCCCATTCCTTCTAGCCAGTGGGCCATCTTGAGGGGGCCGGCGTCCAGGGGGCGTAGGCCTAGGGTTCTGATGAAGGTGGCCACAGCCGCTTTGGATTGCGCGTTGTCGCCGGCCATGAAGACGTGGGGGCGGCCGTTTTCCAGGACGTTGCGGAAGATGGTGTTGAAGGCCTTCACCACGGTGGCGCCGGGTGGGGCGATCTTGGCGGCTTCCTGGGCGATCGAGGTTTCCTCGCTGTGGGCCAGTCCGTCGAATGTGGCGTTGAAGGGGTTGCTGATGTCGACGATGACCTTGTCCGCAAGTGCGTTTCCGTACTCCGCGATGGCTGGAACGACACCGTCGTACAAGATCGCCGTGATGACGATGTCCCCGGTCGGGATCGCGCCCCACTTGCCGGCAGTCGCGTCGCCGCCCAGGAGCTTGGCCAGGTTGTCGGCCTTGGATTGATCGCGTCCCATGACCTCGACGGTGTTGCCGCCTGCCACTGCGAGCGTGCCGATGGTGCGGGCCATGTTCCCCGTACCGATGAGGGTGATGCTGCTCATGCGTGTGCTCTCTTCTTGTCGAGGGGATGGGTCAGATGGCCGTGGTACCGCCGTCGGCGACCAGTTCCAGGCCGTTGACGTAGCTGGAATCGTCGGAGGCGAGGAACAGCGCGATGGTGGCGATTTCTTCGGGGCGGCCCATCTGTCCGCGGGGAATCAGCGACTCGAAGGCCGTCCTGGTCGCCTCGTCGAACAGTTCTTCCTGTTTGGCGGTGGCGACCTGGCCAGGAGTCAGGACGTTGACCCGGATCTTCCGGTCGCGCAGTTCGTTGAGCCAGACGCGAGCCCACGCTTGCTGGACGGCCTTGCTTCCCGCGTAGAGACTCCAGCCAGGGAAGGCGCCGAGGGAGGCGTTGGACCCGGTCATGAGGATCGAGCCGTTGTCGTTGATCAGCGGCAGGGCCTTCTGCACGGTGAACAGGGTGCCGCGGACATTGAGCGAGAAGGCGCGTTCGAACTGTTCCTCGGTGATCTCGCCTAGTACGCCGGGTTCGCCCATTCCGGCGCTGGCCCACAGGACGTCGATCGAGCCCTTCTCGCGTTTGACGGTGTCGTACAGGCGGTCCAGGTCGTTCAGGTCGGCCGCGTCACCCTGAACGCCGGTGACGTTGCGGCCGATCAGCTTCACGGCGTCGTCCAGTGCATCCTGCCGCCTGGCCTGGATGAAGACATGCGCTCCTTCCTCGACGAACAGTTGGGCGCCGGCCAGTGCCATGCCGGTGGATCCGCCGGTGATCACCGCGACCTTGCCATCGAGCTTTCCCACGATCACTCCGTTGATTTTGAGGGGGTATCCGGACCAGCTCGGTGCTTATATAAACCAAACTGTGTACTTAACGTATCCGGCCTTCGCCCGGAGTGCAAGCTAAGTACACCGATCAGTACCGCGCGCGCTATGCTGGCGATATGACGGAGTTGGAGAAGGGCCCGCTGGGCCGGCGCAAGGGCAGGGGGGCACGCGAGCGCATCCTCAGCGCGTCACAGCAACTGTTCCGCGATCAGGGCATCAACCGCACCGGCATGGACCAGCTCTGCGCGGTCGCCCAGGTGTCCAAGCGGACGGCGTACCAGCACTTCCCCAGCAAGGACGAACTGGTCGCCGAGTACCTGCGCCGCTTCGATCCTGAGATCATGCCCGGGGTGTTCGACCGCACCGACCTCACTCCGCGCGAACGACTACTCGCCGCCTTCGACATTCCGGCGTCCATGCCGCTGTGCCCCTACATCGGAGCGGCTGTGGAACTGCACGATCCGGAGCACCCCGCATCGCAGTACGCACGCGATTACAAGACCGCGATCGCTGCCCGGCTTACCGAAACCGCGCGCGAAGCCGGCGCCACCAACCCCGAACAGCTCGGCGAACAACTGGCACTGCTCATCGACGGCGCCTCGGCCCGCACGCGAGTCCTCAACAGCGAGTCCTTCCCAACGGCCGCAGCCATCGCCAAGGTGCTCATCGACAACGCCATTCCCGCTTCGTCGTAGGGCCTGAAGGATCGCTGCAGCGGCTCCTACTGAAGCAATGCCTTCAGGCAGTTGTAGGCCGCAGCTCGGCGGTCGGCTTGCCATTCGGGGCTTTTCTGCCAGTAATAGTGGGTCTTCGACTCGGGTGCCAGCGCGGCGATGTCGAACGTGGTGAGGGCGAGGTGGACTTGGTCCCAGCTCGGGAGTGGCGCCGAGCGATGTTCGGCGTACGCCGTCCAGAGGTGCCGGCGGAGGTCGCCGTACGAACGTTCGGCGGCCCAACTTGCGCTGGCCCACTGGCTGCAGGTGAAGTCGACCAGCGGAGACAGTACGCCACCGAATCCCCAGTCGAGAATCCCGGCCAGCGCGCCGGAGTCGTCGAGCAGCAGGTGCTCCTCGTAGAGGTCGCCGTGGGCAAGGACCGGGTCCATCGCGTCGACAGCTTTAAGGGCTTCGAGCAACGTCGTACGCGCCGCCGGGCCGACAACAGGTGCGACCAATTCGGCGAGGTGGTCAGCGCCGCCCAGCTCGCGGAGGGGCGAGTAGCAGTCGGTTGCGGTTGGGGGCGTAGTCGGCGGTTCGGACCAGGCGTTGGCCCAGAGGCGCCGAGGGACGCGCTCGAGACTGATGTCGTGGCAGGCCGCTAGTACTACGCCGAGCTGCTCTGCCAGCGTTTGCAGTTGCTCGGGCGAAATGTCGCCGCGCGTGGAGCCTCGGATCAATGTCACGGCGAAGAACGGGTACGGCGAGATCGCCGGGTCGTCCCACCGCCCGAGGAGTTTCGGCACGAGCGGGTGGTCAACCGTCGCGTAAACCTCACACTCGCGCTCGAGCTGCCCGACAATCGTGTGATTGCGAGGAAACAGAAATGCGCGATCATCCGCGAGCAGCACATGCTTCGTCGCACCATCGAACCGCGGCTCGATCGGCCCGTCTACCTCACAGACCTCCCTGAATCGCTTGAGCTGCGTAGCAACAAGAACAGCAGCAACAGCCGCTTCGTCATCCACGCCGAGCCACCGACAGACACGTTCCCCACAAGAGTTCGCACACCTGTCGTCTCCAATCAACCACACGCCTCCGGACCGAAAGCCTATGCCCCTCGACGTGCGCGGGGCGGAGGAGCGGGCGACGGGCCTGGCGTGGGATCAGTTGGTGAGGGTTGCTGTGTAGGTGGATTGGGATTGTTCGGCGAAGTGGCAGGAGACCTGTTGGCCGGTGGGGATGGTGCGGAGTTCGGGGATGTCGGTGGAGCAGCGGGGTTCGGCTTGGAGGCAGCGGGTGTGGAAGCGGCAGCCAGTGGGTGGGTGGACGGGTGAGGGTGGGTCGCCGGCGAGGATGATGCGTTGGCGGCCCTTGCGGGCGAGGCCGGGCTCGGCGGAGAGGAGCGCCTGGGTATACGGGTGGGCCGGTACGTCGTACACCTGGTGGTGCTCACCGAGTTCGGCGACGCGGCCCAGGTACATCACGGCTACGCGGTCCGAGACGTGCCGGACCACCGAGAGGTCGTGGGCGACGAAGATGATGCTGAGGCCGAGTTCGCGCTGGAGGCGCATCAGCAGGTTCACCACCTGCGCCTGGACCGACAGGTCGAGCGCCGACACCGGCTCGTCGCACAGCAGCACGTCCGGGTTCAGTGCGATCGCTCGCGCGATGCCGATCCGCTGGCGCTGACCGCCGGAGAACTGATGCGGGAACTTCGTCTCGTCCTCAGGACGCAACCCGACCAGTTCGAGCAACTCACGCACCCGATTCCGGATGTCCATCCCCTTCGAGACATCAGGATGGACCTCCAGCGGCTCGGCGACGATCTCGCCGACGCGCAGCCGCGGGTTCAGACTCGAATAGGGATCCTGGAAAACCACCTGGACGTTCCGCCGCCACTTGCGCAATTCCTTCGCCCGCAGCTTGCTCACATCGACGCCGTCGTAGAACAGCGAGCCCGACGTCGGCTTCTCCAGAGCGGCGAGCAGCCGGACCAGCGTGGACTTCCCGCAGCCGGACTCACCGACGATGCCGAGCGACTCGCCCTTACGCAGTACGAGATCGACACCGTCGACGGCGCGGACCAGAGTCTTCTGCCCGAACGAGAAGGCCGGGCTGATGTCGTAGTGCTTCACCAAATCAGTTGCCACCAGCAACTCTGACGACATCAGACTGCCTCCTTCGCGGAGATCGAGGTACGCCGGATGCAGGCCGCGTCCCGCCCCGGCGCCACCGTCAGCAACGGCGGCACCTCCAGGGCGCACTCCGGTACTGCGATCGGGCAGCGGGTCCGGAACGCGCAGCCGGACGGGATCGCGCGCAGCGACGGCGGCGTACCGGGGATGGTCGGCAGCTCCTGCCCCTTCAGCTCCGCCGAGGGCATCGAGAGCAGAAGCCCTTCTGTATAAGGATGAACGGGGTGCTCCAACGCCGCCGAGGTAGCGGCCCGCTCGACCACGTGACCGGCATACATCACCACGACGTTGTCGGCGACGTCGGCGACCACACCCAGGTCGTGGGTGATCAGCACGACGCCCATGTCGCGCTCGGCCTGCAGGTCGGCGATCAGTTCGAGGATCTGCGCCTGCACGGTCACGTCCAGTGCCGTCGTCGGCTCGTCCGCGATCAGTACGTCGGGGTCGAGCGCGAGCGCCATCGCCAGCATCACCCGCTGCCGCATCCCGCCGGAGAACTCGTGCGGGTAGTCGTTCACCCGCTTCGCCGCGGCCGGGATCCGCACCTGGTCGAGCATCTCGGCGGCCCGCTTCATCGCGTCGCCCTTCGACAGACCGCGATGCACCCGGTAGCACTCGGCGATCTGCTTGCCGACGGACTGCACCGGGTTCAGCGCGGACAGCGAGTCCTGGAAGACCATCGTGATCCGATCGCCGACGATCTTGCGCCGCTCGCGGGTCGTCATCGCGATCAGGTCCTGGCCTCGGTACTGCGCGGTGCCGGACACGATCCGTCCCGGCGGCATCTCCAGGATGCCGGTCAGCGCCTGCGTCGAGACGCTCTTGCCGGAGCCGGACTCGCCCAGGATCGCCAGCGTCTCCCCCGCGCGCACCTGCCAGGACACGCCGTCCACGGCCCGCACCCGGCCGTGCGGGGTGTCGAACTCGACGGTCAGATCGTCAACCTCGAGGAGTACTTCGCCAGTCGTCATCGGATCAACTTCGGGTCGAGGGCGTCCCGGATCGAGTCGCCGATGATCATGAACGAGATCGTGGTGGTCGAGATGAAGATCGCGGGCCAGATGAACAGGTGCGGGCTGTCGCGGTACGACGCCGCGACGCCGAACTGCGATCCCCAGGAGATCGACGGCGGTTGCAGCCCGACCCCGAGGAAGGTGAGCACGGCCTCCAGCCCGATCAGCCCACCGATCCCCAGCGTCGTCATCGCCAGCAGCGGAGCCATCGCGTTCGGGAACACGTGTTTGCGCAGGATCCGCAGCGGCGGTACGCCGATGGAGCGCGCCGCCAGCACGTACTCGCGGTTCCGCACCGAGAAGACGGTCGACCGCATCACCCGCATGCCCTGCGGCCAGCCGGTGACCAGGATGATGCCGACGATGATCCAGATGCTCCGGTTCGGCACCGAGTTCAGGATCACGATCAGCGCGATCAGGCCCGGCAGCGCGAACAGTACGTCGGCGACCCGCGAGATGATCGTGTCGACCGCGCCCGGGAAGTAGCCGGCGAGCAGACCGAGGATGCCGGCCACCGCGAACCCGCCGAACCCGGCCACCAGACTGACCAGCACGGACGGCCGGGCACCGTAGATCACGTTCGCGAAGTAGTCGCAGCCCTGGATGTCGAAACCGAACGGGTGCCCGGGCTCGCGACCGCGTTGGCTCTTCCCCAGCTCACAGAAACGCGGATCGACCGAGGTGAACAGCCGCGGGAAAGCGGCCATCAGGAAGACGGCCACCACCAGCAGGACACAGATCACGAACTGTGGCTTCTTCAGCAGCGCCCGCAGCAGTTCGCGATTGGACAGCGTCCGGCCTTCGAGGTCCTGCGTCTCCGACTCGAAGACCTGTTGTGCCTCAGACATTGCGCACCCTCGGATCGATGAAGCCGTAGACGATGTCGACGACGAGGTTGATCGCGATGAACATCACGAACGCGAGGGTCGACAACAGCACCACCACCCCGCCCTCGTGGAACCTGATCGACTGGAACAGGAACTGTCCCAGCCCCGGCAGGTTGAAGATGCTCTCGGCAAGGACCGCGCCGGCGAAGATGCCGGCGAAGTCGATGCCCATCAACGTGACCACCGGCAGCAACGCGTTCGGCAGCACGTGTCGCCAGAGGATGCGCTGCTCCCCCAGCCCTTTGGCCCGGGCCGTCTTGACGAAGTCGGCGTTCGCCGTGTCCACGATCGAGGTCCGAGTCAACCGCGCCATCCCGGCGAAGCCGGTGATCGCGATACATGTCGCAGGCAACAAGTACGCCAGCGGATAGCCCTCGGTAATCCCCGAAACCGGCAGCCACTTGAGCTGTACGCCGAACAGGAACTGGCCCGCGAAGTACAGGACCAGCCCTGGGACGGCGAGCACCACGAGGGTCGACAGCAACAGCATCCGGTCGACGACCCCGTTGCGCCGGAACCCGGCGTACAGGCCGAACAACAGTCCCGCGATCCACTGCAGCGCAAGGCTCAGCGTCGCCAGCTTCAGCGTCACGGGGATCCGCAACCGGAGTTGGGAGGCGATGTCGGCACCGGCGAACGTCGTACCGAAATGGCCGGTGAACATGTCCTTCATCGACAGCAGGTACTGCACGATGAAGGGATCGTCGAGGTGGAACTGCGCCCGCTTGGCCGCGAGTACCGCTGCCGGGATCGGCTTGTCACCGGCCAGTTCGCGCAAGGGGTCTCCGGGCATCGCGAACACGAGCGCGAAGACCCCCAGCGTGACGATCAGGCCGATCGGGATGGCCGCCAGGATCCGGCGGAGGACGAACCGGGTCACTTGAACGTGGAGTAGAGCGCCTGGACGCCGGTGTACTTCGAGACCCGCGGCATGATCTTCGCCGAGTGCAGGTACGCGTTCTGCTTGGCGTACAGCGGAATCAGCGGCATGTCCTCGAGCGCGATGTCCTCGGCGTGCTGGTAGAGCTTGATCGCCTTCTCCGGGTTCGGTTCGGCGTCGCCCTGGGCCAGCACCTTGTCCAGCTCGGGGCTGTTGTAGCCGGAGAAGTTCGCGTCACCGTTGGACTTGAACATCGGGGTCAGGTAGTCCTCGATCGACGGGTAGTCGTGGCCCCAGCCGCTGAACCGCAGGCCGTCGAGCTTGCGGGTGTCGGCCAGCTGGGTGATCTCCGAACCCTGCTTACCGGTGTACTTGACGGTCAGCCCGAGGTTCTGCCGGAGCATGTTGCCGATCGCCTCGGCGAAGATCTGGCCGGTCGCCGAGGTGGTGTTGTAGTTGATGTTCACCGCGCCGGAGAAGCCACCCGCCTCGGCCAGCAGTTGCTTCGCGGCGGTCGGGTCGAAGTTGCAGTACTTGCAGGCGTCCGGCCGGTACCCGTCCATGTCCGGCGAGACCAGCCCGTTGGACGGCGTGGCCAGGCCGACCAGGTCCGCGAACGCCTTCCGGTCGATCGCCATCGAGAACGCGTGCCGCAGCTTGGGGTTCTTGTACCGCGGGTCCCAGGCCGGCATCGTCAGGTAGTTGGCGCCGGAGCTCGTCGCGGTCACCCAGCCGTCGGGAGCATCGGTCTTGAAGGTCTTGATCTTGGTCGGTGGCACGTCCACGAAGTCCACGTTGCCGGCCAGGAACTCGTTGTACGCCGTGTCCGCGTTCGGGATGAACCGGAACGTGATGGCGTCCGCCTCGGGCGCGTTCGGGCCCTTGTAGCCGTCCCACTTGACCAGCTTGATGTCGTCACCGGGGTTCCAGGCGCCGTCCAGCTTGAACGCGCCGTTGCCGATCGGCTTGCGCTTGTAGGCGTCCGGGTTCTTCCGGACCTCCTCCGGCAGCGGGGCCAGGCCGAGGTACTGCAGGGTCAGCCCGAACTGGGAGAACGGCACCTTGAGCTTCACCGAGAAGGTCAGGTCGTCGAGCTGCTTCAGGCCGCTCAGCGTCTTCACCGAGGTCGGCTTCGGAGTAGCGCCGTCCGGCGTCGGCGGGTTCATCGCGTCGTAGCCCTCGACCTTGGAGAAGAAGCCGTTGTTCTTCCATGCGGTCGAGCCCTGCGCGGTCAGGTTCCAGCTGTCGACGTAGTCCTTGGCCGTGAGCGCCTGGCCGTTCTGGAAGGTGTTGCCTGGCTTCAGCTTGATCGTCCAGGTCTGGCTGGTCTTGTCCGGCGTCACGGAGTCGGCCATCACGTTCACCGTCTTGCCGGTGTTCGGGTCGGTGGCCACCAGCGGCGCGAACACCGCCTGGGCGACCTGGATGCCCGGGCTGCCGTTCTCGTTCAGCGGGTTGATGTAGTCCAGCGGGTCCGCCGCGATCGCGATGACCTCGCTCTTGGCACCGCCACCGGCGCCGCCGCCGGAGCCCTTGCCGTCTCCACAAGAGGTGAGCACCAGGGCGAGCCCGAGCGCCACCCCCAGAACACCAGTCGCACGTCGCACGGTCGAACCAACTTCCTCGGCGGGAGGGCCGGTAGGCGGAATAGCCGCCATGTTGGCTGGTTCCCGGGAACCATGTCAACGTTGTCAGGGACAAACCACGGGCGCGTTATCGTTCCGAGACCTCAGAGCACCTGAACCCACAACGGGGTGTTCGGTCGCGACAACGCCGACTTCATCCCAAGTCATCAGATGTCAAAGGCGGGAGATGCAAAAAGACGGACCGTCCGCACACGGAGTGCGAACGGTCCGTCCTGGTCAGCAGGCGACTACAGAGTGAAGGCGGTGGTGTCCTCGTCGAAGGGGCCCATCACCGTCAGGGCCGGGTCCCCGGCGTACAGGTCTGCGGCCAGGGCGCAGACGTCGTCGAGCGTGACCGCATCGATGCGGCGCAGGATCTCGTCGACGGTCGGCAGTTCGCCGTACACGAGTTCGGCCTTGGCGATCCGGGTCATCTTGGCGCCGGTGTCCTCCAGGCCCATCACGACCGAGCCGCGCATCTGGCCCTTGCCGCGGAGCAGTTCGTCGGCCGTGATGCCGCCCTTGGCGATCGTGGCCAGCTCGGCCCGGATCACGTCGAGCACCTCCGGAGCCTTCTTCGGCAGGCAGCCCGCGTACACACCGACCATGCCGGTGTCCGCGTACGCCGAACCGAAGGTGAAGACCGAGTACGCCAATCCGCGCTTTTCCCGGACTTCCTGGAACAACCGCGACGACATCCCGCCGCCGACGATCCCGTGCAGTACTCCGGCGACGAACCGCCGCTCGTCATTCCGCACGAGACCGGGCATCCCCAGCACGAGATGCGCCTGCTCCACGTCACGGTGGTGCACCTGCACACCCCCGTACGTCGGAACGCGGCGCGCCGACCCCCGTCGTACCGGCGTCGGCTCGGCATCGCCGGTCGCCCAGTGCCGCTCGAACGCCTTGCGGACCAGTTTGACGACGTCGGAGTGCTCCACGTTGCCGGCGACGGAGACGACGATGTTCTCCGGGCGGTAGCGGCGGCGGTACCAGCCCGCCACCTGGCGACGGGTCAGCGCTGCCACCGACTCCGGCGTACCGGTGATCGAGCGGCCGAGCGGTGACGGGCCCCAGAGCTGCTCGGCGAACAGGTCGTGGATGTGGTCCGACGTCTCGTCGGCGTGCATCGCGATCTCTTCGTCGATGACGTCGCGCTCACTCTCGACGTCGTCGGCGGTCAGCGTCGCCGAGGTGATCATGTCGCAGATGACGTCGACCGCGAGCGGCAGATCGGAGTCGAGCACCCGCGCGTAGTAGCAGGTGTACTCCTTGCCGGTGAACGCGTTCATCTCGCCGCCGACCGCGTCGATCTCGGCAGAGATCTCGAGCGCGTCGCGGCGCTCGGTGCCCTTGAACAGCAGGTGTTCGAGGAAGTGCGTCGCACCGGACAGCTGGATCGGCTCGTCCCGCGAACCGACGCCGACCCACAGGCCGAAGGTGACCGAGCGGAAGCCCGGTACGGACTGGGATAGCACGCGGAGCCCGGAGGGCAGGACGGTCCGTTTGACCGGACCGCCTGCCTCCGAGCTCAGCAGCGTGCTGGTGATGGCACGTGTCACTCGGCGGGAGCGACCTCTGCGTCGTCACCCTTGGCGTCGGCCTTGGCCGCGTCCTCTTCCAGCACCGGGATCAGCGACAGCTTGCCGCGGTCGTCGATCTCGGCGATCTCGACCTGGAGCTTCTGGCCGACGGACAGGATGTCCTCGACGGCCTCCACCCGCTTGCCACCGGCCAGGCCGCGCAGCTTCGAGATGTGCAGCAGACCGTCCTTGCCCGGGAGCAGGGAGATGAACGCACCGAAGTTGGTCGTCTTCACGACCGTGCCCAGGTAGCGCTCGCCCTTCTCCGGCATGGTCGGGTTGGCGATCGCGTTGATCATCGCGCGCGCCGCGTCGGCCGAGGGGCCGTCCGTCGCACCGATGTACACCGTGCCGTCGTCCTCGATGGAGATGTCGGCACCGGTCTCGTCGGTGATCTGGTTGATCATCTTGCCCTTGGGGCCGATGACCTCGCCGATCTTGTCGACCGGGACCTTCACCGAGATGACCCGCGGCGCGAACTCGCTCATCTCACCCGGGGCGTCGATGGCCTTGGCCATCACGTCCAGGATGGTCAGACGGGCTTCCTTGGCCTGGGTCAGCGCGCCGGCCAGCACGTGCGCCGGGATGCCGTCCAGCTTGGTGTCCAGCTGCAGGGCGGTCACGAAGTCCTTCGTACCGGCGACCTTGAAGTCCATGTCGCCGAACGCGTCCTCCGCGCCGAGGATGTCGGTCAGCGCGACGTACTGCGTCTCGCCGTCGACCTCACCGGAGATGAGGCCCATCGCGATCCCGGCCACCGGCGCCTTCAGCGGCACACCGGCCGACAGCAGCGACAGCGTCGAAGCGCAGACCGAACCCATCGACGTGGAGCCGTTGGAGCCGAGCGCCTCGGACACCTGACGCAGTGCGTACGGGAAGTCCTCCCGCGACGGCAGCACGGGCACCAGGGCCCGCTCGGCCAGCGCGCCGTGACCGATCTCGCGGCGCTTCGGCGAACCGACCCGGCCGGTCTCACCGGTCGAGTACGGCGGGAAGTTGTAGTTGTGCATGTAGCGCTTGCGCGTCTCCGGCGACAGCGTGTCCAGCTGCTGCTCCATCCGGAGCATGTTCAGCGTGGTGACACCCATGATCTGGGTCTCGCCGCGCTCGAACAACGCGGAACCGTGCACCCGCGGGAGCACCTTGACCTGTGCCTTGAGCGGCCGGATGTCGGCCAGGCCGCGACCGTCGATGCGGACCTTGTCGGTCAGGACGCGCTTGCGGACCAGCTTCTTGGTCAGCGAGCGGAAGGCTGCGGACAGCTCCTTCTCACGACCCTCGAAGTCGGCGGCCAGCTTGTCGATGACGGCGGCCTTGACGGCGTCGGTGGCCTCTTCGCGGTCGTGCTTGCCGGCGATGGTGAGGGCCTGCGACAGCTCCTCGGTGGCAGCGGCCTCGACAGCGGCGAACGCGTCGTCCTGGTAGTCCGGGAACAGCGGGAACTCACCGGTCGGCTTGGAAGCCTTCGCGGCCAGCTCGGACTGCGCCTCGACCAGCGTCTTGATGAACGCCTTGGAAGCCTCGAGGCCCTGGGCCACGATCTCCTCGGTCGGCGCCTGCTTGCCGGCGGCAACGGCGTCGAAGGTGCCCGGGGTGGACTCGGCCTCGACCATCATGATCGCGACGTCACCGGTGTCGGTGACCCGGCCGGCGACCACCATGTCGAAGACGGCGTCCTCGAGCTCGGTGTGGGTCGGGAACGCAACCCACTGCTGGTCGATCAGGGCGACGCGGGTGGCGCCGATCGGGCCGGAGAACGGCAGGCCCGCGATCTGGGTGGACATCGACGCGGCGTTGATCGCCAGCACGTCGTACAGCTTGTCCGGGTTGAGGGCCAGGACCGTGATGACGACCTGGATCTCGTTGCGCAGGCCGGACACGAACGACGGCCGCAGCGGGCGGTCGATCAGCCGGCAGGTCAGGATGGCCTCCTCGGAAGGGCGGCCCTCCCGGCGGAAGAACGAACCCGGGATCCGGCCGGCGGCGTACATCCGCTCCTCGACGTCCACCGTCAACGGGAAGAAGTCGAACTGGTCCTTGGGCTTCTTGCTGGCCGTGGTGGCCGACAGCACCATCGTGTCGCCGTCGAGGTAGGCGGCGGCGGAGCCGGCGGCCTGCTGGGCCAAACGGCCCGTCTCGAAGCGGATGGTACGGGTGCCGAAGCTGCCGTTGTCGATGACTGCTTCAGCGAACTCTGCGCCCTCCATGGGCGCGTTTGTGGTTCCCGACACGGGATACCCCTCTCGTCACTTGAGACGACTGTGAGGCGCGAACTCTCCGGGGGTGTGCCGGTCTTCGATCGAGGCCCGCGGGTGCAGCTGTGCTGTCCCGAAGGCCACTACCGAGGACCGGTCGTCGGCCCGGTACGCAAATCGCGTCGTCTCGTTGTCGTTGATTATTCAGTTGTCCCACGCCAGGCGTGGATACGCGAGAAGCGGCCACCCCAGAGTGCGGTGGCCGCTTCTCACGACGTCATCGGCGAAGACCGAGCCGCTCGATCAGGGACCGGTAGCGGTTGATGTCCTTCTTCGCCAGGTAGTTCAGCAGGCGGCGGCGCTGGCCGACCAGCAGGAGCAGACCACGACGGCTGTGGTGGTCGTGCTTGTGCTCCTTCAGGTGCTCGGTCAGGTCCGCGATGCGGTGGGTCAGGAGCGCGACCTGGACCTCGGGGGAACCGGTGTCGCCCTCGGTCAGGGCGTACTCGCCGATGATCTTCTTCTTCGCCTCAGGATTGGCTGACGACACGTGCGATCCTCTCGATGTCCGTTGCGCGGCGCACCGGGGCTTGGGTCACCCGGGCACTCTCGATCCGCGGCCGTTCAGACGGCAGCGTCCACGGTACCAGTCCGTGGACGCGTCACCCTAATTTGAGTGACCCCTAGCGACACGCGCTAGGGGTCACTGAGTAAGGATGCGGCGGGCGTTGTCGACATCGAGCTTCATTTGGACCAGGAGGTCGTCGATGGTGTCGAAGCGGATCTGGGTGCCGCGGAGGCGGGCGACGAAGTCCACCGCGATCCGCGAGCCGTACAGCTCCAGGTCGTCGCGGTCGAGGACGTACGACTCGACCCGGCGGTCGACGCCGTCGAAGGTCGGGTTGCTGCCGACGCTGATGGCCGCGGGCAACGGTTCGCCGTACTGCGGGGTGCCGGGTGCGGGCTCGATCACGGTCAGCCAGCCGGCGTACACGCCGTCCAACGGGACCGCGGCGCCTGCCAGGGCAGGGATGTTGGCCGTCGGGTAGCCGAGTTCGCGACCGCGCTTGTCGCCCTCGATCACGGTTCCGGTGACCCGCAGCGGCCGCCCGAGCGCCTCGGCCGCACCCTCGACATCACCTTCGGCGATCAGGTTCCGGATGTACGTCGAGGACCACCGCTGGGCGTCGCCCGCGAGCGAAAGACCCTCCACCTCGAAGCCCGCGGCGGCACCTGCCTCGACCAGGGTGTCGACGTGACCGGCCGCGCGGTGGCCGAAGCGGAAGTTCTCCCCCACCACGACCGCCTGGGCGTGCAGGGTGCCGACCAGGACCCGGTCGATGAACTCCTGCGGCGACCACGCTGCCGTCTCCTTGTCGAACGGCAGGATCAGTACGGCGTCCGCCCCCGCCTCGCCGAGCAACTGCGCCCGCTCGGCCGGCTCGCTGATCATCGCCGGCGCGTGGCCGGGCCGTAGTACCGCCATCGGGTGCGGGTCGAAGGTCATCGCGACGACCGGAAGGCCGCCGAGCGCCTCGGCCCGGGAGCGGGCGTGCGCCAGCACCTCCTGGTGACCGCGGTGCACTCCGTCGAAGTTGCCGATGGTGACGACCGAGGGGCCGAAGTCGGCGTCCACCTCGTCCAAACCGTGCCAGACACGCATGGCAGCAGGATTCCATGCCCGCCCGGTCTTCCGGTCGGCAGGGACCCCGATTACTACTTGGTCACCCCTTGTAATCGCTCGGTGACTCGACCTAAGGTGGCCGCGGCATCTGGTCGACCCTCGGAGGACCTGTGAAGATTCACCGCCTGATCGCTGCCTGCACGGCCGCGGCGCTCCTCGGGACACTGTCGATCACGGCTCCCGCGACCGCCTTCGCCCCCGCCGCGCAGTACAAGAAGTACGTCGCGCTGGGTGACTCCTACACCTCGGCGCCGCTGGTGCCGCTGCCCGAGCTGCTCTCACTCGGCTGCCTGCGGTCGATCGCGAACTACCCGAAGCAGGTCGCCGCGCAGCTTCAGATCACCTCGTTCACCGACGTGAGTTGCGGCGGCGCCGACACCACCAACATGACGCAGCCGCAGAGCACCCCGCTCGGCACCTTCCCGCCGCAGTTCAACGCGCTGACGGCCGACACCGACCTGGTCACCTTCGGGATCGGCGGCAACGACTTCGGCGTCTTCGGCGACATCACCAGCACCTGCCCCGGGCTGCGCGCGAGCGATCCGGCCGGCGCACCCTGCAAAGCGCACTTCACCGTCGACGGCAAGGACACGCTGGCCGGCAAGATCGCACAGACCCAGGTCCGGATCACCGCGGTCGTCGACGGCATCAAGCAACGCTCCCCGAAGGCGAAGATCGTGCTGGTCGGCTATCCGAAGATCGCCCCGGAGCACGGCACCTGCCCGGCGATCCTGCCGTTCGCTGACGGCGACTACGCCTACCTGTACTCGATCGAGCAGAAACTCAACCAGGCCGTCGAGAACGCGGCGTCGGCCGGCGGCGCGACATACGTCGACACGTTCGGGCCGTCGACCGGTCACGACGCCTGTGCCCCGGAAGGCCAGGCCTGGATCCAGGGCAAGGACATCAACCTGCTCCGCGCCCTGAACTACCACCCGCGCTTCGAAGGTCAGGCCGGTGTTGCAGCGCTGACCGTCAAGAAGCTGACCGGTGCTCAAGAGACCGTCACCGCGGCCGAGCAGGCGAGGTGGGCCGCGGAGGCCCGCGCGCTCAGCGCGAAGGCTGCGAAGGACCCGGCCGTCCAGGCCGCCATGAACCGCCTACGGACCGGCGCGCAACGCTGACCCTTTCCAATCCGTACGGCGGACGCCGGGCCGGCCCCACTTCACGCGTGGACCGGCCCGGCGGCTCGTTCAGGACGCTTGCCCGACCAGGGTCTCGGTCAGCGTGGTCAGGGCTTCACCCAACGGGAGATTCACCCGGACGGTGGCGTAGGGATCGCCGCGGGTGAGGCCCTGGTTGATGATCAGGACCGGTTTGCCGGCCTTGGCGGCATGGCGGACGAACCGGAAGCCGGACATCACCGTGAGGGACGAACCGAGGACCAGGACGGCGCGCGCGTCGTCGATCAGTTGGTAGCAGCGTTCGGCGCGCGCCTTCGGGACGTTCTCGCCGAAGAAGACGACGTCCGGCTTGAGCAGGGACGATCCGCAGGTCGTGCAGTCGACCAGGCGGAAGGTCCGGACCACCTCGTCGGGGAGTTCGACATCGCCGTCGGGGTTGATCCGGGTGGCCTCACCCTCGAACCCCGGGTTGGCTTCCCGGAAGCGGCGGTCCAGTTCCTCGCGCGCGCTCGTCGTCCGGCAGTCCAGGCAGATCACCCGGTCGAGATTCCCGTGCAGTTCGATGACGTCCCGGGCGCCGGCTGCCCCATGCAGACCGTCGACGTTCTGCGTGATCACTCCGTCGACGAATCCTCGCGCCTGCAGTACGGCGACCGCCCGGTGACCTTCGTTCGGGTGCGCCCGCGCGATCGTCCGCCAGCCGAGGTGACTGCGAGCCCAGTACCGCTGCCGACCCGCTTCGCTGCCGACGAAATCGGCGTACGTCATGGGGGTGTGGGTGCGCAGGCTCCCGCTCGCGCCGCGGTAGTCGGGGATGCCCGACTCGGTGGAGATTCCGGCGCCGCTGAGCACCACCACTCCCCCGGCACCGACCACGTCTGCCACCGGCGCGACATCCGTCGTACCGGGCTCCAGAGAGAGCACGTCGGGGCCAGGTGACCAGGTCAGTGTGGGACGGGAACGCACTCGTCCAGCGTACTGTGCCTCGCTCAGTGGTTGGCGTCGTCGCGGATCAGCCGCAGCCAGCCGAGCACGGCCATACCGATGGCCCAGGCCAGCATGACGATCACGGACGAGGTGTTCGTGAATCCCCGGTCGGTCGGTTCTCCGTTGAGGAGGAACACCGCGCGCGACCCCGGGAGGAGATCGGCGACGGTCGTCAGCCAGGCGTAGCCGAACTGCGGCAGGATCAGCGGAAGCAGAAGGATCAGCAGAAAGACCGAGACCAGCCCGCCCGCCGTGTTTCGCAGAAGGAAGCCGAGCCCGGCCGCGAGCGCGGTCCCGGCCGCGAGTACGAAGGCAATGGTCGCGAGTCCGTGGATGCCTTCGCCCAGGGGAAGGCTGAGGGCTGATCGGGCGGCGACGAAGGCCGCCACGGCAGAGCCGAGGGCCAGCACTGTGCCCGCGACGGTCGCCGTCCCGACCGCGACCCCGGTGCGCGCGAGGAAGAGGATCGTCCGGCGAGGCGTCCATTGCAGGGTCGGGATGATCCCGCCGGTGGCGTAGTCGGAGGTCACCGCGCTGAGGACGAGGGCGAGAAAGGCGAACTGCGCCGGCAGGACCGTGAAATGCGCTGCCGCCCAGGCCGAGGCGTTCGGTGAAGGAGTCGGATCGCTGCCGGCGTCCAACCCGGCGACCGCACCGAGCCCGACCATGATCGAGGCTGCCACGGCCAGGAACCACCAGGTGGCCTTGACGGTCCAGAGCCGGGTCCACTCCGCAGCACAGGCCCGCGCGAACACGCGCCCGCTGGAGATCCGGACAGGCATGGCATCGGTCGTCATAGTGCTACCTCCGTTGCGGCGTCGACCGGCTCGGCCCGATGGCCGTGGTACTCCACGCTGTCGCCGGTCAGCTCGAGGAAGGCCTGCTCGAGGGACTGCTGGACATCGGAGAGGTGGTGAAGCGGAATGTGGAAGTGGTGAGCGAGCTCGCCCACTTCCTCAGCAGTCCGGTCCTCGACCTGCAGTTCCTGCCCGTCGAGCTGCTCGACCGCGAAACCGTCCTCCTGCAGATGTTTGAGCAACTCCACCGGTCGAGGGCTGCGCACTCGTACCTGGCGGCGCCCCAGCCCGTTGAGGATCTCCGCTGTCGTCGCGTTGGCGATCAGCCGCCCGCGTCCGATCACCACGAGTCGATCGGCCGTCTGCTCCATCTCGCTCATCAGGTGACTGGACACCAGTACCGTGCGGCCGTCGTCCGCGAGCCGGCGCAACAGGTCGCGGATCCAGCGGACGCCGTCGAGGTCCAGGCCGTTGATCGGCTCGTCGAACAGCAACACCCGCGGGTCGGCCAGGAGAGCCGCCGCGATCCCCAGACGTTGACGCATACCCAGCGAGTAGCCCTTGATCCGGCGCCGTGCCGCGCTGCCGAGGCCGACCTGGTCGATCACCTCCTCGACCCGGCGCAGCGGGAGGCCATTCGTGCGGGCGGCCACTCGGAGGTGGTTGCGCCCCGTGCGGCCGGAGTGCACGGCGCCGGGATCCAGCAGCGCCCCGACCTCGCGGAGGGGTTCGGCGTACGCCGCGAACGGTTGCCCGTTCACCAGCACCTCGCCTGAGCTGGGCCGGTCGAGCCCGAGGATCATCCGCATCGTCGTCGACTTCCCCGCTCCGTTCGGCCCGAGGAAGCCGGTCACCTTCCCGGGCTCGACGTCGAAGCTCAGATCGTCGACGGCCAGCACGTCGCCGTACCGCTTGGTCAGACCGCGTATCCGAATCATGACCAGACAGTAGAAGTCCTGCTGGGCAGGCTTTGCGGACGATTTGCGAAGATCTTGTGCAGATCGGAAGGCAGCTGAGCCGCGACGCTCAGCTGCCGTCGTGCGCGAACCGGCCGGCCTCAGGCAAGGCCGGCCTCCAGGGCTGCGATCAGCTGGGGGCGGAGCTCCTCGGGCCGGATGACGGCGTCCACTGAGCCGACGGCCACGGCTCGGTGGATGTTGTGCACCCGGTCGAACTCGGCCGCGACCTCGCCCAGCTTCTCGGCTCGCACGGCCGACCGGAGCTCGGTCAACTCGTTGGTCAAGGTGGCCCGCTCCGCGCCCTCGGCCGCGGCGAGCCGGGCTGCGACGGAAGCGACGCGCGGGTCGGCCGACGTACGGGTGTCGACCTCGCGGGAGAACACCACGGCCGCCGCCGGTGCGCCGCCGATGACCGAGGCGAACGAGCCCTCGACCGCGAGCACGGTCATCCGCGGGTTCAGCGCCTTGGAGAAGACGACGAACGCGCCACCGTGGTACCGCGAGACCACGCAGAAGACGATCGGGCCGTCGAAGTTGACGATCGCCCGGCCGATCTCCGCGCCGTACTCGAGTTGCAGGTTGCGCATCGAGTCCGGTGAACCGTCGAAGCCGGACAGGTTCGCCAGCACCACCAGCGGACGGTTGCCGCTGGCACCGTTGATCGCGCGGGCCGCCTTCTTCGACGAGCGCGGGAACAGCGTCCCGCCGGTGTAGACATCCGGGCCGTCCGTCGGCGAGAGGCCACGCCGCGGTACGGGCTTGGACTCGATGCCGAGCAGGCACACCGGCAAACCACCCAGCCGGGTGTCGACGACGACCGCGGTCTCCGCGTCGGCCATGCCGGCCCAGCGCTCCAGCATCGGGTGGTCCTGGTCGGCCACCGAGCGCATCAGCGTGCGGATGTCGAACGCCTTCTTGCGATCCGGGTTGGTCGTGTCGGAGAAGATCCCGCCGATCGTGGTGAAGCCGCCGTCGGCCGGATCGTGCGGGTACGTCGTGACGTCGCGGTCGTGCGGGTCGGTGGTCGGTGCCCTTCGCGGCCCGGGCTCCCCCGGTACGACGTACGTGTGGTCGTAGTGCGCCATCAGGATGTCGCGTGCACCGGCCAGGTCGGGTGCCCAGTACTGCGCTTCGCCGTTCGGCCCCATCACCCGGTCGTAGCCGCCGATGCCGTAGTTGTCCTCGGCCGAGACGCCGCCGGCGAAGTCGAGCGTCTCCTTGCCGGTCAGCACCATCGCCGAGTCGGGCGTCATCACCAGGATGCCCTTGGTGTGCATCAGCATGGTCGCTTCGGCGTTCCAGTACGGCTGGGCACCGACGTTGATGCCGGCGACCACGACGTTGATCTCGCCACCGGCCTGGGTGAACTCGACGATCCGCTTGAGCGCCTTCGCGACCCAGTCCATGTTCTCGGTGCCGGAGTCCATCGAGATCCGCGCCCCGGCGGACACGGCGAACCACTCGACCGGGATCTGCAGCTTCTCGGCCAGGTCGAGGGCGGCGATGATCCGGCCGCACTCCGCTTCGGCGACCGCTCCGAGTGCCTTGGTCGGGTCACCGCTCAGCACGACCCGCGTGATGCCCTCGGGATGCCGGCGGGTCGGCGTACTGATGACGCCTGCGATCAGGCCGGCCTTGTTCAGGCCGCGGGGCCGGTCGACCGGGACCAGTGTGCCGGTGTCGTCCAGGTCGTACTCGACGTAGCTGCCGCCCGCGCCGGCGACCATCCCGGCCACCTCGTAGGGGTAGACGGTGTTGCGGCGACGAGCCCGGAGCACCTTCTGTGCATAGTCGTCGAGCGGCTTGAGCGGCTCGGTCGCGGGCCGCTCAACGGCCGTCACAACGCCCGCGCCGGGCTGGTAGTAGAACCGGCCGACGACGGCGAACGGTACGCCGTTCGTGCCCATCACGCGGCCGGCGACGCTGACCTCTTCGATCCCGGCGCCGGAGGTCAGTGGCGCGATGTTGCGCTTCAGGGCCGTCAACTCGGCGACCTCGGCGTCGAGGACCGGCCAGATCGTCACCCAGACGTGGTTCATCTCCAGCTTGGCCCCGGCGGCACCGCGAGCGGTCCTCGCCCGGCGGATGCCTTCGAGGCAGTTCGCGATCGCGCGCTCGACGTGCGGCAGCGCGGTGATCTTGCCGTCCTCGTCGCGCACGGCAGCGAACTGGCGGACCTGGGCCAGCGCGACCAGGCGTTCGTCGGCTTCGTTGTCACGGGCAACGCAGTGGTACAGCAGCACGTCCTGCGGCGCGTCGAGCCGGGTGATCCGGAAGTCGCGCAGCCGCCACAGGTTGAGGCGCCGTCCGACCATCGGGTGGACCCCGCGCACGTTGTCGTCCTCGACAGCACCCTGGGTCGACAGCCGGTAGGTGAAGTACCAGACCTCGCGGCCGCCACCCGGTACGACGGCGATCGCGACCCGGCGTACCTGCTGCTCGAACAGCAGCGGGGCGACGATCTCGCACAACCGATCGGACGCCTCCTGCGGCGACTCCGGGGTCTGCGGCCAGGACAGGTACAGGTCGGCGACCGTCTCGTGGCCCTCCGGGCGGGCAGCGAGCTCGGCGGACAGGTCGCGGACCAGCGAGCTACCGGGGTCGGCCAGCTCGTCGACCGTCCCGATCGTCGTGACCAGATGCGTCGGACGCGCGTCGACGGTGTAGTCCGCGGTCGTGAAGGCGCGGCCGTTCATCGTGACGTTGCGCAGACCGTGCAGCTCGTACTCGAGGTAGTGCCGGCGGACCAGCACCTCCAACATCGGCTCGGTGCCGTTGACGCCGCGTTCGAGCCGCTCGGCCAGGAAGCGCACGATCTGCTCGGGAATCGTCGCGAGCGCTTCGACCCGCTCGGCGTGCCCAGGAGCCTCCGGGTCCAGCGATAGCGCGGCCAGCTCGTCACCGACGCCTGCCAGCACCTCTGCGCGCGCCTGGTCCACCTGCGGCTGGTCGAACCAGCGGAACCGCACACTGCGAGCCAGGTCGCCGATCACTGGGAAGCGCAGCTGCGTAGCGAGCACCAGGTGCTCCAGTACGGCGTACGCCTCGGCGTCCAGTGGCGCCTCGGGCTTGTCCTCGACCAGCCACTGCTCCAGCAGCGACGTCACCAGCCGTACGTCGGGAGACGTGCGCTGCTGGGCCAGGAAGATCCGGAACACCGCGTCGGTCAGCTCGTCGGTGCGGTCCAGGTCGCTGACGCTGTAGTGGCCGAGGACTCGCGCCAACCGCTCGGTGAACTCCGCCGGAAGCCCAGCGCGCTCGGTGTCCAGAGTCTGCAGGTACGTGTGGAAGTGCTCCTTGGGGCTGTGCACCCGCAGCTCGGTGCGCAGGTCCTCGCTGGCCGGCCGGTTGCGGCTCAGCTCGGCCAGGTCGGCGAAGAGTCGCAGTACGCCGATCTCCTCCGCCACCGGCGGCTCGGCCAGCTCGGCCCGGGCCGACAGGTACTCGCTCAGCGTGCGGCCTTCGTCGATCGGGTCGATGTCGAACCCGAGCAACATGCTGCTCAGATCGTCCAGTCCGCGGGCCGCTCGCTCGGCCGCGGTCGCCTGCGCCGCCGGCTCGGGCAGCTCCAGATCGACGTTCTCGCTGGTCTCGACAACGGCATCGGCGTCACCGATCGGCTCCAGCAGCACCAGCGGCGCGCCGGTCTCGACCTGGCTGCCGGTCGACACCGGAAGCTCCCGCAGGATCGCCTTGAACGGCGCGTGCAGCACCGTCTCCATCTTCATGCTCTCCAGCACGAGCACCGGCGCACCGGCCTCCACCTCGGCGCCGACCGCGACCGGAGTCGCGACGACCAGGGCCGGCGAAGGCGCGCGCAGGAAGCCGCCCTCGTCCCGGCTCACCCGGTGGGTGACACCGTCGACCTCGACCAGGTGAACCGGCCCGTGCGTGGCGGTGACCAGACGGAACCGCTGACCGGCGACGACCAGGCGTACGTCGTACTCGTCCAGCCGCTCGTGCTCGACATCCAGAGATCGCACGCCGTCGCCGATCGCCACGCCCACGCGGTACCGGCTTGCCCCGATCCTCGCGACAGTCACCTTGTACGACGCGCCGCGCAGCTTCAGCGCGATCGCCCGGCCGACTTCGTGCTGCACCTGGGGACGGCCGCCGCGCGCTGTCTCCAGCAGGCGCTGCCGTTCGACCCGCTCGGCCTCCTGGTACGCCTCGATCGCAGCGGCGATCAGCGCGACGCCGGAGTGCCGGCTCGACACCAGCCGCCCTTCACCGCGGACCCGGTCGATCCAGCCGGTATCGGCGCTGCCGTCGATCACCTCGGGCTGGTCCAGCAGGTCGAGCACGAAGCTCTTGTTGGTCGCGCCGCCTTCCAGTACGACGACCGTGTCGCCGACCGCACGCCGCAGCCGCCCGAGCGCCTCGTCGCGAGTCCGGCCGTAGGCGATGATCTTCGCGATCATCGAGTCGAAGTCGGCCGGGATCGAGTCGCCCTCGCTGACACCGGTGTCCACGCGTACGCCGGGACCGGTGGGCAGCCGCAGCCGCGCGATCCGGCCGGGTGAGGGGGCGAAGTCGCGATCCGGGTCCTCGGCGTTGAGCCGTGCCTCGATCGCGTGCCCCTGCTCGACCGGCTGCGTGCCGACGAGGCGGCCGCCCGAGGCGACGTGCAGCTGCGCCTTGACCAAGTCGAACTCGGTCGTCACCTCGGTGATCGGGTGCTCGACCTGCAGCCGGGTGTTGACCTCGAGGAAGGCGAACAACTTGTCGCCCGGGTGGTACAGGAACTCGACCGTGCCCGCACCGCTGTAGCCGACGGCAACGGCCAGCCGCTCGGCGGACGTCTTCAGCTCGGCGACCTGGTCGGGCGCGAGGACCGGCGAGGCCGACTCCTCGATCACCTTCTGGTTGCGCCGCTGCACCGAACAGTCGCGGACGCCGAGCGCCCACGCCGTACCCTGTCCGTCCGCGATGACCTGCACCTCGACGTGCCGGGCGCCGGTGACGAGCCGCTCCAGGAACAACACACCGCTGCCGAAGGCGCGGGCCGCCTCGTCGCTGGTCCGCTGGTAGGCGTCGCGCAGATCGTCGTCGTCATGGATCACCCGGATACCGCGGCCACCACCACCGGCCGTCGCCTTCAGCATCACCGGGTAGCCGATGCTCCGCGCCGATTCCAGCGCCGCGTCGAGAGACTCGACAGCGCCGCGGCTCCACGGGGCCACCGGTACGCCGACCTCCTCGGCGATCAGCTTCGAGCCGATCTTGTCGCCGAGCTTGCGCATCGCCTCCGAGCTCGGGCCGATGAACGTCACGCCGATCCGCGCGCACAGGTCCGCGAACGCCGGGTCTTCGGCCACGAAGCCCCAGCCGACCCAGGCGGCGTCGGCGCCGGACTCGACCAGCGCCCGCTCGAGCTTCGCGTGATCCAGGTACGGGCGTTCCGAGGCCGGACCGAGCGGGTAGCTCAGGTCGGCCTCGCGCACGAACGTGGCCGTGCGCTCGGCCTCGGTGTACAACGCCACCGTCTCGACGGTGCTCCCCGTCTCGGCGTTGAGCTCGCGGACCGCGTTGATCAGCCGCATCGCGGCTTCACCCCGGTTGACGATGGCGATGCGGTTGAACACCGGGCGGCACTCCTGTCATCAGGCGTTAGCTGTCAAGGCACACATTCCCAGGCAGCCGGGGCTACCGTCGAGTCGGGGTTGATCAGCTCACGAAGACTGCGGTGGGTTTGGCCAGCGGGCCGTGCGGCTCGTAGAGCGCCAGGAACGTGCCCATGGGATCGAACATGGCGGTCTGTCCCGCCGCCAGTTTCAGGCCGGGAAGCGGCCGACCGGTACGAATAGCGGCTGCCTGCTCCGCGTCGGCGTCGTACCGCGGGAACGTGTCCGCCGCGACCTCGGCGATCGGCAGATAGCTGAACGACTCGGCCAGCTCCTCCAGCGTGTGGGCGGTCGACATCCCGAAGGTGCCGACGCGCGTACGCCGGAGCATCGTCAAGTGACCCCCGACGCCGAGTTCAGTGCCCAGGTCGCGGGCCAGCGCGCGGATGTAGGTGCCGCTGGAGCAGTCGACCGAGACGTCCACCTCGATCCCGGAAGGACCGGGCCGGACATCGACCACGTCGTACCGGCTGACCGTCACCGTGCGGGCCTTGAGGGCGACCTCTTCGCCGGCCCGGACCCGCTCGTAGGCCCGCTTGCCGTCGACCTTGATCGCGGAGACCTTGGACGGAACCTGCGAGATCTCGCCGCGGAACCCTGCGACGGCTGCCTCGATCCCCTCGACGGTCACCGAGGCGAGCGCCTCCACCGAAGCGGTGGTGACGATCTCGCCCTCGCGGTCGTCGGTACTGGTCGAGGCGCCGAGCAGGATCGTCGCGTCGTAGGACTTGTCGGCCAGTTGCAGATGGCCGAGCAGCCTGGTGGCGCGGTTGAGCCCGACCACCAGGACGCCGGTGGCCATCGGGTCGAGGGTGCCGGCATGGCCGACCTTGCGGGTGCCGGCCAGCTTGCGAATCCTGGCCACCACCGTGTGCGAGGTCAGCCCGGCCGGCTTGTCCACCACAACGATGCCGTCGGCAACGATCATGGTCGCGG
Organism: Kribbella monticola; assembly: GCF_003261635.1. Classification (GTDB taxonomy): domain Bacteria; phylum Actinomycetota; class Actinomycetes; order Propionibacteriales; family Kribbellaceae; genus Kribbella; species Kribbella monticola. The sequence goes on along the minus strand of NZ_QFXK01000027.1, from coordinate 297,891 downwards.
CGAGCGAGTCACTCGTCGTCGGACTCATCGTCCTCGCGGTGCTTGTAGGGGTCGGCGTCGCCGGCCGGCTTGGCACCGGCGGCGGCCTTGGCCACCTCGGCGTCGGCCTGCCGGGCCTTCTCCAGCAGTTCCTCGATCTGGCCCGCGGTCTCCGGGATCGCGTCCAGGTAGAACGCCAGACTCGGAGCGCGCCGCAGACCGAGAGCCTTGCTGACCTCGCTGCGGATCAGGCCACGGGCCGACTCCAGCGCGGCCGCGGTCGACGCGCGCTCCTGCTCACCGCCGTACACGGTGTAGAAGACGCTCGCCTCACTCAGGTCTCCGGTCAGCTTCGCGTCCGTCACCGTGACGAAGCCCAGACGGGGATCCTTCACGCGGCGCTCCAGCAGTTCGGCCACCAGGACCTGGATCCGGTCGGCCAGTTGCTTAGCCCTTGCTTCACCCATCAGGGCTCACTCCTTCATTCAGACATGAACAACGTCCGGAGCGGCGGCTCACACCGCCACTCCGGACGTTACTAGAGGCTCTTAGCTGCGCGGCTTCTCGCGCAGTTCGAACGCCTCGACGACATCGCCGATCCTGATGTCGTTGTAGTTCTGCACGGTCAGACCACACTCGAAGCCCTCGCGGACCTCGGACGCGTCGTCCTTGAACCGCTTGAGCGACGACAGGTCGCCGTTGTCCACGATCACCGCACCGTCGCGGATCAGCCGGATCTTGGCGTTGCGACGGATGACCCCGGTGGTCACCCAGCAACCGGCGATGTTTCCGACCTTCGACGAGCGGAAGATCTCCCGGATCTCCGCCTGGCCCAGAGAAACTTCCTCGTAGACCGGCTTCAGCATGCCCTTCAGGGCCGCCTCGATGTCGTCGATCGCCTGGTAGATGACCGAGTAGTACCGGACGTCCACGCCCTCGCGCTCGGCCAGGTCACCGGCCTTGCCGGCCGGCCGCACGTTGAAGCCGATGATGACGGCGTCGGAGGCGATGGCCAGGTTGACATCGTTCTCGTTGATGGCACCGACACCACGGTCGATCACCCGCAGGTTGACCTCATCGCTGACCTCGATCCGGACCAGCGCGTCTTCCAGCGCCTCGACCGAACCGGAGCCGTCGCCCTTGAGGATGAGCAGCAGTTCCTGGCTCTGCCCCTTCTCCATGGAGGCCATGAAGTCCTCGAGCGTACGACGTGCGCGCCGCTTCGCGTTGGCCGCGGCACGTGCCCGGGCTTCCCGCTTCTCGGCGATCTGGCGAGCCATCCGGTCGTCGTCGACGACCAGGAACTTGTCGCCCGCTCCCGGCACTGCGGTCAGACCGAGTACCAGCACCGGACGCGACGGCAGCGCCTCCTGCAGCGAGTTGCCGTGCTCGTCGAGCATCGCCCGGACCCGTCCGTACGCCGGACCGGCCACCATCGAGTCGCCGACCTTCAGCGTTCCGCGCTGCACCAGCACGGTCGCCACCGGTCCACGGCCCTTGTCCAGGTGCGCCTCGATCGCGAGACCCTGGGCCGGCATGTCCGGGTTGGCCCGGAGGTCCAGCGCCGCGTCCGCGGTCAGGATGACGCCTTCGAGCAGGCCGTCGATGTTGATCCGCGACTTCGCCGAGACGTCGACGAACATCGTGTCGCCGCCGTACTCCTCGGGCACCAGGCCGTACTCGGTGAGCTGACCGCGGACCTTGGTCGGGTCGGCCGCCGGTACGTCGATCTTGTTCACCGCGACCACGATCGGGACGTTCGCCGCCCGGGCGTGGTTCAGTGCCTCGATCGTCTGCGGCATCACGCCGTCGTCGGCCGCGACCACCAGGATGACGATGTCGGTGGCCTGCGCACCACGGGCACGCATGGCGGTGAACGCCTCGTGACCCGGGGTGTCGACGAAGGTGATGGCGCGTTCCTGGCCGTCGACCTCGGTGGTCACCTGGTACGCACCGATGTGCTGGGTGATGCCACCGGCCTCGCCGGCCACGACGTTCGCGTGCCGGATCGCGTCCAGCAGCTTCGTCTTACCGTGGTCGACGTGACCCATCACGGTCACCACCGGCGGCCGGGCCGCCAGCTCGCCCTCGCCACCCTCGTCGGTACCGAAGTCGATGTCGAAGGACTCCAGCAGCTCGCGGTCCTCGTCTTCCGGCGAGACGACCTGAACGTCGTAGTTCAGCTCGGTGCCGAGCAGTTCGAGGGTCTCCTCGTTGACCGACTGGGTCGCGGTCACCATCTCGCCCAGGTGGAACAGCACCTGGACCAGCGACGCCGGGTCGACGCCGACCTTCTCGGCAAAGTCCGTCAGCGAGGCGCCACGGGCCAGCTTCACGACCTCGCCGTCACCGTGCTTGACGCGCACGCCGCCGACGGCCGGAGCCTGCATGTTGTCGAATTCCTGGCGCTTGGCGCGCTTGGACTTGCGACCACGACGGGCCGGACCGCCCGGACGCCCGAAGGCACCCTGCGTTCCGCCCCGGCCCCGGTTGCCCGGGCCCGGGCGACCGCCACCGCCACCACCGGGCGGGCCGCTGGGGCCACCACCCGGACGGAAGCCGCCGCCACCACCACCGCCACCCGGACGCGCACCCGCGCCGGGACCGCCGGAACCGCCGCCGGGACGGCCACGGCCGCCACCACCGGCACCCGCGCCACCGCCGCCGCCCGGACCGGACGGACGACCGGTGAAGGTACCGGCCGAGGACTTCGGCATCATCGCCGGGTTCGGACGCGGTGCGCCCGGCACGCCGCCGGACGGACGCGGCCGGTCGGTGCCACCGGTACGGGCCTGAGCCGGCCGCGGCGGCATGCCTGCCGGCGTACCACCCGGGGCCGGTGCCGCCGGAGCGCCACCACCCGGACCAGGACGGGCGCCACCGCGCTGCATGCCCTGGGTCGAGCTGAAGGGGTTGTTGCCCGGACGCGGAGCGCCCGGACGGCCGCCCTGGCCGCCGTCACGCCCACCCGGAGCACCCGGACGGGGCGATCCACCCGGACGCGGCGCACCCGGACGAGGGGCGTTGCCACCCGGCCGGGGAGCGTTGCCCGGTACGCCGGGACGCGGCGCGGGACGGGACGGAGCGTCGGCCGACCGCGGCGCGGCCGGAGCCGGGCTCGGTGCGGCCGGAGCCTGTGCGGCCGGAGCCTGCGCCGCCGGAGCATCGGCCGGAGCCGGTGCAGCCTTGGCGGCAGGCGCCTCGAACGCGGGCTGCGCGGGCGAGGACGGAGCCTCGACCGCGGGGGTCTCGGCGGCCGGGGCCGGCGTGGCCTCGACGCGCGGACCTGGCTTGGGGCCAGGACGCGGACCCGGACGAGCCGGCGACGGCGCGGACGTTCCCGCGGCCGGCGTGGCCTTCTCGGTCACCGTCGGCTCGGCCGCGACCGGAGCCGCCTGGGCGGCCGGCGCGCTGCGCTCGGTCTCCACAGCCGGTGCCGGAGTCGACGCGGCGACCTCGGGTGCGTTGTCCGCCGGGGTCACCGGCGCTGTTGCCTGCGCGGTCGCAGGCGAAGTACTGGCGGCGGCCTTCTTGGCCGCGCGCTTCTTCGGCGGGTTCTTCTCGAACTCCTCCGCCAACCGTCGTACGACGGGTGCCTCGATCGTCGAGGACGCCGATCGGACGAACTCTCCCATGTCGTTCAGCCTGGTCAGAACGACCTTGCTGGTAACTCCGAGCTCTTTCGCGAGCTCGTAGACCCGGACCTTTGCCACTACTCTCCCTCTGGTCCGAGCCTGGGGCGCGGACCGTTAATCGACGTACATGCTCATCGCATTGCACTCATCGCTGTGTATCCATCACTTTTGGACACTCATCGAGTAGTCATGAGTCGATGACCCGCCTTCATGTCGTCGCGACGGTTGTCGCGGGCGGCCCTGGTGACCGCACTTGGTCTTGCTGTTACTGCTGCCGCTCGACCAGTTCCCGCACGAGCGTGATGTCCAACGGTCCCGCGACCTTGAAGGCCCGTGGGAACGCTTTCCGTCGCTCGGCGAGGTCGAGACATCCGGTCGCCGGGTGCAGGTGCGCCCCACGGCCGGGTGCCCGATGCTCGGGATCCGGGAGGACAAGTCCTCCGGACACCGTCATCCGCAGCAGATCGGTCGGACTGGACCGCTTCCGACACCCGATGCAGGTACGCTCCCGAACCTTCTCAGGGCGCGCGTCTGCAGTTTGGATCACTGTTCCTCAGGGTGTGGTGACGACTCAGTCGACCGACCGAGAGATCAGTCTACCTTCTCGTCCCCACGAGTCACATCCGTATCCGGCCGGATGTCGATCCGCCAGCCCGTCAGCCGGGCCGCGAGGCGGGCGTTCTGCCCTTCCTTGCCGATCGCCAGCGACAGCTGGTAGTCCGGTACGACGACCCGCGCGGCGCGGGCAGCGGCGTCGACGACCTCCACGGAAGAAACCTGCGCCGGCGACAGGGCATTCCCGACGAAGGTGGCCGGGTCGTCGCTGTGGTCGATGATGTCGATCTTCTCGCCGTGCAGCTCGTGCATGATGTTGCGCACCCGCTGGCCCATCGGGCCGATGCAGGCGCCCTTGCCGTTCACCGACGGGTTCAGCGTCCGGACCGCGATCTTGGTCCGGTGCCCGGCCTCGCGCGCGATCGCGGTGATCTCGACGGTGCCGTCGGCGATCTCCGGCACCTCGAGGGCGAACAGCTTCTTCACCAGGTTCGGGTGCGTCCGGGAGACGGTGATCTGCGGGCCCTTGAAGCCCTTCCGGACACCGACGACGTAGACCCGCAGCCGCGAGCCGTGCTCGTACTTCTCCCCCGGTACCTGCTCCGGGGCAGGCAGCACCGCCTCGATCTTGCCGAGGTCGACCATCACCGAGCGCGGGTCGCGGCCCTGCTGGATGACGCCGGACAGGATGTCGCCCTCCTTGCCGGAGAACTCGCCGTAGCGGACCTCGTCCTCGGCGTCGCGCAGCCGCTGCAGGATGACCTGCTTGGCCGTGGTCGCCGCGATCCGGCCGAAGTCGGCGGGCGTGTCGTCGAACTCGCGCGCCACCGTGCCGTCCTCGGCGAGTTCGCGGGCGAACACGGTGACGTGCCCGCTCTTGCGGTCCAGCTCGACCCGCGCCTGCTGCTGTGCGCCCTCGGTCCGGTGGTAGGCCACCAGCAGAGCCTGCTCGATCGCCTCCACGACGATGTCGAACGCGATGTCCTTCTCGCGTTCCAGTGACCGCAGGACGGCCATGTCGATATCCATCAGTTCTCCTCTACCGCGCCGTCAACGGCGGATTCAGTGTCGTCGGTGCCGGCTGGCCGGTTGAACTCGATCTGGACCTTGGCCTTCTCCACGTCCGCGAACGCGATCGTCCGGGTCTGGCCCCGGACGTCCAGCTCGGCCGTGTCGTCGGTGGCGGACCTGATCCGCCCGGTCACCTTGTGGCCGCCCGCCAGCGTGACGGCGACCAGCCGGGTGACGTTGCGCCGCCAGTGCCGGGGCAGCGTGAGAGGCCGGTCCACCCCGGGGCTGGACACCTCCAGCACGTAAGCGCCGTCGCCCATCACGTCGTCGGCGTCCAGGGCCTTGGAGATCGCCCGGGTCACCTCGGCGACGTCGTCCAGGCTGATGCCACCGTCGCGGTCGACCAGCACCCGCAGCAGCCGCCGCTTGCCGGCCGCCGAGACGTCAACGTCTTCCAGGTCGCAACCGAACTGCTCGACGATCGGCCGCAGGAAGTTCTCGAGGCTCGTGGGGTCCGTGTGGTCAGTCTTTCGGCTCACAGGTAGACCTGCCTCTCTCCAGTTGTGTCACCCGTTGCGCACCCCGGCCATCCGGCCAAGGGCAGTAGCCCACCTTATCCGGCCCGCCGGGTGGTCCGGCCATGCGCCTGGGTCCGGGATATCGTTCGGGCCGTGCAGACCGAGCCTTCTCGACTGTCGCGACGTGCTGTTCTCCGGAGCGCCGCCGTCGTGGCGGGTTCGGCGACCCTGCTGACCGGCTGCGAGGACGAGAAAGACCACAGCGGTACGCCGGGCGCCACCGAAGGGCCGGACGGTCCGACCCCGCCGCCGCCGAGTACCGACCCGGTCGTCGTCGCCGCACTGACCACCGCCGCCACCCAGGTCGCGCAACTCTCGCTCCGCTACAGCCAGGTCCTGCAGGCCTATCCGAAACTCCGGGCCCAGCTCGCGGCCGGCGTGAAGAACCACGCGACCCAGTTCGCCAAGCTCAAAGAGGTGGGCGGCTTCGAGCCACCCCAGCCCGGCAAGCTCCCCGCAGTACCGGGCACCGCGGCCGCGGCTCTCGCGGACCTGGCCGGCCGGGAGCAGAAGTTGTCCGTCAGTCACGCGACCGCGGCCGCGAAGGTGTCCGGGGAAGCGGCCCGGTGGCTCGCGATGCTGGCGGCGGCCGAGAGCCAGCTCGCGGCCACGTTGACCGTCGGCGGCAAGAAGAAGGCGGCGTCTTGACCGAGAAGGAAGCTCTCCAGGCCGCACTCGCCGGCGAACACGCGGCCATGTACGGCGTCGGCGTGGCCGGCGGCAAGCTTTCCGGCGCACGGTTCGCCCAGGCCACGGCGTCCTTCGGGGAGCACCGCCGGCGCCGCGACCAACTGGCCGACCTGCTCGCCGACGACGGCGAGACCCCGGTCGCCGCCGAACCGGCGTACGACCTGCCGCAACCTGTCACCGGTACGGCGTCGGCCGTGGCGCTGGTACTGCTGATCGAGCGGCGACTGTCGGTCGTGTACGCCGACCTGGTCGAGGCCGCCGAGAAGGAACCGGTCCGGGCCCTGGCGATCCAGGCTCTGATCGCGACGTCCCGCGCCCAGCTCACCTGGGGCGGCACCGCGCAGGCCTTCCCCGGCCAGAGCTGAGTCGGCAGCACCGCAAGGATTCCGCACCATACCGGTTTCGGTGTGTGCCCGCGCGTTCACCGAACGCTGCCAAAACGGTGCTATAACGAAGGATTTCCGGCCCGGTTACGGGTGATCTGAAATTCGTTGCGTACTCCCCTTTACTCGGAGCGCGACCTTCCCTATATTTTCGGCCACGGAGACTGGGGGGTCGCCGGGTAATCACCAACGCAGCAAAGAAGTTCTGGTCCCGATGGTGGTCGGGAGCACTGCGACGTCGGTGATCGTCCAAGGCTGAATCAAAGCGTCTGACCGTGCCTTCAGTGCATTTCACTCAACTTCTTGAGCCGCGTCGCGGATCGGCTACGGAGGGTAGCGAAGCATGCGTACATTCGATTTGATCACCGGCGAGAGCCTGTTTGTGAAAGACCTCCGGGTCGTTCGCTGGGAGCAATACGAACTCGGCGGGCAAATGCCTTTCCAGGCAATGTGGTACAGCGTTCCACCAGGTTCGGAGAGCCCGATCGACCAGCATCCCGAACTGGAGTTGTCGATCGTCGTCGCGGGGACCGCGCACGTGCTGGTCGGCGGCGCGGAGCACGAAATCACCCACGGCAACGCGTTCCTGCTCAGCAGCACCGAGGCACACGTCGTACAGAATCGTTCGGACGACGAACTTCTGACGGTCTTCAGCGCCTACTGGATGCCCGTCGCCGATGACAGACCGGTCGAGGCAGTGACGGCCGATCATGCCTGACCAGGACGGGATCGAACCGGTCACGGTGATCACCTTCCCGCAGCCGACCGTCAACGGGCCACTGCACCTCGGCCACCTGGCGGGTCCCTATGTCGCCGCCGACATCGCCGCCAGGGCCGCACGGGCCAGGGGCGAGCGGGTCGTCGTCACGACCGGCTTGGACGTCCACCAGAACTACGTGCTCACCCGGGCCGAACGCGAAGGCGTCGAGGTCGGCGTGATGACGGCGGATTTCCGCGCCGACATCAGGGAGACCTACGAACTCGCCCGGATCGGTTACGACCGGTTCAGCGACCCGCTGACCGACGAGCACGCGCCGATCATCCGGCAGCTGATGAACCACCTGGTCGCCAGCGGGGCCACGCCGATGCGCGAGGTCACACTGCATGCCTGCAGCGACTGCTCGCGCACCCTGCACGAGTCCTACCTGGTCGGTCTCTGCCGCGGTTGCAAGGCTCCAGCGGCAGGAGGCGCGTGCGAGCAGTGCGGGGCGTTCACCTACGTCGACTCGATGATCGATCCGGTCTGCGGCCGGTGCGGTGGCGAGCCACGGCCCTTCCAGGCAACGGTTCCGGTACTGCGAATGGAGGATCACCGCGAAGCTCTGACGGCCATGTGGCTACGCGCCGAGCTTCCGCCGTCGGTCCGCGCCCTGATCGGCCGGCAACTGGCCGACGGCCTGCCGGAGATCGCGCTGGCCTACCCGACGAACTGGGGTATCGAAGGCGACGCGGCACTCAGTGGATTGCGGATCGGCCCTTACACCGAGGTCGCCTTGACCGATCTCTACAACGTCGCCAAAGCGGTCGATCCGGCCGCCGCCGATCTGCCCGGATACCTGGCCGCACTCGGCCGGGTGGAAAACCTCTGGCACTTCCTCGGCCTCGACAACGCCTACTGGTACGCCTTGTACTGGCAGGCTGTCTGGGCCGCGGCCGGCGTGAATCCGTTACCGGTTTCCGGTCTAGTCGTGAATGAGTTCTACCTGCTCGACGGCAGCAAATTCTCGACCAGCCGCAATCACGTCGTCGGAGCGAACGAAATACTCCGCGACGAGGACCCGGGAATAGTCCGGCTTTACCTGGCCTGGGACCGCCCGGACCGTTATCGCAGTGACTTCAGCTGGAAAGCGTTCCGCGCTTTTGCCGACCGGATCGGGCCATTGCTCGACGGCACCCGGACCTGTGCCGAGCCGCTCCACCCGGTGCTCGCCGAGATCGAACTGGCCCGGGCGCAGGACGCGCTCAGGCCGTCCGGTTTCGACCCGGCGCTGGCGGTCCGGATCATGATCGACCTGCTCGCCGCCGGGGTCCGGGACACCGGCCCGCTGCGGGCGGCCCTGACCGGGGCAGGCGAGTAGAGCGATGCGGATCTGTGTGATCGGTGCCGGTATCGCCGGCACCCTGTTGGCCAGGCGGCTGACCAGCTATCCCGGCGTACAGGTCGACCTGGTCACCGGCGTACCGGGCACTGACGCCACCGCGGCATCGGGTGGCGGCGTACGGGGTTTCGAGACGCACCCCGAGCAGCGCCGGCTGGCGGCCGAGAGTCTGGCGGAGCTGTTCGAGACCCCGGATCTGCTCGATCAGGCCGGCTACGTGGAGACCGGGTGCACCTACCTGCTCACGCCGTACGCCGGGCTCGAGGCGGCCGTCGCCGAGGTGGAGCACTTGCATCCCGGCTCGACCGAGATCGTCGACGCGAGCGCTCTGCGCGGGCGTGGTTGGCACGGGCTGCCGGACGGCACGGTCGGCGTACTGGAGAAGCGGGCCGGTTTCATCCGGCCGGATCAACTTCGCTCGCTGGTCATCAGCGAACTGGCGAGCGGTGAAGACAGCAGGGTCGTACCGGGCCCTGTGCTCGGTCTGGTCCCCCACCCCGACGGATCGGTCAGCTGCCGCACACCAGGCGACAGCTGTCGGTACGACGTGGTCGTGGTGGCCGCCGGACCGTGGACGCCGGGACTGCTCGCGGGCAACGCGTTGCCTGCCGAGCCCTACCGGACCAAGGCGATCCAGGTCGCCGTGTACGACGTGGACGGCGCCCTGCCGACCATGTTCATCGACGAGACCAGCGATCTGTACGGGCGCCCGACCGCCGACGGAGGACTCCTCCTCGGCGTCGACACCCACCGCTGGTCGGTACCACCAGGCAGCAGCAAGCCGGTCCCGGACCTGGCCACCGAGGCCGTCCGGATCGCCGGCGAGCGGCTGCCACACCTCAGGCTGCTGGGGACCAGGCACACGGTCTCCAACGCCGACTGTTATGCCGATCCGCCGGTACTGACGCTCTGGTCGGTACTCGGCAGCACACATCGGCTCTTCACTTTCACCGGTGGGTCCGGCGGCAGCGTGAAAACCGCGCTGGCCGCAAGCCGGACGGCAGCGAGCGATCTGCTCGGCCCGCTCGTCACCGGGGAATCCACGCGCACCACCACTTCGCGGACGGAGAACAAGCGCATGACGAATTCGGAACGAGGCACCGGCCACCCGCCCAGGTACCACACGATCGGCATCGGTGCCGGTCCGTCGAACCTGTCGCTGGCGGCCCTGTACAAGAACGTCACCACCGAGAAACTGGCCCTGTTCGACTCCCGCCCGGTGGCCGGCTGGCACACCCCGCTGCTGTACCCCGGGGTGCGGATGCAGACCGGCTGGATGAAGGACCTGGTCTCGCTGGTCGATCCACGGCACGAACTGACGTTCCTGAACTACCTGGTCACGTCCGGCCGGCTCTACGCGCTGATCAACTCCCAGTTCGACGCGCTGCCCCGGATCGAGTACGAGCGCTACCTCGCCTGGGCCACCGAGCGGCTCGGCGTGGTCAACTTCGACTGCCGGGTGGACTCGGTCTCGATCACCGACGAGGGCTTCCAGATCTGCGTGGACGGTACGCCGGTCGCGCTGTCGGAGCACCTCGTCCTCGGCCTCGGCACCCGGCCGGTCTGGCCGGAGTACGTCCGCGGGCTGGACTCCGAGCGGGCCTTCATCGCCGACGAGCTCGGCGCCCGGCTGCCCGGTATGGACGCCGACAAGGCCGACCCCGTCGCGGTGATCGGCGGCGGCCAGACCGGTCTCGAATGTGTACTGCGGTTGCTCGGCTCCGGCTTCACCGACATCCGCTGGATCGGCCGCAACCAGTGGTTCCGCAGTATCGACGACTCCCCGATGGCCAACGAGCTGTACCGGCCCTCACACATCGAGTTCCTGCAGGGGCTGAACCGGTCGAAGCGCCGGGAGATGATCGTGGACTCCCGCTACTCCGGCGACGCGATCACGCCGGGCGGCCTGAAGGCGCTGTACCAGGGCAACTACGACGGCCTGCTCACGCTCGGCCGGTTCCCGGTGACGCTGCTGCCCGGCCGCGACGTCACCTCGGCCGAACAGCTTGCCGACGGCACCATTCGGCTGCGCTGCACGACCCCGGCGATGCCGGAGGAGCACGAGGTACGCCGGCTGGTGATCGCCGCGGGCCGCGAGCACGTGCAGGCTCCGTTCGACGACGACCTGCGGGAGCGGATCGACTACGACGACGACGGCGAGATGCTGGTCGAGCCCGACTACTCGGTGCGCTGGAAGGGCATGAACGGCCACCGGATCTTCTCGTTCAACGCGAGCCGGTACAGCCACGGCCTGACGAACGCGGGGCTGACGCAGCTCCCGGTCCGGGCCGCGATCGTGCTCAACTCGATGTTCGACCGGGAGATCTACCCGATCTCCGACGAGCTGTGCGCGGTGAAGTGGTGACCGCCGCTGCTCCCGAGCCTTCGGCTGTACCCGATGTCGACGGCGTCTGGTTCCAGCTCGTCCGGGACGACCCGAGCGCGAGTACGCCGTACGGGCAGTATCACCGCGAGGACGACCTGGTCTGGGCCGAGTTCTACGCGGGTGGATCGCTGCGCAGCGGGCGGCTGGTCGGCCGAATGCAACCGGACGGGACGATCAGGGGTGCCTACTGCCTGCTGACCGCTGACGGCGAGCTGGTCAGCGGCGAGTGCCGCAGCATCCCGGAGTACGACCTGCGCGGCAACATCCGGATCACCGACCACTTCCGCCGTAGCGACGGCACTCGCGGGGTCTCCTCCATCGAGCAGATCCCGGCTCCGATCAGGGAGGTCTGAGAGATGACGACGAGACCGCACCTGCTGGTGGTGGCGACCGGGATGCGCCTGTTCCGGGAGTACATCCTGCGCTCGATCGCGCCGCAGTACCGGATCCACATGTTCCTGCACGCGGAACCGACCTGGGAGAAGGAGTACATCGAGGGCTGGACGGTACTGGAGAGCACGCTCGACGCCGAGGCGCTGGTCGTCGCGGCGAAGAAGCTGCACGCCGAGCAGCCGATCGACGGCGTGCTCTGCTGGGACGAGGCCCGCATCCTGCAGACCGCCCACATCGCCGAGACGCTCGGCCTGCCGGGCGGCGACGTCGAGATGATCAACCGCTGCCGCGACAAGCACCTGACCCGTACGGCGCTCGCCGAGCGCGGTGTTCCCCAGCCGGTCTCCGTGCTGGTGGACACCGTCGACGAGGCGCTCGAGACGGCGGACAAGCTCGGCTACCCGGTGATCCTGAAGCCACGGGCGCTGGCCGCCAGCCTCGGCGTGGTGAAGGTCAACTCGGCCGAGGAGCTGAAGGACAACTGGGAGTTCGCGCACGACACCACCGTGCCCGAGGCGCCGCACTACGACGTCAAGGTGCTGGTCGAGGAGTTCGCCGACGGCTACGAGATCAGCATCGACTCGGCGATCTTCCACGGCCAGGTGACGCCGTTCTGCCTTGCCCGCAAGGAGATCGGCTACCCGCCGTACGCCGAGGAGATCGGTCACTTCGTCGACGCGGCCGACCCGCTGCTGGCCGACCAGGAACTGATGCAGGTGCTGGCCGACGCGCACGCGGCGATCGGGTTCACCGACGGCGTCACGCACACCGAGATCATGATCACCGCCGACGGCCCGAAGGTGATCGAGATCAACGCCCGGATCGGCGGCGACATGATCCCGTACCTCGGCCTGCAGGCGACCGGGGCCGACCCAGGCCTCGCGGCCGCGGCGGTGGCGTGCGGCCGCACCCCCGAACTCGTGCCTGACCGGGCGATGGTCGGGGGCGTCCGGTTCTTCTACGTCGACGAGAACGACACCGTGCTCGACTCGGTCGGCTTCGACGAATCGGGGCTGCCGGCAACGATCGACCAACTCGTCGTGCTGATGGAGCCCGGCGCGACCACCAGTCCCCCGCCGATCGGCACGCTGTGGGGCCGGATCGCCTACGCGACCGTGGTGGCCACCACGCTGGACGACTGCCGGGCCGGGCTCGACGCGGCCGAGCAGGCGCTGCGCTGGTCCGGCCACCCCAAGGAACCCGAAGAGGCGACACCATGAGTTCGACGACCGACGAGAGCACCGGCATCTGGGCGACCATCAAGGGCGCCCCGCTGCCGGTGAAGGCGCTGCTGGTCGGCGTCTTCGTGAACAAGCTCGGCTGGTTCCTGCAGGTCTTCCTGGTGCTGTTCCTGACCACCTCGAAGGGTTTCACCGACGTCCAGGCCGGTACGGCGCTGGGCATCTACGGCGGCGGCTCGGTGATCGGCCTGATCATCGGCGGCTCGCTGTCGGACAAGGTCGGGCCGCGGGCCGCGGTGATGATCAGCATGTTCGGCATGGCCGCGTTCGTGCTGGGAATCGCCTACGTCCCGAGCTACACCGCCGTCCTGATCGTGGTCGCACTGGCCGGTGCGGTCGGGCAGTTCTACCGGCCGGCCTCGGCGGCACTGCTGACCGAGCTGACCCCGAAGAACCGCCAGGTGATGATCTTCGCGGTCTACCGGCTGGCGATGAACCTCGGGACGACGGCGGCTCCGCTGATCGGTGCCGCCCTGGTCTCGATCTCGTGGAACCTGCTGTTCATCGGCGAAGCCCTTGCCGCGTTGGCCTACGCGACCGTGGCGATCATCGCGCTGCCCGGCCGGAAGCCGGCGGCGGTCGCCGACGACACGGCCGACGACCCGGCCGCGCCGGAACCGAAGGGCGGCTACCTCGCCGTACTGCGGGACTACAAGTACGTGCTGTTCCTCGTGTGCATGTTCATCAACGCGGCGATCTACATGCAGTACCTGGCCGTCCTTCCGCTGCACATGAAGTCGGAAGGGCTGTCCACCTGGTGGTTCAGCGCGGTCGTCGCGCTGAACGGCTTCATCGTGATCACCTGCGAGTTGCTGGTGACCAAGGTGGTCCAGCACTGGCCGGCCCGGATCGTCGCGATCATCGGCTTCGTCCTGCTCGGCGGCGGCCTCGCGTTCTACGCGCTGCCGGGCGGGGTGGCGATCTTCGTGATCGGCACCCTGCTGTGGACGCTGGCCGAGATCATCGCCGGTCCGACCATGTTCGCCTATCCGGGCATGGCCGCCACGCCGAAGCTCCTCGGCCGGTACGTCGGATCGGCCCACGCCATGTTCGGCCTGGGCTCCGCCCTCGGTCCCTTTCTCGGCGTGTGGGTCTGGAACAACGCCGGCACCCGGGTCTGGGTCTGGTGCGGCGTGGCCGGCGCGATCGGCGTCGTCCTCGCGTACTTCGGCATGTCCAGCGGAGCCGACACGGCCGCCGAGGAACCAGCAGTCGACATCACCCCGGCCAGCGAGCCGTTGCCGAGCGAGAGCTCGTAGGAGGGCCTCATGTCTAGCTACACGATCATCGTGGACCCGTTGTCCACCGGTCAGGAATATCCGGCGGCCTTCAAGGAGGCCGGCCAGGTGCCGGTTGCGGTCCTGAGCGGACTGGAGCCGCCACCGGCGTACACGACGAGTTGGCACCCGGAGGATTTCGAGCACGTGCACTACTTCACGGGTGACGTGGAGGCGCTGGCCGCGGAGTTGCGGGTGTACGAACCGGAGTACCTGGTGCCTGGGGCGGAGAGTGGGGTCGAGTTGTGCGACCAGCTCACCGAGATCCTGGTACCGGGCAGCGGGAACGTTCCTGAACTGGCGTCGGCGCGGCGGGACAAGTGGCAGATGGCCCAGGCGCTTTCTGCTGCTGGGGTTCCGAGGCTGCGGCAGTTCCTGACGTCCGACCCGGCCGAGGCCGAGCACTGGCTGAAGGAGAACGACCTGCTCGGCAAGCGGCTGGTGATCAAGCCGCCGAAGAGTGCCGCCGGCGACGAGGTCTACATCGTCTTCGAGGACGGCGACTGGCGGGAGCGGTTCGACCAGGTGCTCGGCCGGACCAACAAGATGGGCATCACCAACGACGCAGTACTGATCCAGGAGTACGCCGAGGGCACCGAGTACCTGGTGGACAGCTACTCGGTGGACGGGGTGCACTCGCTCGTCGACGTCTGCCGCTACACCAAGGTCAGCCGGGGCGACAAGATCGGCATCTACCACCGGATCGACTTCCTCGCGGCCGACGACCCCGAAGTACTGGCGTTGTGGCCGTACACCCAGCAGGTGCTCGATGCCGTCGGCATCCGGGTCGGGTGCGGGCACTCCGAGGTGATGATGACGGCCGACGGACCGCGCCTGATCGAGGTCGCGGCCCGGCCGGCCGGTGGCGGTCACCAGATGGTCAGCGAACTGGCCACCGGCGACAACCACATCAAGCGGACCGTCGCGCACCGGGTCCGCGGCGAGGTGCGGGACAGCTTCGACCTGGTCCAGCACCTGCGTGGCATCTTCATCTCCGCGGTCCGGGAGGGCTACTTCCGCAACCGCGAGGTGCTCGCTCCCGCCGAAGAGCTGAAGTCCTTCCACTGGATGAAGATCCTGCACGAGGAAGACGCGATCGTCCCCGAGACGGTCGACCTCTTCACCTGCCTGGCCTGGGTCATCCTCATCCACAGCGACGCAGCCACCCTCGACGAGGACTACCAACGCGTCCTCGAAATGGAAGCCGCCATCGTCATCGACGCACCCTGACTTCGGATCTGCGGTAGACAGTGTCTACGCGAATCGTGTAGACACTGTCTCCGTGACTGAAGAGTTGAAGGACCTGGTCTGTCTGCACGCCGCCGGGAGTGCGCCGGCGACGTGGGACGGCGTGCGGGCCGGCCTGGAAGAGGCGGGCTATCGGGTGCACTGCCCGACGCTGGCTGGGCATCGCGGGGCGGCTCGGCGTAGGGCGTACCGGCTGGAGGACTTCCGCGACGACGTGGTGCGGGAGTTGGACGAGCTCGGGCTGGAGCGAGTGACGCTGGTGGGGCATTCGCTCGGGGCGTTCGTGGCGAGTCTCATTGCTGTGCAGGTGCCGGAGCGGGTTGAGCGGTTGGTGCTGGAGGAGCTGCCGGTACCGCCGCGGGGTGCTCAGGATGGGCCGCCGAGCGTCAAGGCGGGTACGGGCGCGGCGCTGCGGGTGATGGGGTTGCTGGGGCGGAAGAAGTTCGATCCGCTGATGTTGCGTGAGGTCGTGGCGGAGTTACGGAAGCCGCAACCTGCGTGGTGGGACGGGCTCATGGCGGTGCCGGCACCGACGCTGCTGCTGGCGGGTGGACCGAAGAGTCATCTCGACCAGTCCCGCTTCGAACTCGTCGCGCAACAGATGCCTACGGCAACCATCGCGACGGTCGACGCCGGCCATCGGATTCACCGGCATGCGCCGCAGAGGTGGCTCGCCGCGGTGACGAGCCACCTCCGAGGCGCCTGAGCTCTAGCGGCGGCGGCGCCAGGGGCCGGTGATGGCGTAGGTGATGCCGGGGGTGTAGACGTTGAAGAACATGGTGCGGCCGTCGGCGGAGAAGCCGACGCCGGCCAGTTCGCCGTACTCCGGGGCTTCGGGTGTGCCGTTGTTGACCGCGTTGCGGGCGAACTTGAAGACCTGACCGTCCTCGGTGGTGCCGAGGATGTGCTGTTCACCGAGGCCGTCCTCACACATCATCAGCCCGCCGTACGGCGACATGGTGATGTTGTCGGGGGCATCGAACTCGGGGTCGTCCGAGCCGGGCTTCGGCCGGGTGAAGATCACCATCAGTTTCAGCGTTTTCGCCCGCGGGTCGTAGCGCCAGACCTGGCCGTCGTGGTCGACCTTCGGGCCGAGTTCGGTGCGGGCGAACGACGACACGAAGTACACGCAGCGGTCCAGCTGGCCCCACCAGCAGCCCTCGAGCTTGTACCCACCGGTGGTCTGCTTGCCGTAGTCCTGGGCGCGGACCGACTCGGTCGTCGCCAGCGGGTCGGGCACCTTCACCCACTCGACGCCGTGGAAGACCGTGCCCGCCTCCTGCACCACCGACAGGTCCGGCAGGTCGGGGATCCGCATCGCCTGGAGTTCGCCGCCGGCCCGCAGACTCCCCCAGCCACCACGTGGACGATTCGGCAGGAACCGGTAGAAGCCACCGAGCGGCGCGACGAAAGCGTCCTCGGTCTCGTAGACGATGCCCGTCGCCGGGTCGATCGCGACCGCCTCGTGCTGGAACCGGCCCATCGCCGTCAGCGGAGTGGGGTGATTGTTGCGGCGGTCGTCGTACGGATCGACCTCGAAGATGAAGCCGTGGTCCTTGGTGTAGCCGCTCTGGCCGGCCTTGAGTTCGGTCTCCTCACACGTCAGCCAGGTGCGCCACGGGGTGATGCCGCCCGAGCAGTTGATCGCCGAGCCGCCCAGGCTGATGTGCTCGCTGGTCTTGTGGTTGTGCCGGTCGACGACCAGGGTGCTGGTGCCACCGGCGCCGGCCGGGTCGTACGTCCGCTCGGGCGGCGCGACCACCTTGATCTTCGCGGTCGGGCTGCTTTCGTGGTTGCGGACCAGCCGGTTGCCGCCGAAGCGGTCGGGGAAGGTGCCCATCCCGTCGAACCGGGACGGCGTCGGCAGCCCGTCCGGCCGGACCGTCCCCTCCCTCGACAGGATCTGGTAGCTGAATCCGCGCGGCAGGTCGAGCATGCCGGCCGGGTCGGGAATCAGCGGGCCGTAGCCGATCTTCGGGCCGGACGTCCCGAGCGCGGGCTCCGCCGTGTAGAGGGCCTCGACGGCTCCCACCACGCTGACGGCGACACCAGCCGCGGCGGCACGGGCGACGAACTGGCGTCTGGACAGGGCATGCGAGTCTTCAACGGACACGGGCGGTCTCCTTGTCAGCACAAACAGTGGTCGCCAGTGAACGTACGGTAAACAACAACCGAACAGCAACAGAGCGCGTGTCAGGTTCTTACAGCGAGCGCACCCAGTTGGCCAGCAGTTCCGCGCCGGCGTCGCCGGACTTCTCCGGGTGGAACTGGGTGGCGGTCAGCGGGCCGTTCTCGACCGCGGCGACGAAACGATCACCGCCGTACGTCGTCCAGGTGACCGCCGGCGCCACCGAGGCGCGGGTGTCCTTGAGCTCCCACTCACGAACGCCGTAGGAGTGGACGAAGTAGAAGCGTTCCTTCTCGATCCCATCGAAGAGCACGCTTCCCGAGGGCACGTCCACGGTGTTCCAGCCCATGTGCGGCACCGGCTCGCCGCCCGTAGGTTGGAGCCGCTCGACGACGCCGGGCCACTGGTCGCAGCCTTCGGTCTCGACGCCGTGCTCGATCCCGCGGGCGAACAGGATCTGCATGCCCACGCAGATCCCGAGCACCGGTCGGCTGGCGGCGAGCCGGCGGTCGACCACGACGTCGCCGCGGACCGAGCGAAGTCCCGTCATACAGGCTTCGAAGGCGCCGACGCCTGGTACGAGCAGGCCGTCCGCGTTCAGCGCGTCCTCGAAGGACGACGTCACCGTCACGTCGGCGCCGACTCGTTGCAGGGCGCGCTCGCCCGAGCGGATGTTGCCCGAGCCGTAGTCCAGCAGGACGACCTTCGGGCTCACAGAGCGCCCTTCGTCGACGGGATGCCGGGCTGGCGTGGGTCCAGCTCGGCCGCGTCGCGGAGCGCCCGCGCGAAGGCCTTGAACTGGGCCTCGACGATGTGGTGCGGATCCCGGCCGGACAGCACCCGGATGTGGATGCAGATCGCGGCGTTGAAGGCGAGTGTCTCGAAGACGTGCTGGGTCAGCGAACCCGCGTAGTCACCGCCGATGATCGCGTACACCTGGCCGTCGGGCTCGCCAGTGTGCACGCAGTACGGGCGGCCGGACAGGTCGACCGTGCAGTGCACGAGCGCCTCGTCCAGCGGCACGGTCGCGTCACCGAAGCGGCGGATGCCGCGCTTGTCACCCAGAGCTTCGCGAAGCGCCTGGCCGAGGCCGATCGCGGTGTCCTCGACGGTGTGGTGCGCGTCGATCTCGAGGTCGCCGACGGTGTTCACGTGCAGGTCGAGCAGCGCGTGCTTGGCCAGCGCGTTGAGCATGTGGTCGTAGAAACCGACGCCGGTACTGATCTCGGCGCGGCCGGTGCCGTCCAGGTCGAGCTCGATCAGCACCTTCGACTCGCTGGTCTCCCGATCGATCCGGGCAGTCCTCGTCATAGCGTTCTTCCTACCTCTGTCTTGAGCACCTTCTCCAGCGACGCGCGGAACGCTGCCATCTCGGCGCCGGTGCCGATCGACACCCGCAGCCAGCCGTCCGGTCCGGTCTCGCGGATCAGCACACCGTCGTCGAGCAGCGACTGCCAGACCGCGTGCCGGTCGGCGAAGGTGCCGAACAACACGAAGTTCGCATCGGAGTCGACCGCGCGCAAACCCTGTGCACGCAGCCATTCCACGGTCTCGTCCCGCTCCACCCGGAGCTGGTCGACCCGGCTGAGCAACTCGTCCGAGTGCCGCAGCGCCGCCCGCGCGACCGCCTGGGTCACCGCGGACAAGTGATATGGCAACCGCACGATCCGCAGCGCGTCCACCAGTTGCTTGCTCGCGGCAAGGTAACCGACGCGTCCACCGGCGAGCGCGAAAGCCTTCGACATGGTCCGAGCCACCGCGAGATTGCTGTACGCCGGCAGCAAGGTGACCGCGCTCGGCGTACCGGCTCGGCGGAACTCCGCATAGGCCTCGTCCACCACCAGCACCGCCCCGATCGCCTTGGTGCGGGCGGCAACCGCCTCCACCAGGTCGATCGGCAACGCAGTACCGGTCGGATTGTTGGGAGAGGCAAGCAGTACGACGGACGGCCGGTGTCGCGAGATCGCCGCGAGCGCTTTGCTCGGGTCGAGGGTGAAGTCGTGCGACCGGCGTCCGACGACCCAGCCGGTGTTCGTGTCGCGCGCGTACTCGGGATACATCGAGTAGGTGGGGGCGAACGACAACGCAGTACGGCCTGGTCCTCCGAATGCCTGCAGGAGGTGCAGCATCACCTCGTTGGAGCCGTTGGCCGCCCAGACCTGCTCGGCGACCAGGTGCGCACCCGACTCACGGCCCAGGTACGCCGCGAGGTCGGCCCGGAGGTCGAGGAACTCGCGATCCGGGTAGCGGTTCAGCCCGCGTGCCGCCTCGGCCACCGACGCGGTGATGTCGGCGACGGTCGCCTCGCTCGGCGGATACGGGTTCTCGTTGACGTTGAGCAGGACCGGTACGTCGAGCTGCGGTGCGCCGTACGGCTCGAAGCTCTTCAGCTCGTCGCGGATCGGCAGTCCGTCGAAGTCAGCCATCGACGGACTCCGTAGCTGTGTCGGGGAAGCGAGCCGTGACGGCCGCGGCGTGACCCGGCAGGTCCTCGGCGTGCGCGAGGTTGACGACGTGCTGGGCGACATCGGCCAGCGCCTGTTGGCTGTAGTTGATCACGTGGACAGCCTTCAGGAAGCTACGGACAGAAAGGCCCGACGAGTGGCATGCGCAACCGGCCGTGGGCAGCACGTGGTTCGACCCCGCGCAGTAGTCGCCCAGTGAGACCGGCGACCAACCACCGACGAAGATCGCGCCCGCGTTGTTGATCTGCGCGGCCCGCTCCTCGGCGTCGGCCGTCTGGATCTCCAGGTGCTCGGCGGCATACGCGTCCACCACAGCCGTCCCCTGATCGAGATCATCGACCAGTACTACGGCCGACTGCTGCCCACCGAGCGCTTCCTCGACCCGCTCCCGGTGCTTGGTCTTCGCGACCTGCTTCGGCAACTCGGCTTCAACAGCCGCGGCCAGCGCCTCGCTCGGCGTCACCAGCACGCTCGCAGCCATCGGGTCGTGCTCGGCCTGGCTGATCAGGTCGGCCGCGACGTGCGCGGCGTCGGCAGTGTCGTCAGCAAGTACGGCGATCTCGGTCGGGCCGGCCTCGGAATCGATGCCGACTTCGCTCTGCAGGAACCGCTTGGCCGCGACCACGTAGATGTTGCCCGGCCCGGTGATCAGGTTGACCTTGCGGCAACCCTCGAAGCCGTACGCGAACCCGGCGATCGCCTGAGCGCCGCCCATCGCGTACACCTCTTCGATCCCGAGCATCGCGCAGACCGCGAGCACCGTCGGGTGCGGCAGACCTCCGAAGTCCTTCTGCGGCGGCGAGGCGACAGCAAGCGACTGCACCCCGGCAACCTGAGCCGGTACGACGTTCATCACGACGCTCGACGCCAGCGGCGCCCGGCCGCCCGGCACGTAGAGCCCGACGCGCTGCACCGGCACCAGCCGCTGGGTGACGCGGCCGCCGGGTGCCGGCTCGGAAGCGACATCGGCACCACGCTCGTCCTCGCTCACTTCGCGGACGCGGCGGATCGACTCCTCGAACGCGGACCGCACCGACGGGTCGAGCTCCTCCAGCGCAGTCTTCAGCGCCTCGGCGGGGACCCGCAGGTCCGCCACAGCCACATGGTCGAACTTCTCGCCGTACTCCCTGATCGCCTCCAGGCCCCGATGACGGACGTCCAGGCAGATCGGTCGGACGACGTCGAGGGCGGCCTCGACGTCGAAAACGGCTCGGGGGACCAGGGCTTGGAGGTCGAGAACCTCTCCGGCTGCCACTCGGCCCCGCAGGTCGACGCGGCGAATCATGCTCGCCAGTCTAGTGGTCGGCTCCGCGCTCCCCCGCGCGCCGTCTACAGCGCGGACCACGGTCGTCGATGGTTGGCACTAGGCTCGCCGTATGGATTCCCGCCTGCCCCTCCTCACCGTCGACACGGTGATCTTTCCCGGGCTGGTGCTTCCCATCCCCGTGACCGACGTCCAGGGCCGCGCGGTGATCCGTGACCTGGTCGAGAACGGCGGCGAACTCGTCTGCGGCGCGGTCGCCGTACGGGACGGCTACGAGCTCGGCGACCGGGTGTTCCGGTCGCTCTACGGCACGGGCTGCGCCGCGACCATCTCCGAGATCGCCCTCGACGCCGCCGACGACGGCCCGGTCGAGATCACGCTGACCGGCAACCGCCGCTTCAAGGTCGCCGAACTGGACACCGAGGGCGACTACCTGATCGCCGACGTCGAATGGCTCGCCGAGGACCCGGGCGACGATCCGCTCGGTACGGCGAACGTCGCGGTGCAGCGCTTCCACCGGTACGCCGCCGCCGTCACCGAGATCAGCCAGCCCGGCCTGCACATCGGCTCCCTCCCCGACGACCCGAGCACCCTGTCGTACCTGATGTCGGCCGCGATGACCCTGATGACCCCGGACCGCCAGAAACTCCTCGAAGCCGTCGACACCACCACCCGCCTGGCCCACCTCGTCGGCCTCCTCGACACCGAAATGGCCGCGATCAAAGCCCTCCCGTCCCTCCCCGCAGTAGACCTCAGCTGGTCGGACATGGCCCCCAACTAACGGTCTCCGATGGCACCCCACCGCCGTACTGTCAGGTGGAAGGGATTGGGGTGGGGATTGTGGAACTGCGGGACAAGTACGTACTCATCACCGGCGGGACCAACGGGATCGGTCTCGCGGCCGCGAAGGCGCTGGGCGCTCGCGGTGCCCGATTCGGTCTCGTCGCCCGCAACGTGGCGAAGGCCAAGTCCGCCGCGGCCGAGATCCGCGCGGCGGGCGGCGAGGTGGCCGACATCTTCCAGGCCGAGCTGACCTCCCAGGCGTCGGTCCGGACCCTCATCGAGGACGTGGCGGTCCAAGCGCCGCCCATCGACGTACTGGTCAACAACGCCGGCGCGATGTACGGCAGCCACCAACTCTCCCCCGACGGCATCGAACTCACCTGGGCGCTCAACGTGCTCGCGCCGTTCCTCATCACCACGCGACTCACCGACCACCTCGCCCCCGGCGCCCGGGTGGTCTTCACGGCCTCCGACGAGCACACGAAAGTCAAGGCCGTCGACTTCGACCACATCGACGGTTCGCAGTACTACAGCCGCACCGCGAAGCTCACCGGCGGCGCCCTGCGTCGGTACGGCGAATCCAAGCTGGCCCTGATCATGCTGTCCGCCGAACTCGCCCGCCGCTTCCCGGCCGTGCACAGCTACTCCTTCGAGCCGGGCTTCGTCGCGACCGGCTTCAACACCAACAACGGCCTGCTGATGCGGGCGATGATGGCGATGGCCAAGCCGTTCGCCCGGACACCCGACCAAGGCGCCGAGACCCTCGTCTGGCTGGCCACCTCCCCCGAAGTCGCGACCGAGTCGGGCCTCTACTACACGCGAAACCACCGCGCAGACCCTTCGCCGGCCGCTCAGGACACTGCCGCCGCCGCGCGGCTCTGGGAGCTCTGCTCGACGCAGACTTCAGGCTGAATCCCATAGTGGTATGGTTCTGGTATGAGTAAGCAGATCACCGTGCGGTTGCCGGACGAGCTGGTCGACTTCATGGACCAGTTGGTCGGCGACAACAAAGCAGCCAGCCGGGCGTCGGTCGTCGCCCGGGCGATGGAGCGCGAGCGCCGCCGGGAGCTGGCCGCACGCGATCTCGCCATCCTCACCGAGCACGGCGACTACCCGGACCTCGACGGACTGGCCGACGCCGCCGCCGGGACCGTCTTGTCCGACCTCGACTGAATGCGCCCGATCCACATCGCCCGGCTGGACAAGCCGAGGCCGGTGGTCGTGCTCACCCGCGAGCTGATCCGCCCGCGCCTCACCAACGTCACCGTCGCCCCCATCACCAGCACCATCCGCGGCCTGTCCACCGAGGTCCTGGTCGGCACCCGCAACGGTCTCGACCATCCCAGCGCCATCAGCTGCGACAACATCCAAACCATCCCCAAGCTCCAACTGGGCCGCCTGATCGGCTACCTCTTCCCCGACCAGGAACCAGCCCTGACCGAGGCAATCACCCTCGCCTTCGACCTGGAGGCCTTCTAGCCTGGGCAAATGGTGGGGTTCGAGCATCACGAGCGGCGGGTGCACCCTGCGTTGCGGTCGTACCTCGGGGATCTCATCGGGTACGCGTACGGCGGCGAGCCGCCTGACCTCCATCGTGGGTTGCCGTCGCAGTACCTGACGGTCGTCATCACGCTGGACGAGCCGTTGGGGCTGGCTGTCGCCGATGAGCCGGTGGAGAAGTTCAGCACGTTGGCGAGCGGGCTGCATTCCACGGCTGTGCGGATCGGTGGTTCGCCTAATCGCTCCGGGCTCCAGCTCGCGCTGACCCCGGTCGGTTGTCGTGCGCTGTTCGGTGTGCCGGCCGGCGAGCTTGCCGCGACTACAGTCGACCTTGACGAGTTGGTTGGTCACACGGCGGTCGAACTCAGCGATCGCCTTCGCGAGACGTCTGACTGGGAGCAGCGGTTCGACATCCTGGAGCAGCTGTTCCTCGAGGCGTGGCGCGACGAGCCGGCGCCCGAGCCGCGCGCTGAGCTCAGCTGGGCCTGGCAGCGGTTGCGCGAGACGGCCGGCGGCGTCGGCGTACAGGAGTTGGCGCGGGAGGTCGGGTGGAGCCGACGGCACCTGAGCGAGCGGTTCCGCGCGGAGTACGGCTTGTCGCCGAAGGTCGCGGCGCGGGTACTGCGGTTCGAGCAGGCGGTCTCGATCTTGAAGCGCCGTCCAATGACCCGGCTGGCAGACCTCGCGGCAGATCTCGGGTACGCCGACCAGGCGCATCTCACCCGCGAATGGCACTCCCTCGCCGGCTGCTCTCCCCGCCAGTGGATGACCGAAGAGCTTCCTATCGTCCAAGCCCCGGAGCCCGCCCCGGCCGCACGCTAGGGATATCTGTGGAGTGCCGGAAACCTATAACGGCGAGTTGTCCACAGGGGTCGAACGGTGTGGTGGTGATTTCCGTAGGATTGCCGGGTGGCTGCTGCTGAGTTTCCGGAAGACGATCCTGCGAGCGAGGCTGCGCAGGTCCTGCACCGCGTCTTCGGGTACGACTCGTTTCGTGGCCAGCAGCAGGAGATCATCGACACCGTCGTCGCCGGCGGTGACGCGCTCGTCCTGATGCCGACCGGTGGCGGAAAGTCGCTGTGCTACCAGATCCCGGCGTTGGTCCGGTCCGGCGTGGGAGTGGTGATCTCGCCGCTGATCGCGCTGATGCAGGACCAGGTCGACGCGTTGACCGCGCTCGGCGTGCGAGCCGGATTCCTCAACTCCACCCAGGATTTCGACCAGCGGCGCGAGGTCGAGCGGGCCTTCCTGTCCGGCGAACTCGACCTGCTCTACCTGGCGCCCGAGCGGCTCCGGGTCGAGGCGACCACGCGGCTGCTCGACCAGGGCAAGATCTCGCTGTTCGCGATCGACGAGGCCCACTGTGTCTCCCAATGGGGGCACGACTTCCGGCCCGACTACCTGATGCTGTCGCAGTTGCACGAGCGCTGGCCCGACGTACCGCGGATCGCGCTCACGGCCACCGCGACGGAGGCGACCCACCGCGAGATCGCCACCCGGCTGAACCTGACCGAGGCCAAGCACTTCGTCGCCAGCTTCGACCGGCCCAACATCCAGTACCGGATCGTGCCGAAGGACAACCCGCAGCGGCAGTTGCTCGACCTGCTCCGCACCGAGCACGCGGGCGACGCGGGCATCGTCTACTGCCTGTCCCGCAACAGCGTGGAGAAGACAGCGACCTTCCTGACCCAGAACGGCATCGAAGCCGTTCCGTACCACGCGGGTCTCGACAGCCGCACGCGCGCGAAGAACCAGTCCCGCTTCCTCCGCGAGGACGGTCTGGTCGTGGTCGCGACGATCGCCTTCGGGATGGGGATCGACAAGCCCGACGTGCGTTTCGTCGCGCACCTGGATCTGCCCAAGTCGGTCGAGGGCTACTACCAGGAGACCGGTCGCGCCGGTCGCGACGGGCTGCCGTCGACGGCCTGGCTGGCGTACGGACTGCAGGACGTCGTCCAGCAACGCAAGATGATCGACACCTCCGAAGGCGATGCGGCCCACCGACGGCGGCTCGGCACGCATCTCGACGCGATGCTCGCGCTCTGCGAGACCGTGCAGTGCCGTCGCATGCAGCTTCTCGCGTACTTCGGCCAGACGGGCGAGGCGTGCGGCAACTGCGACACCTGTCTGACCCCGCCGGAGTCGTGGGACGGCACGATCCCGGCGCAGAAGCTGCTGTCGACCGTCTATCGGTTGCAGCACGAGCGGAACCAGAAGTTCGGCGCCGGCCAGGTGATCGACATCCTGCTCGGCAAACCCACCGAGAAGGTGAAGCAGTTCCGCCACGACGAGCTGACCGTCTTCGGTATCGGCACCGAACTGAAAGACACCGAGTGGCGTGGCGTCATCCGCCAACTGCTCGCCCAGCGCCTGCTCACGGTCGAAGGTGATTACGGCACGCTGCTGCTCACCGACGACAGCGCCGAGGTGCTCGGCCGACGCCGCGAGGTGATGATGCGCCGCGAGCCGGAGCGGGTCGGCCGTTCCTCGCGCTCGTCCTCGGCGAGCAAGAAGAAGACGGCCGTCGCCGATCTGGCACCCGAGGCGGTCGAGGTCTTCGAACGCCTCCGCAACTGGCGCGCCGCGACCGCCAAGGAGCAGGGCGTACCGGCGTACGTGATCTTCCACGACGCGACTCTTCGCCAGATCGCCACCGAACTCCCCGGCACCCTCGCCGAACTCGGCACCATCAGCGGCGTCGGCGAGAACAAGCTCGCGAAGTACGGCGAAGGCGTGCTGGAAGCGCTCGTGGCCTAGCAGGGCGGCCGACGTGCAACTCGTCGGCGACCGCCACGAAGTACCGCAGCTTCGGCAGGTCCCAGATCCACCGGCCCACCTCCTGCGCTCCGGCAGGTCCCAGATCCACCGGCCCGCCTCCTGGGTCTTACCGACGGGCCTTCGGTCAGCTCTGGCCGGCGAAGAGCTTGTTGTGGTCCTGGTCGTAGAAGGTGAACATGGGTGGCACGCCCGGCCAGTTCATCAGCGCGTCCGCGACGACGCCTTGGCCGGTCAGAGCGGCGTGAGCTGCGGCGGCATCGCCGGTCGCCAGCCGGATGCCCGTGTCGGTACCGGCCGGGAACGCGTCAGTGGCCGGGATCAGGGCGATCGACGTACCGCCACCGGGAGGTGCCACGACCAGCCAGCGGCCGCCGAGTTGCGGCAACGGCGCATCCAGCTCTGTCACGAACCCCAGGGTGTGGACGTAGAAGTCGAGCGCCCTGTCCTGGTCGGTGACCGGAACGGCGACCGTACGGATGCCGGTGAAGTGGTTCATCTCGTACTCCTCAGAAAGTGTGCTGACACCCTGAGGTAGAAGCCGCCGCCCGGTTTTCGACATCACCGACGAGCTACTTGGCGACGACTCGCAGCGTGAAGTCCGCTTCGCCGTCGCCGGTGACGCGGGTGCTGAACCCGGCCGAGCGGAGCGCGGCGTAGTCCTTGTCCGAACTCACCTTGCTGCTCAGCGATTCGATCGCCTCGAAGTCGACGTACCCGACCAGTACGGCGTTCTTCGTGTCCGGCACCGCCTGCTTGAAGTTCTCGGTCTGGCCGAGGTTGCCGCCCTTCAGCACCTGCTCGGCGTAGCCCTGGTCGGTCGCGATCACCAACGTGTCGTCGTCCTTGGCCTTCTTGACCGGGATGTTCGCCGTGGTCCGGCTGTGCATCAGGTTCAGCAGCTTGTCGACGACCTCCTCGGCCTTGCCCGGGTCGGTGTCGATCCGAGCCGCGATCTTCGGGCCGTCGGCCTTGTCCTTGTCGATCGCGAGCGCCAGGTTCTTGCCCAGCAAGGGCTTCAGGTCGTCCGGCAGCGTGATGCCGTACTCGTCGGTGAAGTTCTTGGTCAGGTCACCGAGGTTGATCCCGGCCTGACCGGACGACTTCTCCAGCTGGGTCCAGATCGTCCCGACCAGGTTCGCACCGTCGGACAGCGCGAGCGCACCGGCGGTGGTGTCCGGGAGCTTGCCGATCACGTCGCCTGCGTCCTTGGTGCCGACCTTCAGGCTCTGGTCACCGTGCACGACGCCCTTGAGTTCGACGTACTGCGAATCGAATCGCAGAACGGCGGCCGCACTTCCCTCGGGCAACGCGGCGCGCTGCTGCTCGGTCAGCTTGCGCCCTGCCGCCAGCGCCAGGCCCTTGGTGTCTGCCCAGAACGACGCGAACCCCTGCTCGCCCAGCGCGGACATGTCCTTGCTGAACTTCTCGTTGTCCTGCAGCGACGATCCCTTGCTCGCGGCAACGGCCGAGTCGAGCACGGACTGCTCACCGGACAGCAGCACGTACTTTCCGGCGAAGGCTCGCTTCGGTGCGTGGTCATCGTTGGCGAACAGCTTGTCCAAGCCCTTCGTGGCCTTGTCCTGGTTCTTCACCTCGACGGCGACCACGGCCTCGGCCTTGCCGTCGTCGGCTGGTACTGCGGCGACGCCGGCGCGATCGCCGAGCCACGGCTTGATGTCCTTGTCGAAGTCGACGTCGGCGAGGTCGTCACCGGCGTCCTTCTTGATCAGGTCGAACAGCTTCTGCCGCAGGTCGTCCTTGTCGCTGGTGAGCCCGATCTTGTCCTTCGCGGACGGGAACTTCATCAGGAACCGCAGCGCGGCGACCCGCTGGCCGGCCGACGGGTTCAGGTCGATCCGCGCGTAGGCGACCGAGTTCGCCGGCAGCACGCTCGCCGGCTGGTCACCGCCGTTGAGCTTGGCGTAGGCGAAGATCCCACCACCACCGATGACGGCGAGCACGGCCAGCACCGCGATCAGCGGCACCCACTTGGTCCGCTTCTTCCGCGGCTCCGGCTGCCACTGCTGCACCGGCTGCCCCCCGAACGGCGGCTGCCCACCTTGCCCATACTGCCCCGGCCCGTACTGCGCCTGCCCACCCGGCCCGTACTGCGCCTGCCCACCCAGCCCGTACTGCGCCTCCCCACCCGGCCCGTACTGCGGTCCCTGCGGGTAATCCGCAGCTCCCGGCTGAGGCCAAAGCGCCCCCGGATGCCCTTGCCCCGGCCCCTGCCCGTACTGGGGCTGCCCCTGCGAACCGCCATACCCAGGCTGACCCAACGGACCACCTTGAACAGGCTGCCCCTGCGCACCGCCTTGACCAGGCCGGCCGTCCGAACCGCCGTAACCCGGCTGCGCCTGCGAGCCGCCGTACCCAGGCTGGCCCTGTGGACCGCCATGACCCGGCTGGCCCTGCGGACCGCCGCACGGGTGGTGCGGGCCGCCCTGGGGCGGATTGGTGTTGTCAGACATTGATGTCCCCCTCACGTCGCCGGTGGCCTCACCACCGGGCCGGGACAGGTTAGTGCACCTGCGGCGATCCCTCTGACGCGGGAGGCAGCGCGTCGGTTGCAACCGGTTCGCTGCGCCAACTCGCCGCGGCGATGACCGCCGCAGCCAACGCCGCACCGACCAGCCACGCCGCAACCGGCGTCCACGTATGCAGTTCCAGCGGAGCGTCCAGCAGATCACCTGGCTTGGCGTGCTCGAGCCGCGGCTGCAGCGGATCGTGCCCGAGCAACATGCCGACACCCCACGCGACACCACCGCCCAGCACCGAGCCGACCGCGATGATCCCGACCACCCACGGACCGTAGTTGCGCAACCACCAGAACAACGCGGCACCGAGCACCAGCGCGGTGAGGAACCCGATCGCGGTGAACGTCCCGTCCGGACCGAACACCTTGGTCATCTGCTCTTCGCCCAGCGACCCACCGCGCTCGTCCACCGTGTACTGCGCGAGCGGCGAGAACCGCTGCCAGGCCCAGCCGGCGATCGCACCCGCGACCACGAACACCGCCACGGTCACCGCGATCGCCTTGGCCCACGGCAGTCGCGGCTCCGGCGGCGCCTCGAACGGAGTACCGAAAGACTGATACGGCTGCGGCTGATCTGGCTGACTCACCGCCCCAGTGTGGCTCATTCCCGCCAACGCCGGCCCACCGACCCGCTCAGCCCACCAGACAGACAGACCCCAGCAGCGCAGCGCAGCTCAGCCCACCGGGCCGACGGACCCGGGCAGCGCAGCTCAGCCCGCCAGACAGAGGGACCGAGCAGCGCAGCTCGGCCCGCCAGACCGACGGACCCGAGCAGTGCAGCTCAGCCCGCCAGGCAGGACGGGCCGAGTAGCGCCTTCAGGTCCGCCATCAGCGACGAGGTCGGGGTGACCCGGAACCGGTCGCCGATCCGCATCACCGTGGTCTTCCTGCTCGCCTGCAGCCGGAGCTGCACCTCGGTCATCCCCGGGTGCGACTTGAGCACGTCGCGCAACTGGTCGACGACCGGCGGCGTACACCGGTTGATCGGCATCGTGATCACCACCGGACCGCTCGGTCCCTGGGTCAGATCGGGCACCGTGACCTCGTCACCGCTCAGCTCGACGCGGTCCTCGCGGCGGCGGATCCGGCCCTTCATCAAGATGATCGCGTCGTTGCTCAGCAGGTGCGCGTGCAACTGGTACGCCGAGGAGAACATCATCACCTCGATCGAACCTTCGAGGTCCTCAATGGTGACGATCGCGTAGATGTCACCGCGCTTGTTCACCTTGCGCTGGACCGCGGTGACCAGACCGCCGATCGTCACCCGGGTGCCGTCCGGCCGGTCCTCGTCCGCGAGCAGCTGGCCGATCGTGCAGTCGGTGCCGTTGGTGAGCACGTGCTCGACGCCGAACAGCGGGTGGTCCGAGACGTACAGACCGAGCATGTCGCGCTCGTGCGCGAGCTTGGTCGCCTTGTCCCACTCCTCGATCTCCGGCACCCGCACCGTCAGCCGGCTGTTGCCGTCGGCATCGTCCGTGTCGTCGTCGCCCATGCTGAACAGGTCGAACTGGCCGTGCGCCTCGTTCCGCTTGAGGTCGATCGCCTCGTCGACGGCCTGCTCGTGCACCGCGACCACCGCGCGGCGGGCGTGGTTCATCGAGTCGAACGAGCCGGCCTTGGCCAGCGACTCGATCACGCGCTTGTTGCAAACCGGCAGCGGCACCTTGTCGATGAAGTCGACGAAGTCGGTGAACCGGCCCTCGGACTCGCGGGCGGCGACGATCTCGGCCACCACGTTGACGCCGACGTTGCGGATCGCGGACAGTCCGAACCGGATGTCGGTGCCGATCGGGGTGAAGTTCGAGTCGGACTCGTTCACGTCCGGCGGCAGCACCTTGATGCCCATCCGGCGGCACTCGTTCAGGTAGATGGCCATCTTGTCCTTGTCGTCCTTCACCGACGTCAGGACGGCAGCCATGTACTCGGCCGGGAAGTTCGCCTTCAGGTAGGCGGTCCAGTACGAGACGAGCCCGTACGCCGCCGAGTGGGCCTTGTTGAACGCGTAGTCGGAGAACGGGACCAGGATGTCCCACAACGTCTTGATCGCGGCCGCGCTGAAGCCGCTCTCCTTCATGCCGGCCTCGAAGCCGACGTACTCCGCGTCCAGCACCTCGCGCTTCTTCTTGCCCATCGCCTTACGGAGCAGATCCGCTTTGCCCAGGCTGTAACCGGCCAGCTCCTGGGCGATCCGCATCACCTGCTCCTGATAGACGATCAGCCCGTACGTCGGGCCCAGGATCGGCTTGAGCGCTTCCTCCAGCTCGGGGTGCAGGTAGCTGATCTCCTGCTGCCCGTTCTTGCGCAGGGCGTAGTTGGTGTGGCTGTTGGCGCCCATCGGGCCGGGACGGTAGAGCGCGCCGACCGCGGAGATGTCCTCGAAGTTGTCCGGCTTCATCAGCCGCAGCAGCGCCCGCATCGGGCCGCCGTCGAACTGGAAGACGCCGAGGGTGTCGCCGCGGCCGAGCAGTTCGAAGGTCGGGCCGTCGTCGAGGGT
Source organism: Kribbella monticola (assembly GCF_003261635.1). Classification (GTDB taxonomy): domain Bacteria; phylum Actinomycetota; class Actinomycetes; order Propionibacteriales; family Kribbellaceae; genus Kribbella; species Kribbella monticola. Next base: position 266,468 of record NZ_QFXK01000027.1, on the reverse strand, counting down.
GTGGCTGAGTGCGTCGAGGTCGACGGTGAAGCCGCGGCTGGCCTCGATGTTCTTGACCGCGTCGTCCATGATCGTCAGGTTGCGCAGACCCAGGAAGTCCATCTTGACCAGGCCGAGCGACTCACAGCTCGGGTAGTCGAACTGGGTGATGACCTGGCCGTCCTGCTCGCGGCGCATGATCGGGATCAGGTCGATCAGGGGCTCGCTGGACATGATCACGCCGGCCGCGTGCACACCCCACTGGCGCTTCAGGTTCTCCAGGCCGCGCGCGGTGTCGACGATCTTGCGGACGTCCTGATCGGCCTCGTACAACTGGCGGAACTCGCCGGCCTCGGAGTACCGCTTGTGCTGCGGGTCGAAGATGCCGGACAGCGGCACGTCCTTGCCCATCACCGACGGCGGCATCGCCTTGGTGATCCGGTCGCCCATCGCGAACGGGTAGTCCAGCACCCTGCCGGCGTCCTTGATCGCCTGCTTGGCCTTGATCGTGCCGTAGGTGACGATCATCGCGACCCGGTCGTCGCCGTACTTCTCGGTGACGTAGCGGATCACCTCGGGGCGGCGGCGGTCGTCGAAGTCGATGTCGAAGTCGGGCATCGACATCCGCTCGGGATTCAGGAACCGCTCGAAGATCAGCCCGTGCCGCAGCGGCTCCAGGTCGGTGATCCGCATCGCGTACGCGCAGATCGAACCGGCACCGGATCCACGCCCGGGACCGACCCGGATGCCCTGCTTCTTGGCCCAGTTGATGAAGTCGGCGACGACCAGGAAGTACCCCGCGTATCCCTTCGAGACGACGATCTCCATCTCGTAGTCGGCCCGCTTGCGGATCTCGTCGGTGATGCCGCCCGGGTACCGGTGGTGCAGCCCCGCCTCGACCTCCTTGACGAACCAGGACTCCTCGTTCTCCCCCTCCGGGCAGGGGAAGCGCGGCATGAACCGGCCCTCGCCCTCGGTGAAACCGACATCGCACTGCTCCGCGATCAGGAGTGTGTTGTCGCAGGCCTCCGGGTAGTCCTTCCAGACCTCGCGCATCTCGGCGGCGGTCTTCACGTAGAACTCGTTGGCGTCGAACTTGAACCTGTTCGGGTCGGACAGGGTCGAGCCGGACTGGACGCAGAGCAGCGCCGCGTGGGCGACCGCGTCCTCGGGCTTGGTGTAGTGCAGGTCGTTGGTCGCGACCAGCGGCAGCCCGAGCTCCTTGGCCAGCTTCAGCAGGTCGCCCTGGATGTCGCGCTCGATACCGAGCCCGTGGTCCATCAGCTCGCAGTAGTAGTTCTCCGCGCCGAAGATGTCGCGGAACTCGGCGGCGGCCTCGACGGCCTCCTTGTACTGCCCGAGCCTCAGCCGGGTCTGCACCTCGCCGGACGGGCAGCCGGTGGTCGCGATCAGGCCCTTGCCGTAGGTCTGCAGGAGCTCGCGGTCCATCCGGGGCTTGAAGTAGTAGCCCTCGAGACTGGCCAGCGACGACATCTTGAACAGGTTGTGCATGCCCGACGTGTTCTTCGCCAGCAGCGTCATGTGCGTGTACGCACCGCTACCGGAGACGTCGTCGCGGCCGCTGTTCGCGTCGCCCCACTTGACCCGCTTCCGCTCACTGCGATGCGTGTGCGGGGTCAGGTACGCCTCGACGCCGATGATCGGCTTGACGTCGTACTTCTTCGCCGTCTTCCAGAACTCGTACGCCCCGAACACGTAGCCGTGGTCGGTGGTGGCGATGGCCGGCATGCCCATCTCCTGGGCGGTTTTGAACAACTCGTCGATCCGCGCGGCGCCGTCCAGCATGGAGTACTCGGTGTGCACGTGTAGATGCACAAAACTGTCGCTGGACGCCATGTCTTCGCAGACCTCCCAGAGGCGTGAGTGAGCGGGACTGCCACAGCCTATGCGGGCCCACCGACAGTCCTGGAACCGGCGCTCCGACGACGTGCGGGGCCGCCCGCTATCCGGTCGTGGACGAGACCACCGGCACACCAGTTGGATGCTCCACTCTCTCCGCCCGGAGGAGACGGAGAGAGTGGAGCGGCGGGCCCTGGGCCGGAGCAGGGGGGTTTCACGGCCAGGCCCGCCGGTCTTCAGTGGTCCCGCAGCAGGAACCAGCCGGCGCTGTCGGGTGGGAGCTTCTCCCCCACGTCCGGATCGCTGCCGATCACCAGGTCGCCCTCGACCGGAGTACAGACCGGCTTCGACGAGCAGTTGACGACACAGGCGACCCCGTCGCCGCGGGTGAAGGCCAGGACGCCCGGCTCGGTCGGCAACCAGCGGAAATCGCCGCCGGAGAAGGTGGGGATCAGGCGCCGCAGGGCGATGGCCTCGCGGTACAGGTGCAACATCGAGTCACCGGAGTCGAGCAGGTGATCGACGGCGTGCCGCGCGAACCAGTCGGGCTGCGGCAGCCACGGCGCGGAGGACGCGGTCATCGCGGAGAACCCGAAGTGATCCTCACCGGTTGCCCAGGGCAGCGGCACCCGGCAGCCGTCCCGGCCACGCCGTACGCCGTTGCTGCGGTGGAACATCGGATCCGCCAGCACCTCCTCCGGCAGATCGGTGACCTCCGGCAGGCCCAACTCCTCGCCTTGGTAGAGGTAGACCGAGCCCGGCAGCGCGAGCATGAGCAACGCTGCCGCCCGGGCGCGGGCCAGCCCGACCTCGACATCGCCAGGACCGGCGCCCGGCGCACCACCGGCGTACCGGGTGACCGAGCGGGGCATGTCGTGGTTGTTGAGCACCCAGGCGACGGCCGAGCCGGAGGCGGCGATCGTCCCCAGGCCGCGGTCGATCACCTCCGACAGCGTCCGGTCGTCGAAGTCGGCGCGAAGGAACTCGAAGAAGAAGTTCTGGTGCAGTTCGTCCGGCCGCTGGTACTGCGCGACCTCGTCCGCGTCCAGCACGCCGACCTCACCGACCAGGACCCGCTCCCGGCCGGTCCGGGCGGTGTACTCCTCGGCGATCGCTCGCCAGCTTCGCCACACATCGTGCACCTCCGGCTGGTTCCAGGCATGCGGGTTGACCGGATCGCCGGTGAGTTCGTCATGACCGGCGTGTTCGTGGTCGGGCAGACCGTCGCGCTTGTGCAGCCCGTGCGCGACATCGATCCGCAAGCCGTCGACGCCACGGTCGAACCAGAACCGCAGTACCTGCTCGAAGTACGCCGTGACGTCCGGATCGCGCCAGTTGAAGTCGGCCTGCTCGGCGGCGAACGTGTGCAGGTACCACTGCCCGTCCGGCACGCGCTGCCAGGCGGACCCGCCGAAGATGGAGCGCCAGTTGTTCGGTGGCAACTCGCCGTACCGGCCGCTGCCGTCGGCGAAATGGAACCGGGCACGTTCCCGGCTGCCGGGTCCCGCGACCAGTGCCGCGGTGAACCAGGAATGCTCGATCGAGCAGTGGTTGGGGACGACGTCGATCAGCACCTTGAGATCCAGCCGGTGCGCGTCCCGCACCAGCCGGTCGAAGGTGTCGATGGTTCCGTAGTCCGGGTGCACCGCGCAGTAGTCGGACACGTCGTACCCGTGATCGTGCTGCGGCGACGGGTAGAAGGGGTTGAGCCAGAGCCCGTCGACCCCGAGGCTGCGCAGGTACGGCAGCCTGGCCCGGACCCCGCCCAGGTCGCCGATGCCGTCGCCGTCGGCATCGTGGAAGCTGCGCACGTAGACCTGATAGATCACCGCGGTACGCCACCATCCTGGCCCGGCGCTCGGTTCGGTCTGCATGGAGAAGCCTCGTCACGATGTGTCCGTCGTTGTCAGCGCAACGATCCCGGTTACCGGCCGTCCGGGGCATCCGTAGACCTACGGGTTTGTCTACGGACGTGGGAGCGTGCCCACGCCGTGCAGGCGAGTTCAGTCGGTGCGAGTCTCGGCGATCCAGCGCGCGACCTGCGCCCGGGAAGTGAACCCGAGCTTGCCGAGAACGTGCTCCACGTGGGTCTCGACGGTTCGTTGGCCGATCACGAGCCGGGCAGCGATCTCCTTGTTGCTCAGCCCCTCGCTGAGCAGTACTGCGATCTCGTGCTCGCGGCGGGTCAGGCCGCCGGCTCGGCCCGGACTCGCCGCGCTCTCCCGCTCCGCGTCCTTGCCGAGGGCCAGCGACACCGCCTGCTCGAACGAGTACGCCGCGCCCTGATCGAAGGCCTGCTCGAAGGCGGCATCGCCCAGCGCGGCCCGGACCCGCTGCCGCGACTGCTCGTCGAACTGGCTGTACGGCGTGGTCTCGTCGACGTGCGCGCCGCTCGATCGCCAAACGGCTCGGGACGCGCCCATCAGCCGGGCAGCGAGTTCGTTCGGCGCCGCCGTACTCGCGCACCACGACAGCGCTTGAACGCAGAATCCGATGCCGGTCCGGTCGTTCAGCGGCAGCCACAGCCGGATCGCCTCGCGGAAGGATCGAGCGGCCTGCTCGGCATCGTCGTGGTCACGCCATTGGACGATGCCGAGAGTCCAGAGCGCATAGGCCTTCGACGATGCCGCGCCGCGGCTGTCCGCGAGCTCGAACGCCTGCCGGCTGAACTGCTCGACCCGTGGATCACCGAGGAAGAAGGTGGCCGCCGCCAGCAGGATCAGAACGTCGAACTCACCGAGAAGGTTGCCGACGGCCCGGAATCCGGCCAGGCCTTCTTCCAGTCGTGCCACCGCCGCGGGGAGTTCGCCTGCGTAGTTCAGGGCATGGCCCGAGACCTCCGCGATCCTCGCCCGCAGCAGGTCGTCGCCGAACCGCTCGGCCAGCACTTCACACTCGGCCAGCAGTCGGCTCAGCTGCTCCGACTCACCGAGGAACATGGCCAGGTAGCTACCCGCCCACAGCGCCTTGGCGCGGGCCGGTGTCGACTCCTGGGCGAGGTCGAGGGCCCGGAGGAGATAACGGTGACCTTCGCGGAGGAACCCGGCGAACCAGAAGTTCCAGATCGGCGCGGCGATCTCCAGTGCGGCCGGCGCCTCACCGGGTTCGGACAGGCAGAAATCGAGTGCCGCCCGGAAGTTGTCGTGCTCGCGGCGCAGCCGGATGAACCAGTCGGCCTGGCGGGGGCTGAAACTGTCTGCCTCCCACTCCGCGGCCATCCGCCGGTAGTAGTCGCGGTGCCTCATCCGGAGTTCCCGCGCCCGGCCCGCCGCGGTGAGCCGATCCACGCCGTACTGGCTGATGATGCCGAGCAGGTCGTACCAGGCGACGGTGTGATCCGTCATCGCCTTCCGGGTGATGATCGACTTGTTCATCAGGCCGGCGATCAGCTCGAGTACCTCGGCGCGATCGATGCCGTCACCCGAGCAGACCTCCTCAGCGCCTTCGAGGTCGAATCCACCGGCGAACACCGACAGCCGTTCCCACAGCGCCTGCTCAGCCGGCGAGCAGAGGTCGTAGCTCCAGCCGATTGCGGCATCGAGCGCCTGCTGTCTGGCCGGCGCGGCCGTTTTACCTGTGGCCAGCAGCCGGAAGCGGTCCTCGAGCCGGTCGAGGATCTGGGCCGGCGACAGCGTCCGCATCCAGACGGCCGCCAGCTCGATGGCCAGCGGGATGCCGTCGAGACGCCGGCAGAGCTCGATCACCAGTGGGCGGCCGGCTGCGTCCAGCTCGAACTCCGGCGACACCGATCGGGCACGATCCGCGAAGAGCTCGATCGACTCGTACCGCCCGGCGTCGCCGGCCGTCAGCGTGGTCTCCGGCGGAGTGGACAGCGGGGGCACCGGGAAGATCTGCTCCCCTTCGACTCCGAGCACATGGCGGCTGGTGGCGACGATCCGCAACTGCGGGGCCGCCGCGAGCAGCTTGCTCACCAGTACCGCGCACGCGTCGGCCAGGTGCTCACAGTTGTCGAGCACCAGCAACAGATGCTTGTCCTCCAGGTACTCCGCGAGATCGGCGGTCGGATTCGCCGAAACCTGGCTCAGTTCGAGTGCTCCCGCCAGCGTGTGCCCCAGCAGGCCGGGATCGTGCAAGGCGGCGAGCTCGACGAACCAGACGCCGTCCGCGAACGTACGCCGTACGTCGGCACCCAGCCGCATCGCCAGCCGGGTCTTGCCGACCCCACCCACGCCGGTCAGGGTCAGCAACCGGGTGCTCGCCAGCAGCCGCCTGGTACCGGCCAGCTCGCGGCGCCGGCCCACGAAACTGGTCAACTCTGCCGGTAGCTTTCCGCGAGTCGTTGCCAAGGGCTTCGTCTCAGCCATGCCGATCGCTTCCCCGCCTTCCCGGGTCTGTCCCAGGGTAGGCCGGTTCAGCAGACTTCCGGGAGCACCTGCGCCGCCGGAAGCCGTCTCGAGTTACTGGGTGGCGGCGAGTTGGTCGAGGGCGCTGTCGAGGTCTTCGGGGTACGCCGAGGTGTACTCGACGTACTCGCCGGAGCCTGGGTGCGTGAAGCCCAGTCGCATGGCGTGCAGCCATTGCCGGGAGAGTTGCAGGCGCTCGGTCAGCACCGGGTCGGCGCCATAGGTGAGATCTCCGCAGCACGGGTGCCCGATCGCGGCCATGTGGACGCGGATCTGGTGCGTCCGGCCGGTCTCCAGGGTGATCTCCAGCAGCGTGGCGAACCGGAACGCCTCTAGCGTCTCGTAGTGCGTGACGCTCGGCTTGCCGCCCGCGACGACCCCGAACTTGTAGTCGTGATGGGGGTGCCGGTCGATCGGGGCGTCGATCGTGCCGGTGAACGGATCGGGGTGGCCCTGGACCAGCGCGTGGTAGATCTTCTTGACCGTGCGCTCCTTGAAGGCGCGCTTGAGCACGGTGTAGCTGTACTCCGTCTTCGCGACCACCATCAGCCCCGACGTACCGACGTCGAGGCGGTGCACGATGCCCTTGCGCTCGGCGGCGCCGCTGGTTGAGATGTTGAAGCCGGCTCCGGCCAGGTGCCCGATCACGGTCGGCCCGGTCCAGCCCGGCGACGGGTGGGCCGCGACGCCGACCGGCTTGTCGACGACCACGATCTCGTCGTCGTCATGAACGATCCTCAGGTTCTCGACGGTCTCCGGTACGACGGTGATCTCGCCCGGCGGCGGGGGCAGTTCGACGTCGAGCATGACGCCGGCCGATACCCGGGTGGACTTCATCGCCGCAGCCCCGTCGACCTGCACCAGACCAGACTCGATCAGCTCGGCAGCCTTGGTCCGGGAAACCCCGAACAACCGCGACAACGCCGCGTCGAGCCGCTCCCCCGCCAGCCCGTCCGGCACCATCACCGTCCGCGAATCGGCACTCACTTCTTAGCCACCTCTTTGGTGCCGTCGAGCTTGACGCCGCGGAGTGTTTGGATGACCAGCAGGAGGGCTGCCGAGGTGACGGCCATGTCGGCGACGTTGAAGATCGCCCAGTGCGGCGTCTGCAGGAAGTCGACCACGTGACCGTGGAACGGCGACGGCTCGCGGAAGATCCGGTCGGTGATGTTGCCGACCGCGCCGCCGAACAGGAACCCGAACGCGATCGCCCAGCCGATCGAGCCGAGCCGCCGGGACAACCACACCACGCCGACCGCCACGATGATCTGGACCGCGCTGATCACCGGCGTGTAGCTCGTACCGAGGCTGAAGGCCGCTCCCGGATTCCGGATCAGGTTGAACTTCAGCAGCGAGCCCACCACGTTGACCGGCTCGCCCGGCGTCAGATGCTGCAACGCCAGCACCTTCGTCAACTGATCCAGCCCCAGCACCACGAGCCCGACCAGCGCGAACAGCACCACCATCCGGCGCCGTGGGCGTGAAACAGAGCCGGCCGACTCGGCGTCGGCCGACTCTGTGGAGTCTTCAGCTGTGACGTCCGCCGGTGGGGTGGACGCTTGCTCTTCGCTCAGCGGCGTTCTTCGCGTTCTTTGCATGACACGCACAGTGTCGCACGCGGGAACGCCTGCAACCGACCTTTGCCGATCGCCTGGCCGCAGCTCTCGCAGACGCCGTAGGTCCCGTCGTCGATCCGGGACAGCGCCCGCTCGATCTGGTCGAGCATGTCGCGGGCGTTGTTCGCCAGTGACATCTCGTGGTCGCGCTCGAGCGTGGTCGAGCCGACGTCGGCCTGGTCGTTGCCGGCCCCGTCACCGCCGTCGCGGAGCAGTCCGACGATCTCCTGCTCGGCGTCGCGGATCTCTTCCTTCAGGTGCACGGCGTCGGCTTCGAGCTCGGCGCGCAGCTCCTCCACCTCGGCGGCGGTCCACGGCGTCTCGCCGTCCTTGACCTTGAACGAAGTGGGCGACTTCGCGGGTGCCTTGGCCGGCGCGGTCGCCGGGGTCCTGTTCTCGTTCGTCTTCATGGCCACCCTCTTCGTAGGTGTCTGCTTGGCAGGGGTCTTCTTGGCCGGGGCCTTCGATTCTGAAGCCTTCGTGGCCGGTTCGGTGGATTTCGCGGCACTCTTCTCGACCGCGGTCTTGCGTTGGGGGGCGGACTTCTTCGGAGCCGATGTAGCCATCTTTCGACTACCCCCTGCCTTCGTCGGAGACTGAAGCGGACTGGTCGCAAGACAGTAGGGCACGCGAACCCCTCGTGCCAGCCCGACGCGCAGACCGTGGACATACGGTAGTCGGTTCTTCAAGCCCGCTCGATGTTCCGCGCGTCACAACCACATCCCGGACGCGCGTTCAGGCAAGCACTCGCTTCACCCCAGCCGCCACCGCAACAGAATTGTCATGGACGAACCGCGCCGCGGCCAGTGATTAACGATTCGTAGCGGAGTGGATCAGAGTCGTACACTTCACACGCCACCGCAAGGCAGTGATGGGGCCATCACCCCGGAGCCGCCGGAAGAACGGTCCGAGAGGGCTTATTAGAACCGGCAGCGGAAGCAAATGAAGTGGGTGACCCCGTGTCACCAAGGAGGGTGGTACCGCGGAGCCCCGGCGACAGCGCCGGCGCCTCGTCCCTTCGTCACCGAGACACCAGGTTCGTGAAGACGAAGGACGAAGAGATGGCCGAACACCCCAGCACCGGTTGGCAGCAGGTCCCGGCTCAGGTCGACCTGCCCGCGATCGAGCGTGACGTGCTCGAGCACTGGGACACCAACGACACCTTCGCCAAGAGCCTCGCGCAGACGGCCGACGGTCTGCCCTGGACCTTCTACGAGGGCCCGCCGACGGCCAACGGCATGCCCGGCACGCACCACATCGAGGCGCGCGTCTTCAAGGACGTGTTCCCGCGCTACCGGACGATGAAGGGCTTCTCGGTCGAGCGCAAGGCCGGCTGGGACTGCCACGGCCTGCCGGTCGAGGTCGCGGTCGAGAAGGAACTCGGGTTCAACGGCAAGAAGGACATCGAGGCGTACGGCATCGCGGAGTTCAACGCGAAGTGCCGCGAATCCGTACTGCGGAACGTCGACGCCTTCAACGAGCTGACCAACCGGATGGGCTACTGGGTCGACCTGGAGCACCCGTACAAGACGATGGACCCCGAATACGTCCAGTCCGTCTGGTGGTCGCTCAAGCAGATCCACGACAAGGGCCTCCTGGTCGAGGACTACCGCATCACGCCGTACTGCCCGCGGTGTGGCACCGGCCTGTCCGACCACGAGCTCGCCCAGGGCTACGAGACGGTCGTCGACCCGTCGGTCTACGTCCGCTTCCCGCTCACCTCCGGGCCGCTGGCCGGCAAGGCGTCGCTGTTGGTTTGGACGACGACCCCGTGGACCCTCGTCTCGAACACGGCCGTCGCCGTGCACCCGGACGTCACCTACGTCGTAGCCACCGACGGCAACGAGTCGCTGGTGGTCGCCGAGCCGCTGCTGTCGGCTCTCGGTGAGGGCTGGACGGTCACCGAGCAGTTCAGCGGCCGCGAGATGGAGCGCTGGACGTACCAGCGCCCGTTCGAGCTGGTCGAGTTCCCCGAGCCGGCCCACTACGTCGCCCTGGCGGAGTACGTCACCACCGAGGACGGCACCGGTCTGGTCCACCAGTCCCCCGCCTTCGGTGCCGACGACCTCGTGGTCGCCAAGGCCTACAACCTGCCGGTGGTGAACCCGGTCGAGTCCGACGGCCGCTTCGGCGCCGACGTACCGCTGGTCGGCGGTCAGTTCTTCAAGAAGGCCGACTCCGACCTGGTCAAGGACCTGCAGGAGCGCGGCGTGCTGTTCAAGCACGTCCCGTACGAGCACCCGTATCCGCACTGCTGGCGCTGCCACACCCCGGTCATGTACTACGCCCTGCCGTCCTGGTACATCCGTACGACGCAGGTCAAGGACGCCCTCCTCCGCGAGAACGAGAAGACCAACTGGTTCCCCGACTCGGTGAAGTGGGGCCGGTACGGCGACTGGCTGCGGAACAACATCGACTGGGCCGTCTCCCGCTCCCGCTACTGGGGTACGCCGCTGCCGATCTGGCGCTGCGCGGACGACCACCAGGTCTGCGTCGGCTCGCTGGCCGAGCTGGGCGAACTCGCCGGCCGCGACCTGTCCGCGACCGACCCGCACCGGCCGTTCGTCGACGACATCACCTTCGCCTGCCCGACCTGTGGCGAGGAGTCGCGCCGGGTCGCCGAGGTGATCGACGCGTGGTACGACTCGGGCTCGATGCCGTTCGCGCAGTGGGGTTATCCGTGGGTCGACGGGTCGAAGGAGAAGTTCGACCAGGCCTACCCGGCCGACTTCATCGCCGAGGCGATCGACCAGACCCGCGGCTGGTTCTACACGCTGATGGCGATCGGCACGCTGGTGTTCGACCAGTCGTCGTACAAGGACGTCGTCTGCCTGGGGCACATCATGGCCGAGGACGGCCGGAAGATGTCCAAGCACCTGGGCAACATCCTCGAGCCGATCCCGCTGATGAACAACCACAGCGCGGACGCGGTCCGCTGGTTCATGGCCTGCTCCGGCTCGCCGTGGAAGGCCCGCGGCATCGGTCCGAACGTGCTGAACGAAATCGTCCGCAAGGTGCTGCTGACGTACTGGAACACGGTCGCCTTCCACGCCCTGTACGCCCGGCTGGCCGACTGGTCGCCCACGGCCGACGCCCCGCCGGTCGCCGAGCGCTCGGTGCTGGACCGCTGGCTGGTCAGCGAGACGCACCGGCTGGTCCGGGAGACCGACGTCGCCTACGCGACGTACGACACGCAGAAGCTCGGCGTGCAGATCAGCCAGTTCATCGACGTGCTGTCCAACTGGTACGTACGGCGTTCGCGCCGCCGGTTCTGGGCGGGCGACGCCGGCGCGCTGGCCACCCTGCACGAGACGCTCGAGGTGCTCACCCGGCTGATGGCGCCGCTCACGCCGTTCGTCACCGAGCGGGTCTGGCAGGACGTGTTCCGCCCGGTCACGCCCGGCCTGCCCGAGTCGGTGCACCTGAGCGCTTTCCCGCAGTACGACGAAGCGCTGATCGACGACGCGCTCGCGACCCACGTGTCGATGGCCCGCCGGGTCGTCGAGCTGGGCCGGTCTGCCCGGGCCGAGGCGAAGGTGCGGACCCGGCAGCCGCTCAGCCGCGCGCTGGTCGGTTCCGCCGCGATCGCGGACCTGGACGACGAGCTGCTCGGCGAGATCGCCGAGGAACTCAACGTCGGTTCGGTGGAGCCGCTGTCGTCGGCGGGCGCGGACCTGGTCGAGTACTCCGCGAAGGGCAACTTCCGCGAGCTCGGCAAGCGGTTCGCCAAGCAGACCCCGGTGGTCGCGGGCGCCATCGCCGCGGCCGACGCCGCCGCCCTGGCCGCCTCGATCAAGGCCTCTGGTACTGCGACCGTGGTGGTCGACGGCGAGAACGTCGAGGTGGCCGCGGCCGAGGTGCTGCTGTCGGAGCGCCCGCGTGAGGGCTGGTCGGTGGTGAACGAGCAGGGCGAGACCGTTGCACTCGACCTGGAGGTGACGCCGGAACTCAAGCAGGCCGGTCTCGCCCGCGAGGTGGTCCGGATGCTGCAGGAGGCGCGGAAGAACGCCGGCCTGGAGGTCTCGGACCGGATCACCGTCTGGCTCGCCGCCACCGACGCGGAACTGACCGATGCCCTGGGCAAGCATGCCGACCTGATCGCCCGCGAGGTGCTGGCCACCGAGCTGACCCAATCGGCGCCCTCGGCAACCAACGACCTGGCCACCGGCACCGACGAAGACCTCGGGCTCACTTACTGGCTGGCCAAGGCCTAGCGGGGCGGGGAGACCCGGCGTTCGCGAAGAGTGGGAGTGACACCCAGATGGTGAAGGGTGTCGACCAGCAGAGTCCGCGCGGACTCGATGCGGTCGGCACCCAACGCCTCCCGTAGCTCGGCGTCCAACTCCCCTCGCAGTCGCCGCGCCGCCGCGATCACCGCCTCACCCCGAGCAGTCAGTACGACGAGTCGCGCGCGGGCGTCGGCGGGATCGGCCTCGCGACTCAGGTAGCCACGCTTCTCCAGGTCGGCCACCGACTTCGAGGCTGCTTGCTGGGTCACGCCCAGTCGCTCAGCCAGTGCGCCGATCGTCAGCGGTCCGCCGATCAGGTGCTGGAAGACCACGCCGTCGGCGAACCGGGCATCAGCGAACCCGTCCGAAGCCAGCCTGCGCTGCAGTTCGTCGGCGAGCGCCCAGCCGGTGAACAACGAGGCAAGCGAGAGATCCGCCTGCGCGGGATCGAAGTCTGCCATGCCGCCGCACTATACAACCACGGTTGTGCATCCGCTAACCTACAACCATGGTTGTGCAAAAGGAGTTCAGAGACAGAGCGCATGAAATCGTCTGGTCCACGGTCGCGACGGTCGGAGCCGATCACCGGCCGAGAAGTCGCATCCTGCACCCGATCTGGGAACTGACCACGCCGTACCGGCTGCGGATGTTCGACGTCGACACCCTGACCGGCAAGAAGGAGCCGGCGGTCTGGCCCTGACAGCGTGTCACCGCGAAGGGACCGTGTGTCAAAAGTGTCCAGACATGACGAAGAGGCGGTGCTGCCGGATTAGCACCGCCTCTGTGTCAGGTGTTTTTAGACGCCGTGGCCGTGAGCCTGGGCGCGCGCCTCCGGACGGAAGCCGTTGCGCGGGCTCAGCGTGTCATCGCCGTTGCCGAGTGCCTTCAGCTGCTCGGTGAAGTACGTCTTCAGCCGGCTGCGGTACTCGCGCTCGTAAGCGTGCAGGTCGTCGATGGTGCGCTCGAGCTGACCCTTCTGCTTCTCCAGCGTGCCCAGCATCTGGGCGCGGCGCTCGGCGATCTCACCGTCCAGCTTCTCGGCGCGGGCACGGGCCTCGCCGGTCATCCGGTCGGCCTTGCCCCGAGCCTCGTTCTCCAGGCGCTCGGCCTTGGCGCGGGCCTCGCCGATGATCTTGTCGGCGGTGTCCTTCGCCTCCTGGACCAGGTCGTCGGAGTGCTTGGTGGCCATCTCCAGCAGCCGCACGGCGGAGCTGGAGGCGTCGCCGACGGTTCCTGCTGCAGCAGCAGCCCCCGCGGCGGCTACCGGAGCAGCGACGACCGGCGGTGGCTTCTCCTCCGGCTTCTCCACAACGACGGGAGCAGGCTTGGGCTGCTGGACCACGGGCGGCAGCGCGGCGGTCTGGTCGACCACCGGGCGCTCCTGCCCCGATCCGGCCCGCTGAGCGGCGGCCAGCTTGGCCCGCAGCTCCTCGTTCTCGGCGAGAAGTCGCTCGAGCTCGGCCTCCACCTCGTCGAGGAAGGAGTCGACCTCTGTGACGTCGTAGCCCTCCCGCAATCGGACGGGCGTGAACTGCTTCGAGCGGACGTCATCCGGCGTCAGCGGCATCTTTCACCTCGTTTGTCTGTGTCTTGGCGGAGTCCCCGTGGTCTGCACCTCGGCGACTCAGTAGATCACGTTATCGCTTCGTTGTGTTCCGGCGGAATCCGGGCGGTCGATAACGCTCCCCGACGCACCTGTGTCGGGGCCTTCATACCCACTCCCATCCTGCTCACTCTTCGGTTCACAGCGAGTTGATCGCGGTCGAATTGATCGACATCGCCACCGAGACGAGCACGAACAGCATCAGCATCGACAGGTCGATCCGGATGCCGCCTGCGCCGATCGGGGGCAGGATCCGCCGCAACGGGCGCAGGAACGGATCGGTGACGGAGTAGATCAGTTCGAACAGCAGCAGCAACGGCCCTTTCGGGTGCCACTGGGGCGCGAACATGACGATCAGACTGAGCACGAAGCGCGCCACCAGCATCAAGAAGAAGGCGAGCAACACCCAGCTGAGAACACTGAGGACGAACCCGAGAGCAACCATGTCAGGAAGAGTGTAGAAGACCGGGGCCAACCGGCCGTCAGCTCTGGTTGTAGAACCCGTCCGCGGCGATCTTTTCCTTCTCCTCCGCGGCCACCGTCACGTTCGGCGGGCAGACCAGGAACACCTTGGTGGTGATCCGCTCGATCGAGCCCCGGCAGCAGAAGATCAGGCCGGCCGCGAAGTCCACCAGCCGCTTGGCGTCGGCGTGGTCCATCTCGGTCAGGTTCATGATGACGGGCGTGCCGTCGCGGAAGTGCTCACCGATCACGCGCGCCTCGTTGTAGCTGCGCGGGTGCACGGTGGTGATGCGGGCCAACTCGGTAACCTCCGGGGAAGATGCGACTCCACGCCGATCTGGGAACTTGCTGACCGTGCCGACCTGCTCGTCACGAGCGGACTCGCGGACCGCCGGGACCGGCTCGGTCTCGTGGGACTCCCCGTCGACGGCCTCGTCCTCGTACTCGTCGTAGCCGTCGTCGTACTCGTCGTCGTAGCGGGCGTTGTAGCGCTCGCCGTCCTCGACCAAGCCGAGGTACACACCCATCTTGCGCAACGCGCCGCTCATGGCCCTCCAGCCCTTCTGTCGAGTATCGATGTCGACACTAGCCCAGAGGAGTACGCGTTCCGAGTAATGCGCGCCCGAGCCGAACGTGTGTCGCTCCGTGCCTGATCGCGGCTTCCAGATCGCCGGTCATCCCGGCCGAGATCCAGTCGGCACCGGCATGTTCGGAGCGTAATCGGGAGGCTACGTCGGCCAGCCCCGCGAACGCCTCGTCGGGATCAGCGCCCAGCGGGGCAACGGCCATCACCCCACCGAGCTCGAGCCCGTCCGCCGCCGCGACCTCCGCGGCAAGAGCCGGTACGTCGGCCGGCTCGACTCCGCCGCGGTTCACACCGGTGGCCGCATCGGCGGGTCCGTACGCCGCCAGGCTCACCTGCAGCAGGCACCGCAGTACGCGGCCTTCGTCCACTGCCGCCTTGGACAACGCGGTGACCAGCGAGAGGCGGTCGACCGAATGGACGACCTGGGCGTGCCGGGCGACCGAGCGCGCCTTGTTCGACTGGAGCTGGCCGACGAAATGCCAGACCAGGTCCGGGCACTCGGGGGCCTTCACCTTGAGCTCCTGCTCACGGTTCTCCCCCACCTCGGTGACGCCCAGGTCCGCGAGAGCCCGTACATCGCTGACTGGGAAGGTTTTGGTGATCGCCACGAGGGTGACCGACCCCTCAGGTCTCCCGGCCGCCTGACAGGCCGCCTGGATCCGTTCCCGGACCCTTCGGAGGTTCTCGCGGAGTTCGTCCTCGCGGCTCACGGCTGCAACCTGACCAGTCCGGCCATCCGGCCGCTGACCGCGCCTTCGCGCCGGTACGAGTACAGGTTCGCCGACTCGATCGTGCAGCTGGTTGCGTCCACCACCTCACAGTCGAGGTCGGCCAATTGCGCGACGACCCCGGCGGCCACGTCGATCGAGGGTGTCCCCCAGGTCGTTTCGGCGTACGACGCAGGCACCCGCTCGGCGACCTCGGCGCGCATCTCCGCCGGCACCTCGTAGCACTTGCCGCACGCATACGGCCCCAGTACTGCGGTGATCCGGCCGGCGCCGAGTTCGCGCATGGCCGCCACGGTGGCCGGTACGACGCCGGCGTACATCCCGCGGCGTCCGCAATGAGCGGCACCGACGACGCGGTTGCCCTGATCGGCCAGCAGCACCGGCAAGCAGTCGGCGGCCCGGACGCACAAGGCCACGTCGGTCCGAGTGGTCACGAGTGCGTCCGCCTGCGGCATCGGCCGGACCGGCACCTCGTCATCCGGCCCGACCACGTGAACGTCCCGCCCGTGCACCTGACTGACTCGCACGACGCCATCCGGACCGACTCCGAACTCCGCCGCGATCCGCCGGTAGTTCTCCGCGATCGGTTCCTCGCCCTCGCCGGACGGGCTGCCGAGGTTCAGCTCGCCGTACGGCGGCCGGCTGGCCCCTCCGAACCGATCGGTGAAGGCGAACCGGACACCATCGAAGACCTCGTCGTAGCCGAACACCCCTGAAGGCTATCCAGCAATCACCAGCGAACCGAGTTCCGCGCGCGCCTCGTCGGTCACACTGCGGCGCTCCAGGCCGGTCGGCAGTTCCGCGACATGCTCCAGCGCCCGGCGACAGGCCTCGTCGAAGGCGTCGGCCGCCGGTACTTCGACGTCGGGCCGCACCCCCACACCTTCCCAGTTGGTGTGGGACACCGGATTCTCCGCGCGCTTGACCGGCACCGTCGCCTCCAGGTGCGGATGCACCTTGAATCCGTCGCGCGGGTGGGCTCCCCCGCGGGTGCGCTCGCCGACCACGGTCGCCCGGCCGAGTTGTTGCAGGTCGTAGGCCAACTCCTCGGCGGCCGAGAACGAGGTCGAGCTGGTCAGCACCCAGATCGGCTTGCTGCCGCCGAACCGCGGACCGGGCAGGTACGGCGTGGTCCAGAACTGCCGCCGGGTGTCGTCGGACGGACTGACCAGATCGTTCAGATGCACCGGCTCGCCGTCGAACAGGTGGCTACACAGGAAGGCCACCATGTCCGGCGATCCGCCGAGGCACCGGCGCAGGTCGATCAGCAACGCATCAGTTGCCGACAGCAACGACATGGCGGCGCTCACCTGGGCGCCCGCGTGGGCCGGATCGAACAGCAACGGCCGGATCTCCAGCAGGCCGACATTACCGGGCAATCGCTCCACCCGGGCCATCCCGCCGGCGGCCAACTCGGCCCGTGCCACCCAGGCAGCCTCCTCGGCGACCGGGTCGGTCTCGTCGACCACCTCGTCCTGGTGGAACTTGAGCCGCAGATGCTTGTCCTCGTTGCCCACTTGCAGGTCGGCCGTCACCCGGTCTGCCAGCGACTCGGGGTCGGACAACTCGTCGTACCGGCCGTCGGCGGTGGCGGCCCGCAGCCGCTCGGCGATCTCCGCTCCGGTGCTGGGAAACACGTAGTACTTCGCGACCAGCACCGCGAGGCGCTCGGTCACCTGCCTGATCTCGTCTGTACGCATGCCGCAGAGTGAATCATCGATCTTGACAAAGCGTCAAGAACTCTTGACGCTTGACTCATGACCGACCAGAACCCCGAACCCGCCGACCGACTGGAGATCTCGTCGGCAGAGCAGTTCAAAGCACTTGGGCACCCGCTGCGGCATCGGCTGCTGTTCGCGCTCGGGCAGGGAACGGCGACGATCAGCCAGCTGGCGAACGCGCTGGACACCCGCAAGGGCAACATCGCCCACCACCTCGGCGTACTGCGGGACGCGGGCATGGTGCAACTGGCGGGGACCCGGCAGGTCCGCGGCGGCACCGAGCAGTACTACCGGCGCAGCGCCAGGATCTTCGACTTCACCGGCGAAGGCCGCCGGGCGAACACCAGCGTCGCGTTGCAGGCCGTGGCTGCCGAACTGGAGGGCTCGACCGGTGAGCCGCTGTTGAATCTGCGCAACCTCCGGCTGACCGAACGCCAGGCGAGCGAACTGATGGAGAAGCTCGACGGCCTGGTCGACTCGCTCGAGGACGCCGGACCTGGCGAGGCGCGGTACGGCGTACTGGTCACCGTCTATCGGCCGCGGCAATGAGAAACGGGAGCCCGAAGGCTCCCGCTCTCCTGCAAAACGCCGATCTACTTCAAGAGACCTACTTCAAGAAGTCCGGGATGTCGAGGTCGTCCTCGTCGTTGTCCGGCTTGCGGGGCTGCCGCTGCGGCGGCTGGCTGGTGGCCGGCGAGGTGCTCGGGCCAGTGGTCGGCCACGAGTGCTGCGTCGGCGCCGGCGTCGCAGGTGCGGGCGGCTGGTTGGTGGACGGCTGGTGCGCGGTCCGCACCGGCTCCCCTGCCTGCGGGCGAGCGGAGTGGGTCGTCCCGGAGCCCGGCCGGCCCTGGTCGGTGTTCGGCACCGGCACGGTGTCGTCCGTCGGCGTCCCGGCCGGGATCTGCGTCGCGCCCGACTGCCCGCGCTGCTGACCACCCTGCTGCGTGCCCTGACCACCGTCCGTCTGGCCGGCACCGGCCTGACCGACGCCCGACTGGCCGACGCCTGCTTGACCAACACCTGCTTGACCAACACCTGGCTGGCCGGCGCCGGGCTGGCCCGCCGGGGTGGACATCGGGGCGCTGTACGGCGCCTGGCTCTGCTGGCCGGTCTGCTGCTGCGCACTCTGCGCCGATTGCTGCTGCGCCTGCTGCTGGGCAGCCTGGGCCGCGGCCTGCTCGGCGCTGGACCGGGGCACGCCCTGGGTCGCGACATCGCCACCCGCGGCGGGCAGCCGGTTCTGCGGGCGGGCCTGGTTCATCGCCTGCTCGCGGCGCTTCGGCATCCCGCCGTCGAAGCCGGCCGCGATCACAGTGACCCGCACCTCGTCGCCGAGGGCGTCGTCGATGACCGCGCCGAAGATGATGTTCGCGTCGGTGTGCGCGGACTCCGAGACCAGCTGGGCCGCCTCGTTGATCTCGAACAGGCCGAGGTCCGAGCCGCCCGCGATCGACAGCAGTACGCCGTGCGCGCCCTCGATGCTTGCCTCCAGCAACGGAGACGAGATGGCCGCCTCGGCCGCCGCGACCGCGCGGTCCTCGCCACGGGACGAGCCGATGCCCATCAGCGCCGAACCGGCGTTGGACATCACCGCCTTCACGTCGGCGAAGTCCACGTTGATCAGGCCGGGGGTGGTGATCAGGTCGGTGATACCGGAGACACCCTGCAGCAGCACCTGGTCGGCCTGCTTGAAGGCGTCCAGCACCGACACGGCGCGGTCGGAGATGGTCAGGAGGCGGTCATTCGGAATCACTATCAGGGTGTCGACTTCTTCACGGAGGGTGGCGATGCCGTCCTCCGCCTGGGTCGCGCGCCGCTTGCCCTCGAAGGAGAACGGCCGGGTCACCACACCGATGGTCAGTGCGCCGAGCGACCGGGCGATCCGGGCCACCACCGGCGCGCCGCCGGTGCCCGTACCACCGCCCTCACCCGCGGTGACGAAGACCATGTCGGCGCCCTTCAGCGCCTCCTCGATCTCCTCCGCGTGGTCCTCGGCGGCCTTCTGCCCGATCGCCGGGTTCGCCCCGGCGCCGAGGCCGCGGGTCTCCTCCCGGCCGATGTCGAGCTTGACGTCCGCGTCACTCATCAACAGCGCCTGCGCGTCGGTGTTGATGGCGATGAACTCAACGCCCTTCAGACCGTGCTCGATCATCCGGTTCACGGCATTGACGCCGCCTCCGCCGATGCCGACGACCTTGATGAGTGCCAGGTAGTTCTGCGGTGCCGCCACGTCCGCGCCTCTCGCCTCGTTCTGTTCCCGTTATGGCCGGTTGGCCGTCCGAGCTGCGCCTGCTCCCCGGACACACCCTGTGCACCGGTCTCCGCCGGGTCCCCAAGCTCAGGAATCCCTGTGGATCGAGGGGTTTTAACCCTCAAGTAAAATCAGTGGGTTTTAACCCTCAAGTACACAGTTAGAGTTATGTCAACTTTAGATTACGCCAGACGCTACGGAGCCTATCCGGCAAAGTCCACGCGCCTCGCCGCCGCATCCCAGGATGTGACGCTTCACTTCTTTTCGCCTTTGGTGACAGGAAGATCGGGCGCCGACACGTCGTAGGTCCTCGCCTGCCGCTTCATCAGCACGCTGAGTACTTCGGCCTTGCGCGCGGAGTCATCGGAACTGCCCCAGACCACCTTCACCCCGGACCCGAGGTTCAGCGTGATCGAGTCC
Organism: Kribbella monticola; assembly: GCF_003261635.1. Lineage (GTDB taxonomy): Bacteria > Actinomycetota > Actinomycetes > Propionibacteriales > Kribbellaceae > Kribbella > Kribbella monticola. The sequence goes on along the minus strand of NZ_QFXK01000027.1, from coordinate 246,649 downwards.
GGCGAGGCCGCCGAGATCGAGGCCACCTGCGCCCGCAGTGCGACCGGCAACGCGGCCGAAACCGTCACCACCGAACGGATCGTGACGTCCCGGCGGGCGCCGACCACGAGCGCCTCGGGCAAGCCGTCCGGCCGGGTCGGCACGCTCTTGAACGACACCCCGGTCGCGTCGACCAGTTCGAACTTCTTCCCGTCCGTCACGACCACCACCGGCACCCGCTCGGTGACCACGATCTCCAGCCGGTTCGGCCATGCTCTGGTCACCTGCGCGTCGGCGACCGCGGGCACGGTCCGGACCCGGTCCGCGATCGCGCTCAGGTCCACCTTCGCCAGCGGCGTACCGATCGGTGCGCCGGCCACCTCGACGATCGTTGCCTCCGGCACCGTATCGGTCCCGGTCACCTGGACGCCGGTGACGGCCAGCAGCGACGAGAAGTAGAAGATCCAGACCGTCAGCCCGGCCAGCACGACGACGAGGCCACCGATCGCCCAGGGCAGCCAGCCTTTCCACCGCACCAACCGCTGCCGGCGAGCGAAGCGCTGTTGTGCCCGGGCAAGGTCAGTGCTTTGACTCATCGGACCGACACCACCGCGATCACTCGATCGTCGCGGCGTTCAGCGCCGCCCGCTCGGCCAGCAGCCCGACCACCTCGGGCCCGATCAGGGTTACGTCACCGGCGCCGAGCGTGACCACCAGGTCACCCGGTACGGCGAGGTCGGCGACCACCCGCGGTACGGCCGACCAGGACGGCTCGAACCGGACCTGCTCGGGCTTCAGCGGCACGTGATTCGCGATCAGCGCGCCGGTGACACCGGGCTCGGGGTCCTCCCGGGCGGCGAAGATGTCCATCACGACGACCTCGTCGGCCAGGGCCAGCGCCTCGGAGAACTCGGTCGCGAAGATCCTGGTCCGGCTGAACAGGTGCGGCTGGAAGCACGCGATCACGCGGCCCTCCCCCGCCACCTGCCGGGCCGCGATCAGGTCGACCGTCAGCTCGGTCGGGTGATGCGCGTAGGAGTCGAAGACCCGGACGCCGTCTTCCTGGCCCTTGAACTCGAACCGGCGACCGGTCCCGGTGAAGGACGCGAGCCCTTCGGCCAGGTCCGCGGCGGAGAAGCCGAGCCCCAGGCCGACGGTGAGCGCGGCCGAGGCGTTCAGCGCGTTGTGCTTGCCGGCCTGTTGCAGGTGCACGACGGGCAGCTTGCGGCCCCGGAACACGGGCACGAACGACTGGGTCGCGCCGTCCGCGGTCAACTCCGTGACCCGGGTATCCGCGTCCTCCGACTCGCCGTACGTCCGTACGTCGATGCCGCGGGCGCGGGCGAACTCGGCCAGCGCGCGGGCACCCGGATCGTCGACGCAGATCACCATGAAGCCGCCGGGCAACACCCGGTCGCAGAACTGCTCGAACGCGAGCCGGTAGCTGGCCTCGTCGCCGTAGTTGTCCAGGTGGTCCGGCTCGACCGAGGTGACGATGGACACCTCAGGGCTGTAGGTCAGGAACGACTTGTCGGACTCGTCGGCCTCGGCGACGAACAGGTCCCCGTTGCCGTCGTGCGCGTTCGACCCGGACTCGTTCAGGTTGCCACCGATCGCGTAGGACGGGTCGACACCGCAATGCTGCAGCGCGACCGTCAGCATCGATGTCGTGGTGGTCTTGCCATGAGTTCCGGCCACGGCGATCGTGCGCCGACCGACCATCACCGCGGCGAGCGCGGCCGCCCTCGGCAGGATCGGAATCCCGGCTGCCTGGGCTGCGACCACCTCGGGGTTGGTCTCGCGGATCGCGGTCGATACGACCACGGTGTCGGCGTCCGCGACGTGCTCCGCGGCATGGCCGACCCAGCAGGTCGCGCCGACTGCGCGCAACGCGGCCAGCACCCGGCCGTCCTTGGCGTCGGAGCCGGATACCTCGATGCCCCGGGAGGCCATGATGCGGGCGATACCGGACATCCCGGCGCCGCCGATACCCACGAAGTGCACCCGGCCGAGCTTCTCGGCGGGGAAGATCGTGTCAGGAGCGGTGACGATCACGAAGCAGACCCCACCACATCGAGGATGATCTTCGCCAACCGGTCGTCGGCATCGAGCCGGATCAAGCCTTGGGCAGCAGCGGACATGCTCTGTAGACGCGCCTTGTCGTGGACAAGTTGCGGCACGGTCGCGCGAACCCAGTCGGGCGTCACCTCCGCGTTGTCCACCAGTAGCGCGCCACCGGCGTCCACGACCGCCTTGGCGTTCACCCGCTGCTCACCGTTGCCGATCGGCAGCGGAACGTAGATGGCGGGCAGGCCGACACCCGACACCTCGGTGACCGTGTTCGCACCCGCGCGGCAGACGACCAGGTCGGCCGCCGCGTAGGCGAGCTCCATCCGGTCGATGTAGTTGAGCACGCGGTACGGGTACGGCCCGGTCTGCGGGATCTCCAGGGTGTTCTTCGACCCGATCGCATGCAGCACCTGTACCCCGGCTGCCTGCAGGTCAGCCGCGGCACCGCCGAAGCCTTCGTTGAGCCGCTGCGCGCCCGTCGAGCCACCGGTGACGAACACGGTCGGCGCGTCCCGGTCCAGCTGGAAGAACGCGCGCGCCTCGGCCCGGAGCGCGGCCCGGTCCATCGTCGAGATCGCCCGCCGGATCGGCAGGCCGACGTACTGGGCGTGCGGCAGGTCGGTACCGGGGAACGAGGTCGCGACGGTCTCGGTGCAGTAGCGAGCGGCGAACTTGTTCGCGATGCCCGGCATCGCGTTGCCTTCGTGCACGACGATCGGCGTCTTGCGGCGCCAGGCTGCGACGTACGCCGGGGTCGACACGTAGCCGCCGAAGCCGACCAGCACGTCGGCCTTGGCCTCGTCGAGGATCTTGCGGGCGGCGCTGACCGAGCTGAGCATCTTGCCCGGTACGGCGAACAGCGCGGGCGTGGGCTTGCGCGGCAACGGGACCGGCGGGATCAGCTCGAGCCGGTAACCGGCTTCGGGGATGACCCGGACCTCGATCCCGCGCTCGGTTCCGAGGGCGAGGATCTCGACGGTCGGGTCGATCCGGCGCAGGGCGTCGGCGGTAGCGATCAGGGGGGAAGTATGGCCGGCGGTACCACCACCGGCCAGGACGATGCTCGGCACAGCTTTCAACGCTCCCGCGTGTTCTCACGGCCAGGGTGGCCAGGTGTACGCCACGAAGACACCCACCAGAACAGAGGCCGCCGGGATTCCTTCAGGGCGGCCTGCGCGCCGGGCTCGGCCTTCGCGAAGGACAGCAGCATGCCGATCGCGATCAGCGTCGGCAGCAGTGCGGACCCACCGTACGACAAAAGCGGGAGCGGGATACCCACGATGGGTAGCAGTCCGATCACGGCGCCCAGGTTGACCAGCGTCTGGGCCATGATCCACACGGTGATTCCGGCCGCGGCGTACCGGATGAACGGCTCGGTGGTCCTGGTCGCAATCCGGACACCGGCGTAGGCCAGCGTGAGGAACAACGCGAGCACCGTGAGTGAACCGATCAGCCCGAGTTCCTCACCGATCACCGCGAAGATGAAGTCGGTGTGCGCCTCGGGCAGGTTGCCCCACTTCTGCCGGCTGTTGCCGATCCCGACGCCCCACCAGCCACCGGTGGAGAGCGCGTAGAACGCGTGGTACGCCTGCCAGCCGACGCCGCTCGGGTCCGCGAACGGATCCATGAACTGCGCGACCCGGGCCATCCGGTAGCTCTCCTGGCTGACGAAGAAGCCGCCGATCGAGCCGACCACGGCCAGCATCCCGACGAAGAGCCTGGTCGGCGCGCCGACCACCCAGATCATCCCGACCATGACGGCCATCAGCACCAGCGACGTCCCGAGGTCGTGCTGGCCGATGATCAACGCGATCACCAGGCCGCACACGGGCACCATCGGAACCAGCAGGTGCTTCCACTGGGTGAGCAGCTTCTGCTTGCGGGCGTAGAGATCCGCGCACCACATCACCAGCGCCAGCTTGGCGAACTCGCTCGGCTGGATCTGCAGCGGACCACCGAAGGAGATCCAGTTCGTGTTGCCGTTGACGTTCTTGCCCAGACCCGGCACGTAGGTGAGCACGAGCAGGAAAACCGAGCCCAGCAACGCGACGTAGGCGAGCATCCGGAAGTGCCGCGGGGTCATCCGCGAGGCGACGTACGCCATCGGCAGGCCGACGGCGACCCAGATCAACTGCCGGTAGGTGATCGTGTAGGGGTTGCCGTAGGTGTTCAGCGACATCACGCTCGACGCCGACGCGACCATCAACAGCCCGAGCACCAGCAACAGCCCGGTCGCCCCGAGCAGGATGTGGTACGACGTGAGCGGCCGGTCCAGCACGTCCTTCAGCGCCGAGACCCAGCGCCGGTCGGTCGCCGGGCGCGCGCCGGACGCAGCTTTGTCGTCCGGCCGGTCAGTGATCGTCGTCATGCGATCACCCCTGACTCAGCGGTCGCCCAGCCGCAGTACGGCTTCGGCGAAGGCATCTCCGCGGGCTCCATAGTTGGCGAACATGTCCCAAGAAGCGCAGCCAGGCGCGAGCAGCACGGTGTCTCCCACCTGTGCGAGCTTCGCAGCCTCCCCCACCACGGTCTCCATGGCACCAGTGTCCGTCGCCTCGACGGTGATCGTCGGGACATCGGGCGCGTGTCGGGCGAGTGCTTCAGCGATCACGGCCTTGTCCTGGCCGAGCAGCACGACGCCGCGCAACCTCGGCGCGGCGGCGATCACCAGCTCGTCGAAGGTCGCGCCCTTCGCCTGACCGCCGGCGATCCAGACGACGTGCTCGTAGGCGAGCAGCGAAGCCTGTGCTGCATGAGGATTCGTCGCCTTCGAGTCGTCCACATAGTTGACTCCGGCAACTTCCCCGACGTGGGCGATCCGGTGCGCGTCCGGCCGGAACTTCCGCAACCCGTCCCGTACCGCGGTCGCCGGTACTCCGAACGCGCGCGCCAACGCGGCCGCGGCCAGTGCGTTCGCCACGTTGTGCGGAGCGGGTGGGACGACGTCGGCGACGGCGGCCAGCTCGAGGGCCGAGGACGCGCGCTGCTCGACGAACGCACGGTCGACGATCAGGTCCTCGACCAGGCCGACCATCGAGATCGCCGGCGTACCGAGGGTGAAGCCGATCGCCCGGCAGCCCTCGATCACGTCCGCGTCCAGCACGAGTTGCTCGGTCACCGGGTCGGCCACGTTGTAGACGCAGGCGATCTGGCAGTTCTCGTAGATCCGGCCCTTGTCGGCCGTGTAGGCCTCCATCGAGCCGTGCCAGTCGACGTGGTCGGGCGCGAGGTTGAGGACGGCCGCCGAGTGCGGGGACATCGAGGAGGTGAAGTGCAACTGGTAGCTGGACAGTTCGACAGCGATCACGTCGAACGGTTCGGGGTCCATCACGGCTTCCAGCAACGGCAGACCAACGTTGCCCGCGGCAACGGCCCGGTGACCGGCGGCGGTCAGGATCGCGGTCAGCATCTGAACCGTCGTCGTCTTGCCGTTCGTGCCGGTGACACAGAGCCAGGGTGCCGCGTTCGCCGGGTCGCGCAACCGCCACGCCAGCTCGATCTCGCTCCAGATCGGGACGTTCCGTTCAGCGGCAGCCGCCAGCAGTGGCGCGTGCGGAGGGATGCCTGGCGAGGTGACGACGATCTCGACGTCGGCCGGCAGTTCCGCCGTACTGCCCGGGCCGAGGGTGATGGTCGCACCGAGGGTCTCGAGGATCTGCGCCTTCTCGCGAAGCGCTTCGGTGTCCCGGTCGTCCAGTACGACGACGTGCTCGGCGCCGGCCTGCAGCAGCGAGTCGGCGCAGGCGTAGCCCGCAGTACCGAAGCCCAGGACGACGAAGCGGGTCGTCGACCAGCCTTCGTCGGTGCGTGTCGACAGACTCATCCGGCCACCCATTCCGCGTAGAACAACCCGAGCCCGGTGGCGACGCACAGACCGGAGATGATCCAGAACCGGATCACCACGTTGACCTGTTCCCAGCCGAGCATCTCGAAGTGGTGCTGCAGCGGTGCCATCCGGAACAGCCGCTTGCCCACCCCGGTCGTGCGTTTGGTGACCTTGAACCAGGAGACCTGCAGGATCACCGAGGCGGTGATGATCACGAACAGACCGCCGAGCAGCAGCACCAGGAGTTCGGTCCGGGTCATCACCGCGAGACCGGCCACCGCACCACCCAGCGACAGCGAACCCGTGTCGCCCATGAAGATCTTGGCCGGCGACGCGTTCCACCACAGGAAGCCGAACAACGCGCCGGTCAACGCCGCGGCGACGACGGCGAGGTCGTGTGGATCTCGTACTTCGTAACACCGCGAGCCGGGCGTGGTCGCACAGCTCTGGTTGAACTGCCAGATGCAGATCAGCGTGTACGCACCGAACACCATCATCGAGGCGCCGGTCGCCAGGCCGTCCAGACCGTCGGCCAGGTTCACTCCGTTCGACATCCCGGCGATCAGCAGCAGGATCCAGATCACCACGAGCACAGGCGCCAGATGCAGCCAGTTGATGTCGCGAATGAAGGAGATGAACGGCGACGCCGGCCGCTGCCCGCGGCCGTCCGGGAACTGCAGGGCGAGCACGGCGAAGGCGACCGCGACCAGGGTCTGGCCGGCCAGTTTCGCCTTGCTGCGCAGGCCGAGGCTGCGCTGCCGGACGATCTTGATGAAGTCGTCCAGGAAGCCGACCGCGCCCATCCCGACGAACATGAACAACACGAGCAGGGCCGACGCACTCGGCTCGGTCATCGTGAACAGTTTCGCCGCGAAGTACCCGACGACGGTCGCGGTGATGAAGACGGTGCCGCCCATCGTCGGCGTACCGCGCTTGGTGTGGTGCGAGGTCGGCCCGTCGTCGCGGATCTCCTGCCCGTAGCCACGCTTGGCCAGCAGGTTGATCGCCAGCCGCGTGCCGAGCAGCGTGAGCGCCATCGACACACCGCCCGCGAACAGGATCGAGATCACTGCGAAGCCTCCTCGAGCAGCGCGGTCGCCAGCCGGTCCAGTCCCACGAACCTGGACGCCTTCACCAGCACCACATCTCCCTGCCGCAGTTCCTTGCGAAGCAACTCCAGTGCCTCGTCCGAGGTTTCGACGTACGCCGACTCGTTGCCCCACGATCCTTCCAGGGACGCGCCGAGGTGGATCGGGCGGGCCGCCTCGCCGACCGCGACCAGCCGGTTCACGTCCAGCCGGACAACCAGCCGGCCGACCCCGTCGTGCTCCTGCTGCGAGTCGTCACCGAGCTCCCCCATCGGCCCGAGCACCGCCCAGGTCCGCGCGCCACGGGCGCGGCCGATCGCCACCAGCGCCTTGAGCGCGGCCCGCATCGATTCCGGGTTGGCGTTGTACGCGTCGTTGATCACCGTCACGCCGTCGGCGCGCTCGGTGACCTCCATCCGCCACTTCGACTGGGTGGTCGCCGCGTTCAACCCGGCGGCGATCTGCTCGGGCGTCAACCCAGCGGCCTGTACGGCGGCCGCCGCGGCCAACGCGTTCGGAACCTGGTGCTCACCGACCAACTGCAGCTGTACGGCGTGCTGCGTGTCCGCGATGTGCAAGGTGAAGCCGGGCCGGCCGTCCGCATCGAGTACGACGTCGGTTGCCCTGACGTCCGCCTCTGGGCCTTCACCGAACCTGACCACGGACTCCTTGGTCCGCGAAGTCATCGCCGCGACCCGCGGGTCGTCTGCGTTGAGGACCGCGGTCCCGCCCGGCAGCACGGCCTCGATCAGCTCGCCCTTGCCCTGCGCGATCGCGTCCTGGCTGCCGAACTCGCCGATGTGGGAATGGCCGACGTTCAGCACCAGGCCGATCTTCGGCGGCGTGATCCGGCACAGGTAGGTGATGTCGCCGATGTGCCGGGCGCCCATCTCGGCGACCAGGAACCGGGTCCGCTCGTTCGCCTGCAGCGCCGTCAGCGGGTGCCCCAGCTCGTTGTTGTGCGAACCGGCCGGCGCCACCGTCTCGCCGTACGGCGCCAGCAGCTGGGCGATCAGGTCCTTCGTGCTGGTCTTGCCCTGCGATCCGGTCAGGCCGACGATCACCAGGTCGGGAAGCTTCGAGATCACCAGCCGGGCGAGTTCGCCCAGCGCGGCCTGTGCGTCCTCGACGACAATGCAGGGCGCGCCTTCGATCGGGCGGGTGGTGATCGACGCGACCGCGCCGGCCTCGGTGACCGCGGCGACGTAGTCGTGGCCGTCCACCTTCTCGCCGGCGAAGGCGACGAACAGGCCGCCCGGCTCGACCTTGCGGGAGTCGATCACGACAGGGCCGTCGACGACCGCCTCGGAGTCCACGCCGACGAGCTCGCCGCCGACAGCTTCGGCGATCTGGCCGCAACTGACTGGGATCACAGTGCCTTCTCCTGGGTCGCCGCGAGCAGTTCGCGCACGGTCTCGCGGTCGTCGAACGGGTGGATCACGCCGCCCACGTCCTGACCTGTCTCATGGCCCTTGCCGAGCACCACCACGGTGTCCCCCGGCCCGGCCAGTCCGATGGCGGTGGAGATCGCCTCGCGCCGGTCCCCCACCTCGCGCAGTTCCACACCCGGTACGGCGGCCCGCGCGCCCTCGATCGCCGCGGCCCGGATCGTCGCCGGGTCTTCGCTGCGAGGGTTGTCGTCGGTCACGATCACCACGTCCGCGGTCCGCGCCGCGGCAGCGCCCATCGCGGGCCGCTTGCCGGAGTCGCGGTCGCCGCCGCAGCCGACCACGGCGAACAACCGGCCTTTGGTCGCACCCCGGGCCGCTTGCAGCGCGAGCGCGACCGCGTCGGGGGTGTGCGCGTAGTCGACGATCACAGCCAGCCCGTCGCCTCGCTTGAAGGTCTCCATCCGCCCCGGTACCGCGGCCGTCTGCAACCCGGCTGCGATCGCCTCGGCCGGTACGTCGACCTGCCGGAGCATCGCCACGGCCAGCAGCGCGTTGGCCACATTGAAGTCGCCCGGCAGCCTGATCTCGACCGTGAGCGTCTCGCCCGGTCCCTGAATGTCCAGCACGGTCGTGCCGTGCTCCGACTGATGCGTGGCGGAAACAGTCCAGTCCGCTTCCCGCGTGGTCGAGACCGTGACCAGCGGTACTACGGTCTGCGCGGCAAGGCGACGGCCGTACTCGTCGTCGATGTTGACGACCGCGAGATCGCAGCGTTCTGGCGTGAACAGCGATGCCTTCGCCGCGAAGTAGTCCTCGAACGTCTTGTGGAAGTCCAGGTGGTCCTGGGTCAGGTTGGTGAACCCGGCCACGGCGTACCGCGCGCCGTCGACCCGGCCCATCGCGAGCGCGTGGCTCGACACCTCCATCGCACACCAGGCGACGTGCTTCTCCCGCATCACCGCGAACAAGGCCTGCAGATCGGTGGCTTCGGGGGTCGTCCGCACACTCTTCACGACCTCGGCCTGGGCGCCCGAGCCGATCCGGGTCTCGATCGTGCCGATCAGGGCCGCCTGGCCGATGGTTCGCAGTACGGAATCGAGCAGGTAACTGGTCGTCGTCTTGCCGTTGGTCCCGGTGACGCCGAGCAACTGCAGGCCCTTCGTCGGTTCGCCGTAGATCTTGGCGGCGACGGCGCCGAGCACGTTGCGCGGTTTGTCGACCACCACGGTCGGCAGCCCGGCGGCGAGAGCACGCTCCTCCCCGGCCGGATCAGTCAGTACTGCGACTGCGCCGGCAGCCTTTGCCCCCTCGACGAAAGCTGCTCCGTGAGTGACGGCGCCCGGCAGAGCGGCGTACAAGTCACCAGGCAGGATCGAGCGGGAGTCGAGCGACACGCCGGTCACCTCGGCAGCGGCCGCGGGAACACGCGCCCCGGCGGTTGTGGCGAGCTCGGCGAGGCTGATCGGGACTGTGTGCCGCGGCCTGATCGCGGCAACGGCGCCGCCTGCAGCAGTTGGGGTGGACACGGGCCCAGAGGCTACCGCTCCCGGCCCTGTCGCACCTACCTGACCCTGCGTCACCAGGTGAGCGGAGTGACGGGCGACTTGGCACCGGTGGGCGGTACGGCGTACTTCTGCAGCGCGTAGCTCATCACGTCGCGGAACACCGGGCCTCCCTGGAAACCGCCGCCTCGCCCGTTGGTCGGGTTCTGCAGGACGACGTACGTGACGAAGCGCGGGTTGTCCGCCGGGGCAAACCCGGCGAACGAGGTCGCCCACTTGCGGTAGCAACTGCAGGCGGAGTCCACTTCCTGGGCCGTACCGGTCTTGCCCGCGACCCGGTAGCCCGGGATCTGGGCCTGGGTGGCCGTGCCGCCCTTGCTGACCACGGACTCCATCATCAGCGAGACCTCCCGGGCGGCGTTCTCACTCACCACCCGGCGCGACGGTGCCGACGGGTTCGGGATCACCTGACCGTTGGGGCCGAGGTAGTTCTTCACCAGCTTCGGCGGGGTGTAGACGCCGCCGTTGGCGACCGCGGCGACCGCTGCGGTCATCTGGACGGCGTTGGCGGACAGCCCCTGGCCGAACGCCACGTTCGACCGGGTCAGCTCGCTCCATTCGTCGCCCGGCGGCATCAGGCCGCGGCTCTCGCCGGGGAAGTTCAGCCCGGTCGGCTCGCCGAAGCCGAAGTTCTTCAGGTAGTGCACGAACTGCTGGATCGGCATCTGCTGGGCGGCCATGATCGTGCCGACGTTCGACGACTTCGCGATCACGCCGGAGATGGTCAGGTTCAGCAGGCCGTGGTCGAAGTGGTCCTTGATCGTGCGGCGCTGGACCGTGTACGACCCGGGCACCTGGAGCTTGGTGTCCATCGAGATCAGCCCGGCGTCGGCCAGCGCGGCCATCGTGACGACCTTCTGCACGCTGCCCGGCTCGTAGACCTGCTCGAGCGCGGGGTTCTTCAGCGCGGCCGCCTTGACCGGCTTGTTCGGGTCGAAGGTCGGGTAGTTCGCCATCGTCAGGATCTCGTTGGTCTTCAGGTCGATCGTCACCACGGTGCCCGATTCGGCCTTGTACTGCTTGACCGCCTGCTCGATCCGCTTCTCCGCGAACCACTCCAGGTCGGCGTCCAGGGTGAGCTGCGCGCCGGTACCGGACTTCGGCTCCTCGACGGTGTGGTCGGCGTTCGGGATCTTGTTGCCCTTGGCATCGACCTCGTACATCGCCTTGCCGTCGGTACCGGACAGCTTGTCGTTCAGTCCGTACTCGAGGCCGGACAGGCCCTGCCCCTCGGCGCCGACCACGCCGACCACATTGGCGGCGATGGTGCCGTTCGGATGGCTGCGGATCGGGTCTGCCTCGGTGTAGAGGCCGGCCAGCAGCGGCTGCTTGGCCTTGGACCGGTCCTTGTTCTGTGCCTTGATCTCGGCCGAGATCTGGCTCCAGGTCTGCGGACTGACCTGATGGGCCAGGTAGGTGAACCGGCCCTTCTTGGTCATCGCCTGCACCAACTGGTCGTACGACGTACCGGACAGCTTCGGCGACAAGATGGCGGCCAGGTCGCCCGCGACCTTGCTGGTCTGGGAGGGGTCGGCGGTGATCGCCACGGCGTCGTCCGACACCGACAGCGGTACGCCGTTGCGGTCCACGATGTCGCCGCGCGAAGCGTGCAGGACGAAGGGCTTGGTGTTCTCCTTCGTCGCGGCGAGCGCGTAAGAGTCGGGGTCGACGCCCTGCAGCAGGATCAGCCGGCCGGCGAACAGCGACAGCACGAACGCCATCACGCCGAGCGTCACCCGCAGCCGCAGCGTGGGGCGGCCGAGCTTGAGCGTGCGTGGCGGACGCTTCGGCTTCGGCCTGCGCGGCGCCGGTGGCCGCGTGCTCTGCGGCGGCCGCTTACGTGGCGGTACCGCCTTCTTGCCTGGAGCCCTCTTGCTCGGAGTGCCTTTGCTGGCAGTGCTCCTGCTGGCGGTGCTCTTGCTTGGCGCGTTCTTGCTGACTGCCTTCTTGCTTGCGGCTTTCTTGCTCGCAGCGGCCTTCAGTGGCCGCCCGTCAGGCCCCGTACGCCGAACAGCTGGCCGCGCGTCGCCGGCGGCCGTCTTCCTCGGCCGATTGGGCGCAGCCTTCTTGGCCGCCCTCCGCGGCGCGTCGCCCGTCGGCCGGCCGGCAGCTGGTGCTTTGCGTGCGCTTTGCGGCCCGTCGGCACCAGCGCGTGGCTTGCTGCCTGAGACCGGGCGCTTGCCCTGGGTAGCGGACGGACGGCGGGGAGCGTTACGGGGCGGGTTACCCCGCTCCGGTTCACCGCCACGTCTACGTGGCGGCTCATCACCCCGTCGCTCCGTCATCCGATCATCCCCCGGTGGTCGTGGTGGTCCCTGTCGTGCCCGGCGGCTTGGTGGTCCCGGCCGGCGGCTTGGTCGTTCCGACTGGCGGCTTCGTAGTACCCACTGGCGGCTTGGTCGTGCCCACTGGTGGCTTCGTAGTACCGGCTGGTGGCTTGGTCGTGCCCACTGGCGGCTTCGTCGTGCCGACGGGTGGCTTGGTGGTGGTCACCGGTGGCGTCACCGGCGGGGTGACCGCCGGCGGATTCGGCTTGGGCAGGGCGTCGGGGCTGAACATCGCCGCACCCGTCCCCGCCTTGGCCTCCTCCGGTACGCCGAGGACGCGGCCGTCCGACAAACGCAGGAACACCGGATTCTGGTTGGGCACCATGCCCATCCGCAGCGCCCGGTCCGCCAGGTTCTGCGGCGACTCCAGCGTGCGCACTTCGCGTTCCAGCTGCTCCTGCTGGTCCCGGAGCTGGTCGGCCTGCTGGTTCAGGGCGGTGACCTGAAAGGTGCCTCGCTGCAGCTCGGTGTTGAGCAGCAGCAGGCCCACCAGGCCGGCTGCGAGCAACGCCACCACGAAGATGACGAACGGCATCCGCGGCGGCCGGAACGGCGCGCCGTAGACGACCCGCAGCTTCGGCTCCTGCTTGGTCGCCGGGGCCGGTGTGACCCGTGCCTTGGACGGACTGAACACAGTACTCATCAAGCCACCAGCCCTTTCTCCCGGACGCGTTCGGCCGCCCGCACGCGAACGGAGGCCGACCGCGGGTTCACCGCGAGCTCCTCCTCGGTCGGCCGTTCGGCACCCCGGGTCAGCAACTTCAGGTACGGCTCGTGACCGGCCGGAATCACCGGCAGGTCATCGGGCACGTCGGTCTTGGTCGCGGCCGCCAGCGTCTGCTTGGCGATCCGGTCCTCCAGCGAGTGGTAGCTCATCACCACGATCCGGCCGTGCAGCGCCAGCGCGGCGACCGCCGCCGGCAGCGCGCGCCGCAGTACGTCGAGTTCGCCGTTGACCTCGATCCGCAGAGCCTGGAAGGTCCGCTTGGCCGGGTGTCCCCCGGTCCGCCGGGCCGCCTGCGGGATCGCGTCGCGGACCAGCTCGGACAGCCGGGCGCTGTTGGCGAACGGCTCGGCCTCGCGCGCCTTGACGATCCGGTCCGCGATCCGGCGGGCGAACTTCTCCTCGCCGTACTGGAACAGGATCCGGGCCAGGTCGGCCGCGGAGTAGGTGTTGAGGATGTCCGCGGCCGTGGTCGGCGCGGTGCTGTCCATCCGCATGTCCAGCGGCGCGTTCTGGGCGTAGGCGAAACCACGGTCCGCCTCGTCCAGTTGCATCGAGGAGACACCGAGGTCGAACAGGATCCCGTCGATCGCGGGGATGTCGAGGTCGGCCAGCACCTGCGGCAGTTCGTCGTACACGGCATGCACGAGCGTGATCCGCTCGCCGTACGGCGCGAGCCGCTCGCCGGCCAGTCGCAAGGCCTCCGGGTCGCGGTCCAGTCCGATCAGCCGGGCTTCAGGACAGGTCCGCAGGAATGCTTCGGAGTGACCGCCAAGGCCGAGGGTGGCGTCGACGAGGACGGCACCGGGGTGCGAGAGCGCGGGGCCGAGCAGCGCGACGATGCGGTCCAGCATGACTGGAACATGCCGACCCTCCGCACCGCGCTCTACGCCGCTCATCTCGACCCTTCGATAACAGCGGGAGCGACCCTGCCCCCGCAGGTTGTGCTTGCCGTGCCGTGCCGTCGCGCTGGGGCGGGTGGAGTGCGGTGGAGTTTCGTCCGGTCAGATCGCGGGTTCGCCTTCCGGGGAAGTACCTCTGGTCTTGGCGCCGGGGAAGTGGCGTCAACACCGAGGTCGGAAGTCGGACCCGTGATCTCACCGGACGACTCGTGCTCCGGTTGCTGCTGTTGTACTAGTCGAACTCAGAAGATGCCGGGCAGGACCTCCTCGGACAGGTCGGCGAATGCCTGCTCCTGCTCCGCGGAGTACCGGTTCCAGCTCTCCGTGTTCCAGATCTCCACCCTGTTCATCGCCCCGATGACGACACAGTCGCGATCCAGTCCCGCGTAATCGCGCAGCATCGGCGGGATGGTGACCCGGCCTTGTTTGTCCGGCACCTCGTTCGAGGCGCCGGCGAACAACATCCGCAGGTAGTCCCGGGCACCTTTGTTGGTGATCGGAGCCTGCTTCAGCTGCTCGGTCAGCTGGACGAACTCCGCTTCGGGCCACACGAACAGCGACCGCTCCTGTCCACGAGTGATCACCAGACCCTCCGCCAGCTCGTCCCGGAACTTCGCCGGTAGGAACAGTCGGCCCTTGTCGTCGAGCTTGGGGAAGTGCGTTCCGAGGAACACATTTCACCTCCCCGTTGCGGTCTCTCCGTCTCAGGTCGAGCTATCACTACCACTTCAGTACCACTGCGCTCCACCTTACTCCACTTTCCCCCACCGTCAACGAACTTCGCTCCACTCGGCGCGCATTTCGGCGCGCCGTACGCTGGAGGTCACGGATCGGCAACTGCGGGTGAGGTCCATTTCGATGAACTCCGAAACGACTGGTAACGAAACGCGCGGGGATCTAGGCCCGACCCCTGCCCCGGGTCAGAATGAGTCGGCCATCAACCAAAGGGGAGGACCAAGGGTGAGCACCACCGCGACCAGCTCGGCCATGGATTTCGACGAGCTGACAGAGGTGGCGGGACGGGTCCGCCGAGCCATCGAGACTGTGATCGAGGGCAAACCCGATGTGGTCGAAGTAGCCATCACCGTGCTGCTCGCCGAAGGACATCTACTCATCGAGGACGTACCGGGCGTCGGTAAGACGATGCTCGCCAAGGCGCTGGCCAAGTCGATCGACTGCAGCGTGCGCCGGATCCAGTTCACGCCGGATCTGCTGCCTTCGGACATCACCGGCGTGTCGGTGTTCAACCAGGAGGTCCGCGACTTCGAGTTCAAGCCGGGCGCGGTGTTCGCGAACATCGTCGTCGGCGACGAGATCAACCGGGCGTCACCGAAGACCCAGGCCGCACTGCTGGAGTCGATGGAGGAGCGCCAGGTGACCGTCGACACCACGACGTACCAGCTGGACGCGCCGTTCATGGTGATCGCGACGCAGAACCCGATCGAGATGGAGGGGACCTATCCCCTGCCGGAAGCACAGCGTGACCGCTTCATGGCCCGGCTCTCGATGGGGTACCCCGAGCCGGCCGCCGAGCTGCGGATGCTCGACGGGCACGCCGCCGCCGAGCCGCTGCAGACCCTGCAGCCGGTGACCGACGGCCAGCAGATCCTGCGCCTGGTGAAGACAGTGCACTCCGTGCACGTGTCGGAGTCGGTGAAGGAGTACGCCGTGGCGCTGGTCGGGGCCACCCGCAGGTCGCAGGAGCTCCGGCTGGGTGCCAGCCCTCGAGCCACCCTGCATCTGATCCGGGCCGCGCGTGCCGCTGCCGCACTCGACGCCCGCGAGTTCGTGCTGCCGGACGACATCCAGGAACTCGCCGTACCGGTGCTCGCGCACCGGGTACTCCCGGCCGCCGAAGCTCACCTGGGTGGGCGCGGAGCGGCAGACATCATCGCCGGGCTGGTGGCCTCCGTGCCGCTCCCCCGTAACCGTCGGGACTGAGACATGCGGCAGGCACTGCGCGGGCTGACCACCAGAGGGCGAGCCTTCGTCGCAGCGGGGATCACTGCTTCTCTGTGTGCGTTGCTGCTCGGCCAGAAGGACCTACTCCGCGTCGGCATCCTCCTGGTGGCGCTGCCGATCGTGGCGGCGCTCGTGGTCGGCCGGACCAGGCTGCGCCTGCAGGTGCGCCGCAGTCTGGCGCCGGACCAGGTCCCGGTCGGCACGCAGGCGACGGTGGAGTTGACACTCACCAACCAGGGCCGGATGCCGGCCGGGCTGCTCCTGCTCGAGGACCGTATTCCTTACGTCCTCGGGCATCGGCCGCGGTTCGTCGTCGACCGGGTCAGCCCGAACTGGCGGCGTACGGTCTCCTATCCGGTGAAGTCGGACGTCCGCGGGCTGTTCCAGGTCGGTCCGCTGATGCTGACCGTGGCGGACCCGTTCGGCTTGGTGGAGACCAGCAGGACCTTCACCCGCAGCCAGCACCTGCTGGTGACGCCGCGCGTCTACCGGCTGCCGGAGGTGCGGCTCGGTGCGGATCGGGCGGGCTCGGGCGAGAACCGGCCACGCGCGATCGCGTCGGCCGGCGAAGAGGACGCGACTGTGCGCGAGTACCGCGACGGTGACGACCTGCGGCGGGTGCACTGGCGCTCCACTGCTCGGCGTGGCTCGCTGATGGTGCGTCGCGAGGAGCAGCCGTGGCAGAGCCGCTGCGCGATCTTCCTGGACGCACGCAGCATTTCCCATCACGGGCACGGCCCTTCTTCCAGCCTCGAGTGGGCCGTCAGCGCGGCGGCGTCGGTCGGTATCGACCGGATCCGCCGCGGCTATGTGACCACCCTGCTGGGCGGACCGACCACGCTCTCAGCGATCAGCCACCGTAGCTCGACCGCTGTGCACCAGCCGCTGGTCTCCCAGCAGTTGCTGACCGAGTGCGCGACCGTCGAGGAGCACAAGTACGCCGAGATCGGTCCGCTGCTGACCGTCGACCGGCACATTCAAGACCCCAGCCTGGTGGTGGCTATCGTCGGCGCCTGTACTTCCGAGGACATCACCTCGCTCAACCGCTGGCGTACCAGCCAGGCGACCGGAGTGGCGCTCTTGCTCGATGCGGCAAGCTGGTCAGTAGGCGCGGAAGGCACCGAGAAGGCCGCCCGGCTGACCGCGGCCACTGATGCCACCGAGAACGAACTGCGCCGCAACGGCTGGCGGGTAGCCAGAGTGCAGCGCGGTGACCATCTCCCGACCGTGTGGTCCACCCTCGGACTGCGGAGCGGAAGGATCGCATGACCGTCTCGATGCCACGCCTTCGTACCGGCGGGGAAGCCCGATGACCGGCCACGCCAGGATCTCCCTGGCCTCCTGGGGAGCGACCGTCCTCGGCTCGCTCGTACTGACCCCGGTGTTCTCGGGGCCGTTCCTCTTCGTCAGTGCGTTCTTCTGCGCGGCCGTCACCGGCGTCGGGATCCTGCTGCAGAACCTGCGGGTACCACGGTTCGTCGTACCGGCGGTCCAGTTCGTCGTGCTCGTCGAACTGCTCTCGTTCTTCTTCCTGCGCGACACCTTGCGGTTCGGCCTGGTGCCGTGGCGGCAGACGGTCGTCGAGTTCAACCAGCAGATGGTGAACGCGATGGACTCGATCAATCGCTTCAGCGCGCCGCTGCCGCCCGACTCGCACCTGACGCTGTTCGCCGTCGCGGTGATCTCCGTGACCGGGCTGCTGATCCACCTGATCGCCGTACAGCTCAAGCAGGCCGCGTGGGCGGGGCTGCTGCTCCTGACCATGTACACAGTGCCCGCTGCGACTGTGCACGGTGGACTGCCCGCCCTGCTGTTCATCCCGCCGGCCATCGGCTACATCGTCCTGCTGTCGGCCGAGGGCCGGACCAGGTTGAGCAGATGGGGGCGCCGTATCTCCGGCGTCTCGCACCTGGACGCCGCCGAGCCGATCGAGGCTTCGGCACTGGGCCAGGCCGGCCGGCGGATCGGCCTCAGCGTGGTCGCGCTGGCGGCGCTTCTTCCCGCTCTCCTGCCGGCGCTGCCCGAAGGTGTCATCGGCAACGGCCTTTCCGGCAGTGCGGCCGGCGGCGGAGTCGGCGCGTCGATCTCGGCGACCGATCCCATGCTCGACATGGGCAAGAACCTCAAGCGCGGCGACAACGTCACCGCCCTGACCTACACCGGCGGCCCGGCCGGCGGCACCTATCTACGGCTCACCGCGCTCGATCTGTTCGACGGGAACACCTGGCGGATCTCGCCGCGGCAGACAGGCCACAAGATCACCGGCGACCTGAGCGGACCGCCCGGGTACTCCGGTGACGTGAGCAAGGTGCCGACCACGAAGATGCAGATCGACGTGTCGCGCAGCTTCCGGTCCCAGTTCGCTCCGGTGCCGTACCCCTTGCACTCGATCTCGCTGAAGAACCGCTGGCGCTACGACGCGAGCGCGCTCGACGTGGTGTCGGCCAACGGCCAGGTCGTGGGTGGCCAGAAGTACAGCCTCACGGCGTACGATCTCCAGCCGACTCCCGAGGACCTGTTTGCCAGCATGCCCGGCGGCGAGCCCGACCAGTACACCAGCGACGTCCCGGCCCGGACCGACCCGAAGATCAAAGCCAAGGCCCGCGAGGTCACGGCCGGTGCCGAAGGCAACAAGTACGAGCAGGCGGTCGCACTGCAGAAGTGGTTCCGGACCGAGGGCGGCTTCACCTACAGCACGGCGAACTCGCCCGGCAGCGGGATGCGGGCACTGAGCGCCTTCCTGCTGCAGAACAAGACCGGGTACTGCGAGCAGTTCGCCACCGGGATGGCGCTGATGGCCCGCATCCTCGGCATCCCGTCCCGCGTCGGCATCGGCTTCCTGCCCGGTCAGGCCGGCAAGAGCGGCGAGCACATCGTCCGGATGCACGACATGCATGCCTGGCCCGAGCTGTATTTCCAGGGCATCGGCTGGGTCCGGTTCGAGCCGACGCCGTCGACTCAAGCCGCCACCACGCCGAGCTGGACCGACTCGTCCGGCGTTGTCATCACCCCGACTACTGCGCCGACCACCGCACCCACGACGCCGGGCGACGCCGAGTCCCCCGACATCAGCAAGCCGAAGGACCCGCGCGACGGGCCCGACAGCGCCGGCCTCGCGCCGGTCGACACAGGCAACTGGTTCACCAACGGCGGCGGCAAGGCGATCGCGCTGACCCTCGGCGTACTGCTCGTGCTGTGCATCCCGTGGCTGATCCGCGCGTTGACCAGGCGGAAGCGGTTCGCCCGCGCACCTGGACGAGCCGGCGTCGAAGGGTTGTGGGCGGAGATCCGCGACGGCTCGCGCGACCTCGGCCTCGACTGGTCGGACACGGCGACGCCGCGACAACTAGGCGATTGGCTGGTCACACAGCTTCCGGCTGACGCCCACCCCGCGGCCCTGCGCCTCGCCCGCGGCGTCGAAGCCGTCCGGTACGCCGGTCTCACGGACCCGAAGGTCGACCTTCGAGCCGAGGCACGCACGGTCAGCAAGGGCCTCTGGAGCCAGGCGAAGCTCGCCCGCCGCTGGCGCGCGAGACTGCTGCCGCCGTCGTGGCGCTGGTACCTCAACCGAGGCAGCAGCGAAGCCTCCGACCTCCTCGACGAGTTCGACCTAGCGCTCGCCCGCCTCCGCTCCCTACTCCTCCCCCACCGCCGCCGCCCCGCCAACTAACCCAACCCCTCGCGTCCGAAGAACTGTAGGCCACCCTTCAGTTCTTCGGACGCATTCATGTCAGCCTGCTTGAGCACACGTGCCCACCCCAGAGCTCCACCCAGAGCGCAAGCCGACCACAACTTGCTCGGCTCTCCCGACTGTCTTACCTCTGCGAGCTTTCTCGCTTGAACCGACGCGAGGCGCGAGACGGTGGTTGGGTGTGGCGGGCGCGCGAACGTAGTACGGGTGGTGCGGTGGGGGCTGGGCGACGTGCGGAAACCAGAACCACACCCGGCGCCGAGGCGTGGGGTGTGGTTTGGGTGTCGGTGTCAGCCGGGCGGGATCGTCAGCGGCGTGAGGACGTCAGAGGTCCTCGTCGCGGCGGCGGCGCCAGCGGTCTTCCATCCGCTCCATGAAACTGCCGGAGGAGTCGTGTTTGGTTCGGTGCCGCCTCGACTGCGGCGGGGGCGGCGGGATGTCGTCCGCGTCGCCTGCGTTGCTGATCCGCTTCATGCTCAGCGCGGCGATGTAGAGGCACGCGACCATCACGATGAAGCCGAAGACTCCGATGATGGTGTTGGGGATGATCGCGCCGGCCATCAGTATGACGATGCCCAGCACGAATCCGACGCCGGCAAGAATTGCCCGGCGCTTGTAGTACAAGCGCACATTGGTCCCTCGCATGGCGGAAACGAACTTCGGGTCTTCCGCAGCGAGGGCGCGTTCGAGCTGCTCGAACTGGCGCTGCTCTTCTTCCGAGAGGGGCACCGTCGATCCCTCCATGGTGAGCGCGATCTCGATAGGCCAGCTCCAGTCTAGGCCGCCGGTGCGGTCCACGAAACCCTGACCGCCCCTCCCGCGCGTCACGGTCCCACAACTCCACACCGTAACCACCCCGATTTCCCGCCCTACCCCCCTCAAACCCCACCTTTTCCCCGCTCGCCAGTCACAACCGCACGCACCCAATCTCAACAACTCCACCCCGCCCTGCCACTGCCAGTAACCACCCTCACCAGCCCGAGGCGAGACTGACCACCCCGAGGCGAGCCGCAAGTCCCACCAGCCCTTCGTCCGCACTGCACCCGGTAGCGCCGCTTAGCAGGCGGTGCCGATTACCGGGTCTCGGCGCTGGCGGCTGGCCACGGACTAGACGGTTGCGCCGGTACTGAGCACCGGCGGCTGGCGGGTAGCGGGTTGTTTGCACCGGCTACTGGGCGGCCCAGGAGGCGTGGTTAGCGGGTGGCGAGGATGTGGAGCACGGTGGCTATGGCACGGGAGGCGCAGTGCCGACTCGCGGAGTTCCACATCGGCCCGGGCTGCGGTCAGCCGCAGGCGTCGGCCGCGGGGGCGGTTAGCGGGTGGCGAAGATGCGAAGTTGGGTGGTTATCGCACGGAGGGCGCAGTGCCGACTCGCGGAGTTCCACATCGGCCAGGGTTGCGGTCAGCCCCAGGCGTCGGCCGGCGGTGGCGGGTAGCGGGACGGCGCAGTGCCGACTCGCGGAGTTCCACATCGGCCCGGGCTGCAGTCGGCCGCAGGCGTCGGTCGGCGGTGGTGGTTAGCGGGTGGCGAGGATGTGGAGTTGGGTGGCGATTGCGCGGAAAGCCGGGTGTTGGCTGGCGGAGCGTTCCAGGTCGGCCAAGGCTTCGGCAGCGCCTGGTTCGGAGTCGACGAAGGCGGAGGGGACGAGGTCCGTGAAGGTGCGTACGCCGTGGATCGTGTGCACCATGAATCCTGCGTCAGCAAGGAGTCCGGTGATGCCGACTTCGTCGAAGCGGCGGGGCATCGGGTCCGTCGGCCCCCAGCGCCCGTCCGCGTCCTGCAGGGCGACCCGCGCCTCGGCGAGATGTCCGGCGAGAGCGCGCGCCAGCACGACAGCGTTGCGTTGGGCAACCAAGAGACTGAGTACGCCGCCCTCGCGCAGTACGGACGCCATCGCCTGCAAAGCCTGAGCGGGATCATCGACAACCTCGAGCACACCGTGACAGAGCACGGCATCGGCACTCGACTCCCCGGCGAGCCCTGGCAACTCGGCGGCATCACCCTGAACTCCGTGCACGAGCTTGCTGACACCTTCATCACTGGCGCGACGCTCGAGCGAAGCCAGTGCATCCGGACTCGGGTCGACGACCGTGACCCGGTGCCCTTCCACAGCAAGCGGTACGGCGAACCCGCCGGTGCCGCCGCCGAGATCGACGATGTCCAATCCGGCACCGGGATCGATTCGGGCCCGACCGGCCAGTGCGACCCGCAGAGCTTCGGCGACCAGCGCCGTACGTACCGAGGCGGCGTCGATCGACCATCGTGAATGCCCTCCTCGGCTACGAACCCGTTGCGGGCAACACCTTACTTCCCACCCCACCACCCCCAGCCCCCCGAGGTCACCCCCACCCAAACGCGCGCCTCAACTACCTCGCGCCGCCCGTACGACGAGCACCCGGTACGACGAGTACCCGGTACGACGAGTCGCGGTAAGACGCGCAGGATCGCCTGGCGTGGATCAACGCCAGGCGACCCACCACGAATCCAACGTCGGGCGGACTGGCTGGAACTGGAACCTGGATGGGCATGTGCCTGCTGGCTCGCCGCGTCGTTGAGCTGGATCAGGTTGCGCGCGGCGGCTGGCGATCCTGGCCGTGGTGGACGCGTCGTTGGGCTAGATCTGGTTGAGCGGGGCGGGCTGGCGATGCCGGGCGCGGCGGACGCGGCGTTGGGCTCGGTCTGATTGAGGACGGCGGGCTGACGACCCCCACCGCGGCAGACGCGTCGCTGAGCTCGATCAGGTTGAGCCCGGCGGGCTGGCGACCACCACCACCGCGGCGGACGACCGCGAGCGTTGTGCGCCCTCGATGCCGCGCCGTTCGCGTCGTTGAGCTGGATCAGGTTGCGCGCGTCGGGCTGGCGATGCCAGCCGCGGCGCGTCGTGGAGCTCGATCAGGCGGACGGTGTACTGCGTGACGCCATTCGTCAGCTCGTTTCGGGCGGGGCGGGCCGATGCCCTACCTCTAGCGGCGTGACGTGGGTGAACAGGCGGCGGGGAGGGGCGCCGCGACCTCCGGACCGCCCACCTGCAAACCCTGTGACAGATCCTCCGCGACTAGCTGGCTTGCATCCAGGGTTGGGCTAGGACTGATTCGGGGGCGAAGGTGGTGGTGAGGGTTGGCTGGGTGGCCAGGTGGAGGCTGGACTCGACCAGCTCGTAGAAGGTTTCTACGGCGCGGACCAGGTCGTCGGCCTCGCGGGTGGTGACGGCTCGCTCCAGGCCCGCCTCGGCGGCGGCGCGCTGGGTGGCACCGGCGGCGAAGAAGCTTGCCCATTCGCCGAACTCGGGGGCGACCTCGGCGAGCAGCACCCAGGCATTGCGCTGGACGCGTCGCCGCGGGCCGGACCGCACCGGGCGAGCCCGCACGGCGAGCACCGCCGCGGCGACCCGGAGGGCTGCCACGTGAGCGCTCGAATACTTCAGCAGGTGGTCGGTTGACTCGCGGGCCTCGGCCAGCGCAGCGCGTGCGCGGGACAGGTCGCGGCTGGCCGAGCCAGCGGCTGCCGGTGAAACCGGTGAAACTGTCATCGGTCCGTCACCCTCTCCAGTTGCCAGCGGCCGGAGTCCGGGTCGTGCGCGAGATCGAACATCTCGCGACGACCGTGCCGGCCGCACCCCGCCTCTACTCGGAAGACCGCCCGTTGCGGCCCCCAATCAGCGTCCAACACTCCGACGGCCGCAGATGATCCCGCCACCGCGGTGGCCGTCGCCGCACCGACACCCGAGCCGATCACGCCGCGCTCCCACCAGGCGGCGGTCTCCACCCACTGGGCCTCGACGGCACAGACCCGCCAGAGCCGGCCTCGCCACAGGAACTGCTCCGGAGTCTCGATGCCGTCCACGACGCCTGAACGCACCTCAACGGCTTCGTCGAACTCCCACATGCTCCATCGCCTCCTGTGTGCGAACTTCTTCCCCTGGGCAGCGGCCCGGTGGGTGGGCGCCGGGTGGGGGTCGAGGTCCACCACGGCGCCCGGCCCACCGGGACCGCCGGTTACCGATGCGGCCGCAACTCCGCACCGGAGTCGTCCAGTTGCTCCGATCGGCCCCTGCTGGTCTCCCGACGACACCGGCCTGGGGTCAATCGAACATCTGTTCGAACACTTGAAGCGTAGCGCTGCCCGCCGACAATCGTCAACGGGACGTAAGGCCGGCGTGGTTTCCGGCCGCCGATCCGCCGGACAGACTGAGATTCCAGCCTGAGCCGAGCCGAGGAGTCCGATGCCGACACCGAGCCGACGCACCGTAGCCGTCACCGCGCTTGCGGTGGCAGCCGTCGTCGCAGCGGTCGCGTTGCCGCTGTTCCAGCCGTGGCGGCTCTTCACCGACAAGGTTGTCGACGAAGCGCTCCCTGGCACCGGTCCGATCTCCATGACCTCATCCTCACCGGCGCCACCGACAATTTCCGGCGCCCCGGGTCGGACCCCCGCCAAGACGCCCGGTTCGGACGCGACCTCGGCGCCCGTAGTACAGGCGTCGGGTCGGTTCGTCTCTCACGAGCACCACACGGAAGGGGCGGTGGCCGTCATTCGGCTTCCGGGCGGAGCGCGGGTACTCAGGCTGACCGGGCTGGACACCTCCGATGGGCCGGCCCTGGAAGTCTGGCTCAGTGAAGCCGCGGTGGTCGAGGGCAAGGCCGGCTGGCATGTGTTCGACGACGGCCGCTATCGGAGCCTCGGGCAACTGAAGGGCAATCACGGCAATCAGAACTACGCCATCCCCAGCGATGTCGACCTGTCGGTCTTCAAGAGCGTTTCGATCTGGTGCAACCACTTCAACGTCTCTTTCGGCGCAGCTCAACTCGCCCTCGACTGAGCCTGTGGAAAACGTCAGGTGACATCGGCGAGATCGAACTAGAGTCGCCGTATGACCAAGACAGGGTTTGTTTCGGCAAGGAGGCTGAGCGCCGGCTTCCACGACGACGTGATCCGGCCGTTGCTGGGCGAAACCCTTTATGCAGCAGGCTTGCTGGGCTGGGGCTCCGATGTCCTCGGCTACGACACGGAGCGCTCCACCGACCATGGTTGGGGCCCGCGAATGCATGTCCTGGTGGATGCGGGCGACGTCGAGCGGATCACCGAGCTGATCGAGGCGCACCTACCCATGCAGTACAAGGGGTATGACGTCCGGTTCGGGTGGGACGGTCAGGAGCCCGTGCACCACATCACGGTGAAGACGGTCGGCGAGTGGCTCGACGGTCAGGTCGGTCGGGATGTCAGCGACGGCATGACCATCGAGGACTGGCTCGTCACGCCGCAGCAGCAATTGCTCGGGGTCGTCGCCGGGCCGGTGTACGCCGACGACGGCCGGCTGCAACGCGTTCGTACTGCGCTCAGCTGGTATCCGGATGACGTCTGGCACTGGATGCTCGCCTGCCAATGGTCCCGGATCGCGCAGGAGGAGGCTTTCGTCCAACGCACCGCGGAAGTCGGCGACGAGCTCGGATCACGAGTCGTCACGGCTCGCCTGGCCCGCGACCTGATGCGGCTGGCGCTGCTGATGGCCCGCGCCTACGCGCCGTACACGAAATGGCTCGGTACGGCGTTTGCGCGGCTGGGGCATCCCGACGGGCTCGACCGCGACCTGGTCGAGGCGGTCGGTGCGGCGACTCTCGAGCAAAGGGAGAAGGCACTGACCACCGCGTGCGAGAAGGCCGGGCGGCGGCACAACGAACTCGGTATCACGGAGTACGTCGATCCGCTGCCGAGGCAGTACTTCGACCGGCCGGCGACCGTGCTCGACGCCGGGCGTTTCGTGCAAGCGTGTCTGGCGAAGGTCGACGATCAACGGCTGCACGAGCTAGGACTGGTCGGCGGTATCGACCAGTTCGCGGACAACACCGATGTGCTCAGTAATCCGGCCGTCTACCGACGGCTGGTCACCATGTACGAAGAATAGGGTTTCAGCTGTGAGTACTCATCCCAATGTCCAACTGGTCGCGGAGGCACTTGAGGCGGCCGGTGCGACCGGTGTGATCCGGATTCTCGACGAGGCGGTGCCGACGGCCGCGGCCGCCGCAGCCGAGCTCGGCTGCGAGGTCGGCGCGATCGCGAACAGCCTGATCTTCGACGGCGACGGCGAGCCGGTACTGATCCTCACCTCGGGTGCGCATCGGGTCGACACGGCCAAGATCGCCGCGGAGCTGGGCGTCACCAAGCTGCGCCGGGCCACGCCGGAGTTCGTCAAGGAGCACACTGGTCAGTCGATCGGCGGGGTCGCGCCGGTCGGCCACCCGGCGCCGGTGCGGACGCTGGTCGACACGGCTCTCGACGAGTACTCCGAGGTGTGGGCGGCCGCCGGGATTCCCCACTCGGTCTTCCCGACCACCTACACCGAACTCCTCAACCTCACCAACGGCACACCGGTAACAGTCAACTAGGCGTCGTTGAAGAGGCTCGCGGTTGACGAGTCACCCCCTGCCTCTAAGCGCGAGACAGGGGGCAGCCGGCGTGCTTGTCGTAGGTGTTGCCTCCGAGCAGCATCAGGTCCGAGTTCGCGAGCGATTCCTCGGTCTGCCGGGCCGCCTCCTGGCTGAACTAGCTGGATCAGCTGAGGAGCGTGCGGATCTGCGAGCGGACGAAGGTGCGAGCGAGGTGGGCTCGGTGGAGGCGCCACGGCGACCAAGGCGGGGAGCCGGTGGCGGCGTACCGGCGGTTGCGGATGTCTTGTACTACGGCAAGCGGCGCGCCGAGTGACGGGAGTTCTGCGATCGCGGCCTGCTTGGTGATCAGGTGGCCGTCTTGGAGAGTACGACGGGCGCGGGCGACGGTGATCATGCCTAGGTCGACCCAGATGTCGGTGTACCAGCGGGTGCGCTTGGCGGTCGCCGGGTACCAGAAGTCTTGCAGGTCGCGGCGGATGAAGGCAGCCAGTTCCTCGTCAGTAGTTGCCGGAAGCAACGATGAAGGCGGCGGACCGAAAAGCGCCATATCCCCGAGAGTCAGTTCTCGACGGCTGACCGGCGTCACCGGCCGGTCGAAGTACCGCTCCTGCGCGAACGTCGGATGACGCAACGAGGCGTCGCCCAACTCCCCCACCGGCACATACGTGCAGTGCAGCTTCTTCCCCAGCGGTGTCGACTTCATCAGACCCCGGTGAACCTCGATCAACCCAGCTGGATCCCCCACCGGAGAATCCAGCACTGCGATCACGTCGAAGTCACTGCGCCCGAGCACGAAGTCGCCGAGCGCCAACGACCCGTGCAGCCACACAGCGCGCACAGGAAGCACCGCACGGATGGAAGCGACGAAGCCGCCCAGCAAAGACTGGACGGCTTCGTCGGACATGCGGCAGATCTTAGAAGGCCGGCTTCAGATCCACATCCGCAGCGCGGACGTACACCATCCGGTGGCCGAACCAGATCTGGTAGTACCGGTCCGTGCCGAGCACCTGGACGTGATCCGTCGGCGGCTCACCAGCGAACGTCACGGCCCGGTAGTAGTCCGTCTCGATGTTCGCGTCGCCCACCGGATAAGCCTGTCCCGCGCCGATCGTGTACTGCAGCGGCGTGACGGTCTGATACGGAATACCCGCCGGGTACGCCGCCTGCTCGGGGTACGCCCGGCCGTAGACCGGCACGCTCGCCTTGCCCGCCTTCGGCTTCACCACGAGCCCCGGCTTGGCAAACGCGTCCGGTGCCGACGCCGGGTTCTTGAACCAGCCCTTGGCGCCCAGGTACCAAACGGCCACCCAGTCCCCCGACCGCTCAGCCACGACGTACTTCGAACCGGCTGCAGCCCGCGCACCGATGTCGGACACCTGCGTGGTGCTGTCAGCGCCGTTCGGCCGGTTGCCCAGGTCCTTGACCAGCGGAGCGGCGTCGTCCGGCGCCTGCCGCAGGTAGACGAAGTTGGTGCCCTGCGGCGCGCAGGTGCCGTCGGGGTTGCACCCGGTGACCACCTGCACGTTGTCGGAGAAGCCAGGCTTCACCGTGACGATCGAGCCGACCCGGACCGGGAAGATGTTGTGCCCGTAGATCGGCGCGCCCAGCAGGTCGAAGTAGTGCTCCCAGTCCCAGTACGGTCCCGGATCCCAGTGCATGCCGGCCACGGTCGAGGGGATCGTGCCGGACACCTGGTCGTGACCGATGATGTGCGCGCGGTCCAGCGGGATGTTGTTCTTCTGCGCCAGGTAGCGGACCAGCCGAGCCGAGTTCCGGTAGAGCGCCTCGGTGTACCAGGTCGCGCCCTGGGCCGCGAAGCCTTCGTGCTCGATACCGATCGAGTGCATGTTGACGTACCAGTTGCCGGCGTGCCAGGCGACGTTCTTAGTGTCGACGTGCTGCCAGATGTGCCCGTCGGAGGACCGCATCGTGTAGTGCCAGCTCACGTACGTCGGGTCCTGGATCAGGTTCAGCGTCCCCTGCCAGCCGCCCTCGGTGTCGTGGATGACGATGTAGTCGATCTTGCCGGTCTTCGGCCGGTTCGCCAGGTCGTGGTTGCCGTAGTCACCGGCACCAGGCCCGTACTGCGAGTAGGGCGCCGGCAGCGACTCGCAATCCAGCTGGGCGGGGCACTCGGTGGCGGCGGCGGCCTTGGTAGCCGCGCGCAGTCCGGTCCGGGCGAGCTGCGACTTGGCAGGCGTGACCTTTACAGCAGGCATGACGATCTGCTGCCCAGTGTTCGTCGTACGAGCTGCGCCGCGGGCGAGGATCGCGTAGACGTCGTCAGCGAAGGCAGAAGCGCCCGCCTGGTCCGACGCACCGGAGTACGAGCCGACAGCGCCGTACCAGTCGGCAGCGGAGGTGTCGGCGCCTACCGGGAGCTTCAGTGAACGCTGGTAGTCGGCCAGCAGGGCTGCACCACCGGCGATGTTCGCCGCAGGGTCGTTGCGCAGGGCAACCGGCTCGAGCCCGGTCAGCGTCGACGCCTTCTCCAGTGTGCGCAGAGAGTCGGCCTTGGCCACCTCGGTGCCGCCGGACCGCTCCTCGAGCTCACCAGGGTCGACGGACGTCAGGTGCATCAGCCCGTACCCGCCCGACGTGCTGGGCTTGCCCGCGTGATCGTCCCAGCGCGTCTCGGCGTACGACACAGCCAGTAGCACCGACTCCGGTACGCCGTACTTCTGCGACGCAGCCTCGAACGCTGACGCGGCAGCCTGTGTGGACGGCCCGGGCGAAGCGGCAGCAGCCGGTGGACCGCCGGACGACACGCCGATCACGGATATGGGCAGCGCTACCGCTGCCAGTGCGGCGAGAATCTTCGGACGACGAAGCATGATTGATCTCCCTGACCCGTATGGGGGTGGCCGGGCTGATAGTCACACAGACCAGCAGCCTGTTCACTTTGGGTCGCAAACAAGCCGATGTCAACGGTTAACCAAAACTCGGATCGAAAGGTTCGATACTGACCACGCGTATCGTCCGACTGGGTTGCAACTGAGGGTTACGGAGTACCGATCATGGAAGCGTTGCCGCTGGCGTTCACGACGGGCTGGGCGAGCGGGATCAACGCCTATGCGTGCGTCCTCATCCTCGGCCTGCTCGGCCGGTTCGCGGACGTCGACAGCGTCCCGAAGGGGCTGACCGGGAACGCGGTGCTGATCGCCGCCGCGGCCTTGTTCGCGTTCGAATTCGTGGCCGACAAGATCCCGTACATCGACTCGGCCTGGGACGCGGTGTCGACCGTGATCCGGCCGACCGTCGGCGCGATCGTCGCGGCGCTGGTGGCCGGGCAGGCCAGCGACCTGCACCAGGCGATCATCGCGACCACCGGCGGAGTGACCGCGCTGCTGTCACACTTCGTGAAGTCGAGCCTGCGGCTGGCCATCAACACCTCCCCCGAGCCGGTCACCAACATCGCCGCCTCCTCGGGTGAGGACGTCGCGGTCGCCGGAGTCGTCTCGCTGGCCGCGTTCCACCCGACGGCGGCCCTCATCATCGCCGGCATCCTGTTGCTGACCGGGCTCGTCTCGGTCTACTTCGCCTTCCGCGCGATCCGCCGCGGCCTGGCCAGATTCCGCGCCTGGCGGGAGAGACGGAGCAGTCCGGCTCCCGGGAGCAGTGCTGCCTGATGGCCCGGGTGATCGTCATCGGGGCCGGCCTCGCCGGTCTCGCCAGTGCAGTGCGGCTTGCCAAGCTCGGCCATCAGGTCACCGTCTGCGAGCAGGACGAACGTCTCGGCGGCGCTCTCGGCCGGGTCGACGCCGACGGCTTCAGCTGGGACGCCGGAGCAGCCAGTACTACGTTGCCTGCTGCCCTGCGCGACCTGTTCCGGAAGTCCGGGCGGCCGATCGAGAGTCTGGTCCAGCTGGATCCGATCACACAGCCGCGCCGGCATCTGTTCGGCGACGGGTCCGTCCTGGACCTTCCGGTCGGTGACCGGGGTGGCCAGCTCGACGCCTGGACCGACCTGGCCGGAGCGAAGACCGCCCAGCGCTGGACCGACCTGGTCGACAACTACGGCGAGACCTGGCAGGTACTGCGGAAGACTTCGCTCGAGCCGCCCCTGATGGACCGGTTGCCGTGGAGCGCCATCCGGGTGCTGAAGCCCTGGCAGTCGCTCGCACGCGTTGCCGACAGCCGGCTCGACGACGCCCGCGCCCGCGCAGTACTGCGGTACTACGCGACGCAGCACGGCTCAGACCCCAAGCTCACGCCCGGCTATGTCGGTGTCTGGTCGTACCTCGAACGCACCTTCGGCCGCTGGACCGTGGACGGCGGCTTCGGCGCGGTCGCTGACGCACTCGCCCAGCGGACCAGTGAGCGCAAGGTCGACGTACGTACCCACGCCGAAGTGGTTGCCGTCAGCACCAAGAACGGCGCGGTCACCGGCGTCCGGCTGGCCGACGGGACCGAGTTGCCGGCCGAGATCGTTGTCAGCGACATCGACCCGCGCGAGCTCTACGGGCGGCTGGTCGACGACCCGAGAGCAAAGAAGGTCCGGCGCAAGGTGCTCTCGACGCACCAGGCGCAGGCGGCGTACGTCGTACATCTGGGGCTGCAGGAGCCAGTGCCGGACTTGCCCTTCGAAACGGTTCTGCACGGCAGCCCGACCGTGGTCGTGCGCACTGGTGGTGTAGCACCCGCTGGGCAC
Source organism: Kribbella monticola (assembly GCF_003261635.1). Classification (GTDB taxonomy): domain Bacteria; phylum Actinomycetota; class Actinomycetes; order Propionibacteriales; family Kribbellaceae; genus Kribbella; species Kribbella monticola. The sequence continues at coordinate 216,092 of NZ_QFXK01000027.1, read as the reverse complement.
CAGGCGTGGTCCGTACTTGTCCACGGCTACCCGACGGACGACGTACTGGACCTCCTGGTCGCGCGTGGGCTGCATATCCGGGACAAGGTGGTCACCCGGCAGACATCCTCGTCCTGGCTGGCGGGAGTCGCCTGGGAGGGCTTCCGCACCGCCCGCAAGCGCGCCGCGAACGTCTCCCCCGTCAAGGGCCTATACTGCGTCGGCGCCGGCGCCCACCCTGGCACAGGAGTCCCGGCGACCACCCTGGGCGCAGCCATCGTCGCCGACGCCATCGGGAAAGCCTGAGACCGCCCTAGGGTCGCTGGGAAGCTCGCACTAAGATTGATCGTTCATGTGTTCCATGTCGGGTGAATTGCCCGGCAGTAGAGAGGACCCCGGTGGATCAATCCCCCACATCGACCGATCTCGAAAACGTCGAACGGGCTGAGCTGGACGCAGAGCAGGCACACGTCGATCGGGTCTACACCCGGGTCGACGAGGCCGCCCGGTCCGCCTCCCGGATCGCGGTCGAAGGGCACCAACGCGGTCAGGCGCAGAACGTCGGCCGGGTCCGCGACGAGGAGCAGACCGGCCTCTACGAGCGCGACGTGCTGGTGTACGCCGCGGCCCGCCGGATCGCCGAGCTGGACGCGGAGCACGAGGGACTCGTGTTCGGCCGGCTCGACTCCGATCAGGGCGACGACACCGAACCCGTCGCGACCGCCAAGGACCTGGAGAAGCTGTACGTCGGGCGGATCGGCGTCCGCGACGCCGAGTACGAGCCGCTGGTGATCGACTGGCGGGCGCCTGCCGCCGAACCCTTCTACCGAGCGACCTCGACCGACCGGCTGCGCGTCGTCCGGCGTCGCGTACTGCGGAACAAAGGCCCGCGGATCGTCGGGCTCGAAGACGACCTGCTGGCGCCTGACCGCTCACCCGAGGACCTGCCGGTGCTCGGCGAGGGCGCGCTGATGGCGTCGCTGTCGCGCGCCCGGGGTCACACGATGCGCGACATCGTCGCGACCATCCAGGCCGAGCAGGACGAGGCGATCCGGGCACCAGCCCGCGGTGTCACCGTCATCGGCGGCGGCCCTGGTACCGGCAAGACGGTCGTCGCGCTGCACCGCGCGGCGTACCTGCTGTACTCCGACCGGCGCCGCTTCGAGCGTGGTGGCGTGCTGGTGGTCGGGCCGTCCGCTGCGTTCATGGCGTACATCGAGCGCGTGCTTCCCAGCCTCGGTGAGAACACGGTGTCGCTGCGTGCGGTCGGTGAGTTGGTGGACGGCGTACGCGCGACTGCTGTCGACAACGCCGCTGCTGCTGCGATCAAGGGCTCACTGCGGATGCGTGGCCTGCTGTCGCGAGCTGCGCGCGACCGGGTGCCGGATGCTCCGACGACGCTGCGCGTGTTCATCGGTGGAGCCACTGTCGAGCTGGACGCGAACCAGCTCGACAATGTCCGCCGCAACGCACTACGCCGTACGCCGCGCAACCGCGCCGCCTCCGAAGCGCGCAAGGGGCTGGTGGCCGCGCTGTGGAACAAGTTCCCCGAGGACCTGCGCACTGGGGTGTACGCCGACCGGGAGGCCTTCGGCGACCGGGTCACCGACACCCCGGCATACAAGAGCTTCTTTGCCGCGTGGTGGCCGGTGCTGACGCCTGGTGCCGTACTGCGGTGGCTCGGCGACGCGCGTCGGGTGTCTCGGTGGGCACGGGGTGAGTTCAGCCCGGCGGAGGTCGAGGACCTGGCGGCGGCGATCCGTAGTACGGACGAGTTCACCATCGCGGACGTCGCGTTGCTCGACGAACTCGGTCAGTTGCTCGGCCGGCCGCCGATCCAGGAAGCCGGGCGGGACGAGGAGTTCGACTGGCTGGAAGGGCTGTCGGACGGCGTGAACGAGGTGCTCACCACGTCCGAGCGCCGGGCGCGGAGCATCGCGGCCGCCGAGGCCGACGAGCCCGAGGAGTACGCGCACGTCCTCGTCGACGAGGCGCAGGACCTGTCCCCCATGCAGTGGCGGATGGTCACGCGACGCGGTCCGCAGGCGAGCTGGACCGTCGTCGGCGACACGGCACAGAGCTCATGGCCGGACCCGGCCGAAGCGCGGGCCGCGATGGACTCGATGCTGTCCCACCTGCAGCGGCACACGTTCCGGCTGTCCACCAACTACCGGAACTCGGCCGAGATCTACTCCTTCGCCGGCGAGGTCATCCGGCGGCAGATCCCCGACGCGGACCTGCCCGACGCGGTACGCCGTACCGGGGTCGAGCCCGAGCACCGCATCTTCGACGCCGCCAAGATCGCCGAAGCCGCCGGTGACGCGGCGGTCGAGCTGCTCCAGCTCGTGGAGGGAACGGTGGGCGTCATCGTCCCGCCCGCGCTCCGACCGGCCATCGACGCAGTGGTCGCCGAGGTTGGCGACCCGCGTGTCGTCGCGCTCAGCCCGCTGGATTCCAAGGGGCTCGAGTACGACGCGGTCATCGTGGTCGAACCCGACCGCATCGTGAGCGACACCCTCGGGGGGATCCGCGCCCTCTACGTCGTGCTCACCCGAGCCACCCAGCGCATGATCACCATCAACAGCACCACCAACTGGCTGCCGTAGCTCATTTGGTCTTCAGGACGATCTCGCGCCAGAGATCGTCCTGAACGGTGATCCCGGCCTGCTTGTCCGCCGGCGTGTCGGCTCGGATCACCAGGTGTTTGTGGTCGTGCAGCGACTGGAGCAACTGCTGCTGGGGAATGGTGTCCTTCCAGCGTTCGACTATTCCCCACGGCAGCATCGCGCTGGCACCCTCGGTCCACACCTCCTCCACGAACTCCCTCGGGGTGGCGTTGTGCGATCCGTGGTGACCGATCTTGTAGAAGGCGGCGTCGCTCAACAGCGCCCTCTTCCGCGGATCCTTCAACACGTGTTGCCACGCGCCGTACTGCGCATCGCCGGGGAACAACAGCCGCGTCCCGGCCACGTCGAGCACCATGAACAGGCTGGTGTTGTTGACCGCGTGCTCCAGCACCGAGGCCGCGCCGAGCAGACCCGTATCGTTACCGAGCTGATCGAGCTGCAACGAGTCGGCGGCCGCCTCGAGAACCGCAGGGAGTCGCAGCCGATCCCGCAGCTCGTAGGTCCCGTTGAACAGCGGGTACGGCGAATCGTCGGCGTCGCCGGTCTCGTCCACGTCGAGTTGATGCCAGCCGGCACTGGCCGGCGGGTTCATCAACTTGAGCTCGTCCGGGTCCCGCGACGGGCCGAGGACGTGCGCGATCACCTGGTCGGGGCCGACCGCGATCTCGTTCTCCGCGTCGTTCAGGCTCGGCAGGTAACGCACGTGGTGGCCGGGGTTCGCGAAGTGCGTCTTGTTGCGGCCGATCAGCCGGTCCGTCGCCACGGCGTTCCCGGCCGAGTTGAGCGCGAACGACCGGGCCGCGGCAACAGCGGCCGGCCAGGCCCCGGGGTCGAGTCCGAGCGTCCGCTGCTCGATCAGGCCGAGCAGGCGCTGCGCGGTCTGCGTCTGCGCCTGGCGCAACGCGCTGGCGTCCGCGTCCGACTGGTCCTCCACGAACGGCAGCCAGACCTCCTCGACGACGACCTTCTCCCAGTCGGGCAGGGCGAAACCGGAGATGTGATCGGCGTGGTGATGGGTCGCCACCACGACGTCGAGCTGGGGCTTACCCGCTGGGCTCGCTGCGGCGAGGTCCGCGATGATCGCCTTGACCGACTCAGCGATCGGCCGGGCCTGGCCCTGACTGTGGACGCCGCAGTCGACGAGCATCCGCCAGACCTTGCCTTTGCGCCGGACGGTGACCAAGAACGCGTCGCCGAAGCCCATGTTGTACATCCGCACCGTGACAGTCGATCCGGCCATCAGCGGCTCTCCGTCATGATCTCGCCGTGGATCGCGGCGAAGGTCAGGCGGTTCATGGCCGGCTCCGCGGTCCACCCGCTGAGCGCGTCCATCACCTCGACATCCGCGGCCCATTGGTTCAGCGCCTTGAGCCGCCGTACGCCGGCCGCTTGGTGCTCGTGCGCCGGGTGCTCCGGCGGCAGCTTGTCGATCGCCGCATCGTCGCGGAGCGGGAGTGGTTTGGCGATGATGTGCTCGACCCGGCCGTCCACTCCGGCGATCAGGACGGTACCGGCCCGGATCCTCGGTCTGCTCGCGGCCGGCAGCTGCTGGTCTTCCAGTTCGGGCCGGCGTTGGGTGAGCTGGATCGCGACCTCCGGCCGGGGCTGGCCGTCCGCCGCCTGCCGGTAGGCGACATGGATGCCTCTCAGCGCGATCCGGAGGTCCGGATCCGGGTCGAGGCCGATCTCCAACGCGTGCAGCCGGGCCCATTTGCTGACCGTCTGGTAGAGCACTTCGCCCGGGTCGCGTTCGTCCGCGTCACTCTCATCGGCGGCCGGCGTGTCACCGACGGCCGCCGCCACGGGCGCGGGTGCGGCCACCGGTTGCTGCGGCACGAGCAATGCGCCTGCCTTGCCGCCGGGATCGAGGTCCATGGTGGCGAGCAGGATCAGATTCCGCAGGTCCACCGGAGCCGCCGGGTCGTTCAGATCGAGGTCGTCCGCCGTCGGCCAGGCAAGTGCCTCGTCGGTCAACGAGGCGACCTCTTCGGGATAGATGCCGCGGCGCCGCAGCGCCTCGACCAGATTGCGCCGCAGGTTGATGGCGTCGTCGGGGTACAGCGCGCGGTCGGCGGTGACGATCGCGCGGACGACGTCGCCGAAGCGGACATCGACGACCGGCAGGTAGTCCATCGCCCGGACGACCATGCCGAGCAGCCGGTCCGCGTTCCGCACCGCCTCGTCCGCGATGCGTTTGACCAGGTCGGGCGACAGCTGGCCGGCAGGCAGTACGCCGGACCCGCCGGTGGCGATCCGGAGCAGATCCACGATCGAGGCCTGGTAGCTGTCGAGATACGCGTCGAAGACGGCGCTGACGAAACACGCGCCACGCTCGTGCGGTTCGGTGGCTGCGCGGAACCTGTCGGGCGTCCGGTTCCGGTCCGCGATGGCCGAGCGGAGGGCCGCTCCCCGTCCTGTCGACTCACCGAACTCACTGGCGAGCTGGAGCAGACCGCTGGTCTTGCTCAGGTCGCCGGAGGTGGTCGCGACGGCGTCGATGACGAAGTCGCGGTGCACGAAGTGCTGGAACAACGCAACGAGGTCCGCGAACGCTTCATGCCAGGCGAACACGTCGCGGTTCGTCGGCTCGGAGTAGTACTGACGCATTCTGTGCAGGATCGCGTGGGTGACCTCGTGAGCGATGATGTCGGTCGACAGGCAGGTGAAGACGACCTGGCCGGGAAGGTTCCGGCCGGGGTCGAGCCGATCGGCGCGGTAGTAGCCGAACAGGACAGCCCGGCGGCCCGGGTCGAAGAAGGCGTTGCGTCCCTCGAAGGCATGCGGCACGAGGCGCAGCTTCTGGTTGGCCCGCCAGCGGAACCGCCGGCCGACGAAGCGTTCGAACCGCTCGATGACACTGGTCGCCACGGCATACACGATCTGCTGGTGGGTTCGCGGATCGCCCTCGGCCGGTCGCAGGCCGTCCTGGGCCAGGACGGCCGGATCGTTGAGATCCAGCGGTTCGTACCACCGGTTCCGGCCGGCATCGAAGTCGACCACCTGGACCAGGCTGCCGTCCGGCCCCGGCCGCAGCTCGGCCTCGTACGGCACGTCCAGGGCAAGGAAACGACCGGACAACCGGGTCGACATCGGGTCGAAGGCGAACGTCCGCAACCGGCGGCGGTCGGGCAGCCGGATCGCCGGACGATTCAGCTCCGCGTTCATGACTTCGTGAGCGCGGCGTCCGGGTAGGGCAGCTTGCCGGCCCCCGGACCCTTCCCCAGATGGGCCCTCAGCCCGGTGTCGCAGATGATGTAACCCCAGTTGATCAACTGCTTCTGAAGATCCTCGTCCATCGAGTCCAGCCTGGTCGGGATCGCGGCAAGCCTCGACGCGACGGCCTCGTCCACCGGCAGCGGATCGGCCAGTCCGTAGTCGGCCACGTGGCTGCGGATCCCGATGTACGCGCCGGTTCGCACCTTCCGCTGGAAGGAGTCGATGACCTGGCGCTTGCGCAGCGCCCGGACCTGGTTGTCCATCACCTTCAGCACCCGCAGCAGGTGCCGCCCCCAGTCCGACGGTGGGTCGGGATCCGGGCCCAGATGACCACCGGCATCGCTGACCAGGATGGTCAGGTAGTTCTTCCAGGCCGTTTCCAGGCCGAGGTTGTCGTACACGCCGCCGTCGCTCAGCCGGATCTCGTTGCGGAACTCCGGACCGGTCAGATCATTGCCGTCCTCGGTGACCCACTGCTCGTGCTCCAGATCGACCGTGCACGGCGAAAGGAACGGCGGGAACGACGACGAGGCGGCGACCGCGACGGCTAGCGGCAGATCCGGATGGTCGATCCTGCCCACCCGATAGTCCGCCAGGTAGGCCTTCCTGAAACGCATCAGGTCGCCCGATTCCAGGTTGGTCGCGTTGATCACGAAGGTCGGCTTGTCCGGCAGGTCCTGCAGCGTCTTCTTCCCGAACAGCTGCTTACGGAACGCCCGGACGACCCGGTCGGCCACCGAGGTGAACGGCAGGCCGATCCCGGTCAGCAGCGCCGGTACGTCCACGTGGGTGCCGGCCATCGCCCGGATCGGGTCGACGACCTGGGACACGAACTCCTGCGCCACCCCGTCCTCGTCGAAGTCCAGGTGCTGCCAGTTCATCGCCAGGACGCCGGCCGTGATGGAGCCGCCGGACACGCTGGAGACACGGTCGAGTTCCGGCAGCATGCGGGCCTCGTTGAGTCGCAACAGCACGCCGACGTGGAACACCATCGCCCGGTATCCACCGCCCGACAGGCACAAGGCCGTCCCTGGCTGCGGACTCTTCGCCGCGTCACCCGGAATCCGTCGTACCGGTTCTTCGGCGACCTGGATCTCGCTCATCACGCCGTCCCCCTGAAGTGCTCCCCTTGCTACGGAGCGTCCTCCGGGTCAGTGCCAAATGCAAGCACTCAGCCTCGCGGGATGACGTAGTCGACCAGGTCGGCGGTGTCGGCGGTGACGTCGGACCAGCGCGTGGTCAGGTGCAGGACCGTGAGGCCGCTGGTGGGGTACTTCTGGGTCAGTTCGACTCGGGACGGGCTGGTGCCGTCGAGGGCCAGTTCGTCTGCCAGCCAAGGGATTCCCGGCGCGTGGCCGACCAGGACGACGGTACGGGTGTCTGCCGGGACGTCGTGCAGTACTTCGAGGAGTTCCTCGGTGCCGGCGCTGTAGACGCGGCGGTCGTACCAGATGTCCGTCGCCGTCGCGCCCGCCTCGGCGGCGTACTGCCAGGTCTCGCGGGTGCGGATCGACGGCGAGCAGATGACCAGGTCCGCGTCGATGCCTTGGGCAACTAGATAGCGTCCGGCCGCGGCGGCGTCGGCCCGGCCCCGGTCGGCCAGTGGGCGCTCCAGGTCGGGCATCGACTCGGGCGGCACCGCCTTGGCGTGCCGGAGCAACACCAAGGTGCGGTCCATCAACAGATCGGACGGGTCAGCCATCGGCTCAGGATAGAGCGTCCACCCCGATCCGGTGTACGCCGCTCAGCGCGGCCGCCGCGTCGCACCCGAGCTCGGCCGCCGCGTCTCGCTTGAACTGGCCCCCCCGCGTCTCGCTTGAACTGGCCGCCGCGTCTCGCTCGAACTGCCCGCCGCGGCTCGCTCAGACCGGCCGCGGCGCGGCTCGCTCAGACCGGCCGCGGCGCGGCTTGCTCAGACCGGTGCTGACTGGAGGTTGCGGTAGACCTGGCGGGTCGCCGTCGAGCGGTTGAGGGTGATGAAGTGGATGCCGGGGGCACCACCGGCGAGGAGTTCGTCGCAGAGTTCGCTGGCGATCTCGATGCCGACCTCGCGGACCGCCGCCGGGTCGTCCTCGACGGCATGCAGGCGATCGGTGACCGCGGTCGGCAGCGCCATCCCGGTCAGCTCGGCCATCCGGTGGATCTGCTTGATGTTCGTCACCGGCATGATGCCGGGCAGGATCGGGATGTCGCAGCCGAGCGCGGCGGCCCGATCGACCAGCCGGAAGTAGTCGCCGGCGCCGAAGAACATCTGGGTGATCGCGTAGTCCGCGCCCGCCTTCGCCTTCGCCGCGAGCACCTGGGCATCGGCTTCGAGCGACGACGCCTCCGGGTGCTTGTCCGGGAACGCGGCGACCCCGACACAGAAGTCGCCCAGCTCGCGAACCAGCTCGACCAGCTCGATCGCGTGGTTCATCCCCTCGGGGTGTGCGACCCACGGCTGGTTCGGACCGCCTGGCGGGTCACCGCGCAGAGCGAGCACGTTGCGCACACCGGAACCGGCGTACGCCCCGATCACCGAGCGCAGCTCGTCCTTGGAGTGCGCGACGCAGGTCAGGTGCCCCAGCGGCGTCAGCGAGGTGTCCTGCGCTACCCGCTCGGTGACCCGGATCGTTCCGTCGCGGGTCGTCCCGCCGGCGCCGTACGTGATCGACACGAACGTCGGCCGGAGTTGCTCGATCTCGCGGATCGACCGCCAGAGCACTTCCTCGGCCTCGGGGGTCTTCGGCGGGAAGAACTCGAACGAGAAGGATCGCTGTCCGGTCGCCAGCAGCTCACGGATCGTCGGCGTCGCGCCGGGAAGCTTCGAGGGGAGACCGTTTGCCATTGTTCAAGGCTACCGGGGCGTGGGCGCACGGGCCCCGACCGGCTACCCTCCGAGACGTGTATGCCGACGCAGACATCCCGACCGACGTCCAGCGAGCCCTGACCAGCTTCCTGGACATCCAGTCCGAACGGCTCGCCGAGATCGGGCCCGAGCTCGCCGAGCTGGTGCAGGCCGCCCGCGACGCGACCGCCGGCGGCAAACGACTGCGTCCTTCCTTCTGTTATTGGGGTTTCCGGGCCGCGGGCGGCGACACCGGCCAGCCGATCCTTAAGGCCGCGGCCAGCTTGGAGATGCTGCACGTCAGCGCGCTCGTGCACGACGACGTGATGGATTCCTCCGACGTACGCCGGGGCGCGCCGGCCGCACATCGCCGGTTCGAGGCGCTGCAGCGGGCTCGCTCGGCGACCAGCGGACGTGGTGGCGACCCGGTGGGATTCGGTGTCGGCGCGGCGATCCTGCTCGGCGACCTCTGCCTGATCTGGGCCGACGAGATGCTGCACACGAGCGGCTTCGACGCCGCCGCGCTCGCCCGGGCGTCCAAGTTCTTCGACGCGGTGCGGGTCGAAGTGACCGCGGGGCAGTATCTGGACCTCGTAGCCCAGGCCAGCGGCGAGGCAGACATGGACCGAGCCCTTCGCGTACTGCGGTACAAGGCGGCCACCTACACGGTCGAGCGCCCCTTGCACATCGGGGCGGCGCTCGCCGGAGCCGACCAGCTCCTGATCGACGCGCTGTCGACGTACGGGCTGCCGCTCGGGGAGGCGTTCCAGCTGCGCGACGACCTGCTCGGCGTGTTCGGCGACCCGACGGTGACCGGCAAGCCAGCGGGCGACGACCTGCGCGAGGGCAAGCGGACCGTCCTCACCGCGTACGCCGTGGAGCACGCTTCGGAGGTCCAGCTCGCCGAGTTCGACCGGTTGTTCGGCCGGCCGGATCTGGACGACGACGAGATCCAGCTGCTGCGCGAGATCCTGCAGGACAGTCGCGCCGTACAGGCCTGTGAGGACCTGATCGCCGATAAGACCGAGGACGCCCTGGCGGCGCTGGACCGGGCCCCGATCGAGGACGAGAACGTCCGCAAGGCCCTCGCCGACCTGGTCGTCGCCGCGACCTCGAGGCACCTGTAGCCCACCGGCGCAGTCCGCCGGGGCCCCTGTAGTCCGCCGGAGTACCTGGGATCAGGACTCGGCCAGCAGGCCGATCAGCCGCAGCAGGTCTGCGGCGATCTCGGGATCGCCCAGCACGATCACCTTCAGCGTGCCGCGATCGGGGTCGTACGCCGTCTCGACGCGGAGCCGGCCGACGTCGCGGTTCAGCGAGCCCATCACGTGCGTGCTGATCCGGTCGGCGAGGGTCCGGTCGACCGACTCGACGTGGACGATCGCCGAGACCTCAACGTGCCGGGTCTTCGCGGCCGGGTCGAAGACGGCCGCGCTGGTCCCGGTGAACGCCTCCAGGTCCTCGCGGGCGATCCGGTACTGCTTGCCGATCCGGGCCGCCTTGAGCCGGCCGTCGCGGATGTAGTTCCGGACCGTCCGCACGTGCAACCCGAGTTGCTCCGCGACCTCCTCGACCGAGTACAGCTCCCGGGCCATCGCGACGCCTCGATTCCTTAGAATTCCCTATAAATCGCTCGATAGGGACTTTTAGAGTACTTTAAATCCATGGTTAAGTACCTCCACGGCACGACCGTGTATATCGCCGACACGGAAGTCAGCACCGACCGGGATGCCGTCGACGTCATCGCAGCGGCGCACTACGACCACGGCGCGGAGTTCCTGGTGCTGCCGGTCGACAAACTGCCGGCCGAGTTCTTCCGGCTGAAGTCGGGTGTCGCCGGAGCCATCGTGCAGAAGTTCGTCGACTACCGCATGCGGCTGGCCGTGATGGGCGACATCGAGGCACACGCCGCGGCCAGTACGTCCTTCGGCGACTGGGTGCGCGAGGCCAACCGCGGCAGGCACCTGTGGTTCGTCGCCGACCTGGCCGACCTCGCCGAGAGGCTCGCAGCGCAGCAGTAGATTGCCCCTATGGCAGAGCCGGTCGAGTTCGAGGCGCCGCTGCTCCATCCGCCGCGAATCCTGAGGCAGAACTGGCGAGATCTGACCTTCCTGCACTGGGCCGTCGAACCGGCTAGCCTGCAACGCTTCTATCCGCCCGGCACCGAGCCCGACACCTTCGAGGGCAAGAGCTACGTAGGCCTGGTTCCCTTCCGCATGACCGGCACCGGGTTCCCCCGCGGACCAGCAGTGCCCTGGCTGGGCACCTTCCTGGAGACGAACATCAGGCTGTACTCCGTCGACGCGACCGGCCGTCGCGGTGTCGTCTTCCTCAGCCTGGACGCGGATCGTGCCGCAGTGGTCGGCGCTGCTCGAACTGTCTTCGGTCTGCCCTACCGCTGGGCCCGCATGCGGCACGAGGTCCACGGTGACACCCACACGTACACCTCACGGCTGCGGTGGCCCGGTACTCAGGCCAGCAGCCTCATCCGGGTCCAGGTAGGCGACACGCTCACCCCTGGACCACTGGAGCACTTCCTGACTGCGCGCTGGGGACTACACGTCGCACGAGCCGGTCGCACGTTGCACCTGCCCAACGAACATCCCGCCTGGGTACTGCGAACCGCCGAGCTCACCGCCTTCGAGGAACACGGTCTCCTGGCGTCCGTGGGGCTTCACGAGCTCTCCGGCCGCCCGCCCGACCACGTGGTCTTCAGCCACGGCGTACCGGCGCGGTTCGGGCTACCGACGCTCGCGAGTACGGCTAGACGACCGGGAGGTCGCTGACGAGATCCGGTACGTCGCCGGCTTCGCGCAGCAGCACCCGGAGCTGTCCGGACTCCTTCGCGTCCTCACCGAAGATCTGCAGCGCCACGTCGACCGTGTCGTGGTCGTGGTCGAGCAGATCGCGCCAGCCCTCCCACAGCACCACCTCCGGCTCACCGGTCGACCTGTCGCTCAACGAGTCGGCCAGCGCGTCCCAGTTCCGCCCGAACCAGCGCGGTAGATCGAACGCGGTCGCACAGAGATCCAGGAAGCCCGCCTTGTCGGGGATCCGCGTCGTGTCCAGCAGCACGAAGTTCCAGCCCGCGGCGGCGACGGTACGGCGTACATCGTCGGCAGAGTCCTGGTCAGCTTTCCAGCGGTACACGCCCGGGCGTAGCCCGTTGTCGAGCAAGGTCCGCAGGTCGGTCATCCGTCGGTCCCCCCGTCCCCCCTGATCCGGCGGAACGACTTGTAGTGATCGTCGGTGTAATAACGCTCGCCGTTCTTCCCGGTCACGATCCGGCGGGCGCCGCGGTCCTTCTCCCCGGGCGTCTTCACCGTGTACTCGTGGTAGTAGCCGCTGACTTCCTTCGGCAGGACCTTCTCGAAGTTGCCGAACACGACACCGTCGCGGCTGTACGGGAACGGGCCGCCCTTGTCGATCAGCTGCAGTGTTTGCTGCGCCTCTTTCGGTAGGTCCCCAGCGGCGACGAACACCAGCCCGCTGTCCGGATCCTTCTGTGGCTGGCCACTCGCTTTGTCCGCGCTGCACCCGAACAGCGACGCCGCCAGCGTGATCACCAGCATGGCGACCACGACCGCGGCGATGATGCGCGCTGTCTTCTGGTTGTTGATCACCCGGCACCCCGCAGCCGCCTGCTGAACTCCGCAGCAGCAGCACCCGGATCGTCGGCCTCAGTGATCGCCCGTACGACGACGACGCGCTCGGCGCCGGCCTCGACGACCTGGTCCAGCCGGTCGAGGTCGATCCCGCCGATGGCGAACCACGGCTTCACGGGTTGCCTACTGGCGGCGTACGAGACCAACTCCAGGCCGGCGGCGCTTCTGCCGGGCTTGGTGGGGGTGGCCCAGACCGGGCCGACGCAGAAGTAGTCCGAGCCTTGTTCGATCACCGCTGCGTTCACCTGGCTGAAGGTGTGAGTGGAGCGGCCTATCACCGGCTCGTGTCCAGTGATGGCGCGTGCTGCGTGCACAGGCAGGTCACGCTGGCCCAGGTGCAGCACGTCGGCGCCTGCTGCGAAGGCGATATCCGCTCTGTCGTTGACCGCCAGCAACTTGCCGTGTCGCTTGCAGGCGTCGGCGAACACCTCCAGGGCCGCCAGTTCGTCGGCCGCCTCGAGGCTCTTCTGACGGAGCTGCACGATGTCGACGCCACCGCCGAGTACTGCGTCCAGGAACTGCTCCAGGTCGCCTTGCTCCTCCCGCGCGTCCATGCAGAGGTAGAGGCGGGCGTCGGCGAGTCGTTCGCGCAATCCATCGTCAGCGGTGGGCTCAGTCACACGCCCAAGCCTGCCATGTGGCCACAGACGTAGGGTTGTCGCCATGGCTGAGCGAACTTCGGAAGTCGTCGTGATCGGCGGCGGACTGATCGGCCTGGCGATCGCCTGGCGACTCGCGGCAGACGGCATCCAAGTGACCGTCTGCGACCCGACACCAGGTAGCCAGACTTCCGCGGTCGCGGCCGGCATGCTCGCGCCGGTCACCGAGGTCGAGTACGGCGAGGACGAGTTGCTGGCCCTGAACCTCGCCAGCGTCGCCGCCTGGCCCGGCTTCGCGGCGGAGCTCGAAGAGCTCACCGGCCGGCCGGCCGGTCTCAACCGGACAGGAACTCTCTCGGTCGCCTACGACACGGACGACGTCGCCGCGCTCCGGCGGCTCGCGGACTATCAGCGTCGCCTCGGCCTGGAAGTCGAGGAGCTCACCGGCCGCGAGGTCCGCAAGCGTGAACCGCTCCTCGCGGCAGGCGTCTCCGGCGGCGTCTGGGTGGCCGGCGATCACTCGGTCGACAACCGCCGGACCGTCGCAGCCCTCCTGCGAGCAACCGAGCTGACCGGCGTACGGTTCGAACGGCAGCAGGTCTCCCGAGTCCTCACAGCCGGTACTACGGCAGTCGGTGTGGAACTGGCGGACGGCAGCACCATCCGGTCCGCCCAACTCATCGCTGCGACCGGTCCCTGGTCCGCCCAGCTGCAGGGGATCCCGGAAGAGCTGCGGCCGCCAGTGAGGCCGGTCAAGGGCGAGATCCTCCGGCTGCGCGTTCCCGAGGCCTACCGACCCGCCTTGCACCACACTGTTCGAGCCACCGCGCGGGGCTTCTCGGTCTACCTGGTCCCCCGGCCTGGCGGTGAGCTGGTGGTGGGCGCGACGACTACAGAGCTCGGGTACGACACACGCGTCCTCGCGGGTGGGGTGTTCTCGCTGCTGCGCGACGCACGGATGGTCCTGCCGATCACCGACGAGCTGGAGCTCGTCGAGACAGTCGCCGGGCTGCGGCCGGCGACACCGGACAACGCACCGATCCTGGGAGCATCCGGACTCGACGGACTGCTCTGGGCGACCGGGCACTACCGCAACGGCGTACTGCTCACTCCGATCACCGCACAGGTCATCGCCGAGACCGTCCGGACCGGCCAGATACCGGACCTTGCGGCACCGTTCGCGATCGACAGGTTCAGCGCGCCTAAGGTAGCCAGGTGAGTGAGGTTATGAAGGTGCTCGTGAACGGCAGCGCCGAAGAGATCGCAGTGGGAACCACCGTGGCCGACGTGGTGGACCGCTGGGCCCGCAGTCCCATCGGCGTGGCCGTCGCGGTGAACGAAGCCGTGGTGACCCGGGCCGAGTGGGCCGCCACGGCACTGGCCGAGGGCGACCGGGTGGAGATCCTCACCGCGGTCCAGGGCGGTTGAGGAGGAACCATGAGTGACGACAGCCTGACGATCGCCGGACTCGAGCTGACTTCGCGGCTGGTGATGGGGACCGGCGGCGCGCCGAGCCTCGAGGTACTGGAAGAGGCACTGGTCGCGTCCGCGACCGAGCTCACCACTGTCGCCCTGCGGCGGCTCGACCCGAACCAGCAGGGTTCGGTGCTCGACGTACTGCGTAAGCACGGGATCGCCGTGCTCCCCAACACCGCCGGCTGCTTCACCGCGGGGGAAGCCGTCCTGACCGCCCGGCTGGCTCGGGAAGCGCTGGAGACCAACCTGATCAAGCTGGAGGTCGTTGCCGACGACCACACCTTGCTGCCCGATCCGGTCGAACTGCTGGACGCTGCCGAGACGCTGGCCGCGGACGGCTTCTCCGTGTTCGCCTACACCAACGACGACCCGATCCTGGCCCGCCGGCTCGAGCAGGCCGGCTGTGTCGCCGTGATGCCGCTGGGTTCGCCGATCGGTTCGGGGCTGGGCATCCGGAACCCACACAACATCAGCATGATCGTCGAGGCGGCCACGGTTCCCGTCGTACTGGACGCGGGGATCGGGACCGCGAGTGACGCGGCGCTGGCGATGGAACTCGGCTGCGACGCGGTACTGCTGGCCACGGCTGTCACCCGTGCGGAGCGGCCGGCTTTGATGGCGGCCGCCATGCGGGACGCGGTCAACGCGGGTCGGAGCGCACGACTGGCCGGCCGGATCCCCCGCCGCTGGCACTCGGCCCAGGCGTCGTCTCCCACCGACGGACGCCTCTCGTACTGACGGGCTGTCACCGGCGCGCGGTCGGCGTACCGGAGATAGGTGCCGTGGGCATCTGTTGCCGGTGGCAATTGCCTGGATCAGGACGCTTTGCGGTACACGCTTTGTGTGATCGCTTGGCGACGACGCGTCGATCGATTGTGAACCACATCCATGTAGTTCAGTCATAAACTGTAAACATTGCGTAACAGCCGTAACAAGTGACCCATGCGTACCTGTTGTCACAGGAGTACCTGCACTTACCGTCAAGGAACGTTGACACGGGGAGACGGATATGCGTCACAGGGTTGTACGGATACTGACCGGACTCGCCGTTCCGCTGCTGGCCGCGGGGGTGATCACCGCCGGGTCGCCTGGCTTGGGGCACTACAAGATCAAGAACGGCGACACGCTCACCCTGATCGCCAGCCGGTACGGAACGACGGTCAAGACCTTGGTTGCCCTGAACAACCTTCCCGGCAACGGCAACGCCATCTACGCCGGCGAGGTGCTCGCCCTGCCCGCCAAACCGGCACCGGCACGCCGGCCGTCGCAGCCGAAGGCCGGCCAGATCGTCTACGTCGTCAAGCCCGGCGACACGATCAGCAAGATCGCCAAACGGTACGGCGTATCGCAGAAATACCTGCTGTCGGTGAACGGCCTGAAGCGGACCTCCCCGATCTACGCCGGACGGCCGTTGCGCGTTCCGGTGCCGATCCCGAAGCCCAAGCCGAAGCCGGTCGTCAAGAAGAAGAACAACACCTTCGCCGGCCGCACGTACGCCGACCACGTCGTCGCCCAGGCGGACCGGAACCGGGCGATCCTTGCCCAGCGCAAACTTCCCACCCGCGCCCAGATGCGGTCGCTGATCACCTCGGTCGCCCGCAAGTACGGCGTCGATCCGGAACTCGCGCTGGCCGTCTCCTGGCAGGAGTCCGGCTGGAAGCAGCGGGTCGTCTCGCCCGCGAACGCGATCGGCGCGATGCAGGTGATCCCGTCGACCGGACGGTTCGCTTCCAGCATCGTCGGCCGCAACCTCGACCTGCTCAGGCCGCTCGACAACGTGACCGCCGGAGTCGTGCTGCTGGACCGGCTCACCGCCGCCGCGAAACTCGACATCGCCGTCGCCGGTTACTACCAGGGTCTGGGCGGCGTCCGGCGCAACGGGATGTACCCGGACACCAAGCTCTACGTGAAGAACGTGCTGCGGATCAAGGCGCAACTGGAGAAGGGCTGGAGCCCGCGGTAAGCGCGGTCCGGCGCGGCGGGGAAGCCGCTGCCGGACCGCCTCTTTACACTCTCTAAGCAGACAGGCTTCGAGAGGCGGCTCACCGCACGTGACGGACGACGTACACACCCAGCTCAGTGATCCCCTCGTCGGGCGTGTGCTCGACGGGCGGTACCGGGTGGGTGCGCGGGTCGCCAAGGGCGGCATGGCGACGGTCTACGAGGCGCTGGACATGCGGCTGGACCGGATCGTCGCGCTCAAGATCATGCATCTCGGGCTCGGTGACGACGCCGAGTTCGGCCGCCGATTCGTGGCCGAGGCACGGGCCGCGGCGAAGCTGTCGCATCCCAACGTGGTCGCCGTCTTCGACCAGGGCGACGACAACGGCACGTTGTTCCTGGCGATGGAGTACGTGCCGGGCCGCACGCTGCGCGACGTAGTACGGCAGCAGGCTCCATTGCCGCCTGCCCGGGCGCTGGATCTGTTGTCGCCGGTGCTGTCGGCGCTGTCCGCCGCGCATGACGCAGGCATCGTCCACCGCGACATCAAGCCGGAGAACGTGCTGATCGCGGACGACGGCACGGTCAAGGTCGCCGACTTCGGGCTGGCGCGCGCTGTCACCACGACCGGGCAGACCGCGACCCAGGGGCTCTTGATGGGCACTGTGTCCTACCTCGCCCCGGAGCTCGTCACGGACGGCAGGGCGGACGCCCGGTCCGATGTGTACTCGGCCGGCATCATGCTGTACGAACTGCTCACCGGCATCAAGCCGCACAGCGGCGACACCCCCATCCAGGTCGCCTACGCGCACGTGCACGCGGACGTGCCGCCGCCGTCAGAGATCCAGCCGGGCATACCGCCGTACGTCGATGCGCTGGTGCAGCGGGCGACCGCTCGCGACCGCGACATCCGGCCGGCCGACGCCCGGGTGCTGAGTCGCCAGGTGCGCCGGGTGCGCAGCGCGCTGGACGAAGGGTTGCCAGACGATCCCGAGCTGACCGGCGACCTCACCATCCCGATCCAGCAGATGCGCCAGGACAACGAGTACGACGACGGCTACAGCCGCGACTACGGCGAGCCGCCGCGCAACGACACCATCGTCGTACCGTACGAGGGCCGCCCCTTCGCCAACGTGCCGCCTGAGCAGCGGCCGCGAACCACCAACGGCTCGGCCCGCCAGCTGCCCCGGCCCGCGCCACCGCGCTCGCGTAGTCACGGCTTGATCGCCGTCATCGTGGTGCTAGCTCTCGCTCTGGGCGTTGGTTCTGCAGCTTGGTACTACGGCATTCACCGCTACACCTCGACGCCGGTGCTGCTGAACATGACCGCGGCTGCCGCGGCGACCGAGGCCGGGAAGGCTGGGCTGGGGACGAAGCTGCTCGCTCCGGACTTCTCCGAGGAAGTGCCGGCCGGTCAGGTGATGCGGACCGACCCGGGTCCTGGTGACCGGATCCGGAAGAAGGGGCAGGTCGGGCTCGTCGTCTCGAAGGGTCCTGAGCGGTACAACGTGCCGCAGCTCGCCGGGCTGGACGTGGAGGCGGCGACCCGGGCGCTGGAGTCGGTCCAACTGGTCGTCGGGAAGCAGACCGGCGTCTACAGCGATGCGTTCCCGACGGGGCGCGTGATTCTGTTCAGCCCGAAGTTCGACACGTCGCAGAAGCCCGGCACGGCGGTCGATCTCTGGGTCAGCCTTGGCCGCAAGCCGATCCCGGTCCCGAACCTGACCGGCAAACCCGTGCGGGATGCGACCAAGGCGTTGCGGAAGGCCGGCTTCACGGTCGAGCGGACCGATCAGTTCGATCCGACGGTTCCGCTCGGTGTGGTGATCAGCCAGACGCCGAACAGCGGCACCTTGTTCGGCAAGGACAAGGTCAAGCTGGTCGTGTCCAAGGGGCCGCCGATGGTCGAGGTCCCGAACGTGCGGAGCAAGAAACTCGCCGACGCGCAGAAGACCCTCACCGACGCAGGCTTCAAGGTGAAGGTCGAACTCGCCCCGTTCCACCTCGGCCTCAACCTCGTCGCCGGCCAGAACCCAGGCGCCGGCAAACTGGCCCAACCAGGCAGCACAGTCATCGTCACCATCGTCTGACCCCACGCGCTTGGCGCTGGCGCCAGCGCGACACCGTAGTACTGGACAAGACCGGCACCGTGGCGGCAGGCGCTCCGCCCGGAGAGGCGTGGCACCCGCACGGTGCTCCGGTCGCAGGCGCTCAGCCCGGCGTTGCACTCCACCCAGCGCTCGCCTCGGTGAGCCGACACTCCGCCCGGCCGCTCGCGGCGTACACCGCAGGTGCTTTGGGCAGCTTCCGGCTGAAGTGCGTCGGGACGTTTTGGTTGGGGTGTCAGGTGTCTGACAAGCTTTGGTCGTGAATCGCTCCCGCATCGCCGTTCTGGCCCTGCTCGCAGTGGCGGCGGCGTGGGGATCGACGTTCTTCCTGACCAAGGATCTGCTGACCAGGATGGACGTCGCCGACTACCTGGCGTTGCGATTCGCGATCGCCGCGATCGCTCTGATCGCCGTCCATCCGCCGGCGATCGGACGGCTCAGCCGGCTGGACCGCGGCCGGGGTGTCGCCCTCGGCGTCACCTACGGGATCGCCCAGCTGGTGCAAACCGAAGGCCTGCGGCACACCTCCGCGAGCGTGTCCGGCTTCGTCACCGGCATGTACGTCGTCTTCACGCCGCTGCTCGCCGCGGTCATCCTGCGGCACAAGATCGGCCGCTGGGCCTGGGTCGCCGTGGTGCTGGCGACAGTCGGCCTCGGCGTACTGTCCCTGCGCGGGTTCACCCTCGGCACCGGCGAACTGCTGACGCTGGCGTCGGCCGGTCTGTACGCACTCCACATCATCGGACTCGGTGCGTGGTCGACACCGGAGAACGCCTTCGGCCTGTCCGCCTTGCAGATGGTGGTGATCACGGCCGTGTGCGCGATCGGCGCACTCCCCGGCGGCTTCACGCTGCCCAGCGGAGTCGGCGACTGGACGGCCGTGATCTATATGGCACTGGTGGCCGGTGCATTCGCCTTGATCGTGCAGACCTGGGCGCAGGCGCATCTGACCCCGACGCGGGCCGCGATCGCGATGACGATGGAACCGGTGTTCGCCTCGGCCTTCGCCGTACTCTTCGGAACAGACAGCGTGACCGGACGGATGCTCGTCGGTGGCGCGCTGGTGATGTCGGCGATGTACCTGGTCGAGCTGGCACCGCGACGCAAGATCGAGGCAGAGGTTCAGCATCTAGCTCAGTGAGGGGGTTGGCAGTGCGGGACAACAGCGCACGACGGATTCGCTGGTTTCCGCTCGTGGTGATCGCCGTACTACTGGCGTTCCTTGCAGCCGGGACGGCCTCGAACCTCGAGCGGAATCCGCAACCAGGGCTGGTCTCCGAAGGAATCCCCGGACAAACGGTGCCGACGGCAACGACGGCGCGCCTGCCCACGCAGTACGGCGGGATGGTTCGCCAGGCGCTGGCCGATCTGGACGCGCTGACCCTGCCGAACGGCGCGACCCTGGCCGGATGGGACGGGCCTTGGCGGTTCGTCTGGCCGCGCGACGCCTCGTTCGTCGTCGCCGCCCGCTGCTCGGTCGGCCAGTACGCCGAGGCCGCCTCGGTGCTGTCGTTCCTGAACAAGGTGCGGCCGACGTCGGGCCGCTGGGCCGCCCGGTACGCCGCTTCCGACGGCTCGGTGCCTCAGGACGGACGTGAACCGCAACTGGACGGCTCGGGATGGGTGCTGTGGGCAAGCTGGTTCTGCTCGTCCGGCCTCGATCTGTCGGCTTACTGGCCGATGCTGCGGGAGTCCGGCGACCAAATCGTCGCGGAACTCGGTGCTGACGGTTTGCCTGCGGTCTCCCCCGACTACTGGGAACGACCCGAGTCCTCGGTGACGCTCGGCACAGTTGCACCTCTGCAAGCCGGGTTGCGCGCCGGACTGGCGATCGCGGCGTCGCTGGGCCACGAAGTCCCTTCCTGGCAAGGCGCTCTGGATCGGTTGTCAGCGGCAACCGATCACGCCTTCGGCCCCTCCTACCCGCGGGCCCCCGACGGCGGCGCGGACGCGATCGTCACCGTCCTTGGTCCCCCGTTCGCCCCACCGCGCGCCGACGTGGCGGACGCGATCGACCACGCCCACGACGTACTCACTCAACCGAACGGCGGCGTCACCCCAGGCGAATCCTGGCGCGCCGACGGCGTCGCCTGGACCCCCCAAACCACCCTCTTCGCCCTCAGCGCCGCCGCCCGCGGTGACCGCCAAACCGCCCTCTCACTCCTCGACTGGCTCAACACCCACCGCACCTCCACCGGCGCCATCCCCGAAAAAGTCAACCGCCACCTACACCCCGCCGGCGAGGCGCCCCTTGCTTGGACCTCAGCCCTGGTCATCCTCACCGCAGCCGCCCTGGACAAACCCCTCCCAGTCCCCGCCGCCTGACCCAAACGCATGAATCCCCCGGATCGCCGCGCTGTATGTCGACGGGTGACTCGACCGGGCGGGCGGCGGCGAACGGCCGACGGTGGTCAAGTGGCAGGAGTAGGCGACTGGCGCGTGGCCACGGGAGCGACGGGCCGGCGCGTGTGGCGTGGGGTTCAACAGTTAGCAGATCTCCATGGTGTCGTGGGTGGGTGGGGCTGGGCGGGTGGTGCTGGTGGCGGTGGAGTAGAAGAAGGCGGTGGAGGCTATGTCGTCGTGGAGGGGGAGGTAGCGGCCGCCGGAGCGCCAGCCTAGGGCTTGGACGTCTGCTCGGAGGGTGGTGCGGAAGCGGATCGGGTCGGGGAGGTGGAAGCGGTACATGCCGAAGCGTTGCTGGCTTTGGTATTGGCCGTCCGGGCGGATGATCTGGGGCAGCCCGAGGTACGGCGTACTGAACTCCGTGTAGCCGCCGCGGTCTTCGCCGAGGTCGAAGTTCCAGGCGCCGCCGAAGTAGTCCTCGGTACCGGTGCCGCAGATCGTCGGGAACTCCTCGTCGTCGTCCAGGTAGAACTTCACCTCGCCCTCGCCCCACCAGCCGGTGCTGTTCACACCCCACGCCAGATAGGTACCGACGTAGTGCCCCGGCCCGGCCACGCCATCCACCAACGTGTGCACGGCTTCGGCCTGTAGCGGGTTGCTCCGGCGCCACTGCGCATGCAGGTACGCCGATCCGTCGGCGACCGTGCCGAGCCAGTAGTCGACCTGGAAGTAGACGATCACGGACTCGTCGTGAGTGTTCTCGATCGTCAACTCCGCGCGGGAGCGGAACGGCATCTCCCAGTAGCTGTTGAACCCACCGTTCGGGTTCACCGAGATCGGCAGCGAGTTCACCTGCGCGAAGCGCCCCCAGCCGGAGCAGAAGAAGTCACCGACGGGGGTCTCGATCGCGGGCGCCTCGTCACCGTCCCAGTGCGCGCGCAGGATCAGCCGGCGCCAGTGGTCGCTGTGGGTGGTCAGCCAGATGTGGGTGATCGCGCCCGAGCCGGTGATGTCGGCGAGCGTGACGGTCTCCCCGGCGGCGATCTCGATCGACGGCGAGACCTTCCAGCCGACGCCGAGATCGCGGGCCGCGTGCGCTCCGGTTCCTTCGGTACGCCGGCCGCCCTGGCCGCGTTCGCCGGTCGGGTTCTCCGCGCTGATGGAGCGGGTCTCGACGTCGACGACCGCGCTGATTCCGGACAGGTTCGGAAGAGTCATGACCGCGAGCCTAGGCTCCGCAACGGCCGTCACGGAGGATTGGAAATCGATTTCTCACACTCTGAACAATTCCGCGCACAGCAAATCGGACCCGACCGCGGTCTTTAGTGGGACAGACCGGTATCCCGCCGGTCCGCACGAGGAGGCAGCGTGACGTTCGAAGAATGGACCCGGCAGGGCGTGCCGAAGCTGCTCCGGTTCGCCACCGTTCTGTGCGGCGACGGTCATCTCGCCGAGGACATGGTCCAGGACGCGGTGATCAAGGCCCAGCGGAACTGGGACCGGATCCAGCAGGCCGACCGGCCGGACGCCTACCTGCGCAAGATCGTGGTCAACGAGTACCTGTCCTGGCGCAGCAAGTGGTCGCGGTTCATCCCACGCCCGCAGATCGACCCGGACTCTTCCGCACCCGATCATGCCGTCCGGTATGCCGACCGCGACCAGCTCATCGCCGAACTGGCCAAGCTGCCGAGGCGGCAACGCGCAGTACTGGTGTTGCGGTTCTACGGCGGACTGTCGGATCCGGAGATCGCCGAGACGCTCGGCTGCTCGGCCAGCACGGTCCGCGCCTATGCATCCCGCGCGCTGTCGACCCTCCGGGTCGGAATGGCGCCCTCCCCCACTCTTCCCAGCCCTCGCACCGGAGCGAACCATGCGCACTGAAGAAGACCTCCGCAACGCCTTCGACTACCTGGCCGACTCGGCCCCGGACCCGTCGCACATCCTGACGACCCCAGAGCACACGCCGGTACGCCGTGCGCCGCTGGCACTGGGCGTTGTCGCGGCCACGGCGGCAGTAGCCATCGCGGTGCCGCTTCTGGTCAGCCACGACAAGCAGCAGCCGTCCGTGCAGGCAACGCCGCAGCACGTCGACGAGGCCTGGCGGGACCGACTGTCTCTCCCGTTGCCGGCCAAGATGATCTACGACTCGAGAGCCTTCACCCACCGCAGCCAGGGCCTCATCTTGGGCGACGGCGACACCCCGGCAACGTGCGTGGTGAACGCTTATGACAAGGGGGCGTTCGACGCCGGCAGCATTCCGCCAGGCAGCCCTCGGGTCAAGATCAATGACACGCTGGGCTACCTCGCCACGCTCGCAGATCCCTTCAGCCCGGCCGTCAGGGCAAAGGTGATCGCTTGGGAGCCCGCGCCCGGCGTCTGGATCACGAGCTACTGCAAAGTGAAGGACAAGGTCGACCCGGTGAAGGCGGCCGAAATCGCGAGGTTGGTGAACACCTCGCCGCAGCGCCTGCCCGCGCCGTACCGGATCGGCTACCTGCCGGCCGGCCTCACCGTCAGCGACCTGTCGGTGAATCCCCAGCCCGATTCGACCAGCGAGGCTCCGAACAACTTCATCGCCACCCTGGACTCACCGGCGGACAAGCCGTCGGCGGCACAGACGCCGGACGGTCCGGTGGTGGTCTCCGGGTCGGGACCGGCGACGATCACGTACTTGACCGGGGAGAGCGCCACGGCGACCCACCTGCCGAAGAACGCCGAACGAATCACCGTCAACGGACGCGCCGGCTATCTCGGCAGCGAATACGGAATCTCCGTCCTCGCCATCAAGGGGGACGGCTTCCAGGTCCGCATCGTGCTGGCCGGCGCGGTGCCGAACGAGCGCGAGGAGCTGATCAAGATCGCCAACGGGCTCGAGCTTGCTCCGAGCGCGACGGACACCACCAGCTGGTTCGACGCGACCACCGCGATCCCCTAACCGGAACGGTCCGCCCCTGGCTTCGTCAGCAGGGGCGGATCTTTGCGTCGAGGCCGGTGTAGGACAGGCACGTTCGGGGGCGGCCCTGGTCGGGCTTGGCGCGGAGGATGAGCGGGAAGCTGTCCGCACCGCGGATCTCGGGAGACTTCGCCGTCTTGAGGGTGCCGACGGCGCCGCCGCGCGCGACGGCCGCAGTACGGACGTCTTCGACCGTGACCGTACTGCGGGCCGCCTTGGTCGCCGCGGCCTTCGCGTCGTCCGCGACCTTGAGGGCGAAGTCGATCTCGGGCGGCTTCGACCAGGTCGTCGCGGATACGGGGAAGACGAAGCCGAACATCAGTACGCCGATCAGCCCGATGATCCGTCGCGATCGCCGGCCCTGGTCGGCCGCCACCACAGCGGCGCAACCGAACGCCAGCAGCAGCGTGATCCCCCGCATCACCCATTGCCGGTCCAGCCGGCCGTCCACCGCGAACGCGGCGACCAGCCCGACCACCAGGCAGGCAAGGGCGGCCGCGGCACCCAGGACACGGGACGAGACGGAATTCATGGCGCTGACGATAGAGGTGGCACAGTTTCCGCCGACACCTGGAGGTGCTTCGAGCGCGCGCGCATGTGCACCGGCCCGCTTCCGGAGGTCGACCTAACCGGCATCTTCGGCAACATCAGCCTCGAGCTCGGCTGACGGCCGGGGTCAGAAGGGCAGTTTGGGTTGAGGTGGGGCGTGGGTGGGGTCTACGCCGTCGAAGAGGCTGCTGACGGATTCGCCGTCGTGGATGCGCTGGATGGCGGCGGCGAAGAGGCCGGAGACGGAGCTGACCTGGAGTTCGGGGAAGCCGTCGGGGCGCGGAACGGTGTCGGTGCTGATCACTTCGGTGATCGACGGGTGCGACCGCAGCCGCTCGACCGCCTTGCCCGCGAACAATCCGTGCGTGGTGGCGACAGCGGCTTCGGTACAGCCGAGGTCCTTCAGCCGGTCGAGGAGTTCGATGATCGAGCCGCCGGTGGCGATCTCGTCGTCGAGGATGATCGCCCGCTTGCCGGCCACGTCGCCGACGATCGCGTCGATCACCACCCGGTCGTCGGCCAGCCGCTGCTTGCTGCCCGCCGCGACCGGCAGCCCGAGCAGTCGCGCGAACTGGGTCGCGGTCTTCGCATTCCCCAGGTCGGGGCTGACCACGACCGTGTTGGTCAGGTCGGCGGCGCGGAAGTGATCAGCCAGTACGCCGATCGCGGTCAGGTGATCGACCGGTACCGAGAAGAACCCGTGCACCTGCGGAGCATGCAGCGCCATTGTCAGCACCCGGTCGACTCCGGCGGCGACGAGCAGATCCGCCACGAGCCGGCCGCCGATCGAGATCCGCGAAGCGTCCTTCTTGTCGGAGCGCGCGTACGCGTAGTGCGGCATCACCGCCGTGATCTGAGCCGCGGACGCACCGCGTGCCGCGTCGATCATCAGGAGCAGCTCCATCAGGTGCTCCTGAGTCGGCGGCACCAGAGGCTGCACGATGTAGACGTCACGCTGGCGGCAGTTCACCTGCAACTGGACCTGCAGGCAGTCGTTGCTGAAGCGGTGAATCTCCACCGGCGACAGCTCGACGCCGAGATCGGTGCAGATCCGGTCGGCCAGACCGGTATGGGCACTCCCGCTGAACACGACGATCTCTCGCACGGCTCTCCCCGAACGCTGTGACCCGACAGCCGAAGCGTAGCTCGCGACCCTCACGACACCACCCACCCGGTCACCCCGCGGACAACCAATGCTCGTGCGGTGGCGCGGCACGCCGACGTCAGCGCAGGGAGCAGGCGCCAGGACCCGACCGTGGCGATGGGCGCAGGCGGCGGGCAGCGGGCAGCGGGCAGCGGGCAGCGGGCAGCGGGCAGCGGGCAGCGGGCAGCGGGCGGCGGGCGGCGGGCGGCGGGGTTAACGCAGGAGGCGGGCGATGGTTTCGGCGGCGGTGCGGCAGTCGTCGGCCGACGCGTCCAGGTGGGTGACCAGGCGGAGCTGGGTGGCGCCTACGCCGCCGACGAGAACGCCTTCGGCCTTGGCGGCCGCGACGACTGAAGCGACCGTCTTGCCGGTGGCGGCCAGGTCGGCTACGACGATGTTGGTGTCCACCTGGTCGGGTTTGACCGAGCCGGGCGCCGCGTCGGCCAGGATCTCGGCGATCTGGCGCGCGTGCGCATGATCCTCGGCCAGCCGCTCGACGTTGTTCCGGATCGCATAGAGACCCGCACCAGCCAGTACGCCGGCCTGCCGCCAACCGGCACCCAGCCGCTTCCGCCAGACCCGCGCCTCCCGGATCAGCTCGGCCGACCCGACCAGCACCGATCCGACCGGAGCACCGAGCCCCTTCGACAAACAGACGCTCGCCGCGGCAGCCCGCGAACCGAAAGCCGACATCGGTATGCCGGACGCCGCCGACGCGTTCCAGAGCCGAGCCCCGTCGAGGTGCAGCGGCATGCTGAGCGCGTCGAGTTCGTCCGCGAGAGCGTCGTACGCCGTCTGGATCGTCCCGCCGCCGAAGTTGTGCGTGTTCTCGACCGAGACGGCCGACGTGGTCACGAAGTACGGGCCGAGGTCGGGCGCGATCAGGGCGCGGATCTGCCCGAGATCGATCTGGCCGCCGGGCGCGCTCCACGTGCGCGTGGTGATACCGCTGATCGCCGCGTGCGCGCCCAACTCCGCCCGCGCGATGTGCGCGCTCGCCTCACAGAGCACCTCCGAGCCGGGCGCGACGAGGGCCCGTACGCCGAGGATGTTCGCCAGCGAACCGGTGACGGTGAACAGTCCGGCCTCGTGCCCGAGCAGGCCGGCGACGGTCTCCTCGAGCTCGGTGACGGTCGGGTCTTCGCCGTACACGTCGTCGCCGAGCGGCGCGCTCGTCATCGCGGCCAGCATGCCCGCCGACGGCCGGGTCACCGTGTCCGACCGCAGATCGATCACGCCACTGCCCTCACCCACGCCTCTACTCCGCTTCTCCGATCAGGCCTGGGCATTGCTCTCGTCCGATCAGGCCTTGGCGCCGCGGAGGCGCTCGGCGACCAGGAACGCCAACTCCAGCGACTGGTGCCGGTTCAGCCGCGGGTCGCAGGCCGTCTCGTAGCGGTTGACCAGGTCTTCGGCGACGAGCTCCTCGCCACCACCGAGGCACTCGGTCACGTCGTCGCCGGTGAGCTCGATGTGCATGCCGCCCGGCCAGGTGCCGACCTGCTCGTGGGCGTCGAAGAAGCCCTGCACCTCGTTGATCACGTCGTCGAAGTTGCGGGTCTTGTACCCGTTCGGGGTCTCGTAGGTGTTGCCGTGCATCGGGTCGCACACCCACGCGATCGGCGACCCGTGATCGCGCACAGCCTCCAGCAGCGGCGGCAGCCCGTCGCGGATCTTCCCCGCGCCCATCCGGGTGATGAAGGTCAGCCGGCCCTCGATGCCCTTCGGGTTCAGCTTGTCGATCAGGGCGCGGATGTACTCCGGCGTGGTGGTCGGCCCGATCTTCACCCCCAGCGGGTTCGACAGCGAGGCGAGGAACTCCACGTGCGCGCCGTCGAGCTGGCGGGTCCGCTCCCCCACCCAGAGCAGGTGACCGGACACGTCGTACGGCTGCTCGGTGCGTGAGTCGATCCGGGTCAGGGCGTGTTCGTACTCGAGGATGAGCGCTTCGTGCGAGGCGTAGAAGTCGACCGTCTTGAACTCGTCCGCGGTCGCGCCGCAGGCCCGCATGAAGGCGAGTGCGCGCTCGATCTCCGACGCGAGCTGCTCGTAGCGGCGCCCGACCGGCGAGGACTTCACGAAGTCGGTGTTCCAGGCGTGCACCTGGTGCAGGTCGGCGTACCCACCGGTGGTGAATGCGCGGGTCAGGTTCAGCGTCGCGGCGGCCGCGTTGTAGACACCACGCAGGCGCTGCGGGTCGGGGATTCGCGACTCCGCGGTGAACTCCAGCCCGTTGACCGCATCACCCCGGTACGACGGCAGGGTGACGCCGTCGCGGGTCTCGTCGCCGCTGCTCCGCGGTTTCGCGTACTGCCCGGCGATCCGGCCGACCTTCACGACCGGCACACTCGCGGCGTACTGCAGCACGACGGACATCTGCAGCAGCACCCGCAGCTTGGCCCGGATGTTCTCCGCGGTGACACCGTCGAAGGTCTCGGCGCAGTCGCCGCCCTGGAGCAGGAACGCCTCGCCGCGCGCGACCGCCCCGATCTTGGTGGTCAGGTCGTCGCACTCACCGGCGAACACCAGCGGCGGCAACTTCCTGAGCTGCCCGATCACATCCTCGAGCACCTCCGCGTCCGGCCACTCCGGCTGCTGCAGCGGCTTGAGCGCCCGCAGCTCCTCCAGACTCGGAACCCCAGGCACCAGCGCAGAACTCAACGTCGCGAATTGCATACCCGAACCATATTCCAGCCCCCACAACCACCGCGTAACCGTCTCACCCCCACCCCTCCTCCCCCCTCCTCTGCGCGACCGGGGAGCGCTACCCACCCCCATCGGCCAGCCACGCTCCCCAAACACCCAGGCCGGCAAGGAGAGGAGGCGAGGCGAGAAGGGTTGTCCACAGGGGAGGGAGGAGGGCGGGGGAATGGGGTCGGCGAGATGCATCTTGTGGGTATGGACGTTGGCGGGACGTTGGAAGCGCGAGGTGGCGAGGGCGCCGCAGCGGAAGAGGGCGAGGTCGCCGGAGGTGGTGGGAAGCGAGCGCTGGAGGAGCGGTTCGAACGAGTGCGGAGCGCTCAGTCGGGCGCGTTCACCCGGCAGCAGGCGAACGCACATGGGATCTCTGACAGAGCGCTTGCCACACGGTGTCGGAGTGGACGGATCCAGCGGATCTATCGCGGGGTCTACGCCGACTTCACCGGCCCGGTGCCGTGGGAAACCCGGGTCTGGGCCGCTTGGTTGGCCTACGGCCCGGACGCCGCGCTGGCTGGTGAGACCGCTTTGCGCAAGCACGGACTGAAAGGCGAATGGGCCGAGAGCCCGATCCGGCTGGAGATACCGCACAGCCGAAGAGTGCGAAGACAGGGCGGCATCCTGCTCACGCGGTGCCGCGACCTGGATCGCCGACTACTCGGTAGCCGCGAGCCGCCGATCGTCCGCCTCGAAGTGGCAGTGCTGACTGTGGCCAGCGGCCGGTCCAAGCCAGAAGACGCCGTCGCGCTGGTGCTCGACGCCTGCCGTCAGCGCCGTACCACCGCGCGGCGCCTCGTGGACGAGCTGGGTCAGCTGCGGCGGCTTCCCCGGCGCGACCTGCTGCTCGGCGTACTGCGGGACGCCGGTGCCGGGGTCGAGTCGTTCCTGGAGCTGGTCTATCTCCGCAAGGTAGAACGAGCGCATGGTCTGCCGGCCGGAAAGCGCCAGCTCCGTGCCGAACGCGCCGGCAGCCCGGTCTACCGCGATGTCGAGTACGAGGATTTCGGCGTCATCGTCGAACTCGACGGCCGAACCGGACACGAGGACGCAAGGTCGCGCTGGCGCGACATGTCCAGGGACAACAGCGCACTGCTGGAGTCCAAACAGACACTCAGATTCGGCTACCAGCTCGTCAACGATCCCTGCACGGCGGCCGCCCAAACAGCAACCGTCCTACACCTCCGAGGTTGGCCCTCCTCCCCCACCCTCTGCTCCCCCACCTGCGCAATCACCACCATTCGGGGAGCGCTACCCACCCGCGCTGAGCAGTAGCTCTCCCCAGACCGAGCCTGAGCGCGGAGGGGGAGGTGGAGCGGGCGTGTTAGCCGAGGGAGCTGGGGTCTGCGGGGACGTCGACGGCGTGGGCGCGTAGGACGGACAGCGGGATCGTTTCGAGGGCGCGGGCGTGGGTTGAGGCCAGTACTACGGGGGCCGCGGCGCCTGCGTGATAAGCCTGGAGCCAGCGGACGGCGACCACGCACCACCGGTCGCCCGGCTGCAATCCGGGGAAGCTCAGCTCCGGTCGGGGCGTCGTCAGGTCGTTGCCGACCGACTTCTGGTGCTCCAGGAACTCGCTGGTCACCACCGCGCAGACCGTATGACTGCCGAGATCCTCCGGCCCCGTGCTGCAGCAGCCGTCGCGGAAGAACCCGGTGAGCGGATCGGTGCCGCACTCCTCCAGTGCCCCACCGAGCACGTTCAGCTCGCTGTCCATCGGGCTGGTCAGGAGGCCTTCGTGTCGTCGATCCGGGGCTTGACGTGGTTCTCCACGATCTCGCCCGCCTTGATCAGTTCCTTGGCCTTGTCGGCGTAGATGTCGACGTACTCCTGGCCGGACAGCTCCATCAGCGCGTACATGATCTCGTCGGTGACGGAGCGGAGTACGAACCGGTCCCGTTCCATCCCCTCGTACCGGGAGAAGTCCAGCGGCTTGCCGATCGCGACGCCGGGGCGGATCAGGCGCGGCAGCCGACGACCCGGCTCCCGGATCAGCCACTGCGGCCAGACGGTGCCGGGCGGGTTCATCTTTTCGGTGTCGATCATCGCGACGGGGATCACCGGTACGCCGGCCACGATCGCCATCCGGGCGACCCCGGTCTTGCCCTTGTACAGCCGGCCGTCGGGCGACCGGGTGCCTTCGGGGTAGATGCCGAACAGTTCACCTTTGGCGAGGATCTCCAGGCCGGTGTTCAGCGCGGCCAGCGACGCGCGCCCGCCGGAGCGGTCGATCGGAATCTGGCCGACGGAGCGGAAGAAGGTCGCCACCAGCTTGCCCTTGAGGCCGGGCGCGGTGAAGTACTCCGACTTGGCCGGGAAGACGATCTGCCGCGGCACCGCCACCGGCAGGAACACCGAGTCCATGAAAGCCAGATGATTGCTGACCAGCAGCGCCGGCCCGGTCGCCGGAACGTTCTCCAGCCCGCTGACCTTGGGACGGAAGAGCAGCTTCACAATCGGTCCGACGAAGAATCGCCTGAGGAACAGGTACAGCATCCGCCTTCACCTCCGTCGCTCGGCCGATACCCTACGTTCCAGCCTCCACCCAGGGCAACGTCACGGGCAGGAATAGGCATGTCGCGGATCGTGTTGTCAGCCCGTTGCAGACTGGGTGCGAGATCGGTCACGAGAGCCGAACGACACCCTAGCCGGACTGGGCGAGCCGCCTCCTGGCTGCGACCATAGCCGTCTCAGGTACTACGGATCTTGTCGAGGAGCAGCCGTGCCAGTGCAAGCCCACGCGGAGGAGTTCCGCAGCCCCGGTTCCGGCGCAGGAGCCGGCACGGGGATCCTGCTGAGCCACGGCTTCACCGGGTCACCCCGCTCGATGCGCCCGTTCGCGGAGCATCTCGCCGCCGAGGGCTACGGCGTCGCCGTACCGCGCCTGCCAGGTCACGGCACGCACTGGCGGGAGATGAACACGACCCGCTGGCAGGACTGGTACGCCGTGCTGGACAACGAACTCGAGCGGCTTCGCAAGGAGCACGACCAGGTTTTCGTGGCCGGCCTGTCGATGGGCGGTTGTCTCGTACTGCGGCTCGCCGAGCAGCACGGCGCGGACATCTCCGGCGTGATCCTGGTGAACCCGTCGGTCCGCACCGACGACAAGCGACTCGTCCTGCTGCCGGCCCTCCAGCGCCTTCTCCCCTCCTTCCCGGGAATCTCGAACGACATCAAGAAGCCCGGCGTCGACGAGGGTGCGTACGACCGGATGCCGCTCAAGGCCCTGTACTCGCTGTCGCAGCTGTGGCGGGTGACCCGCGACGATCTGGCGAAAGTCACTCAGCCGGTGCTGTTGTTCCGCAGTACTGTCGATCATGTCGTGGAGCCGAGTTCCGGACGGGCGATCCTGTCGGCGATCTCGTCCCGCGACGTGACCGAGACCCTGCTCGAGGACAGCTATCACGTGGCCACTCTGGACAACGACGCACCGCGGATCTTCGCGGACTCTGCCGCCTTCATCAGTCGCCTGACCGCCGCCAGGCCGGCCGCTGATGCGTGACAACGGCCTGTCCGCCTCGGCGTACACGTCGATGGGCGGCATCGACCCCCTCGTGAGCGAACCGGTCCTGGCCGCACTGGCCGAGGCAGGCATCGCCGCGTACGCCGTGACGCCGGGTGAGCCAGGTCCTTCCGGCGAGGCGGCCGCGACCCCGGTGAACGACAGCGACGGTGACGTCACCGGGCTCGCCGAGGTCGACGTACCGAAGAAGGCCGATGTGGACGCGCCGGAGAAGTCGACTCCGGCCGAGAAGATCGGCGCCGGGCTGGACGAGATCTTCGTCGACGCCGGCTCCGCCGAGCAGGCCCGTGGGGTGATCGACCGCAGCGCCGAGGACGCCGAGTGGAAGTCGCTGGTCGAGCAGTTCAACGCTCCGTCCGCGCCTGGGCACTCGGACTCGCCGGTGCCCCGCTGGCCGGTCAGCGAGGACGTCGACGAGAACTCCTACGAGCCGCTGATCGACGTACCGGCCGGCTTGGACGTGGCTGACACCGACGACGAACCGCCGGAGGAACCACCGGCCCGGCGTGACGACCCGCACGACCACTACGTGCCGCCGGAGCCACCGCGCGGACCGCGACTGGACTGGATCAGCCGGGCCGCCTGGCTCGGGCTGCTGGGCGGACCGGCGTTGCTCATCCTGGCGGCGCTGTTCGACTTCGGGACCGGCCGGATCACCACGCTCGCGGTGGTCGGGTTCATCGCCGGCTTCCTCACCCTGGTGATCCGGATGAAGGACCGGCTCCCGCCGGACGACACCCCGGACGACGGAGCCGTGGTCTAGCAGCACTAGAGTGCAGATCGTCGGACAATCCGACGACCGCTCTGCAGAGGAGGCAGCCCCGTGCAGGTCACCGAGACCGTCGAGATCACCGGCCACCTGATGGACACGGGACTGCTGTCCCGGGTCCTCGACGACATCCGCGGGTACGGCGGTGACTACACGCTGGACAAGTTCGACCTGGGCTACGACAAGGACGACCCGTCCACGGTCCGGATGACGGTCAAGGCCGAGGACGAGGAGTCGCTGCAGCGGCTGCTGATGCGGATCCAGACCAAGGGCGCGAACCTGGTCCACCCGGGTGAGCCGGAGATCTCCGAAGTCAGCCAGGACGGCGTCTTCCCCGACGGGTTCTACTCGACCACCAACCTGCCGACCAGCGTCCGGCTCAACGGTCACTGGGTCTCGGTCCAGCAGCCGGAGATGGACTGCGGGCTGCTGGTCGAGGGCGAGACCGTGCGCACCATTCCGATGTCCGACGTGAAGATCGGGATGAAGATCATCACCAGTGCGCAGGGTGTCCGGGTGACGCCGCCGCTGGTCGAGACGATCGAGGACGCGTTCGGGTTCATGGACTCCGAGGTGTCCAGCGAGAAGCCGCAGCGGGTGCTGGTCAAGCAGGTCGCCGACGGGATGCGCGAGGCGAAGGAGAACGGGCAGAAGGTGCTCTGGGTCGGCGGCCCCGGCATCGTGCACACCGGCGCCGCGCCGGCCATGGTCGCGATCATCGAGGCCGGGTTCGTCGACGTGCTGTTCGCCGGCAACGCCCTGGCGACGCACGACATCGAGTCCTCGCTGTACGGCACGTCGCTGGGTGTCGACCTGGCTCGCGGCCGCGGCGTCGAGCACGGCCACGAGCACCACATCCGTGCGATCAACACGATCCGCAAGGCGGGCTCGATCGCCGATGCTGTCAAGCAGGGCATCCTGACTTCCGGCGTGATGCACGCGCTCGTGAAGAACGGCAAGAGCTTCGTCCTGGTCGGCTCCGTCCGCGACGACGGCCCGCTTCCGGACGTCTACACCGACGTACTGGAAGGCCAGCGGGCGATGCGCGCCGAACTCGACGGCGTCGGCTACTGCCTGATGGCTGCCACCATGCTGCACTCGGTTGCCACCGGCAACATCCTGCCGGCGTCGATCCCGCTCACCTGCGTGGACATCAACCCGGCAACGGTGACCAAGCTCGCCGACCGCGGCTCGTCCCAGGCCCGCGGCATCGTCACCGACGTCGGCCTGTTCGTCGAGCACCTGGCGCGCGAGCTCGACCCGTCGTACACGGGCAAGGACTAGCCGGTACGCCGCTCGCCGGCGTGATCTTGTCGGTGCCGTGGTCCATGGTGGATCCATGGCACTGAGAACGAAAGCGAACTGGTTCGGCGTCGCACTCAACTCGCCGGACCCACAGAAGCTGGGGCGGTTCTACCAGCGACTCCTCGACTGGAAGCTGTACGCCGACGAGCCCGACTGGGTGACGCTCGCCCCGGAAGAGAAGGCCGGCTACAACCTCGCCTTCCAGCGGGAGGAGCTGTACGAGCGACCGGTGTGGCCCGCCGAGAAGGGCAAGCCACAGATGATGATGCACCTCGACATCGCGGTCGACGATCTGCAGCAGGCGGTCGCGCACGCGCTCGAGGCCGGCGCCGAGCTAGCGGACTTCCAGCCGCAGGACGACGTACGGGTGATGCTCGATCCGGACGGGCATCCGTTCTGCCTGTATCTGGATTCCGACGACTAGGTGGTGTGGATTACGGCGTGACCGGGCCCTGCAGGGCAAGATGTCGGGCATGACCGAACTGGTGCACCTGGCTGTGGCCGAAGGCGTTGCGACGATCACGCTCGACTCGCCGCACAACAAGAACGCGCTGTCACAGCAACTGACGGGTGAACTGCTGGCCCACCTGGAGTCCGCGGGCGCCGACGAGGCCGTCCGGGTCATCGTGGTGCGCTCTGCGCTGGACGTGTTCTGCTCGGGTGCCGACCTCTCCGAAGCGACCTCGGTCGGGATGGGCGTCGGCGCGCAACGGATGGTCGACGTCCAGCGCGCGATCGTGGCCAACCCGAAACCGGTCGTCGCCCGGGTCGCGGGTCCGGTACGCGCGGGCGGTATCGGCATCGTCGCCGCGGCCGACATCAGCCTGGCCACCGACACCTCGTCGTACGCGCTGACCGAGGTCCGGCTCGGGCTGGCTGCCGCCACGATCTCCCTCACGGTCATCCCACGGCTCACCGACCGCGCCGCCGCACTCACCTTCCTCACCGGCAACACCTTCGACGGCGTCGAGGCCGCCCAGCTCGGCCTCGTCACGTCGGCGTTCCCGGCGGACGAACTCGACGAAAACCTCGACGCCGTCCTGGCCTCCCTGCTCAAGGCCGTCCCCCAGGGCCTCCGCGAAACGAAGAAACTGCTCAACCGCGAACTCCTCGCCGACATCGATGCCCGCGGCACCGACCTCGCCGAACTCTCCGCCTCCCTCTTCGCCTCCTCCGCTGCCCAGGAAGCGATGCTCGCCTTCCTGAACCGCAAGAAGAAGTAGTTTCCCCAACCCACACAGGGTTTTAATCGGTTGCCGAGCGACTCGGCGACTGTTGCACTGGTGGGCATGCCGATCTCTGCCGCCCAGCGCGCGACGTTTCGCGAGCAGGGCTATCTGGTCGTACCCGGGGTTCTCACCGAGGACCAACTGGCGACGGGCCGGAAGCTGGTCGCGGCGGAGTTGGAGAAGCAGCCGCCGGCAGCGGGTCACGTAGGTCACTATTTCGCCTGGCCGCGGTTCGAGGACGGTCGGCATCCGCTGCTCGATCTCTACCGCGAGACCGTCGCACCGCTCGCAGCCGAGCTGGTGCTGCCGGAGCTCGGCGTCGACGATCCCGACTTCGCGCAGATCGCGACGACGATCCCGCCTTGGTCGCACCGCCCAGGAGCACCGCATGTGGACGGCGTGACTCCGCTCGCGCCGGACGGTACGCCGTACACGTTCTCCGTGCTCGCCGGGATCTGGCTGACGGACCAGCAGGAGGAGTACCACGGGAACCTGCACGTCTGGCCGGGTACGCATCGGCGGTTCGGGGAGTATCTGGCCGAGCACGGTGCCGATGCCCTGGCCGAGCTTTCGAAGGACACGAGCGGCGCGCCGTACCCGAAGATCGAGCTGGGCGAGCAGGTTCAGGCGGTCGGCCCGGCCGGAAGCGTGTTGTTCGCGCATTACCTGCTGGGGCACAACATCGGCGGCAACACCGGCCCGGAGCGACGCGAGACGATCTACTACCGGCTGCAGGCACGCGGGCATCGCGATCGCTGGCGTGACGTGGTCGTCGACCCGCTGAGCGAGTTCAGGGAAGGGTGAGTTCGACCAGCATCGGCAGGTGGTCGGAGCCTGCGGCCAGGTCCGCGCGAGTCACGCCGTCGATCGAGTCGAGTGGGACGACTCGACCGCTCAGGCCTGGCGACAACATGGCGCCGTCGATGCGTTTGACCGGGTTGTCGGAGTGGAAGGTGGGGCCGGCGTCGACGCCGAGGTCGGTGAGGCCTTCCGCGGCCAGGCGGTCCCACACGGGGCCGCCTGGTTCCTCGTTCAGGTCGCCGACGAGCAAGTAGGGCAGACCGAACGACTTGCACCCGCGCAGTACCTGGTCGAGTTCGTGCCAGCGACCGCGGATGTGCAGGCCGAGGTGGCAGACGATCAACGCCAATTCGACCTCACCGAGTTTGGTCCGCCCGCCGACGGCACCGCCGGGAAGCTGGGTCGCGATGAACCGCAACCGGCGACGGACGAACGGCCGCCAGACCCGCCAGTGCGCAGGGTCGGCGAAATCGGTGCTCTCGGCAACCAGTACGGCGTTGCGGGCCGACGCCGCGACGTACCGGAGCCCGAACGTCGCCGCCATCGCCTCCCGCTTGCGGCGCGTCCCCCACCAGGTGGGAGCTTCCTGGATCAACGCGATGTCGGGTGCGCAGGCGCGAACCACGCGCGCCAGCGCCTCGCGGTCATCGCCCCAGCGGTGCACGTTGTACGACAGCACCCGCAGCGACGGGCGCTCCGTCATGCCTCGGGCTCCCCTTGCAACTCGGCCGACTGCTTCGACAACTCCGGCTCAGCCGTCCGCATACCCGTACGCCGGCCGACCGACTTGCGCGCGGCCCGTTCGAGCCGGGCGGACCGTCCACTGCGCGCGGCCGTCTTCGCCGTCACCGCAGTCGTCTTCACCCGGACCCGGCGCAACCAGGTCGCCTCTTCGCGAGCCAGGTCCGCGGCGCCGACCATGCCGGCCTCCGGTCCGAGCACCGCGCGCACGATCCGCGCCTCGGGCCGGAACCCGCGACCGGTCAGCGTCCGCTTGAACGCCTCGCGCGCAGGCGCCAGCAACAGCTCGCCGGCATCGGAGACGCCGCCACCGATCACGAACGTCCCTGGGTCGAGGGCCGCGGCGAGGTTGGCCAGCCCGATGCCCAGCCAGCGGCCGACGTCCTCGAGCAGTTCGACCGCGACCGGGTCGCCGTCCTTGGCCAGCTCGGTCACCATCGGACCGTTGATCTTGCGCGGATCGCCTTCGGCCGCGCGGAGCAGGTTGTGCGCGACGGGAGAACCGGACAGCGCGAGCTCACGAGCCTCCCGGGTCAGCGCGTTGCCCGAGGCGTACTGCTCCCAGCAGCCGCGGTTGCCGCACTCGCACCGGTGACCGCCCGGCACGATCTGCATGTGGCCGAACTCGCCCGCGATGCCGAACTTCCCACGCTGCAAGGCGCCGTCGTTGAGGATCGCGCCGCCGATCCCGGTCCCGAGGGTCACGCAGACCAGGTGGCTCTCCCCTTGGCCGCCGCCGAATCGCCACTCCGACCAGGCGGCCGCGTTCGCGTCGTTCTCCACGACGACGGGCAGCCCGAGTCGGCGCTCGACAGCGTCGCGCAGCGGCTCGTGCCGCCAGGCGAGGTGCGGCGCGAACAGAACGGACGAGCGGGTGCCGTCGACGAACCCGGCCGCGCCGATGCCGACCGCGATCACATCGTGCCGCGACTCGAGGTCGTGCACGATCTCGGCGATCGCGTCCTCGGTCTCGCGCGGGTCCTTCGTCGGGGTGTCCCGGCGGAGCCGGTCCAGGATGTTGCCCTCCGGATCGACCACGCCGGCGGCCACCTTGGTGCCGCCGATGTCGATTCCGATCGTCAACGCCTGTGTCAGAGCCATCGCACGACCCTCCTGGTGGAACCCCCTGCAACCAGCGAACCACCCCTGGACAAGTTCTTCATCGAGATCTCACCGGCGCCGGGGCCGCTGCGGGCAGCCTGCCTCACCGGTGCTTCTCCGGCGCCGGGGCGGGCCGGCGGGCCAGGTCGGCGGCGCCGATGATGCCCGCGTCGTTGCCGAGCAGCGCCAGCCCGAACTTCGGGTGCGGCCGGTTCGCCTTGGCCGGCAGGTTCTTCTCGAACGCCACTGTCGCCGACCGCAGCAGCAGGTCGCCCGCGGCGCTCACCCCGCCGCCGATCACGATCGTGGCCGGGTCGAACAGGGTCGCGATACTCGCCAGCCCCTCCCCCAGCCAGCGGCCCAGATCGTCGAACAGCTCCACCGCACACGGATCCCCGGCGGTCGCCGCCTGGGTGATCATCGGCCCGGTCAGCAACGCCGGATCGGTGATCCCGCAGACGCTCAGCATCTGCGCCGCCGCCAGCGAACCGGACTCGGCCTGCGCCCGGCCCTCCCGGACCAGAGCGCTCCCTGACGCGTACTGCTCGATACAGCCCCGGGCTCCACAACCGCACCGATGCCCACCCGGTACGACGCGCATGTGCCCGAGTTCCGCGGCCACACCGTTCGCGCCGCGAAGCAGCTCGCCGCCGATCACGACGCCACCACCGATCCCGGTGCCGACGGTGATACAGACCATGTGCTCGACGTCCCGCGCGGCGCCGAAGGCGAACTCGCCCCAGGCAGCCGCGTTCGCGTCGTTCTCCACCACCACGGGAACCTTGAGAACCTCGGCCACCCGCGCGCCGAGCGGCTCGTCGCGCCAGGCGAGGTTCGGCGCGAACAGCACCGTCGACCGGTCCGACGAGACGAACCCGGCCGCGCCGATGCCGACGGCCTCCACCTCGTGGTCCGCGATCAGCTCGGCGGCCGCTTCGCAGATGGCGGCGGCGGTGGCATCCACCGAGTTCGCCGGGGTGTCGCGGTGGGTGCGGGCGCCGATCTTGCCGTCGGTACCGACCACCCCCGCCGCGATCTTCGTACCGCCGACGTCAACGCCGATCGTCAGTCCCATGGTTCGGGGTCCTCACTCACATCGATCCGGTCCACCCGGGACCGGGCCGGCTGTTCTCCGGGATCCTCGGCGGTCCGCGACTCTGCGTCCGCCCGGGCTTGCCGCGCGGCCTCCGCGGCGGCTTCCAGCAACGACCGCAGCGAGCCGAGTACGCCGGCTGCCGCGCTCGACAACTGCTCGATCGTCTCCGGGCTCGTGGTGCGCACCTTCGCGATCAACTGGCAGACCGGGCACCACTGACACTCCGGCCCACCGCGATGCGCCGTACCGTGCTCATGCTCGTGCTCGTCCGCTGCCTCGTCCGCCGGCTCTTCGTACTCCTGCTCCTGGTGGGACGAGTGCTGGCCCTTGGCTTCGGTGGTCGCCTGCTGCAGTACTGCGAACAGCTTGGCGGCCTCCTCAGCGACCGAGCCGACCGGTTCCTTGGTCACCTGGTGCCCTCCGTGATCGCGGCCGGCTCCGCGTCGTACTGCTCGCGAATGCCCTGGGCCAGCTCTTGGGCCGTCGTACCGGCCAGTGGCTCACGGGGAGCGAACCGGACCTGCAACCGCCCGTTGTCGAGTCGGGCGCCGGCGACGACCGCTCGGGCCAGGGCGGCGGGCAACGGGAGAACCCGGCGGTACGAACCGACCGTGATGATCAGGTCGTCCCCGTGCCGGGCGAGTTCCAGGTCGCTCGCTGTTGCCAAGGGCAACGGCATGGTCAGCGTGTAGGTGCGTCCGTCGGTGTCGATGTGGCGGTCCACCCACAGCGAGGTCTCGTCCGTGGCCCGCGCGAACGGGTCGTCGCCGCCGTACATCTCGACGGCGAAGGCGGCCAGTTCCTCGACGCCGACCGGCTCGCACGCGCGGTACGGCGACTCCCAGATCGGCAGCGGACGGAACGAGTCGGCGACGTCGTCGAGGATGCCGCGCTGGGCGGCGACCCACTGGCGGCGCCAGTTGTCGGCACCGGCGGCGGGGAACACCCGGTTCGCGATCACGCCGTCGACGCGGTACCCGTACAGGGACAAGGTGGTGAGCGAGCGACGGGCCTCGGCGACGACCACCGCCTCGGGCGTCAGCACCAGCCGCACGGAGGCGTCCGGGCCGGCCAGCAGCGCGCGGATGTCCGCGAGGTCGCGGTGCAACCGGCGCAACGCGTCGAACACGCTGTCGTCGGGCATCGGTATCCCGGCCGCCTTGCTGAGCAGCGGCCGGAACGTGCGGGCCACCTTGCGCTCTACGTTGAGGATGCGGTCCATATACCAGTTCAGTGCCTCGGGCAGTGCCAGCAACCGCAGCGTCTCGGCGGTCGGCGCGCAGTCGACCACGATCACGTCCCAACGCCCGGAGCGGACGTGGTCGCGCACCTCGAGCAGCGCGAGCACCTCCTCGGCGCCCGAGAGGACCGTCAGCTCCTCGGCCTCGATCGGGTCGACGCCGACCTCGTGCAGCACCGAGCGCAGGTACGACTGGATGTCACCCCAGGCGCGCTCGAATCGCCGCTGGGCGTCGATCTGCTGGACGAACAGCAGGTCGTCGATCTCGGTCGGCTCGCCGCCGACCGCACTGTCGAAGGCGTCCGACAGCGAATGCGCGGCATCCGTCGACAGCACCAGGGTGCGCAGTCCGCGTAGTGCGGCGAGTGTGGCCGTGCCGGCCGCGGACGTGGTCTTGCCCACGCCGCCCTTCCCTGTGTACAGCAGTACCCGAGTCACCGGTATCAGGACTCGACGCGCTTCTTGAGCCCCTTCAGGGCCGTGTCGATGATGACCTTCTCCGCCTTGCGTTTCAGCATCCCGATCATCGGGATCGCCACGTCGACGGCGAGCCGGTAGGTCACCTCGGTGCCCTCGGCGCCGAGATCACGCAGTACGTAGGCGCCGTCCATGCCCTTGACCATCTTGGCCTGGACCAGCGTCCAGGTGACCTCGTTGCGGGACCACACGTAGTCCAGCGTGTACTCGTCGGAGATCGCCCCGGCGTCCACCTTGAACCGGACCTGCTTGGGCCGTCCCGCCTCGTCGGTGGAGAGCACCTGGGTCTCGCGCATCGAGTCCGCCCACTCCGGGTAGGCCTCGAAGTCCGCGATCACCGCCATGATCGCCTTCGGAGTCGCGTTCACGACGATGGTCGAGGTGGTCTGCTCTGCCATCGATTCACCTCTTCGCTGCCGGGACGTGTTCTGCCGGGACGGGTCCGCGGCCGGTGGTGAGGCCCCGTTGCCCACACCGGAGACTATCGCGGGTTCGGAGTCCGATCTGCCTTCGCCCGCGGCGCGGCCCGACTCCAGCTCGTCCTTGAACCGCCAGAGCCGCTCGCGGTACCGCGCGACGTACTGCTCCTTGAGCTTGCGCAGCCGCCGCTGCCCCGCGGAACCGGTCGGGTCGACCCGGAGGTACCAGTGCACGACCACCCCGTCGCGGACCGGCTCGAGCCACCACTCCGCAGTACCGATCGCCGCTCCGGTGACCGCCCAGCGAACGCCCTCGCGGCCGCGCCGCTCCGACGGGGTCAAGGTCAGCTCCGGCCACCACTCGCGCCAGAGGGTGTCCGCGCCCAGCCTCTCCGCGACGTAGGCTGGATCAGCAACGACCAAGTCGTCGCAACTGATGTCGAGCGATGGCATGCACGTCCTAGTTCCGTGGGTCACATCTGTCTGGCTACTACCGGGTAGGTGACTGTAGCGTGCGCCGGAGTCGACAAATCGTGACCGACTGAGGAGACGCGGATGCGTGAGTACACCGTTCCAGCTGTGATCGAGCCTCCCACCACCGGTGGGCTGAGCGATCCCGTCTGGGCGAACGCCTCCTCCCATCCTGACACCGCCGTCTTCAGCCGCCGGGTCGAGGGCGGCTGGCTGGACATCAGCGCGGCCGAGTTCGCCCGCCAGGTGAGCGGGGTGGCGAAGGGCCTGATCGCGGCCGGCGTCAAGCACGGCGACCGGGTCGCGCTGCTGAGCGCCACGCGGTACGAATGGACGCTGATCGACTATGCGATCTGGAGCATCGGCGCGGCCACCGTCCCGATCTACGAGACGTCCTCGGCATCGCAGATCCAGTGGATCCTGACCGACTCCGAAGCCGTCGTCGCGGTCGTCGAGAACGCCGCGCACGGTGCCGTCGTCGAGTCCGCCCGCACCGAGGCTCCTGCCCTGCAGGAGGTCTGGCAGATCGAGTCGGGCGCGGTCGACCAGCTGATGGTGCTGGGTCAGGAGGTTTCCGATGCCGAGCTCGACAAGCGCCGTACCGCGGTCGTGCCGTCGGACCTGGCGACCTTGATCTACACGTCCGGCACGACCGGGCGGCCCAAGGGCTGCAAGATCACCCACTCGAACTTCATGGACGAACTGGGTACGGCGGTGAAGATCCTCGACGGGCTGTTCGCCGAGGGCGCGTCGACGTTGCTCTTCTTGCCGCTGGCCCATGTTTTCGCGCGGATCATCCAGGTGGGCTGCGTGATGATGCGGGTGAAGCTGGGTCACACCGCGGACGTGAAGAACCTGGTGCCGGACCTGGGCTCGTTCAAGCCGACGTTCATTCTGAGTGTGCCGCGCGTGTTCGAGAAGGTTTTCAACACGGCGAGCCAGAGCGCGCACGCGTCGGGCAAGGGCAAGATCTTCGACGCTGCCGCCGAGACAGCTATCGCCTACTCGACTGCGGTTTCCAACGGTGGGCCCGGCTTCGGGCTTCGCGCCAAGCACGCTCTGTTCGACCGGCTCGTCTACGGGAAGTTGCGCGCTGTGCTCGGCGGCAACGTCCAGTACGCCGTCTCCGGCGGCGCGCCGCTGGGCGATCGACTCGGCCACTTCTTCCGCGGCATCGGCGTACCGGTGCTCGAGGGCTACGGGCTCACCGAAACCACCGCCGCGCTCGCCGTGAACCTCCCCGACGACATCCGCATCGGCACCGTCGGCCGCCCG
Organism: Kribbella monticola; assembly: GCF_003261635.1. Lineage (GTDB taxonomy): Bacteria > Actinomycetota > Actinomycetes > Propionibacteriales > Kribbellaceae > Kribbella > Kribbella monticola. The sequence goes on along the minus strand of NZ_QFXK01000027.1, from coordinate 173,524 downwards.
CTGCCCGGGGTCTCGGTGGGCGTCGCCTCGGACGGCGAGCTCTGCTTCAAGGGCGGGCAGGTGATGGCCGGCTACTGGAAGAACGACGAAGCCACCGCGGCCGCGATTGACGAAGACGGCTGGTTCCACACCGGCGACCTCGGCGAATTCGACGCCGACGGCTTCATCCGCATCACCGGCCGGAAGAAGGAGATCCTGGTGACGGCGGGTGGGAAGAACGTGGCCCCCGCCGTACTGGAGGACCGCATCCGTCTGCACCCGCTGGTCAGCCAGTGCATGGTCGTCGGCGACGGCAAACCCTTCATCGCAGCCCTGGTCACCATCGACCCCGAAACCATCGTCGCCTGGTCCAAAACCCACGGAAAGCCCTCCGACGTGCCGTCCCTGATCCACGACGAGGATCTGATCGCCGAAATCCAGACCGCCGTCGACGACGCCAACGACGCGGTCTCGAAGGCGGAGGGCATCAAGAAGTTCGCCATCCTCCCCGAAGACTGGACCCAGGAAAACGGCGAACTCTCGTTGAAACTCTCCCTCCGCCGCCACATCGTCATGGAAAAACACAAAGAAGACGTAGAAGCCCTGTACGCGAAGTAATACGCCCCTTTTCGTTTTCTCCTCCGTCGTCACTCACTCACCCCCAGGCGGCGCTCCCGCGGCGTGCCGATCTGCTGGGCGGCCGGTCGGCTGGTGTCGGATTAAAGTGGGCAGGCGCACGGGTAAGTAGTGGGTTCGACGGTGGAGAGGGAATCTGTGGCTGACCACATTCGGGGGGCGCGGGTGCTTGACGTGCTGGGGGCCGGGCAGCCGTGGGAAGTGCCGGATGAGTGGGTGGGTGGGGTTCGGGGGCAGTTGCGGGCCTGGGCCGACGATGCGGGGGCGTTGCGGCCGGGGGTGTTTCCCGAGTTTGTGGTGGGGACTCCTGCGGCGGTGTGGTTCCTGCATCAGGTGGCGCCGCTGCTTGGTGGGTGGATTCCGGTACTGCGGGGTGAGTACGCCGACCTTGCTGCTGTGCTGACTCGCGACTTTCATCGGGCGCCGGTGCGGCTTGGTGGTGACGGGTACGTCGTACGGGTCGCGGCTGGGGACTGGCCGTTGCTGGCCGTCGGGGGTGCGCGCGGGTTCAACGAAGAGGGCCGTCGGCAAGCATTGCAGTTGTCGCGCGATGTCGTGAGTTTGTTTGTCGACGCGCCGCCGTTGGCTGCTCGCGCTCGGGCGTTGACGAGTGCGTTCGATCGGGTGCTGGGTGATCGTGAAGCGACCCGGATGCACGTGCAGGCGGACTACGAGACGATCGTGCAGTTCTGGCAGACCGCCGTACTGAGTGATGCCGAGCGGGCCGTGTTGCCGGAGTTGGCTGGGCCCGCTGCGGCGTTGCAGTATTCGCTCGAGGCGCTGCGGGAGGCGCAGGCGGAGTTGTCTGCTGTGGTTGCGGATGATGAGGCTGTTGAGTTTCCGCAGTTGCTGGCTCGGTTGATTCGCGCGACGGGGCTCAAGAGCCAGCCGCCGACAGTCGGGCAGGTTCTCGGCATCGCCGGGTGGGATGTCGAGCACGCGCTCGCCGAGCTGCGCGACCGCTTCGATCCGCAGGTTTGGTTGCGGCGGAATACGGAGTGGCTGGAGCGTGCGGTGGCGCAGGGGCAGCGGATGCCGGCGCGCTCGTGGGCTGCCGCGGCGACGCGCGTGTCGGTGCACCTGGCCGGCGTACTGGAGAACGGCCCGTGGCCGGAGCCCGAGGTGCCCGACCTGAGCGCGTTCTTCCGGATCCTCGACGGTGATTCCGATTCAGCTGCCGGTACTGCGGGTCAGCCGGCCGCTGCGACTCCCATCCCGCTTGCTTGGGCCTCCCCCACTACGGACGCCACCGACGTGCACGAGGTAAGCGACGGCGGCGTACCCGAGCCGGCGGTTGGCGCGGTCGACGGAGCGGAGGTCGACGACGTACGTCACTCGGCCGACGCCGTGAGCGAACCGACCGACGACGTACGTCAGTCGCCCGATGCGGTGAGCGAGCCGGCGGACGACGTACCGACCCCGGCGCACGACGGTACGGCTGCTCTCGCGACCGGGCCGCGGTCGGAAGGCGAGGAATTGGCTGCCGCGGGCAACGACATCGGTGCGCTGGCCGAGTTGGAGGCGTTGGTCGGGCTGGAGACGGTCAAGGAGTCGGTACGCCGGATGGTGGCCGAGATCAAGACCAACCAGCGGCGCAAGGAGTTCGGGCTGCCCACGCAGGAGCGGGCGCGGCACATGGTGTTCGTCGGCAAACCCGGTACGGCGAAGACGACGATCGCGCGACTGCTCGGGCGGATCTACAAGGAACTGGGCGTGCTCGAGAAGGGGCATGTGGTCGAGGTCGACCGGTCCGACCTGGTCGGTTCCGCCGTCGGTTCCACCGCGCCGATGACCGCGGCGAAGTTCCGCGAGGCACTCGGCGGCGTGTTGTTCGTCGACGAGGCGTACACGCTGGTGCCGGAGAACATCCCGGGTGACTTCGGGCACGAGGCCGTCGCCACCTTGCTGAAGATGATGGAGGACTACCGCGACGAGGTCGTCGTGATCATGGCCGGGTACCACCGCGAGATCCAGCGGCTGATGGAGTCGAACACCGGGCTGGCGTCGCGGTTCCCGAAGCTGCTGGCATTCAGCGAGTACGACACCGACCAACTCGTCGCCATCTTCGAACTCCAGGCGCGCCAGAAGGGCATGATCTTCACCGACGAGGTGATGAAGGTGGTCCGCCGGATCATCCCGCCCGCGCCGCGCGGCCACAACTTCGGCAACGGCCGGTTCATCCGGAACGTGCTCGAAGAGGCGATCTCCAACCAGTCGACCCGGCTGGCGCTGCGCGACCCGGACACCCTGACCGAGCGCGACCTGCGCGAACTCCTTCCCGAAGACATCAAACCGGCCGCCTCGATGCGCGCCGAGGACTACCTCCTCCAACGCCCCGGCACCTAGCACCGGCTGTACTGCGTACGACAGGCAGCCGGGGCACCGAGCACGCCAGGACGACGACGGCCGGCGGACGGAAGCCCACCGGCCGCAACGTGCTCAGCTGGAGCTAGGCCTTGGGCTGGGGGTAGCCGTCGGCGAACTCGGCTTCCTCGTAGACGCGGCGCAGCTCGACCGTGCCGTCGCGGAAGGGCGCCTTCTTGACCCAGTCGACGGCCTCGTCCATCGACTCGACCTGCCAGATCCAGTAGCCGCCGACCAGTTCCTTCGCCTCGGTAAAGGGGCCGTCGACAACACTCTGGCCCTCCTCGGTGAAACTGACCAGCTTGCCTTCGCTGGTGGGCGCGAGGCCCTCACCGGACAGCATCACGCCCGCCTTGGTGAGCAACTCGTTGAACCGGCCCATCTCCGCCAGGTCGTCGATCGCCCGCGGGTCCTTGGGGTACGTCTCTTCGTCCGCCGGCGTCATCTTGATCAGCACCATGACTCGCATGTCTGTCTCCTCGAAGTGGTTGCCAGAGCCCGATTCAACCCTGGCCTCATCACCGCGTCGAACGAAGCACGCCAGGATCGACACCTCCGCAAAGGTTTCCGCGCGGATTTCCGAAGTTTCCGTGGAAAGTGCTCATTGGGTGAGCACTATTGGGCGCGAGGATGGGGACATCGCAATCGAGAACGACACCAGGGAGAACCCGATGTTCCGAGGATTTGCCACCATCAGCTTCTACGCCGACGACCTCGCTGCCGCCCGGGACTGGTACGCCGAACTGTTCGAGCAGGAGGCGTACTACGCGTTCCCGGTGGCGCCCGCGGCCCCGGCGTACGTGGAGTTCCGGGTCGGTGACGACGGGGACGAGATCGGGTTCATCGACCGCAAGTACGCTCCGCCCGGAGCGTCCAACGCCGCCGGCGGCGCGGTCATGCACTGGCACGTGGACGACCTGGCCGGCACCTTCGAGAAGCTGCTGTCGATGGGCGCGAAGGAGTACGCGCCGATCACCGCGCACGGCGACAGCGACTTCGCCACCGCCGCCGTGGTCGACCCGTTCGGCAACGTGCTCGGCATCATGCACAACCCGCACTACCTGGAGATCCAGGCAGCCCGCCAGGCGCAGTAAAACCGACAACGTTTTCTCAGTTGATCCCGTCCCGCTGAGCTCGGCGCGGGACGGGATCGTCGTCCAGGAAGCGGGTGATCCGGACGATGTGGCTGCCGCGGATGTCAAGAACGATGTGACCGGCGTAGCGGCGGTCCTGACGCTCCCCTGTCCCGGCTCCTGGGTTGGTGAAGTAGCAGCGGAAGGCGGGTTGAAGGTTGGCGCCCGACTCCTCGAGCTCAACGATCGAGGTGCGGCCCTCGTTGCTCGCCCGCAAGAAGGCCGCGATCGCCGCCGGGCCGTAGTACTCGTGCGGAGCCGGCGGCATCGCCAGCCAGGCGTCGTCGGTCAGCATGCTGGTGATGGTGGTGATGTCGTCGGCGACAAACGCTTCGGCGAATCGCTTGGCCAGTTGGCGTTCGGCCGACGCATCGGGGATCGGACCGCGGCTGTCGACGGGCAGTGCGGCCCGGGCTCGCTGGAGCGCTCCCTTGATCGCCGTCGGGCTGGTGTCCATCAGCTCGGCGACGTCCGGCGTACTGAAACCGAGTACGTCGACCAGGAGCAGCGCGGCGGCCTGCTTCGGCGGCATCCGTTGGAGCGCGGCGACGAAGGCGAGCTCGACGTTCTCCCGCCGTACGGCGTGGGTCTCGGGGCCGGCGTCGGTGAGTTCGTGCAGCCACTCGTCGGGGTACGGCTGCAGCCAGGTGACGTCGCCGCGTCGCGACGGTGCGGGCGGGTCGAACGGCGGGACCGGTTCGGCGGGCGGGCGGCGTTTGCCGTCGCGAATCGCGTTCAGGCAGCGGTTGGTGGCGATCCGGTACAGCCAGGTCCGCACCGAAGACCTTCCCGCGAACCCGCCGAGCCCCCGCCACGCGGCGAGCAGCACCTCCTGCATCACGTCGTCGGCGTCCGTGACGGACCCGAGCATGCGATAACAGTGCAGATGCAACTCACGGAAGTACGGCGCGGTCAGCTCACGGAAAGCCTCTTCGTCCCCCGCCTGCGCCTGGGCCAACACCGTCACCCCGCCATGGTGCCAGTTCCAGGGTCTGCGGTACTACGAAGTCCGCCGACCGTTCCGTTGACGGTCAAGCTGGTGTCTATCCAGTCATCAGCTCGTCCAACGAAAGGAACACCTCGATGACGGAGACCACCATGACGGCGCTCGACACCGTGCTCGCCTACCACCGCGCGTGGACCGGCCACGACTTCGACCTGGCCATGCGATACCTCGCCGACGACATCGTCTGCGAGGCCCCGGCCGGCCGGATCGAAGGTGCCGCGGCCTTTCGCGATTTCATGGAGCCGTTCTCCAAGACCGTGACCAGCTCGACGCTGCTGTCCGCCTTCGGCGACGAGACCACCGCGTTGCTGATGTACGACACCGTGACCATCCCGGTCCCGCACGCGCCGGGCGCCGAACTGCACACGGTCGAGAACGGCCGCATCACCCACCTGCGGATCATCTTCGACCGCCTGCCCTTCACCCAGGCCCGCACCAGCTAGCCCGGATCGGACGCCTGGAGCAGGTCACCTGCCGCCGGTGAAGGTGATGCCGTTGGTGATCTGCTTCTGGGCGAAGAAGAAGATCACCAGGCAGGGCAGGGTGATCAGCACAGACGTTGCCATCAGCAACGGAGTGTCGGTGCCGTTGACCGACTGGAAACCGGCCAGCGCCAGCGGCAGCGTCTTCCATTGGTCGGAGTTGATGTAGATGGCCGGTCCGAGGAAGTTGTTCCAATAGCCCATGAAGAGCAGGATCGAGACCGCCACCACCGCCGGCCGGGCCAGCGGGAAGTAGACGAGCAGGAACATCCGGAACCAGCCGCAGCCGTCGACGACCGCCGCGTCGGCGAGTTCGGCCGGCATCCGGGCGAAGAACTGGCGGAACAGGAAGATGTAGAAGGGTGAGCCGAAGAACGCGGGCAGGATCAACGGGTACAAGGTGTCGATCATGCCGAGGTTGTTGAAGAGCATGAACTGAGGAACCATCGTCACCTCGCCGGGCAGCAGCATCGTCGCGAGCACGACGGCGAAGACGATCCCGGAGAAGCGCACCTTCAAGCGAGCGAACGCGAACCCCGCCAGGGAACACGAGAAGACGGTGCCGACGATCGGGATGAGCGTCGTCAGCACGGAGTTCAGGGCGTAACGCCAGAAGGGAAAGGACGTGACCGCGCGGCTGTAGTTGGCCCAGAGGAACTCTCGCGGCCAGATGCTCGCACCCGCCGACCCGACGCCGGCGAGCGAGCGCAACGAGGTGGCGACCATCCAGAGGAACGGGTAGACGAACGCTAGCGAGCCGAGAGCGAGTACGACGTACAGGACGATCGTCAGCACCAGGTTGCGGCGCCAGAACGGCCGGTCGGGCCGTCGCACCGCACGAGGTTCGGCGGCGGTCCGTTGGGGTGACTCGACCAGGACAGCCATGACCTCAGCCCTTCCTCACGCGCGGACGGCGGCGGCCGCCTTGGTCGGATTCGTAGTAGACGGCGAACGAACTGCCGCGGGCGGTGACGGCGGTCAGCGCGAGGATGATCACGAAGAGGATCCAGGCGAGGGCCGACGCGTAGCCCATCCGGAAATTCTGGAAAGCGTTGTCGTAGAGGTAGTAGACGAAGAACAACAGCGAGTCCTTGGGCCCGCCGGTGGCGATGAAGCCCTGGGTGAAGATCTGCAGCGCGCCGATGATCCCGGTCAACGCGTTGAACAAGATGATCGGTGACAACTGCGGCAGCGTGATGTGCCAGAACAGACGCGTCACGCCGGCGCCGTCCAGCGCCGCTGCCTCGTACAGGTTGGAGGGGACGTCCTTCAGACCGGCCAGATAGATCACCATCGCTCCCCCGACGGTCCACAGGCTCATCAGGATCACCGTCGGCAACGCCCAGGACGCATCGTTGAACCAGCCCGGCCCCTGGACGCCGACCTTGGCCAGTACGTCGTTCGCCAGCCCGTACTGCGGGTTGAAGACCCACAGGAACAGCACCATCTGGGCAACGCCGGAAACCAGGCTCGGCAAATACCAGATCGTGCGGAAAAGCCGGATTCCTGGCAGGTCGACGTTCATCAGCAGCGCGACCAGGAACGCGAGCGCGGTCTGCAGCGGCACTGAGATCACGGCGTACAGCAAGGTGACCTTCAGAGCCTGGCCCACGCGCGGGTCGCTGAAAGCCTCGCTGTAGTTGGCGAATCCGACGAATCTCGGCGGCGTGATCAGGTCCCACGACGTGAGGCTGACATAGATCGACGACACCATCGGCCCTACGGTGAAGACTGCGAAGCCGATCAGCCAGGGCGAGATGAACAGCCAGAACGCGATGGTCTTGTCGGCCCGCGGCCATTTCCGCTTCGCCCCGTACGCCGCCAGCCCGATGACGGCGTACAGGACGACGAGCAGGATCAGGAACGGGACCAGCGGCACCAGCGCCGCGGGAACTCCCCAGGACTCCGCCAGCGAGCGGATCCAGCCGATCGTCGGGTTCACGGTCTACCTCACTGCTTGAGGGCTCGGGTGCACTTGTCGTTCAGCTGGGGAAGGATCTTCGCGACGTCGTCCTTGCCGGTGCCGAGAGGCGTGTAGCTGGTCATCCCCTTCTCCGCATCACCCGAGATCTGTGCCTCCTTGGCCACCGAGACACCGACCTGACCGGTCTTCAGCGCCGTGGTGAATGCGGCCAGGTTGCGATCCGGCGGCAGTACCTTCTCCAGCGTTGCGGTGGACGCCTCGATGATCGGTACGCCGAGCGCGGTGTTGCCCTGGATCAGCTTGTCCTGAGCGACCTGCTGCGTGCTGGCGAATTCGACGAACTTCTTGGCCGTCTCCAGTTGCTTGCCGGTGGCACTCTTCGCGATCGCGAGCCCGTCGACCTCCATCGGGAATCCCTTGCCCGGAACGGGAACCAGCGTCCAGTTCGGCTTGCTGATCTTGACGAAGTCGGCCACGGTCCAGGGTCCGAAGTCGCTGAAGGTCCCGAGCCGGCCGGCCGCGAACCACTGCGCCTGGTCCTGGCCCTGGATGTCCACCGAAGACGGCGCGTACCGGTTCTTCTGCAGGTCGACGACGTACTGCGCGGTCGCGACGCCGGTCGCGTCGCCGAAGGTGCACGCGGTCGCGTCGGCGTTGTAGTAGCCGCCTCCCGCCGCGGTCAGCCAACCGCGGTACCAAAGGTTGCTGGAACCGAAGACGCGCGTCTTGCCATCTCCGTGGGACAACTTGGCCGCGACGGTACGGAACTCCTCCAGCGTCATCGGCGTGGTCTTGCTCGGCAGCGGGATCCCGGCAGCCTTGAAGGCGTCGACGTTGATCGCCATCACCTTCGGTTTGGCGGCGAACGGCATCGCGTAGTACTTGCCCTGGTACTGCAGCGCCGAGGAGATGTTGGGTTGCACGTATTTCGAGGGGTCCACCTGCTGCTCGGCGAAGCTGGGCGCGAAACCGGCCAGGCTGGTGTTGCTGATCTCCATCACGGTCGACTGGGTGTGGGCCGCGATCGAGGTCTGGAGCTTCTGCTCGTAGTCGGCCTGGATCCAGTTGGTCGTCACCTTCGTGCCGGGGTTGGCCTGCTCGAAGGCGGCCGCGATCGCCTTCAGTGAGGCGGCTTCGGAGTTCGTTCCCCAGAAGGAAAAGGAAATGTCAGCGGACTCTTTGTTTCCGCCCGCTGCCGGCTGGGCGTCACCAGTCGCACAGCCGGCGGCGAGAAGGAGTGCGGCCAGGCCGGCACCAACCGGCAGGAGGCGGCGGTTGAAGAGTTTCATGAGGGGTCCTTGGGGTGAGGGGAGAACCGGGCGGTCTCGCCGGGTTCGAGGGTCCAGGTGCCGGCCGAGCCGATCGACACGTGCAGCGGCCCCGGTCCGCTGTGCACGGTGACCTCGGTGGAGTGCCGCCCTTGCTGGGTGATGCGTAGGTCCCAGGTGCCGACCGGTACGTGGTCGGCCTCCAGCCAGCCGATCTCGGTGGGGAGATGGGAGTCGATGGTCAGGGATGCCGACGCCGCGTCCGGCTCCAGCCCGAGCAGGCCGGCCACCAGGTGCTGGACGACGGTGAAGGAGATCTCCGGATAGTCGTCGCGGCTGTCGATCAGGTGCCGAAGCCAGCGCCAGGCAGACTCGTCGCGACTGTGCCGGAAGAAGACCTGCGGCAAGTAGCTGAAAGCTTCGATGTTGGCCGGCGGATGCTCGAACAGCTGGGTTTCCAGGTAGTCCAGGAAGAGCTCGTTGCGTTCACCGGTCCCGCTCAGGCCGAGCATCGGGACGAACCAGGTCGCCTCCAGTCCCCAGCCGAAGTCGAGACCGGTCTTGTTCCGGCCACGGGCGAACCGCGCCTTGTCCGCGTCCCACCACGAGGTGAGGAAGTCGGCCTGGATCCGCTCGGCACGGTCCAGAAAACGTTTCGAGTCTTTCCGGGCGCCGAGACCCGGCGCAGTGCCGACGAGCTCGGTCGTCGCCGCGTGCTTGCCGAGCGCCCGAAGCGCGGCGTACTGCGTGGCCAGGCCGTCCGCCGCGACGAGCAGCGGGTGTTCGGCGTCCTGCTCGTTGTACGTCGCAGTGCCGAGGAAGATGTCACCAGTGCCCGAGGACTCTGGGACACCGTCACCGTCACGGTCGTGCTCGGCGACGAAGTCGTCCACCGAGTGGAGGTAGTACGCCGCGAGGTCCGGATCTTCGATCCAGCGCCGGTCGCCGGTCCATTCGTACTGGCCGAGCGCGGAGTAGGTGAGGTCGAACACCGCGGGGATCTCCCGGACGAAGTGTTCGTCGCTGTGGTGGTCGAGGGCCGCGATCGCGCCGTCGAAATGGAAGGCCCACAACGGATACCACCGGCGGGCCTTGGTCGCCGACCGGGCGAAGTGCCGCATCATCGCGAAGTTCTCCGCGTCCAGGCCGAGCAGGTGCGCGCCGACCGCCTGGTGGCAGACGTCGCGGGAGTAGAACATCGCCCGGGACGGGTAGCCCGCCCAGTACGACGGCAGGTTGCCCGGCTCAGCATCGGTCCGGACCCAGTCGAGCGCACGCTTGCGGGCCCAGCCGAAGGCGTCCTCGAGATAGCCCAGATCCGACCTGACCGTCAGGTCCGACATCGCCGCCCCTTTCGGGTGAAGATGGGATATTAGCGCTAAAACTAGGCGTGCCGACTGCCTTCGTCAATATCTTCGACGGAATTGATTTTAGCGCTATAGTCGAACCTCTACAGTGCGTACGACGAACAGGAGTGCTCCATGTCGCCTGCTGTCCCGGAGGTCTGTTTCGAGATCAGCTCCCCCGACGGCTCCGTCCGCCGGACGGGTACGGTCTCGGCCGCGGCCGACGTGACGGAGCTTCCGGGTGAGCCCGGCGTGCCGGCCTTCGAGGTGGTGGCGGCGGACCTGAGGACCGAGCCGGTGCGGATCCGGTTCACCTGGCCGGTCGACTCGGCGATCACGCTCTGGCGCGCGACCCAGGGATCGCACCGCGAGCTACCGACAGATTGGGGTTCGCATCGCGATATCCGCTCTGTTCGCTCGGCTCCGGTCGCCGCCTTCGTCGGGCTGGACGACCGCTCACCCCTCACGATCTCGTTGTCGGCGGCGGTCCGCGGCTGCGATTTCGCGGTCGGTGTGAACGAGGAAACAGCCGAGCAGTTGATCCAGCTGACCGTCGACGACATCGAGCCGGCGCAAAGTCCGGCGGATGGTGTGCGGCGGTTCGTCCTGCGGGTTGATCTTCGAGGGCTGCAGTTCGCCGAAGCGCTTCGTGGGGTGAGCGACTGGTGGGCGGCCGAGCTGGGCGACAGGGTCGCGCCGGTGCCGGCGCTCGCGCGGGAGGCGATGTATTCGACCTGGTACAGCGACCATCAGCACGTGTCCGCGGAGTCGGTGGAGCAGCACGCGCGCGAGAGCGCGCAGTACGGGTGCAGTGCGGTGATCGTCGATGACGGGTGGCAGACCGAGGACACCGCTCGCGGGTACGCCCACTGCGGTGACTGGGAGCCGACCAGTAGCAAGTTCCCCGACATGGCCGAACACGTACGCCGGGTGCACGACCTCGGGCTCGCCTACGTGCTGTGGATCGCTCCCCCGCTGATCGGCGCGCACTCGAAGGCTTGGGATCGGTTCCAGGACCGCACCCTCGGGTACGTCGACGGGCTCAGCGCATCGGTGCTCGACCCGCGGTACCCAGAGGTTCGCGACCACATCGTCGAGTGCTGCGTCCGCCCGGTCCGGGACTGGGGCGTCGACGGGCTCAAGATCGACTTCATCGATTCCTGGGCCTGGGAAAGCGCTCCCTCCGTTCCCGACGGCGACTGCGAAACCGTCGACGAAGGCGTCGAACTGATCCTCGCGGCCGTCACGGCTGAGCTCCGGCGACTCCGCCCGAGCTTGCTGATCGAGTTCCGCCAGGACTACGTGAACCCGCGGCTCTGGCAGTTCGGCACCTTCCTGCGGGCCGGCGACTGCGCGATGGACGCGGTCGAGAACAGGGTCCGTACGATCGACGCCCGCCTGCTCGCGGGCGATCGCGCGGTCCACTCGGACATGCTGATGTGGCATCCCGAAGCACCTGCGGAAGCGGTCGCCCGGCAGTTCATCGGCGCGCTGTTCAGTACGCCGCAGGTCTCCGTCGAGCTGGGCAAGCTGTCCGCCGAACACGACCGCGTGGTGCGATTCTGGCTCGCCTTCTGCAAGGACAACGCCGAGACGCTGCTGCACGGCGTACTGACTCCGAGCAGGCCTGACGCCCGCTACACGCAGGTCCGCGCGTCGTCCGAAGAGTGCACGGTGGTGGCCGTTTTCTCCAACCCTGTCGTGCATCTGGCCGACATCAAGCAGCGGCTGCTGCTGGTGAACGGCGGCGAAGAGCCGCGCCTGCTCATCGAAGGTGCCGGAGCTGACCCGGTCGAACTCGTAGTGTTCGACTGCTCAGGCGCAGAGTTGTCCCGTACGACGACCACACCACCCGCCGGCCTCTGGGCCGTCCAGGTACCGGTCGGCGGAGTGGCCCGGATCGAGCGGGTCTGACCAGGTTCGAAGGGGGCTGGATGGCCGAGGCGAAGAAGCAACCGAGACGCCGTACGACGGTGGCCGACGTCGCACGGCTCGCAGGGGTGTCGGCGATGACGGTCTCCAACGTGCTCAACGCGCCGCACCGGGTGAGCGAACCGACGGTCCGGACCGTGCAGGCGGCGATCGACGAGCTCGGCTATACCCCGAACCATGCAGCACGCGCTCTCTCGTCCGGGCGAAGCCAGGTGATCGGACTGCCGCTCTACGTGGAGGACGACGAGTTCAGCGACCAGAACCCCGGCCTGGGTGGATTCCTGCACGGGCTGCTCGGCGGCCTGGTGAAGTCGGCAGCGATCGACGGGTACGGCGTCCACGTGACGACTCCCACCGAGGGAGCAACCGAGATCGCGCTCTACGAGAAGCTGATCGCGGCTCGCCAGGTGGACGCCATCGTCGTACTGGAGACGATGCCGCAGGATCCGCGGATCGAGTTCCTCTCCGCGCGTGGCTTTCCGTTCGTGGCTTTCGGGCGGACGGGCCCGCAGCAGCGCCAGTGCTGGGTGGATGTGGACAACGAGACGTCGATGGGCGCGATCGCCCGGCACCTTCGCGCGACCGGCCGGAGCAGGGCTGCCTACCTGGCGACGGCCAGCAGCTTGCCATGGGTGCACCAGCGTCAGGACGGGTTCCTGCAGGAGTTCGACTCGCCGCACTCGGTGGAGTCGTTCAGCGAGTTGGACGCTGTCGCGGAGTACGTGCTGGGGGTGCTGGATCGGCCGGAGCAGCCGGATGTGTTCGTGGCCGACAACGATGCGTTCGCTGTGGTCGCGATGCGGGCGTTGCAGCGACGTGGCGTGAGGGTGGGTCAGGATGTGGCGGTCACCGGGTTCAACGACTTCCCGTTCGCGAGCATGCTCGACACACCGTTGACGACTGCGCGGATTCCGCTGCGGGACATCGCTTCCTGCCTGTTCTCCCGCGCGCTGCAGGAGATCAACGGCGAGCCCGATCGGCCGGGCCGCCTCGTCACCGCTCCCCTGGTAATCCGCTCCAGCGCCTAGAAACGATCACTCCAGCGGTCAGTTCGCTAGTCGTCAGCGCGGCAGTCCGCTCCAGCGCTTGGCGGCTTCGACGTAGCGGGGTATCCAGGGGGAAGGGTGGCCGGGTTTCCAGGCGATGACCGTGGTGTAGGGCTCGGCGTCGGGGACTGGGCGGTAGACGATGTCGGGGCGGAGGTTTCGCTGGGTGAACGTGACCGGCAGCAGCGCGATCGCCTGTCCGAGGGCGATCACTTCCAGCATCTGGGAGCTGTCCTGCACCACCGGACCGACCGGAGTGCCGGCCGGCCGGCCGTCCCGCTGACCGCTCCAATAGTTGCTACCAGCAACTGTCTGACCCGCGCGGTGGCTGAAGACCTGGCCGCGGAGATCGGCGACGCTGAGCACCTCGCGACTGGCCAGTTCATGGCCGACCGGCAGTGCCGCCATCCGGCCCTCGACAGCCAGCACCTCCTGGGCGAGCGCGTTGTCGAGATGCGGCGAACCGATGATCGCCAGGTCGGCGCGACCGTCCATCACCCGCTCGACCTGCTCGCCGAAACCACTGACCTCGAACTGGATCGCCGGCGCTCCCGGCTCGTCCCGCAATTCCCGGGCGACGAAGTTGAGCAGGTCGGTGGCAGTGCCCGGCTTCGCGGTGACGACGAGGGCCGCGGTCTGCGACCCGGCGCGCCGCGTACGGCGTACCGCGGCGTCGAGGGAGTCCAGGACCTGGGCCGATTCCTTGAGCAAGGTCTCGCCGGCTTCGGTCAGGCTGATCCGGCGCGGATCGGAGCGGTCGAACAACGCCACGCCGAGGCGGCTCTCGAGCGCGCGCATCGCCCGTGAGAGTGGCGGCTGGGCGATGCCGAGCCGCTCGGACGCGCGGGTGATGTTCAGGTCCTCGGCGACCGCGCGGAAGTAGCGCAGTTCACGGATCTCGGGTTCCGCCATACCTCCAGGGTATGCCGGGCTACCCGATCGGTCTTTTTCTTTCCGGCCCGCTGCGACTGAACTGGACGACATGAACACCAATGAGGTCGCACTGGTCACCGGTGCCAACAAAGGAATCGGCCGGGAGATCGCCCGGCAACTCGCAACGCTGGGGCTGACCGTCTATCTGGGGGCCCGCGACAACGAACGCGGCCGGACCGCCGCGGCGGAACTGGCCGGCGACGGCGATGTCCGGTTCGTCCAGCTGGATGTGACCGACCCCGACTCGGTCGCTGCCGCGGTGAAGGCGATCGAGGCGGACGCGGGCCGGCTCGACGTCCTGGTCAACAACGCGGGGATCGCCGTCGAGTGGGACACCGCGCTGGTCGATCTGACGGCCGAGCACCTGCGGACGACGTACGAGGTCAATGTCTTCGGCGTGGTGACGGTGACATCGGCCTGCATCCCGCTGCTCCGTCAGTCGCCGAATGCCCGGATCGTCAACATCTCCAGCAGCCTCGGGTCGCTCGCGAAGTTGAGCGACTTCGAGAGCCCGCAGTCCAAGCATCAACTGCTGGCCTACAGCTCGTCCAAGGCCGCGCTCAACGCACTGACGCTCTCGTACGCCGCCGCGCTCCGGGCCGACGGCATCAAGGTGAACGCCGCCACGCCGGGTCTGGTCCCCACCGATATCAACGCGGGCGCGCCCATCCCCCGCGGCAACCGCACGGTCGCCGACGGAGCCGCCGCACCGGTCTATCTGGCGACCCTCCCAGCCGACGGCCCCACCGGCGTCTCCCGCGGCCCCAACCCCGACGACTCCATCCCCTGGTAACCAATCAAGCCGGTACGCCGGCGCACCAGTTCGGCCGGTACGCCGGTCAGTCGCCCGAAAGCGCTCTCCGGGCGAGCACCATGGTCGTCACCGTCCCGACCACGCCACCCACGCAGATCGCCAGATTCGGCCGGATCAGCGTGCCGAGCACGCCAGCGCGATCCCCACTCCCTGAATCGCCATCAACCCGCTGGTCTGGACGGTGAACAGCCTCCCCCGGTACGCCGGCTCGACGGCGGCGAGCACCAGCGGATCGATCCCCTGGTTGAACGCGTAGCCGGACCCCGAGATCGCCAGCAACACCGCGGCGACGGCGACCGGCGGCTCGGCCACGAAGGCGATCGCGGGCACTTGGGTCAGCAGAATCAGAGGCACCACAAGCCGCCTCCGCACACGTGGCGAGAGCCGCGAAGCAACCAGCTCGCCAACGATCGAACCCACCGCATAGCCGGTCAACAGCGCACCGGCCAGCGACGCGGCGACGCCGAGCTGGCCGGTGTAGGCGACGGCCAGCCCGTCCGGCATCGAGGAAAACGCCGGAACGACCCAGGACAACACGACCAGTCGCCGGAGCCGCGGGTTGCCGAAGACATATCCCAACCCAGCAAGGGATTCCCGCACCGTACTACGAGTTGCCGTGCCGCTCCTCGGCGTCGATGGCGTGCCCACCCCGATGAGCACAGCCGATGCCGCGAACGAGGCGGCGTCGAGCGTCAGCAGCCAACTGGGCCCGACCGCAGCGACGGCGACCGATCCGATCGCCAAGCCGGTCAGGATCGTCAGCTGACCGATTGCCCTGAGCAACGACCTGCCGACCGGGAACAGCTCGGCATCCAGCAGGTGAGCCAGGCTTGCGGCCCGCGCACCGGCGAAGATGGGAGCCACGACGCCGGTCACCAGCAGCAGGGCGAGCAGACCCGCGACCGGCATGCCCGGAATCAGCATCGCCGCGATCGCGGCCGCACAAATCAGATCGCAGCAGACGAGGACGGGCCTGGCCGGGAACCTGTCCGCGATCGAGGAGAGGACTGCTCCGCCGAGCGCGTACGGCAGGAACGAACAGACCAGCACCAAGGCGGACAGCAACGGCGACCGGGTCCGTTCGAAGATCATGATCGCGAGCGCGACCTCGGCCGCGACCGACCCGGCCATCGAGACACCGTGGGCGATGAAGACCGGCCGCAGGCCGGGCACCCGTAGTACGGAGTTGTAGCCCGCGGGGTGGGCGGAGATCGAGGTGGACACGGCAGAGAGCGTGCTCCGGGCGTTCCGGGCGCGCGTACTCTTTCGGCTATGACCGAAAGTTCCCAGCCGTGACGATTCTCAAGTTCGGTCAGGCGGACGCGCTGCGGTGCCGGTTCGGGATCTCACCGTTGTGGGAGACGATCTCGGCGGTCCGGGTGCTGAACGGGCCGCGCCACCGGCCGCTGTACTCGCCCTGGGTCGCGGCCAAGGCCGACGCGACGGCCGGCCTGGAGTTGGAGCTGCTGCGAGCCGTCCAGCCGCGCACCGGCTACACGCCCGACTTCCTCACTCCCCCGCCGAAGGCTTCGCGCGCCCGGTTCGAGACGGAGATCGCGCGCGTTCGGAGTACGCCTCTGCACCAGGTGCGGGCCGAGCTGATCCAGTCCCGCGACACCCGGAACAATCCGGGCGCGCCGACGATCAACAAGATGCTGACCGATCCGGCCGCGGCACGCGAAGGGTTCGCGGCCGAGATCGAGGCCGCCTGGCATGCCTTGATCGAGCCGGACTGGCCGCTGATCAGCCGGGTCCTCGAGGACGACCTCGCCTACCGGGGCAACCAGCTCACCTCGGGTGGACTGGCGAAGCTTTTCGACGATCTGCACCCTGCGCTGGCCTGGGCCGACGACCGATTGATCACGTCCCAGTTCCGGGAGCAGGACCGCGAACTCGAAGGCCAAGGGCTCTTGCTCGTACCAGGAGTCTTCGCCTGGCCGTATCTGGTCCTGGTGACTGCGACCGGCTACCAGCCAACGGTGGTGTATCCGGCTCGTGGTGCAGCCCGGCTCTGGTCCGACGCACCGGCTCCCCCGGATCCACTGGCGACGCTGCTCGGCCGCACCCGGGCGACGCTGCTGGTCGCGCTGGATCCACCCGCGACGACGAGCGCTTTGGCAGCGCAGTACGGGCTGGCTCTGGGGACCGTGGCGGAGCACCTGGGAGCGCTGCACGGGGCGGGTCTGGTGAGCAGACGACGTACGGGGCACCAGGTGCACTACCGGCGTACGGACGTCGGGCAGGCGGTCGTCGACGCCTCGGTGGGCTGACGTGGGCTGACATCCCACCAGGACAAGGCAATGCGGGTCAGAATGCTGCGGTGAGCAAGGTACCGAAGGCGCCCGCGCCCAGTATGCGACACACCCGTCGGTGGCCCGCTTCGCTGGCGGTGATCGTGGTGCTCGGGCTACAGCTCGCAGTACCGCCGCAGCTCATGGACCTGCCGCGCTGGTTGCTGCCCGCCTTCGGTGCCGGGCTGCTGGTGCCGCTGGTCTGGACGAACCCGCTCCGCCTGCACGTGGACGAGCCATGGCTCCGCAAGGTCGAGCTGATCCTGCTGGCGGTGCTGGTGGGGATCAACGCGCTCTACCTGCTCGAGATGATCGTCTACCTCGGCGATCACAGCACCGACGGTCTGGTGCTGGTGAAGGCCGCGTTGCTGATCTGGGTAACCAATGTGGTGGCCTTCGCGGTCTGGTACTGGGAGATCGATCGCGGAGGGCCGTTCGCGCGGATGCCCGAGCACGAGCACGAGGAGGAGCGTGCGGACCTGCTGTTCCCCCAGATGACGCTCGACCTGCCCGGGTGGCAGGACTGGCTCCCAGGTTTCACCGACTACCTGTTCGTCGCTTTCACCGCGGCCACTGCCTTCAGTCCGACCGACACCATGCCACTCACCGCCCGCGCCAAGACGCTGATGGGATTCCAGTCCGGCGTGTCCCTGCTGACCATCGCTATCGTCGCCGCCCGCGCGGTCAACGTTCTCTAGCTCTCTGCCAAGGGAACGGTGCGATGTCCGGCTCCACCCAACCTGCCTTTGCCGCCCGGTCCGCCAGGGTTGCCGAACTGTAGAAACGCAGGAGCAGACGCTTGTCGAGGAGCGCCGGATTACGGTCGGCGAAGGCGTCGAAGTCGTCGACCGGCTCCTCCGTCGCGTGGTGTCCGACCAGTTCCACCCACGCCCTGCTCATGGTCGCGTGATACTTCTGCGGCGCACCGGCGTACCGCGCGGTCTGCTGGATCCCCTCACTGACAAGGCCGATCGCGGCCGCCACCCCGTGCCGGCGAACCGCCAGCCAGGTCAGCCGCACATGCTCGCGATGCCCGAACCGGTCGGCCGTCCGCAGCGTCTCGGTCATCAACGCCTCGAAATCACTCATCACTACCTCCTCCCGCCAGCGCCCTGAGCACCCGGCGAAAGTTGCGGACTACTTCTACCGGCAGATCCGCCAAGGCCCGGTCTTCGATCTCCGCAAGAGCGGCCGCGATCACTCCCGCCGTCTCCCGTCCGTACTCCGTCAGCTCGATCAGGACCGCCCTGCGATCCCCCGCCCGGGCGCCCCGGGTGAGACAGCCCCGCCGCTCGAGCCGATCCAGTACGCCGGTCAGCGTGGTCGGCCTGATCCCTATCGCCGCACCCAGCTCCGACACGGTCCGGGCCCGGCCGTCCGACAGGTTGCCGAGCGCGTTGATCTCGGACGGCGACAGATCGAGGTCCACCAGTTTCGCCGTGAGCTCTTGGAGCGTCGCGTGGGTCGCCCGCTGCAACTCCAGCAGTAGTCGCACAGGTTCTTCCGATTCGGATATCACGATTCCGTACTATACGGATTCGTAGTATCTGCCCGCAACCGCTCACCAGCTGGAATTGCTCTCGACGGGCGTGTAATGAGTGTGAAACAGTTACACCCATGTACAGGAATCGGCCTGGACGACGAGTGGGGAGCTGAGATGCACGCGACGCCGGATGCCGCCCGGACCAAGTCGATCGGGCTCGGGTTCGCCTTGTTCTCGGCGCTGACCTTCGGCGGTTCGGGGCCGTTCGCGAAGGCTCTGATCGGCGCCGGCTTCTCCCCCGAGCAGGCTGCTTGGTTGCGCATTCTGGGCAGTGCCGTCGTCCTCGTCCCGCTGGTGCTCATCCTCCGTGGCCGCGCCGGGGTGCTCGCCGCGCGGAAGTCCTGGCCACAATTGGTGCTCTACGGCCTGACCGGGATCGCCGGCTGCCAGACACTGTTCTTCATCGCTGCCAGCCGGCTGCCGGTCGGCGTGGCGATCCTGCTGGAGTTCACCGGGCCGGTGCTCGTGGTCGGCTGGCTGAAGTTCGGCCGGAAGGTCGCCGTACCGCGGGCTGCCGCGCTCGGCGTGGCCATCGCTCTCGTCGGGCTCGCCACCGTGGTCGAGGTCTGGTCCGGACTCCAACTCGACCTGCTCGGTCTGCTGGCCGGGCTCGCGGCCGCCGCCTGCCAGGCGACGTACTTCATCCTGATCGACAAGCTCACCGGCGTTGCGGATCCGCTGGTGATGACCGCCGCCGGCAGCGTCGTGGGCGCGATCCTGCTGACGGCGATCTCGGCACCCTGGGCCGTCCCGTGGCACTCGCTGACTGACACGATTGCGATCGGCCACCGCTCCGCGCCGGGCTGGATCTTCGCCGCCTGGCTCATCATCGTCAGCACCGTCGTCGCGTACCTCGCCGGCGCCGCCGCAGTACAGCGCTTGTCCGCGGCGATCGGTGGAGCAGTCGCGTACGTCGAGGTCGTCGCGGCCAGCCTGTTCGCCTGGATCCTGCTCGGCGAGACGCTCAAGACGAACCAGATCATCGGTGGCGTCATCGTTCTGCTCGGCGCCTTCGTCGCGCAGTCGTCCGTCGGCAAGGTGACCCCTGGCGAACTCCCGGCCACCAGCGATCCCGAGCCGTCAGAACCTGCCCTCCACCGCGCCACGCTCTGAGCCACCGCCGCTCGAAGCGGGTGGCACGATGGGCGGATGGATCCGATCGCGGCAGTAACGGGTGGCCAGGTTCGCGGGTCGACGAAGGACGGTGTCACCGCCTACTTGGGCATCCCGTATGCCGCCGGACCTCAAGGTGCCGACCTGTACGCCGCGCCGAAACCGGTGACGCCGTGGGACGGCATCCGCGCCACCACCTCGCTCGGCGCAACCGCTCCGCAACCGGGGTACGACCCGCCGTTCGACAAACTGCTGAGCAACCCGATCATCCCTGGCCCTGAATTCCTCAACGTCAACGTCTGGACGCCTGGCGGCTCGGGACTGCCGGTGATGGTCTGGTTCCACGGCGGCTCTTTCCGCAACGGCTCGAACGCAGCCCCGGCGTACGACGGAACGGCCTTCGCCCGCGACGGCGTCGTACTGGTCAGCGTCAACTACCGGCTCGGGGTCGCCGGCTTCGGCGTCGTGGCGGGGGCGCCCAGTAATCGCGGGCTGCTCGACCAACTGGCTGCGCTGGCTTGGGTCCAGGAGAACATCGCGGCGTTCGGCGGCGATCCCGGCCGGGTCACGATCTTCGGGCAGTCTGCTGGTGGGATGAGTGTCGCGACCTTGCTGTCGCTGGCGGCCTCGGAGGGCCTGTTCCAGCGGGCGATCGTGCAGAGTGGATCGGCCGAAGCGGTGGCCCTGGCCAGTGATGCGCGGTTGATGACGGCCGAGTTGGCGCAGCGGCTCGGCATCGAGGCGACGCCCGAGGCACTGGGCGCAGTACCGATTCCTGAGCTGATCAAGGCCCAGCAGGCCGTATCGGTCGACCTCCGGCTGAACCCGGATCCGTCCCGTTTCGGTGCGAGCGTGGTCAAGGCGGGCGGCGGGATCATGCCGTTCTTCCCGGTGGTGGACGGGGAGCTGATCCACGAACTGCCTCTCGACGCGATCGCCGGTGGCGCGGCAGCAGGCGTCGACCTGCTCGTCGGGACGACCACGGAAGAGTTCCGGTTCTTCACCGTGCCCAGCTGGATCGCCGCCGGTATCACCGCCGAGACGCTGCCCGTGCTGCTCAGCCGGGCGGGTCTCGACCCCGCCCTTGCCGGTCCGTACGCCGCCAATCGGCCGGGGCAATCTCCGGGCGAGATCTACACCGCGGTGGCGAGCGACGCCTCCTTCTTGCTGCCGACGATCCGGCTCGCCGAGGCGACCAGCTCCACGGCGTACGTGTACGAGTTCAACTGGAAGTCGCCGCTGCCCGGGCTCGGGTCCTGCCACGCGCTGGAGATTCCGTTCGTGTTCGACACGTTGGCCAACGACCGATCGCCCTTGCAGGGTGACGATCCGCCCCAGGCGCTGGCCGAGCGGATGCACGCGGCCTGGGTGGCGTTCGCCACCACCGGGGATCCGGGCTGGTCGCAGTACGACACGACCTCGAGGCCTGTGATGAGCTTCGATCACCCGGAGTCCCGGCAGCTTGCGGATCCGCGCGGCGACGAACTGGCCCTGCTACGGAAGTAGCTGAACAGACGCCGCTACGGAAGTAGCGACTGGACGAGTTCACGCGGCAGGCCGTGCGTCTCGTGCAGGTAGTTGAAGTCGCTCTGGTCGAGCGTCTTCTGGAACCGTTCGTGGCTGATGATCCGGCGGCCGCGCTCCAGCAGGTTCGCGAACCTGATCTCCTCGTCGATCAGGATCCGGCGGACCAGCGTCGGCAGTTCGCCCTGATGGAAGTGCTCGAGGGTGTGCTTGTACAGCTCCATCGGCAGCTCCGACACGGTGTAGCCGTCGTCGACCCGCCAGAGCAGCGTCAGCACCCGGCGGATCAGTCGGCGCAGCACGTAACCGCGCCCCGTGTTCGACGGGTGCACGCCGTCGCCGACGATCACCATGCTCGACCGGAGGTGGTCGATGACGATCCGCTGCGATTCGAGGTCCAGCTTCCACAGGCTCGGGACGATCCGCATCCACGGCTCGAACAGTGACGTCTCGTACACCGAGTCCTTGCCCTCGAGCAGCATCGTCAGCCGCTCCAGTCCGAGCCCGGTGTCGATGTTGCGCTGCTGCAGTGGCTCCAGGGAGCCGTCGTCGAATCGGCGGTAGCGCATCATCACGTGGTTCCACACCTCGACCCAGCGGTCGTCGGTGGACGGCGTACCGGTCGGCGTACCGTTGCCGGTCCAGAGGAAGATCTCCGAATCGGGACCGCACGGACCGGTCGGGCCGTTCGACCACCAGTTGTCGTCGGTGGTGAGCTCGATCGGCACGCCGAGCGACTGCCAGGTGCGAAGCGATTCCTGGTCCAGCTCGACCTGGTTGTCTCCGCCGAAGACGGTCACGTACAGCTGGCTCGGATCGATGCCGTACCCCTCGGTGAGCAGCTCGTACCCCCACCGCAGCGTCTGCTCGCTGCCGTAGTCGCCGAGTGACCACGATCCGAGCATCTCGAACACGGTCAGGTGGGAACGGTCGCCGACCTCGTCGAGATCGGTGGTTCGCAGACATCGCTGCACCCCGGTCAACCTGCGCCCCATCGGATGTGGTTCGCCTTCGAGATAAGGCGTCAGCGGATGCATGCCGGAGGTCGTGAACAGGACCGGGTCACCGGGGCGCGTGATGAGCGACGAGCCCGTGGTGGGCACGTGGCCGCGGTCGGTGAAGAAGTCGATGAAGGTCTTCTGGAGGCTCATTTCTGGGTTCCTTTGCGGGGTGTGGACCGGAAAGGTGAGCCTGGTTTTCGGGCAAAACAAAACCGGCGGACCGTTTCCGGTCGCCGGTGGTTTCGAAGAAGATGTCAGGCAGCGGCAGCCGGAGAGCACGAAGCTCGTACGGCTGCTGCGAGGCGCGACATCTGATGCATGGGACCCAGAGTACACACACTCCCGCGGGGTTTGTCCACGAGGTTGGCGTCACACCTCGAGCAACTCGCGCAGCGTCTGTCCCGATCGTTGCCAGGTCCACTCGGCCGCGACCCACTCGCGACCGGCCCTGCCCATCGCCTGCGCCTTGGCCGGATCCGTGAGCAACTCCACGAGCCGGACGGCGACCGCGACCGGGTTGTACGGATCCACCAGATACCCGGTCTCCCCGTGCCGCACGGTGTCGGAGGCGCCGCCGGAATCGCCGACCAGCACCGCTTTCCCGGTCGCGGCGGCCTCCAGCGAGACGATCCCGAGCGCCTCCGGTTCCAGCCCGAACCGCCTCGTCCGGCACGGCATCGCGAAGACGTCCGCCGCATCGACGTACGGCGGGATGTCGGCCCACGGCACCGCTCCGGTGAAGCGCACCGCGTGCTCCACGCCCATCGTCTTGGCGAGTGCGGTCAGCGGTTCTCGCGCCGGCCCACCGCCGACGAGGAGCAGAACAGCCGTCGGTACTTCGGCCAGCACACGCGGCCAGGCACGGATCAGCGTGTCCTGTCCCTTGCGCGCGACCAGCCTCGACACGCACGCCACCACCGGAACCCCTTCCAGACCAAGGCCTTTGCGCACCTGCTCGCCACCGCAGCCGGGGTAGAACCTGGAGGTATCGACTCCTGGCGTCAGCCTGCGGACCTTCGCCTTGTCGGACAGGGCTTTCGTGATCTGTCCCTCGCACCAGTTCGAGACCGTGGTCACCGTGTCGGCCGCATCGCCGATCCGCCGCAACGCCTGCCTGGTTCCCGGTAGGCCGGCCCACCAGGTCTCGTGGCCGTGCGTCATCGCCACGATCCGCCTCGCTCCGGCCTTGCGAAGGGGCGGCCCCATCAACCCCAGCGGCGCGGCGGCGCCGAAAAGCACGCGATCCGCCTGATAGCGGCGCATCACGTCGACCGCATGTCTTGTGATGCGTGCCGTAGGCAACAACATCGACGTACGGTCGCGCTCGACCGGAAACGCCAGCCCTGCGTCGTACTGCGTGTCGCCGGGCATCCTGGCGGTCAGGACGATCAGGTCGTCCAGCTGGTCGCAGAGCGAGCGGACGAAGGTCTCGATCCCGCCCTGGCGTGGGGGGAAATCGTTGGTGACGACGAGAACGGTCATCGCGGGACCAGCGGCGGGACCGCCGATCCGTGCTCGCTCGCCCAGGCCCGGCCCATCGCGATCCGCTCCGGTGGGGTCGGGTGGTTCGCGAACATCCAGTAACGCCAGCGACTCGGGTTCAGGCCGGAGATGTTGGTGACCGACAACTGGTGCTCCATGGCAACGAAGTCGACCGGATGGTTCGTGAGGCGGAGCGAGTGGTAGTCAGCGCGGGCCTCGATCTTGCGGCTCACCAGGTTCTGAACGGGTGCTGACAACGCAGTACCGGCGGTGATCATCGCCAACAGCAAAGCGGTGTGGCGTGGGTCGGACATGCGGGCTCCGAGCAACAACCGCAGGAGGACGACCGCGAAGGCTGCGCCCAGCGCGCCGATGAAGGTGCCGTGCAGCACGTCGCCCTCGGCCGCGTGGCCCAACTCGTGAGCGACGACGAGCCGCACTTGCGCCGGTGGAGCGTCCTTGAGCAGCGTGTCGTACACGACGAGCCTTCGGGTCGATCCGAAGCCGGAGACGTAGGCGTTGAGGGAGGTGGTCCGCTTCGAGGCATCCGCCACCAGGACGTCCTTGACCGGTACGCCGTCCTGCTTGGCCAACTGAAGCAGCTCGTCGCGTTGCGCGCCGGGTGCCAGCGAGGTGAAGTTGTTGAAGCGCGGCTCCACCAGGACGGGATAGACGAAGGAGATACCGAGGACCAGAACGGCGCCGGCGATCGCGGCCGAGGCCCACCACCAGGTCCGCCAACGGCGCGCCACGGCGACCAGGCCGAGCGCGATCGCGATCAACACGATTGCCATCAGTAACCAATTGACCGCGCGGTCGCGGATCCACAGTGCCCAGTCCTGGGTCGACAGCCCGTACTTGCGGGCGACTCGTTCGGCCATCACGTCGGTCGGCACGGTCACCAGGCTGGCGAGCAATCCCAACCCTGCAACGAGAATCGGCACCGCGTAGTACCAGCGGAGCTTGATCGCGTCGTACAGGCGACGGCCGAGCGGGGTGAAGCCGATGACCAGCGGCACCAGGAGGGAGAGCACCCAGGAAGCGGTTGACCAGGGCAACAACTCGTGCCGGAACTGGTTCTGCCGGTCGATCTCGGCCGCGGTGAAGTCGAGCGTCGCGTCCGGCTTCGGCAGGTCGATCAGGTGCCAGGGTGTCGTCGTCGCGATCACGGCGATCAGGGCGGCGGCCAGCACCAGCGCGACCACCCGGGGTACGGCGTTTCGCACCGGTCCGGGCACCGGCTCAGACACCGGCGAGCCTTTGCAGGTACTTCTGCCAGTCGGCGACGAACTCCTGTTCCGTCGTACCGAGTACCGTGCGGAACGCGTCGGCCAGGCCGGTCGGGCTCTTCGAGGTGTGCACGGCCCGGTAGAACTTCACCAGCTTCGCCTGACCGTCGCGCTCGCCGATCAGCCGGCAGGCCAGCCAGGCCGCCTCGTACGACTGAGCCAGGTCCGTCGACGAGGCGGAGAACGCGTCCGGCGGCGGAAGCCCCTTCGGCACCTTGCCGGCCCGGATCGATTTGAACAGCTCCTTCGCCGCCGACTCGTCCTGAACGGACACCGCGGTGAAGGCCACGTAGTCGGCGAACCCCTCGGCCAGCCACAGCGGCACCGGCGAGGCGGTCGCCGTCGAGGCGACGTGGGTGGTCTCGTGCGTCAGGACGATCCGGCGGCCCTGCTTGCCCAGTTCGTCGAACAGCTTCGGGTTGGCGACGATCCGCACCGGCGCGCCCGCCTGCGGAGTGTCGAGCTCGGCCATCGTCACCGCGGCGATCTGGGTGTAGGTGCCGGGCTGCGCGCCGAGCACCGACTCCATCTCGGCCTGCTTGGACGGCAGGTAGATGACGGTCTTCTGCCGCCAGTTCTTGCCCCACACCTTGCTGACCGATTCGACCGCCTTGTCGGCCACGGCGGCGTAGTCGTCCGCGTTCGCCTGCGAGTTGAGGCTGATCACCAGGCTGTGCGTGCCCTTGGCGACATCGATCGCGCCGAGCGCCCAGATCGGCCGGCGCTGGCCGGCGACGAACCGTTCGCTGAACGACGCGGCGTACGTCGTACCGGCTCTGGTGACGAAAGTGACCGGCATCGTCTCGCGCGCCGGTTTCGCGTCGTACCCGGTGAGTTGCCAGGACACCTCGACCTGCGCGAGCCAGGACTCGGTGCCGCCGAGGGCGCTCTTGCGATCCGGCTCGAGCGCGCCGGGGTCGTCACTGACGTAGCGCAACTGGAAGGTGGCCAGCGGCAACTTTCCGAGGTTGTTGAAGACCGTGCGGGCCTGGTCGTCGAACGCCTTCGCCTGCGGGTCGATCGTGCTCATGAACGTACCGCGGCTGTCGGTCTTGACCGCGTCGGCCATTCGCTGCAGGACCGCCTCGCCCTCGACAGCGCGGCGTACCCCCTCAGCGGCCTCGTCGGGCGGCTGACTCTGGCCCGGTACGCCGTTGTGGCCGTGCGCGCCGCCGGGGTCGGCGGGGGCGTTGGCGACGTTGCGGAGGCCGGCGTACCCGGCCCCGGCGACCACGACGACTGCCATGCCCAGCGCGACTCGCTTCAGCAGCACCGGCGACAGGTTGGCGGGAAGCCTCAGGTTGCCAGGCTTCAGGTTGCTGAGTTTGAGGTTGCTGAGCTTGGTCAGTTTGAGGTTGCCGAGCAAAGGCGCGCCGCCGCCGGCGGCATGCTGGGCCGGGATCAGAATCGTCGTCTGATCAGACACCGGCTTGGCCGACCGAGGAGCCATCGGATCAACCGCTCGCGACGGATCAACCGCCCGCGACGAATCAGCCGGTCGCGAGGCCGGTTGTGCAGCCGGGGTCGGCGGATCGGCCGGCCTGGTGCCGCCTTGTTCGTCGATCACCTCGGCCCCTCGCTGCTCAGCTGCCCCGGTCCGGGGCATCACTCTAATGTCCCAGGGATCATCTGCCGCTCCGGACAGTGAAGCACTCGGCCGGTGACATGACTCGGCTCCGGGGACCTGCCCCGGAGCCGCCGATCATGTCAGAGGCGAGGATCAGCCCGGGCGGACCGCGCCGGCGTACCCGCTCATGTAGTCGACGTCGTTGATCTGGACCGGCTTGCCCGGACGAGGCGCGTGCACCATCTTGCCGTTGCCGATGTACATCCCGACGTGGTGGATCGGGCTGCCGAAGAAGACCAGGTCACCGGGCATCAGGTTGGAGCGGCTGACGCGGCGGCCCTCGCCGTACTGCGCCGCCGACGAGTGCGACAGCGAGACGCCGGCCTTGCCCCAGGCGTACATCGTCAGGCCGGAGCAGTCGAACGAACTCGGACCGTCGGCGCCCCACACGTAGCTGTCGCCCTGTTGGTCCAGCGCCGCCTGGACGGCGATGCCGGCGCGGCCGCTGACCGGCACGTTCGGCAGGTCGTCGTCCATCCGGCCCTTGTCGCGGCTCGGGCGCTTGGCGCGGGCGTCGTTGGCTTCCTTCTCGTTCTCCGCCTGGATCCGGGCGCGATCGGCGTCGCTGAGCTTGCCGAGCACCTTCTCCGCGGCGTCGAGGTTGGCCTGGAGCTGCTTCTTGAGACCTTCTTGCTGCGCCTTCACGGCCTGCAGCGCGGCGAGCTCGCTCTGCTCACTGGCCTGCAGGTCGGAGAGCTTGCCCTGGGCATCCTGGAACTTGCGGAGCGCCGAGTTCTGCTGGCCGGCGAACGCCTGCGCCGTGGAGGCCTGGCTCAGGAACTGGTCGGGGTTCGTCGACAGCAGCAACTGCGCCGTCGTGGACATCCCGGAGGTCTGGTAGCCGGCGACCGCGAGGGACCCGATCTGCCGCTTGACCGCATCGACCTGGACCTGCTGCTTGGCGATCCCGGCCTGCAGTGCCTTCACCTTGGCCTGCTGGGCGCTGATCTTGCCGCGGAGCTCGTTGGCCGCCTCACCGGCGACCTCGGCCTTCTCCTGCAGATCCGCTACCTGGGCCTTCGCCTGCGCCAGAGTCGGCTTCGGGTCCGCGTCCGCGGCGCCCTGGATGAAAAGCACGCCCGCGGCTACTGCGGTGGTGGTGATGGCGGCGAGGGCAATACCCCTGGTGCGGTTAAAGCGGCCGGTGGACACAGCCTGGTCGGTCCCTTCCTGTGCTCGACGCCGTCCCCGTCGACCGCGCCTGGTTCTCGTTCGGGAGTCCTACCGCTGTAACTCCCGAACGACCCGGCGGGTCACACCTCGGCTAGTCGCTGCCCGGCCGGTCTGGTCAACCGGCACGCTGGGGCAACGAGAGGTAAGAGTAGTAACCGATTCGTGACCGACGCAATTCGCCCCTCTGGTTTGATCCAAACTTAACGTCCGGAAAGCCTTTCCAGCGGAGCTCTCAGACGGCGTCGGCGGCCGGATCCCCTTCTGCAGCAGCGTTTGGCTCGACGCTGCTGACGGCATGTACCAGGCGCAGTGGTGGCACCAGACCCGACTCGGCCAGTACGCCGAGTGCGGCGAGCTCCTCGTCGTCCACCCGGATCGAATTCTGCTCGGGCGGCATCCCGAGCAGCACCGTGACCACGCAGTCACGGCATCCCGGACCTCTCATCACACACGCGTCGCAGTCGATCAGCACAACATCCTCCAAAGTGGGGAAGCACCCGGACTTGCACCCGGCTGAAAAGGACGCTAGAGGGCCCCTCCGACACTTTTCCGCCCCAACCCGTTGCCCCCTCCCCCAAACCCCGGCGTGTACCGACGGACAGGAGGTATCGCGTCACTCTCGGGATTTATCCCGCCGCTCCGCGGATTTCGGCCTCAGGCGAGCCCGAGCAACCCGCCGTACAGGCGACACCTCCTGTCCGTCGGTACACAACGGACCACGGCAACACCCCCGGATCGCAGCCCACTCAAGCCACCTCGTACTACGGAGCGCTCAGGCTCACGCGAGACGCTGCGCCAGCGCGCGCCGGATCGTAGCGACGACCCAGTCGGGGTTCGACAGCACCTGCTCATAGGTGAACCTGAGTACCAGCCAGCCCGCCGCCACCAGTTCGTCGTACCGCCGGCAGTCGGCCGCGAACTCGTGCCGGCCGCCATGGAACTCGTATCCGTCGGCCTCGACCGCGATTCGCGCCTGCCGGTGACCGAGATCGACCCGCGCCCGGAACGAACCCGCCTCGACAACCACCTGCGGCTCGAATCCCTCGATCCCGGCGTCCAGCAGCACCGCCCTGAGTACCGACTCGAGGAAGCTGCCGGCCCACGCGTTCGCCGCGCCCGCGATCCGGCGGGCTTGCGGCGTTCCAGGCCCGCGCATTCGTGCGGCTGCCGCCACCAGGTCCGAACGGCGGATGCTCGTTTTGGCCAGCGCGGCGTCGGCCACGGCCAGTGCTTCGGCAAACGGAAGGATCCGCGCGCAGTCGAGGACGGTGCGCGTGACTGAAGTCGTCCGGCCGGGGAGGTCGCCCGGATCGATCTGTGCCCAGTGGAGAACCGCCGGTGGGCCCGAGCGTGAATGCCTGTTAG
This sequence comes from Kribbella monticola, assembly GCF_003261635.1. Classification (GTDB taxonomy): domain Bacteria; phylum Actinomycetota; class Actinomycetes; order Propionibacteriales; family Kribbellaceae; genus Kribbella; species Kribbella monticola. The sequence continues at coordinate 144,253 of NZ_QFXK01000027.1, read as the reverse complement.
GCGGGACAGTGACGTGTGGCAGTTCTGGTGGGGTGAGGAGCGGGAGGCTCCAGTACTCCGCTGCGCTCAGGTGCGAGAGGACTCCGTCGTAGGCGATGGCAACGCGTTGGGCCGCGAACAATCCGGACCGCACGTAGATGCCGCGGGCAACCCGCTCGATCACGCCGCACTTCACCGCCTTGGCGACCGCACGACGAGAACTGCCCGCCACCAACTCGCCGAACGTTGCGCGCCCGCCGCTTCGCACGAGTATCTGCATCACCGCCTCCATCAGCAAACCCTGCCTGTTGATGGCCGATCGGCGTCGAGCGTTGTCCACAGGCGCGTACCGACGGACAGGAGGTATCCCCTCGCGACTCGCTGCGAGCAGGCTCAGCGGCCGCGCGGCGGGCCGCAGTACGGCCGGACCTCCTGTCCGTCGGTACGCGACGGAGCAGCGTGAGGTCGGAGGAGCGCGGTGTACCGGCGTACTGGGACGGCGTACCGGCGTACGGCGTGCCGGCGTACTGGGATGGCATGGCGGCGTACGGGGACGGCGTACCGGCGTGCTGGGTGGGTCAGGCGCGGGTGATGCGGCTCAGGAGGGTTTTGGCGGAGAGGGCTCTGGCGCCCATGGTGATGATGCTGTCGGCTACTTCGCGGTCGGTGGAGACGACCACGACCGGGCGGCCTGGGGGTTCTGCGCGGACCAGTTGGCGGATGACCTCGTCGGCGATGACGCCGGCGGGGCTGAAGCGGACGCGTACGCCGCGGGGCGGGGTGAGCTGGACGGGACCGGAGAGTTCGGCACCGTCGAAGACCACGGTGACCTCGATTCGCCGTTGCGCGACCAGCGCGCCGAGCGCGGTGACGAGGCGTTGCCGCTGGGAGTGCAACGGGGAGTTCGGCCAGGCCGTTTTGGTGACGTTGTAACCGTCGATGATCAGGTGCACCTGCGGAAGGGCCAGGAGCTCGTCGAAGAGCGCGGGATCGTCCTCTGGCGCGGAACGGCCGACCGGTGACGCGGACGGCTCCACCCCGGCGACGGTATCGGCCGGGCGAAGGTCTCCCCCGGGCGGTAAAGCCAGCTCGCGACGGAGTCCTCCTGCGGCCTCGACCAAGGTGTCGAGCAGCAGACGTGTCCTGGTCGAGATGAGTTCGCGCTCTTGCCCCGCAGTACGGCGTGCAGCGTGTTCGACCGCCTCCAGTTCGGTGATGCGCGCCCGGAGTTTGCGCAGCTCACGGTCGACTTCGGCGCGGGCCGCGTCGACGCGTTCGTCGGCTGTGTTCGCCTCGACGGTGCGCAGTTCGAGCTCGCTTTGCAGGCCGGTGATCCGCTGGCGCGCCTCGTTCAGCTTGCGGCGGAGCGTGACGTTCTCCGCCTTGAGTTCGGTGACCTGCTCGCGCAAACGTTCGCGCACCTGCCGCGTCTCGGTCCGGGCTTGGTCGAGTTGCTCGGTGAGCCGGTGGACCACCTCGTCGTCGTGCTTCGGCTGCTCCACCGGAAGTTGGGCAGCGTCTGCGACCCGCTGCTCCCAGTCGCCGGGCCGGAGTAGATACGCGAGCGCGGCCACTTCCACCGGCTCGGCCGCGGGCACCGGGATGCCCTCGGCGACCGCGTCGCCCAGCTCGGGGTGCTCACGCCGTACCTCGAACGCGATCAGCCGGCGGAAATGCTCGTCGGTGTCGAGGATCGGCCCGAGTACGGATGCCGAGAGTTTCGCGCGCTTGCCGGGCGCGAAACTGGCGAACCGCCGCAGCGGGGGTGGGATGTCGGTCGCGGGCAGCTGACCCAGAGCCTGGGCGGCGAGGGTGAGAACCCGTTGCCGCACCGGTTCGGGCAAGGTGGTGGCAGCGGAGCTCGCGGCGGCGCCGGCCTCAGCCACCGGTCCGCAGTCCGGCCGGAACGGCTGCCTGGCTCCGCCAGTGACGCAGACCACAACGACCGGGCCCGACGCCCGGATTCGCAGTGATCGCTTGTGTACGCATGTGTAGAGCGTAGTCGGTCCGATCGCGTGTCACCTGCGGAATTGTCGGTGGGGCCTTCTAGCGTCTTGGCCATGAGCAGCCCATCGCCGGATCACGCCGCTGCCCCGGCGCCCGCGCCGGTCATGCCGATCCGTGGTGTGCAACCGAGTTTCGACGACCTCGGTACGCCGTTGCGCGACGTCACCTTCTGCGTGGTCGACCTGGAGACCACCGGTGGCGCACCGGGCGCCTCGGGGATCACCGAGATCGGCGCGGTCAAGGTCCGCGGCGGCGAGGTGCTCGGTGAATTCCAGACCCTGGTGAATCCGGCCGAGCCGATCCCGCCCTTCATCGCCGTACTGACCGGCATCACCGACCTGATGGTTGCCTCGTCACCCCGGATCGACTCGGTGCTGCCCGCGTTCCTGGAGTTCGCGCGGGGCTGTGTGATGGTGGCCCACAACGCGCCGTTCGACATGGGTTTCCTGAAACACGACAGCCACATCCACGGCTATGACTGGCCCGACTTCGCCGTCGTCGACACGGCCTTGCTGGCCCGCCGGGTGATCACGCCCGACGAGGCGCCGAACTGCAAACTCGGCACGCTCGCGAAGTTGTTCCGGGCAACCACCACCCCGAATCACCGCGCCCTGTCCGACGCGCGGGCCACCGTCGACGTGCTGCACGGTTTGTTCGAGCGGGTCGGCTCCCTCGGCGTACAGACCCTGGAAGACCTGCAGACGTACTCCGCGCGCGTCGCGCCGCAGGTTCGCGCGAAGCGGCACCTGGCCGAGTCGTTGCCGCACGCACCTGGTGTCTATCTGTTCACCGACGACCGCGGCGAGGTTCTGTACGTCGGGAAGTCGAAGGACCTGCGTACGCGCGTCCGGTCGTACTTCACCGCCTCCGAGACCCGCACCAGGATCGGCGAGATGATCGGGATCGCCACCGGCGTCCGCGGTATCGAGTGCGGGACGGCGCTGGAGGCCGAGATCCGCGAGCTGCGGCTGATCGCGGAGCACAAACCGCGGTACAACCGGCGGTCGAAGTTCCCCGAGCGGCAGCACTGGCTGAAGGTGACCGTCGAGCCGTTCCCGCGGCTGTCGCTGGTGAAACAGGTGCGCGACGACGACGCCGGGTATCTCGGACCGTTCAGCTCGCGGAAGACGGCCGAGCGGGCGATGGCGGCGCTGCACGAAGCGTTCCCGATCCGCCAGTGCACGGTCCGGATGTCGCGGACGCCGTCCGTCTCACCGTGTGTGCTGGCCGAGATGGGCCGCTGCGTGGCGCCCTGCGACGGGCGGATCTCGGCGGACTCGTACGGCGAATTCGTCACCGCGCTGCGCTCGGCGCTGACCGTCGACCCGGCGCCCGTCGTCGAGGCGCTGGACCGACGGATCGACGTACTGTCGGCCGACGAGCGGTTCGAGGACGCGGCCGTGCATCGTGATCGGCTCAGCGCGTTCGTCCGGAGCAGCGCGAAGATGCAGCGGATGTCGTCGCTGACGGGGTGCGCGGAGATCTGCGCGGCTCGGCGTACCGATGACGGCGGCTGGGAGTTGCACGTGATCCGGCGGGGGCGGCTGGCCGCGGCGGGGATCAGCCCGCGCGGGACGGATCCGCGGAAGTACCTGGAGATGCTGCGCGCCTCGGCCGAGACGGTCCTGCCCGGAATCGGGCCGGTGGCGAGCGCCTCGCCCGAGGAGATCGAGCTCGTACTGCGCTGGCTCGACTCCCCCGGCATCCGCCTGGTCGAGATGGACGGCACCTGGACCTGCCCCATCAGCGGCGCCGGCCGCCACGTGAGCCGCCTCGACAACTCCTACTCCGAAGACCACCACCACCCGAGCGAACGCCGCCGCCGAATGCGCCCCCTCGGAGCCACCCGCGCCAGCTGAGCCCCCAGCACGGCTCCACCGAGCAGCACAACGCGGTGCGTCGAGCGGCGGGATCGGGGGCGATCGAGCTGCGTGACCGGGTCGGGTGAGCGGCGCGCTCGGGGTCGGGCGAGCGGCGCGATCGGGCTCGGGTGAGCGGCGCGCTCGGGGTCGGGCGAGCGGCGCCATCGGGCTCGGGTGAGCGGCGCGACCGGGGTCGGGCGAGCGGCGCCATCGGGATCGGGTGAGCGGCGCGACCGGGGTCGGGCGAGCGGCGCCATCGGGATCGGGTGAGCAGCGCGACCGGGGTCGGGCGAGCAGCGCGATCGGGGGCGGGTGAGCGGCGCGCTCGAGGTCGGGTGAGCGGCGCGATCGGGGTCGGGTGTGCGGGGCGCATTATGCTGCAGCGGCAGGTTTCGAGGTTTGGTTCCGGGGTTCCGGGTTCGAGGAGAGGACGACATGGTCACCGCGATCGTGTTCATCAAGGCCGACGTCGCACGCATTCCCGAGGTCGCCGAACAGGTGGCGGCGATCGAGGGCGTCAGCGAGGTGTACTCGGTGACCGGCGGGCTGGACCTGATCGCGATGATCCGGGTCGCCCACCACGACGACCTGGCGACCGTGATCCCCGACCACGTGAACCGCGTGCCCGGCGTACTGAGCACCGAGACGCACATCGCGTTCCGTACCTACTCCACCCACGACCTCGAGGCGGCCTTCAGCCTGGGCCAGGAGGACGGCGCCTGAGAGCCGGAATCCGCCCCCTCTCTGACACGAGCTGAAGTTACGGTGAACCCATGAGCAACCCTCCCGCGGGCTGGTATCCGGACCCCACCGGACAGGCCAACACCATCCGCTGGTGGAACGGGACGCAGTGGACCAACAAAACCGAAACCGAGGTCCCCACCGAAACCCCCGCCTCACCCACTGCCGAGACCAAACCGAGCGCCTCCGCAGGCACATCAAGCGGTGCTGACGGCTCAGACGACTCGACTTCGACCGGTTCGCCGAGCGTTGCTCCAGCCGGTACTGCGAACGCCGCCACCAGCTCGACCGAGGCGACGTCGGGTGAAGGGGCCTCCGATCTGGCGAGGTCGGGTCAGCTCAACTCAACTCGAGCGAACTCAGATGAGAACGCGGCTGCCGCGGCGGCTGCTGCCGAGAAACTGAGCGCCGCCGAGAAGGCCAAGGCGACTTGGACTCAGGTGGCGCCGGTTCCGGTACCTGCCAACCACTGGACTCAGCAGCCAGCCCGCCCGATCGATCCGAACGCCAAACCGTCAGCCAGCGCAGCAGCAACTTCTGACAGTGAGGACGCACCGGAGGGCCGCTGGAAGCTCAAGCTGGCCGAGCCGATGCCCGGTACGTCGGGCGACGACTCCGACTCGAACGCCGAGCCCAAGGCAGCGGAGAACGGCGTAGGCAAGCTCGCCGCCGCCGCCGCGGCCGCTGCCAACGGCGCCGGAGCTCCTACTGACGCAACGAGCAACGCAGGTACGTCGGCAGGCGCAGGCGCATCGGCTGATGCGGGCGCGTCGGGTGGCGCAGGTACGTCGGCAGGCGCAGGCGCGTCGGCTGATGCGGGCGCATCGGATGGCGCAGGTACGTCGGCAGGCGCAGGCGCATCGGCTGATGCGGGCGCATCGGATGGCGCAGGTACGTCGGCCGGCGCAGGTACCTCAGGTGATGCGGGCGCGTCGGGGGATGCGGGTGTGTCCGGTGACGGCGATGGTGGTCGTGATGGTGACGCGACCGTGGTTGCTGGTTCGTGGGCGCGGAAGGGTGGCGACCAGGAGTCGCAAACTCAGGAATGGGCGCCGACGAGCTGGACCTCGCGACCAACGCAGGTCAACACGGGCGAAGGCTGGAACGCCGGTACGCAGCAAAGCACGAGTGGTGGCTGGCAAACCGCAGCCAGTACGCCGTGGCAGACAACCGGCGCTCAGCCGGGCGACTCCACCGCACAGGCGGCGACGGGCGGCTGGCAGCCCAACCCCGCAACCCAGAAAGCTGACGCACAAGGCAACGAGGCAGCTGGCAACATCGGGGCCTGGGGCAACAACCAGAGCGCCGACCCAGAAGCCGCCACCGCAATCTGGCAAGCAAACAACACCCAAGCCGGCGAAACCCCCGGCGATGTCACCGCACCCCAAGGCGACACAACGCAGGTCGATGCCGGACCTTGGGGCACCACCGCCGCCGGGCAGAGCACTGGAAGCACCGGCGACCCCGCGCAGGCCGGCCCATGGCAAGCGACCGCTGCGGGACAAGGCGCTGGCAGCACCGGCGACGGCGTGCAGGCCGGCCCATGGCAAGCGACCGCTGCGGGACAAGGCGCTGGCAGCACCGGCGACGGTGTGCAGGCCGGCCCGTGGCAGGCGACTACTGCGGGGCAGGGCGCTGGGGGTGCCGGTGGCGGTGCGCAGGCTGGTTTGTGGCAGGGCGCTGGCGAAGCGGGCGGGGGCGGGGAGGGCGGCGTACTAGGTGGCGGCGGCTGGGCTGGTGCCGGTGCGGCTGGGACTGCTGGTGGTACTGGCGAGGATGGGAAGGCCAGTCTGTGGGAGCCGGCTGCTGGTCAGCAGGGTGATGCGGCGCAAGGTGGTGCTGGCGGGTGGAGTGGGGCCGCTGGTGGGCAGGGCGTCGGGGGCGGCGGGCAGGGTGGTTTGTGGCAGGGGGCTGCTGAGCAGGGCGGGGCTGGGCAGGGCGGCGTACAGGGCGTTGATGGCGCGCAGGGTGGGGCTTGGCAGGGCGGTGGGGTGGCGCTGCAAGGGGCGGGGCAGCAGTGGCAGGGTGGGGGGACGCAGACGACTACTGGCTGGCAGCGGGGTGGGGCTGGGCAGTGGGATGGCGGGGATGGTGGGGACAAGGGTTCGGGGCGTAAGGGTGGGGCGCGCGGATCGGGTGGATCGGGTGCTGGGGGCAACAAGACGACGGTGGTGATTGCGGCGGCGGTGGGCTTGGTGCTCATCGTTGTGGCGGCGGTGTTCTTCATCTTGAAGGACCGGAACGACAACACCGCCGATCCGACCACGTCGCCGACCGCTCCGGTGTCGAGCGGGCCGACCAGCGCCAGCTCCGATCCGACGACGGCGCCGACCTCGGCGCCCACCTCCCAACCGACGACCAAACCGACCGGTCCGCAGAGCACCACTTCGCCCGGGCAGTCGAAGAATCCCAAGCTGCACGAGGGTTCACGGATCGCTTCGGACGCGATCTCGTTCCCGCGGTTGCGGCCGCCGTGGTCGGACCGCAAGCGGCTGGTACCGCAACTGCTCAACTCCAGCGGCCAGTACGTGCTGCTGCAAGAGAACTTCGACGGCAAGAACGACTGGTACGCCGATGTGTTCGTCGGCGCGCTCGGTACGGCGACCCTGTTCAACGGGAACACGCAGGCGACCGCTTCGGATCTGTCGTTCCAGGTCCAGAGTTCGATGTACGGCGACATCCCGGTGACGTTCAAGCCGCTGCGGAACGGACCGGTGAAGCGTTCGGGCAAGGCCGGCTGGTACTACCAGCAGTCGGTCACGGTGAACTCGCCGAAGATCACCGCGAAGGTGCTGACGCTGACTGTCGCCGTCTTCGACCTCGGTGACGGCACCGCAGTCGGCTACATCAGCGACATCCCCACGAACCGGCCGGACCTGATCGCGGCCGAAAGCCAGGTCTACAAGGGAATCAACGTTGGCTGAGAACGAGACCCCGCAACCGCCCCAGCGCCCTCCGGCCAGGCACAGCGCACCCCCGCGCCCCGCCACGCCGCCCGGACCGCCCAACCCGCACCCCGCCTCGGATCGCTCGTCGGATGTGTTGGCGGTGGGGCCGTCGGTGGGGTCGAGTTTGGCGGATGCGTTGTCTTCGGATGCGTTGTCGGGGGGTGCCTCGGTGGGAGATCCGTTGGGGGGACAGTCGCGGGCACCGGCTCCGCCTCCTCCGCCGCCGGCTTTTCCGTCTGCTGAGCAGCCACAAAGCCGGCCGTCTCAGGTGTTGCCGGGGCAACAGGCGCCGGTGGTTCGGCCGCAGGTGGGTCGGCCGCAGCATCAGGTGGGTCGGCCGCAGGATCAGGTGGGTCGGCCGCAGGATCAGGTGGGTCCGCCGCAGGTCCGTTCAGAGCAGTCGGTACGTGGGCAGCAGCCGCAGTTTCCTACTGTGCAAGGGCATCCGGCGCAGGGCCGACCGGGGCAGCAGCTGCCGCCGCAGGGTAGTGCGCAGTCACAGAACTGGGCCGGCCCGCAAGGTAGCGGGCAACCGGTGCAGGGATCTGGACCGCAAGGTGGTCCGCCCCAGAACTGGGGCGGGCCGCAAGGTGGCGGGCAACCGGTGCAGAGTTCTGGACCGCAAGGTGGGCCACCCCAGAACTGGGCCGGGCCGCAAGGTGGGCAGCCGCCGCGTGGTCCGGTGCAGCAGGGTGGTGGGCAGGCGCCGTACGGGCGTGGGCCGCAGCAGCAGTACGGAGGACCGCAGGGCGGTTCGCAGCCGCAGCACTGGGCTGGGGCGCAAGGCGGTTCGCTGCCGCAGTACGGGGCTGGGTCGCAGCCGCAGTATGCCGCTGGGCCGCCGCAAGGTGGTGCGCTGACGCAGTACGGGCCCGGGGCGCAGGGTGGCGGGCAGTACGGGGCTGGGGCGCAGTACGGCGGGCAGGCTGGTGTTGGGGTCGAGGGTGGCGACGACGGGTATGGGGTGGTTGGGCGTCGGCTGAAGTCGGCGGGTGGTGGAGATTCGACGCGGACGCCTCGGTTGGTGGGGGCGGCGTTGCTGGTGGTGGTGGCGTTGCTGACTGCTGTCTGGAGTGTCAACTGGATCTGGTCGAAGGCCGATGCCGTCACGCCCGTCGCGGTGCCGTCGGCGAAGACGCCGTTGAAGACGGTGAATCCGTCGGCGAGCCCGTCGCCGACACCGCCGCCGGTCGGCAAGGTCGTCGGCTCCACTCTTGTTGCCTTCAACAAGGACACGATGCCGCTGATGAGTTCGCAGTGGAGCGACAACTTCGACCGAAGCGGAATGGTCGGCGGCGCCGCGACGTGGCTGACCGTGCACGCGAAGTACGACGGCAAGGGCAGCTGGGGCAACTATGTGTCCTTCGGCCAGCTTCCCAAGGACGTCCCCTACACGAACAGCCCGGCCGGTCTCAAACAAGCGGCCCAGTCCGCCGGCGGCATGGCGCTGACCCGCTTGTACGACGCGAACACCAAGCCGTACGCCGTCACCCACCGCGCGATCACGGTCGGCGGCCACCCCGGCCACGAGATCACCGCCCGGATCCCGGTCAAGGTGCCGAAGCTGAAGGAGACGTACTCCGTCATCCTGATCGCGGTGATCGACCGCGGTGACGGTACGGCGGCCGTCTCGATCGGCGACATCGCCGGCTCGACCCCGCAGTGGTTGCCCGTCTGGCGCAGCCGCGTCGCTCAGATCAAGATCAACAACTGACCAACAGAACAGCCGCCCGCTCCCTCACCGGAAGCGGGCGGCTGTTCTCATCAAGAGACCGCGAAGCTCAACAGACTCTCAGCGCACCTCAGCGCAAGCGGCGATCCACCGCTCCAGCAACGCCTTCGCCGCACCCGAGTCGATCGACTCGACCGCCCGGTCCATCCCAGCGCGAATCCGCGAAACCAACGGTCCCGTGCTCCCGTCATGCGCAGCCAACGCCGCACCGGCATTGAGCAGTACGACGTCGCGCACCGCCCCGCGCTCACCGTCGAGCAGCGCCCGGACCACCTTCGCGTTGTACGTCGCGTCGGCACCCTTCAACGCTTCGGCGGGAACCGGCTCGATCCCCAACTCCCGCGGATCCAGCGTCTCGGGCCCCTCCACAACACCACGTCCGACCGTCCACACCTGCGAAGTCGTCATCGTGGTCAGTTCGTCCAGCCCGTCGTCGCCGTGGAACACCAGCGCGTCGATCCCCCGCCGAGCCAGTACGCCGGCCATCAACCCGGCGATTCGTGAATCCCCAACCCCGACAGCCTGCGCCGAAGGGTTGCCCGGATTCGCCAACGGGCCAAGGAAGTTGAACGTCGTCGGCACGCCGAGCTCACGACGCGGTACGGCGGCATGCCGCAGAGCGGGGTGGAACGCAGGCGCGAAGCAGAACGTGATGCCGGCCAACTCCCCCACCGCGGCCACCTGCGACGCGGTCAGGTCGAGTGGAATCCCGAGCTCTTCCAGTACGTCGGCAGCACCGCACGCCGACGAAGCAGCCCGGTTGCCGTGTTTGAGCACCTTCGCTCCGGCGCCGGCGGCAACGATCGCGGACATCGTGGAAATGTTCACAGTGTGCGCTTGGTCACCACCGGTACCTACGACATCCAGCGTCCGCCCCGGTACGTCGATCCGCGTGGCGAAGTCGCGCATCGTCGCCACCAGGCCCTCGACCTCGACGACGGTCTCGCCCTTGGACCGCAACGCGATCACGAAGCCGGCCAGCTGCGCCGGAGACGCCGCGCCGGACAGGATCTGCTCCATCGCCCACGCCGTCGCCGACGCGTCGAGATCCTCGTGGCGCAACAGCGGATTGAGCACCTGGGCCCAGGTGTACCCGCGTGCCGTAGTACCGGCAGTCATCGCCGGCGGGTCAGGTCGTCGCGGGGAGCTTGGCGGCGCGCGCCCGGAGCAGCTCCGCGGTCGCCTCGGCCAGCTTGATCGGGTCGATCGGGTGCGCCACGGCCGCCTCGGCACGCGACCAGGTCGCCAGCCACGCGTCCTGCGGGCGGCCGATCAGGACCAGTACCGGCGGGCACTGGAAGATCTCGTCCTTCAGTTGCCGGGCGATCCCCATCCCGCCGGCCGGAACGGCCTCGCCGTCCAGGATCGCCAGGTCGACGCCGCCGGCGTCCATGGCCTTGATCACCGCGGGCTCGGTGGCGCACTCGAAGTACTCGAGCTCGGGCAGATCGGCCGCGGGCCGCTTGCCCAACGCCAGCCGGACCGACTCCCGCGTCGTACGGTCGTCGCTGTAGACCAGCACCTTCAGCGGACGCTCTGAGCTCATCGATTCATCCCAAGCTGTGTGTCTGTGACGAGTGGACGTGAAACCAACACGGCGAATGCTACCGGGGACCCTGCTCGGCTCTGCGCGCCTGTTCCTCCAACCGGTCCAGCCGGCGGTCCTCGCGCTTGGCTTCGCGCTGCGACTGCTTCACCCATTGGACGAACAGGACAGCGAAGAAGACGATTCCGATGATGTCGCCGGACCCCCAGAGGAGACCGCCCGCGATGTACTGGTCACGCAGCGGTGACGGCGGCCAGCTCCGGCCGAAGCTGGTGTACCAGTCCTCCGCGATCAGCTTGTTCGCCGACATGATCGTGATGCCGAGGAAGGCGTGGAACGGCAGCGTGAGGAACGTGAGCATCAACCGGAACGGGTAGATCACCCGGCCGGGGACCGGATCGAGGCCGAGCAGCGGCCAGAAGAACAACGATCCGACCACAATGAAGTGGACGTGCAGAAGATCGTGCAGCACCGCCGAGCGCAGCGTGGCGTCGTACCAGCCGCTGAAATAGAGCACCCAGGGGCTCAGGACGAACAGCGTAAAGCCGATCAGCGGGAAGCAGAGCACCTTCGCCAACCGTGAATGCAATACGGAGAGCAACCATTTCCGCGGGTTGGCGGGAAGGGTGCGAAGGGCAAGCGTCACCGGCGCGCCGAGCGCCATCGCCAACGGGGTGAGCATCGACAGGATCATGTGCTGCGCCATGTGAACGCTGATCAGGACCGTGTCGTAGGTGCCGAGAGCGGACTGGGTGGCGATCACCGCACTGCCGAGACCGAGTCCGACGAAGGCGACAGTGCGGCCGACCGGCCACTTGTCGCCGCGCGCGTGAAGGCGATGTACGCCGTACAGGTAGAGGCCGCCGACGACGATGATCACTGCGAGTAACACCGGCTCGAACGTCCACGCCGTGAGCAGACGCGACGGGGTGAACGGCGCGATCTGGTCGCCTGGTCCGGCATGGAGGGGAAGCACGCTTCCACAGTAGAAACAGGTTGTGGCCGACATGCATGGGGGTGGGCGTGCTGTCGGACAGCGGGACCGACATAATGACGCCGTGGCCACTGCAACCGCGCTCCCAGCGTCCCGTGAACACGGACACCATGACCGTCCCAGCATGGTCAGTGTCGGCACGATCGTCTGGCTCTCGAGCGAACTGATGTTCTTCGCCGCCCTGTTCGCGGCCTACTTCACGATCCGGTCCGTGACGACCGCCGCGGCGGCAGCGGGGACCGAGTCCCTGTGGGAAGCGTCGACCGCGATGCTGAACGTGCCGTTCGCCTCGGTGAACACGTTCATCCTGGTCGCGTCGTCGTTCACCTGCCAGGCCGGCGTCTTCGCCGCCGAGCACGGCAAGGTCGGACGCACCGGCGCGCTGGCGAACATCCGCTCCTGGGGTATGCGTGAGTGGTTCATCCTCACCTACCTGATGGGCGCGGTGTTCATCGCCGGCCAGGTGACGGAGTACGCCAAGCTGGTCCACGAGGGCGTGACGATCGCGTCGTCGCCGTACGGATCGGTGTTCTACCTGACCACCGGGTTCCACGGTCTGCACGTGACTGGTGGTCTCATCGCTTTCGTGTTCGTCCTCGCCAGGACGTACATGGCACGCAAGTTCACCCACGAACAGGCCGTCTCGGCGATCGTCGTGTCGTACTACTGGCACTTCGTCGACGTGGTCTGGATCGCCCTGTTCGCGACCATCTACCTGCTCAAATGAGTGAGAAGAGACTTTCCTTGTCACCGGCGCGCTTCCTCTCCGCGCGACGACGGCACCGGTCAGCCGGCCTCGTCGTGCTCCTGTTCGGCCTCCTGGCGGTGGGCTCCGCGTACGCCGCGTTCGCCCCTGACAACGCGGTGGCGGACAACTCGGCCCAGTCCCAGCAGATCGAAGAGGGCAAGAAGCTCTTCGCGGTCGGCTGTGCCAGCTGCCACGGCCTGAACGCCGAGGGCGGTGGCAACGGCGAAGGCAAGCAGGCCGGCCCGTCCCTGATCGGAGTCGGCGCGGCCGCGGTCGACTTCCAGGTCGGCACCGGCCGGATGCCGGCGATGCAGCCCGGCGCCCAGATCCCGCGCAAGACCCCGGCGTACACGCCCGCGGAGATCGAGGCCCTGGCGGCGTACGTCGCGTCCCTGGCCCCCGGCCCGGCGGTACCGGCCGAGGAGTCGTACGACATCAGCAAGGCGACCGACGAGCAGATCACCCGCGGTGGCGAGCTGTTCCGCACCAACTGCACGGCGTGCCACAACTTCGCCGGCCGTGGCGGTGCGCTGCCCGGCGGCAAGTACGCGCCGTCGCTGATGAACGTCGACCCCAAGCACATCTACGAAGCGATGCTGACCGGTCCGCAGCAGATGCCGGTCTTCTCCGACCAGGTACTGCGGCCGGAAGACAAGCGTGACGTGATCGCGTACCTGAACGCGTTGCAGCAGCAGAAGGACCCCGGTGGCTTCGGTCTCGGCCGGCTCGGCCCGGTCTCGGAGGGTCTGTGGGGCTGGCTGGTCGGTATCGGCCTGCTCGTCTGCGTGGCGGTCTGGATCGGCGCCAAGGGCGTCAAGGCCAAGGGAGTGAAGGCAGAGTGAGTGACGAGAAGCTCCCCGTAGTACCTGGTGAGCACGACAGCAGCGTGGTGGTTGCGGAGCCGATCCCGGATCCGGGTATCGAGCCGCACGAGCCGCGGATCACCGATATCGACCCGAAGGCTGCCGACCGGGTCGAGCGCCAGGTCGCGACGCTGTTCAGTCTGGCCGGCCTGCTCGCACTGGGTTCCTGCGTCGCGTACTTCGCGATTCCGCGCGACTCCACGCTCGAGTTCGGCCCGCTGTCCGGCAACGCGAACAACCTGGTCATCGGCCTGTGCCTCGGCCTGGCGCTGTTCATGATCGGCGCCGGCGCGATCCAGTGGGCCAAGAAGCTGATGGTCGACACCGAGATCTCCGAGGAGCGGCACGACGCGCACTCCTCGCCGGCCCAGAAGGCCGACATCATCGAGGGCTTCCAGGTGGGCGTCGCCGAGTCCGGCTTCACCCGCCGCAAGCTGATCCGCCGGTCGCTGATCGGCGCGATGGGCCTGCTCGGCCTGCCGGCCATCGTGATGCTGCGTGACCTCGGTCCGCTGCCCGGCCGGAGCCTCTACAACACGATCTGGGCCAAGGGCATCCGCGTCGTCAACGACGTCACCCTGCGCCCGATCAAGCCGTCCGACCTGATCGTCGGCCAGCTGGTCAACGCGGCGCCCGCGAACCTGGCGCCGATGCAGGAGGAGAGCGCGGTCGAGTACCAGAACGCCAAGGCGAAGGCCTCGGTGATCGTGGTACGGATCGCCCCGAACGAGATCCGGGTCCCCGCGGGCCGGGAGAACTGGGGCGTCGACGGGATCCTGTGCTACTCCAAGATCTGCACCCACGTCGGCTGCCCGATCTCGCTGTACGAGCAGCAGACCCACCACGTGCTCTGCCCGTGCCACCAGTCGACCTTCGACCTGGCCGACGGGGCCAAGGTCGTCTTCGGCCCTGCCGCCCGCCCGCTGCCTCAGCTACCGTTGGCAGTGGACGCGGAGGGCTACCTGGTCGCGCAGAGCGGCTTCACCGAGCCGGTTGGCCCGAGCTTCTGGGAACGAGGGTGACAACAGTGTCCACGACGAAAGACTTCCCACCACCGGTCAAGTGGGTCGATGACCGTCTCGGCATCGGCAAGATCGGCAAGAAGAACCTGCGGAAGGTCTTCCCCGACCACTGGTCGTTCATGCTCGGTGAGATCGCGCTCTACAGCTTCATCATCCTGATCCTGACCGGCATCTTCCTGACCCTGTGGTTCAAGCCGTCGATGGGCGAGGTCGAGTACCAGGGCTCGTACAGCCTGCTCAAGGGCCTGCACATGTCGGAGGCCTACGCCTCCACGCTGGACATCACCTTCGACGTCCGCGGTGGCCTGCTGATGCGGCAGATCCACCACTGGGCGGCCGTGCTGTTCGTCGCCTCGATGATGGTCCACCTGCTGCGCATCTTCTTCACCGGTGCGTTCCGCAAGCCGCGTGAGCTGAACTGGGTGATCGGCTTCGGGATGCTGTTCCTCGGCATCATCGAGGGCTTCATCGGCTACGGCCTCCCCGACGACCTGCTGTCCGGAACCGGTCTGCGCATCACCCAGGGCATGATCCAGGCGTCGCCGGTGATCGGCACGTACCTGAGCTTCTTCATCTTCGGTGGCGAGTTCCCGGGCAACGAGTTCGTCTCCCGGTTCTTCACCATCCACGTCCTGCTCATCCCGGGTCTGATCCTGGCGCTCGTGACGGCGCACCTCTTCCTGGTCGTCTACCACAAGCACACGCAGTACCCCGGCCCCGGGCGGACCGAGAAGAACGTGGTCGGCTACCCGCTGATGCCGGTGTACATGGCGAAGGCCGGCGGCTTCTTCTTCGTCGTCTTCGGCGTCACCGCGCTGATGGGCGCGCTGCTCCAGATCAACCCGGTGTGGCTCTACGGTCCGTACAACCCGGCCGAGGTCACCGCGGGCTCCCAGCCCGACTGGTACATGGGCTGGCTGGAGGGCTCCGTGCGCCTGATGCCGGGATTCGAGTCCCATTTCTGGGGCGTCACGCTCAGCTGGAACCTGCTGATACCGGCGCTGATCATCCCGCCCGCGTTCGTCACCCTGGTGGCCCTGTATCCGTTCATCGAGCAGTGGATCACCGGCGACAAGCGCGAACATCACCTGCTGGACCGGCCGCGCAACATGCCGACCCGGACCGGGATCGGCGCCGCGTTCATCACCTTCTACGGCCTGCTGTGGATCGGTGGCGGCAACGACCTGATCGCGACCCACTTCGGCGTCTCGCTGAACAACGTGACCTGGTTCCTGCGGGTGATGATCTTCCTCGGTCCGGTGTTCGCCTTCTGGGCCACCCGGCGGATCGCGATCTCGCTGCAGCGCTCCGACAACGACCGGATCCTGCACGGACTCGAGTCGGGCATCATCATGCGGTTGCCGCACGGTGAGTACATCGAGAAGCACACCCCGATCTCGACGTACGAGGCCTATGAGCTCACGGCTCGCGACCGGATCCTGCCGCTCGACATCGGTCCCGAGACCGACGAGAACGGCGTACGGGCTCCGAAGCGGGCCATCAACAAGGTCCGCGCGCGGCTCTCCCGGTTCTACTTCGCCGACTCGGTCCAGAAGCCGACCGCCGAAGAAATCGCCGAAGCCCACGCCCACGGCCACCACGACGACCACGAGGAACTCGGCCACGCCGCCGAGGTCCCCGGCCTCACCGGCACCGTCGAGGTCGACGACGAGACAGCCCGAGAACAAATCACCAAGCACTGACCCAGGACCACGAAAGACCCCGGCTGAACCTCTCAGCCGGGGTCTTTTCTTGTACTACGAGGAAAACCCCACGCAGGGCTCCTCCGTCGCCCGCTCCCACCCACCCGGGGTCGCGGCTCCTCCGTCGCCGCTCGAACGAACGCGCGGGAGCCCGGATGCTCCAGCCGGGCCAGCTGGCCTTCATCCGGCGAACGTGCTTCCCCTCCTCCACCAGCTTCCCACCCCGGATCGCGGCTCCCCTGTCGCCGCTCGAACGCGCGACAGCACCCCGGGTCCAGCCGACGGACTCGCAGTCGTCCGGTGCCTCCCCACTCGACTCCTCGTCGCCGCTCGAAGGCGGCAGACCCCGGGTGCGCCAGCCGACGGACTCGCAGTCGTCCTGTCCCTCCCTACCCCGCTCTCTCGTCGCAACTCGAAGGCGGTAGCAACCCGGAGGCGCCAGCCGACGGACTCGCAGTCGTCCCGTCCCTCCCCACCCCGCTCCCCCGTCGCAACTCGAAGGCGGCAGCCCGGATGCACCAACCGACGGACTCGTAGTCGTTCGATGAACTACCCTCACTCCCCTCCCCCGTTGCCGCTCGGCTAACGGCGGTGGAGCGCTCAGGTGGTTTCTGGGGCTGAGGGGCCGTGCCAGGAGTGCCAGAGTTTGCCGTAGGTGCGGTTTGCGGTGACCAGTTCGGTGTGGGTGCCTAGTTCGACGAGTTCGCCGGCCTCCATCACGGCGATTCTGTCCGCGTCGTGGGCTGTTTGGAGGCGGTGGGCGATTGCGATCACCGTGCGACCGCGTAGTACGGCTGCCAGGGATTGTTCTGTACGTCGTGCTGTTCTGGGGTCGAGTTGAGCGGTGGCCTCGTCCAGGATCAGGGTGTGGGGGTCGGCGAGGACGACTCGGGCCAGTGAGAGTTGCTGGGCGGCGGCGCCGTCGAGGGTGTGGTCGGCGCCGAGTTCGGTGTCGAGCCCATGCGGTAGGTCCGCCAGCCACGCCGCTCCGACTGCGTCCAGTGCGGCGTGCAGTTCTGCGTCGGTCGCGTTCGGTCGGGCGATCAGGAGGTTGTCGCGCACGGTGTCGTGGAAGACGTGGTGATCTTGGGTGATGAGTACGACGTGCTCCCGCACGCGATCGGGCGGGAGGTCGGCGACCGGCGTACCGCCGATGGTCACCGAGCCGGTGTGAGGACGGTCGAGACCGGCGAGGAGACGGGCCAGCGTCGACTTGCCCGCACCAGAGGTGCCGACGATGGCCAGCCGCTCCCCCGGCTGCACAAGGAGATTGACGCCGCGCAGGACGTCGCGAGCACCCGTGTAGCTGTAGTGCGCGTTCTCGACCTGGATCCGGTCGCCGGTGGGGTCAACGTCAGGCCCGGCTTCCTCCCCTGGTACGTCGGCCAGTCCTTCGACACGAGCGTACGACGCCCCGGCGCCCTGGAGCTGTTCGATCCACAGCATGAGGGTGTCGAGCGGACCGACCAGCTGGCGCAGGTACACCGTGGCCGTCACCACGACTCCGAGACTGACCGAGCCATGCAGGTAGAGCCCACCTCCCGCGAGAAGCACTGCGGCCACCGGCAGGCCCAACGAGACCTCAGACCACGGAAACAGCACCGTTCGCAGCCACAAAGCCCCTAGGTAGGCGGATCTCGCTCGGGTGATGGCGGACTCCGTGGCCTCGGTCCGACGGTCCTCCAGCCCGAGCAGCTGGATCGTGCGCGCGCCCTTCGCAGTACTGGCCACGACATCGGCCAGCTCGGCACCAGCTGCGGCGACTGCCAGATAAGCCGGCCTGGCACGTCGCAGATACCACCGCACGGCCGCCCCGACACCGAACAGGCACACCAGCCCGCAGAGCCCGAGCCGCACGTCGAGCACCAGCACCGCGACGATGAGGAACAAGGCGTGGACGATGGCCACGAGAACCTCGGGCACGGCCGATCGCAGAGTCAGCGCCACCCGCGAAGCATCAGTGCTGCCGCGGGCGATCAGGTCGCCGGTAGGAAGCTGGTCCGCCCTTCGCGCCGGTAGTGCCAAGGTCCGCTGCAAGAAGCGTTCCCGAACGCGTGCTGCGGTGCGTTCACCGAACCGGTACCCGATCTTGAGAGCCCACCACGTCAAGACCGTCTGCACGATGGTGAACACCAGCGCGCCGAACGCCAGCCGGTCCACCGTGCTGAGTACGTCACCGGATCCGGACCTGGTTTGGATCGTGTCGATGATTCGGCCCAGCAGCCACGGACCGACCAGCCCTGCTGCCGAGGCCAGCCCATTGACGAGGATGAGCCCGGCGACCGCACCGCGGTCCGCCCGCAGATCTCGTACGGCGGCAGCACGGACCTCGGCTGGTCCTGCGATCGGCAGCTGTCTATTCATCGGCCACCTGCTCACCATCGTTCTGAGTGCGAGACACCAGCTCGCGATAGCAGGAATCGTTGCGCAGAAGGTCAGCGTGCGTACCGACCGATGCGGCGTGACCGTCGACCAGGAGGATGACCTCGTCGGCACGGTCGAGCACGAGTGGGGACGCTGTTGTGATGACAGTGGTCCTACCCCGCCGGGCTTCCTGGAGTCGATCGATCATGGCGGCTTCGGTGGTGGCGTCGACCGCCGAGGTCGGATCGATGGCCAGCAGGACATCGGGGGCGGCGTACACCGCACGTGCGAGCTGGAGACGTTGCCGTTGGCCACCAGAGAGGTCGCTTGCGCCGGCGGCGATCACCCCGTCCAGACCACCGGCCAGCGCTTCCACGACGTCCTCGGCCACGGCGGTGTACAGCGCAGTACGGATCCGGTCGTCGTCAGCATCGAGACGTCCAGCGACGATCTCCCGCGCCGTACCGGCGAAGACCTCGGCATGGTTGTCAGCGACAACCAATCGCTGCCTGAATTCTTCGTCGGCGACATCCGCCACCGGCACCCCTGCCCAGGTCACACCGGCCTGAGCACCGGCCTGGGCACCCGCCTGGGCACCGGCCTGGGGGTCGATGGTCAGGTGTCCGAGTCGCTCGATCACCGTGACCGCCTCGGCCGGCCGGGCAGCTACCAATGCGGTGAAGCTGCCGGGACGAATGACCACGCCGGACGCCGGGTCAGCCAGCGGACCACAGCCGGGCGGGATCGCGACCGCAGAGTGGTCGTGGCGGCGCGGTACCGGCAGGTTCAGCAGATCGATGATTCGCTGCCCAGCGACCCGGGCACGAGCAATGTCGCCGCTGCCTTCGATGAAGAAAGCCACCGGAACGGCGAGCACAGCCACGTAGCCGTAGACCGCGACGAGGTCTCCGATGGTGATGTCGCCCGCAGCAGCCATCCTCGCCGACAACCAGACGACGGCGGCCAGGAAGAGGGCCGGCAACCCGGTCGACAAGGCACCCACCCAACTCGACGGTCCGGCGACACGGTAGCCGCGACCCACGAGCCCCTGTGACTGCCGTTCATACCGTTCGGCCACAAACGTCTTCCCGCCGAGCCCGTTGAGCACACGAAGCCCGGCCAGTACGTCGACCAGCCGTGTCGTCAGCCGCCCTTGCTGGAACCTGTACTCCGTGCCGGTGTGCTGGATGCGTCGCAGGAACGGGCCGACAGCGACAGCAAGCAGCGGAACGCCGGCGAGAACCACTGCGGCCAGCAGCGGCGAAATGGTGAACAGCACGACGGCCACGACGGCGTACGCGATCACCGCGCCGACGCCAGGGCCCGTCACCGTCAATGCTTGCGCGACGGTCTGGGCGTCAGCGATGCCGACGGTCACCACCTCGCCGGCGCTGACCCGGCGCGCCAGGGAGGCGCCCAGGCGGGAGGTGTGCCACACCGTGGCCCGGACCGTCCGGAACGACGCGTCCATTCGGATTTTGGTCATTGTGCGATGCCGGCTGATGCCCAGCAGGGCGTTCAGCACACCGACCAGGAGCAGTACGAGAGCCCAGGCGATGAGAGCGGACGTGTCACGGGCGACGAGGCCCTCGTCCACCGCACGAGACAGCACCCAGGGCGGTACTGCGAGGCCAACCGTCCAGCAGGTGCCCAACGCCGCCCCCACGGCGACCCGCCTCGACTGCGACCGGGTCAGCCAGAAGAGGAAGCGATACGAGCTCGTCAGATCAGCTGCCGCGGGCGGGACCCAGGTCTCCGGCATCCGGTCCAACCACCGCCGTACAGCCACCATCCTGCAGCCCTCCGGTTTGTGATTGCATTCACAAGGAGGTTCAGCCTACCGGATAGGGCGTTCGCCCAGCCAGGCAGTGGTGCGCGGCTTCGCCTGGCGCCACGCTTGGCCGGACGACGCAGGGGACCAGGACGCGAGGCACTGCCTGGCTGGCGGTACGACCCCAGCAACCCGGGCCGGCGGGAGCCCGCCGGCCGGGTCCCGAGGCGGGGAGGTCGCCAGCCGGGTCCCGAGGCGTCAGGCGAGGGCGGAGCCTGCCTTGTAGGAGCTGTAGGACTGGTTCCAGTCGGTCCAGCCGTTGCCGGTCTCCATTGGGCGGGCGGTGCCGGTGACGATGACGGGGTCGCCCCGCAGCGTCTGGCCGAAGTACCACTGGGCGTCCTTGAGGCTCATGCCGACGCAGCCGTGGCTGACGTTGGCGCTGCCCTGGCTGCCGGAGGACCAGGGGGCGCCGTGGACGAACTCGCCCGAGCTGGTGACGCGCTGGGCCCACTGGACGTCGTGGATGTCGTAGTAGTTCGGGTCACCGGGCTTGATGCCGATGGTCCGGGCGTCCATCCGCTTGGTCCGGTACTTCTCCATGATGACCTTCACGCCGGAGCGGGTGGTGAACCCGTCCTTGCCCGCGGTGATCGGGATGGTCCGGGCCAGCTTGCCGTCGATCGTGACGGTCATCTGGTGCTTCTTGACGTCGACGTGGGACACGACCGACTTGCCGATCGTGAAGCTGATCTTGCGGCTCGAGGAGCCCCAGACGTTGCCGCCGGCGTTGACGCCCTGGGTGTTCACGTCGACGGTGACCTTGGTACCGGCCGGCCAGTAGACCTTCGGGCGGTAGTTCACCTGCTTGCTGTTCATCCAGTGCCAGGTGCCCTCGACCGGGACCGACGTGGTGACCTTGAGCCGCTTCTCGACGGCAGCCTTGTCGGTGACCGAGCGGTTCCAGAAGATCTGGATCGGCATCGCGACGCCGACGGTCTCACCGTTCAGCGGGGCGACCGAGGCTTTCAGGCTGCTGCCCGCGGACAGCGTCGTGAAGGTGGAGTCGATCTCGATGCTCTTGCCGTCGGTGCCCTGCGCCGTCCCGGAGACCGTGTACGTCGCGCCGGGCTTGAGGCCTTCCTCGGACGTCCACTGCGACTTCTCGGAGTTGAAGGTGCCGGAGACCTTGTCGCCGTCGTCGTCCTTGAGGGTGACGTCCTGGATGGTGCCGGCCGTGGTGGTGACGGTCACAGGCTTGTCCGGCCGTACGGCGGAAGCGCCCTTCGCCGGGACGATCTTGATGTTCGCGGCGGCCGGGTCGTCGGCAGGCTTGCTGCTGTCGTCACCGGGAGTAGTCGAGGCGCCGGGCGTGGAGCTACTCTTCGAGCCACCTGCGGGCGGCGAATCAGCCGACTTGGTGTCACTGCAAGCCGTGCCGATCAGCAGCATCATGCATACCCCAGCCACGGCCAGGCCGTGTTTCCGCACCGTACTACTCAGCACCCTGAACTCCCCTGTCAACGAAATTCCCGCCGGGCAAGGGTAGCTTGCCCGGCGGTCCTACCCACGCACTGCACGTCACCAGCACGGCGAGGCCCCCACGGCCCGCTGTACTGGTGACGTTGTGCAGAACGGTTTGGTTCGGTTTTCTATGAAATTGCGGCGCACCGGCGCACCGGCGCACGCTCAGTGCGCGTGGTCCCCGCGGTAGTACTCGAAGATGAAGCCCGACAGCGTGACGATGCCGAGACCGCAGCCGACGATGAACAGCCACCAGCCGAACACGATGCCGAGGACGACGATCGCCAGCGTGCCGGCGCAGTACAGCGGCCACCAGGAGTACGGCGGGAAGAAGCCGAGCTCGCCGGCGCCTTCCACGATCTCGGCTTCCTTGCGGTCCTCCGGCCGGGCGTCCATCCGGCGCCCGGTCACGCTGAGGTAGAACGCCACCAGCAGGGAGAGGAAGAACGTCATCACCAGGGCGGTGGTGCCGGTCGGGTCCTCCGACATGAGCCAGTAGATCGGCGTGACGATGAGGACGAACACCGTCAGGATGCCGAAGACCCAGGCCTCAGCCTTCATGCCTTGCCCTCCCCGTCCACGCCGGTACCGGCGCTGATGTTGCGTTCAAGGTTCTCGACGCGGCCCTGGTCCTCGCCGGCGTCGAGCAGGTTGTCGCGGGGCGCGCCGGAATCGCCGTACTCCGCCATCGCGATCTCTGGGTGGTGCAGGTCGAAAGCGGGGCTCTCGGACCGGATCCGCGGCAACTGCAGGAAGTTGTGCCGCGGAGGCGGCGAACTGGTCGCCCACTCCAGCGACCGGCCCCAGCCCCACGGGTCGTCGACACCGACCAGAGGCGCCTTCCGCGACTTGTAGACGTTGTAGAAGAACGGCAGCATCGACAGGCCCAGGATGAACGCACCGACGCTGGACACCTCGTTCAGCGTGGTGAAGCCTTCATTGGCCCCGTACGACGCGTAGCGCCGCGGCATCCCCTCGACGCCGAGCCAGTGCTGCACCAGGAACGTCGTGTGGAAGCCGATGAACAGCAGCCAGAAGTGCAGCTTGCCGAGCTTCTCGTCGGTCATCTTCGGCCACCAGAAGTAGAAGCCCGCGAACATCGCGAACACCACCGTGCCGAACACGACGTAGTGGAAGTGCGCGACCACGAAGTACGAGTCGGACAGCTGGTAGTCCAGGGCCGGTGAGGCCAGGATGACGCCGGTGAGACCGCCGAAGAGGAAGGTCGTCAGGAAGCCGATCGACCAGAGCATCGGGGTGTCGAACGACACCGACCCGCCCCACATCGTCCCTATCCAGTTGAAGAACTTCACCCCGGTCGGCACCGCGATCAAGAACGTCATGAAGGAGAAGAACGGCAGGTTCACCGCGCCGGTGACGAACATGTGGTGCGCCCACACCGCCACCGAGAGGACCGCGATCCACAGGGTCGCGCCGACCAGGCCGATGTAGCCGAAGACGGGCTTGCGGCTGAACACCGGCAGGATCTCGGTGATGATGCCGAAGAACGGCAGCGCGATGATGTAGACCTCGGGATGCCCGAAGAACCAGAACAAGTGCTGCCACAGCAGTGGACCGCCGTTGGCCGCGTCGAAGACGTGAGCCCCCAAGGCTCGATCCGCCTCCAGCATCAGCAGCGCGCCGGCCAGGATCGGGAAGGCGATCAGTACGAGGATCGACGTCACCAGGATGTTCCAGGTGAAGATCGGCATCCGGAACATCGTCATACCGGGCGCACGCATGGTGATCACGGTGGTGACGAAGTTGACCGCACCGAGGATCGTGCCCAGACCGGCCATCCACAGACCCATGATCCACAGGTCACCGCCGATGCCCGGCGAGCGGACCGCGTTGGACAGCGGGGCGTAGGCGAACCAGCCGAAGTCGGCCGCGCCACCGGGAGTGAAGAAGCCGGACAGCGTGATGAGTCCGCCGAAGAGGAACAGCCAGAAGCTGAACATGTTGAGTCGCGGGAACGCGACGTCGGGGGCGCCGATCTGGACCGGCATGATCACGTTCGCGAAGCCGACGAACAGCGGCGTCGCGAACAGCAGCAGCATGATCGTGCCGTGCATGGTGAAGAGCTGGTTGTAGACCTCTTCGTTCACGATCTGCAGCCCCGGCTTGGCCAGCTCGGCGCGGATCAGCAGCGCCATCACGCCGCCGATCAGGAAGAAGATGAACGAGGTGATCAGGTAGAGGTGGCCGATCAGCTTGTGGTCGGTGGTGGTCAGCCACTTGACCGCGATCTGGCCCTTGGTCCGTCGGCGCGGCAGGACCGCGGTCGCCGCGATGCCGCCTGTGCGCTCGGCGAAGTCGGTCACTTCTCGCCCTCCTTGCCCGGGTGGCCCGGAATGGTGGTCGCGTCCTGGCCACCGGTCGCGGCGCCGGTCTGGCCGCGGCGGGCCAGGTCTTCCAGGTGCGCCTTGTACTCATCGGGCGTGACCACCTTGACGGTGAACACCATCCGGCTGTGGTAGAGACCACACAGCTCCGCGCACTTACCCGCGAAGGTGCCGGTCTTGGTCGGGGTCAGCTCGAGCTTGTTGGTGCGGCCCGGGATGACGTCCAGCTTGAAGTAGAACGAAGGCACCCAGAAGGAGTGGATGACGTCCGGCGAGGTCAGGTCGAAGTGCACCGACTCGCCCTGCGGCAGCCACAGCTCGGCCGGCTTGTCGAGGGTGCCGGTCTCCCAGACGCCCTGCTGACCGTCGACCGTGTCCTTGTAGTTGAAGGTCCACTGCCATTGCTGGCCGACCACGTTGATGGTGTGCGACGGGTTGTCGGACATCTTCGTGATCTCGTTGCCGTGCTCGACGGTGTAGAAGAACAGCACACCGATGATGGCGAACGGGGCGAGTGTGTACAGCACCTCGAGCGGCAGGTTGTACCGCGTCTGCCGGGGCGCGTCTTCGTTGCGCTTGCGATAGCGGACGACCGCAAAGAGGATCAGGCCCCACACCATCACACCGATGATGAGGGCGGCGATCCAGGCGCCGATCCAGAGGCTCTTCATCGCCTCGGTCCGGTCCGAAGCGCCCTCGGGCAGGCCGAGTCGCTTCCACTGCTCGTTGGTCTGCGACGAGCAGCCGGTCAGCAGCAACGTGCCGACCACTACCGCCGCCGGAACCAGCAAGCGTCGCTTCGCCGGACGTGCGGCGGCCGCGGTCTTCTCCAGACCAGCTGCGCGCTCGACTCCGGGCGTGCCGTTCGAACCCACGGGGCGCCTTTCCCTTCCCAGGTGAGACTGACGACAGAACACTACTGGACACCTCTGACGCTTCTGCGCATAGGTAGGGCTTAGCGTTTCCCGTGTGACCGAGCCTGGGATCCAGCGTGCGTATTTAGATGCCGCGTCGTCCGAACCGCTGCATCCGGCGGCCCGGGAAATGTTGCTGTCGGCAGTGGATTCGGGCTGGGCGGATCCAGCCCGGCTGCATCACGAAGGACGGACCGCCAGACTGCTGCTGGACAACGCCCGCGCGGTGCTCGCAGAGGGTGTCGGTGTGCGACCGGACGAGCTGTACCTGACCACATCGGGCACAGCTGCGATCCACGCCGGCTTGGCCGCTGTAGCCGGCGCCAGGCGCCGAGTGGGGTCCACCGTCGTTCACTCGGCCGTCGAGCATTCCGCAGTGCTGCATGCTGCTGCGGCCGCTGGTACTGCGGTGGAGGTGGGCGTGGATCCGCTCGGCCGGATCGATCGGGACGCCTTCGCTGCCGAGGTGGCCAAGCCCGGGGTTGCTGTTGCTGCGCTGCAGTCGGCGAACCACGAGGTCGGGACGCGCCAGCCGATCGCCTGGGCTGCTGAGGTTTGCGCCGAAGCCGGTGTGCCCTTGTTCGTCGACGGAGCCGCCTCCATCGGGCACGACGTAGTACCGGGCGGTTGGTCGGCGTTGACGGCCAGTGCGCACAAGTGGGGTGGACCGGCAGGCGTCGGGCTGCTCGCAGTACGGAAAGGTACGCGGCTCGCACCGACGTGGCCTGTGGATGAGAGGGAGGACGGACTGTCCCCTGGGCATCCGAACGTTCCGGAGATCCTCGCCGCGGCTGCTGCGCTGCAGGCCCGGCTGACCGAGGCCGATGAGCTCGACAAGCTGCACCGCGCCTGGATCGACGAGCTGCGGCAGCGGATCGCGAACGACATCGCCGACGTGGAGGTGGTCGGCGATCCTGAGGACCGGCTCCCCCACGTACTGACGTTCTCCTGCCTGTACGTCGACGGCGAGGCGCTGGTGACCGCTCTCGATGCTGAAGGCTTCGCCGTGTCGAGCGGCTCAGCCTGTACTTCGAGCACGCTGCGCCCGTCGCACGTGCTGGCCGCGATGGGAGTACTCACGCACGGCAACATCCGCGTCTCGCTCGGCCGCACCAGCACGCACGACGAGGTGGACCGCTTCGCGACGGTCCTTCCGGGCCTCGTCCGGCGGATCCGGGCCGAGGTGGGCATGTGACGCTCGACTGCCGCGGCATGCTCTGCCCACTCCCCGTGATCAAACTCGCCCAGACCATCTCGAAGGTGGCGATCGGCGACACGATCACCGTCCTCGCCGACGACCCGGCAGCCGCCACCGACATCCCCGCCTGGTGCCGGATGCGCTCCCAGGAGCTGGTCTCCGCCGAGAACGAGCAGTACGTCGTACGCCGCGTCAGCTAAATCCGTTGGCGACCGCTACGAGCCCATTGGAACACTGCGGTGTGTGACTGACTTCTCGGTGAAGCCGACCCTGACCGGCGATCTGGTCGTACTGCGGCCCTTGGACGAGGACGACTACGACGCTTTGAGAGCCGCGACGGACGACCCGGAGGTGGGCCGGCTGACCGGCAGCCACGGCGAGATCGCCGAGGAGCGGGCTCGGCAGTGGATGCGGACCCGCAAGGACCAGACCGACCGGCTCGACCTGGCGATCGTGGACAAGGCGACCGGTGAGACCGTCGGCGAGGCCGTCCTGAACGAGTGGGATCCGGACAACGAGTCCTGCAACTTCCGGATCCTGATCGGGCCTGGTGGCCAGGGGCGTGGACTGGGTACCGAGGCGACCCGGCTGATCGTCGGGTACGGGATCGAGGTCCTCGGGCTGCACCGGATCGAGCTCGGCGTCTACTCCTTCAATTCGCGCGCGCGGCGGGCCTACGAGAAGGCGGGTTTCGTCGTCGAAGGGGTACGCCGGGACGCGCTGCGCTGGGACGGCGAGTGGTTCGACTCGATCGTGATGTCGGTGCTGGCGCCCGAGTGGAAGGCAGTACTTTCGGAGGCGTGACCACTGCCGAGGAACTCGTCGCGAAGGCCGAGCGGATCGCCGTACTGACCGGGGCCGGGATCTCCACCGCCTCCGGCATCCCGGACTTCCGCGGGCCGCAGGGGTTGTGGACCAAGAACCCCGCGGCGAGCGTGATGTTCGACATCGACGAGTACGTCGCTTCGCCGGCGGTCCGGGTGGAGGCGTGGAAGTTCCGCCTCGCCGCGCCGATGTGGACCGCCGAGCCGAACCCGGGTCATCTCGCCCTGGTCGAGTTGGAAAAGCAGGGCCGACTGACCGGAATCGCAACCCAGAACATCGACGGCCTGCACCAGAAGGCCGGTTCGTCCCCCGCCCTGGTGCACGAGTTGCACGGCACCGTCCGCTTCGTCGACTGCCTGTCCTGCGCACGTCGCATGCCGATGGACGAAGTCCTCCCCCGGCTCTCCGCAGGCGACGAGGACCCGGCCTGCGAGATCTGCGGCGGCATCCTCAAGTCGGCGACGGTCTCCTTCGGCCAGTCCCTCGACGAGCAAGTCCTCGAGGCAGCCGTCGCCGCCACCCAATCCGCCGACCTCTTCCTCGCCATCGGCACCTCCCTCCAGGTCTACCCAGCCGCCGGCCTCTGCGACCTCGCCCTCCAGTCCGGCACCCCCCTCGTCATCCTCAACGCCACCCCCACCCCGTACGCCGAGGAAGCCACCGCCACCCTCACCACCCCCATCGAAACCACCCTCCCCGCCCTGGTCGGCTGACCACCAAGGTTCGGCCGTTACCTGAACGCGACCTTTGAGGCGTTCCCCACGGCGGGAGGCGGGGTTAGCGTCCGGGCAGATTGTCCTGTCTTGGGGAGGGGTCCCGTCATGAGTAGGTCTCTCGTTCATCGGTTGACAGCGGGGGTGACTGCGGCCGCGCTGGTCGTCGTCGGGCTCGGTACTGCGACACCGGCGCCGGCTCAAGTCGTCGCGGATCGGGTGATCACGGTCGCCGGGTCGCTGCAGAGTGAGTTGGGCTGTCCTGGCGACTGGCAACCGGCGTGTGCGGAGAGTGAGCTCACCAAGGGCACGGGTACGCAGTACGGGCGGGTGTTCGACGTACCTGCCGGGGCGTACGAGTACAAGGTGACGGTCAACGGGAGCTGGGACGAGAACTACGGCGCCGGCGGGACACTCAACGGGGCGAACATCCCGCTGCGGCTCGAGGGACCGGCCAAGGTGCAGTTCAGCTACGACGACACCACCCACCTGGTCACAGTGAAGCCGGTCGACCTCGCCGGTGGGCTGACGCCAGCCGACAAGGCACTGGCGAGCCCGAGCCTGCGCAAGGACCTCACCAAGGAGCGGTTCTACTTCCTGATGGCGGACCGGTTCGCCAACGGTGACAAGTCGAACGACGCGGGTGGGCTGACCGGCGACCGGCTCAGTACTGGACTCGACCCAACTGACAAGGGCTTCTACCACGGCGGCGACCTGGCCGGTGTGATGCAGAAGCTGGACTACATCAAGTCACTCGGTACGACGAGCATCTGGCTGACCCCGTCGTTCAAGAACCGCCCGGTGCAGGGCACGGGCGCGAACGTGAGCGCCGGGTACCACGGTTATTGGATCACCGACTTCACCCAGATCGACCCGCATCTGGGCACCAACGCCGACATGCGCAAGCTGATCACGCTGGCGCACGGCAAGGGGATGAAGGTCTTCTTCGACATCATCACCAACCACACCGCCGACGTGATCGACTACCAGTCCGGGCAGTACGGCTACATCCCGAAGTCCACCAGCCCGTACAAGGATGCCAACGGCAACGTCTTCGACGACAAGGCCTACGCCGGCGGCGACACGTTCCCGCCGCTGGACAAGAACGTCAGCTTCCCGAACGTCCCGGTCTTCCGGACGCCGGCCGACGAGACCGTCAAGGTGCCGGCCTGGCTGAACGACCCGACGCTCTACCACAACCGCGGCGACTCCACCTTCGCCGGTGAATCGGCCGAGTACGGCGACTTCGTCGGGCTGGACGACCTGTTCACCGAGCAGCCGAAGGTCCGCGACGGGATGATCGACGTCTACAAGACCTGGGCCGAGTTCGGGATCGACGGGTTCCGGATCGACACCGTCAAGCACGTCAACATCGAGTTCTGGCAGAAGTTCTCGCCGCAGATCCTGGCCGCCGCGAAGACGAGCGGCGCGAAGAAGTTCTTCATGTTCGGTGAGGTCTACGACGCCGATCCGAGGTTCATGTCGACGTACACGACCAAGGGCGCGCTGCAGGCGACGCTGGACTTCGGCTTCCAGCAGAACGCGGTCGCCTTCGCCGAGGGCAAACCGAGTACGCAGTTGCGCGACCTCTACGCCAACGACGACTACTACACCGACGCCGACTCCAACGCGTACCAACTGCCGACGTTCCTGGGCAACCACGACATGGGCCGGGTCGGGACGTTCCTCAAGCAGAACGGGGCGAACAGCGAGGAGTTGCTCGCCCGCGACAAGCTGGCGCATTCGCTGATGTTCCTGACCCGTGGGCAGCCGGTGATCTACTACGGCGACGAGCAGGGCTTCACCGGTGCGGGTGGTGACAAGGACGCGCGGCAGGACATGTTCGCCACCAAGACGGCCGACTACACCGACGACGAGGTTGTCGACGGCACCGGTACGACCACGATCGGCAGCAAGGACCGATTCGACGTCAATGCGCCTATGTACAAGCACATTGCGGGCCTGCAGAAGCTGCGCGCGCAGTACCCGGCTCTGGCCGACGGGACTCAGGTGCACCGCTACTCGTCAAACGCGGGCGGGCTGTACGCCTTCAGCCGCTTCGGGGCGGACCGTACGGAGTACCTCGTGGTGGCCAACAACGCGACCACTGCGAAGTCGGCGACCATTCCGACGTACATGAAGGACAGCAAGTTCAAGCCGATCTACGGCGGCACGACCACGATCAAGACCGACCGCGAAGGCCGCACGCTGCTAACCCAGGCTCCGTTGTCCGTCACGGTCTACCGCGCCACAACGACGCTGCCGTACCGCGCGAAGGCGCCCGCGATCTACATGAGCTCGCCAGAGCCGGGTGCGTCCGTTGGTGGGCGCGCAGAGATCGCTGCCGCCGTGCCGGAGAACACGCCTGTGACGGTGACGTTCGGCTACCGCCCAGTCGGTACTACGGCGTGGCAGCGACTCGGGTCGGACGACAACGCGCCGTACCGGGTCTTCCACGACGTCAGCGGACTGCCGAAGGGGACCCTGCTCGAGTACAGGGCCGTACTGCGGGACGCCTCGGGCAACTACTCGGTCTCGGGTTCGTACGGGATCGTCGGCGACGCACCGGCACCTGGTGGTGGCGGTGGCGGCGGTACCGGGCCTGTCACCCAGCCGGCCAATGTCAGCGTGCCGGGTGACCACAACAGCGAGATGGGTTGTACCGGCGACTGGCAACCCGATTGCGCGCAGGCACAGCTGACCCTGGACCCGAAGGACAAGGTCTGGAAGGGCACCTACACGCTGCCCGCCGGCGAGCACGCCTACAAGGCCGCGATCAACAAGTCGTGGGACGAGAACTACGGCGCGGGCGGTGCGTCCAACGGCGCCAACATCTCCTACACGGCTCCCGCGACGCCGATGACGTTCTACTACGAGCACGGCCGGCACTTCGTCACCTCCAGCGCGGAGGGGCCGATCATCACCGTTCCTGGCTCGTTCCAGTCCGAGCTGGGATGCCCGGGCGACTGGGCGCCGGACTGCATGCGCCCCTGGCTGACCGACCAGGACGGGGACGGTACCTACACCTGGTCGACCACGGAGATCGGAGCGGGCAGCTATGAGGCGAAGGTCGCGCACAACCTGTCCTTCGACGAGAACTACGGCGCCGGTGGAGCACCCAACGGCGCGAACATCCCCATCACCGTTCCTGGCGACGGGCTGGTCGTCACGTTCAACTACGTACTGGCGACCCACGTGCTGACCGTCACCACGTCCAAGCCGGGCGCACAGCCGGATCTCAAGCAGGCGAAGGCGTACTGGGTCGGGCGCGACCTGCTCGCAGTACCGGCGGTTGCGCATCCCGAGCGGTCTCGCTGGCGGCTGCACTGGTCGCTGACGGGTTCGCTCGCCGTCGACGCGGACGACATCGGTGGTTCCTCGGTTGGGCTGCGGGTTGATCCGGCCGGTTTGCCGGCCGCGGTACTGGCCAAGTTCCCCAAGCTGGCCGGGTACACGGCGCTGCGGATGGATCACGCCGACGCGGCGAAGATCCTGAAAGGGCAGCTCGGCTTGGCGCAGTACGACGACGCCGGTCGGCTGCTGGATGCGACCGGCGTACAGATCCCCGGCGTACTGGATGACCTGTACGGCGGGTCGGCGGCGGGACGCTCGTACGGCGTGACGTGGCGTGGCGGAGTGCCGCGGTTCACCTTGTGGGCGCCGACCGCGCAGAGCGTCGTACTGCTCGTCGGCTCGCAACGCGTTCCCATGAAGGCGAACTCGGACGGCTCGTGGTCCGTGGAAGGCCGGAGATCATGGGAGAACGCTCTCTACCGTTTCGAGGTGAAGGTCTTCGCACCGACCACGGGCAAGGTGGAGACCAACGTGGTGACCGACCCGTACTCCGTGGCGCTCACCACCGACTCGACGTACTCCGTGGCGGTGGATCTCGACAGCTCCGCAGGGAAGCCCGCGCTCTGGTCGAGGACTCCGTCGCCGAAGCTCGCTCGCGGTGTGGACTCGACGATCTACGAGTTGCACGTGCGGGACTTCTCGATCAGCGACCCGACCGTGCCCGCTCCGCATCGCGGTACGTATCTCGCCTTCGCCGACGAGGGCAACGGCACGAAGCACCTGCGGGCGCTGGCAGCGGCCGGGCTCAACACCGTGCACCTGTTGCCGACTTTTGACATCGCGAGCATCCCGGAGAGCGCTCACTCGGATCCCGCTTGCGATCTCAAGTCCTACGCACCGGACTCGGAGCAGCAGCAAGCCTGCGTCACCGCAGTCGCCGCCACCGACGGGTTCAACTGGGGCTACGACCCGTACCACTGGCTCGCGCCGGAGGGCTCCTATGCGACGGCGGCTGCCCGCGACGGGCTGGCGCGGGTTGCCGAGTTCCGCACGATGGTCGGCGGGCTGCACAAGTCGGGGCTGCGCGTAGTACTGGATCAGGTCTACAACCACACCCCTGCCGCCGGGCAAGCGCCGACCTCGGTGCTCGACAAGGTTGTCCCCGGCTACTACCAGCGGCTGAACGCCGTTGGTGGCGTGGAGAACTCGACGTGCTGCAGCAACGTCGCCACCGAGCACACGATGGCCGAGAAGATCATGGTCGACTCGACCGTGTCATGGGCGAAGAACTACCGCGTCGACGGCTTCCGGTTCGACCTGATGGGCCATCACAGCAAGGCCAACCTGCTCAAAGTGCGTGCTGCGCTGGACAAGCTGACGCTCGCGCACGACGGTGTCGACGGCAAGAAGATCTACCTGTACGGCGAGGGCTGGAACTTCGGCGAGGTGGCGGACAACGCTCTCTTCGTCCAGGCGTCGCAGGGCAACCTCGGCGGCACCGGGATCGGTACGTTCTCCGACCGGATGCGGGATGCGGTGCGCGGTGGTGGTCCGTTCGACGACGACCCGCGCGTGCAGGGCTTCGGCTCGGGTGCTGCGAGCGACCCGAACGGTGCGGCCGTGAACGGTACGCCGGCCGAGCAGGCGAAGCGGCTCGCCCACGACACCGACCTGGTGCAGCTCGGGCTGGCGGGCAACCTCCGCTCGTTCACGTTCCACTCGGCGGATGGCGGCGCCGTCGTACGGGGTGACGGGGTCGACTACAACGGCTCGCCTGCCGGGTATGCGGATCAGCCGGACGAGGTGATCAGCTACGTCGATGCCCACGACAACGAAACGTTGTGGGACTCGCTGACGTACAAGCTGCCTGCTGCATTGCCGATGGCGGACCGGGTGCGGATGAACACGTTGTCGCTGGCAACCACTGCACTCGCCCAGACCCCGTCGTTCTGGCACGCCGGCGCCGACCTGCTCCGCAGCAAGTCGCTGGACCGGAACTCCTACAACTCCGGCGACTGGTTCAACACCCTCGACTGGACGGGCGCCGACAACGGGTTCGGCCACGGCCTCCCGCCGAAGGCCGACAATGAAGCCAAGTGGCCGTTCATGAAGCCGCTGCTGGGTAACCCCGCGCTCAAGCCGTCAGCCGCGGACGTGGCAACAGCCTCCGCCGCGGCCGCCGACCTGCTCAAGCTCCGCTTCTCCACACCGCTGTTCCGCCTCGGCTCAGCCGACCTGATCAACCAGAAGGTCAGCTTCCCGCTGAGCGGCACCCCCGCAGCCGTCGCCGGAGTCGTCACCATGCACATCGACGACACCACCGGCCCCAACATCGACCCGTCGTTGAAGGGTGCCCTCGTCATCTTCAACACCACCGGCTCGGCCGTCAGTCAGCAATTGGCCGATTTGAAGGGCGAATCACTCACCCTCTCCCCCATCCAGGCAATCGGCTCGGATTCCGTCGTCAAACAAACCACGTGGACCACGGCGACGGGCACCGCAACAGTCCCGGCCCGCACCGTCGCGGTGCTCCTCCAGCACTGACCTCCGCCGTCCTCCGCGTGTCTCCAACGACTACGCGGAGGACGGCGGCTCAGCCGTTGCACCGGCCGGCGAAGCGACCGGGCGCTCGCACGGACCTGACTGCGCGTTGGGAAAGGCCGGTCCCCGATCAGCCGACCAGGAGCGTTCGACTGGTCGGCTCAACGCCCGACCGCGCTGTGCGCTGCGATCGACCAGCTCGGCACCAGCTGAGCTCGGGCGCTGCGGCCCCGCAGCACAGCACCAGCTGGTGACGAGCGTCGCGACCGGTCAGCTTGGCACCAGCTGAGCTGGAATGCCCCCCCGGCCACAGCGAGTTGTTTGAGCCGCGACGGAGGAGCGGCGACCCGGGGGCCGGCCGACGAAGGAGGCGCGACGCGGGGCCGTAGTACGTGGTCCTTCAGGGGACCCGGACGACGAGGGCTTCCGGGTCCACCGTGGCGACCAGGGTGGTGCCGGCTGGGATTTCGTCGCCGTCCAGTTCGCGGCGGACGGGGTGGGTGGTGCGGAGCTGGATGGTGCGGCCGGTGAAGCGTTCGATGCTGCGGCCCTCCTGGATCCTCTTGACGACCAGGCTCAGCGCCAGGCGCGGCCAGTGGGTCAGCCGGCGCGGTGCGAGGATCACGAGGTCGATCAGGTTGTCGTCCGGGAGGGCGTCGGGCAGCAGCGGGATGTTCGCCTGCAGGGTGCCGACGTTGCCGATCACGACCGTGCGCGCACGGCGCGTGATCGGTGGCCGCTCGTCGATGGTGATCTCGACCTTGACGAACGGGTGGTTGAGGTTCTTCAGCGTGGAGACGATGTACGCCGCCCAGCCCACGTGTTTCTTGAGGTCCTCCGGGGCGTCGGCGATGATCGCGGCGTCCAGGCCGAGTCCGGCCATCACCACGAAGCGGTCGGTGCCGAGTTCGTCGCCTTCGACCTGCACGCTGTCGATCCGGCGCTCCGACCCACCCAGTACTTCGGTCAGCGCGGTATCCAGGTCGAGCGAGATGCCCAGGTTGCGGGCGAGCAGGTTGCCGGTGCCGGCGGGCAGCACGGCGACCGGGATCGCCGTCCGGGCCAGTTCGGCACAGACCACGCGGACCGTGCCGTCACCGCCGGCGATCACGACGAGGTCGACCGTCTCGTCGATCGCGCGGCGGGCCATCGTGACGCCCGCGTCGTCCTCGGTCGTCTCGAGCCACAGCGTGTTCTCGAAATCGTGCTTGGTGAGAGCGGCGTCGACGGTCGACTGGAAGTCTTCCGGCACTTTGACCGGGTTCAGGATTACTGCGGCTCGCAAGAGTTTGTCCGTCCGGAGAGATAGCGTCTGAGGAATGAGCAGCCTTCCACGGAGTACCCCAGAAGCCCAGGGTCTAGCCACTGCCGCGCTGGACTTGTTTGTCGCCGCCCTGGATTCGTCCGACCAGGAGATCCAGACAGTGATGCTGATGCGGCACGGCCACGTGGTGCTGGCCGAGGAGTGGGCACCGTACCGGCTGACCGATCGGCACATGCTGTTCTCGGTGTCGAAGAGCTTCACCTCGATGGCGATCGGCCTGCTCGTCGACGCCGGGCAACTGTCGCTCGACGACCAGGTGATCTCGTTCTTCGACGCCGACGACCTGCCCGCGACGATCAGCGACAACCTGGCCGCGATGCGGGTCCGGCACCTGCTCACGATGACGACGGGACACTCCAAGGACACCGTCGAGAGGCTGAGCCGGGACCGCCGGATGGTGCGGATCTTCCTCGGTCTCGAGGTGGAGGAGGAGCCGGGCACGCTGTTCGTCTACAACAGCGGCGCGACGTACATGTTGTCCGCGATCCTGCAGAAGGTGACCGGCGAGCGGCTGCTCGACTACCTCCGGCCGCGCCTTTTCGAGCCGCTCGGCGCCACCGAGGCGATCTGGGACGTGTCGCGCGAGGGCATCAACACCGGTGGCTGGGGGCTGAGCCTCAACACCGAGTCACTGGCGAACTTCGGACAGTTGCTCCTGCAGCGCGGTGAGTGGGAAGGCCGGCAGCTGATCCCGGCCGAGTGGATCGACGCGGCCACCAGCCGGCAGGTGCCGAACGACAACGAGGACAAGGTGGATTGGCGGCAGGGCTACGGTTTCCAGTTCTGGCGCGCCCGGCACAACACATACCGCGGTGACGGAGCCTTCGGCCAGTACTGCGTGGCGTTCCCCGAGCAGGACGCGAGCCTGATCATCACCAGCGCCTCGCCCGACATGCAGGCCACGCTCGACATCGTCTGGGAACACCTCCTGCCGGCGTTCGAGGGCGCGACCGGCGACGGGACGAAGCGGCCTGCTCGCCTCGAGATCGTGCCGCCGAAGGGCGCGGCGCCGACCGGGAACGGGCGGACGTACCAGTTCGAGCCCAACCAGGCGATGCTGATAGCGGTCCGCCTCGATGCCGACGGCACCGGAACGTTCACCTTCGCAGTCGAGGGCCGAGGCGAGCAGGAGGTCGTCTGTGCTCCCGGCGACTGGCGTGAGCTGACGGACGAGCTGACCGACCCGCCGGCCCGGCTGGTGACCAGCGCGTACGCCGACGGGGACGCCTTCGTGGCGACCTTCCGCTACCTGGAGACTCCGTTCGTGGTGACGATGACCTGCCGCGCCGACGGCGACGCGATGACGATCGATGGGGTCAACAACGTCGGCTTCGGCCCGGCGAGGTTCACCCTGCGCTCGCGGTGACGCGGGTCACAGTCACGAATCTTCTGCCCGCCGTGTCCTTGGGTCGAAACACCTTGAGACAACGGAGGACGAGAGATGAAGATTCTGGTTGCAGGCGCGACGGGTGGGCTCGGAAGGTCGCTGGTGCCGAAGCTGGTGGCGGCCGGGCATGAGGTGACCGGGATGGTCCGGTCGGAGTCGGGCGCGGCCACGGTCAAGGCGCAGGGTGCCGGCGCGGTGGTCGCGGACGGGCTCGACACCGCCGCGGTCAAGGCGGCAGTGGCCGCCACCGAGCCGGAGGTCGTCGTCCACCAGATGACCGCCCTGCGAGGTGGTATCGACTTCAGGAAGTTCGACAAGAGCTTCGCGACGACGAACCAGCTGCGTACCAAAGGCCTGGACAACCTGATCGCCGCGGCGCAGGCGACCGGCGTACGGCGGATCGTCGCGCAAGGCTATGCCGGCTGGAACCTCCAGCACGGTGGTTCCGCGACGAAGACCGAGCAGGATCCGTTGGAACCGACTGCGCCGTCGACGGCCACCGAGACCATGAGCGCGTTACGCTACGTGGAGTCGCGCGTCACCGGGCTCGACGGGATCGAAGGCGTCGTACTGCGGTATGCGAGCTTCTACGGCCCGACCGGCGACATCGGCGCCGGCGGAAGCATGGTCGAGCTGATCCGCAAGCGCCGCCTGCCGCTGATCGGCGACGGTGCCGGGATCTGGTCGTTCATCCACTACGACGACGCCGCGGACGCGACGGTCAAGGCGATCGAGAGTACGGCTACCGGCATCTACCAGATCGCCGACGACGACCCGGCGGCCGCCAATGTCTGGCTGCCCGAGTTCGCCCGGATCCTGGGCGCCAAACCGCCGCGGCACATCCCAACCTGGCTGGGCCGGCTGGCGGTCGGCGAGTTCGGAGCGGCGGCGTTCACCGAGATCCGCGGCGCCGACAACTCGCTGGCCAAGCGCACGTTCGGCTGGCAGCCCGGCTACGCCAGCTGGCGCACCGGTTTCCGCGAAGGTCTGTGAGTTGACCTTGCCGTAACGGCAACTTCTACGGTCGGACCAGAGCCGGAAGGACCGGCTCACCCCAGCGAAGGAGCGACGGAGATGGCCTGGTCGATCGCCGAGGTGGCGCGGATGTCCGGCGTCACCAGCCGCACCTTGCGGCACTACGACGCGATCGGCTTGTTGCCACCGGCATCGATCGGCGGCAACGGCTACCGGTACTACGAGCAGCCGCAACTGCTGCGGCTGCAGCAGATCCTCGTACTCCGTGAGCTCGGCCTCGGCCTGCCCGCGATCGCCGAGGTCCTCGATCAGCAGACGGACGAGGTGGAAGCACTCCGCGACCACCATCGCCGGCTGCTGGCCGAACGCGATCGCCTCGACACCCTGGTCGGCACCGTCGCCCGCACCATCGCTGAACTCCAGCACCGGAAGGGTAGCCAGATGCCGAAGATCAACCGCCCCGAGAATCTGTTCGAGGGATTCGACCCCGGCAAGCACGACTCGGAAGCCGAGCAGCGCTGGCCGGACGAGTGGGCGCAGTCCCAGCAGTTCGTGAGCAGCCTCACGCCGGCCGACAACCAGCGGATGCAGCAGGAACTGACCGACCAACTGGTCCGGATGGCCGAGTTGATGGTGGCCGGCAAGCCGGTCGACGACCCGGCGGTGCAGGCCGAGGTCGACACTCACTACCAGGGCGTCGCGCGCTTCTGGACTCCGGACGCGACGGCATTCAAGGCGCTCGGGCAGAGCTACGTCGACGAGCCGCAGTGGCACGGCGTGTACGAGCAGATCGCAGCCGGCCTGGCGGCGTACCAGCGTGATGCGATGGCGGTCTACGCTGACACGAAGCTGAGCTAGCTTGTTCTGGGGAGGCTGCAGACTCCCCGGATCCGCTGCGTTCTTCGCGAAGGGAAGTCAGTGAGCCTCTCCCCCACCGAGCAAACCGTCCTCGACCGGATCGACGAGGACCTGCTCGTCCGTACGGCACAGTCGTTGCTCCAGGCAACAGGTCAGAATCCGCCGGGCGACGAAGCGGCAACCGTGGCTGCTTTGAGTGCCGCAGCCACGGACCTCGGCCTGGAGGTGCTTGCGGCTCCTGTCGAGCCCGGCCGCGACAATGTGTCCGTCGTGCTGCCCGGCGGTGATGGACCCGGGCTGCTCCTGCTCGGCCACACGGACGTCGTACCGGTTGGCGAGGGCTGGACCAGGGATCCCTTCGGTGGCGAACTGATCGACGGGCGGCTCTACGGCCGCGGCGCCTCCGACATGAAGGGCGGACTTGCCGCGGCCCTC
The DNA here is from genome assembly GCF_003261635.1 of Kribbella monticola. Classification (GTDB taxonomy): domain Bacteria; phylum Actinomycetota; class Actinomycetes; order Propionibacteriales; family Kribbellaceae; genus Kribbella; species Kribbella monticola. The sequence continues at coordinate 105,640 of NZ_QFXK01000027.1, read as the reverse complement.
ATCGCACTCGCGGCCCTCCGCGGCGTCCCACTCTCGGGACCGGTCGAGCTGGCCGCGATGGTGGACGAGGAGGAGACCGGCAAGGGCATCCGCTCGTACGTCGAATCGGTCGACCGTTCGTTCCTCGGGTGCATCACGGCGGAACCGACTGATCTCCAGACCATCATCGGCGCTCGGGGCGACTCCTACCTGCGGGTTGAGATCCACGGTCGCGCCAGCCATGCAGGCAACCCGGACGGCGGCGCCAACGCGATCTACGGGGCCGTCGCGGTCGTCGGCGAGATCGAACGTCTGCACGAGGAACTGGCCGCTTCGCCGCATCCGCTGCTCGGGGCGGCGACCTGGAGTGTCGGCCGGATCGACGGTGGCACCGGCGGCTCGATCGTGCCGGCCGAGTGCGTGGTGATCGCGGACCGGCGGTTGCTGCCCGGCGAATCGCCGGACGCCGTACTGGCCGAGCTCCGGGCCAGGGTCGAAGGGCTCGGGCTCTCGCAGCGCGGCCTGACGTTCGACCTCGAGATGCCGATGGAGATGCCGGCCTTCGAAACGGCTTCATCGAGCTCGCTCGTATGGGTCGCGGATGGCGCACTTGCCGATGCGGGCGGTCCAGGTCTGCCGCTCGGTGGCTGGACGGCGGCCTGCGACGGGGGCTTCGTCGCCCGCGACCTCGGCGTACCGGTCATCGTCCTCGGCCCCGGCTCGGTCACCACCCAGGCCCACCGTCCCGACGAATCGGTCGCCGTCACCGAACTCCTCATCGCCGCCCGAACCTACGCCCTCACCGCCCTCCGCCTCCTCGGCCCAGCTTGATCACCCGCACGAGCTCTGCCGACGTAGAGCGGCTGCCAGGACTTGGGCCAAGTGGACCGGGTGGCGGTTCGTGGCGTGGGCGATCTGGGTTCTGCAGCTGAAGCCGTCGGCGACGATCTCTGTAGATGGGTCCGCCGCTCGAACAGCGGGCAGGAGAACGCGCTCTCCGATGCTCTTGGAAACGGCGTAGTGGTCGCGTTCGAAGCCGAAGTTGCCGGCCAGGCCGCAACACCCTGAGTCGGGAATCCGCGCTTCGATGCCCGCGGCCTTCATCAGTTTCCGGTCGGCGTCGAAGCCGAGTACGGCGTGCTGATGGCAATGCGTCTGCACCAGCGCCGCTCCGCCGACCCGCGGCGGCTCCCAATCAGCTCCGCTCAGAAACTCGGAGAACGTTTGCGTCGAACCGGCGACGGCCGCGGCGAGCGGGTTGCCGGCCAGCAGGTCAGGGAGCTCCTGGCGAAGAGCCGCCGTGCAACTCGGCTCGAGCCCGACGATCGGCGTACCGGCGGCCAGATGCGGCGCCAGGACCGCGAGAGAGCGCTCCATGACGCGTCTGGCCGTGCTCAACTGGCCGGTCGAGACCCAGGTGAGACCGCAGCACACTCCCTTGTCCGGCAGCACGACCTCGTACCCCGCGGCCTCGAGCACCTCGACCGCGGCCCGACCGACCTCCGGCGCGAGATAGTTGGTGAACGTGTCCGGCCAGAGCAACACCTTGCCCTGGGCACCAATTTTCTTGCTGCGAGCAACGAACCAGTCGGTGAAGGTCTCTGCCGGAAAGGCCGGCACCTCGCGCTCGGCAGCGATCCCGCCCAGTCGTTTCACCAGCCTCGCCGCGGCCAACCAGTTCGCAAGCCGTGGAGCGCGCGAAGCGAACCGGGACCAGAGCGGGAGCCAGCCCATCGACCAGTGCGACAACGGGCGCGCCCACGGCCGGCGCGCGTAGTGGTGATGGGTGAACTCGGCCTTGTACGTCGCCATGTCGACGTTCACCGGACAGTCCGACTGACACCCCTTGCAGGACAGGCAAAGATCGAGCGCATCGCGCACCTCGGTCGATCGCCAGCCGTCGGTGATCAGGTCACCTTCGAGCATCTCCCACAGCAGGTGCGCCCGTCCACGCGTGGAGTGCAGTTCCTCCCGCGTCACCTGGTAGCTCGGGCACATCACCCCACCGGACGTCTGTCGGCACTTGCCGATCCCGACGCACCGGCGCTGCGCCTGCGCGAAGTCGTGATCGTCGGCCGGGTAGTCGAACATCGTCAACAGCTTGCGATCCTTCGCCGCCCCCTGATGCCGGATGCCGGCGTCCAGCGGCGGCGGATCGACGATCATGTGCGGGTTCATCACGCCGGCCGGATCCCAGATCCGCTTCAGCTCGCCGAACAGCCGCACCCCGTCGGCGCCGTACATGCGAGTCAGCAACTCCGACCTCGCCCGCCCGTCGCCGTGCTCCCCCGACACCGAGCCGCCGAGCTCGACGACGAGGTCCGTGGCCTGCTCGACAAACGCTCGGTACGTGGTGAGACCGCGCCGGCTGAGCAAGTCGAAATCGATCCGCATGTGCATGCAGCCCTCGCCGAAGTGCCCGTACGACGCGCCGGACAACCCGTGCCGGGAAAGGAGGTCGTCGAGCCCACGCAGATAGGCACCAAGGCGTGCAGGCGGTACGGCGGCGTCCTCCCAGCCACCCCAGGCTTCGGCACCGTCGGCTCGCCGAGTCGCCAGACCGGCCGCGTCGGTGCGGCATCGCCAAAGCACCGCCTGCGCTCCGGCCTCGGTCACCAGGGACGCGGTCGCCGGTGAACCCGAGTCGCGGAGTTCCTCGATCAACTGCCTGGCCGCTTCAGCCGCAGCAACCTCGTCGGCACCACCGACCTCGACCAGCAACCACGCACGCCCAGCAGGCAACCCCGCCTGTACTGCGGCCTCCCGCACCTCGGTCGGCAATCGCTCGACCAAGTCGGAGTTGATCGACTCCATTGTCAGCGGGCCGTGTCGCAACACGACCGGGACACAGTCCGCCGACGTGATCGAGTCGACGAATCCGAGCACACACAAAACCTTTGCCGCCGGCAACGGAGTCAGCGCGATCGTCGCCCGCAGCATCGCCGCAAACCCGCCCTCACTCCCAGCCATCAGCCTCGCGACATCGAACCCGTACTCCGGCAGCAACCGATGCAACGCATAGCCCGAGATCTGCCGGCTGAACTGCCCGAAGCGCCGCCGGATCAGTAACTCGTTCCGCTCCACCAACTCATGCAAGGCACGCTCGATCGAGAACGCTCGCTCACCACGCAGCTCGGCACCGTCGATGCGCAGCCTCGTCCCATCGGCGAGAACCAGGTCAAGACCCAGCAGGTTGTCCGCCGTCGTACCCCAGGCAACCGAATGCGCCCCACACGCGTTGTTGGCGATCATCCCGCCGAGCGTCGCCCGCGAGCCCGACGACGGATCCGCCCCGAACGCCAGCCCGTACGGCCTCGCCGCCGCCAGCAAATCGGTCAGCACCACGCCCGGCTCCACCACCGCACGCCGCCGCTCGGCATCGATCTCGAGGATCCGATTCACGTGCCGCGACCCGTCGATCACCACCCCGCCGATCGCGTTCCCTGCCATCGACGTACCGCCGCCGCGCAGTACGACGGGCGCTCCCGCGGCCGCGACCAGGCTCACCGCGCCGGCGAGATCCTCCTGATCGGCAGGCACTACGACGAGGTCCGGCACCGCCCGGTAGTTCGAACCATCGGCCGCGTACAACGCTCGGCTCCGCGCGTCCGACGCAACCGAGCCACGCAGTTCCTTGCTCAACGCCCGCTGCAATGCCGCCACGTCAAAGCCGGGACTCACCACACACCACAATCTACCTATCAGCGTCGCCTGACCGTCCCACTAGGATCTCGGCATGCCTCTGCTTGTGGAGCCGGCGCTGCCCGAGGGAACGCTCCGGGACGGCGCCCAGCCCCAGCTCGCGACCAGCGACGGCCTGGTACTACGGCCCTGGCGAGCAGGCGACGCCCCAGTCGTCCAGCAGGCCTTCTCGTGTCCGGACATCCAGCGCTGGCATGTCCGGCGACTCGACAGCCTCGACGAAGCAGTCGAATGGACCAGGCAGTGGGCCGGTCACTGGGACACCGAGAGCTCGGCGAGCTGGGCCGTCGTCGACAGCGACGACCAGCCACTCGGCCAGATCGGCCTCCGCAACATCTCGCTGGCCGAAGCGTCCGCCGACCTCTCCTACTGGGTGATCCCCGCAGCCCGTGGCCGGTCCATCGCCACGCAATCCGTGAACGCCTTGTCAGCTTGGTCTTTCGGCCACCTCGGCTTCCACCGCCTCTCCATCCACCACTCCACGGCAAACACCGCCTCCTGCAAGGTCGCCGAGCGCACCGGCTATCCGCTCGAGGGAATGATGCGGCAAGCCATCAAACACGCAGACGGCTGGCACGACTGGCACCTCCACGGCCGCCTCGCCACCGACCACCAGAGCTAGTACCCGGGGGGTTGACCCTGACACGGTGTCAGACCGTACTGCTGGCCTCATGAACGAATTCCGTACTGCGCAGCAGGCGGCCGATGCGATCAGCGCCGGCCAGGCCTCGTCCCGTGAGCTCACCGAGGAACTCCTCGCCAGGATCGCCGCCGACACGGAGGTGAATGCCATCGTGGAGACGCGTCCGGAGTACGCGCTGCGCCAGGCGACGGTCGCCGACCAGGCGGTCGCGTCGGGCGTTGCCCTCGGCCCGCTGCACGGCGTACCGATGACTGTGAAGGATGCGATCAACGTCGCAGGTCTGCGGACGACGTGGGGTGATCCTGCCTTCGCCGACTATGTGCCTGACACGTCTGCGACGCTTGTCGAGCGACTGGCCGGAGCCGGCGCGATCATCGTCGGCAAGAGCAACGTGCACACGATGCTCGGCGACTTCGGCCAGACCAGCAACGAGCTCTACGGCCGTACGAACAACCCGCACGATCTCACGCGGACGCCGGGTGGCTCCAGCGGGGGCGGTGCCGCGGCACTCGCGGCCGGGCTGACCTACCTGGAGTACGGCTCCGACCTGGTCGGCTCGATCCGCCTTCCTGCGGCCTACTGCGGCGTGTACGGCGTCAAGCCGACCGCTGGCGTCGTACCGCTGGACGGCTTCCAGCCACCCGGCCCACCAGCGCCCGCCACCGAGTTCCCCACGCTGTCGAGCGTAGGCCCGCTCGCCCGGTCGGCGGCCGATCTGCGGACCGCACTCCAAGTCACCGGCGGTCCGCTGGGCAAGGCGATGTCATGGCGACTGGAGCCACCACGCCACCGCAAGGTCCACGAGTACCGCGTGGGCTTCGTCCTCGACCACCCTGACGCACCGGTGACAGCTCAGGTCGGTGCGGCGCTGTCCGACCAGATCGACTCGCTCGCCCGGCAAGGTGTGAAGCTCGTCGAGGGCTGGCCCGAGGGTGTCGATCCGAGCGCTCAGGCAGAGGACTTCGGCTTCCAGGTCGGGCTCTTCTTCGCGCTGAACGGCGGCGGCGACGAGGACTTCGCGAGTCTGCGGCAGATCCTCGACCACGAGCACCGGCGACTGGCGACGAGGGCGACCTGGCAGGCGTACTTCGAGGATGTCGACGTCCTCATCTGCCCGACCAGCTTCACGGCCGCCTTCCCTCATGACGACCGCCCGTTCGACGAACGCACGATCGACGGCCGCCCCTACGACGCGCAGGTGTTCTGGATCTCGCACGCCTCGCTGACCGGACTGCCCGCGGTGAGCATGCCGATCGAGTCCAGCGGTCTGCCTGTCGGAGCCCAGGTGATCGGCCCGTTCCACGAGGACGACACCGCGATCACCTTCGCGGACCTCGTTGCTGGTTCACTCTGAATCATGTTCGCGATCGGGGACTTCGCCCGGCACGGCCGGGTGTCGGTACGGATGCTGCGCCACTACGACGCCATCGGCCTGCTCCGGCCCGCCCACGTCGACGAGGCAACGGGGTACCGCAGCTACGAGGCCGCACAACTGGCGGATCTGAACCGGATCGTCGCGCTCAAGGATCTCGGCTTCACGCTCGAGCAGGTCCGCACGATGCTGGCCGATGAGATCAGCCTGGTCGAGGTCCGTGCGATGCTCGCGCTACGCCGCGCGGAACTCGAAGCCGAGGTGGCCGAGAGCGCCGCGCGGCTCACGCAGGTCGAGTCGCGCTTGCACAGCATCGAGCTGGGCAACGAAGTACCGGCTGTGGTCCTGAAGGACCTGCCGGCCACCCGGTACGTCGCCCTCGAAGGTGTCGCGGAGGACTTCAGGCCGGAGCAGATCGGCCCGGTGATCCGGCCGCTGTGCGCCGAGCTCGGTCAACGGTTGCCTGGGGCAACAGGCGTCGTACCGTCCGGCCGGTTGACCTGTTTCTACGAGACGTCCGGCGACCAGGTGAGGCTGCAGGCCGCAGTACCGGCTGCAGTCCCGTACGACGGAGAGCTGAACGGACTCAGTGTGGTCGACACACCGGCCGTGCGGGCTGCGACTCTGGTGCATCGAGGGCCCATCGATGAGGTACTCCCCGCGTGGCAGGCACTGGCTCGCTGGATCGACGACAACGGCCACCGTTCGAGCGGCCCGGCGCGTGAGCTCTACCTGGACTGCCCCGAAGACCCCGCTCAGTGGGTCACCGAGTTACAGGAGCCACTCACCGCTCCTCAGGGGGAACCATCGCCGCCAGGCCGCTGATCATGACCTGGAGGCCGAACTCGAAGCGCTCGTCACCCAGTGCACCGGCAGTGAGTGCACCAGCCAGCGCCACAGTGAACGGGTAGCGGTCGGCCGGCAGACTCGCGAAATGGTGCCGCATGCCGGCCACGAACGACTCCACATCGTCCACCGTCCAGCCGCTGGCACCTTGCACGCTCTCCTCGAAGGCGACCGCGGTCACGTAGAGATGGAGCATGTCGATCGCCCACGCCGCCGCCTGATCCGGCACCCGGCCGGCCTTGAGGATCGCGAGCATCGCCTCGGTGCTGTCCAGGGCGCGCTCCCCCAGCGGCACCTGCCCGATGGCCGCCCGGGCCACGCCGGGATTGGCCCGCATCACCTCGAGCGTCGACCGCAGCATGTCCTTCAGCTGTTCCTGCCACCTGGCCGGATCGGCCACCGGTAGCTCGATGTCGGCCGCGGCCCGGTCGACCAGCAACTGATCGAGTTCTCGCTTGTTCGCCACATGCGCGTAGAGCGAGGCGGGGCCGGTCTCGAGCGACTGCGCGACCTTGCGCATCGAGACCGCCTCGTAGCCCTGGTCGAGCAGGATCCGCATCGCCGCGTCGACGATCCGTTCGCGGTTCAGCGGCGTACGGGCGGGACGGGCCGGCTTCTCGGGGCTGAGCGGCTGCCACGGCGATGGGTTCATGCGACCACTGTAGCGAACACCGTACTTGACGGGAACACTGTTCGCATGTAGAACATTGTTCGTTCACGAACACCGTTCGAATTGTAGGAGCCACCGATGAGCACCTCCCTCACCACCGACACCGCCCCGCCCCCGGGCCCCGAACAGACCGCGCCCGCCACCGGTACGGCGTACAAGTGGCGCTGGATCGTGCTCGGCACCGTGCTGCTCGCCGAGATCATGGACCTCGTCGACGCCACCATCGTCAACATCGCCGCCCCCTCGATCCGGGCCGAACTGGGCGGCTCCGAATCCGCGCTGCAGTGGATGCTGGCCGGGTACACGCTGGCGTTCGCGATCGGCCTGATCACGTTCGGGCGGCTCGGCGACCTGGTCGGGCGGCGCCGGCTGTTCCTGATCGGCGCGGTCGGGTTCACCATCGCCTCCGCACTCTGCGGGCTCGCGACCTCACCCGAACTGCTGATCGGCAGCCGGGTCGCCCAAGGGCTCCTCGGCGCGGTGATGATCCCGCAGGGCTTCGCCATCCTGAAGTCCGTCTTCCCGGCCGAGGAGACCGGTAAGGCGTTCGGCATGTTCGGCCCCGTGATGGGGCTGTCCGCGGTCGCCGGTCCGGTCATCGCCGGCCTGCTGATCAAGGCGGACCTGTTCGGCACCGGCTGGCGGATGATCTTCTTCATCAACGTGCCGCTCGGCATTCTGGCCGTGCTCGGAGCACTGCGGTTCATGCCCGAGCTGAAGACGCCGGGCGCCACCCGGCTCGACGCGGCCGGCGTGATCCTGGTCAGCCTGGCCAGCGGCCTGCTGATCTACCCGCTGGTGCAAGGCCGCGAGCTCGACTGGCCGGCCTGGACGATCGCGATGATCATCTCGTCCTTCGCCGTGTTCGCTCTGTTCGGCTGGCGCGAGCGCCGGTCCGGCAACCCGGTGATCGACCCGTCGCTGTTCCGCAACCGTGGGTACGTCGCGGGTCTCGGCGTGATCACCACGTTCTTCCTGGCGATGTCCGGCTTTATGCTGGTGTTCAACCTGTTCACCCAGCTCGGCCTGCACTACAGCCCGCTGCGAGCTGGCCTCGCGATGGTGCCGTTCTCGCTGGGCATCGCGATCGGCGCCCCGCTCTCGGCCGGCTTGCTGGCCCCGCGGTTCGGCCGGAAGGCGCTCCAGCTCGGCATTGTCGTGATGGCGATCGCGACGACCGGAGTCTGGTTCACTCTGCACCACTACGGCGTGCAGACCACGATCTGGAACCTGGTGCCGGCGACGCTGGTGATGGGGATCGGCTCGGGCATGGTGTTCGCGCCGCTGTTCGACATCATCCTGGCCTCGATCGACGACAAAGCGGCCGGCTCGGCGTCCGGCGTACTGACCTCGATGCAGCAGTTCGGCGGTGCGATCGGAGTCGCGGTGATCGGCACGGTGTTCTTCCAGCTGATCCCGGCCCACCAGTTCCTCGGCGCCACGAAGACCAGCACGCTGGTCGCCGTCGGCCTGCTGGTGATCAGCCTGCTGGTGACCTTCGCCCTCCCGCGGCGGGCCCGCGAAGACGCCGCTCAGTAGACACGACGAAGCCCCGCTCACCTCTGGGTGAGCGGGGCTTCGGCGTTGCTAACTCAGTTCGGGGCTAGCTCAGTTCGGGGCTAGCTCAGTTCGGGGCTAGCTCAGTTGAACGAGTCGCCGCAGGCGCACGAACCGGTCGCGTTCGGGTTGTCGATCGTGAAGCCCTGCTTCTCGATCGTGTCCACGAAGTCGATCGAGGCACCCTTGAGGTACGGCGCGCTCATCCGGTCCGTCACGACGCTGACGCCGTCGAAGTCGGCCACCACGTCACCGTCGAGCTGACGCTCGTCGAAGAACAGCTGGTACCGCAGGCCGGAGCAACCACCCGGCTGCACGGCGACCCGCAGGGCGAGGTCGTCGCGACCTTCCTGGTCCAGCAGCGCCTTCACCTTGGCAGCCGCACCGTCGGTCAGCAGGATGCCGGTGGCCGTCGACGCGTCAACAGCCTGCTCGGTCTGCGCTTCAGTCATTCCTGACTCCAGTCATCTCTTGAGCGCCCGGCCGCTGTGGGCAGCACGCCGCGCGCGGAAGTTCCGCCGTCATCCGGGCCAACAACCGCCGCCCCGGAACCATTCCCATGGTCGCACACCAATTTGCAGGATCAACCACGCGTCCGGCGCTCAGCGGGCCCAGGTCTTGGCGACCCGCTCGGCCACGGCGGCCAGCGAACCGTGCGGATCGGCGAACGCGCGCTCCTCGCCGACCGCGTCGATCAGCGAATACGCGGACTCCACGCCCATCGTGCGCATCTCCCGCGACCCGATCTGCACCTTTCCCGCCAGTACTACGCAGGGCCGCATCGCCTCGTTGGCCACCTTCGCCACGCCCGCGATCACCTTGCCGTCGCGGGACTGGAAGTCGAACGCCCCTTCGCCGGAGATCACCAGGTCGACCCGGCCCGCCTTCTCGCGCAGCCCTGTGAGTTCGGCCACGAGGTCGATCCCCGATACGCGTTCGGCACCGAGCAGCAACAGTGCGTAACCAAGACCACCCGCCGCACCCGCGCCCTTCGCGTCAGCGGTCTTCCGGCCGGCCAACTCGGCGAACTTGGTCAGCCAGCCGTCGACGGCCGGCTTCCGCTCGTCCGAGATGCCTTTCTGGCTGCCGAAGATGTTGGTCGCGCCGCGCAACCCGAGCATCGGATTCTCCACGTCGCTCGCCGCCACGAACTCGATCCCGGCCGCCCTGGTCCGCGCCGGTTCCAGGTCCACCTCGGTCAAGTTCGCGAGGCCGGCAGCCCCCTTGCTGAGGTCGCCTCCTACTGCGGTGGCGCCGAGCGCGGCGAGGAGGCCTGCGCCCGCGTCGTTCGTCCCCGAACCGCCGAGGCCCAGGATGATCCGCTTCGCTCCGGCGTCGACGGCTGCCGCAATCAACTGGCCCACGCCGTACGTCGTCGCGTCCTCGGGCCGCCGGTCCTTCGGCTCGACCAAATGCAACCCGCATGCCTGCGCGGTCTCGACGTACGCCGTTTCGCCCGCGACGAGCACCGTCGCCGGAACCTCGTCACCAAGCGGCCCGCGCACGGTGACCGACAGCAGCGTGCCGTCGACCACGGCGGACAGCACATCGATGAACCCAGGGCCGCCGTCGGCCATCGGCGCCACCAGCACCTCAGCCTCCGGATCCCGCCGCCGCCACCCTTCCTCGATCGCGGCCGCGGCCTCAACAGCCGTCAACGTCCCAGCAAACTTGTCCGGAGCAATCAGCACGCGCATACCGCCCATCTTTCCCTACTGGGTCGCCACCCCCGCCCACCCCACTTCCCCGCGGACACCCCCATCGCCGCCACCCCACCTCCCCGCGGACACCCCATCGCCACCTCCCCAGCATCGGCCTCGGAAAGACGGCCTTCGTCGGCGAACCTCGTGGAGGGCATGATCGGGCGGGTGACTGACACGACAGCCCGGAAGCAGACGACCCATGAGTACGGCGAGCGGATCGGGGCGACCGCGGTACTGCGGGTCGGCGCGGCCGCGGCTGTGCTCGACGGCGACCGGTTGTTGTTGACCAGGCGCAGCGACAACGGCGAGTGGTGCCTTCCGGGCGGCGGAGTCGATCCCGGTGAACGTCCTGCGGAGACCGCTCAGCGGGAGGTGCTGGAGGAGACCGGGCTGGCCGTGCGAGTAACCGATCTGCTCGGGGTGTACTCCGACCCTGATGTGGTCGTCTCCTATCCGGACGGCAACCGCGCGCAGATCGTCGGCATCCTGTTCCGCGCGGAGCAGGTCGAAGGCACCGCGGGTTTGTCGGACGAGGTCACCGAGGTCGGCTGGTTCACCGCCGAGGAGGCTGCGCAGCTGACCCTCATTGCCAACCACGTGCCGCTGCTCCCCACCGCCTTCGGAACAGATCGGCCCTACTTCAACGAGCCCGTGAACTGACCCCAGTAAGACCAAGGTGACTCACCACCGCGTTGGCAGCCCGACGACCTGACACCAGCGCTCCCTGGATGGACGCAGTGTCTCGGTAGTCCCCAGCGACGAACAGTCCTTCGCCCAGCTCGACCGACTGCCTTGCGACCAGCGGAGCCGGTTGTTCCGGCAGTGCCGCCGGGATGTCGTGTCGCACGACCAGGTCCCAGCCACCGGCCGACTGCCCGTACATCCGGCTCAATTGGATCCGCACCTCGCTCTCGACCGCTGCGGTCGGCCAGAGCGTCGTCGCTTGAACCAGATGGCTGCCGGGCGGCGCATACGACGGGGCAACGTTCGAGACCACTGCGGTGTTCACGACCGGCCCGTCCTGCTTACCGTCGACCAGCAACAACTTGTCCGAGCGCGGCGCTTCGTCCGTCGCGAACCAGTAGGTACTGAGGCCCTTCATCCGCGGCGTCTTCAACGGTACGAGTTCTGCAGCCGGGTCGGTGGCGATCACCACGGCCTTCGCTTCCAGCCTGCCGTCAGTCGTGTCGACCGATGGACCACCAGCAATCGCGGTGGCCGCCACTCCGAGCCGCACTGGGTCGTGGAGGCGCGCAGCCAACTGCTGCGGCAACGCGGCCATCCCGGCGGCCGGCAGACCCGGCGTACCGAGGAGGAAGGCGCGCAGTAGAAGCCTTACGAAGGCAGCCGAGGTCGTGCCGTCGTCCGACGCCAGTACACCGGCCAGGAAGGGCTCGAGGATCTCCGAGCGCAGCCTGCCGGAGACACCGGCTTTGTCGAGTGACTCGGCCAGCGGCTCGTCACTGCCGGCAAGCAGGCGAGGCACCTTGCCAAGCGCGGGCGCTGCCCAGGCCGCCAGCCGAGCCAGTTCGGCCGGCCTGACGTACCCGCTGAGCAGCGAGCGACCGATCAGCTCGGGGTTGCGTCTGGGGTCGGCAACCACCGCAGTACGGCCGTGTGACGCGACAGCGACCCCAGCTGCGAAGGAATGGAGGTCGAGGGCCGGCAGGTCGACGTACCGCTGCACTGCGGGGTAGGACGGGTTCAGTAGCTGGAAGCCACGATCACAGCGGTAGCCGTCGATCACGTCGGTGCGAATGCGGCCGCCGACAGCGTCGGACGCTTCCAGCACGGCGACGGACAGCCCTCGATCCTGGAGGGCGACAGCGCAGTTGAGACCTGCCAGTCCAGCACCGACAACGACGACATCAGCCATGCCGTGATGCTTGCACAGGGCATCGTCATCGGGCGCGTGGACGCGTGTGCGACGAGCGGCGGTAATTTCGCATTCTGGGCAGTGAGGTGCACCACGCGGTACGAGACCTCCCTCATGGCACGATGGTTGACGTGACGACCACCGCAACCGGTTCGAAGTCCCTTCCCCTGCTGTTCCTGGGTCGCGACACCGACCCGCACTCCGAGCGCGGAGTCGAATGCCCGGGGGCACTTCCGCCGGCTTCCGACCCGGACCTCGTCGAGCGGGCGCTGAAGGCCAAGGCCGCGCTCAGCGACCAGGTGTTCGTGCTCGGTCACCACTACCAGCGCGACGAGGTGATCCAGTTCGCCGACGTCACCGGTGACTCCTTCAAGCTGGCGCGCGACGCCGCGGCCCGCCCGGATGCGCCCTACATCGTGTTCTGCGGCGTCCACTTCATGGCCGAGTCCGCCGACATCCTCACCAACGAGAACCAGACGGTGATCCTGCCCGACCTCGCGGCCGGCTGCTCGATGGCCGACATGGCCCGGATCCAGCAGGTCGAGGCGGCCTGGGACGCCCTGGCCGACGCCGGGATCGCGGACGTGACCGTACCCGTCACGTACATGAACTCCAGCGCCGACATCAAGGCGTTCTGCGGCCGCAACGGCGGAGCGGTCTGTACGTCGAGCAACGCGGACGTCGCGCTCGAGTGGGCCTTCCAGCAGGGCGAGAAGGTGCTGTTCCTGCCCGACCAGCATCTCGGCCGCAACACCGCCGTACTGAAGATGGGCATCAGCCTCGACGAATGCGTCGTGTACGACCCGCACAAGCCGGGCGGTGGCCTGACACGTGAGCAACTCGCGGCCGCCAAGATGATTCTGTGGCGCGGGCACTGCTCGGTGCACGGCCGGTTCACGGCGGCGTCGGTCGACGACGTCCGCGCGCGAGTGCCCGAGGTCAAGGTCATCGTGCACCCCGAGTGTCAGCACGAGGTCGTCACCAAGGCCGACCTGGTCGGCTCGACGGAGTACATCATCAAGACCCTCGACGAAGCAGAGCCCGGTACGACGTGGGCCGTCGGCACCGAACTGAACCTCGTGCAGCGGATGGCGAAGCAGCACACCGACAAGAACATCCTCTTCCTGGACAAGACGGTCTGCTACTGCGCGACGATGAACCGCATCGACCTCCCCCACTTCGTCTGGGCCCTGGAGAACCTCGTCGCCGGCACTGTCGTCAACCCGATCAAGGTCGACCCCGACACCGAGAAGTACGCCAAGATCGCCCTCGACCGCATGCTCGCCCTCCCCGGCCGCTCCCACCGCGACTAGCCGTAGGTTTCAGCGGCTAATCGACAGTCCTTCAAATGAAGGATGCAGGTGCTTCGGCGGCTTCGGTTGCGTGGTTCAGCGGCTGGCGGGTTGGGTGGAGTACCAGTCGGCGAGGATGGCGGGCAGGCGATCGGGCGCCCAGCGGGTGACCGGGTCGATCCTTCGCGTGATGTTGCCCAAGGCATCAGCCAGCGCGCCGACGACATCACCGCGCCACGGGACGACCGCACCCTCGCCCGGCCCGACCAGCGCAGCCGGTGCACCACGATCCAGACAGACCACCGGGCATCCACGCGCCAGCGACTCCGCGATCGTCCACGCCGCCGGCGCTCTCAACCACGGCGCCAGCAACGCATCCGCTCGCAGCAAGGAAGTCAGCACCTGCGCCCGCGGTACGTCGCCACGAAACTCCACCCGATCCCGTACGCCGAGGCGCTCGGCCAACCGCTCCGCTCGACGCCAGTCCGGTCCATCCCCCATCACCCGCAACTCCCACCGCGCCGCCGCCGGACGAGCGAGCGCGTTGATCGCGAGCAACAGCCCCTTGTCCGGTACGAGCCGACCAGCGAACACCGCAGTACTGGTGCCCTCAGCACCGAACCCGTCGCCCGGCCCTCCCCCACCGGTCACCGGCCGGATCGCGACCATCGGCTCGACGATCACTCGGCGATCCAGCCGCGCCGCAACATCGTTGTCCTGAGCAACCACCAGATCGGCCTGCCGGGCAGCTCTGCGACTGAACATCCACCGAGTCACGGCCGCACCGATCCGGCGTCCCAACTCAGCCAGCAGACCGCCCTGCCCGAGCCAGTGCGTGAGACTCAACGGAATCGGCGTCGGCAGACTGACCGGCCCCCAGATCACCCGCACCCGGCCCGACGTCGCCGTACCGGTAGGAACGCCCCGCTGGCCGACGGTCAGATGATGGATCACCGCGAAGTCGTGTTCGTCATGCAAACGTTGGACTTTGCGAGCAGCATGACGGAACCACAGCGAATCGGACCACCAGTAGTCCCGCCGCCATGGCAGGTCCAACGGCACCACGATGAGCCCTGGTACGGGCCGCACCACCAACTCCTTGCGGATCAGCTCCGCCGAATCGCCCCGGGTGACCAACCAGACCTCATGATCACGCGCCGCCGCCTTGCACCACGCCCAAGTGGCGCCTGCCTCACGGCGATCACCCGGGCTGCATCTGATGGCGCTGACCAGAATCTTCATCCGACCGCCTGCCCCATCGGACTGGAACCCTTCATACCTGACCCCCCAGGTCGTCCCCCGCCGGCCGATACCTAGAACGGACGTCGAACTCCGAGAGTAGGACAGCTCCCCCACCCTTGCCTAGAACGACAACCGCCCCGCTACGAACCGTACTAATCCAACTACAGACAGCACTTAGCCACCGCCCGCCGAAGCGCCATCAACCCCAACTGGCTGACCTGCATCGACGGAGTGCAGACGCACAAGCAGGCTCACGTGCATCGACCCTTGCGCGGTGAAACTCGTTCTTTTAGGCACCGGAAGCCTTTCCTTGAGCGGTGGCGCCCCTTGGCTGGCATCGTTGCCGGGCCAGCAAACGCTGACAACAGCGGTTGAGGCGCTCACAAGCCGCTCACCAACCTCGCGCCCACAGGACCACAGGTTGGTAGCCCCGCGAACCGCAGCGCGTTAGTCACCCTGCACACCTGCACACCTGCACATCGCAGCACGCCAATCACCCCGCACACCACAGCACGCCAGTCACCCTGCACACCGCAGTACGTCAATCGCTCTGCACACCACAGCGTCTTTGTCGCCGAGCAGGCCGCAGCGAGCCGGTCGCTGCGCAGACCGCAGCACGCCAATCACCCCGCAGACCGCAGCACGCCAATCCCACTGCACCACAGCGCCTTCGTCGCCCAGCAGACCGCAGCGAGCCAGTCGCTGCGCAGACCGCAGCACGCCAATCACCCCGCACACCACAGCACGTCAATCCCACTGCACCACAGCGCCTTCGTCGCCCAGCAGACCGCAGCGAGCCAGCCGCTGTGCAGACCGCAGCACGTTAATCGCTCTGCAGGCTGCTTACTCCCTCGATCAGTAGCGAGCGGAAGACCTTGTCTGCGGCAAGTTCTTTGTCGAACACCGTCTCGATCGACAGCATCGCATCGACCAGCCCGGCCGCTCCCGGACCGGCCGACGTGGCGGCTTCCCGCAACCGCGCCGCCTGCGGATCGTCCAGCGCCAACTCCCGCCCGTTCGCATCCCGCCCGGTGGCGACATAGACCATCCAGCCTGCCACCGCGAGCGAGGCGATCCGCGGCTCCGCTCCGGCTTCGAGCCGATCGCGAACCGTCCCCAACAACCTGACCGGCAGCTTCACCGACCCATCCATGGCAACCTGCGCCGTCCGATGCTTCAACGCCGGATTCGCGAATCGCTCAAGCACACTCGTCCCGTACGCCGCGAGATCAAGCCCCTCAGGAGGAGTCAGAGTCGGAACGACGTCCCGCGTCATCAACTCACCCGCCAGCTCGGCGAGCTCGACGTCGCGAACCGCCTCGGCAATGGTCTCGTATCCCCGAAGACCACCCAGGTACGCCAGCATCGAGTGGGTAGCGTTCAGCATCCGGAGCTTGGCCTGCTCCCACGGCGCGACATCTTCCGTGAGCACAGCACCAGCCCGCTCCCAAGCCGGCCGCGCACCCGCGAAATCGTCCTCGATCACCCACTGGATGAACGGCTCCGCAACAACCAGCGCCTCATCCCGTACGCCGAGCAGCCGCGCGGCTTCCTCCCGGTCGGCGTCCGTCGTCGCCGGCACGATCCGATCCACCATGCTCGCCGGAAAGCGCGTCGACTCCAACTGCCCCGCGAGCCGCGCAGCCAGATTGCCCGACGAGCTGCCGATCGCGACAACGCCAGCTCGCTCCCCCGCCGGCTCGCCATGCGTACCAAGCTTGCTCTGCCTGCCATCTTCGAGCACCGATCTGCCGTCCACTGACCGGGACCGAACGGATCCAAGGGCGGCCGCGTAGTCCTCCATCAAGCGGCGCAGGAAGGGGCCATTGGCAACCAAGTTGTCGCAGGACAGAACTGTGAGCGGTCCGGCTCCAGTCTCCGCTCGCCGAATCAAACCGGCGGCCAGCTGACCGACCACCGTGCGCGGCGGCCTGCCGGCCAAGTCGGCCTGGATCTCGGGATCGGCCAGATCGAGCCCGCCGCCCGCGACGGCCCGATATCCCTTCTCGGTCACGGTCAACGTCACCACTGCCACTGCCGGATCGGCGATTCGCGCCACGACCGCGGCCGGGGCCTCCGGCGCGGTCGACACTTCCCGCATGCTTCCAATCACCTGCAGGGAAGGCGAATCGAGGCCGCGGGTGAGTACGGAGTACAGGCCGTCCTGCGGCGCCAGCTGCTGCCGCACCGACGCCGACCGCTGGCTCACGCCGCTGATGCCCCACCGACTCTCGCCGGTCATCGCCGCGGCCCGCTCGGTGAAGACTGCCTGATGCGCCCGGTGGAAGGCCCCGAGACCGAGGTGCACGATCCCGATGCTCAAACCCCGTGGATCGACCTCCGGCGCCCACTCGACCGGAAGACTCCGCGAACTCAACCGCTCCATCATCCGCAAACCTCCACCGCTCGGGCCGGATGGGCCTGTGATTCTTCAAGAGTCGCGACATGACCGGCACCGCCGAGACCGCCGACGGAAAGCAAGGCGGCAGAAACGCCAAGCCTCACGGCGTCGATCAACGGGTCGCCGAGGGCAAGCCGCGCCGTGACCGTACCGGCAAACGAGTCACTGGCACCCATCTGATCAACTACCACCGGCGTCCTCCGTTTCAGGGGTGTGCGGAGTCGGGTGCCACGCCGCTGGAGGCCCGCACCATCAGTTCGCCGTGCAGAGTTGCGCGAAGGCTGATCGAACCGGGATCGCGATCCTCCAGCAGTCCGAGCAGCAACTCGACGGCAAGCCGGCCGGACTTCTGCTTCGGCAACCGCACGGTGGTCAGGGCGGGGCGGGCCATCCGGGACATGGCGATGTCGTCGATGCCGACCACACTGAGGTCGTCAGGCACCGAGATTCCCCGCGCATGCAGTCGAGCCAGCAGCCCGATCGCGACCAGATCGTTGTAGGCGATCACCGCGGTCGCGCGGGTGGCGACCACCTGGTCGGCGGCGGCCATACCTCCCTCGTAGGTGGGCTGGAACGAACCGACCGGAGCCAGCTCGACCCGGTGGTCGTGCACCGCGGAGTACAGCCCGATCTTGCGGTGCCGGTTGGACCAGGATGCCTTCGGCCCACCGACCCACGCGATCCTGCGATGGCCGAGCGCGACAAGGTGGTCAACCGCCAGCCGCATTCCTTCTTCGTTGTCGAACGTCACCGCGGGAACGCCCTCGACGAGCCGGTTGATCAGCACGACGTTGGTCTCCTGCGCGATGCCGATGAGCTCGTGGTCGGACGACCGCGGCGAACACAGGATCAGTCCGTCGACCTGTTTGGCCAGCGCCCGCACCAGACCGATCTCGGCAGCTGCGTCCTCGTCGGAGTCGGCCAGGAAGACCGCCACATCGGACTCGACGGCGCGGGCCTGGACACCCTTGACCACGCTCGGGAAGAACGGGTTCGCGAGGTCGGGCACGACCAGGCCGATGTTGCCGGTTCGACCGGTGATCAGTCCACGGGCTGCCTTGTTCGGCGCGTAACCGAGGCTGTCGGCGGCAGCCATCACCCGGGCGCGGGTCGTGGGGTTGACCACGTGCGGCAGCGAAAGCGCCCGCGAGACGGTGGATGGGGAGACGCCGGCCAGGCGCGCGACATCGCGAATCGTTGCGGGCATGGCCACCTCCCTATCGCTCACAGGCACTGCGACGCGGTGCCGTGGAGCGAGTCTGCAATCCTTTGCAACACTGTGTCAAGTGGTCCTTCCGCGCTCTGTGGAAAGCGCTCGATTTTCTTTATTTCCTGGACTTGTGTCACGCTTTGATCACTGCAATCCTTTGCAGCACACGTTGCAGCCGATACCTGACGGAGGACTCATGCCGAAGGCTCTGCAGCCCCACCCGGACCGCGCCCTGCCCGCCGGCGAGGCGCGCGATGTCGCCCGGCGGATCCATGAATCGACCCGGTCGCTGCCACTGCTCTGCCTGCATGGGCATGTTGATGCTGCCTTGTTCGCTGCGGACGAGGCATTCGGCAATCCAGCCGACCTGCTGGTCGTGCCGGACCACTACGTGACCCGCATGCTCATATCCCAAGGCGTTTCGCCCGACCGGCTGGGCCTCCCCCGTCTCGACGGCACCCGGACGGCCGAGCCACGCGAGATCTGGCGGGAGTTCTGCTCCCACTGGCACCTCTTCCTCGGTACGCCGAGCAGGTACTGGCTCGAGCACGAGTTCGCCGAAGTCCTCGGGCTGACGGTCGCACCATCCGCCGAGACGGCCGACGACTTGTACGACGAGATCTCCGCGCGTCTGAAGGAGCCGGAGTTCCGGCCTCGCGCGTTGCTCGACCGGTTCGGGATCGAGGTCATCTCGACCACCGATGCGGCGACCGACGATCTCGCTCAGCACGCGAAGATCGCGGCCGACCTGCCCGGCCGGGTGATCCCGACCTTCCGTCCCGACGCGTTGGTTCACCTCGACCGGCCCGGCTGGAGCGACCTCGCCGGTCAACTCGGCGAACTGGCTGGCGCCGACACCTCGTCGTACGAGGGCTACCTGGAGGCGCTCAGGCAACGGCGGCAGGCGTTCATCGCGGCCGGCGCTTTGGCTACCGACCACGGGCATCTGAGCGCGGCGGCTACACCGCTGGAGCAGGGCGAGGCGGCGCGTATCTATGCGTCCGCTCTGCGAGGCGAGGTGTCCGCGGTTGATGCGGCCGCCTTCGCTGGGCACATGTTGTTCCAGATGGCGGCGATCTCTGCCGAGGACGGACTCGTGATGCAACTGCATCCGGGCGTACTACGGGATCACGATCCGGCGATCCACTCGACGTACGGGCCCGACCAGGGGCACGACATTCCGGTGGCGGCCGAGTTCACCCGGTCGCTGCGGCCGCTGCTGGAGCGCTTCGGTCATGCCGAGGGGTTTCGGATGGTGTTGTTCACGGTGGACGAGACTGTCTACTCGCGTGAGCTCGCACCGCTGGCGGGGGTCTATCCGAGCCTGCGGCTGGGTGCGCCTTGGTGGTTCCTCGACAGCCCGGATGGGATGCGCCGGTTCCGCGAATTGGTGACCGAGACAGCCGGCTTCTACAACACTTCCGGCTTCGTCGACGACACACGCGCCTTCCTGTCGATCCCGGCCCGCCATGACCTGGCACGGCGGATCGACGCCGGCTACCTTGCCAAACTCGTCGTCGAACACCGCCTCGACGAGGACGACGCCTTTCAGGTGGCCCAAGACCTCGCCTACAACCTCGCCGCTACGACCTACGCCCGCCGAAGGTAGCACCCTGCTTGTCAGCAGGCCTGCTTGAGAATTGAGACGGCTTGTCTGGCCATCCTGATGCGGCAGATGCGGCACCTGACCAAGGCCGCAGGAGCACAGAGGTCCGGTGCGTTCCTCTGTGAGGGTCGTTGCTGATGACCCTCGCGGCGGTAGTCTCTCGCTCACTTGTCGCTCGGAAACGGAGGATCGATCCAATGGCTTCGCTCATCGAGGACATCGACGCATCCGCGGAGATGATCTCGTACGCTCTCCAGTCGTCCGGCTACCAGGCGGACTTCAGCGCGCAGAGCCTGTGGTCGATCGATCGGTTCTTCGACGACAACTCAGACCGTGGGCAACCGACGCCGGGCGGCCTGCTGGCGACCGACCTCGGTTCGCGGATCTTCGCGCTGGGTGCCTACGTCGGCGAAGTCTTCCGACGCAACGCCGGCGGCACCTGGCAGGCGAACGACGAGGATCCGCGGAACGAGATCAACGTCGAGCTGACCCTGGCCGACGGCGCCACGATCTGGCCCGTCCAACGCGTCATGAAGCGCTACCAGAACGGCCCCGAGGACAGCATCGCCATCTACGCAACAGCACTCGGTCTGAACGTCGGCCCAGCACCCCAGCCTGTTCAACCGCAGAATCCGCCACAGCCGGCCACAAAGCGCCGGTTCTTCGACCGCTGGCGCTAACCCCTTCGACGAGACCCCTCCTCGGGCACGCAGTTCGCACACGCTCCCCCGGCGCAGTTCGCAGGCGCGGGGCACACAGGTCGTATCCGCTCCTCGGTCCCGCGCGTCGTACGCGCTGTTCGGGTGCGCAGTTGGTCGCGCTGTTCGGGTGCGCAGCTGGTCGCGCTGCTCGGGTACGCCGTTGTACGCACCGCTCGGGTACGCGCGTCGTACGCGCCTCGGGTACGCCGTTGTACGCGCCTCGGGTACGCGCGTCGTACGCGCCTCGGGTACGCGCGTCGTACGCGCCTCGGGTACGCCGTTGTACGCGCCGCTCGGGTACGCGCGTCGTACGCGCCTCGGGTACGCGCGTCGTACGCGCCTCGGGTACGCCGTTGTACGCGCCGCTCGGGTACGCGCGTCGTACGCGCCTCGGGTACGCCGTTGTACGCGCTGCTCGGGTACGCCGTTGCTCGCGCCGCTCGGGTACGCGCGTCGTACGCGCCTCGGGTACGCCGTTGTACGCGCCGCTCGGGTACGCCGTTGCTCGCGCTGCTCGGGCACGCGTGTCGCACGCGCTGCTCGGGTACGCCGTTGGTCGCGCTGCTCGGGTACGCAGTTGGGCGCGCTCGTTGGGCGGGGGGTAAGTGCGTGCTGGTGGGTTGTGGGGTGGTGGTGGCATCTGGGGTGGGAATGGGGGAGACTGGGCGCGGGTGACGGGGAGTTACCGGGGGCTAAGTTGACGGGGTGCCTGCGTGGGTGCGGGTGATCACAGCTGGGGGGCTGGTGTGCTGGAGGAAGTTACGCGTATGCAGTGGCGCGCGGTCGAGGAGCGACGGGCTGGGTCGCCGGTGGTTTGTCCCTGCGATCGGACCGTTGCGGATGTTCGGCTGGCGCTGCTGGGGGTGAGGTTGCCGTTCGCGGTATTGGGGGATGTCACTGCGGGTGAGTCTCCGGGTGACGGACGGGTGCGGATTCCGGCTTCTGAGGACGAGATCGCTCGTGGGCTTGCGGCGGGCGAGGTTGTGGTTGGTGACTGTGAGTCGACGCCGGTTGCTGTGCTGAGCGAGCTTTCGTCGGCGGCGGGCGCGGGGCAGGGGTGGATCGAGGGGCGGCTGGCGGGCGTTGGTGAGGGCGTCGAGTTGCCTGACGCCGAGGGGCGGACGCGGGTTGTTGTGGTGGCGGCGCGGCCGTTGACCGAACTTGACGTTGAAGGCGTGCGTCGGCTTGGGGCGGATGACGTGGT
This sequence comes from Kribbella monticola, assembly GCF_003261635.1. Lineage (GTDB taxonomy): Bacteria > Actinomycetota > Actinomycetes > Propionibacteriales > Kribbellaceae > Kribbella > Kribbella monticola. The sequence continues at coordinate 83,636 of NZ_QFXK01000027.1, read as the reverse complement.
GCTGGTCGTGCCTGCGGGAGGTACCAGTCCGGATGGGGTGCCTGCTGCAGTACTTAGGCACTGCCTGGAGGTGGTAGCGCCGGCGGATTTCACGCTGGTGCCGCTTCCTGTGAGCTGGCGTGGGACAGGCGTCGATGAAGCGCTGGGAGCCGCGATCGCTGCCAGGCTTGAAGGAACGCACCTTTGGCGTCTGCGTTCGGCGGCGGAAGCTGGCGCGCACGAGGCTGACTCGCGGCAGGCGGACTCGCCGGAGGCTGACTCGCACGAGGCGGACTCGCAGGAGGCGGACTCTCAGGAGGCGGACTCGCACGCGGCTGACTCGCGGGACGCGGACGCCCGGGTGGCGGACGCGCGGGGCGGTGATGGGCTTTGGGTTGAAGGTCTCGAACGGTTGCGTGAGGCAACCAGTGAGCTGGCTGGTAGCGCGGATGTGTTGCTGGACAAGGTGATGCCTGTGCTCAGTCGGTGGCGGCCGCCTCGGCGGGAGCGTGGGGTGGTGGTGTTCTTCACCGGGTTCTCGGGGTCGGGGAAGTCGACGCTGGCCAAGGGGCTGGCGGATTACCTGACCGCGCAGGTGGATCGGGCTGTGACGTTGCTGGATGGGGACGTCGTACGGCGGTTGCTGTCGTCGGGGCTCGGGTTCGATCGGGCTGGGCGGGATCTGAACGTGCGGCGGATCGGGTTCGTGGCGGCTGAGGTCGCGCGGCACGGTGGGATCGCGGTGTGCGCGCCGATCGCGCCGTACGCCGAATCGCGGGCCGCCGTTCGCGAGATGGTTGAAGCGGTTGGAGATCTCGTGCTGGTTCACGTCGCGACGTCGCTGGAAGAGTGCGAGCGGCGGGACGTGAAAGGGCTGTACAAGAAGGCGCGGGCTGGTGTGGTCACGCAGTTCACGGGGATCAGCGACCCGTACGACGAGCCGCTGGACGCCGAACTGCGGGTGGACACGACTGGGGCCTCCTTCGATGAGTCGCTGGCCGTCATCACCGGTTATCTCGAGGCAGGCGGCTGGCTGCCAACGCAGATCGCGCGGGTCGCGCAGAGCGCGGAGGCCGCGCGGGTCGCGCAGAGCGCGGAGGCCGCGCAGGTCGCGCAGAGCGCGGAGGCCGCGCAGGTCGCGCAGAGCGCGGAGGCCGCGCAGGTCGCGCAGGTCGCGCAGGTCGCGCAGAGCGCGCAGAGCGCGGAGAGCGCGGAGAGCGCGCGGGTCACGCAGCAGGATGCGGAGAGCGCGGAGAGCGGGCAGGGCGCGCGGGGGGCGGAGGGCTTGCCTGGGGGGCAGGGGTTGGCGGTTGATGTGCAAGTGGAGGGGTGAGCTGTGGATTGGGGGTTGGCGGCTGCGGCGTTTGGGGTGGGCGTTGTGGTTGGGCTGACTGGGATGGGTGGGGGCGCGTTGATGACGCCCGTGTTGGTGTTGTTTTTCGGCGTGCCGCCGCTTGCTGCTGTTTCCAGCGACCTCGTCGCGAGTGCGGTGATGAAGCCGGTTGGGGCGGCGGTTCATCTCAAGCGGGGCACTGTTCACCTCAAGCTCGTCGGCTGGTTGTGTGTGGGGTCGATCCCGGCGGCGTTCGGCGGTGTGCTCATCGCCAGGGCGCTCGGCGACGGCGAAGAAGTGCAGACGATCATCCAGCGGGCGCTCGGCGTCGCGCTGTTGATCGCCGCGACCGGACTGGCTGTCCGCGCGTACATCCGCCTGGTCGAGCGCGCCCGCAAGCGCGACGGTCTGCTCCCGCCACTCCCCCAGGGCCGGCCGAAGCTCACCGCCCGGCCGCTCCCAACGATCCTTGTCGGGGTGCTCGGCGGCCTCGTTGTCGGCCTGACCTCAGTTGGTTCGGGTTCGCTGATCATCATCGCGCTGATGGCGCTCTACCCGGGCCTGAAAGCGAGCGAACTGGTCGGCACCGACCTGCTGCAGGCCGTGCCGCTGGTCGCCTCGGCCGCGCTGGGGCATCTGCTGTTCGGCGAATTCCAACTCAATCTGACCGCCGCGATGCTGGTCGGCTGCGTGCCGGGCGTCTGGCTGGGCGCACGGATCTCGTCCCGCGCGCCGGGCGGCCTGATCCGCCGCGTCCTCGCCTTCGTGCTGCTGGCCTCCGCGCTGAAGCTCCTGGGCGTACCGAATGCCGCGACCGGACTGGCCTTGCTCGGCGCCGCCCTGATCGCGCCGCCGCTGTGGATGCTGGTCCGCCGCCGCCACGGCTTCCCGATGCTCGCCCGAGCCGACGCCGCTCCCGACGCAACAGACGCAACCGACGCAACAGGGGCAACCGCCGGCACCACCACCGACGGGACCACCCCGCCAGACCAACTCGAACAGAAGGTTCAAAGCTGATGAGCACGGTCGTCTTCGAGAGCTGGCGGGGCAAGTACGCTGACAGTCCGCGCGCGGTCTCCGAGCGCCTCGGCGTACTCCGCCCCGACCTGCGCCGCATCTGGGTCGTCTCCGACCAGGATGTGGAGCTCCCCGACGACGTGGGCCGCGTGGTCCGCAACACCCCGGCGTACTTCGCCCGGATCGCCGCAGCGAAGTACTTCCTCAACAACGACATGATGCCGCGCTACCCGCTGAAGACGAGCAGGACGACGTACGTGCAGCTGTGGCACGGGACGCCGCTCAAGCGGGTCGGCTTCGATGTCCCAGACGCCCAGTACGACGGAGCAGATCTCTACGCCAAACGCCTCGCCAGAGACGTCAAGCGGTGGGACTACCTCGTCTCACCGAACCACTTCTCGACCGAGAAGCTCTCAAGTGCCTTCCGGTACGACGGATCGGTGCTCGAAATCGGCTACCCGCGCAACGACGCGCTCTCCGGGCCGAACGCCGCCGAACTCCGGGACAAGACCCGCGCCGAGCTCGGCCTCTCCCCCAGCGCCCGCGCGGTCCTCTACACCCCCACCTGGCGCGACGACGCGCTCACCGGGACGGCCAAGCCGAACCCTCTGGCCGCCGAGGTCGAGCAGGTGCTCGCCAATACGCCGGAAGACACCGTTCTGCTGTTCCGGTTCCACCACCTGGTCGCGGCGTCGTCGCCGGTGCCGCGGCATCCCCGCGTGCTGGACGTGAGCAGTCACCCGGACATCCAGGCGCTCTACCTGGCCTCCGATCTGATGATCACCGACTACTCGTCGACGATGTTCGACTTCGCGATCACCGGCCGGCCGATGATCTTCTACACCTACGACCTGGCCGGCTACCGCGACCAGCTCCGCGGCTTCTACTTCGATTTGGAGGCCGAGGCGCCCGGGCCGCTCGTGACGACGACGGCTGAGCTGACCGCGGTACTGAACGACGAAGAGTCGCTCCGGACGTCGTACGCCGGAGCGTACGACGCCTTTCGCGCGAAGTACTGCCATCTCGACGACGGCCACGCCACGGATCGCCTGATCGAGGCCGTCTTCCAGTAGAACTCAGCTGCGCTCGTAGCTGATGTTGTCGAGCAGGCCGTTGAATTGGTCCGTGGACGAGCCGATGATCTCGCCGTCCTCGCCGATCTTGGCGCCGACCGACAGCGGCTCCGAGCCGATCATGTCGAGCGTGCCGATCGGGCCGGTCTTCTCGAGCGTCTCCGGCGGCTGGTTCGTCTCCAGATCCTGAACGGTCAGTTTGACGGTCTTGTCCGCCCGGTGACAGGTCAGCCGGTACCACTTCGACGGGTTCAGCAACGCCTTGGACTTCACCACGACCGCACCGTCGGTCCCGCGGATCACACACGAGGCGTGGTGTTTGTCGACCTGGATCTTGTACTGCGCGGCGTCGGCGTACAGCCCGCGTTGCATCACGTTGTCCCCGTTGTCGATCGCGGTCCCGTTGGACTTCGCGTCCAGCCGGATGTCGGCGCCGAAGGTGAAATCCGACAAGCCGGGCGACAGCCACTCCTCCGGCTCGATCCGAAGCGCGCTGAACGAGCCGCTGGTCTCCCCCGAGTACGGCGGTGTCCGCAGCGCGATACCGCCCTGGTGACCCGTCACGAAGGTCGCCTTCTGCTTGTTGCGGCTGAGCAGGGAGATCTCCGCCGCGGCCGATCCCTCACCGATGATGTCCCGGCCCGCAGCGGGTCCCGGCTCCTGGTCGTCGAAGGTGATCAGCAATTGTGGATTGGGCGGCGGCGTGGTCGTGACCGCCGCCGTGTCGTCGTTCTCCGCGCCGGCCGCCGACCCGCACGACGGCACCGCTGCCAGCGCGACCACCGTCACGCCGGCAGTTCCCCATTTGGTCATCCAGCCCGGCATCCGCCACCTCCTGGCCGAAGCGTAATCCCCCTGCCCGGAGGATGCGTGAATCACCGCGGACTCAGCAGGACTGTCCATGCCGTGGCCGACGGACTCGAGCTGTTCGCCGTCGCCGTCAGGCCGCCCTGCGGTCCGGTCGGTACGGCGGCGCCGCGGTCCGTCAGCAGGGTCGAGATGTACCCGTTCGGGACCCCGAACGACGTACCGCGAACCTGCTCGCCGGCCGGGGCCGTCCACGACGTCGTCGCCGACGACTTGTCCGCCCAGTAGGAGACCCGCCACGCACCGGCGATCGTGTTGTTCACGACCGGAGTGGTGTGCCCAGCGCGGGTCACCGTCTCGTTCATCGAGTCGAAGGCGCCGACCGGAGCGGTCAGGCTGGTCCCCGAGTACGCCGCGACCGTCATCCCTGCCTTGCTGTACGCCGAAAGGTTCACCGACACGTCCTTGCCGGCGTCACCGGCGTCGGCGACCTTCTGCCAGACCCTGGTCACGTATCCGGAGCCGTTGAGCGTCCTGACCAGGTTCCACCCCGTGACCCCGGTCGGACCGGTCAGGGTCGCCGTGGTGTTCTGGGTGAAGAACAACAGCAGTCCGTCACCCGCACTGGTCGACGGCGGCACCGTCACCGTGTGCGTGAGCGCGTTCTGGTTGGACGAGTTCGCTCCCACGAACTCGATCGGGTTCGCCACACTCGACACGACCTGCGGCCGGCTGTCGGTCCCGGTGGCGCCGTCGTCGTCGGTCACCGTCAGCGTGACCGTGTAGGTCCCGCTCGCGGCGTACGTGTGCGAAGCCGTCGGTCCGGTCGCCGTTTCACCGTCGCCGAAGTCCCACGCGTACGACGTGATGCTGCCGTCCGGGTCGCTGGAAGCGGCCCCGTCGAAACTGCAGGCGAGCAGGTCGCAGCTGGCTCCCCACGAAGCCGACGGGCGGATGTTAGGCACCGGACCACTGCCGGCGTACAGGAACGTGCCCTGCGAACGCCAGTCCTGGCCGTCGATACCAGGTCCACTGGTGACCACCGCGGTGCCGGCGACCGGGACGTTGTTGGCGAAGTTGACCCGATGCAGGTTGCCGTCCGCGCTGGTTCCCCAGTAGAGCTGGTTGCCGGACAGGAACATGCCGGACACCTGGCTCCAGTTGATGCCGGTGATGTTGCCGCTGGCCACGAACCGGGAAGCACCGATGATCTGGCTCTCCGGCGTGAAGTAGCGGTAGTAGAGCGACGACTGACCGGCCACGGTGTAGAACAGCCGCCCGTTGCTGAAGAACATCCCCGTGAGGTTGCGCAGATCGGTGGCGAACGCGGTCAGTCCCAGCAGGTTCACTGTGCTTGCAGAGCCGAACGTGGTGCCGTTGTACGACCTGCGCGTCAAGGTGCCGTCGGAGTTGCCGGTGTAGAGGATGCCGTCGATCATCACGGCACCCCGGGCGTTGGTGAAGTTCGCAGTACCGGTGTCGACCGTACTGGCGTCGCCGGCCGTCGTTCCGTCGTACTGGCGGACTGTCGTGGTGGCACCAAGCCGGTAGACGGGGCCCGGCAGTTGGCCGGTGTACCCCGGTGGGGGCGTCAGCGACGAGTTCGGGAACATCGCCAGCCGGCCGTGGAACTCGGAGTTCCGTCCGACCCGGTCGGTGTCGCTGCCCATCAGCAGGCCGCCCGGGACCGAGGTCAGGTCGAAAACGCCGGCACCGCGGGTCCTGGTCGGGTTCCACGAGTAGGGCAGGCCGTTCAGCGGGTCCAGTGCGGCCAGCCCTTCCCGGGACACCGCGCCGGGAGCGGCAGCGTTGCTTCCTCCGGTGTTGTTGAGCCAGCGCTGGTGACCGCCGACGTACACGGCGACGCCGGTGACGGCGACGCTCCACAGCGTGTCACCACCGGTGTAGTCGATCCAGGTGGGCTGCTGGTTGCCGCCGGTCGGTGCCGTCTCCCAGCGGGAGGCCGAGTCACACAGCTTGTCGGGCGGAGTGCCGCCGGTGGTCACGACGACGAAGTACGCGCCGTCCGGGGAGAAGTCGACGTCGTGCACGTAGGTCAGGAACTGCGACGAGCAGTTGGGCTCGAAGCGCGGGGTCGACCAGTTCCGGACGGTGGCCGAGGTGGCGTTCAGGTCCAGCATCACGATCTGGGTCCGGGACAGCCCGCCGACCACCGAGAAGTTGCCGAGCGCAATCAGTTTGGTGCCGTCCGGGGTGATGTCGAACTTGTCGACCTGCAGGGCGCCGCCGCGGACCGGCGAGCCGAAGGTGATGTTGAGATACGGGTCGACCGCGCCGGTCTCCGGGCTCACGGTCGCCATCAAGGTGCGGCTCACACCACCGACCGACGAGAACGGGCCACCGATGAAGATCCGCCCGGCGGACATCTTCATGTCGTAGACCGAACTGTTCACCGATGGCCGGAAGGTGCTGTTCAGGACTCCGTCGGCCAGGTTGATCCTGGCCAGCCGTGGCCTGCTGGTCCCGTTCACGGTGCTGAAACTGCCGCCCACGTACACGGACAAGCCGTCCTCGCTCGGCAGCAAGGTCTCCACCGCACCGTTCAGCGTCGGCAGGAAGCCGTTGTCGAGTGCGCCGGTGGTGGCGTTGTAGGCGAAGATGCTGCGCCGGGCGATCTGCGTCGAGCTGGTGGCCGAGCGGATCGTGGTGAAGGTGCCACCGACGATCACCCGGTTGCCTACCTGGATCAGCGCATGCACTTCGCCGTCGAGCGCGTGTGGCGTCCAGTCGACCGGGTCGTCGCTGACGATCGTGCTCTTCGGCAACTGAACGGCGTCGGCCGAACGGCCCGACCCGACGGTCAGCAGCGTGCCCACCAAGGCGAGCGCGACTGCGGACAACAGCAACAGCGAACGGCGTAATGCCATACGTGGAACCCCCTGGCTGAGCGGGCCCGATGGAGCGCCGACGGCGCTTCCCCCCACCGGGTCCGCTGGATTTCTGTGATGGTGCCGGCATCTCGCTCCGCGGGAAGAGCACCGGCCCACCGGTTGCCCCGCTACAAAAACCCCCTAGGCGGGAGCCACCACTACGCTGAACATCAGCGCCTTTGCCGAGGCCGAGTCCGCGGTAGCGGTCAGCCCTCCGACAGTGCCCGGTGCCAGCGGTCCGCTGTCACCGGTGAGTGCTGTGATCCGGCCGGAACCGGAGCCAGGGGAAGCCAGCCGGACCACCAGGCCGGCGGGCGGCGCCAGCGCGGTCGTCGCGGAGGACTTCTCACCCCAGTAGCTGATCAGGCGCGAACCATCCACCGTCGCCGTCACGGTCGGCGTCGTGTGGGTCGTCTGCAAGACGGTTTCGCTGCCGGCCGCCGATGCGGACACCGTGCCGTCGGTACCCCGGTAGGCGACCAGAGTCGCGTTGGCCTTCGTGAGTGCGGAGGTCGCGACCAGAGCCTGCGTCCCCGCGTCGCCGGCGGTCGCGAGCTTGCGCCAGACCCGGCCGCTCTGCCCGCTCGAGGCGATGGTCTGAACCTGGGTCCAGCCCGCCGGCCCGGTCACCGTCGGCGCCGGATCGTTGTCGGCGAAGAAGAGCAGCAGCAGGTCGCCTGCGGCCACTGCGGACGGCACGGTCACCGGGAACTGGGTCGCGTTCGTGTTCACGCCGTTGGCGCCGACGAAGGTCACCGCCCCGGCGTTCTGGCTGACCGTCACGTTCTGCGAGGCCTGCCCTGTCGCACCGCCGTTGTCCGTCACGGTCAGCGTGACCGAGTAGCTGCCCGCGGCGGCGTACGTGTGGCTCGGGCTCGTACCCGTGCCGGTGTTGCCGTCACCGAAGTTCCAGGCGTACGACGTGATGGTGCCGTCCGGGTCGGTCGAGCCGGCCGAGGAGAAGCTGCAGCTCAGGTTGCTGCAGGTCGACCCGACATGCGCCACCGGCGGCTGATTCGGCGGCGCACCGGCGCCCTGCATCAGGAACAGCGACCGCGCCCGCCACTCGTCCGTGGACACGACAACAGAAGAACCGGTCGGTACGCCGGTCGCGCTGGACCAGCCCGCTCGCTGCAGACCACCACCGGCCGAGCTGGCCCAGTAGATCGAGCCGCCCGTCACGAACATGCCGTTCATCTGCGACCAGGTGATGCCCGCGATGTTGCCGGTGGCAGTGAAGCGCATCGCGCCGACCACGCCGCTCTCCGGCGTGAAGTACCGGTAGAACAAGCTGGTCTGGCCGGCGAGCGTGTAGTAGATCCGGCCTGCGTCGAAGAACAGACCCGTGATCTGGGCGACCTCGCTGTGCCAGGTGCTCATGTTCACGATCAGGTCGCCGGTGTTGATCGCGGACGCGGCTCCGAAGGTGCTGCCGTTGTAGCTGCGGCGGTTGAAGCTGCCGTCCGACCAGCCGGCGTACAGGAAGCCGTTGAGCATGAACGCGCCGCGGTTCGTACTCCAGGCGATCCCGCCGGCACCGACTGCTGTTCGGGTGCCGAAGGTCGTGCCGTCGTACGGCGTGCGGTTGATCAGGTCGGACGCGGGATTGCGAGGTCCGGCCAGGTAGATGTCACCTGGCAGGGTGGGCGTCAGGTTCGGCGCGACAACGGTGCCGCCGGCGAGCGGGAAGAACGCGATCCGCGGGTGGTACTCGAAGTTCGCGCCCAGGTGCTCGGTGTCCGAACCGACCCACAGGCCGGCCGAGGTGGAGAACAGGTCGAAGACGCCGACGCCGCGTTCCCGGGTCGGGTTCCAGGAGAACGGCAGGCCGTTCGCCGGGTCGAGGGCCGCGATGCCCTGCCGCGAGACAGCACCCTGGCCGGGGCTGTCGCCCGCGAAGGGGTTGTTCTGCCAGCGCTGGTGACCGCCGACGTACACGGCGGTTCCGGTGATGGCGACCGCATAGGTGGTGTCGCCGCCGGTGTTGTCCAGCCAGTAGTAGCCGAGCCCGCTGCCCCGCGCGCCGGTGTTGAAGCGCGCGGTCGAGTCGCACGCGATCCCGGCACCGCCGTACGCGCCGGTGGTCGAGACGACGAAGTACGAGCCGTCCGGCGAGAAGTCGAGGTCGCGCATGTACGTCTCGAAGGACCGCGAGCAGGCGGTGTTGTAGAAGTCGGTCTGCCAGTTCTCGACCGCCGCGGTCGCGCCGGTGAGGTTCAGCATGAAGATCTGGTGGTGCTTGACCGCCGAGATGGTGTCGAAGTTCCCGATCCCGACCAGGTGGCTGCCGTCGGGAGTGACGTCCATCTTGATCACGGTGGTCACGCCGCCGTTGTGCAGGCCGGCGATGGACAGCCGCATGAACGCGTCGAAGGCGCCGGTGGTGGCGTTCACCGTGGCCAGCGCGACCTGCGGCTGGCTCTGCACGGTGGTGAAGTTGCCGGCCAGCCAGAGCCGGTTGCCGACCAGGCGCATGTCCTTGATCCGGCCGTTCAGCTTGGGGGCCTTGAAGGTCGGGTCGAGCGCACCGGTAGTCGCGTTGATCCGCGCGGTGCTCGGCGAGCCGGCGCCGCTGACGTTGTTGAAGTACCCGCCGATGTAGACCGTGGAACTGTCGGCCGAGGGGATGATCGTGGTGACTTCACCGTCGGGATTGGGCACGAAGCTCGTGCTGATCGCGCCGGTGGCCGCGTCGAACGCGGCCAGGTTGTTCCGGGTCAGGATCGGCCCACCGGTCGCGGCCTGGATCTGGGTGAAGGTGCCGCCGATCAGGATCGTGTTGCCGACCTGCAGGATGGCTTTCACCGCGCCGTTCAGCACGTTCGGGGTGAAGTTCGCCGGATCGGCGCTCACCACCCGGTCCTGTGGAACGTGGACGGCCTGACTGGCCTGGACCGGGACCACCCAGGCCAGCACGGCCACGGCGATCGCGAGCATCACGGAAACAGCACGGCTGCGCACAAGATCCTCCCCCAAAAACCGCCGCGCAGAATACCCGGCGGATACCACTGAAAACCGGTGAATTGTGGCGCCCCAACTACCACAAGTCACGGAGCACAAATCCCCTGTCGTCGGTATATCGGGAATTGTCTGGAGCTGTTACAGCGGGAGCGGCCGGTGACCGCTCCCGCTGTAATTCGTGATCAACTCGGCGCGACGACCACCGAGAACATCAGCGCCTTCGCCGACGCGGAGTCGGCGGTGGCGGTCAGGCCACCGAGAGTTCCCGCTGCCAGCGGACCGCTGTCGCCGGTCAGCGACGTGATCCGGCCCGATCCGGAACCGCTCGACGCGGCCCGCACCGTCAGCCCGGCCGGCGGCACCATCGAGGTCGTCGCGGACGACTTCTCCCCCCAGTAGCTGACCAGTCGCGCACCGGATACCGAGGACACCACGGTCGGTGTCGTGTGGGTCGTCCGGTTGACCGTCTCGCTGCCCGCGGCCGAAGCCGCAACCGGCGTAGTACCGGAGATTCCGGAGTAGGCCAGCAGGGTGAGGTCGGCCTTGGTGACCGCCGACGTGTTCACCCGGACCTGGCTGCCGGCGTCGGTGGCGGTGGCCGTCTTGCGCCAGACGCGACCGTTCTGGTTCGTCGACGAGACGGTCTGGACCTGCGTCCAGCCGGCCGGCCCGGTCACCGAAGGCGCCGGATCGTTGTCACTGAAGAACAACAGCAACAGGTCCCCCGCGGACACCCCGGCCGGAACGGTCACGGTGAACTGCGAGACGTTCGCGTTCAGGTTGTCCGATCCCTTGAAGGTGATCGGATCCGAGTTCGCCGTCGCCGACCGGGTGGTGCTGTCGGTGCCGCCCTCGCCGTCGTTGACAGTGAGGCCGACGGTGAAGGTGCCCGTCGCGGCGTACGTGTGCGAGGCCGTCACGCCGGTCGCGGTACCGCCGTCGCCGAACGTCCACGCGTACGAGGCGATCGGGCCGTCCGGATCGGTCGAACCCGATCCGTCCACCGAACAGGTCAGCCCGGCACACGAAACGGTGAAGGACGCGGTCGGTGTCGCATTGACGTGCGTCACCGTGACCGATTGCGTCGCCTGCGCGGTACCCCCGTCGTTGTCGGTCACCGTCAAGGTCGCCGTGTAGGTGCCGGCCGCCGGGTAGCGGTGCGCCGGGCTCGCCCCGGTGTCCGTGCCGCCGTCACCGAAGTTCCACGCGTACGACGTGATGGTGCCGTCCGGGTCGGTCGAACCGGCCGAGGAGAAGGTGCAGTTGAGATCGTTGCAGGTGACACCCGTGTGCGCGACCGGCAGCTGGTTCGGCGGAGTGCCGTTCGTGGACTGGAACAGGAACAAGGTGTGCGCCCGCCAGTCGTCGGTGGACACCGTGGTGGACGATCCTGTCGGCGCACCGGTCGCGGACGACCAGTCGGAGCGTCGCAGGTTGCCGTCCGCCGAGCTCGCCCAGTAGATCGACGAGGGCGTGATGAACATGCCGTTCACCTTGGCGAAGTCGACGCCGGCGACGTTGCCGGTCGCGGTGAAGCGGTACGAGCCGACGACCCCGCTCTCCGGCGTGAAGTACCGGTAGTAGAGGTTCGACTGGCCGGCCAGCGTGTAGTAGAGCCTGCCCGCGTCGAAGAACATGCCGCTGATCTGGCTGACTTCGCTGTGCCAGTCGGTCATCGGGACCAGCGCATCGGCGGTGTTGATGGCCGTCGCTGCGCCGAAGGTGGTGCCGTCGTACGTGCGGCGCGTGAAGCTGCCGTCCGAGGAACCGGCGTATAGGACGCCGTTGAGCATGAAGGCGCCACGGTTGTCGCGCCAGCTGATCCCGCCGTTCGGGGTCGAGGTGTGCGCCCCGAACGTGGTCCCGTCGTACGCCGTCCTCGTCACCGCGTCGGCTGCGCCGGTGTCGGTCAGGTCGGTGCGGACGATCTCGATGCCGTTGATCAGCGGGTTCTCCACCACGTTGCTCAGGCTGAGGTCCACGCTGCCGTCACTGGTGATGTCGAACGACTTCATCGTGCCGGTCTGGTCACCCACGTCGGCGACGATGTCGTAGTCGTTGAGCACCGTGGTGCCCTCCAGCGACACGTCGAAGACGCGCTGGCCGACCGACGAGGTGCCGCCGTACCGGTTGGCGAAGTACAGGCGGACCTGCAGCGGTACGCCGTTCGGAACCGGGAAGTTCCAGGTCTGCGCACCCCATCGCTCGGTGTCGAAGATCGCCCGGGGCGTGGAGGCCGGAACCGTCGCGGCGACGTTCGGAACGGGACCGTAGCCGGCCGTGTTGCTGCCCGAGCCGTGGTGTGGATCCGGCGAAGCGCCCGTATCGGCGGCCCAGTCGGAACCGCCGTCGGCGGCACCGAGCGCGTCACCGGCCGCGTTCACGCGGTAGAGGATGCTCGGGCTCGCGGCCGGGCCACGCGGACCGGCGGCGTAGATGTTGTTCGGCAGCCAGGAAGTGTTGTTCGGCTTGACCACCGTGCCACCGGCGAGCGGGAAGAACGCGATCCGCGGGTGGTACTCGAAGTTCGCGCCCAGGTGCTCGGTGTCCGAACCGACCCACAAGCCGGTCGAGGTGGAGTAGAGGTCGAAGACGCCGACGCCGCGTTCGCGGGTCGGGTTCCAGGAGAACGGCAGGCCGTTCGCCGGATCGAGGGCAGCGATGCCCTGCCGGGAAACCGCGCCCGGACCAGGGCTGTCGCCCGCGAACGGGTTGTTCTGCCAGCGCTGGTGACCGCCGACGTACACGGCCGTGCCGGTCGCAGCCACGGCGTACGTCGTGTCGCCGCCGGTGTTGTCGATCCAGCGATAGGACAGGTTGCTACCGCGAACACTGGTCTCCCAGCGGGAGGTCGAGTCACAGGCGACGTTCGCGCCGCCGTACGCGCCGGTGGTGGAGATGACGAAGTACGAGCCGTCCGGGGAAATGTCCAGGTCGCGCATGTAGGTCTGGAAAGCGCCTGAGCAACCCGTGGTGTAGAAGTTGGTCTGCCAGTTCTCCACTGCGGCGCTCGTGCCGGTGAGGTTCAGCATGAACACCTGGTGGTGCTGGGCACCCTCGATGTCGTTGAAGTTGCCGATGGCAACCAGTTCGCTGCCGTCCGGGGTGACGTCCATCTTCATCACGGTCGGCACGCCGCCGTTGTGCACGCCGGCGATGGACAGGCCCATGAACGGGTCGAAGGCGCCGGTGGTCGCGTTGACGGTGGCCAGTGCGGCTTGTGGCTGGTCCTGCACTGTGGTGAAGTAGCCAGCCAGCCAGAGCCGGTTGCCGACCAGACGCATGTCCTTGATCCGGCCGTCCAGCTTCGGCGGCTTGAAAGTGGTGATCCGGGCGCCGGTGGTGGCGTTGATCCGGGCGGTGCTCGGCGAGCCGGCGCCGCTGACGTTGTTGAAGTACCCGCCGATGTAGACGCTCGAGCCGTCACCGGCCGGAATAATCGTGGTGACCTCGCCGTCGGGATTCGGCACGAACGTGGTGCTGATCGCACCAGTGGTGGCGTCGAACGCGGCCAGGTTGTTCCGGGTCAGGATCGGTCCCCCGGTCGACGCCTGGATCTGGTGGAAGTCACCCCCGATCAGGATCGTGTTGCCGATCTGCTGGATGGACTCCACCGAGCCGTCCAGCACGTTCGGGGTGAAGTTCGCCGGATCGGCGCTCACCAACCGGTCCTGTGGAACGTGAACGGCCTGGCTTGCCTGGACCGGGATCACCCAGGCCGGCACCGCCAGGGCGATCGCGAGCATGACGGAATAGACACTTCTTCGCACGAGTTCCTCCCCCGGCCGGCGCACGAGCGTGCACCGGCCCCTGCCCCTGATTACCGGCACCGAGATCCGGTGGCGGTCCCCCTTACACGGAGAGTTAACACCCGCCGGGCGGCTCCGTCAGCACTTCGCCGGGAAATGATCCAGGTTTGTTTTTGACCTGCCACAGGAGCAATCCTGCCAACACCCGGCGTGACAAAGTCTGGCAATTCGATAACGCCGGCACGGGTTCTTCAAGAATGCGCTCCGAGCGGAAATGCCGGACAGCCGCCGACCGGTGAAGGTCGGCGGCTGCCCGGTACTGCGGGGTGGGGGGTCAGTTCGGCGCGAGCACCACCGTGAACATCAGCGCCTTGGCCGACGCCGAGTCCGCGGTCGAGGTGAGCCCACCGACGGTGCCCGGGGTGACCGGGCTGTCGCTGTCCACGGCCAGCGCGGTGATCCGGCCGGTGCCCGTACCGGTGCTGCTCGCTCGCGAGGTCGTCCCGGCCGGGACGGACATCGTGGTCGTGGCCGACGACTTCTCGGCCCAGTAGCTGACCAAACGGCCGCCGACGGTGGCCGTGCTCAGCGTCGGCGTGGTGTGCGCCGCCTGCAGCACGGTTTCGCTGCTGGTCGCCGAGTTGGAGACGCCCGACGCCCCGCGGTAGGCGAGCAGGGTTGCATCGGCCTTGGTCGCCGCCGACGTGGTCACCGCTACCGCGGTACCCGCATCGGTCGCCGTCGCGGTCTTGCGCCACAGCCGGCCGTTCTGGTTGGTCGAGCCCACCGTCTCCACCTGGGTCCAGCCCGCCGGAGCGTTGACGGTCGGGAGCGGGTCGTTGTCACTGAAGAACAGCAGCAACGTGTCGCCGGCCGCGACTGCCGCCGGCACCGTGTTGGTGAAGGAGGCAGCGTTGCCGTTCACCCGGCTGGCGCCGACGAAGTCCACCGTGCGAGCCGGGTCGACGACCGAGACCGACTTGGTGGTCGACGCCGTCGCACCGTCGTTGTCCGTCACCGTCAGGCTGATGGTGTACGTCCCGGCGGCCGCGTAGGTGTGCGACGCCGTCACGCCGGTGCCGGTGGCGTTGTCACCGAAGTTCCACGCGTACCCGGTCAGCGTGCCGTCCGGGTCCTGGGAAGCGGAACCGTCCACCGAGCAGCTGAGGTTGCTGCAGTTGGTGGTGAAGCTCGCCGTCGGGCCCTGGTTGATCCGGGTCACCGTGACGGTGTGCGAGGTGGTGTTGGTACCGCCGTCGCCGTCGGTCACCGTGAGCCCGACCGTGTAGGTCCCGCTGGCCGCGTAGGTGTGCGAAGCGGTGGCCCCGCTGCCCGTCGCGCCGTCACCGAAGTTCCAGGCGTAGGAGCTGATCGGGCCGTCGGCGTCGCTCGACGCGGATCCGTCGAACGAGCAGGTCAGGCTGTTGCAGGTCTCCCCGAAGGTTGCCACCGGCAACGTGTTCACATGGGTGACCACCTTGCTCACCGTCTTGGTGTTGGTGCCGCCGCGGTTGTCGGTGACCGTCAGGCCGACCGAGTAGGTACCGGCCGCCGCGTAGTGGTGCGACGGGTTGGCGTCGGTGCTGGTCCCGCCGTCACCGAAGGTCCACGCGTACGACGCGATGGTGCCGTCAGGGTCGGACGAACCGGCCGAGGAGTAGGTGCAGTTCAGGTCGGTGCAGTTGACCGCGGCCTGGGCCGTCGGCAACTGGTTCGGGCCCTGACCGGTCGGGTCCTGGTAGAGGAACAGCGTGCGGGAGCGCCAGTCGATGCCACCGGTGTTGAGCGACACCGCAGTACCGGCTACCGGTACACCGGTGGCGGAATTGAAGGTCATCCTGCGCAGGGTGCTGTCGCCGGACTGGGCCCAGTACAACTGGTTGCCGGCCAGGAACATACCGGTCACGTTCGACCAGGTGATGCCGGTGACGTTGCCGGTCGCGGTGAAGACGTTCGCACCGACCACGTCGCTCTCCGGCGTGAAGTACCGGTAGTACAGCGAGCTCTGGCCGGAGCGGGTGTAGTAGATCCGTCCGGAGTCGAAGAACATGCCGGTGATGCCCTGCACCTCGCTGTGCCAGGTGGACATGTTGGTCAGCAGGTCACCGGTGTTGACCGCCGTCGGTGCCCCGAAGGTGGTGCCGTCGAACGTGCGCCGGTCGAACCCGCCACTGGACCACCCGGCGTACAGCTGACCGTTGAGCATGAACGCGCCACGGTTGTTGCTCCAGGTGATGCCACCGGCCGGTACCGACGTCAGCGGCGTCGCGGTGGTGCCGTTGTACGACGACTTGCTGATCGTGTTGTCGTAGGTCGGGAAGAGGATGCCGCCGCGGCGGCCGGCGACGAACAGGTTGTTCGGCAGGGTCGGGGTGTTGCCCGGCGGGATCAGGCCGCCGCTGGTGAGCGGGAAGAACGCGATCCGGGCGTGGTACTCCGAGGCGCCGATCCGGTCGGTGTCGGAGCCGACCCACAGGCCGGCCGGGGTCGGCAGCAGGTCGAAGACGCCGACGCCCCGGTCCCTGGTCGGGTTCCACGACAACGGCAGTCCGTTGATCGGGTCGAGTGCCGCGATACCGGGCCGCGAGACCGCACCCTGGCCGGGGCTGTCGGCCGCGAACGGGTTGTTCTGCCAGCGGGCGTGGCCGCCGGTGTAGACCACGGTGCCGGTGATGGCGACCGCGTACGTCGTGTCGCCGCCGGTGTTGTCGATCCACTTGGCCGTCAGCCCGGATCCGCGCGCGTCGATGTTCCAGCGCGAGGTGGAGTCACAGGCGACCATCGAACCGCCGTACGCGCCGGTGGTGGAGATGACGAAGTACGAACCGTCCGGCGAGATGTCGAGGTCGCGCATGTAGGTCTCGAAGCTGCTCGAGCACGCGGTGTTGTAGAAGTTGGTCTGCCAGTTCTCCACCGCGGCGGTCGCGCCGGTCAGGTTCAGCATCAGCGCCTGGTGGTGCTTGACGCCGGAGATCGTGTCGAAGTTGCCGATGGCAACGAGCTCGCTGCCGTCCGGGGTGATGTCGATCTTCATCACGGTGGTCACGCCGCCGTGGTGGACACCCGCGATCTGCAGCGTCATGTACGGGTCGTACGCGCCGGTCGTCGGGTTCACGGTCGCCAGCGCGGTCTGGGCGTTGCCGGCCACGGTGGTGAACAGGCCCGCGATCCACAGCCGCCCGTTGGACAGCCGCAGGTCCTTGACCCGGCCGTCCAGCTTCGGCGCCTTGAAGCCGGTCACCCGGGCGCCGGTGAGGATGTTGATCTTGGCCAGGCTCGGCGAGCCGCCACCGGAGATGTTGTTGAAGTACCCGGCGACGTAGGCGTTCACGCCGTCCTCAGCCGGGATGATCGTGGAGACCTCACCGTCCGGGTCGGGCGCGAAGCTCGCGTCGATCTCGCCCGTGGTCGCGTTGAACGCGGCCAGGTTGTGCCGGGTATAGGTGGTGGTGCCGTCCTTGGACTGGATCTGGGAGAAGTCTCCACCGATCATGATCCGGTTGCCGAACTGCTGGATCGACTTCACCGAACCGTCGAGCACGTTCGGAGTCCAGTTGGCCGGATCGTCGCTGACCAGGTGGTCCTGGCTGACGTGGACGGCATCCGCCGACGGCGCCAGGAAGACCACGAAGCCCGCCAGCGCTGTGACCAGCGCGACGAGCAGACAGACAACAGACTTGCGCACAGTGTTTCCTCTCCCCTGCCCGCCGGCGCTCAGAAGGCCGTGTCGGGCACACCCATGCCTGGCGTACCACTCGCACACCAGGTCCCCTTGGTCGGACAGTAAACACCCTCCGGGACCTGCCCTGCACCACTTCGTCCACAAATCACTTGCCTGTGGCGCCAGATCGCGTTACAAAGAACTTCAGGACACCGAAATATCACCCACAGTGACCAAATCCGGGGTCTCTTTCTCCCCTGCGCGCCAGCTGCCGGACACCTGCTGGTCACGGACAGGTGCTTAAACCGTCACCGATCATTGGCGATCTGCCCACCCTGCGCCTATCCTCTCCGTGGGGGAGCCAGTGTGCCGGGGGGGCGGAACGTTGGCTCAGAGATCAGGTGTGGGGGAATCCAGTTGTCGTCACCGAACGTCGCCGCGGGCGTCGCCGGGCCGCGCCGGCGCAGGCGCTGGTCGGCGGGCTGGCCGCTGTCCGTACTCTTCCTGGGCTTCCCGCTGTGGTGGGTGCTCGGGCTGACCGAGTTCGCGTTCTTCCTGGCTGCGATCCCGATGGCCTGGTCGCTGATCAGCCGCCGGACGGTGATCGCACCGCGGGGCTTCGGCTGGTGGATCGGCTTCCTGGCCGTCGTTCTGGTCAGCGGCACGATGCTCACCACCGACGCGCCGTTCAGCAACCTGAGCCCGCTGGGCAACACCCTGCTGACCTACACCTTTCGGCTGATCTGGTACTTGTCGGTCACGATCGTCCTGCTGTACGTCGGCAACACCAGCCAGGCCGACCTGCCCACCGCCAAGGTGGTCCGGCTGCTGGCCTACATGTTCGTGGTGACCGCGATCGGCGGCCTGCTCGGTGTGGTCGCGCCGCACTTCGAGTTCAAGTCGATGCTCGAGCTGGTGCTGCCGCACTCCGCAGCGACGAACCGCTTCGTGCACGCGCTGATCCACCCGGCCACCGCCGACATCCAGAGTGTGCTCGGCTTCGCCCAGCCGCGGCCGCGGGCGCCGTTCTCCTACGCGAACTCGTGGGGCGCGAACCTCTCCTTCTACCTGCCGTTCTTCCTGTACTCGTGGTTCGGCCGCGACGCCGGCTGGCGCAAGATCGCCGCCGTACCGGTCCTGATCGTCGCCGCCGTTCCCGTCGTCTACTCGCTGAACCGCGGCCTGTGGGGCGTCCTGGTGATCGGCATGCTGTACGCCGTGGTGCAGGTGATCCGCCTTCGCGGCTTCAACGCTGTCGCCTGGCTCGCGCCGGTCGGCGTGCTGATGGTCGTCGGGGCCCTGCTGTCGCCGCTGCCGACGATGGTCAGCGAACGGTTCGCCCACCAGCACAGCAACGAGCGCCGCGGTGAGCTCGCGATCAAGACGGTCGAGTCGACGATCAAGGGCTCGCCGCTGATCGGTTTCGGCAACACCCGTGACGTGGAAGGCAGTTTCGGCTCGATCGCCGGTGGCGCCACCCTGGGCTGCCCGGCCTGCGCGGTACCGCCGTTCGGTACCCAGGGGCACCTGTGGCTGGTGATCTTCGCCCAGGGCCTGCTCGGCACGATAGTCTTCCTGGCCTTCTTCATCGTCCGGTTCGCGCGACACGTCCGCAGCCGTGATCCGGTCGCGATGATCGGGGTGGCCCTGATCATCTTCTTCCTGATCGAGATCTTCGTCTACGACACCTTGGGCTCACCACTGTTCACCTTGATGATCGCGCTCGCGCTGATGTGGCGTGCCGACCGCGACGCGCAGGCCGCACGTCTGCCGGCGACCGACCAGCTGGTGGCGGCCCGATGAGCGCGGATCAGAACGTCGAGCGCCTGCTGCGGACGGTCGGCCGGCTCTGGCCGGGCCACGACGTCGCGCTGGTGAAGAACCGCCGCCGCGACCGGTCCGCCCGGGAGCTGATCTTCGTTCCGTCGCAGGCCTCGCCGCGGCTGCTGGTGCCCGCGGGCCGGCCGGCCGCCGCCGCGAGTGGCCTGCGCAGATTCAGTCGCGCCCTGTCCAGCAAGGAACGTGCCGTCCGGCTCGTCGGCTCCTACGCGTTGCGCCTCGGTGCCGAAGGGCTGCTGACCGACCGGATCCGGATGACCCCGCGAGCCGGTGGCGAGACCTCGATCGAGCAGCACCTGTCGGAGGTGCTCGGTACCGATGTCGTGGTCGGGCTCGGCGTCGGCTCCTTGCGGGCCAACCAGAAGCCGATCCTGCAGGTGTTCGACCGCGATGGGCGCTGCGTCGCCTATGTAAAGGTGGGCGACTCGGAGCTGACCGCAGGGCTGGTCCGGCAGGAAGGCGCCGCACTGGCCGGGCTGGCCAAGCAGGACTGGCATCTGCTCGAAATCCCTGCCCTGCTTCACCTCGGCGACTGGCAAGGGCTCGAGCTGCTGGTGATCTCCGCACTCGACACAGCGGTCCGCCCTGCGGGTGGGCCGCTACTGCAACCACCGCTCGAAGCACTCGACGAGCTGTACGACCGGTACGACGAGGGCTCGGCCGCGCTGAGCACTTCGGCGTACTGGCAGCAGCTGGTCGGCATTGCAGACGAGGTGGAGGACGCGCGGCAGCGTACGGCGTACAAGGAAGCCCTGGAGCGGGTCGAGCAGAGTCACGGGGACGACGAGGTGCGGCTCACTGCTTGGCACGGGGACTTCGCGCCGTGGAACCTCGGGATGCGCAGAGGGCGGCTACAGCTGTGGGACTGGGAGCGCTTCGCCACCGGCGTACCGGCTGGGCTGGACCGAGTGCACTATGTGCTGCACACCAGCACACGAGCTCACGGGTTCTCGGCCGACGTCATTGACACAGCGCTTGCCAGTCCGCACACGCACCACCCGGCATGGTCCCCGGCCGCGCAGGAGTTGCTCGGCGTGCTCTACCTGGCCTCCATCACCGCCCGGTACCTGCTGGGTAGCCAGGGAGACCAGGGCGAAGTCATCCGGCCCACTCTCGACACCGTGCTCGACGCCTTGACCAAGCACAGCCGGCGGCTGTCCGCGCCGACTCCGAAGGGAGCCACCCGATGAGCACCGGCAGCAGCGGCCTGGCCGCCAAGCGCACCGCAGTACTGCGTTCGACCCGGGACGTGTTGCCCGACGGAACGCAGGACGCGATCCGCAAGGCCACCAGGGCCGTCGGCCGGGCCACCGCGGGCGTGCGGATGCTGCCGGACTTCATCGTCGCCGGCGCCCAGCGCTGCGGTACGACGACGCTCTACCGGCTCCTGGTCGAGCACCCGGCCATAGTGCGGCCCCTGTTCCACAAGGGAATCGGGTACTTCGACGTCGGCTACGACCACCCCTGGTCTTGGTACCACGGGCACTTCCCGGTCGCCCCGGTCGCCGCGGCCCGGACCCGCAAGACCGGCCGGCCGATGACGTTCGACAGCAGCGGCTACTACATGTTCCACCCGCTCGCGGCCGGCCGGATCGCCGAGCACCTGCCCGACGTCAAGGTGGTCACCCTGGTCCGCGACCCGGTCGAGCGCGCCTTCTCGGCGTACAAGCACGAACTCGCCCGTGGCTTCGAGACCGAGGACTTCGAGACCGCGCTGGCGTTGGAGGACAGCCGGCTGGCCGGCGAGGTCGAACGGATGCACGCCGACCCGTCGTACCAGAGCTTCCACCACCGCCACCACGCGTACGTCGGCCGCGGCCGGTACGCCGAGCAGATCGTCCGGCTGCAGCAGGCGCTCTCGCCGGAGCAGGTCTTCGTCATCGACGCGAACCGGTTCTTCGACTCACCGGTCGAGCAGTTCGCCCGGCTGCAGGAGTGGCTCGGCCTGCCGGTGCACAACCCGGCGAAGGTCGAGCAGGCCAACGCCCGCCCGAGCAAGCCGATGCCGGCCGCGCTGCGAGAGCGGCTGCTGGCCGGGTTCGAGACCTCCGACACGGAGCTGACCAAGCTCCTCGGCATGCCCCCGAGCTGGCGCCGATGAGGCCTCGCCGTCCGGCGCGCGTCGACGCCGTCGAGCTGACCGCCTACCTGCGTGCGATTCGCAGGGGGACGGTGGCCGTTGCCGTCTGCGCACTGGTCGGCGCGATCCTCGGGATCGGCTGGATGCTGCGTACGCCGAGGGTGTACTCCTCCACGTCGGCCGTGCTGGTCGCGGACGTTCCGCTGTATCTGGCCCGCAAGGGCGAAGAGAACGCGAAGTGGTTCACGATCGACACCGAGGCGTCCCGGCTGGTCTCCGAGCCGGTCCTCGAAGCGACCCGGCGAGCCACCGGTGAACAAGACATCCGGGCCCACCTGCACCTGGCCGCCGTACCGACCACCAAGGTCTTGAAGGTCACCTACAACTCCACCGACAAGGTCGCCGCCCGCAAGGGTGCCGCGACGATGACCGAGGCCTATCTGCAGTTGCGCCGCGCAGACCTGGAGAGCCGCCGCGACGACCGGGTCGAGCTGATCGGCCAGCAGATCGCCACCTTGAACGCACGGCTGGACGAGACCGTCATCAAAGGCAAGGCCAAGGCCGGCAAGATCGCCGAACTGACCGCGAGCCGGACTGCGATCGTGCAGCAGATCGCGGCCCGGCAGGCCGAGTCCCGGCAGGTCCGCACCACCAGCGCGTACCCCGGTCAGATCCTCCGGGTCGGTGACACCACCAAGTCCCGGCGGATCAACCCGTTCGTCGCGCCGGTCGACGGCCTCGTCCTGGGCGGCCTGGTCGGACTGCTGATCGCCTACATCCGGTCGACCCGGCTCGGCCGCGCCTCTGACGTCGCGCGGCTGGTTCCCGGCCGGTCCGTGGTGACGCTGCCGAAGCACTGGTTCGGGCCACCCGGCGTGCGGGTGCACACCTGGGATCCGATCACCGTCGGCGTACTGGGCATCGGCGCGGGCACCGTGATGGTCGCACCACCCGATCGCGAACCGGGCGAGGCCGAGCGATCCGCCGCGGACCAATTGTCCGCGGCCCTGCGCTCGCACGGCCGGGAGTCGCGCGTAGTGGACCGGTCCGTCCTGCCCGCCGACACGATTCCCGCCCTCGACCCGCATCAGGCCAGCACGGTCCTGGTCACCGGTGAAGGGGTCACCAGCGAACCGGGCTCCGTGCTCGCGGCGCTGGCCGGGAACGTCGTACTGATCGTCACCCCGCGCACCCGGCAGCGGGCACTGATCAATGCCGTGCACCGCGCCACCGAGGTCGGTGCGACCGTTCAAGGAGTTGTTTTGCTGACCCGGTTCGCCGTTCCGGACGGCCGGTTCATGCCTGCAGGCTTGCGAAGGAGCAGCTGATGAGTACACCCCCCGTGCCGACCGGTACCGCGGTCCCGACGGTCAGCGTCGTGGTCGCGACACGGAACCGGCCGGAGCTGCTCCGGAAGGCACTCGGTTCGATCGCCGCCCAGGACTACCCGGGGGCGGTCGAGATGGTCGTGGTCTACGACCAGAGCGAGCCCGAGACCGGGCTGGCCGACGACCTCGCACTGACCGGACAGGCGGGCGAGCGGACTCTGACGGTCATCACCAACACACGGGCACCGGGTCTGCCCGGCGGGCGCAACAGCGGCGTAGCCGGTTCCAGCGGCGAACTGCTCGCCTTCTGCGATGACGACGACAGCTGGAAGCCGGAGAAGCTCAGCACCCAGGTGGCGATGCTGACCGCGGCGGACGCCGGCCTGTCGGTGTGCGGCATCGAGATCACGATCGGCGACCAGCGGCACGTACGAGTGCCCAGCCCCGCCGACGTGACCGTGGCCGAACTGGCCCGGCGCCGGGTGATGGAAGCCCATCCGTCCACCGTGCTGGTACGGCGTACAGCCTTCGACCGGATCGGCTGGGTCGACGAGGAACTCCCCGGCGGCTACGCCGAGGACTACGACTGGATGCTGCGGGCCCTGGCCGCCGAGAAGGTTGCCGTCGTCAGCAAGCCGCTGGTCGAGGTGCTCTGGCATCCCGGTTCCTTCTACACCGCGCGCTGGGCAGTCATCATCGAAGCGTTGGACTATATGGTCGACAAACATGCCGTGATCAGGGACAGCCCGCGGGGACTGGCCCGGATCTACGGTCAGAAGGCGGTGGCGTACGCAGCGTTGCGGCGCCGCTCGGAATCATCGCGGTGGGCTCTGCGAGCTCTCCGTCTGGCACCTGGTGAGAAGCGCGGATATCTCGCGCTGGCGATCGCGTCTGGGGTCGTACCGGCGAACAGAGTTCTGCAATGGGCGAACGCGAGAGGGCGGGGAATATGAGTAGCACGGGGACGTACAGCGACACAGACACCAGCCAGCAGGCGCTGGCCAGCCGGTTCAGCTGGGCCGGTTTGGCCCGCCGGCTGCCGATCGTCGCGCTGCTGCTGGTGATCGGCACCGGCCTGGGCTACCTAGCCTCGATCGAGCAGCCGGCCACCTACACCGCGACGGCGACCGTCCTGGTGCAGCCTGCCGACGGCAACCCGTACGCACCGGGCACCCGCGGCCAGAACCTGGCGAACCTCGGCACCGAGGCACAGCTGGTCAGCTCGGACGCGGTCGCCCAGCTGGCCAAGACCACACTGCGCAGCAGTGCTTCGGTCGCCGCTCTGGTCGAGCAGTTGAGCGTCACCAACCCGCCGAACTCGCAGGTTCTCGAGGTCGCCTTCAGCGACATCACACCGGTGGCTGCGCGGAACGGCGCGAACGCCTTCGCCAACGCCTACCTGGTCGCCCGCGAACGCCGCGCGGCCCAGTCGGTGCAGGCCCAGATCAACAACCTGACCAAGGCCCGCACCGCCAACCAGTCCGCGTTGCAGCGAGCCGTCGCCGCGCTCGGAAAGACCGCCGCCGGATCGCCTGCCCGGGCGCTGGCTCAGCAGCGGGTGGAAACGACGACCACAGAGGCCTCCAAGCTGGAAAGCCAGATCAGCGACCTGCGGCTGTTCCAGGGCGACCCTGGTCAGGTGCTGTCGCCGGCGACCACGCCGACGAGCGCTGCCGGCCTGCCGAGCTGGATCCTGCCTGCCGCCGGTGCCGCCCTCGGCCTGCTGCTCGGACTCGTGTTCGCCGTCTGGCGTTCGCTGAACGATCGCAAGCTGCGCACACCCGACGATGTGAAGGCCATGGGCTACCCGGTGCTGAGCACGGTCTACACGACGTCCGTGACGCGCCCGAAGGACCTGCTGTCCGACGTGAAGGCTGAACTGCCCGACGGTGCCCGTCTGCTCCGCAGTGTGCTCGGCGTGACGAGTCCGGAGGGCGGTGCAGTGCTACTGGTCCCGGCAAGCCCGGTCGAGTCCCACACCACCACTCCCCTGGTTCTGGCCGCTTCGCTGGCTCGTGCGGACCAGACCGTCACGCTGGTCGACACCGACGGCGAGCTCACCGAGGCGACCGGGCTGACGAAGCTCAAGGGTCTGGCCGAGGTGCTGACCGACGGGGCCCAGGCGCACGAGGTGGCCACGGAGTACCAGCCGGGGCTTCGTTTCGTCTCGGCCGGCGTGCACCACAGCGGTTCAGTCGACAAGCTGGCGTCGCCGCAGATGCGGGGCTTCCTGGACATGCTGATCCCGGGCAGCCGCTGGCTGCTGGTGGCCGGACCGCTCGCGTCGGCACCGGAGACGCTGACCCTGGCCGATCTCTGCACCGACGTGGTGATCCTGGTCAGCCTGGGGCACACCACGACAGTCGAGCTCCAGCAGGCCGCCGAGGCGGTCACGCGTGGCGGCGCCAAGCTGGCGGGCATCGTCCTCGACGCGCCGGAGAAGCAAGGACTGCTGCACCGCTCGAAGCATGTCGAAACGACGGCCGCCGTGGCCGAAGCGCCGGTGGCCACCCAGGTGCCCGAGAAGGCAACCCCGGCTGCTGCGACCCCGGTTGCAGCAACCTCGGCTGCTCCCTCGGCTGCTCCCTCGGCGCCGGTCGCTGAGGTCACCGAGACGGCGACCGGTCTGGTGCCGGCGCCGAAGGCCCGGCGGGCCGTGGCGGCCGTGGACGCGCGGACGGAAGAGATCCCCAAGATCGACGCTCCGCTGCCTGACTCGTCCACGCGGAACGGGAAGCGGCACGGTCTTGCCGCGGAGGCAACCGAGCCGGCCGCGAACGGCTCGGCCGGCGCCAAGTCGGGCTCTTCGGCCAACGGGGCGTCCAACGGTCATCTGACCAAGACCACCCCGATCGGCTCGAAGCCGCTGCCCACCGATGCGGCCGACGTGCCCGCCACGCCGGCGCCGACGCCCTGGTTCGCCGAGGTCGAGGTCGACGACGACTCCGGCAACGGCGATGAAACCGACCTCGCACCGTCGCGGAGAATGATGTAGTGGCCGTTCCGTTATCCGAAACGACTGACGCACCACCGGCCAGCCTGACGAAGATCGCCCGGGGCGGTTCGGCCAACCTGGTCGGTACGGCGGGTGGTGCGCTGCTCACCCTGCTGCTCACCTGGGTGGTCACCCGTTCCACCGAGGCGACGGTCGCCGGTGGTCTGTTCGCGCTGACCTCGGTGTTCCTGATCGTCGCCGCGATCGCCGAGCTCGGCTCCGACGTTTCGCTGTCCAAGTTCCTGCCGCACTTCCTGGTCGAGGACCGGCTGGCCGACGCCCGGACGACCGTCCGGTTCGCCGCGCTGGTCTCTTTGGCCGGCGGCAGCCTCGTCGGCGCCGTCCTGATCCTGTTCCGCGGCCAGGTCGCCGACCTCGTGCTCGGTGACGCCGACCCGGGTGCTCGCCGCGCGGTCGTCGTGCTGGCGATCTGTATCCCGCTCGCCGCCGTGATGAACACCGCCTTGTCGGCCACCCGCGGGTTGTCGACGATCCGGCCGACCGTGCTGGTCGACAAGGTCGGCCGCGCAATGCTGCAGGTCGGCTGCATCGTCGTCGCCGTCGCTGCCGGCGCAGGCCTCGGCGGCCTCACGCTGGCCTGGGCCGCTCCGTACTTCGTGGGCGCGGTGGTCGCGGTCGCGTGGTACGAGCGGATCGAGCACCGCCTCATCTCCAAGCGCGGTCTCGGCCGGGCCGCGTCGACGAAGAAGGACCTCTGGCGCGAGTACGCCGTCTACACCTGGCCGCGGGTGATCTCGCGGATCAGCCAGAGCATCCTGCAACGGGCCGACATCGTGCTCATCGCCGCGTTCCGCTCGCCCGCCGAGGCCGCCGTCTACACGGTGGCGACGCGGTTGTTCGTGATCGGGCAACTGGGCACCCAGGCGATCCAGCAGGTGGCCGCGCCGCACACCAGCGCGCTGCTGGCCTCCGGCGATCACAAGGCGACCAAGCGCGTCTTCCAGACGATCACCGCCTGGACGATGTCGCTCACCTGGCCGTTCTTCCTTGCCTGCTTGGCGCTTGCGCCCATGTTGCTGCACCTGTTCGGCGGTTCGACGTACCGCAGCGGTCACGGCGTCGTCGTGGTACTGGCGATCGCCGCGCTGCTGGCGGCGGCCGGTGGACCGGTGGACCTGATCCTGCTGATGGCCGGCCGCAGCGGCCTCAGCCTGGTCAACAGCCTGGTCGCGCTCGGGGTGAACCTGAGTCTCAACCTGCTGCTGATCCCGCCGCTCGGCATCATCGGCGCGGCCACCGCCTGGGCAGCCGCGATCGTGGTGCGGAACGTGCTCGGGATGGTGCAGGTGATGAACAACCTGCACTGGCTGCCGTTCAGCAAGCTGTCGGTGTACGTCGGCGGCCTCGCGCTGGCCTGCTTCGCAGTACCTGCTCAATTGCTCCAACTCGCCGGCGATCCGTCCGACGGGCTGCTCGTGGTGGTGCTGGCGGTCGGGGCCGTCGGCTACCTCGGCGCGCTGTACACCTTGCGCGACCAGCTCGCGCTGACGGCGTTCACCGCGATGCTGCGGCGGCGCCGTACCCCCGACCTGGCCGGCGACCTGCCGGCCGCGGAAGCAAAGCCGGTAGAAACGTCATGATTTCCAGGCCCTCCTCGCTGTCCCGCCCCTCCTCGCTGTCCCGCCCCTCCTCGCTGTCGAGCACTGTCTCGCTCGGCCGGACTGTCTCGCTCGCAGGGACTGTCTCGCCGGCCCGGACTGTCTCGCCGGCTCGCGCTGTTTCGCCGGCAGCGGGGGCGTCGGTCGTGCACCGCTCCGGCGGTGTGCGGTCCGCGGTCGCCGTGCTGGCTCTGGCCTTCGTCGGGGTGGCGGGATGTGCGCAGGCGGAGCCCTTGGCGGCTCCGAGCGCGGCAGGGCCGGCGACCACGGGCGGGCTCGTGCTGTCCACCGGCTTCTCGGATGCCAGCCAGCTGGGCCGTTCGGCGCCGACCGGGATCCGGACCAGCTTCGGGCCGGTCCAGGACGCGGCCGGGCAGAACCTGGTCGGGGTGATCCGACTGGCGGCCGGCGAGCAGCACTCGCTGGCGTTGCGCCACGACGGCAGGGTGCTGTCGTGGGGAGCCAATGAAGACGGCCAGCTCGGCAACGGCAGCCGCGCGGCGTCGGCCTCCCCCGCGTACGTGCGGGCCCCCGACGGCGCACCGGGGCAGCTGACCGGGGTGACGGACATCGCGGCCGACTCCAACACTTCCGTTGCCCTGCGCAAGGATGGCACCGTGGTGGTCTGGGGCCGCGACAACTCCGGCCAGCGCGGCAACGCCGACATCACCCCGGATCCGCTCACCCCGAGCCTGGTGCTGAACCCGAGCGGAACGGCGCCACTGACCGGCGTACGGGCCATCTCGGTGGACGGCGGCACCGAGCTCGCGCTGACCGATCAGGGCACCGTACTCGGCTGGGGAGACAACACCTACGGACAACTCGGTACGTCGGCGCCCGCGGTGGCGAAGCTGCCGGTGCTCATCACCGGGGCGGGCAAGGCGCCGCTGACCGGTGTCCGGGCGATCGCGATCGGTGGCCAGCATTCCCTTGCCCTGCTGGGCGACGGGCGCGTCGTCGCCTGGGGACGCAACGAGGTCAGCCAGCTCGGCGACGGGACGACGATCGCACGCAACATCCCGCGTGAGGTGCTGGTCGCACCGGGCCGGCCGCTGACGGGCGCGACGGAGATCTCCTCGGCGGAGAAGCACAACCTGGCGCTGCTCAAGGACGGCACGGTGGTGGGCTGGGGGCGGAACAACGGCGGCCAACTCGGCGACGGCACGCTGAAGACCCGCGCGTACGCGACGCAGGTCCGCGGCCGCGGGAAGGACCCGAAGCTCGTCGGTGTGCAACACGTCGTGGCCGGCGAGGGCTACAGCGTCGCAGTACTGATCGACGGCACCGTGATGACGTGGGGCGCCAACGGGCGTGGACAACTGGCCACCGGTGATCGAAGCGACCGGAGCAAGCCCGGCCCGGTCACGGTCGAGAACGGCGTACCCCCGCCAAGCTGGGTCACGGCCATCGGCGCCGGCCGCCGGCACCTCCTGATTGCCCTGCGCTGAACCTCCTGATTGCCCTGCGCTGACAGGGATTCCAGGCTCTGGCTGCGGCCGGCGACGCGCTACTTGACCTTCGGCACGGGTGGCGGTTTGAGGGGCTCGGCGTCGAGGATTCTGCGGAGGATCTTGACCGAGGGATCGGTCGGCGCCAGCAGGGTCTCGCCGACGGTGCCGTACTCGGTCTCGTTCCAGTAGACCAGCGCCTTGAGCTGCGGGTACGGCCTCAGCTGCGCCGGGATGGCGCCGAAGATGGCGCTCCGCTTGGTCTCGCCGAGCTTGCGGTCGACGCCCCACTCGCCGAGCATGATCGGCTTGCCCGGGTGCTTCTTGGTCGCCCAGGTGTAGAAGCCCGGCCACTTCGGGTAGTTGGCGGCGGTTCGGTTCACCGCGCGGCCGAGACCGCTGCCCCACTCAGGGTTCTCGCCGAAGATGTACGGGTCCTCGGCGATCCAGTCGACGACGTCGTCACCGGGGTACAGGTCCTCGAACCACGGCTGCGAACCCCAGTGCGGCGTACCCATGTAGTTCATCACGTAGACCGCGTTCGTCACGCCGTTCGCGCGCATCCGCTCGACCACGTGCCGGTACATCGCCGCGAAATCCTTCGCGGTCATCCCGGAACCGGCCTGGGGCTGGATCTCTTCCTCGGGCTCGTGATGGATCACCAGGAAGAACTTCTCCGGGAACGTGGACTTGAGGTAGCTCGCCTCGGAGTCGATCGCCGCGTCCACCACGTTGTCGCCGGCGGCCACCTGCGCCCAGGTGCGGCCCATCTCCGGCTTCCAGTTGAGCATCAGGATCCGCTTCTTGCCGGGCTCGCGGGCACGCTTGATCATGTTCGAGCTCGGGAACAACTGCGGGCTGGAGTTGTAGTAGTGCGCGATGTCGACCGGCTGCCCGATCACGTTCTCGAAGTCGGGCAGCGCCTCGTCCCACGACTCGTTGCCGATCGGGTTCGCCG
Source organism: Kribbella monticola (assembly GCF_003261635.1). Classification (GTDB taxonomy): domain Bacteria; phylum Actinomycetota; class Actinomycetes; order Propionibacteriales; family Kribbellaceae; genus Kribbella; species Kribbella monticola. The sequence goes on along the minus strand of NZ_QFXK01000027.1, from coordinate 53,898 downwards.
CGGCGCCGAACCAGACCCCACAGTTCGGGACCAGCAGGTCGGTGACGCCGCAGCCGGGCGTCGGGGTCGGCGTACCGGGTGTTCCGGGTGTGCCCGGCGTCCCTGGAGTTCCGGGGGTGCCCGGCGTACCGGGGGTGGTCGGGGGGCTGGTGGGGGTGGGGATCGGACCGCCGCCGGACTGGCCGTCGTCGTCGGACACCAGCGCACAACTCACCAGGCCGATGGCGATCGCACCGGTCGACACCGCCGCGGTCATGAACCACCGGTTCCAGCCTTGCCCCCTGCTCGGCTCCTTCATCACTGCATGTTACTGCCCACACCACCAGATCAGGCAGATTGAAACCACTCAGTGTCCGAGGTGGTGGCGCAGGCGGTCGCAGCATGCACACCGCTGCTACTGCGCGGTGTCGGGGACGGCAGTACTGCGTGGTTGGTGGGCCAGTGTCCTACGTGGTGGCGCAGGCGGTCGCAACACGCGGGACAGCGGTACTGCGTGGTTGGTGGGCCAGCGTCCCGCGGGGTGAGTGGGGGCGGGTGCACCCCGCGGGACCTGGTCCTGTGCGGTGCCTGAACCCGTGGGGGAAGGGCTCAGGCACCTCCCGGGCTCTGGCCCCTCGGGGGTTGGGCCAGTCCCGGTTCCCGAACCTCGGAAGGCCGGGGGCTTGGGTGGGGCGCCAGGCGGGCCTGGCGCCCCGGGAGGGCGGCGGGGTGCCAGGGCAGGGCCTGGCACCCCTGGGGAGGGTCAGTTCAGGCGGCGGAGGAGCGAGCCGCTGCCGAGTACCTGCTGGGCCGTGGACCTGGCCGCGCTCGACGAGTCCAGCCTGGTCTCCCCGACCGGGTTGAACTTGGTCTCGTTCCAGTAGACCAGCGCCTTGATCGCCGGCCGCTTGGCCAGCCCGGCGTTGACCGTGTTCAGCACATCGGACTTCGACATGTTGAAGGTCGTCTGCTCGTTGACGCCCCACTCACCCAGCATGATCGGCTTGCCCGGGTGCTTGGTCGTCGCCCAGGTGTAGAAGCCCGGCCAGTTCGGGTAGGTGTAGGTGTCCTTGCGGTCGACCGCGCTGGCGAAGTCGGTCCACCAGTCCTTGGAGGTCCCGAAGATGTACGGGTCCTCCGCGATCCAGTCGACGACGTCGTCACCGGGGTAGAGATCGGCGAACCAGGACTGCGAGCCCCAGTGCGGCGTACCCATGTAGTTCATCACGAAGACCGCGTTCGTCACGCCGTCCGCCTTCAGCCGCAGCGCCACGTGCCGGTACATCGCCCGGTAGTCCTTGGCCGTCATCCCCGACCCGGCGGCCGGCTTGACCTCGTCCTCCGGCTCGTGGTGGATCCCGAGGAAGAACTTCTCCGGGAAGGTCGACTTCAGGTACTTCGCCTCGGCATCGATCGCCGCGTCGACTGTCGGGTCACCGGCCGCCACCTGGGCCCAGGTACGGCCCATCTCCGGCTTCCAGTTCAGCAACAGCATCCGCTTCTTGCCTGGCTCTCGGGCCCGCTTGATCATGTCCGCGGTCGGGAACAGCTTCGGGCTCGAGTTGTAGTAGTGCGCGATGTCGACCGTCCGGCCGATCGTGGACTCGAACGCCGGCAGCGCCGCGTCCCACGATTCGCTGCCCAGCGGGTTCGCCGCGGCACCGAACCAGGCACCACACGACGGCACCAGCAGAGCCGAGACCGTACAGCCCGGGCCGGCGGTGGGAGTCGAGGTCGGCTTGGTCGTCGTCGGCGTCGTCGTCGGCGGCTTGGTGGTGGTCGTGGTCGTCGTCGGCGTGGCGGTGGGCTTCGTCGGGACGACCGTCGGGGTCGAGGTCGGAACCGAGGTGGTCGGCTTCGTCGGCGCGGAGGTGGGCATGGACGGCGTCGGGCCGTCACCCTCGGGGACGTAGCTGATCTCGAGCTTCGACTGGTTGAGGCCGGACTCGCGGGCACCGAAGACGGCGTAGTTGCTGCCGTCGGTCTGCGTCAGAGCCAGGTTCAGTACGCCGGCGTCGGTCACCGCGGCCGACACGTCGATGCGCAGCTCGGCCGACGTACCGTCGTCCGCCACGGTCGCGATCGGCGTACCAGCGGCCTTCGGGGCGGTCGCGTAGGTGACGTTCTCGGCCCAGCCACTCGGGCCGGTGGCGGCCGTGATCTTGCCCGGCGTACCACGGGTCAGCCGGTGCAGCACCAGCGTCGCCTTGCGGTCGAATCCGGACGTCGCCGCGGGGACGGTGTAGCGCAGGAGGATCGAGGCCTCGTTCGCCTTCGCCACCAGGCGGGCGGACCAGCCGTGCCGCTGCGTGGGGGACTTGCTGGAGATGTACGCGTCGGCCGTGGCCGACAGCTGGACGGGTGCCGGCGGCTTGGCCGGCTGGTTGAGCGCCGCGAAGCCCAGCCCGGTGGTGCCCAGCAGGATCGCGATCGCCGCGACGATCGGGATCAGTGTTCTCCGGCCTGCTTTGGCGGCCGGTTCGTTCAAAACGTCGGAGGGAACGGCAGCACGATGTCGTGCTTGCCTACGGGAGATTTCATCCCGCATGGGGGCAGTCCTTCCTGCACGCCTGTGAGGTTAGCTGTCGGGCTCGGGTCGGAAGTATTACCCGGCCGCTTGCGCGGCTTCGCCCCAAGGACGTTGCCGGACGTTTGGGTCCGGCGCGGTCCGGGAACCTGTGGGTCCCCCACTTCTGCCCTCTATTGCTGGGTGGTAGGTGATCACCGACCCGGAGGGCGGAACTCGGCGTTGCGAGTCGGTGACTTGGTGGGACCTGGCCGTCCCCAGCCGGGCCAGGCGCGGTGAGCTTACGCAGAACTCCGCGGAGTGCTCAAGGCCACTGAGCGCGGCCTTAACCTGTACGCTCCGTGACCAGAACACGGAGAGTAATATTACAGCTAGATAACAAGCTGAATCGTTACGTAACGTAGAAGAAGTCCGGATATCCGGACACTCAGACCTTGATTCGATCTGAATCTGGGCTGTGATTTGAACGAACTCTTTACTCAAATCAGGCGGCCGGAGCGCGCCGCCAGCCTGCGGTCGCCAACCGCGCCCGCACCGGTGAAACGCTTGTTTTGCAGGTGATTCAAGCGAATGATTCAGGACTTCTCATGGCGCCGGGCCAACGCGAGCCGGTCGATGATGGCACCAGTCGTCGCAACCGCAGCAGCCACTTGCGCTCTGTCACGCTCGTTCTCCTGCTCGGTCACGGCATGGGCCTCTGGGTCCTTGAGGATGGCCGCCAGGGCGTCCAGGAAGGCGCCACGCTCCTCGCAGAGGGTGACCAGCCCGAGCTTCCCCATCCTGCGGGAGAACTCCTGCTGATGCTGGTCGACGTGCTCGCCCAGCGCAGGGTCCCGAGGCACCACCAGCGGCTTGCGGCCCTGCCTGCGGACCTCCAGCATGGTGGCCGGTCCGCCGTGGGTGACGACGGCGGTTGCCTGTCGCATCAGGCGCTGCAATTCGTCGTACGGAACGATGCCGACGCCTTCGGCAAGTCGTGGTGGCGCGGTGTCGCCCAGTTGCGCGAGGGCCCGCAGCGACTCGTTGCCGGGCTGTTCCAGGAAGGCGTCCAGCCAGCTGACCAGGCGGTCGAAGTGGTGGTGATCGGTGCCGAGGATGACCAGGACGTCGAGCTCGCTCACAGCAGTCTCCCGACCACGGTCGATCCGGCGTACAGGTCCTTCTGTTCTTCCCACTGGACCAGCATCCGGGTGGTGAACGGGCGGCACAGCTTGGCGGTCAGCGTTGCGTGGTCGATCCGGTCGAAGACCTCGATGTAGACGGTCGGGATCCGGCTCAGCCTGGCCAGGACGAAGAACGGCAGGGCGACGCCGGCGCCGGTGGTCACCACTACGTCGGGACGCTCCTTGCGCATCACCCGGAGCGCGAGCAGCGTGTTGCGGAACAGGTTCTTCAGGTTGCGGGTGGTCGGGTAGTAGGCGAAGTACGTCCGCTCCCCCGCCAGCAGGGACCGGCCGTCCTCGGTCGGGAACGTCACCCAGGCGGTGTCCCGTTGCGACCACCACGGCTTCAGCGTCATCAACTGGGCCAGGTGGCCGCCGCTGGAACAGACCATCAGCACCCGCAGGTCCGCGGGTTCGCTCGTGCTCACCGGGCCTCGTTCACCATGCCGGCCCCGACGGTGCGGTTGGTCGCCTCGTCGATCAGCACGAAGCCGCCGGTCGAGCGATTGCGCTTGTACTCGTCGCAGAGCAGCGGCTGGGTGGTGCGCAGCCGGACCCGGCCGATGTCGTTCAGACCGAGGTGATCGGCGGCCATGTCGCGGTGCAGCGAGTTGATGTCGAGCCGGTAGTGCAGGTCCTTCACCATTGCCCGCGCCGACCGGGTGGTGTGCTTGATGGCGAGTTTTTGGCCCGGCCGCAGCGGGGCGTCGTCCATCCAGCAGACCATCGCATCGATGTCCTGGGTGACCGCCGGTGCGTTGTTCACCCGGCAGATCATGTCACCCCGGGAGACGTCGATCTCGTCGGTCAGCCGGATCGTCACCGACATCGACGGGAACGCCTCCTCGACCGGGCCGTCGGCGGTCTCGATCGAGCGGATCGTGGTGGTGAAACCGGACGGCAGCACCATCACCTCGTCGCCCGGCTTGAGGATGCCACCCGCGACCTGACCGGCGTACCCGCGGTAGTCGCGGTGCAGGTCGGACTGCGGGCGGATCACGTACTGGACGGGGAACCGGACGTCGATCAGGTTCCGGTCGCTCGCGACGTGCACGTTCTCCAGGTGATGTAGCAGGCTCGGCCCTTCGTACCAGCTCATCGCGGTCGACCGGGTGACGATGTTGTCGCCGACCAGTGCGGAGACCGGGATGACGGTCAGGTCGCCGACGTCGAGCTTGGCGGCGAACTGGGTGAAGTCGGCGCGGATCTGCTCGAAGACCGCTTCGGAGTAGTCGACCAGATCCATCTTGTTGACGCACAGCACCAGGTGCGGGACGTGCAACAGCGTTGCCAGGAAGGCGTGCCGGCGGCTCTGCTCCAGCAGGCCCTTACGGGCGTCGACCAGGATCAGCGCGAGGTCCGCCGTGGACGCACCGGTCACCATGTTGCGGGTGTACTGGATGTGGCCTGGCGTGTCCGCGACGATGAACTTGCGCCGCGGCGTCGCGAAGTACCGGTAGGCGACGTCGATCGTGATGCCCTGCTCCCGCTCGGCCCGCAGGCCGTCGGTCAGCAGCGCGAGGTTCACGTAGTCGTCACCGCGGTCGCGGCTGGCGCGTTCGACCGACTCGATCTGGTCGGTGAAGACCGACTTGGTGTCGTAGAGCAGCCGCCCGATCAGGGTGCTCTTGCCGTCGTCGACGGATCCGGCCGTGGCCAGTCTGAGGATGTCCACGATCAGAAGTACCCTTCCCGCTTGCGGTCTTCCATCGCGGCCTCGCTGAACTTGTCGTCCCCGCGAGTGGCGCCGCGCTCGGTGATCCGGGTGCTCGCGACCTCGTCGATGACCTTCGCGACGGTGTCGGCGTCGGACAGTACGGCGGCCGTCAGCGAGGCGTCGCCGACGGTCCGGTACCGGACGGTCGCGGTGAACGTCTCCTCGCCGGCCTTCGGCACGCAGTACTCGTTCGCCGCGTAGAGCATGCCGTTGCGGTCGAACACGGTCCGCTCGTGCGCGTAGTAGATCGACGGCAGCTCGAGCCGCTCCTGCTCGATGTACTGCCAGATGTCCAGCTCGGTCCAGTTCGACAGCGGGAAGACCCGGATGCTCTCGCCCAGGTGGATCCGGCCGTTGTAGAGGTTCCACAGCTCGGGCCGCTGGTTCTTCGGGTCCCACTGGCCGAACTCGTCGCGGAACGAGTACACCCGCTCCTTGGCCCGGGCCTTGTCCTCGTCGCGCCGGGCACCGCCGAAGACGGCGGTGAACTGGTGCTTCTCCAGCGCCTCCAGCAGGACCGGGGTCTGGATCCGGTTCCGGGTGCCGTCGGGCGGAGCCTGGACGAAGCCGCGATCCAGCGCCTCCTGCACGCTGGCGACCACGAGCTGTACGCCGACCTCGGCCACCCGGCGGTCACGGAATTCCAGTACTTCGGGGAAGTTGTGCCCGGTGTCGACGTGCATCACCGAGAACGGGATGCGGGCCGGGTGGAACGCCTTCTGCGCGAGCCGCAGCATCACGATCGAGTCCTTGCCGCCGGAGAACAACAGCACCGGACGCTCGAACTCGGCGGCCACCTCGCGGAAGATGTAGATCGCTTCGGACTCCAGGGTCTCCAGTTGGGTCAACTGGTAGTTCCGGCTCACGAGACTCTCACTTCCGCGACATCGGGTTGGCTGGCAATGGCAGCCAGCAGCTTCGCAGAGAACTCCGGGCGACACACCAGCAGGTCCGGCAACTTCGGGCTCGGCTGGTTGTAGCGCAGCGGCGATCCGTCGATTCGGCTGCAGAACAACCCGGCCGCCTCGGCGACCGCGACCGGCGCTGCCGAGTCCCACTCGTACTGGCCGCCCGCGTGCACATAGGCGTCCACCTCGCCGCGGAGTACGGCGGTGGCCTTGACGCCGGCCGAGCCCATCGGGACCAACTCGGCGTCGAGCTCGGTCGCCAGATACTCCACCAGGGCCGGCGGGCGGCTCCGGCTGACGGCGATCCGCAGTGGGCCGTCCGCGCGCGGCGGCACCTGCTGAGGCGCATCGGTGTCGTGGACGATCTCCTGAGCCGGGACCGCAACCGCACCGGCCGCGAGCTCACCTCGCTCCCAGAGCGCGACATGGACGGCCCAGTCGGACCGGTCACCTTCGCCGTACTCCCGGGTGCCGTCCAGTGGGTCGATGATCCAGACCCGATCAGCCGACAGCCGCGCGGTGGTGTCCGCGGACTCCTCGCTCAGTACTGCGTCGCCGGGCCGGCGCTCCGCCAGTCCCGCGATCAGCAACTCGTTCGCGCGCTGGTCGCCGTGTGCCCCCAACTCTCGCCCGGACAGCGCTGTGCCGCGCAGTTCGAGCAGCAGCTCCCCCGCGGCGGCGGCTAGTTCCACGGCCAGTGCGCCGTCATCCGTCGTCGCCATTCGGTCCCCCTTCGTCATTCCCCAGCAGCCCCGGCGGCCGACCTCACCGACGGGGCCCTTCCCCCAGCCCGGCCGCCCTAGTAGGCGCCCGAGCCCTTCACCACAGCTCGCACGGTCTTCCACAGGATCAGCAGATCCAGCGTCATCGACCAGTTGTCCACATACCGCAGGTCCAGCAGGACCGATTCGTCCCAGGACAGGTCGCTGCGGCCACTGACCTGCCACAGACCGGTCAGCCCGGGCTTGACCAGCATCCGGCGGGTGTCGTCGGCGGCGTACATCGCGACTTCCTGCTCGAGCGGAGGTCGCGGCCCCACCAGCGACATCTCGCCCCGCAGGACGTTGACCAACTGCGGCAGCTCGTCGAACGAGAAGCGCCGCAGATACCCACCGATCTTGGTGACGCGCGGGTCGAACCGGAGCTTGAACAGAACCGTGTTGCCGTCGCTCTGCGGCTCCAGCTCGGCCAGCCGCGCCTCGGCGTCGACGACCATCGTCCGGAACTTCAGCATTGTGAAGACGGCGTTGCCCCGGCCGACCCGCTGCTGCTTGAACAGCACCGGCCCCCGGCTGCTCAGCTTGACCGCGCAGGCGATCCCCGCCAGCAACGGCAAGGTCACGATCAGCAGGATCAGCGCGACCACCCGGTCGAAGATGCTCTTCAGCAGGTGCGGACCCGCGCTGGCCGACGGACGCTCCAGGTGCAGCAGGGACAGCCCGGCGACCGGCCGGATGGAGATCCGCGGACCGGCCACCTCGATGATGCCCGGCGACACGATCAGCTCGACGCCGTGCTGCTCCAGCGCCCAGGACAACCGCCGCAGCGACTGACCGGCCAGGTCGGGGTCGGACGCGATCGCGACCACGTCGACCGAGTGCCGGTTCACCGCGGCCATGATGTCGGCCTCGTCCAGCGCGTCGGCGGGCGTTCCGCCTGGGCGGGAGTCACCGCGGGGGCGGCAGACCGCGACCACGCGGTACCCATCGGCCGGGCGCTTCTCCAGCCGCTCGCTCAGCTCCGCCGCTTCGCCGTTGCGGCCGACCACCAGGACGCGACGCATACAGCGACCGCGATACCGGTGGCGGCTCAGGTCACGGCGCAGGAAGTACCGCAGGAGCAGGGCGAGCAGCACGGTCGCGGGGATCGCCAGCACGACGAATCCGCGGGCGATCTCACTCTTCGTCGCGTACGACGCGATCGCGACGACCGCGGTCAGGCCGACCCCGGACCGGAGGATGGAACGGAACTCGTCGGCACCGGCGCCGAAGGCCCGCGACTCGTAGCCCCTCGACAGGGCGACCGCGGCAACCCATGCCAACGGCAACAGACTTCCGAAGATCAGATACCCCGCGCCGACGGTGTAACCGAACCTGGTCAGCAACGCGACCGAGGCTCCGATCACCGCGGCGAGCAGATCGCCGCCGATCGCCGCCCAGCGGTAGACGGCCACCCACGGAGGCTCCGTCACCCAGGCCGAGCGCGGCACGATGGCAGGCACCGTGTCCGGAACCACCCAGACCGGCCGGCGCCGATCGAGCACGTCCGTAGCGGTCGGGTCGATGGAACCCACCTCCGGCATGTTTTCCCCCATGACGGCATTGTCCGTCACCCGCAGTCACCCCCCGGTGAGAATCGGTCCCTGTTTCCCCCGGGTCCGATTTGCCGCATCTTCGCCACCCCGTCGGCGGCAATTCACCTGAGGGTACTACGCCTCAGCGCCTTCCGACAGCAACAACTCACAAGTCTGTGGACAACCTCTTAACAGCTGACGGGCCGGACCCTTCGGGCCGGCCCATCACGCTATGTGTCCCGGTCACCGACGGCGTCCGGGACATCGCTGTCAGCCCGCGATCAGGCCGTCGCCGCTGATCAGCTCACGCATCTCGGCGAGCGTGCTGTCACCCGGCGGCAGGATCGCGTCGGAGTCGTGCAACTCGTTGTCGGGCACCCGCTCACCGCCGCGGACGAACTCCAGCAGCGCGCCGAACGCCGTACGGAACCCCTCTTCGTCTCCCGAGGAGACGGCCTTCTCCAGATCGGTGTCGACCGCGTTGAGCTGGTCGAGCTTGTCATCGGCCAGTTTCCACTGACCTTCACCCATGATCCGGACGATCATCGTGCGTCTCCGTCCTGCGGTCGAACCGGCTCTGCTTGCTGACTGGGCTGCTGAACAGGCTGCGCCGCACCGGGCGCGTCCTGGGCGATCTCCTTCGGTGCCGAGCCTCCGCTCAGCTGGGCCTTCATCGCGGCCAGCTCGTTCTCGACGTCGGAGCCGGACGACATCCGCTCCAGCTCGAGGGTGATGCTGTCCTTGTTCGAACCGCTGGCGTCGTCGAGTGCGCCGGAGGCGAGCAGCTCGTCGATCGCGCCGGCCCGGGCCTGCATCTGCTGGGTCTTGTCCTCGGCCCGCTGGACCGCCAGGCCGACGTCGCTCATCTCCTCGGAGATGCCGGAGAAGGCCTCGTTGATCCGGGTCTGCGCCTCGGCGGCCGTGTAGGTCGCCTTGATCGTCTCCTTGCGGGTCCGGAACGACTCCACCTTCGCCTGCAGCCGCTGCGAGGCGAGAGTGAGCTTCTCCTCCTCACCCTGCAACTGGGCGTGCTGGGCGGTCAGGTCGTCGATCTGGCCCTGCAGGCCGGACTTGCGGGTCAGTGCCTCCCGGGCCAGGTCCTCGCGGCCCATCGAGAGCGCCTTCTGGGCCTGGTCCTGCAGCTTCTGCGACTGTGACTGCAGCTGCGACGCCTGCAGTTCGACCCGCTTGCGGCTGGTGGCGACGTCCGCCACACCACGGCGCACCTTCTGCAACAGCTCGAGCTGCTTCTGGTACGAGTAGTCAAGGGTTTCGCGAGGATCCTCAGCCTTGTCCAAAGCCGAATTGGCCTTGGCCTTGAAGATCGTCGACACCCGCCTGAAGATGCTCATCGATATCCGTACCCCTTCTGTGCCGGAGAGTGGACCCGGCGTGCGTGTCAACCACCCTATGTCCCGATGGGTCACCACACCATCAGGACCGGCCCCGATAAAGTGGTGGTCAGGTCCGGGGACCACCCCGAGTCGGGCGAGCCGCCCGGTTGAGCCAGCCAGTCCGAATGAGGTCCAGTCCCCGTGTTCCGACGTACCAAGTCTGAGACATCGCCCCAAACTCCGGCGAGCACCCCGGCCAAGGTCGGCGGCAAGGGCCGGCCGACCCCGACCCGGCGCGAGGCCGAGGCGGCCCGCAAGCAGGCGCTGAAGAAACCGCGCAACCGCAAGGAGGCCGCGGCGTACCGGCGCGAGAAGGTCCGGCTCGAGCGCGGCAAGATGCAGGAGGCGATGAAGACCGGCGACGACCGCTACCTGCCGGCCGCCGACAAGGGCCCGGTACGCCGGTTCGCCCGCGACTACGTCGACGCCCGCTGGTCGGTGATGGAGTTCGCGCTGCCCGTGCTGCTCGTGGTCTCGCTGCTCGGCGTCGTCTTCGCCCAGGCGTTCGTGTGGCTGCCCGGCCTCGTCAACATCCTGTTCCTGCTGATGATCGTCGCGATCGCCGCCGACTGGTTCCTGCTCACCAGCGGCCTCAAGCGCGCCGTCGCCCGCAAGTTCCCCACCGAGCCGGCCAAGGGCATCGGCTTCTACGCCGTCCGCCGCACCATGCAGATGCGCCGCTGGCGCCTCCCCAAGCCCATGGTCGCCCGCGGCGAAAAGCCGGCCTAGTACTCCGAACAGCCCGCGTCGCGCCTCCTCCGTCGGCCGCTCGACCCACCCACCCCAGTCCGCCGCTCCTCCGTTGCGGCTCGCGGTGGAGCTGTCGGCGGGCAGCTGAAGCCGCAGGCGAACCGGGCCTGCAGTAGACCGAGGCGACCTCGCCCGACCTGCCCGGCTGAGATCGGCGGCGGGCGGAGCGCCTACGCCCGCACTGCACCCGCCTGCTCTGCGGCAGGCGAGGTGTCTCCTCCGAACGGCCCCGGGCGTGGTCGGGGACAGCCGAGGACCTCGGTCCGAGCTGACCGGCGGTCGCGTGTGGGGCCAGCGGCACATCGCCGCAAAACGGCCATGCGGTATCGCCGTGCCTGAAGCTGCCGCCTACCCGCGGACGGCACCACAGCGGGCCGCGACGGAGGAGCGGCGGACTCGGGTGGGTGGGTCGAGCGCCGACGGAGGAGGCGCGATGCGGGCCGCAGTACGGGGTCGGCGTGGGGGAAGTAGGGTCGGGGTATGGACTTTCGGTATCTCGGGAACAGTGGGCTGAAGGTCAGCGAGATCTCGTACGGGAACTGGCTGACGCATGGGTCGCAGGTGGAGAACGAGCAGGCGAAGGCTTGTGTGAAGGCGGCCCTGGAGGCCGGCATCACCACGTTCGACACCGCCGACACCTACGCGAACACCAAGGCGGAGAGCGTGCTCGGGGAAGCCTTGGAGGGGGTACGCCGCGAGTCGGTGGAGATCCTCACCAAGGTGTACTGGCCGACCGGGCCGGGCGGGCCGAACGACACCGGGTTGTCCCGCAAGCACATCCACGAGTCGATCAACGCGTCGCTGAAGCGGCTGAAGACGGACTACGTCGACGTGTACCAGGCGCACCGCTACGACACCGAGACGCCGCTCGAGGAGACCATGGAGGCTTTCGCCGACGTGGTCCGGCAGGGCAAGGCGTTGTACATCGGCACCTCGGAGTGGACCGCCGAGCAGCTCCAGGAAGGCCACCGGCTCGCCCGTGAGCTGCGCATCCCGCTGGTGTCGAACCAGCCGCAGTACAGCATGCTCTGGCGGGTGATCGAGGCCGAGGTGGTGCCGGCGTCGGAGGAACTCGGGATCGGGCAGGTCGTGTTCTCGCCGATCGCCCAGGGCGTCCTGACCGGCAAGTACCTGCCGGGACAGCAGCCGCCGGAGGGTTCGCGCGCCACCGACAAGGACGGTGCGAACTTCGTCAAGCGGTTCCTCACCGACGACGTGCTGACCCGTGTGCAGCAACTGAAGCCGATCGCCGACGAGGCCGGCCTGTCGCTGGCCCAGCTCGCCGTCGCCTGGGTGCTGCAGAACCCGAACGTGTCGTCCGCGATCACCGGCGCTTCCCGGCCGGAGCAGGTCACCGAGAACGTGAAGGCGGCCGGGGTGAAGCTCGAGGAGGGCCAGTTGAAGCAGATCGACGAGGTGCTCGGCAACGTGGTCGAGCGGGATCCGGCGAAGACCTTGCAGAACGCCCCGCAGACCAGGCCGGGCTCATGAGCTGGACGTGGCGGTTCGAGACCGCGACCGGTGCGCCGGCCGATCCGGGCGACCTGACCGGCGCGGAGTTCTCCGCCCAGGGCGACGCGGAGAGCTGGCTGGGCGAGATCTGGCGCGAGCTCGCCGACAAGGGTGTCGGGCAGGTGTACCTGCTCGAGGACGGCCGTGAGGTCTACGGCCCGATGAGCCTCGCCGCGCAGGAGTAGCACCACTCCGACGACAACGAGCCCGTACGGCGAACCGCGCGCTGCCGCAGGTCCGCCGTACGGGCTCGCGTGCGGTCGGCGGTAAGCTGCGCTCGAACCAAACTCCTGTGGCACAGGGAAGCCGGTCGAAACCCGGCGCTGACCCGCAACCGTAGGCCGTGGTGGTCCCAGCGACTCACCCGGCGAGCCGGACCACTGTGACACGGGCTGCAGGCTCACCAACCCGCCGAGGTCCGCGGGTGGAGCCGGGCCGCTCGGCCCGACCTTCCGTCGCCGGTTCGGCGCGAAGTCCTCCACCGGGGTCCCGGCCTGAGCGAGGACAGACAAATGAGTGCACATCGGACCGTACGACTGGTCCTCAGCCTGCTGGCGGGTCTCCTGCTGGCGGGGACCGTCACGACGACCGCCAACGCGGAGAACGGCTACCGCTACTGGGGTTACTACCAGTGGACCGGGGGCAAGTGGGCCTTCGCGCAGAAGGGCCCGGACGGCGTGGTACCGACGGACGGCGGCGTCGAGGGCTGGCGCTACGCCGTCGGCACCGAAGCCAACCCGCGAATGCCTCGCGCTGCCGGTGACTTCCAGGCGATCTGCGGTACGACGCCGGTCGAGGCCGGCAAGAAGCGGGTCGCCCTGGTGATCGACCCGGGCACGCAGGCCGACTCGGCGAGCGGTCAGGCGCCGCCCGCCGCGACCGGGACCTGCGTGGTCACAGATCCGGCTGCTACCGGCGCGAAGATCCTCGCGGCGGTCGGACCGGTCCGGATCGAGAAGGGCCTCACCTGTGGCATCGATGGCTACCCGGAGACCGGGTGCGGCCAGCAACTGAACAACGTCAAGCTCCCCGCGACCGAGGAGTCCGTTCAGCTGCAGATCCAGGCACCGGTCGGCTCGACGCTCATCCCGACTGCCACGCCCGGCGCAAACTCGCCCACCACTGCACCGGTCAAGCAGGACAAGGACGGCGGGGCGCCCTGGACGGGCATCATCATCGCGGCAGTCGTCGTCCTACTGCTGGCAGGTGGTGGCCTCGTCCTGAGCCGCCGTCGCAGCAGCCAGCACGCAGGGCAGTAAGTGCGCGCCGTCCACCACCTCACGCTCCCCCGGGTTCTGCACCCGGGGGCCTGGTGGTTGTGGGCGCTCGGCCTCGCCGTTGCCGCCAGCAGGACCCGCAACCCGGTCCTGCTGGTCCTGATCCTCGCCGTCGCGGGCTTCGTGGTCGCAGCTCGCCGCAGTGACGCGCCCTGGGCCAACAGCTACGTCGCGTTCCTCAAGCTCGGTCTGGTCGTCATCGGCCTGCGCATACTGCTCCAGGCGCTCCTGTCGACCCGGTCCCAAGGCAACACCGTCCTCTTCACGCTTCCGCAACTCCCCTTACCGGATTGGGCGAACGGCGTGAAGCTAGGCGGCGAAGTAACCGCCGAAGCCGTCCTGACAGCCCTGTACGACGGGGGCCAGCTCGCCGTGATGCTGTGTTGCATCGGTGCGGCCAACGCGCTGGCCAGCCCACGCAGGTTGCTCAAGTCGTTGCCTGGGGCCCTCTACGAGATGGGCGTCGCCTGCGTGGTCGCGCTGACCTTCGCCCCGCAACTCGTCGTCGACGCGCGACGGATCCGCGGTGCCCGCCGGCTCCGCGGCCGCACCAGAGGCTCCTTCCGCACTACGGCGATGCCCGTACTGGAAGGCGCTCTGGACAGGTCGGTCGAACTGGCCGCAGCGATGGACTCTCGCGGCTACGGCCGCACGGCCCAGGTTCCGCGTCGGCAGCGCAGAATCACCGGCGGCTCTGTGCTGCTAGGCCTGCTGGGCATCGCACTGGGCGTCTACTCGCTTCTCACAGACGCTATGGCGTTCCCAGTAGCCGCTGCGGCCCTGGCCATCGGTTTGCTCCTTGCTGTCGGGGCAATGGCCTACGGCCGCCAGCGAGTGACCAGAACCCGCTACCGCCCAGACCCGTGGGCACTACCCGAGTGGCTCGTCACAGCTGCAGGCGCCGCAGCGGCAGCAACCATGATCGTCGCGTCCGCTCGCGGAATGAACGGCCTCGTCCTGGCCGGACCACTCGTGATCCCGCCCGTACCTGTCGTCCCCGTCATCGGCCTGTTGATCGGCATCGCTCCCGCCTTCGCAGCACCCCCATTGACCCGACGCGCAGAACTGGTGCCCGCATGATCGAGTTCGACCGCGTCACGGTCACGTACGCGGGCGCCAAGGAACCCGCGATCCGCGATGTCAGCTTCACCGTTCCGGAAGGCGAACTGGCGTTGGTGATCGGGCGCACCGGGTCCGGCAAGTCCACCCTGCTGCGAACCATCAACGGCCTGGTCCCGCACTTCACCGGCGGCACCCTGGCCGGCCGGGTACTGGTGAACGGCCGCGACACCCGCGAGTACCGGCCGCGCGATCTGGCCGACGTGGTCGGCATCGTCGGGCAGGACCCGATGGCCGGGTTCGTCACCGACACCGTCGAGGACGAGCTTGCCTACAGCATGGAATCTCTTGGCGTCGCTCCGGATGTGATGCGCCGACGGGTCGAGGAAACCCTTGATCTGTTGGGGTTGGCCGACGTGCGCGACCGCGCCTTGACTTCGCTGTCCGGAGGTCAACGACAGCGGACGGCCATCGGCGCGGCGCTGACTTCGCACCCCGCAGTACTGGTTCTCGATGAGCCGACGTCGGCGCTGGATCCGCAAGCTGCCGAGGAAGTGCTGGCGGCCTTGCAAAGGCTGGTGCACGACCTGGGCGTCACTGTCGTGATGGCGGAGCACCGGCTCGAGCGCGTCATCCAGTACGCCGACCGGGTGATCGAGGTGCCAGGCGGATCGACTGCCGTGACCACCGGTCTTCCGGTCGACCTGATGGTCAGCGCGCCGGTCGCACCTCCTGTTGTCGAGCTCGGTCGCCTGGCCGGCTGGTCACCGCTGCCACTGTCGGTCCGCGACGCCCGACGTGCCGCGGTCGCGCTCAGGGGCCAACTGGCCGACCATGCTCCGCTCCGGCCGGTCCCGGTCGAGGGCCGTGAGCTTGCCAAGTGCAACGACCTGGTCGTGGCCTACGGCAACATCACGGCGCTGCGCGGGGTCTCCTTGTCCATCAAGGCCGGCGAGATCGTTGCCCTGATGGGCCGCAACGGCGCCGGCAAGTCGACGTTGCTCAACGCACTGGTCGGTCTGGTCACACCACGCTCCGGTACTGCGAGCGCGGCCGGCGCCGACCCACGACGTACGCGCCCCAAGCAGCTCGTCAAGTCAGTCGGACTCGTACCGCAAGAGCCCGCAGACCTCTTGTACGCCGCGACTGTGGCCGCCGAATGCGCCGGAGCCGACTCCGACTTCGGGGTGCCCGCCGGAAGCTGCCAAGCGCTGCTCGAGCGACTCGCTCCGGACATCGACCACCAGCAGCATCCGCGCGACCTGTCGGAAGGGCAACGCCTCTGCCTCGCCCTCGCGGTCGTGCTCTGCGGCGCTCCCCCGCTGCTGTTACTGGACGAGCCGACGCGTGGCCTGGACTACGGCGCCAAGCGCCGCCTGGTCGAGATCCTGCGCGAACTCGCAGCAGCCGGCCACGCGGTCGTGCTGTCGACGCACGACGTCGAGATGGTCGCTGAGGTAGCTACCCGGGTCCTGGTCCTGGCTGACGGCGAACTGGTGAGCGACGGCGAGACCGCGACCGTCATAGCGGGCTCTCCAGCCTTTGCGCCGCAGGTGGCGAAGATCCTTGCCCCGCTGCCCTTCCTCACCGTCGGCGAGGTTGCGACCGCTCTGGACCGGGCCTCATGAGACTGATCCGCCTCAAGCCACGCAGTACGGCGACACTCGTGCTGGCCTCGCTGGTCGGCCTACTCGCGTTCGGCTGGCCGCTGTTCTGGCACAGCTCGCAGGGTGGCGAATCGGCCCTCGGGCACACTACCGACGCGCCATGGTTGTTCGTGCTGCTGCTGCCGCTCCTGGTGGCCGTAGTACTGGCAGAGCTCGCTGAATCGGCGATCGACGCCAAGGTGATTTCTCTGCTCGGCATGCTGGCGGCAGTGGGTGCTGCGCTCCGTGCACTCGGCCCTGGCACGGCAGGTCTCGAGCCTGGGTTCTTCCTGTTGATCCTGGCCGGCCGTGCCTTCGGTGCGGGCTTCGGGTTCGTGCTGGGTTCGCTGTCGCTGCTGGCCGGCGCGATGATCAGCGGTGGCGTCGGACCGTGGATGCCGTTCCAGATGTTCGCCTGCGCGTGGGTGGGCTGCTTCGCGGGTCTGCTCCCCCGTCTTGGCGGCCGGCTGGAAGTGCTGCTGCTGGCCGCGTACTCGATGGTCGCTGGCGTCCTCTACGGCCTGGTGATGAACCTGTGGTTCTGGCCGTACGCGACCTTCGGCAGCGACTTCTCCTTCGTCCCCGGCGACTCACTCGTGGAGAACCTGCACCGGTACTTCCTGTTCGTCGTAGCCACCTCACTGGGCTGGGACATCCCCCGCGGCATCCTGTGCGCAGTACTGGTCCTCGTCCTCGGCCGGCCGGTCCTCAACGCGTTCCGCCGGACAGCACGCAAGGCGGCCTTCGACGTACCGGTCGTCTTCGAAGCAGGAAGCCGCAACGATGGCTGAGCTCGTCACCGGCCCCGACGGCGCAGTGGTCGACGGCGTCCTGCGGCTAGGTGTTGATGGCATCGTCGCGGTCGAGGGCTACGAGGTGACAACCAGCCGTACGCCGAACGGTCTCCGCTACGACGTCCGTACGCCGGATGGCGAGCGGCTCGCCTGGACCGCACCGATCACGTCGGGCCACCGGACCCTCGTCCTGGGCGGGGCCCGGTCGGGCAAGTCGACCGAAGCGGAGCGACTCCTGCGCGACCACCTGGACACCGTCTATGTGGCGACCGGCTACACCGGAACACCTGACGACCCCGAGTGGGCCGAGCGGATCGCGAAGCACCGTTCGCGACGCCCGGCGAGTTGGGGTCTGGTGGAGACGGTCGATCTCGTTCCACTGCTGGCGTCGGACGGTCCACCGTTGCTGATCGACTGCCTGACGCTTTGGCTCGCCAGGGTGATGGACGACTGCGAAGTCTGGTCCGACCACGCCCGGGTCTCCGAGGTGGAGAGGCGGATCGACCAACTCGCAGCCGCATGGTCGGCGACGCCGCGGCTAGTGGTTGCCGTCAGCAACGAGGTCGGATCGGGCGTCGTCCCCGCCGACGCCGGCACCCGCCTCTACCGCGACCTGATGGGCCGCCTCAACGCAACCATTGCCCACCGCTCCGACAACGTCCTGTGGTGCGTAGCAGGACGAACCATCCCCCTATGACCACCAACAGCGGCACTCCACAGCCCGACCCAGAGGACACCCCCAGCACCAGCGACGAGCCACGACTCAACACCGGCGACGAGCTGGCCTCCCACAGCGGCGAGGCGAGGCTGGGTGGGTGGGGTCCGTGGGGTGATGGGGTCAGGTTGGCGGTCGGGACCTTGTCTGTGGTGCCCGCGCCGATGCCGCGTGTCGTGGATCGCACGGTGGCCGGGAAGGCGATGGTGCTGGCTCCTCTGGTCGGGTTGTTGCTGGGCGCGATCGCGGCGGCCGTCGTGGCCGGCGTACACGCATTGCAGCCCGGTGCGCCGCTGCTGGCCGCAGTACTGGGCGTTGTGGTGCTGGTGATGTTGTCCGGCGGGCTGCACCTCGATGGGCTGGCTGATACCGCGGACGGGCTGGGCAGCCGGCGCGATCGCGAGACGATGCTGCGGATCATGAAGCAGAGCGACATCGGCCCGTTCGGCGTCGTGTCGATCGTGGCCGTGCTGCTGATCGACGTCGCCGCCCTGACCGCCTGCATCCAGTCCGGCTTCGGGTGGCAAGCGATCCTCATCGCTACCGTCGCCAGCCGCCTCACCCTCCCCTGGTCCTGCCGCACCACCGTCCCGTCAGCAAGACCCGACGGCCTAGGCGCCATGGTCGCCTCCACCGTCCCCACCCTCGCCGCTCTCATCACCACCACCCTCACCCTCGCCGCAGTCACCCTCACCGCATACGCCGATCGCACCCCCGCGGGCCTCATCGAGCACACCACCGGTGTGGCCTCAGCCCCGATCGGCGCCCACCTCCTCGGCGCCGCGCTTGCTCTTGTCGTCGCGATCGCACTCGGCCTGTTGATGATCCGAAAAGCTCGCGCGGCATTCGGTGGCATCACCGGCGACACCCTCGGCGCCACCGTCGAACTCGCCCTCGCCGCTGCCCTACTCACCCTCGCCCTGACCAGCTGACAGACTCCCCCGCCCCGACGAGCCGTCTCGCCGACCTGACTGGCCGTTGTGTTGCTGGAGCGGTGACAGACTCGCTCGGTGGTGGTGCGGGGTGCTGACCGGTGGGTGCATTACTGTCCTGCCGGGGGCTTGGCCGGACAGGACTACGCGTAACGACGAGGACACATGGCGATCACTTTCCGGGTGGGGACAATCCGAGAGGCCGCGAAAGCGCCGCGATCCGTTATCTTTATGTAATGAACGCAACCCGCCCCGCGCCTGGCTCGCAGGCTTCGCTCCGCGAAGCCAACCGCGAGCGCGTTCTGGGGGTTGTCCGCCAGCACGGGCCGCTGACGCAGGTGGAGATCGCCGCCGCCTCCGGTCTGTCCGCCGCGACCGTGTCGAACATGGTCAAGGAACTCGACCAAGCCGGCCTGGTCGGACTCTCCCGCAGCATCCGCAACGGGCGCCGCGCAGTACTGGTGTCGCTGGCTTCAGGCGGCGGCCTGCTCGCCGGCGTCGCGTTCGGTGAGCGTGATGTCCGCGTCGCGATCGCGTCCGAGAGCCGCGAGATCCTCGCCCAGCAACTGATGCCGCTGCAGGCCGACCACGTCGCCGACGACGGGATGGAACGCGCGGCCCGGCTGCTCGCCGACCTGGCCGAGACGGTCGGCGCAGGCGTGGAGGACATCGGCGCGATCGGCTTCGGCCTGCCCGCACCGGTGGACTCCGTCAGCGGCCAGGCCGGCTCAGACGCGGTCCTCCCGGGGTGGCGCGGCGTCAACGTCGCCGAGGCGATGGCCGGTCACCTCCGCGCCCCGGTCGTCCTGGACAACACCGCGAATCTGGCCGCCCTCGGCGAGCTTCGGGCCGGCGCGCTCCGCGGCGTACAGCACGGCTGTTACCTGAAGTTCTCGTACGGCGTGGGCGCCGGTATCGTGCTCGGCGGCGAGGTCTTCCGCGGCTCGGCCGGTACGGCGGGCGAGATCGGGCACCTCACCATCGACGAGAACGGCCCGATCTGCCGGTGCGGCAACCGCGGGTGCCTCGACACCTTCGTCGGCTCCCGGGCACTGCTCAGCAGCCTCGCCGCCTCGCACGGCCCACTCCGCCTGCGCGACATCATCACCCGGGCGCTGGCCGGGGATCTGGGCTGCCGCCGCGTGATCGAGGACGCGGGCCGCCGGGTCGGCGTCGCCGTGGCCGGTCTGGTGAACCTGTTCAACCCCGAGGTGATCGTGGTCGGCGGCAAGCTGGCCGAGGCCGGCGACCTGATCATGGTCCCGCTCCGGGAGGCGCTCGACCGCTGCGCGATCCCCAGTGCCGCCGCGACAGTCGAGTTACGGCCGGCTGAACTCGGTGACGAAGCGGATGTGCTCGGTGCCATCGAGTTGGCATCGGTGCTCAGTCACGCGCGGGCCGCCAAGCCGGCGGAGACAACCGTGTAACAACGATATGTCTATTTCTTGAATTCAAGCCTTGACGTCAAGGCCGGTTGTGACCTTGACTCTGCTCAGGCCTACTCGGGCCCTCACGTCAAGGAGTCGCTATGTCCGTGTCACCAACCCGTCTGCTCGGCCTCGGCATCGCCGTCACCGCCGTTGCCCTCTCGCTGGCCGCTTGTGGGTCGGACGACAAGTCCGACGCGGGAGGCAGCAAGTCCGGTAACAAGATCGCGCTGCTGCTGCCCGAGTCGAAGACCACCCGGTACGAGAGCCTCGACCGGCCGCTGTTCACCGCGGCCCTGAAGACCGACTGCGCCGACTGCGAGCTGATCTACAGCAACGCCGACCAGGACGCGGCCAAGCAGCAGCAGCAGGCCGAGGCCGCGCTGACCCAGGGCGCCAAGGTGCTCGTGCTCGACCCGGTCGACGGCAAGGCCGCCGCCGCGGTCGTCGCCGCCGCGAAGGCGCAGAACGTTCCGGTCATCGCCTACGACCGCTTCATCGACGGCGCCAACTACTACGTCTCGTTCGACAACGAGACGGTCGGCAAGCTGCAGGCGCAGACCCTGGTCGACACCTTGAAGGCGGCCGGCAAGACCACCGGCAACCTGGCCGTGATCAACGGCTCGCCGACCGACCCGAACGCGGCCGACTTCAAGAAGGGCGCGCACAGCGTGCTCGACAGCAGCGGCTACAAGGTCGCCGCCGAGTTCGACACCCCGGACTGGAGCCCGGACAAGGCCCAGGCGTGGATGGAAGGCCAGCTCAGCGCGATCAAGAACGGCCTCGTCGGCGTGTACGCCGCCAACGACGGCACCGCCGGTGGCGCCATCGCGGCCCTCAAGGGTGGTGGCGTGAAGCCGCTGCCGCCGGTCACCGGTCAGGACTCCGAGCTCGCCGCGATCCAGCGGATCGTCGCCGGCGACCAGGCGATGACGATCTACAAGGCCGTCAAGCCGCAGGCCGAGGCCGCCGCCAAGGCCGCCGTCGCGCTCGCCGGTGGCGGCAAGGCCGACTCGACCAGCGACTTCAAGGGTGTTCCCGCGACGATTCTGGACCCGATCGCCGTCACCAAGGCCAACATCAACGACACTGTGGTGAAGGACGGGATCTACAAGGTCACCGACATCTGCACCGCGTCGTTCCAGGCAGCCTGCGCAGCCGCCGGCCTCAAGTAAGCCCGTTCCGGTGTGTGCCCCTGTCCCGGGGGCGCACGCCGGAACTGTGTGTCCGTAAGCCTCAGGAGGCTGATCAATGACTGTCACTCCCACCCCTGCAACAGTGGGCACCGGCACGGTGCTGTCGCTGCGGGGCGTCTCGAAGCGGTTCGGCGCCGTCCAGGCGCTGAAGAACATCGAGCTCGATGTCCGGGCCGGCGAGGTGCTCGCGCTGGTCGGCGACAACGGCGCCGGCAAGTCGACGCTGGTGAAGACCATCGCCGGCGTCTACACCGCCGACGACGGCTCGATGGTGTTCGACGGGGCGGAGGTGCGAGTGGGCAGTCCGGCCGAGGCACAGCAGCTCGGCATCGCCACCGTCTTCCAGGACCTGGCGCTGTGCGACAACCTCGACGTGGTCGCGAACCTGTACCTCGGGCGCGAACTGCGCAACGGCAAGGTGCTCGACGAGGTGGAGATGGAACGCTCCTCCTGGGAGCTGCTCCGCCAGCTGTCCGCCAAGATCCCGAGCGTCCGGATCCCGGTGGCCAGCCTGTCCGGCGGTCAGCGGCAGACGGTCGCGATCGCCCGCAGCCTGCTCGGTCAGCCGAAGGTCGTCATGCTGGACGAGCCGACCGCGGCCCTCGGCGTCGCTCAGACCGCCGAGGTCCTCAACCTGGTCGAGCGACTCCGCGAGCGCGGGCTGGCGGTCATCCTGATCAGCCACAACATGGCCGACGTGATGGCGGTCGCCGACCGGGTCGCCGTACTGCGGCTCGGCCGGAACAACGGCGTCTTCACCGTCAGCGAGACCAAGTCGCAGGACATCATCGCCGCGATCACCGGCGCCACCGACAACGCAGTCTCCGAGCGCGCGGCGCGCCGGACCCGGCAGGAAGGTTCCGCATCATGAGCACCCCGGTCGACGGATCGAAGGCTCCCGTGCAGGACACCGTGCCGGAAGCCCAGGAGGCGGCGGCACTGCCCGCCGACCTGCAGGACGAGCGCCTGATCGCCAGCAACGGCGTCAGCGGAGCGATCTCCGCCTTCACCTCGCGGCTGCGCTCCGGTGATCTCGGGTCGGTGCCGGTCGTGGTCGGCCTGGTCATCATCTGGGCGGTCTTCCAGATCGCCAACAGCTCCTTCCTGTCCAGCCGCAACCTGGTCAACCTGACCCTGCAGACGACCTCGGTCGGAGTCATTGCCCTGGGCATCGTTCTGGTCCTGCTGCTCGGCGAGATCGACCTGTCGGTCGGTTCGGTCAGCGGCCTGGCCGGTGCCGTGCTCGGCGTGACGTTCGTCAACAAGGGCTGGCCGCTGCTGCTGTCGCTCGTGGTCTCGGCGCTGCTCGGCCTGGTGATCGGCTTGTTCTACGGCGCGCTGTACACGCGCTTCGGCGTACCGAGCTTCGTCATCACCCTGGCGGGTCTGCTCGGCTTCCTCGGTCTCCAGCTGCTGGTGCTCGGCAAGGAAGGCACGCTGAACATCCCGTTCGATTCCGGCATCGTGAAGTTCGCCACCCAGAGCTTCCTGTCGCCGGCACTGGCCTACGGGCTGGTCGCGGTGGTCGTCGCGGCGTACGCGCTGAGCCGGCTGCGCAACCGAGGCGCCCGTGCGGCCGCAGGGCTGTCCACGGCGCCCACCGCGATGATCGCGATCAAGGCCGCAGCGCTCGCCCTGGTCCTGCTGATCCCGGTCCTGGTCCTGAACGGCGACCGTGGTGTCTCGTCGATGTTCCTGCTCTTCGTCGCCCTGGTGCTGGCCACCGACTTCATGATCCGGCGGACCCGCTGGGGCCGTTCGGTGGTCGCGGTCGGCGGCAACGTGGAGGCGGCCCGGCGGGCCGGTATCAACGTCCGGTTCATCTACCTGTCGGTCTTCGCGGCGTGCTCCACCTTCGCCGCCGTCGGTGGCATCCTGGCCACCGCCCGGCTGATCGCGGTGAACCAGAGCACCGGTGGCGGGGACACCAACCTGAACGCGATCGCCGCTGCCGTCATCGGTGGCACCAGCCTCTTCGGTGGCCGCGGTTCGGCGTACTCCGCACTCCTCGGCGCGCTGGTGATCATGTCGATCTCCAACGGCCTGGCGCTGCTCAGCCTGGACTCCAGCGTGCGCTACATGGTGACGGCCGGCGTCCTGCTGGTCGCCGTCACGATCGACTCGCTCAGCCGTCGCAGCCGGCAGGCGCACGGCCGCGCGTAACCGACCCGGTGGGCCCTCGTCAGACCCCTGCTCGGCGAGGGCCCGCCGTTCCAACCCCCAGTACGACGGACCGTCGCTCCCCGCCCGGAGCGACGGTCCGTTGCCTTGTGCCCCGATCGGCATGGGCCAGAATGTGGGCCATGAGCATCCGCCGGGCGTCGATCAAGGCGCAGCCGACCACCGAGGACCATTCCGTCACCACGCTGGAACTGTTCTTCGACCTGGTCTTCGTCTTCGCGCTGACCCAGATCACCGCGCTGATGGCGCACGACCTGAGCTGGCAGGGCGTACTGCGTGGCCTGTTGCTGATCGGGCTGCTGTGGTGGAGCTGGATCGGGTTCTCCTGGTTGTGCAACCTGGTCAAGGCCGACGAGGGATCGGTCCGCGGCGTGATGGTGGCCGCGATGGCGGCGATGTTCGTGATCGCCCTGGCCATCCCGGAGGCGTTCCACGACCTGCCCGGCGGCCTGCCCGGTCCGGTGGTGATCGCGATCGCGTACTTCGTCTTCCGCGCGATGCACCTGTGGTTGTTCTGGCTGATCGCCGACGGCGACGCCGGACTGCGCCGGACGCTGCTGAGGTTCGCGCCCTCGATGCTGGCCGGCACGGCGTTGCTGCTGGTCGCCTCGCAGTTCCACGGCAACAACCAGACCCTGTTCTGGGCCCTCGCGCTGGCCGCGGACTACGGCGGCACCTACTTGATCGACGCCCGCGGCTGGCGGCTGCGGTCGGCGGCCCACTTCGCCGAGCGGCACGGCCTGATCGTGATCATCGCGCTCGGCGAGTCGATCGTCGCGATCGGCGTCGGAGTCACCGACCTGCCGATCTCCTGGCCGATCCTGCTCGCCGCCCTGCTCGGACTGATCGTCTCCTCGGCCCTGTGGTGGATCTACTTCGACGCCACCGCCCAGTACGGCGAACAGGCGCTTGCCTCGGAACCGCTGGAGACCCGGCCGAAGCTCGGCCGCGACGCGTACACCTTCCTGCACTTCCCGATGGTCGCCGGCATCGTGCTGCTCGCGCTGGGGTTGAAGAAGGTGCTGGAGTACGTCGGCGACAGCGAACACCACCACCTGGACGACCCACTCAAAGGCATCGGCCTTTACGCACTCTTCGCCGGCGTCGTGCTCTACCTGCTCGGTCACGTCGGCTTCAAGTGGCGGACCACTCATCGGCTCGGCGTGAGCCGCCTGGTCACGGCAGCGCTCTGCCTCATCGCGATCCCGGCCGTCGCCCACCTTTCGGCGCTCGCCCAGGTCGCAGTACTGGCTGTGCTGTTGTCGTTGCTGGTCGCCTTCGAGGCGGTCCGCTATGCCCGCGAACGTGAGGAACTACGGCACGGCACCCACGAGTAGCTCAGCGCCGGTTCGCGGGGTCGCGCGGATCGTTGTCGAGCTGGTCGCGGATGAACTGCTCGACCGACTTGTCGCCGGAGGCAACGACCTCCTCGATCAGCTCGAGCCGGATACGCCGGCCCTCGGCGTAGTCGCCGGCCGCCATCGCGATGTCGGCTTCGGCCAGGCCGATCCGGAGCCACAGATAACGGCTGGCAGTCTCGGCGTACAGGGCCTTGGGCTGGGTCAGGAGCGCGCGGGCCTCGTCGAGCCTGCCCTGCTTGGCCGCGATGGCCGCCCGCAGGGAGTTGGTCTGGGCGGCGCCATGGTCGTTGGACAACGCGCCGAATATCTCCACCGCCTTCGTGAGCTGCGCCTCGGCAGCGTCGTACTGCTCGATCTCGGCCTGGATCTCGCCGAGCACCACCCGGGCTTCGGCTTGCACGTTGCTGTCCGGCGGAGCGAGCCCGATGGCCTGTTCGCCCCAGCTGATGGAGGCGTCGTAGTCCTTCAGTTCCGCGGCGACGTGCATCAGGTCGCGCAGCACGAAGAAGTGCAGATGTTTCGGGCCGTCCGGCCGCTCGATCAGGGCGAGCGCGGCGAGACCGTGCTCGCGACTGCGCTGATAGTCGGCCAGCTGTACCGAGGCCATCGCGATCTGCAGTTCGGCGCGGGCCTGCAGGTCCAGCGAGCCGGTCTGCTCGGCGAGCTCGCGCAGCCGCTCACCCTCGCTTCGGCGCTCGGCCGGAGGCACGACCCGGTAGGTGTGCCTGGCCAGCTCGATCCGGACCAGCAGCTCCAGCGGACCGGTCTCGGCCAGCACGTCCCTGATGGTGGTCAGCAGGTCGTTGCGGGCTTCGCGCAGCTCCCGAACACCGAGGTAGCCGATCAGGAACAAACCGATCGTGGCCGCGAGCTCCGGGGCTCCGGTGGCAAGGGCCGAGCGCGCGGCAGCATCGACCAGTCCCCAGCTGGATTCGAACCACCGGATCGCATCGGCCTCGATCGCCTCCTCGGCCTCCGGTAACACCGGCGCCGGCGGTGTCTGCAGATGAGCGGCGCTGGTCCAGCCGTGATTGACGCCGGAGTCGGCCAGCGCCGTCAGGCGGTGCACCGCATCTAGATAGCGTCGCATCGGTCCTGCGGAGTCCCCGGCCTGCGCGAGCTGCTCGGCGGCGTACGAGCGGACGAGTGCGTGCATCTTGTAGCGACGGAACGGTTCGAGGCCGGCGAGTTCGACCAGGCCGAGGTCCACGAGCTGATCGAAGGCGGCCGCCCCGGCCGGTTCGTCGCAGTCCAGCAGCGGTGCCGCCACCCAGACCGGGAACTCGGCCACGCCGACCAGCGACAACCGCGCCAGCAGTTGTCTGGTCCGCGGCTCGGCCAGGCTGAGGCTGCGATGCAGGCTGGTCCGTACGGCGAGGTCGCCGGCCACCATCGAATCCAGCCGCGCCTCGTCATCGGCCAGCGCGCCCGCCACCGCCGGCAACGCGTCGTCGCCGGACAGCGCCAGCCGCGAACCGACAATCCGGAGCGCCAGCGGCAGACCCGCGCAGGCGGCGGCCACGGTCGCGATCGCCGCCTGGTCCCGCAACGACCGGCCGATCAGCCTGACCAGCAGGTCGTTGCCGGTGGCCTCCTCGAGCGGCAACACCTGCCGATGAGCCGCTTTCTTCAACTCTGGAAGGGACTTCCGGGACGTGACGACCGCAGCACAGCGCGGTCCGGACGGGAGCAACTGTTCGACGGTCTCGGCATCGAGCGCATCATCGAGGACGACGAGCAGCGCCCGATCGGCGGTCCGCTCCTGGAAGAGCCGGATCCGGTCCGCCAGCGAATCCGGGACAACCGGCGGCGGAACTCCCACTGCCCGCAGCATCCGGCCGAGCAGGGTCCGGGCCGGCACCGCCGCTCCCCCGACGTCCTGCAGCCGGGCGAACAACTGACCATCGGGAAACGCCTCCGCCACGAGATGCCCGATCCGCGTCGCAGCGGCGGACTTCCCGACCCCGGCGGCCCCCCACAGACAGACGACCGCTGCTTCTTCGCGTCCTTCACCGGTCAACACCCGTACGCCGTCCGCCAGCAACTCGTCCCGGCCGACCAGCAGCGAGACGTCCACCGGCAACTCGCGCGGCGTCGTCCCGTCCGCGGTCGACCTGGCCGGCCCGAGCGGGTCGTCGCGAAGGATCGCCAGGTGCAGCCGCCGCAACGCCGGGGCCGGATCCAGTCCGTACTGATCGGCCAGCCGCTCCGCGAGTTCGGCGTATGCGGTCAGGGCTTCCTGCTTGCGTCCGGCCCGGTACAGCGCGGTCATCCAGGCGATCACGAGCCGCTCGCGCAGAGGGTCGGCCGCGACGAGGCGCGCCAGTTCGGGCACCAACTGCTCGTACTTGCCGGCGGCAAGATCAGCGTCGATCCGGTCTTCCAGGGCGGTTGTGCGCTCCTCCTCGATCCCGGCACACAACCGCGCCCGGACCGGCTCGGAAGTCACGTCGGCCAGCGGCTCGCCCCGCCAGAGCCCGAGCGCCTCGGTGAGCGCGGCAGACCGCAGTACAGGATCTTCCAGCGCCCGCGCGTGGGCGGTCTGCGCCCGGAACCGCCCGAGATCGACCGACTCCGCCTCCACCCGTACGGCGTATCCGGAGCGGCTGCCCTCGATCGGCACGCCTGCCTTGCGCAACCGGGAAACGTACACCTGCAAGGCACTTCGCGCCCGCGCCGGCGGATCCTGCGGCCACAACAGATCCACCAACTCGTCCACCGGCACGACTTCAGTTGCCCTCAGCAACAAAACGGCGAGCACCAGCCGCTCCTGCCGCCGCGGCAACGCGACCGCCCGACCACCGTCGCGGACTTCGACTGCCCCCAGCAAACGAAACTCCATGCCCGAACCTTAACCACCCGACCACCTGGGCCGGACGGCCGAGAGCCGCCCCGACCGGGTGGTCGGGGCGGCTCTGCGACAGCTGGATCAGGCCGTGGCGGCGGTCAGGTCGACCTTCGGCTCGGCGAAGTGGCACGCGGCCGCGTGGCCGGGGCCGGACTTGGCCTGGGCGATCAGCGGCGGTTCCTGGGTGGCGCAGATGTCCTCGGCCTTCCAGCAGCGGGTCCGGAACCGGCAACCGCTCGGCGGGTCGATCGGGGAGGGTACGTCGCCGACCAGGCGGATCCGTTCCTTCGGCGGGACGCCGCGGATCGTGCCGAGGTCAGGAGCCGCCGACAGCAGCGCCTGGGTGTAGGGGTGCTGCGGGGCGCCGTAGATCTCGTCCCGCGTTCCCTGCTCGACGATCTTGCCCAGGTACATCACCGCGACCCGGTCACAGAAGTGCCGGACCACACCCAGGTCGTGCGCGATGAAGACGAAGGCGATGCCCAGGTCGCGGCGCAGGTCCTCCATCAGGTTCATCACCTGCGCCTGGATCGACACGTCGAGCGCGGACACCGGCTCGTCGGCGATGATCACCTCGGGCTCCACCGCGAGCGCCCGGGCGATCCCGATGCGCTGCCGCTGACCACCGGAGAACTCGTTCGGGTACCGGTTGTGGTGCTCGGGGTTCAGGCCGACCCGCTCGAGCAGTTCCTGGACCCGCTCCAGTTCCTTGCCGCGCTTCACCAGGTTGTGCACGCGCAACGGCGTACTGATGATGTTCGACACGGTCTGCCGCGGGTTCAGCGAGCTGTACGGGTCCTGGAAGACGATCTGGAGCTGGCGGCGGAACGGCCGCAGGTCCTTCTCCTTCATCTGGGCGATGTCGGTGCCCTTGAAGATGATCTGACCCGCGGTCGGCGTCAGCAGCCGGGTGATCATCCGGCCCGTCGTCGACTTCCCACAACCGGACTCACCGACCAGCCCGAGGCTCTCGCCGGCCTTCAGGTCGAAGTTCACCCCGTCGACGGCCTGGACCAGTTTCTTGGTCCGGCCGAGGCCGGCGGCCTCCTTGATCGGGAAGTGCATCTTCAGGTCGCGGACCTGCAGCAACGCAGGCTCCGTGCCGCCGGTGGTCGCATCCACGGGGCGCACTGTCTTGCTCATGTCTCTCCTCAGCCCAGTCTCGGTGCGACCTCGGCCTCGTAGATCGAGGCCTTGTCGTGCAGGTGGCAGCGGGATGTGTGTGCGCCAGCGCCGTCGACCGGCAGCAGTTCCGGCAGGTCGGTGATGCAGCGCTCGCCCTTCACCCGGTCCTTGTACGGACAGCGCGGGTTGAAGGAGCAACCACTGGGCAGGGCCAGCAGGCTCGGCGGCAGGCCCTTGATCGGGCGCAGCCGCTCGGAGGCGGCCGACACGGTCGGGATCGACTCCAGCAGACCCCACGTGTACGGCATCCGCGGCCGGGCCAGCACGTCCTCGGCCGTGCCGTACTCGACACAGCGGCCGGCGTACATCACCAGGACGTCGTCGGCCATCTCGGCCACCACACCCAGGTCGTGGGTGATCAGCACGATCGCCGAGCCGAACTCTTTCTGCAGGTTGTTCAGCAGATCGAGGATCTGCGCCTGCACGGTGACGTCCAGCGCGGTGGTCGGCTCGTCGGCGATCACCAGCTTCGGGTCGTTGACCAGACCCATCGCGATCATCGCGCGCTGCCGCATACCACCGGAGAACTCGTGCGGGTACTGCTTGAACCGGCGGATCGGGTTCGGGATGCCGACCAGGTCCAGCATCTCCAGGGCGCGCTTCTTCGCGACATCCTTCGACACCTTGTGGTGTACCCGGTAGGCCTCGGAGATCTGGTTGCCGACCGTGTACAGCGGGTGCAGCGACGACTGCGGGTCCTGGAAGACCATCGCGACCGCGTCACCGCGGATCTTCATCAGTTCGCTGTCCGGCAGACCGACGATCTCGTCGCCGCCCAGCCGGATCGAACCGGTGATCCGGGTCCGCTTGCGGTCGTGCAGACCCATCACGGCCATACTCGACACCGACTTGCCCGACCCGGACTCACCCACGATCGCCAGCGTCCGGCCGAGCGGAACGGCATAGCTCAGCCCGTTCACCGCGCTGACCACACCATCGGCGGTCGGGAACTTGACGGTCAGGTCCTCGACCACCAGGTACGGCGTCTCGCCGCTCGGGGTCAGCGTCGTCGAGCGGCGCTCGCGGGTCGCGATGGAGGGATTGCGGGCGTCCCGCGCCACCTCCCCGTCGCTGGGTACGGTGCCGACCATGGTCTCCTGGCCAACCTTTCTGTCTTGGAGGTCCTTGCGTCCCTCGTCGCCGGCAGGTGTCGTCACGCGAGCCTCACCCGCGGATCGATCAGGCTGTAGGCGATGTCGACGATGAAGTTCATCATCACCAGGAACACCGAGGCGACCAGGACCGTGCCCATGATCACCGGCAGGTCGTAGTTGTTGAGACTGTCGATCACCAGGTTACCCAGTCCGGGCAGATCGAAGATCTTCTCGGTGAAGATGGCACCGGCGAGGCTGCCGGCGATGTCGAGGCCGAAGATCGTGACGACCGGGATCAGACCCGAGCGCAAGGCGTGCTTGTAGGTGACCACCCGGTCCGACAGGCCCTTGGCGCGCGCCGTACGGATGAAGTCCTCGCTCAGCGTCTCCACCATCGAGCCGCGGGAGAACCGGGCGTACTGCGTGCAGTTGTAGATGCCCAGGACCAGCCACGGGGTGAGCAGACCGGCCACCCATTTCCCGGGATTCTCCGTCAGTGGTGTGTACCCACTGCGCGGCAGGATCGGATAGAGGATGGTGAGGTAGAGCGAAATCATCAGGGCCACGATGTAGTACGGGATCGAGCTGAGCACCAAGGTGCTGGTCATCAGCGCCCGGTCACCCATCGTCCCGCGTCTCTTCGCGGCCAGCGAGCCGACGAAGACACCGATCGTGAGAACGAGGACCGCGTAGCCCGCCACCAGCGAAACCGTCACCGGCAGCCTGGTCTTCAGGGTCTCGTACACCGGCCGGTCGTTCTTGAAGGAGAAGCCGAGGCATGGCGCCGGGCACTTCTGCTTCACGCCGGCGGTCTCGAAGGTGCGGCCGGCGAAGATGCCCGCCGTGTACTCCGCGAACTGCTGGACCTTCGGGCGGTCCAGATGCAGGTTGCGCTTGATCTCGTTGTACCGCTGCTGGGTGCAGTTGCGGTCGCCACAGATCGCCGCCGCCGGATCGGTGGGGGCGACGAAGAACAACGTGAAGGTCGCGATCAGCGTGACCAGCACGACACTCAGCGCGCTGACCAGGCGGCGCGCCACGAAATAGAGCACGGGGCTTTCTCCTCACCGATGAGGGTGGTGACCGGACCGAGGGCCCGGTCACCACCCCTTCATTCAGAGCCGAACGTGTTGCTCAGGCGTTCGGTCAGGGCTGCTTGACGTAGATCGAGGTGAACTCGGGCATACCCTGCGTCACGTCGTTGATCACGTGGCCGAGGTTCTTCCCGATCGGGAAGTCCGAGGCGCTGTAGTACAACGGAATGGCCGGAAGGTACTTCTCGAGGATCATCTTGTCGATCTTGCCCCACTCCTTGAGCTGGGCGTTCGGGTCGAGCGCGGTGACGCGGTCGATCTCGGCGTCCAGCGTCTTGTCCTGGAGCTGACCGATGCTGTTGCCCAGGGCAATCGCGTCGGACTTGAACAGCACCGGGAACCAGCTGGTGCCGCTCGGCCAGTCGGAGCACCAGCCGGCCGGGGTCTTGCCGATGTTGACCGGAGCGTTCTGGTCACCGGTGTAGGTGCGGATCTTGGCCTTGGCAACACCGATGCCCTTGTACTTGAACCCGGCCGCCTCGAAGACCTGCTTGCGCAACTGGAAGACCTGCGTCGAGATCTTGTCGTCGATCGAGTAGTACTGGCTGAGCTCGAAGTTCGACTTGCCGAGCGCGGCCAGCTTCGCCTTGACGTCCGCGGCGACCGCGGGGTCCTGGGCGCCCTTGCCGGTTCCGTTCAGGCCCGGCAGCTCGTACTTCTCGAAGCCCGGAACGGCGCGCGGCAGGATCGTCGAAGCAGGCGGCGAGTCGTTCGAGTTCAGACCCGCGACCTTGCGCCACGCGTCGTACGGGTAGGCCGCGGCAACGAGCTTGCGGACCTCGAACGGGATCTTGCGGGTGTCCATCGGCAGCGTGATGGTGCACGGACCGTCACCCTTGACCAACTGGCTCTGGTCCTTGACCTCGGGCAGCAGCGAAGTGTCGAGGTTGCTGTAGCTCAGCGCGTTGGCGTCCGGACCGTTGCTGGCCAGCACCTGACGCTGGGCCTTGATCAGGTCCTGGCTGAACTTGAAGTTGTAGCCGTCGACGTACTGGTGCCGCACCGGGTCGGTGTTCGGGTCCCAGTTGGGGTTCTTCACCAGGTTGAGCGAGGTGCCGGCGTTGTAGGACTGGACCATGTACGGACCGGTCGCCAGCGGCTTCTGCTCGTAGTTCTTCTGGGTGTCCTTCGACTTCGGGATCGGCGTGAACAGCGGGAACGCCGCGTAGAACGGAAGGTCGTCGAACTTCTTGGCGAGGTGGATGACCAGGGTGTTCTGGTCCGGCGTCTCGACACCGGAGTAGTTGTCACCACCGGCGGCGTACGGGCCCTTGTACTTCTCGCCGTCCTTGAAGAACTGGATCTGGTACGTGGGTCCCGAGTCGTAGAGCTCGTGCGCGAAGGAGCGCTTGATCGAGTACGCGTAGTCCTCGGCCTTGACCAGGGAGCCGTCGCTGTACTTGATGCCCTGCTTCAGCTTGAAGGTCCAGGTCAGGCCGTCGGCCGACTTCGTACCCAGGTCCTCGGCGAGGTCCGGCACCAGAACAGGCTTACCGGTCTTCTCGTCCAGCTTGTACTGGGTCAGGGCCCGGTAGAACAGCTTGCCGATCTGGTTTCCGTCGACGTAGTAGATGTTCGTCGGGTCGAACGTGTCCGGCGTGACGTCGGACAGGATCGTGACGGTGCCGCCCTTCTTGGCACCATCGATCTCTGCCGCCGGCCCCTTGGCAGTCGGGTCGGTCGCCTTCTCCTGGGTGGTGCCCTCTTGGACCTTGCCACCACCAGAGTTGTTGTTCGACGACGGGCTGCCGCAGGCAACCGCGGCCAGCATGACCGTTGCCGCCACCGCGGTGATCCGTTTCCACTGCATTGTCGTGTTTCTCCTTTTCTGCCGCTGGGGCAATCGCCGTACTACCGGCGAGTCTTGGGGTCGAAGGCGTCGCGGACGGCGTCGCCGAGAAGGGCCATCGACAACACCAGAGCGGTGATGCCGAGCACCGGGAGCCACAAGAAGATCGGGTCCGCTTTGAACCAGTTCGTGGCAACCGCGATGGTTTGGCCCCAGGACGGAACCGGTTCGACCAGACCGACTCCGAGGAAGGACAGACCTGCTTCCGCCGTCACATAAGCGGGCAGCGAGAGCGAGGCCGAGATGACGATCGGGGCCACCAGGTTGGGCAGCAGCTCCTTGAACAGGACCTGCCGGGTGGGAACGCCGATCGCCTTGGCAGCGAGCACGAACTCCCGTTCCCGCAGCGAGAGCACCTCACCGCGGATGATCCGGGCCAGACCGGCCCAGCCGAAGAACGAGAGGACGAAGATCAAGACGTAGAACCGGGTCGAGGCCTGTTCTTCGGGGGTCAGGTTGAACGACCCGCCGCGCATCGACTCGACGATCGGCACCAGCGCGATCGCGAAGAGCAGGTAAGGAAGGCTCAGGACGAAGTCGATGATCCAGGAGATGATCCGGTCGGTCCAGCCGCCGAGGAAGCCGGCCAGCAGGCCCGCGACCACACCGACGGCGGTGCCGAACAAGGTCGCCGAGAAGGCGACGATCAGCGACGGACGCGCGCCGTAGACCCAGCGGGCGAAGTTGTCCCGGCCGGTCTTCGGCTCGACGCCGAGCCAGTGCTGCGAATTCGGCCCGGTGGTCGGGAAGCCGAACTCGTCCACCAGGTCGGTGTGGAACGCGCTGAAGGTCTGCCCCTCGAGCTTGGCCAGCAACGGCGCGAACACCGCGACCAGGATGAAGAACAAGATGATGCCCACGCACACCATGGCCAGCTTGTCCTTGCGGAGCCGGTCCATCGCGATCCGGGTCGGAGACTTGCCGTGCGCGACCGACGCCGCACGGACCGGCTCAGCCGACGCCGGGTGTTCCTCGACGCCTACGGTCGAGTCAGGTGACCCAATACTCATTCGCGCTCCGTCAGCTCTGTCAGCCAGATTCAGGTGTTCTTGATCCGGCAGCGGTCTGTAGATCGTGCCGGCCATTTGGTGTTCCGAGTGGGCCCGAGTCAAATCCCCTTGACACGGCGATTCCCCCTCAACCGCGCGCTAGCCTGCCTGACACTGTGACACCAAACCAGCGGTGCCCGGCACCAGTGCACAAATCGTTACCGGAACGGGTACCGGACCGGAACATTTGTCTCCGATCGTCACGGTGAGCGACCAATACCTCGCGAAAAGCATCGGCACAGCACCGTCAGTGGCAATTTTGTGCCATATTGTCACGCAGGGTGTTGAATCTACAACCATCAGGTATATCGAGCCGCTGTCGTCTCGGAACCCCGTTCGCGCCGCTTCTGTCCCGGTCGCTCAGGCTCTCCGGAGGTCGTCCGGACTTCACGTTGGACGGCGTCCTCGAGACCGAGCATCGGCTGCTTCGAAGTGACGATCACCGCGCATCGTCCGTCGGCCGGCAGCAGCGGCCGGAGCTGCCCTGCGTCTGCTGCCTCGTCCAGCACGAGTAGTACTGACCTTCCGGCCAGCCTGCTACGCAGTACGCTCGCCCGCTCCTCCACCGAGGCCGGTAGGTCTGCCTCGTCGAGCCCGAGCGAGCGCAGCAGTCGACCGAGCACGGCCGGGGCAGGTACGGCGTCGCCTGAGCTGTCTTGGAGGGAGGCGAAGAGCTGTCCGTCCGGGTACTCCCCCGCTACTTGGTGCGCGAGCCTGATCGCCACCGCGGACCTATCGGCGCCGTACAGACAAAGCACCGCCGGTACGCCGTCCGGCCGGCCAGGGCGGCTCAGCTCCACCCGCAGCTCGCTCAGCAGCGCGTCATATTCCGGTAGCGAGCCGTTGTCGGCGGGTAGCTCATCTGGAGGCTGGTCCCCCGACCGCAGATCCAGTGCGGCGTCCTGCCGCAAGATGGCCAGCTGTAGCTCGCGGACGCTCTCACCCGGTGTTGTCCCGAGCTCGTCGGCCAGACGGCGTACCAGGTCTCTATAGACAGCCAGCGAGTCCGTCTGCCGCCCGGATCGGTACAGGGCCAGCATGTACGCCGACGCGATGGTCTCCCGGAACGGCAGTGCTGTGCTGAGATCGGCCAACTCGGGCAGTAGCTCCTGGTGCCGTCCTAGCTCCAGTTCGGTCGCCACGCGAAGCTCCTGTGCTTCCCAGCGCGCTTCGTCGAGGTCGGCGGCCAACCGACGGCGTAGGTGCTCCTCCGCCACGTCTGCCAGCGCAGGCCCACGCCAAAGTGCCAGCGCATCCAGCAGCACCTTCCGGCGCTGCTCCAGATCCCGCGCCGCCTTCGCCTCGCGAACCAGCGCCGCGAACAGCTCCCAGTCCGTCCGCCCCGAAGCCCCCTGTACTGCGTATCCCTCGGCGCCACCCTCCAGACGGGTCTCTGGATCAGCCTTGGCCAGCATGGCCCTCAACCGCGACGCGTACACCTGCAGAGCCCGCTTGGGACGAGCCGGCCGCTCCTCCGGCCACAACAACCCGACCAGCCGCTCAGCCGACACCACCTTCCCCGGCTCGAGCAACAGGACGCCCAACAGCAACCGCTCCTGCCGCCGCTTGAGTTCGACCGGCCGACCGCCTGCCCACAGTTCCACGGGTCCCAGCAACCGGTACTCGACGTCCGCGGTCATCGGTCGTGACCAGCGGGCTCGACCTCAGCCGCTGCCTGGGCCTCGCTCAGCCGTCGCCGCAACCTCTCCTCGCGCGCCTCGTCGCCGGCCCGGATCGCCTCACGCAACCCGGTCTCCAGAGCGGGAACCGCTTCGTCGAGTCTGCCGAGGTCGAGCAGCACCTCGCCCAACTGGCCGACCGAGAGGTCCCGGTCATGGTTCTGGCTCAGCTCGTCGTAGAGGGCGATGCCGGCGCGGTAACGGTCGACAGCTTCGGCGAGCCGATTCTCGAGGTGATTCAGTTGCCCGAGTTCGTCGAGGATGAATGCTTGTTGCCATTTGTTGGCAGCCTCCTGCGAACACCGCAGGGCGCTCTCCAAGTACTGCCGTTGCCGGCCGGGATCGCCCAGCGCCTGGTAATGGAGGCCGACCGAGAGCCGGGCACCCGCCTCGAGCTTGACCTCGCCATGTCGTTCGGCAAGGGTGACCGCCCGCAAGCCGTACTCGACCCCTTCGGCGTGCCGGCCGAGCATGTGCAGGACCCGGTTGAAGTTGTTCAGCGCGGCGAGTTCGGCCCGTGTCACCCGGCAGGTTTCCAGCAGCGGAATTGCTTCCCGGTAAGCCTCGACCGCACCCTCGACGTCACCGGAAAAGGCACGATAGACGCCCAGATCGGACAGTAGGAGTCCTTCCGCCAACCGGTCCGAGGTCTGCCGGGCGATCTCCAGCGCCACCGTGGCCCGGCGAAGGGCATCCGGCCAGCATTCACGGGAAAAGGTGTAGGTGGACAGCCCGAGCACCAGCGAGAGCACACCTTCTCGCGTCGTCTCGCCGGACTGCGCTCCCTGCAGAGCCAAGGCGGTCACCTTCGCGCCGGCGGCGTCCAGCCAGTCGAAGCCCTGCTCGCCCTGCAGGTTCTCCGGTACCTCGCCGGCTTTCCGTCGGCCGGCAGCCCATTCAAGTCTCGCGGCGGTCGGGCCGCGGCTCTCCAGACACTGCCAGGCCACCGCGGCGTACAGCTCGACGAGCCGCCCGATCACCGCGCTCCGATCGGCCGTCGTCAGACCGGCCTCTGCCTGCTCCCGGGCGAAAGCCCACAAGAGGTCGTGCAGCCGATAGCTGCCCGGCGCCGGCGTCTCGAGAAGCTGGGCATCGACCAACCGCTCCAAGACGGTTTCGGCCGTTGTCTCGTCCACCCCGAGAACCCTGGCCGCCTCGAGCAACCGCAGGTGCGCAGCGTCCGGCACACCGAGCCGGAGAAACGCTGCCGCGGCCTGGCGATCGATTGGGTCGGCCGACCGCTCCAGGTGCTCCAACGAACTGGCGAAGACGGTCCGGATGCTCGTGCCTTCCAGGCTGAGCTGGTCCAGGCGGCCGTGGACGTCAGCGACCCGCTGCACCAGGTGGCTGATCGGCCACGCCGGTCGGGAGGCCAGCCGGGCGCCGAGGATCCGGATCGCCAGCGGCAGGTATCCACAGGCGCTCAGCAGAGCGGCCGCGGCCTCCGGCTCCGCCGCCATGCGGGCAGGGCCGGCGAACTGCTGGAGCAGCTCTGCGGCCTCGGCTGCAGTCAGTACGTCGAGCTGGATCTGGGCAGCGTCCAGGCCTGAAAGGGGCGACCTGCTGGTGACGATGGTCGCGCTCGCGCCGGCTCCCGGCAGCAAGCCGTCGACGGCCCCCGACCCGGCGACGTTGTCGAGGACGAGCAGGACTCGCCGCTGCGCCAGGATCGATCGACACTGGGCCGACGCCTCGGAAGGATCGGCCGGCACCTCGTCGCCGGCCACGCCCAGACCGCGCAGCGCGGCACTGATGGCATCGATCGGTGCCATCGGCTCCTCGGCGCCGTAGCCGCGCAGGTCGAGGAAGAGCTGGCCGTCCGGGAACAGGTCCGCGACCCGGTGAGCGACCTCGACGGCCAGAGCGCTCTTCCCGACACCGGCCATCCCGGAGATCGCGGAAACGACGACAACCGAACCGGCCGAGCCGTTCGCGCGCGCGGCCAGGAGCTCGGTCAGAGCATCGAGCTGCGTCTGCCGTCCGACGAACGTCCTCGGCGCGGGCGGAAGTTGCCGCGGTACGGCGACGGGCCGGCCGGCCGACAGGCCGGGGTCGTCCCGCAGGATCGCGACCTCGAGCTCCTGCAGGCGAGGACTGAGCTGGAGTCCCACCTCGGCCCGGACGTTTCGCTTGGCCACCGTCAGCAGTTCCAGGGCGTCCAGTCGGCGACCAGCGCGGTACAGAGCGAGCGATTGGGCGGCCAGCAGGCCTTCCCTGGTCGGGTGAAGAGCCAGTAGACCAGCAAGCTCGGGAACCAGCTCTGCGCCCGCTCCCGCTTCCAGGTCGGCGTGGATGCGGTCCTCCAGCGCTGTCAGACGTTCTTCCTCCAGCCCTGCGCAGAGCCGGTGACGTAGTTCCTCGGAGGCCACGTCGGACAGCGCCGGGCCGCGCCACAGTTCCAGAGCCTGACCGAGCAGTCGCGACCGTTCCGCCGCCTGCTCACTGGTCGCGGCGATTCGCCGGAGCTCCCGGAAACGGGCGACGTCGATCGACTCCGGGCTGATGTCGAGCCGGTAGCCCT
The DNA here is from genome assembly GCF_003261635.1 of Kribbella monticola. Taxonomy (GTDB): domain Bacteria; phylum Actinomycetota; class Actinomycetes; order Propionibacteriales; family Kribbellaceae; genus Kribbella; species Kribbella monticola. The sequence continues at coordinate 15,748 of NZ_QFXK01000027.1, read as the reverse complement.
GGTCCCGGCCCGTGATGGCTGCTTCAGCCGGCAACGCCTTGCGGAGCCGGGACACGTACACCTGCAAAGTCCGGTACGGCTGGGACGGGACCTCGTCCGTCCAGAGCAGCGCGACCAGCCGGGCTGCAGGGATCAGCTGATTGGCGGAGAGGGCCAGTACGGCGAGGAGGAGACGCTCCTGGCGGCGGCCGAGCGGGACGACCTTGCCATTGGCCACCACCTCGACGGGGCCGAGCAACCGGAGCTCCACGAGGGCAGCGTAGCTCGGTGGTAGGCGCTGGGTAACCGGGTTCCCACATGCTGCGACTACGTCGGCAGCCGCCGTACGCCGCCCGGTCCACCGCTCATGGTGCCGCCCCTCGAACCGGAGGAACGATGTCAGCTCCGTGCTTGTCCTGGAAACTGTTCGCTGCAGCTGTAGTGCTGATCGGTGGTGTGCTGCCCGGTGGCACCGCTCAGGCTGGGACAGGGACCGGACGTGGGTGGTGCAACAGCGTCGTGGGGCTTCCCAGTGCGCATTGCCGCGGCGCTGCGCCGAGGTTGCGGGACAAGGTTCCCTCGCGGCCGCTGGCGGCAGTCGGCCGTTCGCGGCGGCGGGCTCGCCGCCGCGAACTGGAACCGTTCGTGCCCTGCTCAGGGCAGTTGGTCAGCTCTCCCGGACGTTGACCGTCACGAAAGGCGGCTTGACCACTTCGAAGGCTTCCTGACGGCCACGGATGTCCACGGCCACCTCGTCGCCCTCCTTGACACTCGCGTCGAGGAGGGCGAGTGCGATGCCCTTCTTCAGCGTGGGCGAGAACGTGCCGGACGTGACCTCGCCCAGCGGTGCGCCACTGGAGTCCACGACGGTCATGTGCGGCCGCGGGATACCCCGGCCGACGGCCCGCAGACCACGGAGGATCTTGGTGGGCCCGGACTCCTTCTCCGCACGCAGCGCCTGCTCACCCCAGAAGTGCTCCTTCTTCCAGCCCACGGCCCAGCCCGACCGCGCCTGCACGGGCGTGATGTCGGGCGAGATGTCCTGACCGTGCAAGGGGTAGCCCATCTCGGTCCGCAGGGTGTCGCGGGCACCGAGGCCGGCCGGGACGATCCCGTACTGCTCCCCCGCCGCCAGCAGCGCGTCGAACACGGCGACAGCCGCCTCGTTCGGTACTACGAGTTCGTAGCCCCGCTCGCCCGTGTAGCCGGTGCGGCAGACGACGACCGGCGTACCGGAGTAGTCGGCGACGACGAAGGACATGTAGTCGTGCCCGGTCGGCAGGCCGATCCCTGCGACCACCTCGTCGCTGTTGTGGCCCTGGACGGCGAGGATCGCGTAGTCGTCGTGGGTGTTCGTCACCACGACGCCCTCCGGCGCCTGCGCCTGCAGCAGACGGACCACCTCGGCGGTGTTCGCCGCGTTGGGGATGAGGAACACGTTGTCGTCGGCGTGCAGGTACGCGATCAGGTCGTCGACCACACCGCCGTTCTCCGCGCAGCACAGCGTGTACTGCGCCTGGCCGGGTGCGATCTTGCCCAGGTCGTTGGTGAGACAGGAGTTCACGTACGCCGCGGCACCGGGTCCCTGCACGGTCGCCTTGCCCAGGTGACTCACGTCGAAGACGCCGACGGACGTCCGGACAGCGGTGTGCTCGGCGACGACACCGCCGTACTCCAGCGGCATCTCCCAGCCACCGAACTCGGCGAACTTGGCTCCGAGCGCGACGTGCCGCTCGTGCAACGGGGACTTCTTCAGGACACCAGACTCGGTCATGCAGCGGAACTTACCGGAAACCGATGGCGCAACAGTGTGGCCCGCATCTCCGTGCCACTTCCGGGCGGCCATCTGCGCACATCCGCCGGCTGGTGACGCGTAGCATGCACAGGCAGCACGCACGTACCGTGACGACCGGCGGCCTGCCATCCGGTCAAGGAGGACTGAGGATTTCGTGAGCACCATCACTTTGAGCAAGTCCGATGCAGCCGGCGTCAAAGCCGACGTCGTCGTCATCGGCGTGGTCAAGCTCGACGGCGGCGTGGCCCTGCCCGCCGGTACCGAGTCGCTGAACGCCGCGTACGGCGGACAGCTGGTGGAGGTGCTGTCCGGTCTCGGCGCCACCGGCAAGACCGGTGAGGTCACCAAGGTGCCCGGCCCGAAGCCGGGCAAGTCGGCGCTGCTGATCGCGGTCGGCCTCGGCACCGCTCCGGACGGCGCACTGAAGACCGAAGACCTCCGTACGGCGGCCGGTGTCGGCGTCCGCGCGGCCAAGACCGGCCAGTCCGTCGCGTTCGCCCTGCCGACGCCGGACGCCGAGTGTGTCCGCGCGGTCGCCGAGGGTGCGCTGATCGGCCGGTACTCGTTCAACGCCTACAAGTCCGAGGCGAGCGAGGATGTCCCCGGCAACCTGATCGTGCTGACCGACCTGGCCCGCAACCGGGACGCGAAGGCGGCACTCGAGCGTGCCGAGATCGTCGCCGACGCCGTGCACCAGGTCCGCGACTGGGTGAACATGCCCCCGTCCGACCTGCACCCGGCCGAGTTCGCGGCGCACGCGGTGAAGCTGGGCAAGGAGCACGGCGTCAAGGTCGAGGTGCTCGACGAGAAGGCCCTGGCCAAGGGCGGGTACGGCGGCATCCTCGGCGTCGGCCAGGGATCGGAGAACCCGCCGCGCCTGGTCCGGCTCACCTACACGCCGAAGAAGCCGGTCACCCACCTCGCCTTCGTCGGCAAGGGCATCACTTTCGACTCGGGCGGCCTGTCGCTGAAGACGGCCAGCGGCATGGTCAGCATGAAGTCCGACATGGCCGGCGCGGCCGCTGTCATCGGCGCCACGCTGGCGATCGCGCGCCTCGGCTTGCCGGTGCAGATCACCACGTATGCCGCGATGGCCGAGAACATGCCGTCCGGCTCGGCGGCGCGGCCTTCCGACGTACTGACCATGTACGGCGGTAAGACGGTCGAGGTGCTGAACACCGACGCCGAAGGCCGGCTCGTGCTGGGCGACGCGCTGGTCCGGGCGTCCGAGGACCAGCCCGATCTGATCGTCGACGTGGCGACCCTGACCGGCGCGTGTGTCGTTGCCCTGGGCACCAAGGTGGCCGGCGCGTTCGCGAACACCGACACCGCGCGGGACCGGGTGGTCGACGCCGCGATCGCTGCCGGTGAAGCGATGTGGCCGCTGCCGATCCCGACCGAGATGCTCGACAAGCTGCGCTCGCACTCGAAGGTCGCCGACCTGGCGAACATCACCGGCGAGCCGTGGGGCGGCGCGCTGGCGGCAGCCGCGTTCCTCGGCGACTTCGTTGCCGACGGCATCGACTGGGTGCACCTCGACGTGGCCGGTCCCGCCTTCAACGACGGCGGCCCGTCCGGCTACACCCACTCCGGCGGCACCGGCTACTCGGTCCGCACCCTCGTCGAACTGGCCGCATCAGCCAGCTGATCACCCGCTCACAGGCCGGATCGAGGAACTGCTCGACATACTCGATCCGGTCCGCCGTGCTCGACCCGGCCGGCCGGTTCGGAGTACTGGACCCGGCGCCGCGCCGGTTCGACCCGGCCGCCCGGTTCGGAGTGCTCGACCCGGCGTCCCAGCGGTTCAACCCGGCCGGCCGGTTCGGAGTGCTCGACCCGGCGTCGCGCCGGTTCAAGCCGGTCGCCCGGTTCGGAGTACTGGACCCGGCGTCGCGCCGGTTCAAGCCGGTTGCCCGGTTCGGAGTGCTGGCCCTTGGTTTGCTTAAGGCCGGCCGTTCTTCTTCTGGCGGGCGTTGTATTCGCGCATCCGCGGCGGGTAGCCGACGACGGCCGCGTCGTACGACGGGATGCCCAGCTTGTTCGCGAAGTTGTGCGCCCAGGCGACCGACGGGACGCGGCGCCGGGTCCACTCGCCGTCGATGGCGACCAAGAGCAGCGTGTAGTCGGTCACGGCCGTCTTCGGCTCGACGAATCCCTCGACACCCTGTCGTGTCTGGGCGAACTCGCGCAGGTGCGCCTGGTCGGGGTTGTCCGCCTTGCGCATCGTTCCCGGCCGCTGCCGGCGAAACCACTTCATCCCGTAAGTGTCGCCTATCTCCGCAAGTCCACGGTGACACGCGGGTCCCGCAGTACGGGCCCGGGAGCGACAGTCCGGGCCCGCGGTGACAAGATGACGCCGGGCCGGAACCCCGCGATCCGGGGCCGCCCGCCGACCCAGCAGCCCACGGAGGAACCTGTGACGAACCCGGCAGACAGCACCACCACCTACGACCTGCTGATCCTCGGCGGAGGCAGTGGCGGGTACGCCGCCGCGCTGCGGGCCGCGGTCCTCGGGATGTCCGTGGCGCTGGTCGAGAAGGACAAGCTCGGCGGCACCTGTCTGCACCGCGGCTGCATCCCGACCAAGGCGCTGCTGCACGCGGCCGAGGTCGCCGACTCGGCGCGCGAGGGCGAGCAGTTCGGCGTACGGACCACGCTCGAGGGCGTCGACATGGGCGGCGTGAACAAGTACAAGGACGGCGTCGTCGACCGGCTCTTCAAGGGACTTGTGGGTCAGATCAAGTCCCGCGGCATCACCGTGATCGAGGGCGAGGGGCGGCTCACGTCACCGACGACGGTCGCGGTCAACGGGACGACGTACACCGGCAAGAACGTCATCATCGCGTCCGGCTCCTACTCGCGCTCGCTGCCCGGACTGGAGATCGACGGCAACCGGGTGATCGCCAGCGAGCACGCGCTGACGCTGGACCGGGTTCCCGAGTCCGCGGTGATCCTCGGCGGCGGCGTGATCGGCGTCGAGTTCGCCAGCGCGTGGACGTCCTTCGGTACCAAGGTGACCATCGTCGAGGCGCTGCCGCGACTCGTCCCGGCCGAGGACCCCGATTGCAGCAAGACGCTGGAGCGGGCGTTCCGCAAGCGCAAGATCGCCTTCAAGACCGGTACGCCGTTCGAATCGGTCGACACCCATGACAACGGCGTTCGCGTCACCGTCGCCGGCGGCGAGGTGATCGAGGCCGAGGTGCTGCTGGTCGCCGTCGGCCGCGGACCGAACACCTCCGGCCTGGGCTACGACGAGGTCGGCATCGCGCTCGACCGCGGCTTCGTCACCGTCGACGAGCACCTGCAGACCAGCGTGCCCGGCGTGTACGCCGTCGGCGACATCGTGCCCGGACTCCAACTCGCCCACCGCGGTTTCCAGCAGGGCATCTTCGTGGCCGAGCACCTCGCCGGCCTGAACCCGGCGCCGATCGACGAGGCCGGCATCCCGCGCGTCACCTACTCCGAACCCGAGGTCGCCTCCGTCGGCCTCACCGAAGAGCAGGCGAAGGCGAAGTACGGCGAGGTCGAGATCCTGAACTACAACCTCGGCGGCAACGGCAAGAGCCAGATCCTCAAGACGGCCGGCTTCGTCAAGCTGGTCCGCGCCAAGGACGGCGCCGTGGTCGGCCTGCACATGGTCGGCTCCCGGGTCGGCGAACTGATCGGAGAAGCCCAGCTGATCTACAACTGGGAAGCCTTCCCCGCCGACGTCGCGCCGCTGATCCACGCCCACCCGACCCAGAACGAGGCCCTCGGCGAAGCGCACCTCGCGCTGGCCGGAAAGCCTTTGCACTTCCACGAGTAAGTTGGACACGTCTCCTGGTGCCCTGCCGTCGCGAGCAGGTGCTCGGCGCGGCGAGCTGCCGTGCCGAGGGCCGCGTAGTACGCGAGGAACCAGGAGACCTGCCCTGGCTGAGGCTGGTACGGGGTGGGTGCGCTGTGACCCGCGTCCCGCTCGTACCGGCGGCACCGTAGGCTGACTCTCGAACCGATCAGACGAAGGAGCAACGACCGTCATGCCGACCTCTGTATCCCTGCCGGCCCTCGGGGAGAGCGTCACCGAAGGAACCGTCACCCGCTGGCTCAAGCAGGTCGGTGACACGGTTGCCGTTGACGAGCCCCTGCTGGAGGTCTCGACCGACAAGGTCGACACCGAGATCCCCTCCCCCGTCGCCGGCACCTTGCTCGAGATCAAGGCCGCCGAGGACGAAACCGTAGAGGTCGGCGCCGAACTGGCCGTCATCGGCGACGCCGGTGAATCGACCGGCTCCGAGCCGGCCGCTCAGCCGCAAGCCGAAGCTCCCGCCGAGCAGGCACCGGCCGAGGAGCTTCCTGCGGCCGAAGAACAGCCTGCCCCGGCCGCTGAGGAAGCCCCCGCCCAGGAGCCTGCCGCTCAGGAACCTGCTGCTCAGGAGCCTGCCGCGCAGCAGCCCGCCGCGCAGGAGGCTCCGGCCGCTGAAGCCGCCCCGTCTTCGTCGGGCTCTTCTTCTGGTACGTCGGTAACTCTCCCCGCCCTGGGTGAGAGCGTCACCGAAGGCACCGTCACCCGCTGGCTCAAGCAGGTGGGCGACGACGTAGCCGTCGACGAACCCCTCCTCGAGGTCTCCACCGACAAGGTCGACACCGAGATCCCGTCTCCGGTCGCCGGCAAGCTCCTGGAAATCAAGGTCGCCGAGGACGAAACCGTCGAGGTAGGCGCCGAGCTGGCAGTCGTCGGCTCCGGCGACGCCGCCCCGGCCCAGTCGGCGCCCTCGCAGTCCGCGCCCGCCCAGTCCGCGCAGGCCGACTCCGCGCCCGCTCAGTCCGCTCCGGCCGCATCGTCGAACAGTGGCGACGCGCCTTCCAACGGCAACGCAGCCGCACCGGCTCCCGCAGCCGCCCCGGCCGCACAGCAGGCCGCCCCCGCCGCCGCACCGGCACGCCAGGCAGCTCCGGCAGCCCAGGCTCCGGCCCCGCAGTCTGCTCAGGCACCCGCAGCCCAGGCTCCGGCCGCTCAGGCTCCGGCGGCTCAGGCTCCGGCGGCTCAGCCGTCGGCGCAGGCTCCTGCTCCGCAGAGCGCACCTGCCCCCGCGGCAGCGCCCGCACCAGCCGCGGCGCCGGCGTCCGCAGTACCGGCTTCTTCCAATGGCTCCTCCTCCGACGGTCCGAACTACGTGACCCCGCTCGTCCGCAAGCTGGCGACGGAGCACGGTGTCGACCTGGGCTCGGTAGCGGGCACGGGTGTCGGCGGCCGTATCCGCAAGCAGGACGTACTCGCCGCCGCAGAGGCCAAGAAGGCTCAAGCGGCTGCCGCACCTGCTCCGGCTGCTGCCTCATCCGCTCCGGCTGCCTCGGCGCCGGCTCCGGTCAGCCCGCTGCGCGGCACCACCGAGAAGATGAGCCGCATCCGCAAGGCGATCGCCAACCACATGGTCAACTCGCTGCACGTTTCGGCGCAGCTGACCACGGTGGTCGAGGTCGACGTCACCGAGATCGCCAAGCTCCGGAACGCGAAGAAGGCCGAGTTCGAGGCCCGCGAGGGCGTCAAGCTGTCGTTCCTGCCGTTCTTCGCCCTCGCCGCCGTGGACGCGCTCAAGCAGTACCCGAAGCTGAACGCGTCCATCAACGACGAAGCCGGCGAGGTCACGTACCACGCTGCCGAGCACCTGGGTATCGCGGTGGACGCCGAGAAGGGCCTGATGGTCCCGGTCGTACACAACGCCGGTGACCTGAACATCGCCGGCCTCGCCAAGAAGATCGCCGATCTCGCCGACCGCACCCGCAACAACAAGGTGCTGCCGGACGAGATGGCGGGCGGCACGTTCACCATCACCAACACCGGTAGCCGCGGCGCCCTCTTCGACACCCCGATCCTGAACCAGCCGCAGGTCGGCATGCTCGGCACCGGCGCCGTCGTCAAGCGTCCCGTCGTGATCACTCACCCGCAGCTGGGCGAGACGATCGCGATCCGCCAGATGGTCTACCTGGCGCTCACCTACGACCACCGCCTGGTCGATGGCGCCGACGCGGCGCGCTACCTGACCGCAGTCAAGCAGCGCCTCGAAGAAGCCCAGTTCGACGTCTGAGCTTCTGTACTGACTGAACACCCCGTGGGGCCGGGCGCTACGAGCGCCGGGCCCCACGGCCTTTCCTGGCCAACTTTCACCAACCACGCGCCTCCGCTCCAACCAGGCACCGCTCCTCCAGCTGAGTGGCTGGCGTACGGCGGTGGTACGACGACGTCCGTCGGCAAGGCTCAGCTCGGCAGGACCCGGTGAGAGGCCGCACAACGTAAACCCGCACGACGTCGAGCAGCGCGTGGCCAGGTTCGGTGTGACTGCAAACTCAGCGCCGATTGGTTTCGGCGGGTCTCGGTGCTGGTTTTGTGGGAACTGGTTCGATGGCGTTGTCTGCTGAGCTGGAACTGCCGCCGGACCGAATTGTTTCCGCGACCAAGGGGCCGATGATCGGATGAAGTACGTATTGGCCGGTTCGTCCGGCTTCCTGGGCAAGGCACTCGCGCGCGATCTGGTGTCCGACGGCCACGCAGTGGTCCGCCTCGTACGCCGCGCGCCGAGCCGACCCGACGAAGTCCGCTGGGACCCATCCGCCGGCCAACTGGATCCCACCGCACTCGCCGACGCCGACGTACTAGTGAATCTCGCGGGCGCCAACATCGGCCGACCGTGGACCCCGACGTACCGCAAGACCATCCGCGAAAGCCGCGTCAGCACCACGGCAACCCTCGCCTCCGCGGCCGCCGCCCTCGACCACCGACCGGTGTTCATCACCCAGAGCGGAATCGGCGGATACGGCAAGGACTGCGGCGATCGCACCCTCACAGAGGAATCCGAACTCGGCGAAGGATTCCTCTCCGACGTCGTCCGCCTCTGGGAAGGCGCAGCCGAACCCGCCCGCACCGCCGGCTGCCGAGTCGCCTCCCTTCGCACCGGTGTTGTCATCGACCGCGACGCTCCCGCCTTCCAGCTCATGTCACTTCCCTTCCGTCTCGGCTTCGGCGGTCGCCTCGGCTCTGGCAAGCAGTACTTCCCGGTGGTCTCGCTCACCGACTGGCTCCGCGCCGTACGCTTCGTCGCCGAACACGACGAGATCAGCGGCCCCGTCAACGTCGACCTCCCTACTCCTGTGACGAACCAGGACTTCACCACCGCCCTCGGCAAGGCCCTCCACCGCCCGACCTTGATCCCCGTACCGTCCTTCGTCCTCACCACCTTGCTCGGCGAATTCGCCTGGGAACTCATCGGCAGCAAGCGCGCCCTGCCCACCAAACTCCTCGACGCCGGCTTCACCTTCACCCACCCCACCGCCGAGGCAGCCTTGGCCGCCACTCTCAGTTGACCTCCATCTGCATCCGGACTCAGGCGAGCTAGATATGCGAATGTGCCCGTCAGCAAGCCGGAGTCTTTGTCTGACTGCCGAATCGATTCCGAGGGCGAGGGGTGCACGCCTACTACTGGTACGTCGAGCTTGTCCTGCGAGCCTGCAGCGGTGGATCAGAGAGCAGTGACCTCGGCTATTCGCCACGCGCCGGGTGCGTCGGCTTGGAGGACGATGCGGCGGGCAACCGGTCTACCTCTTGGAAAGGTCGTTCTACGGCCAGCCGGGTCGACAGCGGCGCCGGAGACCAGGCGATCTACGACTTGCAGGATGGCGCGATCGGTCAGCTCACTTTCGATCACCAAGCTTCGAATTTCCATCGTGAGACCCTCGATTCGTAGTCGCTGCGTCCGGTAACTCGCAAGCAAGTCCTTGTCCGCCTTCCAGGGCACGCTTCCGGGGACATAGATCGCATCCAGCCCACTGACGTCCCCGGTCCTGAAGACCGTTGATCGCTTTCGGTCCAGCGCCCTCAATACGTCCAGCCAAGGTGTTGGCCAGTCCGTTCCCGGCGGCGTCGATACCGCCGTAGCCGTCGGGAGACTCCCTGACGGATCCGGCGTACCGGCGCCGGACGTCGCTCGCCCAGACGCGACCGAGGTAGCTGTCCCCGGAGACTCGGCATCCCCCGTGGATGCCGCAGTACTCGCACCTCCGCCCAGAACACCAACAGCGACCAGACCAAGCACCAGGACAACCATCGCTGCTGCACCCACCGCAGCCAGTACGCCGTACGCGGGCGCTCGTCCTCGCAACCTCTCGCTCAACCGCAGTCGGACACCCCACCACTGCCAAGGCCGCTTACTCTTCCGCCGCCCGGCCCGACCTCGACGTCTGGTCGATCGACGCTGGCCCCTCCAATCACGCGCTCCTCTCCCGCGACTAAGCGTCCCGACCTGAGGCCGGCCAACCGGTTGTCGTTGAGCAAGCCATCCAGCCGCATCAACTTGTGGGACAGGCGCCGCTGCGGCCGCTCGATCTCCGTCGCCGACGTCAAGACCAGCTGGCGACTCTGCTTCTTCACCCAATCGAGTACCGCCGAGGCCTTGAAGCCGCAGCCGTCCACCCGCACCACCCATGACCGTCGATCCGGGAGTCGCGAGTGATGGTTCGTAGCCGGCGACACCACCAAAGGCGCGAACAGATCCCTCAGCCGCCGGACCGCCAAACGGACGCCATGCAGGCGACACACCGCGCTCGCCCTTCGTCCGCAGAGCGCCGACGACACCATCGATGAAGCGGTTGCGCGGACCGGAAGTCCTCGGCGTAACCGTTCGGCCTCTCCCTTGCCGTGTGCCGCTGCGCCCTTTCCCTAGACGATTGACCGCATTCTTACTGCCTCGACGAGCACCGCCCGCTCCCGGCCGCGCCGGCGCAGCAGCCCCCTTGTCCGACGTTCCGCCCGCTGACCCCGCAGCGCCGCCGGCTTCCGTATCGACCTCAGAACCAGATGCACCGGGCGCCTCACGGCTCCGCTCCGAAGACCCATCCTCCGGCCGCTTTCGCCGCACGCCTTGGCGATTCCCATTCAGAACCCCCGCACCACCACGCGTCCCACCCGCACCCACACCGCTGCTGCCACTCGAATCCGCGCCCTCAGCAGAATCGCCAGTCGCCGAACTCGAGCCCGAAGCGCCAGGCGGAACATCATCAGACGCCAGATCATCGCCAGCCCCAAAAGATGCGCCTAGATCAACCTCGGAATCACCCGCCGAGCTAGCGCCGTCCAAGAAATTGGTGTCGCCCGCGGACGCAGGGTCGTCCACAGCAGGTGAGGTGGAGGCAGGTGGCCGGCTGGTCGGCGTACGGATGTTCGGGCCTTCGAAGCCGTCGTCGGGCGGCGCCAGCGCTGCAGGGATTGCTGTGGCGCCCAGGAAGGCGATCGGGGCGGGTATCGCTAGCCGGAGTACGCGGTCGGCTGTTTGTTGGGCGTCGCCTTTGAATAGCGATGCCTTGAACAGACTCGGGTCTCCACCTGCGGCTACGGCTAGCTCCGCGAGAGCCTGCAAGTCGGACTCGGGAGTCGCCGAAGGGTCGGTCAAGCAGCGAAGGCCGACATCGGTCAGCACCGGGCGACCTTCGGCATCGAGCATGACGTTGTCCAAGGTGAGGTTGCCATGAGTCAGCCCGATGCGATGGATCGCCGCGAGCCCCTGTGCCAGCGGGCCGATCAAGGTCACCAATTCGCCCTTCGACAGCGGTTGGCGGCGTTCCAGGAGGCTCGCGAGCGTGCCGGCCGCGACGTACTGGCTGAAGAGCAGCCAATCGCGGTCGGCTTGGCGTACGTCGAGCAAGCGGGCAACGTGTGGGTTGTCGATGGATCGGGTCAGGGCCAGGTCCCGCTGGAACTCCTCGACAGCCGGGACCGTGGCTGCCGGGATGCGTTTGAGCACGGCGTGCCGGCCGGAGCCGAGGTTCCGAAGCAGCCAGACAGAACCGGTCGCTCCGGACCCGAGGCCGCGGCGCAAGCTGTAGCCGGCGATGTCTTCGAGTGCCATACCTAGGAGGATGCCCGGATTGGTCGGACCGCCGCCGAAGTTATCCACAGCTCCCGTCGCGGACCTCGCCTGTGGATGGCGGCGAACGGCGCCGCGACCGGCGACATACACTCGAAGGCGTGCGCGAGATCAATTATGTGAGGGCCGGGTTCGGCGCCGAAGCGGTCGACTACGAGCAGGCGTGGGCGGAGCAGCGTCGCCTGCACGCGGCAGTTGCCGAGGGCACCGAACCGGATACCGTCATCCTCCTCGAACACCCACCTGTATACACAGCAGGCAAACGCACGGAGCCGCACGAGCGCCCACTGGACGGTACGCCGGTGGTCGACGTGGACCGAGGCGGTAAGATCACCTGGCACGGGCCGGGTCAGCTCGTCGGCTACCCGATCGTCAAGCTCGCCTCGCATGTGTACGTCGTGGACTACGTTCGGCGGTTGGAGGAAGCGCTCATCGCGGTCTGTGCCGACCTCGGGGTCAAGACCGGGCGAGTCAAGGGACGCAGCGGAGTCTGGGTTCCGGCGGACGACCGCGGGCGTGAGCGCAAGATCGCGGCGATCGGCATCCGCGTCGCGCAGAGTGTGACGATGCACGGCTTCGCGCTGAACTGCGACAACGACCTCGCCTGGTTCGACCGGATTGTCCCCTGTGGCATCTCGGACGCTGACGTCACGACGCTCAGCAAGGAATTAGGGCGCCAGGTCACCATCACCGAAGTCCTGGATTCGGTCGAACACCACCTCACCAACGTGCTCGCCTGGGACCCGTACGAGCGCACCCCCGACCTCCCCCACACCGAGCCCGAGCCCCCATCCGGCATCACCTACGGCCTCACCGTCGCCCCGCTCTCCTAACAACACCCCGTACGCCAACCAGCCGGCCTACTTCCGTACACCAGCCAACCGGCCTACTGCCCCTTCCTCGACCGGCCGGCCGACTCCCGCCTGCCTCGGCCCAGCCGGCCCACTCCCGTACGCCGACCAGCCGGCCGACTCACGCCTTCCTCCGCCCAGCCGGCCACTCCTGTACGCCGACCAGCCGGCCGACTCACGCCTTCCTCGGCCCAGCCGACCCGATCCCGTACGCCGACCAGCCGGCCGACTCACGCCTTCCTCCGCCCAGCCGGCCACTCCTGTACGCCGACCAGCCGGCCGACTCACGCCTTCCTCGGCCCAGCCGACCCGATCCCGTACGCCGACCAGCCGGCCTACTGCCGCCATATCAGCTCGCTTTGCCGCCGGTGCCCTTCCGTACGCCAGCCAGCTGGCTTACTTCCCCTTCCGCCGACCAGCCGGCCGACTCCCGGCTTCCTCAGCCCAGCCGGCCACTCCCGTACGCCGACCAGTCGGCCCACTTCCCCCTTCCCGCACCATCCGGCCCACACATCCCGTCCGCCGACCAGCCGGCCTACCTATCCTTCCTCGGCCAGCCGGCCGCATTCCCTACGCCGGCCGGCAACGTCGGTCAGGTCGGCCACGGCCGATCGCTCGCCATCTGCGCGCTCGGCGCGTTTTCAGCTGCGATGCCGACAGCTCACCCCGAGATCACCCGGCAAGCCGGCGACCCTACGCACCTGATGGGAACAGGTGGTTTTCGTCCACAGCTTCATGGGGGCTGTGGACAACTTGACCAGATCGGTCCGATTGGAATCTCCTTGAAAACAAGGGGATTCCGAGCCGAAAACTGTCGGTGGGGGTGTCTATCGTTGGTGGCATGGAGTTCCCGGAGCCGCGACCGGCGTACATGATGAGCGACAGCGAAATGCTGGCCGCTCTCGACGCCGTGCACGACGAGGTGACTCGCCTGAATGCGTACCGGCTCGAGCTCCTCGCACGCTATGACGACACCGGTCATGCGAAAGTCCTCGGCGCCCACGACACCATCGAGCTCATCAGCTCTCGGCACCGGCTCAACTCGAAGGACGTGCGCGCCGACCTCAAACTCGCCAAAGCGCTGCCCAAGTACAAGATCGTCGACGCAGCTGTGCCCAAGCTGTACGACGCTCCCGATCCTGCGACCGCCGACGAAGAAGCCAGGTACAACCTGCATCTCGGCCAGGCCAAAGCCATCGTCAACGCGCTCGAGAGCATCCCGACCACCGCCATGGTTCCGGTCGAACAGCTCAACGCGGCCGAGGCCCAGCTGGTCAAGGCCGCCCGCCACCTCAATCCGGCCGACCTGCGCAAACTCGGCAACCAAGCCCGCGACATCCTCGACACTGACGGACCCGAACCCGCCGAAGAGGACGCCTACCGCCGAGAAGCCTTGTGGCACAGGAAAGCCGACAACGGCGTACGGTTCGGCGGCTACTTGGCGAACGAAGATGCCGAACTCTTCCAGACGCTGATCCACGCGGGATCCAAGCCCCACAAGACCTTGGACGGACAGCCCGACCCCCGCGGCCGCGACAAGCGACAGGCCGACGCCCTGGTCAACCTCCTCAATACCGCAGCCACCACGTCCACCGGCGGCACGGCTCCCCACATCAGCGTCACCATCGACTACGACTCCCTCAAGTCCGACCTAGCAGCCGCGTACGCCGCCCACGAGACGGCAACACCCGACACCGAAACCGGATCACCGGCTGCTGCTCCGGCATCTTCCAGCGGCGGCATGACGAGTACTGCGACGGCCGTACCGCTCAGCTTGAAGGGGCGCGGCCCTGGATTCGGCCAAGTCGTCTTCGGTGACAACCTCTCCGCTTCCGCGGTCCGCCGCCTCGCGTGCGACGCGAACATCATTCCGATCGTGCTCGGTTCGGATTCCCAACCGCTCGACGTCGGCATGGAGAAGCGGTTCGTCACCAGTGCGATGCGCCATGCGCTCAAGCTCCGCGACAAGGGCTGCGTGATCTGCGGCGCACCCCCGATCCAGTGCGATGCGCACCATCTGGTCCACTGGGCCGACGGCGGCCCGACAGCTCTGCACAATCTCGCCCTGTTCTGCAAAATCCACCACCGCGAGATCCACAGCGGCCGTTGGACCGTCACGATCGTCGACGGAATCGTCAACGTCACCCGTCCCACCTGGGCCGACCCACCCATAAGACCACCACTCCGCCTAAGCCGACTGGCTTCAGGCAACCCCGTCGACGCTGCGGCCTCCATCTGGTCCGAGCCACACCCGACCTCACCGGCCGACGGTCAACCACCCCGCATGCCGGGGGCACCAGGCACACCCGGGCCACTACGCACGCCCTGGGCACCACCCAGGCCCGAGGCACCACGCACTCCGGGGACGCCAGGCGCATCCGGGGCACCACGCATCCCCTGGGCATCGGCCACGCCCGAGTTACCACCCACGCCCGCGTCACCACCCACTCCCGCCGCACCAAGCGAACCGGGGGCACCAGGCGAACCTGGGGCACCACGCGCGCCCTGGCCAACCACCGCCGTACTTGAGCCCGAGCTCAACCACTCGCCCGATGCTGCCCACCCGCCACCGACGCGCATCTGGCCCCACACCACCGACGTCCCCTGGATCACGCCGGAGGAAGCCGCACGCCTCAACCCTTGGGGCGACGGAGCAGGCGACGTCGCCTAGCCAGGCCGTCCGGGCCACCACCCGCCGTACTTGGGCCCGGGCCCAACCATTCGCCCGATGCTGCCCACCCGCCACCAACGCGCTCCTGGCTCAACACCACCGACACGCTCCTGGCCCCACCACCGACGTCCCCTGGATCACGCCGGAGGAAGCCGCACGCCTCAACCCATGGGGCGACGAAGCCGGAGATGTCGCCTAGCTAACCCGTCCGCGTGCGGTGAGTAGTGGCGGTGGGCAATTGGAGTGGGGCGGCGATGCGGGGGGGCGGTGGTGCGGCTGGTGGTGTGCGGGGCGGGGTTCGGGTGCCGGGTTGGGGCGGTAGGTGCTCCGGGGGTCGGGGTGTGCGGTGAGTGGCGGCGGTGGTTGAGGGACTGGTGGTGTGCGGGACGGAGGTTCGGGTGCCGGGTTGGGGCGGTAGGTGCTCCGGGGGTCGGGGTGTGCGGTGAGTGGCGGCGGTGGTTGATGGGCTGGTGGTTTGCGGGACGGAGGTTCGGGTGCCGGGTTGGGGCGGTAGGTGCTCCGGGGGTCGGGGTGTGCGGTGAGTGGTGGCGGTGGTTGA
>NZ_QFXK01000026.1 GCF_003261635.1 Kribbella monticola | reverse complement strand
GAGGTCGTGGGAGAGTAGGACGTCGCCGGACATTCACACTGTTAAGGGCCACCCACACGGGTGGCCCTTAATGTGTTTCCAGACCTGTATGCATCTCCACGCAATTCTTGGCCGGGCGGCGGACTTTGCCGTCTACTTCCCGGCCTTCTGCTCGTCGTGCTCGAGTAGATGCAGGACGGGTACGCCGAGATGCCGGCGGGCGGTGTTCGTCCAGTCGAGGTGGAAGAACTCGGCGACGATGTGCGGCCGGGTGAGGATGATGACCTCCTGACCGCCGACGTTCTTCACGGTTGCCCGGAGTGCGTCGATCGGCCGGTCGTGCGAGATGCCGCCCTCGGCCTGCTGACCGAGATCCCGCAACCTTTGCACGCTCCGCCCGGTGCAGTCCGAGGCCTCGCTGTCGATCGCCTTCTGCGCTTCCGCCAGGTCCTCACGCTGGCCAGCGAGACCAGCGCCGTACAGATCAGCGGTGCCGAGGGCGCTCAGTGACGCCTCGACGCCGGCTTCGGCGTTGTGACACGGCACGAGCACGTGGTACTTCACGGTCTCGGGCATGTCCTGGTGCAGCTCGACTACGCGCTTGGCGTCCGGCTCGGTGAGTTCCTGTTCGACGAGCAGTACGACGTCGTACATCGTGAGTACCTCCGGTCCTACCAGTCGGTATGCCCCCATCATGCCCCGTCCGCGGGCAGAATGGCGGACATGCAGCTACCTGTGATGCCCCCGGTTCCGCCGATGCTGGCGAAGGCGGTGAAGCAGTTCCCGGCCGGCGAGGTCAGTTTCGAGCCCAAGTGGGACGGTTTTCGCTCGATCATCTTCCGTGACGGCGACGAGGTGGAGATCGGCAGCCGTAACGAGAAGCCGATGACGCGGTACTTTCCGGACCTGGTCGAGGCGTTCAAGGCGAACCTGCCGGAACGCTGCGTGATCGACGGCGAGATCATCCTGGTCGGCCCGTCGGGAGACCGGCTCGACTTCGAGATGCTGCAGCAGCGGATCCACCCCGCGGCGTCGCGGGTCAAAATGCTCTCGGAGACGACGCCGGCGCGCTTCGTGGCGTTCGATCTGCTCGCGCTCGGCGACACCGACTACATGGAGCGTCCGTTCGCCGAGCGGCGCGCCGCGCTCGAGGATGCCCTCAAGCCGGCCAAGGCGCCGATCCACCTCACCCGTACGACGATCGACCTGGACACCGCGAAGGAATGGTTCCACCAGTTCGAGGGTGCCGGGCTGGACGGCGTGATCGCCAAACCGCTCGACGGACTGTACGAGCCGGACAAGCGAACGATGTTCAAGATCAAGCATGAACGTACGGCGGATTGCGTCGTCGCCGGCTATCGCCTGCACAAGAGCGGGCCGAACCGGATCGGATCTCTGCTGCTCGGCCTCTACAACGCAGACGGTGTGCTCGCGAGCGTCGGGGTGATCGGTGCGTTCCCGATGGCGCGGCGCGAGGAGCTCTTCGAGGAGATGCAGGAACTCGTCACGGACTTCGACGACCACCCCTGGGCCTGGGCGAAGCAGGAAGAGGGTAATCGGACCCCGCGCAACGCCGAGGGCAGCCGCTGGCAGGCGGGCAAGGACCTCAGCTTCGTGCCGCTGCGCCCTGAGCGCGTGGTGGAGGTGCGCTACGACCACATGGAGGGCGTGCGATTCCGTCATACGGCACAGTTCGTGCGCTGGCGCGAGGACCGTACGCCGGAGTCGTGCACCTACGAGCAGCTCGAGGAGCCGGTGAAGTTCGACCTGGGTGACGTCCTGGGGTAGCCGCGCGACGTAGCGTAGTACTGGTTGCGCTGGACAGTGAACCTGGCGGGAGCCGACAATTCGGACATGACTTCGACGGGGCTGGAAGCGATGCGGCCGTCGGATGCCGAGCGGGATCGGGCGCTGGCCATCCTGCGTGAGGGCGCCGGCTCGGGCCGGCTCTCGCACGACACCTTCATCCGGCGGATGAACTTCGTCCTCGGCGCGCAGACGCGCAGCGAGCTCGCCCATGCCACCAGTGATCTGGGCGGGTCAGAGTCGAAGGTGGTGCAGCTCTTCCGGCAGCTGGTCACCCGGGTGCACGAGCTCACCGGCACGCTCCGTACACCGGCCCCTGCGCCCGGCCTCGCTCTACCGCCGCCCGGCTCGCCGACGGTGAGAATCGGCCGGGGTGACGGTGCGACCCTGCGCCTCACGGACTTGTCGGTCTCCCGGTTCCACGCCGAGCTCCGGCATGTGGGCGACGGATGGATGGTGCGGGACCTCAACACCATGAACGGCACGCTGGTCAACGGCACCCGGATCACCAGCCCGACCCGGGTGCGTCCCGGCGATCACCTGCAGTTCGGCGCGATTCTCTACACACTCACCGCACCCGATCCGCGCTGAGGCTCGATGACGGTGGGGTGAGCGCCGGGGTGGTCCCACCACCACGAGCGCAGTTCGGCGTTCTCGGCGATCGTGGTGCGGTAGGTGTCGATGAAGGCGCGGTGGATCAGGTCGAGTTCAGCCTGGGTGATGTTCTCGGGCCGGTAGCGCAGGACCCGCCGCCACGAAATGGGCTGGCCGACCAGGGGCCGGATGACCGACCCTGGGATGTCGCGGACCGTAGGAGCGCACAGACTGATGCCGCGGCCCGCGGCGATCAACTGCTCGATCTCAGTGGTGTCGAGGTTGTAGTAGCGGAACTGCGGAGTGAACCCGAGCCGCTCGCAGGCATCGCGCAGCGAAGCAAGATCACCGTCCTCCTTGCCGGCCGGCGGGCAGATCCACACCTCGTCAGCGAGGTCCGTCAGCGTGATGTCAGTGCGATCAGCGAGCCGGTGATCGAACGGCAGTGCCAGCGCGAACGGCTCAGGGTGGACCATCGTCTGCTCGCGAACACCGGGCGGACACGGCGGCGCGTGGTCGTCGTCGCAACGCCCGATCATGGCCACGTCCAACACGTCAGCGGCAAGCAGATCGGTCAAGGTCGCACACGAGACGTCGACCTGGGTGCTGAACTCCCGCTCCGGCAGCAAGTCTTCGAGTCGGGCGAGCCAGGCTCCGAACATCACGGTTCGCAGCGACCCGAGCCGCAAGGTCCTCGGTGCGTCGGTATAACGCCGGCTGCTCCCGAGCAGATCGTCCATGTCCGCGAGCATGGCCCGCGCGCGACCCAGGACATGCCGGCCGAGCGGAGTCGGGAGTACGCCGTACGGGCCTCGTTCGAAGAGTGGGCCGCCGATCGCTTCCTCGATGCGGTGCAACTGCGCCGTCAACGACGGCTGCGAAACCCCCAGCGCAGCGGCCGCCTTCGACACGCTGCCGGTGTCCGACACCCGGCAGACGACCCGCAGATGCCTCAGCTCCAACTCCATAGCGGTGAGGTTATGCCCTGTTGGGATATCACAGCCACCACTGGCGGATGCCAATGTCGTCACTCAGAGGACGCCGGGAGTTCATCCACCTGCCCAGCGGATCCCAGGCATCCTCGCCCCCGCCATCCGCCGGTCGGTCTGCAGCCCTCGGCCGGTGGCGGGGGCCCGCCCCGCCCCCAGTGAGGAAGTTCCTTTGAAGAGCACATCCCTGCGCCTCGTCGCAGCCGGTTGCGTGCTGAGCCTGGCAGCCGCCGCAACAGCGGTGATCGCCATGAAGATGCCCGCAGCAACCGCCCAGTCAGCGGCACCGGTCGACCCGCCCGTCGACGCCCGGGTGGCCGCGGTGCGGACCGCCGACCGCCTCGTTCAGGGCCGCGCTGCCGAGCTCAAGGCCGGCCCGGGCGACCAGTTCATTCGCCAGCAGGACATCAGTACGCCGTGGGGTCTGCAGTACGTCGCCTACCAGCGCACGTACTACGACCTGCCGGTGATCGGCGGCGACCTCGTCGTCACGACCGATGCCAAGGGCAACGCCAAGAGCATCAACGTCGCGCAGCAGCAGGACATCACCATCGGCCGCCGCCCCTCGATCAGCAAAGCCGCCGCCAAGAAGGCCGCGAAGAAGGCGATCGACAAGGCGCAGCTTGTCCCGGGTGAGCCGACCCTGGTCGTGTACTCCGGCAAGGCCAAGCCGGTGCTCGCCTGGCAGACCATCGTGCAGGGCCGCAACCACGGCGAGCTCAGCCGGCAGAAGGTGTACGTCGACGCGCGCACCGGCAAGGTGCTCGACGCGATCGAGCAGACTGCCGCCGGTACCGGCACCGGGATCTGGGAAGGCCCGAACCTCGCCATCGGTACGACGAAGACCGCGTCGGGGTACTCGATGACCGACCCCGCGCGGCCGAGCCTGCACTGCGGCGACTCGGCCACCGGTACGACGTACACCGGCACCGACGACGTGTGGGGGAGCACGTCGAAGACCGACAAGGAAGCCGGTTGCACCGACGTCATGTACGTCGCGGCCGGCGAGTGGGACATGCTGAAGAACTGGTACGGGCGCAACGGGCTCGATGGCCAGGGCAAGTGGGCCGACGCGCTCGTTGGTCTCGGCGACGTGAACGCCTACTGGGGTTCGCAGTACAACCCGGACGGTGTGATCTTCGGATACAACAACGCCCGGAACTGGATCACGCCGGTCGATGTGGTCGCCCATGAGTACGGTCACGGCCTCGACGCGAACACGCCGGGCGGTCTGTCGGGCTGGCCGTCGCAGGAGGCCGTCGCCGACATCTGGGGCACGCTCACCGAGTTCTACCTGAACAACCCGAACGACCCGCCGGACTACGAGATCGGCGAGGAGATCAACCTGACCGGCAGCGGCCCGATCCGGTACATGTACCAGCCGTCCAAGATCTCCGGCATGCCGGACTGCAACTCCAGCAGCCTGCCGAACGAGATCCACGCGTCGGCCGGCCCGATGAACCACTGGTTCTACCTGCTTGCCGAGGGCACCGATCCGACCGACGGGCAGCCGGCCAGCCCGACCTGCAACAACACCAAGTTGACGGGCATCGGTCACCAGGAAGCCGGCAAGCTGTTCTACAACGCGATGCTCGGCAAGACCTCGGGCATGACGTACGGCAAGTGGCGGTCGACCACCTTGACCGCGGCGAAGAACCTGGACTCCACCTGTGCACTGCACGCCAAGGTGAAGGCTGCCTGGGACGCCGTGTCGGTGCCCGCTCAAGCCGGTGAAGCCACCTGTACTGCGACCGGCAGCGACTTCACCTTGTCGGTGTCGCCGGCCAACGGCACGGTCAAGCCGGGGGAGTCCGCCACAGCCACGGTCAACACCGTGATCGGCAGTGGCGCGGCACAGACCGTTCAGTTCACCGCGACCGGCCTTCCGACCGGAGCGACCGCGACGTTCGCCCCGAGCTCGCTGCAGTCGGGTAACTCGACCACGCTGACGATCGCGACCGCGTCGAGCACGCCGGAGGGCACGTACGACGTCAAGATCACTGGGGATGGCACGGACGTCGACAAGACAGCGACGTACCGGTTGACCGTCGGCGGGTCCGCCCCGCCCGCCGGCGTACCGGACATCGACGTGAACAACGTCAAGGCGCACCTCGCTGCGCTGCAGCAGGCGGCCGACAACAACGGCGGCAACCGCCGCGCCGGAAGCGCCGGGCACACGGCATCGGTGAGCTACATCGAGCAGAAGCTGCGCGACGCCGGCTACACGGTCGCCAAGCAGCGCTGCACGAGCTGCCAGTACCCGTCGGACAACCTGATCGCGGACTATCCCGGTGGTGACACCAGCCAGGTGGTCATGCTCGGCGCGCACCTGGACAGCGTCAGCGCCGGTCCGGGCAGCAACGACAACGGGTCCGGCTCCGCGACGATCCTCGAGGTCGCGCTGCGACTGGCCAAGGACAAGCCGTCGCTGGCCAAGCACGTCCGCTTCGGCTGGTGGACCGACGAGGAGCAGGGCATGAACGGCTCCGAGTACTACGTCGGCCAGCTGTCCTCGGCGGACCGGTCGAAGATCAAGGTCTACCTGAACTTCGACATGGTCTCGTCCCCGAACGCGGGCTACTTCATCAACAACATCACCACCGACACCGGCAAGCTCCTGAAGTCCTTCTACGACGGGCTTTCGCTCGCGCCGGAGGAAGACGTCGAAGGGGCCGGCAGGTCCGACGACGCTTCGTTCTCGAACGTCGGTATCGCCACCAGCGGTCTGGCCTCCGGTGCTTCGGCCCGCAAGACGACGGCGCAGGCGCAGAAGTGGGGCGGTACGGCGAACTCGGCGTACGACTCCTGCTATCACTCGGCCTGCGACAAGTACCCGACCAACATCAACACCACCGTGCTGGATCGCGCTGCCGACGCTACGGCGTACGCGGTCTGGAACCTGGCAGTCGGCGATGCCCCGCCGGCCGGCAGCGACTTCTCCCTGACGCTGAACCCCACCTCGGGTTCTGTGGCGGCGGGCGGCTCGGTGCAAACAACAGTCGGTACTGCGACCAGCAGCGGCGACCCGCAGTCGGTACAGCTCGCAGCCAGCGGGCTGCCGACCGGTGCCACGGCGACCTTCACCCCGTCGTCGGTGACGTCGGGCAGCTCGTCGACCCTCAAGCTCACCACCACGGCATCGGTTGCCGCGGGCACCTACCCGGTGACAGTGACCGGAACGGGGGCGGTCAGCCACTCCACGACGTACACCCTGACCGTGACCGGTACGTCCACCGGCACGGTGACCGTCCAGAACCCGGGCAGCCAGTACGGGTTCGCCGGCTGGTCGAACTTCCCACTCCAGATCAAGGCCACCTCGAGCTCGGGGCAGCCGATCACCTACCGGGCGACCGGCCTCCCTGCAGGCCTGTCGATCAGCGCGACGACCGGCGTGATCTCAGGCACCCCGACCAGCCGGGGCTCTTACACGGCGACAGTGACTGCAACGGACAGTGGCGGGGCAAGCGGTAAGGCCACCTTCCCTTACACGATCTGGTAAGACCCCGGCCCGCCCCCGGGCCGCCCACCAGGCGGCCCGGGGGCCTTCCCCCCAACCCTCACAAAGGAGAACCAGCAATGACCACACCCCGACGCACCACCACCACGATCCGCCCCCAAGCAACGGCCGACCAGTACATCCGCCAACAGGACACCTGCACCCCCTGGGGCCTCCACTACAACGCCTACCAGGACACCTACCGCCCGACCCACCCCCGCCCCTCCACCCGCCGAACCCCCCGCAAACACGCCACCGCCTAACCCACCCCGGGCCGCCCACCAGACGGCCCGGGGTTTCGCTGTTCTAGGGGATGAGGACGACCTTGCCGGTGGTTTGGCGGGTTTCTAGGGCGTGGTGGGCGTCGGCTGCTTTGGCTAGGGGGTAGGCGGTCGTTAGGGGGTGCCAGTGGCCGGAGGTGGTTTCGGTTAGGGCCTTGGTTTCCAGGGATCGTAGGCGAGGGAGGACTTTGGCGCCGATGGGGGAGGAGATTGTTTGGTTGCGGGCGGTCAGGGTTTCGGCGGGGACTTCCAAGGGGTCGCCGCTGGACCAGCCGAAGAGGAGGAGGCGACCGCCGGGGGACAGGAGTTCGTAGGCTAGGCGGGCGTTGGGGCCGCCTACGCCGTCCAGGATTACGGTGACTTGGCGGTTGGCGAGTTCGGTGCGGACTTGGTCGGGCCAGTCTGGTTGGTTGTAGTCGAAGGCGAGAGGTGCGCCTAGGGCGCGGGTTTGGGCTACCTTCTTCGGGCCGCCGGCTAGGGCGACGACTGTGGCGCCGATGTTGCGGGCTGATTGGATGAAGAGGCTGCCTAGGCCGCCGGCGGCTGCGGTGATCAGTACTACGTCGTCGGGTGTGAGGGCTGCTTCTTCCAGGATTCCGATGGCTGTTCTGCCTGTCCCGATGGTGGCGACGGCGCTGGCGGCGTCCAGGTGAGTTGGGATCTCGTGCAGGGAATCGACCTTGGCGACGGCCAGTTCGGCGTACCCGCCGGGGACCATGCCGAGGTGGACGACGACCCGTTGGCCGATCCACGAGGTATCGGTTTCGGGGCCGACGGCATCGATCGTGCCGGCGACCTCGCGTCCTGGGATGGTCGGCAGCTCCGGTCGCGGGATCGGGCTGTCGTTGAGGGTGCCGGCTCGCAGTACGGTGTCGACGAGGTGGACGCCGGCGGCCTCGACCTTGATGCGGACCTGGCCGACGCCGGGCTGAGGGTCCGGGACCTCTTCGAAAACGAGATTCTCCGCCGGGCCGAACTCGTGCAGCCGGATCGCGTACATCGGACCTCCTGGTCGTTGGGTTCGGCTCGACGGTAGGACCTGAAGTTCTCTTGAGGTCAAGGCAACTCGTAGGGTGGGGACATGCCGATCCGTCTGAGCGAGCGGTGGCCGGAGGTCAGTTCGGACCGGTTGCTGTCCGAATGTGTGCCGCCGCCGCGGTTCAGTGAGGTGCGGTTCGAGAGCTACCGGCCGGATCCAGCCGAGCCCAGTCAGGCGGACGCCCTCGGCGTACTGCGGGAGCGCGGTGAGATCTTGGCCGAGCCGCGGAGAGAGCGTTCTCTGTGGTCTCGGTTGCGCGGCTCAGCGCAGGTCGCTCCGGAGAAACCGGGGGTCTATCTCGACGGCGGATTTGGGGTGGGCAAGACGCACTTGCTGGCGTCTTTGTGGCATGTGTCGGCGGGGCCGAAGATGTACTGCACCTTCGTGGAGCTGACCAATCTGGTCGGGGCTTTGGGGATGCGCTCGGCGGTCGAGGCGTTGTCGGCGTACCGGTTGATCTGTATCGACGAGTTCGAGCTCGACGATCCCGGGGACACGGTGTTGATCTCGCGGTTGCTCGGGCAACTGGTGGCTGCGGGAGTGCAGCTGGCGGCTACCTCGAACACGTTGCCCGATCGGCTGGGGGAGGGCCGGTTCCAGGCGATCGACTTCCTGCGCGAGATCCAGGGGCTCGCGGCGCATTTCGACGTACGGCGTATCGATGGGCCCGACTATCGCCATCGCGGACTCCCGGTCGCGCCGGAGCCTTGGTCGGATGCCCTGGTCGAGAAGGCGGCCGACCAGCGGGCGGATGCCTCGTGCGATCACTTCGTCGACCTTCGTCATCACCTTGCCGAGCTGCACCCGAGCAAGTACGGCGCACTCCTGGACGGGGTGGGGACCGTTGGCATCCTCGACCTCCGCGAGCTGACGGACGAGAACGTCGCGCTGCGTCTCGTAGTACTGGCTGATCGGATGTACGACCGCGACATCCCGCTGATCACCAGCGGTGTCCCACTCGACCGGATGTTCTCACCCGAGATGCTCAAGGGCGGCTACCGCAAGAAATACCTGAGAGCCCTCTCCCGGCTCATCGCGCTGGCCAACGCCGTTACAGATCACTGAGGGTTGAGCGAAAACTCCTGTAGATCTTGAGGTTTCGTGACTCTGCGGTACGGCGTCGTCGCAGTAAGCGCGGGTCGTCTGCAGGTTGGTGCAGCGGATGAGCGGTATAGACCTCCGGGCCGATAGGCTCCGCGCGAAAACGGTGCTGAGGGGGGTCCCAGTGCCATCCATGCATGACACCAAGGAGAGTTACCGAATGTTTCGTCGTACCCTCGCGACGGCGGCAGCCGCGGCAGGAATCGCCGCACTGCTCCCGCTGACCGCGTCGGCCGCTGATCCGGTCGTCCCGCCCCGGATCAAGGCCGCACAGGGCACCGCAACGGCTCAGGTAGCCGGCGCGTGCGCTCTGTCGGTGCCGAGCCGGATTGCCATCGGCAAGCCGATTCTGACCCTCCAGGCCAAGGTCTCCGGTCCGTGCGCCATTGCGGGCAGCAGCTCGGTCTGGATCTTGAACAGCCCGAGCAAGGGTGATGTGAACGGCATCCTCTTCGACTCGACCGACCCGCAGGGCGATGGCAGCTACGCGTTCTTCGACAGCGACCCGCTCGGCACCCAGACCTGGCAGGGTCGTGGCAGCATCAACGCCGACGACACCCTGAACTCGCAGAACAATGTGCCGATCACCGTCAAGCTGGCGGCCGGCGCCTGGATCTCTTCCTCGCGCTCGGGCGATGTCGTGACGCTGAAGGGCACCTCGCTGCTCTACTCGACCGGCAACCACAACTACTTCAAGCGTTCCGCTGGTGGGGTGTTCCAGTTCCGGGAGCGTGGGACCACGACCTGGAAGAACTTGAAGTCCGTGTACACGAACTCCAAGGGTGAGGTCACGATGGCCTACCGGTACAGCAAGCTGCGCGACTACCGGTTCGCTCTGTACAGCACCTCGATCAGCTGGGACTTGGGTAGCGCTGTTACCACCCGTTGATTGATGTCCTGCCCTGTCCTCGTCGGTTCTTCGGTGGGGATGGGGCAGGATGTACGGATGGCGAAGAAGAAGAGCGGTCAGGACGACGTCGACGTACCGACCGGGAAGATGCTGGACGTGTTGCGGGTCCCGCCGGGTGCGGTTGACCTGACTTCCTACGACACCCGCGCCACCACCGGGTTCTCCGGTGACAAGGCCGACGGCAAGGTCGCGCTCGAAGAGGTCGGCGCCAAGGTGTCCGACTGGCAGGAGCGTCTGTTCGCCGAAGGGCGCAAGGGCGGCGAGCGCCGGATCCTGCTGGTACTGCAGGGGATGGACACCTCCGGTAAGGGCGGTGTCATCCGGCATGGTGCGGGGCTGATGGACCCGCAGGGGTTGAAGATCACCTCGTTCAAGGCGCCGACGCCGGCCGAGAAGCGGCGCGGGTTCCTGTGGCGGATCCGCCAGGCGCTGCCCGGTCCCGGCATGGTCGGGATCTTCGACCGGTCGCACTACGAGGACGTACTGATCGCCCGGGTCCGGAACCTGGTCGCGCCGCCGGTCTGGAACCGCCGGTACGAGGAGATCAACGAGTTCGAGGCCGAGCTGACCGCCACCGGGGTCACGATCGTCAAGTGCTTCCTGCACATCTCGCCGGAGCAGCAGAAGGAGCGGCTCGAGGCGCGCCTGGACGACCCGACGAAGCACTGGAAGTACAACCCGGGCGACGTCGACGAGCGCGAACTCTGGCCCGCGTACGCCGAGGCGTACCAGGCGGCGCTCGAGCGCTGCAACACTCCCGAGGCGCCGTGGTACGTGATCCCCAGCGACCGCAAGTGGTACCGCAACTGGGCCGTCACCACCCTCCTCCTGGAAACGCTGAAGGGCCTCGACCCGCAGTGGCCGGCCGCCGATTTCGACGTTGCCGAAGAGAAAACCCGCCTCGCCGCCACCTGACCCGCGCGGGCCCTTGTACTACGGGGTGTCCGCGCGGGGCCTTTGTACTACGGGGCGTCCGCGCGGCCCACAGGTCGTGCGGCACCGGCGGCAGCGTGGGCTTGCCAGGCAGGTGCGGATGGCGTCGAATCGGTTGCGAGTCGCCCGGGCGGCACGTAGTACGGGCTAGTCGTCCGGGTCGATGTTGTGCTGGCGGAGCTTTTCGCGGAGGCGGCGGACCTGGTCGTACAGCTGGTTGTTCTCGTCGATCAGGCTTTCCAGCTCGCTGAGCAGGTGATGCTTGCGGGCGGGCATCTTCGGAGTGAAGGATCCGCTGTCCCCGGCGAGGAACTCGGTGACGGCCGCTTCGGAGTGTTGCCGGTGGCGGATCAGCTGGCGCACCTTCGAGAGGTCGGCACCGAGTTTCACCAGCGTCTGCGCCGCGACGCCTTCGCCGTCCTGGACGATGCCCAGCAGGATGTGCTCGGTGCCGATGTTCTGGTGCCCGAGCTGCACGGCCTCCCGCAGGCTGTACTCGAGCACTCGCTTGGAGCGTGGCGTGAACGGGATGTGGCCGGCCGGCGCCTGCTCGCCACGGCCGACGATCTCGAGGACGACCGCGCGGGCCGCAGCGGTCGAGATGTTGAGGTTGGCCAGCACTTTTGCCGCGGTACCACCGCCTTCCTCGAGGATCGCCAGGAGGACGTGCTCAGTGCCGATGTAGTTGTGCTGAAGGTTCCTGGCCTCTTCCTGTGCCAGCACCATCACCCGCCGCGCCCGCTCGGTGAACTTCTCGAACATGTCGCTCTCCTCAGGGTTGATCTGGTCTTCGAGGCCGAGGCTCGAGATCGTCAGCTCCCGGCACTTGAGCCGGTGCCGCACCACGTCGATGACCTCGGCGATGGGCGCCTGGCCGGAGCTGACGCGATCGAGAAGCGCATCGACTTCTTCGACCGGTTCGAGTTCGAGGTCGGCGTTGTTGAGGCCGGCCAGTTGCAGCACGACAGCGACCGCGATCGTCCGGTTCGGACCGGCGAACGGCCGCCGGCTCACCAGCCCGGACAACAACACCCCGCCTGCCTCGGCGAGGTCGTCCTGGCACAGTGGCGAGGTCGTCTCCGAGAGCACCTGCGCCACCGCGTCCAGGTCAGTACGCCGGACCGCGCTCTCCGGGTCGCAGTGCATCACCCGGGCGACGACCGCCAGCACGTCGTACAGGTCGAGGTGGTGCATCAGTCGTCCTGGCGCAGCCGCCGAAGCGACTGCTCGTGGCGCGCGAGGTTCTCCTCCAGCAGCAGGCTGAATCGCGCGTCGTTGCGTCGGTGCTCGACCAGGGAGGTAATCGCCTCGCGTGCGACGTCTGAGACGGAGCGGCCCTCGACCTCGGCCACCGCCTGCAATCGCTCTGCGAGCTCGGGGTCCAACCGCAACAGGATGTTCTTCGTCGCTTCCTTCGCCATAGCTAGCAAGATATCACGATATCTCGGCTGGTCCAGGGCGCGAGCCGGGCTAGAGGCTCGATGTGATGCGGCGGCGGAGGGTGGGTTGCAGGCCGGCCAAGACTGTGGCGGTCAAGGCGCAGGTGAGCCAGAGGAAGACGGGGCCGGCGTGAGTCAGGAGCTGAGTAGCGCCCAGCGGTGCGATCGCGGTGGCGATTCCCCAACTGAGGCCGTAGATGGCGAGGTAGCGGCCGCGGGCGTGGTCGGGGGCGATGCCGGCGATGATGGTGAAGGAGCGGCTCAGGAGGAACAGATCGCCGATGCTCCACAGCACTGCGGCGGCAATGAAGACGGGAAGGTTCGTGGCGAACGCATTGATGACCAGGCCGGCGGCCAGAAGCAAATAGCCGAGCGTCATGGCCTGGAAGTTGTCGAGGTTCCGGATGCGCTGCGTCCGCTGGAGGGGTTGGGCCGCGACGAGGACCAGGGCCGAGATCGCGAGGATCAGCCCGATGCCGTAGCTCGGCAGGCCTCGCTCGATCAGCGTGAGTGGCAGGCCGAGCATCAGCGT
This sequence comes from Kribbella monticola, assembly GCF_003261635.1. Lineage (GTDB taxonomy): Bacteria > Actinomycetota > Actinomycetes > Propionibacteriales > Kribbellaceae > Kribbella > Kribbella monticola. The sequence goes on along the minus strand of NZ_QFXK01000026.1, from coordinate 150,397 downwards.
CATGAAGACGGTCGCGGAAACGGTGCCCACGGCAAACAAAAGCAGCAGGCGGCCGTCCCTCCAACCCTCCGCGCGAGTTACTCGCGCCGGGCCTCGGAACGAGAATCGGTCGGCAGGTAAGGCGATTGCGAGCAAGAGAGCGCAGGCCAGGCAGCTCGCCGCGTCGATCGCGAAGAGCCACCGCAGATCCCAATGGCTCACTGCAGCAGCCAGTACGCCGGCCGCGACCGCCGCCGCAGCCATCGCCGCCCCCAGCAGCCCGTACGCCGTGGGCCGGTCCGCCGGGCTGGTCACGTCGGCGATCACCGCCTGGCTCGGTGGCTCGTAGATCTCGAACATCAACCCGAGCAGGATCGCCGCCAGCACCGCTGACCAGAGCGTGCTCGCGAGCGCGATCCAGGTCTGGCCGACCGCGCAACCGGTGAGGCCGAGGATGATGGTCCGCTTGCGTCCGAGCCGGTCGGCCAGGTGGCCGCCGAAGATCCGGGACGGGATGGTCGCCACGCCGAAGCCCGCCATCACCAGCCCGGCCTGCGCGACGGTGGCGCCGAGTTCGACGGTCAGCACGACGGCGAGAAAGCTGAGCGTGAAGGCGCCGAGGCGGTTCACCGCTCGGGCGATCACGAGAATGCGCACGGTCCCCGGCAGCGTCCGCCAAGTGGCGGGTGCGCGGCGAGCGCCGCCTGGTGCACCTTGGAGGCCGCCTTGCTCTGCGCCCTGGAGGTCGCCTTGCTCGACGGCTTGGCGGCCGCCTTGCTCGGCGCCTTCGAGGCCGCCTTGCTCGGCGACCTGGCGGACGCCTTGCTCGGCGACTTGGTGGACGCCTTGGTTGGCGCCTCGTCTATCGTCCTGGAGGTCGTCCGGTGCATCGGCGAGTGACATGTCGCTCCCTTCGCGTGACTGGTGAAAGAGGTATCGTTGGTCACGCCACGGCGAGCTTAGGTTTCGAGGGAGTGACTGGTCAAGTGAAGTTCGATAGTCACGTGCTGAGTGTGCTGACGACCGCGGTCGATGCGGTGAATCGGCTGACGGCCGGATACGCGCTCGGGCAACCGGTCGAAGCTCCGACCGGAGCGGGAAAGGCCGCGGCCGTGGCGGAAGCGCTCTCTGCTGACGGGCGCCCTCGGCCTCGGGTGAGCGCGGCCGACGCCGAAGTACTGGTTGGCGTCGCGGTCCGCATGCGGGAGATCTTCGAGGCGACGCATGCGGGTGAACTCGATCAGGCAGCTGAAGGCGTGAACGCGTTGCTGATCGACACCAGTGCTAGGCCGCAGCTCGACAAGGCCGATGGCCGGTGGAATCTGCACTTCCATGGACCGGACACAACCTTGGCCAACGGCTGGGCGGCGGGGTGGGCAGCCGGACTGGCTATCGCGATGGGCAGTGATCTGGCGGGGCGGTTGGGAGTATGCGCTGCGCCGCAGTGCGATCGGGTCTTCGTCGACGAGTCGAAGAACAGCCGGAGGCGATTCTGCTCGCCGCAGTGCCAAAGCAGAGTAAAAGCAGCTGCTCACCGCGCCAGGACACGGTGAGCAGCTGCAAAGAAGGCCGATCAGGCGGTGCGGACCAACTCGGGCCGCATCAGGACCGGGCGGGGGGCCGGGTCGAGGGTGAGGAGGTCGAGGCCGGCTACGCCGTACCGGAGGAGGGCGAGCCTGGCGACCTCGGCGCTGACGCCGAGGGGGCGGGAGACTGCGACAGCACCGGCCTTGCGGGCCGTCTGCTCGGCGCGGTCGGGAAGCAGGCCGGGTGCGAGGAAGAACGAACCGACCGCCACGTGGCGACGGCCCTCCAAGCGCCATTGCAGAACGGCTTCGGCCGGCGACGGGGTCGCCGCAGTGGTGAACGCCGCCACGACCGGCAGCTTGTGCCGCTGACCCCAAAGGCGCGCGAGCCGGGCGACGGCCGCATTTGCCTGGGTGTCGCTGGAACCGGCGCAGGCGAGCACCAGCGCGTCGAGCTCACGCACCCGGCCGTCCTTCAGTTCGGCGCGCATCCGCCGATCGAGGACGTCGAGCAGCGAGTCGTCGTACCCGAGGACGTCGGACGCGATGATCCGCAGCTCCGGGAACCGGTTGCGCGCCTCGTCGACCACGGCCGGTACGTCGACGCGCGCGTGGAAGGCGCTCGACAGCAGCAGCGGCAGAATGACGACCTCTTCGACACCTTCGGTGCGGAGCCGGTCGATCACCTGGTACGGCGTGGGCGGGCAGTGGTCGAGGAAGGAGGCTTCGATCCGCAGGTCGTCCCGTAGCTCGCGCAGGCAGCTGACGAGCGAGTGGACGGTGGCGGCCGAGCGCGGGTCGCGGCTGCCGTGGGCGAGGATCACGAGAGCTGGAGCAGTCACAGCAGTTCCCCTTCTTCGTCGTCGATCATGCCTGCGGCCAGCGTCCACCCGTCGTGGGCGTCGATCAGCAGGAACGAACCGGTGATGTTGTTGCTGGAGTACGGATCGGCGGCCAGCGGTGCGGCGATCTTGAGCTGCACCTTGCCGATGTCGTTCAGGTCGAGCCCGGTGGCGTCGATGACTCCGAGCGTGTCCAGGTCGAGTACGCCGCCGATCTTGGTGACGATCGCCTGAGCGGTAGTCGTGGTGTGCTTGATCAGCAGCCGGGCGCCCACGGACAGCGGGCGATCGGACAGCCAGCACACCGTGGCTGACAGTTCCCGGCGGGTGCCGGGGGAGGAGTCGGCCGAAACGATGACCGAACCACGGGCGACGTCCAGGTCGTCCGCGAGCCGGACGGTGACCGCCTCACCGGCGACCGCGGACGGCCGTTCGGCGACGGCCGTCGAGGTCGAGCTGATCACGGCCCGGTCGATCCCGGCCACCGACGTACGACGGCCGGCCGGCAGCACGATCACCTGGTCGCCGACCGAAACGGTGCCTGAGGCAACGGTTCCGGTGTAGCCGCGGTAGTCGCGGTACTCGTTGTCGGTCTGCGGCCGGATCACGTACTGAACCGGGAACCGCAGCGGCTGACCGGAGGCGTCGGAACGCCCCGAAGCGCTCTCTAGGAACTCCAGCAGCGTCGGACCGTCGTACCAGCCGGTCGCGGACGACCGCTCGACCACGTTGTCGCCCACCAGCGCCGACACCGGAATTGCCTGCACGTCGGCGATCCCGAGCTGGTCGGCCAACTGGGAGACCTCTTTGGAGATCCCGCGGTAGACGGATTCGTCGTACCCGACCAGGTCGATCTTGTTGACCGCCAGTACGACGTGCGGCACGCGAAGCAGCCCCGCGACGGCGAGATGCCGCCGGGTCTGCTCCAGTACGCCGTGGCGCGCGTCCACCAGGATGATCACGACATCCGCCGTCGACGCACCGGTGACCGTGTTGCGCGTGTACTGCACGTGTCCCGGGCAGTCGGCCAGGATGAAGGAGCGCTTGTCGGTCGCGAAGTACCGGTAGGCGACGTCGATCGTGATGCCCTGTTCACGTTCGGCCCGCAGGCCGTCGGTGAGCAGAGCGAAGTCGAAGTCGCCGCCGCCGCGCGTGGCCGAGACCCTCTGCACGTGCGCGATCTGGTCGGCCAGGATGGCCTTGCAGTCGTGCAACAGCCGCCCGACCAGCGTCGACTTGCCGTCGTCCACCGATCCCGCGGTGGCGAGCCGGAGAAGAGTGCTCATCAGAAGTACCCCTCTCGTTTGCGGTCTTCCATCGCAGCCTCGCTGGCCCGATCGTCGGCGCGGGTGGCGCCTCGCTCGGTGATCTCACTCGCCGCCACCTCGACGACGACGTCGGCCGCCGTCGTCGCGGCGCTGGCGACCGCGCCGGTGCAGGACATGTCGCCGACCGTCCGGTAGCGAACCAGACGCTGGGAAACGGTCTCGCCGGCACGCGGCTGCGAATAGGGGCCGACAGCAAGCAACATGCCGTCGCGCTCGAACACGTCCCGCTCGTGGGCGTAGTAGATGCTCGGGAGAGCGATCTCTTCGCGCTCGATGTAGTTCCAGATGTCCAGTTCGGTCCAGTTGGACAGCGGGAACACCCGGACGTGCTCGCCCGGCCGGTGCCTGCCGTTGTACAGCGACCACAGCTCCGGCCGCTGGTTGCGCGGATCCCACTGCCCGAACTCGTCGCGCAGACTGAAGATCCGCTCCTTGGCGCGAGCGCGTTCCTCGTCCCGCCGGCCGCCGCCGAAGACGGCGTCGAACCGGTGCGTGTTGATTGCATCGAGCAACGGAATCGTCTGCAGCTGGTTCCGGGTGCCGTCGGCGCGCTCGCGCAGCCGCCCGTCGGCGAGGTAGTCCTCCACCTCGGCGACCTCGAGCCGCAGACCCAGCGTCTCGACGACGGAGTCGCGATAAGCCAGTACTTCGGGGAAGTTGTGCCCGGTGTCGACGTGCAGCAGCGTGAACGGCACCGGCGCCGGCGCGAACGCCTTGCGGGCCAGGTGCAGCATCACGATGGAGTCCTTGCCGCCGGAGAACAGGATCACCGGCCGCTCGAACTCGGCAGCCACCTCGCGGAAGACGAAGATCGACTCGCTCTCCAGCGCATCCAGACTGGTCGGAGTGGACACTGCTGCGGTCACGGGAGCCTCACTCGCCTCGATCGTCGCCGTCATACGTGCAACCCGCATTCGATCTTGCCCTGGCCGGCCCAGCGGCCACTGCGCGGATCCTCACCGGGCGCCACCTGCTTGGTGCACGGGGCGCAGCCGATCGACGGGTAGCCGTCGTACTGCAGGAGGTTCACCAGGACACCGTTGTCGGCGATGTAGCCGTCGAGGTCCTCCTGGGTCCACGGCGCGAGCGGGTTGAGCTTCACCATGTCGCGCTTCGCGTCGTACTCGACGACCTGGGTGTTGGCGCGAGTCGGCGCCTCCTCCCGGCGTACTCCGGTGACCCAGGCCTTGTAGCCGGACAGCACCCGGTTCAGCGGCTCCACCTTGCGCAGAGCGCAGCACTTGTCGGGCTCGCGAGCGAAAAGATCCTTGCCGTACGTCGCGTCCTGCTCGGCGACGGTCTGCTTCGGGGTGGCGTTGATCAAGTTGATCGGCAGGGTCGCGGCGACGGCGTCGCGCGTACCGATGGTCTCGGGGAAGTGATAGCCCGTGTCGAGGAAGAGGACGTCGACACCGGGGGCCGCCTCGGCCGCGAGGTGGGGGAGTGCCCCGTCTGCCATCGAGGCGGTGACCACCAGTTCGTCGCCGAAGGTCTCCCGCGCCCAGGCCAGTACTTCCTGCGCCGAGGCGTCGGCTAGTCGTTCGTTGGCCTCTTCGGCCAGTACCTTCAAGTCGCTCATTCCACGCTCACCCGCAGTCCGATCATCTTCAGCTGAAAGACCCGTGCACAAGGCCGGCACTCCCACGCGCCATGCCCTTCTTCGGAAGGACGCAAGTCCTCATCACCGCAGTACGGGCAGTACAACGGTGCAGCGCGCTCACTCATTGCAAAGCTCCTTCCTCGGCACGGACGACCCATTGGGCGAAGCGCTCGCCCTCGGACCGCTCTTTCAGGTAGTTCTGGGTGACGCGTTCGACGTAGTCGGCCAGCCCGTCGGAGGTGACCTTGTGGCCGCGCAGCTTCCGGCCGAAGCCGGCGTCCAGGCCGAGGCCGCCGCCGAGATGGACCTGGTACCCCGGGACCTGGTTGCCCTCGGCATCGAGAACCAGCTGGCCCTTGAGCCCGATGTCGGCGACCTGGATCCGGGCGCACGAGTTCGGGCAGCCGTTCACGTTGATGGTGATCGGTACGTCGAGCTCGGGGATCCGCTCCTCGAGTTCGCCGATCAGCTCGGCCGCGCGGGCCTTGGTCTCGACGATCGCCAGCTTGCAGAACTCGATCCCGGTACAGGCCATCGTGTTCTGCCGCCAGGCCGACGGCCGGGCCTGGTAGCCGAGATCGTTGAGCGCGGCAACCAGTGACTCGACCCGGGACTCCTCGACGTCGAGCACGATTAGCTTCTGCTGCGCGGTCGTCCGGACCCGGTCGGATCCGTGCGCGGCGACGACGTCGGCCACCTTCGCCAGCGAGCTGCCCGACACCCGGCCGACGACGGGAGCCACACCCACGTAGTACCGGCCGTCCTTCTGCTTGTGCACGCCGACGTGATCGCCTTGTACTGCGGGGATCTCCGGCGCCGGTCCGTCGATCAACTTGCGGCCGAGGTACTGGTCGCTCTCGAGTACCTCGCGGAACTTCTCGATGCCCCAGTCGGCGACCAGGTACTTCAGGCGGGCCCGGTTGCGCAGCCGGCGGTAGCCGTAGTCGCGGAAGATGCTGACCACACCCTTCCAGGCCAGGTGCACCTCCTCCAGCGGGATCCAGGCACCGACGCGCTGGGTGAGCATCGGCGTCGTGGACAGTCCGCCGCCGACCCAGAGGTCGAAGCCGGGACCGTGCTCGGGGTGGACGACGCCGACGAAGCTGATGTCGTTGACCTCCGGCACCACGTCGTGCGACGGGTGGCCGGTCATCGCGGTCTTGAACTTGCGCGGCAGGTTGGAGAACTCGTTGCTGCCGATGTACTTCTCGACGATCTCGTCGATGGCCGGCGTCGGGTCGATGATCTCGTCGGCGGCGATCCCGGCGACGGGGGAGGAGATGATCACGCGCGGCACGTCGCCGCAGGCCTCGGTCGTATACAGCCCGACGGCCTCGAGCTTCTGCCAGATCGCGGGCACGTCCTCGACCCGGATCCAGTGCAGCTGGATGTTCTGCCGGTCGGTGATGTCCGCGGTGTCGCGGGCGTAGGTGCTGGACACCTCGGCGATCACGCGGAGCTGCTCGGTGGTGAGCTGGCCGCCCTCGATCCGGACCCGGAGCATGAAGTACTTGTCGTCCAGCTCCTCCGGCTCCAGCGTTGCGGTCTTGCCGCCGTCGATCCCGGGCTTGCGCTGGGTGTAGAGGCCCCACCAGCGGAACCGGCCGCGCAGGTCGGCCGGGTCGATCGAGTCGAAACCGCGGTGGGCGTAGATGTTTTCGATCCGGGCCCGCACGTTCAGGCCGTCGTCGTTCTTCTTGTTCTCTTCGTTCTTGTTCAGCGGCTCGCGGTAGCCGAGCGCCCACTGTCCTTCGCCCTTGCCCTTGCGCGGACGGGCGGCCTTACGAGGGGGATCGGTGCGGGGAGCAGAGGTGACGCCAGTCATCCGGAACGTGTCCTTGTCTGCTAGAGACAGGTGCGTCCCGCGCGAGGCGAGCTCGAAGCGTCGTCGATTCGATTCGGGTCTGCGCGGTGCGCACCCAGCGGTGATCAGAGATCGGGGGCCATCAGCTGGCCCGCAGGGTGGCTGTCAGAACATCGAAGGACAACAGATGGCGCTGCGCATCCGCCCGAGGTCGACGTGAATCCGACCTACGAGATGAGTGGACTGGGCAGCGAGCATGGTGATAAGCCTCAGCGTCGCGCCCCGGTAAATCAACTCCCATTCCTGCATCGTGAGACGCGATCTCACCAGCTGGATAAGTCTATCGCAGCGGTCGAGATTGATTCGCGCTCGAAATGTGTTCCACAAGAACTCTTGCGCAAGAATTCTTGTGGAAAGTAGTCTCGCGGTATGAGTCCTGCGAACCGCCGTTCGGCCGATGCGACCGTCATCGCTGCGATCCATCACCCACTCCGCCGCCGGCTGATCGACCTGCTCGGGGTCGACGGCCCGGCCACCGCTTCGCGACTGGCCGAGTCGACCGGGGAACTGGTCGGAAACATCAGTCACCACCTCAAGGTTCTCGCTGCGGCAGGTGTGATCGAGGAGGCGCCCGAGCTGGCCAAGAACCGTCGGGAGCGCTGGTGGCGCAGCGCGAAGGCGTCGTACTCGTGGTCGATCGCCGACGCCGGTGGTGACCCGGCCGGCGAGCTGGTCGCGGCGACGGCCGAGGAGGCGAATCTCGGCCATCACGTCGCCAAAGTCCGCCAATGGTTCGACCGGCGGACCGGGTACGACGAGGCCTGGGTGCGCGCCGCGTTCGCGACCGAGAGTTGGGTCACATTGACACCCGAGCGACTCGCCGAGCTCGGTGCGCGGATCAGCGAAGTGATCCAGGAGTACTACGACACGCCGGATTCCGGACCGGGTGTGCAGTCCGCGTTCGTCTTCGCCCACGGCGTACCGGCCCGGCCATGAGCGGGGAAGGCGTGACCACTTCGGAGCAGGATGCGGGGGTGGTGGTCTTTCCGCCGTTGTCCCGCGATAGGCGGGTGCAGGGATGGATCTTCTCCGCGGCCGTCTCGCAGATCGGCGACGTCGCTTGGTACATCGGACTCGCGTGGAGCGCGGCCCAGGTGACGACGCCCGCCGGCGCCGGCCTCGTGATGGGGATCGGCGCCCTGCCGAAGGCCCTCACCCTCCTGTACGGCGGTGCGCTGGCCGACCGGATCGACGCGCGCCGGACGATGATCGTGGCCAACCTCGGCCGCATCGTCGTGCTGTCCCTCGCGGCCGCGTTCATCGGGATCTGGGGTGTCTCGCTTCCGCTGCTGCTCGTGGTGGCGGTCGTGTTCGGGGCCGTGGACGCGATCTACGGGCCGGCGGCCGGCACCTTGCCGCGCCGGATGGTGCAGCGCGACGACCTCGTGAAACTTGCCGCAGGCAACCAGTTGGCGAACCGGCTCGCCGTGTTCGTCGGTGCGCCGCTCGGCGGTGTCGTGGTGGCTCATGGCGGGCTGGCGTCGGTGATGATCGTGGACGCGGTGTCGTTCGCGGTGATCGCGGTCGCGCTGGCTTTTGTGGTGAAGCCGCGCTTGCCTCAGCCGGCGTCGTCGGGCGCTTCGGTGCTCGTCGACCTGCGCGAGGGGTTCGGCTATCTGCGCCGGTCGGTGTCGGCGCGCACGTTGGTGATCGCGTTCTTCGGGCTGAACCTGTGCGTCGGGCCGGTGCTTGCGGTCGGTTTGGTGCAGCGCACGCACGGGGCAGGCTGGGGAGCCGGATCGCTCGGGTTGTTCCAGGCCTGCTCTGGGATCGCCGCCGCTGTGGGCGCGCTGCTGGCGATGCGGTGGAAGCCGCGGAATCTGGCGCGGAGCGGATTGCTGGTGCTGATCCTGCAGGCGGCCGGGTGTGCGGCGATCGGCGTCGTACCGCGCGGCGGGGTGTTCGCGGCGATGGCGGCCATCGGGTTCACGGCCGGACTCGCGTCGGCGCAGTTGTCGGCCGCTTTCCAGCAGACGATCGAACCGGCGTATCTGGGCCGGACGAGCAGCATCACGAGCCTGTCGGACGAGGCCTTGATGCCGGTGGCAATGACCGCCTTCGGCTTCCTGATCTCGGCAACCTCGGTCGGCGTTGCCTGCCTGGCGATCGGCGTGGCCTTCGCCGTACTGATGCTGTGGTCGGCGGCCCGGATGAACGCGGCCGACTGACGCGGCTATGGCGTCGGCGGGTGCTCGGCTCGCCAGTTCTTGATCATCCGGTCCAGGTCGTCGCGGATGAAGTTGAAGAAGTCGGCGGCTTCGCCGAGGCGGCGGCCGACGTCGGTGTCGGGGCCGAACAGGTCGGCGCCGGAGCGGGTGCTGGCCTCCCAGTCGCCGAGCGCGTTGTTGCGGCGCTCCAGCATGGCGGCGAAGACGTCGTCGCGGATGCGGTAGTGGTCCTTGCGCGATCCGGGGATCCGCTCGCGGGAGATGAAGGCGACCTGGATGAGTTGCCGGACCGCGCCGGAGACCGCAGGCTGGCTGATCTGCAGTGATTCGGCGAGCTCGGCGGCGGTCATCGTGCCGGTCGGGCTGACCAGCATCCGGCCCATCACCCGCGCCGACATGAACGGGACGCCGCTGTTGGCCATCACGCTCGCGAAGCGTTCGACGAACTGGCTGACCGCTTCCGGCGACGGTTCCTGGCGCATGCGAGAACAGTACCGGAGTCATATCTATCGCAACTATCACAGACTTCTGATAATTTCGATTCATGACCACTTCAACCGAAGTCGACGCACCGACACTCACTGGCGGCCGCCGGTTCGGCGTCCTGATCGCGCTCTGCCTGGCAACGCTCGTGCTCGGGCTCGACACCACCGTGCTGAACGTCGCCCTGCCCACGCTGGCCGGCGATCTCGACGCCTCCACGAGCCAGCTGCAGTGGATGGCGAACTCGTACAACCTGGTCCTGGCCGCGTTGCTACTCCCGGCCGGCCTGCTCGGCGACCGCTACGGGCGACGCAAGATCATGACGATCGCGCTGACGTTGTTCGGCGCTGCCTCGCTGGCCTGCGGGCTGTCCGACTCGGCCGGCACTCTCATCGCGTCCCGGGCCGCGCTCGGAATCGGAGCCGCGATGGTCGTACCGGTTGCGCTCTCCCTGATCACCGTGCTGTTCCGGACCAAGGAGGAACGGAAGAAGGCGATCGGATTCTTCGTCGTGGCCAACAGCATCGGGATGCCGCTCGGTCCGATCGTTGGCGGTTTGCTGCTCGACCACGCGGGCTGGCAGTGGATCTTTTTCATGAACGTCCCGATCGCGCTGATCGCGGCCCTCGCCGTCAGCCTGCTGATCCCAGAATCGCGCAGCACGTCCCGGCCGGGCATCGACTGGCTCGGGATCGCGCTCTCCAGCGCCGGCCTCGCAGCTCTCGTGTACGGCGTGACGAAGGCCGGCGAGAAGTCGTGGACCGACAGCACCACGCTGATCTTCCTGGCTGCCGCGGTGGTGCTCCTCGGTGCGTTCATCGCCTGGCAACGTCGACCCGCCGGCACGCTGATCGAGCTGAAGCTGTTCAGAGAGAAGGTGTTCACCGGCAGCGCAGTACTGATCACGGTGTCGGTGTTCGCGATCTTCGGCCTGCTGTTCACGATTCCGCAGTACTTCCAGGGCATCGATGGGTCCGATGCGCTGCACACCGGGCTGAAGTTGCTGCCGTTCATCGGCGGGATGGCCGTCGGCGCCAAGATCGCGCAGCCGCTCGAGACCAAGGTCGGAACCCGGGTGCTGGTGATGGTCGGGTTTCTGGTGATGGCTGTCGGCTTCGTGCTGGGCGCGTTCACCGACCTGGACACCGGCTACGGCTACACCGCGCTCTGGATCGTGATCGTCGGGCTGGGCCTCGGCTGTTCGATGCCGCAGGCAATGAATGCGGGTCTCGGCGTACTCGACCCTGATCGGGCCGGCACGGGATCCGCGCTGCTGCAGGCGTTTCGCCAGGTCGGCGGTACGGTCGGCGTCGCTGTACTGGGGACGGTTCTGAACTCGGTCTACCGGTCGCACGTCGACACAGGCGGCCTGCCGACGCAAGCCGCGGACGCGGTCGAGAAGGGTGTCGGGCCCGGGCTCGCGGTCGCGGCGAAGACCGGGTCGGCGGAGTTGCTCGCGTCCGTGCGGGATGCGTTCATGACCAGCTTGAACACGACGATGTGGGTATCGGCCGGTATCGGGATCGCGGGCGCAGTACTGGCTGCTCTGTTGATGCCGAAGCGTGCGGCGAAGGCTGCCGACGATGCTCTGATCGGCATGTCCTGATGACAAACAGCAGCGCCCGCACCAGCTTCAGCCGGTGCGGGCGCTGTCGTCAGGTCAGCTGAGTTCGAGACCCGGGTAGAGCGGGTGCTTGTCGAGCAGTTCCGCCGAGGCCGCGCGGACCTTGTCGGCGACGCCGTCGGCCAGCACGTACTTCGCCTTCGAGGGCGCTCCGGCCGACGTCGTGGTCGGCGTGACGCTGGAGAGCACGTCGACCATCAGCTCGGCGACCCGGTCGAACTCGTCCAGGCCGAATCCGCGGGTGGTGAGCGCCGGCGTACCGATCCGGACGCCGGAGGTGTACCAGGCGCCGTTGGGATCGCGCGGGACCGCGTTCCGGTTGGTCACGATGCCGGCATCGAGCAGCGCCGACTCGGCCTGCCGGCCGGTGATCCCGTACGACGAGACGTCGAGCAGCACCAGGTGGTTCTCGGTGCCGTCCGTGACGAGTTTGACGCCACGCTTCATCAGGCCTTCGGCCAGGCCGACCGCGTTGTCCGCGACGTTCTGCGCGTAGGTCTTGAACTCGGGCTGGCGCGCCTCGGCGAGCGCGACGGCCTTCGCGGCCATCGTCTGGCTGAGCGGGCCGCCGAGCACCATCGGGCAACCACGGTCGACCGCGTCGGCGTACTCCGGCTGGCAGAGCACCATGCCGCCGCGGGGACCGCGCAGCGACTTGTGAGTGGTGGTCGTGGTGACGTGCGCGTGCGGGACCGGGTCGAAGTCGCCGGTGAAGACCTTGCCGGCGACGAGTCCGGCGAAGTGGGCCATGTCGACCATCAAGGTGGCGCCGACCTCGTCGGCGATCTCGCGCATCTTGGCGAAATCGACCTTGCGCGGGTACGCCGAGTAGCCGGCGATCAGGATCAGCGGCTTGAACTCGCGGGCGGTCGCGGCGACCTTGTCGTAGTCGAGCAGCCCGGTCTCCGGGTCGGTGCCGTACGAGCTCTGGTGGAACATCTTGCCGGAGATGTTCGGCCGGAAGCCGTGCGTCAGGTGGCCCCCCGCGTCCAGCGACATGCCGAGCATCTTCTGGTCGCCGAGCGCCTTGCGCAGCTTGGCCCAGTCCTCGTCGGACAGGTCGTTGACGTGCTTCGCGCCGGCCTCGGCCAGGGCCGGGGACTCGATCCGGTTGGCCAGGATCGCCCAGAAGGCGACCAGGTTGGCGTCGATGCCGGAGTGCGGCTGGACGTAGGCGTGTGGCGCGTCGAAGAGCGCTTTCGCGTGATCCGCGGCGGCCTGCTCGACGGTGTCGACGTTCTGGCAGCCGGCGTAGAACCGGTGCCCGATGGTGCCCTCGGCGTACTTGTCGGACAGCCAGTTGCCCATCGTCAGCAGCGTCGCCGGGGAGGCGTAGTTCTCACTCGCGATCAGCTTCAGCGAGGACCGCTGGTCGGCCAGTTCGGCCTTGATCGCGCCGGCGATGGTGGGTTCCACCGCGCCGATCACCGCAAGTGCGTTGTTGTACGCGGCCGACGCGGCAGCGGCGTCGAAGGGTTGAGTCATCTTCGTCTCTCTCCTGAGGTTGCACTCGGTCGCGGCACCCAGGCGCACGGTGCCGGCGTCTTTTCGCTCCCCGGTGGTCGATCCCACCTCAGCGCCAGTCGCGACGTCGGTAACCCTAGCGTGTAGGCGGCCGAGTGTTTACAGGACGCGGTCGAGGATCGGGACGAACGGAGTGGTTCGGGGGAGCGTGCCGAAGACGCCGGCCCAGTCGCCCGCCAGGCGGGACGCCACAAAGGCGTCGGCGACTTCGGGTGTGGAGTTGCGGACGAGGAGGGATGCCTGCAGGCAGACGGCCATCCGCGCGGCCAGGCGGCGCGCGCCTGCTTCGGCGTTCTCGAGATCAGAGAGCGCTTCCAGTACGTCGGTGACGGCCGCGTCGAGGCGGTGGTCGGCTCCCCGGGCGAGACCGACCTCGGTGAGCCACGCTTCGAGCGACTCGGGGCGCCGGAGCGCCCGGAGTACGTCGAGGGCGTTGACTGTGCCGGAGCCTTCCCAGATCGAGTTCAGCGGGGACTCGCGGAACAGCAGCGGCAGACCGGACTCCTCGACGTAACCGTTGCCGCCGAGGCATTCGAGCGCCTCCGCGACCGTGAACGAGGTCCGCTTGCAGACCCAGAACTTGGCCAGTGGGAGCGCGATCCGGCGGAACGCGGCCGCCTGCTCGTCACCGCCGATCGAGGCGTCCACAGCGGCGGCGAGACGCATCGAGAGAGCGGTTGCTGCTTCGCTCTCGACGGCGAGATCCGCGAGCACGTTCTGCATCGCCGGCTTGTCCCGGAGCAGCCCGCCGAAGGCACTCCGGTACGACGTGTGCCAGGTCGCCTCGACCAGCGCGCGTCGCATCAACGCGGCCGAACCCAGGACGCAGTCGAGCCGGGTGGCGGCGACCATCTCGATGATCGTCCGCACGCCGGCGCCCTCGTCGCCGAGGCGGTAACCGATCGTGTTGTGGAACTCGACCTCGCTGGACGCGTTCGACCGGTTGCCGAGCTTGTCCTTCAGGCGCTGCAGGGCAAACGTGTTCCGGTTGCCGTCGGCAAGGACGCGCGGTACGACGAAGCAGGTCAGGCCTTCCGGCGCCTGGGCGAGGACGAGGAACACGTCCACCTGCGGGGCCGAGCAGAACCACTTGTGCCCGTTCAGCAGGTATTCGGCCCCGCTTCCCGACGGCGTCGCCGTGGTCAGGTTCGCGCGGACGTCGGAGCCGCCCTGCTTCTCGGTCATCCCCATCCCGGCCAGCACGCCCGCCTTGTCGGCGGACCTCAGCCGGCGCGGGTCGTACGTAGTACTGGACAGTCCTGGCACCCATTCGGCGGCGAGATCGGGATTCGCTTTGAGAGCTGGTACTGCGGCGTAGGTCATCGAGATCGGGCAGCCGTGGCCGGGCTCGACCTGGGACCAGACGTAGAAGCCGGCTGCGCGGGTGAGATGTGGTGCCGGGCGTTCGCTGGTCCACGGCGCGGCCTGGAGTCCGAAGCCGACGGCCTTTTCCATCAGCCAGTGCCAGGACGGATGGAACTCGACCTCGTCGATGCGGTTCCCGTACCGGTCGTGGGTGCGCAGGACCGGGGAGTTCTGATTCGCCGGGAGAGCATGAGAGAGCGCTTCCTGCGTTCCCGCGAGTTCACCGATCTCGGTCAGTCCGGGATCAGCGGAAAGGTCGGCGTACGGACGCAGAGCGTCACCGAGACCGGTGTCCGACGTGAAGAAGTTCACCCCCTGGAGTGGGGGAGCCTGATTCGTTACAGCGTTTGGGTCCGCCATGTCAGTACGGTAAGCGGTATGGCACGCTCTGGGTCCGAGACCTCCGTCTCATTCGCATGGGCCCGACGAATTCCCGCGACGACCTGGAAGCTGATCACCCAGACCGTCGGCACTTGTTTGCGCTACCGGGTCACGGGTCTCGCGGCGGAGGCCGCCTTCTTCGCCATCCTCTCGCTGCCGCCGCTGATCTTCGGGCTGGCCGGAAGTATCGGCTTCATCGCCGGCAAGTACTTCGAGGTCGAGACGATCGACAGCATCAAGGTCCAGATCGCCGAACTGGCCAGCCGCGCGCTGACCGCGGACTCGATCAATTCCGTCATCGTGCCGACGATCGACAAGGTCCTCGATGGCGGCCGGCCGGACGTGATCTCGATCGGGTTCGTGCTGTCCCTGTGGTCGGGCAGCCGCGCGCTGAACGTCTTCGTCGACACGATCACGATCATGTACGGGATGGGCGGCAAGCGCGGCATCATCCGCACCCGCGCCCTGTCGTTCAGCCTGTACTGCGGGGCGCTCGTGATCGGCGTGATCGTGCTGCCGCTGGTGCTGGCCGGACCGAACGCGGTCGACGCGCTGCTGCCGCAGAAGGTCGACTTCCTCAACCAGTTGTACTGGCCGGTCGTGACGATTCTGTCGGCGGGCTTCCTGAACACGCTGTTCCACCTGTCGGTGCCGGTCCGGACGCCGTGGATGTCGGACCTGCCGGGATCGTTCCTGACGTTGTCGATCTGGATCGTCGGCAGCTTCGTCCTGCGCTGGATTCTCCAGAGCACCGTCGGTGGGACGTCGATCTACGGGCCGCTGGCGGCGCCGATCGCGGTGTTGATGTGGCTTTACATGACAGCGATCGCGGTGTTGATCGGAGCGGCGCTGAACGCGGTGGTCGACCGGCTGTGGCCGCACAAGTCGCGCAAGGAACTGGAGGAGCCGGAAGAGGTTCAGGAGCCGGTGATGAAGGCCGAGCCGGTTCCCCATCACGCGGATGTCGTCGTGCCGGGGGAGCAGCGGCCCGAGGTCAAGATGGCG
Organism: Kribbella monticola; assembly: GCF_003261635.1. Lineage (GTDB taxonomy): Bacteria > Actinomycetota > Actinomycetes > Propionibacteriales > Kribbellaceae > Kribbella > Kribbella monticola. The sequence continues at coordinate 134,708 of NZ_QFXK01000026.1, read as the reverse complement.
CGTGCCGTCGAGGCGATGGGCGGAGCGGATCCGGCGGAGCAGGAGGCGGCGGAGGCGGTCCCGGCGAGAAAGCTGCCAGACATCGCCAACGAAGCGCCTGCCGAGGCTGAAGCTCCGGCCCATGCGAAGGAGGTGCTGGCTGAGCGGAAGTCGGCGGCTCTGGCGAGTCCGGGGAAGCCGGCGCCCGTGGTACCGGAGGGTGCTGAACGCGAGCCTGAGCGGGTCGGAAAATCCGGTGCGCAGGCCGACGGCGACGACATACGCTGAGAGCATCGCGACAGTCCGTCATCCGGCGGCAGACAGAGAAGGGAGGCGACCCCGCATGAGCTTCGATCAGGCCCACCGGGCCGTCCACTCCCGCACCGTCCGTCCGCTGAGCTGATCTCGGGGCCGGACCGCTCGAAAGGTTCGTCGCACGATGTCAGCAGAAATCTCCGCAGTACTCCGGTCGCTCGGTCTCGATACGCCGACGGCCGACTACCTCACCGCAGTACCAGGCTTCTCGGAGCTCGCTCCTGGGCGCGTGGCCCGGGTCGACAAAGGCCTGTCCAGCGTCCTCACCGAGGACGGACCAGTTCGGGCCAGTTGGTCCGGTGGTGTGCTTGCCGCGATCGCAGCCGATTCGCAGGCGACACCGTGCACCGGTGACTGGGTCGCGCTGCGACGGTGGCCGGACGACCGCATCACCGTCGAGGCGGTGGCGCCCCGGCATACCGCGATCGTGCGTGCCGAGGTCGGCGGTACGTCGAAGGGCCAGGTGCTGGCCGCCAACGTCGACGTGATCGCCATCGTCGTCGGACTCCACCCCGAGCCGAACATCGGCCGGATCGAACGGTTCCTCGCGCTCGCCTGGGAAAGCGGCGCGCGGCCGGTCGTCGTACTGACCAAGGCAGACCTTGTCATGGACGCGGACTCAGTGGCGGAGGACGTTGCTACTGCAGCGCCGGGCGCCGACGTACTGGTGTGCAGTGCGACCACTGGCGAAGGGCTGGAGGCAGTGCGCGCATTGCTCGACAACAACTCCACGCTGGCGTTGCTAGGCGTCAGTGGCGCAGGTAAGTCGTCACTGGTGAACGCCCTGGCCGGTGTCGAGCTACTGGACGTGCAGGCGATCCGGGAGGACGGCAAGGGCCGGCACACGTCCGTACGGCGTGAGCTCATCGTGCTGCCAGGGGGCGGTGTCGTGATCGATACGCCGGGGCTGCGAGGTGTTGGCCTGCAGGAGTCCGGTGAAGGGCTGGCAGCTGCGTTCCCGGACGTGACCGCTCTAGCGGAGCAGTGTCGGTTCAAGGACTGCGCGCACGTCACGGAGCCTGGCTGCGCAGTACAAGAGGCTCTGGAAGACGGAACGCTGCCTGTGCGGCGATACGAGAGCTGGATGAAGCTGCAGCGAGAGGCGGCGTACATGGCTCGCCGTGCGGACAGCCGGTTGCAGGCAGAGGCTCGGAAGGCCTGGGCTCGGCAGACGAAGGAGTACCGGCGGGACGTGAAGCCTCGCCAGTAGGGTCGAGGCATGAACCGCTCAGTGCTGGTGACCGGGGCATCACGAGGAATCGGAGCGGCGGCGGCTCAGGCCTTCGCTGCGGCAGGGGATCGCGTGGCGGTGCACTATGGCTCGTCACGCTCGGCCGCCGAAGAGGTGCTCGCGAAACTGCCGGGGGACGGGCATGTGCTGGCTCACGCCGACCTCGCGGATCCTGCGCAGATCCTTTCGATGGTCGACGCAGCCGCTGAGGAGTTGGGCAGCATCGACGTACTGGTGAACAACGCCGGGATCTACGCGGCCCACCCGATCCGCGACACGTCGTACGACGAATGGCAGCGCGCATGGTCCGACACCCTCGGGGTGAACCTCGTCGGCGCGGCCAACGTCACGTGGTGCGCCGTACGCCACATGGGTCGCGGCGGCCGAATCGTCAACGTCTCCTCGCGCGGCGCGTTCCGCGGCGAACCGAACCAACCGGCGTACGGCGCGAGCAAAGCGGCACTCGTCTCCTTCAGCCAGTCCCTCGCCCGAGCCCTCGGCCCTGAAGGCATCGCCGTCACCACCATCGCCCCCGGCTGGACCACGACCGACATGGCCGCCGAAGCCCTAGCCGGCGAAGGCTACAACCGCCGCCGCCTGGAAAGCCCCCTGGAACGAGTAGCCACCCCCGACGAGGTAGCCGCCGCCATCCTCTACCTCGCTTCCCCCGAAGCCGAATTCGCCACCGGCACAATCCTCGACTTCAACGGCGCGTCCCACCTCCGCATGTGACCTCCTCGCCGCGGCAGCTACGCCTGGGTGAGATGGAAGACGTCAGGCGGCTGCTGGCACCACTGATCGAACGGGTCGTCGGCGACGGCCTGGAAGATCCGTTCGGCGGAGGCCTCGAACGCTTCCTGACTCTCCCAGAGGGCGAGGCCGACCAGACGGTCGCTGCGCTCGTCTTTCCAGGCACCGATCTGCACGAGGCCTGGGGCACCCTGGGCGGCGGCGTCGACGCGATGCATCGAGGCCAGCAGCTCGTCGCTGTGTTCGGGCTTGGGGTGATGGACGGCAAGGTGAACAAACATCAGCGAGCCTCCAGATAGTCGACATAGAAGCTGAGGAGTTCGGCCCAACCGTGGCCGTATCCTTCGGCCAGGTCCGGGGTGGCCGAGCCGACCCGATCCCAGCCGCCGTGCTCGACGGTCACCCGGGTGCCGGACCCGACGGGCTCGAAACGAACCTCGACATCAGTGCTCTCGGCGTCGCCCCAATCGCCCTGGCGCCAGGTGAACACCAGCCGCTGACCGGGCTCCCAGACCAGCACCCGACCGATCTCGAAACCCTCACCGCTGTCCAGATCGTGCACCTCGATCAGGCGACCGCCGACCTCCGCCTCGAACCGCAACTCCTGGCCGCGTTCAGCATCGTTCCAGTAGCGGGTACCGCGCTTCCACCACGTCCCGATGTCGGCCGTGAACACCGTGAAGGCGGTAACAGGATCCAGCGGCACCTCGACTGCGGCGCTGGCGACTCCGGTTGTACTCATTCACTCAATCCTTTGCTCAGACGTTCGGCGTGCTCCTTGAAAGCGCCGAGCTGATCGGCCCAGAAGGCTTGCACCTGGTCCAGCCAGGCCTGCAGGGCGACAAACGGCTCCGGTCGGAGCCGGTAGATCCGTACCCGGGCGTCCTCGTCCAGGCCGTGCTCATTCACCAGCCCGCCTTGGCGAAGGATGCGCAGATGCCGGCTGACGGCAGGTCCGCTCATGTCGAAAGCTTCCACCAGTTCGCCCGCCCGCCGCGGCCGCTCGCGCAGCAACTCCACGATGCGACGCCGAGTGGGATCGGCCAGAGCCGCCAACGCACCATCAACATCGTTAACCATATCAATAATGTTTAACGAAATGCTTACAGATTGTCAATGGTGTGAGGTCCCCGGTCGCACAGGTTTGTGCGACAAGATCGCAGCCCGCCACGGATCTCCTTGTGGACCGCGATCCGGACGGAAACCGCCAGCCGGCCCGAGAAGCCGAGGGGCGACCTCAGCCGCCACCGGAGGGGGTGCGAGTGGCGAAGCCCCCGCAACGCGCCAAGCGAAGCGCAGGCGCACAAATGACGAAAGCGACCCGTCTGCGCTCTCCGCAGATACAGGCCGCCTATCGCTTTCGTGGACGATACTGGGATCGAACCAGTGACCTCTTCCGTGTCAGGGAAGCGCGCTACCGCTGCGCCAATCGTCCAGGATTCTGTTGTGTAGAAGGTGTTTCGAGGTGGAGACGGGATTCGAACCCGTGTACACGGCTTTGCAGGCCGTTGCCTCGCCTCTCGGCCACTCCACCATAGAGTCTGAGCCTGCGGTGTCGGCCTGCCGGCCAGTTCCGAGCGAACGACCGGGTTCGAACCGGCGACCTCAACCTTGGCAAGGTTGCGCTCTACCAACTGAGCTACGTTCGCATCTCGCGGAGCCGGACGCTGTCCTGCTCGGTGCGAGAGCAGAACAGTAGCGCACTTTTCGCGGAGTTCGAAACTGGGTATCCGGGGTGTCGCGCGAGACGCCGTTCAGTCGGCGAAATGCCACTCAGGTCACACCAGTCCCACTAGCCGTCGAACCTCGCGAGTTCGACCTCGCGCAGGTAGCCGGCGTCGCCGAGCAGCTCGATCTCGGTGATCCGATCGGCGTCGAAGGTGAACCTGAAGACCACCTGCGGTTCGCCGCGGTATGTCCAGACCGCACCGGCGACCCCGTCGACGAGAGCGACTCTCGCGGCGGCCGCGCGCCCGGAGAAGTTCGCGGCAACGGCTGCTGCGCCGCGCACGAGCCGGGCTGCACCCTTGTCGGCCGCGGCACCATCGGCACGCAGAACGACGCCTGGATCGAGCATCTCCAACAAGGCCTGGAAGTCGCCGTCGCGGGATGCGGCGAGGAAGGCGGTGACGAGCTCGCGCTGCCTGTGCGCGTCCGTGTCGAGCAGCTCGGGTCGGCCCTGAACCCGTCGCCGCCCGCGACTCGCGAGCTGGCGCGCGGCGCCGGAAGAACGGCCGACGATCGGCGCGATGTCCTCATACGGCACTGCGAACATGTCGTGCAGCACGAAGGCCAGTCGCTCGGCGGGAGTGAGCGTCTCGAGTACTACGACCAGCGCGAGCCCGACCGATTCGGCTTGGACGGCTTCGACTTCGGGATCCGGTCCTCCGGAGTCGGCGAGCACGGGGGAGTGCGCTTCCACGGGCTGCTCGGGCCGGCCGCGACGAAGACGCAGTACGTCGAGGCAGATCCGCCCCACGACTGTGGTCAGCCAGCCACCGAGGTTGTCGATCTCACCGGCGTCGGAGCGGCTGAGCCGGATCCACGCTTCCTGGACAGCGTCCTCGGCCTCCTGCGGCGATCCCAGGATCCGCACCGCCACGGTCCGGAGGTGATCGCGTTTCTCCTCGAACCGTGCCGCGAGCCAATCGTCCTCAGTCATGGGAACCACTCCATCTGTCACACTTTCCAGCCGAGCTCCGTCGTCGGGTTGACGTAGCGAGCTGCTGCGATGTGACAGGTAGATGAGGAGACGCGAAGTGACCGAGCCGGCCCGGAGCCCCGAAGTACGCAAGCAGCACGCGGTGAAGCGTCTCGAGGAGGACATCGATGCCTGGGTGTCGACCAGCTCAGCCGACGGTACGCCGTACTTGATGCCGCTCTCGTTCCTTTGGGACGGCGAGACGCTCCTCTTCTCGACGGCCGCGTCGAATCCCACCAGCCTCAACCTCCAGGCGACCGGCCGTGCTCACGTCGCGCTCGATCACACCCGCGACGTCGTGATCTTCACAGCCACGGTCGAAACACTCCGCGCGGAGGAGCTGCCTCCCGGAGCCGCGGACGCCTTCGCCGCCAAGATCGGCTTCGATCCCCGCGACGCCGGGGCCCTCTACCTCTACTTCCGCTTCACCCCGGAGACACTCCAGTCCTGGCGAGAGGCCAACGAACTCACCGGCCGGACGCTCATGCGCGACGGCACCTGGCTCGTCTAGGCGGACCTGTCGTGCCCGGTGAATTCCAGGGGTGGCCGCGAGGCGCCTTCGATGTGCTGCTCCAGTTGGAGGGCGAGCCTTCCGTCGAGGTCAGGCGGCGATGGCGGCGAGATCGGGAGGAGCTCGTACGCCGTCCCATGCTCGAGCTGCTCGACGCGCTGGCGGAGGCGGATCCGGCGTACGAGGACTTCGCTGTCTGGCGCTACGGCGAGGTTCTGCTGGAGGCGTGGCAGCGGCAGAGCGCGATCGTCCGGCTGGCACGGAATGTCGAGCTGGGTGTCCGGTTCGACCTCGACGGTCTGGAGGTCGGCCTGGCCTGGTGGTACGCGCCGCCGGAACAGATCGAGCGGTACCGAGCGGCGGTGGGGGATCCCGGCACTGGGCAGCGGCTGACGGCGCTCATCCGCAAGCTCGAGCGGGAGGGCTTCGTGATTTCGGGCGACCAGCTGAAGCGGCCGCTGCGAGGTTACCCGGTAGATCATCCGCGGGCGGAGCTTCTGAGACATCGCTCTCTCATCGCATCCCGGCCGCTCGGTTGCGACGACTGGATCCACACTGCCGCAGCGGCTGACCGGGTGGCCTCCGCGTTCACGCTGCTACGCCCGCTGGCCCGCTGGCTGGTCGGAAACGTCGCCCGACCCTGACGATCCCCTTGAGACGCAGGCTCAACCGGCGAGCTTGGCGCACCGCCAGTTGAGCCTGGGTCTAGACATCTAGTGCTCCGACACCTTGCTGAAGAAGCCCTGCAGATCTTGGATCAGGAGGTCCGGTGCGTCCTGGGTGGCCCAGTGGCTGCCGCGGTCGTACTCGTTCCAGGACACGATGTTGCTGTGATCGCGCTCGGCGAATCGGCGCAGTGGCCGGAAGTCGAAGGCGAAGCTCGAGAGCCCGGTCGGGGCTGTGGTCGGTGTCGTCGGGTGGTCGGCGTGGTGGTCTTCGTAGTAGAAGCGGGCCGAGGACGCGCCGGTGTTGGTGAGCCAGTAGATGGTTGCGTTGGTCAGCACGTGCTCGTCGCTGGTGCCGCCCAGCAACTGGGCGATCCAGGCCAGTTGGCCTGACGGGGAATCGGCCAGGGCGTGAGCGAGCGTCTGCGGCTGCGTCTCCTGCAGCTTCGCGTACGCCGACATATTGTCCTGGAAGCTCTGCAGGAACCGCACATATCCGAGTTCGTCCTCGGACAGGTCGGCGAGGTCGGCCGGGTCGCCGGACGAGAACGAGAACAGCTGGGTGACGTGCACCCCGATCACGTGCTCGGGGTCGATGCGACCGAGTTCGGGTGCGACGTACGCGCCGGCATCGTTGCCGTGGGCCCCATATTTTTCGTAGCCGAGCCGGCGCATCAGTTCGGCCCAGGCGCGCGCGGTGCGGTACCTGTTCCAGCCCTGGTCCGCCGTCGGGCCGGAGAAACCGAAGCCGGGCAGTGACGGGATCACCAGATGGAAGGCCTGCCCCTCGGTGGGCGCGGTCAGCGGTTCGATCAGGCCGAGGAACTCGACCACGCTGTTGGGCCAGCCGTGGGTCAGCAGCAGCGGAATCGCGTTCGGGTCGGCGGACCGCACGTGCAGAAAGTGGATCTGCTGGCCGTCGATCTCGGTGACGAACTGCGGATACTCATTCAGCCGCGCTTCCCAGGCACGCCAGTCGTACGTCGTCCGCCACGCCTCGACGAGCCGCTGCACGTAGCCGACCGGTACGCCGTACTCCCATCCCGGCGGCACCGGACCGGTCTGTACTGCGCCCTCGGTCTGCAGCGGCAGCTCGTTGGCCCAGCGGGTTCGCTCCAGCCGGCCCTGGAGGTCGTCGAGGTCGGCTTGCGGGATGTCGATCCGGAACGGGTGAATCTCGGTGTTTGTCGTCATACCCAGAACACTATTTGCCCATTAGGCGAGCTAGCTTCCTAATGAACTGGCAGACTTTCCGCATGATCGAAACCTCGGCCCGACTGCTGAAGCTCCTGACGCTGCTCCAGTCCCCTCGTGACTGGACCGGCGCGGAACTGGCCACCAAGCTCGACGTCAGTCCGCGAACGATTCGCGCCGACATCGAACGGCTCCGTGGACTCGGCTACCCGGTCGACGCGACCCGCGGCTCGGTCGGTGGCTACCGCCTCGGTGCGGGTGGCTCGTTGCCGCCCCTGCTGCTGAACGACGAGGAGGCAGTCGCCGTCGTGATCGGCCTCCGGAAGGCCGCCGAACTGACCGGACTCGAGGAGAGCTCGCTGCACGCCCTGACCAAACTTGAGCAGGTGCTGCCGTCACGGCTGCGCCGTCGGGTGAACTCGATCCACACCTTCTCCGTGCAGGTGCCGCAGGACGTGCCGGCGCCACTGGTCGATCCCGAACTGCTCACCCAACTCGCCGGGCTGTGCCGCGATCGCGAACAGCTCCGATTCGACTACCTGTCCCATCGCTCCGATCCCAGCAGACGCACAGTCGAGCCCTACCGGCTCGTGAACTGGGGCCGCCGCTGGTACCTGGTCGGCTACGACCTCGACCGACAGGACTGGCGAACGTTCCGAGTCGACCGGATCTCGCCGCGGATCCCCACCGGACCGCGGTTCACACCCCGTTCGCTTCCTGACGACGGTGACATCACCGCCTACGTCTCCCGGCGGGTGTCAGCGGCCGCCTGGCGCTACCGGGCGCAGGTGGTCGTCCACGCCTCGGCTGAGAGCATCGCCGCCCGTCTTCCCCCGGCCGCGGGCACCGTCGAACCGATCGACGACCACACCTGCCTGTTCAGCACCGGCTCCGACTCCGCGACAGGTCTCGCCGTCCACCTCGCCCTCCTCGACGCCGACTTCGAGATCCGCGAAGGACCAGACGAACTCCATACCTCCGTCAGGCAACTAGCCGAACGGTACGCCCGAGCCCTACCAGATCACCCCGCCCACGCCTGATCGGCCCACAACCCAGGAAAGCCGGTCGCCGACCTCACCCGAGAGGAAAGCTGACCCACCGACCTCAGCCCGCCGAGAGTTCGATTCGCTCGTCCAGCGGTGACAATTCCTGGGCGGCGGTCGAGATCACCTCGTCGAGTACGGCGCGGGAGGTGGCCAGATCAGCCATCAGTTGGTCGATGCGGTCTCGCTCGGCGCTCAGTTCGCGGAGCAATGCAGGGGTAGCGCGTTCGTTGGGAGCGCCGTCGGGGTCGCGCATGCAGGGGAGGAGTTGGGCGATCTTCTTGCTGTGCAGGCCGGCCGCGAGGAGTTCCTGGATCAGGATCACCCGGTCGACGGCGCGCTCGGGGTAGTCACGATGGCCGCCCGGCGTACGGTCCGAGACGAGGAGGCCCTGCTGCTCGTAGTACCGCAGGGAGCGTTCGCTGACGCCGGTGTGGCGGGCCAGTTCGCCGATGCGCACCGCTGGTCCTCCTCGAGGGCTTGAACCTGACACTGATGTCAGATTTTACCTTGGCAGCATGACAGCTGAACCTTTCGACTACAGCCCGATCGTCGAGCGTCCGCGATTGACCTGGCCGGGGGACAAACGGGTGGCCTTCTACGTCGGCCTGAACGTCGAGACCTTCCTGCCGGACCGGCCGTCGACAAGCATCTGGCCGCTCGAACTGTCGCCGGATCCGCTGAACGCCGGCTGGCGGGACTACGGCGCACGGGTCGGGATCTGGCGCACGATCGACATCCTGGACAAGTACGGCGTACGCGCGAGCACGTTGCTCAACTCGCTGGTCGCCGAGAAGAACCCCCAGATCATCAAGGCCGGCGTGGAGCGCGACTGGGCCTGGCTGGCACACGGCAGCACGAACTCCATCCTGCACACCGGCTTGGAGCCTGCGCAGGAGCGCGAAGTTCTGGCCGAGATCGTCGGCACGATCGAATCGGCCACCGGGCAACGTCCGAAGGGATGGATGGGGCCGGCGCTGACGGAGACGCCGAACACGCCCGCGTTGCTGGCGGAGCTCGGGCTCGGCTACGTGCTGGACTGGACCAACGACGATCAGCCGTACGAACTCAACGTCCCCGGCATGCTCAGCGTGCCGTACACCGTCGAACTCAACGACCTCGGCCTGTCCCTCCGCGGCCTCACCGGCCCGGACTTCCTGCAGATGGTGAAAGACCAGTACGACGTACTTCGTGCCGACGCCGAGCACAGCGGCCGCGTGATGGCGCTGGCCCTGCACCCGTTCGTCATCGGCCAGCCCTTCCGCGCGAAGTACCTTGATCTGGCGCTGGAGTACATCACCTCGCAACCAGATGTCTGGCTCACAACCAGCGACAAGATCGCAGCCCACTACGGCTCAACCCACTGACGCGTGGGGCGGGGAAGCCGAACGACAGGCTGGGCGGGGAAGCCGAATGACGAGTTCGGCCAACGTGCAACGCCGACCGACAACCCCAGGCACAGACGTAGGGGGTGCGGGTGGCGGAGCCCCCGCTCGCGCCAAGCGAAGCGCAGGCGCACAAATAACGAAAGCGACCCGTCTGCGCTCTCCGCAGACACAGGCCGCCTATCGCTTTCGTGGACGATACTGGGATCGAACCAGTGACCTCTTCCGTGTCAGGGAAGCGCGCTACCGCTGCGCCAATCGTCCAAGCTTTTCAGGGTGTTGAGGTGGAGACGGGATTCGAACCCGTGTACACGGCTTTGCAGGCCGTTGCCTCGCCTCTCGGCCACTCCACCAGTGAGAAAGCCTGGCCTGCCGAACCCTCTCCGAGCGGACGACCGGGTTCGAACCGGCGACCTCAACCTTGGCAAGGTTGCGCTCTACCAACTGAGCTACGTCCGCGTTGCGACCGGGTTTCCTGCCCCTCGGCGCGAGAAGAACATTAGCCCATCTCGCCCGGAGTTCAAAAACGGGGGTACCCCCTCCGGACCGCCCGCCAGTCACCGCCCGGCGACGGACGGTCTGCGGCTTAAGGTGTCCGCAGTTGGAAGGAGCAGGAATGAAGATCTGGCTGAACGGCGTACTGCAGGATCCGGCGGCTGCCGGCCTGTCGCCGTTGGATCACGGGCTGACCACCGGCGACGGCGTTTTCGAAACGGTCAAGATCGTCGACGGGCAGCCGTTCGCGGTGTCGAAGCATCTCGACCGGCTCGAACGATCGGCGACGGGCCTCGGCCTGCCGGCCCCGGATCGTGACGAGGTCGAGCGCGCGATCGCGGAGGTCGTGAAGGCGGATCCCGACATCGCGTTCGGCCGGCTGCGGATCACCTACACCGGCGGCGTCTCGCCGTTGTCGTCCGATCGCGGTACCGACGGCCCGACCCTGGTCGTCGCGACACAGCGGATCGAGCGTCCCGCGCCATCGACGGCGATCGTCACCGTCCCGTGGGTGCGCAACGAACGCAGCGCCGTCGCGGGCCTCAAGACCACGTCGTACGCCGAGAACGTCCGCGCCCTCGCCTACGCCAAGGAGCGCGGCGGCAGCGAAGCGATCTTCGCCAACACCGTCGGCGACCTGTGCGAGGGGACAGGGTCGAACATCTTCTGCGTGTACGGCGGCGAACTGGTCACCCCGACGCTCGAATCGGGCGCGCTGGCCGGCGTCACCCGTGGTTTGGTGATCGCCTGGTTCGGCGCGGTCGAGCGAGACGTGCCGTTGGCGCGATTGGCGGAGGCGGACGAGATCTTCCTCACGTCGACCACCCGCGACGTCCAGGCCGTCCACCGCTGCGACGACCGCGACCTGTCCACCCCGGGCGAGGTCACGGCCGCGGTAGCAAAGGTCTTCGCCGAACGCTCCGCGGAAGACGTCGATCCATAGAGCCAGGCGCCACCAGAGCCAAGCGCCGCAAGTAGAACCCACCTGCTAGACGCGCGCGCTGCTCGGAGTACCGGCTGGTTGAGCGCGGCTGTGGTGGGCCCGAACGACAGCGTCCGAAGTACTGGGTGTACTTCGGACGCTGGAGGATCGTTGGGTTATTCGCCGGCGGACTTGCGGCGTTCGCGGTAGGCGGCGACGTGCAGACGGTTTCCGCAGGTGCGGGCGTCGCAGTAGCGCTTGGAGCGGTTGCGGGACAGGTCGATGAGCGCGTCGTCACAGTCCGGCGCCTCGCAGCGACGCAGCCGCTCGCGTTCACCGGCCGAGATCACCTGGGCAAGCGCGATCCCGCACTCGACGGTGATCCGGCACGTCAGTGACGAGCCGTCCCGGGAGTAGTGGATGTGCCACGGATGGCCGTCGTGGTTCGTCAGCCTGGGCGTCGTCGTACCCCGCGCGACGATCGCGTTGATCATCGCGGCCGCCTCCGCATCCGAACCTGTCGTGAAGACCGGCGCGAACAACGGACGGAGTTCGCGGACCTCTTGCAGATCCGTCTCGGTCAACGTTCCGACCGCGCTGAACTCCCGCTCGTGGACGAACTTCTCCAGGTCCTCGATGGTCTCCATCGTGTCGACCTGGCTGTTCGGCCCGGGCAGCGTATTGACCAGCCGGACCAGGGTGCCGAGCGCGTGCTCGGTGTCGTGCGAGAAAGTCACAGTCATATCTCCAACGCGACGGGGTCTCCGTCTTGCAGCAAGAGTAGCCCGGCCGGTTTCGTACGTCGCGGACCAATGCGCTATGGTTTCACCCGCACCACCACAACAGGTAACACCAGCACCACCCAGAACGGGCGATTGGCGCAGTGGTAGCGCGCTTCGTTCACACCGAAGAGGTCACTGGTTCGAACCCAGTATCGCCCACGTAACTGACAGCGACTCGAGTCCGCGCAAAGCGCAGACCGGGTCGCTTTCGTCATTTCTGAGGATTTAGTTCGGGTGGTGCTGGGGTTGGTGAGGGGATGCCGAGGCGAGTTTCGCTTCGCGGGGGACGGACGTCGCTTAAGTAGGCCGAGGCTTGTGGGGAAGGCGCTGGAGAGCGCGGGGTGGGCGGGTTGCCTGCGATGGAGTTCCTTGCGGCATGGGGGTGCCGGCATTCCAGCGGGCGACGAAGGAGCCCGCGGCCCAGGGTGGGTGGGAGGAGCGCTAGTGAGCGACGCAGGAGCGAGCGTGGGGCGACGTGGGCGCTCCTAGTAGTAGCGGCGGAGGGAAGGCCAGAGGGTGGACCAGGGTTGGGTGGGGCCGGTGCAGAGGGTTAGGTGGGTGCCTTGTTCTTCGTTGTCGACTGAGTGGCCGGTGTTGACCGTGGCTACTTGGTGGCAGGTGCCGAAGCGGGATTCGTAGTACGGGGTGGGTTCTTGTTCGACCAGGAGGACGGGGCCGGTCTGGGTGTTGGGGGGTGGGCCCCAGTCGGCGAAGGACATGTGGCCTGAGTACGGGGTGGGCAGGTGGTGGGCGGGGCCGTAGTGGTCGATGGCGCCGGCTTCGCCGTAGTTGAGGGCGAAGATCGTGGCGCGGGAGCGGTCCGGCTCGGGGATTTGTTGCCAGGCTTCGGCGACTGCGGCGGTGAGGGCGGGCCAGCCGATTTGTTCGCCCTGTTCGGGGTTGATGGGGAGGACTGCGTTGATGGCGGAGGTCGGCAAGATGGGGAGGGCGATGACGGCGGACGTGATTGCCGTCAGGACAACGCCGGCCGCGACAAGGCTGCGTCGTACGGCGGTGCGCCCGCGCGTCAGCCACGCGAGAGTCGGGGTGGCGCCGGCTGCGACGAGGATCAGCAGGAGCGGCAGCGCGTAGTACGGCTTGCCGCCTACTGCGAGGACGATGACGCAAAGGATCGGGTAAGCCAGCGCGATCGCCCGCGACCAGCGCAGGGTGGGGGAGCGCCACATGCGGAGGAAGCCGGCCACCCACACCGGCACCAGGAAGGGCGACAGTTGCAGGATCTGTAGTGGGATGAACATGATCCGGTTCTCGGTGCCGTCGTCCTCGCTGATGCCGCCGGCGACCGTGAGTTGCGGCCAGCCGTGCGTCGCCTGCCACCAGAGATTCGGGCCGGCGATCAAGGCGGCCGTGACGACACCGGCGGCGAGCCACCAACTTCGCAGTACGGGACGCGGGCCGACGAGCAGTACGGCGACCAGAAGCGCGGCGAGCGGGAGGACTACCAGGTACTTGTTCTCGAGCGCGATTCCGGTCGACAGGCCGATCGCCACCCACCAACGGTCGTCACCGGTGCGCAGCAGCTTGACGGCGAACAGGCCGATCACCATCCACGCCAGCATGTCGTACGTCGCGGTCGACGCGAGATGCCCGATGCCGAGCGGGAACCCGGCGATCGCCGCACAGACGGCCGCGAAGGTCTGGGCACGCCGATCGCTGCCGAACTCTCGAGCGATCAGCGCGACAACGAAGATCGTCGCGGCGGCTGTGAGCGTCGAAAGGACTCGCAGGCCCATCGGAGTGTTTCCGAAGATCGTCGTCGAGATGTGCGCCAGCAACGGCGTGAGCGGCGGCTGGTCAGTGAATCCCCACGCCAGGTGCTTGCCCGCGACAAGGAAGTAGAGCTCGTCGCGGTGGAACCCGTACCGACCGGAGAGCGCGGTCAGTACGACGGCGAGCGTGGCCGCGATCGCGGCCACGGGAACGAGAGCGAACGGCTGCACCTCGGCAGCGTGCGGCGTACGACTGGCGGTCATGCCGGAATGCTGTCAGTCGTCGAGGTCCATCCGGCCGGCTCGGCCATGGTCATCCCAGCAGCCGGGGCGATTGGTCGCGGTCGAGCAGAATCACCCGGCCGGCGAGGTCGTCGTCCTCGATGAAGTTCACTACCGCGTCGGTCAGCGTCTCAAGGGGGACCAGCGGCGGACCGGGGTCGGCTAGCTCGGCCTGCTCCGCGAGACCGCGTTCGGTGGCGACCCAGTCGGGGACCACACAATTCACCCGCACCTGATGGCTTTCCTGCAGTACGCCGAGAGTCGCGGTGAGGCGGATGAGCGCGGCCTTGGCTGCGCTGTACTCCGGTGAGACGTGCGGCCCGAATCCCAACCCTGCGGTGGATCCCAGGTTGACGACCGCTCCACCACCGGCACGGCGCATCGGCTCGAGGGCCAGTTGGGTAGCGACCATCGGCGCGCGCAGATTCAGCTCGAGCGACGCGCTCCAGCGGCCCACGTCGGCCTCCGGAAAGCACGGTCTCAACTGAGGACCGCCGCCCGCATTGTTGATCAGGATCTGTGGCTCACACGCCATCAAACCGGCGACGGCGTCGTCGTCCCGCATGTCGGTCGGAACGAAGCGCGCCGATTCGCCGATCAGCTCAAGCGTCTCCCGCCCGCCGGCCTCGTCGATATCCGCCAGCACCACCGAGGCTCCTTCGGCCGCCAGGCGCTGCGCGATCGCACGCCCGATGCCGACAGCGGCGCCCGTCACCACTGCCACCTTGCCTTCGATCTTCATGCTCGATCACCTCGAGCCTCACCCTGCCGGAGGGCTCCGACAATTTCCGCCGACGACCGGAACCACCGCTCGTACGGCGGCGGTGCGAGCGAGAAGGCGCGGCGACGGCAGTTGGCATAGGTCGATATGCCGGAGCGGCCCACTTGTGCCTGCGGGAGGGGCCTGGGATGGTATATCAACCCGTCCCGCGGAAGGTGATCGATGGCCCTGCTGTACGAGCAGATCAGCTCGCACGTTCTCGACGAGATCCGGCGCGGTGTGCTCGGTCCCGGCGACCGGGTGGCGTCGGAGATGGAACTCGCCGCCCAGTTCGAGGTCAGCCGGATCACGTCGAAGCGCGCTCTGGAGGTACTCCGGGAGGCCGGCTTGGTCGAGCGCATCCGCGGCAAGGGCTCGTTCGTGGCCAAGCGGCTACCTGACCTGGACCGGATCTCGCTGCCGCTCAAGGGCCGGATGCCGCTGCGACCCGCTCGCGCGGACGGCGTACCGGGTGCCGTCGCGCTCGTCGTACCGGATGTCTCGGAGGCCTACGGACTGGAGTTGCTTCAGGCCATCGAGGAGCGGTGCGCCGAGCACGGGGCGAACCTGATCGTCCGGCGGACTCGTGGCCGGCAATCCGCTGAGGAACAAGCTGTCGAGTCGCTGGTTGCGCTGGACGGTGTCGACGGGCTGATCGTCTTCCCGGTGCACGGGGACTTCTACAACGCGAGTCTGCTGCGCCAGGTTCTCGACGGGTATCCGGTGGTCCTGGTCGACCGGCACCTGTCCGGTATCCCGGTGTCGGCCGTGCACACGGACAACGTGGCAGCTTCGCGGGCGCTCACCGAGCGGCTGTTCGAGCTGGGGCACCGGCAGATCGCGTTCGTCTCGCCGCCGCCGTTGAACACGTCCAGCATCGAGGACCGGCTGGAGGGATTCCGGTCCGCGTTCGCCGATCGCGATCCGCGGACGTATCAGGCACACCGGTTGACCGAATTGCGCAGTACGTTGCCCGGCTCGTTCACGACAGAGAGCGTTCTCTCCGATCTCGAACTGATCCGGGCCTTCCGGGAGAAGGCGCCCGAGGTGACGGCCTTCGTGGCCTGTGAGTACAACCTGGCTCGGATGCTGGATCGCGCACTCGGCCGGCCACGCGAGCAGGTGATCAGTTGCTTCGATTCGCCGGGCGATCCGATCGCGGGGCCGCCGTACCTGCACGTCCGGCAGAACCAGACCGAGATGGGCCGGCAGGCCGTCGATCTGCTGTTCGCGCAACTCCGCGGCGAATCGGTGCCCAAGCTGTCGATCGTCCCGTTCGAACTGATCGATGCCCAACGCAACTGAAGGTCAGAGAAGACGTGCCAGAGAGCGCGATCCCTGACTTTCGGCAGTACTGCGGGTTGTGGCGGGCTGTGTAGCGTCTGGTGCCGTGACGTGGAAGCGTGCGGGTGACCTCGGACTGTGGGCTGCGCTCGGGTTGCTGGTGCTCGGCGAGAGCGGCGCGAGGGGCGATGCGTACTGGTTGCGCGCCGGCTACCTGACGATTCTCGCCGTGGCCGTGCTGCTTCGCCGCGCCTATCCGCTGGTCGCGCTCGCATTGGTCGGCGGCACAGAGATCGTGATCCTCGCGATTTCGCTCGGCACGACCGATGGGGTGTCGATCGCGTTGGTCCCGGCGATCGCGTTGCTCAGCTACCTGGCCGGCCGACGCGAGAGCCAACTGCGGTACTTCCTGATGACCGTGAGCTGGGGCCTTGTCGGCCTACTCGTTCTGGGGCTGAGCCTCCGTCGCGATGTCGCGATGACGAGCACGGTACTCAGCTGGCTGCTGATGCTCCTCCTCGCGTTGCTGGTGGTCGTGTTGCCCTGGCTGGTCGGCCGGTACCGCGCACAGCAGGCGTTGCTCGCGTCGGCCGGGTGGGACCGGGCGGAGCGGATCGAGCGGGAGCATCAACTCGAGATCGATCGCGAGAGACTAAGAGAGCGCTCCCGGATCGCCGAGGACATGCACGATTCGGTCGGCCACGAGCTCAGCCTGATCGCGCTGCGGGCGGCTGCGCTCGAGATCGACGCCGAGTTGCCGGAACGGCATCGCCGGGCAGCAGGAGAACTTCGTGAAGCCGCCGCGGCAGCGACCGAGCGCCTCGGCGAGATCATCGGCGTACTGCGTGACGCCGACGCCGAGGCACCTCTGGTTCCGGCGCGCGACTCGGTGGCGGATCTGGTCGACCGAGCCGCCGCGTCGGGGCTCGCCGTACGGCTGGTCCAGCACGGCACCGGCGAACTGAGTCCGATGGTCGACCGCGCTGTGCACCGCATCGTCCAGGAGTCGCTCACCAACGCCAGCAAGCACGCACCCGGCGCAGCGGTCACCGTCACCATCACCCACGAACCCAGCACCGAGGACGTCGTGGTGCGGGTTGTCGACGGTGGAGCGGAGCGGGCGGTGGGTGAGGTGGTGTCCGGCGGGCGCGGCCTGGCTGGGTTGAAAGAACGCGTGCGGTTAGTCGGTGGAGTGCTGACGGCGGGACCGCGAGTGAACGGCGGCTTCGAGGTCGTGGCGCGGATGCCGCGGAAAGGCGGGAAGCCTGAGCCCGAGCAGTCGACGCCGGCGGCCGCGGAGCGGGATACCGTACGGCGGCGTGCCCGGCGCGGGTTGATCACCGCGATCGCCGCGCCGCTGGCGGTGGGCGCACTCGTCGGAGTTGTTGCCCTCGGCTACTACTTGATCGCCGGTTACAGCTCGATCTTGAAGCCCGAGCAGTACGACCGGATCGAACTCGGCCAATCGCTCGACGAAGTGGAGAAGGTGCTGCCTGCGATGCAGATGGTGGATCCGCCGACCGGCCGGCTACCCGAACCGGCCGAATGGAGTTGCCGGTACTACCCGCCGGACGCTCCGTTCGCGATCACCTACGCGTACCGGCTCTGCTTCCAGAACGACCGGCTGGTGGCGAAGGACGTAGTACAGACCGGTTCGAGACCGCCCACGCCCGAGGGCACGGCCACGTCGCAAGGCCAGGGATGAGTGGGGGAGAGACGTGGTGATCAGGCTGTTGCTGGCTGATGACGAGGCGTTGGTGCGGGCGGGGGTTCGGGCGATCCTCGGGTCGGACGAGTCGTTCGAGGTCGTCGCCGAGGCCGCTGATGGGATCGAGGCGGTGGAGGCTGTGCGCCGGTATCGGCCGGACGTCGCGGTCCTCGACATCCGGATGCCGCGGTTGGACGGACTCGCGGCCGGGGCGGAGATCAAGCGGACGTCGCCCGACACGGCGGTGGTGATGCTGACGACGTTCTCCGAGGACGCCTATATCGCCAAGGCGCTGGGCGACGGCGCGAACGGGTTCTTGCTCAAATCGGGCGATCCGCGGGAGTTGATCGCGGGGCTGAAGGCTGTCGCCGAGGGGGCTGCTTACCTGTCACCGAAGATCGCTCAGCGGGTGATCGCCGAGCTCGCTGCCGGTGCGGGTGGCGGGCGGATGGCGAGGGCGGCCGCTGCCAAGGATCAGGTCGAGGAGCTGACTCCGCGCGAACGCGAAGTACTGGCACTCGTCGGCGCCGGGTTGTCGAACGCCGAGATCGCGGGTCGGCTGTACCTGGTCGAAGGCACCGTGAAGGCTTATGTCAGCGCCGTACTCGGACGTCTCGGCGTCAAGAACAGAGTCCAGGCCGCGATCATCGCCTACGAAGCCGGCCTCGTCACCAGCTGACCCCTGCGCCGTCGGACGGCAGTCGGCGGCCGACGCTCCGGCGGGTGACAGTGTGTGGACTGGACGTCATGGGATAGTGGAGCCTCTCGGGCGGACCCAGCCTGGGAGCAATCCAGTAAACCCCGGGAGCGGCAGCCCCGCTCCCTTTCACAGAATCGGGGGATCGAGGTCGTGACCGACTCGCACAACTCCGGACACCACAAGGACCGGGAAGCAGCGGCCGCCGAGGTCCGGAGGATGTGGCAGCCGACTCCGTCCTGGACCCAGCCGGATCCGAACGTCGTGCCCGAAGGCGTCGACGAGGACGTCACCGAGGACGAGCAGCCGGACGCGCTCTCCAAGGACTACCCGGGCGAGACGTGGTCCCAGCCCGCCAAGGCCACTCCGGCCGAGCCCCGGCAGGCGCAGGCCCAGCCGTGGGCCGCCAAGCCGGCCGACCCGGAGCCGACCGCCCAGCCGGCCCACGCCGCGCCCCAGGAAGACGCTGCCCCGGCCGACCCGTGGCGCGCCGCCAAGCCGGCCCAAGCCGCGCCGCAGGAGGACGCTCCCTCAGCGGACCCGTGGCGCGCCGCCAAGCCGGTCAACCCGCCGCCGGCGGACCCGTGGAGTACGCCGGCCGCCGCCGATCCGTGGAAGCAGCCGGCTGCCGAGAGCGAGGCCCCGCCGCAGCAGAGCGGCTCCGGACTCTCTCCCGCCGCGCAGCACTTCTTCCCGCAAGGCATCCCCGGCCAGCAGGCTCCGCAGCCCGACCGGCCGGTCTCGTACCGCGCTGACGAGCTCCTGCAGGCCCTGCCGCTGCCCCGCGAAGCTCCGGCGGAGAAGGGCGTTCGTAGCGTGCTGCGGCTGCGTCCCGGCTCGGCGGAGCGCAGTGAGCGGATCGCCCGCGCGACAGCAGCGACAGCCTTCCGTCGCCCGGTGACGATCACTGTCGCCAACCCCAAGGGCGGTTCGGGCAAGACGCCGACCACGCTGCTGCTGGCCGGTGCGCTCGGTCAGGCCCGCGGCGGCGGTGTCGTCGCCTGGGACAACAACGAGCTCCGCGGCAACATGCACCTGCGCACGCACGACACGAACGCCAGGTCCACAGTCACCGACCTGCTGCAGGCGATGACGATGCTCACCCAGCCGGACGCGCGCCTCGGCGACGTCGGCGCGTATCTGCGGCACCAGGTGTCCGGGCAGTACGACGTACTGACGTCCGCCACCACGACGTACGCGCAGATCGAGGCCAAGGACTTCGACCAGATCCACCGGCTGCTGAGCCGCTTCTACAAGGTGCTGGTGATCGACACCGGCAACAACGAGGGGTCCAGCAACTGGCGCGAGGCGATGAAGGCCTCGGACGTCCTGGTCATCCCGATCAAGTGGAAGAGCCTGTCCTGCGCGGCCGCCGTGCAGATGCTGGAGGAGCTCGACCACCAGGGTCCGGACGCGCAGCGGCTGATCCGGCGCGCGGTGATCGCGGTCAGCAACGGCCCGGGCGACGTGAACAAGGACGTCGAGAAGCAACTGCGCCCGTACTTCGAATCGCGCGCGGCCGCGGTGATCGACATCCCGACCGATCCGCACATCGCGGCCGAGGGCCCGCTCGACCACTCGGCGCTCCAGCCGGCCACCCGCCGGGCGGCGCTGGAGCTCGCGGCGAAGGTCGCCGAGCAGATCACCATCGCCCTCAACGTCCCACGCTGACCTCAACGCACAACACAACCGCAGGCGGTGGCCGACGAAAGCCACCGCCTGCGGTTGTTCATGCGTCCCGTCGGCACAGCACCTTCACGCCGATCCACAACCCCGCAACGGACCAGAGAACCAGTACTACGAGGCTCAGGGTCGGCGGGAGTGGATCGGTGTTGCCGGACAGGAAGTTCTGTCCAGCCCCGCCGGGAAGGAGAGCGGAGACCCACACGAGTGCCCGGATGCTGCTCTCGCCCAGCATCAGCGGAATCATCAACAGCAGCAGGAAAGCGGCCGTCAGCGTCCCCGCCGTACTGCGGATCAGGAACGCGATCCCGGCCGTGAAGAGCCCGGCCAGCATCAGATAGGTCGCGATCGACAGCAGATCGACGGCCAGGGTGTCCACACTCCAGTCGGCCCAGTGCCCCATCGCGAGTCCGCCCGAGACGGCCGCGAGCAGACCGACGAGAAGCCCGTAGCCGAACAACACCGGTGCGAGCACAGCCGCCTTGGCCAGCACGATGTTCCGCCGTATGGGAGTCCACTGGACCGTCGAGCGGATGCTGCCGGACGAGTATTCCGAGGTCACGGGCAGCATCGCGAAGGCGGCGACGACCACCTGCATGATGATCACCGCGCTGACGCCGACGCCGCCGACCGCGGATTGTCCGGGAACGTCACCTGGCGGCCGATGAGCGTTGTCGTACGCCGTGGAGAAGCCGAACTGGATACCGAGCAGCCCGGTCAGGGCAGCACCGGCGACGAGGTTCAGCCAGGTCGACCGGACCGTCCACAACTTCGTCCATTCCGACGCGATCGCACCGGCCGGCCCCGTCGACCTCTGCTGGACCGTGATGGTTGCCGTACTCATCGTTCTCCTGTCCTGACCAATTCGGGCTCAGCCTCAAGCTGAGGTTGACCGGTACGCCGGGAGCGGCGCCGGTGCCGCACGACCTCGACGATCACCGTGACGGCGAGCGCGAGACCGATGCCCAGGGCAACGCCCTTGAGCGGGTCGTCCTCGAACGCCTTGCCGCCGAGGTAGCCGACGAGTGAGCAGTAGCAGCCCCACGAGACGGCCGCGAGGGCGGCGAAGAAGGTGAAGTGCCGGAGCGGGTAGCGGACCGCGCCCATCGTCAGCGTGACGGCGGTGCGTCCACCCGGCACGTACCGCGCGACGACGAGGACCAGGCCGCCCCGTTCTTCGAGCGCGCTGCGGGACCAGTTGACCATCGCGTGCCGCTTGGTGCCCGGCTTGGCCCGGTCCATCAGCCGGCCGCCGGCGCCGCGTCCGAAGGCGTACGACACATGGTCGCCGACGAAGGCGCCGGCCGCGGCGACGGCGATCACGGCGTACAGGTTGGGTTCGCCGGTCGCTGCGAAGACGCCGGCCATCACGACCAGGGTCTCGCTCGGGATCGCCGGGAAGAAGCCGTCGAGGGCGGCGAAGCCGAACAGGGCGGCGTAGATCCACCACGACGACATCAGTTCCTCGGCGAAGTGCAGGATCGCGTCGCTCACGAGGCCACCGCCACGCCGTACTCGACGCTGGAGGCGGTCAGTTCCAGATAGGCCTCTTCGAGCGAAGCCTGCTTGGTCCGCAACTCGTGCAGCCGGATCCCGAGCTCGTGCGCGAGGTCGCCGACCCGCTCGGCCGGTACGCCGGTGACGATCAACTCGTCGCCCGTCGACTCGACCCCGTCAGCCTCACCGGCCAGCCGATCCCGCAGTACTGCGCGGTCCGCGGTCACCGGGATCCGGACGTGGACCGAGCTTCGCGACGAGCCTGCGATCACGGTGCTGATCGGCGAATCGGCGATCAGACGGCCGCGGCCGATCACCACCAATTGGTCGGCGGTGAGCTGCATCTCGCTCATCAGATGGCTGGACACGAAGACGGTCCGGCCCTCCGCGGCGAGCGAGCGCATCAGGTCGCGGACCCAGCGGACGCCGTCCGGATCGAGGCCGTTCACCGGCTCGTCGAACATCAGGATCTCGGGGTCGCCGAGCAGGGCGCCGGCGATGCCGAGGCGCTGACCCATCCCGAGCGAGTACTGGCCGGCCCGTTTCTTCTCGACCGTGGCCAGCCCGACGATCGAGATCACCTCGTCCACCCGGCTGACCGGGATGCCGTTGCTCCGGGCCATCGCGATCAGGTGGTTGCGTGCGCTCCGGCGCGGGTGCAGGGCCTTCGCGTCCAGCAGGGCGCCGACCTTGCGCAACGGCACCGGCCAGTCGGCGTACGGGCGGCCGTCGACCAGCGCGATGCCGCTGGTGGGGGCGTCGAGGCCGAGGATCATCCGCATCGTGGTGGACTTGCCGGCGCCGTTCGGGCCGAGGAAGCCGGTCACCCGGCCGGCCGCGACGGTGAGGTCGAGAGCGTCGACGGCGGTGGTTTCGCCGTAGGTCTTGGTGAGTCCTTCGAGGCTGATCACGAGGGCCCTTCCCTGGTTCGTAGTGTGGCTACGAACTTAGGAATCCGGGCCCGGCGGCACATCGCACTTCAGACGTCACCGACCCCCGACTTTCGTCAGGTGTTCGCTACTTGGTCAGGAAGCCGATCAAAGCCTCGTTGACCTCGTCGCCATGGGTCCAGCACAAGCCGTGCGGAGCGCCCTCGAGTACGACGTACTCGCTGCCCTTGATCGCCTCGTGGGTGGCCCGGCCGCAAGCGTCGATGGGCAGGACCCGGTCGACCGTGCCGTGCATGACCAGGACCGGTACGTCGATCTTCGGCAAATCGGCCCTGAAGTCGGTGTGCCAGGTCGGCACGCAGGCGATCGTCCCGACCGGCGAGGCGCTGACCGCGGTGTTCCAGGCGTCCCGGACGGCCTCGTCGCTGATCCGGGTGCCGAGGTTCTCGTCGAGGTTGTAGAAGTTCTGGTTCCAGTCGGTGAAGTAGGCCGGCCGATCGGCCTGGAGCCCGGCTGCGATCTCGTCGAAGACCTCCTGCGGTACGCCGTCCGGAGTCTCGGGGGTCTTGAGCAGGTACGGCGGCACGCCGGCGATGAACACGGCCCGCCGTACTCGTTCCGACCCGTAGGTGCCCAGATAGCGGGCGACCTCGCCGCCGCCCATCGAGTGCCCGGCGAGGTCGAAGTCGCGAAGGTCGAGGGCCTTGACCAGAGCGTCCAGGTCGGCCGCGAAGGTGTCGTAGTCGTAGCCGATGCTCGGCTGGCTCGACTTGCCGAAGCCGCGGCGGTCGTAGGTGATGACGCGGAAGCCCGCTTCGAGCAGGGCTCGTTCCTGCTTCTCCCAGGCCCGGCCGCTGAGCGGGAACCCATGGATGAGTACGACCGGCTGACCGGTGCCGTGGTCCTCGTAGTAGATCTCGATGTCGGTGGAGTTCTCCTGGCCGACGGTCACGTAGGGCATCGCAGCTTCCTTCCTCGGCGGTGATCGGGCTCGACCAGCGTCCCGCTGTCGGCGTACGTTCGAATCCGTGACTCCCCGGGGAGCCGGCCCTGATCGGACCCCGGGCACTGCCGACGCGGGGAGGCCAGTCGTTGCCAAGGTCAGTGGTGCGGTTGCGTGGGCGGCAGGTCGAGTGCCGACGGCTTCACCGGATGGTGGAGGCGGTCCGGAACGGCGACAGCCAGGTGCTGGTGATCTCCGGCGAGGCCGGCATCGGCAAGTCGGCGCTGCTGGACTACCTCGTGACGGAGACAGCGGACAGCCGGGTACTGCGAGTGGCCGGCGTACAGGCTGAGGCTGAGCTTGTCTTCGCCGGCCTGCATCAGCTCTGTGCGCCCTTGCTGAACCTGCTCGACCAGATCCCTGAGCCGCAGCGAGAGGCGTTGGGCACCGCTTTCGGTCTGCGGACCGGCCCGGCACCGGATCGCTTTCTGGTCGGTCTGGCTGTGCTGAGCCTGATGGCTGCTGCGGCTGCCGAGCAACCGCTGATCTGCGTGGTCGACGACGCGCAGTGGCTGGATCGGGCATCCGCGCAGACCCTGGCGTTCGTGGGCCGCCGGCTGGTGGCGGACTCCGTGGCGCTGGTGGTCGCGATGCGCGATCCGGTCGACGACCAGTCGTTCGCCGGGTTGCCGCAGCTGGTCCTGGGCGGACTGCTGGAGGCGGACGCGCGAGAACTGCTGGCCGGCGCGATCCCGGGACCGCTGGACGAGCGGGTCCGCGACCGCATCATCGCGGAGATGCGCGGCAACCCGCTGGCGTTGCTGGAACTGCCGCGCGGGCTCACGTACGCCGAGCTGGCCGGTGGCTTCAGGCTGCCCCAGGAGGAAGATCTGGCCGACCGGATCGAGGACAGCTTTCAACGCCGGCTGGCTTCGTTGCCGCCCGCTGCCCGTCGGCTGCTGCTCGTCGCGGGCGTCGACCCGACCGGTGACCCGGCGCTCATCCACCGTGCGGCGTCGCTGCTCGGCATCACCGTCGACGCCCACGAGCTGCCCGAATTCGCGGGCCTGCTCGACTGGGGCCGGCACGTGACCTTTCGCCACCCACTGGCTCGGTCGGCCGTTCATCGAGCGGCCGCACCCGAGGAGCGCCGGCAAGCACACCGAGCCCTGGCCGAGGCCACCGATCCGGTACGAGACGCCGACCGGCGTGCCTGGCATCTCGCGCACGCCGCCGAAGGGCCTGACGAAGCAGTCGCGGCCGAGCTGGAACGATCCGCCGGCCGGGCAACAGCACGTGGTGGTCTGGCCGCAGCCGCTGCCTTCCTCGAACGCGCGACCGAGCTGACACCCGACCCGCCGCAGCGGGTACGCCGCGCGATTGCCGCGGCCGAAGTCACGCTCCAGCTCGGCGTACTGAAGTCGACGTTGGCGATGCTGTCCATTGCCGAGAACGGACCACTCGACGATCTCCAGCGGGCGCAGCTCGATCTGCTGCGGGCAGAGGCTGCGTTCGCGGCCAGTCGCGGCCATGAGGCTCCGCCACTGCTTCTGGGCGCCGCACGTCGGCTTGAATCACTGGACGCCCAACTGGCTCGCGACACTTACCTTGATGCGATCTCCGCCGCCATGTTTGCCGGTCGGCTTGCGAGCCGTACGGGCGTCGGCGTGAAGGAGGTGGCTCAGGCGGCGCGGCAAAGAGCGCGCTCACAGCAGCTGGACCGCGGTGACCTCTTGCTCGATGCTCTCGCCGGCCTCTTCACCGATGGGTACGCAGCCGCTGTTCCGTCAGCCAAGCGAGCGCTCGAAGCCTTCTGCGCCAGCGATCTGAGCTCGGAAGACGGGTTGCGCTGGTTGTGGCTGGCGGGTGCCATCTCGGCGGACCAGTGGGACGACCAGAGCTGGGACATCCTCTCCGGCCGCCACAGCCGGCTCGCCCGGGAGACCGGCGCACTGAGCCAATTGGTCCTCGCGCTGAACTCCCGCACCGTGTTCGAACTGTTCACCGGCCACTTCCGTACTGCGATGGCCCTCACCGACGAAGCGGCCGTCGTCACCGAAACGATCGGCAGCAACCTCGTGCCGTACGGCGCTGTCTGGCTGGCCGCCTGGCGAGGACGCGAAGACGACGCTCTGCAGCTGATCAAGCCAGTCTCTTCCGAAGCGGCGGACCGGGGCGAGGGCATCGGCGTCACAGTCGCGCAGGCCGCCGGCGCACTGCTGGCCAATGGACTGGGCAGGTACGAGATCGCCTTGTCGGAAGCTCAACAGGCCAGTGAGTCGCCGGTAGAGCTGGCAGCCTCCAACTGGGGACTGACCGAGCTGATCGAGGCGGCCGCCCGCCTGGACCGCGTCGACCTTGCCGCTGACGCCTTCGCTCGCCTGTCCGAGATGACAAGTGCGAGTGGTACCGAATGGGCGCTCGGGCTGGAGGCCCGATCACGCGCGCTACTCAGCGATGGCGCGGACGCCGAGCCGCTCTACCGCGAGGCGATCGCCCGCCTTCGCCGTACGGGCGTCCGGACCGAGCTGGCGCGGGCCACCTTGCTGTACGGCGAATGGCTGCGGCGGCGCGGCCGCCGGCTCGACGCTCGCGAGCAACTGCGGTCAGCCCACGACATGTTCTCGGTGATGGGCGCCGCGGCGTTCGCCGAGCGGGCCTGGCGCGAGCTGGCGGCGACAGGGGAGAAGGCGCGCAAGCGGGCCGCCTCGAGCACCGGCCGGCTCACGGCACGGGAGAGCCAGATCGCGCGGCTGGCGCGCGACGGCCTGTCCAATCCCGAGATCGCGACCCGGCTTTTTGTCAGCCCGCGCACCGTCGAGTACCACCTGGGCAACGTCTTCACGAAGCTCGGCATCACCTCCCGGCACGAACTCAACCGCGTACCGGGAGACGTCACGTGACCGTCAGCCAGGGCTTGTGCAATCCAGCGGGACCCGGTCGGCGCCGACCAGACCGAGCTGAACCGCCCGGGGAGGCATCACCGCGTTGATGGCCCAGTCCGCCGCGGTTCGAGTCCGGTTGCCGGGCAGCGAGTACAGGTGGTAACCCCTGGTCACTGTCTTCGCGGCCGGACCGGACAGCGGGATCTGCAGTGGGTTCGCGGCCGCCTTCCAGCCACCGAGGTCGACCAGGAAGCCGAGATCGTGGTGTTTGTAGGGCTGCAGGTCCTGGCCGCGCAGTGAGGCGACGACGTTGCGGGCGACCAGCGCGCCCTGGCGCTGGGCGTGCTGTGCGGTCATGCCGGTGATCGACCCCGGCCGGGTCAGATCGGGGACGGCCGCGCAGTCCCCACAGGCGAAGACGTGCGCGCGGCCGCGCACGACGAGGGTCTCGTGGACCTGGAGACGCCCGCGATCGGTGGGCAAGGACAACGCCTCGACCAGTGGGTCCGGGCGTACGCCGACGCACCAGATCAGCGACCTGGTCCGGATCTCCTCGCCCGACGTCATCCGCAGACAGTCGGGGCCGGCGTGCTCAACGGACTCCCCGACACGGACATCCACGCCACGACGACGCAGTACGCGCTCGGCTGTCGCCGACATGTGCGGGCTGAGGCCGGGCAGGAGCCGATCGGCCAGGTCCGCCAGCAGCCAGCGCACCGGCTGGTTGCGCAGGGCTGGCAGCTGACGAACCAGCCGAGCGGTGAACAACTGGCCCTGGGCAGCGACTTCGGTGCCGGTGTAACCGGCGCCGATGACGACGAACGTGCATCTGGCGTCCCGTTCGTCGCGGTCGTCGGTCATCGCGGCCAGCTCCAGCTGACGAGTGATGTGGTCGCGGAGGTACAGCGCCTCGGAGATGCCGCGGAAACCGTGCGCGTACTCGGCGACGCCAGGAATCGGCAGCAGTTTGTTCACGCTGCCCGCTGCGAGTACCAGCCGATCGAAGTCCATGACGCCGGATCGCCCCTCGGGATCGACCCACTCGACCCGGTGGTTGTCGATGTCGACGTCGGTGACCGTGCCGAGCACCAGTTTCACCTTGGGCAGCCGGTCCGGCAGCGAGACGCAGATCCGCCGCGGCTCCAGGATCCCCGCGGCGACCTCGGGCAGCAGCGGGATGTAAAGGAAGTAGTCCGTCGGGTTGATCAGGACGATCTCGGCGTCCGGCGCGTGCTTCTGCAGCCCTCTGGCCGCGTGGTAGCCGGCGAAACCGGCCCCCACGATCACAACACGGGGAGCGTTCATGCCGGCCAGCGTGCAGGCCCGGCGCCGTACGTCGCATCCGGGAGGCACGGGGCCGGGGTACGGGGGCGTTGCGCTGACTTTCTGGCAGAGAAGGCCTGGAGGGAGTTAGCTTCGAAGCATGTTGGTGGACCGGGACACCGAGCGCCGGCAACTCGATGCACTGCTGGCTGACCTGCGGAGCGGAGCCAGCCGGTCCCTGGTGATCTCGGGAGAGGCCGGCATCGGCAAGTCGGCTTTGCTGGGTTATCTGGTCGCGGAGGCGTCGGGCTGCCGGGTGGTGCGAGCGGCCGGCGTACAGGCTGAGGCAGAGCTGGCCTTTGCTGGACTGCATCTGCTGTGTACGCCGCTGCTGGACCACCTGGGCCGCATTCCGACTCCTCAGCAGGACGCGCTTGCCACGGCATTCGGCCTGCGAACCGGTGCTCCGCCGGACCGCTTCCTGGTGGGACTGGCCGTGCTGAGCCTGCTGGCTGCTGTTGCGGCCGAGACTCCGCTGCTGTGCGTTGTCGACGATGCCCAGTGGCTGGACCGGATCTCGGCGGAGACTCTCGCGTTCGTCGGGCGCCGGTTGCTGGCGGAGTCCGTCGGACTGGTGTTCTCCGTGCGCGACCCGGTCGCCGAGGGGTCGTTCAGCGGTCTGCCGCAGCTGGCTCTGACCGGTCTGCCGGCGGAGCCTGCACGGCGGCTGCTGGCCGCGGCGATTCCGGGAGCACTTGACGAAGGGGTCCGCGATCGCATCGTCGCCGAGACGCGGGGCAATCCGCTGGCCCTGCTGGAGTTGCCGCGCGAGCTCAGCCACACCCAGCTGGCCGGTGGCTTCGGGCTGCTGGACGCCAAGAGTCTCGCCGGCCGGATCGAGGACAGCTTCCGCCGCCGGCTCGCGCCACTGTCGCCGGACCGGCGCCGGCTGCTGCTGCTCGCCGCGGTCGAGCCGGTGGGCGATCCAGCCCTGGTACGCCGGGCGGCGGGGCAGCTCGGAATCGGGATGGATGGGCTGGATCCCGCGAGCTTCGCGGGCCTGCTCGAGATCGATGAGCGGATCACCTTTCGTCACCCGCTGGTTCGGTCGGCGGTCTACCGGGAAGCGACGCCGGAGCAACGTGCGGAGGCGCACCGTGCGTTGGCGGAGGTGACCGATCCGGACAGCGACGCCGATCGCCGTACCTGGCATCTGGCCAATGCCGCGAGCGGTCCGGACGAGCAGGTGGCCGGCGAACTGGAGCGCTCTGCTGGGCGGGCGCAGGCGCGGGGCGGGCTTGCCGCCGCTGCCGCCTTCCTCGAACGAGCCGCCGTGCTGACCCCGGATCCGGGGCTGCGAGCGGGACGTGCACTGGCCGCGGCCCAGGCCAAGTTGCAGGCCGGCGCATTCGACGCGGCAGCGGATCTACTGGCGATGGCCGAGGCCGCCGAGCTCGGCGAATTGGAACAGGCACGCGTGGACCTGCTGCGCGCCCAGCTGGCCTTCGTCACCAGCCGGGGCCGCGAGGCGCCGCCGTTGCTCCTCAGAGCTGCCCAGCGTCTCGAGCCGATCGACGTCGAGCTGTGCCGCGCGACGTACCTGGACGCCCTGACAGCCGCGATGTTCGTCGGCACGCTGGCCAGCCCTGGAGGCAGCACGCTCGATGTGGCCCGCGCTGCCGCGACAGCGCCGCGGCCGACCAATCCCCGAGCGCCGGACCTGCTGCTGGACGGGCTGGCGGCGAACTTCACCGAGGGCTACGCGGCGGGAGCCCTTCTGCTGCGGCAGGCACTGGTCGAGTTCGGCAGCGGTATGTCGCCGGAGGAGGAGCTGCGTTGGCTGTGGTTGGGCACGGAGGCCGCCCTGCACCTGTGGGACGACGAGTCCTGGCACCTGCTGTCCCGCCGGTACGTCGAGCTGGCGCGCGCCGGAGGGGTGTTGAGCGAGCTGCCGCTGGCGCTGAGCACGCACGCGTACATGCTGCTGTTCGCGGGCGAATTGACCGCCGCGCGATCGCTGGTCGACGAGGGACTCGCCGTGACCGAGGCGACCAGCAGCAACCTTGCGCCGTACAGCGCGATGGCCCTGGCGGCGTACTGCGGCCGCGAGGCGGAAGTGTCGGGTCTGATCGAGGACACCATCCCCGACGTGACCCGGCGAGGTGAAGGCATCGGCACAGCCGTGGCGCATTGGACCAACGCGGTGCTCCACAACGGCCTGGGCAACTATCCCGAGGCGATGAGCGCCGCCCAGGAGGCGCTTCGCCACCAGCAGTACCCAGAGCTGCGCTACCCGGGCGTGGCGAACTGGGCCGCTGCGGAGCTGATCGAGGCGGCCGTCCGGAGCGGACGCCGCGAGCTCGCCGTCGAGGTGTTCGACTGGATCGCCACCATGACCGGCGCCAGCGGCACTGGTTGGGCGCTCGGGCTGGAAGCTCGGTGCCGGGCTTTGCTGAGCGACGATGATCAAGCAGAAGCGCTGTACCGAGAGGCGATCGAGCGGCTCGGGCAGACCCGAGTAGGTACCGAGTCGGCCCGTACGACGTTGCTGTACGGCGAGTGGCTGCGCAGGCAGGGGCGGCGGCTGGACGCGCGACAGCAGTTGCGGGCGGCGCACGAGCAGTTCACGGCAATGGGTGCCGAAGCGTTCGCGGACCGGGCCCATCACGAGCTGGTGGCCACGGGGGAGAAGGCCCGGAAACGAAGGGCGCCGGCAGTCGGTGCGTTGACGGCGCGGGAATCGCAGGTTGCCCGGCTGGCGCGCGACGGCCTGTCGAATCCGGAGATCGGTACCCGGCTGTTCTTGAGCCCCCGCACCGTCGAGTACCACCTGAGCAACGTCTTCGCGAAGCTCGGAATCACGTCCCGCTACGAACTCGTCCGCGCCCTCTGACGACTCTTCACCACAGGCCGGAACCCCGGGGCTCTGAACCCGGGGGTGGAACCCCGGGTATGACGGGCGCCAGCGGTGCCGATCGGCGTAACAGTGTGGTGATCCGGATCGCCGCGCGGATCGCGGCTGCCTGATCGGAGGAAAACGACATGACCACTCCCGGTACCAGTCCCGGCCCACGCGTCGCGATCGTCACCGGCGGATCCGGCGGCATCGGCCGCGAGGTGTCCCAGCGGCTCGCGGCCGACGGGATGAGCGTCCTGGTGCACTACGCGGGCAACCCGGTCACCGCCGACGAGGTCGTCAAGACGATCTCCGACGACGGCGGCACCGCGAGCAGCTTCGGCGCCGACGTCGCCGACGAGTCGCAGGTCGGGGAACTGTTCGACGTCGTCGAGGAGCGCTACGGCGGTGTTGACGTGGTGGTGCACACCGCGGGCATCATGCTGCTGTCGCCGCTGGCCCAGTTCGACCTCGACGACCTGGACCGGATGCACCGGATCAACATCCGCGGCACGTTCGTCGTGAACCAGCAGGCCGCCCGCCGGGTCCGGAAGGGTGGCGCGATCCTGAACTTCTCCTCCTCGGTGGTCAAGCTCGCCTTCGAGGGCTACACCGGGTACGCCGCCACCAAGGGCGCCGTCGACGCAATGACTCTGATCCTCGCCCGGGAGCTGCGTGGCCGGGACATCACCGTGAACGCTGTAGCGCCCGGCCCCACCGCGACCGCGCTGTTCCTGGACGGCAAGGACCAGGCGACCATCGACCACCTGACGAACCTGGCGCCCCTGCAGCGGCTCGGCGTACCGGCCGACATCGCCGAGGCCGTCTCCTTCCTTGCCGGGCCGGCCCGCTGGGTCAACGGCCAGGTCGTCTACGTCAACGGCGGCGTCATCTAGATCAGGAGGTCAGCCATGTCGAAGAACATCGTCGTCACCGGTGCCTCGAGCGGGTTCGGCGCGATGACCGCGCGCGCCCTCGCCGACGCCGGTCACCGCGTGTACGCCGGGATGCGGAACACCAGCAGCCGCAACGCCGCCGCTGTCGCCGAGCTCGCGGACTACGCCAAGAGCCGGTCGGTCGACGTCCGCGCCCTCGAGTTGGACGTCACCCAGCAGGAATCGGTCGACAGTGCGATCAAGGAGGTACTGGCCGAGGCCGGCGAGATCGACGTGATCGTGCACAACGCCGGACACATGGTGCTGGGGCCGGCCGAGGCGTTCACGCCGGAGCAGCTCATGGAGGTCTACGACGTGAACGTGCTCTCCACCCAGCGGGTCAACCGGGCGGTCCTTCCGCACCTGCGCGCTCGCGGTGACGGGCTGCTGGTCTGGGTCGGTTCGTCCAGCACCCGCGGCGGCACCCCGCCGTACCTGGCGCCGTACTTCGCGGCGAAGGCGGCCGAGGACTCGCTCGCGGTCAGCTACGCCGCCGAGCTGGCCCGTTTCGGCATTGACACCACCATCGTCGTACCTGGTTCCTTCACGACCGGCACCAACCACTTCGCCCACGCAGGCCATCCCGCGGACGCCGACATCGCTGCGGCTTACGACGCGCAGTACGCCGGTTTGATGGACCAGGTCGCCCAGCGGCTGGCCGCCCTGGCTCCCAGCACCGCGGACCCGACCGAGGTCGCACGTCAGATCGCCCGGGTCGTGGACCTGCCCAAGGGGAGCAGGCCCTTCCGGGTGCACATCGACCCGGCCGACGACGGCTCGGAGCGGGTCAACGAGCTCGGCGACCGGATCCGGGAGGAGTTCTACGAACGCATCGGTCTCACCGACCTGCTCGCCGCGCGCCTGTCTTGATTGCCTGGTCATGCGTCAACGCAGTAGTGCGCGTAGCCACGCGGCTGTGCTGGCGAGGGTGGCCCGGCTGTGGAACTCGGAGTCCTCGTGGCCGGCGCCGCCAACGTACTCGAACCGGCTCCGTACGCCGGCCCGGACCAGAGCTTCGTGCAGGGCCAAGCCTTGGCCGGGCGGGACGATCCGGTCGCGATCGCCGTGAGCGATCAGGAAGGGTGGAGCCTGTTGTGTGACCCGCGACAGCAGGCTCCACTCATGGGCCCGCTCAGCAAGCCGTTCAGGGTCGTCGATGCCCAACAGGTCAGCCTCGAATCGGAACGGCAACAGCTTGGCCTCCAGTGGGCTACGCGCTGCTGAGGCCTCCAGGTCGACCTGCCCGAACCAGTGGACGACCGCCTGGACCGCGGAGGACTGGTCGAGGTTGCCGCCCACCGCGCCCTCCAGTGCGCTGTCTCCATTGGAGAGAGCGAGCAACGAGCCCAAATAGGCACCTGCTGAGGTGCCCCAGACACCGATCCGCTGCGTGGAGAGTCCCAACTGCGGCCCCTGTGCCCGGAGCCATCGCACTGCGCCTTTCAGGTCGTGCACTTGTTGAGGAAAGACGGCTTTCGGAGCGAGCCGATAGTCGGCCGAGACCACTGTCACGCCGTACGCGGCGAGAGGTGCCAGCCGGGTTGCGCTGTCCTCGCTTTTCTCGCCCCGGGACCAGCCGCCGCCGTGTGCGTAGAGGACGACCGGTGTGTCGGGCTCGGCGGGACGATAGATGTCGAGGCGCAGGTCTGTCCCGTCGAGGGTGGCGTAGACGAGGTCCTGCTCGATCGTCACCTCGTCCATGTCTTTGCCTCCCTCGTTGCGGCTGTCCGATCGCTTTCACCCTAGACGTCGCGACCGTGACCGGCTCGCGGCTGTCCACAGGCCCTGCGTCCATCGGAAGGGCCTGTGGATGGGGCGTCGGGGTGTGGCGGCGGAGTGGATACCATCTCCGGTGTGACGGCCTGCTGTGGGCCGACCTATCCGAGGAGTGAACGTGGCGGAAGTCAAGGTCCATCTGATCGGCGTCGAGGGCGAGGCTGAGCGGAGTGTGACCGAGACGACGACGATCGGGGAGCTGTTCGCCGAGCTCTTCGGTCAGGATCGTTCCGCCATCGCCGCCAAGGTCAACGGCGAGCTGCGCGATCTGGCCCGGGTGGTCGAGGACGGTGACGAGATCGAGCCGGTCAAGGCCGACTCGGCCGACGGCCTCGCCATCATCCGGCACTCGACCGCGCACGTCCTGGCCCAGGCGGTGCAGGACCTCTTTCCGGACGCGAAGCTGGGCATCGGCCCGCCGGTCGAGAACGGCTTCTACTACGACTTCGACGTGGCGACTCCGTTCACGCCGGAGGATCTCGGCAAGCTCGAGAAGAAGATGCAGCAGATCATCAAGGAGCGGCAGCGGTTCAGCCGCCGGGTGGTCTCCGACGACGACGCCCGCACCGAGCTGGCCTCCGAGCCGTACAAGCTGGAGCTGATCGGCATCAAGGGCTCCGCGTCGGCGGACGCGGCCGAGGGCGCGAATGTCGAGGTCGGCGCCGGTGAGCTGACGATCTACGACAACGTCCGGCGCGACGACACCGTCGCCTGGAAGGACCTGTGCCGCGGTCCGCACGTGCCGGCCACCGGTTATCTGGGCAACTTCAAGCTGATGCGGGTCGCGGCGGCGTACTGGCGCGGCAGCGAGAAGAACCCGCAGCTGCAGCGCATCTACGGCACCGCGTGGGACACCCGCGACGCCCTGAAGGCGTACCTGAACCACCTGGAGGAGGCCGCCAAGCGCGACCACCGCAAGCTGGGCACCGAGCTCGACCTGTTCAGCTTCCCCGACGAGATCGGTTCCGGCCTGGCGGTCTTCCACCCCAAGGGCGGCGTGCTCCGCAAGGTGATGGAGGACTACTCCCGCCAGCGGCACGTCGAGGACGGCTACGAGTTCGTCTACACCCCGCACATCACCAAGGCACAGCTGTTCCAGACCTCGGGCCACCTGGACTGGTACGCCGACGGCATGTACCCGCCCATGCATCTGGACGAGGAGCGCGGGCCGGACGGCGAGATCCGCAAGCAGGGCCAGGACTACTACCTCAAGCCGATGAACTGCCCGATGCACAACCTGATCTTCGACTCGCGCGGCCGGTCGTACCGCGAGCTGCCGATGCGGCTGTTCGAGT
The DNA here is from genome assembly GCF_003261635.1 of Kribbella monticola. Classification (GTDB taxonomy): domain Bacteria; phylum Actinomycetota; class Actinomycetes; order Propionibacteriales; family Kribbellaceae; genus Kribbella; species Kribbella monticola. The sequence continues at coordinate 100,211 of NZ_QFXK01000026.1, read as the reverse complement.
TCGGCACGGTGTACCGGCTGGAGAAGTCCGGCGTCATCCACGGCATGACCCGGGCCCGCGGCTTCACCCAGGACGACGCCCACATCTACTGCACCCGCGAGCAGATGCGCGACGAGCTTCGCGGCCTGCTGAACTTCGTGCTGGGCCTGCTGGCGGATTACGGCCTGGATGACTTCTACCTCGAGCTGTCGACCAAGAACCCGGAGAAGTTCGTCGGCTCCGACGAGGTCTGGGAAGAAGCCACCGAGACGCTCCGCGAGGTCGCCGAGGGTTCCGGGCTGGAGCTGGTCCCGGATCCGGGCGGCGCCGCGTTCTACGGGCCGAAGATCTCCGTCCAGGCCCGGGACGCGATCGGCCGGACCTGGCAGATGTCGACGATCCAGCTCGACTTCAACCTGCCCGAGCGGTTCGAGCTGGAGTACACGGCACCCGACGGTTCGCGGCAGCGGCCGGTGATGATCCACCGGGCGCTGTTCGGCTCGATCGAGCGGTTCGTCGCGGTGCTGACCGAGCACTACGCCGGTGTCTTCCCGCCGTGGCTCGCACCGGTCCAGGTCATCGGCATCCCGATCACCGACGGCCACGTGGACTACCTGTACGACGTAGCCGCGCAGCTCAAGGCCGAGGGCATCCGGATCGAGATCGACGCCTCCGACGACCGGATGCAGAAGAAGATCCGCAATGCCCAGAAGGCGAAAGTGCCGTACATGCTGATCGCGGGTGATGAGGACATGGCCGCCGGCTCGGTCTCGTTCCGGTACCGCGACGGCTCGCAGAAGAACGGCATCCCGATCGCCGACGCCGTCGCCGAGATCGTCGACGCGGTCAAGAGGCGCGTGCAGGTATGACCGACCAACCCCTCCTGCCCGGCGCCGACCAGCCGGGCGAGCAAGGCTCCTCGCCGTACGAGCCGGTCGAGCTCGCTGGGCGGGACGGGGTCGGGGTGCCCGATCCGTTCATGCGGTTGTGGACCCCGCATCGGATGGCCTACATCGAAGGTGAGAACAAGCCGACGAGTACGGACGCCGGCTCGGGCTGCCCGTTCTGCCGGATCCCGGGGTTGTCCGACGCGGACGGCTTGATCGCGGCGCGCGCGGAGTCGGCGTACGCCGTGCTGAATCTGTACCCGTACAACCCCGGCCACCTGATGGTGGTGCCGTACCGGCACGTCGCCGACTACACCGAGCTGACGCCGGCGGAGGTGGCCGACGTGGCGAAGCTGACGCAGCAGGCGATGCAGACCGTGCGAACCGTCTCGGCGGCACACGGCTTCAACATCGGGATGAACCAGGGCGAGATCGCCGGTGCGGGGATCGCCGCGCACCTGCATCAGCACGTGGTGCCGCGCTGGGGAGGCGACACCAACTTCATGCCGGTCGTCGCCCAGACGAAGGTCCTTCCTCAGCTGCTCTCCGACACCCGAGCACTCCTCGCCAAGTCCTGGCCGACCGACTGACTCGCTGACCGAGGCTCAGACAGCCGTCTGGCGTGCAGCAGTCGCCGTCGGGCACGCAGCAGTCGCTGTCAGGCGCTTCGCTTCGAGTCGGCCGCGCAGGACCGCGGTCGATCTCAGCGGATGAAGAGGGGGAGCAGCGGGCCGACGATGCCTACCAAGGTGTCGAGGGAGACGGGCCGGGACGGGACGGTCAGCCCGGTGACGCGGACGACTCGGCGGCCTTCGCGGAACACGAGTTCGCCCTGGTCGGGGAGGTAGTAGCCGGGTTCACCGATCGGGGCGAAGGCCGGCGGGGGAGACGTGACGATCTCCGGGATCGTGTCCTGGTCGAACGACTCCACGATCGACACAGTCGCGTCGAACGTCCCCCAGATACAGGTGAGCGCCCCGTTCACCCGGTAGTCGCGCCGCAACTGCACCTGCGCGCCGACGAAGCGCTCCGCCGCCGAAGTGGACACCTGGCACGCGGCATCCACTTGGCGAGCATTCCGCAGTACGGCCGGTACTGCGGCGCGCACGGCCAGGCCGATCGCGACCGCCTTGGCGCGATCGATCCCGGTCGCCGTACTGCGGTCGATCCCGCCCGGCGAGGTGATGCGGACGACCCGGTCGTCAGCCGTGAAGGCCAGCCGGGCCGTGCCGAGCCGGGCATCCGGGCCGAGCTCGGGAACGCCGCGGGTGAGCCCGCTCGACAGTCGGCTCAGCGAATCGGGCTGCTTCGGGAGCGCGCTGACCCCGATCTGCACGGGCCGGTCGTCGAGCAGCAGCGTGCACAGGTCGAGCGCGGGCAGGCCGCCGTCGTTCCAGGAGTACCGCTTGGCGGTGACCTTGACGCCCAGTTCCTTGCCGAGGCCGGCGCTGATCGCCGTACAGACCTGTGGGCCGGGCGCTCCGGCGCTTCCGTCGAGGCCTTCCGGCTGCGGCGGAGCCACCGCGGCAGGCACGATCACCGCCGGTTGCCCAGGGCTCGGCCGGGCGTCGTTGGCCCGGCGCGCGACCGAGCAGTTCGAGGCGGTGACGACGATCAGCGCGAGGGCGAGAAAGAGCCGGATCACGGCGCCACGTCGTACGGTCATCTCGCCTCCCAGTGAGGCAATGGTGCGCCTTCGGGGTGGCGCTGTCATCCGATGGTGAGCCGCCTGGTCTACGATCGCGTCGCCATGCTTAACAGATTCCGGCAGTTCTGGACCAAGGTGATCTCGCCGATCGCCAACCTCTTGCTGAAGCTCGGCGTGAGCGCCGACGCCGTCACGCTGGTCGGCACCATCGGTGTCTGCGCCGGCGCGCTGATCTTCTTCCCGCGCGGCCACATCTGGCTGGGCGTGGTGGTGATCACCTGCTTCGTGTTCTCCGACCTGATCGACGGCTACATGGCCCGCACCTCGGGCACGTCGTCGAAGTGGGGGTCGTACCTGGACTCCACGCTGGACCGGCTCGGCGACGGCGCGATCTTCGGCGGCCTCGTCATGTACTACGCCGGCAGCGCGGGCCACTCGCGTTGGATGGCCGCGGTCACCCTGTGGGCGCTGGTGATGGGCGCGACCACGTCGTACGCGCGGGCGAAGGCCGAAAGCCTCGGGCTGCACGCCAGTGGCGGGCTCGCCGAGCGCTCGGACCGGCTGGTGTCGGTGCTGGTGATCGGGTTCTTCTCGGACGTGCTCAACCTGCCCATCCTGCTCGAGATCGTGCTCTGCGTGCTCGCGGTGGCCAGCACGATCACGGTCGTCCAGCGCACCCTGAGCGTCCGCAAGCAGGTGCTGTCCGACCCGGCCAACGCCGGCCTCGGTACGCCGCCCGCCGGTGCAGCTTCGCCCGGAGCGCCGACGCCCGCCCCGGGCGCGACCGACGGCGTCTCGGGCGGCGACGGGGTTCCTGCGGGCGGGTCGACGGCGGCGGGCGACGGGCTGCCGGGGGATCACCAGCGGCCGGGGTCGGGGACCCCGCCGACGACCTCCTGAGCTGTGGAACGCTTGCGCCAGCGCGCGGTCGACCTGGCGTTCGCGCTCGCCTGGGCGCTGGTACGCCGGTTGCCGGAATCGGTCGTCACCTGGTGCTTCAACCGGGTCGCCGATTTCGTCGTACGCCGGAACGGGCGCGGCATTCAGCGGCTTCGCTCGAATCTCGCGGTGGTTCGGCCGGCCGCGACGCCGGCTGAGCTGGACGCGATGACCGGGGCCGGAATGCGGTCGTACCTGCGCTACTGGCAGGAGGCGTTCCGGCTCCCCGAATGGGACGACGCGCGGATCGTCGGCCGGGTCCGGACCGTCAACGAGAAGGTGCTCCGCGACGCGCATGCCGCCGGTCGCGGCGTGATCTGCGCGCTTCCGCACCTCGCGAACTACGACCATGCAGGCGCCTGGGCGGGGCGGACGGGGATGCCCGTGTCCACCGTGGCCGAGCGGCTACGCCCGGAGTCGCTGTTCGACCGGTTTGTTGCGTATCGCAAGAAGCTGGGAATGGAGGTGCTGCCGCTCACCGGCAGCGACGAGCACGTGTTCGGCGTACTGGCCGAGCGCCTGCGCGCCGGTGGGTTCGTCTGTCTGGTGGCCGATCGGGATCTGTCGGAGCGCGGTGTGCCGGTGGACTTCTTCGGTCGGCGGTCGCGGATGCCGGCGGGTCCCGCGGCGCTGAGCGTCCGCACCGGTGCACCGCTGATCCCGGCGACGCTGCACTACGACGGCCCGGATCTGGTGATCACCTTCCACGAGCCCATCGAGCGTGCCGGTGGCCCGGCGGCGATGACCCAGCGGTGCGCGGACGCCTTCGCCGAGGGGATCGCCGCTCATCCGCAGGACTGGCACATGCTGCAACGGATCTTCGTGGACTGATGAAGATCGGCCTGGTCTGCCCGTACTCGCTCGGAACGCCGGGGGGAGTGCAGAACCACGTCCGCGATCTCGCCGAAGCGCTGCTGTCCCGCGGCCACGAGGTCTCCGTGCTCGCGCCCGTCGACGACGAGCACCCGGCGCCGCCGTACGTCGTGAGCTCGGGGCACGCCGTCGGTGTTCCCTACAACGGCTCCGTCGCTCGCGTCACCTTCGGCCCGCGTACGGCGGCGCGGGTGCGGGCCTGGCTCGCCGATGGGGACTTCGATGTCGTCCACGTGCACGAACCGACTACGCCGAGCGTATCGATCATCGCGTTGTGGTCCGGCGAGGGACCGTTCGTCGCCACCTTTCACACCTGGCAGGTGCGATCGCGGGCGATGAGCGCGGCGGCCGGATTGCTGCGGCCGGCGCTGGAGAAGATCGACGCCCGGATCGCGGTGTCGGAGAACGCGCGCTCGATGATGGTCCAGCACATCGGCGGCGAGGCCGTGGTGATCCCGAACGGGCTCTACACCGCGCGTTTCGCTGGTCAGCCGCGACCGGATTGGCAGGGTGCGGACGGGACGATCAGCTTCCTCGGCCGGATGGACGAACCGCGCAAGGGACTGGGCGTTCTGCTCGCCGCTGTTCCGCATTTGGTGACCGAGCGGCCGCACCTGCGCGTCCTGGTTGCCGGCGCCGGGCAGGCCGACGAGGCCCGGCGATCGCTGCCGGAGTTCTGCCGGGAGAACGTTCTCTTCCTCGGCGCCATCGACGATGCGGCGCGGGCGGACATGTTCGCCGGCTCGGACGTGTACGTCGCTCCGCATCTCGGCGGCGAGAGCTTCGGCATCGTGCTGCTGGAGGCGATGGCCTCCGGAGCACCTGTGCTGGCGAGCGATCTGGCCGCCTTCCGGCAGGTGCTCGACGGGGGCCGGCTGGGGGAGTTGTTCGAGCCGGGCGACGCCGCCGCACTCGCCCGATGCGCCTCGCGGCTGCTCGGCTCGCCCGACGAACGGGACAAACTGCGGTCGGCCGGGCGCAACGCCGTACGGCGGTATGACTGGGAAGTGTTGATCGGCGAGCTGATGGCTGTCTACGAGCTGGTCGCGCGGCGTTAGTGCCTTGCGCGGAAGATGTTGAGCAGGGCTTGCCGGTTTTCCGGAGAGAGCGCTTCCTTGGGGAGCTCGCGAAGGGCATGCACGGTCTGGCGGACCTGGTCGAGGTAGCGGTCGCAACCGTCGCATAGGGCGAGGTGGTCCACGAACCGCTGCTCTTCGGCGGGGTCTAGGCCGCCTTCGAGGAACGCGGTCACCTGCTCGACGAACTCCTGGCAGTCGAGATCGGTCACGGCTTCGCCTCCTTGTAGTACTCCTCCAGTTTGCCTCGCAGGAACGCGCGAGCACGGTGCAGCAGGACTCGCTGGTTCCCCTGCGAGATCTCGAGCAGGTCGCAGACCTCGTCCGAGGAATAGCCCTCGACGTCGCGCAGTACGATCACCGCCCGTTGGCGCTCGGGCAGTTCCACGAGAGCCTGGCTCAGGAGGATCCGGGCCTCGCCTCCCAGCAGGCCTTGCTCGGGCGTCGGCCAGCTCGCCGGGAACTCCCACCAGTGTCCCGGATAGGGATCGCCCGCGGGCCGGAATCTGGCGGGGTCGACCGTCGGGCCGGTGTCGTCGAGGCTGCCCTCCGCGCTGCTGCCGGTTTGGATGCTGCTCACGGGGACGACTTTGTGCTCGCGGACTCCGCGGCGTTTCGCCTGGTTGGTGAGGATCCGGTAGATCCACGTCTTCAGCGACGACCGCCCCTCGAACCGGTCGATCCCCTCGATCACCGCGAGCCAGGTCTCCTGCACGACCTCGGCGGCGGACTCCTCGGTGGAGACGAAAGACCTGGCCAGTCGCAGCATGCCACCGGACCAACTGTCGAGCAGCAACGCGAAAGCGCTCTCTTCGCCGCTCCGCAGCCGGGCGACCAGAACCTCGTCCGGCGGAATCCCTTCCATCGCATCAGAGTAGTCACGCCGCGGTTCGCAGTACTGCGTGTTGCTCGGACCCGGTTGCTTCGAGTCGCTCGGCCGGGTCGGTGACTGGCCGGGCGATCACCCAGATCAGGCCGGCCCCGGCAAGAGCGACCGCTGCTGTGATCATCCAGCCGGCCGTGTACACGCCGTACTGGTTGCTCACGGCACCGAATCCGAGCGCGAACGGCAGGAAGAAGATCCAGGAGACCGCGCTGATCCCCGAAGCGACACCGGTCCGGATCGTCGAGGGGACCGCGTCGTGCATCAGGCGGCTGAGATGGATTCCCGCGACGACGAGCAAGAGGGTGAGCGTGATCATCGCTGCGGTCAGCGCGGCGAGGTTGTGGCTGGTGGTCATCGTCAGGCAGGCCAGCGCCATCGCGATAACCACGAGGACGACGGGTATCGGTTTGTCGAGCCGCACTCGTCCGGCCAGCAGACCACCGACGCCGAGCGTGGAGACGAGGCCGGCCCAGAAGGGTCCGTACAGCACGGGAGACGCAGAGAGCGCGATCAGCCAGAGCGGGCCGAACTCGAAGATTGCCTGCAGCAACAATGCCGACATGACGGATGCGGCGGCGATCGGGATGAGCCGGCCGCGTCGGGTGATCGCGGCGTAGGTGACCTTGAGATGTTGCCGGAGCGGAGAGCGCTCACTTGTTTCGTGGAGGCGCGGCTCGCGGAACGATGCGAGGGCGAGCAACGAGACGACGACGAACGGGAGGGTGAGGAAGTAGGTGAGCCGTGGGCTCGCGGCGGCTGCGATCCAGCCGCCGGCCAGGGCGCTCAGCACGAGGGCTACGCTCTCGATCAGCCGGATTCTGCCGATCTGCCGCTCGTAGTCGGCGCTACTGCCGGTCTCCTCGAGCACGGTGTCGTAGACGATCGCCTCGACTGTGCCCGAGTACATCGCGAAGTAGATGCCGAGCACGAGCGCCGCGACGATGTAGGTGAGCACGTTGCGACTGAGCCCGCCGATCAGCACACTCGCGAACATCGCGACCCCGGCAACCACCAGCACCCCGCGACGAGACCAACGATCGGCCAAGATCCCGGAGATCACCTCAACACCGGGCACCAACGCGGCGTACGCAGCGGCCATCACCCCGATCGTCGCCGCATCGAACCCGATCCCGGTCATGAACAACTTCTCCACCGGAACCCAGAATCCGACCCCCTGCAGAAACGCGGCCCCCTGCAACGGCACCAACCGCCGTACCAGCTTCGACATGACCACTCCAGATGCTCCGGAAGTCCCGATGCACTGAAGTGTCATGACCGCCCACGGCGTTACAGCTCCGCCTAGCCGCCTCGCCTCGCTTGCCCTACGTCTTGTTCAGGCCGCCCCGCCCCGGCCCGCCTCGCCCCAGCCCCCTGAGGATCTGGGGCGCGCGGGCCGCAGTATCGGCTGGATCAGCGGAGTTCGGCGGCGGTGGCTGCGATTTCTTCCATGTCACCGGGTGTCGGGTGCCAGGGGAGTTGGAGCGGGTCGTTCTTGTACCGCGGGATCACGTGCAGGTGGGTGTGGAACACGCTCTGCCAGGCGTCGGCGCCGATGCAACTGAGCAGGTTCGCGCCGTCGGCGTCGAGCCGCTCGATCACCGTGGTCACCAACGACTGCGCCAGCAGGGTCGCCGCGGTGAGATCCTCGGGAGCGCTCTCCCGCAGATCCTTCGCGTGCGCCCGCGGGATCACCAGCAGATGCCCACGAGTGGCCGGATTGATGTCCATGAACGCGATCGCCCGCTCGTTCTCCGCCACCTGCTGAGAAGGAATGGACCCCGCGACAATCCCACAAAAAAGACAGTTCTCACTCATCCCGTCACCCTAAAGCGCCCCCACCCCGAACCACCGCAGCCGGGGGAGTTCAGGGACCACACCGTGCCAGTCAAGCGGAGGATTTGACGCGGGCGGCTGCCGAATCAGGCATCGCTTCGTAGCGGACGAAGGAGCGCGTGAACGACGCAGCGCCATGAGAGAGCGATCTCAGGTCGACCGCGTACCGGGTGATCTCCACCTGCGGCACCTCGGCCTTGACCAGCGTGCGGTCGTCGCCGACTCGCTCGGTACCCAGCAACCGCCCGCGGCGCCCGGACAGATCACTCATCACCGAGCCGACCAGATCATCGGGCACCAGCACCGAGACGAGATCGACGGGTTCGAGCAGATTCACCTTGGTCGCGTTCGCGGCATCGCGCAGGGCAAGTCCGCCCGCCATCTGGAACGCCATGTCCGACGAATCGACGCTGTGCGCCTTGCCGTCGAGCAACGTGACCCGGATGTTCACCACCGGATACCCCGCGCCGACACCCCGCTCCATCTGCGCGCGCACGCCCTTCTCCACACTCGGGATGAACTGCCGCGGCACCGACCCACCGACCACCTTGTCGACGAACTCGAACTCGAGACCCTCCGGCAACGGCTCGACCTCGATGTCGCAGACGGCGTACTGGCCATGCCCGCCCGACTGCTTCACGTGCCGCCCGTGCCCCTTCGCCTTGCCGCCGAACGTCTCCCGCAACGGCACCCGAAGCTCCACGGTGTCCACCGTCACGCCGTACCGGTTGGCCAGCGCGTCCAGTACGACGTCCGAATGCGCCTCGCCCATGCACCACAGGACGATCTGGTGCGTCTCGGGGTTCTGCTCGATGCGCAACGTCGGATCCTCAGCCGCGAGCCGCTGCAGCCCGACGGACAACTTGTCCTCGTCGGTCTTCGCATGCGCCTGTACGGCGATCGGCAGCAGCGGTTCGGGCATGTTCCACGGTTTGAGCAGCAGCGGCTCGGCCTTGTCGGAAAGCGTGTCACCGGTCTCCGCACGCGTCAGCCGGCCGATCGCGCACAGATCACCCGCGACCACCGCCGAGGCAGGCCGCTGTTGCTTGCCCAATGGGAAGGAGAGGGTGCCGATCCGCTCGTCCTCGTCGTGATCGACATGCGTGTTGCCCTCGCCGAAGAAGGACGTGAAATGGCCCGACACGTGAACCGTCGTGTCGGGCCTGATGGTGCCGGAGAACACCCGGACCAGGCTGACCCTGCCGACGTACGGGTCCGACGTCGTCTTCACCACCTCGGCGAGCAATGGGCCGCTCGGGTCACAGGGCAGCTTCTTCTTCGGTACGCCGTGCGGCGAGAACACCTCGGGCACGGGGTGTTCGGTCGGCGAGGGGAACCCACTCGTCGCGACCTCGAGCAGCTCGAGCGTTCCGACGCCGGTGCCGCTGCACACCGGGAGAACAGGGAAGAAGGATCCGCGAGCAACCGCTCTCTCGAGATCTTCGATCAGGACGTCCTGGCCGATCTCCTCGCCGCCGAGATACCGGTCCATCAGGGATTCGTCCTCGGACTCCTCGATGATCCCTTCGATCAAGGTGCCGCGTTGTTCTTCGATCTGGTCCGCGTACTCCGGGTCGGGATCGCGTGTCGTCCGCTTGCCGCCGTCGTACTGGTACTGGGTCTGGGACAGCAACCCGATCAGCCCGTCGCTCGTGGGCAGGTAGAGCGGCAGAACCTTGTCCCCGAAGGCGTTCTGAGCGGCGGAGAGCGCGTTCTGGTAGTTCGCGCGGGCGTGGTCGAGTTTGGTGATCACCACGGCGCGCGGCATCCCGACCTGGTCGCATTCCTGCCAGAGCGCCTTCGTCGGTTCGTCCACGGACTCGTTCGCCGGGATCACGAAGAGAGCGCAATCCGCTGCTCTCAGACCGGCCCGGAGTTCGCCGACGAAATCGGCGTACCCGGGGGTGTCGATCAGGTTCACCTTCATCCCGGCGTGCGGGAGCGAGGCGAGGGCCAGGCCGACGGAGCGCTGTTGCCGGATCTCCGCCTCGTCGCTGTCGCAGACGGTCGTCCCGTCGAGCACCGAGCCCGGTCTGGACAGCACCCCGGAGGCGACCAGCAACGCCTCGACGAGGGTGGTCTTGCCGGCACCCGACGGGCCGACGAGTACCACGTTACGAATGGCGGCCGGGCTGTCCGCACTGGGAGCGGCTCCGGCGCCCTGGGAAGTGTTCGCCTTGTCTGCCATGACGTTCCTCCTAGTTAAGCCACCATTCCCCCAACCGCCCACCCAGCACAACCCCTCCAGACGTCGAAGCAAGCGACGCTTCCGCCGGACCAGGCGGTGACGGGCGGCACGGCCGTGGAGTAGGCGCCTAGGGGTGGGTGGCGGAGGTGTGAGTGGCGACGGCGGTGAGCACTGCTTGGAGGTCGTCTGGGTGTAGGCGTGGTGGTGTCTTTGGTGAGGCTCTGAGTTGGTCGAGTTCGGTGGTCAGTCGAGTGACTTCGGTGTGCAGATCGGTGAGTTCTGCGGTTTGCTTGGCGCGAAGACGGGTGAGCTCGACTGTGTGTTCGGCTTGTAGTTCGCGCGTCTCCTGTTCCAAACGGGTCTGCTTGTCGGCTGCTTCTTGTAGGGCGGTTGCTGCGGCCAGGTGAGCTTGTTCGGCTGCGGCGAGCTTGTCGGTGAGGGCGTGGCGTGCTGCGACCTCATGTGCCTGTGCCGTCTCCGCCGTCCGGGCGCGATCGCGTTCCGAGGCCAGCTCAGCACGCAGTACCTCGCGCTCTTCGTGAGCGGCATCCCGTTCGGCCGCCGCCCGCTCAGCCAGTACTGCGGTATCGCGCGCCTCCCGCTCCGCGCTCGCAACCCGTTCCTCCAGCCGCCCGGCGAGAACCTCGGCAGCTCGTTGTGCAGCGATCGCCTGCTCGGCTTCCTGACGCGCGGCGCCCAGCGCCTCGGTGGCTTGCAACGCCTGGCGTGCTGCAGCGTTGGCGCGCTCCACAGCCTCACTACGTTCCTTCGCAGCTCTCTCCGCAGTCGTCGCACTCTGCCGAGCCCGGTTCTCCGCCTGCTCCCGAGCCTCCTTGGCGGCGACTCGGCTCCGCTCAGCTTCGGCGACCTGGCCGTGCGCCGTCTCCACGGCAGCGACCGCAGCCGCCTCCACCTCATCGAGCCGAGCCGTGACTGATGCCAGCGCAGCAGTCAGAGCGTCCACCGGTCCGCGTACTGCGTCCAGGTGGTCGCGCAGTCGCTCGGCATCCAGCCGGAACGTACTGCTCCCAGCATCCAGCCCGAGTGCTCCCAGCGCCTCCCGCTCAGCCCGCGCCATCTGCGAACAAGTCCGTCCGCCCTCCCACCGCGTATCCCGGCAGAAGCGCCGCGGTCGCCCTCCTTGCATCCCCGGCGCCGGCAATTCGGCCCGGCACTTGCTGTACCCGCATCTCCCCGCGTCTTCCCGCCCGATCTCCATACCACGCAGCCTAGAAGTTAGCGGTTACAAAACCACGAAACCGATCCGGCGTTTCCAAAACCAAACCACAACCCCACGAAACCAGCGTTTCGTGGGCGCGACGGCGCGGCACTCCGAAACGACCGACCTGGCAGTGAAAACTGACCCGATGAACGACCGCCGCCCAGAGAATGAGCCGATAAGCGACGTGCTGGTGATGTGGGAGTCGGTGCCCACACCCGTCGCGGCTGACGAGCCGCCTGCACCCAGCCGGGGTGCCGAGGTCCCGACGTCTGGCGGGGGTGGCGGCGTGCCTGCGGCCGGCGCGGGCGACGAGGCGCCCGCGCAAGGCGGGGGTGACGGGGTGCCTGTGTCCGGTGCGGGCGAGCAGCTGAAGCTGGCTGGTGACGGGAGCTGGCCTGGTGTCGGCGACGCTGCGGGGCTTCAGCGGCTTGTGATGGAGTGGCTGACGCAGTACGCGAACCAGGGGACTCGGCAGACCTACGCCTACGCGCTGGGCATCCCGCAGGAGTGGGCGGTCTGGAGCCCAACGCAGCGGTCAGACGCGGCAACCAACCCGGCCAGCGCCGCAGCGGCGGGCGTAGTACGGGCGAAGCCTCCTGCCGCTCAAAGCGGGCTGTTGTATGACCTGGCGTGGTTCAGGTGGTGTGCAGGACGAGCGATGGACCCGCGCGAAGCTACCGGCACCCATGTGAAGGCCTGGCTGCACACGCTCGAAGCAGCAAACGCCAGCAAGCGCACCAGGCAGCGGATGCTCTCCACCCTCTCCGCGTTCTACGCCTACCTCACAGAAGTCGGTGCAGTCCCAGCAAACCCCGCCGCGCTCAACCGCACCCGTCTGGGACTCAACCGCAGCGCCCGAGATGCGTCGCCCACCATCCGCCTCACCGCAACGCAACTCAGAGCCCTGCTCGACGCAGCGGCGCACCTGCCCAACCGCACTCGTCACCGCAACCTGTACGCCGCCCGCGCAGTAGCCGTCGTCGCCCTGCTGACCCTCGGCCTCCGCGTCTCCGAACTGGTCGGCCTGGATCGCGACAACCTGATGGTCTCCGGCGGCGAACCGATGCTGCGCGTCCTGGGCAAGGGTGGTGTCCACCGCGAGGTCTACCTGACCGAACTGGCCTCCACAGCACTGCAGACCTACCTGGCCGAGCGCGACCGCACAGCCGAAGCCACAGCACCCGCAGTACGAGGCCGCACGAATGCAGGCGTCACCCCGCTCATCGCGACCCGCGACGGCGGCCGCTGCTCCCGCTTCGACATGAACGCCCTGCTTCGGCGAATCGCAGTACAGGCAGGCCCTGCTCTGGCCGACGTAGCCGATCGCATCCATCCGCACGCCCTGCGCCACGCCTACGTCACGATCGCCCTTGAGCAAGACGCCCGGATCCAGCACATCCAGGCCGACGTCGGCCATGCGAGCATCGCCACCACGCAGTACTACGACCGCAACCGCCGCACCCGCGCCACCACCGCCGCGGACCTCGTCGAAGCGGCGATTCAGGCGGCCGCTCCGACCCCCGAAGACTGAACCGCCCGTCGCGCACCTGTCAGACCCCGGACCTCGATACTGTCGCCGCATGCGTAGGGGATTCTTCACCGCCGTCTCGGCGGCTTTCGCCGCTCTCGTCCTGGCAGGTTTCGCAAGCACCGCGCCGGCAGCGGCTGCGCCGGCAGTAGCGACGCAGGCGGTCGCAGTGCAGGCAGTAGCGACGCAGGCGGTCGCAGTGCAGGCGGCAGCGGTGCGGGCGGGAGCGGTGCCGGCCGGCCACGCCGACATCGGCGACGTCGTGACCAGCATGAAGATCGGCTACACGGTGAAGTCGGACGGCGTGGTGCACGTGGACGAGACGATCGCCTACCACTTCGGCAGCACCGGCCGGCACGGCATCTTCCGGAACCTGATCACCCGGGAGAAGTACCGCGGCGACGAAGCGAAGGACCAGAAGTACGACATCTCGAACATCCACGTCAAAAGCCCGAGCGGCGCGAGCGACGAGTTCACGACCTCGACCAAGAAGTCGAACGGGCAGCGCGACCAGAGCATCCAGATCAAGATCGGCTCGGCCGACGAAACGATCTCCGGTACGGAGGCGACCTACGTCATCTCGTACGACGTACGCGGGGCACTCCGGCATTTCAAGGACCACAGCGAGCTCTACTGGGACGCGACGGGCACCGGCTGGGAAGCAGTACTCCGCAGCGTCACCGTGACCGTGAACGTCCCCGAAGGAGTCCAGCAGGTCGACTGCTTCGTCGGCCCACCCGGCTCCAACGAGAACTGCCCGCAGAAATCGGTCGTGGGCGGGAACGCGCTCTTCGGCGCCACAGACCTCGACCGCGGTGAGCAGTTGACCATCGTCGCCGGGATCAAGGCGGGCGTCGTCAGCAACGACACCCCGATCGTGGTCGACCCGCCAAGCTGGCTCGACCGCCTGGGGCTGACCCTGCCCGGCGTGATCGGATCGGGCGCAGTCACCGTCGGCGCAATCGTGGCCGCCATCCTCTACACGAAGAAGGGCAACCGCGATCAACGCTTCGCCGGGATGCCACCGGGCACCTTCCCGCCCAGTGGCATGAACGCTCAGCCGGTGAAGGACGACCTGAAAGAGGACCAGATTCCGGTCGCGTTCTCACCGCCGAAGATCCCGGTCGCCGAGGGCGGTCTGCTGATCGACGCAAAGGCGACCACGACCGAGACCGCTGCCACGCTGATCGACCTCGCCGTCCGTGGCGGCATCCGGATCGACAACACCGGCAACGAGCAGAAGGCGGTGCTGCTGAATCCCGCGGTCGCCACGCTGCCGCACGAGCAGGTGTTGCTCCAGGGATTGTTCCCCTCGCTGCAGCCCGGCGCCGAGATCACCCTCGAACGCCGGCCGGTCGGTGACACCTCCATGCGGCAGGCCCACGACGCGATGATCGCCGCGCTGCGTGAGCAGGTCAAGCAACGCCAGTGGTACCTGCGGATGCCGCGTGCGGGCGGTGGTTCCGCCGTCAGCGGCGGCGCCCGGGTTGCCTGTTTCGGCATCCTCGCCACCTGGATCTTCGGCGCCGGGATCGGCGGTACGGCGATCGGCGCGGCAACGGGTGGGCTCGGGCGCGCGCTGAGTGTGGCGATCCCGGTCCTCGCGGTGATTGTTGCCATCGGCATCTGGATCGGCAAGCGCGGCCAGGGGCAGCGGAATCCGGCCGGGCGTGCGGTCGCCGATCAGCTGATCGGCTTCCGGACCTATCTGGCCACGGCGGAGGCGGACCAGCTGAAGTTCGAAGAGGGCGAGGACATCTTCAGCAAGTACCTGCCCTGGGCGATCGCCTTCGAACTCGCCGATCGCTGGCAGCGGGTCTGTGCGCAACTCGTCGCCGCCGGACGGATCCCGCCGGACCCCTACTGGTACGTCGGTCCTTCGTACTACAACTCCGGCTTCGCCGCCGGAAGCATCAGCCAGACGGTCGCCAGCACCTTCGACCCGCCGCCGGCCCCGGCCGGAAGCGGTGGCGGCGGTGGCAGCTCGTCCGGCTTCAGCGGCGGCTCCTCCGGCGGCGGTGGCGGCGGCGGAGGCGGCGGCTCTTGGTAGTCCCCGGGACCGCCGCGGGTGTGGTCACGCGGCGGTCCTGAGCACGTTGGGACTGGGTCAGACCGTTCCGCCGGCCGCGGCGGGTGCCGTCGGGTCGGTGGCGTTGGCGCCGGAGACCTCGCGGGCCAGGAAATCCTCGAGGTGGAACAGATTGTCACCGGCCCGCTTCGCGACGTTGACCAGTGTCGTCATCGCCGAGACCTCCTCGACCTGCTCCTTGAGGAACCACTGCATGAACTGCTCGCCGACGTAGTCGCCGTCGTCGCGCGCGGTCCGGGCCAAGGTCTCGATCTGCTTGGTGACCGTGATCTCCTGCTGCAGCGCGAGTTCGAGCGGCTCGAGCGCGGACTCGAAGTCGTTCACCACGTCGCCGACGCCCGGGATCTGCGGGCGGATGTCCATGTCCAGCAGGTACTGGACCATCATCATCGCGTGGTTGCGCTCCTCCAGCGACTGCTTGTAGAAGTGCCCCGCGAGTTGCGGCAGGTCCTGGTCGTCGTACCAGACCGCGACGGCCGTGTACTGCTGGGACGCCGTGAATTCGTTGCGGATCTGTTCTTGCAGGAGTTTCGCGTACGTGCTCATGGCGGCCAATCTAGTGCCCGGCATGAGAAAACTCACCGTTGGCGAGGCTCGCCTAAGGCCGTGTCACCCGACGTCCTGGACGTGCGAGCGGATCGCCGGCAGGTTGCCGAGCGGCGCGAAGTACCCGGCGATGC
This sequence comes from Kribbella monticola, assembly GCF_003261635.1. Lineage (GTDB taxonomy): Bacteria > Actinomycetota > Actinomycetes > Propionibacteriales > Kribbellaceae > Kribbella > Kribbella monticola. Next base: position 84,383 of record NZ_QFXK01000026.1, on the reverse strand, counting down.
CGTGGTCGAAGGTGATCGCGGCGATGCCCTGCTGCAGCCAGACCGGAGCCTGTACGACGGCGTCGGCCGGCGTGAGCGCAAGCACCAGCACCTCGTCGTCCGGACCGGCCAGACCGTTGTCCACCGCGAAGGTCCGGGCCCGCTCGGCGGACGTGAAAGCCATCAGGAACGGCTGGTCGGCGTGCACTCCGACGAACGGCTGCGGGTTGTCCGGCTCACCGCGCTGGACGAACCACCAGCGCTCCAGCGAGAACGTTGCCTTCCACAACTTCTCCTGGTTCGCCGTACTCGGTTCGGCCGCGACAGCCTCGGCAAGTGTGTCGGTGGCAGTAGCTTCGGTCATAACTCCCACGGTACGACCTCAGCGGTTCCCGAGCCGAACCGTCTCCGTTCCCGAACCGGGCAGTGTGATGGTGATCTCGTGACCGTTGACGACCACTTCGATGCCGTCCGCAAACGCCTGCGGAGGGATCGCGTCCCTGGTCAGCAAGACGGCGTACACGAGCACCAGCGGTTCGCCGTTGTGCACCGCGGTGAGGTACGGCGTGGCCGAGTGCGCGCCGAACGGGTTCGCGCCGAGATCACGATGGACGCCCGATTCGCCGTACCCGTGCAGGTTGACGACGGCCGACATCAGCCCGTCGGAGTTCCGCGCGGACGCCCAGCCCTCACCGACGGTTGCCGAAGGCAAGGAGTCGCCGGCGACCGCGTAACCACCGCTGCGAACGAGCGCACCGGCAGGCCCTTCGACGAGCGAACAGCGGATCTCCCAGCCGCCGTGCACGATCGACGCCGTCTCGACCGGCCACGGACCGTCCTCGCCCAGCCACGCCTTGTGCCACGACGCCGCCGACCGCGGCCCGATCGAGAGCCGCCGGATCCGCCCGCGTACCGACGTACGGCCCTGCTGATCGACCAGCGCGACCAGGTTGTCGATCCGCGCTGACGAATCGGTCAGATCGGGCCCGGCGTGATTCGCATAGGCCAGCCGGTCGTAGTGCGGATCGCCCGCAGGCTCGATACCGGACGGCTCGACCGGGGGAGCGTGGTCGGCACCGTGATTGACCAGTCGCACCAACTGGTCGTGACGGCTCGCGTGGATCAGCCAGCCCGGCGCGGGCATCGAGCGAACCTGGTCCGCCTCGTCGAGCGGCACGCTCTCCTCGGGATCGCTCCACACCGGATGCTCGGGCGGCAGCAGCAACCCGATGAACCCCTTGCTCGCCCAGTACGGCGAGCCCGGACCGGAGTACGACTGTGTGGTCGGGAGGAACGTGTCGTACCAGCCGAGCGTGAGCAGCCCGCGCTCGTCAGGCACCCCGTGCTGCACGAAGTGCCGTGCGATCCCGGAGCACAGCCGCCGCGTCTGGCCCGGGCTCATCGGCGATGCGTCGAGAAGCTGCCCCATCCAGTACGGCGTTGCCGCGGCCATCCGGTACGTCAGGGAGCGACCCTGGTAGATCGGCGCGCCGTCGTTGCCGACCAGATGCACCGCGTCTTCCAGGAACAGCCGGAGCCGATCGCGGTAGACCTTGAGCCGATCGTCGTACTCCGTGCCGGGCGTCGCCGCCGCCATCCGGGTCCACAGTCCCGGGTAGAGGTGCATCGCCCAGCCGATGTAGTTGTCGAAGTTCTGGCCGTCGCCGTCGGAGTACCAGCCGTCGCCGACGTACCAGTCCTCGATCCGGTCCAGGCCGCCCTCGATGTCCTCCTTCGAGTAGGGCGCGCCGACCGAGGCGAGGAACTGCTCGCTGACGACCTGGAACAGCCGCCAGTTGTTGTCGTGCGTGGTCGAGCCGATGAAACCGCCGAGCCACTCGGCCACGTGCTCCTGCGCGCGGGTGTCCAGCCGGTCCCAGATCCACTCGCGGGACTCGTGCAGCGCGACCGCGATCGCCGCCGCCTCCACCATCTGCTGGGAGCGCGGGGTGAGCCGCAGCCACGCCTCCGGATGGTCCGGATTCGCCCCGTTGGCGACGCCTCGCGCGAATCGCTCGATCAGCTTCTCGCAGCCTTCGCCGCCTACCCCGGCGATCCGGAACGCCGCGAGCATGAAGGAGCGCGCGAAGCCTTCCAGTTCGTCCGAATCGGTCCCCGAGCGGCTGGGGCGACCCGGGATGACGAGGCGGGCAGCGCCGGGGGAGGTGTAGGGGATCAGCGAGTCGAGCAAGTGATCCGCCAAGGCCTCCCAGTGGGCCCGGACCCAGCCGGTCTGGCGGGACAGGACGCGATCGGTGGCAGGGAGCACGAGGCGCGTCATGCGATCCTCCCGAGGTCGGCAGCGGTGATCGTGTGCTGGAGCGGCACACCGGCCGCGAAGCGTTCCACCTCACCGACGGCCAGTTCGCCCAGCCGGGCGACCTCGTTGCCGACGGCACCGGCCAGGTGCGGCGTCAGGAAGATGTTCGGGAGGTCGAGCAAGGGCGAGTCCGGCGGCAGCGGCTCCGGGTCGGTGACGTCGAGAACAGCATCCAGGCGACCGGACCGGCATTCCTTCTCCAGCGCCGCGGCATCGATGATGCGGCCGCGCGAGGTGTTGATCAGCACCGAGCCGTCCCGCAGCAAGCCGAGGAGCCGCGCGTCGACCATCCCGACGGTCTCCGGCAGCAGCGGGGCGTGCACGCTCAGGATGTCGCTGCGGCTGAACAGCGCGTCCAGCTCCACCAGTTCGGCGCCGAAGCCGGCGGCCTCGGCAGCGGTCAGATACGGATCACTGATCAGTACTTCGAGGTCGAACGTGCGCAGGCGGTCGGCAACCATCCGGCCGATCCGGGAGGCGCCGAGCAGGCCGACGGTGCTGCCGTAGTTGCCGGGCACGAAGCTCGGGTCCGGCTTGCGCCGGGAGTTCTTGTACTCCGCGCTGAGCCGGAACGCCCGCTTGCCGCTCAGGACGATGGTGGCGACGGTGAACTCTGCGACCGGCAGCGCGTTGGCCACGACTGCCGACGTCACCTGGATTCCGCGGTCGAAGACGGCCGGATCGACGAAGCTCTTCACCGAGCCGGCCGCGTGGATGATCGCCTGCAGTTTCGGCGCCGCCGCGAGCACCTCGGGCGTGATCGCCGGGCAGCCCCAGCCGGTCAGCAGTACCTCGGTCTCGGCCAGCGCGTCCCGGATCGCGGGATCGGCGAGGAAGGCGGTCCCCGGACCGACCGGCAGGACGTCAGCGACCCGCTCGAGCCGGGTCCGCACCTGCGGAACCAGCACCCGAACCCGGCTCGACTCGTTCATCGCCAGCATCACAGCGGGCCGAGCCGGGGCGGGCTCGGCGACGGCGGCCGCAGCGGACCCAGCGGTCGGCTCGGCGACGGTGGCCGCAGCGGACCCGGCGGCGGGCCGGCCTGCGGCCGGTTCGGTCTGGGCGGTGGGCAGGGCGGGGTCTGGTTCGGTGCGCACAGGAGCACGCTAGCAAGCGCTTTCCGAAAGCGCTCGTCCTGCCCGCGTCGCAGCCCGGCCGGAATAGGTTTCCGCAACCGCCGGAAAACTTTCCGGCGGCCGGAATTCCTGCCCGCGGCTCGGACGTTGGACCCTGACAGGGCAGGATAGAGACATCCGACCCGCCCGTTGGCCACGAGAAGGAGACGACGATGCTGCGACCGGACGACCTCTACGAGATCGTCGACGAGTCGGTGGCGACCGGCCCGGCGGCTTCGCCGAAGGTGCTGGTGCACTCGCTGGACGGATTCATGGATGCCGGGCAGGCAGGGCGGGTCACCGCCGACCATCTGCTCGAAGTACTGGACAACCGCCTGCTGGCGCGGTTTGACGTCGATCTGCTGCACGACTACCGGGCACGTCGCCCTGAGGTGACGTTCGCCGAGGACCGCTTCATCGACTACACCCCGCCCCAGCTGTCGCTGCACCTGATGACGGACGACGCCGGGGTCGAGTTCCTGCTGCTCGAGGGTGTCGAGCCCGACAACCACTGGAACCGGTTCGCCGGCGCCGTACGGCAGCTCATCGAGCGGTACAACGTGACCTTGACCGTCGGCGTGCACGGCATCCCGATGGGTGTGCCGCACACGCGCCCGCTCGGGCTGACCTCGCACGCGACCCGGCCGGAGCTGGTGACGCGTTCGAACATCTGGGACGGCGAGATGCGTCTCCCGGCGAGCGCGGCGACCATGCTGCAGGTCCGGCTCGGCGAGGCGGGCAAGGACGCGATGGGCTTCGCCGTCCACGTCCCGCACTACCTCGCCGAGAACCGCTTCCCGGGTGCCGCCCTGGCCCTGGTCCACGCCGTCTCGGCCGCGACCGGTCTGCTGCTCCCTAGCAAGGCCCTCCTGGACGAGGCGGCCGTCACCGGCCGGATGGTCGATGAGCAGGTGGAGGCCTCCGAGGAGGCAGCCGCTGTCGTCAACGCGCTGGAAACCCAGTACGACGCCGCCGCCGGCTCCATCAGCCGCGGCAGCCTCCTCGCCGGCGCGACGCCGTCCGCGGAGGAGTTGGGCGCCGAGGTCGAGCAGTTCCTGGCGGAACTGAGCCGCGACGACGACAACTGAGTACTGCGTGACGTAGGTCGGCCGGGCTCCCTGAGGGAGTCCGGCCGATCGTCACCTGTAAGGATGTGGCATGCCTGAGTCGCTGGAGGATCTGGTCGAGCTGCTCGACCTCGACAAGCTCGATGCCGATGTCTACCGAGGGCGCCAACCGCAGACCTCGGCCCAGCGGGTCTTCGGCGGCCAGGTGCTCGGCCAGGCGCTGGTAGCGGCCAGCGACACCGTCGAGCCCGACCGGATCGTGCACTCGCTGCACGGCTACTTCCTGCGGCCGGGCGACACCGCGGTACCGATCGAGTACCACGTCGAGCGGATCAAGGACGGCAAGGCCTTCAGCAGTCGCCGGGTGGTGGCGTCGCAGCGCGAGAAGACGATCTTCTACATGTCGACGTCGTACCAGCAGGCCGAGCCGGGGCTGGACCACTCCGATCCGATGCCGACCGACCTCGTCCCGCCGGAGGAGGCGCCGACGCTGGCCTCGGTGTTCGAGCAGGCGTCCGGCCGCAAGGCCGAGGACTGGAACAAAGAGTGGGCCGCGCTCGACGTACGGCTGGCAGCGCTCAGCGGGCGGCAGTTCTGGATCCGGGCCGCAGGCAAGCTTCCGGACGATTCTGCCTTGCATGCTTGCGTTCTGGCGTATGCCAGCGACCTCACGTTGCTCGGGGCAAGCTTGTTGCCGCACGGCATCATCATCGGCGACCGGCGGATCCAGCCGGCCTCGCTCGACCACGCGCTCTGGTTCCACCGGCCGTTCCGGGCGGACGAGTGGCTGCTCTACGACCAGGCCTCGCCGTCGGCCTCCGGTGCGCGCGGGTTCGCGACCGGGCGGCTGTTCAGTTCCGACGGCCGGCTGGTCGCCTCGGTCGCCCAGGAAGGGCTGATCCGGCCGGTCGGTCTGGACCTGGGTGACGAACAGGGTTGACGGGCTCTGCTAATTTAGGAGACATGATCAAGCGCGCAGTGGTGACGACGACGCCGAGGAACGTCCCGGCGCGCTGACAGCTGTCTGTCTCATCGAAGCCCCGGGGCGAGTGCCCCAGGGCTTCGCCATGTGGACACTCGCCTCACATCCTGAGGAGTTCACATGTACGACCACCGCAAACTGGGCCGCGAACTCGACCTGTTCGACTCCGACCCGCTGATCGGCGCGGGTCTGCCCTACTGGCTGCCGGCCGGTGCCGCGATCCGCCAGTCTCTCGAGCGCTACATCGCCGACGTGGAACGAAGAGCCGGCTACCAGCAGGTCTACTCACCCGTGCTCGGCAAGCGCGAGCTTTACGAGATCTCGGGCCACTGGGCGAAGTACAGCGACGACATGTACCCACCGATGGACATCGGCGAGGAGCAACTCGTACTGCGGCCGAGCCTGTGCCCGCATCACGCGCTGATGTACCGGTCCCGGTCACACAGCTACCGCGAACTGCCGCTGCGGATGTCCGAGATCGGCGGGATGTACCGGTCGGAGCGATCCGGCGTACTGGGTGGGCTCTCGCGGGTGCGGGCGATCCAGTTGAACGACGGGCACATCTTCTGCCGGCTCGACCAGGTGGCGGGGGAGGCGAGCGCCGCCTTGGAGCTGATCAACCAGGCCTATCGCGACATGGGGATCAAGGCCTCGCGGTACCTGCTGTCGTTGCCTTCGGAGGACGCGCGCTTCGGCTCCCCGGACAGCAAGTACGTCGGGGATGCCGACAGCTGGGCGCGCTCGGCAGCGCTGCTGCGCGACGTACTGGACAACGCGGGAATCGACTACGAGGAGTCGCCCGGCGACGCGGCGTTCTACGGCCCGAAGATCGACATCCAGATCGAGGACTCGGCCGGCCGCGAGTCGTCGTTGTCGACCATCCAGATCGATTTCCACCAGCCGGAACGGTTCGACCTCGACTACATCGGTGCTGACGGCAACAAACACCGTCCGGTGATGGTGCACCGCTCCGTCATCGGCAGCATCGAACGGGCCGTAGCCCACCTGATCGAAGTCCACGGCCCAGCTTTCCCCGCCTGGCTCGCCCCCGTCCAACTCGTCATCCTCCCGATCTCGTCCGCCGAGGAAAAGCTCGCCTCCGACGTACTCCGCCAAGCCGTCGCCCAAGGCATCAGAGCCGAACTCGCGTACGCCGACGAAGGCACCCTCAACGCCCGAATCCGCGAAAACCGCCACGCCCCGTACCTCGCAATCCTCGGCCCCCGAGAAGCCGCCGCCCACCACCTCGCAATCCGCGTCCGCTCCGGCAACAAACTCCCTGCAGCCCCCATCGCCGCAGCCCTCGCCGATATCCAGTCCGCAATCCAGCCGAGCGCCTGACCACTTGAGCAGCAGACCGCCACGGACGCCGGCGGTCTGCTGGTCAGTCGAAGTCTTCGTGAGCAGAGGAGGCGAAGGTGTCCCGGTCGTGGTGGCCGGTCTTGGTGAGGAGGCTGGCGACGTGTTTCTCGACGGTACGGGGCGAGATGTGCAACCGCTTGGCAATCGCCTTGTTCGGGATCCGCTGCGCCAGCAACCGCCCCACCTCCAGCTCCCGCACCGTCACCCCCAGCTTCCGCAACCTCGACGGCACGGCATCGTCCCCAGTACGCCGCTGCCGCACCGGCGCACCCATGCTGCGAAGCATCCCGCGACAAGCACTCGCCACCGCGGAGATGTTGTTCGCCTGGAAGTACTCCTCGGCTTCCCGAGCCCAGACGACCGGCTCGCCCCACCCGTCGTCGTACGCCGCCTGAATCACCAGCCGCAACGCCAGATGCCGCCCCAACGGATAGATCTCCGCCGCCTCCAGCGCCACCGCCGCCGCCCGGGTCGCCCCCTCGACATCCCCGTCCCGCCCCAGCAACACCGCGTGCGCAAACTGCGCGAACTGCGTATTCCACCGAGTCCGACTAGCACTCCGCTCCGCAACAGCCGAATAATGCTCCCACCCATTACGCCCCTCGACCACGCCCAGCAACAAGATCAGGCCGTTCTTCCCGAAGTCGAGCATGGTGGGATTCTCGAGATCGAGCGCGAGCGCTTGAGCGAGTTCTTGGCTCGCCCGGTCGAAGTCCTCCTCCAGGAGCGAGCAGACCGCGCGGGCGAGTCCGAAGGTCGACGGCCGGACGCCCGCAATCGACTGATCTTCGACAGTCAGGAGATCAAGAGCTTTTTCCATCTCAGCACGGTTGCCCTGGTGCGCGGCGCCGATGGCCTGGCCGAGCCGGAGAAATGGCACGGTGCGGCCGAGCCGTAGCCGGATCGCGGTGGTGAGACTCTCGTCAAGCTCCCGCCGGGCGTCAGCAAACTCACAGCGTTGCACTCGCTGGAGTGCCAGTAGGTAACCGGCCTCATAGGCCAGCGGCAGAGCTCCGATATGCAGGGCACTCTGACGTGCTTCCTCCAGTTCGGAGGTCTGGCCCGTCCGCAGGCACAAGGAGCGGGACAGGAACACCTCGGAATACACACGGAAGATCGGCAACTCGTTGCGGATGGCAATTTCCCGTGCTTCTTGGAAGAGCTGGTTGGCTCGGTCGTCGTCGCGGTCACGAGTGAGGTATCCGACCAGTTGCAGGGCATCGCAGGTGACGATCGGTAGGCCGGCGTCCTCTCCTGCTTTCGCAGCACGCCCGGCCAGTTCTGCAGCGACCTGCAGCCGATCAGGGTTCGGGCGACCCAACTCGATATAGGCACTGATCACGTCGACTTGAGCAGACTCCGCCGCAGCCGGATGGGGCCCAAGCAGCGCCCGAGCACTCACAATCTGCTCCAGAGCACGAGCCTGGTCACCCGCGATGTGTGCGGCGTTCGCGAATTTTGCGTGCAGGACGGCTCGGCGGGCGGGCGAGAGACCAGCCACCGTGAGTTCCTCGAGCATCTTTTCGAGCGAGGGGATGCGGCTGAAATCGCCGGACTCGGCTACGGCGAGCAGGAGATCTCCGAGCAGATCGGCCCGGTATTCGAGGTCGCCGTTCGGGTCCAGATCGGCACGGACGAGCAAAGTGACGGCAGATTTGACTGCTCCGGCAGCCAGCGCGCGGCGGCCTGCTTCAGCGTAGAGGCCGGAGGCTGTTGCAGGTTCGCCTGCGTATTCGCGCAGTTCGGCGGAGCGGGCGCACCATTCGCCCGGAAGCGTCGGGTAGAGAGACGCGATGGCGTCAGCGACCTGCCTGGAGGCGGCAGCACGTTCGCTAGGACTGAGCTCGCTGATCAGTGCCTCCGCCGTCAGCGGGTGCCGGAATGTATACCAGTCCACCTTCGGGCCGTCAGGACGCACGAGCTGAGAGGCGACGCCGGCCTCCACTGTTTCCAGGATCTCGTCGTCGGTTGCGCCGGCCGCCTGACGCAGTAGAGGCAAGGCGAACCGGTGACCAATGACAGCGGCAGTAGTCAGGATGTTCCGTCCGTTCGGTCCCAGCCGATCGGCGCGGCGGGCGACGCTACGAGCGACGTTGACCGGTACTGCGAGGCCGGCGGCTTCGTCAAGGCCCTGGCGACCGAGTGCGAAGACCAACTCCTCGACCACGAACGGATTCCCGGCACTGTCGGTACTCAGCCGGTCGAGCAGCCAGTCGGGGACGTCGTCGGGGTCGACATCCAGCCGCTGTGACGCGAGCAGGTGGATCTGCTCCCGCGTCAACGCTTCTGGTTCGAGGACGGTCGCCGTGCCCGCCTGACGTGCGTTGACGGCCAGATCCATTGCAGCACACGCCTCTGCTCTGCAAGCCAGAAGCAGGACGACCGGCGCGGGGCGGAGATTGTCGAGCATGTACTCGACAATTGCCAGGGTCTCTGCGTCGGCATCATGCAAATCGTCGAGGACGAACAGGCAACCACGCCGGTCTCCGACGACCGTCAGCAGCCGAATCAATGCCTCGGCGACAACCACTGAGGATCCGACTGTGGAGCCGGTCGCGTTGGATGAGCTCGGCACCAGCCGACCAAGAACGCCGCCGTAGGTGCCGAGCGAACTCAACTCCGGCAGGTTGCCGGCCCGGGAGAGAGCTTGGACAGCCTCGATCAACGGACGGTAAGGGACGATCGGTCCGATGGTGCTTGCTCGGCCACGAACGGCGACCATGCCCGCCTCGACCGCTCGATTGATGGCCTCCGTGGCGAGCCTGGTCTTGCCGATCCCAGGCTCGCCGATCAGGAAGATGGCGTTGGCGGTGCCGTTGCGGGCAGCGATCAAGGCGGCCTGCAGCTGTTCGATCTCCCTGTCCCGCCCTACGATCCGCGCCCCGTCACCCATGCCGCCGTACTGTAGTCGTCAGATCTCAACGACGGCAGGCGTCTGCAGGCACAGCACTGTCAGAGCCACTTGGTGGTCGGAGTCCCCGTGGAGGTTTGGAGGATGACGTGGAGGGCTGGGCCGACGACAGCGACGCCGGTCAGCGCGAGAGACCGGACCAGGTAGCGCGGCAGCGCCTGCAGGACCGGTGGACCGATGGGGTCGACCACGACGTCGTCAGAGGTGCTGAGCTCGGGGCGGTTGGGTGTGTCCATGGCGGTGCTCCACTTCTTGTCAGGTGAATCGCGCGTGGAGGCATGGCCGGTTCCAGCAAGCCCCCAGCGGACGGGCCGTCCTTCCGGTTGAGGACAGCCTTGGCATCATCATGAACCCTATTCGCCGCCGGGACGAGCAAATCCAGCGCGCCGAAGCCGCTCCCGCAAACAAGCGTTTTGAACTTAGCGGGGGACTAGTTGGCCGATGAGGTGGGTGAGGGTGTGGTCGTCGTTGTAGAGGGCGAAATCGCGGGTGGTGCCGGTGAGCTGGTGGGCGAACTGGACGCGGGAGGGGAGGAGGAGGGGTTTGCGGAAGTCGACGCGGACGGTGAAGGCGTCGGGGAGGGTGGTGGTGCGTTGGATGGAGGCGAGGGCGGCGGCCTTGGCCCACATGCCGTGGGCGATCTGGCGGGGGAATCCGAATGCCTGGGCGGACAGCTTCCACAGGTGGATCGGATTGCGGTCGCCCGAGGCCGCGGCGTACCGGCGGCCGAGGTTCGCGCGCAGGTCCCAGAACGCGGTCGCGTCCAGCTCGGGGTCGGGTAGCAGGTCGGTGTGCGCGGACGGCGTACCGGCGGATCGGCTGAGCAGGGTGGTCGAGTCCGTCCAGACGACCTCGTCCTCGACGCTGACCGAACTCAGGATGTCGAACACGGTTCCCTTGGGATGCGGGCGTTCCGGGCTGCTGTGCACGTGGATCGACAGCTCGGCGTGCATCGGGATCGGCTTCAGCTGAGTGATCGTGTTGGACAGGTGCACGATCCCCATCGGCTTGTACGGGAACGACGGGTCCGACATCAGATCCAGGTGCAACGGGAACGCGAGTACATGCGGATACGTGACCGGTAGGGCGGGCCCCGCGGTGAAGCCGGTCACTTCCCGGTACGCCGTGAGGTGGTCCTGATCGACCAGTGTGCGCGGGAGCTCGAGCTCCAGGCCGTCCGTGTCGGGCTCGTACTCCGCCTTGCGGAGCGTCGCCTTCACCGTCCGGGCGTAGAGCGACCCGAATCCGGGCGAATCGTCGTACCGGCGGGTCGGCATCTCAGGCTCCGAGCAGACTCTGGCCGCAGACGCGGACCACGTTGCCGGTGACGCCGGCCGAGGCCGGATCGGCGAACCAGGCGATCGTTTCGGCCACGTCGATCGGCAAACCGCCTTGCTGCAGGGAGTTCAGCCGGCGACCGACCTCGCGGATCGCGAACGGGATCCGGGCGGTCATCTCGGTCTCGATGAAGCCGGGCGCGACCGCGTTGATCCGGATCTGCCGTTCGCCGAGCCGCGGCGCGAGGGTCTGCACCAGGCCGATCACGCCGGCCTTGGAAGTGGCGTAGTTGGTCTGGCCGTTGTTCCCTGCGATCCCGGCGATCGACGAGACGCCGATGATCGAACCACCGTCGTTCAGCGCACCCGAGGAGACCAGGTGCTCGGTGATCCGCTCCGGTGCGCGGAGGTTGACGTCGAGAACGGCGTCCCACACATCGGTCCGCATGTTTGCGAGCCGCTTGTCGCGCGTGATGCCCGCGTTGTGGACGACGATGTCCAGGCCGCCCTGCTCCTGGGCCTGCGCCGCGATCCTTTGTGGCGCGTCGATCGCGGTCACGTCGAGGAGCAGTTCGCTGCCGCCGATCGCGGACATCACGTGACGCAGGTCGTTCGCGTTCTGCGGTACGTCGACGCCGATCACCTTCGCGCCGTCGCGGGCCAGCGTCTCGGCGATCGCGGCGCCGATGCCCCGGGCGGCCCCGGTCACCAGAGCGACCTTGCCGGCGAGCGGCGCGGTCGGGTCGTTGCCGACGAGCGGGCCGGTGCCGACGCGGACGACCTGACCGCTCACGTACGCCGACTTGGGTGACAGGAAGAAGCGCAGGGTCGAATCGAGTTGGTCGTGGGCGTCGGGAGCGACGTACACCAGGTTGACCGTGGCTCCGCGCTTGACCTCCTTGCCCAGCGACCGGGTGAAACCCTCGATCGCGCGTTGAGCGATCTGCTGCTCCGGGCTCGCGGCGAGTTCGGGTGTCCGGCCGACGACGATCACGCGCCCCGCCGTACCGAGTTGCCGGATGACGGGGGAGAAGAACCGCTGCAGGCTCGTGAGCTCGGCGGTGGAGGAGATGCCGGTCGCGTCGAAGACGAGTGCCTTGGGGCGCAACTCGCTCGACGCGACGCCCTCGGCCGCAGTACTGAAGGATGCGCCGACGTCGCGCAGCAGGGCCTGGATCGCCTTGCCTGTATCGGTTTCCGCGGACGCGCCGAAGACGACCGGGCCCTCGATCACGGCCGAGCCATCGGTCCAGCGCGGGAGTGGGGTCGGGTTCGGCAGGCCGAGATTCTTCACCAGCGCCTTGCCGAGCGGCGTACGGGTGAAGGTCTGGTAGCGATCGGTCATCGGTTGTTCCCCTCCAGGATGGCGACCACGCCTTGACCACCGGCGGCGCAGATCGAGATCAGTCCGCGTCCACCACCGTTCTCGTGCAGCTGCTTGGCCAGCGCGGCGACGATCCGCCCACCGGTCGCGGCGAACGGGTGCCCGGCGGCCAGTGAGCTGCCGTTGACGTTGAGCTTGTCGCGGTCGATCTCGCCCAGCGGCGCGTCCAGGCCGAGACGTTCCTTGCAGAAGATCGGGTCCTCCCAGGCCTTCAACGTGGCCAGCACCTGCGACGCGAACGCCTCGTGGATCTCGTAGTAGTCGAAGTCCTGCAGGGTCAGGCCGGCACGCGCGAGCATCCGCGGTACGGCGTACGCGGGGGCCATCAGCAACCCCTCGGCGCCCTTCACGTAGTCGACGGCGGCGGTCTGGGAGTGAGTCAGGTAGGCAAGCGGCGTGAGTCCCCGCTCGGCGGCCCACTCGTCGGTGGACAGCAGCACCGCCGACGCACCGTCGGTCAGCGGAGTGGAGTTGCCCGCGGTCATCGTCGCGGTTTCGCCCTTGCCGTAAACGGTTTTGAGCTTCGCCAGCTTCTCCGGCGTGGTATCGGGCCGGAGGTTCTGGTCCTTCTCGAGCCCGAGGTATGGCGTGATCAAGTCCTGCTGGAAACCGCGGTCGTACGCCGCCGCCAGATTGATGTGCGATCGGTACGCGAGCTCGTCCTGCGCCTCGCGGGTGATGCCCCATTCGAGTGCGGTCAACGCGGCGTGGTCGCCCATCGACTTGCCGGTGCGCGGCTCGGCATTGCGCGGAATCTCCGGTACCACGTCCTTCGGGCGCACCCGGGCGAGCACCTTGAGCCGGTCCTGGAACGACTTCGCGCGGTTCAGGTCGAGCAGGATGTTGCGGAGTTGGTCGTTGACGGCGATCGGTGCGTCGCTCGCGGTGTCGACACCACCGGCGATACCGGCGTCGATCTGGCCGAGGGCGATCTTGTTGCCGACCAGGATGGCGGCTTCGAGGCCGGTCCCGCAGGCCTGCTGGAGATCGTACGCCGGGGTGGTGGGCGCGAGCTTGGAGCCGAGGACCACCTCGCGGACCATGTTCCAGTCGCGGGCGTGCTTGAGCACCGCGCCGGCGACCACCTCGCCGAGCTCCTGGCCGCCCAGTCCGGTGCGGTCGACCAGGCCGTTGAGCGCGGCGGTGAGCATGTCGGAGTTGGACGCGTGCCGGTAGGTCTTGTCCTGCCGGGCGAACGGAATTCGGTTGCCGGCGACAACGGCCACCTTGCGGGTCTCGGTCACGATTTCTCTCCTGCTTTGCGTGAAGTGGAGCGCCGGGTGCTGGTCGAACGGGCGGAAGTCTTCGCTGCCACGCCGGCCTTGGCCGCGCGTACGGCGGCAGGGGAGGGGGCGGCGGCGGGGGAGGGGGCGACGGCGGGCTTCTTCGCGGCCGACGTCTTTGCGGCGGGCGCCTTCGCAGGCGATGTCTTCGCGGTCAGGGCGTCGAGGCCAACGGCGGTGGCGAGGGTGGCGGTGATCGCCGTCGTACGGACCGTTTGAATGTCCGCCTGGTGCACGACCGGGTGCACGACGCCCGCGTCGGGGGTCTCACGGGACACGATCAGGCCCATCCGCGCCATGTGCATCGCGCCGAGGGTTTGGGTGTAGAGGTGGTTGGCCAGGTAGTCGGTGTCCGCCGCGGCGAAGGCGCCGGCCCGCTGCCCGGCTTTGAGGATGACCGAGATGCGATCCAGGGCACTTGCCATCGCAGTACCGAGTTTTGTCATCACCGGCTCGGTGATCTCGCCGAACAACTCCTCACCGGTCCGCCGGAGCAGGCTCATCGCGCAGTCGGCGAAGGCCGGATACTCCAGGCAGTAGTCGACGAAGACCTCGCTGAGCGCCCGCAACCTGTTGAGCGGCGCGCGCCTCGGGGCATCGACCTCGACGAGGCGTTGGTCGAGCTCACCGAGATAGTCGACCAGGGTGAGCGCGAAAAGCTCTTCCTTGCCGGCGAAATGCCGGTAGATCAGCGCCTTGTTGATGCCGACCCGCTTGGCGATGTCGTCGATCTGCGCGTCGATCGTGCCGCGCTCGTCGAACAGTTCGCGAGTGGCCTGGATGATCTCGCGCTCGCGGTCGCGCCGACGCTCCGCCGTGGTCCGGCGGCGTCCGATCGCCAGCAGCGCGGAGCTCATGCACCGATCTTAGTCACAGCGGTACCCCTCGGTGCAAACGATAGTTACACTCGTGGGTAACATCACTGCCCGTACTGCTCGTTCGACCACCCCTGCAAGCTGTCGGAGGAAAGCGCATGACCGAGTCTCCCGCACTGTCGGCCGACGTGATGGCCCTGGCCGGCGAGCTCGCCGCCGAGCGGTCCAAGCCGGGCTGGAGCACCTTCTCGCTCGCCCTGAACGACGAGCAGAAGGAGATCCAGGGCTGGGCGCACGACTTCGCCGCCTCGGTGATCCGGCCGGCCGCGTCCGAGTGGGACGAGCGCGAGAGCACCCCCTGGCCGGTGATCCAGGAGGCCGCGAAGATCGGCCTGTACGGGCTCGACGCGAACGTGAACCTCTTCATCGACCCGTCCGGCCTGCTGATGCCGCTGGTCCACGAGGAGTTGTTCTGGGGCGACGCCGGCATCGGCATGTCGCTGATGGGCACGGGCCTGGCCAGTTCGGCGATCTTCTCCAACGGCACTCCCGAGCAGTGGAGCCAGTGGCTTCCCCGCTGCTACGGCACGCCGGACGACGTGGTGGTCGCTGCCTTCTGCTCCTCCGAGCCTGGCGCCGGCTCCGACGTCTCGGCGATCCGCACAAGGGCGACGTACGACGAGAAGACCGACGAGTGGGTGATCAACGGTCAGAAGGCGTGGGCCACGAACGGCGGCATCGCCGACATCCACGTCGTCGTCGCGACGGTCGATCCTTCACTGGGGACCAAGGGGCAGGCGGCTTTCGTCGTACCGCGTACCGAGGTGACCGGCCTCGAACAGGGGACCAAGCTGCGCAAGCACGGTCTCCGCGCGTCTCATACGGCCGACGTCTTCTTCGACAATGTCCGGATCCCGGCCGCGAATGTCCTTGGTGGCAAGGAGAAACTGGACACCCGGCTCGCTGCCGCCCGTGCACCGAAGGACGGCGAACGCGCCCGGAACGCCTCGATGGCGACGTTCGAGATGACCCGCCACCTGGTCGGCGCCCAGGCGATCGGGATCGCGCGCGCGGCGTACGAGGTAGCTCTCGACTACGCCAAGGGCCGCGAGCAGTTCGGTCGCCCGATCATCGACAACCAGGGCATCGCCTTCAAACTCGCCGACATGGCCCTCGAGATCGACGCCGCGCGCCTGCTGGTCTGGCGGGCCGCCAACATGTCGGCCGCCCTGATGCGCGGCGAGACCCCCGACTACCGCAACGGCGAAGGCTCGATGGCGAAACTCAAGGCCGGCGAGGTCGCCGTCAAGGTCACCGAAGAAGCCATCCAAATCCTCGGCGGCAACGGCTACACCCGCGAGTACCCCGTAGAACGCATGCACCGAGACGCCAAGATCTACACCATCTTCGAAGGCACCTCCGAGATCCAGCGCCTGGTCATCTCGCGCGCAATCTCCGGGATGCGCATCAGGTAAACCCACCACGCACCTCCTGCGTCGGCGCTCCCATGCACCCCGGTCCGCCGCTCCTGCCGTGGCGGCTTCCGGTGGTTGGGTTGCGGCGTCGGTTGCAACTGTTGGTGGAGGCCGGCTGAGTCCCAGTGCAGTTCGCTGGATGTCGCCACGTCAGCGCGGAAACTGGGTTTATGGCTGGAAGCGGTAGCCCATGCCTGGTTCGGTGAGGAGGTGGCGGGGTCTGGAGGGCTCGAGTTCGAGTTTGCGCCGGAGTTGGGCTATGTAGACGCGGAGGTAATTCGTTTCGGTCTCGTAGTTCGGGCCCCAGACTTCGCGGAGCAATTGTTGCTGGCTGATGAGTTTGCCGGGATTGCGGACGAGAATCTCGAGCAGGTGCCATTCGGTGGGGGTGAGGCGGACGTCGCCCTCGGCGGTGGTGAGTCGTTTGGTGGCCAGGTCGATGGTGAAGGCGTCGGTTTCGATGACGACGGTTGTGTCGGCAGGCGTCGCCCGGCGCAGCGCGGAGCGGATGCGGGCGAGGAGCTCGTCCATGCCGAATGGCTTGGTGATGTAGTCGTCGGCGCCGGCGTCGAGGGCGGTGACCTTCTCCGCTTGCGCGCCGCGGGCCGACAGCACCACGATCGGCGTGCTCGACCAGCCGCGGAGGGCGTGGATGACCTCGATGCCGTCCAGGTCCGGCAAGCCGAGGTCGAGGATCACGAGGTCCGGTGGATGGCGCGCGGCGGCTGTGAGTGCCGTGCTGCCGTCGGGTGCGAGGTCGACGTCGTACTGGCGGGCGCGCAGGTTGATCCTGAGTGCTCGCAGCAGTTGGGTGTCGTCGTCGACGATCAGGATCCGGGTCATGGCGCCAGCCGCAAGGTGAGGGTCATGGTGAGTCCTCCGCCAGGCGTTTCGGACGGGACGATGGTGCCACCCATGGCCTCGGTGAATCCGCGGGCCAAGGCGAGGCCGAGGCCGACTCCGACTCCGGTGGTCCGGTCGTCGAGCCGCTGGAACGGCGCGAACATCCGGTCCTGGTCCTCGGCAGCGACGCCCGGTCCGGCGTCGGAGACGCGCAGAACCATCGAGGGTGGGTCTACTTCGGCGCTCACCTGAACGGGGGTGCCGGGTGGTGAGTGGCGGCGCGCGTTGTCGACCAGGTTGGCGACGACGCGTTCCAGCAGACCCGGGTCGATCAGCGCCGGTGGCAGGTTGTCGGGCACGTCGACGTGGATGTCGCCGGCGTGGATGTGGATCAGTGCCCGGGCGACAACTTCATCCACGGCGGTCGCGACGACATGGACCGAGAGCGCCCCGGCCTGCAGGCGGCTCATCGCGAGCAGGTTCGCGATCAGGTCATCGAGCCGGTCGGCGGACTCTTCGATGGTCGCGTGCAGCTCGGCCTGTTCAGTATCGGTCCAGGTCACGTCCTGCTGGCGGAGACTGGATACGGCTGCCTTGATCCCCGCGAGTGGTGTGCGCAGGTCGTGGCCGACGGCTGCCAGCAGCGCGGTCCGCAGCCGGTCGACCTCGGCGAGTCCGCGGGCCTGACCGGCGAGTTGTTGTCCGTCCCAGGCCCGGGCCGCTGTCGCGGCGAGCCGGTTCAGGAGGCTGCGGTCCTCGGCGAAGAGTTCGGGGCCCTCGGCAACCAGTCTCAGACCGGGGCCGGCGTACGCCGTGATGGCCGGCCGGCCTGCGAGTGGCGGACCGACGAGTGCGCCGATCTCGTCCTCCTCGCCACGACGTACCAGCAAGGCGACCGAGGTCATCGCGAAGGTGTGACGAACCTCTTCCAGCACGCCGGTGAGGGACTGATCGGTGACCGGCTGGGCAGCGAGCCTGGCCAGCATCTCCGCCTCCAGCCGGCTCCGGACCGCGGCGGCGCGGCGGCGGGCAGCCAGGTCCACGGTGATGCTGACGGTCAGCGCGACGAGCACGAACACGACCAGGGCGATGACGCTGTCACGTTGCTCCACGAACAGCGTGTGGAACGGCGGGGTGAAGTAGTAGTTGGCGAGCAGGACCGACAAGATCGCAGCGATGACAGCCGGAAGAACGCCGCCGACGACGGCGACGAGCACCACTGCCAGCAGATAGAGCAGGAGCACGCTTTCGAGTGCCAGTTGGGCCCGTAGCTCGACAAGTACCGCGGTCGCGGTCGGCAGGCCGACCCCTGCGACCGCGATGCCTCCCCAGCGGCGCGCGGGGGACAGACCGGCCGAAGGCCGGGGAAGCGCCCGTACTCCGGTTCGCGCGTCATCGGCCGCCGGCTGCGGCGATGGCTGTGCGATCTCGTCCTGAGTCACGGTGATCAGCGTTGCACGGCTGATTTGTGGTTGTCGCCTGACTGGCCGACATCGGCTGATCCCATCTGCCAGGGCACGTTGGTGACCATCACCCCGGGCTGGAACAACAGGCGCGCCTTCAGGCGCAGCGCGCTCTGGTTGTGCAGCAACTGCTCCCACCAATGCCCCACGACGTACTCGGGGATGAACACGCAGACGACATCGCGCGGGCTCAAGGTGTTGATGTCCTTGACATAGGCAAGGACCGGGCCGGTGATGTCGCGGTACGGCGAACTCAGGATCTTCAACGGCACCGGAATGCCACGCTCGTCCCACTCCCGGACCAGCGCATCCGTTTCGTCTGCGTTCTGCTGAACCGTCACCGCGGTCAGAGTGGTCGGGCGGGTGGCGCGAGCGAAAGCGAGTGCACGCAACGTCGGCGAGTGCAGCTTCGAGACCAGGACGACGCCGTGGATCCGGGACGGCATCGCCGTGCCGTCGGGCCGCGGCGTCGTCTCGACCGCGATCCGGTCGTAGTGGCGCCGGATCCCGCGCATCAGCAGGTAGAGAGCCGGCATGGCCAGCACCACGATCCACGCGCCGTGGGTGAACTTGGTGATCAGCACGACGATGAGCACCAGGCCGGTGAACACTGCGCCGACGCCGTTGATCACCCTCGACCGATGCATCGATCTGCGGTCGGCCGGAGCTGGGCGCGGGCCGTCCGCCGGTTGCAGCCGGGTCGTCCAGTGCCGCACCATTCCCCATTGACTGAGGGTGAACGAGACGAAGACGCCGATGATGTACAGCTGGATCAAGCGGGTGGTGCTGGCGTCGAAGGCCCAGATGAGCAGTCCGGCGAGCGCGGACAAGATGACGATGCCGTTGCTGAACACCAGCCGGTCGCCGCGGCGGTGCAGCTGGCGAGGCAGGTAGCCGTCGCCGCCGAGGATGGAGGCGAGGATCGGGAATCCGTTGAAGGCGGTGTTGGCCGCCAGCACCAGGATCGCGGCGGTGAAGGCCTGGACGAGGTAGAAGAAGATCGAGTGTGATCCGAACACGGACGCACCGAGCTGGGCGATCACTGTGCGCTGCTTGTAGCCGTCGGGCGCTCCGATCAGCCTTGCGGTGTCGTCGACCACGTGCACGTGCGTGGCCAGCGCGAGCGCGGTCAGGCCCGCGAACATGGTGACCGTCAGGCCGCCCATGATCGCGAGGGTGTCGGCCGCGTTCCGGCTCTTGGGCTTCCTGAAGTGCGGGACGCCATTGCTCACCGCCTCCACGCCCGTCAGCGCAGTACAACCGGACGCGAAGGCCCGTAGTACGAGGGCGATCAGCAGCAGCCCGCTCGCATGGTGATCAGGCCGTACGCCGTACGCCGCCGATTCGGCCGTCGGGGCGTCGCCGCCGATCATCCGGGTCAGACCGACGGCCAGCATGGCGAAGACGCCGATCACGAAGCCGTACGTCGGGATCGCGAACACGGTGCCGGATTCTCGAACGCCACGCAGATTCATCAACGCCAGGATCGCAATCAGGCCGATCGAAACCCCGACGACGTGAGGCGCCAGCGCCGGAAAAGCCGACACGATGTTCGCGACGCCGGCGGCCACCGAGACGGCAACCGTGAGCACGTAGTCGACGAGCAGCGCGCTGGCGGCGACCAGGGATGCGTCCCGGCCCAGGTTCGCTCCGGCCACGGCGTACGCGCCGCCGCCGTTGGGATAGGCGTAGCAGGTCTGCCGGTACGAAGCGACGACCACGAGCAGCAGGAGGATCACCGCCGCCGCGACCCACCAGGTGAGGTGGAAGAGGGCCAGCCCACCGAGGCTGAGCATCAGCAGGATCTCTTCGGTCGCGTAGGCGTTCGACGACAACGGGTCGCTGCAGAAGACCGGAAGGGCGAGCTTCTTGGGCAGCAGTTGATCGCCCATCAGTTCGGTGCGGATCGGGCGACCGACCAGAAGACGCTTGGGCAGTTGCAGGATCCGGTTCACGGGCTCTAGCCAACCGGCGTCGAGCCGGTCACACGCTTGACGTTGACGCGTTCCTAACACGGACCGGACGAATCCTGATGCTGTCTTGACACCGGAATGACTGTGGCAACGAAGAGCCACGGCACGGTTCGGAAAGCAATCAGGGGTGCACGTTGGCTGACGCCGCATTACCACTACTACGTGGTACCGTGTAGTGGTACTCGGTGTCACTGAGTACCGGAGGAATGGAAAAGGGCGCGGTGGAGGACCTGACGGAGTTGCTCAAGGGCACGCTCGAGGGCTGCGTGCTGGAGATCATCGGGCGCGAGGAGACCTACGGGTATGCCATCACGCGTCGGCTGAACGAGTTGGGCTTCGCCGATGTGGTCGAGGGGACGGTGTACACGATCTTGCTGCGGCTGGAGAGGAACGGACTGGTCCAGGTGACGAAACGGCCGTCCGAGCAGGGGCCGCCGCGCAAGTTCTATGCGCTCAACGACGCGGGACGTGCGGAGCTCGCGACGTTCTGGGCGAAGTGGACGTATGTGAAAACCCGGATCGACAAGCTCAAGGAGGGCGGGAGATGAACTTCTGGGAGACCATCACCGGCAGTGATCTGACCAGGGAGTGGAAGGCGTTCGAGGCTAGGGCCGAGGCGCTGCCGAACGACTACCGGGCGGCGTGGGACGAGATCAAGACGCATCTGTCGCCGTACTCCGACTTCACCGGCAGGAACCTGATGCCGATTCTCGACGGTGCGCTGGGGCTGCTCGAGGAGTCGGCGGCCGATGGGCAGAGCATCTATCACGTGGTGGGTGACGACATCGTCGGCTTCAGTGCGGCGCTGGCCGGCGGCGTAGGGGCTCGCAGCTATCGCGACAAGTGGCGCGAGCAGTTGAACAGGAACGTCGCGAGAAAACTGGAACGGCTGGGAGGCTGACGTGGGCATCCAGGACATCATCGAAGGCAAGCGGCAGTGGCGGGCACACGTGGCACGGGTCAAGGCGCTGCCGCCGGACTACCAGATCGTCTACCAGGAGATTCAGCGGTACTTGTTCAAGGTCGGGCCGGTTGACTTGGTGGACGGGACGCTGCTTTCGGGACTGGTCGAGTTCTTCGAGGAAGGGGCTGCGGCCGGCAAGGGAGTCCTGCAGCTCATCGGCACCGACGTCGCCGCGTTCTGCGACGACCTGATCAAGGACTCGCGCACGTACGCCGACGTCTATCAGGAATCCGTCGAACGCAACTCCGGCGCGGCCGAGAAGTAGTTCAGCGAGACTCGAGCCGATCGAGTTCGTCGCCTGCCTGGCGACGCCTCGACTCGCTGGTCCGACGTGGACTTGCTCCGGCAGGCATCGACGTACCATGACGCGATCCTGAACGGACCGGATCGGGAGGATGAGGGCGTGGACGAGGACGAGAGGTACAAGGCGGACCAGGCGCGTCTGGCCGAGGCCGAGGGCGAGCGCGTCCGTCAGGAGGTCGAGGAGGCCGCGGCCGATCCGGCGGCCCAGGCGGAGTGGATCCGGCAGTCCAACCTGACGTACGGCGGACTGGCCGCCTCCGGCCTGGTGATGGTGCAGCCGTTCTTGACCGAGACGTCACTCGATCTGTCGGCGCTGGTCTGTGTCATCGCGTTCGCAGTGTCGATCCCGTTGCTCGCGGCGCTTCTGGTCTTGAACCGCCAGGAGGAGTTCCGGCACCGCACCACCTCGTCCGTTCCGGTAACGATCGCGAAGGCGCTCGCCCAGGCCGCGGCGTTCGTCGGCATCACGGCCGGTTTCTGGCACATGTCGATCGGTGCGGGCATCGTTTTTCTCGTCATGGGATGCATCGCGGTCGGAGTGCACTCCTCGGGATATGTGCAACTCGAGTACGACTCCAGATTCCGCTCGAACTTCCGCCCCCGGAAGCCACGTCCTTAGCAGTCGGTTGCTCTGGGCAACGGCCAGGATGAAGTAGCTGACGGTCGTCCCGCCGACGACTGCGGCGTACATCCGCCAGCACGAAACGACCCCACCCGCCGCCCCGGCATCCACGTCGGCTGAGTCATCCGATGCTTTGCCGCCGGTTCGCGGCCGGCTGGTAGTCACGCGCCGGTCGGTGGGTCCTCGACGGGGAAGAGGATCGGACTGAGCAGGTACCGAGCTCGATCCGGAGCGGCTTCGTTCGAGAGGACGGGAAGGATCGCCGCGCGCATGCCTTGGATCAACTGCTCTACTTCGCCCGGGCTCAGCCACACCGCATGCTGCCGGTATCCGACGAGGTCCCGGATCGGATCCGCGTTCTCCCGATCGAGGTAGCCGTTGAACTCCGCGATCAGCGCAGCCATCGCCGCCACGAAACCTTGCCGATGGTCGTCAACCGTCACCTGCGCGACTTGTTCCGGTGTGATGGATGCGCGGTCGGCTCGCAGCCGGTACCGGCGTTCGGTGGCGCCCCGGACCCTGCGTTCTTCGGCCACTTCGAGGATGCCGCCCTCGAGCAGCAGCTCGACGTGCCGGTACAACGTCGCCTTCGAGACGTCCGCGACCAGTCCGCCGAGCTCCTGCGTGGTGAGCATCCGCTGACCACGCAGCGCGTGAACAATCCGCAAGCGGACGGGGTGGCCAAGAAGTTCCAGTGGACCCATGAATGCAACGTTCTCATGTTGTGCTACCTTTCTCAAAGGCTGAGAAAGGTAAACCATGAGCGACTGGACACCACCGCCGTACGCCGATCCGCGCGCCTTCACCGAGGAGGAAGTCGTCCTCGCCGCCGGCGGCCGCCGGACCGGCGCCACCCTGACGTTGCCACACGCCCCGTCCGGCCATGGCGTCGTGCTGCTCACCGGAGGCGGCCCGCTCGACCGCGACGAGACCACCGGCCCGAACAAGCCTCTGAAGGACCTGGCGTGGGGCCTGGCCTCGCAAGGGGTCGCCGTACTGCGCTTCGACAAGCTCACCAGCGGCCACCCGGAGCTGATGAGCGAACCCGGTTTCACGATGTCGGCCGAGTACGTCCCGCACGGGGTCGCCGCCGTACGTTTGCTCCGGCAGTATGTCGATCAGGTGTTTCTGGTCGGCCACAGCATGGGCGGCAAGGTGGCCCCGCTGATCGCGACCGAGGAGCCGCAGGTCGACGGCCTCGTGATCATGGCCGGTGACACCCAGCCGATGCACCACGCTGCCGTCCGAGTCATGCGCTACTTGAGGACCACCAACCCCGACCTGGTCACCGACGAAGTGGTTGCCCAGTTCACTCGGCAGGCCGCTGTTGTGGACAGTCCCGGACTAAGTCTCGACACGCGCCCCGAGGACCTTCCCTTCGGAGCCCCGCCTTCGTTCTGGCTGGAACTCCTTGCGTACAACCCGGTCGAGACCGCCGCGGCACTGGATCGGCCGATCCTCATCTTGCAAGGCGGCCGCGACTACCAAGTCACCGTTACCGACGACCTCCCCGCCTGGCGTGACGGCCTCGCAAACCACCCTGCCGCGACGATCACGATCCTCGACGCCGTCAACCACCTGTTCCTCCCAGGCACCGGACCCTCCACGCCGGCCGACTACCGCGAGCCCGGTCACGTCGACCCGATCGTGATCGAGACGATCCTCACCTGGTTGCCTGTAGCAACTGAATGACACTCGCTGCTGATCCCGTGCTGCTTCACGGACGGTTGAGTTGCCGGTTGCGGGTGGAGGTGGGGGTTAGCCGAGGATGCGGGTGAGGAGGGTGGTTAGGGTGGCGCGCTCGGTGGGGGAGAGGGGCGCCAGGATGTCGTCTTGGACTTCTGTGAGGGTTGTGTCCAGGGCTTCGAGGCGGCGGTGGCCGGCGGGCGTCAGGGTGATCAGGTTGCGGCGGCGGTCGGCGGGGTCTGGGGTGCGGGCGACGTGGCCTTGGTCTACCAGCTCGTTGAGCATCGTGTGCATGTCGCTCTGGTCGATGCCGCATCGCTGGCCGATCTGCACCTGGCTGTCCGGGCCGAACTCGTCCAGCGTGGCGAGGATCGCGAAGTGGTAGGCGTGCCCACCGGCGGCGGCCATCGATTCCTTGATGAGTCGATGCGCCCGAGCCGAAGCTCGGTTGATCAGCCAGCTGGGTTTGGAACGCAGGCGGGCCGACGCTTCTTTCATCTCCACGCACGAAGTTTAGGTCAATCCCTTGGCTCATCCAACGAACCTGATCTACTCTTGGGTGGACCAAGATTGGTCGATCCAAGAGATTGAAGGTAGGAACGATGTCGCTCACTTTGGACGAAGCCCGGGTTGTCAGCGATCGCGTGCGCGAGCACGCTGCCGCGATCGGCGCGACGATCACGGTCGCAATCGTCGACGACGGCGGGCACCTGCAGGTTCTCGATCGCATGGACGGCGCTTCGCCGATGTCGCCCCGCGTCGCCTCGGCGAAAGCATCCAGCGTTGCGCTGTTTCGGCGCGACGACAGTGACCTGATGGGTCTGCAGCAGGCATATCCGGCGGTGTTCGCGCAGATAGCCGGCGTGGCGGGAACACCTATCGTGGCAGGCAGGGCCGCTCGGCTGATCCGGCGCGGCGATGTCGTCGTCGGTGCGATCGCGATCGCGGGAGGGACGCTCGCACAGGATGACGAGTGCGCCGATGTCGCGGTCGGCTCGCTGTCTCCGTCCGCGTCGGCATAGGCCTGTTTCACCAGGCCGGCCCCTCAGTCCGAGGGTTGGGTCAGGGTGAGCTGGCGTTGGTGGAAGTCGAAGTGCCGGGTGGGGAAGCGGTAGACGTCGGCCAGGGTCATGTAGTCCTTGAAGAACGGGTCCCATCGGGTCGGGTAGTGCATACCTCGCGCAAGATCCGCTTCGGTCTCGGCGTCCAATCTCCTGTGCAGCTTGGCGATCACGTGGTCGAACATCTTCGTCATGCGATCGGGGCTCAGCACGCTCCCACCGCAGTACGAGCCGATGAAGTTCACCACGTCGAACGGCCTGGTCCCCGCGTTCAGTAGCTGCGCGTACCAGCGACTGACTCCCGGAGGCAGCCGTCCGAACATCCGGACGAGCCCTAGTAAGGCCCGCATGATCAGGTAACCCAGCAACATGTGGAACAACAACTGGCGATTGGTCCACCGTGTTCCGTTCGAGAGCCGCCGCAAACCGGCACTGTCAGCACTGTCTACAAGCTGCCGGAACTCCAGCCGAACCCGCTCGAACTCCGCGTGCACCAGCTCCTTCTCCATACCTCATGGTCAGCCTCAGGCGCCACGATCAACAGCCTTCAATCATGGTGCTGGGCGCTTCGCTGGGGCTCTTTGCGGGCGGCGAGGAGGTGCCAGATCGAGCGCTGGAGGATCAGGGTTGCGACTCCTGCGCAGGTCATGCCTGCGAGGTTGATGCCGAGTTGGGCGGCTGAACCACCGATCTGCTGCGGCGCCCAGACGGCGGTGGATAGTGCCAGGTCGCCGGCGGCCGGCACGGTGGTGACTGAGATGAAGACACCGACCAAGGCGTTGGACCGGCCGGCGGTTTGCGACAGGACACCGGCACAGCCGGCCAGGACGGCGACGACTGCGGACCACTTGTCGGGGCGCCAGATAAAGCCGGTGAGCGGTCGCGCCGCGGTCACGTCACTGGCGTCGATCCAGCCTACGGTCCGGGCCAGGAGGGCGGCGAGGGTGGTGAGCAGGATTGCCAGCAGGAAACCTTTGACGAGCAGGATGAGCGAGCGCGAGGCGAGATTCGACCGCCGCAGGGCGAGGCCGAGTGCCAAGGCGGCGACGACGCCGAATTCCGGTCCGACGACCATCGCCCCGACCACGAGGATCGACGAGTCGGTGACGACGGCGATCGCGGCGATCATCGTGGCGAGAGTCAAGAACGCGTAGAACGCCCAGGAGCCGCGTGCCTCGGCGTACCCCTGATCGACCACCGCGTCCCAGACGACGGCATCGTCGGGCGCTCCTGGGGCGGCCTCCTCGGTCTCTCGGGCGTTGCGTGACGGGGACGCGTCGACGGTGGTCAGCGCGACTGCGCCCTGGTCGTAGATCCCTTGGGACTTGAGCCAGGCAAGGATGTCGGAGGTTGCCTCGCGGGTCACGTCGCAGTGCACGACGTCGCCGGCCGGCCGTTTGGCGGCGCCGGGAAGAGCAACGATGTTGGTCACTCGCGCGTCGTTCAGGAGGGTGTCGACGACCAGGTCGGTGCAGTCCGGCGGGACGATGAGTCGAAGGTGCATCACGCGCTCATGATCGCTGACGCCGTGCAGCGAGCCGCTTCCCGGTCGGTGCGCTATCGAAGCAATGGCGGATCGCAGCGCCAGATCCTGTGCGCTCCTCGCGATGTCCACGCGTTCATTGGCTGTTGGCGTGCAGGAGGGTGAGGGTGAGGGAGGCGGTGGCCAGGGCCAGGTAGGTGAGGGGGAAGGCGAGGTTGTAGAGGACTCGGGCGCGGAGGTGGGTGATGACGGCGCCGGTGAAGAAGGCTACGAGGCCGATGGCAGCGGGGATGGCGATCGGGTAGAGGTGCGCGAAGCCCAGGAGGAGACCGGCGCTCCCGGCTGTTTTGAGGGCTGCCAGCGGGGTCAGGTGGGCGGGGTTGAGGCCGAGTTCGCACATGTTGGACAGGACGAAGTCGGCGCGGGCGAGGTCGGCGACGACCATGGCGAGGTTTGCCAAGGCCGTGACGGTGACGACGACGGCGTACGCGACGTACATGGCAGATCCTCCGATCCGGACTGACGGACACAGCGCAACTCTGGCGCGGCGAGGATGGATCGAGTGAGCAAAGGTCGGTGAAGTGAACCGATTCGACAGCGGGTAGCGTGGTGTGGTGTCTTCCGACATGTTCGATGCCGTGGATTACCAGATCATCCATGCGCTCCAGCTCCAGGCGAGAATCCCGTTCAGCCGCATCGCCGCGGTGATCGGGGTGTCCGATCAGACGGTGGCGCGCCGGTACAGCCGGTTGCGGTCGTCGGGCGGATTGAAGGTGCGTGGCTTGGTCGATCCTCACCTGGGCGGCCATGCGCCGTGGCTTCTACGGCTGCAGTGCTCGCCGAATTCGACTGCCACGGTCGCAGCGGCGCTGGCTCGGCGGGACGACACCGCGTGGGTTCGGCTGACCTCGGGCGGGGCCGAGATCGTCTGCATGGTCAACGGCAACAAGGACGAGGAGCAGGCACTTCTTCTGGATCGTCTGCCCCGAACCCCTCAGGTCAAAAGCGTCACCGCTCACCAGCTACTGCGTACTTTCTCGCGCGGTCTCCAATTGATGGTCGCCGACCACAGCGGGCTCACCGCCCAGCAGATTGCAGAACTTGGATCGCCGCCAAAGCGGGTACCCGATCAGCCGGTCGCCATCGGTGCGGCAGACGAACCGTTGCTCAAGGCCCTTGCCGCCGACGCGAGAACGGAGTTGTCGCAGCTCGCAACGGTCACTCATCGATCGCAATCCTCAGTACGGCGGCGCATCATCGAACTCGTCCAGCACGGCCTGCTCACCTTCGAGACAGAAATCGACGAGCGCATCTTTTCCGCCACCCGATCATGGTTCTTGCTCTGGGCAACGGTAGAGCCGGCGTCTCTCGAAACAGTCGGCAATGCTCTCGCCGCCGATCCGCAGGTCGGCTACGTGGCGGCGACAACCGGTCCGACCAACCTGTACGCCGCCGTTGCCGGCCCGCATTCGACCGCGCTCTACTCGTTTCTGACCGACCGCATCGCGCAACTGCCCGGCATTCGCACCGTCGAAAGCGCTCCGGTACTTCGGAACGTCAAACGCAACGCTTAACTAGAGCTGTGGCCGGAGAGCACGCGAGGGCCCGCGGCGCGGATGAGAACGGTTGTCCAGGTCCGCCAAGGACGCCAGGGCTCGGCGATGGTTTCGAGTTCTGCCTCGGTGGGGTCGTGGGGGAGTTGGTAGAGGTCGCGGACGAGTGCTCGCAGCCGAGGTTCGTTGGCGGCCAACGAGTCGGTGCGACCGGTAGCGCGGATGACGATAAGCGTTGCGTAGAAGGGCCCGATCCCCTTGATGCGTTGTACTTCGGCCATCGCCGTCTCAGTATCGAGGCCCTGTAGCCGGTCCACGTCGAGCAGGCCGTCCAGAGCGGCCTGGGCGACGCCGTGCATGCGCGACAGCCGGTCGGCGTCGATGCCAGGGAAGTCCTCGATCGCCAGCAGCTGCGACGGCGTCGGCAACGCGGCAAGACGCTGCCCGGCAAGGTCGAAGGTCGCCCCATGGGCTTCGCTCAGCGCCGCTCGCACGGTCGCCATCTGCGTGCCTGGGCGACGCGCACTGAGTACCGACCAGACAGTCGCTTCGTACGGCGAGTAGAACAGCGGCGGGCGAAGTCCAGGAGCAGCCGCCTGCAGCGCGCCGATCACCGGATCACGCCGCCCCACGTCGGCGAAGCTTCGGGCGTCCTGATCGAGCGAGAGAACGCGAGCGACCTGGCGCTGAATGGCTTCCAGGTCGCCGGAGCCGTGCACCACACCATGTACGCCGGTGTCGTCCTGCCGCAGTTCGACGCCTACCTGGCCGCTGTAGTCGTCCAAGCAGAAGGCCAGCCGCATCACGCCGTCGTACTGCGCTTTGCCGGCATCCATTCGCTGGCCGAAGCCGAACAGAGCCGACTCCGTCAGCGAGAAGTCGCCGACCGGAACGATCGTGAAGCTGCGGGTCGGGCCGACGTCGCTCATGACTGCTCCTCGGTGTGCTTGGTGCGAAGCCGCCGCAGCGACTTGGTGAAGGCTCGCGCCTCCGCTCCGGAGAGCGGTTCGAGCAGGGCGGCATCTACTGCCTCCACGGCCTCCACGGCTTTCGGCGCGAGTGCGGCGCCCGCTTCGGTGACCACGAGCCGACGGGCCCGGCTGTCCGCCGAGTCGATCTGGCGGGTGATCAGGCCCTTGCTCTCCAGGGTCCGGATGACTTGCGACGCCATCTTCACGTCGATGCCGGCGAAAGCAGAGACCGCGGCCTGACTTGGTTGCTCGTCGTGCTGATTGAGCCACCAGGTGCTCGCCAGCAGGACGAACTGGACGTGGGTTAGCCCGAGCGGCTTGAGCGTGGTGGTGACCGCGCGCTGCCAGCGCAGGGTGACGTGCCACAGCAAGAAGCCCGAGCTTTCCTCCGGTTGCTGGACCATCGCTGGCCCCTACCGTGCCCGTGCGGCCGCGACGAGAGCGGCGATGACGTTCGGGAAGTCGGCCGAGATCGCGGTCCCGATCTCTTCGCCGATGCTGTCCGCGGCGGGTCCGCTGATCTCCATCCGGAAGGTCACCGTCGTCTCGCCACCGGGCGCCGGGTCGAGCTGGTGCGCCACGCGGATCGCCAGGTCGCCCAGCTCGGTGACGTCCGTGATCAGCCGCTTCTCTTCCAATTCGACGATCCTGCTGGTGACCGCATCCTCACCCGGCGGCTTCATCTGGAACGTGGCGCCCACGGCGACCGGACCGTCGACGGCGATCGATTCGATGCCCTCGTTCCACGCCCCCCAGCCGTCGACGTCGCGCAGCAGCTCCCACAGCGCCTCGGGTGCGGCGTCCGTGGTCTGGGTGTACTCGGTTGTCCACATGATTTACTCCATCCGCAGATTGTCTGTGCAGAGACTATCTCAGATCGGAGCGCTGGCTGGCAACCCCGTCACGCGTCGCGGCGGTCGATCAAGACCATGGCGAGGGCCAGGGGCACCAGCGCGTACAGGACACAGATGACGAGACCCATCGAAGGCGAGGGAGCGCCGTCCACGGGAGGGCGGGTGGAGATCAGTGCGTTGCCGGCGGTCCAGAGGTTCCAGTTCGACGGCCAGGTGATCCAGTCTTTCAAGTTCGCGGCGACGAGCGGGACCACGAAGACCAGACCGAAGATCGCGCTCACCGCCCCCGCCGTATGACGGATCAGAGCGCCGAGACCGAGGCCCAGCAGGGTCAGGGCGGTCAGATAAACACCTGCACCGGCCACTGCCCGCAGAGCCGCGTGATCGCTGAGCGACACGTCGACGTGGATGCTTCGCAGCCCGAGCTGAGCCACCACGAAGCTCACGAGCGACAGCAGTTCGCCGCAGACGAGCGCAACCGCTCCGAGCACGCAAGCCTTGCCCAGCAGGACTTGCCGACGCCGAGGAGTCACCGCGAACGTCGTGCGGATCTGCCCTGTCGTGTACTCCGAACTGATCGCGAGGACCCCGATCACGCCGAAAGCGAGCTGGGCGAACGCGAGCCCATCGAAGCTCAGGTTGACCGGATCGAAGGCAGCTTTGTCGACGGCCGACCAGCTCGGGTAGTCCTTCGCGCGGCCGGTCGCCGAGAACAGGCCGCCCAGTACTGCGACCGCGAAGGCAGCCGTCAGAGTCAGTGGCGTCGAGCGGATGGAGCGGAGCTTGGTCCATTCGGAGCGCAGCATCAGTTCGTCCTTTCCGTGCGGTACTGCGTGGCGTCGGCGGTCAGCTCCAGGTATGCGTCCTCCAGCGACCGTCCGCCGGCGGTGAACTCCGACAACGGGGTGTCGGCGATCAGGCGCCCTCGGCCGATCACGATGAGATGGTCGGCAACCAGTTGCAGCTCGCTCATCAGGTGGCTGGAGACGAACACGGTCCGACCTTCGTCGGCCAACTGACGGAGTAGCCGGCGGATCCAGCGCACCCCTTCGGGGTCGAGGCCGTTGACCGGCTCGTCCAGCAACAGCACGGCGGGATCGCCGAGCAGGGCGGCCGCAATACCGAGGCGCTGCCGCATGCCCAGCGAGTAGCCGCCGACCCGGCGATTCCCTGCCTCGCCGAGTCCGGTCAGTTCCAGTACTGCGGTGACTCGCTTGCTGTCGATCTCTGCCGCTTGCGCGATGCAGAGAAGGTGGTTGCGCGCGGAGCGCCCTGGGTGAGCCGCGTTGGCGTCGAGCAGGGCACCTACGCGGAGTACGGGCCGCTCGAGTTCGCAGTACGGCTTGTTGTCGATCAGGGCGTGGCCGCTGTTCGGGCGGTCGAGGCCGAGCAGGATGCGGAACGTGGTCGATTTGCCGGCGCCGTTCGGTCCGATGAAGGCCGTGACCTGGCCGGGCTGGACGGTGAAGCTGAGGCCGTCGACGGCTTGGTTGGCACGGTAACGCTTGCTGAGTTCGTGGACTTCGATCATGCAGCCACGATGTCCGTGCCGGCGTGGGCCGGGCATTGCCCCATCGGGAGAGATTTGCGTCCACCCGTGGGTTGAGATGGCTCTCCAGATGTATGCCTGAGGAGTGATGACCAGGGCGAGTCCGAGCCCTACTGTCCTGGCTATGGAGACTCGGACAGGGCAAGTGCTTGCCCTGGACGGCAGCCTGGCGGCGGCGTACGGCGGCGCTGCGTGGCTGCTGTTCACGCACAAGGGCCCGCAGCCGGTGGTGGCCGTGCTGGGGACAGCCCTGTCAGCCGCGGCGATCATGCTGATCAGGCGGCGGCCGGTGTGGGCATTCCTGAGCGCATTGATGCCGCTCCTGCTCGCGCCGATCGACGCGTCGCTAGGCTTCGTTGCCTTGGTCCCGCTCTGCTACGCGCTGTTTCGTGTAGCAGGGAGTGGCGCACGGCGATCTGCCTTGGCGGTGCTCGCGACCGCTGAGCTGGGCGCTGTCGGAACGGCGTTGCCCAACGTCGATCGGGCAGGCGCAGTCGTACCGTTCGGCACGATGTTTGCCGCGGCATGGGTGACGGGGTACGTCGTGGGCCAGCAGCGCCGGCGCGACAGTGAACTGGTGCTGCAGCAGGAGCGAATGCGGATCGCCCGCGAGCTGCACGACATCGTTGCCCACAGCATGAGTGTGATCACCGTGCAGGCGGGATACGGCCATCTGGTGATCGATGAGCAGCCGGCCGAGGCGCGCGCCGCACTCGCCGCGATCGAGGCCGCCGGTCGGCAGACGCTCGCCGAGCTGCGCCAACTGCTCGGCGTACTGCGGTCGGAGCAGGACGATCCAGCCACGCTCGATCCCGCGCCCGGGCTGGGCATGCTGGATCAGTTGATCGAACACACCGGCCGGGCCGGGGTGCGAGTCCGGCTGATCGTGACGGGCCAGCCGGTTGCCCTGCCCGCTGGGGTCGACCTTTCGGCGTACCGGATCGTTCAGGAGGCGCTGACGAATGTCGTCAAGCATGCGGCGACCGGGACAGCCGACGCGCTCCTGGACTACCGGCCGGCCGAGTTGGCCATCAGGATCACCGACCACGGCTCGGGCTGCCCGGACGACGGCGGGGCGATCGGCCACGGACTGATCGGCATCCGCGAACGCGTAGCCCTGTACGGCGGGTCGCTGCGAGCCGGTCCGTTGCCCGGTCGCGGGTTCGAGGTGTCGGCCCGGTTGCCGCTGACAGGTCGCGCGGCATGACGGTACGGGTCCTGATCGCCGAGGATCAGGCGCTCGTCCGGGCCGGTCTCAAGGGCATCGTCGGTACGGCGGCCGATCTGCAGGTGGTGGGGGAGGCGTCGACCGGCTCGGCGGCGGTCGAGTTGGCCGCCACTACCCGGCCGGACGTGATCCTGATGGACATCCGGATGCCCGGGATGGACGGGCTGGAGGCGACCCGGATCATCACGTCGTCGTCGGCGGCGCGCGTGCTGATGCTGACGACCTTCGACCTGGACGAATACGTGTACGCCGCGTTGCGTGGCGGGGCGAGCGGGTTTCTCCTGAAGGACACGCCACCAGTGGAGTTGCTCGCGGCGATCCGCGTGATCGCCGCGGGGGAAGCACTGCTCGGGCCGTCGATCACGCGCCGCCTGATCGACGAGTTCGCCGCGCGTCCGCAGGCGAAAGACGCACGTCCGGCCGTCACTCTGCCGGCGATCACCGAACGGGAGCGGGAAGTGCTGCTCCTGGTGGCGGACGGCCTGGCGAACGCGGAGATCGCGCGCCGGCTCCACATCGAGCCGGGAACGGTCAAGACACATGTCGCTCACCTGCTGACGAAGCTCGATGCACGCGACCGCGTCCAACTGGTGATCCTCGCCTTCCGCACCGGCCTCGTCCGCGCCACCTGAGCCTCACTCCGTTAAAGGTGCCCTAGGCAACCACTTCAAGAGCCGGGCGGCAGTGCCGACCAACGCGAGCCAGGTGACGGCGATGGTCCAGCCGGCCAGTACGTCGGTCGCCCAGTGGTAGCCGAGATAGAGCCTGCTCAAACCGATCCCGAAGCTCAGCAAGGCAGCGGTGACCGCCACCACCACTCTGGCGGTGGCGAAAGGCGAGCGGACCCAGAGAAGGCCCGCCAGCATGCCGAGGAACACCGTCGAGTTCAACGTGTGGCCGGACGGGAAGGCGAACCCGTTGTCGACTGCGCCCAGTACGTAAGTGATGCCAGGTCGTTGCCTCTCCACCACCGCCTTGAGCCCGAAAGTGAGCGCCGCCGAGCCGGCCATGGCGAACAGCAGCAGCGCCGCTGATCGCCACGATTTGGTCCACCGATACGCGAGGGCCGCAGCTACCAGCGTCAACACGACGAGGACCGGAACGTCACCGATGAAGGTCAGCGCCCGTGCCAACTCGGTCAGGGGTGCGGTCCTGATGCCGACGACCTCCCTCGTGAGCTCCGGGTCGAACGATGCCAACCCATCAGCCTCGGTGGCACTGTCGGCCAGCGCGATCGTGCCGAGCGCACCAATAGCTGTCACCGCCGCGCCGAGTAGCGGTACGGCGTACCCGATCCTGACCTCGTCCTTCGTCATCGGCACGTTCATCCGACCAGTGTCTTCCGCGACAGCTGAGGACCAGCTGAGACGGCGGCCGCTTGGCTTGTGGGCCGGCGGTCAGCCGACCTTTTCCAGCTTCCAGCGTTGGCAGGGGCCGTTCCAGTAGGGCCAGACGTCGACCACGGCGGGCAGAGTGTCTTTGCAGGCGCCGACGTCCAGGGATTTGCCGGTGTCGAGTTGGTGGATGGACCAGCCTTCGCCAGCGGGTTCGATGCGCCAGCGCTGGCAGTCGGAGGAGTCGACCGGGAACGCGATCACCGGTGCGCCGTCGGCTCGCGAGCAGCCGCCGACCTGGATCGCTGTGTTCGTGCTCGGGTCGATGATCTGGTAGACGTCGTCACCGAGCGGCTTGAGCTGCCAGGACTGACAGGGGCTGCCCTGCACCCAGTCCCACATCCGTACGCCGCTGTCCGGGTTGCAGTCCTTGATGTCGAGGACATGACCGCCCGCGTAACTGGAGACCTTGTAGCGGCCGTCGAGCTGCGGAGTGTTGAGAGCTGCCCGCAGGGTGAACTGCTGGTTCGAGGCGGTCGAGCAGGGCGACTGGATGAGCTTGGCGCCGTTACCGGTGGCCGCGTCGGCGATCGCGCCGCACTTGCCGCTGTGGGCGAACTTCAGCCTGACGACGGTGTCGTAGCTGCTGCCTTCGACGTACTCCAGCAGCACCTGCTGGTTCGCAGTACCGAGGCACGACCACTCGATCACCTTCTCGTTGTCTGCCGTGCTCTGGTTGGTGACGTCGAAGCAGCGGGCCAGTCCGTCGGCAGGAGCGGGCGCGATATTGACGTGTACGGCGTGCACCTCGAACTGTTCGGTCCCCGCCACCGGCACGATCCGGAACCGTTGGTGCAGCCCGCCGAAGCAGTCCCACTGCTGGATGTCCGCAGGCTTGCTCTGGCTTGCCCCCGCCACCTCCAGACACCGGCCGCTGTTACGGCTCACGAGCTCGTACGTCCGTGGCTCGATGTCGTACTTCGGACTGAGGCTCGCGCCGACCCGCGCCTCCTTCCAGCTCGAAACCGGCGTACTGAACGCAGTACCGGTCGAGTTCAGCAGGAAGACCTCGCGGCCGCCGCCGTCGAGTGAGTAGACCAGAGCCGCATCCGCCTTGCCATCCTTGGAGTAGTCACCGACACTCAGGCTCGCCTTCAGCGGATCGAAACGGGACGCGTCCTGCCACCACAAGGACATCGACAGGGCGGTGCCGCTGGACCGGAAGACCTTGAGCGAGGTGTTCTGGCCGCCGTTGTCGTAGATGGCGACCAGGTCGTCCTTGCCGTCACCGTCCACGTCGCCCGCGACGGCGTTGCTCTTGTCCCAGCAATAGCCGTTGGCGCCGCTGTCGTACCACGTGGACGCGGCACCGAACGCCGTACCGCTGGACTTGAAGACGTCTGCCACCGTCCGGCAGCCACCGAGGTTCTTGAGCGAGACCAGGTCGGCCTTGCCGTCACCGTCGACGTCTGCGATCACTGGCCGGCTCTGTGTCCAGTCGCCCGAGCCGGCGGCTGTCTGCAGCCACTGCGTGGGTGCGGCCAGGTTGGTTCCCGCAAACACCAGCGTCTTCCAGTTGCCGTTGCCGGTGTTGACCTGGGCAACGATGTCCGTCCTGGAGTCGCCGGTGACTTCGCCCGCGGACAGATGGGCAGTGGCGACAGTCCAGTCTTTCGGCGCACTTCGCCACACCAGGGCCGGCGGGTCGTACTTGTTGCCGTCGGACTTCAGCAGGTACAGGCCGACGATCGCGCCCGGTTCGTCGCGGAACAGCGCGACGTCCGACTTGCCGTCGCCGTCGAAGTCACCTTGCACGGCACTGGTCTTGGACAACGCGAAGCCACCGTTGTTGTCGCTGTCCCAGGCCATCGTGCCCGCAGTCAGCCCGCCGGCCTTGGCCAGCACGTTCCAGACACCGGTCCGCCCGAAGCCCTGGTCGAGGACGAAGCTGACATCCGTCCGGCCGTCGCCGTTGACGTCGTTCTTCGCCATGGCCGGCGTCGTTCCCGACGAGGCGCGGAGAGTGCGGGATGTGACATCGCTGCGGTTGCCGGCCTTGTCGACGGCCTTCACGT
Organism: Kribbella monticola; assembly: GCF_003261635.1. Taxonomy (GTDB): domain Bacteria; phylum Actinomycetota; class Actinomycetes; order Propionibacteriales; family Kribbellaceae; genus Kribbella; species Kribbella monticola. The sequence continues at coordinate 48,451 of NZ_QFXK01000026.1, read as the reverse complement.
ACAGGGATCTGGTCGGGATGTGGGTCAGTGGGTCCGGCCAGACCGTCACCGGTAGCGCCGCGGTACCGTCCGGTCCCGCCTTGATCACCTGGCTGAGCTTGTCCTTCGTCGAGCCGTACAGGTACTCGACGACATCGGTGCTGCCGGCGGCCGGGCGGAGGTTGACGATTCCGATGGAGCGGACCGGTACCCCCGAACCGCTGAGCGGGAAGTCCGTCGAATCCATCGCCGGCTGGCCGGGCGGATCCGAGTCGACGGTGAAGTAGCACGGCGTACTGGATCCGCCGGAGTCGATCCCGTCGTTCGGGACCTTGTCGTCGCTCTTCGCGGTGAAGTAGTACGTCGTGTTGTCGCTCAGGGTGCCGGTTGGCAGCTCCGGCCAGCCGAAGGCCGCGCCGGAGCTTGTCAAGGCGGAGTCGACCGAGTACTGCAGACCGTTGTCAGCGGCCCGGAAAATGCTCAGTCGCGACGTGATCGTGTCGTTGTCCGGATCGGAGGCGATCGCGGCGAATGCAGGATGGTTGGAGTTGATCATCGTCGGGGCAGCCGCCGTACCGCAGGTCTTCGGCGCGCTGAAGTTGACCTTCAGCGGGACCCGCGGGGCATTGTTGTAGTCGACAACGATCGCCGCGGTCTCGCCGCGGAACTTCTTCCATTCCTTGCGGTGCTCGGCGTCCTCGTCCGGCGCGCGCAGCCCCAGCGTGATGGTGGCCGCACGCTGGTCCGCCAGCTGCTGGACGACCGCCTTCAGCTTGTCGCTGGTGAAGCCCATCGACACGTCCGGTGTGTTGTACGCCGCGGCTTCGGCGCCGGCCAGGTAGTCGAACCACTGGGTGTTGTTCCAGGTGACCTTGGCCGACCGGTCGATCGGCGAAGTGGTCCACAGATCGGCGTACGTCGAGGTGGAACTCGGGGTGTAGTCCAGCGTGATCGTGAATCTTGCATTCACCACCCGGGCCCCGGCGACGTTGCCCAGCGCCATCCGGAACAGGGACCGGTAGATGTTGCCCGAGTCGTCGTAGGCCCAGCCGACCTTGGCCCCCTCGGCGCGGTCGAAGTCCCAGTAGCTGGTGTCCCGAGTGCCGGCGTCGCGGTTGTTGATGTGCGTCCACATGTCGCCGGCGGTGCTCGACCAGGACGGGTCGATGAAGAGCGGGAACCTCGTCGCGGTCGACGTCAGCAGTTCTCGGTCCGGCCTGATCACGAGGTTCCGCCCAGCCACCGCGGTCGGTATCGCCACCTCCCGCCGCCCCGCCGCCGAAGCCACCTGCTTCGTCGAAGCCACCTGCTTCGTCGAAGCCAGCTGCTTTGTCGAAGCCACCTGTGCAGCCGAAGGCTTCGCTGCTGTCCGCGCCTTTCCCGCCTGGCCTGCCGTTGCGGTCGTCGTACTGGTCGGGCTGTCCCACATCGCTGCCTGGCCGGAGCTGAAGACGACCTTCCCCGCCGGGTCGGTCGCAACGGTGATGCCGTCCGCCTTGGTCTTGAGCGTCAGCCCGGTAGCGCTGAGCGGGAACCGGATCTCCTGCAGGGCGGGGTTCAGCGCCGCAGCTCGCGTCTTCACCACCAGTACTTCGGAGAACCCGTCGGCCTCAGCGCGAACGCGCAGGTCGACCCCTGGCAGCAGTCCCCGGTACGTCGCGGTGTCACCGGCCAGCACTGGCTTCGGCAGTCTCCCGGACCACCCCATCCCCAGCTGCCGCCCGGCCTTGCCCAGCGACACCAACCTGTCGTCGCCTCCACCCGAGAGCCGCAAGTCCGACACGACGGCGACTGGGCGCACCGAGCCGTCCGCCTGGAACCGCAGCGTGCGATCGATCGGAACCCAGCCGTTCCCGCTCCGAACCCGGGTGGGACCGGCGTACTGGACAAGCGTGTGATCCCCGTTCGGATTCACGAAGGTCCGCGAGCTCTCGGTCCCGGCCTGCACTACCTCGACCCGCCGCCCCGTCCGCTTGGCCTCGGCCGCCGCGCTGTCTTCCGCAGCACTCTTGACCGCGGAGCTGTCCCGACTTGGCGCTGACGAGGGGTCGACCTGTGCGACTGGAACCGCAGGTCGAGCGGTCGCGAGGACCGGTCCGTGTAACCAGCCGACCGGGAGCGCGAGGGCGACAATCGCAGTACCGATCAGTGCATGTCTTCCGGGCAAAGCGATCACCGTCATTCGCGCGGGCGGGCCGAGTTGCCCTCACCATCGCACCGCCGCCGCCCCGGCGGCAGCCCTTCGATTCCCGTCGAATGCCCCGAAGCTTCACCAGGAGCGGCGGAGTCGGGGGAGTGGCTGAGACAGCGCCCAGAGCAGGTAGCGGCGGTCAGTCGGTGGGGTCTTCGATGAGCTCGCGGAGGGTTTCCGGGGTGGCGTCGGACATGTTCAGTTCCAGCCGGTTCAGGTTCTTGATGACGATCGTGGGTGCTGGGGTGTCGGGTTTGCTGAGCCGCTTCTTCAGATCGAGAAGGGCGTTGACGAGCGCCACCGCGGACGCGGCGATGGTGAGGATGGTGACCACTTCGCGCGTCTGGTCCCAGCGTTGCGGCTCGACCTCGGCCAGCGCTGCTTCGATCGCGCGGACGGTCGTCTCGTCCGTCGTGTCGATCTCGATCTCCAACGTCACCTCGTCGGCCATCGCTCAGTCACCTTCCAGTTCGTTGTGTCATCGGTCAGATCACGCCGTAGTACCCGAAGGCCGCCCAGTCCTCGGCCCGGTGGCCGTCTTCGCGCAGTTGCCGGCATGCGGCCCGAAGGCTGACATCGGGGCTCTGCGCGGTCGTCCGCAGCGATCGGTGGAAGGTCGCCATCAGTACCGCCGCCGCCCGGTCGTCCACCGGCCAGCGGCTGCCGACAATCGCGCGCGCGCCACAGCGGAACAGGCTGCCCGCAAGCCCGTCGAAGGAATTCGTCCGGTGGTCGGCCGTCACCACCGACGAGCAGGCGGACAGGATGACCAGCGGACGCCCGGCCAACCGGGTCGTCAGCAACAGGTCACGCGCGGACACGGACCGCGCTGAGTTGTAGCGGTCGGCAGTGAAGTGGAGGGCGGAATCCAGGGGACTGGTTTCGACGAACGTCCCGTGACAGACGGCGTGGACGATGTCGAACGGCTCGGCCAGCGCGCGGAGTACGGACTCCTTCGAGCATTCAGGACCTGGTACCACGGTGAGCTGGTCGCCCCAGATCTCCTGCAGGCTTGCCAGTTCTGCGTTCTGGGCAGGAATGTCGTCGCCGTCGTACCCGAGCGCGAGGACCCGGGCCGAGCGCAGATCCCGGGCGCCTGGTGACGCGACCTGGACGAGGTCCGCGCCGAAGCGCACCGATGGCAGATAGGTGCAGCCCAGCGAGGGCCCGGTTCCGGAGATCGACGCGAGCGCCTCGACCGGCAGCCTGGCCAATCTGCCGGGAAGGCTGAGGATGACTCGTTCGGCGCCGGATTCTTCGAGCAGTTCGGCCAGTGGTTCGAGCAGCAGTCGCGCGGCCGACGTACCGGCGGATCGCAGCAGGCGTTCCCGGAACGGGCCAGGATCGAAGTACCGTTGCTCGTTGAGCTTTGCCAGGTTGGCGGCGGGCACTCGCCACATGTGCCGCTTGTTCTCCCACTCGTCGGGACCGGACAGATAGCAGAGCAGCGCACTGACCACCGGTTCACCGAGGTCGAACCGACTGATGAACAGCGACAGGAAAGCGGTCGGTACGTCGGCATGGGCGCCCAGGAGAGCCTTCATCGGTGGGCCGATCGGGTTCTGCTCGAAGTCGGCTTCCAGATCCCGGTGCGACACTCGCTCGAGCAGCGACGGGAACTCGCTGTCCTTCAGCGCGGCCGGCCACAGATCCTCCAACCGGCGGGCCTCGATCTCGTCCAACTGCGCCGCGCGGTCGGCGGCCGGCATGGAGTACAGGCGGATCGCCGAGCCGCGGGCGAGCTCGACCGCGGACAACGCTTCGTCGTTCCAGCCGAAGTCGGTGTAGAGAGTGGCCAGTAATTCGAAGACCTGGACGAACCGCTCGGCCTGGTAGACGAGTTGCCGTTCGTCGGAGAATGCGGAGAACTGTTGCCTGGCCAGCGCAGCGGCCTCTTGCAACTGGTTCAGTGCGGCGACCCGGTCCTGGCCGTACCAGAGAATCAGTTGTGCCAGATAGAACGACGACCGCCAACGGGTCCGGTAGGCGGCGTCGCTGCCGCCGGTGCTGAGGACCGCGTGCAGATCGTCGGCCGCCTGCTGGATCTGCTCGTCGCTCGGATCGGTGAGCGTCATGATGGTGTGGGCCCGGGATTCGGCGACTCCGTAGGCCAAGTGCTGCGCGACCCACGGATCCGACAGCGCGGCATCGAAGTAGGGCAGCGCCGACCTTCGTTGCTCGTCATCGGAATCGCCGACGCGCAGCAGGTCGCCGATCACAAAGCGGACTCGGGCGAGGTGTCCGCCCAACTGGTCTGGAGCCTGGGGGAGATAGTCGGCAAGGACCTGCTCCGCGTCCAGCGCGAGCTCGATCGCGCCCTCGCGCAGACCCGGTCGGTCGGCAAGCCTTTCCAGGTAGGCCTCCGGCCATCGCGCGAGCAGGCTGTAAGCACCCATCGCATAGCTGTGCTGCGCGATCGCCCGGTTGAGGTCGTCAGGTGCCAACGAGATCAGTTCGCCGAACAGTTTGAGGCCGAGCAGACCGATCTCCAGCTCGCCGGTCGCGCGCAGATAGTCCTGGCTGAGATTCGCGGCGAGCTGCGTGATCACATACCGCCCCTCGTCGTCGTAGTGGTTGGTCAGCTTGAGGCGCAGGGCGAGTTTGATCAGGAGGAACCGGTAGCGATGGGGATCGGGCAGCAGGTCGGCCGCCTGGGCCTCGGTCATCAGCCGGTGGGCGTCGGTATCCCCCGAGCGGCCCCACACGTACGGGCCTTCGTCGCGCAGGATGTAGACGGGTGTGCCCGCCTCCCCGAACTCGGCCGGGAACGGCGGATCGACCGATTCCTCGCGGGGCGTGAGGCGCATCGACGAGCAGACCGGACACGGGACGCGAGTCAGGTCGTGCTCGATCTCCAGCCATGACGACGAGCTGCAGTCCCGGCATTCCGCCCGGACCCGGAGTCGATGCGGGGCGACGACCAGACCCTGCTCCCCGCCGCACTGCTCACATCGCCGGCGCAGCGTTTCGTGGACGGCGCCGGCCGTGTAGTTGCCGACGAGTTGGACCCGGTGCTCCCAGCCGCAGTCGGTGCAGACGCCGTAGATCTGTCCGTCGGCCGACAGCATTTCGAACAACTCGGGTGCCATCAGCTGCGGTGGCAGCCAGGACTGATAGATGCTGCGCATTGCTCCCCCTCGGCGCACGCTCGAACACCCCACCTCATTCTGCGCTCCGGGCCAGGATCCGGCGAGCCCTGAGGCCTGCTGCGGAGGCTGCGGGCGATTCGGTGGGGGACAGATCGGCGGAAGCATGCTGACATGGTGTTCATGGGTGGAGCAGGGGAGACGGAGCTCTCCGTTCGGCTGTTGACGGACGAGACGTGGCCGGCGTTCGCGCGGCTGGTAGAGGCGAACAACGGCGTCTGGGGCGGGTGCTGGTGCATGGGCTTCCACGTGAAGCTCGGCAAGGGACGTACGGCGGCGGAGAATCGGAGCGAGAAGGAACAGCGCGTGCAGGAGGGCCGGACGCACAACGCCCTCGTGTTCGCCGGCGACGAGTGTCTGGGCTGGTGTCAGTTCGGCAGCCCGGAGGAGTTGCCGGAGGTGAAGAGCCGCCGCCTGTACGAGAAGGGCCTCGTCGCCCTGCCAGACTGGCGGATCACCTGCTTCTTTACCGGCAAGGGGTTACGTGGCCGCGGAGTGGCGGACGCTGCGCTCGGGGGAGCGCTGGCCGAGATCGCGCGCCTGGGTGGCGGTACGGTCGAGGGCTATCCGGAGGAGACCGACGACCGCAAGGTGTCGGGATCGTTCCTGCACACCGGGCCGATGGCTGCCTTCGAGAAGCACGGGTTCACCCGCACGCGGCCGATCTCCCCGCATCGTTGGGTCGTGACCCGCACGGTCGAGCCGGCCTGACCGGATTGGTGGTGGGTACAGGGCGCCCATGAGTGAAAACGAATGGGTGGTTCGGGCATCGCCGGAGGACGTGTTCGCAGTACTGGCCGACGGCTGGGGGTACGCCGCGTGGGTGGTCGGCGCGGCGCGGATCCGGTCCGTCGACAAGGGCTTCCCGCAGCCGGGGACCAGCATTCATCACTCGGTGGGATCTTGGCCGCTGTTGCTGAACGACGTGACCACGGTGGAGGAGTACGAGCCGAACCGGCGGTTGGTGATCAAGGTACGGGTCTGGCCGGCCGGTGCCGGGCGGGTCGAGATCACGGCCAGCCCGCGGCCGGAGGGGTGCGTGGTGACGATGCGCGAGCACCCGATCCAAGGCCCCACCAACCTGCTACCGGATCGGTTGCTCGACCCGATCCTGCACTGGCGCAACACCGAGACGCTCCGGCGGCTCGCCTATCTCGCGGAGTCCAGGGCAGGACTGCACGCGACCCAACCAGGTGAAGACGGCTCGATGATGTAATCCACTCGCCGCGGCAATCCACTGCCGCATGAGCGGAGCTGGTCCACTGCTGCGTGAGCGAGTGTAGTCCAGTACCGCGTGAGCGCAGGTGGCCAACTGCCGCCTCAGCGGGCGTGGAACAGCGCTGCGCGGGCCGCGTTCGAACCGCAGGCACCGTGGACGCCGCCGCCGGGATGGGCCGAGGCGGACGCGAGGTAGAGCGACTTGATCACGGTCTCCGCGCGACCCAGCCCCGGCATCGGCCGGAGAACGAGTTCCTGGCTCAGCGCCGAAGTTCCCCCGTTGACCGCGCCGCCGACCAGGTTGGCGTCGCGCCGCTGGAGCTCCGGCGGCGTCAGGACGCGGCGCGCGGTGATGTGGCTGGTGAAACCAGGCGCATAGTGCTCGATCCGCGCCTCGATGCGTGCCGCGATCTGTTCCGCCTCGGCCTCGTCCCACTTGCCGGCGATGCTGCCGCCCGCGTCGTCGCGGATGTGCTGCGGGACGTGCGTGTAGGCCCAGCCCGACTCGGTGCCGGCAGGCGAGCGGGTCGGATCTGCAGTCGTCATCTGGCCCATCAGCAGGAAGGGGCTGTCGGGCACCGTCCCGGCCGCGATCTGAGCGGCGCACTTGCGGAGTTCGTCGACGGAGTCCGCGATGTGCACCGTGCCCGGCGCCAGGTCCGGCTTGTCGCGCCACGGAATCGGCGTGTCCAGGGCCCAGTCGACCTTGACCGTCCCGGGATCCCACTGGAAGAACCGGAGCCGTTCTTTCGCCCGCCGCGGCAGCTGCTCCGGCGGAATGAGCTCGCCGTACAACGCCGGCGCCGAAACATCCGCGAGCACGGCGTGCTTCGCGGCGTACTCGGTGCCGTCGGCCGTCTGTACCGCGGTCGCCCGGCCGTCGCGGATGACGATGCGATCCGCCCTGGCGCCACAGACGACCGAACCGCCTCGGGCGGTGAAGCGGTCGGCCAGCGCTTGGCTCAGCCGGCCCGCGCCGCCGCGAGGTACCGGATAGCCGTACTGCTGCGCGATCATCACCAGCAGCCAGCCCATCAGCCCGGATCCCCAGCCGGTCGGGGGAATGTCGGCGTGCTGCGAATTGGTTGCCAGCAGCAACTTGGCCGCGTCACCACGGAATCGGCCGTCGACGACCGTCCGAACAGGTGCCAAGAGCAACTGCAGGCGTTTCAAAGCCCGGCCGCCGAGGATGTGGCGCAGCAGATCGACACCGGCGCGCACCGGCGGAAACGGGGTCAGCAGCGCCTGGATGATGGCCGGGCCGACGCGCTCCCAGTCGGCGTACAGGTCCATCCATGCCTGGCCGTCGCCAGGAGTCATCGCATCGAGCGCGGCAGCTGTATCCGACGGATCGGGATGCACGAGGGCCCAACCGCTACCGAGCAACGGGTTGCCGACGGGCGCGGGCGGGTTGGACCACTCGAGTCCGTAGCTCCCGAGGTCGAGCGCCCGGATCGTGGGGGAGACCGCGGCCAGCGGATAGAACGAGCTGAAGGTGTCGTGCACGTACGAGTCCGCGACCTCCCGCGAGCTGCGCACGGCACCGCCGATGGCGTCGTTGGCTTCGAGGAGGACCACCTCCCAGCCGGCGTCGATCAGCTGGTTCGCCGCGACGAGACCGTTCGGGCCGGCACCGATGACGACTGCGTCGGCCATTGCGGTCTGCCCTCCGCTTTCCTGTCGATGCCGGCCTGCGGATCACGCCGACGAGTCAGGACCTCCAGTACCCGGGCCCAATCGGCCGGCCGGTTCGCTGTGCCGGCTCGCGGTCTCGAGTTCGGTGCTGGTGGGCTTCTGGATGTCGTCCGAGTAGTAGAAGGCCGAGAGCCATGCCCTGATCCGCTCCCGGCGGCGGCGCGGTGCCGGTACGCCGTTGCTGTCGGTGGCCGGCGTGAGTTCGATCGGCGTACGACGCTCTCGCGCGGTGAGCGTGTATGCCTCGTACTTCGAGATCGGCGCGTGCCTCTCGACGTACTCGCCGCTCGGCAGGCGAACGATCACGCCCGTCTCCAGGCCGTGCAGCAGCCGCTCGAGGTCGGCGCGTTGCAGCGAGATCGCGATCCGGCGGGTGATCCAGAACGCGATCACCGGGCCGGCGATGATCAGCACCCGGCAGACCCAGGTGATCGCGTTGATCGACAGGTGGAAGTTGGTCGCGACCAGGTCGTTGCCGCTGTTCAGCCACAGCACGCCGTAGAAGGTGATGATCGCGACGCCGATCCCGGTCCGGGTCGGGACGTCGCGCGGCCGGTCGAGCAGATGGTGCTCGCGCTTGTCGCCGGTGACGAACTGTTCGAGGAACGGGTACAGCGCGACGAACCCGATGAACAACGGCGGCATCAGCAAAGCCGGTACGACGACGTTCCAGCTGATCGTCACGCCTAGGAAGTGGGACTCGACACCGGGCATGAGGCGAACCGCGCCGTCGAGCCACGCCATGTACCAGTCGGGCTGGGAGCCCGCGGTGACCTCGGCGGGGTTGTACGGACCGTAGAGCCACACCGGGTTGATCTGCAGCAGCGCGCCCATCAAGGCCAGCACGCCGAAGACGACGAAGAAGAAGCCGCCGGCCTTCGCGACGTACACCGGCATCAGCGGGTAGCCGACCACGTTCTTCTCGGTCCGCCCAGGCCCGGGGAACTGGGTGTGTTTGTGGTAGATCACCAGGATCAGATGGACGGTGATGAGTCCGAGCAGGATGCCGGGGATCAGCAACACGTGCACGGTGTAGAAGCGTGATACGAACTCGTCGCCCGGGAACTCGCCGCCGAAGATGAAGAACGACATGTACGTGCCGACGACGGGTGCGGCGAGGACGAGCCCTTCGGTGATCCGCAGCCCGGTGCCGGAGAGCAGATCGTCGGGCAGGCCGTAGCCGATGAACCCCTCGATGATGCCGAGGAACAGCATCACGATCCCGATCAGCCAGTTGAGCTCGCGCGGCTTACGGAAGGCTCCGGTGAAGAAGATGCGCAGCAGGTGAACGCTCATTGCCGCGACGAACAGCACCGCGGCCCAGTGGTGGATCTGCCGCATCAGCAGACCACCGCGGATATCGAAGGAGATCCGCAGCGTGGACTCGTACGCCTCGGACATGTGCAGGCCCTTGAGCAGGCTGTACGAGCCCTGGTACTCGACCTCGCCCATCGACGGCTTGAACCACAGGGTGAGAAAGATGCCGGTCAGGATCAGGATGATGAAGCTGTAGAGCGCGATCTCACCGAGCATGAACGACCAGTGGTCGGGGAAGACCTTCCGCAGGTTCTTCTTTCCGATCTTGCCGATGCCGAGACGGTCGTCGGCCCACCGTACTGCGGGGGGCAGTTCTCGATCAGCCATCGTGGTCACCTCATCCGGCTAGCGCTGAGCCTCCATTCAGGCACGCCGCTGCCGGATGAGTAAAATTTGCATAAGTTTGGGCCGATCAGATCAGCCGTCGCCGAGCGGTCAGCCGACGTGGATCCCAGGCCGCTGCGCGGGGTCCGGCTCGTGCTGGCGAATGATCTCCCGTACGACGGGAGCGGTGTCGCCGCGACCCAGGATGAGATAGCGCAGCAGGTGATGGAGGGGGTTCCCCTCGGACCACTCGAAGTGGCAGTGCGGCAGCACGCCGGTGCTGTCGCGTAGCGCGAGCAGGATCGCGGCGATCGCGTTGGGCACGGCGGGGCTGTCGGCCCGTAGTACGCGATGGCCTTCGATCTCGACGCCGTGCACGCGGAGGACGTCGGAGAAGGTGGACGGGTCGACGACATCGATCTCGAGGAACAGGATGTCCGTCCGCCGCGGTACCGGGTCCGTCGCGCGGACGTCGGCCTCCTTCGCGGCGTACTCGGCCTCGTCACCGGCCTGGCGCTGGTTGGCGATCAGGTTGAGGATGCCGTCGGCGCGGATCGAGTCGGTCAGGAAGCGGCGGGCGGCCTCGTCGAACTCGATCCGGTCGGCCCTGAGTTCCGTCGTACGGGAGACCCGGGAGATCAGCGAGACGACGATGATGCCGGCGATGAAGAGACCGGAGATCGCGATGCCGTCCGGTTTCTCGCGGATGTTCTCGACCAGCGCGTACAGCAGGACGAGGGTGAGCACGCTGAACGCGATCGTCTGGCGCCGCTGCCGCCGACGTCCGGCCGAGACGGTGACGGCGACGGCACCGGACACCATCATCACCAGGATCCCGGTGGCGTAGGCGCCCGCCTGGGCGTCGACATCGGCACCGAAGGCGATGGTGATGGCGACACTGATGGCGGTGTAGACCAGCACCACCGGGCGGACCGCGCGCCCCCACTCCGGCGCCATCCCGTACGCCGGGAGGTAGCGCGGGACGATGTTGATCAGACCCGCCATCGCCGAGGCGCCGGCGAACCACAGGATCAGAACGCTGCTCAGGTCGTAGACCGTGCCGAAACCTTCGCCGAGCTTCTGGTGTGCCAGGTACGCCAGCGCGCGACCGCTCGCGGCGCCGCCAGGCTCGAACTCCTTTGCCGGGATGAGCACGGTGGTGATGAAGCTCGTCGCGATGAGGTAGACGCTCATGATCACGGCGGCGACGGTGAGCAGCTTCCTGGTGTTGCGGACCCGGATGGCCAGCCGCTCCTCGGCAGACTCGCCGTCGGCGGCGACCAGCGGCATCATGCTGACGCCGGTCTCGAACCCGGAAAGCCCCAGCACGAGAAGGGGGAACGCCACGACGGCCGGGCCGATGACACCACCGAAGCCGTTCCGGCCCTCGGTGAGAGCGTCGACCCAGTGCGAGAACGCGCCGCCGGTGGTGGCCACGTCGTACAGGCCGACGACCACGATCGCGGCGTTGAGGACGAGGAAGATCCCGACCAGCGGGATCGCGACGCCGACGGCCTCGCTGAAGCCGAGCAGGAACACGCCACCGAGGACCAGCAGCAGGACCACCGTGACCGCGACCTCCTGGCCGTGCAGGAAACCGGGGCTGTAGGGGTTCTCGATCAGGTGCACGGTCGCGTCGGCCGAGGAGAGCGTGATCGTGATGATCCACGAGGTCGCGACGAACCCGAGCAGCACGAGGACGAAGATCTTGCCGCGCCAGAACGGCAGCAGGTTCTCCAGCATCGCGATCGACCCCTGGCCGTGCGGGCTTTCCTTGGCGACCCGGCGGTACATCGGCAACATGCCGAGGAGGGTCAGCGCGACGATCAGCAGGGTGGCCAGCGGTGACAGTGCTCCGGCGGCGAGGGCGGCGATGCCGGGCAGGTAGGACAAGGTCGAGAAGTAGTCCACGCCGGTCAGGCACATCACCTTCCACCACGCCTGCGGCGCGGCGTGGTCCTCACCGGCCTCCGGCCCCACCGGCTGGACGCGGTGACGGAGCAACCATCCGGCAACACCGTGTCGGGTCGCCGAGTCCTTGCCCGGTCCGTCGATCGTGGCGGGCACAACGAGCTCATCAGACTTTGTCACGCGACAAAGGATGCCCGACCCTCCGGTCCACACTGGACACCGCCCACCCCCTGATAGCCGCGGACTGCGTGTCCTGGTTCACATCGGCCGACGTCACAAAAGGGCGGGCTGCGTCGTCGGGTAGGCATTCAGGATCGTGTGGAAGGAATGTCATGAGCTCATCGCTGGAAACCCTCCGTCGCGGCTTCGACGGGGACATCATCGAGCCGGGCGCGGCGGAGTACGAAACAGCCAGGCGCTCGGTGCTCGCGTCGGGTAGCCCGGCCGTTGTGCTGCGGCCCGCGAGCGTCGCCGACGTACAGGCAGGTGTTCGGTTCGCGGCCGACTCCGGACTCGTGCTGTCGGTACGCGGCGGCGGTCACGCCTTCGCGGGCTTCGGTACGAACGACGATGGCGTGGTGATCGACCTCGGCCGGCTGGCGAGTGTGGAGGTCGTCGACAAGGAGCGCCACGTCGTACGGATCGGGGGCGGCGCCACGTGGGGGCACGTGGCGAGCGTGCTGAGCGCTGACGGCCTGTCGATCTCCTCGGGCGATACGAAGAGCGTCGGCGTCGGCGGGCTGACGTTGAGTGGTGGGATCGGGTGGAAGGTGAGGAAGTACGGTTTGACCCTGGACAATCTGGTCGCGGCTGAGGTGGTGACCGCCGACGGATCGGTCCTGCGGGCGAGCGAGGACGAGAACGCGGACCTGTTCTGGGCCCTGCGTGGAGGCGGTGGGAACTTCGGGATCGTCACCGCTTTCGAGCTCGTGGCGCATCCGACGACGGACGTCTTCCACGGCAAGATCGCCTTCCCTGCAACGGAGTTGGCCACGGTCCTCCAGGGCTGGGCCGACTATCTGCGCACCGCGACCGAAGACCTCACCTCGACCGTGACCTTCGCCAACCCCTTCACCGGCGGACCGAACGCGCCGGTCGAGATCCTGGTCGTCTTCGACGGTGACGACCCGGAACTCGCGGCCCAGGCGCTCGACCCGATCCGCCGCCTCGGCACGGTGATCGCGGACGACGTCGCGCTCAAGCCGGTGGCGGACACCCTCGAGGAGGGCATGGCCCCGCCGCCCGGTATCGAGGTCGTCACCCGCAGCGCCTTCGCCAACAAGGACTCCGTCCCGGACGTACTACGAATCCTCGCCGAGACCGGCGCGTCCGAGCGCTCGCCGATCATCGCCGTACGCAGTGTCGGGGGAGCGGTGGCCCGGGTCGCCGACGACGCTACGGCGTACGCGCATCGCCAAGCAGAATTGATGTTCGCGACCACCTTGATCGGGCCGCCCCCGGCGATCGCTGCCGCCCGCCCCGGCCTGGAAGGGATCTGGAGCAGACTCGCTTCGCACGCCACCGGTGCCTACGCGAACTTCCTGAGCTCAGCCGCCGAGGAGGACACCGCCGCGGTCTACCCGCCCGCGACCTACGAACGCCTAGTCACCGTCAAACACCAGTACGACCCAACCAACCTCTTCACCCGCAACCACAACGTCCGCCCCTGACGCCGATCAGGCTTTCCTGATCAGCAAGATCGATCAAGTCCGGGGACAGCGCGATGGTGCACCCTGGAGACATGGGGAAAGGTGACCAGGGGCGGCTGATCGCCGTCAATATCGTTCACGAGATTCGTCCGGGCGCCGGCCGGCACACCGCTATCGACAAACGGCCGGCGGCCGGACGAATCGAGGTGGGGACACTCGGGCTCTCCGGCGACACCCAATGCGACCGTCGATACCACGCCGGACCCGACAAGGCCCTCTATGCCTACGCGACGGAAGACGCTGCCTGGTGGGCGAAGAGGCTGGACAGGGATATCAGCCCTGGTTTGTTCGGTGAGAACCTGACTACCGAGGGCATCGACTGCACGCATGCGTTCCTGGGGGAGCGATGGCGGCTCGGTGCGGACGTCGTGGTGGAGGTACGGATGCCGCGTTCGCCGTGCGACAACCTGTCGCTCCGGATGGGAGTGCCCGCGTTCCACAAGGAGTTCTCCCGGAGCCGGCGGGTCGGCGCCTATCTCGCTGTCCTGGTCACCGGAGCCGTGGCTGCCGGAGATCCCGTGACCATCGAACACCGCCCCATCCACGGGGTCACCGTCGCGAACTGGGTGGGACGGCGGAATCCGGAGCACGCGCGAAGGCTGCTCGACTCGGGCGACGACCTCGCGCCCGACGTACGCCGTACTGCGTTGCGCCTCGTCCGTCAGCGTTCCTGATCGGCCCTCAGTCGAGGGGCGGGAGGGCGAGGCGGATGACGACTAGGCCGAACAGGATGATGGTCAGCGCGTGGACCACGGTGCACCACAGGCAGATGGCGTTGATCTGGAAGAGCTCGGCCCAGATCAGGTAGCAGACGAAGACCACTCCGACGACGACTGCGACCAGCCGTGCGCGACTGGGCCACGGCGACGCCGTCCGCCAGAACGGTGGCAGCGACAGCACGGTCATTGCCGCGAAGAAACCGAGGCCCAGCAGCGCGACCGGTATACCGGCCAGCTTCGAGTACTGGCTGCTCGTGACCTTGGCGCAGTTGACGACACCGGTGTTCGGGCAGGCGAGCGTCGTACCGGCGGTGAAGTGCTCGTACGTCAGGTACGCCGCTACGGCCAGGCCTGCGATCGACACCACCAGCGTGGCCCACGGAAGCCAGCCCAGTGCGGCTGCCTTCTGGGAGCGCTGCTGGGAGGGTGCGGCCCCGGTCATGCTCAGCTCTTCCCGAGCTTGCCGGCCGCCGCAGTGACGGCCTCGCTCGTGCAGACCGCGCTGGGCTGGTTGTTGGTCAGCTTGCACAGCGCGGCTGTGTAGAAGTTGGCGGAGCCGTCGATGGCTTTGGCGATCGGGCTCGACGAGTCCTTCAAGGCGTTCGCGATCTCGGTCTGCGTCTTACCGGCCAGCAGGTCGGGGCTGTACGTCGCGCCGGCCGAGACGAACTTCCCGCCGAGGTCGACGAACGGGATCGAGCCGGCGCTCTGCACGTACGGCGGCTTGTTGTAGGTGTCGAACGTCTTCTGGTCGTCCGCAGTCGGTGTGTCCAGCGGGGCGTACTGGCCGTTCACCTTCTCGTTCGTGGTCGTCTCGACGCCGGTGAAGGCCAGGTACTGGCTGGTGTAGGTCGCGCCGTGGAAGGAGAGCGTCGGCGTGTTCGGGCTCACGTCGTCGGCGGCGGAGTGCGTCGTGCCGAGATTGCTGAAGGTCCCGAAGCGGGACAGCGCGACCGTCACCGGCCAGCGCTCTGCCGCGCAGTACGGGCAGAACTCGGCGCCGATGTAGAGCACCTTCGGCTTGCCGCCGGCGGTCAATGCGGGCGCGGTGATCTCCGACGGGCCGCCCTGCGACGAGCCGGTGCCGACCGCGTTGAACGTGTCGGCGGGGATGGAGCTGAGCGCGGTGACGAGTTGACTGTCGGCCGCGCCGGAAGGTTTGGTCGCGGTCTTCTTCTCGCCGCCAACCAACCGAATGGCGACCAGTCCGCCGATGATGACCACAACCACCACGACGGCTCCGACGGCCAGCAGCAGTCGCCGACGGCGTTCGCTCCGCTGCTGGGCAGCCAGCTCCGCCGCGACCCGTTCCCGTGTCAGGGCCTTCTGTTCGACACGCTTGCTCACTGCAAATCTCCCCTGATATTGGAGCGCGGCGACAACACCGGGAAGTCTGCCACGCAAGCCCAACGCGCCCGCCCGAGCGCGAGCGCGCCGAGTCTAGCCAGGCCGCCTGCGCGTCTTGACAGCGACCGGCCGATTACAGTCTGTGAGTAGTCTGCTGACTGGGCCGTCAGCCCAAGGCCGCGGTTGCTTCGCGGAGTTCGTTGAGGGCGGCCACGGCGTACGAGGCGAGGTCTTCGTCAGCGTCGGACTCGGACCACTGGGCATGGCCTCGCTTGAAGGCGAGGACACCCAGTTCGCCCGCCAAGTGGGCGGTCGGATCGGGCACGCCGCGGGCGACGAGTGCCGTGGTCATGGCGGCCGCCAGACTGACGCTCTTCAGGGCGTCGCGTTCCTGGAGTTCGGCGCTGGCTGCGACTGCCGCCTTGAGGCGTGGCCCGAGGTCGCGGTTCATCGCGCCCATGGCGCTCGATGCGCGGACGAGTCCGGCGGCGACCGCCTCGAGCGGGCTGGCGCCGGCGGGTGCCTCGGCGATGCCCTCGGCCAGCAGCCGGCTCAGGGTGTCCTGCCCGGCGACCAGGAGCTCGCGCTTGTCGGGGAAGTACCGGAAGAAGGTGCTCCTGGTGACTCCGGCCCGCTCGGCGATCTGCGCGACCGTCGTGGCGTCGTACCCCTGCTCGGTGAAGAGATCGACCGCGGCGACGACGAGCCGCTCACGCGCTCCTGGTTCCCAGCGTGCCATGGCCTGATCCTACGTGATGGGACTAGTGTCCCATCACTCTGCTACGGTGATAGGACACTAGTCCCATCACTGTCAGGAGAGTTTCATGCGCGTCTTCGTCACCGGCGGCACCGGACTGATCGGCTCCGCAGTCGTTCCCGAACTCCTCGCCAACGGCCACACCGTGCTGGCGCTCGCTCGCTCCGAGGCATCCACCGTCGCTGCCGAGAAGGCCGGCGCCGAGGTACTGCGGGGGAGTCTCGGCGACCTCGACACCCTCCGCGCCGGCGCGGCCCAGGCGGACGGGGTGATCCACCTGGCCTTCGGGCACGACTTCAGCAGCGCCGAGTCGGTCGCCCGGTCCGTCGCCGAAGAGAGTGCCGCCCTCGCCGCCTTGGGGGACGAACTCGTCGGCACGAACCGGCCGTTCGTCACTGTTTCCGGTACGCCGTGGGTGCCGGGCCGCGCCTCCACCGAGGCGGACCCAGTGCCGACCGACGGACCGGTCGGCGGACGTGGCCGCGCGGTCACCGGCGTCCTGGAGTTGGCCGCGCGCGGTGTCCGGAGTACTGCGGTGCGTCTGCCGCGGACAGTGCACAACGAAGGTAAGGGCGGATTCGCCGGCTTGCTGACGGATATCGCCCGACGGACCGGTGTGTCGGGCTATCCGGGTGACGGAAGCCAGCGCTGGCCGGCCGTGCATGCCCTCGATGCGGCTGTGCTCTTCCGGCTGGCGCTGGAGTCGGCCCCGGCCGGGACCGCCTGGCATGCCGTTGCCGACGAGGGTGATGCCGTGCGTGACATCGCCTCGGTGATCGGTCGGCGGCTGGGGCTTCCGGTCCAGGCAGTGGGGCAGGAGACCTATGGACCGCTCGGGGTGATCTTCGCGGCCGACCAGCCCTCGTCGAGCAGCCACACCCAGGAAGCACTCGGCTGGAAGCCGGTCCACCCGAGCCTCCTGGATGACCTGGAGAACATCCGGCCCTGACCTCTCAGCCGGTCTCGGCCGGTGGGTCAGGAGTTCTGGTCGTTTTCTTCGAGCAGGTCTGCGCGGCCCTGGTCCTCGCCGGCGTCGAGCAGGTTGTCGCGGGGCGCGCCGGAGTCGCCGTACTCCATCTTCGCGACGTCGGGGTGGTGCAGGTCGAAAGCCGGGCTCTCGGACCGGATCCGCGGCAACTGCAGGAAGTTGTGCCGCGGCGGCGGAGAAGACGTCGCCCACTCGAGCGAGCGACCCCAGCCCCACGGGTCGTCGACGCCGACCAGCGGCGCCTTCCGCGACTTGTAGACGTTGTAGAGGAACGGCAACGTGGAAAGGCCGAGAATGAAGGCGCCGACGCTGGACACGTCGTTCAAGGTGGTGAAGCCGTCGTCCGCGCCGTACGTCGCAATGCGCCGCGGCATCCCCTCGACGCCGAGCCAGTGCTGCACCAGGAACGTGGTGTGGAAGCCGATGAACAGCAGCCAGAAGTGCAGCTTGCCGAGCTTCTCGTCCAGCATCCGGCCGGTCATCTTCGGCCACCAGAAGTAGAAGCCCGCGAACATCGCGAACACCACCGTGCCGAACACGACGTAGTGGAAGTGCGCGACCACGAAGTACGAATCAGAGACCTGATAGTCGAGCGCGGGGGACGCGAGGATGACGCCGGTCAGACCGCCGAACAGGAAGGTGACGAGGAAGCCGACGGCCCACAGCATCGGCGTGTCGAAAGAGACCCGGCCGCCCCACATCGTGCCGATCCAGTTGAAGAACTTCACTCCCGTCGGGACCGCGATGAGGAATGTCATGAACGAGAAGAACGGAAGGTTCACCGCGCCGGTGACGAACATGTGGTGCGCCCAGACCGCGATGGACAACGCGCCGATGCCGAGTGTGGCGGCGATCAGGCCGACGTACCCGAAGATCGGCTTGCGGCTGAACACCGGCAGGATCTCGGTGATGATGCCGAAGAACGGCAGCGCGATGATGTAGACCTCGGGATGCCCGAAGAACCAGAACAAGTGTTGCCAGAGCAGGGCTCCGCCATTGGCCGCATCGAAGACGTGAGCGCCGAGCCGGCGATCGGCTTCGAGCATCAGTAGCGCGCCGGCGAGGATCGGGAACGCGATCAGCACGAGGATCGATGTCACGAGGATGTTCCAGCAGAAGATGGGCAGCCGGAACATCGTCATCCCGGGTGCCCGCATCGTGATGATTGTGGTGACGAAGTTGACGCCACCCAGGATCGTGCCCAGACCGGCCATCCACAGCCCCATCGTCCACAGGTCGCCGCCGATACCCGGCGACCGCTGGCCACTCGACAACGGCGCGTACGCCGTCCAGCCGAAGTCGGCCGCGCCGCCCGGGGTGAAGAACCCCGAAAGCGTGATGAGTCCGCCGAACAGGAACAGCCAATAGCTGAACATGTTGAGTCGCGGGAACGCGACGTCGGGGGCGCCGATCTGGACCGGCATGATCACGTTCGCGAAGCCGACGAACAGCGGCGTCGCGAACAGCAGCAGCATGATCGTGCCGTGCATGGTGAAGAGCTGGTTGTAGACCTCTTCGTTCACGATCTGCAGACCCGGCTTGGCCAGCTCGGCGCGGATCAGCAGCGCCATCACGCCACCGATCAGGAAGAAAGCGAACGAGGTGGCCAGGTAGAGGTGGCCGATCAGCTTGTGGTCGGTGGTGGTCAGCCACTTGGCCACGATCTCGCCCTTGCGGCGGCGCTGTCGCCTCGGCAGGAGTGCTTGCGGGACCTCATCCGCAGTACGCGGGCGGGTGGTGATCGCCATCATCTACTCCTTAAGCACCCGGTCGTCCCCCTGCACGGGAGCCACCTTCTTCCGCTATACCCGCTGAACAAGGCACCCGTCCAGTCGAAACCACCCGAAGCGTGACTTTCGTGCGTGGCTGGGATCGCGAAGGGGATCCGCTGCGGCGCCTGTGCGAGAAGGGGCGGCGCTGAAGGATTGCCCGCAGGTTTTCGCCGAAGTGGTGCGGAATATCGGGCCCGCTGCCAGCATCCCGGTAGCGAACAGTGACCGACTGATCGCTCTCCGCCCAGAGTGAGTAGTGAGGTTCCGTATGTCTTCACGCAGAATGCTGTCCATCGCCGTGTTCGCGGCGGTCGCCGTGGCCGTACCGGTCGCCGCCGCCGCGCCGAGCACCGCCGCACCGGCTCCCACGCCGTCCGTCTCCGGGTACGTCGGCAGCCCGCAGGAAGTGGCGAACAACAAGGCCTTCTACAACGCGGTGATGAAATCGGCCGAGGCCAAGCGGGCCAAACTCGGCAACAAGACCGCTGCGGTGACGGTCGTCTACAGCACCAGCCGCGCACCCAGCTTCCGTACCCAGATCGCCCGGTCTGCGCAGATCTGGAACAACGCCACCAACAACGTGACCCTGGCCGAAGGCAGCAACTACGACTTCTACTACCGGGAAGGAAACGACTCGCGCGGCTCCTTCGCCAGCACCGATGGCCACGGCAGCGGCTACATCTTCCTGGACTACCAGCAGAACCAGCAGTACAACTCCACCCGCGTAACCGCGCACGAGACCGGCCACGTTCTCGGCCTCCCGGACCACTACTCGGGCCCTTGCAGCGAACTGATGTCCGGCGGTGGCCCCGGCACGTCCTGCACCAACCCGTACCCCAACCGCACCGAGGCCTCCCGCGTCGACCAGCTGTGGGCGAACGGCCTCAACTGATCCCAGCGACTGCCGCCCTGACAGCCAGTCAGGGCGGCAGTCGCTTCTTGTCAGAAGACATAGAAGGCGGCGACCGTCATCGGCAGCACTCCGATGACGAGCCAGGGGGAGAGCAGCGAGCGTTGGTGGATCAGCAGTACGCCGGCTGTCGTGGCCAGGCCGACCACGCCGGACATGATCCAGAGGCCGACACCAGTGGAATGCTTCACCTGCTCCATGTGCGGGCTGTACGCCGCGAGCGCCAGCGCCGGAGAACCGCCGATATGGATCAGGATCACCGCGAATACCCAGCGCTGCACCGTCTCGATGGGCACTTTCCGGCGCCTGGACGGATCACTGCGCAGGAAGCGGCGTGGCGCTGGATTGGCGGACATGTCGCCGACTATCGCACCACTTCGACTTTGGGTTGGTTTGTTCTGACTCGAGCGATGAGTTTCGGCTGCGGTGGGAGTCCTACTCCCGACATCAGTCCGAACTGCTGAGGAGAACCTCGATGAACCACACCCTGACCGTCCCCGGCGCCGACCTGTACTACGAACTGCGCGGCAGCGGGCCGCTGGTCGCCCTGATCGGATCCCCGATGGGCGCCAGGTCCTTCGAACCGTTGGCGGACCTGATCGCGTCCGACTACACCGTGCTGACCACGGACCCGCGCGGGATCGACCGCAGTTCCCTGAGTGACCCGGACCAGGACTCGACGCCGGAACTTCGCGCCGAGGATCTGTCCGCTCTGTTGACAGAGGTCGACGCCGGCCCGGCGATCGTCTTCGGATCCAGCGGTGGCGCCATCACAGCACTCGCGTTCGCGCAGGCGTATCCGGACCAGGTGCGCGCCGTCATCGCGCACGAACCGCCGTTGTGTGAGCTGCTCGAGGACCGCGACGAACTGCGCGCCGGGACCGAGAAACTGATCGCGACCTATCTCGACGGCGACATCCTCGGCGCCTGGAGCCAGTTCATGGCGCAGGCGAACATCGACCTCCCGCCCGGCGTGCTGGAGATGATGTTCGGTCCCGACCGGCCCGCAAAGCAGTTGGCTGACGAGCGCCGCTGGTTCGAGCACGAACTCCGCTGGACCACCACCTGGCAGCCCGACCTGCCCGTACTACGTGCCGGTCACCCCCGCATCATCGCCGCCATCGGCGAAGCCTCCACCAATCAACTCTGCGACCGCACCACCCGAGCCCTCGCGACCGCCCTGAACATCGAGCCCACGCTCTTCCCCGGCGGCCACACCGCCTTCGCCGACAACCCCACCACGTTCACCCCCCACCTCCTGAAAGCCCTAGCCACCGCCTGACCACACCATCAGAGCCGACCCCGCCGCACCTACTGCGGCGGGGCGACTCATGGTCGTCCCGACGATCTCCGGCTTTTGGTGGTTGTCTGCCCCCCGCACTTGGTGGAGGTGTCGAGAACCAGCTACTGGAGTTGCTCGAGGATTGCCCTCAGTTGGCGCTCGGCTTCTTGAGGCCGCGGGCCGGCTACGGCGAGGGTGTCGAGGATGTGGGTGTACGTCTCGACGTCGTCGCGCTTGTCGAGGTACAGGGCGCTGGTGACGTGTTCGAGATAGACGATGTCGGGCAGATCGGCCTGCGGGAATCGCAGCACGCTGAACGCACCACCGGTGGCCGAGTGTCCGCTGGTGGCGGTCGGGATGATCTGCAAGGTGACATTCGGCCGGCGGATCGCCTCGAGCAAGGAGATCAACTGCTCCCGTAGTACTTCGACACCGCCGATCGGCCGCCACAGCACGGACTCCTCGATCACCGCCCAAAGCCGCAGCGGGGGATCCCGGTCGAGCACCGCCTGCCGCGACCGCCGTAATGCGACGATCCGGTCGACCTCTTCCTCGGAGCGCTCACCCGCGGGCGTCAGCCTGGCAACAGCCCTGGTGTACGCCGGTGTCTGCAGCAACCCGGGGACGAACTGGATCTCGTACGTCCTGATCAACTCGGCCGCCGCTTCGAGTCCGAGGTACGCATCGAACCAGTCCGGCGTGACGTCGCCGTAGCGATGCCACCAGCCGCGGTTGTTCGCGTCGCGGGCCAACTGCAGCAGCTTCTCGCGCTCCGACGGGTCGGCAACCTGGTAGAGCTCGAGCAGATCGGCGACGTCGCGCTCCTTGAATCCGACGCGGCCGAGTTCCATCCGGCTGATCTTCGACTCCGACGCCCGGATCGCCCACCCGGCATCGGATCGCGTCACCCCGGCCTGCTCACGTAACCGCCTGAGCTGCGCACCCAACATGATCCGCAACGCCGTCGGCCCCGCCTCACTACGCCCCGCCATTCTCCAATGCTACATCATTTTCGAACACCTGTTCCCATGGAGATCACATTGCGTGCGCTCGCTGGACGGTCCGACCGTGGCATTCCCGGAAGAGTGGGTATCGGTTGGCATGGGCACCAACCACACCGTGCGGATCGCCACGCTCAACATGTTCGGCCTCCGGGAGAACTGGCCTGCCCGGCGCGACCTGATCGCCGAGGGCTTCGCCGATTTCAGCCCGGACCTCGTGGCTTTGCAGGAGGTCGTGACCAACGACTCGGTGGACCAGGCGCACGACGTACTCGGCGACGGCTATCAGTTCGTACATCACACCGAACGCGAGGCCGACGGACAGGGCATCTCCATCGCATCCCGCTGGCCCGTCACGGCCGTCCACGAAGTCGATCTCCACTTGGGCCCTCGACCCGCCGCCTTCGCGTGCTCAGCACTCCTGACCGAGATCGAGGCGCCTGACCCGGTCGGTCGGATGCTGTTCGTCAACCACCTGCCCGACTGGCAACTCACCCACGAGGCCGAGAGAGAACGGCAGACCGTCACAGTGGCCCGCGTGATCGAAGACCTGGTAGGCGCTGGTCGCCTGCATGTGATCGTCGCCGGTGACCTCGACGCCACACCGGATGCCGCCAGCATCCGATTCTGGACCGGAAAGCAGTCTCTGGACGGGTTCAGCGTCTGCTACCGAGATGCGTGGGCGGCGACCAACGCGCACGAACCCGGCCACACCTTCACCCCGGAGAACACGCTCACCACGACCGCCGAAGTGGGGGACTGGGAGCTCGAACTCGGTCGGCGCATCGACTACATCTTCGTACGCTGCTCGGACCACGGCCCCACGCTCCAGGTCGAGCGTTGCCGACGACTGTTCGACCAGTCACGAGGCGGGACGTGGCCGAGCGACCACTTCGGTGTCGGAGCCGAATTAGCGGCAGTGACACCCAGCGGGAGGCCAGTCCCATGAGCACTCTGACCCTTGCCACGCTCAACGTCTGGGGCGTCCGCGGCGACTGGCCAACTCGGCGTGACGTCCTGGCTCGCGAGTTCGCCGAGCTGGCCCCCGACCTGATCACCTTGCAGGAGACCATCGTCACCGCCGACTACGACCAGACGCAGGAGTTCCTCGATCCGGCGTACTACGTGGTCCATCAAGCCGCACGCGAACCGGACGGCCAGGGGATCACCACAGCGAGCCGCTGGCCGATCGGCCGGATCGAGGAGATCGACCTCCACCTGACCACCCGTACGACGGACTTCGCCTGCACCGCCCTGATCACCGAGATCCTCGCGCCGGAACCGATCGGCCGGATCTGGCTGGCGAACCACTTCCCCGACTGGCAGCTCGACCACGAACAAGAACGACGCCTCCAAGCGGCCGCCACCGCGCAGATGCTCGAGGATCTGGCGACGCACGAGCCGGGACACATCCTGGTTGCGGGCGATTTCGATGCGGAAGCGGACGCGGACAGCATGCGGTTCTGGACCGGCAAACACGTCGTCAACGACTTGAGCGTCTGCTACCGCGACGCATGGGCCAGCGCCAACCCCACCGAACGGGGCCACACCTTCGTCCCCGACAACCCCCACAGCAACGACTGGGACTGGCCCTACCGCCGCATCGACTACATCCTGATCCGCTGCGCCCTCCACGGCGGCCCAACCCTCGCAGTCACGGCCTGCCACCGCATCTTCGACCACCCCCACAACATCATCAGCGACCACTACGGCCTGCTAGCGGAACTCACCCTCCCACCAACACCCAGCGCATAGGAGCCCCAGCACCACGCCCACCCACCAGCCTGCAGTCCTTGCGCCCACCTAGCACCGCCCCATCCACCACCCCGTGTGCTCCGCCCAGCAACGCGCTCATCTACCGCCGCGTGTGCAGCTCCGCCACCCCGACCTAGCCGTGGGGTTGATCCGATTCTCTCCACGCCGAGCGCGGTCCGTCGCCGTACTGGCAGGATGTCGGCATGGAACGTGTGCAAGGTATCGGCGGCTACTTCCTACGATCCGCCGACCCGGCCGCCCTCACCGCTTGGTACCGCGACTGCCTCGGCCTCGACACCGACGAGAACGGCCTGTGGGAGCAAGCATCCGGCCCGACGGTCTTCGCGACCTTCGAATCCGACACCGAGTACTTCGGATCACGCACCCAGCGGACCATGCTCAACTTCCGCGTCCGTGACCTCGACGCGATGCTCGCCCAACTCCGCGCCAACGGAGCCGACATCGCCGGCGACCCCCAAGACCTCGAAGGCGTCGGCCGCTTCGCCTGGGTCACCGACCCCGAAGGCAACCGCATAGAACTCTGGCAACCCGCCTAACCCCGCTCGCACCACGAACGGCCCCGAAGCTGCCTCAGACGCCCCGGGTGGCGTCGCCCCGATGCCGAGCACTCGAGGCCCCGAACCTAAGCCGGGCAGTTCGCCCCACGCGCCCACAGCATGAGGCGAGACCGTGCACCTCGCGCGTGACTGACAAGCCTGCCCCGACCGACGACGACGTGCTCGGCGGCTTGGCACCCGAGCAGGTGCGCCTCCGCTTGGCGCCTTCACCGACCGTCCTGCTGCACGCTCGAGCAAATGGGCGAGGTCGTCGGCCCCGGGCATGAGCTGAAGGCCGGCGGCTCGCGGGCTCGAGGTGATTGGCGGGGTGGCGGCCGCGGGGGTTTGGTGATGGGCGGCGGGTCGTGGGCTGGAGGTGTTCGGCGGGGTGGCGGCCGCGGGGGTTTGGTGATGGGCGGCGGGTCGTGGGCTGGAGGTGTTCGGCGGGGTCGCGGGCTCGGGGGTTTGGTGATGGGCGGCGGGTCGTGGGCTGGAGGTGTTCGGCGGGGTCGCGGGCTCGGGGGTTTGGTGATGGGCGGCGGGTCGTGGGCTGGAGGTGTTCGGCGGGGTCGCGGGGCCGGGCGTTTGGTGAAGGGCGGGGGCTCGCGGGTGAGGGGAGGAGGTCGCGCGCGCCTCGTGTGCCTCGCGTGGGGGTGAGGTGGGTTGGCGGGTATTTCTAGACGTCGCGTGGGGAGTCGCGTCGGTGGGTTAGTCGCGAAGGTATTCGGCTCGCCAGCGGAGGTTGGTGGGGGCGGTGGGGCTGGGTTGTTTGTCGAGGTCGATGAGGCGGACGTCGCCGGTGGCGAAGGCGTCGATGGCGGCTCGGGTGAGAGGCCAGGGTGGGCCCTCGACCTTGTCGTCCGGGATCTCTTCGCCGTCGACCTCGTCGCGGGCGGCAGCGATCACGACGAGCGTGCCGCCGACGCGGACCTGAGCGGTGACCTGCTTGATGGCGTCCGCCTGCAGCTCGATCGGTAGCGCTTGCACGGTGTAAATCTCGACGACGAGGTCAAAAGCCCCTTGCCATTCAGCCGGTGGATGGAGCAGATCGGCGACCATGTAATCGACCTTCGTCGCCGGGTGTGCCTCTCGCGCGGCTTCGACCGCAGACGGTGAGATGTCGAACGCGATCGTGTCGTAGCCAAGGTCGGCCACGAGCTCAGCATCCCAGCCAGTCCCCGCGCCGACGACGAGCGCTCGTCTGCCTTCCCCCTGCGGATCCGCCGTCTCGACCCACTCGGTGAGCATCGCGTGCGCACCACCGCGATCCCACGGCACGACCGCCCGACCCTCGCCGGCCGCGGCGTACAACTTCTCGAACCACCCGGTCGGATCGTTCGCAGCCAGCGATTCCGCCGCCAGCCGCCGCGAAGCAAGATCAGGGTCCGGAATCTGCTCGTCAGTCATGCCCGCGATTCTTCCCCTCGCCGGTTCCTCGCGCCGAACGACCACCCTCGCCCGTCGAGCCGTCGCCGGTTCCTTGCGCCGAGCGACCACCCTCGCCCGTCGAGCCGTCGCCGGTTCCTTGTGCGGAACGTCCGCCCTCGGCCGAGCCGTCGCCGGTTCCTTGCGCCGAACGACCGTCCTCGCCCGCCGGACGACCGTCCTCGCCGGCCGGTCGCTGGGTCTCGTCTGGCAGGCCAGCATGCGGTCGAGGAGCGGCGACGGCAGGCGGTGAATCGACGTCTTCGGGCTGTTGGCTGTCAGCGGGCTGGTGAATGGCACGGACAGCCTGGACTGTGTCCGCCTGGTCGGGGGTCTTGTCTTCGCGGTAGCGGACCACTCGGGCGAATCGGAGTGCCATTCCGCCCGGATAACGCGTCGACGTTTGTACTCCGTCGAATGCGATCTCGGCGACCACCTCGGGGCGTAGATAGACCGTGTAATCGTCCCGGCGTACCTCGAGTTGCTGGAACTTCTCCGTCTGCCAGCGCAGCAGCTCGTCGGTCAGCCCCTTGAACGTCTTGCCGAGCATCACGAACTCGCCGGTCACCTCGTCCCGCGCACCGAGGTGGAGATTGGACAGCCAGCCTGTACGACGCCCGTGTCCCCACTCTGCGGCGAGCACGACGAGGTCGAGCGTGTGCGTCTGTTTGACCTTGACCCATCCCGACCCACGCCGGCCCGCTTCGTACGGCACCGACAGCGACTTGACCATCACGCCCTCGTGCCCGCGCTTCACCGCATCGGTGAAGAACGCCTCGCCGGCGTCCGCGTTGTCGGTGACGAGCCGCGGGATCCGCCGCTCCTCGGGAATCACTTTGGTCAGCCACTCATGCCGCTCGGTGCTGTCGAGGCCGAGCAGATCGTTGCCGTCCAAATGCAGGATGTCGAAGAAGTACGGCGTCAAGGGAACCGTCTCCGGCCCGGTCGCGGCGCGTGTCGCAGTACGGGAACCGGTGACCTGGAAGGCTTCCGGGCGGCCGTCGGCGCGGAGCGCGATCAGTTCGCCGTCGAGAACGATCTTGTCGACCTTCAACTCGAGGACGGCCGTGACGACCTCCGGCACGCGGCCGGTGATGTCGTCGAGCGTGCGCGTGTAGACGATGACCTCGTCGCCGTTACGGTGCACCTGGATGCGGATGCCGTCGAGCTTCCACTCGATCGCCGCCGGGCTGCCGGTCTTGTCCATCGCCTCGGCGATGCTGGTGGCGGACTGGGCGAGCATCGGCTGCACCCCGCGCCCGACCTCCAGCTTGAACTGGTCGAGCCCGGCTTCACCCTCGGTCAGCACCGCGACCGCAACCGGCGCGGCGGAACCACGCAACATGGTCGCCGCCCGGATCTTCGCCAGTGGAACTCCGGTCGCCTTGCCGACCGCATCGGCCATCACGCCGTCGAGCGCGCCTTGGCGCAGCTCCCCACCGACCAGCAGCCGGAGGAAATTCTGCTCGTCGGCCGTCGCCCGCTCGAACAATGCGTCAACCGCGGCCCGCCGCTTCGCCTGTGACCCCGCCCCGGCGATCTCGGCCAGCTCGGCGAACGCCTGGTCAACCTCCTCGACCGTGAGCGTGGGCGTCTCCGCAGGCGCCGGCGCGTCCATCAGTGTCCGCCAGCCGACGCCCGTACGCCGTTGGCGCAGCTCGCCGGACAGGTACGTGACGACAATCGCCGTCTCCTCCGGGTCGGTGGCGCTGACCAGCAGGGTCGCGATCAGATCCGCCTTGGCCCGGCGGGACCGGGTCTTGGTCAAGGCGGTGGAGGTGGCGACCACATCGGCTAACAACATGGTCCCAGTCTCACTCACGGCACCGACAATTTCCGGTCATTCGCGATCGGCGTACCGCGGTCAGGGCGCCGGTGGGAGGTCGTCCAGGAAGTCGGCGGTCGGGGTGAAGAACAGCGTGCCGGTGGTCGCGGTGGAGAAGTCGAGGATGCGGTCGTAGTTGCCCTCCGGCTCGCCCAGGAACATCCGCCGCAGCATCAGTTCGGTGACGCCGGGGTCCTTCGCGTAGCCGATGAAGTACGTGCCGAACTCCTCGGAACCGATCGAGCCGAACGGCATGTTGTCGCGCAGGATCTGCAGTTCGTTGCCGTCCTCGTCCTCGATCACGTTCAGCGCGATGTGTGCGTTCGACGGCTTGACGTCGTCGGTCAGCTCGATGTCCTCCAGCTTGGTGCGGCCGATGACGTGCTCCTGCTGCTCGACCGTCAACGCGTCCCAGGCCTTCATGTCGTGCAGGTACTTCTGCACGATCACGTAGCTGCCGCCGGCGTACTGCGGATCCTCGGACCCGATGAGCACGGCGTCCTCCGCCTCGGGGCCGGCCGGGTTCTCGGTGCCGTCGACGAAGCCGAGCAGATCGCGCATCTCGAAGTACTTGAAGCCGTGCACCTCGTCGATCACCGTCGCGGCGCCGTCGAGTTCCTTCATCACCTGGCGGGCGAGCTCGAAGCACAGGTCGAGCTGGCCGGCCCGGATGTGGAACAGCAGATCGCCCGGCGTCGAGACCGCCCGGTGCTTACCGCCGTTCAGCTCCACGAACGGGTGCAGCTTGGCCGGGCGCGGAGCGTCGAACAGCCGGTCCCACGCGTCCGAGCCGATACTCGTCACGCAGGACAGCCCGCCGTCCGGCACGCGGAAACCGATGCCGCGGGTCAGCCCGGTGATCCGCTCGAGCAGTGCCCGGGTGGTCTCCTCGCCGCCGGGCTCGATCCGGACCACGAGGAAGATCGCGGCCCCGGTCAGCGGCATCAGCACGGACTGTGGCAACGCGCGCGTCGACGCGGCCGGACCTGCGGTCGGATCGGTCACCATTCGGCATTCTCCTTCGCACTCATTCACAAACGGGCACTTCGCCGCCCAACGCACTCGCGCCAGCATGCAACAGCCGTCACCGGATAGCTCAGCTGGGTCGGATCGGGCGGATTCGCGTCAGTCGGGTGGGGGCGGTTGAGGTGGGTCGGGTCGGGTCGGTTCGCGGTTGTTGGGTGGGGAGCGGTTCAGGTGGGGCGCATCAGGCGGTCGAGGAAGGCGATCAGCAGGGCCTCTCTTAGTCGGGGTGGGGCGACGTTGAGCAGGGCGTTTACCGGGGCCATCCGATCCGGGAGCGCGCCGGTGTCCCCGAGTCCGGCCAGCGCCAGCAATCCGTCGAACGCGGCATCGTCCAACGTCGCCGGATCGAGTCCACCCGCCGCAGCGGCCAACTCCGGAGCAACCTGCACCGGCCCGGCCTCCTGCGCCTTCTGTACTGCGGTGTGCAGCGCCGCGACCAGCTCGTCCACCCGATCGGCGGTCGCCGCGCTCACGCTCAGGTGCAGGGACGGCGGTTGATCGCGGAAGCTCAGTTGCGGCTGCACGAACCACCCCAGCGCCGCCATCTCGTCGGCAATCGTGAACACGTCGGCCCGCTCGTCGCTGCGCAAAGCCACCAACGTGGTGGCCGGCCGCGCCAGCACGGTCACCCCGTCCACCTCGCCGGCCAGCTCGGCGAGCCGCACCGCGCCGTCGTACGCCGTCCGCGCGAGTCGTTGATACCCGGCGTCGCCGATGTGCTGCACGACAGCCCATGCCGCTGCCAGCGGAGCACCGGACTTCGTGGACTGCGTGGTCGAGTTGAGCATCGTGTACCCAGGCCAGTCGGCGTGAGCGAAGAACTGCGCCCGCCGCAACTCAGCCGATCGATGCAGCAGGATCGACGCGCCCTTCGGTGTGTACGCGTACTTGTGCAGGTCCACCGAAATACTCGTCACCCCCGGTACTGCGAAGTCGAACTCGGGCACCTGGATTCCGTCGGCCCGCAGATACGGGAGCACCCAGCCGCCGATGCACGCGTCCACATGGCAACGGATTCCCCGCTCCGCCGCCAGCGCTGCGATCTCGGGCACCGGATCGACCACGCCGTGCGCGTACGACGGAGCGCTGGTCACGACGAGCACGGTGCTGTCGTCGCAGGCCGCCGCGATCGCCTCGGGACGCGCCTTGAACGTCACTGGATCCACCTCGACAACCACCGGCCGCACCCCGAAGTAGTGCGCCGCCTTGAAGAACGCCGCATGAGCCGTAGCCGGCAACACCATGCTGGGCGACCCGGTGTCGGATGACGGGGTACATCGGCCGTTTCGGGCTGCGTCTCGGGCTGTTTGGACGGCGAGGAGGATCGACTCGGTGCCGCCTGAGGTCACCGTGCCGACTGCATCCGGTCCACCTTGGAGCAGGCGAGCCGCCCAGCCGACGAGGTCATTCTCCAGGGTGCGCAAACTCGGGAACACTGTGGGATCCAGGCCGTTCGTCGCGCCGTACAAGGCGAGCGCCTGTCGCCCGATCTCGTCCGCTTCGGCGAGGCCCGAGTCGTAGACATAGGCGAGCGTGCTGCCGCCGTGCGTCGGCAGATCGCCTTCCTGCAAAGCCCTCAACCGCGCCAGGACGTCACTCATCGAGCCTCCAGTACTTCGTCCGCCGTCAACCTGTACCGCTGCAAGGTGAAGAAGCTGACCACCGTCAACGCCACCGGGACCACGGACATCCCGGCAACAATCGCGGTGATGGCCGACTCGGGCTGAACGGCATCCCGCCCGGTCGAGGACACGTAGCCGCCCGCGGCCAGCACCAACGCATACAGCCCTGGCCCCAACGCGAGTCCGAGAGTTTCGCCGGCCGTCCAGATTCCGGTGAACACGCCGGCTCGGCGTACGCCGCTGCGTGCTGCGTCGACCGCCGCCACATCCGGCAGCATCGCCAGCGGGAAGACCTGTACGCCCGTGAACCCGATCCCGACCACAGCGGTCGCGAGGTAGACGCACCAGGTGGGCACGTGCTCGGCCGGTAGCAACGCCAGCGCGCCAAGGGCGAGCACGGCCGAAGCCGCTTGGAAACCGGCCTTCTTGCCGAACTTGTTGCCCACGGCAAGCCAAGCCGGGCTGACCACCAGCGCGGGACCGACCACACAGGCGAAGGCGATCGATGCGGCGCCGGGATCTCGCAGGACGTAGCGCGCGAGGTAGTCGATGCCCGCGAGCATCGAGCCGATGGCCAGCGCCTGCAGCATCAAGGTGAGCAGCAACCACCTGAAGTTGGCGGCCTGCGCTACGACCCGGAGCTGCTCGCGCAGCGTCCCGGTGGCCTCGCCCGGCCGACCGACGGGCGCGCGCCGCGTTCCGTAGTACGCGCCGACTGTGCCGATCGTGAGCAACAGCGCGACGACCAGACCCATCACCCGGTACCCGTCGCGGCCGCCGACCGCATCGCGGATCGCGGGCGAACTGCCGCCGCTGATCAGGATCGCGATGGTCAGCACGGCGACCCGCCACGACATCAGGCTGGTGCGCTCGCGATAGTCGTCGGTGATCTCGGCGGGCATCGCGATGTACGGAACCTGGAAGAACGCGTACGCCGTCGCGCAGCCGAGGAACGCCAGCAGCACCCAAGCCGCGTCGAACAGTTGCGAATCGAGATCCGGTACTGCGAAGAGCAGCGCGAAGCACACCGCGAGGGACAGACCTCCGCGGAGCAGGAAGGGTCGACGAGGGCCGAGAGGGGAGTGATGCCGGTCGCTGATCCTGCCTGCGACCGGATTGAGCACCACATCAAGGGCCTTGGGCAACAACACGATCGCGCCGGCCACCGCGGCCGCGATGCCGAGGGTGTCGGTGAGATAGGGGAGCAGCAGCAGGCCCGGCACCGTGGCGAACGAGCCGGTCGCGACGGAGCCCAGGGCATAGCCGATCCGGACGGAACGCGGCAGCGGCTGATCGGACATGGCGGAAGCATGCCAGCAGAAGGCCACCTCGCGCAGAACGTTGTCCACAGGTGCTTGGGCCGATCTCATAGAGTCACGCCATGGACGCCCACCAAGGCCCGCCACCCCCGCCCGACCAGCCCGCCGCTGGCTCCCCACCCGATCCGCCAGATGCGCCGGGGGAGCGAGCGCCGGGGTTCTGGTCGCCTGAGCAACCAGCGCCGTGGGGTAGCCCACCGCAGCAGCCTCCGGCCGGGTATCCGACGAATCCGCAGCAGCCCAGCCCCTACCAGCACCCGGCCGCACCACCTTGGCCACAACAGAACCCATCGCAGTACGACCAATACCCCGTGCAACCGCAGTACGGCCCTGCGCCTGGGCAACCGGGGTACGGGCCACCGCAGTACGGGCCACCGCAGTACGGGCAGGTGGGGTTTGGGCTGCGGGTGCCTGCGGAGCCTCGGATTGTGGCCGCCCCGGCGGGGGAGCCGTTTCATCGGTTGGCGCGGAATGCGAAGTTCAGGTGGTGGCGGCCGGTGGCTGGTACTGCGCTGCTGGTTGTCATCGCGTTGTTCCTCACCGTCGCCGTGCTCATCGCCTGGGAGGTCGTGCACCGCGTCGTGGCGGGCGACTTCACTGTGCCCGAAGGCAACACGCTGTTCCCGAACACGACCGAGGATCTCGCCGCCCAGTTGGTGATGCTCGGCATCCTCACGCCCGCTGTCCTGCTGGTCGTGTGGGTGGTCCAGCGCCGCCCTGCCTGGAGCGTCGCCTCTGTGCAGAACAGGCTGAGGTTGCGCTGGCTCGCGCTCTGCTGCCTTCCTGCGCTCGGCTACCTCGCCCTGTCGTACGTGCTCAGCCTGGTAACCGACGCGATCTTCCCGAGCGCCGATACCGACACCTCGGACTCCGGTTCCTGGGTCGGGTTGAGCGCGTTCCTCGTGTCGGCTGTGTTGATCCTGCTGCTGGTGCCGTTCCAGTCCGCGGCTGAGGAGTTCCTGTTCCGCGGCTGGCTGGTACAGGCGGTGGGGTCCTATGGGCCTGCCGGCGACAGCGCGGTGAAGCGGATTCTGCGGTCACCCTGGCCGGCGCTGGTGATCAGCAGTGCGGCGTTCGTCTCCGCGCACGGGTACACCGGATGGGCGATGGCCGACATCTTCCTGTTCGCGATGACGGCGGGCTGGCTGGCGATCCGGACCGGTGGGCTGGAGGCGGGGATCGCGTTGCACACGATGAACAACCTGTTCGCGTTTTTGTTGCCTGCGGCAATGGGTCAGCTCGACGGCTGGTCGAACCAGGGCGGCGCCCCGTGGACGTTGCTGGTCAGCGACATCCCATCGCTGGTGTTCTACGCGTACGCCGTGCTGTGGCTGGCCAAACGGCGCAAGATCGCCACGGTGAGCGGATAACCGGAGGAGATTGTCGGTGCGATCTGGCAATCTGTGCGCCGTGACGAACGTGATCAATGAACCGATTGAGGCCGTGCTGTTCGACTGGGGCGGGACGCTGGCGACCTGGCACGACATCGACCTGCACGCGGTATGGCGGAACGTGGCGAGCCTGATCGACGAGGCGCGGGCCGAGGAGCTGGCCAAGCGGCTTGTCGAGGCCGAGGGATCGATCTGGCGCCGGTCCCGCGACGAGCACCTGAGCAGCACGCTGGAAGAGGTCTGTCTGCTGGCCGAGGTGGCGATGACGCCGGCCGCGCTCGAAGAGTACGAGCGTCAGTGGCAGCCGCACACCGAGTTGGAGCCCGACGCGATCGAGACGCTGCAGGAGTTGCGGACGCGCGGGCTGAAGGTCGGGGTGCTGTCGAACACGATCTGGTCCCGGCAGCGACACGAGGAGATCTTCGCGCGCGACGGCGTTCTCGACTTGATCGACGGCGCGGTCTACACCAGCGAGGTGCCGTGGACGAAGCCGCACCCGGAGGCGTTCCTGGCGGCGATGCAGGCGGTCGGGATGAGCGAGCCGGCCCGGTGTCTGTTCGTCGGCGACAGGCTGTTCGACGACGTGTGGGGTGCACAGAACGTCGGTATGCGAGCAGCCCACATCCCGCACAGCGCCATCCCCACCGAGCAGATCGGCCACACCGAAGGCGTCCCCGACGCCACCGTCCACCGCCTCTCCGAACTCCCCCCACTGATCGACACCTGGAACAAGCCAACCGCCTGACGCCGGCCAGTGGCTGAGAGATGAGGGAAGGCGAGAAGCTGACCGCCGGATGAGCCAGCGGGCGGCGAGAGGAGCGGCGGAGCCGCCGGGCAGAAGCCGGAGCGGCGGGGAGGGACGGCGAGAAGCTGACCGCCGGATGAGCCAGTGGGCGGCGAGGGGAGCGGCGGAGCCGCCGCCGGGCAGAAGCCGGAGCGGCGGGGAGGGACGGCGAGAAGCTGGCCGCCGGAGGAGCCAGCCGGACGAGGAGATGACGAGCGGTGGTGCTGTCGGTCGGGGCAGAAGCCGGAGTGGCGGGAGGGACGGCGAGCGTCCGCTGGTCGATCGAGCGGAGGCTCGCTGGTCCATCGGGCGGGGAGGCGGAGGCGAGGCTCGTGGGTCGCAGGGGCGGCGGAGGCGAGGCTCGTGGGTCGCAGGAGCGGCGTGCGGCGTACGGGCGGTCGGGCCTGATCGCCTGGTACGAGAGGACCCCCGGGCCGTGGGCGGCTCGGGGGTCCTGTGGGGGTTCAGTGGCTGGCGCTGGGCTCGGGGTCAGGCGGCCAGGGTCGGGTCGGCGAGGCGGCGCAAGCGGCCGAGGGCCTCTCGCTCGATCTGCCGGACCCGCTCGGCCGAGATGCCGTGCACCGCACCGATGTCGGCGAGCTTCGCCTGCCGGCCGTCGTGCAGCCCGTAGCGGCGCCGGATGACGTCCGCCGACCTCGGGTCGAGCTGGTCGACCAGGCTGAACAGTCCGGACCGGTCGGAGGCGTCGGCCACCAGCTGGTCGGGCCCGGGCGCGGTCTCGGCCGCGATCAGGTCACCCAGCGAGGTCTCACCCTCGTCGTCGATCGGGTTGTCCAGGCTGATGTGGTCCCGGCCGATCCGGATCAGGTCGGTGACCCGCTCCACGTCCAGGTCCAGCTCCGCCGCGATCTCGTCGAGCTCCGGCTCGCGCCCGAGCTTGCGCTCCAGCGTGCGCCGGGCCGACCCGATCTGGTTCAGCTGCTCCACCACGTGCACCGGCAGCCGGACCACTCGGGCCTGCTGCGCGATACCGCGGGTGATGGCCTGCCGCACCCACCAGGTCGCGTACGTCGAGAACTTGAATCCCTTGCGGTAGTCGAACTTCTCCACCGCGCGGATCAGGCCCGTGTTGCCTTCCTGGACCAGGTCCAGGAGCGGCATCTGGGACCGTCCGTAGCGGCGGGCGATCGAGACCACCAGCCGCAGGTTCGCGGTCACGAACCGTTGCTGCGCGCGCTGGCCCTCTTCGGCCAGCCACTCCAGCTCTTCCTCCGTCGCATATTTGGGCGCTCCGCCCTTCTTGCGTCCAACCCGCCCCTCGGCCAGCAGTTGCTCCGCGAGGAGACCTGCCTCGACCGTCTCAGCGAGCTCGACTTCTTCTTCAGCGGTCAGCAAAGGGGTGCGAGCGATCTCTTCCAGGTAGAGACCGACGCTGTCCTTGCCGTCGATACCGTCGTCCGTTGACCGGACACGAGCCATGCGAGCCACCGAAACTCCCTTCGTCGTTACATGGAGAGCAACGCTCGAGTGAGGTTCAAGATTCCACGATGAGTGTGTAAACAGCCTGAACGTTCCCTGAGATTTCCCGGCACCGTTCTTCAGTGGCAACTCAGCGTGGAACCCACGAGCGGACCGGGTTTGCGCGTTGTCGACGACTGCTGCGCAAATTCGGCTTCATCTGCTGGGTTTCCGCCCCCAGGACGCCGAAGCCACGTGATTGGTTGACTCCGGGCGACCATTGTTCTGTCAGCGATTCGGCTGCCGAAATGTGTTGCAGCACACACCAGCAAGACGTCCCGCCATGGACAACGCATCCGGTACCCGGGACCTTCCCGGGAAAACCGGAACTTGTGCAAGGCAGCGAAAAGCCCCGAAAGGCGACCTTTCGGGGCTCTTTCGCTCGGTGGTCAGGCCAGCCCGAGGACGTCCAGTTCCCAGGCGTACTGGAATGCCAGCTCGCGCCAGGCGTCGTACCGGCCGCTGCGCCCGCCGTGGCCGGCTTCCATCTCGGTCTTCAGTAGTACGTCGACGTCGCCGCTAGCCGTCGCTCGCAGCTTGGCCACCCACTTGGCCGGTTCGACGAAGAAGACCCGGGTGTCGTTGAGGCTGGTGATCGCGAGGATCCGCGGGTACTGCTGGGCCGTCACGTTCTCGTACGGCGAGTAGGACTTCATGTACTCGTAGACCTCGCGATCCTCGAGCGGGTTGCCCCACTCCTCCCACTCGATCACCGTCAACGGCAGCGACGGGTCCAGGATCGTCGTCAGCGCGTCCACGAACGGCACCTGGGCGATCACGCCGCCGAACGCGTGCGGTGCCAGGTTCGCCACCGCACCCATCAGCAGGCCACCGGCGCTGCCACCATGGGCGACCAGTCGCTCGGGCCGGGTCCAGCCGTCCTTGACCAGGTGCTCGGCACACGCGATGAAGTCGGTGAAGGTGTTGCGCTTGGTCAGTGTCTTCCCGTTGTCGTACCAGTGCCGGCCCATCTCCCCGCCGCCACGGATGTGGGCGATCGCAAACACCACGCCGCGATCGAGCAGCGACAGTCGCGCGATCGAGAACCACGGGTCGATCGACGACTCGTACGAGCCGTAGCCGTACAGCTCGACCGGTGCGTTCCCGTCCTTCGCGACGTCCTTGCGCGCCACGATCGAGATCGGCACCTGCGTCCCGTCGGGTGCCGTCGCCCATTCCCTGTACTGCGTGTAGTCGCTCAGGTCGACCCCGCCGAGGACAGGCTGCTGCTTGAGCAACCGGCGTTCCCCGGTCACCACGTCCACGTCGTACGTCGTGGAAGGTGTCACCAGTGACGTGTAGCCGAACCGGTAGCGGGTGTCGTGCCACTCGTCGTTGCGGCCGGGGGAGACCGTGTAGATCGGCTCGTCGAACGTGAGTGCCTCAGGAGCACCGAAGACCGATCCGTCGCGGCGCATGATCGCGAGCTCGGTGAGTGCGTTGCGCCGGCGGTACAGGATCACGTGGTCGGCGAACGCGTCGACGCCGAGCAGCCGGCTCGACTCATCGCCCTCGATGAGGGTGGTCCAGTCACCGGGCGCGTCCAGCGAGGCGGTCGCCAGGGAGAAGTTCGCCGCGTCGGCGTTGTGCGTGATGAGCAACTGGTCGCCCGCGTGCTCGACGTCGTATTCGACGCCCTCCCGGCGGGGCGCGACCACGACCAGTTCGCCGGTCGGGTCGTTGGCGTCGAGCAGCCAGACCTCGCTGGTCAGCTTGCTGCCGAGGCTGATCATGATCGCCTGCTCGTTGCGGGTCAGGTCGACGCCGACCCAGAAGCGCTCGTCCGGCTCCTCCAGCACGAGCACGTCGTCGGACTCGCCGAGCGTGTGCCGCCAGATCTGGTGCGGCCGCCACGCGTCGTCGACCTTCGTGTAGAAGATCGTCGAGCCGTCGGCGGACCAGGCCGAGCCGTAGTGCACCTCGGGCAGCTCGTCCGGCAGCAGTTCGCCGGTGCTCAGATCCTTGATCCGCAAGGTGAACCGCTCGTCGCCGGTCAGATCGGTCGAGTAGGCGAGCAGCCGGCCGTCGGGGGAGACGTCGACCGTGCCGAGCGAGAAGAACTCCGAGTCGCCCGCGACCTCGTTCCCGTCGAGCAGCACCTCTTCGCCGGGGATCTCGCCCTCGGTCGCCGGCGGCTCGTCGCCGTCCACCTTCACCCGGCAGCTGATCGCGTACTGCTTCCCCTCGACCGTGCGGGTGTAGTACCAGTACCCGCCCCGGCGGGCCGGCACGCTCAGGTCGGTCTGCAGGGTGCGATCGGAGATCTCGGTGAAGATTGCCTCGCGCAACGATTCGAGATGCGCGGTACGGGCCTCCGTGTAGGCGTTCTCGGCGCGCAGATAGTCCAGGACCTCGTCGTCGGTCTTGTCCCGCAGCCACTCGTAGTCGTCGACGAACGTGTCGCCGTGGTGGGTGCGTTCAACAGGCTTCTTCGCCGCGACCGGCGGTTTCAACTCGGACATGCGAGCGACATTACAGCGTCACCGCGGGCGCTCGCGCGACTCCTGCCGGCCGCCGAATATCAGTGGTGGGTTCACGCTGCGCGGTCCAGCATGGGGAGATGCTTGGCGACATTCAGCTGGAGGAATTCACCCGCGACGGGATCGTCCGGATCCCCGGTGCCTTCTCTGCGGAGGATGCCGCCCGGATGCGGGAGGTGCTGTGGCGCGAACTCGGCGAGCTGTACGGGATGCAGCCCGGCGATCGCCGTACCTGGACGCCGGTACGGCCGACGAACCTCGTGGCCAGCAAAAAGGATTCCGCGGCGAACGCGATCCTTGGGCTGCCGCTCCGGTCTGCGCTCGACCAACTACTGGGTCCGGGCGGCTGGTCCGAGCCTCCTCATCAGGGGCAGGTCCTGGTGACGCTGCCGACGGACGAGCCCTGGGCGCTACCGCATCGGCAGTGGCACACGGATGTCGGCTTCGAGAGTCCGCCGGACGAACTGATCGGCATCAAGGTCTGGGCGCTCC
This sequence comes from Kribbella monticola, assembly GCF_003261635.1. Classification (GTDB taxonomy): domain Bacteria; phylum Actinomycetota; class Actinomycetes; order Propionibacteriales; family Kribbellaceae; genus Kribbella; species Kribbella monticola. Next base: position 10,030 of record NZ_QFXK01000026.1, on the reverse strand, counting down.
TGGGCGACCTCGAACCGGGTGGTGGCGGTACGCCGCAGGTCGCCGGCTCGCACCGGGTGATCGCCCGCTACCTGACCACGACCGACGAACGGGACTTCAAGACTGTCCGCGATCAGGTTCTGGCATCTCACCCGTGGTTGCGCCAGTTGACTCGCAAGGACAGGACTGCCGACTTGATGAGCGAGACGGACCTGGACGGGATTCCGGTCCGAGTGGTCGAGCTCGTCGGACAGGCCGGCGACGTCTACCTGACCCATCCGTGGGTGCTCCACTCGATCGCACCGAACGCACGGGACACCCCGCGGATGATGCGCAGCCGGATGATCTGGCGAACCGGCTCGGCCCAGCGCTGAGCTTGTCAGATCTCGTACGTCGCGACGACGGGCGCGTGGTCGCTCCAGCGTTCGGCGTACGTCGGGGCGCGGTGGACCACGCAGCCGGTCGCGCTCGCGGCGAGCTCCGGTGAGCCGATCTGGTAGTCGATGCGCCAGCCGGCGTCGTTGTCGAAGGCCTTGCCGCGCCAGGACCACCAGGAATACGGGCCCGGGCCGTCGCCACCGAAGCGTCGGCCCAGGTCGACCCAGCCGGACTCGAAGAGCGAGTCGAGCCAGGCGCGTTCCTCGGGCAGGAATCCGCTCTTCTTCCGGTTCGCCTTCCAGGCCTTCAGATCGACCTCGCGGTGGGCGATGTTCAGGTCGCCGCACATCAACACGTGCCGTCCGTCAGCGCGCAGCGCGGTGAGCCGGTTCGTGATCGCGTCCAGAAACGCGTACTTCTCGGCCTGCCGCGGCGGAGTCTCGAACTCGCCGGTGAAGACGTACGTACTGATCGCAGAGAGCGTGTTCCCGTCGTCCAGGACGATCTCGGCCTCGACCCATCGGCCACACCCCGCGAACCGCTCGGGTCCGAGCTCGACGGTCTCCAGTTTGATCGGCCGGCGACTCGCGATCGCGACACCGGCGCGGCCCTTGCTGCCCTCGATCACCGGCTCAGCGTGTGCGATGTGCCAGTCGCCGCCGAGGTGATCCCGCAGTACCTCGTCCGTCGCCCGGACCTCCTGCATCAACAGGATCTCGGGATCGGTCTGCTCGAGCCAGACCGCCATCCCGCGCCGATACGCGGCCCGAATCCCGTTCACGTTCACCGTCGCAACCTTCAGCACGCGAGAACCCTAGCGTTCGGTGACCGTCCTCAACGCGAGGCAGTCACCAACGCCCGGTAGATCAGATGGTGGTCAGCAGGGCTGTGAGTGAGCCTTCGCAGAGGTGTTCGAGGGTTTCGGGGGAGACCGTGGGGTTTTCGATCCAGGTGAGAAGGGTCTGTTCGACGTAGCCCTGCCAGCCGTGGCAGAGGAGTTCGACTGCGGGGGTCACCTCGGTTCCGGAGGCGGCGACGGCGTCGATGACCCAGCGGCTGAACACTTGTCGGAGTTCGGTGTGCAGAGCCCGTACTGCGGGATCGCCGGCGGCCGACATCAGCAGGGTTGCCCTATAGAGCTGGGGTGCCTCGAGGACTGCTCGGACGAAGGCGCGGATTCCGCTGCGCAGTTGCTCCTCGGGCGGCAGCGACAGGTCCGGCGCAGTACGGAGCATCACTTCCGCGGCGGCTTCCTCGATCACGGCGTACTGGAATTTCTTCTTCGAGCCGAAGTAGTGGAACAGCAGCGCGGGGGACACCTTCGCCTCCGCAGCGACCAACTCGACCGTGAGTTCCCGGTGCGGATCCGCTTCCAGAACCCGCCGCGCCGCATCCAAGATCTGACTTCGCCGCTCCTCCGGCCGCAATCGCGCAGACCGCTCCCGACCCTTCCCGCCAACCGCCAAACCGCCGGCTCCGCCTGTCGGTTCGCCGGTGGTGCTCGGGTGCGGGGTGGCGTGGGTCATGGGGGCAGTCTATTGAGTTGTAGCTCAATAAGCACTTACTGTTGAGTATCCACTCAACAGTTGGAGGTCGGCGATGGCGGGCAAGGTCGTACTCATCACAGGCGCGTCGCGGGGGATCGGTGCCGCCGTGGCCCGGAAACTGGCGAGCGAGGGCGCGACGCCGGCCTTGGTAGGTCTCGAACCGGACGAGCTGAAGAAGGTCGCCGAGGACTGCGGCCCCGACGCCGGTTGGTGGGAGGCCGACGTCACCGACCTCGAATCTCTCCGCACCGCCGTCGAGGCGATCGCCGAGCGCTACGGCCGGATCGACGTGGTGGTGGCGAACGCCGGGATCGCCGCGCCTGGCTTCAGCCGGAGCATGGACCCGGCCGTCTGGGAGCGCGTTCTCGACGTCGACCTGTACGGCGTCTGGCGGACCGTCCACCTGACTCTTCCGCACCTGCTCGAGAGCAAGGGCTACCTGTTGCTGGTCTCGTCGCTGGCCGCGGTCGTGCACATTCCCGGCCTCGCGTCGTACAACGTCGCCAAGGCCGGCGTAGAAGCGATGGGTAACACCCTGCGGGCCGAGCTCAAGCATCTCGGCGTCGATGTCGGTGTCGCGCACATGACCTTCGTCGACACCGACATGGTGCGTGGCGTCGACGAGCATCCGGTCTTCGGGCGGGTCCGGACCGGTATCCCGCTGGCCAGCCGCGTCTACCCGCTGGACTTCGCCGTCGACAAGTTCGTCCAGGGCATCAAGAAGCGCTCTCGCGTCGTCCACGTCCCCGGCTGGATCGGTCCGATGAAGATCTTCCGGTCGCTGATCCCGCACCTGGTCGAGCTCGGCGCGCGCTTCAACGTGCCGAAGGCCGATCGCGCCGCCCTGGCCGACATCGAGGCGCGCGGCGCCGCCGAATCCTCCCGCGCCTCGGGTGCCGGCGGCCGCGCCGACTCGGAGAAGGCAACGCGCCGATGACCGACGACCGCCAGTACGACGTCGTGCTGCTCGGCGCGACCGGCTTCACCGGCGAACTCACCGCCGCCTATCTGGCGAAGAACGCGCCCGCTGAGCTGAAGTGGGCGCTGGCCGGCCGGAACAAGGCGAAGCTCGAAGCTGTCCGCGAGAAGCTCGGCATCGACGTCGATCTCGTCCTCGCCGACGTGAGCGAGCCGGAAACGCTGAGAGCGCTCGCTGAGTCCACCCGGATCGTCGTGACAACCGTCGGTCCCTACGTCCGGTACGGCGAACCGCTGGTCGCCGCCTGCGCCGAAGCCGGTACCGACTACCTGGACCTGACTGGTGAGTCCGAGTTCGTCGACAAGATGTACGTCGCCTATCACGCGAAGGCCGTCGAAACGGGTGCGCGACTCATCCATTGCTGCGGCTTCGACTCCATCCCGTACGACCTGGGCGTCCAGTTCACCGTCGAGCAGTTGCCGGCCCGGGTGCCGATCCAGGTCGACGGTCTGCTCCGCGCCGGTGGCAAGCCGTCGAGCGGAACGTTCCACACCGCGATCACCGCGTTCTCGCGAGGCAAGCAGAACCTCGATGCCCACCGTGCCCGGCGCAAGGCCCAGCCTCGCCCCGCAGGGCGTTCGGTCAAGCTGACGACCGGCACGATCCACCGGGCACAGGGTTTCTGGGCCGTTCCGCTGCCGACCGTCGACCCGCAGATCGTTGCGTACTCGGCGAGCCTGCTCGACAGCTACGGACCTGATTTCCGCTACTCGCACTACGCCGCGGTCAGGCGCCTACCGGTTGTTGCCGGCGGCATCGCCGGGCTCGGGCTGCTGGTGGCCGCCGCGCAGATCCCGCCGGCCCGGAACGCCCTGCTGGCAAGGTTCAAGGCGGGCGACGGGCCGAGCCCCGAGCGACGCGCGAAGTCCTGGTTCAAGGCACGCTTCGTCGGTTCCGGCGGCGGCAAGCGGGTGATCACCGAGGTGGCAGGTGGCGATCCCGGGTACGACGAGACCGCCAAGATGCTCGCAGAATGCGCTCTCTCGCTGGCGCTGGACGATCTCCCGGCGACGTCCGGCCAGACCACGACCGCGGCCGCGATGGGCCCTGCTCTGCGCGATCGGCTGGTCCGTGCGGGGATCACCTTCCGGGTCGTCTCCACCGAGGAGTACTGAGTTCGTGCGGGTCACCTCGGCCGACGGCACCCGGATCGCGGTCTACGAGTACGGCGATCCGACCGCGCCGGTCCTGATCTGCGTCCACGGCTATCCGGACAACGCCTCCCTGTGGGCACCAGTTGCTCGGCAGCTCGCCGAGCACTTCCACGTGGTCACGTACGACGTCCGCGGCGCGGGGGAGTCGGATCACCCGCGCGACCGGGCGGCGTACAAGCTCGATCGGCTCGAGGAGGATTTCGCGGCCGTGCTGGCCGCGGTGTCACCGGACCGGCCCGTGCAGGTGCTCGCGCACGATTGGGGCTCGATCCAGGCGTGGCATTTCGTGACGAGCGAACGGCTGCGCGGGCGGATCACGTCGTACGTCTCGATCTCGGGGCCGTCGCTGGATCACGCCGGCTTCTTCCTGCGCAGCCACCGGCCTGCCCGCGAGCGGATCGGGCAGCTCCTGCATTCCTGGTACATCTTCTACTTCCAGCTGCCCTGGCTGCCCGAACGCGGCTGGCGCAAGGGCTGGGCGCATCGGCTCTTCAGCCGCCTCGAAACCGCCGCCGGCGGAACGCGCCCGAAACCCGGAGAGCGCTCCCTGGCGGACTTCGTGAACGGCCTGAACCTGTACCGCGCGAACGTCCTCCCGCGGCTGCTTCGACCCGAGGAACGGCGAACCGACGTACCGGTGCTGGCTGTTTCTCCTGACGGAGATGCGTTCGTGACGACACCACTGCAGACCGATGTGTCCCGCTGGGCCCCGAACCTGAGCACGCAGGTGGTCAGGGGTGGCCACTGGTTGCCTCGGAACGATCCCGGACTCGTCGCCCGGCTGACGCTGGAACACACCCGGCGGGTGGCAGGCTGGCAGGTATGAGAACGATTCTGAACCTGATCTGGCTGGTGCTCGCCGGCTTCTGGCTGGCGCTCGGCTATGTTGCCGCCGGGCTGATCTGCTGCGTCCTGATCGTCACCATTCCGTTCGGCATCGCGTCGTTCCGGATCGCCGGGTTCGCGCTCTGGCCGTTCGGCCGGACCGTGGTCGACAAACGCAGCGCCGGCGCCGGTTCCGTGCTGGGCAACGTGATCTGGGTGATCGTCGCGGGCTGGTGGCTCGCGCTCGGCCACCTGATCAGCGGTATCGCCTTGTGTGTCACGGTCATCGGTATCCCGCTCGGCCTGGCGAACTTCAAGCTGATCCCGATCTCGCTGCTGCCACTGGGCAAGGACATCGTCTCCACCGACGAGGCGTTCGGCGCTCGATGAGATCGCTCACCGTCCTCGGCTCGTGTGGTGCGTGGCCGGAGCCGGGGCGCGCTTGTGCCGGTCTCCTGCTCGAGTACGACGGGTTCAAGGTCGTCCTCGATCTCGGTTACGCGGCACTCCCGCAGTTGCTGAAGTACTGCCCGGACGGCGAGGTCGACGCGGTCGTGGTCACTCATCAGCACCCGGATCACTGCGTCGACGTGAGCGCTCTCGCCCGCGTCCGCTACTACCTGGCTCCCGACGCGCCCGCGATCCCGCTGTACTGTCCGCCCGGCGTCGTCGACGTACTACGGGCGCTCGAGCCGCGCCCTGATCCGGCGAGCGTGTTCGACGTGCACGATCTCGGCCCGACCGAGAAGATCGGGCCGTTCCGGTTGGAGAGCGTTCTCTTGCCGCACTACGTGACCAACCTCGGCGTACGGCTCAGCGCGCCGGGACTCACCGTTGCCTACACCGGTGACAGCGGTCCGGCTCCCGAGCTGGGGCAGTTGTCCGCGGGCGCTGATTTGCACATCTCGGACGCAACCCTGCAAGGGGATTCGCCGACGACAACACCGCGCTACGTGATGACGGCAACCGAAGCCGCCATCGGTGCGACCTCTGCGAAACGCCTTCTGCTGACCCACTTCTGGCCCGGCTCAGATCGCGCTCTCTCCGTTGCCGAGGCGCAGCGAATCTTCCCCGGCGAAGTGATCGCCGCGGAGGAAGGCCTCGTCATCCCGCTCTGACGTCTGAGGTCCTGCTCTGACGTTTGAGGTCATCCCGCTCTGACACCGAGCTGACGGCGCCGCTGGGGATGCGCGTTCCTGCGACTCTGGGCGCGGGTCAGCCGCACTCACGCCGATTCCGGCGACTGACCCGCGCTCAGAGTCGCAGGAGCAATCGCGACCGGACGTACGCGGTACAGCTCAGTTCTTGTCTGCAGTTTTCTTCTGGGCGGTCTCGACCAGCTTGCGGACGTTCTCGATCGCGCCGCAGCCGGCGTCGATCTGCCGGCTGCGTTCGGCCGCGAACTCGGTGCCGAGACGAAGCCGGACCTCCTGGTCCACCTCGGTCCTGGCCGGGTTGAGGATGTCGCGTTCCTCCTCGTCGATGTGGTGCGTCAGCGCTTCGGAGAGTTCGTGCGTCTTCTCGCTGAACTCCTCCGAACTGCTGTCCGCGACCTCCATCAACGCGAGCAGGGCTTCGTTGCCCTCATCGTGTTCGTGCTCGGAGTGCTCGACCTCGCCGGAATCGATCGCCTGCTTCTTCCGCAGCGCCGGATACACCGTAGACTCCTCAGCCTCCGCGTGCGCGATCAGCACGGTCGCGAGATCGGCGAGCACCGCGTCGCGGTCGCTCTCGACATCGCGAAGCTCACGCAACGCTTCCTCGAACCAGCGGTGATCGGCGAGGATGACCTCGACCACGTCACCACCGGTCTGCTGCAGGATCTTCGGCATTTCCACGTCCTCCGCTGTCGGGCCTGTTCGACCCAGGTACCCGCGATCCGCTCGCACATGCGCGCGGACTTCCCCTGACCGCGGCGACTACTGTGCGCCCATGGCAACCATTCGTGCGCTCGTACGCCGTCCCAGCCCGCGCCTCGCCGAGGGCCTGATCACCCACATCGAGCGAGTCCCGGTGGACGTCGGCCTGGCGGCAACGCAATGGCAGGAGTACGTCGACGCGCTCACCGCCGCGGGGTGGGACTGTGTCGAGGTACCGCCGATCGACGACTGCCCGGACGGCGTGTTCGTCGAGGACACGATGGTCGTCCTCGGCGACCTCGCGGTGATCGCCAGAGCCGGCGCGGACGAACGACGTCCGGAAGCGGCGGACGCCGAGCGCGCCGTTGCCGCTCAGGGCTACCGGATCGAGCGCATCACCGAGCCCGGCACACTCGACGGCGGTGACGTGCTCAAGATCGGCTCGACCGTGTACGCCGGACTGGGCGGCCGGACGAACCAGGCGGGGATCGATCAGCTCCGCACGTTCCTGGAACCGCTTGGCGCGCAGGTCGTCGCCGTACCGGTCAGCAAGGTGCTGCATCTCAAGTCGGCGGTGACGGCGCTTCCGGACGGCACGGTCATCGGGTACGAACCGCTGGTCGACGACCCGGCCGCGTTCCCCAAGTACCTGGCCGTGCCCGAAGAAGCCGGTTCGCATGTCGTACTACTGGGGGAGAACCGGCTGCTGATGGCAGCCTCGGCGCCGAAGTCCGCCGACCTCTTCACCGAGCTGGGCTATCAGGTCCACGTCGTCGACATCAGCGAGTTCGAGAAACTCGAAGGCTGCGTGACCTGCCTATCAGTCCGCCTGCGCGGCTGAGGTTCCCGGCCCTGAAATCTCCCGCCCCGGGATCTCCGGCACCGAGATCTGCGGCACCGAGATCTGCGCCACCGGGATCTCCGGCACCGAGATCTGCGGCACCGGCGGATCCGGAGCTGAATCCTCCGCGGCTGCATCGTCCGGCGGCCTCCGCTGGAGTCTGCGGAGCTCCGGATCCTCGATCGCGAAACTGCGCACCGGCCCGGCCGGCGTCGCTGCGGTCTCGAAGCGAACCGTCACCACCCCGCGCCCCGACCCCCAGACCCAGCCTTCGCCGTACGACGTGTGCACGACGTCCTGGCCGGGGTAGTACCCCGAGAGCCTTTCGCGAGGTCGTTCTGGCAGTTCGACGAACTCGAGCGGAACCTCCTCGTTCTCGCTCTCGGTGAAGAGGTCGTCCTGGATCCAGTCGGCCAGCGACGACACCCCGACACCGAGCAGCCGGATGCCACCCGAGACGTCGCTCTCCTCCAGCAATCGTCGCGCGACCCGGGCGATCACTCGCGGGTCGTCGGTCGGCCCGGCCAGCGTCGACGACCGCGTGTGTGTGGTGAAGTCGTGCATCCGCGTCTTGACCGTGACCGTGCGCCCCGACAGTTGCGCCTTCTGCAGCCGCTCGGAGACCCGGTGTGCCATCCGGTCACCGATTGCCGTGAGCAACGATCTGTCCAGGATGTCGGTCTCGAAGGTGTCCTCGACGCTGACCGACTTGGTCTCCCGGTCGCTCACCACCGCCCGATCGTCCGCCGCGACCGCCAGCCGATGCAGGCTGCTACCGTGCGCCGAACCGACCTGCCGGATCAGCTCGTCCTCACCCAGTTGCTGCAGATCGGCCACGGTCCGCACACCGGCCATGCTGAGCCGCTGTGCGGTCGCCGGGCCGACTCCTGGGATCACGGTCACCTGCATCGGCGCGAGGAAGTCCGCCTCGGTGCCCGGTGGGACGACGACGACACCGTCCGGCTTGTCCAGGTCGCTGGCGATCTTCGCGATCAGCTTCGACGTGCCCGCACCGACGGATGCGGTCAGGCCGCCGCTCGCCTCCTTGATCGCCGCCTTCAGATCATTGGCGATCGCCGTCACATCCTCGACCGTCAGGCCGCTCAGCCCTGAAGCGGTCAGATCAACGAACGCTTCGTCCAGCGACAGCGGCTCGACCAGCGGGGACAGCGCCCGCATCTGCGCCATCACCGCCTGACTGACCTCCCGATACACCTCGAAGCGCGGGCCCAGATACGCCGCATGCGGGCACCGCGACCGCGCCTCGGCGGTCGACATCGCCGACCGTACGCCGTACTTACGCGCCTCGTACGACGCCGTCGACACGACTCCGCGCACGCCGATGCCGCCGACCACGACCGGTTTGCCGCGCAGCGAGGGTTTGTCCCGCTGCTCGACCGCCGCGAAGAAGGCGTCAAGGTCGACGTGAAGGATGGACGGATCGGTACGCACCGGACAAGTCTCCCCGCAGCCACCGACAATTCCCGCAGCGAGTGACCGGTTCCGCGTGGCAGCATCCCGGCATGACGAACTTTCCGCCGCAGTGGGACGACGGCACGACAGCCGACAGCGCCGAGCACCAGGTGCACTGGTACGACGAACAGACGGTGATCATCCGGCAGGCGCTGAGGACGACCTTCGAAGGTCCTTTCATCTATCTCCTGCTCGGCTCCGAGCGGGCTCTGCTGCTCGACACCGGCACCGGCGACGCCGACCTGCGCAAGGTGGTCGACGAGTTGCTCGACGGCCGCGACCTGGAGTTGGTGGTCGCGCACACGCACGGCCACGGCGATCACGTCGGCGGCGACGACCAGTTCACATCAGAGGAAAACCAAGGGAAGGAAGGAAAGCGGGGGACAGGGGGCGGAGAAGGGCGGCGCATTCACGTGGTGGGGAAGTCCGCGGAGGAGGTTGCGGAGTACTTCGGGATCTCGGCCTGGCCCGAGGAGGTGGTGGAGTTCGATCTCGGCGGTCGCGTGCTGGACGTCGTACCGATTCCTGGGCATCACCCTTCGCACCTGGCGTTCTACGACCGTTCGACGCAGTTGCTGCTGACCGGGGACTCGCTTTATCCGGGTCGGCTCTACGTGTTCGACTGGCCGGCGTACCGGGCGAGCATCGCCCGACTGGCCGCGTTCGTTGCCGGTGGCAAACCGGTCCGCCTCGTTCTTGGCACGCACATCGAGATGACCCAGGAGCCGGGCGTCGACTTCGACTTCGGAGCGGATCGCCACCCCGGTGAGCACCAACTGCAGTTGGCGCCGCAGGCATTGACCGAACTCGCCGAGGCGCTCGAAGAAGCCGGTGACACCCCGCGACGGATCGTCCGCGACGACTTCATCGTCTTCCCGCTCTCACCGGCCGGCGAGCCGCTCTAGATGTACTCGGTCAGTAGGTTGGTGACAGTCGGCTGATGGGTGGTCGGCCGCCGAGTGCGGTGTGTCGGCGTTGATTGTTGTAGAAGTCGA
>NZ_QFXK01000025.1 GCF_003261635.1 Kribbella monticola | reverse complement strand
CCGTTCCTCTCTGGTTATTCCATTACACATACACATAAACAAGAAAGACCACTCCCGGCCCAGAAAACTAATACTTCAAGCAAAAACTAAAACAGATCGTCTTTTGCTCCCCAGCAGCATCAATCAAGCCTTAGCCATATGGCAGATCAAATCAATCACACGGGAACTGTAACCCCATTCGTTGTCATACCATGACACAAGTTTCACAAAGTTCTTGCTCAAAGCAATTCCAGCCTTGGCATCGAAAATGCTTGACCTGCTGTCACCAACAAAGTCTGTGGAAACCACATCATCTTCAGTGTATCCCAAGATACCCTTCAATTTACCCTCTGATTCCTCCTTGATTGCAGCCTTGATGTCTTCATATGAGGCTTCTTTCTCAAGTCTTACAGTAAGGTCGACAACGGAAACATCAGCAGTTGGAACTCTGAAGGCCATTCCAGTCAATTTGCCGTTAAGTGATGGGAGCACTTTTCCAACAGCCTTGGCTGCACCAGTGCTGCTAGGGATGATGTTGAATGAAGCAGCTCTTCCACCTCTCCAGTCCTTCATGGATGGACCATCGACAGTTTTCTGGGTGGCAGTCATGGCGTGGACAGTGGTCATGAGACCCTCCACAATGCCAAACCTATCATTGATAACCTTAGCCAAAGGTGCAAGGCAGTTAGTAGTGCAACTAGCGTTGGAGACAATGTCCAACTCTGGCTTGTATTCGTTCTCGTTGACACCCACAACAAACATGGGGGCATCTTTGCTAGGAGCGGAGATCACAACCTTCTTGGCACCACCCTTCAAGTGAGCAGCAGCCTTGTCCTTGTCAGTGAAGACACCGGTTGATTCAACAACGAAGTCAGCACCAGCTTCCCCCCATGGGATATCTTCAGGATTCCTGATTCCAAAAACCGTAACAGCCTTCTCACCGAAGAGAAGGGTCTTCTCATCCTTAACCTTAAGCTCATGGTGCTTCCATTGTCCATGTACTGAATCATACTTGAACATGTACGTCATGTAATCAGTGGAAATGAATGGATCGTTCACTGCAACTAGTTCAACATCATCCCTCTGCAGAGCGACTCTAGCAACCAAACGACCAATTCTACCGAATCCGTTGATTCCGATTTTGATCTTGCCATTTGCCATTGCTAAGAAAAATGGATGAAAGCAAGAGAAATGCAAAGAGAGAAATTAGGTTATAGTGTAAACAAC
>NZ_QFXK01000003.1 GCF_003261635.1 Kribbella monticola | reverse complement strand
CCGCCGCGCCTGCCATGCTCCCCACCCCCAGCCACGGCGCTCCTCCGCCGCGCCTGCCATGCTCCCCACCCCCAGCCACGGCGCTCCTCCGCCGCTTCTCCGCTGCCATGCTCAGGGCTGGCTGACCCTGCCGGTAGATCCAGCACTGGATCGGGTCGCTCACAAGATGGTCAGCAGTGCGCGTCTTGGCCGGATGGCCTAGGCAAAGACCTCGTTTGTCGCAGCTGTCTCGCCTCAGCTCTGCTACTCAGCTTCTGGGTGGCTGACTGATTGGAGGGCATTGATGAGGGCTGTGGTGGCGGGTGGGTCTGGGGGGTCGCCGTAGGTGGCGGCGTGGAGTTGGCGGGTGTGGTGGGGGATCTTGGTGGCGTGGATGCCGGGGTGGCGGTGGGCCTGGAGGGCCAGGCCGGGGAGGGTGGTGACACCGATGCCTGCGGCAACAAAAGCCTGTACGACGGTCATGTCGTCGCTGAGTGAGCCGATGCGCGGGGTGAAGCCGGCTCGTCGGCAGACGGTGACCAGCTCCTCCTGGCAGCGTTCGCAGCCGCCGATCCAGGGGGAGTCCCGATGGTTCTCCAGCGTGTCGTCGGGGTGCCGGCTGATCAGGTAGATCGAGTCCTCGCCGATGTGGACCAGGCGAAACGCGTCGTCTTCGGCAGGCGCATCGGCGTACCGGAAGATGAGCGCGACGTCGATCTCTCCGTGCCGGAGCATCTGCAACGCTTCGACGGGGTGGCGTTCGATCAGGTTCAGCTCGAGGCCCGGGAAGGTCTCGGCCAAGGTGACCGCGGCCCTTGGTACGAGCGTGCTGAGCACGGACGCGTTGGCGGCCAACCGCACGTGGCCCGACTGGAGCCCGACCTGGGCGGCGAGCTCGTTGGTTGCCGCGTCGATCCGGCCGATGATCTCGGCCGCGCGGTTGGCGAGCAGCCGGCCTTCCGGGGTGAGCCGGATCCCGCGGCCTACGCGTTGAACGAGCTTGACGCCGGTGGCTGCTTCCAGCCGGGACAGGTGATGACTCACCGACGGCTGCGAGTAGTGCAGCTCTTTGGCGGCTTCGGTGACGGAGCCGTGCCGCGCTACCGAGGCCAGCACCTTGAGGTGGATCGGGTTCAGCATTGATCAAGAATATCAATGTGTTGCTCGGAATATTGGCATTAGACGTCATCTCCCGGCTACTCCATGCTCGGTTCAGGACCACTACCGAGGAGGAGCGATGAGCAAACTCAGGTGCCACATCTCGATCTCACTGGACGGTTACGTCGCCGGCCCGAACCAGAGCGTGGAGAACCCGCTCGGCGAGGGCGGTGAGCAGCTGCACGACTGGGTGGTGCCGCTGGCGTCCTGGCGCGAAGGGCACGACAAGGAAGGGGGAGAGGTCAACGCGAGCGACCGGGTCGTCGAGGAGGCGCGGGAGAACAGCGGCGCCGCGGTGATGGGCCGGAACATGTTCGGCCCGATCGGCGGCGGGCCCTGGGTGGACGAGGACTGGAAGGGCTGGTGGGGCGACAACCCGCCGTACCACTACCCGGTGTTCGTCGTCACGCATCACCGGCGGGACCCGGTCGAGATGGCCGGCGGTACGACGTACCGCTTCGTCACCGACGGGATCGAGTCGGCGCTCGCGCAGGCGAAGGAGGCGGCCGGTGGGAAGGACGTCATGCTGTGGGGCGGTGGGGACGTCGTCGGGCAGTACCTCGCGGCGGGTCTCCTGGACGAACTCGAGTTGCATGTCGTGGCGATACTGCTGGGTGGTGGTTCCCGGATCTTCGGCGATGTCGGCGGAGTGCGCCTGGAACAGCTCCGGTCGGTCGAGGGGCCTGGTGTCACTCACCTCAAGTACCGCGTCCTGAAATGAAGCGAGGGCTCCTGTACGGCGTATCGACGTACGGGATCTGGGGATTGCTTCCGCTCTACTGGCGTCTGCTCGATGGCGCGGGTGCGCTCGAGGTGTTGGCCCACCGGTTCGTGTGGACGCTTGCGGTCGTCGGTGTGCTGCTGTGGTTGCGTCCGCGGCCGGGCTGGTGGCGTGCGCTGCGGGAGCGGCCGGCCGCGTTGCGCTGTCTCGGTGTGGCCGCCGTGATCATCGCGTTCAACTGGTACCTCTACATCTGGGGCGTCAACCACGACCGGGTGGTGGAGACCTCGCTCGGGTACTTCATCAGTCCCCTGATCACGGTGCTGTTCGGGGTGGTGCTGTTTCGCGAACGGCTGCGGCGGGCGCAATGGGCCGCACTCGGGCTGGCCGCCGTTGGGGTTGCGTGGCTGGCGATCGACTACGGCCGGGTGCCTTGGGTGGCGGTCGGGCTGGCGCTGAGCTTCGCGGCGTACGGCGTACTGAAGAAGAAGGCGGCTGTGTCGGCAGTCGAGAGTCTCGCCGTCGAGGGTGCTGTTGTGTTGCCGGTGATGCTGGGTTATCTGGGGTGGCTCGAGTACGCCGGGCGGGCCGAGTTCGGGCGTGCCGGCTGGTCGACGACGCTGCTCTTGATGGCCGCCGGCCCCGCTACCGCGATCCCGCTGCTGTTCTTCGCCGGGGCGGTCACGCGGATCCCACTGACCTACCTGGGGCTGCTGCAGTACCTAACCCCAACAGTCCAGTTCGCCCTCGCTGTCTTCGCGTTCGGCGAGCCGATGCCGACTGCCCGTCTGATCGGCTTCCTCGTCATCTGGACAGCCCTGGCAGCCTTCACCGCTGCAAGCAGGCACACCGTCGATCGGCACGTCTCGGTGCGCCCGGCCCCGGCAGCAGCGAGAGGCTGACCAGCCGGTTTCCCTGACCTGGCTGTGATTTGGCTCATGCAGGGCTGCGGGTTTACGCCTGCGGCCTCGTTGGGGTCCGGTCTGCGATGTCACGAATCGGGGCGCTGCGGGGTCGTACAGGTAGCCGCGGATTCGCGGCCGGTGTGGACTGTGATGGCGGGAGGACGGGTCGATGCATCGCTCGTTGCGAGACTTGCGAAACTTCCGAGGAAAGGTGTTTCCCGACCACTGGTCGCTGTTGTTCGGCCAGGTCGCGTTCTACAGCTTCGTCGTGGTGATGGTGACCGGCGTGGTCCTGATGGTCCAGTACGAACCGTCGATCGACCACGTCGTCTACGACGGCCCGTACGCGCCTCTTCGTGGCGTGTCGATGTCGCGGGCACTGGATTCGACGCTGGCCATCAGCTTCGAGGTTCGGGCGGGCTTGCTGGTGCGGCAGGTCCATCACTGGGCGTCGCTGCTGATGGTGGCAGCGATCATGCTGCATCTGCTGCGACTGTTCTTCACCGGCGGATTCCGTCGACCACGGCGGCTGAACTGGCTGGTCGTCTTCGGGCTGCTCATCGCGACGCTCGGCGCCTGCCTTACCGGTACTGCGTTGCCGGACGACATGTTGTCGGGCTCGAGCCTCGCTGTCACGGATGGCGTGGTGAAGTCTGTCCCGTTCGTCGGCTCGTATCTGTCGGCCCTGCTGTTCGGCGGTGAGTTCCCGGGGAACGTCATCGCCCGCTTCTATCCGTTGCACGTGTACGTTCTGCCCGTCGTACTCGTCGCGCTCTTCATCGCCCTTGCAGCGCTCGCCCTCAAACGCGGGCCCGCACAGTTCGCCGGACCTGGGCGGACGAACGACAACGTGGTGGGGCGCCCGGCGATTGTGGCTGCGGTCAAAGGTGCCGGGATGTTCTGTTTCGTGGTCGGCGTCTCGTTGTTGATGGGCGCCACCGCGACCATCAACCCGATCTGGATGTACGGCCCGGCCGATCCGGCTGACGCCTCGGCAGGAATCGGTCCCGCGTGGTACCTCGCGTTCCTGGACGGCGCGCTTCGGCTGGCGCCGGGCTGGGAGGTCGTGTGGTGGGGGAGGACGATCACGCTCGCCGTGCTACTTCCGGTCGCGGTTTGCACGCTGTTCCTCGTACTGGTTGCCGTCTACCCCTTCATCGAGGGCTGGATCACCGGCGACCAGGGTGATCAGAACCTGCTCGACCGACCTCGCCACAACCCGACCCGCACCGGCATCGGCGTTGCCGGCATCGTCTTCTACGGCGTTCTGTGGGCCGCCGCCGGCGCCGACACCATGGCCGTCCTGTTCCACCTCTCGGTGAACTCGCTCATCCACCTGTTCCAGGTACTGCTCATCGTCGGTCCGCCGGCTGCCCTCGTCGTGACCCGCCGAATCTGCGTCGGGCTGCAGAGACGGGACCTGGAAATCGCGGTGCACGGTATCGAGACCGGCCGCGTCGTCCGGCTGCCGAACGGCGGGTACGTCGAGGACCACCGCCCGGTCGACGCCTACCACCGCTGGCGCCTAGCCGGCTTCGTCCGCGTCGAACCCGCGCAACTGTCCGGCACCAAGTCCCCGGTACGACGGCTGCGCGTCCTGCTCGCGACCCTCTTCGACCAAGACCGCCTGGCTCCCTCGCCGGGAGCCCACCCCTCGCCCCTCACCCCTGGACCGCAGACGACCGGACCATCCTCCGAAGCCCGGTCGCTGGGCGGCAGCGGAAAGTGACCCGAAACGATGACAACAGGACTAAGGGTTCAAGACGCGGGATCTCAGGGCGAGGTCGTCCATGGTCTCCACGACGTGGAGGCGGGGGACACTGACCGGGATCTGCAGTGGTTGGAAGGTTGCTATCAGATCGCGGAGTTCCGAGTACGCATCGCCTGTGATGTCAGCGGTCAGCTGTAGATAGCCTGCGAGCAACGGGCGCTCTGCAGCGAGAGCCACGGCGGCATGTACGTCGGCCGGCTCGACCGGGAGGTAGATCCGCCCGGTGTTGTACTGCCCGATCCAAGGGCCTCGGATGACCAGGTCGATCGGTGCCTCGAGCTCTCGCGGCTGGTCGCTGCCATGAACCAGTGTCGCGTGGACCAGGTCGGCTCTCAGCTCGAGCCCTTGCCACCAGACCAGCCCGGCGAGGCTGGAATCAGCCAGGGCGGACAGTAACGGTTCGGGGCGCGGGTCAGGCAAGGGAACGACGAGCGATCGTACAGGCGGCCAGAACTCGCCCGGCCCGGGATCGGGCGCGATTGGACCGCGAGGCCGGTCGGTGAGTAGCGGAAGATGCCGGGTCCGGTACCGCTCGTCCAACCGCAACGAGTCGTGCCGATCCCACTGGTACTCCTGATCCGCAAGCAAACTCAGAACGTCGGCCATCGCGATCCCCCTTCGTGCTCGGCAGGACCAACGCCGTACCAGCGGATCACTCGGATCGCGGCGCCGTCACCGGATCAACTCCACTCGTACGTGCGCGGTGGCCCACAGGTCGTTCGGCCCCATCTGCGTCACCGCCTGCAGTGTGACCGACCTCGGCTCCGTCACCAATGTGTGCGCCTCGCGATAGTGGTAGCGGAGGTCTTGCGTCCAGGCAGCAGACAGACCTTCCACAACCTGCTCTGCCGTGACGCCAGGTCTTGCCGTCGTCGAGAGACGGATCAGCCAATCGCCTCCTTGGTCCTGCTCGACCGTGGGCTCCTCCCACAGTTCGTGGGGCTGGTCGGCGTACGTCGGATCGCCGAGCCGGGCGAGGAAGTCGATCTCCATCCCGAGCAGGTCGTCACCGTCACTCGGCGATCCGGATCGACAGATCTCACGTCGTTGCTCATCGAAGGCCGCCCGGCTCAGCACGACCCCCATTCAGCCGCCTCTAGCCGAGGGATCCCGGCCCAACGACGCAGTACTCGTGCACCCGTCACAGCGACTCGCCCTGTCCCGCGCCACCGGTTCAGTCGCCGATCGCCCCACTGCCGAAGTCGATGGCCGTCGTGTCTGCTCCTGCCCGACCCAGTAGCTCAGGACCACCACTTCTCGCTGGAGGCCTTTGCCTCCGAGGTGTGGTTTGTGGTGTCGAGGGCGTCCAGTGCCGCCATCGCTTCGTCGTCGAGTTCGAAGTCGAGGGCGACGAAGTTCTCCTGGATGCGGGCGGGAGTTGATGACTTCGGGATCACCGACACGCCGCGCTGGAGCGACCACCGGATGAGGACCTGGGCGGGAGTGCGCCCGGTGGCGGCTGCGATCTTGGCGACCGCCGGATCGTCGAGGTGCTCACCGGTCCCGAGCGGGCTGTAACCCTGGGGGACCACCGATGCTTCTACGCACGCTTCGACCAGACCCCGGCGGTACACGAACGGGCTGAACTGGAACTGGTCCGCGATCGGCGCGATCTCGCTCGACTTCGTCACCTCGGCGAGTTCGGCGGCGCTGAAGTTGGACACCCCGATGCCCTTGGTCAGCCCGGCTGCCTGCGCCGCCTCCATCCCCGACCATGCCTTCGTCGGCCCACCCTGCGGCCAATGCACGAGGTACAGGTCGACGTAGTCGGTGTCGAGCCGCTCCAGGCTCTTCTCCATCTCGGCATGAGCATCCTTGTGCCCCGGATAGAACTTCGTCGTCAGGAAGATCTCCTCCCGCGGCACCCCACTACTCCGGATCGCCCGCCCGACAGACGCCTCGTTCCCATACGCCTGAGCCGTATCGATCAGCCGATACCCAACCTCGAGCGCCGCCTCCACCGCCCGCTCACAGGTCGGCCCCTCCGGCACCTGCCAAACCCCCAACCCCAGCGCCGGAATCGCACTCCCATTGGAAAGCTTCATATTCACTCCCACTTGAGTCGTCGAACAGGTCAACCCACCCATCATCCGACCGTTACCAAGCCCATGCTGCGCGGAGCTCCTGACGGATCCTTAGACCGAGCACGACGATGTTGCGGTTTCTCAAGCTTTGCGGACGTCATCTGCCGGCCAAGGGACAGCATGGTCGAGCGGTCGGCTAGTCAATGCAGCCCACACAATCGCAAACATGTAACCCGGCTGAACCTGGGATGTGGCCACCGCGTCAAGTTCTCGATCAAGAGCATCACGTACGCGGACCAGGTCACCTGGGGATATTGAGTCTGCCAAGGGGTTCACAGGCCGATCCTCGCAGTGTAAACCTTCCGCCGGAAGACGCTTGCCGTAGAATCTGCCAGAATCCTGTAGCGCAGGGTTTGCGTTTACACAGGTCCTACCCTAGGATTTACACAACCAAGGAGGGCGGATGTCCGATGTAGGCGATGAGGTCAAGGCCCAGCAGGCCAAACCTCCATATATCTCGTTCAAGACGCTCTCCAACTTGTGGCAGCGTCTAAGTGAGGACGGCTTCCCGGCGCGCATCGACAAGAGCTACTTGGAGAGCACTGCCGGCGGCTACGCCACCGTGGTAATCGCCAGCCTGCGGTGGATGGGCTACTTGCACGAGGATGGTCGTCCCACAGAGGCACTAAAGAGCTTGGTCGTGGCGGACGAGTCAGGTCGCAAGCGGTTGCTGGCAAAAGCGCTACGCGAGCAATATCCAGGGCTAGAGCAGAAGGCGACCGCGAACGAGACGCAGGCTCAGTTGCTGGAGTACTTCACGGCGAAGTGGGGGGTCTCGGGGGATACCCGACGTAAGGCGATCGCCTTCTACCTCGGAGCGGCTAAGTGGTCGGGGGTCCCCACTGGCTCATTGTGGAAGACGCCGCCGAGCGGACCGCGGCGTGTAGGGGGAAGCGGCAAGACGACAAAGATCGACCAGGAACTGTCGAACCCGCCACCGCCACCGCCGACAACTGATCCGCTCGTTGAGGGGCTCAGCACTGCGCTGCGCGGCGTGTTGGAGCGTCTTCCGAAGTTCGGCGAGCAATGGACTTCGCGGGAACGGGACATGTTCAAGCGGGCGTTTGACAACGTGTTGGAATGGGACTATCCGGTAAGCGACGACGGTGGCGCGTCGCCTGCCGACACTGGTGAGGCGTGATCCCAAGTGGAAGAGGGCATCAAAAGAAACGGCCTCCCGAAGGAGGCCGTCGAGCCGATGGACCAGCCATCGGCGGGGTATACCAGTGACGATAGCCGATCCGCCACGCCCTCTCAAGTCGCCAAGCGTCCCCGCAGAACCATGGTCTACATCGACGGCTTCAACCTGTACTACGGGATGCGGGAGAAGTTTGGCCGCAAGTACCACTGGTTGGATCTCATGAAGCTGTCTCAGCGACTCCTTAAAGATGACCAGAGGCTCGTGAGAGTCAAGTACTTTTCGGCCCGCATACGGGATGATGCTGAGGCAGCCAGCCGACAAGCCATCTATCTCAATGCTCTGCGATCGACCGGCGTCGAGGTGATCCTCGGACGATTCCAGGAGAAGACGATCACGTGCAAGAACTGTAATCGGGCGTGGCGCTCATACGAAGAGAAGGAGAGTGACGTCAACTTCTGTGTGACTCTGCTCGACGACGCGCACAGCCACGCGTTCGATACTGCCCTCCTGCTCACTGGCGACAGTGATATGTCTCCGGCCTTGCGTCTGGCGAAGAAGCAGCAGCCAAGCTCGCGCTTGATCTCGATCTTCCCGCCAGAGCGCTTCTCGGAGGAACTCAGGTTGGTCGCTGACGCGGCCTTCCATTTGAGTGGGACCCTGCTTCGTCAATCGCAGTTGCCCGATCGAGTTGTCTCAGAGGGCAAGGTCTACAGTCGCCCGTACCACTGGGCCTAGCCCGTGTGCAGGCGCGACACCGCGATCTGCCTCGCCTAGTCTTCTGCGGGCCAGTTCACGATGTCAGGTGATTCCGTAGCTCCGAGGAGCCAAGGCATGTCGTTTTGTCCAGAGGCTACTTAGCCGTCGCTCTCACCGAGGGTGAACTGACCGTAATGCTGCGCTCGGCTATGTACTGTGACGAACGCGATCTTGGCAGCGGCTAGTTCGTGCTACGCGAGATTCGAGATGCAGGCGTATTTAGAGCCGAACGTGCGCCTATTCAGGTGCAGCCCGTATCCCGGGACGTCTGAGTCGTCTCTTCTCTATCAGCCAGCTTCGCTTCGGCAAGGCAGCGGAGGGCGACGGAGGAGGCCGTAGCTGGGGGGTGGGGAGCAGGGGCGACGGAGGAGCCGCTGCGGGGGCGGGTGCTCCGGCGTAGTGCTCAGCGTCTGGTGGCGAGGAGGACTGCGGCGTCGGGGGCGACCATGACCTCTACGGTCGTGAAGCGTTTGTCCATCAGCCATTCCTGGCGGAGGGTGTCGACGCGGCCTTCGTACATGGGGGGCCAGACCATCGAGGGGGTGAAGTCGTCCAGTACTACGAAGCCGCCGGGCTCTACTGCTTCGGCGATCACGTCGCGCGCGGACAGCTTTGCCTCGCGGGCGTCGACGAAAAGCAAGGAGAAGGGGCCGCGTTCGATCAGGGCCGACCAGTCCGCGGAGAGCACTTCGATGCGGCCGTCTTCGGCGAAGAGCTCGGCGACCACCTTCGCGAGTTGCGGATCGCTCTCCGCGGTGACGATCTTGGTGTTGTCGGTGGCTCCGCTGCGCAGCCAGGCCGAGCCGACGCCGCAGCCGGTGCCGACCTCGCCGAGGGTGCCGGTCCGCGATGCCGCGAGAGTCGCGAGCAGCCGGCCCGTCTCGTTACGGGTGGCGCTGACGAATCCGCGCCGGCCGGACAGGCTGAGGGCCGCTGAAACCAGCGGCGGTAGTTCTGGAGGAGCGCTCACCGGTTGAGAGTTGCACAGCATTGGTCTACTGGTGTCACCGACATCTCACATCCCGGGACAGAGTGCCCGCATTGTGGCGAGATAGTCGGACGTCAGAGTATCTTCGGACCCATCATGCAGTTCGTGGTACGCCTTATTCGCTGCCGCGCCGGGGTCCGCTGAGGCCGACCTCCCCGGCGCGGGTTTCGGCGTACCTTCCGCCCGGTAGTGCCAGTCGTCGGCCGTTTGTGACCAGCACGAGACCAAACGGGAGAGCAGCATGTACGACATGTATCCGGCCAACTGGAAGGTCGTCGACGGACGCGAGCGCAAGGCCGCCCGCCGTCGCCGCCCCGCACCACGCCAGGCCGAGACCCAGCCAGTCCAAGAGGCCATGAACCGCCGCGACAACGGGGGAGAACCCAAGAAGTGAGCACGCAAAAGTCGTTCAAGCTGGCCGTCGTCGGTGGCGACGGGATCGGACCCGAGGTCACCGCCGAGGCGCTCAAGGTCCTCGACGCGGTCAGCGCGAACTACGGCGTCACGTTCGAGCGCACGGAGTACGACCTCGGCGCGAAGCGCTGGCACGCGACCGGGGAGACCCTGCCTGACGCCGAGCTCGAGGAGATCCGCCGGCACGACGCGATCCTGCTCGGCGCGGTCGGCGACCCGACGGTGCCCTCCGGCGTACTGGAGCGTGGCCTGCTGCTCAAGCTCCGCTTCGCCCTCGACCACTACGTCAACCTGCGCCCGTCGAAGGTGTACCCGAGCGTCGGCTCCCCGCTGGCGAACCCGGGTGAGGTCGACTTCGTCGTCGTCCGCGAAGGCACCGAAGGCCCGTACGTCGGCAACGGCGGCGCCCTCCGCGTCGGTACGCCGGCCGAGATCGCCACCGAGGTGAGCGTCAACACGGCGTACGGCGTGGAGCGGGTCGTGCGTGACGCGTTCGCCCGGGCCCAGGCGCGGCCGCGCAAGAAGCTGACGCTGGTGCACAAGAACAACGTGCTCGTGTACGCCGGCCACCTCTGGAAGCGGACCGTCGACGCGGTCGCGAAGGAGTTCCCCGAGATCACCGTCGACTACCTGCACGTGGACGCGGCGACGATCTTCCTGGTCAACGACCCGGCCCGGTTCGACGTGATCGTCACCGACAACCTGTTCGGCGACATCATCACCGACCTGGCCGCCGCGATCAGCGGTGGGATCGGGCTGGCCGCGAGCGGCAACATCAACCCGGACAAGACCGCGCCGAGCATGTTCGAGCCGGTGCACGGCTCCGCCCCGGACATCGCCGGTCAGCAGAAGGCCGACCCGACCGCGGCGATCCTGTCGACCGCGCTGCTGTGCGACCACCTCGGGCTGACCGAGGCGGCGGCCGCGATCGAGGCGGCCGTGACGGCCGACATCGAGGAGCGCACCGGCGCCCCGCGGACCACCGCGGAGATCGGTGACGCCATCGCCAAGCGCGCGGCCGGGTGATTCGATGCCCCCGTACTGCGTACGCCCGGCCGCCGCGGCCGGGCGCCGGAGCCGCGGTGGCGGCACCCGGGTGACCGGGCACTCGTGTGCTCGCCTGACCACTTGGCCAAGAGGTACGGTGCGGGCATGAGCGCCGATCTGCAGTTCACCGTTGAGCCAAACACCCAACCGGCCAGCGACGACCAGCGCGCCCAGATCCTGGCGAACCCAGGATTCGGGCAGAACTTCTCCGACCACATGGCGATCGCCACCTGGACCAAGGAGAACGGCTGGCACGACGCGAGGATCACCGCCTTCGGGCCGCTGGAGCTGTCTCCGGCGACCTCGGTGTTCCACTACGCCCAGACCATCTTCGAGGGGATGAAGGCCTACCGGCATCCCGACGACTCGATCCACCTGTTCCGGCCCGAGGCCAACGCGCAGCGGTTCATCCGCTCCGCGCACCGGCTCGCGCTGCCGGAACTCCCCGAGGCCGCGTTCCTGGACTCGCTGCGCAAGCTGGTCGAGATCGACAAGGCCTGGGTCCCCGCCGGAGGCGAGACCTCGCTGTACCTGCGGCCGTTCATGTTCGGCTCCGACCCGTTCCTCGGCGTCCGCCCGTCGGCCCTGGTCACGTACTGCGCGATCGCGTCGCCGGCCGGCTCGTACTTCGCCAACGGCGTCAAGCCGGTCCGGATCTGGCTGAGCGAGGAGTACACCCGCGCCGCCCCCGGTGGTACCGGTGCGGCCAAGACCGGCGGGAACTACGCGTCGTCGCTGCTCGCCCAGGCCGAGGCCACCGAGCAGGGCTGCGACCAGGTCGCCTTCCTCGACGCGGTCGAGAAGAAGTGGATCGAAGAGCTCGGCGGGATGAACCTGTACTTCGTGCTCGACGACAACTCCGTCGTCACGCCGGAACTGTCCGGCACGATCCTCGAGGGCATCACCCGCGACTCGATCCTGAAACTCGTCACCGACCTCGGCTACTCCGTCGCCGAGCGGAAGATCTCGATCGACGAGTGGCGCGACGGCGCCGCCTCGGGCAAGATCCGCGAGGTGTTCGCGTGCGGCACGGCCGCGGTGATCACCCCGGTCGCGTCGCTGAAATGGCGCGGCGGCGAGGTCCAGGTCGCCGACGGCAACGGCGGCCCCGTCACCGGCGCAGTCCGTTCTGCCCTCCTCGACGTCCAGTACGGTCGCGCCAAAGACCCACACAACTGGATGACCAAGGTCTGCTGACCTTCTGTACTACGTACGCAGCGGCCTCCCCGAGCATTTCGGGGAGGCCGCTGTCGCGTTTCTGGACTGAAGGCCGCGCCGCAGTACTGGTCGGCGTACTGGATGTCCGCTTTCCGAGACAATTCGGCTCATTCGGAACGGGCTGTGGCAGACTTCCAATTGTTATGAAGATCTACCAGGTCATTATTCTTTAGGCGCGCTCAGCAAGCAGTACCTGAGCGCGCAAACCTCTCGCACCCTGCGGGAGGTTTTTTGTTTGCCTCCTGCAACGACGCAGCGACCAGCCAGACAGCAGTCCAGCCCCACCGGAAGGCGACATCGTGACTACTCCCGCCGCGGCCGACGAGTTCCACGTCTACGACACGACCCTGCGCGACGGCGCCCAGCAGGAGGGTCTGGCGCTTTCGGTCGCGGACAAGATCGCCATCGCGCAGCACCTGGACGACTTGGGCGTGGGCTTCATCGAGGGTGGCTGGCCGGGCGCCGTACCGAAGGACACCGAGTTCTTCGACCGGGCCCGGACCGAGTTGCACCTGCGGCACGCGACGTTCGCTGCCTTCGGCGCGACCTGCAAGCCGGGGTCCCAGGCCGCCGACGACCCGCAGGTCGCGGCGCTGCGCGAATCCGGCGCCAACGTGGTCACATTGGTTGCCAAGAGCCACGATGCGCATGTCGAGCGGGCCTTGCGGACAACGTTGGACGAGAACCTCCGGATGGTCGCCGACACCGTGAAGCACCTGCGGGAGAACGGTCAGCGGGTCTTCCTCGACACCGAGCACTTCTTCGATGGGTACCGCGCCAACCGGGCGTATGCGCTGGAAGTAGTACGAGTCGCGGCCGAATCCGGCGCCGACGTGGTCGCGCTCTGCGACACGAACGGCGGCACGCTCCCGCGCGAACTCCAGGACATCGTCCGCGACGTACTCGAAACGACCGGTGCCAGGCTCGGCATCCACGCCCACAACGACGGCGGTTGTGCGGTCGCGAACTCGATCGCCGCGGTCGAGGCGGGCTGCACGCACGTCCAGGGCACCATCAACGGGTACGGCGAACGCACCGGCAACGCGGACCTGCTCGCGGTCGTCGCCAACCTCGAACTCAAGCGCGGGATGCAACTCCTGCCGCCCGGCCGGCTGGCCGAGTCGTACCGGATCGCGCATGCGATCGCCGAAGTGACGAACGTGCCGCCGTCGACCCGGCAGCCGTACGTCGGTGTGTCCGCCTTCGCCCACAAGGCGGGGCTGCACGCCAGTGCCATCAAGGTGGATCCCGATCTCTACCAGCACACGGATCCGGCCCTGGTGGGCAACGACATGAGGATGCTGGTCTCGGAGATGGCCGGCCGGGCGAGTGTCGAACTGAAGGGCCGCGAACTCGGCTTCGATCTGGGCAACGATCGCGACCTGGTCAGCCGGGTGACGGACCGGGTGAAGGAGATGGAGTCGCGCGGGTACACGTTCGAGGCCGCCGACGCGTCGTTCGAACTGCTGCTGACCGAGGAGGTCAGCGGCGCCCGCGCGAGCTTCTTCGACGTCGAGTCGTGGCGGGTGATCACCGAGTCGCGCGCCGATGGCGAGGCCGTCTCCGAGGCAACCGTGAAGCTGGTCGCCGGCGGCGACCGCGAGATCGTCACCGGCGAAGGCAACGGCCCGGTGAACGCGCTCGACCACGCCTTGCGCACCGCGATCGAGCGGGCATACCCGGTCGTCAACAAGTTCGACCTGCGCGACTACAAGGTCCGCATTCTCGACCAGGGCCACGGGACGGACGCGGTGATCAGAGTTCTGATCGAGACCGCCGACGGAGAAGGTTCCTGGGTGACGGTCGGGGTCGGGCACAACATCGTCGAGGCTTCCTGGGAGGCGCTGGTCGACGGCGTCACCTACGGCCTGCTTCGCCACAAGGAGGTCGTCCGATGACCATGGTCGACAGCCGTACGGCGGACGTCGCGCCGACGTACGTGGTACCGAACCGCGTCCTCACCACCTTCACCGCGAAGGTCGTCGAAACCCGCGGCCTGCTCGCCCGGATCGCCGTCCAGCTCAACCCGTACGACGTCCGCGAACTCACTCTCTGCCTGGAGACCTGCACTCTGCGCATCGTCGTCGAGGGCGCCGGCTTCGACGCCGGCCGTGTGGCTGCCCGTCTCGACAAGATCATCGGCGTCCTGGACGTCAGCTACAGCTGAGGTCCAGGGCCAGGGCGGCTGTCCAGCTGAAGTTGCGGGCGCCTCGGGGTTCGCCGGTGTAGGGGTCCACGTATTCGGCGAAGTCGGTGTCGGTGGCGAGGGTGAGGAAGTCCTGCCGGAGGGTTTCGGCGAGGGCTGGTTGGTCGAGGGCGGACAAGGCCCGATGGATCAGCCAGGCGGTGTTGAACCAGCTCGGCCCGCGCCAGTAGCGGCCGGGCTCGAAGGCCGGGCCGGTGAGGTCGTAGCTGGGGACCAGGTGGACCTTACCCAGCTGGAATCGCGGGCCCTGGGCAGTGGCGAGCAACTCGGTTGCCTCGGGCAACTCTGCGACCAGGAGCGGCACCAGGCCGGCGATGGTGTCGGCGGCAACCAGTTCGCCGGTCTTCAGGTCGCGGGCGCGGAAGATGCCGTCGGTGAACAGCGAGCTCAGCGACTTGGTCAGCTCTGCGGCCGCGGACAAGTGCGGTGCGGGATCGAGGGCCAGCTCCGCGGCGATCGAGGCCAGGGCGTGTTCCGATGCGATCAGGAGGGCGTTGAAGCACGGATCTTCGAGGGCGAAGGCGAAGGGTGTGCGCGCATCGGCGTAGCCGTGATCGCGATAGGTGGCGGCCAGTTGCACGTAACGGCCGTAGTCGAGATCAGTAGGGCGGTCAGCGTTGCTGGCGTGGTCGGTATCGCGGCGGGTGAAGGAGTCGAGCGGCGCCGGCTCGACCCGGGCGAGTGCTTCGTCCCAGGCGGGACTGTTGTCCATCCCGGATTCCCACGGATGCACGATCGCGACCAGCCCGTGTCCGCCCAGATCCCGGTGGTCGCGAAGATAGGCGTGCCAGGCAACGAGTTTCGGGTAGACCCGGGCCAGGAAGTTCCGCCGTACGGATTCTGCGGGATCGGCCTGGTGGGTGAGCCAGACGGCGAGGGCGTGGACCGGCGGTTGCACGATGCCTGAGGTCTCGACGCCGCCGCGGGTGATCGCCTGCCAGAAGTCCGGGCCGGGAAAATAGGCGTCGCGGGCAACGGAAGGGGAGAAGCTGATGTGCGGGATCCGCCCGTCGGCCCACTGGGAGCCGAGCAGGGACTCCAGTTCGATCTGCGCGCGGCGTGGCGACAGATGCCGCAGCCCGATCGCGATGAACGCGGAGTCCCAGCTCCACTGATGCGGATACAGCGAATGTGACGGCACGGTGGAATGCCCGGTCCAGTTGCCGAGCAGGACTTCGGTGGCTTGCCGGTCCGTCACACGTACCGCCGAACCACGGCAGGGATCGAGCGGACGGCTTCCACTGGATCGCCGGACAGCCGGCACTCCACGGCCAGGAAGCGGTCGTACCCGATGGCATCCAGCGCACCCAGGAACGCCGCCCAGTCGAGATGTCCGGCGCCCGGCTGCAGCCGGTTGGAGTCGCTCAGCTGCACGTGCCCGATATAGGGGGCGGCGGCAACGATCGCGGCCGACGGATCCGCTTCCTCGATGTTCATGTGGTAGCTGTCGATGCCGATCCGGACGGAGTCCAAACCGACCTCCTCGATCAGCGACACCGCCTGCTCGAGCCGGTTGACCATGTGGTCCTCGTACCGGTTCAGCGGTTCCAGGAACAGCTCGACCCCCTCGGCCGCCGCGTGCTCGCCCAACTGCCGCAGGCCGTCCAGCAGCACTTCGCGATCGCCGGCCTCGTCCCGCGGCGGCTCGAACGGAGGCAGCCGCCGGGAGAACATCCCGTACGACGCCGGCGTCTGCGCGCCGAGTCCGCCGAGCTCGGCGATCACCGAGAGCTGGGACTTCATCTGCACCAGTGCGTCCGCGCGCTGCTCCGGATCGAAGGCCCCGAAGAAGTGCAGCATGTCGACGCAGACGGTCGGCATCACCACGCCGTCGGCCTGCGCCTTGCGCAGCTCGGGCAAGCGGTCGCGGAACGACAGGTCGCCCTTGCCGCGAAGCTCGATCGCCTCGTATCCGTTGGCGGTGGCGAAGGCCCACTTCTCCTGCAAGGTGGCGCCGGGCAACAGTTGCTCTTGGCATGCGATCTTCATCAGAACTCCAGCAGAACTTGCAGGGCGTCACCGGGACGCGTGTCGAGCAGGGTGTAGGCGTCGGCCGCGTCCTCGATCGGTACGCGGTGACTGATCAGCGGTTCGACCTCGACGGCGCCACTGCCGACCAGGTTCAGGAAGGTGGTCTGGAGCCGGTCGACGGACCAGCGGCCGGCCAGTTCGAGCGGTACGCCGCCGATCTGCGAGCTGACCAGTTCGACCCGGTTGTGGTGGAACTCCTCGCCGAGCCGAAGGCCGTTGCCGTCGCCCTGATAGAAGCCCGAGGCAACCACTCGCCCGGCCACGCCGACAGACCGGATCGCCTCGTGCAGGGCGGCGTACACCCCGCTGAGCTCGATCGCGGTATCGGCACCACCGGCAGCCCGGATCTTCTCGGCCGCAGTACCGGGGGCGAAGGAGTCGACGGCGCCGAAGCGAAGCGACTCGGTACGCCGGGAGTCGACGGCGTCGACGGTGAGCACGTGGGCTCCGCTCAGCGTCGCCAGCCGTGTCGCCAACAGGCCGATGACGCCTTGGCCGAAGACGGCGACGAGTTCGCCGAGGTTGATCCGGGCGGCGAGGATCGCGTTGAAGGCGATCGCGCCGACCCGGGCGAAGGCAGCGGCCGAGAGTGAGACGCCGGCTGGAAGTTGATGGCCGAGCAGCTTGGCGGCCGGGAGGACCGCCTCGCTCCGGTGGCCCCAGATGCCCCACACCTCGTCGCCGACCGCGAGCCCCTCGACACCTTCGCCGAGTTCGGTCACCACGCCGGTCTCGGAGTAGCCCCAGCCGACAACCGGGAAGGCGACCCCGGCCTCGGCGTCACGGAAGATCCGGGCGTCCGGGTCCCAGGTGCGGGTCAGGTACGGGTTGGTACCCCGGTAGGCGGTCAGCTCGGTGCCGGCGGAGATGCCGGAGAAGGCGGTCCGGACCCGGACATGGCCGGGCGGCAGCGCCTCGGGCTCGAATTCCACCACCTCGGCCTGACGCGGAGCGGTGAACTGGACGACGCGGGCCACGGAAACCTCCTGAACGGGGACTGGGTACCAGGAAAGATCAGAACTTAGGTCTTGTCAAAATACAATAGTCCTGATGTTATGCGTGATGTCAGTCCCTGAGGAGGATGCATGTCACGTTTGGTCAGGGCGCTCTCCGCGACGAGCGCGCTCCTGCTGACCGCCGGGCTGCTGGTGTCCTGCGGCAACGAATCCGAGGGCGGTAACCAGCGCAGCATCACCGTCTGGTCCCTCGAGAACGTCTCCGGCAGGCTGGAGACCACCCGCGCGATCCTGAAGAAGTTCACCGCCGACACCGGGATCCAGGCCAAGCTGGTCGGCGTCGACGAGCCGCAGCTTCCGCAATTGGTGATGGCGGCCGCGGCTGCCGGGAAGCTGCCCGACGTGATCGGCGGCGTACCGCTCGCGGCTGTCCAACAGATGTCCAGCAACGGCCTGCTCAATCCCGAGGCCGCCAAGAAGGTCGTCGACGAGCTGGGCGAGAAGACCTTCAACCCGCGGGCGCTCGAGCTGACCCGCAACGGCGATCAGCAGCTCGCCGTACCGTCCGACGGCTGGACCCAGTTGCTCTTCTACCGCAAGGACCTCTTCGCCGCGGCCGGCCTACCCGCGCCGACGACGTACGAGGCGATCGAGAAGGCAGCCCAGACTCTGAACAAAGGTGGCGTCGAGGGGATCTCGCTGGCGACGGATCCGTCCGACCCGTTCACCCAGCAGAGCTTCGAGCACCTCGCGCTGGCCAACGGGTGCGAGCTGGTCGATGCCCAGGGCAAGGTTGCGCTCGACAGTCCGGCCTGCAAGGACAGCTTCAAGTTCTACGGCGACCTGGCCACGAAGTACTCCGCGGCCGGGACCCAGACCGTCGACTCGACCCGTGCGACGTACTTCGCGGGCAAGTCCGCGATGGTGGTCTGGTCCTCGTTCCTGCTGGACGAGCTCGCCGGGTTGCGGGACGACGCGCTGCCGAGTTGCGAACAGTGCGCGAAGGACAAGGGCTGGCTGGCCCGCAATACAGGCGTTGTCACCGCCGTCCAGGGTCCGGACGGCAAGGCGCCCGCGCAGTTCGGTGAGGTGGGTAGCTGGACGGTGATGAAGACCGCGAAGGCCGACCCGACCGAGCGATTCGTCGAATACCTGATGGACCAGGGCTACGAGCAGTGGTTCGGGATGGCTGCCGAGGGCAAGTTCCCGGTCCGGCCCGGCACCGCGTCGGACCCGGACAAGTTCGAGCTGGCCTGGGACAAGGACGACATCGGGGTGGACACCCGCAAGCCGCTCGCGGCCATCTACCCCGCGCCGGTGATCGCCGAGTTGCGCGACGGGCTCGGCAAGATGCAGCGCTGGGGTATCACGCAGGGGCAGGGCGCGCTGGTGGGCGCCACCCTCGGTGAGCTGCCGGTGCCGAAGGCCATCAGTGCGCTGGCCAGTGGCCAGGTCGACGCCGACAAGGCCGCCGAACAGGCGACCGCCGACGTCGCCTCGATTCAGGATTCCCTCGGGTGAGGCGGAAATGACAACAATGACGCAACGACCCCCGGACACCGAGCCGGAGCCCACGCAGCGAGCAGCCAGGGCGAAGAGCACCCTGCGCGGACAGGAGAACCGGGCCGGACTGGTGCTGGTCTCGCCGACCTTCGTGATCGTGCTGGTAGTCGTCGTGCTGCCGATCCTCTGGACGATCGTGCTCGCCTTCCAGAACGTCCGGCTGGTCGACATCCAGAGCCAGGGCCTGTTCGGCCACTGGACACTGCACAACCTCCAGCGGGTCTTCAGCTCGCCCGGGTTCTGGTCCTCGCTGTGGACGACCGTCGTCTACACCGTCGGCTCCACGCTCGGCTCGATCGTGGTCGGGCTCATCGCCGCGCTGGCACTGCGCAAGCCGTTCCGCGGCCGCGCCCTGGTACGTGGCGCAATGCTGCTCCCGTACGTCGCGCCGGTGGTGGCCGTCGCCTTCGTCTGGCAGGTGCTGCTCAGCCCCGACCTCGGCGTGGTGAACCACTGGGGGATGAACGTGTTCGGCTGGGACCGCCCGATCGCGTTCCTGACCCAGCGCTCGTACGACGTGGCCGGCGTCCCGGTCCCGATGGCGCTGTTCACCGTGATCGCGTTCGAGACCTGGCGGTACTTCCCGTTCGCCTTCTTGTTCCTGCTGGCCCGGCTGCAAGCGGTACCCGCCGTACTGGAGGAAGCCGCAGTGGTCGACGGTACGACGCCGTGGCAGCGCTTCCGCTTCATCCTGCTGCCGCAGTTGCTGCCGGTGATCGCCTTGCTCACGGTGCTGCGCTTCATCATGACCTTCAACAAGTTCGACGACGTCTACCTGTTGACCGGGGGAGGGGCGGGGACGGACGTGGTCGCAGTACGGGTCTACCGGTTCCTGACCGCCCGCTTCGATGTCGGGCTCGCCTCGGCGCAGGCCGTCGTACTGGCCGTGGTGCTGATCGTGCTGCTCGGCCTCTACTTCAAGTTCTTCGGCCGTCGGGTGCAGGAGGAGCAGTCGTGACCAGGGCCGCGTTCCAGGACAAGTTCTTCGGCATCATGCGCTGGGTGGTGATCGCCGGCCTGGTGGTGGCGACGCTCTTCCCCTTCTATTACATGCTGCTGCTGTCGGTGAAGCCGATCGACGATCTGCTCCTCGACCCGGGCCGGATCTGGGTGTCGGCCAGCGAGTTCACCGTCGACTCCTACCGGTCGGTGCTGACCTCGGTCGAGAACGGCGGCCAAGGTTTCCTGCTGATGCTGCGCAACTCCGCGCTGGTCTCGATCGGTGCCGTGATCCTCACCTTGCTGGTGGCGATTCCGGGCGCGTACGCCGTCAGCCGGTTGCGGTTCACCGGGCAGCGGAAGGTCAGCGCGCTCTTCCTCGGGGTCTACCTGTTCCCGCCGACGCTGCTCGCGGTACCGCTGTTCGTGATGTTTGCGAAGGCAGGCCTGCAAGGGAGTCTGGTCGGGCTGATCATCGTCTATATCGCCCAGACGGTGCCGGTCGCGATCTACATGTTGCGCAGCTACTTCACCACGGTGCCGATCAGTATCGAGGAGGCTGCCGCGCTGGACGGCTGTTCGCGGTACCAGATCGTCCGGCGGGTGGTGCTGCCGCTGGCGGCGCCGTCGGTGATGGCGACCGGGCTGTACGTTTTCATGATCGCGTGGAACGAGTTCCTGTTCGCACTGCTCTTCCTGGCCGCGGAGCCGTCGCACTGGACGGTGTCGCTGGGACTGCAGCAACTGTCGAACGGGGTCGAGGTGCCGAAGACCGTGCTGATGGCAGGATCCGTGGTTCTGACGCTGCCAGTGGTACTCATGTTCTACGGCGCGGAGCGCATGCTGACGGAAGGATTGACGAGTGGGGCAGACAAGAGCTGACGGGGCGACCTCGGCCGGACAGTTGCTGCACCTCGTCCGGACCGGCGCCGCCGGCACCCGGGGCGAACTGCAGCAGCTGACCGGGCTGTCCCGTTCGACTCTGGGCCTGCGCCTGGAAGCGTTGTTGCGGAACGGCTGGCTGATCGAGGCGGGATCCACCGCCTCGACCGGCGGCCGACCCCCGACCGTACTGCGGTTCGCCGCCGACCACGCACTCGTTCTCGCGGCCGATCTGGACACCCGGCACGCGCGCGCGGCGGTGCTCGACCTGGCCGGCGAGGTACTCGCGGAGAAGTCCGGCGAACTCGTCGTGGCCGACGGGCCTGAGATCGTGCTGGACACGATCGCGGACTGGTTCACCGCGTTGCTCGATGAGGTGGGCCGTACGGCGGACGAGGTGGCCGGGATCGGTCTGTCGGTGCCCGGGCCGGTGGAGTTCGACACCGGGTTGGTGATCCGGCCGCCGATCATGCCCGGCTGGGACGAGTACCCGATCCGGGAGCGGCTCGGCCGGCGGTTCGACGTACCGGTGTTCGTCGACAACGATGCGAACGCGATGGCGCTCGGCGAGCAGGCGGCCGGGTATCCGGACTGCCCGGCCTTCGTGCTGGTCAAGGTCTCCACCGGGATCGGCGCCGGGGTGGTGATCGACGGCTCGGTGTTCCGCGGGATCGACGGGGGAGCAGGCGACATCGGGCACATCCGCGTCCGGGACGCGGGTGATGCGAAGTGTCAGTGTGGCTCGCTCGGTTGCCTGGCCGCGGTGGCGAGCGGTGGTGCGCTCGCCGGCGCCTTGTCGGATCTAGGGGTGACTGCCCGTTCCGGCACCGACGTTCGTGAACTGATCGCCGCTGGGCAGCCTGATGCCTTGCGACTGGCCCGCGAAGCCGGCCGGCGAGTCGGCGAGGTGCTGGCGACAGTGGTCAGCGTGCTGAACCCCGGCGTCCTGATGATCGCGGGCGACCTGGCCGACCACCACTTCGTCGCCGGGGTGCACGAGGTGCTCTACCAGACCACCCTGCCACGAGCGACCCGCCACCTCGACGTGGTGACGGGCCGGCTCGCGGATCGCGCCGCCTTGCAAGGCATCGGCCGCCTGGTAGTCGACGAGGTCTACTCCCCGGCCGGCGTCGACGCCCGGCTCTGAGGCTGTCCTTCAGTCGGTCGGAAGCGGGATGATGCGCTGGTTGACCTGGATCAGGTCGCCGGTGGTGTTGAAGTGTTCGTCGGCGGAGCCCGGGATGTCGTCGGGGAGTGTGGCGACGACTTCGGCTGTGCCGTCCTCGACCACTGTGTAGCGGTCGGCGTCGCCGCCCACCGCGTCGACGACGCTGGTGTGCAGGAAGGCCTTGTCTGCCTCGACCGCCGGCATCTCGAGGTCGGCTGGTCGGCCGTGTCCTGGGAGTTTCACGATGTCGCCGGTGGTCGTGTCGGTCACGCCCTGCGCGGTGACCTGGTGATCGGTATCGCGTTGTTCGACCACGGCGTACCGTCCGCCGATCCGGCCGGCGAACCAGGCGATCGACCAGTCGTCCTTGATCTGTACCTCCTGCACAGCGCCGGTTTCGGGCGTGATCAGGACGGTTCGGTCGCTGTACAAAGCGCGCGCCTTGCCGTCGACGACATCGAGTGTTTCCTGGACGGTCGCGCGACGGAACTTCACCGACCAGGGCTTCCCACCCGCCAGTGGGATTCCTTGTGCGGTGCGATTCTCCCGCTGGTCGTAGCCGAACTCGACGAACATCGAGCCGACGATGACGAAGTCGTTGCCAGCGGCATGTACTGCGGCCGCCGGCCGCCCGGTGCGAACGTCGAGCACGGCAGTGGGCACCCCTTTCGACTTCGGAGAGGTCACGGCGATCCAGTGCGACTGCGGCATCCAGCGCCGCGGTTCGTACGAACTCCGGCCGCCCGAGCCACCGGTCGCTCCACCCGGATACGACCAGAGCTTCGTGCCGGTTCGAAGATCGAGCCCGGTCGTCGTCGTGTCGCTCGCGAAGACGGCCACGTCGTCGGTGGCGGTGAACGGAGTCTGTTCCCCGACCTCCTGCTTCCAGATGGTCTTGCCATCAGCGATCGACACGACGGCCGCTCGGCCAGGCTGCCCGTCGTACTCGGAGTACACGAGCAGGGACGCTCCGAGCGGCTGCGTCGTCACGTTGCTGAGCCCGAACGATTCGCTCTTCCACACTTCGTCGCCGTTCGAGCGCTTGTGACCCTCCAGCCTGCCGGTGCTCGGATCGAGCGTGACCGCGACGTCGCCGGCCGCCGCGACCAGACGGATGCGCTCGCCGACCGTCCAGCCCGGCTGTGCGATCGGCGGGATCCGGACGAGCAGAACGCCGGCGGCAACCAGCGCCACGGCGGTAACCACGGCCGCGACGCGTTGGAGCCGCCCGAGGCGCAAGGACGCCACGACGAGCGCGATGGCAGCGAGCCCCAGGCTCAGCCTCCAGACGACCCACCCCAAGTCGAGCGCAACGGTCAGTACGCCGAGAACGACGGCAACCGCGAGGACGACGAGCGCCACGACGGTTCTGCGGCGTACTCGTTGGCGTCGTCCCTTGGCGATCTCCTCGTCCAGTTCGGTGTCGCGACCGGGGGCGGTGTCGGGCATCAGGGTTCCTCGGGTCGGCAGCCTGCTTGCGCAGAGCCCTGGACGGGGCCCTGCGCAAGCACTTTAAGGGATCAGTCCCAGCTGAGGGTGCCGCCGGACTGGTATTCGATCACGCGGGTCTCGAAGAAGTTCTTCTCCTTCTTGAGGTCCATCACCTCCGACATCCAGCCGAACGGGTTGCGTGTCTCGCCGAAGATCGGCGCCAGGCCGATCTGCTCGGCGCGGCGGTCGGTGACGAAGTGCATGTACTGCTCGCACAGTTCGGCGGTCAGGCCGAGCATGCCGTTCGGCATCGTCGCCTTGCCGTAGGCAACTTCCAGTTCGCACGCCTCGGTGAGCATCTGCCGCACCTCGGCCTGGAACTTCGCGGTCCACAGGTGCGGGTTCTCCAGTTTGATCTGGTTGATGCAGTCGATCCCGAAGTTCAGGTGGATCGACTCGTCACGCAGGATGTACTGGTACTGCTCGGCGATCCCGACCATCTTGTTCCGCCGGCCGAGCGACAGGATCTGCGCGAACCCGGTGTAGAACCACATCCCCTCGAAGACCACGTAGAACGCGATCAGGTCGCGGAGGAAGTCGGTGTCGGCTTCCGGCGTACCGGTCCTGAACTCGGGATCCTCCAGATGCTGGGTGTACTTCAGCGCCCAGGCGTCCTTGTCGGAGATCGACGGCACCTCGCGGTACATGTTGAACAGCTCGCCCTCGTCGAGACCGAGCGACGTGCAGATGTACTGGAAGGTGTGCGTGTGCACCGCCTCCTCGAACGCCTGGCGCAGCAGGTACTGGCGGCATTCGGGGTTGGTGAGCTGGCGGTAGACGGCAAGGACGATGTTGTTCGCGACCAGCGACTCGGCGGTCGCGAAGAAGCCGAGGTTGCGCTTCAGCATGAGGCGCTCGTCGTCGGTCAGGCCGTCGCGCGACTTCCACAACGCGATGTCGGCCTGCATCGAGACCTCGGTCGGCATCCAGTGGTTGTTGCACCCGGCAAGGTATTTGTCCCAGGCCCATTGGTACTTCAACGGCAGCAACTGGTTCACGTCCGCGCGGGCGTTGATCATCGCCTTGTCGGCGACCTCGACCCGAGCCGCGCCGAGGGTGATCTCACCCAGTCCGGTGGTGGTCACTGGCAGGCCTCGCAATCGGGGTCCTCGATGGAGCAGGCGGCACCGGTCGGCACGGGGAGCTGAAGGCCGGTGACCGGTACGGCGTTGAGCCGGCCGTCCGTGCCTTGCAGGGTGGACTTCTCAACGTGCGTGGCCGACTGTGATCGCAGGTAGTACGTCGTCTTCAGCCCGTAGCGCCAGGCGGAGCGGTAAAGCTCGTCGAGTGCCTTGCCGGACGGAGCCGACATGTAGAGGTTGAGCGACTGGGCCTGATCTAGCCACTTCTGCCGACGCGAGGCGGCCTTGATCAGCCACAGCGGGTCCAGCTCGAAGGCCGTCGCGTACAGCTCCCGCAGGTCGGCGGGGATCCGGTCGATCTGGGCGAGGATGCCGTCGTGGTACTTCAGGTCCGACACCATCACCTGGTCCCACAGCCCGCGCGCCTTGAGGTCGGCGACCAGGTACGGGTTGGCGACGGTGAATTCGCCCGACATGTTCGACTTGACGAACAGGTTGCGGTAGATCGGCTCGATCGACTGGCTCACGCCGCAGATGTTGGAGATCGTCGCGGTCGGTGCGATCGCCAGCACGTTGGAGTTGCGCATGCCGTCGCGGAGCACCTTCGCCCGGAGTACGTCCCAGTCGAGTTGCTTGCCGGTGTCAACGGTCAGGTCGCCGTTGCGTGCCTCGCGGAGCAGTTCGATCGAGTCGATCGGGAGGATGCCCTGGCTCCACAGCGATCCGTCGTACGTCTGGTACCGGCCGCGCTCCGCGGCGAGGTCGGTGGACGCCTCGATCGCGTGGTAGCTGATCTGCTCCATCGAACGGTCGGCGAACTCGACCGCGGCGTCCGAGCTGTAGGGGATGCGGAGCGCGAAGAGCGCGTCGGCGAACCCCATCAGGCCGAGGCCGACCGGGCGGTGCCGCTGGTTCGCGCGCTCGGATTCCGGCGTGGTGTAGAAGTTCACGTCGATCACGTTGTCGAGCATCCGGACGGCCGTCTTCACGGTGTCGCGGAGCAGGTCGGCGTCCAGCCCGGTGTCGGTCAGGTGCGCGACCAGGTTGACCGAGCCGAGGTTGCAGACCGCGGTCTCGTCGACGGTGGTGTTCAGCGTGATCTCGGTGCACAGGTTCGACGAATGGACCACGCCGTCGTGTTGCTGCGGTGACCGCAGGTTGCAGGCGTCCTTGAAGGTGATCCACGGGTGACCGGTCTCGAACAGAACGGTCAGCATCCGGCGCCAGAGATCGACCGCCTTGACGCGACGGAACACCCGGATCTCACCACGATCGGCCGCCTGCTCGTAGTTCTCGTACGCCGTGGCGAAGGCTGCGCCGTACAGATCATGCAGGTCCGGCACCTCGTCAGGGGAGAAGAGGGTCCAGTCGCCGCCGGCCTCGACCCGCTGCAGGAACAGGTCGGGCACCCAGTTCGCCGTATTCATGTCGTGCGTACGGCGGCGCTCGTCGCCGGTGTTCTTGCGGAGATCGAGGAACTCCTCGATGTCCATGTGCCACGTCTCGAGGTACGCGCAGACGGCGCCCTTGCGCTTACCGCCCTGGTTGACCGCGACCGCCGTGTCGTTGGCGATCTTCAGGAACGGTACGACGCCCTGCGACTCACCGTTGGTGCCGCGGATCTTGGCGCCGATCCCGCGCACCGGAGTCCAGTCGTTGCCGAGCCCGCCGGAGTACTTCGCGAGCAGCGCGTTGTTGCGGATGCCGGAAAAGATGCCGGCCAGGTCGTCCTCGACGGTGGTCAGGAAGCACGAGGACAGTTGCGGCCGCGTCGTACCGGAGTTGAACAGGGTGGGCGTGGACGACATGAACCGGAACGAGCTGAGCAGCTCGTAGAACTCGATCGCGCGGTCCTCGCGGTTGTCTTCCTTCAGCGCGATCCCCATCGCGACGCGGAGGAAGAACGCCTGGGGAAGTTCGAACCTCGTCTTGTCGATGTGCAGCAGGTAGCGGTCGTAGAGGGTCTGCAGGCCGAGGAACGCGAAGTCGAGGTCGCGCTCCGGCTTGATCGCCGCGGCCAGCCTGGTCAGGTCGAAGGTGGCCAGCTCCGGGTCGAGCAGGCCGGCGTCGATGCCCGTCCGGATGTAGAGCGGGAAGTAGTCGACGTACGCCGTGGCCATGTCGGCCTGACTCGCCTGCCGCGACTCACCGTGCACGCGGCCGAGCGTCTCCCGGCGGATCTGGTCGAGCAGCAGCCGAGCCGCGGCGAAGCTGTACTCCGGTTCGGTCTCCACGTAGCCACGGGCCGCCATCACGAGGGCGAGCTCGACCTCGTGCTGGGCAATGCCGTCGTAGCAGGACCCGAGCGTCTCGTTCAGGATCAGCTCGGCGTCGACCGACTCGAGCCCTGCCGCCGCCTCCGCGACGATCACGCGCAGGCGGTCGACATCGAGGGGCGTGGTGCTGCCGTCGGCGGCGCGCACGTTGATGACGGGCTGGGTGTTGATTTCTGCGGCAGTGTCCGGTGTGCGGGCCTTGGTGCGCTCCTCGCGGTAGAGCACGTAGG
This sequence comes from Kribbella monticola, assembly GCF_003261635.1. GTDB lineage: Bacteria > Actinomycetota > Actinomycetes > Propionibacteriales > Kribbellaceae > Kribbella > Kribbella monticola. The sequence goes on along the minus strand of NZ_QFXK01000003.1, from coordinate 271,329 downwards.
CGCGGGCGACCTGGTGCTCGCCGGCCCGCATCAGGGCCAGCTCGACCTGGTCCTGGATGTCCTCGACCTGCACGCTGCGCCGCGCGTCACCGCGGCTGGTCAAGGCGGCGACGACGCGGTCGGTCAGGTCGGCGACCAGGTCACGAACCCGATGGCTGCTGCCGGCCTCAGGGCCCTCGACGGCGAGGAAGGCCTTGCTCAGGGCGAACGAGATCTTGGTCGGGTCGAACGCGGCGCTGCTCCCGTCCCGCCGTACGACGGTGAGGTGGTGCGGTGCCTGTCCGGTGATTGGTTGAGATGACGAAACGATGGTCACAAGCGCTCTCTCCACGCGAGTCTCTTGACGACCGGGACCTGGGGAGTTGCGCGCACGACGAGACAGGGACCGCCACCGAAGCGGCTCCGTCACGCCCTGCGGCCCGCCCTCGAGGCCTCGGACAGCGCACACCGGCGGTGTACGCCCCGGCGACAGGTATTCGGGCTCACGGAACACGTTCCCCGCTTACCGCTGCGGGGCAGCTCCGGATTTCCACCGGATTCCCCTGTCGACCAGTAGGAAGACACTAACCCCGCAACCCCTACATCTAGTGTCACGACGCGCCGCGTGTCGCACATGTTGTGTTGCTGAATCTTCTGCTGGTCCGATGTCAAGCTGGACCCGACGGCTCCGACCCACTTCTGCGAGCCGCCGGCGCGGCGGTCGTCGCTGGTTGAGAGGAACCGGAATGAGCGATTTGCAGGAGCGGGTTCAGGCTGTCATCGACAGCCTGGTCGAGTCGGGAGCCGAGTACGGCGTACAGGCTGCGGTCTACCACCGCGGCGAGTTGGTCGTGGATGCAGTGGCCGGTGTCGCCGATGTCTCGACCGGTCGGCCCGTGGCGTCCGACACGTTGTTCTACGCCGCCTCTGCGGTGAAGGGGGTCGCCTCGACAGTTGTCCATGTGCTGGTCGAGGAGGGAGTCTTCGGTTACGACACCTTGGTGACCGAGTTGTGGCCCGAGTTCGGCGTCCACGGCAAGGAGGGGGCGACGGTGCGGCACGTGCTGACGCACTCGGCCGGGGTTCCGGCGTTGCCGATGGACCTGACGTTGGAGCAGCTGTGTGACTGGGACGGGATGTGCGCGCTGATCGCCGATTCCACCCCGTGGTGGATGCCCGGTGAGAGGGTTGGCTATCACGCTGTGACGTTCGGATTCATTCTCGGCGAGGTGGTCCGGCGGGCGACCGGCAAACCGATCTCGCAAGTGCTGGCCGAGGGGATCGGTGAGCGGCTGGAGGTCGCCGACGAGCTGTTCTTCGGGGTACCGGCCGAGGCCTTGGGCCGGGTCGCACGCTTCGAGGACGATCCGGCGGGGGCAGCGATGTTCGCTTCGCTGCCGGCCGATTTCCCGCTGTTCAAGTCCGGACCTCGGGAGCTGTTCCCGAATGCCGCCTATGCCAACAACGTCGAGCTGACCAGCTCTGACATTCCTTCCGGGGGAGTCGTGACCGCGCGGGCGATGGCGCGGATGTACGCCGCTCTCCTCGGCGAGGTGGACGGTGTTCGGTTGGTGAGCTCGTCGAGGTTGCGGGAGCTTGCGAGTCTGTCGACCAGTGGCACCGACGAACTGACGGGCGGACCCGCGCAGTACGGATTGGGCTACACGATCGGCCAGCTCGGGATGCGGCCGGTCGCGCCGAGCGTCTTCGGCATGGTCGGAATCGGTGGTGGCGCCGCGTACGCGGACACCGCCACCGGACTGGCCGTCGCGGTCACCAAGAACCGCTTCAACCCGGTCGAGATGAACGCCTTCGACCAGGTCTGGGATCTGGCCACCGAGTCGCTTTCCTGAGGCTGGTCGCGGCCGTGGGGTTCCCAGAGGCTGGTCGCGGCCGTGGGATTCCCTGAGGCTGTCGTCGCCGTGGGGAGTTCCTCAGGCTGGTCGTCGCTGTGGGAATGGTGGGAGCGGGCGGACCTGACCGCCGGGGCGTTCTCCGGGCGGTGGAGTGGAGCAGTCGCCCCAGCGGTCAGGCGTATCAGAGGTCGCCCGTGGGCGGCCGGCGCAAGCGAGCCCCGAACCTGGTCAAGGTCCGCACGGCGCAAGTAGGGCTCGGAGCTGGTCAAGGTCCGCACCGCGCAAGTAGGGCTCGGAGCTGGTCAAGGTCCGCACCGCGCAAGTAGGGCTCGGAGCTGGTCAAGGTCCGCACCGCGCAAGTAGGGCTCGGAGCTGGTCAAGGTCCGCACCGCGCAAGTAGGGCTCGGAGCTGGTCAAGGTCCGCACCGCGCAAGTAGGGCTCGGAGCTGGTCAAGGTCCGGACGACGCAAGCGAGGGCTCGGAGCTGGTCGAGGTTCGGAAGGTGCTGCAGTCGGCGTTGAAGACGGGCCAGCCGTCGGCGACGTACCCGGAGCGCCTTCGGTCAGGCGGCGAGGCTGTGGAGATCTTGCAGCGTCATGATTTCCGAGCCGTGGTGGATGAGTTCGCGGTTGAGCCGGAGGACGACGTGGCCGAAGGGCTCGGCGGCGTCGAGCTCGGTGGCCTGGGACAGGCCGACGGTCATCGCCTGGTCCTCGTCCAGCTCGGCGATCGAGTTGCTCCAGGCGTCCACCCAGTGCGCGAGCCAGGCGACCGCGTCCTGCGCGTTGCCGTGCAGGGTGATGTCGGCCCGGCCTTGTCTGCTCGCGCCGAAGGTCCACTCCCAGCGCTCGAAGAAGGTCTCGGTCAGATGGGCGATCAGCCAGGCGATGGTCCGCGGCCCGCGGTGATCCGGCTCGTCCGGCCACTGGGCGACCCACTCACCGGACCCCAGCGATCTGAACCGGCCGGCGTACTGCCGGCGGACGACGGTCAGCGCTTCGCTGCTGGGGCGCCAGAAGTACTCCTCGTCGGTCAGCGCCGCGAGCCGGCCCGACAACACCATCCAGCTGAAGCCGAGCTGCCCGCGCACCATCGCCATCGCCGATGGTCGCTGCAGGATGTCCCAGTCGAACGGCTCCGGCATCACAGATCCCCACACTCCCCGATTTGGTCCTGCTCTCGAACGTATGTTCGAATTGTTCATCGAGAAAGCGCGGAAAGTCAATCAGCTCGGTGTGTTGGTCGTGGCACCGACGGAACAGGTCTGCTAGGCGCCGCGATCAGGGTATCCGCGGCCGGGCTGGCGAACCGGCGTTCGAGGAGGGTGAAGGCATCGATCAGTTCAGGAGCTTCGTAGATCCTGTTGCGGCGGCCGTCGGTGATCTCGCGCAGGACGGCAGCCTCGGTCAGCCGGGTGAGAGCCTGATTGGCGGCCTGCTGAGACCTGTCGATCAGCTTGGCCGCTGCGGCAAGGGTCAGCACGGGCGCCGCCGGCAGTGTCTCGATCAGGAGATCGACAGCCGAGCCGGCGCGAACGGGCGCTGCTCGCGCGCGCCATTCGGTCTTGAGGTCGGCCGCGGTGCGCTCGAAGCGAGCCGCCTCGGCGGTCGCATGACTGCACGCCGTGGCGAACATGAGAAGCCACTGGTTCGCCGCGCTGCGAGCACGTGGACTCGTCGCCCTGCCGGTGTGCCGGAAGGCGGTGAGCGCTTCGACGTACTGCGTGGCGTGGGTGGCGAGCGACAACGAGACCGGCGGAACGCTGCGCTCGACGAGCCCATCCGCTCGCAGTACGAGGTGGATCAGGGCTCGACCGGTGCGGCCGTTGCCGTCGGCAAAGGGGTGGATGGTCTCGAACTGGGCGTGCGCGATGCCTGCTTTCGCCAGCACAGGCAGGCGCGACTCGCGGACGAAGGTCATCAGGTCGGCCAGCAGGTCGGGCACCAGTTGGGCAGGCGGCGGAACGTAGTACGCCTCGGCGGGAGAGCGGCCGCCGATCCAGTTCTGCAGGAAACGCACCTCCCCGCCGTACTCCGGGGTCGGCGAGTGCGCCATCAATCGCCGGTGTGCTTCGAGCAGGTGATCGACCTCGAGTTTGTCGCCGGTCCGGACGGACTCGGTCACCCAGGTCATCGCGTCCACCGCGCCGAGCACCTCGTCGGCGGTGACGTCGTGATGCCGCACGTCGTCCCTCAGCACCTCGGCCTTGAGCAACCGCCGTGCCCCGACCACCAGTCCCTCGATCTGCGACGACCCGACCGCCTCGGCCCGCAACAACAACCGGGCCAACGCCTCGCTGTTGGTCAGTACGGCGGCCGTCGCATCCAGCCGCGCGAGATCGCCGGCCGCATCCTCCAGCGCAGCCAGCACCTCGTCGTCGAGGTCGAACTCCCGTCCCACCAACGGATCCGGAAAGTACAACTCGTACGACCCGCCCAGCCGTTCGGCCCGGGTGAACCCATCCGGATGCCCCGGCCACCGATGCAGTTCCACCCGAGCCATATCCCGAGTGTGCCTTACTCAAGTTTATTCGACAACCTTGAACAAGCGGCCGGCCAAGACCTGAATGCCATCCGGAAGAGGATCGTCCGGAATGAGCTATACAGTGCGGAACATGGCGGAGATCGGAACGGACTGGCGGGTCGTCGATGGCGTGCTGACGGCATGGTTCGACACGCCTTCGCTGGTCGAGGGAGCTGCGCTGGCTGGGCGGATCGGAGAGCTGTCGGCGGACATCGCAGTCGACCTGCGCGCGACCGGCTTGCGGGTGCGCGTCGACTCAGGCGAGTACGCCGAGGCGGTGTCGGCGGCCGCACGGGATCTCGGGCTGGTCGCGGATCCTGCCGTGCTGCAGGCGCTGAACGTCGTGTTCGACTCCCCGAACCCGTCCGCGGTGAGGCAGTTCTGGCAGCGCGCGCTCGACTACGTGCCTACGGACGACGGCGGTTTGGTGGATCGGTTGCGGCGCGACCCCGCGGTACGGATCGGGCAGGCGACCGAGCCGCGACCGCTACGAAACCGCGTCCACCTGGATGTGGTGCGACCGTCCGCGGCCGTCGAGCAGGCGAATCTTGGTGAGGCGTCGGGACCGTTCGGGGTCCGTCACGCCGACCCGGACAGCAACGAGGTCGACCTGGTGCCGGGCGGCGCGCTCGGCGAGGGAACCGAGACAGCCGACTGGCAGGCGGTGTTCAGCGCGATGGCGTGCTATCGCACCCCCTCACCGGCACAGCAGCGTGAGCTGACCGCCGCAGCAGCGGCCCTGGCCGAGGACGCGGGCTTTCCGCTGCTGATCGACCTGCGCTCCGGGCTCGTGATCATCGACAGCGGTAAGGATCAGTGGGAGGGCGATGCCCACGGCCTTGAGCTCGACTTCGCCGACCTCGCCGAAAAGGTACAGAGCGTCGCCCGCAAGCTCGGGGCCGCTGCGGATCCGGGGCTGCCTCGCTTCGTTCAGCTCTTTCTCGACGCGGCCGACGTCGAGGCGGTACGCGCGTTCTGGGTCGCCGCACTGGGATACGCCCCTGACCGGCGAGCCGAGGCCAGCGACATCTACGATCCGCGGCGCCTGAACCCGGTGCTGGTGTTCCAAGAGCTCGATGCTTCGGAGGCGGAGCGGCGCCGGCAACGCAACCGCATCCACTTCGAGCTTGCCGTGCCGTCGGACCTCGCGCAGTCGCGCCTCGCCGCGATCGTCGCAGCCGGTGGCCGGATCCTCGACCAGTCGGCGGATCGCCGGCTGCTCGCCGACCCCGAAGGCAACGAACTGGTGCTCGTCACTGAACCAGGGGACGGCTCGACACCGGGCGACGCCTAACCGGCTCCGCAGCCGCCTCCCCGGCGCTGGTGGCGGTCCCGGCGGAGTAAAACCCCTTCGTGCGTACGGCGGTGGGCTGTCACGATGGGCGCATGGAGCTGGTGATCGTCTTCGGGCCGGCCGCGGTCGGGAAAATGACCGTGGGGCACGCGTTGTGCGAGCTGACCGGGTTCAAGTTGTTCCACAACCACACGACGATCGAGCCGGTGCTCGGGATCTTCCCGTTCGGCTCGGCGCCTTTCGTGCGGCTGGTCTCGGAGTTCCGGCGCCGGGTGATCGAGGAGGCCGCCGAGTCGGACCTGCCTGGCCTGGTGTTCACGTACGTGTGGGACCTGAACGACGCCGGCGAGACGGAGACAGTCGCGTCCTACCTCCGGATCGTCGAGCGTGCGGGCGGCCGGGGGCGGCTGGTCGAGTTGTACGCCGACCAGGCGGAGCGGCTCGACCGCAACGGCACCGAGTTCCGCCTTACCCAGAAGGCCAGCAAGCGTGATCTCGAGAACTCCCGGCGCAACCTGCTCGCGATGGACGCGGACTACACGCTGAACACCGGCGGCCCGCGCACCAAGGCCGAAGACCTGATCGAGCGGCACGATCATGTCCGCGTCGACAACACCTTCCTCACCCCACAACAGGCAGCCGAGCGAATCGTCGAAGCTTTCGATCTGCAGCACTGACCAATCGCGCCCATCGCACTGCCCCCCGAGTTGGGGAGACTGATTCTCCGGCGTGGGATGAGGAGGCGGTCTGTCGGCCAAGTCGCTGGCTGAGGCTCGCCGGATCGCTCTCAAAGCGACGATCTGAACAGTTTGCTCACCGCGCTGCCGGTGGGGAAGGACAACCGGCCGACCGGGATGACCCACTGAGCCCAGAGGTGGAGTTCCTGCGGGAGTGGCAGATCGTTGAGGTCGGCGCGGTGGCTGATCTCGGCGAGGGCGTCGAGCAGATCGTTCCATTGCTGGACCTGCTCAGGGGCCATCGTCGCGTCGAGACGGTTGCCGGTGTCGGTTGGGCGGAGCGCGGCGAGATAGTCGGTCCACGTGAGTCGCGGATCGCGGCGCGCTGTGGCGTGGAGGTCAGGAAAGAGATCGGGGCCGAGCATCGGAAAGCCGATCACGGCCGCGAGCAGCACCATGCCGGCGCGGTACGGCAGGGCCACGGAGCCGCCGCGATCCGGCACAGGCTGCAGGTCGGTTCGCTCGCCGGTCAAAGAACCCGTGGCGATCAACAGGCCGTAGCTGTTCGCGAGACGCTTCACCGACCGTGGCCCGGAGATCAGCGGCGGCCCGAGCAGATTGATGAGCTTGTACTCCTCGGGCGTCAGCGCGAGCGGATCCACCCGGTCGACGACCTGTGAACTCAGGTCGAGCGGCCGGTCAGGTTCCCATGACTGCGAGACCTCTGCGGTGGACACCGCCGGATCGTCGATGGCCTGGCCGGCCACGTTGGCCACGGAAGTGATCGGGGTTTCGTCGGCCGGAGCGCGTACCTCGACCAGATCGCTGATCATCCGCTGGTAACCGTCCTGCTCCATCGGGGGCAGCGTGAGCACGATCTGGAAGATCTTCTCCAGGTACTGCGCGGGCGTGGTCGCCCGAAGCTCGTCGTCGGCCTCCTCGAAGATCTCGCGGTAGTGACTCGCGAGCGAGCGCAGCAGCCAGCGCGGATCGACCGCCACCACGATCACGAACAACCGGACCGCGAGCAGCAGATGCACGGCCTCCAGTACGTCGATCACGCGGTCGGGCGGACACCGGTCGAGATCGTCGATATAGATGACGATCCGGTCGATCGCCGGAAGCTCGTCGCCGGCCGCATCCACCACCGGTACGTCGTTCGAGGCGGCCTCGTCGGGCCGCAGCAATTCGGCCATCCGCTCGAAGTCCTGCCGGATCTGCGTCATCAGACCGAGCCGCTCCCGGTACGACGCCGCGCCCGCACGCTCCTGGACAACTCCCGCGAGTTGCCCGGCCGAGGTGAGGTTCTGCACCCGCTTGCGCAGTTCCTCCACCTCGGCAGCCGCTACCGCCTCGGCCGTCTCCAACCGCTGCTTCTGCTCGTCGCGGATACGCCGTACGGTCTGCCACGCCGAATCGGCGAACTCTCGCACGGACTTGATCCGCGACCAACCTTCCCGGGCCGTCGCCAGCACCCCGACAAGCACCGGTACGGCGGCCAGCCACCGGATCAGACCCGGACCCCAGATCAGCAGAACCACCGCGGCGGCGAGCCCGGCTGCGGCCGTCAACCAGCCACGCCAAGAGATTGCCTTCAGCAACCTCTTCAGCGATCGGCCGGTGAGTCGGGTCGTCGACGAGGTGACGGCGCTTTCCTTGTAGAGCTTCTCGGCATCCGCTCCGAGCACGGCCTGCAGATCAAGGCGCGCGGCCGGAGACAGGCTCTGCCAATCCGTGCCCGCGTCGGCTTGCCGGAGTTCGGCCAACCGCTTCTCCGCCGCATCGAGTTGCTCCCGCAGCCCGCGGGCCTGTACCAACTCACTGGCCAACCGCGACCGCTGCCGCTGATCCCGGACCGGATCCGACCCGTCACTCAGCTGCGCGAAAAGCTCGGCGACCAGACTGGCCCACAAATCGGCTTCGGCGTAGTGCCAGGCGTTGAAGCGCACCTGCCGGATGTTGCCGTGCGCAATCGGGTCCGCGGTACCGGCTGTGCGAGCCCGCTCACTCACCTGCCCGTGCAACATCTCCAGGAACGTGCTCTTCCCGTCACCCCACTGCCCGAACAGTCCGACCGCCAGCGGCGGCCGCGCCGACCGCGCGGTGATCACGTCCGCCAAGGCCGCCGCGTCGTGCAGCCGGTTCAGCCGATCACCCGCACCGCCGGTGTCCGAGCTGTACCGCGGCACCCGAGGCACAGCTCGTTCCCAGACCAGATCCCAGAACTGCACCTGATCCGCCTCGTCAGCGGTAGCCAGGATCGGCCGGCCGTTGACGACCGACCAGACGCCCCAGGTCACCGCTCGGTTCAAGCTGGTACTGCGAGTGGTCCGGAGCACCGGATCGTAGAACCAGACCTCACCCGATCCGGCGCCGACGATCAGCACGCTCGTATCGCCGAGCCGAGCCCACTGGCCCCACGTCTTCCCACCGCTTCGCTGGCTCTGCTGAGCGGAACCGAGGTCCAGCGACGTCCGCTGAAGTGTTCGCTGGTTGAAGAGTTGAACGGCGCCGGTGATGTCTCCGGTGGCCAGCACCGATTGGCCACCGACCGTGCCCCACGTTCCCCACACCGTCTCCGGTCCGGTCAGGAGGTCCGGCAGCTGGGTCGCCGAGCTCGAATTCGCCTCTCGCAGTGCGTGCACCGGCCACCGCTGGACCCCGAACCGGCCGCCGGTCGCCAGCACCGGTTGACCGTTGTCCGATCCCCAAGCACCCCAGGTGGTCAAGCCGTCATTGACCTCGAACGCGGCGATCTCCGCGAGGTCCACCGCATCCCACAGATGAACCACGCCGCCCATACCGCCGGTGGCCAGCACGGCCCGGCCGTCCAGCTCACCCCAGGATCCCCACCACTGAACATCCAGCTCCGCGGTACCGAAAGGCCGGAAAGCGTCGTCTTCCGGTCTCCAGCCCCACAGCGCCGGGCGCTCGTCCCGGCCGGCCGCGCCGCCGGCGATGAGCCCGTGGGCCTCACTCCAGGTGGCCCAGTCCATCCGGCTCTGGAACGAATCCCGCTGCTGGTCAGCGCTCGAGGTGCTCGAACTGCTCTGACTGCCCGAACTGCCCGAACTGTCCGGACTGGCCGGGCTGCTCGGAGCGCTTGGGGCGGATCCGATCTGCAATGAGTTGGGGGAACCGAACGGCGCCGCGTCACGGAGTGCCAACCAGACAGTCGCCGTGCCCGCCCCGCCATTCGTGATGAGGGCCGGCCGACCTTGGAAACTTCCCCAGACACCCCACGCTCCGGCCGACGGTGACCCCGACTGTTCGATGTCGCGCTGGATCAGGCGGGGAGTCAGGTTCGGGTCGAACGGTACGGCGTCCTCCGGCATGCTCAGATGATGACAGTCGCCAGCAGTTCTGTGCAGAGTTCTGCGAGTTGGTGGCGGAGGGGACGGGCGCGGTCAGCGAAGGCGCGTTGCGCCGCGGCGTACGACGCTTTGCCGGTGGGGGTCTCGATCTCGATCGGGGTGTAGCCGAGCGCGGTGAAGTCGTAGGGGGAGGCGCGCATGTCGAGGGTGCGGATGTCGCGGGCGAGTTCGAAGCAGTCGAGGACCAAACTGCTGGGCGTGAAGGGCATCAGCTTCGTTGCCCACTTGTAGAGGTCCATGTTGGCGTGCAGGCAACCGCCCTGCTCCAACGCGGGCTGCAGCTCACGGGTGGGTTGCAGGACGTTCAACGGGCGCGCGGGCGTGGTGAAGAATCGGAACGCGTCGTAGTGCGAGCAGGCGATCTTGTGCGACTCGACGACGCGATCGGTGCCCTCAGCACCCAGACGGAGCGGCCAGGCGTCGTGACGGACCTCCTCGCCGCGGTAGACCATCGCCCATTCGTGCAGCCCGAAGCAGCCGAACTGAGGCTGCCGGCCGGCGGTTGCCGAGAGCAACTGACCGATCCAGCTGATCGAGTCCGCGCGACGAGCGATCTCCGCAGGATCCAGGCCGGCCGCCCCCTCGGCGTACCGGTAGCCCTTCCTGCCCTCGTACTGCGTGGCGCCGGCGAGCCGGATGCCCGGGCCGGGGTGCCAGAAGCGGAGTTGGTTCGGGCGGGTCGGGTAGTAGGTGAAGAGGAAGTCCTCCACCGGGTGCTTCTCGCGGCGTTGCCTGCGCGCCAGATGACCGGCGAGCAGGGCGTCGACCCGCTCGAAGTGGGCCGCCTGCAAGGGCTCCCACTCGGCGGGCTCGAGGGTGCGCGGCGCTGTCAGGCCGGGACTCGCGGTCACAGGTCCAGGGTGAAGGCGTACAGATCGACTCCGGGGCGGGGCGACCAGTCGCGTTCGGGGAGACGGGTGAAGCCGAGGCGTTCGTAGATCCGGTGGGCGGTCGTCATCGGCCGGGCGCTGCTCATCACCACGCGGGCGAAGCCCAGCTCGCGGGAGCGCTGGATGCAGTGCTCGGTCAGCGCGGTCCCGACGCCGCGGCCGCGGGCTGCGGGGGAGACGCCGAGCATCCGGAACTCCCCCTCGTCGTCGCGGCCGATCTCGCGGTAGACGGAGCCGACGGGACAGAACGTGACCGTTCCCAACAGTTCCGTGGCCGTAGCCGCGACCCAGAGTTCCGCCTTGGCGGCGCGGTCGGCGGCCGAGCGCAGGGTCCGGCCGTAGTCGGAGCCCGCCGGGATGAAGCCGTCGCTCTGGTAGGCCGAGGCGGTCAGCTCACCGACCGCGTCGTACTCGGTGGGCACGGCCAGGCGGATGGCGATAGGGGAGTCGGGCGTCACCGGATAACTGTCTCACCCCGGCCCGGCGGTAGGCTCGGGCCCAATCATTCCCGGAACACCGCGAAGGCTACAACCCGTGCGTATCGCCAGATTCTCCGTCGACGACGAGCCGAAGTACGGCGTCGTCGAGACCGACGACCCCGAGGGGCTCGTCGGCACTGTCGCCGTGCTCGACTCGGACCCGCTGTACCGGCCCGTCCAGTTCACCGGCGAACAACTGCAACTGGCGGACGTCCGGCTGCTGGCGCCGGTGATCCCGCGCAGCAAGGTGGTCTGCGTCGGGCGGAACTACGCAGCGCACGCCGCCGAACTCGGCAACGAGGTACCGAAGGAACCACTGATCTTTCTGAAGCCGAACACGAGTGTGATCGGCCCGCGGGACGGCATCGTCTATCCCGAGCAGACCAACGACCTGCACTTCGAGGGCGAGCTGGCGATCGTGATCGGCCGGATCTGCCGCGACCTGCCGAAGGAACGCGTCAACGAGGTCATCTTCGGCTACACCGTCGCCAACGACGTGACCGCGCGCGACCTGCAGAAGAGCGACGGCCAGTGGGCCCGCGCGAAGGGGTACGACACGTTCTGCCCGCTCGGGCCGTGGATCAGCACCGAGCTCGACGTGTCCGATCTGCAGGTGACCACGACGCTGAACGGTGAGCCCAAGCAGGACGGCCGGACCTCGCAGTTCATCTTCGACATCCCCGAGGTGCTGGCCTACATCACCTCTTTCACCACGTTGCTGCCCGGCGACGTGGTGCTCACCGGCACCCCCGCGGGCGTCGGCCCGATGCTGCCCGGCGACGAGGTCGCGGTCAGCATCGAAGGACTCGGAACTCTGACGAACAAGGTGATCGTGCGTGACTGACAAGCCTGCCCCGAACGACGACGACGTGCTCGGCGGCCTGGCACCCGAGCAGGTGCGCCTCCGCTTCGCGCCTTCACCGACAGGCCTGCTGCACGTCGGCAACATCCGTACCGCGCTGTTCGCGTGGGCGTTCGCCCGGCACTTCGGCGGCAAGCTCGTGCTGCGGATCGAGGACACCGACACCGCCCGGAACACCCCGGAGGGCATGCAGTTCACCCTCGACTCGCTGCGCTGGCTGAACATCGACTGGGACGAAGGCCCCGAGGTCGGCGGCGCCTACGGCCCGTACCGGCAGTCCGAGCGGATGGACATCTACGCGGATGTCGTGGCGAAGCTGCTCGCCGCCGGCAAGGCGTACCACTGTTACTGCTCCCAGGAGGAGCTCGACCAGCGCCGCGAGGCCGCTCGTTCCGCCGGCCAGCACAGCGGGTACGACGGTCACTGCCGCGCGCTGACCCCCGAGCAGGTCCAGGCCTACATCGACGAGGGCCGGCGTCCCGTCGTACGGCTGCGCATGCCGGACCGGCCGATCACGTTCGACGACCTGGTCCGTGGCGAGATCACCTTCCTGCCGGAGAACCTCGGCGACTACGTGCTGGTCCGGGCGAACGGCCACCCGCTCTACCCGCTGGTGAACCCGGTCGACGACGCGCTGATGGAGATCACGCACGTACTGCGTGGCGAGGACCTGCTGTCGTCGACGCCGCGGCAGATCGCGCTCTACGAGGCGCTGGCCGAGATCGGCATCGGCCCGGGCCGTACGCCGAGGTTCGGGCACCTGCCGTTCGTGATGGGCGAGGGCAACAAGAAGCTGTCCAAGCGCGACCCGAGCTCCAGCCTCGGCGAGTACATGGAGCGCGGCTTCCTGCCCGAGGGGCTGCTGAACTACCTGGCGCTGCTCGGCTGGTCGATCGGTGACGACCGCGACGTGTTCACCATGGACGAGATGATCAAGGCGTTCGACATCCGCCGGGTGAACGCCAACGCCGCCCGGTTCGACCCGAAGAAGTGCGAGGCGATCAACGCCTCCCACATGCGGCTGCTGGCGCCGGCCGAGTTCGCCGAGCGAGTCGTTCCGTACCTGGCCAAGGCCGGGGTGCTCCCGGCCGAGCCGAGTGCCGAGCAGCGCGCAGTACTGGATGCCGCGGTGCCGTTGGTGCAGGAGCGGATGAACACGCTGTCGGAGTCCGTCGACATGCTCAGCTTCCTGTTCGTGGACGAGTCGGCGTTCTCGATCGACCCGGACGCGGGCGCGAAGGTGCTGACCGGCGACGCCGGCGTAGTACTGGAGGCCACCTCGAAGGCGCTCGAGGAGGTGTCCGAGTGGTCCACCGAGGCGATCGAGCAGGCGCTGCGCGCGTCGCTGATCGACGGGCTCGGGCTGAAGCCGAAGAACGCGTTCGGCCCGGTGCGGGTGGCGATCTCCGGTCGCCGGATCTCACCGCCGCTGTTCGAATCGCTGGAGCTGCTCGGCCGGGACCGGTCGCTCAGCAGGATCGCGTCGGCCCGGGCGGCCGTCGCCACGGACTGACCTGATGCCGTACGACGCGACGCCGCGTCCCGGGGCGACCGCCGATGTCCGGGACGCGAGTCCGCTGCCGTACCACCGGCTGCTGCGCAACCAGGTCACCCAGTCGTGGACCGTGCTGCTCGGCGCGTTCACGGTGCTGGCCGGCTGGATGTTCGCTTCGCTGGTCATCCTCAGCATCCAGCAGTCGATCCGGAAGGACCCCGCGGGCACGGTCTCGTGGCTCGGGCTGCTCGCGACGAACCTGTCGCTGATCGTGCTGATCCCGCTCTGCATGCTGGTGGCGACCAAGCTGAACCGCCAGGCACCGGGGCTGCTGTCCTCGGTGGAAGGCCGGATCCGCTGGCGGCCGCTGATGTGGTTCGGGGCCGCCGCGGTCGCGCTGGAACTGGTCGCGCTCCTCGTCGTCGATCTCGGCGGCGTCGACGTCCTGGGATCGGGGCACGGCGGCGCCGCGAAGGACGCGGCCGGGGTGATCACGGTGGCGTTGCTGACGTCGTCGTTGCAGGCGGCGGGGGAGGAGTACTTCTTCCGTGGCTACCTGATGCAGACCGTCGGTGCACTGGCGCGGAGTCCGATCGTCGCCGTGCTGACGACCGCGGTGATCTTCACGATGGCGCACGGGATCTGGCCATGGGAGAGCCCGGCGTTGTTCCTCGACCGGTTCGCCTTCGGCGTGGTGGCCGGCCTGCTCGCCGTACGGACCGGCGGGCTGGAAGCGTCGATCGCGGCACACGCGGCGAACAACGTTGTGACGTTCATCTATGCGGCATTGACCGACACCGTCGGCGACAGCCTGGGAGCCAAGGACGCGCCCTGGTCGCTGGTCGTACTCGACGTGGTGAAGTTCGTCGCCTTCGGCGTCGTGGCCGTGCTGCTGGCCCGCCGCCAAAAGCTGGCAACCACCTGCGACCTCCCCCTCGTCTCACCCCCGATCGGACCGGGCACGAGGCTGGTGTGACGGGAGTGACAACCGCTGAGGCCGACCCCGTTTTGGTGTCTGGCGGCTTGCTCGGGTAGGCTCAGCGGGCCAGGTTGTGAGGGCGGAAACAAACTCTCAACCGGGTGAAATGCCTTGGGGTATGGGGTAATTGGCAGCCCGTCTGATTCTGGTTCAGTTAGTCTAGGTTCGAGTCCTAGTACCCCAGCGAGCGATTGGACCCGGCCGATGAAAATCGGTAGAGTCCTTCCTCGTTGCCCGGTCCGAAAAGACCGAGTGACAACCCTCTGGCCCCGTTGTGTAGCGGCCTAGCACGCCGCCCTCTCAAGGCGGTAGCGCGGGTTCGAATCCCGTCGGGGCTACCAGAGAAAGCGCCCTCCACCACCGGTGGAGGGCGCTGTTGTTTGTCCCCGGGTGTCTCGGCCTGGAAGCTCTTCGAGGCGGGGGATCTGCCGACGAACGACAAGAGCCCGTCGCGGAAGGTGCGGCGGGCTCTTGATCGGCGTACGGGCGTTACTCCGAGGCTCGGCGGAGGGCTTCGGAGAGGCGTTCGGCGGCGGCCATGACGGCGGGGGCGTGCATGCGGCCGGGCTGGCGGGAGAGGCGTTCGATCGGGCCGGAGACCGAGACGGCGGCGATCACCTTGCCGGAGGGGGACCGGACCGGGGCCGAGACGGAGGCGACGCCCTGCTCGCGTTCGCCGACCGAGTGGGCCCAGCCACGGCGCCGTACGCCGGCCAGCGCCGCCGCGTTGAAGGTCGCGTTGTGGAGGCCGCGGTGCATGCGCTCCGGGTCCTCCCAGGCAAGCAGTATTTGAGCGGCCGACCCGGCGGCCATCGTCAACTGGCTGCCGACCGGAACCGTGTCACGCAGACCGGACGGACGCTCGGCGGCCGCGACGCAGACCCGGTACTCGCCCTGGCGCCGGAACAGCTGGGCCGATTCGCCAGTGATGTCGCGCAGTCGCGCCAGCACCGGGCCGGCTGTCGCCAGCAGCCGGTCCTCACCGGCCGCGGAGGCCAACTCGCTCAGTCGCGGCCCGAGCACGAACCGTCCTTGCATGTCGCGCCCCACCAGCCGGTGGTGTTCGAGCGCGACCGCGAGCCGGTGAGCCGTGGGCCGGGCCAGTCCCGTGGCCGCCACGAGGCCGGCCAGGGTCGCCGGTCCGGACTCGAGGGCGGACAGAACGAGAGCTGCTTTGTCGAGAACGCCGACTCCGCTAGAGTTGTCCATGAGACGATATTGCCGTCTCGAATCGTGGAACGCAAGTCGCAAAACCGGCCATCGCCGGAGCACTGTGACAGTTGCGGCACACAACCAGCAAACCTCTAAGGAGAAGTCTGATGGGTAGGACGTTGTCGGAAAAGGTCTGGGATGCGCATGTCGTGCGCCATGCCGACGGAGAGCCCGACCTCCTCTACATCGATCTTCACCTGGTGCACGAGGTGACCAGCCCGCAGGCCTTCGACGGCCTCCGGCTGGCCGGCCGGCCGGTTCGCCGCCCGGACCTGACGATCGCCACCGAGGACCACAACGTCCCGACCTTCGACGTCGACAAGCCGATCGCCGACCCGGTCTCGCGGACGCAGGTGGACACCCTGCGCAAGAACGCCGAGGAGTTCGGGATCCGGATCCACACCCTCGGCGACCCCGACCAGGGCGTCGTCCACGTCATCGGCCCGCAGCTCGGCCTGACCCAGCCCGGGATGACGGTGGTCTGTGGTGACAGCCACACCTCCACCCACGGCGCGTTCGGTGCGATTGCCTTCGGCATCGGTACCAGCGAGGTCGAGCACGTGCTCGCCACCCAGACGCTGATGCAGGCGCGGCCGAAGACGATGGCGGTCACCGTCGACGGCGTACTGCCCGACGGCGTCTCCGCCAAGGACCTGGTGCTAGCGCTGATCGCGCAGGTCGGCACCGGCGGCGGCCAGGGCTACATCGTCGAGTACCGCGGCGAGGCTATCCGCGCGCTGACGATGGAAGCTCGGATGACGATCTGCAACATGTCGATCGAGTGGGGCGCCAAGGCCGGCATGATCGCGCCGGACGAGACGACGTTCGCCTACCTGAAGGACAAGCCGCACGCGCCGCAGGGCCTCGACTGGGAAGCCGCCGTCGATTACTGGAAGAGCCTGGCGACCGACGAGGACGCGACCTTCGACAAGGAGGTCGTACTGCGGGCCGAGGACATCGCCCCGTTCGTCACCTGGGGGACCAACCCGGGTCAGGGCGTGCCGCTGTCCGCGAACGTCCCGTCTCCGGACGTCTTCGACAACGAGAACGACCGGATCGCCGCCGAGCGCGCCCTGGAGTACATGGGCCTCACCGCCGGTACGCCGTTGCGCGAGGTCAAGGTGGACACCGTCTTCCTGGGCTCGTGCACGAACGGCCGGATCGAGGACCTGCGCGCGGCCGCCGGCGTACTGGCCGGCCGGAAGGTTGCCGAGGGCACCCGAATGCTCGTCGTACCGGGCTCGGGCCGGGTCCGCCTGCAGGCCGAGGCCGAAGGGCTGGACCGGATCTTCAAGGACGCCGGGGCCGAATGGCGTGGCGCGGGCTGCTCGATGTGCCTGGGCATGAACCCGGACCAGCTGGCGCCGGGCGAGCGCAGCGCCTCGACGTCGAACCGGAACTTCGAAGGACGCCAGGGCAAGGGCGGCCGGACGCACCTGGTCTCGCCGCTGGTTGCCGCCGCCACCGCCGTCACCGGAACGCTGGCCGCTCCCGCGGATCTGCAGCCGGTCGCCGTACCCGAGAACGTCTGAGGACAAAGGAATCATGGAAGCCTTCACCCAGCACATCGGCACCGCGGCCCCGCTGCGGCGCAGCAATGTCGACACCGACCAGATCATCCCCGCGGTGTACCTGAAGCGGGTCACCCGGACTGGGTTCGAGGACGGCCTGTTCGCTGCCTGGCGCAACGATCCTTCGTTCGTGCTGAACCAGCCGGAGTACGACGGGGTCTCGGTGCTTGTCGCCGGCCCCGACTTCGGGACCGGATCGTCGCGGGAGCACGCGGTCTGGGCGTTGATGGACTACGGGTTCCGCGTCGTCGTGTCGTCGCGCTTCGGCGACATCTTCCGCGGCAACTCGGGCAAGGCCGGGTTGCTCGCGGCCCTTGTCGAGCAGGATGTGGTCGAGCAGCTGTGGACCGCGATCGAGGCCGACCCGGGCACCAAGGTGACCGTCGACCTGGAGCACAAGACGATCTCGGCCGGTGAGGTGTCGGCGCCGTTCGAGATCGACGACTACACGCGCTACCGGTTGCTCAACGGACTCGACGACGTCGGCATCACCTTGTCCCACGAAGCCGACATCACGGCGTACGAAGCGACCCGGCCGGCCTTCAAGCCCGCAACGCTTCCTGCGAAGGCTTAACAACTAGTACTACGGGCAGCTGCGGCTGGGGAGAGTTCCTGGCTGCAGCTGCCTTTGGTTGTCGCGGACTACCCCCGCACGGCCGGCAGAAACCTCGGCGTAACGAATCGCACATGTGCACCGATAACTCCGGTGTTAGGCTGACGGGGTTGTCAGAACAAGGCTGGCGAGACTTTGGAGGTGGGGCGCCATGAGCAGCGAACCCTCCAGACATACCGATCTCGCTCGGCCTTGAGGAACTAGGTCCTCTTCCAGGTCAGTCACCCCGGCGCGATCGCCTGGGGTGTGCTGTGGTGCGCGGTGACAGCCGCGGAGGTCGGGCAGAAGACGCCCATGACTTCCGCATCTGCCTTTTCCTGGAGGACTCATGTCCGACCTGCGCATCCGTACCCTTCGCGCGTTCAGCCGCACCCCCTCGTTCCGCTCCGGCCGCCGGTACGCCGGTGACGCCGAGCCGGCCGCGCTGGAGCAGAAGACGGCCACCTCGCAGAACCCCAAGCCCAAGGGGCACAGCGTTGTGGACAGCGCGATTTACTGCAACGGCAGCCGGGTCGCATCGCCGCAGTCGTTGGCAGACACCTACCAGGAACTGCACCAGTCCCCGCACAGCCTGGCGTGGATCGGCCTGTACCGGCCGGACCGGCGCGAACTGAACTCGCTGGCCCAGGAGTTCGACCTGCATGAGTTGGCGATCGAGGACGCCATCCAGGCCCATCAGAGGCCGAAGCTGGAGCGGTACGGCGACACGTTGTTCGTCGTACTGAAGGCCGCCCGCTACCGGGACGCGACCGAGGAGGTCGAGTTCGGCGAGGTGCACCTGTTCGTCGGCCCGGACTTCGTGGTGACGGTCCGGCATGCCGAGGCGCCCAACCTGGCCGCGGTACGGCGACGCGTCGAGCGCGACCCGGAGTTGCTCCGCCGCGGTACCGAAGCCGTTCTCTACGCGATCATGGACAAGGTCGTCGACGGGTACGCGCCGGTGGTCGCCGGTCTCGAGAACGACATCGACGAGATCGAGACCGAGGTGTTCCGCGGCGATCCCAAGGTGTCGCGGCGCATCTACGAGTTGTCCCGTGAGGTGATCGAGTTCCAGCGCGCGACCCGGCCGCTGATCGGGATGCTGGACTCGCTGCGGGCCGGCTTCGACAAGTACAAGGTGGACGAGGAACTGCAGCGTTCCTTGCGTGACGTCGCCGACCACGTCACCCAGGTGGTGGAGCGGGTGGACGCCTTCCGCGAACTGCTGCGCGACATCCTGACGGTGAACGCGACGCTGGTCGCCCAGCAGCAGAACGAGGAGATGAAGTCCCTCACCGTCGCCAGCAACGCCCAGAACGAAGAGGTGAAGCGGATCTCCGCGTGGGCGGCGATCCTGTTCGCGCCGACCCTGATCGGCACCGTCTACGGGATGAACTTCGACAAGATGCCGGAGTTGCACTGGCAGTTCGGCTATCCGTTCGCCGTCGGGATGATGGCGTTGGTCTGTGGCGGTCTGCACCTGATCTTCAAGCGCCGCGGCTGGCTCTGAAGATCGTTTGCGGCTGGGGAACTGGTCTTCCGGCAACGATCCAAGGAGGCGGAAGACGATGTGGTTGTTCCTGCGGCGGCGACTGATCATGTGGGTGGTGCTGGCGATCGCAGTGCCCTTGCTGGACTGGTTGCTCGGCAAGGTGAGTGCGGAACTGCGGTCCCGTAAG
The DNA here is from genome assembly GCF_003261635.1 of Kribbella monticola. Taxonomy (GTDB): domain Bacteria; phylum Actinomycetota; class Actinomycetes; order Propionibacteriales; family Kribbellaceae; genus Kribbella; species Kribbella monticola. Next base: position 251,867 of record NZ_QFXK01000003.1, on the reverse strand, counting down.
GGCGATTCGGTCGTCACCAGAGGACTCGACACGGCCCGCTCGGGCATGCAAACCCTGCGCGGCAAACGGCGTTGAGGGCCCTTTCGGAGCCGATCGCGGACGTCACCGATGGTCGCCGGTTCGTTGCTCTCAAGGGAATCGAAGTGCCGTCAGAGGCCCGTTCGGGAAGAAATGTGCCCCAAATCGCCTGAAACAAGGCCGAATTGCCGCGTTGGTGTTTGTGCAGAGCGTGCAGAGTCCATAACGTTCACGGAAGATCGAGCGCTGTGCTCGACGCAGGAGTTCACGGAGGGAAGACAGTGAACAAGAGCCAGTTGGTCGAAGCGCTCGCAGTGCACTTCGACGGAAATCGCCGTTCGGCCCAGCACGCCCTGGAATCGGTGATCGACACCGTCCAGCGCGAGCTGACCAAGAAGGGCGGCAAGGTTGCCATCACCGGGTTCGGGGCCTTCGAGGCCATCGAGCGCGGCGCCCGGATGGTCCGCAACCCGCGGACCGGCGAGGTGAAGCGGGCCAAGAAGACGGTCGTGCCGAAGTTCCGCGCGGGTGCGGAGCTGAAGGCCGTCGTGTCCGGTGCCAAGAAGCTGCCGAAGCTGGTTGCGCCGAAGCCGGCCGCAGCCACCAAGGCTGCCGCACCGGCCAAGAAGGCCGCGCCGGTCAAGGCCGCCGCGACCAAGACCGCCGCCAAGAAGGCCCCGGCCAAGAAGGCCACCGCCACCAAGACGGTTGCCAAGAAGGCCCCGGCCAAGAAGGCTCCGGCCACCAAGGCCGTTGCCAAGAAGGCTCCGGCCAAGAAGGCCACCGCCACCAAGACGGTTGCCAAGAAGGCCCCCGCCAAGAAGGCACCGGCGAAGCGCGCAGCCGCACGCTGACCTTCGGTACCGCAGCTTCACCTGCGAAGGCCGGTCACCCCACTCCAGGGGCGACCGGCCTTCGCCGTTGTCCGGGTGGACTCAGTGAAGCGTGATGAAGTGCACCGCGGTGATCGCGAGATCCGCGCCCGAACCAGTCGTGTCGATGCGGACCCGCTGGCCGAGGCGGAGCAGGCGTACCGGCGTACGGGCCAGGGCTTGTGCTGTGAAGGACAGTTCGACGCCCGTATCGGTCAGCACCGTGCCGGCACCTGTCTCGACGTCGTAGCGGCTCACAGTGGCTTGCATGGGTTCACGGTAGAGCAGACTCAGCAGGCAAGTCCCTCAGACCCTGTCGCCGCACCGAGAACCAGTGACATCACATCTGCGGTCCACGGCCCGACACCAAGCTGTACTGCGTGGGCCAGGTCGGCTGCGGTGTCCACGTCACGGCGCAGCGAGTCGATGGACGTCAGCTCGATCGGCTGAGCGCCGGACGCCTGGTGGGCCAGCGCCGAACCGACACCGAAGCGGGGATCGAGCGGAATGCCCGGGCCGGCGGCAAGCATCGTCGTACCGGTTCCTGGGAGGTCGATGACGAAGTTGCGGTCCGCTGTCGAAGCGACGAGCGCAGCAGACAGCTCAGTGGGCCGGAGCGCCGGTAGGTCGGCGGACAGAGCCGCAACTCCAGAGCCCTGGTACTGCGTGGCTGCGACCGCTGCGCCATGCTCCAGCGCCTCGTTGAGCCCCACTCCAGGCAGGTCCGGTACTACGTGCGCTCCGACCGCGGTGACGTCGGCAGCGACCACCGGATCGTCCGTGACGACCAGGACGGCACGCACCAGCGGAGATTCGAGCGCAGCGGCAGTAGTGTCGAGAGCGAACGCACGCGCCAGCTCCGGACGGTGCTGAGGGTAGGCGGCAGCGAGCCGGCTCTTCGCGATCGCCGTACGCTTCACCGGGATCACGAGGACCCAGGACGCGACCTGTAGCTCTGACATCAGGCAGGATTCTTCCATGACCGACGGCTCGCACGACGACCAGGAGGCTGCAGTGAACGGGCAGCGCACTACCGGGGGACCGCGGCCACGCCGTGGATTCTGGTTCGGCCTGGTGGTCGCCATCGTCAAACCGTTCATGCTGCTGTGGACCAAACAGGATTTCCGCGGCATGGAGAACATTCCCCGCACCGGCGGGATGGTGTTCGTGACGAACCACATCTCGCACTTCGACCCGTTCGTCATCGGCTTCTACCTGTGGGAATGCCGGCGCATCCCGCGGTTGCTCGGCAAGGCGTCGCTGTTCAAGCTGCCGATCGCCGGGCGGATCATCACCAGTGCCGGGCAGATCCCCGTGTACCGCGACTCGGCCGAGGCCGCGGATGCGTTCCGCGCCGCGGTCGCCGCGGTGGAGAAGGGGGAATGCGTCGGCGTCTATCCCGAGGGCACGATCACGCGTGACCCGGACCTGTGGCCGATGACCGGCAAGACCGGTGCCGCCCGGATCGCGTTGATGACCGGCTGCCCGGTGATCCCGATCGCGAACTGGGGCGCGCAGGAGGTCTTCGCGTCGTACGGCAGCCTGCGGGTCCATCTGCTGCCCCGCAAGACGATGCGGGTGACCGCCGGCGAGCCGGTCGACCTGAGCGCGTTCGAAGGCCGGCCGATCACGAACGAGCTGTTGCACGAGGCAACCGAGGTGATCATGCAGCGGGTCGCCGCCGAACTCGGCGTCCTGCGTGGCCAGACGCCACCCAAGGAGTTGTTCGACCCACGGAAAAGTGAGGATGGGGAGACTCGATGACCAAAGTTGCGGTGTTCGGTGCCGGTTCCTGGGGGACCGCCTTCGCCACGGTGCTCGCGAACGCCGGGAACCAGGTGTCCCTGTGGGGCCGGCGTGAGTCGCTCTGCGAAGCGATCAACAGCCGGCACGAGAACCCGGACTACCTGCCCGGGCTCCGGCTCCCCGACGCCGTCACCGCAACGCACGACCCGGCGCTGGCTGCCGAAGGATCCGAGGCGATCGTGCTCGCCGTACCGAGCCAGTCGCTGCGGGACAACCTGAAGGACTGGGCCGATGTCCTGCCGGCCGCCGTACCGCTGGTCAGCCTGATGAAGGGTGTCGAGGTCGGTACGACGAAGCGGATGAGTGAGGTGATCGCCGAACTCACCGGCGCCGGGCCGGAGAGGATCGCGGTGGTGTCAGGGCCGAACCTGGCGCGCGAGATCGCCGAAGGCCAGCCTGCCGCCGCCGTGGTCGCCTGTGCTGACGAAGGAACAGCCGCGCGGCTGCAGAAGCTGTGCCACTCGCCGACGTTCCGCCCCTACACGAACAACGACGTGATCGGCTGCGAGCTCGGCGGCGCGACGAAGAACGTGATCGCGCTGGCGGTCGGGATGGCCGTCGGCCTCGGCTTCGGTGACAACGCACGCGCATCGGTGATCACCCGCGGCCTGGTCGAGACAGCACGCCTCGGTACTGCGCTGGGCGCCGACGAGCACACCTTCTCAGGGCTGGCCGGTCTCGGCGACCTGGTGGCGACCTGCTCGTCGCCGCTGTCCCGCAACCGCACCTTCGGCGAGAAACTCGGCCAGGGGATGACGGTGGCCGAGATCGCGGGTGCCACCCGACAGGTGGCCGAGGGCGTCAAGTCCTGCTCGTCCATCACCGAACTGGCCCACCACCACGACGTCGAGATGCCGATCGCCGAACACGTCACCAAGGTGGTCGCGGGCGAAATGACTCCGAAGGACATGCTCTTCAGCCTGGTGTCCCGCTCGGCCAAGTCGGAGCGTTGGGGCTAGCTGTCCAGCGTGTGCTGCAGAACCATCGCGGCCGCGCCCCGGACGGCGGCCTGCTGTCCGGTCCGGGAGGCGGCCACCGTCAGCTCGGTGGTGGCCAGAGGCAACGATCTGGCGTAGATCGCTTCGCGGATGCCGGCCAGCAAGCAGTCGCCGGCTTGGGACAACGACCCGCCGATGACGATCACCGACGGGTTCAGCAGGCTGACGCAGGCCGCGAGGACGGTACCGATCTCGCGGCCTGCTTGCCGGACCGCCTTGGTCGCGGCGGTGTTGCCGGAGCGCACGAGTTCGACGACGTCCAGACTGCTGCGCGGTTCGAGGCCGGTGCTGCGGAGCTGGGCGGCGATGGCTGAGGCCGAGGCGACTGCTTCCAAGCAGCCGTGGTTGCCGCAGCGGCACAGCTCGGTATGGCCGGGTGCCTGGATGTGGCCGATGTCGCCGGCCGCTCCCTGAGCACCCCGGTGCAGCCGGCCGCCGCTGATCACACCGGCACCGATGCCGGTGGCAACTTTCACGAACAGCAGATGCTCCACTCCGGCGTACTGCGTGGTGTGCTCGCCGAGCGCCATGATGTTCACGTCGTTGTCGACCAGCACCGGGCCGGGGAACTCCGCGGCGATCCGGCTGACGACGTCGTACGAGTCCCAGCCCGGCATGATCGGTGGGTGGTTCGGACGACCGGTGCTGTGCTCGACCGGGCCGGGCAAACCGATGCCGGTGCCGGCCAGCTTGTCCGTGCCGTGGCCGGTCCTGCTGAGCAGGGCGCGGGCATGGTCGGCGAACGCGGTGAGGACGGCTTCGGGGCCGTCGTCGATTGTCTGCACGACGGTGATTGTGTCGACGATCTCGCCGGTCAGGTCGGCGAGGGCGACGGTCAGGTGGGTCGCGCCGACGTCACCCGCGAGGACCAGTCGGGCAGTCGGGTTGAAGCGGAACCGAGCCGGCGGCCGTCCACCGCTCGAAGCGGCTTCACCGGACGGTACGACGAAGCCGGCCGCGAGCAGTTCCTCGAGCCGGCCCGTGACCGTCGATCGGGCCAGGCCGGTCAGGTCGATCAGCTCGGCGCGGGTCCGTGGCCGTCCGTCCAGCAACAGGCGCAGGACGCCGTGCGCGGAACCGGGATCGGGCATCGGCAGCACTTTCGTCACGGGGCCGGGAGGCTTTTGCTTGACAACGCGCAAAAGTGTCCCATAGCGTCCGGAGGGTGTCCACCACTGCGCGCAAGCTCCGGGTCGGGATCGTCGGCGGCGGATTCATGGGCCAGGTGCACGGCCGCTCCGCCTTGGTGGCCGGGGCCGAGGTCGTGGGTGCTGTCGGTTCGAGCCCCGAGCGAGCGGAAGCCGCGGCCGGAGCTACCGGTGCCGCGCGGGGTTTCGCAACCTTGGACGAACTGCTTGCCGCCGACATCGACGTAGTACACGTCTGCACGCCGAACAACACGCATCTGCCGGTGACCCTGCAAGCTCTCGAAGCCGGCAAGCACGTGATCTGCGAGAAGCCGCTGGCCACGTCTGCCAAGGATGCGAGCGGGTTGCTCGCGGCGGCGACGGAGTCCGGGCTGGTCGCGACGGTGCCCTTCGTCTACCGGTACCACCCGATGGTCCGCGAACTGCGCACCCGGATCGCTGAGGGCGAGGCCGGGCAGGTCACCAGCCTGCACGGGAGTTACCTGCAGGACTGGCTCGCGGGCGAGAACGATCAGAACTGGCGGGTCGACGACGAGGCCGGTGGGCCGTCGCGGGCCTTCGCCGACATCGGTTCGCATTGGTGTGATCTGACCGAGTTCGTCACCGGCGACCGAATCGCCGAGATCAGCGCGCAACTGCGGACGATCCGGGCCAGCCGCGGCGGCACCGTAGTACGGACTGAGGATCTTGCGTCTGCGCAGTTCCGGACGGCTGCCGGGGTGATCGGCACTGTGGTCGTCAGCCAGGTCGCGGCCGGGCGGAAGAACCGCTTGTATCTGGAGGTTTCCGGGACGGAGTCGAGCTTCGGCTTCGACCAGGAGGACCCGGACCGGTTGTGGGTCGGGCGGCGCGCCGCGAGCCAGTTGCTGACCCGTGATCCCGAGACGTTGAGCCCGCCCGCCGCGCGGGTGAATCGCCTGCCGGCCGGACACGCCCAGGGTTACCAGGACGCCTTCGATTCCTTCGTCGCCGACACCTACGCGGCAGTGCGGGACGACGATCACCCGGACGGCCTGCCCGACTTCGCCGCCGGCGCCCGTTCCGCCCGCCTCGTCGACGCCGTACTGCGGTCCGCTGCCGCGGACGGCGCCTGGACCACCGTCGAGAACCACTAGGAGCTCCGCATGCCACGCCCGATCACCCTGTTCACCGGCCAGTGGGCCGACCTGCCGTTCGAGGAGGTCTGCGGTCTGGCCGCCTCCTGGGGCTACGACGGGATCGAGATCGCCTGCTCGGGCGACCACTTCGACGTCCAGCAGGCCATCGACGACGAGAACTACATCGCCGGCCGGCACGAGATCCTCGAACGCCACGGCCTGAAGGTGTTCGCCATCTCGAACCACCTGGTCGGGCAGGCGATCTGCGACGACCCGATCGACTTCCGGCACCAGGCGATCCTGCCGTCGCGGGTCTGGGGCGACGGCGATCCCGAGGGGGTGCGGCAGCGTGCGGCCGAGGACATGAAGAACACCGCGCGGGCGGCGGCGAAGCTCGGCGTGAAGACCGTGATCGGCTTCACGGGGTCGTCGATCTGGCAGTACGTCGCGATGTTCCCGCCGGTGCCGGCCGAGCGGATCGAGGCGGGGTACAAGGACTTTGCCGATCGGTGGAACCCGATCCTGGATGTTTTCGACGAGGTCGGGGTCCGGTTCGCGCACGAGGTGCACCCGTCGGAGATCGCCTACGACTACTGGACCACGACGCTGACGCTGGAGGCGATCGGTCACCGGGAGGCGTTCGGGCTGAACTGGGACCCGAGCCACATGGTCTGGCAGGACATCGACCCGGCCGCGTTCCTGTGGGACTTCAAGGACCGGATCTACCACGTCGACTGCAAGGACACCCGGATGCGGGTCGGTGGCGGACGCAACGGGCGGCTCGGCTCGCACCTGCCGTGGGGCGACCCGCGCCGCGGCTGGGACTTCTACTCGACCGGTCACGGTGACGTGAACTGGGAGGACTGCTTCCGGGTCCTCAACTCGATCGGCTACGAAGGCCCCATCTCGGTCGAATGGGAAGACGCCGGCATGGAACGGAAGGTCGGCGCCGCCGAAGCCGTCAACACCATCCGAGCCCTGGCCTTCGACAAACCCGAGGGCTCCTTCGACGACGCCTTCGCCACCGACAAGTAGCCCACGTCGGCTTTCGTACTCCGTTCGACAGCCCTCATCGGCTCGGCGAAAGTGGGGTTCACTCCTCTCCGAGGGGTTGCCCCACTGTTAGAGCAGTGGGGTAACCCCTTGAGCGGGAGTTGTCCCCGCTTTCGGGGTCTGGGGGGATGATGGGCATCCGGGTGACGGAGGGGTGGAGCGTGGAGATCGACTGGGGTGTCGGGAGTTATGAGCCGACGGGGGAGTTGCTGGCGCCGGTGTCCGAGGCGGTGGTTGAGCTGGCGGGGCCGTTGGCGGGGCGGACGGTGCTCGACGTCGGGTGTGGGACGGGGAACGCGGCGCTGGCGGCTGCTGCTCGGGGTGCGGTGGTGACCGGAGTGGATCCGGCGAGCAGGTTGCTGGCGGTGGCTCGGGAAAGGGCCGCCGCACAGAAGCTCACCGTCGACTTCCTCGCCGGGGATGCTGCGAGCCTTCCGGTCGCGGATCAGTCGGTCGACGTGGTGTTGTCGGTGTTCGCGGTGATCTTCGCGCCCGACGCCGCGGCTGCGATTGGCGAGCTGACCAGAGTCGTCGCGCCCGACGGCCGGATCGTCGTCACCGCGTGGCCGCCCGGCGGAAGCATGAGCGTCGTGAACGCTGCTGCCGAGAAATTCATGAGCGAGGTCTTCGGTCGACCGCACACGTCAGCATCCGAATCAGCCGGAACGCCGAAACCGCTTGCCTGGCACGATCCCGAGGCATTGGGGGCGGCGTTCGCGCCGTACGGGTTCGCTGTCGAGGTGATCCGTAAGAGTCTGGTCTTCGAGAGCGCCTCCGCCGAGCAGTATCTGGAGCGCTCGGCGACCCACCCGATGGCGGTCAGCGCGGACAGAGCGCTTTCGCAGCGCCCGGACGCCGACGAGCTCCGCGCCGAACTCTGGTCCCGCCTGCTCGCCGCGGCCAAGTCGGTCAACGAAGACCCGGACGGCTATCGCTTCACCGCCGACTACACGATCGCCACCGCATACCGCAGTTGAAGCGATGTCGAAATACCGGTGACGGTTTCGTACAAGGGGTGACGGTGACCAGAGCGGACGCCGCGACCCAAGGAGTTTCTGATGGCGGAGCTGTTGCTGGACGGGTTGGCAATCGGGGAGTCGCCACGGTGGCATGACGGCCGGCTGTGGTTCTCGAACTGGGGAACCGGCGAAGTACTGGCCGCCGGCGCCGACGGCAAGAGTGAGCTGATGGCGAGCGTTCCGCCCGAGACGCTGCCGTTCTCGATCGACTGGCTTCCGGACGGGCGGCTGCTGATCATCGCCGGCGTGCGCCTACTACGCCAGGAGAACGACGGCACCCTGGTCGAGCATGCCGATCTGAGCCAGGTCGCCGACCTCTGCAACGAGATCGTCGTCGACCGGCGCGGGAACGTCTTCGTCAACGGCGGCTCGTTCGACTTCAGCAAGCCGAGCATCGTCGCGGTGGTGACACCCGATGGCCAGGTCCGTCAGGTTGCCGACGGCATCTTGTTCGCGAACGGCATGGCGGTGACCGAGGATGGCACGACGCTGATCGTGGCGGAGTCGCACGGCTGCCGGCTGAGCGCCTTCGACATCGGCGAAGGCGGCGAATTGTCGAACCGGCGCGTCTGGGCGGACCTCAGCGAGGGCAACCACCCGGACGGTATCTGCCTGGATGCTGAGGGAGCCGTCTGGTACGCCGATGTGCCCAACCAGCACTGCGTGCGGGTGCAGGAGGGCGGCGAGGTACTACAAACCGTCAAGGTCGATCGTGGCGCCTTCGCCTGCATGCTGGGCGGTGACGACGGCCGCACCCTCTACATCCTCGCGGCCGAATGGGCCGGCTTCGAGAACATGTTCAGCCCGGTCCGCACCGGCCAACTTCTGACCCATCCCGCTCCAGCGCCCCACGCCGGCCGCCCCTAGCCGTTCGCCGCGATGGCTGCACCAAGCTGGCCGCAGCGCTGCCGGGCTGCCCTAGCCGTTCGAGGCAGTACGCGGACGCAGGACTGGGGCGAACGCGGCCAGGCCCAGGGTGAGGGCGGTGACGACGATGAACGAGATCGTGAGGTCGGTGGCCTGGGCGATGCCGCCGATGATGGAGGGCGCGACCAGGCCGGACGCGTACGTGACGGTGGCGACGCCGGCGATGGCCTGGCTCTTGTTCGGCCCGGCATGGCCGGCGGCAGCGAAAGCCAGCGGTACGACGACCGCGATGCCCAGCCCGAGCAGGCCGAAGCCGGCCATCGCGACCACCGGATGCGGCGCGACCACGACCAGGATGCCGCCCAGAGTCGCGACGGCCCCGCTGACCCGCACAGTCAGGACCGGACCCCACCGGTTGACGACCGCGTCGCCGGCAATCCGCGCGATCGCCATCGTCAGCGCGAAGCCCGTCGTCGCACCCGCGGCGACGGCGGCCGACGTGGTCAGGACGTCGCGCAGGTAGACCGCCGACCAGTCCAGGCTGGCCCCCTCGGCGAAGACAGCACAGAACCCGACGGCACCGATCAGCAGCGCCGACTTCGGCGGGAACGCGAACCGCGGCGGAGCCACCTCGTCCTCAGCCGGATAGATGTTCAGCACGTACTGCGAAGCGACCACGCCGAGCACCGTCAGCGTCAGCGCAGCCACCAGGTGATGCAGTTGGGCGTTGATGTCGAGGTGGGCCGCAAGCGTTCCGAGTCCCGAGCCGATCAGGGTTCCGACGCTCCACATCCCGTGCAGTCCGGACATGATCGATCTGCCGAGCCGATGCTCGATCTCCACGCCCAGCGCGTTCATTGCGACGTCGGCCATGCCCGCGGTCGCGCCGTACACAAACAAGGCGCCGCACAAGGTCACCAGATTGGTGGCGAGCGACGGGAGGATCAGCGCGAGAGTCCACAGGGCGATCAGGAAGCGCTGAGCCGCGCGGGTGCCGAACCGGTGGCTGATCCGGGCCGCCAGCGGCATCGACAGCGAAGCCCCGATCGCCGGGAAGGCGAGCGCGAGCCCCAACTGTCCGGCGCTCACGGAGGCGTGTTCCTGAATCCACGGCACGCGGGTCGCGAAGGATCCGGTCACCGACCCGTGCACACAGAAGATCGCCGCCACGGCGATCCGGGACCGGCGGACGAGCTGGCCCTCGCGGACCGCCTGCAAGTCATCGACCACGACTGAAGACCCCTCACTGACCCGGCGCGGCTGTGCGAATCACCACATCGGATGAACATATGAACAGAAAGTTTGTTTGATCAATCAGAGCGATGTTAGTTTTTCACAGTGCGAAGCTCCGAACGGCAACGGGTCATCGTCGAGCGTCTCCAGGGTTCCGGCCGGGTCGCGGTCGGCGAGCTGGTGGCTGCCACCGGCGCCTCCGACATGACCGTACGACGTGATCTCGACTACCTCGCCGCGCAGGGCGTGCTCAAGCGCGTCCACGGTGGCGCGGTGCCTGCGATGCCGTCCGGGATCGAGCCGCCGTTCGCCGCCCGGTCCACGGCCGCGACCGAGGCGAAGCAGGCGATCGCGGCGGCTGCCGTCGCCCAGATCCGGGACGGCGAAACCGTAGTACTGGACAGCGGTACGACGGCGTTGGAGGTGGCCCGGCTGCTCAGGGATCGCGTGGTCACGGTGATGCCGCTGTCGCTCCATGTCGCACAGGAGTTGATCGGCGCACCCGGCGTACGGCTGCTGATGCCGGGTGGTGAGCCACGGCCGGGGGAGTTGTCGATGGTCGGGCCGCTCACCCTTGCTTCGTTGCGGTCGCTGCGATTCGACGTCGCCGTGCTGAGTCCGTGTGCGTTCAGTCTGGAGGCCGGGCTGACCGCGTTCGACCTCGGTGACGCCGAGGTCAAGGTGCAGGCGCTGGCCGTCTCCACGCGATCGATGGTGCTGGTGGACGGCGCCAAGTGGGATCGCGCAGCCCTCGCCTACATCTGCCCGGCCGACCGGCCCGATCTGATCATCACCGACGCCACCGCCCCCGAAGCGGACCGCGCCGTACTGGCCCAACGCGGCGTCCTGGTTAAGGTCGCCGACCCCGCCGCCGCACGGGCCGACCACGCCGGCAGCCACGCCGACGAGCTTCAGGAGTCTCTGTCTTGACCAGCGCGCCCGCCACCGCCGCGAACGCAGCCGCCACCTCCCGGCCACCACGTGCCGCCCGGATCGCCACCTGGATCTACTTCGGCCTCAACGGCTTCGCCGTCGGCATGTGGGTCGTCCACATCCCGAACGTCGAACGCGCCACGAACATCTCGCACAGCACCCTCGGCCTCCTCCTGCTCGTCCTCGGCGGCGCAGCCTTCCTCGGCATGCAGATCGCGGGACCGCTGGCCGACCGGATCGGCCAGCGACGCCTGGTGCCGGCCGCCGGGATCTTCCTCGGCCTGTCGCTGTTCGGCCCCGGCCTGGCCGGCAACTGGTGGACGCTCGGCCTCACGCTGGCGCTGTTCGGCTTCGGCAACGGCTCGCTCGACGTCGCGATGAACTCGCATGCCGTCGTCGTCGAGCGCGCCTACCCGCGACCGATCATGGCCGCGTTCCATGCGATGTGGTCGATCGGCGGGGCCTTCGCGGCCTTGATCGGCGCCGCGGCACTCCGGGCAGGCGTCGATACCGCGATCACCCTCAGCGCCTGTGGCGTGATCTGCATCGTCGTTTCCCTGCTCACGGCCCGCTTCCTGATCGAGGCCGCCGACGAGGAGCCCGCCGAGGAGCAGAGCCAGGGGCCGGCCCAGAAGCCGTCGGCGCGATTGGTCTGGCAGCTCGGCGCTCTCGCCTTCGGCCTGATGCTCGCCGAAGGTGTCGCCAACGACTGGGCCGCGCTGCAGTTCCGCGACGTCCTCAACACTTCGACCAGTACGGCCGCCTACGCGTACGGCGCCTTCGCGATCGCCATGACGGTCGGCCGGTTCGCCACCGACCGGGTCGCCGCGGTGATCGGCCCGGCGGCAATCGTCCGGTACGGCGCGGCGCTCGCTGCCCTCGGTCTCACCACGGTCATCTTCGTGCCGTGGGTCCCCGTCGGTCTGGTCGGCTGGGCGTTGTTCGGCCTCGGCCTGTCCGGCGGCGTACCGCAGCTCTTCACCGCCGCCGGGAACCTCGACCGCCGAGCATCGGGCGCCCTGATGGCGAAGGTGGTCGGCCTCGGGTACGTCGGACTGCTCGCCGGCCCGGCCATCATCGGCGGCCTGACCCACTGGATGCCGCTCAACGCCGCCTTCGCACTCCCCGTCGTCCTCTGCGTCCTCACCGTCGCGGCCGCCGACGTCCTCAAACCGAAAACCGGTCAGTCCGAGGCCGACAAGGAAGCCGCGAGCTGATACGCCTCGGCCGCCGACCCGCACTCCAGTACGCCGCCGGCCACGCACCTCCGCGCGCGCTCAATCGTTGCCCACGGCATCAAGTCTGACGGCTCCGCCACCGCATCGGGTTTGTAGGCGACCATCCACATCGCCGGCAACAACGAGCCCCAGCTGCCGGCGAACCCGTCGGCCGGACCGGTACGCCGGGGCCACCGCCCGGCGATCAGCTCCGGCAGCACCGCCGGCACCTCGTCCGTCGCGTTCCGCAAGGGATCCGCGCCGGCGTGGACGACCTGGTTGATGCCGACCAGCCGCAGCGCGGTCGAGCACATCAAGCAGGGCTGGAGCGAGCTGTAAAGGGTGTACCCGTCGTACTCGTCCTGCGGCAACTGGCCGAGTACGTCGAACTCGGCGTGCGCGATCGTCGTACCGAAGAGCCGGCCGGGTGGCGCGGATTTCTCGGCGGCGCGATTGCGTCCGGAGTGGGTGATCTCTCCGGCTGGGTCGACGAGCGCCGCGCCGACCGGATAGCTCTTGGCCTGCAGGGATTCCCAGGCGAGTTCGAACACCTTGTCCCAGATCATGCCTCGAGGGCCCCGGCGAGGTCGTTCCAGAGGTCGTCGGGGTGCTCGATGCCGACGGAGAGGCGGATCAGGTCGTCGGGGATGGTCGGTACTTCGATCGCCCAGCGGCGGCGGCGTTCCAGCATCGACTCGACGCCACCGAGGCTGGTCGCGTGGACCCAGAGCGCAGTGTTCTCGCAGGTGCGCTGAGCGCGTTCGGCATCGCCGCCCAGTTCGATGGACAGGATCGCGCCGAAGCCCGACATCTGGGCCGCCGCCCGAGCGTGGCCGGGGTCGCCCGGCAGGCCGGGGTACCGGACTCGGCTGATCCGCGGATGGTCGAGCAGTTTGGCGGCGAGGTAGGCGGCGTTCGACTGGGCGCGGTCGAGGCGAAGGGCGAGCGTTCGGAGTCCGCGCAGCGCCAGCCAGGCCTCCATCGGGCCGGGGATCGCGCCGAGGCTGCGGCGCCGGAGTTCCAAGGCGGTCCAGAGCGAGTCGTCGGCGGTGATCACGGCACCGAGCAGAACGTCCGAGTGACCCGCGATGAACTTGGTGGCCGAATGCATCACGATGTCCGCGCCCAGGCCGAGCGGTTGCTGCAGCAGGGGAGTAGCGAAGGTGTTGTCGACGACGGTGGTGGCGCCTGCCGCGCGGCCGGCGGCGCAGATTGCGGGCAGGTCGGCGACCTCCATCGCCGGGTTGGTCGGCGACTCGATCCACAACATGTCCGCACCCGCGACCGCGGCGGCGACGGCCTCGCTGTCGGCGATGTTCACCCGGTCGACCTTTAGGCGCCCGGTCGCGGCCTGCTGATCGAGCAGAGCCAGTACTCCGCTGTAGGCGTGCGCGGGCGCCACGACGCGACCGCCTACCGGGACCAGGTCCATGACTGCCGCGGCGGCCGCCATCCCAGAGGCGAAGGTCAAGCCGCGGCCGCCCTCCAGCTGACCCAGCGTCGTCTCGAGCGCGGCCCACGCGTCGTTGTCGAACCGGCCGTAGCCGCGATCCCCGCCGGCGATGTAGGTCGAGCTGAACACGGGCGACTCACCGAGCGGCGCATCCGGAACACGGGCGGGCCGGCCGGCATGCACGACAACGGTCGAGGGATCCAGTTCAGGGCTCATGCCTGGATTCTCCCCAACCGCGCCGCCGGCCCTAGAGCTGGGTGGGATCGGCTGTGGGAAGTGGGATGCCGCCGCCGCGGAGGAGGCACATCGCCTCGCGGGCCAGTTCCTTGGCGTCGGTGCCGGCCGGGTTGTCGACCCAGGTCTGCACAGTCACCTCGATGACGTTCATGGTGATGCCGGCCGCGAGCGCCGCGGTGAAGGGGACGGACGCGCCGGCCAGCGGCTGGTCCGAGGAGTCGGCGGTCAGGCGGGTGGTCAGCTCGGCGGTCAGTTCGTCGCGCCAGCGCCAGATGACGTCGGCCAGATGCGCGCTCACCGACGGCGTCTGCCCGGCCAGCTCGTACACCGTGCGCACCCGGTCCGGATTGCTCTCCATCTGGTCCAGCACCCGCTCCACCACGCCTTGCAGACCGTCCGGCAGACTCAGCTGAGGCTGCTCACGGAACCAGTCGAGCGCCTCGAAGAGACTGCCCTCGACGAACTCCAGTACGAGCCGCTCCTTGGTCGGGTAGTACCGGTAGAGCGTGCTGGGCCCGACCTCGGCGGCTGCCGCGATCTGCTCGACCGTCGTCCGGCCGAAGCCGCGATCGGTGAACAGCTCGAACGCCTTGTCCGCGATCAGCTGGCGGGTCCGCTCCCGCTTCACTTCGCGCAGCCCCATCCGAACCCCCAAGCTCCTCGAGCGTGCCGGGCAGCCTACACGGCACCGACGCGCCCGCAGCAGAGGTCAATCCGACTCATACCGTCATATGGTAGTCACTTCCATAATCGCTGATCGTCAGCAGCTGACTCCTGGGGGTTCCGCCATGCCCGACTTCCCCGTAGTACGGCCGACCGGTTGCCCGTTCGAGCCGCCCGCCGAGTACGCCGGCTTCCGTGTCCAGGAGGGACTCGCCAAGGTCTCCACCCCGGCCGGTGTCGACGCCTGGGTCGTCAGCCGGTACGACGAGGTGCGCAAGGTACTCGGCGATTCCCGGTTGAGTTCGCGCTCGGCCCCGTCGTCGCACGTCGTGCCAGGAGCGGACCTGGAGTGGGAGGTCGAGTCCGGCTCGATCCTGCAGAACGACGGCGAGCAGCACGCGTATCTGCGCCGCCTGCTTACCAGCGAGTTCGCGGTCCGGCGCGTGCGCGCTCTGCGGCCAAGGATCCAGGAGTTGGTCGAGGAGCACATCGACGCGATGCTCGCCGCCGACGGTCCGGTCGATCTCGTCGAGGCATTCGCGCTGCCGATCCCCTCCTTGGTGATCTGTGAGCTGCTCGGGGTGCCTTATGCCGACCGTGCGGAGTTCCAGCAGCGCAGCGCCGTACTGGTTTCGGTCGATCGGCCGGAGGAGGAGGTACTGCGGGTCAGCGACGAACTCAACCAGTACATGGCCGGTCTCGTGCAGGCCAAGCAGGCCGTGCGCGAGGACGATCTGCTCTCCCGGCTGATCACCCGGGCCGAAGAGCAGGGCCGGCCGTTGTCGCTGGAGGAACTGGTGACGATCGGGATCACGCTGCTGATCGCCGGCCACGAGACGACAGCGAACATGATCGCGCTGAGCACCCTCGCGCTACTCCGCGCGCCGGACCAGTTGGATGCCTTGCGCAACGATCCCGACCTGGCGCCGAGGGCCGTCGAGGAACTGCTGCGGTACCTTTCGGTCGTTCAGTTCGGCCTGTTCCGGCACGTGACGGAAGACCTCCCGCTCGGAGACGAGACGATCAAGGCCGGTGAGTACTTGATCGCCGCGCTGTCCTCGGGCAACCGGGACGTACGCGCCTTCCCGGACCCCGATCAGCTGGACCTCTCCCGGAAGGCATCCACGCATCTCGCCTTCGGCTTCGGGCCACATCAGTGCCTCGGACAGCAACTCGCCCGCGTGGAACTGCAGGAGGTCTACACCCGCCTGTATCGCAGGATCCCGACACTGCGGCTCGCTGTCCCGTTCGAAGAGATCCGGTTCAAGCACAACACCTTGGTGTACGGCGTTACCGCGCTGCCGGTGACCTGGGACCGGGAGGAAGCGTGACGGCCCGGCCGCTGGTGCTGAGCGGCTAGCGCTATCGTCGGCTCGGTGAGCGAAGAACCCAGGAAGCCCCGAGTCGCCGTCGTCTTCGGCGGACGTTCCAGCGAGCACGCCGTCTCCTGCATCACCGCGGCGAACGTTCTGAAGGTGATCGACCGGGACAAGTACGACGTGGTCCCGATCGGTATCGACACCAGCGGCCACTGGGTGCTGGAGAGCGGCGACCCGGAGCGGCTGTCGATCACCAACGGCAAGCTGCCGGAGGTGGACGTCACGGCTCTGCCGGTGCTGTTCGGCGCCGGCCGCGAGCTGGTCGTGCACGCGCCCGACCAGGTGCCGAGCACGCTGGGCGAGGTCGACGTGGTCTTCCCGCTGCTGCACGGCCCGTTCGGCGAGGACGGCACACTGCAGGGTTTGTTGGAGATGTCGGACATCCGGTACGTCGGATCGGGCGTGCTCGCGAGTGCGGTCGGGATGGACAAGCACTACATGAAGGTGGTGCTGGCAGCGGCCGGCCTCGAGGTCACGCCGTACGTCGTGATCCGCGAGCGCGACTGGTCGCGGCACCCGCAGGCCTGCCGGGAGGCGGTCGACCGGCTCGGCTACCCGGTGTTCGTGAAGCCGTCGCGTGGTGGTTCGAGTCTCGGTATCAGCAAGGTGAACTCGCGCGAGGAACTGGACGACGCGCTTGCCGAAGCTCGCGCGCACGACCCCAAGGTGCTCGTCGAGGCGGCCGCGAAGAACCCGCGCGAGATCGAGGTCGGGATTCTCGGCGGGCTCGACGGTGCCGATCCGGCGGCCAGCGTCTGCGGTGAGATCACGCTGACCGGCGGGGGCCACGACTTCTACGACTTCGAGGCGAAGTACCTGCCGGAGGAGGTCGACTACGCCGCGCTGAGCGTGCCGGCCGAGCTGCCGGAGGAGGTTGCGGCGGAGATCCGGGCGCAGGCCCTGACCGCGTTCGAGGCGATCGAGGGCGAAGGGCTGGCGCGGGTCGACTTCTTCCTCACCGAGGACGGACGAATCGTCATCAACGAGATCAACACGATGCCCGGCTTCACGCCGTACAGCATGTTCCCTCGGCTGTGGGCTGCCAGCGGCATCGACTACGGCGATCTCGTCGACCGTCTGCTCGCCCTTGCGCTGACTCGTCCGACCGGGCTCCGCTGACTCAGGCCACGATGGCGGCGGCCTTGGCGTTGAGGTAGCGCTGCTGCGGCAGACTCGTCGTCCGCGCCGCCGCCTCGACGTACGCCGCCCGCGCCCCGGCCAGATCGCCGGTCAGCTCCAGCAGATGAGCCCGTACTGCGAACAGCCGGTGGTCCGCCGCGATCCGCTCGTCGCCCTCGATCCGCTCGAGCAGCTGCAGCCCTTCGGCCGGGCCGCGAGCCATCGCGACGGCCACTGCGTGGTTCAGGGCGACCATCGGGTTGTCGGTGAGGCCGAGCAGCAGTTCGTACAAGGCGACGATCTGCGGCCAGTCAGTCTCCTCGGCTGACGCTGCTTCGTCGTGCACGGCAGCGATCGCCGCCTGGAGTTGATAGGGCCCGACCTGTCCGCGGGGGAGCGCCTTGGTGATCAGCTCGACGCCCTCGGCGATCTCCGCCGTGAGCCAGCGGCTGCGATCCTGCTCGGCCATCGGGATCAGCTCCCCACCCGGTCCGGTCCGCGCTGGACGCCGGGCGTCGGTGAGCAGCATCAGGGCAAGCAGCCCGGCCACCTCGCTGTCCTCGGGAAGCAGCCGGTGCAGGATCCGCGCAAGCCGGATGGCTTCGGTCGCCAACTCGACCCGCTGCAGGCTCGGCCCCGTCGTACTGGCGTAGCCCTCGGTGAAGATCAGGTAGATCACCTTCAGTACTGCGTCCAGTCGTTCGACGCGGTTCGAGGGCAGTGAGAACCGGGCGCCGCTGTCGCGCACGCTCTGCTTGGCCCGCGTGATCCGGCGCGTCATCGTTGCCTCCGGCACCATAAATCCGCGGGCGATCTCGGCCGTGGTGAGACCGCCCACAGCTCGCAAGGTGAGCGCGATCTGGGAAGCCGCCGACAGCGCCGGATGACAGCACAGGAAGAGCAGGATGAGGGTGTCGTCCGAATCGGCAACCGGCTCGGCCGGGATCACCGTCCACTGGGCGACCGTGTCCTCGCGACGACGCCGAGCCTGCTCGCTGCGGAGCAGATCGGTCAGCCGGCGCGAGGCCACGGTGATCAGCCAAGCCCGCGGGTTGTCGGGACGGCCTTCGCTGGGCCACTGCTGAGTCGCAGCGACCAACGCTTCCTGCACTGCATCCTCGGCCGTGTCGAAATGACCATACCGCCGGACCAACGCCCCAAGAACCTGCGGCGCCAACTCCCGCAACAGCTCCTCCGAAGCCGGCGCCAGCTCCCGCGGCTGGTCCTCCGAGGGCCGCGCCGGTCCTCGCAGCTGGTGCTCCGAGGGCGGCCTGTCCCGCAGCAGGTCCTCCGCAGGCGGCGCTAGCTCCTGCGGCTGGTCCTCCGGGGGTGGTTCGGGCATCAGCCGACCAGGTCCTCCTGGCCTTCCACGATCGGCCGGATGTCGGCGTACGCGGTGGCCCGGACGGATTCCGGAACGGGGGTATCGGCGAGTCGGCCGGCGATCTCGGTGGCGCGGTCGAAGCTGTCGCACTCGACGATCCAGTACCCGGCGAGCACCTCCTGCGTCTCGGCGTACGGGCCGTCCGTCACCACCGACGCACCGTCCTTCGAGCCGAGCCGCCTGGTCAGCACCGGTGCGGCCAGCGCCCGGGTCTCGACGAGCTCACCGGACTCGGCGAGGTCGTCGTTGAACTTCTGCATGAAGGCGCCCATCGCGGCGAAGTCCTCCGCGCTCCACGCGGGTTTGCCGGTGTCCTTCCCCGCCATCCCGTCGTAGTCGGCCTGCGAGGCGTAGGTGAGGATCATGTACTTCATCTGCTGCTCCCGTCGTCAGAGCACCACTCTGGTGCCTCTCACCCGGAACGTCGATGACCCCACCCGGAACCGGACATGCACCGAGCGGGAACTTTCAAAGCATCAGGTGCAGGAAGGCATCAGGTGCAGGGAGTTATCAGGGTGTTGTGTGCTTTGACGGCGTCCGAGACGTCGGTGAGGGCGTTGGCCTCGGGCTTGTACTTCGCCGGGACGGCGATCTCGAGGTAGACCTTGCGGCCGATGGTGGTGAAGATGACGCCGTTGCTGACCTCCTTGGCGAACCAGCCGACGCCGTTCACCTCGAAGCACTGCGACTGCGCCTGCGCCATCCCGGCCGGCGGCGCGACCCCACACGTCACCTCGATCGGCGGATCCCCGTACGCCGTGGTCAGCGCGCTCGGCGGCTCCGTCTTGCGCCGCTTCCCGTCGAGCACCTTGGCAGGCATCCCCTTGATCAAGGCGTCGCACACCTGAGCCACCTCGGGCGCGGGTTCGGGCACGGCGATCCGCACCGGGTCCGGACTGCAGGCAGTCAGCAGCAGGAGACCGGCGACGACGGCGAGAACGCGGTTGATCGGGGTCAGATGTGGACGACGGGGCACGTCAGCGTGCGGGTGATGCCGGGGACGTTCTGCACCTTCGCCACCACGAGTTTGCCGAGCTCGTCGACGTTGCGGGCCTCGGCGCGCACGATCACGTCGTACGGGCCGGTGACGTCCTCGGCCAGGGTGACGCCCTGGACCTCGGCGATCTGCGCTGCGACATCGGCAGCCTTGCCGACCTCGGTCTGGATCAGGATGTAGGCCTGGACCACCACGTCGTTCTCCACTCAGTCGTCCTCAGCTGGATCCGGCCACGGTACTGCAGAGCGGCCCGGCGTACTCTTCGTTGCCCGGTCACCGTACCGCCTAGTGTCCTGAGCCGGTAGTCACGCCAGTGCCAGCGGTGTCCAGGTGCGTGCATCGCAAGGCGGAGGGGAAGGCTCGATGCGGAGCATCGTGACTTTCCCGACAACGCAGCGAGGTGCGTGCCTGGGCGCCGCTGGTGCGGCGTGAGGACCGGCTCAGGACACTTAGACTCCGGTGAGCGATATGGGAGGTCTTGCTGACGTGACAGAGACGTTGGGTGGAACGGGTGAGTTCGGCTTGATCGAAGCCGTCACCAAAGGGCTGCCCCGGGGTGAGGACGTCCTGGTCGGGCCGGGCGACGACGCGGCCGTGGTGGCGGTGCCGGACGGCCGGATGGTGATCACCACCGACCTGCTGATCGAAGGCCGGCATTTCCGCCAGGACTGGTCGTCGGCGTACGACGTGGGCCGCAAGGCCGCCGCGCAGAACCTGGCCGACATCGTCGCGATGGGCGCGAGGCCGACCTCGCTGGTGACCGGCTTCGGCGCGCCGCCCGACCTGCCGACGACCTGGGCCCTCGAACTGAACCAGGGCATCGCCGACGAGGCCGAGCTGCTCGGCGTCAGCATCGTCGGCGGCGATGTCGTGCAGTCCGACAAGGTCGTCGTCTCGGTCACCGCCTTCGGCTCCCTCGACGGCCGAGCCCCGGTACTGCGGTCCGGCGCGCGCCCCGGCGACGAGGTGGCCTTCGTCGGCCGGCTCGGTTGGGCCGAAGCGGGCGTCGCCGTGCTGAACCGTGGCTTCCGTTCGCCCCGGACCGTTGTGGACGCACACCGCCGCCCACAACCGCCGTACGCCGAGGGTCCGCGTGCCGCGATCTCCGGCGCCTCCTCGATGTGCGATGTGAGCGACGGCCTGATCGCCGACCTGCGCCACATCGCGGCGGCCAGCGAGGTCGTGATCGACATCCGCTCGCAGGCACTGGCGATTCCCGAGCCGCTGCAGGCCGTCGCGGCCGCGACCGGGGTTGAGGCGCTGACCTTCGTGCTCGGCGGTGGTGACGACCACGCGCTCGTCGCCACCTTCGAGCCGGCCGACGTGCCGGACGGCTGGACCGTCATCGGTTCAGTTGCTGAGGGCAACGAAAACCTGTCGCCCGGAACGGTCACGGTCGACGGTACGGCGTACGCCGGCGCCGCCGGGCACGCTCACTTCGGGCAGTGAGACCGGAAGATCCGGCCGAGCCGAGGAGCCGCCGGTGAGCGGTCCGGCGCGGTGTGAGGAACTAAGGGTGAGTGGATCCGCCCGAGTTGAGGAGCTGACATGAACGCCGCGCCGCCCAGGGTGCTGACGATCGCCGGATCGGATTCCGGTGGCGGAGCCGGGATCCAGGCCGACCTGAAGTCGATGCTGGCCAACGGCGTGCACGGGATGAGCGTGCTGACCGCGATCACCGCGCAGAACAGCATCGGCGTCCAGGGTGCCTGGGAACTGCCCGAGGAGCAGGTGCGCGCGCAGTTCCGCAGTGTGGTCGACGACATCGGTGTCGACGCGGTGAAGACGGGCATGCTCGCGTCCGCCTCGATGGTCCGGGTGGTCGCGTCGCTGCTGCGGACGCTGCCACCCGGCGTACCGGTCGTCGTCGACCCGGTCTCGGTCTCCAAGCACGGCGACGCGTTGCTGGCCGCGGATGCGATGGAGGCCGTGCGGGAGGAGATCGTGCCGTTGGCGACTGTGCTGACACCGAACCTCACCGAGCTCGGTCCCGTCGCGGGAACGAACGGCGAAGATCGCGAGCTGGCCGCGAAGATCCTGCTCGACGCCGGTGCCGACTGGGTACTGGTGAAGGGCGGCCACGACGACGGCGCGGTGGCGATCGACGTACTGCACGCGCCCGGCGTACGGCGGGAGTACGGCGCGCCGCGGGCCGACAACCGGCACACGCACGGCACCGGATGCACGCTGGCCAGTGCGATCGCGGCGTATCTTGCGCGCGGGTACGACGTACCGGCTGCTGTCGGTGCTGCGAAGGACTACATCAGCGGAGCGGTCGCCGCCGGGTTCGCGCTCGGCGGGGGGATCGGACCGGTGGACCACGGATGGCGATTTCGGACCAGGAGTGACCAGTGAACACGAGCCGGCCGCCGGTCGACGGGCTGTGCCAGGAGTGCGGCTTCAACTACGACACGGGTGATCTGCAGGGCACGGTGACAACGCTGATCCGGCAGTCCGCGGAGAGCAGCATGGCGCTGACGAAGGCGGCCGCCGGGCCGGACGTGAACGTGGTCCGGCTGCGGCCGGAACCCGAGGTGTGGTCGGCGATCGAGTACGCCTGCCATGTCCGCGACGTCCTCGAGGTGCAGCGCGCCCGGATCGCGCAGTGCCTGGCCGAGGACCGCCCGGTTTATGCGCCGATGGATCGCACTGGGCGGCTGAAGGAGCTCAAGTACGAACAGCAGGACCCGATGGTGGTCGCCGCCGCGCTGATGAAGAACGCCCGCGACTTCGGCGCTGCCGCCCGCGTCCTCAAACCGGCCGAACTCGGCAAACTCGGCCTCTACAACTACCCGGTCCGAGCCCCCCGCACCCTCGGCTGGCTGATCCGCCACACCGCCCACGAGATCCAGCACCACCGGATGGACATCATCACCATCCTCGCCAAACTGGAACCCCCCATCATCCCCGCCCCCAAGGCCGCGCCGACCGAAGACGCAGACCCCGAAACAGCCGAGCCCACACCCACCGCAGACGAGCCACCGACCGAGAGCTGACCGGCCGAGACGAGTGCTGTCCACAGCGCACTCGAAACCAACGCCCCACTGCGCACCCGCCCGCGGATGATCAACCGGTGGTGCTCTGCGACGTTCGCTTTGAGCCGCGACGGCGGAGCGGCGAGCTGGGGTGGGCGGGGCGAGCGCCGACGGAGGAGGCGCGATGCGGGCGTAGTACCTAGGTCGGTTCTGCCCAGGCGGCGATGGCTGGTTCGGTGGTGATGCGGTCCAGCGCGACGGCGGCCGCGCCCCGGAGGGCGCCGTCGGTGGAGTGGGTGGAGTCGAGGACCGGCGGGGGAGTGGCTCGGCGGAAGCGCATCAGACCGGACCGGTACGCCGCGTCGAAGGCGCCCGGTGCGCGCTGGCGGAGCGGGACGGCCAGGCCGCCGAGGGTGACGACGTCGGGATCGTGCGCGTTCACCAGGCCGGCGATTCCCGAGCCGAGCGATGTCGCCGAGAGCTCGATGGCAGCCGACGCCGCCGCGTCGGTGCGTTGCAACACCGCCTCGGCATAGCTGAGCGGATCGTCGGGCTCGGCATCGCCGAGCCGCCGGGCGAGAGCGCGACCGTCGATCTCCAGATCCCAGCAACCGCTCGCCCCGCACGGGCACCGCAACGATCGATCGCCGAAGGGAATGTGCCCGTATTCGCCACCGGCTCCGGTCGCCCCACTCGCAGGATGTCCGTCCAGAATCAGAGTCCCACCCAAGCCGACTTCGACGATCAGATGCAGCGCTGTCCCCGCCCCCGCCGCAGCGCCGGTCCGCGATTCGGCCACCCCGCTGAGCGTCGCGTCGTTCCCCGCTAGCAGCGTCAGCCCGGTGTCCCCGACCACGGGGCTCAGATCGACCTCGCCCCACCCCAAGGTCGACGCCTGCATCAGTTGGTTGTCGCGGATCGTCCCCGCCACCGCAAGGCTCACCACCCGCAACCGATCGCCGTACTGCGCCTTGCTCGCCTCCACTGCCTCGCGAAGCCTCGCCAGCACCGCCTCCGGTCGCCTGCTCCGGTGTGGCGTCGTCACTTGATCATGGAGCGTCCCGTCGAGGGAGACGATCGCAGTGCGCCAAGTGCCCTGCCGTAGGTTCACCGCCAGAACCAGCGGCCCTTCCGGATGCGGCAGCAGCACACTCGTCGGCCGACCTCGACCACGACTAGGTGCGGGCGCCTCCGTGAGCAACTGCAGCTCCCGCAACCGCGCAGTCACCTCAGTCGCCGAGCTGGTGCTCAGTCCCAGCTCCCGGGCCACTGCAGCCCGCGTGATGCCCGGCTGCCGACCAACTAGGCTCAGCACCTCCGCGGCCGTCTGCCACCGGCCGCGGCGCGAAGAAGTGGTGCCGACTCTTGCCGTCATGGGGACCTTCTCCCTTATGCTCGGAGAACGAGTTTAATGGAGGAGTCGATGGACCTGCAGCAGGTGCGCGCCGTGTTGTTCGACATGGACGGCACGCTGGTCACTTCCGATGCGGCGGTCGAGCGGGCCTGGACGACCTGGGCCCGTGAGTACGGCGTCGACGCGTCGGCGGTCCTCGCGATCGCCCACGGCAGCCCCGCCGACTCCACCGTCGCGCGAATGCTCCCCGCCCTCGACGAGACGGCCCGCCTCCGAGCCGCGAACCGCCAGCTGCAACTCCAGTACGACGACCTCTCGGACGTCTCGGCTGCTCCCGGCGCCGCCCGGGTGCTCGCCACGATCAAGCGACTAGGGCTCCCGTGGGCCGTCGTCACGAGCGCCGACCGTCAGCTCGCCAAGGCCCGCCTCGGCGCCGCCGGCATCGACGCACCCGTCCTGGTGACCTTCGAGGACATCACCAACGGCAAGCCCGACCCCGAGGGCTACCTCCGTGCGGCCGAGGTACTCGAGACGCCGCCCAGTTCCTGCCTGGTCGTGGAGGACGCCGAAGTGGGCCTGCAGGCCGGCCGCGCCGCCGGTGCGATGACCGCGGCGCTGAAGGGCTTATCCGGTGACCTGAACCTCGCCGACCTCCACCAACTCGCCGACCTGCTCGAGCATCGTGAGTGAGAGCGCCCGCCGGGTCGACCTGGAAGTAGGCCTCGCTCTAGCGGCGCTGGGCTTCCTGCTGGGCGGACTGGGCGCCTGCGTCGCAGTACTGGCTCGTGACCTCGACGAGCCGGCCAGCCGTCTTGCGTTGCTGCCGTCCGCCTTCGCTCTCGGACTGCTCATCGTCGCCTTCGTAGGTCCCGTCCTGCTGCGCACCGGCAGGATCACCGCCGTACTGCGAGGTGGTGCGCTTGTCTGTGCGCTCGGAGCTGTCCTGGTCGCCGTGGCGCCCAGCTTCATCAGTGCGGTCAGCGGGGGACTGCTGATCGGCATCGGTGGAGCCCTGCTGGTGCTCCTGGCGCCACTGCTGCTCAGTGGCCCAACTGCGGCCGCCCGGCTCACCAAGGTCAACGCTGTCGGCAGTGCGACCGGCATCCTGGCGCCCTTGGCGATCGGCGGGCTCGACTCGCTCGGTCCGACTGGGCGCCTGGCGATGCTGGTCGCAGTACCGCCGTTCCTTGTTCTGATCGTCATCGCGGCTCCCGCGAGAGCCGGAGAGAGCCTTGATCCGACGCCGGCCGGTGAAGGCTCACCTTGGCTAAGTGCATTCCGCGGATGGTCGCGGGTCGTGCTGGCCGTCGCGGTGGAGTTCTGCTTCGTGGTGTGGGCCGTGGCGCGGCTGGTGGAGGCCGGACTGCCGATCGCGATCGCGGCCCTGCTGGGCAGTGCGTTCCCGATCGGAATGGCTGTCGGCCGGTCGATCGGGCCGATCCACGTGAGCGGCTGGTCGCCACTGGTACCGGCCGGGCTGCTGGCCGTCAGCGGGAGCCTGTTGGTGAGCTTGGTCGGAGCGCCCGCGGTTGTGGTCGCCGGACTGCTGCTGGCCGGTCTCGGCGTCGCACCGCTGTACCCGTTGACCATCGCCGAGCTCGTCGCAACGCCTGGCATTCGGCCCGTACGGCTGGCCGCGTTAGGCGCGTTGGCCTCTGCGACAGCGATCTTGGCCGCGCCCACCATCCTGGCCGCCTTGGCGACCGTCGTGGAACTCAGCAAGGCCTTCCTGATCACGCTGCCGCTGCTGCTCGTGCTGTTCCTGATCAGCGGGCCACTGCGGCCCGGGCGACCGCAGACCGCTGTACGGCGTCAGGCGGAGGTCGGGAGTCCGTAGCGAGACAGCAGTTTGCGCAGGGCGTCCGTGCCGTTGGCCAGGTCGTAGTGCTCGGCGTGCAGACCGGCGCTCAGGGCGCCCTTCACGTTGCCCTCGTTGTCGTCGATGAAGAGCACTGACGACCCCTGCTTGCCCACCTTCGCCAGGATGGCGTGGAAGTACGCCGGGTCCGGCTTCGCGAGGCCGAGGTCGCAGGAGTAGAAGGTCTGGTCGAACCAGTCGCCGTAGTGCCGTTCGTCCTGCATGATCGCCCGCCGGTAGGCCTGCTGATTGGTCGCCAGGTGGCACCCGATACCCGCCGTACGAAGCTGCTGGATCACCTCGACCACGACCGGGTCGGCCTCGAACCAGTGCCAGGGCTGCATCGCGTCGTCGACAGAGGTTGCCGACTCCCACCGGGCCAGTACTTCGGCGACGGCCTCGCGGAAGTCGCCTTGCCCGCGCAGCGACGGCTGTTCCGAGGTCATCAGGTCTGCGATGAACTCCTCCGCCGACTGGTCCGGGCGGATGAACGTCGCCAGCGTGGAGCGCCAGTCGATGGTGGGCCGCTGGATCACTCCATCGGCGTCGAACAGGACGGTGTCGATCGCGGTGGTCGGCATGCGCCCATCCAACCAGCCGCGACCCGCCCCGAGGCGGGGTGGTCCGGATCTGGACCACCCGGCGGATGAGCCCTTGACCGGTTCAGTTGGTATGCGCTTACCTTAGCGATGTCTGAACATTTGTCGACAACTTCTCGCGCAAACAAACATCGAAAATCGTCGAAAAGTGCCCCTCCCGGTAGCGATGCGAAGGTGTAGGTGAGGCAGTCCATGGCAGTGACCAGACGGAGGTTCCTGGGCCTCGGCGCAGGAGGTGTGGCGGCGGCTGCCGGACTGACCGGATGCGGCTCGCGCAGCTCGCTCGGCGGCCGCGACGAGCTGAGCATGTGGTGCTGGACCGGTTCGGTGAACGACTCCCTGATCGCCACCGCGGAGAAGGGGATCGCGGGAACGGACAAGAAGCTCGCGATGACCCGGATCGGTGGCGACTACAAGACCAAGGTGCTGACGTCGCTGGCCGGCAAGTCGCTGGTGCCGGACATCATCGGGATCAACGACGACGTCGCCACCTACTTCCCGAACGCCGACCAGTTCCATGACCTGCGCGAACTCGGCGCCGACAAGGTCGAGGCCGACTACCTGCCGTGGAAGTGGAAGCTCGGCATCACGCCCGAGAACAAGATGATGGCCTTCCCGATGGACACCGGCCCGACCGCGCTGTTCTACCGGCGGGACGTGTTCGAGAAGGCCGGCGTACCGACCGAGCCCGCCGACGTGGCTGCGGCGGCCCCGGACTGGGACAGCTACATCCAGCTCGGCAAGAAGGTGAAGGCGGCGGTGCCGGGCTCGGCCATCACCGACAACATCACCTCGATCTTCAGCTACGCCTTGGCGCAGATGCCGAAGCGCTACATGACCGCGGAAGGCCAGTACATCGGCGACGGCGACCACATCCGCAACGCCTGGGACCTGGCCGTCCGGGTGGTCAAAGAAGGGCTGTCGGCCAACGCCCAGTCGGGCAGTACCGATGCCAATGCCGTTGTCACCAACGGCCGGCTCGTTGCCTTCATCGGGGCGGTCTGGTGGGCCCAGCTGGGTCCGAAGAACGCGGCGCCGAAGACCAAGGGCCTGTGGCGGGTCACCCCGTCGCCCGGCGGTCCCGGCAACCGCGGCGGTTCCTTCCTCGGAATCACCAAGTACTGCAAGGATCCCGAGGCGGCCTTCGCCTTCATCACCTGGCTGGAGTCGGCGAAGAACCAGGCCCAGTCGTTCCTCGACCCGGTGCTCTTCCCGTCCACGCCGGCCAGCTACACCGATTCCCGGTTGACCGCGCCCGACCCGTTCTTCGGCGGCCAGCGGATCGTCGACGTCTTCGCCGACTCCGCCAAGAAGTACCCCGGCGCCTACTTCAGCCCGTACGACACGATCATCGGTACGCCGCTGTCGGCCGAACTGGTCAATGTCGAGATCGGCAGCAAGTCGTCCGACCAGGCCTGGAAGGACGCACAGCACCAGATCAACCGCGAACTCACCCGGGCGGGGGCGATCTGAGATGGCCGTCAGCGAAACAGTGCGTGGACGAGCCGCGGATGTGAGCGCGAACAGTCCCGACGGGCCGCCGAACCGGTTCCGGCAGGCGATACCGCAGTACGCCGCCGTCTCGCCGTTCTTCATCCTGTTCGCGATCTTCGGCGCGTTCCCGGTGTTGTTCTCGATCTGGTTGTCGTTCCATTCCTGGGACGGGATCGGGACGATGAAATGGGTCGGGATCGAGCAGTACAGCTACCTTCTCACCGACCCGAGTTTCTGGAAGTCGATCACCAACACGCTGATCATCTGGGTGATCTCGACGGTGCCGATGCTGGCGCTGGCACTGGTGATCGCGAACGCGCTGCACAACGCGACCCGGTTCCGCACCTTCTACCGGATCGCCTACTTCATCCCGAACATCACCTCGGTGGTCGCCGTCACGATGGTGTTCGGCTCGATCTTCAGCAACAACTTCGGCCTGCTGAACGCGTTCCTGCAATCGGTCGGGCTGGACAAGATCGAATGGCTCAGCCAGCCGTGGGGGATCAAGGTCGCGATCGCCAGCATCGTCGCCTGGCGATGGACCGGTTACAACGCGATCATCTTCCTGGCCGGCCTGCAGGCGATCTCCTCCGACATTTACGAGGCAGCGCGGGTCGACGGCGCGTCGCCGCGGCAGATGTTCTGGCGGATCACCGTGCCGTTGCTGCGCCCGGTGATCCTGTTCACCGCGGTCACCTCGACGATCGGCGGCCTGCAGATCTTCACCGAGTCGCAGGTGCTGTTCGGCAGCAGCGGGGCGATCGGCGGTCCCGGTGACGGCGGTCTGACGATCGTGTCCTACCTGTACGACAGTGCCTTCGGGAAGAACCAGTTCGGCTACGGCGCCGCGATCGGCTGGGCGCTGTTCATCCTGATCGTGTTGTTCTCGGTGATCAACTGGCGATTGATCGGCGGCAACGACGACGAGCGGCTCACCAGTCGGGCCGCCCGGAGGGTGCAGCGCAAGATCGCTGCCGAGAGAGCCGGTGCGGGGCAGGCCGATGCCGACGCGGGGAAGGAGCACGCCGATGCGCACTGAACGAATCCGGACCGTCGTCGGTCACGTCGTCCTGATGCTCGGGGTGGTCGTCTCGATCTTCCCGTTCTACTGGATGCTGGTGATGGCCTCGAACACCACACCTGACATCTTCGCCTACCCGCCGAAGCTGGTGATCGGCTCGCACCTGTTCGAGAACATGGGCCACGTCCTGGACAACATCGACTTCTTCGGCGCGATGCTGCTCACGCTGGTCGCCTCGCTGGGGGTCACCGTGCTGGTGCTGTTCTTCGACTCGCTGGCCGCGTTCGCGTTCGCCAAGTACGAATTCCCCGGCCGGGACCTGCTCTTCGGGTTGCTGTTGGCAACTTTCATGATCCCGACCCAGCTCGCCTTGGTGCCGCAGTTCGTGACGCTGGCGGAGTTCGGCTGGATCGGGTCGCTGAAGGCGCTGATCATCCCGGGAGCCGCGAACGCGTTCGGCATCTTCTGGATGCGCCAGTACGCCAAGGGCGCGATCCCCGACGAACTGATCTCCGCCGCCAAGGTCGACGGCGCCGGTTTCTTCCGCCAGTACCTGACGGTCGGCCTGCCCGTACTGCGGCCCGGCCTGGCGTTCCTGGGCATCTTCACCTTCATCAATGTCTGGAACGACTACCTGTGGCCGTTGATCGTGATGACGGACCCGAACAAGCTCACCCTGCAGGTCGCCCTGCAGCAGCTGAACGGTGTGTACGGCACCGACTACAGCATGGTGATGGCGGGCGCGCTGATGAGCGTGATTCCCTTGATCGGTGTCTTCATCATCGGCGGCCGCCACTTCATCGCCGACATCGCCGCCGGCGCCATGAAGTTCTGATACCCGATATCCCGACTCTGTTTCCGAGGGGAATCTTTTGCCTTCCAACAAGCTCCGCTGGGGAATTCTCGGCACCGGCAACATCGCCTCCCGCTTCGCCAGTCAGGTGCCCTCGTCGGCCACCAACGAGGTCGTCGCGGTCGGCAGCCGTAGTACGGAATCGGCCGAGGCCTTCGCCGACAAGTTCGGTATCGCGAACCGGCACGGGTCGTACGACGAACTGCTGGCCGACGAGTCCGTCGACGCGGTCTACATCGCCACCCCGCACCCGCTGCACCCGGAGTGGGCGATCAAGGCCGCCGAGGCGGGCAAGCACGTGCTGTGCGAGAAGCCGCTCGCGATCAACCGGGCCTGGGCCGCCGCGATCATCGAGGCCGCGGTGCGCAACGACGTCTTCCTGATGGAGGCGTTCATGTACCGCTGCCTGCCGCAGACCAAGCTGGTCGGCCAGCTGATCCGCGACGGCGCGATCGGCAAGGTGCACCAGATCCAGGCGTCGTTCGCGTTCCAGGCATCGTTCAACGCGGAGAGCCGGATCTTCGCCAACGACCTGGCCGGCGGCGGCATCCTCGACGTCGGCGGCTATCCGGTGTCGTACGCGCGGCTGATCGCCGGCGCGGCCATCGGAGCGCCGTACGCCGATCCGGCGGCGGTGACCGCGGTCGGTCACGTCGGCGAGACCGGCGTGGACGAATGGGCCGCCGCGACCCTGTTCTTCGACTCGGGACTGACCGCGCACGTCAGCACCGGGGTCCGGCTGAACGACGAGAACCGGGTGCGCGTGCTCGGCAGCGAGGGGTACCTCGTGGTCGAGGACCCGTGGTTCGGCGGCGACGGCAAGCCGACCCACGTCACCGTGCACAAGGTGGGGGAGGAGCCGCGCGACGTCTCCGCGGAGCCTGCCTTCATCTACCAGGCCGAGGCGGAGGCGGTCGCGGCCGCTGTGGAGGCTCGGCAGGCGCCGGAGATGAGCTGGGAGGACTCGCTGGGGAACCTGGTCGTGCTGGACAAGTGGCGCGAGGCGATCGGTCAGCAGTACGAGGCCGAGCGGGACGACGTACTGATCCCGACCGCGACCGGGCGGCCGCTCGCGAAGCGCGCCGACGCGCCGATGACGTACGGCGAGGTGCCCGGGCTGGCCAAGCCGGTGTCGCGGCTGGTGATGGGCGTCGACAACCAGCCGACGCTGCCGCACGCCGCGATGATCTTCGACGACTTCTTCGAGCGCGGCGGGACCACCTTCGACACGGCGTACATCTACAGCGGTGGACGCGGCGAGAAGCTGCTCGGCCAGTGGATGAAGTCGCGCGGGAACCGCGACGACGTCGTGGTCATCGGCAAGGGCGCGCACACCCCGCACTGCGACCCGGAGTCGATCACCCGGCAGCTCGGCGAATCGCTCGACCGGCTGCAGACCGACCACGTCGACCTCTACCTGATGCACCGCGACAACGAGGAGATCCCGGTCGGCGAGTTCGTCGACGTGATGGACTCGCACTTCCGGGCCGGCCGGATCAAGGCGTACGGCGGGTCGAACTGGTCGCTGGAGCGGTTCGACGAGGCCAACGCGTACGCCGCGGCGCACGGGAAGCAGCCGTTGACGCTGCTCAGCAACCACCTCAGCCTCGCGCGGGCGTACGACGTACCCTGGGCTGGTTGCCGGCACGTCAGCGACGACGAGTCGCAGGCGTGGCTCCGGGAGCGGCAGGTCGCGTTGTTCCCGTGGTCGAGTCAGGCCCGCGGGTTCTTCACCGGCCGGGCGAAGCCGGAGGACCGCTCCGACGAGGAACTGGTGCGCTGCTTCTACTCGGACGAGAACTTCGAGCGCCTGCGGCGGGCGCGTGAACTGGCGTCCAAGCATGGTGTCGAGCCGACGGCGATCGCGCTGGCCTGGCTGCTGCACCAGCCGTACCCGGTGTTCCCGCTGATCGGGCCGCGGCAGATCTCGGAGACGCGGACCTCGACGCCGGGACTGTCGGTGGCGCTGTCGGCCGACGAAGTGGCGTGGCTTACACAGGTGTAGTCCACGGTTGGACCGAATTGGTGGAGGCTCAGACCGCTGTGTAACATGGTCTGTCGGTGTCTCGACCCTAAACACGGAGAATCATGTCTAAGAAGTGCGATGTTTGTGACAAGAAGCCGACGTTCGGCAACAGTGTTGCGCGGCTGGGTAAGGGCGCGATGATCCGTCGGGTCAAGAAGCGCACGGCCCGTCGGTTCGACCCGAATATCCAGACCATCCGGGCGACCATCAAGGGAACCCCCACCAAGCTCAAGGTCTGCACGTCCTGCATCAAGGCAGGCAAGGTCCAGCGCGTCGTCGGCTAGGACCGTCTGCCCCGATCGGGGCACAACTCCGTGTAGGGCCTGACCAGGCGCCCGGGAACCTCCCGGGCGCCTCGTCGCGTTTGCCCGTTCGTCGTCCCGCGCCGCCTGGCGCTCGGCCTGGTGTTGGCGGCTAGGGGCATTCGGCGATGACGGTGATTTCTTGGCGGTTGTGGTGGAGTTGGCGGGCGTGGAGTACGTCGTACTGTTTGCTGAGGACGTCGATGCCGCGGCGGGCTGCGTCGAGGGGGTTCTTGCCGCCGCCCTTGAGGGTGACGATCGCGAGGGCGCCGCGGCGTAGATGCGGTACGGCGTCGAGCATCACCCGGGCGCTCATCACCTGCTCCATCCGCATGTCGTTGACGACGACGTCGAAGCGGACCCGGTTGTGCCGGAAGAACTCCCCGGCGGTCGTCGCCACATGGTGCACCTGCCGATCGGCCGTCACGCGTGGATCCAGCGCACCGGGATCGACCGACCACATCTCCTGACCGTGCTGCCGCAGGATCCGCGTCCAGCCGCCCGGACTCGCACCGAGATCGAGCCCCTTCCCACCGGCCGGCAGCTCGAGCCCGAAGGTCTGGATCGCCTCCTCGAGCTTGAACTCCGACCGCGAAACCCGCTCCTCCGACCGAGCCAGCCGCATCCGCCCACCCGGCCAGTCAGACAGGCTGTACTCGAGCCTGTTCCGTCCGAAGACCACGGTCTTGCCCGAGACGAAGCACGACACCACCACGTCCTGCCCGGCCCGGCTCACCGCGATCCCGCGATCGCCCAGGGCAGCTTCGAGCAGGTGGTAGAAGGACCCGCCGCTCCCGGCCCCATCGGTCCACGTCTGCACCGCCAGCGCTTGCGGGTGCCTCGGCAACCCTTCCAGCACCAGCTCGGCCAACTCGTGCGCCGGCGGAACCTCGTCCGGCCTGAAACTCGCCAACTCCACGGTCAGATGCCGGACGAAGATGATCCGCCCCCGGTCACACGCCGCCGCCAGCTCCTCGACCGACGGCCCGCCCCCGACGATCCGCCCCAGATCCGCACTGACCCGCTCGATCCTGACCCCGCCCCCGAACTCTCCCCGGATCTCCCGCACCGCCAGGTCGTAACTGTCGGTCGCCACCGAGAACAAGATCTCCACACCCCACCCTAAGCCGCCCACCCCACCGCCCCCGATTCCCGCCGCTCACCGGCGTCCTTGTGCCTCACCCGAGCATTCCGCCCCTCCGAATCCACTCAACCCAGGCACAAGGTCGCCGTACTGCGTGGCTACGGCGCCTGCGGCCATGACGGTGGTCTGCAACAACGTGCAAATCCCTCTCCTCCCGACCGCCGTTGTTGCTACGCTCCGGCGGCTCGACCCGCCCAACGAGAGGTACACACGGTGATCACGTCACGTTTCCGGCGCCGGCTGGCGGCAACCCTGGTGGCGGTGGCAGTCGTCTTCGGGACCACCCAGGCCGCGCTGGCCGCTCCCGCCGCGACGACGGCCGCGACCGCGGCCAGTGCTGCTGCCGAGGACTGCGCCGAGTTGGCGCTGGCGCCGTTCGGAGATCCTGGCGACGCGGTGGCCCGCGGTCATCTGGACGCGTCCGGTACCACTTGCCGCTCGGTCACCCTGACGCCTGGCAGGTATTCGCTCCGGTGGTCCGCGGGCGACATCTACGGCGGTCTCTCGAACGCCGCCGGGGCGTTCATCTGCTCAGGCGGGTCGCAAGATTGTGTGGTCGACACCGCGGGCGTGTACACCGTGCGCCTGACGCACAGCGACTTCGGTTCCGACGACTACGAGCTCTCGGTGGTGTCCCTGACCGGAGTGAATGGTTGCGCACCGGAGGTCGGCACCAGCTGGGATCTCCCGGTCCTCACCCGGACGACGAGTTCGAGTCTCCAGCTGGACTGTCAGCCGATCCGGGCCGAGTCCGGTGAACGCCTGCTCGTCCGGTCCTCCGCGACGATGCTCGGCAGTGGCCATCTGACCGTCGTGGACAAGTTCGGGGTCGACGCCTGCCCGAGAGTGGGCTCGGACGTCGGCTGCGTGCTGGAAGGTACCGGACCGTACCGGGTCCTGTCCGAGGTGCCGATGCGCACCGTAGGGACCAGCTACACACTGGATCTGGGCCGGCTGTCCAACTCGGTGGGATGTACTCCCGTTCCGATGTCGAAGTTCGGCGCGACGCCGACTGCTCCGGCCGGTAGCCGCTGCCGTCTGGTCACCACGACGACACCGGGTACCTACATCATCGGCCAGGGTCTCGGCGATCAGTGGGACGGTGAGTCCTGGAGCAACGGCCTCTTCCGATCCACCGATGGGACGCTCGCCTGCCCGCTCAAGTATCGGTGTCAGCTACCCGACCCGGGTTCCTATGCTCTGATCGCGCCCGTGGGTGAGCCGTCCACCGTCTATCCGATGACGTCGTCCGAGGGGTGTGTTCTCCAGACCGCCGACACCTTGGTCGCCTACAGCGGCGCGATTCCGCGGCCGCAGTACAACTGCGTGGGACTGTCCGCGCCGGTGGGCGGCCTGGTGAAGCCGGTCAGCCCGATCGACGACCCCACCGGGACGGTCGGCTTCGTCGCCGACGCGACCGGTCAGGTTCTTTGTGAATGGGGCGGCGTCGCCGGTACGCCGTGCAAGCTGTCGGGGCAGGCGCCGTTCCGGGCTGTCTACCGGGGGACGAACACCACCTACAAGCTTTCGGTGCCGAGGATCGATGGGCCCGGCTGCGCCGCGTTCCCGCAGGGCGACTTCACCACGCCGGGCGGCGTGACGGCATCGCTGCGACCGGACCGATTCGCCGCCTGCTACCAGATTCCGGCCGGCGCGCACACTGCGGCCGAACTGGTTCAGGTGTCGCCTGCGGCGTTCGACGAAGGACAGCTCAGACTGCTCGATACGGACGGGCACGACGTCTGCTACGTCAACAGCTTCAACCACGGTCGCGAGATCTGCCGTGTCGCCGGCACGAAGAGCTACACCGCCTTGCTGACCGGTAAGGATGAAACCGCGTCCTACCAGTTGACCAGGCGAGACGTCACCTCGACTGCCAAGGGATGTACCGCGATAACGTCCAGCGTGATCGGGGCCACCGCCGGAACTGGGACGCTGGCCGACAATTCGACGGTCCGCTGCCACAAGATCACTGCCGCGGCCACCGACCAGTACCTGATCGCGTCCCGCGACCAGCGTCAGACCAGTCATGTGCTGACCGCCGGGTCGAGCGGCCAGACCGTGTGCGAGAGCTCCCGGGAGTCGCGGTGCCGCGCGACCGGCTCGACGGCGTACCAGGTGCTCGTCTGGAACGACCCGTCGCTTGGCGCGGCTGGGCCGTACACACTGGACGCGCCACGCATCGCCACCGCGGCCGGACCGGCACCCGAGTGCGTTCGGGTGTCCTCGGCCTACGGACTGGGTCCGTTGACCGGCGAGCTGACCACCGCGAAGAACACCGCCTGTTTCGTGTTCTCCTTGGCCACCGACGAGTCGATGAGCGGAACGGCCGGCAATCAGGTCGCGGGCGGGCCGGACCCCGTCGTCGCCGGAACGGCCGGCGGCTTCCCGACCTGTCTGGAACATGCGTTCGGCGGCTTCGACTGCGGCTATTCCTCGCATCCGGCCGGCAACCAGTTGCTGCTGGTGAGCCTGCCCGAGAACCAGACCACTGCCCTGAAGTACCGGATCGTGGCTGGATGTGCCAAGCCGTTGTGTGGCGGGCAGGTGTTCTCGGTCGGCAGCATCTCGCCGAAGACGGCTGTGACCGGTACGACGGTGAAGGTGACGATCAAGGGGACCGCGTTGCATCACCAGGACGTGGTGAAGTTGACCGTGGCCGGGAGGCCTGCCGTGACCGGTGTGATGCAGGCGGTCAGCTGGGATCGGACCACCTCGGTGTACTCCTTCAACCTCACCGGTGTCGCGGCGGGAGTGCGCGACTTCGTCGTGACATCGAAGTCCGGGCCGACCAAGACCTTGGCCAAGGCGTTCACCGTGGCTGCCAAGAGCTAGGCGGCTACGGTCCCCGGATGAGTGTTGTGGGTGGGCGGACCGGTTAGCCTTCCGGGCGTGGGAGAGTTGACGGTGGGGGTGCTGCGGAGCTGGGCTCGTGTTGCGTTGACGGAGTTGCGGCGGGCTCGGGCGGAGATCGACGAGCTCAACGTGTATCCGGTGCCGGACGGTGACACGGGCACCAATCTGTACCTGACCTGGGAAGCCGCGTGTGACGCGCTGCCGGACGGGGAGCTGACCTTTGCGGAGGCGGTCCAGGCGTTCGGGCGGGGCGCTTTGCTGGGCGCTCGTGGGAACTCGGGTGTGATCACCTCTCAGCTGGTCCGTGCCTGCGGTCTGCGCCTCGCCGAGAACCTGCCGCGGGACCAGGAGGCAGAGGCTGGTTCGGTCCTCGCCGATCCGCGGATGAGCGAGGCGGCTGCGTTCGCCGACGCGCTCGCGTTCGCGGCGGACGCGGCGTACGGCGCGGTCGCGCAGCCCGTCGAGGGCACGATGCTCACCGTCGCCCGGAAGGCCGCCGACAGCGCGCTCGCTGCTGCCAACGAGGGCAAGACGCTGGCCGAGGTCTGCCTGGCCGCGGCCGCCGGAGCGCGGCTGGCGTTGACGAAAACCACAGAACAGTTGGACGTACTACGACGAGCCGGCGTGGTGGACGCAGGCGGCGCCGGGCTCGTGGTGATCCTCGGCGCGATGGAGTCGGTGTTGTCGGGGAGGCCGCCCGGCAAGAGCACCGGGGTTCCGCGCAGGCTGACCGCCGCAGCAGGTCCTGGTGCGGCCGAAGCGGACGAGGCAGGAGGAACTAAAGGCGTGATCCAGGCGCCCGAGAGCGACCTCGGTGCCGACGGACCGGCGTACGAGGTCATGTACTTGCTGGATGCGCCCGATGAGCGGATCGGGGACTTTCGGCGGGCGCTGGCCGGGCTGGGGGACTCGGTGGTGGTGGTCGGTGGTGACGAGTTGTGGAACGTGCACGTCCACACCGACGACGTCGGGGCGGCGATCGAGCAGGGGATCGCGATCGGGCGTCCGCATCGGATCCGGGTGACGCACTTCGCGGATCTGCCTCCGCACGCCCCGATCGCGAGTCGCGCGGTGATCGCCGTGGCGGCCGGGGACGGATTGGCGAAGTTGTTCGTGGAAGCGGGTGCCGTGGTGGTGAAGGGCGGCCCGGGCAGGCGCTGCTCGACCGGTGAACTGCTGACCGCGATCGAACAGTCGGGCACCCCCGAGATCGTCATCCTGCCCAACGACAAGGATTCCATCGCGGTCGCCGAGGCCGCCGCGACCGCGGCCCGCCAGAACGGCATCCGGGTCGCCGTGATCCGCACACGCGCGCAGGTCCAGGGACTGGCCGCGATCGCCGTACACGATGCCGGGCTCAGCTTCGACGACGCCGTCGTACAGCTCTCCGCGGCGGCGGGGCAGACCCGGCACGGAGCGGTGACGATCGCGGTCAAGGACGCCTGGACGATGGCCGGAACCTGCCGGATCGGCGACGCGCTGGGCGTGGTGGACGGCGATTTCGCCTTGATCACCGAGGATCTCGTCGCGGCCGCGACCGGGGTGGCCGACCGGCTGCTCGGTGGCGGCGGTGAGCTGATGACCGTGGTCCGCGGCGCCAACGCGAGCCCCGACCTGGTCGACGCGCTGGTGCGGCACGTACGCCGGAACCGCAAAGATGTCGATGTCGTGGTGTACGACGGTGGTCAGGAGAGGTACCCGTTGCTGATCGGGGTGGAATGAAGACGGACATCGACCGGAAGCTTCGCGACTTCGTCGGCGCGAAGACGGCCAAGACCTTCGCCGACGTGCTCGGCATCGAGACCGTCGGGGAACTGCTGCGGCACTACCCGCGGCGGTACCTGAAGAAGGGCGAGCTGACCCCGTTCGACGAGCTGAAGGTCGGCGACCAGGCCACCGTCAGCGGGCGGGTCAAGAAGGTCACCGTCCGGTCGCTGGACTCCAAGATGGAGATCAAGCCGGAGGACGTGAACCGGTTCCGCCGGCACAAGACGATCACCAAGGTCGTCGTCAGCGACGGCCGCAACGACCTCGAGCTCGCCTTCTTCAACCAGCCCTGGCTGGCCAACAAGCTGACCGTCGGGACGGCCGCGCTGTTCTGGGGCGAGGTGACGATGTTCCGCGACATCATGCAGCTCAAGGGACCGGGCACCGAGATCCTCGACGAGGAGGACCTGAGCGAGGCCGAGATCGAGCGCCGGGCCCGCCCGTTCCGGCCGCTGTACCCGGCGACCGCGAAGCTGCCGACCGCGACGATCGAGCGCAGCATCAAGATCGTGCTGGACAACCTCGACGACGTCGAGGATCCGATCCCGGACCTGATCCTGCGCGAGGAGAAGCTGCTCGGCTTGCGCGAGGCCCTGCAGAAGATCCACCTGCCGGACACCGAGCAGGACTGGGTGACCGCGCAGAAGCGGTTCCGGTTCGAGGAAGCCCTGGTGATGCAGACGATCCTGGCCCAGCGCCGGGCCGTCACCGACGCGCTGAAGGCGATCCCACGGGCCCGCATCGACGGCGGCCTGCTGACCGACTTCGACGCCCGGCTGCCGTTCCAGCTCACCGCCGGGCAGGCCGAGGTCGGCGAGGAGATCTTCGCGGACCTGGCCCGGCCGCATCCGATGCACCGACTCCTGCAGGGCGAGGTCGGCTCCGGTAAGACGATCGTGGCGCTCCGGGCGATGCTCGCGGTCGTGGATGCCGGCGGCCAGGCGGTCCTGCTGGCCCCGACCGAGGTGCTCGCGACCCAGCACCACAAGACCCTGACGAAGATGCTCGGCGAGCTGGCCGAGGCGGGCATGCTGGGCGGCGCCGAGCGCGCGACCCGGGTGGGACTGCTCACCGGCTCGCTGAACGCGGCAGCCCGGCGTACGGCGATGTTGGACGCGGCCAGTGGTGCCGCCGGGATCGTGGTGGGGACGCACGCGTTGCTCGAGGACAAGGTGCAGTTCGCGGACCTCGGCCTGGTCGTGGTCGACGAGCAGCACCGGTTCGGGGTGGAGCAGCGGGCGGCGCTGAGCCAGAAGTCCGGCGAGAACACCCCGCATGTGCTGGTGATGACCGCGACCCCGATTCCGCGGACCGTGGCGATGACGGTCTTCGGCGACCTCTCGGTCTCCACACTCACCGAGTTGCCGGCCGGGCGGTCGCCGATCACGAGTTCGGTGGTCCCCGCCGCGGAGAAGCCGGCCTGGCTGGAGCGTGCCTGGCAGCGGGTCCGCGAAGAGGTGGGCAAGGGCCATCAGGTGTACGTCGTATGCCCGCGGATCGGTGACGAGGTGAAGAACGCCGCCGACGAGGAGGCCGACTTCGCCGAGCCGGAGCCGGAACCGGACAGCGACGGCAAGCCGGGGAAGAAGGAGCAACGCCCGCCGCTGTCGGTACTGTTCATCGCCGAGAAGCTGGCCGAGATCCTGGCCGGGCTGCGGATGGAGATCCTGCACGGGCGGCTGCCGGCCGACGAGAAGGATTCGGTGATGACCCGGTTCGCGGCGGGCGAGGTCGACGTACTGATCGCGACCACCGTGATCGAGGTCGGTGTCGACGTACCGAACGCCTCGACGATGGTCGTGATGGACGCCGACCGCTTCGGCATCTCCCAGTTGCACCAGTTGCGGGGCCGGGTCGGCCGTGGCACGGTCCCGGGCCTCTGCCTGCTCGTGACGGACAGCTGGGCGGGCAGCAAGTCCCGCGAACGCCTGGATGCGGTCGCCGCGACCACGGACGGCTTCGAGCTGTCCCGGATCGACCTGGAGACCCGCAAGGAGGGCGACGTCCTCGGCGTCGCGCAGTCGGGTGTCCGGAGCAGCCTGAAGCTGCTCAGCGTGCTTCGGGACGAGGACATCATCCTGGCCGCCCGGCACGTGGCCAAGTCGATCGTCTCGGTCGATCCCGAGCTGCTGACCTACCCGTCGTTGCGCTCGACCGTGGCGAGCGCGCTGGCGTCCGAGGCGACCGACTACCTGGAGAAGACGTGACCCGGATCATCGGCGGCGCCTCCGGCGGCCGGCGCATCGCAGTACCGGCCGGAAGTGGGACGCGGCCGACCGCGGACCGGGTGCGCGAGGCGATGTTCTCGTCGCTGGAGACCGAGTTCGGCAGCTTCCTCGGCCTCGCCGTCCTCGACCTGTACGCCGGCAGCGGCGCGCTCGGGCTGGAGGCGTTGTCCCGCGGCGCGGCTCGGGTGGTGCTGGTGGAGTCCGACCGGAAGGCCGCCGAGGTGATCGCCGCCAACGTCAAGGTGGTCGGGCTGCCCGGTGCGACGGTGCTCACCCGGCCGGCCGAGAAGGTTGCCTCGGGCGACAATCCGGCCGGGCCCTTCGACCTGGTCTGCGCCGACCCGCCGTACAAGCTGGAAACGCTGGAGCTGCAGGAGGTGCTGACCTCGTTGCGGGACAACGGCTGGCTGGCCGAGGACGCCGTCGTGGTGGTCGAGCGGGGGAAGCGGGAGCCGTGGGAGTGGCCGGACGGGTTCGCCGCGCTGCGCGATCGCAAGTACGGCGAGGCCCGGCTTTGGTACGGTCACCGCCATGACCAAGGCGGGGAGTCGGCATGACTAAGGCGGTCTTCGCGGGCACTTTCGATCCGCCCACGAACGGGCACCTCGACGTCATCGCCCGGGCTGCTGCC
The DNA here is from genome assembly GCF_003261635.1 of Kribbella monticola. Lineage (GTDB taxonomy): Bacteria > Actinomycetota > Actinomycetes > Propionibacteriales > Kribbellaceae > Kribbella > Kribbella monticola. The sequence continues at coordinate 211,266 of NZ_QFXK01000003.1, read as the reverse complement.
GCCTTCGACGAGGTGATCGTCGCGGCCGGGGTGAACCAGTCCAAGCAGCGCCTGTTCAGCGTCGAGGAGCGGGTCGCGATGCTGACCGAGCTGGTCGAGCCGTTCGGCAACGTCCGGATCGGCACCTTCGACGGCCTGGTCGTCGACTACTGCCGGGCCGAGGGCGCCGCGATGATCGTCAAGGGGCTGCGCTCCGGGGGCGACTACGACTACGAGCTGCAGATGGCGCAGATGAACCGGAAGCTGGCCGGTGTCGATACGCTCTTCCTGCCGGCCGCGCCGGAGAACGGCTACGTCTCGTCCAGCCTGGTCAAGGAGATCGCCAAGCTCGGCGGCGAGGTGGCGGACTTCCTGCCGCCGTCGGTCCACGCGGTGCTGCTGGCCAAGGTCGGCCGCGGGAACGACTGAGACACGACGGTCTGCCCCGGATTGGGCGACCGGCCGGTAAGTTGGTAATGTTGTCCACTGGTCTCGACGAGACCGAGATTCTGCCTGCCCCACGCCTGAAAGGGATGTTCTGAGCGCCTTGGACCCGCGGTCCCCACTCGTGATCGATACCCACGAGCTGTCTCGCCGCGCCGGGTCCCAGCGCGAAGTCTCCTTCACGGCACCGGCACCGGCCGATCTCGGAATCGACGTGATCGGCGTCCCCGAGGGCGACCCGATCCAGTTCGATCTGCGACTGGAAGCGGTGGTCGAAGGGGTGCTCGTGACCGGTTCGGCCACTGGCCGGCTGGTCGGGGAGTGCGCGCGGTGCCTGGTCGATGTCGAGGACGAGTTCCTCGCCGACGTCCAGGAGCTGTATGTCTACCCGGAGAGCGATGCCGAGCCTGACGAGGCCAGCCGGATGGAGGGCGATCTGATCGACCTCGAGCCGGCGTTGAGGGACCAGGTGGTGCTCGCGCTGCCGTTCCAGCCTTTGTGTGCGGACGACTGTCCGGGTCTGTGCCCCGAGTGCGGGGTGCGCCTGGTCGAGGAGCCCGGACACAAGCACGAGGACCGGGGCGACCCGCGCTGGTCCGCACTGAGTGGCCTGCTTCCGCAGGATGAAAAACCGTAAGATCGCACAGCCAATTTCCAGCCAGCCGGCCGGGTCGCAAGCCCCCGGCCGAACCGAGGAGTCATAACCGTGGCCGTTCCGAAGCGGAAGATGTCGCGCAGCAACACCCGGAGCCGCCGGGCGCAGTGGAAGGCGACTGCCGCCGCGCTGGTCACCTGCGTGAACCCCGCCTGCCGCGCCAAGCACCTGCAGCACACCGTCTGCCCGACCTGCGGCCAGTACGGCGCCAAGGGCGAGCGTCGCCAGGTCGTCGAGAGCTAAACGGCAACCCCCCAGTGAACTCTGCCAACGAAACGGGGCTCTACGCCGAGCTGAACCAACGGCTCGGCGTATCGCTGGCTGACGCATTACTGGAGCACGCCTTCACCCACCGTTCGTTCGCGTACGAGAACGGTGGGTTGCCGACCAACGAGCGGCTGGAGTTCCTCGGGGACTCCGTGCTCGGCGTCATCGTCACGGAGTCGCTGTTCCGCAACCATCCGGACCTGTCCGAGGGCCGGCTGGCCAAGCTGCGCGCGGCGGTGGTCAACATGCGTGCCCTCGCCGGTGTCGCCCGTGACCTCAAGCTGGGCAAGTACCTGCGGCTCGGCCGCGGCGAGGAAGCCACCGGTGGCCGGGACAAGTCCTCGATCCTCGCGGACTGCGTGGAGGCGCTGATCGGCGCCGTCTACCTGGACCGCGGGTTCGAGGTGGCCGGCCGGGTGGTGCACACGCTGTTCGACGAGCTGATGGAGTCGTCGGCGCGGCTCGGAGCCGGCCTGGACTGGAAGACGAGCTTGCAGGAGCTCGTCGCCCAGCTCGGGGTCGGCGTACCGGAGTACGTGATCGCCGAGTCCGGTCCGGACCACGCCAAGACGTTCGAGGCGCGGGTGCGGATCGGCGCGGACACCTACGGGCACGGCATCGGCCGGAGCAAGAAGGAAGCCGAGCAGCAGGCCGCCGAGACCGCCTGGAAGGCTCTGCGCGCGGCGCATCCCGACAGCATCGACCCCTCCCAGCAGCCGTAAGCAGTGCCCGAGCTTCCTGAGGTAGAGGTCGTTCGCCGCGGGCTCGCGGAATTCACCACCGGCAGGACCATCGACGCCGTCGAGGTCCTGCACCCGCGCCCGCTGCGCCGGCACCTGCTCGGGCCGGACGACTTCTCCTCCCGGCTGAAGGGCCAGGTCTTCGCCACGCCCGCGCGGCGCGGCAAGTACCTGTGGCTCCCGCTGGCCTCCGGCGACGCCGTACTGACCCATCTGGGCATGAGCGGCCAGTTCCGGGTCCAGCCGGTCGGCGCGGAGGACGAGAAGCATCTGCGGGTCAGATTCCGGTTCGCCGACGACCGCGGAGAGGTCCGTTTTGTGGACCAGCGGATGTTCGGTGGTCTGTCGTACTCCGAAGGTGGCGCCGAGCTGCCCGCGGAGATCGCGCACATCGCCCGCGACCCGTTCGACCCGCTGTTCGACGACGACCTCTTCGTGGCCTCGATCCGGCGCCGCAAGACTGGTCTGAAGCGGGCGCTGCTGGACCAGACGCTGATCAGCGGAGTCGGGAACATCTATGCCGACGAGGCTTTGTGGCGCGCCAAGCTGCACTACGCCAAGGCCACCGAGACCCTGAAACCCTTACAGGCAAGGGAAATCCTCAGCCACGCCCGCGAGGTGATGGGTGCCGCGCTGGACGTCGGCGGGACCAGCTTCGATGCCCTGTATGTCAACGTGAACGGGGAATCCGGCTATTTCGAGCGGGGTCTCGCGGTCTACGGGCAGGAGGGTTCGCCGTGCCCACGGGACGGCCGCCCGATCCGTCGCGAGCCGTTCATGAACCGTTCCTCGTTCCGTTGCCCGAAGTGTCAGCCGGTGCCGCGACACGCCCGGTGGTGAGCGAGATATCGTTAATTGACGTACCTCAGGTTGACCCATGGCTCAGCCGGTGTCACCCTAAAAGACGGCACACTTTTATGCGCTCCGCGCCACTTCAGGGCTCAGGGGCGCCAAACTGCCAGAACCCTTCCGGAGGACAGCACAATGGCCAAGGCTCTTCTAGGGCACCTTGGAGGCACTGACCCGCGCATGCTCGAGCAGGTTCGTCTGCTCAACCGGCGTGTCGCCGATCTGGAGGCGCACGTGATGCGCTTGCAGGCAGAGAACGATCATCTGGTCGCAGCCGTTCACGAGGAACGACTGCTCACCGTCGACGAGGCTCTGCGCGCCCCCGCTTCGGTCTGAGTTCGGCCGAAGCCGCACCACATCACCGTCCGCACCACCCACGGCGGCGGCCCCCGTCCGGGCCTCCGCCGGTTTCATGTCCGCAGTAGGTACAGTGAAGTGCGGAACTACTTCCCCGGGTAGCGGCACTGTCACCGTCTGTGCGGTGGCCGATGCAAGTTATGACGGTTCCTTTAGGTATCGTCTGTCCTTTCACGGGTTGGGAGCCTCGCTTTGTACCTCAAGAGCATGACGCTCCGAGGATTCAAGTCGTTCGCGTCGGCCACGACGATGAACTTCGAGCCGGGGATCACCTGCATCGTCGGCCCGAACGGTTCCGGGAAGTCCAACGTCGTCGACGGTCTCGCCTGGGTGATGGGCGAGCAGGGCGTGAAGTCCCTGCGCGGCGGCAAGATGGAAGACGTCATCTTCGCCGGTACGTCGGGGCGCGCGCCGCTGGGCCGCGCCGAGGTCGTGCTGACCATCGACAACTCCGACGGCGCCCTCCCGATCGACTACGCCGAGGTCACCATCTCGCGGACGATGTTCCGCAACGGTGGCTCCGACTACCAGATCAACGGCCAGAACTGCCGGTTGCTCGACGTCCAGGAACTGCTCAGCGACTCCGGTATCGGCCGGGAGATGCACGTCATCGTCGGCCAGGGCCAGCTCGACTCGATCCTGCGGGCCACGCCGGAAGGCCGCCGCGGCTTCGTCGAGGAGGCGGCCGGCGTCCTCAAGCACCGCAAGCGCAAGGAGAAAGCGCTGCGGAAGCTGGAGTCGACCGAGGGCAACGTGCACCGGCTCGGCGACCTGATCGCCGAGATCCGCCGCCAGTTGAAGCCGCTCGGGCGCCAGGCGGAGGTGGCGCGGCGGGCGGTGACGATCCAGGCCGAGGTTCGCGACGGGCGCTCCCGGCTGCTCGCCGACGACATCGTCCAGGCACAGTCCGCGCTGGAGGCCGAGCTCAAGGACGAGGCGGCGCTGACCGAGAAGCGCGCCCAGATCGAGGCGGCGCTGCGCGAGGCCCGCGATCTCGAGGCCACGCTCGAAGACGCCCTGCGGACGGATGCCCCGGCGCTGCAGGCCGCGCAGGACACGTGGTACCAGCTGTCCGGGTTCAGCGAGAAGATCAAGGGTACGGCGCGGATCGCCGCGGACCGGATCCGGTCGCTCAACGACGAGGCCGACGAGCCGCGCGCCGGGCGCGATCCCGAAGAGCTCGAGCTGGAGGCCGCGCGCGTTCGCGAGACCGAGGCGCAGATCGAGGCCGAGGTCGAGGCCCACTCCGAACTGCTGGCCGCCGCGATCGAGCGACGCCAGGATCTCGAGGCGCAGCACGCCGAGGAAGAGCGCCGGATCGCCGCGCTGGTCCGGGCCGCTGCCGACCGCCGCGAAGGGCTCGCCCGGCTGACCGGTCAGGTGAATGCGCTGAAGAGCCGCGCGGCCGCCGCCGAGTCCGAGATCGGCCGGCTGGCCGCCAACCAGCGCGAGGCCGAGCAGCGGGCCGCCAAGGCCCAGCACGACTTCACCGCTCTGGAGACCCAGGTCGCCGGCCTCGATGCCGGCGAGAAGGGTCTGGACGACCAGTACGAGGCCGCGCAGAGCGTGCTCGACGAGCTCGAGGAGCGGCTCACCAAGCTTCGCGCCGAGGAACGCGACGCCGAGCGGGAGCGGACCGGCCTGGCCGCCCGCAAGGAGGCCCTGGAGATCGGGCTGAACCGCAAGGACGGCGCGGGCGCGCTGCTGGCCGCCTCGGAGCAGGTGACCGGCCTGATGGGTTCCGTCGCCGCCCTGCTGAGCGTGCGCCCGGGATACGAGACTGCGATCGCCGCCGCGCTGGGTGAGGCCGCCGACGCCGTCGCGGTCACGCACACCTCCGCCGCCATCGAGGCGGTCGGGCACCTGAAGGAGCACGATCTCGGCCGCGCCGGGATGCTGCTCGGCGACGCGCCCGCCGAGGACTACTCGTCCTGGCCGCAGTTGCCGGGCGGCGCGACGTATGCCGTGGATGTCGTCGACTGCCCCGAGACGCTGCGGCCGGCCTTGCGCCGCCTGCTCCGCAAGGTCGCCGTGGTCGAGGACATTCCCGCGGCACGGTCCCTGATCCAGCACCTGCCCGACATCACCGCGACCACTCGCGCCGGCGACGTACTGGGTGCGCACTTCGCGTACGGCGGGTCGGACGCCGCGCCGAGCCTGATCGAGGTGCAGTCCGCGGTCGACGAGGCTTCGGAGAAGCTGATCGAGGCCACTGCGCGCAGCGAGCGGCTGCGGTTCGAGCTGGCGGCGCTGGAGCGCGAGCGGGAGCAGCAGAAGCAGTCCGTCGAGATCACCCTGGCCCGGCTGCACGAGTCGGACGCGGCGATGGCGGCGGTGGCCGAGCAGCTGGCTCAGTTCGGGTCGCTGGCGAAGGCGTCGCGCGGTGAGGCCCAGCGGATGGCCGAGGCGATCGCGGCCGCGGAGGAGGAGCGCGACCGGAACCTGTCCGGCCTCGCGGACCTCGAGCAGCGGCTGAAGGACGTCGAGCAGTACGGCGACGACGAAGGCGACGAGCCCGACTCGGACGAGCGCGACCGGCTGGCCGAAGCGGCCAAGGCCGGGCGGGCCGCCGAGATGGAGGCGCGGCTGGCGCTGCGGACCACCGAGGAGCGCGCTCGGGCGTTGTCCGGGCGAGCCGACTCGCTGGAGCGCGCGGCCCGGCAGGAGCGCGAGGCACGGGCGCGAGCGATCGCCCGCGCGGCGCGGCGAGCCCGGCAGTCCGAGGCCGCGCAAGCCGTGCACCTGGCGGCTGGACATGTGCTGGCCCGCCTGGAGAACTCCCTGCAGTTGGCGGCCGCCGAGCGGGCGGCGATCCAGGCTGAGCGCGCCGACCGCGAGCAGAGTCTGGCGCAGGCGCGTTCGGCCACGCGGAACCTGAGCAGTGAGCTGGAGCAGCTGACCAACACCGTGCACCGGGACGCGCTGGCTCGCGCGGAGCAGAAGATGCGGCTCGAGGCCTTGTACGAGAAGGCGCTCAGCGAGCTCGGTACCGAGGTGGAGACGCTGATCGCGGAGTACGGGCCTGATCAGTTGGTGCCTCCGTTGCCGTCCGCGGATGCCGACGCCGACCAGCCGGCGCTGGAGGTCGAGGGGGAGCCCTTCGACCGGGCCAAGGTGGCGAAGCGACTGAAGGCTGCCGAGCGCGCACTCGGCCAGCTGGGGCGGATCAACCCGCTCGCGCTGGAGGAGTTCGACGCGATGGAGGAGCGGCACCGGTTCCTGTCGGAGCAGCTCGAGGACCTGAAGAAGTCCCGGCGCGACCTGATGGACATCGTCAAGGAGGTCGACGACCGGGTCGAACAGGTCTTCACCGAGGCGTACCGCGATGTCGAGGTCGCCTTCGAGCACGTGTTCAGCCGGCTGTTCCCCGGCGGTGAGGGCCGGCTCGTGCTGACGGACCCGAGCGACATGCTGAGCACCGGTATCGACGTCGAGGCGCGGCCGCCGGGCAAGAAGGTCAAGCGGCTGTCGCTGCTGTCCGGTGGTGAGCGCTCGCTGGTCGCGGTCGCCTTCCTGGTCGCCCTTTTCAAGGCCCGCCCGTCGCCCTTCTACATCCTCGACGAGGTCGAGGCCGCCCTGGACGACACCAACCTCGGCCGCCTGCTGGAGATCTACGAGGAGCTCCGCGAGAACAGCCAGCTCCTGGTCATCACTCACCAGAAGCGCACCATGGAGGTCGCCGACGCCCTCTACGGCGTCACCATGCGCGGCGACGGCGTCTCAGCCGTCATCTCCCAACGAATCAGAGAACCCGAACCAGCCTGATCGGTTGTCGGGGCGAGCTGTCCCGACGGACAGGTAGTGCCGGCCGGCAACTAGTGCACTTGAGCGGGACCCGCTGCCATGCGTACGCCGTACGGAGGTGCACTACCTGTCCGTCGGGACAGAGACGCGATTTCGCGCAGCCGGCCGGAGTTGGGGACCGAGCTCAGGCGGTGATGGTCATCGAGGTGATCTGGTCGTCGGCTGTCTCGAAGGTGAAGTGGGAGGGGCCGTTGTAGCCGTTGCCGCCTACCTGGGTGGTGATGGTCAGGGGGTTGCCGGGGGTGGAGACCTCGGTGCCGGTGAAGGTGGCTTGTTTGCCGATGAGTTCGTTGTCGCTCCAGGAGCGGATGGCGGCGTGGCCCTTGAACTGGCGGCCCCAGTCGTCGACGTAGCCGTCGGGGGCGAAGGCGGCGACGAACGCGTCGTTGTCCTGGGCGTCGATGGCCGCCAGAGCGCGCTGGACCGGCTCCGGGATTCCCGCTGGTGTGGTCATAACGAGACGATAAACGGTGAACCGATCGGCCGGATCGCCCGTGTGGATGGTGTCGAACAACCGACCTCGTCCAGCCAGGGAGATCCACCATGAAGCGCTTCGCCATCGCGGCCGGGACGGCCGTCCTCGGGCTGGCCGCCCTCACCGCCTGCGGTGGCGGGAACGGCGGCTACGGCAGCAAGCCGGCGCCCGCGCAGAGCAGCACCAGCCAGCCCGCCGGCGGTCAGGCAGCCGACGCCAAGCTCGCCACGGCCGACGTCGCCAACCTCGGCAAAGTAGTTGTCGACGGCAACGGCCGGACGCTGTACGTGTTCGGCAAGGACACCACCAGCCCGCCCAAGTCCAACTGCGACGGCGCCTGTGCCGCGATGTGGCCGCCGGCGATCGCCGGTGACGGTACGCCGAAGCTGGACGGCGTGGACGCCTCGCTGGTCGGCACGGTGACCCGCACGGACGGCAGCAAGCAGCTCACGCTGGCCGGGCAGCCGCTCTACCGGTACTCCCAGGACAGCAAGGCCGGTGACGCCAACGGCCAGGCCTTCGGTGAGCTGTGGTGGGCGGTCGGCGCTGACGGCAAGAAGAACACCACGCAGGACTCCGACACCGGCAACGCCGGCTACTGAGCCTCGATGAACTCGGCCGGCTTCCTTCTGCAGGGTCCCCACCGGGGCCCTGCAGTGTGTCGTGCCGTTGACACATCGCCTATGGTACGAACGACCGTGACGATCGAGGCCGGGAGGACTGCGGTGGGTGACGTGGACCGCCGGCCCGAGTCTGCCGAGGCGCTGGTCCGTTCGCTGTACGCCGAACACGGGCGCAGCCTGCTCGCCTACGCGACCCGGTTGACCGGTGACCGGGCGGCCGCCGAGGACGTCGTACAGGAGACGCTGGTACGGGCGTGGAAGCATGCCGACGACCTCACCAGCGGCAAGGGCTCCGTTCGCGGCTGGTTGCTGACAGTCGCCCGCAACATCGTCACCGACCGGGCCAGGGCGCGAGCCGTCCGGCCGGCCGAGGTGGCGGAGATCGCGGACCGGCCGCCGGTCGAGGGCGACCACTCCGAGGCAGTCGTGAACAGCATGGTCGTGCTGGACGCGCTCGACCAGGTGTCGCCCGAGCATCGCGAAGTACTGGTGGAGCTGTACTACCGCGGCCGATCGGTGACCGAGGCGGCCAAGGAACTGGGTGTTCCGCCCGGTACCGTGAAATCGAGATCGTATTACGCCCTCCGTGCACTGCGTACGGTGATGGGACCCGGAGCGGAGGTGGCCAGATGAGCGAGCACGATCCCTCGCAGCTGGGCGCCTACGTCCTGGGCGCGCTGGAGCCGGACGAGGTCCGCGAGGTCGACGAGCACCTGGCCGGCTGCGCCGAGTGCAGGACCGAGCTGGTCGAGCTGGAGGAGATGAAGGAGTTCCTGGGCGAGGTTCCGCCCGAGGCGTTCCTGGACGGGCCGCCGACCGACGGCGACCTCCTGCTGCAGCGGACTCTGCGCGAAGTGCGTGCCGCCTCTGCGCCGCAAGAGGCTCCAGTGGTCGCTGCAGCTGCTGCGCCCAAGAAGCGCACCCGGTGGCTGGCAGTAGCCGCGGCTGTGGTCGTGCTGGCCGGAGCTGTCGGCGGCGGCGTACTGATCGGACGGCAGACGACCGACAACGCGCCGGTGGCCACCGAGACCGTCCCGGCTGGGTCGAAGCAGGTCATGGTGAGCGACGCCGGCACCGGTACGACGATGGCCGCCACCGTCGAGCCGCGAGCCGGGTGGAGCTGGGTCACCGTGACCATCGCGGGTCTGAAGGCCGGGGCCGAGTGCCAGATGTTCGTCACCGACAAGACCGGCAAGACGTATGTCGCCGGTAGCTGGGTCGTCTCCCCGAAGGCCGCGCAGGAGGGCAGCCGGTTCGGTGGGGGCGTGCTGGTGCCGACCGACCAGGTCCGGTCGGTGGAGATCAAGACCGTGCAGGGCAAGCACGTGGTGACTGCGGCGGTCTGACGCCAATTTCGGTTGCGTGGGACGAGAGGATGGTCCCGTGGCGACTACTACTGCTTCCGAAGATCTCAGGGCCCGGCGCAAGGCAGCCGGCCTCGCCTGCACGCGCTGGCTGTACGGCCGCAAGGTGCCGGCCTCAGCCGTACTGCGGACGCTCGCCGACAGCGCCGTGGACGACTGGGACGGGTACGGCAGCGGTGGTGAGGTCGAGCTGCTGGAGAAGGAGGTCGCCGAGCTGCTGGGCAAGCCCGCGGCTGTATTCGTACCCACCGGGATCCTTGCACAGCAAAGCGTGCTGCGCGTCTACGCCGACCGCGCAGGCACGCAGCGGGTCGCTCTGCACGGCCTGGCGCACTTCCTGCACCACGAGCTGAACGCCCTGGAGGAAGTGCATCACCTCCGCATCGAGCGGATGACGTCTGAGCCGCGGCAACCCCGGCCGGACGAGCTTGCGGCGATCCCCGGTCACCTGGCCGCTGTGGCACTGGAGTTGCCGCTGCGCGACGGCGGCTACGTCCTGCCGACGTGGGACGAGCTGGTGCTGTTCTCGGAGGCCTGTGCGGAGCGCGGCGTACCGCTGCATCTTGATGGCGCCCGGTTGTGGGAGAGCACGCCGTACCTCGAACACAGCCTGGCCGAGGTGGCTGAGCTGGCTTCGACTGTCTACGTGTCGTTCTACAAGGGCCTTGGTGGTCTGAGCGGTGCAGCGCTGGCCGGACCTGAGGACATCGTCGCCGAAGTACGCCGATGGCAGCGGCGACTCGGCGGCAATCCGTACACGATCTTCCCGTACGCCGCGTCGGCGCGCGCCGGTCTCCGCGACGTACTGCCGTTGATGGGGGACCTTCACCAGCGCGCGGTGGAGCTGGCCGCCGTGCTGCAGACCGCTGGGTACCGCGCGTTCCCCGAGGTGCCGCACACCAATTCGTTCCGGGTCTTCGCGCCGCGGCCGGTCGAGGAGATCGAGGTGGCCGCGATCCGCCGGATGGAGGCGACGCGCGAGTACCTCAGCTACACCTGGCAGCCGGCCGACGTACCGGGCTGGTCGTGGATCGAACTCGTGGTGACTCCGGACACCTTGCAGTGGGACGTCGACGAGGTTGGTAAAGCGTTCGCGGAACTTCTGGGAGAATAAGGGCGTTCAGAAGGCGTAGCACTGGCATGAAGCTTGTGTGGGGCAACAATCGGGGAGAAGTAAGCTGTGCTGACGTTCGTCATCACCATGATCATCCTGCTGGTTCTGTCAGGACTCGTCCTGCTCGCGGTCGCCCGGGGCGAGGGCAAGAATTTCGGCTAGCTGCCAGAGGCACGCGCGGGAGGCACTAGCCCAGGGCGTGGACGACGGCCTTCACGATCGGTGCCGCGACCGTGAAGGTCGGCACGACCAGGAGCAACACCGCGGCGGTGTAGGTGGCCGCGGATTGCAGCGGATAGCGCGGCTCGGGGTCGCCCAGTCGTTGAACGCGGAGCACCGTCGACGACTTGGCCGCGGCCATCGCCGCTTCGGGGGCGGGGGAGCCGGCCAGTGCGACCAGCGCGCGGGCAAGCGGCAGCGGACCGTTGCGCCGGCGTGCGTCGTCGTCGGCGAGCAGTTCGACCAGTGTGCGAGCCTGCTCCAGCGCAACGTCGCTGCGGACCCACCTGGGGAAGGCAGTGTGCAACGCGGTGAAGGCTTCGAGGACGAGGTCGTGCCGGGCTCGTAGGTGCGCTTGCTCATGGGCCAGTACGGCGCGCAGCTCGCCGTCGTCCAACCGGTCGAGTGCACCGACCGACACCACGACCCGCGACCCACGCAGCGCGGGCAGGCAGTAGGCCAGCGGCGTTTGCTCAGCCAGCACGCGCAGACCTGGGATCAGTCCGTCCGGTGTCGCCAGGACGTCCACCAGGTCGCGGTGTCTCTTCCGCCGTGCCCTGGTGCCGACAGCAACGCGCCCCGCTGCCCAGAGCAGCCTGACACCGACTAATGCGGTCAGTGCGAGCACTGCGGCCGCAGCGAGGTCCCGTGACGACGACGGGTCGAACCGTGGCTCCCCGGGCTGCCCAGCGGTCGAGTACGACAACGCGATCCCAGCCCCGAAAGCAGCCAGTACTGCGGCCAGCGCGACCGATTGCCACAGAGCGACCGCTGCCCGGGGGATCCGGTAGGGCCAGTCGGCGCGAGCCAGAAGCGCCGGAACCGGTCCGGCGAGCACCAGAGCGAGCGCGGCGAGCAGGATCGGGGTGATCACCCGTCCCGAGCCTCCAGCCGAGCCAGCGCGTCGCGGAGCAGTGCCGCCTCCTCGTCGCTGACCTGACCCACGAACCGGACCAGGGCCTCGCGCCGGTCGCCGGCCCGGTCGAGCGCATCTCGCATCAGGTCGGCCGCCAGCTCCTCACGGGGCGCGGCGGCCTTGTAGCGCCACGCCTTCCCGTCGCGCTCGCGCTCGGTCAGCTTCTTCTTCGCCAGCCGGTCCAGCACGGTCATCACCGTCGTGTAGGCGAGATCCCGGGTCTCCGCGAGCCGCTCGTGCACTTCGCGCACGGTCAGCGCGGCTTCGGCCGACCAGAGCTGCTCCATCACCAGCCGCTCGAGATCACCGAGCGGGCGCGGGCCCTTCGGCGTACCTGCGGCGATCTCTTCTGCGGTCACGTGACCAGTATAACTACGCGTTGTAGTAGATCGGCGCTAGGATCTACTACGTAACGTCGTAGATGCCCGGCAAGCATGTTCGGAAGGCGCTGATGGACACCCTGGATCTGGCCCGCTGGCAGTTCGCGATCACCACCGTCTACCACTTCTTCTTCGTGCCGGTGACGATCTCGCTGGTCGCGATCACGGCCGGCCTGCAGACCGCGTGGTACCGGACCGGCAAGGACAAGTACCTGCGGCTGACCAAGTTCTACGGCAAGTTGTTCCTGATCAACATCGCGATGGGCGTCGTCACCGGACTGGTCCAGGAATTCCAGTTCGGGATGAACTGGAGCGACTACTCACGCTTCGTCGGCGACGTCTTCGGCGCTCCGCTGGCACTGGAGGGGCTGCTCGCCTTCTTCCTGGAGTCCACCTTCATCGGGCTGTGGATCTTCGGCTGGGACCGGCTGCCGAAGAAGGTGCACCTGGCCTGTATCTGGATGGTGGTGCTCGGCACGCAGTTGTCGGCGTACTTCATCCTGGCCGCGAACTCGTGGATGCAGAACCCGGTCGGCTTCCGCTACAACGCCGAGCGCGGCCGGGCCGAGCTGACCGACATCTGGGCGGTGCTCACCAACAAGGTCGTCCTGGTCACCTACCCGCACACGATCTTCGCGGCGTTCATGGTCGGCGGCGCGTTTGTCGCCGGCGTCGCGATCTGGCACCTGGTCCGCCGGCCCGGCGTCGACACCGGCGCTTTCCGTACTGCGCTTCGCCTCGGCGCCGTCATTGTGATCGCGGCCGGTGCCGGGGTTGCCGTCAGCGGCGACCAGCAGGGCAAGGTGATGACCGAGGTGCAGCCGATGAAGATGGCGGCGGCCGAGGCGCTGTACGAGTCCGAGAAGCCGGCGTCGTTCTCGATCCTCACCGTCGGCACGCTCGACGGTTCGCGAGAGCTTTACTCGGTCAAGGTTCCGTACCTGCTCTCCTTCCTCGCCACGGGACACTTCCAAGGCGAGGTGCAGGGCATCAACCCCCTGCAGCAGTCCTACGAGAAGCTCTACGGACCGGGCTCGTACAAGCCGAACATCCCGCTGACCTACTGGACGTTCCGGCTGATGATCGGCGTCGGGATGACGTCGGCCGCACTCGCGGTGTTGTTGCTATGGGCAACCAGGAGGGGCCGGGCGCCGAACCGGCTGCTGGTGTGGCTCGCGCTGCCGCTGCCCCTGCTGCCGCTGTTCGCGAACGTCTTCGGCTGGGTCTTCACCGAGACCGGCCGGCAACCGTGGCTGGTGTTCGGCCTGCTGCCGACCTCGGCCGGCGTCTCGCCCGGCACCACATCGGGCGAGGTACTGACCTCGCTGATCGGTTTCACGCTCCTGTACGGCGTACTCGCGCTCGTGGAGACCAAGTTGATGTTCCGCACGATCCGGGGCGGCCTCGCGGGCACCTCGCCCGAGCCGGACGAGCCGGATGCCGCCGGCAAGCCGCTGTCGTTCGCGTACTGAGGTAGGGGATCGAGATGGAACTGACGACGGTCTGGTTCGTGCTCATCGCGGGCCTGTGGATCGGGTACTTCGTGTTGGAGGGCTTCGACTTCGGTGTCGGGATCCTGGTCCGGGTCCTCGGCCGGGACGAGCCGGAGCGACGGGCCGTGATCACCACGATCGGGCCGGTCTGGGACGGGAACGAGGTCTGGCTCATCGTCGCCGGGGCGATGACGTTCGCGGCCTTCCCCGAGTGGTACGCGACCTTGTTCAGCGGTTTCTACCTGCCCCTGTTCGGGATCCTGGTGGCGCTGATCCTGCGAGGAGTGGCGATCGAGTACCGCGGCAAGCGCGACGACCTGCAGTGGCGCTCGCGGATGGACTGGCTGATCACTATCGGCTCGGTGCTACCGGCCGTGCTGTGGGGCCTCGTCTTCGCGAACCTGGTCCGCGGCGTACCGCTGGATGCTTCACATGAGTTCGTCGGGACAGTGGGATCGCTGTTGAACCCGTTTGCCCTGTTGGGCGCAGCGACCGTCACGGTGTTGTTCGTGGCGCACGGCGCGATCTTCTTGGCTCTGAAGACGACCGGTGACTTGCGGCGCCGCGCGAACCGTCTGGCTTCCCGCTGTGGCCTAGCGGCTGCTTTACTCGCTGTCGGCTTCCTCGGCTGGACACAGGGCATCCGTGGTGACGCTGCTTCGGCAGTAGTCGCTGGTGGAGCCGCTGTGGCGCTGCTGGCAGGACTGCTCGCGAACAGGCGCGGCCGAGAGGGCTGGGCGTTCGTAGGTACCGCTGCAGCGGTCGCGCTCGCGGTGACATCCCTGTTCCTGGCGCTGTTCCCGTTGGTGACCCCTTCGAGCCTCGACCCGGCTTGGAGCCTCACGACGGTCAACGCGGCCTCGACGGCGTACACGCTGAAGCTGCTCACCGTGATCGCGGCGATCTTCACGCCACTCGTGATGCTGTACCAGGGCTGGACCTACTGGGTCTTCCGCAAGCGGGTGACGGTTTCGTGAAGCCGGTGGACCCCCGGCTACTACGCAGAGCCAAGGCCGCTCGCACGTTCCTGGCGGGGTCGGTGCTGATCGGCGTCGCCACCGGCCTGCTGATCGTCGTACAGGCCGTCCTGCTGGCCACGGCGATCGCCGATGTCGTACTGCGGGGTGAGCTGGCTGCGGTGATCGTCTGGTCGCTGGTGGCGGTGATCGCCGGACGAGCCTTGTTGTCGTGGTTGCAGGAGGTGGTCGCCCAGCGGGCAGCGGCCGCCGTGAAGTCCACGCTGCGTCGGCAGGTGCTGGAGCACTCGCTGAAGCTGGGACCTGCCTGGTTGAGCGGTGAACGGAGCAGTGCGCTCACGACGCTGCTGACGAAAGGCCTTGACGACCTGGATCCGTACTTCGCGCGGTACCTGCCGCAATTGGTCCTCGCCTCGACCGTACCCGCTGGCGTGATCGCCTGGATGGCGACCGGCGATCTGCTCGCTGCGGGAACTGTGCTGGTCACCCTGCCGCTGATCCCGATCTTCATGGCGCTGATCGGCTGGGCCACTCAGACCTACAGCAGGCGCCGGCAGCACGCTCTGGCGTTGCTGGCTCACCACTTCGCGGATGTTGTGTCCGGGCTGCCGACGCTCAAGCTGTTCGGTCGGGCCAAAGCGCAGGCGGTCGCCGTGGAGCGTGTGACCGAGCGGCACCGGATGGAGTCGATGAAGAGCCTGCGGTTGGCGTTCCTGTCGTCGCTCGTCCTGGAACTGCTGGCCAGCATCTCGGTGGCGCTGGTCGCGGTCGGTGTCGGGCTGCGACTGGTCGAGGGAAAGCTGGGGCTGGAGACCGCGTTGCTGGTCCTCATCCTGGCTCCGGAGGCCTACCTGCCGCTGCGGCAGGTCGGTGCTCAGTTCCACGCGAGCGCTGACGGGGTTGCAGCGTCCGAAGAGGTGTTCCGGGTGCTGGAGACGCCTCTGCCGGTGCAGGGCGAGCGAACCGACGTCCCGGACCTGCGAGTGACTCCGCTGCACCTGCACGACGTGACAGTGACGTACGCCGGCCGGTCGACGCCGGCCGTGGAGGGCTTCGACCTGGAGCTGTGGCCGGGCGAAGTGGTTGCGCTCACCGGGCCCAGTGGGGCAGGCAAGTCGACTGTGCTGGCGGCGCTGCTCGGGTTCGTCGTACCGGAGCGCGGGGTGGTTGTCGCGGCTGGGAGTGCGGCGGACGAGTTCGACCCGGTGTTGTGGCGACAGCAGTTCGCGTGGGTGCCACAGCGGCCGGGGCTGTTGGTGGGCAGCATCGCCGACAACGTCCGGCTCGGTCGGCCTGACGCGTCGGACGCCGAGGTACGACGGGCGCTGGATGCGGCCGGGGCCGCCGAGCTGCAGTTGGACACGGCGGTGGGGGAGCAGGGGGAGTTGCTGTCGGGCGGTCAGCGGCGGCGGGTGGCGTTGGCGCGGGCGCTGGTGACGCGTGCGCCGGTGCTGTTGCTGGATGAACCGACCGCCGGCCTGGATGCGGACGCCGAGGCTGCTGTGGTCGCGAACCTCCGAGCGACCGGGCGAACCGTACTGCTGGTCGCGCACCGGCCGGCGCTGATCGCCGCGGCCGACCGCGTGGTTGAGGTGGGCACGAAGGAGTTGGTGAGCGTATGAGCAGCCTTCAAGTCGGCCGGACGGTGATGAAGGTGGCAGGCGACCGGCGACTGGGCATGGCTGTCGTCGATCGGCTGCTGGCCGGACGGCTGGTGCTTGCGGTGATCGCCGGAGTGCTGGCCTCCGGGTCGGCCGTGGCGTTGCTGGCGACCTCTGCGTGGCTGATCACCACCGCGGCCGCTCAACCGCCGGTGTTGACGTTGATGGTGGCGATCGTGGCCGTCCGGGCCTTCGGCGTCGGCCGCGGAGTCTTCCGGTACGTCGAGCGGCTGGCCGGCCACGACGCGGCGTACCGGGTGCTGGGTGGCGTGCGGGCTCGAGTTGCCGGGCGACTCGAGGAGCTGGCGCCCGCTGGCTTGTCGCTGCGGACCGGAGACTTGCTGACCCGGCTCGTGCTCGATGTCGACGCAGTACTCGATCTCTGGTTGCGGGTGGTCCTGCCGGTGCTGGTGGCAGCGGTGACGGCGACTGCGACCGTGGCTCTGCTGGTGATCCTGCTGCCAACTGCAGGCGCCGCGGCCGCAGTGGCTGTCGTGGTGGCCTGCGCCGTGGTGCCATGGGTGACCACCGCCACGGCCCGACGGGCGGAGCGGACGATCGCCGGCGCTCGTGGTGCTGTCGCTGCCGGCGCGACTGAGGCTCTGCTGACTGCAGCCGATGTCGTTGCCTTCAACGCGGTCGACAACGTACTGGCCGGATTCAGTGCTGCCGATGCTCGGCTGGCCCAAGCAGAGCGTCGATCAGCTTGGAGTACTGGGCTCGGGAACGCACTGCTCGTGCTGTGTGTCGGCGGAGCGAGTGTTGCGGGTCTCGTACTCGGCAGCCAGTCAGACGTGTCCGGCCCGGTCCTCGCAGTACTGGTCCTGACTCCGCTCGCCCTCGCCGACGTGCTGGGCGGACTACCGGTCGCGGCCCAGCTGGCGATCCGGGTGCGGGCTTCGCTCAGTCGCTTGCAGGAGGTGATGGCCCTGCCTACGCCAGTGGCTGAGCCATCGTGTGCGGTTGACCTGCCGACTGGGCGTGACTTGGAGATCCGCGGCCTCCGGGTCGGGTACGGCGAGGCAGACGTTCTGAGCGGGCTGGATTTGGACCTTCCGGCCGGGAGTCGTGTGGTCGTGACGGGACCCAGCGGTTCGGGAAAGAGCACGCTGGCCGCAGTACTGCTGCGCTTCCTGGATCCGCGGGGTGGAGACGTGCTGCTCGACGGGGTGGACCTGCGGCAGCTGCAAGGCGACCAGGTGCGGTCCGTCATCGGGCTTCTGACCCAGGAGAGCCACGTCTTCGACACCAGCATCCGGGAGAACCTCCTGCTGGCCAGACCCGGCTCAAGCGACCTGCGGCTGTGGAAGGCCTTGTACCGCGCGCGGCTCGGCAAGTTCGTCGAGAGCCTGCCGGAGGGGCTGGACACGATGGTGGGCGAGCACGGCGCTCGCCTGTCGGGTGGAGAGCGACAGCGGCTCGCCTTTGCCCGGCTGCTCCTCGCCGACCACGACGTACTGGTGCTGGACGAGCCCACCGAGCACCTGGACGAAGAGACGGCCAAGGCGCTCCTGGCCGACCTGTACGCGGCGGCCGGCCGGCGGACCGTAGTACTGCTCACCCACCGCCCGGAACTGGCTCCCTACACAACGCAACCGGTCGCGGACCTGACGTGAGCGATGCCTGCCGAGGGCCTGGCGTCTGCCAAGATGGGGAATCGTGTCGAACCCTCAGCTAGTCACCCTGCTCACCGACCAGGCCCTGATCGCCATCATCGCGGTGATCGCCATCGTGCTGATCGGCGGTACCACCGGCCTCGTCGTCTCCCGTCGCCGCAAGGCGGAGCTGCCGGCCGCCAAGCCGGCCCCTGAGCTCACCGAGCCCAAGATCGGCGACGACGCGGAAGAGCCGCGGGACACGCCCACCCGGACACTCGAGGACACCGAGCTGCCCGAGGCCGGCGCCACCGCGACGATCGAGAAGCCGGAGTCCGCCCAAGGCCGGCTGGTCCGCCTGCGCGCTCGGCTGGCCCGCTCGCAGGGCTCGCTCGGTAAGGGCCTGCTCGCGCTGCTGTCCCGGGACACCCTCGACGAAGAGGCGTGGGAGGACATCGAGACCACGCTGATCACCGCCGACGTCGGCGTCGCGCCGACCCAGGAGCTGGTCGAGAAGCTCCGGACCCGGGTCCGCGTCGAGGGCGTGTCCGGTGACCAGGCGCGGACCATCCTGCGCGAGGAGCTGATCGCGCTGGTCAATCCCGGGCTGGACCGCACGCTGAAGGTGCAGGGCAAGGAAGATCAGCCTGCTGTCGTCCTGGTCGTGGGTGTGAACGGCACCGGCAAGACGACCACGGTCGGCAAGCTGGCCCGGGTTCTGGTCGCGGAGGACAAGCACGTGGTGCTCGGCGCGGCCGACACCTTCCGGGCCGCGGCGGCGGACCAGTTGCAGACCTGGGGCGAACGTGTCGGCGTACGGACCGTGCGCGGGCCTGAAGGCGGCGACCCGGCGAGTATCGCGTTCGACGCGGTCAAGCAGGGGATCGAGGAGAAGGCGGACGTGGTCCTGGTCGACACGGCCGGCCGGCTGCACACCAAGACCGGGCTGATGGACGAGCTCGGCAAGGTGAAGCGGGTGATCGAGAAGGCCGCCGAGGTGGACGAGGTACTGCTCGTCATCGACGCCACCACCGGCCAGAACGGGCTCACGCAGGCCCGCGTGTTCGCCGAGGTGATCAACGTGACCGGCCTGGTGCTGACCAAGCTGGACGGTACAGCGAAGGGCGGCATCGTGATCGCCGTCCAGCGAGAGCTCGGCGTACCGGTCAAGCTGGTCGGGCTCGGCGAAGGCGCCGACGACCTGGCTCCGTTCGACGCGGAGCAGTTCGTCGACGCCCTGCTCGACTGATACTGCTTGACTACGGCACTAGGGACCGCCGTGCCTGGCCGGTGCCGGGTGAGGTTGATCGACCGGGCCGGCCGAGAGGTCCGTCCACCACTCGACCTCTCCGGTGTCGGCCGGCGGCGTGTCGCCGGCCTTGTCCTGCGGGAAGTGGCCGAGACGTTCCACCTGCTCTGCAAGGGCGTCCAGCACCGAGCGCAGCTGCACATGGGCCACCTGGGTGAACGTGCGGACGTACTCGAGCTCCGCGGCCTGTGCATCCGACCGTGGCAAGTGCTTGACCGCTGATTCCACCGAGTCGTGTGCCTGCTGCAGTACGTCGCGCTGCTGGTGGCGGGCCGATTCGACCAGATCCTTGGCGTACTGCTCGGCCTCGGCGACCAGATTGTCGGCAATCTGCTGTGCCTGGCTCAGTAGCCCGACGGCGTGCGCCGTGATGTGTGCGCGCTGGTCTGCGTCCGGTGTACTGGCCCGGAGCCGCTCCAGCTCGGCCCTGAGCTCCGCGCGGTCCGCGTCGGCGTACTCGATCTGCTCCGCCAGATCGCTCAGGTAGCCCAGCACCTCGGCCGGATCCAGTCCCTTCCGCCGGGTGGGGAAGGTCTGATGCCGGATCGCGTACGGCGACTGGGCGGGTCGCCGGGCGAACGGGTCTTCGGGCGTCACTGCTGGCCCCCTGCTGAGGTTGTGGTCCCGAAGGACTCGGTGCGGATGTCAGCCGCCGGCGTACCGGCTCCGGTCAGCTCGTCGATGGTGTGCGCCACCATGGCGGGCGACCCGCAGACCAGAGCGATGTGCCCCGGCCAGGGCCCGTGCTGCGCGGCCACGGTGCCGACCAGGCCGCGCGGGCCGGGGTAGGACCCGTCGTCGGAGACCACGGGCGTGTAGCTGAACCAGGGCCGCTGGGTGAGCCGGGTGAGCTGCTTGTGTTCGTACAGGTTCCACGGCATCCGGGCGCCGTGGAACAGATGCACGTTGGGCACCGGCTGCTGGCTGCGGTCGAGCTGTTCGAGCATGGCCCGCAGTGGAGCGAGCCCGGTGCCGCCGGCCACCATCAGGAGGTTCTTGCGCTCCTTCGGCAGTTGCAGGGTGTCGCCCACCGGCGAACCGAGCCGTACGGCGTCGCCCTTGCGCAGCGAGCGCACGGCGGCGCCGCTGACCTGGCCTCCGGCGATCAGCTGGATGTGCAGCTCGATCGACCCGTCGCTCCGCGGCGCGTTGGCCGGGCTGAAGTAGCGCCAGCGCCTCGGCCGGTAGGGGATCTCCAACGCGACCGACTGGCCTGGTTGGTAATGCAGCGGCTGCTCGGGTCGCAGCTGCACGATGGTGATGTCCATCGTGCGCCGGTCCACGCCGAGCACCTCCGCCGGCCACCAAGCCGGGCTGTCCTCGGCGGATTCCTCGGCGGCCTGGACCATGACGGTCGCGACCAAGCCGTACGCCTCTGCCCAGTCGGCAGCGAGCTGCGACGTCCAGGCTGCGCCGAGGAAATGCTGCAGGGTGGCCAGCAGCGATGCACCGACGGCCGAGTAGTGCTCCGCTATCACCGAGAACCGCCGGTGGTCGCGGCCGAGCTGTTGCAGGAAGGGGACCACTTCGTCGAGCTGAGCCGCGTTGCTGACAACAGCGCCGAGGGCGCCGACCAACTTGTCCCGCTGGGCGGCCATCGAGACCGGGAACATCTCCCGGACTTCCGGATGGGACAGGAACAGGTGGGAGTAGAAGAACAGCGGTACCTCGTCGCCGGACTTGGCGACGACGGCCCAGCTGCTCTTCAGTGCGGCCGGGTCCATCCCCGGCTCAGGGCGCGGTGACGATGTCGCCCTGGGTGGCGCCGAGCGCCTGCACGACCCGGTCGGTGATGTCCTGCGGCACGCTGTGCGCCTCCAGAGCCTTGATCAGGTGCGCCACCACCAGACCGAAGTCCTCGTCGGTGATCCCGCGGCCGCGGTGCGCGGCGGCCAGGTCGGCGCCCTCGTAGGACACCGGTCCGCCCATCACCTGCGAGACGAGCTGCACCTGGTGACGCTTCAGCCGGGTCAGGTCGGTGTCGGCGAAGTAACCGGCCAGCTGCGGGTCGGCCAGAACGCTTTGGTAGAACAAATCCACCACCGAAGCGACGGCGGCACCACCCCCGACCGCGGCGTAGTCACTGGTCTTTTCGCTGCCGGCCTGTACGTGCTCAACCACGGAGCAACCACTCCCAAGAGTCTCGAACCGATCCCCGAGCGGACACCGATCCGATCACTTCGCCACGGTGCAGGTCAAGTCATCGGAAGAGATTCGAAACGTAACGTCCGTTGTTCGTTCGAGGCGTTGACAACCCTTGTCCAGATAGGGAATCTTGGCTCCGCCCCCTCTCCTCGTACTGTTGCCTGGAGCAACAGATCCGAAAAGACATCTCCCGCTGGCATCGATGCCAGCCCAGAACCGGTTCAGCTCGCGACCGGCCCGGCGGTGTGGTTCAGTGGTGCTGCGCGAAGGCCGCGGCGATCTCCTCCGGGCCCTCGTTAGTTGCCAGCAGCAACCGTAGGAGGAGCCGGGCTTTGTACGGGTCGAGGAAGCCGCCGTCGATCAGGCCGCGCCGCAGCAGGTCGGACTCGGAGCCGATCGAGCTGTAGGTGTTCCGCAGTACGGAGCCGGCGCCCGTCCGCGAGGTCAGGACGACCGGGATGCGCCGGGCGAGCTCGCCGAGCACAGGTGCGAGCGCGGACGGCACATGGCCGACCCCGTATCCCGCCACGACCAGGCCCTGGTACTTGTCGGCCAGTCCGTCGAGCAGCAAACCGTCGTCGTCCAGCGTGACGGTGTAGAGGGCCACCTTGTTGGCTTCGAGATCCTCCGGCTCCGGATGCCCCTGTACGCCGTCCTGCCGGGCTGGGCGCGTCAGGATCCGCACCTGGTCCTCGACCAGGTGCCCGATCGGCCCTGTGTTGGGGGACGCGAAGGCCGCAGTACTGGTGCTGTGCGTCTTTCGCACCCAGCGTGCCGCGTGGATCTGGTCGTTGAAGACCACCAGTGCGCCGAGGTCGCGTGCGGCGGGGGAGCAGGCGACCCGCGCGGCGGCCAGCAGGTTCGCCGGGCCGTCGGGGCCTGCCAGGGTCGGGTTCCGCATCGCGCCGGTGAGGACGAACGGGTTCGGATGCGGCCAGATCTGGTCCACCAGGAAGGCGGTCTCCTCGAGGGTGTCGGAGCCCTGCAGGACGACGACTCCGGTCGCGCCGTTGCTGATCGCCTTGGAGGCGGCGTCGACCACCTCGAGCATCTTGGCGACCGTCAGGTTCGCACTGGGCACCGCCTCGATGTCCTGGACCTCCACCGGACGTCCCAGCTCTGCAAGCCCTGGTACTGCGGCGGCCAGCTCGGCTCCGGTCAACCGGGCGGTGGTGGGTCCCGCCATGCCGATCGTGCCGCCGAGGGTGAACAGTGCGACGCTCACGGGCCGTCCTCTCCTTCGCTGACAAGCCCGGGAAGGCTACTACTTACTTGGATCGCGCGCGGACGTGCATGCGCTCGCCCTGCGGGCCGAAGAGGCAGAGCATCTCGGCCGGGCCTGGACCGGGGTTGCTGAACCAGTGCGGGATCCGGGTGTCGAACTCCGCGACCTCCCCTTCGGCCAGCACGATGTCCTTGTCGCCCAGCAGCACACGGATCCGGCCGGACAGCACGTAGAGCCAGTCGTAGCCCTCATGCGTCCGCTGGTCGGGCTCGCCGCCCGGCCAGCCCGCCTGCACGATCTGCTTGTACGCCTGCAGTCCACCGGGCCGCCGGGTCAGCGGGATCATCACCGCGCCGTCCTTCCGCTTCACCGGTCGCGCATGAATCCGTGGGTCACCTGTCGGTGGAGCATCGACCAGTTCGTCCAGCTGGACCTGGTGCGCCCGCGCCAGGGGAAGCAGCAACTCCAGCGTCGGGCGGCGCTGGCCGGCCTCCAGCCGCGACAAGGTGCTGACCGAGATCCCCGTCGCGGCCGCGAGCTCGGCCAGCGTCGTACCGCGTTCCTGGCGGAGCGCCCGCAGTCGCGTTCCGACACCTTCCAGCACACCCTCGAAATCGTCCATGTTGCCATCTTGGCAAACTTTCTTGTCGTTTTGGCGATTCCGGCCGAGGCTCGGAACCAAGCTTTCGAGAGGAGTCGACGATGAACGAGTACGACGTGGTGGTGATCGGCGGGGGAGCGGCCGGGCTCGGCGGCGCGCTGGCGCTGGTGCGGTCGCGCCGATCGGTGCTGGTGATCGACGAGGGCACGCCCCGCAACGCACCGGCCGAGCACGTCCACAACTACCTGACCCGGGACGGGGTGCCGCCTGCTGAGCTCTACGCACTCGGCCGCACCGAAGTGACCGGCTATGGCGGCGAGGTGCGCACCGGCACGGTCACGGCAGTCACACCGGCCCAGGACGGCTTCGAGGTCCTGACAGCCGACGGTACTGCGGTGCGCGCCCGCCGGCTGCTGGTGACGACGGGCCTGGCGGACCAGTTGCCCGACGTACAGGGGCTTGCTGAGCGGTTCGGGCGGGACGTGCTGCACTGCCCTTATTGCCATGGCTGGGAGGTACGCGACCAGGCGATCGGCGTACTGGCTACAGGTGCGATGGCGATTCACCAGGCGATGCTGTTCCGGCAGTTGAGCAACGACGTCACGCTGTATCTCAATGATGGTCCGGAGCCCACGGAGCAGCAGTGGGAGGAGTTGGCTGCCCGCGACATCTCCGTAGTACTGGGGAAGGTGACCGCGGTCGAGGTGGCGGACGACAAGCTGTCCGGCGTACGGCTGGACAGCGGCAGGGTCATCGCGTGTCAGGCGCTGGTGGTGCAGCCGTACGCCGCTGCCCGTGCTGCGTTCCTCGAAGGCCTCGGGCTGAAGCCGGCCGAAGTCGAGGTCAACGGAGTCTCCATGGGCACTGCTGTCCCGTCCGAGCCCGGTGGCAAGACCGCCGTGCCCGGAGTGTGGGTGGCAGGCAACGTGGCTGATCCGCGGGCTCAGGTGATCAGCTCGGCGGCGGCCGGCCTGGCAGCGGCGGCGGCCATCAACTACGACCTGATCGAAGAAGAGACCCGGCTGGCAGTGGCCGCGCGGAGTAGTTGAGGAGTTCAATAGGGGCGGGAGGGTGGATGCGCGACACTGTCGACCCAGAATTCGCCTCGTACGTCGATGCGCGGCAAGGAAAATGGCTCCGGGCGGCCTACCTGGTGTACGCCGACCTGGATCGGGCCGAGGAGCAACTTCGGCACGCCTTCACCCGGCTGGCACTGCGCTGGGGCAAGGTCGACGATCCGGACGTCTTCGTCCAGCGGATCCTCTACGACCCGGCCCTGTCGCGGTGGTCCCGGGCCAAGGCACAGCCGGTCGATGACGACGAACATCCGGTCCGGGTCGCACTGGCCGGCCTCAGCCCGGTTCAGCGTGCGGTGTTCGTGCTGCTGCATCTCGAGGAGCTCACCGAGTTCGAGGTCGCCGATGTCCTCAATCTGTCCCACACCACCGTGCACGGCCACGGGCTGAGCGCCCTGAACCAGTTCCGGTCGGCGCTCGGCGCGGGCGACCAGCGCGATACCAGGCGGAGGGACTGGCGGTGAGGCGGGAGGACGTCCGTCCCCTGCTGTCGCAGGCAGCCGACGGCACACCTGAGCCGGACCTCGCCGACGCCGCGTGGACCGCGGCGGTCGCGATCCGGCGCCGACGTAGGCGCAGTGTCGTCATCGCCCTCGTCGCGGTCCTGGTGATCGGTGCGGCGGCTGCACTGGTCGCCGCACTCGGCGGCGGCAAGGCAGCGATCACGCCGCCGACCACACCACCTTCCGGACCGCCTGGCTTCGTGCGACCGGCTGGACAGATCGCCGGCATCGACTTCTGGATCGCTCCACCCAGTGGCAGCGAGCGGTACCTGGATCCGCTCGACACTCCACTGGGGGAGACGCTGAAGCTCCCGGACGATCCGAAGAGTCTGCAGGAGGCGCCCATCGAGCGGATCGCGGCAGTCGTGCTCGGGAACCACAGCGGGGCGTACGAGCCGCTGCTGCTGGGCAACGACGGGCACTGGGCACGCGCCGAGGTACGGCTCAGTGCGATCAGTACCGGCGCTCCCCTCAGTTCGGGAGCCGTGTCGCCCAGTGGGGAGCTCGTGGCCTTCCCGCAACCGGGTGCCGTGCAGGTGCTCAGTGTCGTCAGCTCGCAAGCCCGGGAGATCAGCTTGCCGACGCAGGACCTGCGCAGTGTGAGCTGGTTGCCTGATGACAACCGGATCATTGTCAGCGGACCGGATGCCGCCTATCGCGTGCTGCTCGCCGACGGTAGCAAGGGGGAGCGCGGGGTGACCCCGGTGGAGCCCAGTGGCGACCCGGAGGAGGAGACCTCGCCGTACCGGCTGAGCGGTAGTGGCGGGCGGGTGGCGCTTGCGGGCTACTCGATCGCCAACGGCTGGACCTCCCACACCGCGGTACAGCTACCGGTGGAGTCCTGGGTCGGGCAGACCCTCGCCGGTGGCGGCACGGCCGCCCGGCTCTTCATCTCCGGTCAGCTGTCCGAGTTGCCCACCGCGGACCTCCAGCCGCAGGTCGTTGCGGCCATCTCCCTGCAGGGGGCCGAGCAGAGCCGGCTGCTGGTGCTGGGGTCCTCCCCACCACCCACGGCGGGAACAGTCGCTCCCGCCGTCGACCGGCCGCCCGGCTGCTGCCTGGTCCTCGGCTGGTACGACGACAACACCGTGCTGGTCCAGGTGCAGGGCTGGGTGATCTCCTGGGGCGTCCTGACCGGCCAGGTACGCCGGGTCACCGAGCTCGAGGTGAGCGGCGTCGCCCTCGGGCCCGGTGTCCGCGGCTGACTACTGCATGATGCCGTGCATCGTCATACCGACCAGGTGGTCGGCGTCGGTCACCGCCGGCATCGCCTCACCGGTCAGCGCTCGAAGGATCAGTACGCCGGCCAGCCACTCCACCATCAAGACGGGGTCGGCACCCGCCCGAATCGGTTCACCTCGTTCCCGGGCCCGCTCCAGGGTGGCCGCCGTCAACGCGATCCGCCGATCCAGGAAGCTGCGGTAGAGCACCGCGAACCGCTCGTCGCGGTTCAGCTCCGAGACCGCCAGCCGGACCCAGGCAAGGCCCTCCTTCGTACTGACGAACTGCAACGCCGCGGTGTAGACCTGTCGCAGGTCGCCCTCGATCGAGCCGGTGTCGGCATCGGGAATCTCGATGTCGAACAGCTCGGTCATCGCGTCGTTGGCCAGCTCCTCCTTGCTGGCCCAGCGGCGGTAGATCGTGGCCTTGCCGACGCCCGCCGCCTCCGCGACGTCGTCCACCGTCATCCCGTCGAACCCGCGCTCCAGCAGCAGCTGTACGGCGTACCGGCGGATCCTCGGCTCGGCGTCCGGGTCCCGCGGCCTGCCGCGGCGCGGCCTTTCCCCGCTTGTAGTCCCCATTTCTTCGTCCCCAGCTAGGACAGGCGCAGTGGCGCGGCTGCGGCCTGTGTGGTCAGGCCAGAGTGCCACACGTCGGCCGATGTCACGCCGATGTCACTTAAGAAGGCGCTTTGTCACATGCCTGAAACATCCCGACCGATCGGCTGAAACGGCGCGCCGACACCGTTTGCGGTGTGGCCGTGCGTGGGCTTCCCGGCGTTGTGGAGTTCCCCCTTGATGAGGACGCGGGCCACCCCCCAGATCGATGGAAGGGATGACGTTGATGGAGATCAACGCCGGCGATACCGCCTGGGTCTTGGTAAGTGCCGCGCTGGTGTTCTTGATGACACCGGGCCTGGCTTTCTTCTACGGCGGCATGGTGCGCGTCAAGAGCGTGCTGAACATGATGATGATGAGTGCCATCACCATCGCCGTGGTCACCATCTTGTGGGTGGTGGTCGGCTTCTCGCTGACCTTCACCGGTGACAACGGGCACGTGATCGGTGACTTCTCGGCGGCCGGGCTGAAGGGCCTGATCGCGCCGGACGCGGTCAGCGGAACGATTCCGACGCTCGCTTTCGTCGCCTTCCAGTTGATGTTCGCGATCATCACCCCGGCGCTGATCTCGGGCGCCATCGCGGACCGGGCCACCTTCCGTGGCTGGATCGCGTTCGTGGCGGGCTGGACCTGCCTGGTGTACTTCCCGGTCGCGCACTCGGTGTGGTTCCTCGACGACGGCAAGGGCGGCTGGATCGGCGACAAGCTGAAGGCGATCGACTTCGCCGGTGGTACCGCGGTGCACGTGAACGCCGGTGCGGCAGCGCTCGCACTGGCCCTCGTGCTCGGCCGCCGGGTCGGCTGGCGCAAGGACCCGATGCGGCCGCACAGCCTGCCGCTGGTCATCCTCGGCGCCGGGCTGCTGTGGTTCGGCTGGTTCGGCTTCAACGCGGGCTCCGCGCTGAGCGCCGGCACCACCGCCGCGGTCACCTTCGTGAACACCCAGGTCGCCACCGCCGCCGCCGTGATCGGCTGGCTGATCGTGGAGCGGATCCGGCACGGCAAGGCCACCACGCTCGGCATGGCCTCCGGCGCGGTCGCCGGTCTGGTCGCGATCACCCCGTCCTGTGGTGCGGTCACGCCGGTCGGCGCGATAATCCTCGGCGTGCTGGCCGGTGCGATCTGCGCCTTCGCGGTCTCGCTGAAGTACAAGCTCGGTTTCGACGACTCCCTCGACGTGGTCGGCGTGCACCTGGTCGGCGGTCTGTTCGGCTCGCTGGCGATCGGCTTCCTGGGTTCGGCGGCCGCCCCGTCGGCGGTGGACGGCCTGTTCTACGGTGGTGGCGCCGGCCAGCTCGGCCGGCAGGCGCTGGCGAACCTGGCGGTCGGGGTCTACTCCTTCGTGGTCGCCTTCGGGCTGGGCAAGCTGATCGACAAGACGATCGGCTTCCGCCTGACCGAGGACGACGAGGTCACCGGTGTCGACCAGGTGGAGCACGCCGAGACGGCGTACGACTTCCTGGGCGCGTCCGGCCTGCGCGGTCACAACCCGCTGGCCCGTACGACGGTCCCGGCCCCCGTTGAGGATGCACCCGCAGACACGAAGGAAGGTGCGAACGCATGAAGCTGATCACCGCTGTGGTCAAGCCGCACAAGCTGGAAGACGTCCGGGCCGCGCTGGAGACGTTCGGGGTGACCGGCATGACGGTCACCGAGGCGAGCGGCTACGGCCGGCAGAAGGGCCACACCGAGGTCTACCGCGGCGCGGAGTACGAGGTGGACCTGGTCCCGAAGGTCCGGCTCGAGGTCGTCGTCGAGGACGGTGACGGCGCCGATGTGGTGGACGTGATCGTCAAGGCGGCACAGACCGGCAAGATCGGCGACGGCAAGGTCTGGGTGACCCCGGTCGAGTCGATCGTCCGGGTCCGGACCGGCGAAGTCGACGGAGACGCCCTCTAGATGGTGAACCGGGCAGAGCAGCGGCGCGTTCGGGCCGACGAGGCGGACGCGCTGCTGCACCTGCTCCTCTCGAAAGCCTGCGACGCCCTCGGCCAGTCCGCCGAGGGCGTCGCGCTGGTCGCCGTCGGCGGCTACGGCCGGGAGGAGCTTTCGCCGTACAGCGACCTGGACGTGATGCTGCTGCACACTGCCGGGTACCCACGGATCGACGAACTGGCCGCACAGATCTGGTATCCGCTGTGGGATTCGAGGACCAAGCTCGACCACAGCGTCCGGACCGTCGAGGAAGCCCAGGCTGCCGCCGCGGACGACGTACGGGTCGCTTTGGGCCTGCTGGACGCGCGGCACGTTGCTGGGGATTCTCATCTCACGCTGCAGCTGCGATCGGTGCTGATGGCCGACTGGCGCCGTACTGCGAAGACGCGGCTGCCCGCGCTCGCCGCTGCTTGCCGGGACCGCGCCAACACGGTCGGCGAGCTGGCGCACTTGGCCGAGCCGGATCTGAAGGAGGCGTACGGCGGTCTGCGGGACGCCGTCGTACTACGGGCGCTCGTGGCGTCCTGGCTGGTCGACGTACCGCATCCCGTGGTGGAGCGGGCGCGCCTCGACCTGCTGAACATCCGCGACGAGCTGCACAACGTCGCAGGGCGCGCTACCGACCGGTTGGTCGCGGACGTCGCCGGTGAGGTCGCTGCTGGGCTGGGAATGGCAGACCGCGACGAACTGCTGCGACACGTCTACGCGACCGGGCGCACCTTGGCGCACGTGTGCGACGTGTCCTGGCGACGAGTCGAGAGCCTCGTGGCGCGACCGCCTCGCTCACGGCGGCGTGGGCGTACTGGTGGTCCACTACTGCTGGCCCTGGACGAGGGAGTCGGGCAGCACGAGGGTGAAGTCGTCCTGATGCCTGACGCGCGGCCGGAGCGTGACCCGGTGCTTGGGCTGCGCGCTGCGGCCGTGGCTGCGGACCGCTCGCTCGTACTGTCTCCTGCTGTGTGTGCGCGGTTGGCTGCTGCCTCGGCTCCGCTGCCGACGCCTTGGCCTGGCGAGGCCCGTCGGTTGCTGTGCGCTTTGCTGGGGGCTGGTCCAGGGCTTCTCGAAGTGTGGGAGGCGATGGACCAGGCTGGGTACGTGTCGCGTCTGCTGCCTGAGTGGGACTCCGTGCGGTTCCGGCCGCCGCAGTCCGCAGTACACCGCTACACCGTCGACAGGCATCTGCTGGAGACCTGTGTCGAGGCGTCGAAGATGGTGCGTGACGTACGTCGACCGGACCTGCTCCTGGTCGCCGCGCTGGTGCACGACCTGGGCAAGGCAGTCGAGGGCGACCACAGCGTCACCGGTGCCGTGATCGCTACCGCAATAGGCCGCCGACTGGGTTTCCCGGCTGCTGACGTCGAGACGATCACCCTGCTGGTGCGCCAGCACCTGATGCTCGCCCAGGTGGCGACGCGGCGAGACCTGGACGATCCGATGACGGTGGAGCTCATCTCGGGGATCGTCCGCGACACAGACACGCTGGACCTGCTGGAGGCACTCACCTACGCCGATGCGCGTGCTGCTGGGCCTGCTGCGTCGTCGCCGTGGCGAATGCGGCTGGTGGGGGAGCTGGCCCGCCGAGTGCGAGGTGAGCTGTCCGGGGGAGGCGCAGGGCTGTGGACCGAGGCTCCGCCGATCGCTGTACCCGCACTGCACCAGGTGGTCGGCATCGGCCGGGTCGGTGTGACCGTGTCGGACCACGCCGGTGACCTGCGGATCAACGTGGCCGTGCCTGACCAAGTAGGCACGCTGTCGACGGTTGCCGGCGTACTGGCGGTCGAGCGGCTCGCAGTACGGTCTGCTGTCATCACCTCTGTCGATGGGCTCGGGATCTCCCAGTGGTCGGTTGCCGGCTCACTGCCCGACCCTGTGCGGCTGCGGGATCGGCTTGCTGTCGCACTGCGCGACGATGCCGACCTGGTACGCCGGTTGGCCGCGCGAGACTCGTCCGCTACCCGGCAGGCCGTTGCGAGCAAGGTCGATTTGTTGCCTGGGGCATCGGAAACCGCGACTGTGCTGCAGGTGCGCGCACACGACCGGCCGGGTCTGCTGTACGACGTGACAGCGGCGATCGCCTCGACCGGCGCCGACATTCGCTCGGCGCATGTGAGCACGCTCGGGGCCGAGTGCGTCGACGTCTTCTACCTGACCGACCGCAACGGAGCGCCGCTGGAAGAGGAGGACGCGGAGACGACTGCCAAGTCGGTACTGGACCGGTTGACCTTCTAATGTCTTCGGTGTGGATGTTGTAGAGGCGTTCCAGCTGCAGGCTCAGGAGTGCGAGGAACTCGGCTCGCCGATGTATGCGGACCTGCTGCGGCGGATCGTGGACGACCTGGAGCTGGGCGGCGTGTCCACGAAGGTGGTGGCCGGGTACGACCCTGCGCAGTACGGACTTGCACTGCCGCTGCTGGGCGCCGTGCACCGGCTTGTGCTGACAGGGGAGGCGCCGGAGCTTGCGGCGTTCTACCCGAGTGTCGGTGGTTCGTGGGACCCGGTGCTGGGCTGGGAAGCGTTCGAGCAGGTGCTGCAGTCGCGCGGTGGGGAGCTACGAGCGCAACTCCTCCAGGCGCCGCAGACCAATGAGGTCGGACGCTCCACTGCCCTGTACGGCGGGTTGCTGCAGCTCTTCGAAGCTGTTCCTCTTCCTGTGCGACTGTTCGAGATCGGGTCGAGTGCTGGGCTCAATCTTCGCGCTGACCACTTTCGCTACAACCTTGCCGACGGCACCGGGTTCGGTCCTGCGTCGAGCCCTGTGCAGCTTGCCGATGCGTGGTCCGGTCGCGCGCTCACGCCGCACCCTGAGCTGCGGATCGCCGAGCGCGTCGGTAGCGATATCGCCCCGGTGAACGCGCTGAGCTCCGACGGGGAGCTGCTCCTGACGTCGTACGTCTGGCCGGACATGACGGCTCGGCTCGAAAGGCTCCGCGGCGCGATCGAGATCGCCCGATCGGTGCCGGCCGACGTACGGCGTGAGGACGCTGTGTCGTTCCTTCGTGCACTGGAGTTGTCGGAGGGCCACGTGACCGTCGTCTGGCACTCGGTGATGTGGCACTACCTCACTTTGTCGGAGCAGAGGGCAGCTGACGAGGCGCTTGATGCTTTGGGGCAGAGGGCTACTGCGTCGGCGCCGCTGGCTCGGTTGAGCCTCGAACACCGCCGCCGCACGCCGGATGCGCCTGTTGAGCCCTTGGTGGTCCTCCAACTCTGGCCCGGGGGAGAGCCCCGCATCCTCGGCCACACCTCGGCCCACGGCGCGCAGACGGTTTGGGAGTAACCAGCTCCCCTCTCCCTAGCTAGCCGCCGAGCGCCGCAGCCGGTTGTCGATCAGCCGCGAGCGCCGCAGCTCGGTGTTGGTCAGCTGCGGGGGCCGCAGCTCGGTGTCGGTCAGCTGCGGGGGCCGCAGCTCGGTGCGGCCAGTCGCGGGTGCCGCAGCTCGGGGTCGGTCAGCCGTGGAGCGCCGCAGTTCGGTGTCGGTCGGCTGCGGGGGCCGCAGCTCGGTGCGGCCAGTCGCGGGCGCCACAGCTCGGCGTCGGTCAGCCGTGGAGCGCCGTAGCTCGGGTCGGTCAGCCGCCGAGCGCCGCGACGAGGGTGTCGGTGAGCTCGGCGGCGTACCGCCCGTCGGGGTCCAGATCCGGGTCGAAGATGCCGACATCCAGCCCGACGCACTTCGGTGCCTTGAGCAACGGCTTCAGCAGGCTGCGCAAATGCTCGTGCTGCAGCCCACCTGGATCCGGACTGTCGACCGCCGGCATCACCTCCGCGTCGAGGATGTCGACATCGAGATGCACCCAGAACCCGTCCAGCTCGTCCCTCTCCAGGTGTTGCAGCACATCGGCAGCGGCTTTGGCCGGATCTTTCATGACGTCGAGCGCCGACCGCTCCAGAATCCCCGCTTCCCGCACGGTTTCGAGGTACGCCTCGTCCTCGCGATAACCAAGCATCGCCGCGTCCTCATCCCTGACATACGGCCGCAGCTGCTCGAGATCGGTGAGATCCGCCTGCCCGCGCCCGGTCACCAACGCCAGCGCCTCGCCACCAGCGGCCCCGACGTACTCGTCGTTATCGACAGTGCGCATATCGGAATGCCCGTCGAGATACACCACCCCATACCGCCCCCGCCGCTTCAACGCCAACGCCGGCCCCAGCAAGTTGCTGCACTCCCCACCCAGCAGCACAACGAACTTGTCCTCATCAACCAACTTCCCCACCCGATCAGCCAACCTCCGGCTGTACTCCGCGATGGCAACCGCATTGAACACGCCGTCCCCCGGCTCCCAATCCCCCCGGTCATACCGCGGCGGCGTCACCACCCCCGCGTCCTCAGCCCCAATCCTCCGCACAAACCCCCGATCCCGCACCGCCCCCGCCAACTTGTAACACCCCGGCACCACCCCTTCCTTTGGCGGCCGCAACCCCAAGTTCGACGGCCCATCCACCACAACCCGCTCCCGCACCCACCCACCCCTAACCGCTAGCCCTTCAACAATGGGTTAGATCCTGTCCATCCCCGCCCCACCCTGTCAACGCACCCCCCGGCCAATGCCCCCGCAACTCGTTCCGACGATCAGTCCGCGCCCCGATCAAGGCCGGGAGTAGCTCGGCCCGCCGATGTCCTAGTACTTCGAGACCCGTCGCCAAGGGAAGACGCTGCTGCCCGTGTCGCATGTGCAGCCGGAGCCTGCCCACTGAGAAACCGCATGGTGCCTACTTCTTGCCGCTCCGCTTCGTCCGGAGTTGCTGTGAGCAGTGAGCGAGTTGGTTCGCCCTCGGCGGGATGACGTGCGGCGTTAGGGAAGTCAGCGGGAAACGGCTGCTGCGGGCTCGTCCGGTAGTGGTGTCGAATCTCCTCAACCTTTGCGTTGAGGCTGCGTTTGATCTCGTCCGCTGTCACCCGGCCGGCGTCCTGTGGGCGTCCGGGCAACATGGGCCACATCGGATGGGTCATTGTGGCAATGAGGGCTGCGCGCGTAGCTTGCCGATCTGCCACTGGAACGACTTCTGCCAGCCGGTTCCGCAGGACGCCGTCGGCCAGCTGGTCGAAGTGCAAAGCGCCCGGTCCCCGAGTGACGACGCCGATCATCGCCTCCCATGACATGCTCGGACCGGCGCATTGATTCAGAAGGCTCGTCGCTGCGGCATGCGCACCTGGGTACGTCGGCGTCGGCATGGGCAGGTCGGGATAGCCGGCCCGCCTTGCAAAGGCGTCGAAATCCTCCACGGCACGGACCTCGGCGATACCTTCCATCAACCCTTTGCTTACTGGCGACCGCACCGCATTCCTGTCGTCCGGCGCGTCGGTCTCCATGCAGGCATGGGTTGCTTCGTGAAGCACGGTGGCCAGTGCCTGCGCCTGTCGGTCCGGGGTTGTCGTCGTCGACCTGTCGAGATGACGAAGCACCAAAGGGTCCGAAAGGCGAAGGTCGCCAGTGATCGGATCGAATCCACCCCAGGTCTCAGCCTGTGTCGCCCACAGATTTCCACTCCACCGATCGACTGCCGTCGGCCGCAGACTTCGCGCGATCTGGTAGAGGCGTACGAACTCCCGGTAGACCGGCGACTCAGGATCGACCAGTCGATCACCGGCGCCCATGAATCAGTTGCCCGTGCGAGGCGAATCTTCCGTTGGCCACGTGGGATTGCGCAGTTCGTCTTCGAGGTGCTCAAGCACTCGTGTCATCGCGCGGATGTGGGGCGCTTCGTCAGCGGCTGCCCGGTCGGCTATCTCCCATATCTTCCGCCGGGCGTCCGCAATGGCAGCGATCTGTTCATCCACGGTGCCGCCTGCCTGATACGCGGAGCCCGCCACCTCGCCGGCCTGGTGGTAGAGCGCACTCCACTGCCGTGGCGGTTCAGGAGGCTCGCCCAACAGCTCGATCAATCCCAAGGCCCACTCGCGGTCTTCTGCCGAGGCATCGTCGGGCACGAGCTCGCGAAGTCGAGCCTGCTCTCGCCCCGCATCAGCCCGCTCGTTCCGCACCCGATACCGCGCCCCCGAGAACGCCGAGTTGAACCCAGCCACGTCCAACGGCATAACCCCTCCTCAACGACGCCTTCCACCTACTGCGCGTAACGATATCGAGCAACGCGCCGCCGCGTGGGCGGTTATCCACAGGAGGCGAAGTAGGTACCGCAGGTCAGTCGCGGCCGCCACGATCTGGCGTAGGAGTGCGGCTTGCGGCTGGGCGGTTGAGCGAAGGACCACTTGGAGCACCGGCGCCTCGTGAGCCGTCGCCCAGGGACGGCGCTGTGCGGGTGGCGTGAGCGGCCGGCGCCTGGTCCTTGAGAAATCGCATGGGGTCGCCTTGTTGGCCGGCTGCACGGGTAGACGGCTGCGGACTCTTCGTGCGGCCGGCGGATGCGGGGTCGGAGGAGGATTGACCGGCCTCCGGGCGGCTCGGCGGTGTGGACTGAGTGCCGTTCGGGCTGATCTGGTCAAATCCGGTTTGCGGTCCGTGAAGACGGGTGGCTGCGTCTGGTGCGGGGAAGTTGGCCAGGTCGGCCTGGCTGCGGTCCCCTTGGGTTGCCGCACGTTGTTGTTCGCCCTGGCCGGTTTCGGCGGCTACTTCAGCGGCCGGGTTCGGCGTCTTGGCGGGGTACGGCTCGTCCGGGGTGTTCTGGTAGTGACCGCGGATCTGGGCGACGCCATTGTCCACGGCTTCGGTGGTCAGTTCGGCGGTCGTGGGTCCGAGTCCGTCGAGCTCGTGCACCACGGCCCATTCGTCGACGCCCATCTGGTTGACGAGGTGCGCTCTGGCTGCCTGCTGATGATCAGCGTCCGATGGAACCGTGTCGGCCAGTTCGTTCTGCACGATATGGCCGGCAATGGTGTCCCAGCGCATCATCACGGGTTGATCGATCGCCGCAGTCAACAGATCGGCGCGCTCGGCCTCGGATGTAGTTGCCCGGTCCAGCAGCTCGCCCGCGGCGTGGACGGCGCCGGGATACTCAGGGTCTGGGGTCGCGGTGTCGTCGTACCCAGCCAGCTGGGCAAACTGCTCGTAATCGGCGTTCGTGGCGAGCTCAGTGAGTCCCTCGTCCAGTCCGATGGACTGTGGCTTCCGCAGCGCATTGGGTTCGGACCTGGCGTCCATCGCGACCCTGGCATGCAAGGACTCGTGGAACACCGTGGCCAACGCTTGACCCTGCCGTATCGGGTCGCCACTCCCGTCGCCACCGGTCAAGTGATCGAGAACGAGTTTCTCGTTCAAGCGGAACGTGCCGTCGCGCGTCAGGCCTCCGTACTTGTCATCTGTACGCGAGTAGAGTTCGCCATTCCAACGGTCGAGACCGCCGGGGCGCATTTCCTGTGCGATTTGGTAGAGCCGGGCGACCTCCTGGTAGACCGGTGACTCCGGGGCGATCCGGGTCATCCCCTCGTAGCCGGGCATAGGTCAGTCGCCAGGGGTGTCCGGCAGCGGGTCCCAGGGGTAGCCCTCTTCGAGGTAGAGCTCTGTGGATTCGAAGCGGCGGGTGAGGTAGCGGATGCGGTCGCTGTCGGCGCCGGCGCGGTCGGCGATTGCCCAGATCTGCTTGCGGGCTTCGGCGTACGCGGCGAGGCGTTCCTCGCGGGTGCCGTCGACGAAGTTGGCTCCGTCGATGATCCGCAACGCTTCGAGCATCTCCGGGGAACGCTCCGGTGGCGGCTCCTGGGCGGCGGCGACTGCGGACGGGAGGCGGTCGATCAGCTTGGCGGCGACCTCGTGATCGCTTGCGGCAAGAGCGTCGGCCAGCAGACGAAGCTGTGCTTGTACGCCGGCGATGTCTGTCGTCTCGCCCGCGATCAGGCTCGCTCGGGACAGCTTGTACTGCCGGTTGAACTCGTTGAAGTCCATCGACGCCTTCCACGTTCGGCCTGTCTGATCGGTTTCGCTGACTTTACCGGCCGGGAAGGTGCGGGCTGCGCTTTTATCCACAGGCAGGCCTTGCCGAAGCCGGTACGCCCATCTGTCAGGCGTTGCCGTTGTTGGGAGCTAGGTCCCAGGGCGGGTCCTCGAGGTAGTTCTCGGTGGTTTCGAGGCCGCGGGTGAGGCCTCGGATGGCGACGTGATCGGTGCCTGCGCGGTCGGCGAGGGCCCAGATCCGGCGGCGGGCGTCTCGCAGCGCTGCAAGGCGTTCTTCGCGGGCGCCTTCGTCGAACTTGCCCTCGCTGAGGATCTGGAGGGCTTCGGCCATCTGTGGGGATCGTGGCGACGGGGTTGCTGCCTTGACGGCGGCGAGGAGGGCTGGCAGGCCGTCGATCAAGCGCATGGCTGCGGTCAGGTCGGTGCCAGTGAGAGCAGCGGTCAGTACGCGGAGCTGTGCTTGTGCAGCGGCGACGTCGGGGGACTCGCCTGTGGTCAGGGCTGCGCGGGTGAGTTTGTAGTGGTGGTTGAACTCGTGGAAGGTCATCGGCGGTCTTCGGTTGGGGTGGGTGAGCGGTGGGGGAGACGTTATCGGGTGTAGGTGTTGCTGGGGCGTCGTCATCCACAGGCGGGGGGAGGTCTGGGGGCCGGTAGACTCGGGGAGTTGCCTTGGGTTTGGGGTGGCGTGGGTTCCGCCGGAAGAAATGGATTGTGGCCTCGTGTTCGACACGCTTTCTGATCGCCTTTCTGCTGCGTTCAAGAATCTGCGCGGTAAGGGCAAGCTGACCGACGCCGATATCGACGCGACCGCGCGGGAGATCCGGATCGCGCTGCTGGAGGCCGATGTCGCGCTGCCGGTGGTGAAGGACTTCATCGCCGCGGTGAAGGAGCGCGCCAGCGGGGCCGAGGTACGCGGCGGGCTGAACCCGGCGCAGCAGGTCATCAAGATCGTCAACGAGGAGCTCGTCACCATCCTCGGTGGCCAGACCCGTGAGCTGCGGATGGCCAAGCGGCCGCCGACGGTGATCATGCTGGCCGGTCTGCAGGGTGCGGGTAAGACCACCCTGGCCGGCAAGCTCGCGAAGTGGCTGAAGGAGAGCAAGCACCAGACGCCCATGCTGGTCGCGGCCGACCTGCAGCGCCCGAACGCGGTGACCCAGCTCCAGGTGGTCGGCGACCGCGCCGGCGTACCGGTGTTCGCGCCTGAGCCCGGCAACGGTGTCGGCGACCCGGTGCAGGTCGCGCGGCAGGCGATGGACGAGGCGAGGACCAAGCAGTACTCCGTGGTCATCGTCGACACGGCGGGCCGCCTCGGTGTCGACGAGGAGCTGATGAAGCAGGCCGCGGACATCCGCGACGCGGTCACGCCGGACGAGATCCTGTTCGTCGTCGACGCGATGATCGGCCAGGACGCGGTCACCACCGCGCAGGCCTTCCTCGACGGCGTGGGCTTCGACGGCGTGGTGCTGTCCAAGCTCGACGGTGACGCCCGCGGTGGTGCGGCGCTGTCGATCGCGCAGGTCACCGGCCGGCAGGTGATGTTCGCCAGCAACGGCGAGAAGCTCGAGGACTTCGACGTCTTCCACCCCGACCGGATGGCGTCGCGCATCCTCGGCATGGGCGACGTGATGAGCCTGATCGAGCAGGCGGAGAAGTCGTTCGACGCCGAGGAGGCCGCCAAGACCGCCGCCAAGCTGCAGAAGCGTGGCGGCAAGGACTTCACCCTCGACGACTTCCTCGCCCAGATGCAGTCGGTCCGCAAGATGGGTCCGCTGACCAAGATCTTCGGCATGTTGCCCGGCGCGGCCCAGTTCAAGGACCAGCTGGAGAACTTCGACGAGCGCGAGATCGACCGGATCGAGGCCGTCATCCACTCGATGACGCCCGCCGAGCGCAACGACCCGAACATCATCAACGGCTCCCGCCGGGCCCGGATCGCGAAGGGCTCGGGGACGGAGGTCGCCACCGTCAGCGGCCTGGTCGAGCGGTTCTTCGAGGCCCGCAAGATGATGTCGGCGATGGCGTCCGGCAAGGGCATGCCAGGGATGCCGGGAATGCCAGGCATGCCGGGCATGGGCGGCGGCAAGAAGGCGAAGCAGCAGGCCAAGAAGGGCAAGGCCAAGCGCGGCTCGGGCAACCCGGCCAAGCGCGCGAACCAGGCCGAGCCGGCCGCTCCGCAGCCCGGTCAGCTCCCGGCGGCCTTCGGTGGCGGCGCCGGCGCCGACGGCTTCGAGTTGCCCGACGAGCTGAAGAACATGCTCGGCGGAAAATAGCCTCCAGTACTACGGACCGTGGTCGGCTGAGGCCGCTATCACGGATCATCCGCCGGGCACAAGTCCTCGCTCGGTCATGAACTCGCGCCCGGTCGTGGACGGTTGCCGGAACCGGACCGACGGCTAAGATCGTGGCTACGCCCGAAGCAACGACAGACTGCAGAACCTGGGGGACGGTTCGGATGAGGCAGCAGTTCAAGAACCTGGACACGTGGCGCGGCAAGCTGACCGCGACGTGGATCTGCCTTGCGCCGCCCGCCGCGATGGTGGCCGTTTTCGTCGCCGGCGGCGTCCCGTCGAACTCGTTCGTGGTCGACTCGCACGCGCTCAGCCTGCCCCGGCAGGACTCGGTCTTCGACGACCTGCTCAACGACGTACCGGCCCAGCCCGGCGCCGACGGCGGGGTCGGCACGGAGAAGCGCTCGTCGATCGACGTCCCGATCACCGGGGCGATCGACAACAAGCAGCCGGTGCTGCCCGGTGTCATCGGTGACGCCTCCGGCATCCCGGGCACCGTGCTCGCGGCGTACCAGAAGGCGGCCAACGACCTCGCGCTCGCCCAGCCCAACTGCCACATCACCTGGCCACTGCTGGCCGGCATCGGCAAGGTCGAGTCCTCGCACGCCAGTGGCGGCCGGGTCGACGCGGCCGGCAACACCCGCGGCAAGATCCTCGGCCCGGTCCTCGACGGTGGCCCCGGGATGGCGGCCATCGCCGACACCGACCAGGGCCGGTACGACGGGAACACCAGCTGGGA
Source organism: Kribbella monticola (assembly GCF_003261635.1). Lineage (GTDB taxonomy): Bacteria > Actinomycetota > Actinomycetes > Propionibacteriales > Kribbellaceae > Kribbella > Kribbella monticola. The sequence continues at coordinate 171,848 of NZ_QFXK01000003.1, read as the reverse complement.
TCGCGCGGTCGGCCCGATGCAGTTCATCCCGGGGAGCTGGAACGCCTTCGGCGCCGACGGCAACGGCGACGGGGTCAAGGACCCGCACAACGTGTTCGACGCGTCCCGGGCCGCCGCGGACTATCTGTGCTCGAACGGTTCCGACCTGAGCACTCCACAGGGTCTGGTCCAGGCCGTACTCCGGTACAACCACTCGATGGACTATGTGAACACGGTGCTGCGCTGGATGCAGACGTACAGCAAGTCCACGACGACGCTGCCGGACGGCGACGGCGTGATCGATCCGACGATCGGTGACGACGGCAACGTGCAGCGCGATTCCGACCCGACCCACGTGCCCGGTGACCACGACACCACGTCGGACCCGACCACGACCAGGCCGGCGACGACCCAGCCCGCCACGACGAAGCCGGCCACTCACGCGACCCAGCCGGCCACCACGCCGACAACGGCCCACCCCACTGTGACCCCGACGGTGACGCCGACCCAGACGTTGCCGACGACCACCCGGCCGACCACGCCGACGCCGCCGTGGACCGTCTCGCCGACCCCACGGCCGACGCCGACCCCGACCGAGCCGTCGACGCCGCCCACCACGCCGCCCAGCACCCCGCCGACGACGCCTCCCACGACGCCGCCGACGACGGAGACCCCGACCCCGACGCCGACCCCGACGCCGCTGCCGCAGTGCGAGGCGGGCGCCCCGACGCAGGCCCCGACCGAGACGCCGACCTGTACGCCGGTCTCCCAGCCGGCCGCGACGACGTCCGACGCCCCGAGCAACAACTCCACCCCGGACGACACACCGACCAGCCCCTGACAAACGCTGTCGACCCCGGACGCCAACCAGCCCTGACAGGTGCCGTCGGCCCCGACGGCGACCAGCTCTGACAGGTGCCGTCGGCCCCGACGGCGACCAGCTCTGCCAGGAGCAGACGGGCCCAGAGCCCGTACGGCGTACGTAGGCGGGCCGGCAACGTAAGATCCAGGCCAAGGGCCAGTCGGTTGCCCTCGGCCCCCGCAAGGCCCTTTTCCGCCTCAATCAGCGGCCATCGGACCCGAGAGCTATCTGCTCAGGTAACTTTCCGTCGCTCTTCGGTAACTTTCTGGCGCGTGGGTCGTTGGGGGAATCATGCGCCTAACCCGTAGTGGAAACCGTCGGGTCAAAATCATCATCGCTTCACTGTGCACGGCCCCGCTCCTGGTCGGGGCCATCGTGACAGTCGCCTCGGGGGGTGCCGGTGCCGCCGGTGACTTCGTGGCGGACAGCCCGGTCGCCCCATCGCCTGGGGCCGGACTGAACAGCGGTGAATTCGACGAACTGACGATGATCGTCCCGCAACGTCCCGGAGTGGACGGCCGGATCGGATCTGACAAGCCCGCCCGTGCCGACGTGCCCGTTCAGGGTGCCACCGACGGCTCGTCCGTGGTCCGGCCGGGCCGGCCCGGTGCCGTCAACGGCATCCCCCGCGGGGTCTTCCCCGCGTACCGCCGCGCCACCGCGAATCTCGCCGTGGTGCGGCCCAACTGCGGTCTCACCTGGCCGCTGCTGGCCGGTATCGGCAAGGTCGAGTCGAACCACGCCAGCGGCGGCCGGGTCGACGTGGCCGGCACGACCCGCGGCAAGCTCCTCGGCCCGGTGCTGAACGGCAAGGGCGGCACCGGCCGGATCACCGACACCGACAAGGGTCGCTACGACTCCGACAAGGTGTGGGACCGCGCAGTCGGCCCGATGCAGATCATCCCGGGCGTGTGGACCGAGTTCGGGGCCGACGGCAACGGCGACGGCTTCCGCAACCCGAACAACGTGTACGACGCGGTAACCACCGTCGCGGTCTACCTGTGCTCCGAGGGCGACGACCTGAAGCGCCCGATGGACCTCGTCTCCGCCCTGCTGCGCTACCAGCACTCCAAGGACTTCGTGGCCACCGTGCTGCGCTGGATGCGGGTCTACAGCAAGAGCGCGGTCCTGGTGCCGAATGCCAAGGGCAACCTCTCGACGCCGAAGGCCACCGGTAACGCCGATCGCAAGGTCGACCCGCGGCAGGTGCCGGACGTGCCGGACGACCCGAAGCCGGGTACCACGCCGAAGCCGACGGCAAGGCCGACCAGCAAGCCGTCGATCCCGGATCCGATCGTCACGCCGACCACCCGCCCGACCAAGCCGACGCACACGCCGACGGACGGTCCGACGAAGCCGACGACCACGCCCACCCCGACTCCGACCGACACCCCGACCCCGACGCCGACCGATACGCCGACCCCGACGCCGACCGACACCCCGAGCGGCTCGCCGTGCGGGACCGATCCGAACCCGACTCCCTGTACGCAGGGCAGCGGCTCGCACGGCTAACACGTCTGCCGTTACCGTCGGCGGTATGTCCGACGTCATCAGGCTCACCGGCACGGTCCTGCCGGCCGGTGAGCAGCAGGAGCTCTACCTCAGTGGCGGGCTGGTCGTCGACCGGCCCGCCACTGCCGACGTGACAACCGTGAGCAGCGGCGGCTGGATCGTGCCCGGTCTGGTCGACGCGCATTGTCACATCGGCCTCGATCAGCACGGCGCCGTCGACCGCGAGACCCAGGAGCGGCAGGCGTACGCCGACCGCGACGCGGGCGCGTTGCTCGTGCGCGACGCGGGATCGGCCGCGGACACCCGCTGGATCGACGACCGCGAGGATCTGCCGAAGATCATCCGGGCCGGCCGCCACATCGCCCGGTCGAAGCGGTACATCCGCAATTACGGCTGGGAGATCGAGCCGGAAGAACTGGTCGCGTACGTCGAACAGGAAGCCCTCAAGGGCGACGGCTGGGTCAAGCTGGTCGGCGACTGGATCGACCGCGACGCCGGCGACCTCACCCCCTGCTGGCCGGCCGAGGCGCTGAACGCCGCCATCGCCCGGGCCCACGAGCTCGGCGCCCGCGTCACCGCGCACGTCTTCGGTGAGCACGCCCTCCGCGATTTGTTTGCCGCAGGCATCGACTGCATCGAGCACGGCACCGGGATGCTCCCCGACATGCTCGACCAGATGGCCGCGGCCGGCGTCGCCGTCGTACCGACGATGATCCAGTTGGAGAACTTCCCCGAGTACGCCGAGCAGGCGGCCGGCAAGTTCCCGACGTACGCCGCTCACATGCGCGACCTGTACGAGCGGCGTCTCGACACGCTCCGGTCGGCCGTCGAGGCCGGAGTTCCCGTGTATGCCGGGACCGACGCCGGCGGCGTACTGGGTCATGGACTGGTTGCGTCCGAGATCCAGGCCCTCACCACGATCGGGATGTCCGGCGAGCAGGCGCTGGCCGCGGGGTCGTGGGCGGCCCGCGAATGGCTCGGCGTGCCCGGAACGCTGGTCCCGGGGAATCCGGCGGATCTGGTCGTGTACGACGAGGACCCGCGCGCCGATCCCGGCGTACTGGAGCATCCCCGACTCATCGTGTTGCGAGGCAGAGTCTGCTGATCGGCCGACGTACGGGAAAAATTCACGTAAGTACTGGCTTTTTCGCAAGATTTTGCCCTAGCGTGGCTGGAACCCGCCGACGCCCCTCGGCGGGACGCCGCAAGGGAAGGAACGATCCCGATGGGTAAGACCGCCCCACTGCCCAGATTGATCGCCGGAGTGGCCGTCGCGGCCGCCAGTGCGATCGCGTTCAGCGGAACGCTGCCGAGCACCGCCGCGCCGTACCCCGAGCCCGCCGGCTCGGTCGTGCCCGGTGAGCTCGCCAAGGCCTTCCAGAACGCATCCGTCCAGTACGACGTACCGCGCGCGATCCTGGTCGGCATCGGCTACGCCGAGTCGCACCTGGACGGCCACCACGGCCAGCCGAGTCAGGACAACGGCTTCGGCGTCATGCACCTGGCCAGCAACCCCACCAACCCCACGATGGCCGAGGCGAAGAAGCTGACCGGTCTGCCGGCCGACAAGCTCGCCAAGGACACTACCGCCAACATCCAGGGCGCTGCAGCGGTCCTGGACTCGTACGCCGACAAGGCCGGCCTCCAAGGCGCCGCCCGTAAGGACGTCGCCAAGTGGTACGAGGTCGTCGCGCAGTACCCGCACTCCGCTGACGCCCCGACCGCCCGTCTCTACACCGACGAGGTCTACCGGATCATCGGCCAGGGGGTCGGCGCGGCAGGTGTCAGCTTGGCCGCGAAGCCGGTCACCCCCGACCGCGGCCGCTACGCGAATGTCGCACCACTCGGCACCCGTACGCCGGCGTCGCTCCAGGCGGCCGACTACCCGGGCGCCATCTGGAACCCGGCCTGCACCTGCAACTACCGGGCCGGCCGGACCGCAGCCATCACCACCATCGTCATCCACGTCACCCAGGGCTCGTACGCCGGCACGATCAGCTGGTTCAAGGACCCGGCGGCCCAGGTGAGCGCGCACTACGTGATCCGCTCCAGTGACGGGCAGATCACCCAGATGGTGGCCGAGAAGGACACAGCCTGGCACGTGCGCACCGAGAACCCGTACACGATCGGCATCGAGCATGAAGGCTATGTCGACCAGCCCTCCTGGTTCACCGACGCGATGTACCGATCGTCGGCCGCGCTGACCAAGAACATCGCCGAGCGGCGTGGCATCCCCAAGGACCGGGCGCACATCAAGGGCCACAGCGAGATGCCCAACAACGACCACACCGACCCGGGTCCGAACTGGAACTGGACCTACTACATGCAGCTCGTCAACGACGGCAACCCGCCGCAGTACAACTTCACCACCTACGGCAGCGGTGTCCGGGTCCGCTCGGACGCGAAGCTGACCGCCTCGATCGTCACCACGCTGCCAGGCCCGACCCAGGTGTTCGTCGCCTGCCAGAAGCAGGGCGACACGGTGAACGCCGAAGGCACCAGCAACAACTGGTGGTCCAAGCTGCGTGACCAGGGCGGCTACATGAGCAACATCTACATCCAGGACCCCAACCCCAAGCTGCCGGGCGTCCCGGTCTGCTAGCCGCGGTACCGACCGCACCAGCCGGGCCGGGGGCCTTTCGCGGTGGCCCCCGGCCCGCTGCTCGGTAGCCTTACAGCAGATGCCCGGGCGAAGAGTAGAGCCTGCTGTACCGACTGCACCTGCCCGTTGCTTCAGGATCGTTACTGACGACAACGGAAGGCCAAGGCAATGCTCTCGAAGATCCTGACCCGCGGTGGCCCAGCCAGCCTCTACCTGATCATCAGGTACCTCAAGGGCATCACTCTGCTCGCAGCACTACCGATCAGCACGCTGCTGGGCTGGGCGATCCCCGGTGTCACCGGCGGACTGGTCCGGCTTGCCAACAGCGAGGTGTACCGCGCAGGCCGGTACCTGGAGCTGCCGGAAGAGCCGGCGCTGCCCCTGGCCGCACCCCGCAAGCCCGGCGACGTGGTTGCCTTGGTCAAGGACAGGACCTTCATCCGCAGCCTGCGCGTCCTGCTGCTGGCGGTGGTGGCGATCCCGGAGCTGCTCCTCGCGGTGATGGCGATCATGGCGGCACCTGCCGCAGTGGTGACCATGGTGCTCTGGCCGCTGGACTCGGGAGAGTTCAGCCTGCTCGGAGTAGACATCGACAGCTGGTGGAAGGCTCTGGTGCTCGGCCCCGCGCAAATTCTGTTAGGTCTCTACCTCCTGGGCTGGGTAGCGCCCGCTGTAGCGCGTGGACATGCCAATGCGACTCGCAACCTGCTGGCACCGACTGCCACAGAGCTGGAGACCGCTCGGCTCGCGCAGCGCGTGGAGGAGCTCACCAGGACGCGTGCTGGTGCGGTCGATTCGCATGGTGCCGAGCTGCGCCGGATCGAGCGCGACCTGCACGACGGTACGCAGGCACAGCTGGTCTCGCTGGCCCTGCGGATCGGTGTAGCCAAGCAGACGATGGCGAGCGACCCGGAGAAGGCAGCTCAGATCCTCGACGATGCCCGTGACGGCGCAGAGCAGGCCATGACCGAACTGCGCGGCGTACTGCGGAGCATGTACCCGCCGATCCTCGCAGACCGTGGTCTTGCCGGTGCTGTGTCGGCCCTGTGCGCACGCTGCCCCATCCCCGTCGAACTGCGACTCGGTGAGCTCGGTAGCGTCCCAGCGCCCGTCGAAGCTGCGGCGTACTTCGTGGTAGCCGAGTCACTCACCAACGTCAACAAGCACTCCGCAGCCGGCCATGTCGACGTGCTGCTCGAGCGCCGCGGGGACGAGCTCTACCTGGCGATCACCGACGACGGCATCGGCGGGGCCCGGGTCAACGAGAAGCAGGACCTGCTGGGGCGGGGGAGCGGCCTCCATGGCATGGTGCACCGCGTGGAAGCGATCGACGGACGCATGGAGCTGCAGAGCCCGATCGGTGGGCCGACGACGGTCGAGGTGATCCTCCCGTGCGGGTAGTGATTCTGGAGGACAACCCGATCCTCGCCGAGGGCCTCGGCCTGCTGCTGAACAACTCCGGGTTCGAGGTCGTGGCAGTGGCCGGGGATGCCGACGAGTTCGCCAAGGCGGTTGCCGAGCACGATCCGGAGATGACCGTGGTCGACGTACGGCTGCCGCCCACGTTCACCGACGAAGGGCTTCGGGCCGCGATCGAGGCTCGCCGGGTGCGGCCGGGGTTGCCGGTGCTCGTCTTCTCGCAGTACGTCGAGGAGGTGTACGCCGCGGAGCTTCTGGCTGCCGGGAGCGAGGGCGTCGGGTACCTGCTGAAGGACCGGGTCTCCCGGGTCGACGAGTTCCTCGAGGCCGTACGCCGGGTCGCGGCCGGCGGGACGGTGCTCGATCCCGAAGTGGTCAGCCAGCTGATGGTGAAGCGAACCGATCCGCTCGAACGACTGACGCCGCGCGAGCGCGAAGTACTGGCGTTGATGGCAGAGGGACTGGGCAACACCGCGATCGCCGAACGGCTGGTGATCAGCGAGGGCGCCGTGCACAAACACGTCGGCAACGTCTTCCTCAAGCTCGACCTCCCGCCCACCGACTCCGGCCACCGCCGAGTCCTCGCGGTCCTGGCCCACCTGGGTCTCTGACGGACAGTGCAGCCGGGATAGCGGTTGCCAGTTGGGCCGTCCATGACAACGAAGGTCATCAGGTCTTGACTGCTCGTGCTCGCTAGGCCACTCTCGGGTGCGAGAGCGCTCTCACCGCACCGATCCGCCCCCAAGGTGAGGAGAGTCCCGATGAAGATTCTGATCGCTACCGTGCTCGTCGCGAGTTCGGTAGCCGTACCAAGCCAGGCCGTCGCGGCCGGTCCCGACCAGCCGTTGGCTGTCCCGAGCCAGGCGATGGCTATGCAGAAAGACCTCGGTCTGACCGAGCAGCAGGTGAAGGACCGGCTCAAGGTCGAGTCCGCCGCCACCAAGCTGGTCCCGACCGCGCAGCGCGCTGCCGGAGCCGCCTTCGGTGGTGTCTGGTACGACAGTGCCAAGCAGAAGCTGGTCGTCGGCCTGACCAACCCGGCCACCGCGGCCGCAGTACGGGCTACTGGTGCTGACGTTGCCGCAGTACCGATCACTGCCAAGCAGCTCGATCAGCGGAAGGCTGCAGTGGACAAGCTGGCCGGAAAGGCTGTGCCGGCCGCAGTGAGTGGCTGGTCGGCGGACCCGCGCACAGGCGGCGTAGTGGTGAATGTCCAAGCAGGTAAGCGTTCTGCGGCTGTCGATGCGTTTGTTGCCAAGGTCTCCAAGGCCGGCCCTGTCACGGTTCGGGAGGTCGCAGCCCAGGCGCCGCGTACCTTCGCGGCCGGCACAGTCGGTGGAGATCCCTACTACACAGGCAATGTGCGGTGCTCGATCGGCTTCTCGGTGTACGGCGGGTTCGTCTCGGCCGGGCACTGTTCTCCCGGTGTAGGAGCCCGGACGTTCGGCTGGGACGGTTCGGCGCAGGGCGTCTTCCGGGGCTCGTCGTTCCCGGGCAACGACTACTCGTGGGTCTCGATCGACAGCGGCTGGTGGACCGTACCGGTCGTCCTGGGCTGGGGTCAGGTCAGCGACCAACTGGTCCGCGGCTCCTGGGTCGCCCCGATCGGTACGTCGATCTGCCGCAGCGGCTCGACCAGTCACTGGCACTGCGGACAGGTGCTGGCGATGAACGAGACGGTGAACTACGGCAACGGTCAGCTGTTCTACGGCGCGACCAAGACCAGCGTGTGCGCCGAGCCCGGTGACTCGGGCGGCTCGTTCATCACCGGCGACCAGGCGCAGGGCGTCACGTCCGGCGGCTGGGGCAACTGCAGCAGCGGCGGCGAGACCTGGTTCCAGCCCGTCAACGAAATCCTCAGCACCTACGGCCTGACCCTGCACACCGCCTAACCCCGACACCGTTGCGTCCGAAGGAGTGAGGGTCAGGCCCCACGATTCTTCGGACGCAACGTGGTGTTGAGGGGGAGTCACGCGGTTTCGTCGTGGACCGGTTCGAGGGTGGGCTGGTCCTTGGTGGAGAGGGATTCGATCAGCTGCTTGGCCAGGGCGAAGCCGGAGCCGCCCATCGTGATGGTCTTCACCAGGGTGTCCTCGATGCCCTGGGCACCGTTCAGGACGACCATGTTTCCGACCTTCTCGAACGAGCTCGCGGCCGCGCGGACGATCTCCGGGTACGCCTCCGCCAACTGCTGCGCGACGACCGCATCGGTGTTGGTGGCCAGCGCCTCGGCCCGCGCCTTGATACCGGCCGCCTCCGCCATCGCCTTGGCCTGTACGGCGAGCGCCTCGGCCTTACCGTTCAGCTCGGTCGCCTTCGCCTGCGCCTCACCGCGCAGGGTCACCTCGCGCGCCTGCGCCTCAGCCGCCGCGATCTGCGCGTCACGCGCGGCTGCGGCCAGCGTGCGCTGCTTGTACGCCTCGGCATCGGCCGGCTTCAGCACCGTCGACTCCAGCTGCTTCTCGGCCAGCGACGCGTTCAGCTTCGCGGTTTCCGTCTCGGCAACGACAACCTCCTGACGAGCCAGCGCCTCGGCCAGCGGGCCGGACTGCGACGCCTTCGAGTTCGCCTGGTCGACCTCGGCCTGGTAGCCGGCCTGCGCGATCGAACTCTGCCGTACTGCGGCGGCCTTCGCCGCGGCGGCGACGTGCTCGCGCTCGGTCGCCTCCTGGTCGCGCTCGGCCTGGGCGATCCGGGCCTGCGCCTCGACGGCCGCGGCCTGCGGGCGACCCAGGTTGCGGATGTAGCCGGACTCGTCGTCGATCTCCTGGATCTGCAGCGAATCCACCACCAGGCCGAGCTTCTCCATGTCGCCGGCCAGCGAGCCGCGGATGTTCGTGGTCAGCGTCTCCCGGTCGTGCAGCATCTCCTCGACCGTCGTGGAACCGACGATCGCGCGCAGGTGACCGGCGAACAGCTCGTGGATCGTGCTCATCACCTGCTCGTCGCTCTGCTCCAGGAACCGCCGGGCCGCGTTCGCGATCGAGCCGTAGTCGTCACCGACCTTGTACGCCGTGACGCCCTTGATGTGCAGCGGGATGCCCTGGCTGGACACGCAGGTGACGGTCAGCGGCGTCGCGCGGATGTCGAGCGGCAACCGGCGTACGGTCTGGAAGCCGGGCAGTACGGCGGTACCGCGGCCGACCACGATCTTGAAGCCGAGCGTGTCGTTGACCTGCTCGGAGCTGGCATGCGCGCCGAGGCCGGAGATGATCAGGGCCTCGTTCGGCTCGGCCACCCGCCAGACCATCCGGAACAGGATCAGCAGGACCACCAGCGCGACGGCGCCGGCGATCAGGTACGTCCAGAGCATTGCCCCTCCAGGGCTGCGAAAAGTGAAGGCGAGGGGATCAGAGGGCGCGGGCGACGTAGACCGTGCGGGGCGGATCGAACTCCACCACGACGATCGGCGTACCGACCTCGATCACCTCGTCGGTTGCCGGGTAAGCGTAGAAGGCCTCGGTGGCACCACGGACCGGCAACATCACTTCGCCGACGATCCCCGGCCCGACCCGCCCGATCACGCGTCCTCGCTTCCCGACCATGACGTCCCCTCCGACGCATTCGCAACCACTTCAGTTCCTGCAGCCTAGTGGCGCCGGTCGCCTGAGCCGGGGCCGCACGGCGATCCGGTGTCACGCCTTGTGATCGGCGCGGCACCAGCGCATGCTGTGAACTGACGGCCTGGGATGGGGGAGGGGCTATGGACGCAGAGGTTCGCGTCGGGGTGGTCGAAGAGGGGTCCGACGACGCGAGGCTCGAAGAGCTGGCGTTGATGCTGCGGCAGGAGTTGCTGGCACTCAACGTCCGATCGGTCGAGCCGTTCGCGGAGGGGGACGCGCCGGAGGGCTCGCGATCCGCGCTGGCGGCGCTCGCCGGCGTACTGACCGTTTCGCTGCAGCCGGGGCTGCAGGTGGTCGGCGCGGTCGTTGCCGTGGTCCGCGACTGGCTGCGCAGATCGGGCAGCGGGCGGACGGTCAAACTCGCGATCGACGGTGACGTGATCGAGCTGACCGGAGCCAGCGACGAGGTGCAACAGCAACTCGTGGACGCCTGGGTGAAGAAGCACTCGGGGACGGACGCATGAGATGGACGGCACGCGAGTCGCGCTCGTCATAGCCAACGACGAGTACGCCGATCCGGGGCTCCGCCGGCTGGTCGCGCCTGCGCAAGACGCGGCCGCACTCGCCGACGCGCTCGGCGATCCGTCGGTCGGTGGGTTCGAGGTCACCGTCCTGCAGAACCAGTCGGCGCAGGCGATCCGGCTGGCCGTCGAGGACTTCTTCGCGGATCGGGCTCCCGAGGATCTGCTGTTGCTGCATTTCTCCTGCCATGGTTTGAAGAACGCGGCCGGCGAGCTGTTCCTGGCGGTCGCTGATACGAAGCCGACCCGGCTCGCGTCGACGGCCGTGGCCGCCGACTTCGTCAACCGGCAGATGGCGGACAGCCGCGCGCAGCGGATCGCGTTGTTCCTCGACTGTTGTTACGGCGGTGCGTTCCCGCGCGGCATGGTCGTTCGTGCTGCGGGCGAGGCGCAGGTCCGCGACGCTTTCGCCGAGCAGGAGGAGGTGGGCGGTGGGCGAGGCCGGGTGATCGTGACGGCTTCCAGCGCGATGGAGTACGCCTTCGAGGGCGGTCAGCTCGCGACCGACGCGTCGAAACCGTCGCCGTCGGTGTTCACCAGCGCGGTGGTGGATGGTCTGACGACGGGCGAGGCCGATCGCGACGGCGACGGCTGGGTGGGGCTGACCGAGCTGGTCGGCTTCGTCACCGATCGGGTCCATCGCGTGACGCCCAACCAGAATCCGCAGATGTGGACCTTCGGTGCCCAGGGCGAACTGCTGATCGCCCGCAGCCGGGTCCGCCGGATCACGCCGACGCCGCTCGCACCTGAGCTGCTGCAGGCGATGGAGAGTCCGTTGCCTGCGGCAAGGTTCGGCGTCGCCGACTACCTGCGGGATCGCTTGCAGGAAACAGACCTCGGCCAGGCGTACGCCGCCTGGCAAGCGCTCCACCAGCTCGTCGACGACGACAGCCGCAAAGTCTCCCAAACAGCCCGCCGCGCGCTCGCCGACGCCGTACCTTCCACAACACCTGCCGAACTCGACCTCACCACCATCTCCGGCGACCCCGCTGAAGCAGAACTTCACCTGACCGGCCCACCCATCGCGCTGACCGCGAGCGTCACGACAACCACACTGTGGCTCCGAGTGGAACAGGTCGGACCGACCGTCCGCATCACCGCCACCCCGCCCACCCCCGGCAACCACGAAGCCACCATCACGGTCACCGGACCCACCGGCGAACGCACCATCCCCGTCACCCTCCACGCCACCGCACCCCAACCCATCGCCGCCGCCGAGCCCGCAACCCTCGCCAAGCCCAAGCCCGTCGCCGAGCCTGCAACCCTCGCCGAGCCCGAGCCCGAGCCCGAGCCCAAGGCCGAGCCCGAGACCGTCGCCGGGCCCGAGCCCGAAGCCTTTGCCGGGCCCAAGCTCGAAGCCGTCGCCGGGCCCGGGCCCGAGGCCGTCGCCGAGCCCGAGGCCGTCGCCGGGCCCGCGCCCGAAGCCGTCGCCGAGCCTGCATCCGGAACGGAGCCGGTGGCTGTCGCGGCGTCAGCGCCTGCCGGTGTGTCCGTCTCGCCTGTCACGGATCCCGAGCGGACTCCCGCTGCGGAGCCGGAGTCAGTCGCCGGTCCGGTGACTGTCCCCGAGCCGGCGGCTGTGGCGGCGTCAGCGCCTGTGGGCGTGTCCGCCTCGCCTGTCACTGGTCCCGAGCGGACTCCCGCTGCGGAGCCGGAGTCAGTCGCCGGTCCGGTGACTGCCCCCGAGCCGGCGGCACCAAAGCCTGCGGCCTCTGCCGCCCGGCAGGCCGTGTCCGTTGAGCAGTCCGAAACCCAACCACCCATGGTCTCCTGGTGGGTGGTGGGCTTGCTCGCGGTCGGTGCGCTGATGCTGATCTTCATGAACTGGCCGGGCCAGACCGAATCCCGCAAGATCTGGACCGATGAGTCGAACACCGGCTGGCGCGTCTACCGCAGCTGGTCCGACCCCGAGATCCTCTCCGCCCTCATCGCCCTCGCAGCCGCCCTGACCCTCCGCGCCTCGAGGCGCTGGACATTAGTTGCTCTAGGCATCATCCTCGGCTGCGCGGCAGGCCTCCTCCAAGACAGCCTCCTCATCCTCGGCGGCGAAATGGCCGGCGAGGAAGTAGGAGTCTGGGTGGCAACAGGCGCAGTCGCCGCCGCCATGGCAGCCGCCGTCCTCGCCACCCGCCGCCCGGCCCGGTGGCCGCTCTGGCCGGTCCACGTCGTCGGCGCCGCTCTGGTAGTCGCCGGCGGCATCATGCTTCTCATCCAAACCACCATCAAGCACGACGACGACATCTCCTTCCTCAACGTCACCAAGCTGGCCGCGCTGGAGCCACTCGTCATCGTCGCCATCGCGTGGCTCGCCCTAGCCGCAACTGACAGCACAGCTCGTGTCCTGCTCACCGTCACCACAGTCACCTACTGCGCGATCAGCATCATCGCCGCCATCCCGGCTCTCACCGAAGGCAATTCCGCCCCAGCGCTCCTGACCGCCTGGCTGGGCAATGCTCTGGTCATCGCAGGCGTGGCACTCGCCGCGCGACGCCCGCCGCAGCACGCAGTACCGGCTGCAGCTACGCCTGTACTGCGTTGGCGCCGGCGACCGTGGTTGACGACAGCAGTGGTCGGCGTCGGAGCGGTCCTGCTCGCCGTCGTGAACCTGGCTGGTCTCGATGCAGGGCAACGGCTCTGGTACAACTCCGGCTACGGCTCACCCGACCTCTACCGACACGTAGCTGACGGCACGCTGCTGTCGTCAGTCGTGGCTCTGTTCGGTGCGGCGCTTGCCTGGCGACGTGGTCGTCTCGGCCTCTACGCCACCGGTGTCGCGGTTGGCGCCACAGTGCTGTTCGCTACCGCAGGGGTCGTGATCCTCGGCGGCCGGATCTCCTACAGCGACACTGTCTACACCTGGTCCACTTCACTGTTGATCGCAGGCTTGATGTTGCTCGCCGTGCTGACCGGTTCAGGCCTCCGAACCAATGAGCCACACCGCCCCCGCGATCCGGTGACGACAGCCGTCATCGCGGCCGGCTTCGTCACCTTGCTGGTGGTCCAATTGGTACCAGACGAGAGCGGCCCCTCCGCCGCGACGTACACGAACGGCCTAGCCCTACTCCTGCCAGCCGTCGCCGCCGCACTGGTCCTCCTGGTCAGTACTACGGCCCGCAACCCGTTAGCGGTCGGCGCAGCCGCCTCCTACCTGCTCCTCATGGTCGTAGCCGCCCTCTATCCGATTGGCGTGAACACAGCCCGCACCTACTTCACCGCCATGCTCCTAGGCCATCTGCTCCTCCTAGCAGCCCTGGCCCTGAGCATGCGGCGAGTGCGAGACTCTGCGCATGGGCGAACTAGCTGAGCTCATCAGAAGCGAGCGGATGGCGCTGGCCGACTTCTTGGAGACACTGACTCCGGGGGAGTGGGCTACGCCTTCGCTGTGCAGTGAATGGCGAGTCCAGGACGTCGCCTCGCATCTCGCCTTCGCCCCGGTGCAGCCCGGACGCGAAATGCTCGCAGGCCTGCTCAGGTACGGCTTCCGGGTCGACAAGGCCAGCGCGGAGCTGTCCAAGAAGTGGGCCGAGCGCGGTCCGGTCGAGATCGTTCGACAGTTGCGCGCGAACGCCGCCGCGGGCACCAAGCCTGCCATCGTCCCCGAGATCGCCACGCTGGTGGACACGGTGATCCATACGCTCGACATCCGGGTGCCATTGGGCAAGCCCCGCACGGTCCCGGCGGAGGTCTTCGGCCCGGTGGCCGACTTCTCGGTCACCACGAAGTGGCCGATGACCATCTCGGTCGGGGGGAGTGCCCGGAAGCGGCTTCGGGGCCTGGAACTGGTTGCCGAGGACTACGACTGGTCGTACGGCGAAGGTGCGCGGGTGAGCGCGAGTGGGAGCGCCGTACTGCGGGTTCTCAACGGCCGCCGGGTCGGGCGGGGCGAGCTGACCGGTCCCGGTGCCGACCAGCTCTACGCCACGCTGCCGAAAGGCTGAAGGGGTTAGCCCCGGATCGCGCCTTCCGTTGCGCCCTTGATGAATTGGCGGGCGAAGATGGTGAAGATGACGATGAGCGGGATCATCGCCATCAACGCCCCGGTCATCACCATGCTGTAGTCGACGCCGTGGCTGCGGTTCAGCGACGACAACGCGACCTGCAGGGTCAGATGATCCGGATTGGTCAGCACGATCAGCGGCCAGAAGTAGTCGTTCCAGGACCCTACGAACGTGAAGATCCCGAGGAACGCCAAGGCCGGCCGTGCCGACGGCAGCGCAACATGCCGGTAGATACCGAGGAAGCCGCACCCGTCCAGCGTCGCGGCCTCCACGAGCTCGTCATGGATCGAGTTCTGGAAGTACTGCCGCAACCAGAAGATGCCGAAGGCGTTGGCGGCGGCCGGGATGATCAGCGCCTTCAACGACCCGACCCACCCGAAGGCGGCCATCGTCTGGAACTGCGGTACGGCGCCCAACTGGGCGGGCAGGAGCATCGTCGCCAGCAGGATCACGAACAACGCGTTCCGGCCGGGAAACCGGAACTTGGCGAACGTGAACGCTGCCAGCGAGTCGAAGAACAGCACCAGCGCGGTGGTGGAGACAGCCACGATCGCGGTATTGCCCATCGACTGGAAGAACGCGACGTTCCGCAGTACGGCGTGCACGTTGTCGTCGAACTGCGACCCGAAGGTGAACTTCGGCGGGAAGCGGTAGATGTCCGACGTCGTGTTGGTCGCCATCACCAGCGTCCAGTAGAACGGGAACAGGCACAGCACTCCGGCAATCGCCAGCAGCGCGTGCATCAGCACGCCACGCCATTTGACGGTCACTGCCGCCCCCTTCCGCCCAGCAGCTTCCAGTTGATCGCGGTGAAGAGCAGCACGAGCATGAAGATGCTCAGGGCAATCGCCCCGGCGTACCCGTAGTCGTTGTTGAAGAAGGCCTGGTTGTAGAAGTACATGACCACCGTCATGCCGCTCTGCCCGGTGCCGCCGTTGTTGCCGACCATCACCTGCGGCTCGGTGAACGTCTGCAGGCCACCGATCGTCGACATGATCACGGTGAACAGCACTACCGGGCGCAGTTGCGGCAACGTGATCGAGAAGAACGTCCGGAACGGCCCAGCACCATCGACCTTGGCTGCTTCGTACTGTTCGGTCGGGATCGCCTGCAGGCCGGCCAGGTAGATGATCGTGTTGTACCCGGCCCACTGCCACACGATCATCGTGGAGATCGCGATCTTGATCCCCCACGGTTGCCGCAGCCAGTCCTCGGTCGGCAACCCGAGCGAGCGCAGGCCGGCGTTGATCAGCCCGAAGTTGGTGCTGAAGACGGCGGCGAAGAAGATCGCCGCCGCGACCAGCGAGGTGATGTTCGGGATGAAGTACGCGATCCGGTAGATGCCCTTGAACCGTACGGCGGAGTGCAGCATCACCGCGAGCGTCATCGCGATCACCAGCGTCGGCGCTGTCGACATCACGAACAGGACGACCGTGTTCCACAACGACAGCCAGAACGTGCTGTCCTCGATCAGGAAGCGGAAGTTCTGCAGCCCGACCATCTTGCGCGGGCCGAGGCCGTCCCACTTCTGGAAGGCGAGCAGGATCGTCGACGCGACCGGGTACAGCCCGAAGACGACGAAGAGCAGATAGAACGGCGACAGGGCCAGGTAGAAACGCCAGTACGACAGGATGCCTCGGCGGCGCTGCGGCTTCGCAGTACTGGCCGGTCGGGTGGGGGCTGTCGCGGTCAGGGTCACTGCACGCCCTGACGCTTGCCGATCTGCTTCGCCTTCTGCACGGCGGAGGACCAGGCCGCGTCCGACGACTTCTTGCCGGCCTGGACCAGCTTGAGTTCGTCGGTGAACGGCGTCGCGACCGCGCTGTCCAGCGGCGCTTCGTACGCGATCGGGATGTTCTTGGCGGCTGGGCCGAAGACCTCGATCGGGACCTGGCCGCCGAAGAACGGATCGGCCGCCTTGAGCTGCGGCTTGTCGTACGCGGCCGGGGTGGCCGGGAAGATCTGCGCGTCCGCGAACGCCTTCGCCTCGTTGTCGGCGCTGAGCATGTACTTGATCACCTCGAAGGCGGCGGCCGGATCGGCGGCGTTCTTGGTGACGGCGAGGAACGACCCACCGAAGTTCGCCGGGCCGCTCGGGGTCGGTGCGACCCGCCACTTGCCGACGCTGGTCTTGCAGGCGGCCTTGATGTCCAGCGCGACCCAGGCGGCGCCAGTGACGGTGGGCACCGTGCCCTTGTCGAGGCCGGCGTTCCAGTCCGGCGAGCCGCCGAGTGTCTTGCCGTCGACCTTGAGCGTGATCGCCTTCACCGCGGTGTCCCACGCCTTGCGGATGTGGTCCTGGTCGCCGATGAACTTGTTGTCCTTGTCGATGTAGCGAGCCGTGCCCTGGTTGACGATCGTGCCGTACAGGTCGGCGGCGTCGGCGACGATGAAGGCCTTCGGATTGGACTTCTTCAGCTCCACCCCGGCGGCCAGGAAGTCGTCCCAGGTCTTCATCTGCTCAGCAACCTTGGCCGGGTCGCCGGGCAGTCCGCCGGCGGTGAAGACGTCCTCGCGGTAGAACAGCGCGGTCGGGCCGATGTCGATCGGGATGCCGAGCACCTTGCCGTCCAGCGTGGTGGCCTGCTTGACCTTCCAGTCCAGGTAGTCGCCCAGGATCGAGTCGGCGCCGATCGTCTTCAGGTCCACGAACCGGTTCGCCTGCGGCAGCATCGAGGCGATGTCCTCGCCCTTGATCCCGGTGATGTCGGGGATCGACGTACCGCCGTTGAACGTGGTCAGCAGCTTCTGCTTGAAGTCGCCGCCGACCTCGGAGTACTTGATGTGCTGGTCGGGGAAGTGCGCGATGGTGTCGTCGAGCACGGACTTGCCCAGGCCGCCCGGCCAGCACCACAAGGCGATGTTGCCGGATGCGTTCTTCTTCGTGGTGCCGGCGTCCATGCTGGACGAGCAGCCGGCCACGGTTCCGCCGAGCATGGCGGCGAAGCCCCCGGCGATCAGCGTGCGACGAGAGAGCTCCATGGTGTCTACCTTCCTAGCTGCGCACTGAGCAGTGCGTCGATTGCCCCGTCTGATGGATTGCGGTGCTGCCACGCCTCGATCTCGGCCCAGGTCGGCGCCGCGTCGGCACCGCCCAGCCGGGTCACCGAGAGCGCCGCGACCAGTGCGCCGAACCGCACGCGATCTGCCAGCGGCAGGTCCCACAAGGTGGCTGCGATGAACCCGGCAGCAAAGACATCCCCTGCGCCAGTGGTGTCAACAGCCGGTACTACGTACGCCGGTACTGCGATTTCTTCGCCGGAGCATGCGTCGATCGCCAGTGCGCCGTTGGCGCCGTCCGACACGACGACCACGGGGACTCGCTCTGCCAGTTGATGCAATGCGTCGGCGGGACTCGCAGTACGGGTGTAGTGCATCGCTTCGTCGGCGTTGGGCAGGAACACGTCACAGTGCTCGAGTTGGTCGAGTACTGCGGGGTCCCACTGCTCGGCCGGATCCCAGCCGACATCTGCGAACACCAAGCTGCCGGACGCTTTCGCCTTGGCCAGCCAGTCGTTGCCCCAGGGTCCGATGTGCGCGGCAACGGCTTTGGCCACCGGCGGCGTGGGGAGCAGGTCGTCTGCGGTGAGTGGGGGAGTGGTGCCCCGGGTCACGAGGGCACGGTCGTTGTCATAGGCAAGCGCCACGGTGAGTGGGGTGGGCCAGCCTTCTACCTTGCGCGAGTGGGTGAGGTCGATGCCCTCGCCGGTCTCGAGTCGCTGCCAGATGCTGTTGCCGAAGTGGTCGTCGCCGAACACCGCGGCCAGGCCGGTACGCAGGCCGAGCCGGGCCAGTGCGACGGCGAAGTTGGCGATCCCGCCGGGGCTCTCGGCCGAATCGCCGGCCCAGACCTCGGTGCCCGGCCGCGGAGCAGTGGGCAGACCGAGCACCAGGTCGTGGAAGACCAGGCCGGACACGACCACGTCCAGCCCTGAGTCCAGTCCTGGGTCTTGCGAAGGCAGCTGAGGCAGCTCGCCCATCGTCAGCACACTCCTGCAGGGTCGCTCAAACTCGTGCAGACAGTGTGGGTGTTCTGAGCAAACTTCGCAATAGGTGTGCATTGTGATGAGTGAGTATGACGGAGTTTGCGTGATACGGTCTCTCCGTGTTGCCAAAGCAGCGGCAGGATCAGATCGTCCGCGCGCTCAAGGCCGACGGGGCCGGGGGCGTGAAGGTGCTGGCCGCCCAGCTCGGGGTCAGTGAGGCGACGATTCGCCGCGACCTGGAGCAGTTGCACGAGCAGGGCCGGCTGACCCGCGTCTACGGCGGTGCCCTCGCGGTCGACGACGGCGACGAGCCGTTCGCCGAAGTGAGCGCGGTGCACGCTGACGAGAAGGACCGCATCGCCCGCCGCGCAGCCTCTTTGATCAGTGACGGTCAGTCGGTGCTCCTCGACATCGGTACTACGGCGCTGCGGCTGGCGCACCATCTGCACGGACGGTCGTTGACGGTGGTGACCAGCAACCTCGCAGTACTGGAGGAGTTGCAGAACGACGAGCAGATCGAGCTGGTGATCCTGGGTGGCTTCGTGCGGCGCAGCTACCGCTCGTTGGTCGGCTACCTGACGGAGGAGTCGCTGCGGCAGGTGCACGTCGACTGGCTGTTCCTGGGCACCAGCGGTGTGCGCCCGGACGGCCGGGTGATGGACAGCACGATGATCGAGGTACCGGTGAAGCGAGCCATGATCAAGGCCGCCGACCGGGTGGTCCTGCTCGCGGATGCGACCAAGTTCCCCGGCCACGGCGTGGCGAAGGTCTGTGACCCAGCAGAGCTCTCAGTGGTCGTCACCGAGCCCGGCGCCGACGAGTCGACCCGAACCCAACTGGAAGAGGCAGGAGTGCAGGTGGTGCTCGCATGAGACTGACCATCCTCGGTGGCGGTGGGTTTCGGGTGCCGCTCGTTTATCAGGCGTTGCTCGGTGATCGTGGCGAAGGCCGGATCACCTCGGTAGTGCTCTACGACACCGACCGCGGCCGGCTGCGGTCGATCGGCGCCGTACTGCGGCAGCAGGCTGCGAAGTACTCCGATGCGCCTGCTGTCACCGAGACGACTGAGCTCGACGAAGCTCTGCGCGGCGCCGACTTCGTCTTCTCGGCAATCCGCGTCGGTGGGCTCGAGGGGCGCACGGTGGACGAGCGGGTCGCGCTCGACCTCGGCGTACTGGGGCAGGAGACCGTCGGAGCTGGTGGGATCGCGTACGCGCTGCGGACCCTGCCGGTAGCGGTCGGGATCGCCCAGCGGATCGCTGAGCTCGCATCCGAGGCCTGGGTCATCAACTTCACCAACCCTGCCGGCATGGTGACCGAGGCGATGATCCCGTACCTCGGTGACCGGGTCATCGGGATCTGTGACTCGCCGTCTGGACTCGGTCGCCGTGCTGCGCTGGCGCTCGGGTTGGACGCGTCCACTGTGTTCTACGACTACGCGGGGCTGAATCACTTGGGCTGGCTGCGTGGTCTGCAGTCCGGTGGAGTCGATCGCCTCCCTGAGCTGCTGGCTGACTCGACTGCGCTCGGTGCCTTCGAGGAGGGCCGGCTGTTCGGAGTGGAGTGGCTGCGGTCGTTGGGGTCGATCCCTAACGAGTACCTGCACTACTACTACTTCGCGCGGGAGACACTGGCCGCAGTACAGGCTGTTGAGCAGACGCGGGGGACGTTCCTGTTGGAGCAGCAGTCCGCGTTCTATGCAGAGACGGCTCGGCGGCCTGATGACGCGCTGGAGCTCTGGCAGAAGACGCGGGCCGAGCGCGAGTCGACGTACATGGTCGAGAGCCGCGCTGTCGCCGACGCGGGGGAGCGGGACGAGCGGGACATGTCGGCGGGTGGTTATGAGCAGGTCGCACTGTCGCTGATGCGGGCGATCGCGCACAACGAGCGGGCCTCGCTGATCCTGAACGTCCGCAACCGCGGGACCTTACGGCATCTGGACGACGACGCGGTGGTCGAGATCCCGTGCACTGTGGACGCCAATGGCGCGCGACCGGTCACCGTTTCGCAGTTCACCGACCACCAGGCCGGCCTGGTCTGCGCGGTCAAGGCGGTGGAACGCTCGACGATCGAGGCAGCGACAACCGGCTCCCGAGCCGCCGCCGTACGAGCCTTCGCCTGGCACCCCCTGATCGACTCGGTCACCGCCGACCAACTCCTCAACGCCTACGCCACCCACCTCCCCGAACTCTCCCGCTTCCACCCCTGACCCTCCCGCCCACCCCGACCCCCTCCGCCCTGCCCCGACGCGTTCGGCCCCTGACAACTCCCGCTCCAGCCCCGGCGCTTTGTGCTCGCCTCGGCGCCTTGCGCCGGGTCCGGTGTGCCTCGGCCCGTTCGCCTTCCTTGCGCTTTTCCTGCGCTTCTGGTTGTTGGTGGGAGGCGAGAAGTGGTGGATTGGGTTGTGGGGGGTAGTTCTGGCAGAATGTTCGGCTGAGTGTCGTCAGGATCGCGTGCAGCCCTCTAACTCCACGCCCCCGCCGGCCCATCCGAGTGGTCGCCCGTTGTCCCCACGACGCCGGTGTACCACTCAACCAGACATGAATTCCCAAGGGAGACCACACAAACGTGGCAGTCAAGATCCGTTTGAAGCGCATCGGCAAGAAGCGTGCGCCGCACTACCGCATCGTCGTGATGGACGCCCGCACCAAGCGTGACGGCCGCGCCATCGAGGAGATCGGCAAGTACAACCCGAAGGCCGAGCCGTCGTTCATCCACGTCGAGTCGGACCGCGCGCAGTACTGGCTGGGCGTCGGCGCGCAGCCGACCGAGGCCGTTCAGGCGATCTTCAAGGCCAGCGGTGACTGGCAGAAGTTCAAGGGCCTGGAGGCCCCGGCGCCGCTGCGGGTCAAGGAGCCGAAGCGCGACAAGCTGGAGATCTTCAACGAGGCGCTGGCCGAGGCCCACGGCACGCTGAAGACCGAGGCCGTCACGGCGAAGAAGACCACCGCCAAGAAGGCCGCGGCCAAGAAGGACGAGCCGAAGGCCGACGAGGCCACCCCGGCCGCCGACGAGGCGCCGGCCGCTGAGGCTGCTCCGGCCGCCGAGGCTGCTGCCGACGCGCCGGCCGACGACGCCAAGGCCTGACCATGATGGAGACCGAGGCGCTGGAGCACCTGGTCCGAGGCATCGTGGACAACCCCGACGACGTCAGTGTCCGGTCCCGTAACCTGCGTCGCGGTCGCACTCTCGAGGTGCACGTGCACCCCGACGACATCGGCAAGGTGATCGGCCGCAACGGCCGGACGGCGACCGCCATCCGGACCGTGGTCGGGGCGCTCAGCTCCGAGCAGTCGGTCCGGATCGACTTCGTCGACGAGGTCAACCGGCGTCCGCGCCGCTGACTGAGCACTTCCCTGGAGGGCTGCACCCGGTCGGGTGCAGCCCTCCAGTTTTACCCAGGCGCTGCTGGTCAACATGTCCACCGGCAGTTGACAGAATGTCGCCTGACAGTGGACAAGATGTCGCCTGTCACTCGACAGCCCGCCGGCGCGGCCGGTGGCTGTAACCACGCAGAGAGGGACTAGCGGTGCTGGTGATTGTTGGCCGGATCGGCCGGGCTCACGGGATCAAGGGCGAGGTCGGCCTGGACGTACGCACCGACGAGCCGGACCGCCGGTTCGCCGACGGCGCGAAGCTCGTCACGACCACCAAGCCGCCGCGGACGCTCACGGTCGAGTCCAGCCGCTGGCACAGCGGCCGGCTGCTGGTGAAGTTCGAGGAGTCACCGGACCGGACCGCCGCCGAGCTGCTGCGAAACCTCGAACTGCAGGCCGAGATCGGCGAGGACGAGCGCCCGGAAGACCCGGACGAGTACTACGATCGCGAGCTGATCGGCCTGTCCGTCCGGACCACCGACGGCGCCGAGGCCGGTGAGGTCATCGACGTGATCCACCTGCCGTCCCAGGACCTGCTGGAGATCCGCCGGCCGGCCGGCAACGCAGTACTGGTTCCCCTGGTCGAGGAACTGGTTCCGGAGATCGATCTGGACGCCAGGTACGTCCTGGTGGCCGACCGGCCCGGCCTGCTCGATCCCGAGGGCGCAGAGGTCGTGCCCACGGACGGGGACAGCAGCGAATGAGGCTGGACGTCGTCTCGATCTTCCCGGAGTACCTGGCCGCACTGGACTTGAGTCTGGTCGGCAAGGCGGCGAAGAGCGGCCTGCTGGACGTACGGGTGCACGACCTGCGCGAGTGGACGTACGACCGGCACCGGACCGTGGACGACACGCCGTACGGCGGTGGCGCAGGCATGGTGATGAAGCCGGAGCCCTGGGGTGAGGCCCTGGACGCCGTGGCGCCTGCTGACGGCCCGTCGCAGCCTCGGTTGATCGTACCGACGCCGGCCGGCCGCCCGTTCACGCAGGAGCTGGCTTATGAGCTCGCTGCTGAGCCCTGGCTGGCCTTTGCCTGTGGGCGCTACGAGGGGATCGACGCACGGGTTGCAGAGCACGCTGCCGAGCGGATGCGAGTCGACGAGGTCTCCATCGGCGACTACGTGCTCAACGGCGGCGAGGTCGCCGTACTGGTGATCGTCGAAGCCGTTGCTCGTCTACTGCCCGGCGTGATCGGCAACCCGGAGTCCCTGGCCGAGGAGTCCCACTCGGGCGACGGGCTGCTGGAATACCCGGTCTACACGAAGCCGCCGACTTGGCGAGGCCACGCCGTACCGGACGTCCTGCTGTCGGGTAACCACGGTCTGGTGGCCCAGTGGCGACACGACGAGTCCGTACGACGTACTGCCGAGCGCCGGCCGGATCTGCTGGCTGCCTGGGGTGCTGCTGTGGCTGACAAGGACGACGCCGTCTCTGCCGTGCAGGTGCTCCCGGCAACCGTGGCGGACGCGGGGGAGATCCACACGCTCCAGCTCGCCGCTTACTTGTCGGAGGCAATGGCCTACGACGACTTCAGCATCCCGCCGATGCAGGAGGATCTGTCGGGCACTGTTGAGCGAGTGGCCGCAGGTGGCGTCTGGAAGGCAGTGGCAGGTACCCGGATCGTCGGAGCCGTCCATGTCTTGGTGGATGGCCCAGTGGCGCGTATCGGCCGCCTGATGGTCGCTCCCGACTGGCAGGGGCGAGGAGTCGGGACGAAGCTGCTGCGGGTCGCCGAGCAGACCGCGCCCGCCGGCGTCACGCAGTACGAGCTGTTCACCGGCGCCGAGAGCGAGCGCAACCTGCGGCTCTACCGGAAGGCTGGTTACCGAGAGGTACGCCGGGAGTCACAGACGGCGAAGGTCGAGCTGGTGCTGCTGGCCAAGCGACGACGGCGGCGCTGATTTCGGTTCGGCCGCGCACCTGTGGCAAACTTGGTCGCTGTTGCCAGTACGGTGCTCCTGCCACAGGGGGTGACCACCGGACGGCGGCATCTTCGACTCCTCACCACCGAGCATTCGTGGGTGACCTGTGGCACGCGCGAGAGAGAGACACCTGATGAGCAACATCCTGAACGAGCTCGACAACGCGAGCAAGCGCGACGACATCCCGGCCTTCCGCGCCGGTGACACCGTGAACGTGCACGTGAAGGTCGTCGAAGGCAACCGGTCCCGCGTCCAGGTGTTCAAGGGTGTCGTGATCCGCCGCCAGGGTGGTGGCCTGCACGAGACCTTCACGGTCCGCAAGGTCAGCTTCGGTGTCGGCGTCGAGCGGACGTTCCCGATCCACACCCCGATCGTCGAGAAGGTCGAGGTCGTCACCCGCGGTGACGTGCGTCGCGCCAAGCTGTACTACCTGCGCGAGCTGCGCGGCAAGGCAGCCAAGATCAAGGAGAAGCGGGACAACATCTCGGCCTCCTGATCGTCTAGTAACGACGGTCACAGCATGGCGCCGAGCACTGCGACTCGCGCTCGCCCGGTCGCCAGGAGAGCACGTCGCAGCAAGGGACGTCACCGTAGGCTCAAGCAGCGGAATCCGCTGCTGAGCCTGCTCGTGGAGATGACCACCGTGACGGTGCTGGCACTGGTCATCACGGTCGTCCTGAGGCTGTTCGTGGCCGAGGCCTTCTATGTGCCCTCGGAGTCGATGTACGACACGCTGACGACGAACGACCGGATCCTGGCCGAGAAGGTCAGCTATCTGCACCGCGACGTCGACCGTGGCGACATCATCGTCTTCAAGGACCCCGGCCACTGGCTGAACGAGGAGCAGAAGCCGCCCGGCACGATCCGGCAGATCGGCGAGTTCGTCGGCATCCTGCCCCGCAGCGGCGAGGGTCACCTGGTCAAGCGGGTGATCGGCGTCGCCGGCGACCGGGTGATCTGCTGCGACCGGTCCGGCCGGATCATGGTGAACAAGATCCCGCTCGACGAGCAGGAGTACCTGCTGAAGGACGCCAAGCCGTCGCTGCAGCCCTTCGACGTCATCGTGCCGCCCGGCCATCTGTGGGTGATGGGCGACAACCGGGCCGAGTCCGCCGACTCCCGTGCCCACATGGGCGGCCCCGGCGGAGGATTCGTGCCCGTGGAGAACGTGGTTGGCCGGGCCTGTTGCGTAATCTGGCCGTCTGACCGGATGACGATGCTGCGTCCTCCGGAAACCTTCAAGAAGCCGGGGCTGAAGAAGTGACTGAGACACCGACTGCGACGAAAGAGAAATCCGCCCACCGCTCGGGCCTCGCGGCTGCCACCCGTGAGTTCGTGCTGATCGTGGTCGGTGCTCTCATCGTCTCGTCGATCCTGCGGGCCTTCGTCGGCCAGATGTTCATCATCCCCAGCGAGTCGATGCAGAACACGCTGCTGGTCGGTGACCGGGTCGTGGTCGAGAAGCTCACCAACGTCGAGCGTGGTGACGTGGTCGTCTTCGAGGATCCGGGCGGCTGGCTGGGCCAGGAGGAGAGCGGTCAGAAGCGGGGTTCGGTCGGACGTTTCTTCGAGGTCGTCGGACTGCTGCCGGACTCCAGCCACGGGCACCTGATCAAGCGGCTGATCGGCATGCCGGGCGACAAGGTCGCCTGCTGCGACGCCAAGGGCCGGCTGATGGTGAACGGCAAACCCCTGGACGAGACCAGCTACCTGTACCCCGGTGACGCGCCGTCGGCGATGGACTTCCAGGTCACCGTTCCGGCCGGCCACGTCTTCGTGATGGGTGACCACCGGTCCGAGTCCGGCGACTCCCGGGTGCACCTGAGCGACACCGGGCCCAACGGTGGCGCTCCCGGCGACGCCGCCTTCGTGCCTCTCGACAAGGTCACCGGGCGCGCGATCCTGGTCGTCTGGCCGGCGAACAGGTTCGACAAACTCGAGATCCCGGACACCTTCAAGGACGTCCCCGCGGCAGCGGCCCCGCCGCCGGACCGACCTTCGATCTCCCTGACCCCACCCCCCAAGTGAGTGGTTCGCCGATGAGTGCACTGCCACGGGGCAGCACCATCCGGCGGGACGCCGGGTTGTACGGGTACGAGCGCGCCCTGCGACGAGTCGGCCTGGACCCGATCGCGGGCGTCGACGAGGCCGGCCGCGGCCCGTGCGCCGGCCCGCTGGTCGCCGCCGCGGTGATCCTGCCGGACGGCAAACGCGGCCAGATCCCCGAACTGGCCGACTCCAAGCTGCTCACCGCGAAGGCGCGGGACCGCTGCTACGACCAGATCCGCGAGCGGGCGCTGGCCTGGTCGGTGGTCTCGGTCGAGGCCGCGGAGTGCGACCGGTTGGGGATGCATGTCGCCAATGTTGAGGCGCTCCGCCGGGCGCTGTTCCGGCTCGACCTGCGCCCGTCGTACGTGCTGACCGACGGCTTCGGCGTCGACGGCCTCGGCGTACCGGGCCTCGCGATCTGGAAGGGCGACCGGGTGGCCGCCTGCATCGCGGCTGCCTCGGTGATCGCGAAGGTGACCCGGGACCGGATCATGGAGCACTGGCACGAGGTGTATCCGCAGTACGACTTCGCCGTCCACAAGGGCTACTGCACGCCCGAACACCAGGCGGCACTGGACCAATACGGCCCGTGTCCACAACATCGACGGCGGTTCGAGAATGTCCGCCGCAGTCTGCGGCCCGATATGGGACAGAATGTGACCAGTCCCACCGGAGTGGAGAGCCGATGAGCGAGCGTAGCGAGGTGAAGGCGTGAGCGCTGACGACCTCGAGAAGTACGAGACCGATATGGAGCTGCAGCTCTATCGGGAGTACAAGGACGTCGTCGGGATCTTCAAGTACGTCGTGGAGACCGAACGACGCTTCTACCTGTGCAACGCGGTCGACCTGAAGGTCCGCACCGAAGGCGGTGACGTCTACTTCGAGGTGACCATGGCCGACGCCTGGGTCTGGGACGTGTACCGCTCGGCCCGCTTCGTCAAGAACGCGAAGGTCGTCACCTTCCGCGACGTCAACATCGAAGAACTCGCCAAATCCGACCTAGAAGTCCCCAAAGACTCCGACTTCGGCCGCTAACCACCCCACCGCCGCCCCCAACCCAGCTCGGCCCCCACCCGGCCGACCGGTCACCCCGACCGGCCGGCCGTTGGTTTCGCGCCGACCGACCGCGAGGTCTCCACCGACGGGCTGCCGCTGTCCGACCGCACCCCGCGCGCATTGCGCTCAGGGTGGTGCGTTTGCTCAGTGGTGGAAGAGCCTGGCGTTGGTGCGGGTGAGTGTGATCCCGTACTCCGCGCAGGCCTGCGCCACCTCGTCGGACCGGATCGACCCGCCCGGCTCGGCGATGTACCGAACCCCGTGCCGCTGCGCATGATCCACGTTGTCCCGGAACGGCAAGGCTCCGTCGGATACGAAGGCGACGTCATCGAGCGTCCGGAGCCAATCAGCGCGCTCGAATTCTTGCGGCGCCTCAGCCAGGTCCAGCTTCATTCGCTCGAGCTCCGGCGCAGTGAGGTCGCCCTCGCACCACCGGATCTGCAAATTGATCCGCTCCTGCCGCTTCACATCGCCCCGGAACACCAGCCCGCGGATCGCCGGATGCCGCCTGAGCCACCAGATGTCCGCCTTCGCTCCGGCCAACCGAGTGCAGTCCACCCGGGACTGCTGCCCAGCCCCGATCCCGAGCGTCATACCGCCACGCACGTAGCAAACCGAATTGGACTGCGTATACCGCAAGACCGTCATCCCCAACCGCAGATCCTCCAAGGCCCCGGCCGGCAACTCCTTCGCGTCGAGCTCAGGCAGCTGCGAGCGCTCCTGGGTCAGCCGTACGCCGTACACCTCACGCACCTCTTCCCGCGGCGGCACGAACTCCCGGTCGGCCTCGATCACCAAGAACCGCCCCTTCTTCTTCCGACTGAGTCGCTCGACCGTCCCTGGCTCGTACCCCGGCGCGATGATGCCGTCGCACACCAGCCCGCCCAACACCTCAGCCAACTCCCCGTCCACCGGATCCGACACCGCGGCAAAGTCCCCGTACGACGACTTCGGGTCTGCATCCCGCGCGCGAAGGTACGCACTGGTGAGCTCAGCAACGCTCCCGCTGTCGACGCCGTACAGACCAGCAGCAACCTCATCGACAGCCCCCGCAACGGCGGCCCCTGCAGGAGACACATGCTTGAAGGACGCCGCCGCCGGCTTCCCCAGGCTCTGACTCGCCTCCCGCACCAACTGCCAACCGTTCAACGCATCAAGCATGTTGATGTACGACGGCTCCCCGTGCACCACCCGCACCGGCCACTCACCAGCCACCACCGGCAAAGCACTCGCTGCCTGCCCAGGATTGATCCCATACCGCAACTCCACGTCGAGGCCTCCTCGTCACGAACCAAGGAAGCGCCCAGGCGGTCGACGCTCACACGAACCCAAGTCGCTCCCCGGTGGTCCTCCACCCTCGCCAGTCACGACAACCGAGACCCTAACCGACTCCAGCCCCAACCGGCTCCGGTTGTGTGGGACTGCTCCCCACTGTCGGTCTGTACAGAACTAGCTCCGACGCGAGGGCCGCGACTCTCTCGAACACGAGGTCCCACCGCCGAGCGGTATCTAGCTAAGGGCTACGGGTGCAGGGTGGGGCAGTAGATGAGTTCTTGGGTGTGGTTGTCGAGGGTGCGGGTCTCGAGCAGTTCCAGGTCGAAGGCGGCCGCGTCTTCGAAGATCCGACCCAAGCCGCTCCGACCGGTGATCACGGGGAAGAGCGTGACCTGGACACGGTCGACCAGCCCGGCGGCGAGCAGTGCGCGGTTCAGCGTCAGGCTACCGTGCGAGCGCAGCGGTACGTCGGACTCCTTCTTGAGTCGGGCGATGGCCTCGACGGCGTCACCGTTCAAAATGGTTGCATCCCAGTCGAGCGGTGCATCGAGGGTGTTCGACACCACCGTCGTCGGAAGGTTCCGCATCCGGGTGACCCACGGATCCCACACCTCGGAGTCCGCGGAGGCCGAGGCGAGCATCGACGACATTCCCCGGTAGGTGTTCGCGCCGAGAACGAGCCGCTGCTCTTCGCCGTACTGGTTGAAGCGGTGCTCGAGCAGCTCCGGCCCTTGCTTGCCGAAGTACCCCCCGAACGTCGTGCTGTTGGAGTAGCCGTCAAGGCTGGAGAAGATGTCGAACGTGTAGCTGACAGTCATGATGGTGTTCTCCTGATCTCGGTGGACGCCTTCGTCGGCGCCTCATCCCCACTACGAAGGCCTCACCTTCAATCCGACAAAACTCTCGCCACCGCGTATCAACGAGTCATCGGACCGCACGTCCGAACGACACAGGCGAGGTCCACCCTGCCGCGCGCTGTCTAGTCGAGGGTTACTGTCATTCGGCGGTCGGTGCCTGTGCCGTACTCCGGGTCTCGGCCGGGGACGTGGATCGAGTGCTCGGTGATCTGCGCTCGGTACAAGCGCCACAGCTCTGGTTCACGCAATTCCGCCGCGTCGAACTGCCTGAGTCCTGGGAACCGTGTCCACCTCACGGTGTCGAGACAGCTCTCCAGCTCTTCGTCCGGGACCACCTCGGCGCGGGCAATCATGTAGACCGCCTGGCCGCTGCCGATCTCCGCGGCCGAATCGAACACCACCATGCTGACCTCGGGCCGCTCGGCGACGTTCTGCGAGTGATGCGACTCGACCGACGACACCCAGTAGACCGACGAGTAGCCGTCCGGCGCGAAGTACACCGGCGACACCCGCGGCCGCCCGTCCGGGTCCACAGTTCCGAGGACCATGTACCGATTGCTGTCGATCAAGTGCTTGGCCAGCTCCTCAGGTGTCATCCCGAAAAGCTAACCGCCCGCCGGTCCATCGCCGATGAACCATGCTCGTACGCCGATGGGCGGTCGAGCCAGCGTGGAAGGTGCTCCAGGCAACTGCCGGTACGATCACCCATCCGAGGGCTTTGCGGTCTCAGGCCGGCGTCGCGTACCAAGAGCACGTCACGCGGTGTCATGCGGTTCCCAGGGAGCGGCGGTGATTGGGGGAGAGACGCCAGCCGGAATCGGCGTACTCGATGAGGTCGGCGTCGGCGAGGGTTTCCAGGCATTCCTGGACTGTGTCGGTGTCCAGGCCGGCCGTGACGGCGATGCGTTGGGCGGGCGCTGGTCTGAGGACTGGCACGGCGTCGAGGGTGCGTTGGACCTCCAGATCCAGACCGTCGGTGGGGGCTGCGGGGGCGTGCGGGTAGGAGGTAAGGGCTGCGCCGAGTGGTGAGATTGCTTCGAGGATGTCGGCGATGCTCGTCACTAGGACCGCGTTGCGTTCGCGCACCAGAAGATGCGCGCCTTCGGACATGCGGGAGGTGATCGGTCCGGGGACTGCCAGCACGGCTCGCCCGCATTGCTCTGCCCAGCCCGCGCTATTCAGTGCACCGCTTCGTACTGCGGCCTCGACCACCAAGGTCCCGAGCGTGCTTGCTGCGATCAGCCGGTTGCGTGCGAGGAACCGCAACTTGGTGGGCGAGCAGCCGGGTGGCAACTCGCTTACGAGCAGCCCTTCAACCGCAATTCGGTCGAAGAGTGCGGTGTTGCGCTTTGGATAGCAGACGTCGACACCGCAGGCGAGTACTGCGATCGTCACACCGGAGCCGGCGAGTGCACCGCGGTGAGCAGCAGCATCGATTCCGTACGCGCCGCCTGACACCACAGTCACCTCGTTGTCGGCCAGCCCGGCGGCGAGTTCGGCGGCCGCATGTTCGCCGTACGACGAGCATGCGCGGGATCCGACGACGGCGACGGACTTCGCCAGCGCCTCTCGGAGGTTGACCGGACCTCGAACCCAGAGGCCGAACGGAACACCTCCTCGACGAGATTGCTGTCCGGCATCTGCGAGTACTTCGACCTGCTCTGGCCACTCGTCGTCGCCTGGTATGACGAATCGCCCGCCTACCGCTCGTACCCGCTCGAGGTCTCGCTCCGGATCCGTGTTCGCGAGTCGGTTGGCCCACCGCTCGACGCGAGGTACGCCGGTGCGCAGAAGGTCCCAGACCTCTCGCGCAGACAGCCCGTCGAACGCCTCCAGCGCCGCCGGATCCCCAGGCTCAACCACCCGCGACAACCCAGCTCGCGCAACCCGCTCCAACTCCCGCGCATCCCCACCCGCCGACCCCGCTGGTTCACCCCTCCCGCCAACGCGCGTCGGGACAGCAAGGGGTGGGGCATCGGCCGAGAGGCCTGGGGCGCCGGGTGCGCTGGGCTTGTCCGGCGGCGGGGTGAAGGCGAGAGGTCCGGTGGGGTCGGTGGTGGTGAGGTCGGTGGTGGCAGCGATGGGTGCGGTGGGCCCGAGGGGTGCGGTGGGGTTGGTGGGGGCGAGGTCGGTGGGGGCGAGAGGTCCGGTGGGGTCGGTGGGAGCGAGGTTGGTGGCGGCGATGGGTGCGGTGGGGACGAGGGGTGCGGTCGGGTTGGTGGGAGCGAGGTTGGTGGCGGCGATGGGTGCGGTGGGGACGAGGGGTGCGGTGGGGTTGGTAGGAGCGAGGTCGGTGGCAGCGATGGGTGCGGTCGAGGCGAGGTCGGTGGGGCCGAGGGGTGCGGTGGGGGCGAGGCTCGGGATGGTCATGTGGTCACCTGATGGGTCGTTGGTCGGACAGTGGGGTGAGGGGTTCGCCGCTGCGGAGTTGGTAGGCCTGGTGGGTTAGCTCGGGGGTTGGCCGAGCGGTGCCTTCGAGGTCGGCGAGGGTCCAGGCGAGGCGAACTACGCGGTCGAAGCCGCGGGCGGTCAGGCGGCCTTCGGTGTAGAGGTTTTCGAGCGTCTTTTGGCTGGTCGGGTCGAGCTGGAACTGTCGGCGGAGCAGCGGTCCGGGGATCTGGCTGTTCAGAAGCCAGCCGGTGTCGCGGTAGCGGAAGGCCTGACGATCGCGGGCGGCCTGCACGCGCTCGGCGACAACGGCCGTGGATTCCGGCTTCTCGCCGTCCTCGCCGCCGCGTGCGGCCGGCAAGATCTGGCGCTGGATGTCGATCCGGTCCTTGATCGGTCCACTGATCCGCTGTCGGTAGCGATGGAGAACCTGCGGAGTGCACGTGCAGAGCCCGTACGGCGTACCGGATTGGCCGCAGGGGCAGGGATTGGCCGCGAGCACGAGCATGAACCGGGCCGGGAACTTCGCAACGGCCGCTGCTCGGTGCACCTCGATGAACCCGGACTCCAGCGGCTGCCGCAGCGTGTCGAGCGTCAACGGATGCATCTCCGGCGCCTCGTCGCAAGTCGGTCTATACATCCACTGAACTGGCACGTCCAACGGTATAGCCGTCTCTGTCGGAATGGAGGAGGCCAAAAGTGACCACGCGGTCACTGCCCGTGGGCCGACATTTGTCGGTGCTGCCGAACGTTCCAACGCTCACTGTGTTCCGTGAAGCGATCTCGATTGGCGAGTCGTGAGAACCGAGGAGCACTGTCTATGAGCAACGAGTTGGAAACTCTAGCCGCGCGAATGGAGCTGTCGCCGCTCATGCGAACGCACGGCGGACTCGTGCTGTCTCGCGAGGCGAAGGAGGCGCAGGTAAGCATTCGCCGCGCCGTCTGCGACACGGTCGTCGCCGAGGTGAAGGCGTCTGGGTTGAAGCGCGTAGCGGGTCACGCCATGCGAGACGCCTCCGACTTGGATGACCTGCGCAACGACCTGGCGGGTGGCGACTCGACCAAGAACAGCGTGCTTGCCGGGATCGAGGCCAAGTACGTGCGTGGCGTCGGCAACATCATCGACGGCCTGACTGACCCCTTCAAGATCTAGGTCGTCATCATGAAGAAGCTGACGAAATCCCTCGGCCGTCTCTTGCGACGGCGGCCGAGGGTGACTGTAGTGGTGTGTTCGAGCTGTCAGCGGAAGATGACAGCCGAGACGATGCAGCGCGTCGTTCGCGACGTGTCGGATCTGGATGAGTTCCGTCACGACCTGGCGGGTGAGGATCCGGTGAAGAACCGGATCCTCACGGAGATCGAGAAGCAGTACGTGCGCGGCATGGCTGACGTCCATCGGAACTCGATCGATCCGCGATTCGGAGCCTTCTGATGGAGGATCTGGCGAGTGGTCTGTTCTTCGGGTTGTTGCTCCTTGTCGGGATCGCCTTGGCGATCCAGGGCGTGGTCTGGGTCATCGTCAACTTCTGGTTTGTCATCCTCCTCATCCTCATCGCAGTAGCGGCGACCTGTATTGGTGGCTACTTGCTGAAGGAGAAGTACAAGGTGTGGCAGCAGGCTGAGCTTCACAAGCGCGAACTACACGCGGCGATCCAGGCCGAGGAGAAGGCGCACGGTCAGATCGAGGCGACGTACCAGCAGGTGCGCGACGAAATGATCCAGACCGCCGAGCGGTGGGACGAGCGCTAGTCCGTTGCCTACGGCATCGACATTTAGGAGGTGGCGGTGATGCGGCAGGCGCGGAGCGTTCTCTTTCTGATCCTCTTAACCGCGGTGGTTGTCAGAGTGGTCTGGTGGGTCTTGGCACCGATGCTGCCGTACGTGTTGGTCGGGCTCTGCATCGTCTGGATCTTCGGTTTCGTCATTCGCCGAAGCACCCGGTGGTGAGTGGCGCACCATGATGTGGAACCGCAAACGGGAGCGCCAGACGTATCGTCTGGCGTTCCCGTCCGACTTGAAGACGGAGATGATCACCGCCTGGCTCGGCGCGATCACCGGGATGGCGCGCGCCGACATCTTCGGCTCGCCCTCGGCGGCGTTGGAGCTGTGGGCGACCGCAACGGGCATTGAGCATCGCTTGCGGGTATCTACCAACATCGCGGACTACGTCGTGAGGCAGCTCCGCACCCTCGTGCCAGGGATTCGGGTGGAGCCCAACGACATTGAGGAGGATGGCGAGTCGGTTGGACTTCGGCAATGGGACTACGCCATCGAGGTCGGCTCCACGAACCCGTCCCGGACACTGCGCATCCCCAGTGCCGAGACGCTGAGCGCGTCCCTGCTGGCGAGCGTCCAGACCTTGAAGCGCGCCGACATTGTGATGGTGCAGCTGGTGTTCACGCCGGCCGTACCGGAGAAGCCACCTGTCGAGCATCGGCCGCCTCGCACAGGCAGCTTTGCTTTGAATGTGATGCTCGGCATAGGTGCCCTGAGCAGAGATGAAGTGGCCGATCGACGCCACAAGCTGGCTGAGCCGAACTTCCACGCTGTTCTTCGTGTTGCTGGCCGTGCTGCCGTGCCAGAGCATGCTCGTCTCCTCGTACGCCGTGTCCAACACGCCTTAGCGGGCGCCAACGACGCCAACAGCCGCTTCAAGCTCCGGATGGTGCCGCCCAAGGCGCTGGAGCGACGCATCGACCAGGCGGCCGAGCCCATGCTCACCCCGATGCGCTTGACCTCGACCGAGTTGGCGGGCCTGAGCGGTCTCCCGATTGGCCAGCCGCACGTTGCCGGACTGCCACCCGGGCAAGCACGCCACCTCCCGGCGACAGCGGCGATTCCGCGCCGGGGCCGGGTCGTGGCGCGCTCCAACTTTCCCGGTGCCGAGCGACCGCTTGCCATCAGCGCCGAGGATTCCTTCAAGCACTTGCATGTCATCGGCGGCACAGGCGTCGGGAAGACGACGGTCCTTGCCAATATGATGGCCCATGACTTCGCCGCTGGGTACGGCGTCATTTTGGTCGAGAGCAAGAGGGATCTCTTTAAAGCGGCGCTCGACCTGGTGCCGAAATACCGGCTGAATGACGTCATCGTGCTCGACGTGACCGATACCGCCATGCCAGTGGGATTTAACATCCTGTCCGATGGCAACCCCCGTGGTGCCGTTGAGCGAATCTGTCAGCTGTTCGATCGTCTGTATCACGACACGCGTGGCGTCTGGACCCGCGAACTCCTCTACATGGGGCTGCGCACGATCGTCACGAACCCGAAGTACACCTTCGTTGACCTGCCGCCGCTCCTCATCCCGATGACCGCCGAGGAGAACGAGTGGCGGGATGAACTGATCGGGACGGTGGCGGACGTTGAGTTGAAGAATTTCTGGACCCGGTTCCAGAACCAACCGAAGAGCATGCAGGACCGGATCGCACAGCCGGTGATGGACCGCATTTGGCAGTTGAACGCTCGCGCCGAGATCCGCAACATCATCGGTCAGAGCGAGTCGAAGTTCGACATCGAGACCGTGCTGCGGAACGGCGGCATCGTGCTGGTGAACTTGGCTGGCGTTGGCGAGGCCACCGCGAGCTTGGCAGGGACGCTGCTATTGAACTCGGTCTGGGCCGCCGTGCAGCGCGTAAAACTGACTCACCCGACCTTTCTGTACCTCGACGAGTTTCAGTCGTTTCTAAATCTTCCGATTAGTCCCGAAGAGATGCTGGCGAAGGCGAGGTCCTTCGGGTTGGGCATGGTGCTGGCCCATCAACACTTGGCCCAATTGCCATTGGAACTTCGTGGCGCGGTTATGGCGAATGCACGCAGCAAAGTTGTTTTCCAGCTGTCAGCCGACGACGCAATGGTGTTCTCGCGCGAATTCGGACGATCGGTCGACCAGGACGACTTCATGAATCTGGGTGCGTACGAGGTCATCTGCCGTCTGGCGACGGGGGCAAGCATCAGTCAGCCGGTAACCGGGATGACGTTGCCGCCCGGCAGATCGACCGGTATGGCGAAGACCGTAAGGCACCGCTCGCGGAATCGGTACGGCCGTCCTGTGCGGGCCGTCGAACAGGAAATCGCCCAGCGCCGGTCGCCAGCTGGCGCGGGGTCTGGCAAGCAGAGGCCGCATCTAGGCCCAGTCGAGTGGAAGTAGGAGGACATGTCGAACCACAGCATGCGCGACCTCGCATCCCAGGTCGCCTACCTCGAGCGCACGACCGAGTTCGCGAAGGCACAGCTCCAGGCCGTGGGGCGGCTGGCCAACGAACGAGTAGAGCTGGACACCTATGCCGACAACGCCGTAGAGCGGGCGACGACGCGCTACGGCGTGGGGATGCGGGAGCACCTAGAGCTCGCCATCCGGTATGGCGAGGAGTGGTTCGACGCTGTGAACTCGGAACTCAGCCGTAGTACAGCGCGGTCGTGACGATGAACACCTATCTGGCCGACCCGGGAGTGTGTGGGTCGCTGTGTGTGTCGCCCCACACCGAACTTGCTCCTGACCTGGGCCAACGCGGCCAAGCGACCGGTGACTGAAGTGCCCCCGGATGCTTCTCCAGCGCTCTCGCACCGCGACCGTGCCGTCGTCGATTTCGTCGGAACCTTCAAGCAGGTGACGACGGGACAGATCCGGGACTTGTTGTACGCCGGCCTAGCGTCGAGCACTCCACTCGATCGCGCGCTCAAGCGACTCTGTGATGGCAAGTTTCTAGCCCGCCTTACATCACGGCCAGCCGGGGGAGCGGGAGGCGGCAGCGGCCAGCACGTGTACCAACTGGGCCCTAGCGGGTGGCGGCTACTGGGCCGCCCCGGCAAATGCCGGCTACACCGCGCCGTCAGCCAGCACAGCTTGGAAATCGCCGACCTGTACGTCGCCCTCCGAGGTTGTGAAGCGACCACCGGCATCGAGCTGATCCGCTTCGACCGTGAGCAAGCTGCCTGGCGCGGCGGTGGCAGTACGCATCTGACCCCGGACGCCTACGTCGAAATCGGGAACCGAGTCACCCGGACAAAGCGCCTCTACTTTATCGAAGTTGACCGGGCTACCGAAAAGGCGAACAAGATCACAGACAAGCTGGTCCGCTATCGCCGGGCGTATGAACGCCTCGGGATGGACGTTTTCCCGCATGTGCTGTTCATCGTTCCGGATAAACACCGCCTGGAGCAGATCGAGTCCCTCTTCGAGGAGGGCGGCGGCAACGACTCTGGGATGTTCATAGTCAAGCTCAATTCGGAAGTAGGTGAATCCTTGGAGAAGATGTAATGAGTCTGAAGGGTCGCGCTCTGAGCGCAGAGATGATGTTGGATAGGGCGTCAGTGCTACCAGGTGCTTGCCGTCATCAGTGACTATTGCGAGATGCAGTTAATGGAAGTCAGGGTGGGAAGAGTGTCGAAGATTCGAACAGCTCTGCTCGTTATTTTGGCGTTGGTGGCCACGGTCATCAGTGGTTCCAGTGCCCAGGCGACTGACACATTCAGGAAGGAGATCGTTGGGGGGACAAAGGCGTTCGCATTCCCTCATCGGAATGGCGCTCTGAGTGTCGGCTCCTGTGCCCCGGAAGGAACGCGTCTGCAGACCTGGCAGCTTGGCAATCTAATCAGCGACATCATGCCTCCACACGTACTGTGTGACGACATGGCTAATGCTGTCGCCGACCCGGATTCGAATTTTGTCTACGTTCCAGCGCGCGATGGAGACCTGCCGACGAGCAAGATCGTGAGTGTGCTCGCCATTAGCGAAGGTGAAGTCAAGTGGTCTGCCGACGTCCCATGCTTGATCAGGCTTGGAAGTGTGAGCATGGGAGCGGACCGTACGCTCTACCTGAATGGCGACCCTTGTTTCGGACTCGGGATCTATGGCATCAGCACGGTGACTCGCGCGGTCAAATTCCGGGTCGGAGTCGACAATGCGGTATCGGAGATTAAAGCATTCAATACCGGATTCGTCGTTCGTGCACAGTCCTCGTTCTCGCGCGAATTTGTCTACTACTCATTGGATGGACAGCAGACCGGAACCTACATAGCCCCGCAAACGGAAGGAGTTAACTGGAACGTTAGTAGTTGGGCCGTAGCACCGGATGGCATGCTGTACGTGGCCATGGATCCAGGGGGAGACAGTCGATGCGATGAAAATTGGACTGAACTTGCCATCGTAGGGAGACGAGCCAACGGCTCCGAGTTCGGATCGCTTGCTGCCCCTAACTGCATTGTTCCTCCTGAAACTCTTTCGGGACTAATCAAAGTGAGGCCGGGTGGCGGCCTCGTGACGCTTATGACACCGAACCAACTTCCGGGATTCCCGCGGCTTCCATCGACGTTGGCGCTGATTCAGGAGACAGGTGTAGCTCACTATGTTGCGCTGACCAATGACCGCTACCTGGGCGGCGTAGAGGTGGACACCAATGGCAATCTGCTCGTGGTTCGATCACTGGAATCGTTCCCCAACCCGTGTGGATGTCAGGTAGAAGCAACAATATTTGATGACACCGGCGCTACTGTTGAAACTGCTGTGACGTCGGGCTACGCGGCGAACGTTGACAAACGGTTGTTCACCCTCGTTGGCAGCCATGCTGACTTTATCGCGGGTGCTCTCAGTCTGGTCGTCGAAGAAGACTCAAAGCTGTATGCCCAGATAGTGCCCATGAGCCATCTTGGCGACGAGTTTATCTCGCATGAAGTCTTGGATCCGGCACACAGATTGCCAAGGAAGACTGTGCTTTCCTTCGGTGACTCCATCGCCGCCGGCAACGGAACGGGAGGCTCTGGCGGCTATCCTAACAATGCCAGTTCCTACCCAGCACGGCTGGGGGAGTTGCTCGATTGGCAGGTCTACAATTATGCCAAGACTGGCGCTTGCGCCGGATCCTTCCACGGAGGCGCGGATGGTACGCCGTCATCATGTCAAACGTCTATCCTCAGCGATCAGATTACGCATGTGCCGGATGCTGTTCATCCGGATCTAATTACGATCACTATCGGTGGAAATGATATTCAGTTTGCTGAGTGTCTAAAGTTCGAGATCGGCTTTGGAGGGGAAAATGTCTGCTCCGGATCGGCATTCACGCAGCATCTGCAGGCGCTGCGCAAGAATCTTCGAGAAGTCTCGAAGGTGCTGAGGCAGAGGTACGCCGGTGTTCCGATCGTAATCACGAACTACTTCGATCCTTTCCCGAGCCCCGGTCAAAGCTGCAATATCATGCCCGGGCTGTACGTTTACATCAACGCGGTGGTGAATAATAATCCGGCGAAGATCTTCAAAGATGTGGTCCTACTCAGGTTCGACGCTCAGGCAAAGAAGTTCGCCGACAAGGTTTTTACTCAAGCGCAGCGTGTCGTGGAAAGACTCAACACGGCGCTCAACGAAGTCGCGGCCGCAAAGGGACTGACCGTTGTTCCTCTGGACTTCTCTGGTCATGACCTATGCACCGACTATCCGGAGTCGGGTTCCACGGCTTGGGTATTTGGACCGCTGGTCGACGTGTTTTTTTCGGGGTACAGCAGTATTGATCACTTCGTAGTCGAGTACAAGTTCATTCCAACACATCGCTGCACCCCTACTCCCGACTGTGATACCGAAAAGGTGAATATCCCTGCTCGAACATGGGATATCGCTGGCTATCATCTCACGTTTACTGCAGTCCTCAGATCGAATGCATTGCCACATCTAACCGACGATGGCAGTCTCGAAGTAGCTCAACGAATTGAAGGTGTTGTTCAGCGGTAGTCGACAAACTGTCCCGCTGTCGGATGTGAATCTCTGGCAGTGGGACAGTTACGCCTCCATGGAAATTCATGCTAATATTTTATATAGGTATGTCATTCTTCTGGAACCGCCCTCTCGCTTCAATCAATCCGAAAAATTTGGACTGGTTGAAGTATGTCTTGTGGATCCTGGTGGCGACAAGCACTAGTCTTATCGGACCATTCGGATTTTACGGTGCGCTTGCTTCGCCGATATTTGTCGTGTTGGCCATCGTTCTCCTCTTGAGGTCTCGCTCGCGATGGTACGGACTAATCGGTCTGATTGCGTGGATACCTAGTTTCTGCTTTTTAGTGGCCGTGATGTTCTTCTTGTCAGGGGGGCTTTGGGAATTCGGCCACGGCATCACGGATGAGTTTCGCAAGTCAGGATTTGATTTCTAGGCACTAGATTTTAATGGTATAGTCGAAAACGTATATGCGCGATCCGCTCCAACGTCTCTACAAAACCAAACTCGCGTTGCTTGCGACGATCTTCGTGGTCGTCGGCGCGGCCCTGCTGGTCCTCGTTAAGTGGCCGGGTCTGCTACCGGAGTGGTTCCACAACTTACCTCTTACAGACCTAGGTTCCGCGCTGTTCACAACTGGATTGGTAGCCATTGCCTTCGCGTATGTCGATGGTAACGACAGCGAGGCCAGGGCTGAGGAGCGGATGCGAGCGACCCTTAGGTCCGAGGCGCCGGCTATTCGTGAGGCGGTCATCCGCGGCTTCGCGGTGGGCACCGAGGATCTGAAGCGGGTCGCCACGCCGGAACTCCTCGATCAGATCGCGGAGAACAGCATCGGCCTGCGGTTCGGCGATCAACAATTTGCCCGCGAGGTCTACGGAGACATCCGCGACCAGGCGATTAAGTCGGCGGAGCGGTGGTACGACGCCAAAGTTCAGATCGACATCGGGGTACCGGTTGACGCTGCCCCGGCCCAGGCGCCTGTCTTCGACATCGTCGTGCGATGGGAGTACAGCGTGGTGCCTCATCACCGGTTCCGCAGCTTTGCTGCGGTATCAGATCGCGATCGGTACGAAGAGCTGGCCGGAGAGTCGGGTGAGACGTCAGTCTGGTTCCACCCATCTGTGCCGGGGTTGCCCGCGACCGATCCCGCGGCGTTCGCACTCCAGCAGTTCACCGTCAACGGGGAGGATCGCCGAATCACCCGCCGTGAGGACAGCACTTCCCAGATCTATTCTGTCGATGTCGGAGCGGATGCTCTTGCCGCCAACGAAGCCGTCGACGTCTCGTTCACCTACGTGAGTCGACTTGCGCAAAGTGGCCACATCGTGCGCTTCGATGTCGACCGACCTACCCGAGGTCTGGCGGTCGAGATGAACTACGACAATATCGGTGTCGCGAGCATGCGTCTGTTCGACTACACGGCCAACAGACTCCGGCCGAAACCGGTTGGTGAGTCGACAACGCCGAACGGCAGGCGGCTTCGCTTCGCCTACGACGGATGGCTGTTTCCTCGCTCTGGTCTGCTCTTCGCCTGGGTGCTCGACGCTGAAGTTCAGACGACGACCCGCGGTGGACGTGGCGACGCCCGCCCGCCAAAACGACGAAGCGGGCGCGCTAGGACCCCGTTCGGGTCGACTCTCAAGGTCAGCCGCCGCCCATCTGGATCTCCTCTCCCCAGGCCGCCCAGCAGGCGGCGGAGACCCGAACCTAAGACGTAAGGTCACCAGGACGCAAGGTCATGGGACGTAAGATCTCTGGATGTAAGGACATGGGATACATGATCTTTGGTCCGTGCCCAGTCCCAAAGGCAAGGCTCCCCTTTCGCCGACGACCGCCGAGTTCGGCCGTCGCGTGCGTGAGCGCCGCAACGAGCTGGGCCTGAGTCAGGAAGCGCTGGCAGATGCGTGTGGGCTCCACTGGACGTTCATTGGGCAGGTCGAGCGGGGACAGCGGAACCTGGCGCTGCACAACATCGTGAAAGTCGCAGCCGGACTGGGTGTCGATCCCGGGCGGCTGGTGGCTGCACTGCCGGTGCCGGCCGAGCTCGACCCCGACTGACTCGTATTCGGTTGACATGGGCTGATGTGGGCGCGATGCAAGGTGAGGATTCCTTCAGGTGCGCCACTTGGTGAAACGCAACCGTGTCCTGAATCGCGGCAAGGTGCTACCTGTTCCTTGGCGGCGGTATAGAAAACCCGCCAATGAAGGGTGGCCACGGGGCGGGGTGGCGCGTACGCTGCGTAACCTAATGGGGAAGATAGCTGTGGGGGATTGGCGATCATTGGCCTAGTGCGGCGATGTGTGTGCATTGGCTCGATGGTGCTCTCTGTGGGTGGAAGGCCCTTTGGGCCGTCAGCGGGATGTATCAAGGATTCCCGTGCAGAGGGCTGTCGGTCGCGAGAGCCTTGGGGAGGGTGCTCGATGCGAGTGGTGAGCGGGTGGCGTGCGGGAGGAGCAATCCTCCCTGGGGTGAACCGTGAGATTGTTGCGGCGGGGCCTAGAGCGGAAAACCTGGCGCGGAGGGGGCGATGACTAGGCCCAGTGGACACAAGGAAAAGCGTCTGTATCAGATTGCTGACTTGCCGTTCCTCGAACGCGACAAAGTCGTCAACTACATCGAAGAGGTCGCTGGTAGTCGCCGGATTGTGATCTTCGCTG
Source organism: Kribbella monticola (assembly GCF_003261635.1). GTDB lineage: Bacteria > Actinomycetota > Actinomycetes > Propionibacteriales > Kribbellaceae > Kribbella > Kribbella monticola. The sequence goes on along the minus strand of NZ_QFXK01000003.1, from coordinate 130,062 downwards.
GCGCAGGTGTGACTATCGATCAGACGGGCATGACCTGGGCTGGTCTGATCGAAAAACTTCTGGAAGACAAAGCCCTGGTGCCGAGTGAGATAGTCCGTCCTGAAACTGTAAAGGCGGCGGCGCGATTGCGCCCCGTTGAGGCGGCCACGGTGCTCAAGTATGCGGCGGACAAGCACGGTCACCCGACGGGAGCTATTCCGAGAGCTATGGTAAGTAAGCTATACCATCCCTCGGATTGGAATGATGGAGGACTCTCGACGGAGGTGGCATGCCTCGCGCTTGATCTGGCGAGCAAGGGCGCCGAGGTTGTTGTCGCGACAACAAATTATGAGATCCTTATCGAACAGAGCCTTCTGCGTGTATGGGGCTTGTCGGATCACCGGCCGACCTTTTCGGTGACTGTTCAGGACAAGCCGTTTGAGAAGCACGTTGGAACCACTGGAAGCGGAAGCGTTAGACTCGAATACCTGCATGGACGAGTCGATCAGCAAGGGAACACCCGTGGAGTGATTGCAGTCGACGAGTTGGACTACTGGGGACTTCAAGCGCGAGTCTCGAAAATATTGACCCGCCTCTGTAAGGATCGCGAGATGCTGATAGTCGGTTCAAGTCTCAGCGATGTCCCCCTCCTTGCGGCACTGGCAAATACCCTCCATGTCAATAAGCGACACAGGATTGCTCTGATGCCTGTCGTGGCGCTTGGGATCCACGAGGAATATGAGGCAGCACGCGTTCAGCAGACGATCGAGTTGTTGCATATGCGCATGTCTGCTTATCGGGTTGAGCTCTTAGTTCCAGATTTCTTTGGTGAGGTCGCACAATTCATTCGAGAGGTCAGGCGGTGCATTCGAATCGGTCCCGCGGGTGCCACGGACGTGAATCGCTCGCGACATGTCCAATCGCTCCACTCCTGGTGGAGGTCCTGGGTCGATCAGAAGAGTGCGTCGGTTGACGATGGGCATCGAGAACTGGCAGGTGCGCTGAAGGTTCTCCGTGAGGTTTTGGCAACTCATACGGCCGCTCTCGTGGACGCAGGCACAAGGAAGCCGGACGCAGCAACAGAGACACTTCGCCTTGAGGCGTGGGTGCGTTGGCACCCAATCGTCGAGATGGATCGAGGTGTGAACGGGGACGATAGTGAACGCAAGCTGGTTGAACAGAATCGCGATCTGACGTTCTGGGCATCCTCTGCGAGCGTTCTGCGTGATCCGTCAGTTCAGAGGAGAGTCCCGATCTCAGTGCAGAGCCGCTATGTAAGTGTGAAGGCCCTGACAATGGGCAAGCCTCTTGTCTGGCACCTGCCGCCATTCTCGCCGAGTACTGACAGGTCCAAGGATGAGGCCGGCTTTGGCCGGTGGCGTTCGTTCTTCGCTGTCCCGATCCATGCGCAGCCGCCGGGACAGGGAGGTTTGACGGTGCCGGTTGGCGTAATAACGCTGTCGAGTCTCGAAGCTCGTGAGACCAGCGCGATCAGGGACGAACTCCAGGCCTGCATGACCGGGCTGCTGGCGGAGCTAAGAGCTGTTGGATCGCGCTTGTTTTACGTTCAGGCCTGATTCCAATTGAGCTGGCGTGCTTCTTCGACGAACTTAAAGATCATGCCTCGGTCAATCAGGGCCCGTGTCACGTCGTTCTTTCCGTCAGCTGCGGATGTGGCAGCCAGTTCACCGATGAGTAGCAGTTGCGAGTCACTCAGGTCTGGGACACGGTCGATGAGGGTCCCATCATCAACCAGGCGTTGAATCACATCGCGCACGTGCGCGATGGTTGAGAGAGTCCGGGCATCGCCCTGCAGTTCTGGCGGCAAATCTGAAGCCACGTCCGGAGTGCCGGAGGCTTGCTCTGATTCGGGCTGGGGGCGGGGAGCTGCTTCCACGTTGCCTTGAGTTAACATCTGATCACTCTCCGTGTCAAGCATTTACGCTCTGTAAGGCGTATTCAACCGCCCCGCCGGCCGCGAGTATGGGATCTTCTCTTTCGGCGTGTCCAGCGTCGAACCTTTCCAGATTGCCATGGATCCACCGTGCCGGGCTAGGGATTGTCTGGTTTTGGTTGTGGTGCCACGGGTGCTGCTTGTTCTTGAGAGGCTGTCCACATCGCCTGGAACCGCTTCACCCAGTAGTCAAACCAGCGCCCCGCGTCCTGGCGGCCGAGCACCATGTGCATGCGGTCGTTGATGTTGTCATCTTTAAAGCCTTGCAGCTCAAGGATCAGGTAGCCGTCGTGCCGATTTGGGTTGACTATCAACATGCTGAAGCCAGGGTTCATCGGTAGCAGAGCGTAGCGGATGCGCCCCGGGTGGCTAGTTTGTAGCCGAGCCAATGTGTCCACCGAAATGCGCAGTGAGCTCAGAAAGTCCAAATTGTCGTCGAGTTGGAGCTTGGTTGCGTCGACCGCTGCAGTATTCGCGGGATCCTGCACGATGACGCGGACCGATCCCGCACGTTGCAGGATGTGGCGACGGATGTCGGCGACGTTGACCAGGACGCTGTTGGCGGTCGGTCCGTAGACCCATAGCTCGTGTACGTCCGTCAGGATGTCTGAGAACGGTGTGAAGTCTTCTCGATCCCGCAGCTCGACGCCTATCGCAGCGCGGGTATCGGATAGCGTGGAGTGAAAGACGAGGAAGCTCACGCCAATCAACAGGCCGGCGAAGAGCCACCGTTGGTCACCAACCTCGAGCACGCTGAGGACCGCGAGTGCCAGCCCAAGGACGAAGATCGCGTACGCCTCGACATGACGGCCGGAGCGGAGATTGCTGCCGACGTTCTGACCAGCCTTGCGCAAGCGCGCAGGAAGTAGTCCCATTGCTCTAGCTCTCCTGCCCTGGCGTCACTGCCACAACGGCACCGAGGCGCTGTCGAAGAACTCGATCTCTAGCGGCTTCCGGTCGTCGTGTGCGAGTCGGTCGGCTTGCAACTGGTCGACGGCATGACGGGTGGCGATGTTGTCAGGGCTGGCGGGGTCGCCATAAAGGCCCACAGCCATCCTGCGAACGTTCGAACGAACGATGGCCTTCATCAGATGCCGGTCATTCGCGCCGAAGGACAGACCGTAGACAGCGAGTCCGCCGCCAATCTCGGCCAGAGAGCGCAGTCCTTTGGACAGGTAGTCACTTGTTTGAATCGTGGCGAGCTTGGCATCGCTGTCTCCTTCGGACACGTACATCGGGAAGTACCCAGCATCCAACTCGGCGCGGATCTGATCGATGAGCGGTTCGTCCGTTCGAACCCAGGTGAGCTTCCTCAGCTCGGCTTCGGCTCGGAAGAGATGGAGGGCGCCGTGGAGATAGTAGATGTTTTGTTTTTGTGGTTTGAGGTAGTCCCAGGTTACGTGCGGTGCACCCTCGTAGCCGGGATCACGGAAGCCGTCGTCAGACATGCGGCTCACCATGCTCTCCTGGGGAAAGCTCTTCATGAGAGCCCAGTAGAGAAGCAGGTCGTAGTTGGTGGTGTAGACGTAAGTAAAAGGTTGGATGAGCTGCCGGACCCGAAGGTAGGCATCGTCCGGAATATCGCCGGGTCGTTCGGGATGTACGCTCGCGAGTATCCGGGCCAATGCCTCCTTCAGATCCTTCGCTTCTCGGCGCAGTATCTCGATGGGGCCGGCGAAGCCAGCGGCATCCATGAATTCGAGAGCGTCAGCAGCGTCTTGGAGCTTCTTAACCACCAGCTCGAAGTCTTGCGTGCCGAGCTGTTGGAAGAACGAGCGTGCCATCGATCCAATGAGACCGGACTCCTCGGCCTGCTTCAGCAGCCCTGTATAGGAGAAAGTCGCGGCGCTGTAGGCAATACTGAATCCATTCCCCAGTACGAGATGTAGCCTGGCGGGACGACCTGTTGATGTTGGAGTGGCTGCCAGCCAAGCCATGATGCTTGCGAATGTTGGTAGTTCCGTCACTGTTCCCCCTAGAGGCGCTACGCAGCCGCCATCTCAACAGAGAGTGACAGGTGGTCCGCATCAAGTCCATGGTTCGCAGCTACAAAATTAGGGTTGATACTCGACCTAGTCCTGAGCGGGACGGGTATTTCGTGGCCGTCCGCAAGCCAACCGATCTCCATGGGTAAGCTAGCTGGGAAACAATTCTGCCGACCTTGATTGGATAGTGCACGCGATGGCTCAAAGAGTGGAAATCCAGCTGACGGATGACCTCGACGGTACCGTCATTGCTACCGGCAAGGGTGAGACCATCACCTTCGCCTTGGATGGCCATGCGTACGAGATCGACCTTAACAATAAGAACGCGACGGCCCTCCGGAAGACCTTGTCGCCCTATCTGTCGGCTGGCCGGCGGGTCAAGACCTCCCGAGGCGCGAGCGTGAAGCGCACCCAGATCAGCTCGGACAGTCGGACCATCAAGGAGTGGGCGCGCGCCAACGGTTACGAGGTCAACGACCGCGGCCGGATCCCGAATGACATCCGCGCGGCCTTTGAGGCGGCCAACTAGCGCGAAGCGGGGGATCGTGGTCGATCGAAAGATGGTCAAGACGGTCGGCGAGCATTGGGTATGCGCCATGCTCGCTCGGCACGGATGGGCGCCGGCACTCACGCGTGACGGGATCGCGCGTACCGACATCCTCGCTGTGGCAACGCATATCGAGGAGCGACCCTCCATCGAGATCCAGGTGAAAGCTGCTACGCGCGGCGCGAAGCACACCACCTGGCTGCTCGGCAACGCGTCCACGCTGGCCGCTTCACAGCGCGAGTGGTTCGTGTTCGTCATGGTGCCGCAGCCTCCACTGCCGCCGCGAGGATTTATCGTGCCGCGGGATCATGTCGTGGCAGCGCGCTGGATCATCCATCAAAACTGGATGACTAATCCGGACGTCGCAACCGGCCAGCGCAATACGCCCATCTCGCAAGCCCGGGTCAACGAAGAGGTGTGGGCCGGCTATGAGGATCGCTGGGACCTGCTGGAAACGCCGACCTCGAGCGTTCCGGTGTTGTTCCCGGCGTGGGTGCGTGAAAGGGCCCTGTTGGACCGAGTTGGCTTGCCGCCCGACCATCCCTGGAACGAGGCCTTGCCCGTGTGGTAGTCGAACAGCTGGTCGATGCGGACTAAGGCGCACGTCCGGTGTCCTACTTCGACTCCTTGCCCGCGTAGCTCGCTATGGCCCGCAGACGGCTGGTTGATCGAGGTGACGTGCCGGACGCGCTGGTCCAAGCATGCGGGAGTTTCGCGGCCTGCGGCAAGTAGGGTCTCGGCGGCCTGTGGATAAATCAACCGGGTCTATCAGCGGACGCCTTCGGGCCACTCTTTCCAGTCGAACGACCCTGGCCGTGAGCCGTTACCCTCCACAAACTCTCGCACCGCCTGACGAACCTGCTCGATGCTGACTACCGAGTCCTTCGGCCAGCCCTCATCGTGGGTCATGTAGAGGTAGAACATCTCTTCGCGCTCACTCGTAGCACCCGCGACGTACGCTGTCGCCTCACTGTCACCGCCTGTGTAGCGGATGCCACCGACCTTTGCCTCAGCGTCGATCGCGATGCGCAGCTCGTGATCCGGATAGCCGGATGCCGACTTCGGGCGGGTATCGGCGTAAAGCGCTGCCACCGAGTTGTCGAACGGCTGCTGGAGCAGAGCGTCCACCAAAGCGTCCGCGTCGTCTGCGGTTCGCAGGATGACGCCCTTGTCGTGATCGTGGGTGTAGTAGGCGCTCACAACAACGTCACTCATGTCAGTTCCGTTCACTCGTCGGTCGGCAGTGGGTAGGTCTCTTTGAAGCCCTTCGGCCCAAACACCGTCAGTGTCGATCCTGGCGGCAGGATATCCCGTAGCAGTTCCTCACAACCAAACTGACCCTTACAGGGCAATTTGTTGACCATAATGGTTTCGTGTTGCAATCCCCGCAGGCGCATTCGCATTGCGAATTTTGTCTCGACGTGTGACGGGGACATGATGCCAGCATCATCACGTGGTGGAATACCGCGCTCTCTCAGAAAATCCGTTACCTTCTGGAACCACTCGTCATGTTGGCCGCTGACCAGATCTTCCTTGTCGCCGTTTTCGTCAACCCAGGTGCCGCGTGTTTTCGGACGCGATAGACGGGATAGCTCCCGGTCGGGCAGCTCCTGCTGTAATCGGTATCCGTCTTCGTCCGTGATCCGTCGCCCTCGTGGCGCGGCATCCTCTGGGCTGTCGTCATCCCCAGCCCCCGCGGGCTTCCCGGACTTATTGGCTTCCGGCTTGTCGTTGTCCTCGTTCTGTCGGCGTTCCGCGGCTGGTGGGCTTCCGCCTGGGCCAGTTGGTCCCGGGGTGATCGAACCTCCGGCGGGTTCCGCTGTGCGCACGCCGCTGACCATCTGCTCCACCCAACCACGTGCTTTCGGGGGTGCTAGGACAGATAGTGGGCAGCTTCCTCGCAGCCCCGTGCAGCCTCGTCCAGCTGCATGGCGGCCAGACGGGCGCTCGGATTGTTGCTCATACTGCCGATCCACCCAGCCGACTCTCGGTACTTGCCAGCTCGGTCGTGTAAGTACGCCACCACCCGTGGAATCTCGTCGAGGGTCGCCAGCAGTTGCTTGGCGACCCGTTGCAACTCCGAGGGCACGTTTGCCGCCTGATCCGGCTAGATCTGGTCGGCGTAGCTACGGCAACCGGACTCGGCAATCTGAAGTGCCTGAACGGCCTGCTCAACCGACTTTCCGGCCGCCTCGAGCACCGCGGATATGTCGCGATCCGCGCCTGTGGCCGATCCACGGATCAGGGCTTGTACCTGCTGAGAGGACTGCTCGAAGCGCTGCTTGAACCCGGCAAGACTCGCGGCACCTTGGCGCGACTGGTCAGCGAGGCCGTGGAGCTGCATCTTCATCTGTTCGACTTGGGACATATCGGGTTGCCTCACTTCTCGGAGCGGTTAGTGAACGAGCCCACGCGCCGTCCCTCGTCGGCCGCTGATAGATAACGAGGGACGGCGGGGCTTCCCCAAGGTCTCCGTCCTGAGCCTTGGAGGTGGAACGGCTGGCGTACGCAAGGCGGATCCAGTACGCACCCAGCCGGTTTGGAGTCCCTGCCTGAGCCGTCAGGGGATACAGGGGCTCGGGGCAACTCAGACAGGGACGACTAGCAGGCGGAACCGGCACCAGGGCGGTGAGCATGTGCCGCCCCCTTGTGAGAGGTGAGGAGTGGCACCGGTTCCGCCAGATCATGGGGAATCCAGAACAAGAACACGAGCGCCAGTCGCTCGCTCGAAGCTGTCCCGAATGTCGTGCGACGCTCCGAGCACGGCGAAGTGCAGCAGGCTCGGCAGCACCACCGCGGTTACCTCGTAGCGCTTGACTGATTCGAATAGGGCTTCAAACGCTGCCGGTTGCGTTCCCGGCTTCTCGACGTAGGTGAATCCCATCGAGAAACCTTCCTTCTGAGCGAACTTCGTCATCTGGCGTTCCAGCTCGCCGACCTGTCCGTCAGTGACGAGCAGATCGCGTCGGACATATCCGAGGAGGAGCGGGCGAGTGAAGTCCTCGTCATGTGGACTCACTCGTCCCGCCACCGTCGGAAGGCGTCGTTGAGCCGCTGCCAGCACCGGGCGCACCAGGAACGCAGGCGCCGGACGTTCATGTCGCGTCAACATCTCGCACCGTCGGCTCGATAGTCACGCGGAGGCTGGCGAAGCGCCGGGTCATCGCCGCCTGGTACCTCAGAGCGGCCTCTGGCTCATCGGTGTATTCCGCGATGACGTGTTCACCGAACCAGACGCGGACGCAGCGGTCGGTTGGCAGAGGCATCTCCGTGAGCGTGGTCATTCGCCGCGCACCTCCCGAGCGATATCCCGGAGAATGACGACGTAGAGGACAGCGACGAGGATGAAGAGAGCGGTCATTTCGTTGCCTCCCCCTCTGCTGATCTGCGCCTTTCGGGCGACTTTGTTTGGCACACCACTTAGGCTGACCGAGAGCAACACCGGTACAGAAGGTGACGGGAGGTGACTAGAGGTGACTCCGCAAGGTGACGGGCTCGGACATGAGTCACCTCTCGTGCGTGCTCGTCGTCAGCGGGGATGGACCCAGGCTGCGGCCATGCGACGCTTCGAGGCGGCGGTGCTCGAACAGGGCGAACAGAGCCCAACCGGTGCTTCCCTGAAACGGATGTTCGCCTACTGGGAAAGCGGGCAACGGTCCGTCAGCGTGCCCGTCTATCGCCGGGCGTTCGTCGCGATCTATGGTCAGTCGGCCGAGGTTCTGGGATTCGAGACGGCGTCGTCAGACGTGGCAGAGCGGTCAGTACCGTCTGACCTAGAAGCCCTCCGACGCGACCTGGATCGCGCGCTGAGGGTTAACACGTCGAGCGAGTTGGTGGTCGACGACTGGGAGCAGCTTGTTGAGCGCTACGGTCGCGCCACGCGTGATCGGCCCGCAGCGCTACTGCTCGCCGACCTGAGCGACGACCTGGGCCAGTTGCAGACCACGCTGACGGGGACCCGATCGGCGATCGGCAGGCGCCGGCTTGTACGGGTAGGAGCACAGATGTCCGGCCTGATGCTGCTGACCCTCGTCAAACTAGACAACCGCACAGCATTCCGCCGCTGGGCGCGAACCGCTCGAGTGGCCTCCGCGGAAGCTGGCGATCCGTCGACACAATCGTGGATGCTCGCCCAGGAAGCCTACGGTCACTTCTACAGCAACGACCTGTCGGAGGCGATAACGGTTGCCACGCAAGCACAGGAGGCCTCCAGCGGTCCTGGTGGGGTCGGCGCACCGCTGGCCGCGGCACTGGAAGCGCGTGCTTATGCAGTCATCGGAGATAAGCAGGCCACCAGGAGTGCACTTGGACGGGCCGAAGAGTTCGTCTCGCACCTGAGCGGCGAAGCGTTGGTGCCATCGGCATTTGGCTACAACGAAGCCCAACTTGCCTTCCACGCTGGCAGCGCCTATACGAGACTGCGCGAGCTGCCCGCTGCGTTCGCAGCGCAGGAACGAGCCCTCACCCTCTGCGCCCCTGGCGATTACACCGACCGTGCGATGACGCGCCTCGATCGCGCGGCCTGCTTCGTCGCTGGCGGCGATATAACGGCATCTGCCCAGGAAATCGCTGGCACGCTCCTAGGGCTCGACGACGAGCAGCGACGCGGCATTATTGACGGGCGCGCTCGCGAAGTCATTGGTGAGATGACCGCCAAGCAGCGGCACTTACCCGTCGTGCGCGAGCTGCACGATCTTGTTCGACCAACCCGAGAGGAAGACCATCAGTGATTGCGGTCCGCCTAGCCACAGCCGCCGACGTTGAACAGCTGTTGCAGCTAACTGAGGAGATGGACCGCTTCTACGGCTCGACCGACTTCGAGTCAGTTGAGTTACGCCGTCGGCAGCTTCGCGATGCGCTGTTCGGCGACACACCAGCCGCAACGGCGCTGCTCGCCGTCGAGGAGGACACCGCGGTTGGCTTCGCCGCATACTCGTTCCTCTGGCCGGCCGCCGGCCTGACGAGGTCGCTGTACCTCAAGGAGCTCTATGTCTCGGAGGGGCAGCAGCGGCGCGGTGTCGGACGTTCCCTGATGGAAGCGCTTTTCGGCGTGGCCCGACAGCACGACTGCAGTCGCGTCGAATGGACGACTGATCGCGACAACCCGGGCGCGCAGGCGTTCTACAAGACCTTTGGCGTCGAGCCGAAGGACGGGAAGATCTTCTACCGGCTCGAGCAATAGGACGTCTGGAGGGATCACGTGACGGGGGACGAGGCAGTGGAGGTGGACGCACCACTGCGTCAAGCTCGTCTCAACGCTGCCCTGACACAAGCTGAGGCGATGCGCCGGTTTGCGGCGGCGGTGCATGACCTGGGAGAACACTCACCGACTGGTGCGTCGCTGAAGCGAATGTTCGCCTACTGGGAGAGCGGTGAGCGAGCGGTCGGGGTCGAGGCCTACCGGCGGGCGTTCGCAGCGATCTACCGAACGCCGTATGAGGCGCTCGGCTTTGTGCCTGACGACGGAACCGAGCGCGTCGCGACGCTCCGGCAGACGGACACCTCGCCCCACATCGACGGAGAGCTGGTGGCGTTGTTCGAGTCGCAGACGCAAAGTCTGCGTTTGCTTGATCGTCGGCTCGGCACGACTGCGCTGGCTCAGCAAACTGAGCTCCATGTTCGGCAGATGCAAGAGGTACTTGATCGCGGGGTGGGTGGTCAGCGGGCGGAGCTAGCAGCTGCATTGGCAGCTGCCGCCGGCCTGGCCGGATGGCAGGCGCTTGATCAGGGGGAGACGCGCCGAGCCTGGCAGCTCCATGAGACTGCGCGTACCGCTGGCCGTGAATCGGCCAATGCTGTGGTTTGGGCGCATGTCACGGCGCAGAGCGCCAACGTCTTGCTTGACGCACACCAGAATCACCTCGCGCTCAACCTCATCCAGTCAGCCCGAGCCGAACTCGGCACGAAAGCGCCACGGCTGCTGCTGAGCTGGCTGGCAGCCGCTGAGGCCGAAGCCGCTGCAGCAACTGGGGATCGCGGGCACGCCGAACGCCAGCTCGACTGGGCACAATCTCGACTCGATGGCGACGGTGCGACTGAGCTGCCTTTCCTGATGCTCGATGAGGGGCACCTGGCGCGCTGGCGTGGGCACTGCTTCGCGCGGCTCGGCCGACCCGAGGCAATCCAGGATCTGACCGCTGCCCTTGCCAACGCCGGCGATTCAGTGCGAGCGGCTACTGGCCTCCATGTCGACCTGGCCCACGCCTACCAAGTTGCTGGGCAGGCCACGGAGGCAGCGGAGCACCTTCGGACAGCCACCAGCATGGCTGACCAGTACGGCTCACGTCGCCAGCAGAACCGGCTACGCGCTCTCCGGGCCGCCGTTCAAGGCTAGATAGTGCAGCAGGCCGACCAGGGTGCCGGAGTTGCGGATGTCACCTTTGGCGACCAAGGCTGGGATCTGCGCGAGTAGCACCCACTGAAAGCGGCCTTCGTTGAGTTCGGTTGGGTCACCGACGTGTTGTGCATCTGTCGCCAGGTAGACGTGGTGCGGTGAGGTGACCATGCCAATCATCGGCTCGAAGCTCACCAGATGCTCGATGGAACCAGCCTGATATCCGGTCTCCTCGATGAGTTCGCGGGCAATCGTCTCGGCGGGCTCTTCGCCCTCGTCGACGAGGCCGCCGGGCAGTTCCCAGTTCCAGACGTCGGAGACGAAGCGGTGACGCCAGCTCATCAAGACAGCTGTGTGGTCAGGGTTGAGCAGCACTGCCATAGCTGCCGGTGGCATCGTCACGACATGGTGGCGTGGGTTGTGCTCACCAGACGGCAGCACGACGTCGGCGTGAGCGAGCTTCACCCACTTGCTGTCATAGAGCGGCGTGACGCTGCGCACCTCCCACGCTCCCTCCGAACCGGTCTGCGGGCTTTCTGAAGATGACTCAGGCATACGCACATCACGACCCTATGTCCTTGGCACAGCCTGAGTCAGGCAAGCGACCTCGCAGACGTACCCGGACCCGAGCTGAACATGACGATGTGAACGCAGCCGGTGTCGACTGTTAGTAGTGGGGTCCTGTCGACACCGTCAATCCTTTGCTGAACCATCGGCCGGAGACCTGCAGGCCGTCCAACACACCATCCTCAAGCCACTCCACGCCGGTCGGGCTGCGATGGGGACCCCGATGGAACTCACCACGGGAACAACGCTTGCCCGTTAGTCCGTGGAGACGTCCACAGATGGTCTTCGTGATTCGTAGTAGAGCCTCCACAAACTCGTCCTGTTCAGCAGATGTTGCCTCGAGTTCTGCCAGCAGGTCGTGGAGTTGGTCTGGGTTCGGCCGCCGTTTACCGGTAAGCCAGGCATGCCACGTCGTTTTCGAGACTCCGGCGATACCTTCTAGTCGGCGAACGGAGTCGTGGCCGGTTCGATACGTGAATGCAGCGAGGGCAACGGCGAACTCCGCTGGCGTCGTCACCTGGCGAAGTCGGCTCAGTAGGGCGTCTGGCTTGCGGATCGCCAACAGACCCTCCTGCCAGTGCTTTTCCGCAAGCTCCCAGTACCACTGGTCCGTGGGGTCGTGTGGTGCCTTTCTAAGCTGCTTCTCTGCACCTCGGACGGTGCTCCACAGGTCAAACCACGCGACGAGTCCATCGCCGCCCGCTCCACAGCCCGTCAGGTAGACACGGACTAGCTCCCACGTGGGCATCTTCTTGTCGGACGCCACCCGAGCCATGTGCGTGTGGTGGAATCCAACCATCCGGCCCAACTGCCGCAGCGTCAGGCCGGACTCCTCCCGTACAGCTTTCAGCAGCTCGGCGAACGCCGGCAGGTACGAGCGTGGTCCTGGGCTATCGCCAATCGGTTGTGTCTCGGCCACTGGGTCACCGCTCGATTGCAGTGTGAGTGGTGTTGCGGGTGATCGTCGTGGCGGCTGCTGCCGCGGTGGCGGCAAGCAAGGCGATCGAACTTGCGACTACGGACAGCTCTACACCCTGTATGAGCATCACACCGGCCAAGCCGACGAGCGACACGAACACGGCGGTCCTCAATAGAAGGATGACGATCACCAGGACCGGGATTGGCGCACGCTTGCGGCTGACAGGGTTGCGACTGCGGGACATGGACGTTCTCCAAGCTCCGTTCCGCGTGAGGGCGGACGACGATGTGGCACCCGACCGCGCACGGTACATCTGCACGTGCATCTGCACGATCGTTACCTCTACGTTACTGAGCGGATCGCCGCCAGTACACCTCTGTAGCGGCGCGTCCCGGTGACTGTTTTGAGGTGTTGGTGACTGAAATCGGACATCAAAGTGCTGTGACCAGCGCAATTGACCGGCGCGCTGTCCCGCCCTGTCCTCCCGGGCTCACCGGGAAGCGGGCCTGGTGGGTCCGGCGCGTGGTCGAGGTCGAGAGTAAAGTTATCCACAGGACGGCGGCGTGTATCGGATACAGCCAATGACGATGCTGTAAGGTGGCCCTCGGACGCGGAAAGACCCCGGTTCTCTGGGGTTGAGTCCAGGCCGGGGTCTTGTTCGCGTTGGCAGCGCAACTTCAAGATCCTACAGAGTACGTGACTGGTGGGCGGTCCGCCAGCGCTCTCGGGCTTGGTCTCCAGTCCCGGACTGGAGGTGATTCACGTGGCGAAGAAGCTCACGCCGGGAACCCCGGCTCCGACCTCGGGCCAGTACCGGCCGAAGGGCGGAGGGAACGAGGTGACGGTGCCGAAGGGGCACCGTCTTCCGCCGGGTCCTCGTAAGGGGACGCAGTGGGAGAACGTCGATCCGACGAAGAACGGCAGCGGTCGCGGCTGATCGCTGAAAGCGCCGGAGTCCAACCGCCTGGGCTCCGGCGTTCCTACGCCGCTACAAAGTTGGTCCGGGTCTTCGGTGGAGGAGGCTCTCGATCGGCCCCTCGCAGCAACCAAGCGCAAGCCCCCAGCGTGTAGTCCCGAGGATCAATCAGTGGCAGGTAAGGGAAAGCGGTCCAAGCAGCAGCCCGCTCAGGGCGCTGGCGACAACCAGACTCCGGCGATGTGTTACGACGACTGGGTTTGGTGGCCAAACCAGGATGGCCGGCGGTGTCGAGCTGAGGAAGAGTTCTTCGCTCTACCACCTAAGGTTCAGGGTGAGCTGGCGGATCGCATCAAGCGCTTCCTGACGGGGGCGACGCGATACAAGGATCTCGATGACCTCGGCGACGGCATCCGAGAGCTGCGCTACCGCGAGAAGAACAACCACTACAGAATCCTGTTCTCGGTCGACGGCCGCGTGTGCGTCGGGCTCACCTGCTTCTACAAGAACCAGCGAAAGACGAAGAAGCAGGATCTCGATCGCGCGCGCGAGCGTATGCGCTCGTATCGAGGGCCGTGACCAACTCTTGACAACCGCCCAGCGTGAGACAACCTTGCCAATTGACAAGCTACCTATAGTATCGGTCGTAACCGATAGGTGAGGTCACACGCATCTAACCCCGCCGCCAGGAGTCGCTCCATGAACCACGACCAGCCTCAAGCCCAGTTTTACAACTTCCTCGCCCGAGTTCTGGAAGATCCCGAAGCCCGCGCCTCGTTCGAGGATGCGCAGTCGCGCAACGCTCTTGTCGATGCTCTGATCCGAGCTCGGCACAGGCTTAGTCTGACTCAGAAGCAGCTCGCGAGTCGCATGGGGGTAAAGCAGCCAAGTGTGTCCGGGTTTGAGACGGAGGGCAGCGACCCTCGAATCTCAACGATCCAGCGGTACGCACGTGCGGTGGACGCCCACTTCTGGTGGGAGATCCGCTACAACTCTGATGCTGGCGTCCGCCAGGACGTGTATCGGCCGGGGAATGTCACCGTCGGTCATGAACTCTGTCAGGGCGAGCCGAGTCCGCGCGCGCTGTCGTGGAATCCGAAGCCTAAGAGATGTGTATCCGGCAACTTCGACTTAGCATCGTAAAGTCCATGATCGATTCTAATAGTGCTTGGATCCGCGCGGCGCGGGTAAATTCGTGCGCTGATCTACAGGATGTTCGATTGTTCAGTGTGCAGTCGAACCTGGGCCTCGTTCCGTCGAGTGATCTCACTTACTCTTTCGATGGGACCATTCAGGTTCAGATGATCCCGGACACATCGGTGCTGATTATTGATGGTACGTATAAGCTGAAGGTTTTCGCGTTGGATGATAATGCGACGCCGGATGACTCTGGAGAACCTCCGGGTGAGGAAGTCTTGTTCCTCAACTTTAAGCTTGCTGCCAACTTCTCTGTTGAAGCGCCCGGTTCAGAGCCAAATAAGTTCAGTAATGATGAGTTGGATTCTTTCGGGGAGACAACCGGCAGGCTTGCGCTGCATCCATACGCTCGGGCGTTCGTGGCTGACATCACAGGTCGCATGGGTCTTCCTTCGCTGCATATCGCAACTCTGAAGCTACCGATTGATAGGCCAAATATGGAACCCGCCTCCTAAGTTGCCGATTTGGCGGTCCGGGTGAGAAACGAGAATCATAGTGAAGATGTCACCTCCGGATGACAGTTCGGATGCCGTACCGCCGTTGGAGCCGGGCATATACGCCTTGGGTACCGTTGAGAGCGGCGCAGCCGGTTCGAATCCTCCAGAGGCTCAATACGCGAAACTTCTCCTGAGCAGCTCTGCTAACCTCGCGAACGGCTATCGATCCACGATGCTTGCGGTCGCATCGATGATGAACCGTGCGGCTGAGTTCCTGCGGCCGGCGGTCCGCGCCCTGGGGGAGTTTCTAGTATCTGAGGATTTTGCTCGGATACTAGAAGAATTCAAGAAGGTTGTTGAACGACAGCTTCCCCTCAACTGGCGTGGTGTCGACGTTCATCACTATTCGATGATGAAGGCGCTGCTGATCGATGAAGGACTACCGCTGGCTTGGGTTCCTCCGGTGGGGATCCTTGAGCGCGTCCTAGAGGCATCTTCTCCGGCCGACAGGCGCGCAGTGATTGGGCGCAACTGGCGAACTATCGCGGAAGCCTGTGCGGAGGTGCTCGATGGAGTTGGCGAGAAGAGGCTTGCTGAACATGTGGGTTTCGCAAAGGAAGCGTCCGCGGCGCTGCTGAGTAACAATATTTCCGCCAGTCAGGCACTTAGCGCGAATCTGATGGATACGATATTGCGGAAGGAATTTGATCCTGCCTATCGTGGCGTCATCGTCAGTCAGAAGACCAAGTTTGATTTCGAAGATCATGGTTTTCGAATCGCTATGGTTCTCGGACCGATCTGGGTGGCTCACGGTCAGTACTCTCCGAGTGCTGGAGAGGCGATCCCGACCAGATACAGCCGCCATGCCACCGCCCACGGAGTCTCGCGCCGCCAGTACACGCGGATCAATGCGACTCTGTCGCTCATGCACGTGACAGCTCTACTCAAGATGCTCGACGTTGACTTCGAATGGAGCGCGGAGCACGAGGCTCATTAGGACTAGTATGTCGAGGCAAAGCGCCGACGTCGGGTCGCGCATCCTGGCTCTCGGACTTGCTCCGGTCCTATCACGACTTTGGACTGGAGAGGACCCGTAGCCTGCGCCCCTCTGGGGATGGACCGCCATGTTTGTCACCGTCGACTGCGATCGGCGTCAACCCAAAGACATGACGTCGAAGCTCCTCGGGCAGAACGTTGATTTTGTCAGCAATCTCGGTTGGTCCAATGCCTTGTTCTCGCAGGGCCTTGAAGACCTTCGCCAAGACTTGCGAAGTCTCCGGGACGATAGCGCCTGACAGCTCTCCTCGCCGATACCCCATCTGCGTCAGGCGAACGCACGTGTCGCGATAGCCCCACTCAGTCAAGAGATCCAACTCGGCCAGCCGATGAGTCAGCGCCATTGCGGCAACCTTCCAGTGGCGCTTGGCAATGAGAATCTGATCGATACCAGCGTTACGCAGACCTGACGCTAGCACTGGCCGCCTGGGCATAAGAAATGCCGCCGCGAACTTTTGCGCTACTTGCTCGGCTTCCTTCCCGTGCGGTACCTCATCACCACAGTGCATGACCAGGTGTCCGAGCTCATGCGCAGCATCGAACCGGCGCCGCTCTCCGGTCTTACCTGTGTTCAGGATGACGAACGGTACGCCGTTTGTCCGAAAGCTATACGCGTCGACGCTGGCGACATCACTGGCCAGCGAGAAGACCCGAACACCGTGCATCTCTAGGAGGTGAACCATGTTGCTGAT
Source organism: Kribbella monticola (assembly GCF_003261635.1). Taxonomy (GTDB): domain Bacteria; phylum Actinomycetota; class Actinomycetes; order Propionibacteriales; family Kribbellaceae; genus Kribbella; species Kribbella monticola. Next base: position 113,479 of record NZ_QFXK01000003.1, on the reverse strand, counting down.
CGGCGTCTGTCCGAGTCCCCATCGCTCCCGAACGATCGCCGCCGCTTGCTCCGGATCCTGACCTTCCAGCGTGGGGATGTCCGCCGCTGGCAGGGTGAAACGCTCCTCGATCCACCGCGCAAGTTCAAGTGCGATGGCGCCAGCCGCAGTAGCCGAATCACGTTGCCGGGCAGTCATCTTGCTTAGGGCCCTGAAACTCACTGCTTCAACCGGAACAAACTCGGCGTCCTGAGCCATGAAGAACGACAGCGGCACCTCGAGCTCCTGGCTCAGGGCTTCCAGGTTTGCCGGCAGAGGGTCGGACCTTCCATCCTCCCAACGCGCGATTGTCCGCGGGCTCACGTCAATGGCCTGCCCAAGAGCGGCCGCAGACAGGCCACGGCGCTGACGGGCAAGCCGCAGTCGCGATGGGTTGAGCTGCACGGCTGGCACGGTATCAAGCACCTGCTCGGTCGTTTACTTCGGCTCAACGGGCACGTCGATCGGGTCCTCGCCTTCGCCATCGTCGTAGTGATCAACCGGTCCACCATCGTTGGCAAACGGCGGCAGGATCAGCCGAACGCTCCACTTCCTAATGAAGCCTCGATCATCGATGTCGGCAGGCAAGGACAGCTCAGCACGGACCTCATCTTCGGTCGCGTACTGAAGCAGCATCCATGTCTCCAACTTGATGCCGCCAAGCTCGTCGTCATCTTCCGGGACGTCGTCGCCGAACAATGAAGGCTGCGAGTTCTGCCGGACGGCCTCCGCCGTCCGCTCGCCTTTCGGCCACTTCGTACTCGGGTGCTTGCCAGCAACATAGAACGGGACTCCGGTAGCCGGGCTACCCGTCGACGGCAGGATCGCGATGCGCCTGTCGCTGTGAATCGTGCGGGAGAGTTGACCCTGCTCGCTCGGCTCATAACCCAACGACGCCAGCGCCTCACGAAGCGAGGCAACGGTATGGATCCATCGCACGCTCCCTGGGGCCGAGGGCGGATACAGCCCGTCCACATAGCTACGACTGAAGGCCGCTGCCCGCGCGATCACCTGATCACGGATCAGGTCGCCCCTGAACCCGAAGATCTCCTGCATCCGTCGCTGCTGCGCCTCAGAAGCAAAGTCAACCACGTAGACACCCCTTAAATGTCGGCTTTCCCGACCTCAGATGAGGAGATAAAAGCAGACATATTTCCGCGAACCAAGCCGACACGCGGCACGCGCCGGGCTATGCGTCTGCCGGAGCGCAGCTCGTGGTGGCAGCTGCGGCCTGTCGGACAAGCTGTGGCGCAGATCACCTGTAGGTTTGCGGCAAGGGGAAGCGGCAGCGGTACTCGCTGCCGCTGGATGTGTTTGGGAGGAATGAAGGTGCTTCACGACGCGGAGTTGTTACTTGGACTTTCCCGTCATCTGTCGGCTTACGGAGTGTCGCCCGCGCACGCGGCCTTGGAATCGCTCCAGTTCGGGGGTCAGGTATACGAGTTGGCCTGGCGCCTCCGCAGTAGCCAGGTTTCGTCGGCGGTGAAGCTGGCAGCGATCGCCATCGAAGCCAAGATCGGGCCCCGCCAACTGGACCGCGAGATCCTGCCAACGTTGGAGCAGCTGGGATGGGTGGAGGGTCGGCGAGATGCCGACGGCACCCTGGTCAGCATCGAAGCGTTGATACCACCGCCTGCAGAGCTGATCGACGCTGCAAGCCGGATGCTGGACATCGTCATGGCCACGCCGCTACAGCGCGCTGCTCTGCTGTTGCTTCGGGCCACGACCGTGCAGCCGCTGGAGTATTCGACCGCGCTCCAGGCCGTGTCGGTGGAGTTCGGTGAAGAAGCAGCTAGGGAGGCTGTTCGGCATCTCGTCTCTGTGCAGCTCCTTCGTCAGGTAAATGGTGACGACGGAAGAACTGTTCTCTTCAATCCCAATATTTGGGTCGGCGATGGGGATGTCGCCCGAGCGGCACTGAAGGCCGAGGATGCCCGGGCAAACGTCGAGGTTGGCGCTCTGATTGAGGAGGTTGCCGAAGCTCCGGGGCTGCCTGAGGCGCATGTCAAGTCGACGGAACCTCGGTGGGTCGATTTCGCGGTATCGCAAGGCCTTGTGCAGCGATCTGTGGTTCAGACGTCTAGTGGAGACGAGCAGCGTTTCCTCTTCACGCCCCACCTTGGCCGTGACGCGTTCGGTGTCGCATCTGGCGATCCGTCCGGCCATGTTCGCCAACTCGTAGGAAGCATGATTTATGCGGCCACGTTTGCGAGCTGGAAGCTGCACAGCCCTGGTGGGTTCCTCTACACGCTTATCAGGGATGGGGAGGCCGGCAACGTTCCGCAGATAGCAACCGACTACCCCATGCTCGAAACTGCAGGCACGATTGAGGTTGTTCCGCACGGGACGTGGGGCGGCTACCGGATGCGTCTTCTACAGTCCGACGTCGCAGAGGCCGCGCTCGAAATCCTCGATTCACGGGGTGCGAGCCGAACGACCAACCCAGGTAGCCTGGCGTCAATCGGTGACCAGCGCTCGTACTCACATATCGAGAGAGAGCGGGCTCGCATGGCGAGCGAGGCGACGACCGATGATGTAACCGCGCAGCGCCTCATTGATGCGCTGCGTGATGTGACAGCCAAAAGGTCATTTTGATGGATGGCGGCGAGAACTTCGATCAGCCTGAGCTCGGAGGTTTGGAAATCGAACAGGAAGTCGGCATCAGCGCTAGCCAACGCACTACTGCCGATGAGCGAGGGGTCGGCCATGGTGCTTCGTCGCGGCGCCGGCGTTCATCTCCGCCGCGGCCAACCGCTCAGACAACGAGCGATGGAGCAGACCTTGAGCGCCGTGTCGCGCGGCTCGAGTTTGCGGAGGGGGCACTCGCGCGCCTTCGCGTTCCAGTCAGAGTGGACGCGGAAGCTGGCCGCGCGATCCTGACCGACATCGACGTCCTAGCGATCGACATTGATGGTCGACTGCGGGTATCGCGTTCGATCCTTGAGTGCAAGAGCGGCAGAGGGCAATCTGGTGAGCCAGATCGGCTGCTCTGGCTCGCAGGTCTTCAACGATTCGTCGGTGCTGAGCGAGCCGTGCTTGTCAGACAGACCGTCTCCCGTCGAGGTCGTCATGTCGCCGCGGAGCTCGGCCTGCGTATTCTCGACGTCGAAACTCTCAGGGCGCGCGAAGAAGGCCATGGCTGGATTCCGCAACGATTCGCGCATGTGGACGGCGAGATCTGCGCCCTTGCTGAGACGCGCACGGACTCCCAGCTCAAAGGTCTGAGTCACATCCCATCTGAGTTGGTGGCATTTCTTAGGTACGACGCGGTCCGCTCGGACTCGGCCAGATGCCTTTCGTCATTGGGCGCCCTCCGGACTGCCCTTGCTGCTGGCGGGGTCTTGCCGCAGCCTGCAGGCATGGTGATTGCTTCACATGCGTTGATGACGTTACTAATCGCCGCCATCCAAGACGCGGGAACACTCGACGAAGTTTCAAGCGCGGATCTGCGCGCTCGGACCCAACTGACAATGACGGTCGGCAGCCCCGACAACGCACATGTCCTCGGGGTCCTAGAGAAGGCGGATGAAGTGCTCAACTTGATCGTTGAGCGAGTCCACCAGAGCTACGCAAGGTCAGGTTCAGGTAGGCAGGACGTGCCTCCCATAAGTCTTCGTCAACTTGTGACGGATCCACCTCCTTGGCTTGACCGCTATGTAGATCTTGGCGAGCGCCTTCGCGCCAATCCGGCCGTCGCAAGAGAGCTCTTGCAGACAGCCGAACTGGCGCTGTTCGAGGGGTTGCTGGGCGGCTCGGCTCACACGCAGCCAGCCTTTGACCACCTATTCACGGTTGAGCATAGGTACCTACTAAATGCGGCTCTCCGATGCCTGGATGCAGTTGTCGGCAGCAATCTTGCGGCCTCGCTAAGACCGGCCTTGGAGCTAGATTTCGATCGTCGCGCAGGCATCGTTCCGGACAGAACCGGCAGGGACACTTCGGCAAGCCAGACGCCTCCGCGTCCGGTCAAGGATCCTGAGCAGCCTGCGAAGTAGGTCCCGACCAGCGCAGGTCTTTACTCGTCGACATCGATCTGTAGGAACGCGATTCACGAGGCTGGTTGAACAGCGCGTCATGGAAGGACATTGAGACGCGGTGAGATTCGGGAAGCCAAGCCTGGGACATGCAGGCGCATCTACCACGACGAGGATCGGCCCAAAGCCGCGAGGAGATCTGTATGACGCGCATCGAATGGACCCGGTACGAAGGCAACGACGTTGAGGCCGTTGTCGCTATGTTCATCAACCGCGAGCGGCCCCGTTCGACTCGTATCACTCCATCGGTCGGGGATGGAGGTATCGACATCCTCGAACGTGATGTCGACGGCACCGGGCTCGACGTTGTTTATCAGGTCAAGAGCTACGCGGTCCCGCTGACCTCAGGACAGAAGACCGAGGTGGAGAAGTCCCTCAGACGGTTGAAGGGTCCGGATTCGGATGATGGCAAGGTCAAGAAGGATCCCCGTTGGAAGGATCTCCACGTCGACGAGTGGCATCTAGTCACCCCGTGGGATCCCTCGCCGGAGGCCGAGAACTGGCTCCACGACCTCGGCAAGGACTTCGGGGTGACGGCGATCTGGGACGGCCTAGCGACGGTGGACCAGTACGCCGCCAAGTATGCCGACGTCGTCGATTGCTACCTCCATGGTGGGCGCGGCAAGATCGAGCAGGCCTACCAACAGGTTGCCGCGATCTTCGCCGCGGACAGCCTTCCCGATGGTCTAGACGTACCAACGGTCAACAGGCGGGTCCAGAAAGCGCTGCAAACGCTGGATCACGACCCGCACTACCGGTACGAGCATCGCTTCGGCCGGGATGCGCTGCCGGCTGCGGGCGGCCGACCGAATCTCGTGATGTCCTTCGTGACGGGGGACCGCGCCAGCGGCGACTGGGTCATCGTAGACGTCATCGCGCGCTGCGCGGTGTCCACTGATGAGCGGCCCATCACTATCGATGGGGAGCTGACCCTTAAGTCGGAGAGTGATGCCGCGGCGGCTCATCAAGACATGGTCAGCTACGGCACCCCGTTCACCAGTCCAGCCGGCGCGTTCAACGGGGAGATCGACGCACCGGGCGGTCTGGGTGGTCCGCTTAAAGATGCCACTATTCGAATCAGCGGAGTGCTGAACGATCTTGGCGACAACCCCGAGATCTACGTGGAAATGATGAATCCTGCAGGCGAGGTGCTTGCGGCAGTCAACCTCAACCGAGTCGAACGATCTCAAGGCGTCGATGGTGTCCGGGTCGTCCTTGAGGAGGAGAACCGTGTCTTCATCTTGGAGGATCGCTACAAGCTGGCGGACCGATCCGGCTCCCGGAAGCTCAGTTTCGGCGATGTGATCGGGCTGCCAGTTGCTGCCGTAGCAAAGGCGCTGGATTTTGTCCTTCACTGCCATGCTCCGAACGTTGGGCGGATGAGTGTCAGGCACACCCCTCCGGCTAAGGGCATCACGGACAAAAACTTCGGGCTTCTCGACGACGAGACCGTCCGCGATCACATCCAGCGGATGTATAAAATCGCGACACTCCTAGCTAGGCTGCAAACGCATTCGTCGAGCATCATCACGTTTCCTGACCTCGACACCGAGACGGTTGGCCAGCTCAACTACTGGCGGTTCGCTGCCGCTTTGTTCGATGGCCAGATGCCAACTGCCACCTATCCGGACGGGCAGGACATAATTGTTGAAACACCGGGGATAGAGTTGACCGACGGCGACATTGTCATCGGAACACCGTTCTCAGTCATGGTCGGGCATCAACGTGTCGAGCTCGGAAAGGTGTTCATCGAGATCGAGAACGCCGAGGTTCTTCGCAAGGTTGAGGTCGATGGACGAACCTTCTGGACAGTGGCTAACCCTGATCGAAGGATTCGCTACTGCCTCGCTCCGGACGAAAATGCAGAGGCCGACGAGAGTTCTACCGACGAGCCCGCTGCGTCCGAGCAAGAGAGGTCAGCTGACCCTGAGCAGGGCTGACCTGCGGGCTGCGGCTTAGGCAGCCATGCATATCTCGATCAGTCGCGAGGCACCTCTGCGTCGGTCTGCTGTGGCGGCCTGTCAATCGACGATGTCAGGCGGAGGAGACCTCAGACCACCCGCGTCATTGTAGGCCTCCACAAGTGTGGCGCGAGGCTGATCGCCCACGAGGGCCGCAGTCTCGTAGGGTCAGCATTGCCTTCGTCGTCGGCTTGCACCTTCTAGGCGTGGCCATGACAGGCTCCTACGATTCCGTCCTTTCCTGATCCGCCGCCAGCCCGACCGCACCTCTGCCAGGTCGTTCATGCCCAGCGCCTCTGTTGCCGACAGACGCTTGTTCTTCAAGATGCTGAGCAGGCCAACTAGTTTTGTGCAGTGATGGACCGGATCGGTCGCCACTCGCACGGAGCTATGGATATATGCACTCGACCTGATTACCCAATGAGTGTATGGCTCCTCCTCGCCAAAGGTCCGGCGAGCTCGACGTCGATCCGAGCAAGCATCGGCCGGACAGCGGGTTCGTTCGTAAAGCGCTGAACGAAAGCAGCGCTTCGGCGGGTGTTGGTTTGATTTGAACGATTCGGAGCAAACCGATCGACCGAGGCTCGAACAGGAGGGCCTCCCATACGATAGGTACGCGGCTGGCATGAACAAGGTCGTCATCGTGGGATCCACCGACGGCTCCGTTGAGCGGTCGAGTCTATTGGCGCGCGATGTACGCAAAGGTTGCTGAGCTGGGCACGCGAAATTGCGCCGTGAATCAGCCGCGCTCGGCTGATCTGGAGAGGTACCTCCTCGGCTTGGATGCCTTGAACTTCTTGGTTGTGAAGCCAAGATCCGCCACTCCTCGACCCTGTCAGCTTGGTGAGCTACGGGACGGAGGAGCAGCCAGGGTCCTTCTCCACAGCTGTGCCGTCTGATTGTGTCCAATGAGAGCGGCGACCAAGCCGCCCACGACAATACTGGCGAGCACTGCAGAGGCCACCATCGAGACATCTGACCGAAGAAGGTTCACCAGTCCGCCAGCGATACCGAGCGCGGTGACGACGCTAGCTCCAGTTGCGTCTAACCTGAGTCGGCGCCGGTAAGCAATGACCGTGTCGACGATGTCAAATGCATACGCGCTCGGGTGGAAGTAGCTATTTGCGCGCAGTATGGCGGCTACCGCGATGAGTCCGAAGATGCTGAGGAGGAAGAACCAAGCGACGATGACTGAGCGCCGCGAATCGAATCCGATGATCTGGGAGACGAGTACCCCGAACATCAAAACCTCGACGACGGCCATCAGCAGAGGAATGAGTAGGTCTGACATGGACGGGATCCTGGCCGGCAGACCGATGGCCCCGGTCATCGTCCCGGCATAGGCTGTTGCCACAGCCAAGAGGCTCGCCAGCCACATCATCCAGTAGACGAAGGCCCAGCCGTGGAGATCCGCTGTGCCTGCGAGCAAACTGGCGGCGGCAAGTCCGGCAACCCCGAGCGCCACGCTGACGACTGTGACATGCAGATCAAGGTAGTGACTTGTCAAGTAGCTGCCGTAGCGCGAAGCGATTTCGCTCCTGCTTACGCCTTCACCTTGTCTCGATGAAGCGTCTTCCTCGACGGTATCCACTAGTACGGATGGCGACGGCTTGACGCCCGCGGGCGTGGGCGGGTGACAACTCCACATGGTTAGGATCGAAATGGTGTAGACAAGGATGAACACAACAACGAGTGCGGCCCGAAGCAGCCAGTCTGGCAATACATACTCTGCTGGCGCAGAAGTCATTGCCACGACTCCGAGCACTGCTGCAACGGAGGTGCTGAAGACTATGCAAGAGATTACAGCCGGGATCTCCGGTGGCCTCTTGGAAGGCGGATTTCTGAAGTAAACACACAGCATGATCGAACCCACTATCCCAAAAAAGGTCAGCCATACTCCGAGACCATACGGGCGGGTAGGCAAAAACTGGGCTCCGTCGTTGCATGTATTGTGCAGCTGGGTAAACTTGCACTTGAAGTGGTAGATGTCCAGCACTGCTGTTGAAATCAACAGCATGGATACTGCCGGCCCGACTACTCCCATTAATATCCTTACGGCTGCAAGCATTGCATCCATGTGAGAGTACGGGGACGCAGCCAGGCCTATCGCGTAAAACATGCCGAGAATGGCTAAGCTGAAAGCTGGACCATCGATGAAAACAGTCGAGAATGCGGTCCCTGAGGCCGGCTGTCCGCCAGCCAAGATTCCATATAGAATCGCACTTATTATGAGTGCTGTGATAGTGCTGAAGAGGACAACCGCAACCGACCTAAGCGTATAGTTCGCAGTTACGCCGCCGTCTGGGTCTTCTTCGCTAGCGCCGTTTCGCAAGAAGCCGAGGAGTGCGGTAAAGGCAAAGCCTGCCAGCACACCTGCGATCTGTGAGTACATCTGAGCGGTGCCGGTAATATTGACGAAAGGCTCATTGGCTATCACGTAGTCCCCCCACGTGTTTGGCAATGTGTCCCAAGCTGATAACGCACCGTAGCGTCTGCGGCTCGCCGGGACAATAACTCAGGGTCACCGAACCTCGGGTCGCGTGGGCGACGCGCTTCCTGGTGATTGCAGCTCCGACCTGAGCACCCGGCGCGTCTTCAGACTGGCGGCCGACGTCGGCTGAGTAGCTAGTTCGGGATAGGGGTCGACACGCCCCCTCGGATGGGCGGAGGCGGATCTGATCGGTGGCAACCTTCTTGAGTGGACTTCTTGAACGGCTTGTGGCTCATCCTGGCGGCGTTGGCCGGCCTGGCGGCGAAACCGGTGTACGAGCTCATCAGCCTGGTCAGCGGCGGACTAGTGAAGCGCCACCTCGCCAAGCATGACACCGGCCTGGCGCAGGCGGATACGGGAGCCGAGCGCTGCCTGGAAGCTTTGGCCATTCTCGATCGGGAGGTGCCGATTCACTGGTATAGGAGCCGATCACCAGCCCCCTATCTTGAGCACGACGACACGTTCCGACGCATCTACGGAGCGCTCGCTCAGCTTGAGGCCAACTTGGAGCTGATGGGCAAGCATGCCCGCGAGCGGATGAGAGAGGTTCATCAGGTCCTTCAAGTAGCGGACCAGCTCGGTCATGAGTCGAATGCGCCGTATGCGCACTACGAGTCGACGGAAGTCATTACGAGGCGCGTCGTGCGCTACGGGCGGGCTGTGCTCCATGCGCATCTGCGCCGTGATCTCTTACCCGAACCGCCGGTTGAAATGGCGGAGTACCTTTTAGCCTGCAAGGATGTTGACAGCGTATTCGAGGAGATTTGGGCGCCAGAGAACGAAGAACTCCGAAGCGCACGCAGAATTTGGCGAGAAGCCCACGGACTGGGCTAACTGTGTAGGTGGTCGCAGTGTCAACTAAGCGGGGTGGTGTGTGCAATTGCTCTGTGTGTCGCACCGACATCTCGTGTGGACATCAACTCATGAATCATCGACAGTTCTATCAGTATTACTGTCTCGACTGGCGTCCAGCATCACCGGCCTGGCGGCTCGGGTGGTCCCGTGCGGCACTACTATTTTGTCGGGGTCGGTCCGGATAGACCTCAGTGGGTACGCAACCGTCTATCGATGCCGATAACATCTGATAGCCGACACTCGGGCCGTGGTTAATCGGGTTCGCAAGGTAGTAGTGAGAGAGATTTTTGAGTCATCCGGTCGCCCTTACAAGAACTGGCTCTGCCAGATCTCCTTCAACTGAGTGAGATTCGATTGCACTTTGGCTCTACTGAACGGACTCGCGATCATGTAGCGTCAGAGTCATGGAGCCGGACAACCGCGCGGGCATCTTCTTCGACGTTGATTCCTTTTGGATGTCCGTCGCTGACGCGCCCGTCCCATACCCTCCTACGCTCCTGGGAGTACTGCCGCGGACAGATCTAGATGTTTTGCGTGTATGCTCCATATTCGCAATCTTGCGATCATCGACCATATTTACTGAACTAGTCCCTGCGGATGTGTTTGACAATTTCCAGCGAGACTGGCGTCGCATCAGCCTCATGCACGCAGTCAAGTACTCAGCTGAAGGATTGCCGGTTTCAACGCCAGTGCGTCATTGGAGTCGAATTTACCTGGAGAAACTGGTCGGGTCGCTATCCGGGGAGCATCCGCAGCTCTCCAGCGTAAAGGTGATACTTGGCCTGGAGCATAGGTTCTACGCATGGTCCATACCTTCCAAATTTGAAATTCATATATCACTAGTGATGCGTCACTACCTAATGACGACCAACATCATTTTCAGCAACGTCGTGCAATGGGCTATGAATCTTGAAGAGCGCCTTGATGATGGTGATAAGGAGGCGGTTGCGGCATTCGTGACAAGAGGACCGAACGCCGCTCTGGATAAACTCTCTGACTCCATCTTGGGCTATCTCTTCAGTCTATTCTTTGATTGTAACGTTTCGGCACTTGGGGCACCTCGCCCCAGGGATGAGCGAACTTTTCGTATAGCCAATCGTATAACGAACCTCCAGCTCGAATTCATGATCGCACATGAGTTGGGGCACATCGTAATTCCTGAAGATGGCCTGAGTGCTGCTGAGATCGAAGGCCGCTGCGACGACTTTGCTAGAGAAGCATTGAAAGATGAGCCCGAAGGTCCAGGGTGGGTCCTTCTGTCCATTAGTCTACTCTTCCGTGTCATGGCGCTCGAGAGGCTGATAGGCCATCTGCTGTACGGTTCAATCTCGGACTGGCGGCATGGTGTCGACTGGGATCAGATGGCCGTCTTGGAGCGGATAGGCTCTCCTCTCTCTGCGTCGTGGGTCGAATCCAACGCAATGACTGCATTTCCAAGTTCATTCGAATCTTACTCAATGGCGCTCTTTGAGCGGATGAAGTATCGCCTCAAGGATCTGGGCAAGGCGGGGGTGTATTCACATTTCTCAGAGTTGAAAGAGGATATGTCCATCCCTGACCGAGACGATTTCATAAAGCAGCTTATGGCTGCGATGGTGTCACTGCACCTTGAGCATCCAGAGCTTAGAGACATGAAGGGAGAATAGTGAATGGCAAGGGTGGTTTTTGTGGTTCAGATAGAGGTTGACAGTACTGGTGAACTGCTTGACCTTGTGCGGTCGACTCACGTTTTCGAGGCGGATGATCTTCGGCTGGAGTTCCGGCCGAGCGATGAGGGGAGAGGATTCGGCTTAACTGAAGTTGTTGATATTATTGTCGAAGTCGGCGTCGCGGTAACTTCCACTGTGATTGCTGATTCCATCAGATCCTCTATCAAGGGAGTTATTCGCCGCGCTCGATCGCGCGGCCACAGAAGTGACGGAAGCCCTGAGGGCATTAGCGAGCTTATTGAAAAGGCCAGGAGCGAAGAAGATCCGGAGGCCGATAGTGCTCCTGGCCCTGATGAGCCTGACCGTCGTCCCTAATATGGGTGCTGGCCTCAGGCTACTGTCGTTACCTCGGTAATTCCTCGTCACTGAACTGCATCTCCTTCGCCAGCGCCGCCGGCTGGCCGATCCCGTCGAAGATCTTCGACAACGGATCGCCGGCCGCGACCGAACCCGGTCCGAAACGGGATGTGCGGGCATCCGTCGCCGTCGAGCAGCCACGCAACCAGGTGTGCCCTGTGCCTGCTGGCGTCACTTTCTGCTGTCAGGCTCTTGGCAACGCAGCGTAATCGGTGCATAGTGCGTAAATAGTCGACGAGCCAGGTGCTCGTCATCGCGCCGATTCCTGTGGGGGGAAGCGAGTGGCCGCGGAGGAAGACAGACGGGTATCGCAATTACACGGCCTATGGGTCGTACCAGGTAGTGCGGAACGGGCCGGGCGTTCTGGGTTTCGTGCCCGAAGAGCGAGACATACGAACAGCTCGAGATATGGGGCGAGACTGCCAGGGCTGTTGCAGTGGGATGGGGCCGCCACAGGGTTCGCCTACAGCCAGGCCGTCGCCGTGGTAGGCGAAAGCCTCCGCGGGACCTTGCATCTCCCGCTCGAGAAGGTAGGAGTTGGGGCTCCGTTGGCGGAAGCCCCAAGTTCCGGCTGCCAAGGCGCCGGCCAGTCTGACGGCTGCGGAAGACGACGAGTAAGTACGTCGGGGCCAGATCCTCTGATCGGACACCTACTCGTCGATGGCGCTACCTGAAGAAGTGAGACTCGCAACATGCCGGAGCCTGCAAGCCCATACGCGCACGCTCGAATCCACCCGACAGTCGAGCAGTTGAAAGGATGGTCGCTGGTCTGGGGCGATAAGATCGCGACCGGCCCATGTCCTCGCTGCCACGACACGATGAACACCAGTTGGCAGACGACGCTGGTCGAGATGTCGGCCGAGAATGTGCCACAGTCTGTGACACGGCGGGTGGAGTGCGGCTGCGGTCGCGCGCATGTCGATGGCGAGCAGACGAAGTCATCGTGTGGCGCGTTCTGGTTCGCAACGTTCCATAGTCCGCCTACCGATCCGGCTGTAACCCCGCAGGGGGATGCGAAGGTTGTCACCGCCGCCGAGGCGTTTCAAAACGCGGCGGACGGCGAGGAAACCCGGCTCCGCGGCGCGGCGGAGAAATGGGTGGCCGGAGTCGCATCGGTCCTTGCATTGTTCGGCATCGCGGGCACGGTGACTGGCGGCACGACTATCCGGGACTTGCCGGATGGAGAAAAGAACGTCGTGTTGGGCCTTGCACTCTTGGCCATCCTGGCCGCTGTGATCGCCATCGCCAGCTCATATCTCGCCGCGTACGGCTGGCCAAAGAAGACGACGGTCAAGACCGACGAGCAGTTGCTCAACTGGTATGACAATCGTCAGGACCGTATCTCGACAGCCGCGGCACGTCTGCGCGACGGCGTTATCGCAGCGATCGTCAGCATCGTCTTGCTGGCAGCATGTGCAAGCGTGGCGTCGCTCACGCCGGCGAAAGCAGTCGAGCCGACGTTCATGGTTACCCTCGGCGACGACTCCACACGGTGCGGGCTGCTCCTCGCGCCAAAGCAGGACGGGCAACTCCGGCTACGGGTCGTGGACGGCACGGTGAGCACGATCTCTGTTGTGGGTATCGTCAAGCTGGAGGCAGTGGAGAAATGCTGAAGTCGACCATACGAAGCCAACGGTCCTAGACCATGAGTGGGTGCGGCCACGACGAGACCATCCTGGCCTATCACGACTGCCCGGTCGACATGCCGAGAATTCATGCCCTGGTCATCGGCGTTGGCCGATACATTGAGCCACGGGATTCTAGGAAGAAGCCATTTTCTAATCTCCCCGGCGCGGCGCGGGCCGCCATCCGGTTCGCCAAGTACCTCATTGACGAATTCCACGACCCCGAAGGTCGGTCGCTGGGGACCGTGCGCCTCCTCCTTTCATCACTGGAGGACGAGGATGCAGAGCTGGGCTCATTGAGCTCAGGGGGTGCGAGCACGCTGGAAGTTAGCTTGGCCTTGGAGGCCTGGGGTGATGACTGTCACCAGAACGAGAAGAATCTCGCTATACTCTACGTCGCCGGCCATGGGGTTGCTTTATCGCGAGGAATCAACACGCTCTTCTTGAGTGACGCAATGCTGTGGGGTAGCGAATATCAAGGAAGTCTGAACCTTATAAGTGTGGACGAGGGTATGGCAGGGTGCAGAGCCAAAGATAACATTTACGTATATGACTGCTGTGCTCTGCCGCCGAATGAAATCTCGGAAATGGCTTCGATAGGCGGACTCTATATGAAGCCGTTTCCGCAGCCGGGTCCACGGGAAGGGCTCAAGAAAAGAGATTCGGTTGTTTACATCAACGCTGCCAGGGTGGGTACGTCGACCTATGCCATCGGACTCGGCGGGACGCTGCTGTCCCGCGGGCTTCTTGGCGACTTCCGAGAGCACACAGGCGACGACGCGCTTCTGCTTACTGCCGGGGAGATCGTCGATAACAACTACGGGATAACGACAAGCCGCCTGAAGGAGGCCCTACCGACGCGCTTGATGGAGTTGCTCGAGGCGCTCAAGGGCGATCCAAGAGGTTATGAACCATCCGTTACTGGCAACAGAGGGCCGGCCCGCGCGCTCACTCTGCCACAGCCGCCGCCGTCCTACACCGTGGTCCTGAAAGGGCTGCACGAAGGCCGAGACCTCCCGGTCAGTCTCGTGATCCAAGATGGGCAGGGCGCGGTTCTCCGTGAGGAGCCGAACGCGCCCGACGAGTACTCCACCGACCTTGAGGCTGGCGAGTACTTTGCATTTGTTGCTGGCGCCGGTGCGACGGGGTTTAAAGGACAAACACTGCGCGTGGAAGGATCACGCAGTTGGCAGGTAGTGGGATGACGCACCGGCCGTTTCGCGTTGTACCCGATCCCGTTGACCGTGTTCGGGTTGCCTTCCGATGGCCCAAGGGACGGCACCGGGCCCTGTCTAGCGCCCTCCCACTGTGTGTGGATGCGGGTGGGAGGCGACTGGTGGTCGCCCCGGAAGAACTGGTGGAGGTTCCCAAGGGTCCAGTGGCGGTCACCGTCGTCGTTCCCCGCGGTCGTTCGCCTAGGTTCGAGCTGATGGCCATCGGCGACGGCATTATCGACATCCCGGAAAGCGCCGACCTGGTCGCGCTCTCGGCCATCGATCAGACAGCAACGGTCCCCAACAAAAGTGCGAGCAGCACGCTAGCCTTCAATGTGGCGCGCTGGTCCGACGCAGCGATGCCACTGCCGGAGAGCCGCGAACTAACCTTCGAGCGCTTGGGTGACCTTGTCCAGATTGCTCCTGGTCAGGAGTGGTCCTCGCCGTTGAAGCTTGTGATGGCCAGCAGAACGATTCCACAACGTGCGATGGCCATTCCGCTCATCGCTGCCGACGAGGCCGCCATCATTGACCTGAATGCTCAGAACGCCTGGGGGCCCAGGCCGGCAATGGCGCCCTACGAGATGGCATCCCGCCTCTTAATGTCGTATCTCAGCGTTGGGGAACACCAGATCGCGGGGGTTATGGCACGCGCCCTCGCCCGCGCTCTGGCGGATGAGCGAATCATCCGCTGGGCCGAGCCGTCCTTCGCGCAACTGCTCGTTGGCTACGCCTTTGCGCTGAGTGGCGATTCATTGGGCCTTGAGGCCTGGTGTCGCAGAACCGTTGCCGTGCGATTCCTAGGCTCGGATGGCGTAATCCTTGCCGCGGAGTCGGCCTCTTCGACGGGCGACAGCGGCAAAGCCGCGGAGCTACTAGCCCGTGCGGGCTCCCTGGCTCCGCCGGTCATGGCCTTTGGGCTCGATCTCGGTGTACGCCTCGCCTTCAGGCTCGCAGGAAACAATCGCTCCGGAACCCTCAACTTCGATTCGGTAGGCCCGCATGGTGCAGCTTTGGCGAGCCTAGCGACTTCCTACAGTCGGCTCTCGACAAGAAGCGATCCCGTTTCAGACACCGTTACGACGCCAACGTCACCCCGAAGGCCCACCAGCTTGGTGCGGAGTAGTTGGCGCACCAGAGCGAGCTGGGCCCTGATCTTCATCCTCACTCGTGTCAGGTATCGAAACAGGCTGAAGGCCTGGCGTATCCACCATGTCTTGCTCGATCGCCCACTTCACGATCGCCGTTCGTCCCACGACTTCCGAGGAGCCACCGTGACCAACGCCTCCAACAATTCAGATGAATATGCGCGCGTGCTCCGTAGCCGGTGGGAGGTATACGGCCGACTTGTCGCGGGTTCGCTGCTTGTCGCGTGGTTGGGCACACTCGTGGCGACCATCTCCTTCGCCGCGATCGAATCGCCGTTCGCTTCGGAAAGGCTGCAGGCTCCTTTCGCCGCCGTGCAAGGGGTTGTGTTCGTGCTGGTTGGAAGCCTCATCACCCTGGCAACGCTGGAGAGGCGAACCAATGAGCTGAGCCGGCGGACGACGGAGAGTGAGGAGAGGGCTCGTGCGCGAGAAGACGAGGCTATGAAGGGCCGGGCACTGGCGGCGGCCCTCCAAGCTGAGGCGGTGTCGTTCCTCGACGGGGACGTTCCAAGCGCGATTGCCCACCACGCACGCATGAGTAAGGCGTTGTTCGGAGATCTGATCGGAGGAGGGCCTGTTCTGGCCGACCCCGGAGTGGGCAGCGAGAGTTGAGACCCGACGACCGAGGAGGCCCTACCTTGATGCGATGATCGAGGTAGCGTGGGCGCCAGATAGTTCTGCGGCAGCTTTTCCAGAAACCAGAGCGGTTCAGTCGATGGATTCAATCAGTCGATTGAGCAGGGTGATGATGCCGAGCTGGCAGCGAATAGCAAGCAGATTTTGAAAATCGGTCTCCGGACACCATGGGCGCAGCAAGTTCTGCGGTGGTGCTGGCGTTATCCTTGGTTACCCAGTTCGGCAAATGCAGAGTGGCGGTCTGCTCCTCGACGCCATCACCTTTAGGCATATTGCTCCGGCTTGTCTGGCGGGTCGACATTGACGGCTACGTTGACGGCTACGCAACCGATTATCGACTGCCGGTAGCGACTGATCGCTGACGCTCGAACAGAGGTTAAACGGTCCTCCAAGGTATGGCTGAATTGAGTTGAAGAGCCTTGTGTCCCCAGTTCGAGTCTGGGAGGAGCCACCAAGAAAAACGCCGTCTCTAACAGAGACGGCGTTTTTCTTGGAGACCCGGCGTCGTCGAGCTGCTGACGGCTCTGACGGCTACGTTGACGGCTACGCACACTGTCACCACCAAGCGCCAACTGCTCGATTTGACTCAGTGCCCGTTGCTGGCCGGCGAGATCCGCGTGCTGATAGAGCTGCTGGGTAGTCGAGATGTGGGCGTGTCCCAGGATCAGTTGAGCATCCCGCGCCGGGACGCCGGTGTTCTTGAGCAGCGTCGCCGTGGTGTGGCGCAGATGGTGCAGCGTGATCCGCGGCAACCCATGCTGGCGACAGATGCGCAGGAAGGCGCGGAGAAGGTTGCCGGGCTCTATGGGGCGTCCCGTGGTGCTCTGGAAGATGAGTCCTTCGTCTGCCATGCGGCTGTCAGCTCGCTTGTCGAGCAAGACCTCGCGGGCGAAGGGGAGCAGCGGTAGGTCTCGCTGACCGGCATCGGTCTTGACCGGGCCAACGGTGAGCTGTCCTTTCAGGCTCAGCACCTGTTGCCGGATGCGGAGAACGTCGGCGCTGAAGTCGACGTCTTGCCAGCGCAATCCGAGCACCTCGCCCCGCCTGAGCCCATACAGGACCAGTAGTACGAAGATGGGGTAGAACGACTCACCTTGGACAAGATCGAGAAACCGTGCCACCTGAACACTGGTCCACGTCGTGATCTCTTTCCGCTGCCAGCGGGGGAGCTGAACCAGCCGAGCGACGTTGCGGGGCAGGATCTCCTCGCGCATGGCCCGGGTGAGCGCGGCAGAGAGGACGGTGCGTTGCTTCTGGACGGTGCGCACCGATCGCCCTTGCGCAAGTTGGTCGTTGAAATACTGCTGCAGCAAGATGACTCGAAGGTGGCTCAGTCGCGTCGCACCGAGGTTCGGCACCAAGTAGTTACGGGTGATCTGTTCGTACAGCTGGTAGGTGTGGGGTCGATGTGTTCGCTTGACGATGTGTTCAAGCCAGTAGCTGAGGTAGCCCTCGACGGTCCAGTTCTCGTCTGCGATTGGCAGGCCGCTCCGCTCGCGTTCACGGATGTTGTCGAGGAGTGCGAGCGCTTCCGCTCTGGAGTCGCCGTATGCACGGAGACGCCGGCGCTTGCCGAGGGCGGTGGTGACGTAGCAGGCCGCTTCGAAGCGCCCGTCCTTTCGGCGGTAGACGGTTCCCTCGCCGCTTGGTCGACGAGCCCCCATCTAGGCGACTCCTGAGGACCGCATCCGTGCGATGAGTGCATCGAGATCGTCGATTGTCGCGAACCGGCGCCGCCCGATCTTTACGGTCATGAGTTGCTTCGTGTGGATCAGTCGGTAGAAGCTCCATCGACTGATTCGTAGGTAGGCGCATGATTCGTCTATCGACATGAGCCGCCTCCATGCAGTGGCCTGAGACGTAGCGTCAGATGGTGATGCCGTAGTTTTATTGGATGTGACATTTTTAGGATCTTCTATAAATTCCCTCCTTTCTATGTTAATCGAATTTTGTAGTGATGTGAACATCGACTGATCGCGGCCATGAGGTTGAAAGCTCGCGGCGGCAGCCTTCAGTCGATTGGTGGGTTGATCTTCGTCATCTTCAGAAGAGCTTTGCCGAATCGACGCGCCTGGGCTTTGGTTACTGGCCGTCCGGTGTCGCGCGTCAGGAGTCGTTGTAGGTCGTCGTTGTCTGGCGGTGATCCGACGAACGGTACGCGCGTGTCCTGTGAGGGTTCGGTTCGCCTCGTAGCTCGTTTTCTTCTTTTGTTCATATGGGCCTCCTCCCTGTCAGGTGGTGATATTGGGTGGGAGGCGGGCGCGCTAGCGCTCCTGCCTCCCACCCGTAGGGGTGTGCCCGCTCAACCCACGCGGGGAGCGGACGGATGGACCGAGGAGCGTTAGCTCGTCGGCGGGGACGACTCGGCGGCCTTCTTGGCTGCCGTCGTCTTCTTCGCCGCGGGAGCGGCTGCCTGAGTCTCAGACCCAAACAGCGACTGAATCGCTTCCCGCTGCTCGGCGGCCTCTCGCTCGATGTCGGCGAGTGCCGCCGCAACCCGAGCCTTGAAATCTGGCTCGGCTTGCTTTTGCTCGACGTACGTCCGGAGTCCCCGGACGCAGGCATCCCGCAGGGAGATGCCGTCGAGCTTCGCCACCATGGTGGCCTGGGAGTGGAGCCCGTTGGGCAGCTGGACCCCGATGGTCTTGTAGCTGCCGGGTGGGCCGGATACCTCGCTCATCGCGAGTACCTCCTCGGTGGTGGTGCAGCCGGCCATCCCTGTTTGGGATGACGGAAACGGCTGCACGGCACCGAGGAGTGAGCAGTGTCGGTGGCGACTGGAACGATGCGCGGTATGTCGAACTCAACCGCAATGCACCTCACCTCACCGGTGCTTGAGCCGGTAGACCCTGACCACGAACGGCTGGTTGCTGCGGCACGCCGTGCGTTGATCAATGGGAGCGCTGGCGGCGGTGCCAGCCCGCCCTTTACTGATGAGATTCGGCGAGCTGAGCAAGCCGTGGTGCGGCAGCTGGACCGTTATGACCACCTTGGCTACGAAGACCAGCTGTATGTCCTGGAGTTTCAGGGGATGCATCAGCAGTACGTCATGTATGGACGAACGAGAAGCTGGTGGCGACGCCTCTTGTCCCATCGTCAGGCCGCCGCGCCGCACGGATTCGCGTTGCTGAACGGCTGGCTGTCGCCAAAAGTTTCAGATGCCTACCCGCTGGAACAGATCGCCCTAGCTGTAGCCGGAGCGCTTCATGGGCAGGAGCACTTCCGCGAACGGTTCTACAACATGCGGTTCGAGGATGGACTGAGCGTCGCTCGGGCGGTTTTCGAGCTCAGCAACCACTACCCGATCAAGCGCCGCCGGCCCAGCGGGAGGGACCGGTTGATGTCCATCATCTACAAGCAGCATGATGAGCGAAGATCGGGGAGAGTTGTCGATCTGTCCGACCTGGCACACCAGGACTAAATCCGGCCGTTGAAAGCCCAGACGCCACCCGAGTGATTAGCGAAGCGAACCTCACCGCTGGTTTCCATCTCGTGGACCATGTACTCAAGATCGACTCGTACGATGTCCCGCAGCCACTTCGGCAGCTTCTCCAGTTCCTCGTTGCCGTTCATCTCGTCCACGATGTACTGGGCGTACGTCTCGCGACTCTCGTAGTCACCGAAGTAGGCCGTCTCGAAGCGTTCGAGTGTGTAGATGTCGCGGTTGTCGCTGATCTCTGCCCAGGCGGCGAAGGCCAGTCCGTGTTCGGCGATGCCCTTGCCAAGGGAGCAGACAACGTCGAGCGATTCGTACTCGTGCAGCTGGATCTGGCCGAAGCCCTCCTGGTCGTGGATGGCCCACTCCTCAGCTGGCTGTCCGGTCCAGTGGGCGTGCAGGGAGTGGGACAGGATCTTGCGGATGTCGGCGTGGATCTCCTCGAGGTCTTGGCTGGCGTCGATCCAGTCGCCGATGTCGTGCCCCTCAGTGTGGTCAACCAGCGAGCGCACATAGATACGCGGACGAGTCCGCATCTCCTTCTCGCCGGCCTCCCGGGCTTCGCGGCGCTCCCGGAGCATTTCCTCGTGCTCGATGAGTCCCTTCGCGTCTTCCTCGCTGAGGCCGTAGCCGACGTAGCGTTCCAGCTTGGCCCGGTTGGCGCGCCGTTCTTCAGCGGCCGCCGTGCGGGCGGCCTCGATCTCGGATTGTGCCTCGGAGTCGTCGGTGCCGTAGCTGTTGACGCCTTCCGGGCCTTGTCCCGGACCGAATGTGCCGGGCGGTGGTGGTGGGGTTTGGTGTTCACTCATGATCACCTCCTTTCTTGTTAGTGGTTGCTTGGGGGGAGCGCGCCGTTATGCGGCCTTGCTCCTAGGCAATGAGCGGGCAGCTGCGATCCGGTCGTTCGCTAGCGCAGCGAACTCAGGGTTCAACTCGACGCCGAGCCAGTCGCGGCCGTGCTTCTCTGCGGCAACGGCCGTTGTCCCGGCACCCATGAATGGATCAAGCACGATGGCTGGTTCGCTCGGTGCCGCGCATGCGCACGTCGCGATGAGCACCCCGCGGATGGCGGTTGCGCCGAGACGCCTGGTTATCCGACGATGCGGCTTCAGGCAGTTTGAGCAGCGCGCTTCCGGACTGCCAGCAAGGATGGCCCGTTCGGCTAGTCGCTCTGGGAACGTCGCGAAGTGCGCTCCGCGGTAGCTGCTGGTCGGCAGTTGCCAGACGTCGCCGGGGTTCTTGCCAAGCGGATGTCCCACGATTCCGGCCTGCTTGAGCGACACCAGCCCGCGGATGTTGTCGGTGCTGCGAGCCCGCCACTGCTGAGGAATCGCGTCCTTCGCGCTGGCCTGCGGAGTGGTGGGCTTACTGGTGTGCGGAACGCGGATCGCATCGAGGTCGAAGAAGTAGCTGCGCTGCTTGGTCAGTAGATAGACGACTTCGTATGTCGTGGTGAGCCGGTCCGGCACGCTACTCGGCATGGGGTTGGTCTTGCTCCAGATGATCTGGTTGCGCACCAGCCAGCCACCTGCCGCGAGTGCCGTTGATAGCCGCGCCGGCCCCAGGAGCAGGCTCTTCCTCGGTGAGCCCTCACGGTCGTGGATCGAGTAGCGGTCGGCGACGTTGAGCCAGAAGGTTCCCGTTGGCGTCAGGACTCGGCGGACTTCGCTCGCTACGGCCGTCAGGTTGCTGACCCACTCGTGGATGGTGGCTTCCTGTCCAAGCTGGCCACCCACCTGGTAGTTGCGCAGGTTGTAGTACGGGGGAGAGGTGAGCACCGTGTCGACAGACTCACTCGGGATCTTACCGAGCTGCTCCAACGCGTTGCCGATCAGGATGTTGTTTCGGGGAGGAGGGATCAGGCGGCGGCTCCGATCTGGCTTCCTGGAAGCGTTGTGAGCAGTAGCGGCCCGTCGTCATGCGTTCCAACCTCGAACAGCCGATCAGCCTCTTTGCCCAGTCGATGAATGGCCTTCCTGAGGTTTTCGGCCCGATGTTGGTCCGGCACGAGCCACAGCACGCGAGGGAACACACCGCGGGACTGCTGCTCATGCCCGTTGTGCCAATAGTCCAGATAGACCTGGCACTTGCGTTGCACCGTCGGCAGGCTCTCAGTTCCGAGATCTACCTCCACAAAGGTGACGAGCTCGTATTCCGCATTACCGACTTCGACGAAGGCGTCGGGCTTGAGCGTGATCAACTGACCGGCCGGACCGGTGAACGGTCGCCAGCACTCCGGCTCACCCTCGAAACGGACGAGCTCAAGTTGCCTAACCCGGACCTCTTCCCTCACGCGCACGTAGAGCTCGGATGCGGTGAGGATGTGCTCCTGAAAGTAGGGCGTGGTTTGCCAGGTTGTACGGCGTCGACGCTGTCGGCCGGTGCACAGGTCGACGACGGCTTGGCCGAGTCCAGTGAGAACGTGCCTCGTAGTCGTCGATCCAGCTCGGATGCCGCCGACCTCTCGCGGGAGCCGAGCGATGACGCTCAGATCGACCATCCTGCGCAGAACAGCGCGCGCTCGCCGGTCTTGCGTCTTGGGCGACAGATCTGTGAAGTGCAGGCGGACGACGTGGTTGGTGGTCAAGAGGCGGAGGCGGTTGAGCGAACACAGGATGGCGAGTTCGCGTTGTCCAAGGCTGCTTTGCAATCGCAGGATGCGGGAAGCCTCGCCGCGAACGGAAGTCATGGATTCCTCCATGACGGAGTAAGAGTCGCTGGCGCCGTAGCGAGATCTTCACCGAGGATCGTTCCTCGAAATGCGAACCGGTCGGCAGTGCGGAAAGCTCCCTGATCGGTGCTGTGAGAGATGCGTCGGCATGTCATGGAGTTCGTCTCCTGCTGACACCGACAGGGACATCTGCCTGGTCTGAGCCACCCTGCCACCGAGCACGAAGATGCTCGTCAATACTCGTTCCATCGATGCCGTACCGCCGCTGACTTTTCGACCGCAGGTCCTCCGGATCACCCGTTGGCGTTCCCAGAGGGAGCGTGCGAATGGCAAATGGTTGGCTGGGTGCCTCGCCGCCGTGCAGTCGCGCGATCGCTTGATACGGGCCAAGGAGCTCGAGGTCGGCAGCGGTCACCCCGCCGCCAAGCGCTGCAGCTAGTGTGTTGGCGTCACGCTGTGACGGGCGGAATGCGACGCGGCTTCGAGCGTTGGCCAGCACGGCTGCTTGGAGTGTTTGGCTCAACTGGCCCAAGTGCTGATGGGCGAGCGTGATGCCGACGCCGAGTCCACGGGCCTGCGCCAATACCTCCCCGAAGTCCAGGGCGCCGACGTAGTCCTGCCACTCGTCAATCACGATTGAAACCGGCGGACGTTGATCAGCAGACACCGTGCTTCGCCGCTGGATCGTCTGCCAGAGTTGGGTAAGAATCAGACTGCCGATGAGCCTTGAAGTACCAGGGCCGACGAGGCCGCGGTTGAGGTTGACAAGGATGATGCGCTTCTTGCTGAACAGGCTTGCGAGGTCGAACTTTGGCTCAGATTGGCCCAGCATGTGGCGGATTGCGGCTCGCGTTGTAAACGCCCGGAGCTTGTTCAAGAGCGGAGCGATGACCTGCCCTCGCTCGGCCTCGGACAAGTTCTCATACCAGGACCAGAACGGTGCGAGCACGAGTTGATCAGTGACCTTGGCGAGCGACCGCCGGCGAAAGTTTGGGTTGGTCAGCAGCATGGGCACGTCCGTCATCGAGCCGTCCGGCAAACGTGCCGCCGTGATGAGCGTGTGAAGGAGCACATCGCTTGAACGCGGGCCGACCGCTGCTCCAAATAGCGTGCGGAACAAGTCGACGATCTCGTCTGCGCGCCGTTCAGCTTGCGAGCTCGGGCCGAGGAGCGGGTTGAGTCCGATCACCGGGCCGAACTCAGTTGGTTCAATGACCACGACGTCCTTGTGTCGGTGTGGCGGCAGGCGGGCCAGTATGTCCACGACTAGGTCGCCTCGCGGCTCAACGACGAGGACTCCGCGTCCCGCTGAGGCATCTGCCAAAGCAATCTGGGCCAGCAGGGTGCTCTTGCCTGAGCCGGTAGGCCCGATGATGTGCAGATGCGATGTGTTGGCCGATGGCGGCATAACGACCGCTTGACCCTCGTCTGCCGGGTGCAAGCTGTCGCCGAGCATCCGCCCATCCGCAGCCGGCGAATCGCCTGGTGTGAGCAGGTGTCTGGGCGCTGGACCAAGCGATGGGCCAACATGACCCGGCGCTCTCACTCCGTCAATCGGCCATCCGAGCAACATAGCGAGTTCGGACGCGTTGACGATGCCGGACCACCGACGGCGCTCGCCGGTGATATCGATCAGGTGTCGGGCGGTCGTAGCGTTCGCGAGCTTTGATCGAAGGTGGGCGTTCGCACTATTCCCTAGGCTGAGCGCCTGGTAGAGCTGTCGGATGATGCCCCCTGCCGTCCGGGGCGACCGGGCGGAAGCGCCGATTCGTCCAACGACAGCGAAGACTGGTTCCTGTACCTTCCTGCCCCAGGCTCGCCGTTCGGAGGGATCGGGCTCCGATGGTGGCCGGAGCCCAAGGGCTTCGGAGAGTTTGAACTCGGTCGGAAGGACGCGGCTTGGTGCGCTCGGGCCAATGACCCATTGGACGACGGCGGACTGACTTGCGCCGAGCCGTTCTGCCACCTGCATTAGGGCGAGCGCGACGCTGCCACCCATCTCGGTGCGAAGTGGGTAGCTGAGGCCGTCGAGTCGGAGCGATGTGGCAATTGCGGGCTCGGGGCGGACTGGCCGGCGTCGGCTGGTGAGTGTCAGTCCGTTCATCTGCTCCCGCAGCTGATGCGGCAACGCAAAGGACAGCGGTGCTGCCATACCGACGAGCCAGCGCACGGTGCCCTTGCTCATCCACAGCTCGAACACCACCAGGGGTGTACGGCCGGTCAAACCCTGTCGGGGTCGATGCGCCAGTGTGCGGAGCACTTTCGTGACGTCTAGTAAATTGCGATCTGTAGGTGGGTGTATTTCAAACCAGGTTAGTTCGACGGCAACCTCCAGGCCGCGGTGCACCTACACCCGTTCGTGTCGCGTATGGCCGCCTGAAAGCGGTGACGCGGTTGATAATTCTGTTTCATTTACCCTCCTTTCGTGAGCTACGTTTGCTATGTGCTCATGAGGCGCTCGGTGAGGAGGGGCTATTGCCGCTCACGGACATCACGGTTCTTGACACGTGTGATGCGCATGGTATTAAATGGCAATGTCTCCAAACCGAGGCGAAATCATGGTATCGACAGGACAGCTTCTTTTGCGAGATCAGCTGTCCTGCCCTATCAAGTAAAGCGTGACGAGCGCTGTCTTTGCAAGCAATGATGTTTTAATCACAATACCGATCGGTCCACACTGACCTCGAGAATTGAGTCGCCGAATGGCGGCTCATTTTTTCGTGTCTGGGTCATGCATGGCGGCTATTCGGAGTTGACCGCCAAATCACGCGGCGGCCTGATTGGGCCGAATCGCGTCTCGGTCCGCGTGGGGGAGTCGCGACGACTGGCGTGGGGTGGGCTGCTGGGTTTGATGTCGAATCTGCCGGTGAGGAAGAACTCTGGCGTCTTGTTCAACGTCGCGGTTACAGTCGGGTTCGCCAGCCCCCAGCCCCCAGCCCCCAGCCCCTGTCGAGGAGTACCAAAGATCATCGCCAGGGCCGGAGGCTAGGTATCTACCGTCCTTACGGCGCGGCCGCATATGCGCTGTATGCGCCGGCACCGATTGTGGTCACACCAGCCAGATTCGGCACTTGCACCGGCACGTCAGCTTCCGCGTAACTGGGGTTCCCGTAGTAGCCGTTGCCCCACATCCACACTCTTCCGTCATTCCGCAGCGCGTACCCGGTCGCCTGACCACCAGCGATGGCTGTGACTCCCGTCAGGCCAGCTACTTGCACCGGCACACTGCTGTCAGTGGTGCTTCCATTGCCCAGCCTCCCGAGGGATCCGTTTCCCCAGGCCCAGACCGTGCCGTCGTTCCTTACCGCATATCCGGTTGATTCGCCAATAGCGACGGCCGTGACTCCCGTCAGGCCAGCAACTTGTACTGGGACAGTGCTGTTAACTACGCTGCTCTCACCCAACTGCCCGTTATAGCCACCGCCCCAAGCCCACACCGTGCCGTTGTCTCGCACGGCGTATCCGGTTCCGGACATGCTGCCGCTGGCGATGGCAGTAACTCCTGTCAGCCCAGACACCTGCACCGGTGTCGTGCTGTTGATGGCAGTCCCGTCGCCAAGTTGGCCCTGCGCGTTGTAGCCCCAGGCCCAAACCGTGTCGTCATTCCGCAGCGCATACCCGCTTGCCTCGCCACCGGCGATGGCTGTGACTCCCGTCAGGCCGGACACCTGCACCGGCACACTGCTGTCAGCGGTGCTTCCATTACCCAGCGACCCAACGTAGCCGTTCCCCCAGGCCCACACCGTGCCGTCGTTCCGCAGCGCGTACCCCGAGTCGCCGCCGGCGGCGATGGCGGTGATCCCGGTCAGGTTCGATACCTGCACCGGCACATTGCTGTCAGAGGTGCTTCCGTTGCCCAGCTTTCCGAAGTAGCCCTCTCCCCAGGCCCATGCCGTGCCATCGGTCCGTATCGCGTATCCGCTTGCATAGCCACCGGCTACCGCAGTGACTCCACCCAGGTTCGCTACCTGTAGAGGCAGGCCGCTGCCGTCGGTCGGCAGGGTGGTTCCGTTACCTAACTGCCCGGAGAAGCCCATGCCCCAAGCCCAGGCTGTGCAGGTTGTCGTGCAGCTGGACGGAGGGGGCGGCGGGGTCGAGCCGGGCTTGATGGTCACCGAGACCGTTGCAGTGGCCACTCGCTCGGTGTCGTTGCCTTGATAGAACTGGCGGCTCTGAATGCGGAAGGTGTACGTGCCAGCCGCTTTCGGTGTTCCGGACAGGACACCGATGGAGCTGTGGGTCGGATCTTTAGTGACCGTAAGCCCGGGCGGTAGATGCTCGGGATCCACGGCGTACCACTTGTACTCGACCCGAGCGGTCGGCTTCACGGTTGCCGTCCAGGAGTACGGCGTGCCGACCGCGCCAGACGGCGGCCTGGTATGGACCAGTTTGGGCCATACGGAAGCGGCCGGCAGGTTCGGCGTCAGGAACTGTGCCGCTTTCGCCGTGTAGCCGTCCACCTTGTATCGATAATGCGGGCAGAAACTCGTGGCGGATGTATCAGCGATGCAGACTGGCACCCACGTTTTCAGGTTGACACTGTTGGTCTGACACACGGGGTCGGACAAGAAGCAGTAACTTCCTGTCACAGGCCTGACGCTCTTGGGCACATTGGTGCTGCCCGGATCTGCCAGAGTGACTGCGGCAGCGCCTCGGCTGGTCAGCAGTAGCTTGTCGACCCGTACGATGTCCTGCAACGGCACGAACTGCGGGTCGCCGAATAGAGCGACTCCAATGACCTTGCCGAAAACCTTGTTCTGCTTGGAGAGTGCCCAGAGGGCCTGATGCACCACCCAGGCACCCTGGGAGTAGCCAGTGAATACGTACTTCACACCACCGCCACAGTTTCGCTCCGTATAAGCGATGTCGTCGAGGATGACCTGTGCACCCGTGGCGACGCTCTTCTTGAAATTGCTGATCGCAGTGAAGGCATCCCCAATACCCGCAGCTTCGTATTTAACCGAATCGAGGCCGAACTGCAAATGAGGTGCCGCACTCCACAGGCGTTGGTAGACGTCGTAGTTAGCCTGACCTGCGCCGAAGTAGATCGACGGGTCGCGGTAGGCATCCTGGTTCGTCCAGTCACTTTGCGGCAGTTCGCCGGAACCACGTGCAGCGATCACCATCACATCCGGGCACTTCGGCCCTTCAACGACAGGCCCCCGGTAGGCAGCTGCGGTGGCCGGCTCATTGAGCCCAAGCGTCGCGATGCCCGTGAGCACCAGCAACACCACTGATAGCAGCCCCGTTGTGCGTCGCCGCCGCGCGTTCCAGCGTCGGGTCTTTCGTGTCATTCGTAACTCTCCCCCTGTGACTACGCCGGACAAGGCGCCCAACGCGCCCCACTACCAACGGCACTTGCTCCGCATCGCAGAACTCTGGCCGCAACTTCCTGGTGATCGTTGCGTTCATCCCCGCATGGCGAAGGCCGCCACACGCCACCTGATCCTTCGGTCCAGCCCTCACCCGTGACGCTCAGTTGACCCTGAGCGCTCTGGCGTCCTCCCCCTGGAGTGACGCACGATGAGCTACTTAGAGGATCGAGGGATGCACCGGGCGGGTCAACGATTGTAGGGAGTCGAATGGTGCCCTCTACGCGGATTCGAGGTCGGTGGTCTGTCCTACCTACGGAGGCGCGTCATGAATCCACGTCCTGCTCCGAGCCGACACGACATCACGGCCAGCCGGTTCCTCGACGCGGCCGCTCAGCTAATCGACGCCATGTTCGTGGGATCGCAGGACGACAGACCGCCGCGGCTCCGCCACCTGGATTTTCCCGCAGCGCTGGAGTGGCTACGGGTAGACGACGTGATCCGGATAGCGCAGGACGGTGGCGACGGTCCAAGCAAGAAGGCGTTTCACAACCGCTGGCAGCACAAGGATCAGTTCGTCCGAGACGCGGTCATCCATACCATGCTGTACCGCGACGACCCAGGATCTAACCCAGGCACCTTGTACGCCGCCCAGCTCGTCACGCTCGGCCGCGCCGGCGGGTTCACCGACTTCGCCATCCCGATGCTGGACGGCATGCTCGCAACGCTGCTGGCTCACCCAAGGTCGTTTCTGTTGATGCATATCGGACCGATCCTCGACCAGCATCCCGAACTAGGGGAGGCAGTTCTGGGCCAGATTCGTCTCGATCTCGCGAACTGGTACCACGGCTACACCACGGTTCTCGAGGCCCATGACGTCAGGCTGCGGCCAGGCTGGACAGTCGAGCGAGTCGGCTTGGCCCTCAGCGCGATGCTCGATGGGTTCTTGCTGCGATCGCGGATCCAGCCCGAGGAAATGTCGGCCTGCCGATGGGAGAATGCGAGCCTCCTGGCTGACGCAATGATTGCCTTTAGCGTCGGGGTCGTTGATAGCGACGGCTCGGGGCGAACCTCGCGCGCAGTGCTGGATGATGTTATGGACATCAACTAGCACGGCAGCCGTAGTTCGTCATGCTGGAAAGCGTGTCGGGCTGGGTTTTCGGCTCGTTCGGTTCAACGGACATTGCGTACGGCAGGATGCATAGCTTAGAGAGACCTCGAGAGGTGAGTCGCTGAATAGCGGCTCAGCTCTTTGTGCTCACGCTTTTAGTCTGGACACGGATGCGTTAATATTGATTGCAGAATGCGTCGCCACGAGCATATGCCACCATTTGAGAATGAACCGAACTGGGAAGACCGCGAGAAGTTCGGTCCGTTTGGGTACCAGCTTCCGTACATGGCGAATGTGTATGCGAGTGGCTGGGACCTGGATCAAGTCACGCGAGCGCGTAGGGATGAGTGCAACAACAATCCTTACGTTGAAACGCCTGAAGGTATATACGATGAGCCAATGCGCAGCTTCAGTTTGAGTCATGTGAGTGCTGCTGCACGACATTTGTTCCGTAGCCCGCGAGATGGACACAGGGTGTTCGCCGCGGAATTTCTCGCAGCTAAACAGAATTATGTTCTGCATCGGATGGAAGATTCGCGAATCCGTATGACTGACGTCGATCTTACGTCGGGGCCGCTCGATCCAGATTTCGAGATGCATACCTGGATATTGGCATTGGAAGTAGACAGCTCCGCCGCCGTGCTGAGACAGTACCGGGACTTCCTTGCAATCTTAGCTGACGACAATGATGCACGCGCTTATGTTTCATCGAATCTGCGTGTTGGCGATTTCGAGCCACTCCTTGATGCTGTATATACGCGTATGAGAGCAGCTGTGGAAGGCCGGAGGGAGTAGCCCTATTTCAAGGTGGTGCAGCTGCCGTACAAGCTGTCGGCAGGATCATCGTGACATGCAAACTCGTGGTAGCCATAACGCTCGTAGCTAGATCTAGGTTTCTGTGTCCAGTCCTTCAGGTTTAATGGTCCGCATCCGATATTGACCCCCCACAGTTGACCGCCCCGAATTACAGAACTGAAGCGCGCAACTGACGGGTCCGCGGGATCCCGCTCGGGATCTGCAAATGAGCCGATGTCGCGGCCTTCTTTCACGTAGATTCCCTGGACCGGTGCACCAGATAGGCAGCGCACAATGCCGGCAACCTCATATGGCTGACGATTGATCACCTGCCAGAATAAGGCAGTCGCCAAGCTGGAGATGGCAACAATCACTATTATCGAGGTGGTAGTACGGCGCTTCGCCGCAGCTCGCTGTTCCGCACGCCGAACGCGATACTGATCGGGCAGACGTTGGTCGATATCGTTAATCATTTGAGGGCTCCTGAAGTTTCGCCCACGGGTGTCCATCGGGTGGATATCGACGCATGACTACCTGGTCTAAGAAGAACTCCCAGTGCATTTGCGCGTAGCTATACACGACGCTAACTGGCCCACTATTATTCCGCTCCGAAAGACTATGGAGAATCTTGATCTGGTCGTACATGGCGCCGGTATAGCCATTGATCCGTTGCACATTGAGGCCCAGTCCCTTGATCACATTCTGTTCCCTGCTGATACCGAGGGCGAACATTCGCCAGACGCCGTACCACTTTGGATCCTTAAAGATTGTGTCGTGGATAGACTGATCAAGCGGAAGGCAGGGCTGGATGATTGCATCTGCATAGGCCCGATTGTCATATGCTTTCCGAATTGCTCCCAGCAGGCTTCCGGTCTCCGATCCTGATGTACGCGGCACGGCGGGTGCAGATTTTGAGCAGAAGCTGCGGACGCCGAGCTTTTCGTGTGCGTAAAACACTTGGAGCGTCCGATTTTCATCCATAATTGTCCAGACAACGATACCTGGACGAACAGGGCCAGAGCCTCGATTCAATCCAGGCCGGCGCGAATACTTGCGTGCATCCGAGATCACCTGAAGCCCGCTCGATAAGAAGGTGGTATCACTGGTCAATGAAACTTTGCCAGCTTTGATGCGCTCAGTGTAAAGATTCCGTTCGTCTCGAAATGAGAGATCGGTGACGACGACATCAAACTGCTCGGACTGCAAGTATCTGCTTGCCTGACGCGGGTCGTGGGCGTGTGTAATTGCAAGACTCGGCTCAGCCTTCAGTAGTTCTGCAGCCTTGAGATGCGCGATGTCTATCTCGTCTTCGACCATTAGGACCTTCATAGGCCGGGCGCCCTATTCGTCTTCATACAATGGGATCCATATCTCGATACAGGTTGTGAACTCCTTTGACTGGCGTCTAATGAGGTCGCCACCCCGCAGGCGAGCTCTCTCGCGAAGATCGTGCAGGCTTTTCGAGGGATCATCAAGGATGCTCTCATCCAACCCAGGGCCGTCATCACAGACCTGCATGATGAGCAGCTCGTCATTGATTACTCGAGCATCGACCTCCATATGTCTGGCGGAGGTTTGTGCTATGACGTTTCGAAACAATGCTCCGATTGCTCCGTTCAGGAAGATTCCCAGCTCCTGGCTGACATAGATCGATCCCATTCTGCGTATGTCAACCCTGTCGAGTAGATCTACTACCTGCGCGAGGTTTCGGCTAATTATATGTGGCAGCGACACTTCTCTTTGCGCAAAAGTGAGTCGATCGCGCTCGGCGCTGACGATTAATATGAGGGCTTGGAGCTTTGCGGCAACTGCACTGTCTTCGCCACGTTGATAATGCAGCTTTACTGCATCGAGCGTGGTCTGGACGTTGTCATGCAGAGTCCGGAAGATTTCGGTATACGCCTCTTGTTGTGCGCCAACCTGTGCATCTGCAGCATCCCGAGTGATGCGTCCGAACATCAGCCCACCTATATAGGCCAGCACGTATCCTGATGCTCCGTTGGCCCAGCCCAGCCAGTTTCCAGAGTTCAGATCTCCATTGATTCCCACCATTATTGCGATCGGTATAGCAGCGACCACGACTACAAATAGTGCGCTTGCTGCCGGGCGAAGACGGTCGTAGGCAAGCCCGAGCCATGGGTAGAAGGCAAGAAATACGATTGGCGGTAGCGGATAGCCACACAGTTGGAAGCACGCCGAGCTTGCCCCGTACTCGCCAATTGGAACGAGCCCGGCCATGACGAGTGGGATGAGCAAGGCGGCGCCGACCCAGAGCCAGATCCAAACGCCACCATTGAAGAACGGTCCGCCATAGCGAAAGGCAACGCGGGCCGCGATGAAGTGGATCATTGCGATGATGAGGAGAGCCAGCTGACCGTGGGGTTCACCTTGTCGAGGAAGCTCGTGACGATGATCCAGATGCCTTGCGTGAACAGTAGGTAGCTCTCGGCGCGCCTCACCAGAAGACGTGTTGTCTGTTCCTTGCGGGTGTGCCACATTCTGAGCGGTCTCGGCGACGGCTCGTCGGAGATAACGGTCATCTGGAGTCCCCACCCCCCATCTCGATACTCAGAGTAAGCGACGGTGCTCCCGTCCGGGAGTACCTGAACCGACTAACGGTCACCACACCGGGGACCGGTCAGCTACGACTTTTGTCGTGTACGGCGCTGCACCTGGCTGGTCGCATGGAATCCATCGGCGTGACGAATCGTCGACGAGATCTCGGCTCGCTTGGAGCATGCGCCGAGCTGACAGATGGGACAGTGCGAGATGAGACGGAATCTGGCGAGGATCACAGGTGCCCTGGCTGTGGGAGCTCTAGCGACGTTCGGGCTTGTCCAGCCGGCGTCTGCGGACACGAAGAACGTGACGATCACGGTCAACGACTGGAACTGCATGCTCGATGGGCGCTACCAGGGCACAATCACGGGTGCGTTGATCGAGGTTGTCCCGGGTAACAACCCTCCTGCGAAGTGGGAGGGGCGCAGTCGGAACGTGAACGTGATCTACCAGCCCAGCGGATCACGAGTCGCGATCGCCATCCAGATCTTCTGCAAGACCACCTGGTACGGGGCTGGGTACTACCGCACGATCTCGACTGGGCGATGGGTCGACAGGAATACCAGCTCGGACTGGCAGGTGTAGGTAGCTACACAAACGGGGGTGAAGGACCGGCGATGGCTCAACGCCGGTCCTTCGCGTATTGGGGTCAGGTGATGCTGGGGAAGGCAGAATCTACGATGCTGGCGCCTCGCGCTGCTTCAGCTTTTCGATCTCGATGCGCAACTCAAAAGTCTCTTGGGCGCGACGTCTTTCTACCGCTTGGGTCTGCATTGACAACACGTAGTAGGCGCTGATCTGAGCGATGCCTAGAACGACGACGGCCGTGAGAAGTGGCCGGTCAATAGTCTGCTTGGTTTTATAGTTCATTTTGATGCTCCGATTATGCTGCACATCGATTTAATCATGAGAGACGCAATGGCATCAAGTCGCGGTGGACGGAAATGATCGAGTGGCGCATAATGGGAAGTAGATGAATGGAAAAAATCTACAATCTGAGTTAGCAATGTGGGTCGCCGTGTCGTCCAAGTCGAGTGCTGTCCCTGAGAAACTCCGAGACTCTGACGTTGTCGCTCAGCTTGTCATCTTGGCTAATGCAGCCAAACAATTTCGACGCACGCCGGATCAAAGCGTCGACCGTTCCAGGTCGCCCCGCCTGGACGTGACGGATGTATCACAACCTTCTCAACGAGCAGCTTAATCACGGTCCGACGCCACTCTGGCTCATTCGCCTCCCAGTGCTCACGTAGGGCTCCCTCTGTTGGAAGGATCGCGGCAGCGTTCGCGTCTTGGAGTTTTCCAAGCGCAGTTTGTGTGCTCTCGATCTCGGCATCAAGCGTGTCACGCATAAAGTCGAAGTCAGCTTTTGTGTGCTCGCCCAGGCTGTACTCCCGTAGTAGGACACTACGGCGCTGGCGATGTTCGGTGAGTGTCCTGATTAGCTGGTTGACCTCCGAGCGGTCGTCAGTCGGCGTGAGTGCTCGGTTCACTTCCGGCGAATCGAAGCGATACAGAACAGCCTCGGTCACGAAGGCGTCCAACGCCTCGGCGTCGCGGAAGATCTTTCCGCAGCCGACTATCGCACCGTGATTGTCTCTAGGGCGGCAGTTGTAACGCCGCTGATATCGATTTGGGAGTTGCCGACCGCCGCCGCGAGCAGCGTTGCCGCAACGGCCGCAGTAGGTGAAGCCAGTGAGAAGGTAGCTGCGTCCTTTGGGCTGTCCGCGGCTGGCCCACGGCGCGGCCGCATCCCGGAAGCGGGCCAGCAGGAGCTCATGCTTCTCTCGACTGATGAAGCCAGGCCAGGCCGCCCGGTACGCGGTCCCGTTGTGTACCAGAGTGCCATGCTGCTCTTGGTCCTCCGGATCGAAGATGACATACCGCTCTAACGTCAAGGTTCGCTTGAAGTTGCCGATCGCCCACTCCTTGCCCTCTGGCGACGGTATGCCTTTTTTGTTCATGGAGTGCACGATGCTGAGCTGCGGTTCGCCGGCAATCACGCGATCAACGCACTTAAGCCAGTTCTCCTTCTCGTCTTCGATGACCGCAATGTTGATCCGGCCTCGGTTGATGATGACGTCGTTCTCATCTCGGATTGGGCCTTCGTAGCCATAGGCCTTCTTACCTCCGAGGTAC
The DNA here is from genome assembly GCF_003261635.1 of Kribbella monticola. GTDB lineage: Bacteria > Actinomycetota > Actinomycetes > Propionibacteriales > Kribbellaceae > Kribbella > Kribbella monticola. Next base: position 79,411 of record NZ_QFXK01000003.1, on the reverse strand, counting down.
AGCCCTGCTTGAGCCTGTGCCTTTTTCTTGCGCTTCTGTCGCTTCGAGATCTTGGCCGACTCAAGCATGGCGTTGTTGACGGCGCCGATAGCTGCATGGATGCCTTCAGGAGTCGAGAGGTCATAGCCGATACCGTCGGTGGTCCAGATGCCGCGCAGTCGCGTGGTCTCAGCCAGCTTGATCAGGTCGAGCAGTTCCTCGATCCGCCTATATAGACGGGTCATCTCGGTGACGACGATATACTCAACTTCGCCGCGCTTGATTGCGGCGATCAGCTTGTCGTACTCGTCGCGAGGTTTCTTGCTGAACTTCGAGGCGGAGATGTCGTTGTCTTTGAACTTCAGCGAAACTTGACCGCCGCCGTCCTCAACAAACTCCAGTCCTTCTGCGAACTGAATCTGCGCATTTTCACTCAGGCCTGAGCGGTCTTTGCTTAGGCGTGCATAGAGGGCAATGAGATGAGATGGTAAAAACATCACGGTACGTATTCCTTACATCACTAATTGTAAGGATGTATAGACAATTTGTCGAGTCGTCGATGAAGAGGATGCCGCGGTGCGCGCAGCTGATGGCGCCGGGGCGGGGCATGCCTGAGCCGCCGCCGACCAGGCTGGACAGCGACGCGGTGTGGTGCGGCGCTATGAAAGGCGGCCTGACCACGAGCTCGGCGTCGCCGGTGAGTAGCCCGGCCAGTGAGTGCACCGCCGATACCTCGAGTGAGTCGTCTGTGCTGAGGTCAGGCATCAACCCAGCAAGGCGTTCGGCGAGCATCGTCTTGCCCGAGCCGGGTGGGCCGTGCAGGTAAAGGTGGTGCCCGCCGGCCGCGGCTGCTTCGATCGCGCGGCGGCCCTCGTGCTGACCGAGCACGTCGTCGAGGTCGACCTCGGGAACGCGGGTCAGCGATTCGGAGAGCAGCCGAGGCTCTGCCCGCGGTGGATCTTCGTCAGGAATCTCGACACCACGAAGAATGGCGAGCACCTGGCGCAGGGAACGCACGCCGTACACCGCGATGCCGGGCACCAGCCGGGCCTCGCCGGCGTTCAGTTCCGGGACCACGATCCGGTCGAAGCCGGAACGCGCTGCGGCCAGCGTCATTGCGAGGGCGCCGCGCACCTCGCGGACCCGGCCGTCGAGACCGAGCTCCCCGATCATCGCGGCTTGTCGGAGCCGGTCGCCTTCGACCACACCGGCGGCTGCCAGCAAGGCGCACGCGATGGCGACGTCGTAGTGTGAGCCGGTCTTCGGGAGGGTGGCGGGGGAGAGGCCGATGGTCACCTTGCGGTCGGGGAATCGCTCGCCGGAGTTGACGACTGCCGCGCGTACCCGATCTCTTGCCTCCGACAACGATGTGTCCGGTAGGCCGATCAGGGTCGTCTTCGGCAATCCTTGCGCAATGTCGGCCTCGATCTCGACGAGGTGACCTTCCAGGCCGACCAGGGCGACGGACCACGCCTGGGCGAGTGGCATCAGGCCACGCCCTTGACGTGATCGATGGTCGGCCGGCCACCGTGCGGGATCAGGACGGCGACCACATCGATCCGGATCCCGCCCGGCCGGGTGCCGTGCTGGCTGAGCCAGCGGCCGGCCAGGTTGCGCAGTGTCGCCAGCTTGCGGTAGGTGATTGACTCCAGCGGCGAGCCGTAGTTGAGCCCGCGCCGGGTCTTCACCTCGCAGACGACCAGGGTGTCGCCGTCTCGGGCGACGATGTCGATCTCGCCCTGCTCGCAGCGCCAGTTCCGCTCCAGAATGGCGAAACCGGCCGCTGTCAGATGTTTCGCGGCGAGATCCTCGCCGTACTGCCCGATTGCTTGTGTGGCTCGCATCGGTGACCACCTCCGGCTAAGAACATGCCGGGATCGACGCCGATTTCAGCTGCGAGTTCGAACCTGTGGAGAACCCGCGAGTTCGAGGCTGTGGAGAATTGTCAGTCGGATAGCGGTCGCCTGCGCGGCCGGGCGGTCAGTTGCGCATGTGTTTGCCGCGCGTGGGCTTCGGCGGCGTACGGATCGCTCGGAGTTCGGAGGTGTCGGAGTCAGTGGGCCGGATCGCCTGCAGGCCGCCACTGCCGGGATCGGTGTCGCCGATCTCGAAGTCCCAGCTCTCCTCGTTGGCCAGCCGGCTGTGCCAGCGACCGTAGAGGCCGTAAACGGCGAGTCCGAAAACCATCCAGACGATGAACATCCACCAGGTGCTGGTCTTCAGGTTCAGCATCAGCCACAGCGTCGCGCCAAGCGAGAGCAGTGGGACGAGCGGGACCATCGGCACCCGGAAACCGCGCTCGAGGTTGGGCTCGGTTCGCCGGAGCCTGAGCACGCCGACCGCACAGAACGCGAAGCAGAACAGGGCACCGATGACGAGCAGCTCTTCGAGGTCGATCACGTTCGGGTAAAGCGTGAGGATCACGGCTGCGACACCCGCCGCACTCGCGGCGCGGGCAGGGGACGAGTAGACCCGGCTGACCCGGCCGAGGCTCTTCGGCAGCAGCCCGTCACGACCCATGTTGAACAGAACCCGGCTCTGCGCGATCAAAACCACCATGATCACGGTCATCAGAGCGAGCAAGGCACCGAGGTTGACCACATCGGCGGCCCAGCCGATCCCGACCGAGTCCATCGCCTCGGAGACCGGAGCCGGTCCGCCCAGCTGGCCGTAGGGCCGTAGACCGACGAGGACGACGGCCATCGCGACGTACAGGATGGTGACGGCGCCGACGCCGAGGAGCATGCCTTGCGGGACCGTCTTGCGCGGGTTGCGCGCGTCCTCGGAAGCGGTCGCGATCAGGTCGAAGCCGATGAAGGCGAAGACGATCGAGCTGGCGGCGGTGAAGATGCCCATCACGCCGAACGTGCCGAACGAGGAGTCCACGATCCAGCTGAGCAACGTCGGGCTGGCCGTGGCCTGGGCGGCGCGGCGCATCGGGATGAACGGGTGGTAGTTCGCCCAATTGATGTGCGTGGCGCCGATGATGACGACGAGCAGGATCACGGCGACCTTGGCCGCCACGACGACGGTCAGCACCCGGGACGACAGCTTCGTACCGGTGACGATCATCGCCGTCAACAGCAGCAACAACAGTGGCGCGACCAGGTTCACCTTGGCGTCGGGGCCGAAGAACTGCGCGAGGCTGTGAGGCAGGGTGACGCCGAAACCGTCCAGGGTCGCCAGGAAGTACGCCGACCAGACTCGGGCCACGATCGCGGCCGCGGTGACGAGTTCGAGCACGAGCGCCCAGCCGACCAGCCAGGCCCACATCTCGCCGAACGTCACATAGCTGAACGTGTAGGCGCTACCGGAAACGGGGATGGTCGAGGACAGTTCGGCGTAGCAGGCGGCCGCGAGCACGCAGACGAGCGCAGCGATCAGGAACGACAAGATCACGGCAGGACCGGCGACGGTCGCCGCCTCCTTGCCGCTGAGGCTGAAGATGCCGGACCCGATCATCACACCGAGGCCGAGCACGACTAGGTCGCGCCGGCCGAACAGGCGTGGCAGACGGTGCCTCGCATCCTCGACTCGAGTGAACGCCGACTCGACCGGCAGGCGCCGGCCTACGGTCTGTCCGTTCGCTGAGGGGGCCATGGTCAGGGGTGCCTCCGTTGCTACTAGGGCAATCGGGCCGAACAGTAGTCGACCATTGGTCTACGGGCCAGACCTCCTGTGTCTCGACTCCGCGCGGTGGCTTGCGATGCCGGGGCCACTCCCGCATGGTCGAGTCATGGCGCCGGACGAAGTCAGTGAAATCCCTGCTCTGTCAGAAGATTTCACTGCGTTACTGGCTGACTACGAACGGCACTTGACGGCGGAAAGAGACCTCAGCAAACACTCGGTGCGAGCGTACCTCGGTGATATCGCGGACCTGCTGGACCATTTGACTCGGCTTGGTCACGATGCTGACTTGAACGGACTCGACATCCGCGGCCTGCGCTCCTGGCTCGCCAAACAACAGAGTCTCGGCAAAGCGCGCAGCACCATGGCGCGCCGCGCGACCGCCGCCCGGGTGTTCACCGCGTGGGCGCAGCGGACCGGTCGCATCCAGACCGACCCCGGCGCGCTCCTGGCCAGTCCCAAGCCCCACCGGCCCTTGCCCGGCGTGCTCGGCCAGGCCGATACCCGTGCGGTCCTCGACGCGGCCGCCGTCGCGGCCGATGACGGCAGCCCGGTCGGACTGCGTGATCTGGCCATCATGGAACTCCTCTACGCCACCGGCATCCGGGTCGGAGAACTCTGCGCGCTCGACATCGACGAGGTGGACTCCTCCCGCCGGGTGGTCCGCGTCTTCGGCAAGGGCCGCAAGGAGCGATCAGTGCCGTACGGCGTACCGGCGGCCGCCGCGCTCGAGACCTGGATCCAGACGGCCCGGCCGAAGTTGGCGCAGCCGGGAAGCGGGCCGGCTCTGTTTCTCGGTGCGCGAGGCGGGCGGATCGATCCACGGACCGTACGCCGAGTGGTCCACGCCCGGATCGGCGCCGTCGACGCACCGGATCTGTCACCGCACGGCCTGCGGCACACGGCGGCAACGCACCTGCTCGAGGGAGGTGCCGACCTCCGCAGCGTGCAGGAGTTGCTCGGACATGCGTCGCTCGCGACCACGCAGGTCTACACCCATGTCTCGGGGGACAGACTGCGACGCGCTTACGAACAAGCCCATCCACGCGCCTGAGGAAGGCCCCGGATAGGGCAGACTGCGGAGCATGCGGGTTTCGGCGAAGTCTGACTATGCGTTGCGAGCGCTGATCGAGATCACTCAGCGCTGGCTGGCGAGCGACCCCACGGTGGTGTCCGCCGAGGAGCTCAGTCGTGCACAGGGGATTCCGCACGGCTTCTTGCAGGGCATCCTCGCCGATCTGCGCCGGGCCGGGGTGTTGTCCAGTCAGCGTGGTCAGTCGGGCGGCTGGAAGCTTGCGGTCGATCCGAACAAGATCTCGGTCGCCGACGTGATGAGGGCCGTCGACGGGCCGATCGTGAGCATCTCCGGGGTACGGCCGGAAAGCGTCGACTACAACGAACAGGCCGTCGTCTTGCAGCGCGTGTGGATTGCCGCTCGTGCGAGTCTGCGTGACGTGCTGGAGCACACCACGCTGACAGATCTTGCCAAGGGCAAGCTTCCTGCCGGCGTCGAGCGTCGCTCGCGTGACGAGGACGCCTGGCAGGCGCGGGTTCAGGGCAGCTGAGACCGCCGCGGGCGGACGCTTGGCGGTTGACTTCGTCGCGGTTTCGCTGGCAGGTGCTGGCAGCAGTTGGTCGGAGGTGTCGGAAATGCCGTCCGGCCCGCGAGGATCCGTGGTCGACGAAATCGTCGGTGACGAGTTCGTCGAGGCAGTCGGGCTGGGTGGGCTCATCAGTGGCGCCTGATCAGGAGGCCGGCGGCCAGGGTCAGTGCGGCTGAGATGCCGACGACGGCTGCGGAGACTGAGCCGGTACCGCGGTCGTGGCTGGGGTTGGCGAGCACGGGGTTGACGGCTGGGGGAATGGCTGTGAGCTGCGGTGGTGGATAGCTGTGCGCTGGCGCAGCGGTGGGCTGGGTCGAGGGTCTGCGGCGCGATGGATTGGCGGTGTCTGGGGTCGGGGGATCGCTGGACGCTGGGTGCGTGGCTTCGGGTGAGCTGGGCGTGAGTGCGTAAGCGTGGAGCGAGTGCGTGTTCGTGGCGGTGGCGCGTGGTGTGAGGGGGAGTAGGCGCACCGGGCGAGTGGTGAGGAGTGTCAGGGGGTTCAGGTAGGTGGGACCACGGCGTAGGCCCCAGTGGAGGCAGGTGCGCGGTGGGCAGTGGGTGCCTGCTGAGGAGAGGGTGCCTAGTTGGTCACCGGGGGCGACGGTCGCGCCGAGGTGGGTCGTGGGGATGACGGGCTCGTAGGTGGTGCGGAGTGGGCCGTTGGTCACTACGACGACGCCGCGGCCGGCCAGCGGACCGGCGTACGTGATGGTGCCGGCGGTGGCCGATAGGACTGGCTGGCCGGGGGAGCCGGACAGGTCGAGGCCTCGGTGGCCGGGGAGCCAGGGTTTGGCGGGCAGCTCGAAGCCACGGACGATTGCTGGGCGTGGAGTGAGCGGCCAGACGGCAGACGGGTCGGCGCCGGGTGGTGCGGCGGTGGCGGGCGGCGGCAAGGCGAGGGCGACGGCGGCGGAGGTCGAGAGGGTGGCGAAGAGCGCGATCAGCCGGGCGACGGCGGAGGTCGAGAGGGTGGCGAAGAGTGCGATCGGCCGGGCGGCGGAGGTCGGGAGGGGTGTGAGGAGCGGGACCAGCCGGCGCGCGGCGGGAGGGGCGGTGTGGTGGGGACGGCGGATGGCGGGCTGCTGAGTTGGCTTCATGCTTGGAATGTGCCGCGGAATGGGCCATGAGCGGGGTGTGGATTGTGGGGTTGTGGACGAGGGAAGGGCCGGTTCGACCTGGCGGCCGGTGTCCCGTAGACTTTTGGTGGCGTCCCACGTGAGTGGGTCGACTACGCACGCCTGCATAACCCCGAACCTCCTCGGTCCCGGCTCGCCGGGTGGAGGGTCGTGGCGGGCGTCAGGCGCGGCGGACCATCCGGTCCGGCGCGGGACAACCGAACATGCACCGGCTCGGGTGAGCCGGCGCGACAGGAGGAACACCTCATGGCCGTCGTGACCATGAAGCAGCTGCTCGAGAGCGGCGTCCACTTCGGGCACCAGACCCGTCGCTGGAACCCGAAGATGAAGCGATTCATCTTCACCGAGCGCAACGGCATCTACATCATCGACCTGCAGCAGTCGCTGTCGTACATCGACCGCGCCTACGAGTTCGTCCGGAGCACCGTCGCCTCCGGCGGCGCGATCCTGTTCGTCGGCACCAAGAAGCAGGCCCAGGAAGCGATCGCCGAGCAGGCGACCCGGGTCGGCATGCCGTACGTGAACCAGCGCTGGCTGGGCGGCATGCTCACCAACTTCCAGACCGTCAACAAGCGGCTCCAGCGGCTCAAGGAGCTCGAGCTGCTGGACTTCGACGACGTCGCCGCCTCCGGTGTGACGAAGAAGGAGCTGCTGCAGAAGCGTCGCGAGCACGACAAGCTGCTCAAGACCCTCGGCGGTATCCGTGACATGGCCCGCGTTCCGGCCGCTGTCTGGATCGTCGACACCAAGAAGGAGCACCTCGCCGTCGACGAGGCGCGCAAGCTGAAGCTGCCGATCATCGGCATCCTGGACACCAACTGCGACCCGGACGAGGTCGACTTCCCGATCCCGGGCAACGACGACGCGATCCGTTCGGTCGGCCTGCTGACCCGCGTGGTCGCCGACGCCGTCGCCGACGGGCTCATGTCGCGTGGCGGCCAGGGTGCTGCCGCGGCCGGCGAGGAGCTGGGTGCCGAGGAGCCGCTGGCGGCCTGGGAGCGCGAGCTGCTGGAGAGCCAGAACGGCGCCACCACCGGGGCCAAGGCCGACGAGGCCCCCGCCGCCGAGGTGAAGACCGAGGACGCCCCGGCCGAGGCCAAGGCTGACGAGGCTCCGACCGCCGAAGCCGTCGAGACCCCGGCAGCCGAGGCCACCGAGGCCCCGGCCGCGGAGGCCACCGAGGCTGTCGACGCCGAGGCGCCGAAGACCGAGGCCTGATCGGCCCGTCACCGCTCGGCGCACCCGCCGGCTCCCGTACTACGGACAGCCGGCCCGGGCGCCGGGCGGTGACAGCCACCGGCGCAGGCCGGTCGGCGAACCCACCAGCTGACGCACCACTGAAGACGAGAGAACGAGGAATGGCGAACTACACCGCCGCTGACGTCAAGAAGCTCCGCGACGCAACGGGCGCGGGCATGATGGATGCGAAGAAGGCCCTCGAGAGCACCGACGGCGACTTCGAGAAGGCGATCGAGGAGCTGCGCATCCACGGTGCGGCCAAGGCCGCCAAGCGTGGCGCCGAGCGCTCCGCGACCAACGGCCTGGTGGCCGCCGCGGAGAACGCGATGATCCAGCTCAACTGCGAGACCGATTTCGTCGCCAAGAACGAGCAGTTCCAGCAGCTCGCGGCCGACATCGTCGCGCACGCCTCGGCCAGCAAGGTCGACGACGTCGAGGGTCTGCTCGGCGAGAAGCTGGCCGACGGCAAGAGCGTCGCCGAGAACATCGAGGCCCTGGCCGCGGTGATCGGTGAGAAGCTCGAGCTCGCCAAGGTCGCCGTCTTCGACGGCAAGGTCGCGGCGTACATGCACAAGCGTGCCGCCGACCTGCCGGCCCAGGTGGGCGTGCTGGTCGAGTTCGAGGGCGACAACCTCGACGCCGCCCGCGGCGCGGCCATGCAGGCCGCCGCGATGCGCCCGCAGTACACGACCCGTGACGAGGTTCCGGCCGAGACGGTCGAGACCGAGAAGCGGATCGCCGAGGCGACCGCCCGCGAAGAGGGCAAGCCGGAGCAGGCGCTGCCGAAGATCATCGAGGGCCGGGTGAACGGCTTCTTCAAGGAGGTCGTGCTGCTCGAGCAGGCGTCGGTCCAGGAGAACAAGAAGACCGTGAAGGCCGTACTCGACGAGGCCGGTGTCACCGTCAAGCGGTTCGCCCGGTTCGAGGTCGGGGCCTGACGGTCGCGGTAGCAAAAGTCAACGCAGTCGACGAGGAGGCCGGAATCGTGACGGAAACCCTGGGTACCGAGACGAGTCCGGCCTCTTCGCCGTCCGCTCCGGCCTATCACCGGGTACTGCTGAAGCTGTCGGGCGAGGTGTTCGGCGGCGGCAAGCTCGGCGTCGACCCCGACGTGGTGAACTCGATCGCCAAGCAGATCGCCGAGGTGGTCCGGGCGGGCGTCCAGGTCGCCGTCGTGGTCGGTGGCGGCAACTTCTTCCGCGGCGCGGAGTTGCAGCAGCGCGGGATGGAGCGCAACCGCGCCGACTACATGGGCATGCTCGGCACGGTGATGAACTGCCTGGCGCTGCAGGACTTCCTGGAGAAGCTGGGCGTCGAGACCCGGGTCCAGACCGCCATCACGATGGGCCAGGTCGCCGAGCCGTACATCCCGCGCAAGGCCGACCGGCACCTGGCCAAGGGCCGCGTGGTGATCTTCGGCGCCGGCTCCGGGATGCCGTACTTCTCCACCGACACGGTCGCCGCCCAGCGCGCACTGGAGATCGGTGCCGAGGCGCTGCTGATGGGCAAGCAAGGCGTCGACGGGGTCTACGACTCCGACCCGAAGACGAACCCCGACGCGGTCAAGTTCGACCAGCTCTCGTACGACGACTTCCTCGCTCGCGGCCTCCGGGTCGCCGACGCGACCGCGATCAGCCTCGCCCGCGACAACGCGCTCCCGATCGTGATCTTCGGTCTGGAAGAGGGCAACATCGCCCGCGTCGTCCAGGGCGAGAAGCTTGGCACGGTCGTCTCGCCCGGGCAGTAGGCGCGCGGGTCGCGGCCGAAGCGAGCCCGGCCGAAGCCGCCGATCGTCGTAAGCACTAAGATCACGGCCAACACACGGGCTGACGTCCGTGGTCTGGTAAACCAGCGTTCGTAGGGTTGGAGCGGCCGCACCGATGCGGCCTTGAGGAAGCGAGGATTGTCGTGATCGACGAAGCACTCCGCGATGCCGAGCAGAAGATGGCGAAGGCCGTGGAGGTCGCCAAGGACGACTTCGCCGCGATCCGCACCGGCCGGGCGCACCCCTCGATGTTCGCGAACATCGTGGCGGACTACTACGGGTCGCCCACCCCGTTGCAGCAGCTGGCGGGCTTCCAGGTCCCCGAGCCGCGCACCGTCCTGATCTCGCCGTACGACAAGGGCGCGATGGCCGCGATCGAGAAGGCCATCCGCGACTCCGACCTCGGCGTGAACCCGGGTAACGACGGGTCGGTGATCCGGGTCGTGATGCCGCAGCTCACCGAGGAGCGCCGCAAGGAGTACATCAAGGTCGCGAAGACCAAGGGCGAGGAAGCCAAGGTCTCGGTGCGGAACATCCGGCGCAACGCGATGGATCAGGTGCACAAGACCGTCAAGGACGGCGGCGCGGGCGAGGACGAAGGAAAGAGTGCTGAGAAGCGGCTCGACGGGTTGACGAAGAAGTATGTCGACTCCATCGACGCGCTGCTCAAGCACAAGGAAGCCGAACTGCTCGAGGTGTGATGGGCGTCGACCAGAGCACGCCCGCACCGAGCCGTGCCGGGCGCAACCTGCCCGCGGCGATCGCGGTCGGTGTCGGCCTCGGTGCGGTCATTCTCGGTTCGCTCTTCTGGCAGAAGTTCCTCTTCATCTTCGTCGTGCTGGCTGCCGTCCTGGTAGCCGTCGACGAACTCATCCGCGTCTTCCACAACAGCGGCGCGAAACTGCACCGGATCCCGTTGTTCGCAGGGACCGCCGCGATGGCGGTCGCCGCGTACTTCGGCGGTCCGCTCGCGCTGCTGGTCGCGATGGCGCTGACCGTGCTGGCGACGATCTTCTGGCGGATGCCGGACGGTTCCGCCGGATTCGTCCGCGATGTCACGACCGCCACCTTCCTGATCAGCTATGTCCCGCTGCTGGCCGGGTTCGCGATCCTGCTGGTGCAGCCGGAGCACGACGGGCCGGAGCGGGTGGTGACGTTCTTCCTGGTCGTGGTGGCCAGTGACGTCGGCGGGTATGTCGCCGGGATCCTGTTCGGTAAGCACCCGATGGCGCCGACGATCAGCCCGAAGAAGACCTGGGAAGGTTTCGCCGGCTCGACGCTGGGCTGTATCGGCGCCGGTATCGCGGCCGTGGTGTGGCTGCTCGACGGGCACTGGTGGGTCGGCGCGATCGTCGGCGCGGTCGCGGTACTGACCGCGACCATCGGCGACCTGGCCGAGTCGATGATCAAACGCGATCTCGGGATCAAGGACATGTCGAACCTCCTGCCCGGTCACGGCGGCGTGATGGACCGGCTGGATTCGTTGCTGGCAACGGCTCCCGCGGTCTGGCTCCTGCTGCACCTGCTGGTCTGACCGCCTGGTTTGATGGGCACATGACGACAGCCCCTGACGGCCGGTCGCTGGCCGGAGACATCGTCCGACTCGACCAACTGGTTGCCGACGACATCGAAGCGCTGTACGCCGCGATCGGCAACGAGCAGGTATACGCCGGTGGCTTCGGCGGCGGCGTCGCCGGAATGCCCGCCGACGCCGACCAGATGCGCGAGGACTGGGTGGCGGGCGCGACGAAGCGTACGGCGTACGTGGTGCGGTTGGTCGGGGACGGGACAGTGGTCGGTACGTCGAGCCTCGGTGATGTGGATCTTCACAACGAGTCGGTGCACCTCGGCTGGACCGCTTATGCGCCGTCCGTGTGGGGGACCGCGGTCAACCCCGCCAGCAAGTTTCTCCTGCTGCAGCACGCGTTCGAGGACTGCGGGTTCGGCCGGGTCAAGATTCAGACCGGTTTGACCAATACGCGTTCGCAGGCCGCCATTGCCAAGCTGGGCGCGACGCGTGAAGGCGTACTGCGTCGGCACAAGCGGCTGGCCGACGGTTCGTTCCGCGACACCGTGGTGTTCTCCATCCTGGCCGACGAATGGCCGGACGTTCGCAAGCGCCTCCAGGAGCGCATCAGCGGCTAGCGAGACTCCGCAAGCCGGCAAGCTCCGCCAGTTGCCGGTACGACGCCAGTAGGTCGCCGCGGTCGTAGGTGTTCGTGGTCAGCAGCACCTCGTCCGCTCCCGTTTGCTGCACGAGACCGCCGAGCAAGGAGTCGACCTCTGCAGGCGTGCCGTAGAGCTGCCCCTTGAGTGACTTCTCGAAGATTTCACGCTCCTTGGGGGTCATGTCGAGCCGCAGTACCTCGTCGACGGGCAGCAGCGGCGGGAAGACACCCCGCGTACGTGAGTAGGCAGTGGACCAGGCCTCGGGCAACAAGAGTCGTCGAGCATCGGCAGTGGTCGCAGCAACAGCAACGGTCGCCGCCAGTACGACGTACGGGCGTTCTGCCCAGGCAGATGGGCGGAAGGTCGAGCGGTAGCGGTCTAGTAGTGCCAGTAGTTCTTGCTCGCCCTTGACGCCGGCGATGACCAGTGGAAGACCCAGCGACGCGGCAAGGAGCGCGCCCTCGCCGATTGCCAGCACGTACGCCGGTACGCGCAGGCCCTCGCCAGGTCGCGCGTGCACCTGCGGGTGGGCCTGCTGAGTGCCGGTGAAGTAACCGAGGAGCTCTTGTACCTGTGCCGAGAAGTCCTCGGCCGCGTCCTTCTCCACGCCGAGCGCTCGGCGGATCCCGTTCGTGAAGCCGACCGATCGCCCTAGGCCCATGTCGATCCGGCCGGGAAAGAGCGACTCCAGTACGCCGAACTGCTCGGCGACCACGAGCGGCTGGTGATTCGGCAGCATCACGCCGCCCGTGCCGACCCGGATCCGACTGGTCGCAGCGGCCACGGCCGCCGCAAGCACCGTCGGCGCCGAGCCGACGACCCCGGGAACGCTGTGGTGCTCGGACACCCAGAAGCGGTGGTAACCGAGCTCCTCGACCTGCTGAGCCAGCCGGACCGTCCCGCGAAGCGTCTCCGCTTCGGTCTCGCCGGACCGGGTCCGTGAGCGATCGAGGACGGACAGGGGCACACCGGCGAGCAACGGCTGGGGGAGGTCCATGATGCAGAGTCCAACGGCCCGCTCGGGACCTCCATTCCCTGCCGCCCGCGGAACCCTTTCGATTGAGGTCGAAATGTTGCTGTCAATTTTTGACGCGATCAGTAGGTCGCTTGTCAGGGGTTGACATGGCTCTGACCTGCGGAAACGTCGGCGAACTGGTCGCGGACAGTGCCTGAACGGGCGCGAAGAGTGGGTTTACAACCCTCGGCCGCAGGTCTGCACTGGGCTTTGGCGGTGACCGCGCCGGTCGCCGTTCGAGGCTGAGGAGCTGACATGCGAAGTCACCTGATCCGGCCGCCCGTGAGGCTCGGGAGGCGTACCACGACGAAGTTCAAGGCCGCAGCATGCGGTCTGGCCCTGGTGGCTGGAGTGTCGATGCCGTCGGCGCTCGCCACCGCGGCTCCGACCGCGACCACCGTTACGGGAGCGCCTACCGCCCTGGGCACTCCCCAAGCGGTGCAGGCCGCCAATGCCGCGGCGGCAGCGAAGAAGGTGCCGGCCGGGACGAACTCCACCCAGAGTCTGCGGACGCTGAGCATCCAGTTCCAGTACCAGCAGACCGGCTACTGGTGTGGCCCGGCCGCGACCAGGATCGCGCTCTCCGCGCGCATCTCGCCGCCGAGTCAGCAGCAGTTGGCCAACGAACTGCCGACCACGACCAACGGCACCGACTGGATCGGCCAGGTCACCCGGGTGCTCAACAACCACCTCGGTACCGGCTGGTACGAGACCAAGGAGATGCCGAACGATCCGCCGACCCAGGCGCAGCGCGATCTGCTCTGGCGGGACGTTGTTCTCGACATCAACAACAACTACCCGATCGTCGCGAACATCGTTGCCCCGGCCAACAACCACCCGCCGGGCTACCCGAACTACACGATCTACCACTACTTCACCGTGATCGGTTACGACACCAGCGACTCGACGGTCCTGATCGCCGACCCGGCCGGCTTCGGCCCGGCCACCTACTGGCTCACCTTCAACCAGCTCGCCACCCTGATCCCCCCGAAGGGCTACTCCGCCTAGCGGGCACCGAGCGCCCCGCAGTACGAGCCTGTACTGCGGGGCACCGGGTGCGGTCGCGGGATTGTGAGAGGTTTGTTTCGAGAGTAATCTCTCAGATATGACCGAATGGGTGGGGTACCTGGAAGTCGACGGCCTACGCCGGGTCGTCATGATGACCGGAGAGCTGGTTCCGGACGGGGTGGTGGAGTTCGCCTTCCCGGCCGAGCGGATCTTCCGGCTGGAAGTGAAGCTTGCCGAGCTGCGGGGTGAAGTGGTGGCTCGCGGCGAGACCATCCGCTTCGGGGGGCAGCGAGACGAAGAGACCTTCGTTGGCACGTGTGAGACGGACAGCGGGCAGGGCTTCATCGAGCTGCACCGGGTGCACCTGCTGAGCATTGGCGAGTACCGGAAACTGAGCGCGCAGTACGAGCTGGAGAACGGTCGGCGCGTCTCCGTCTTCGTCAACGCCGACGAGTTCATCGGGACGCCGACCCTCTTCTTCGCCGAGCGAGATCGGTTCGTCCGGCTCTATCCCAGCGCGAAGGGACTGTTCTCTGAGGACGGCGAGTGGTTGGAGCTGAGCACGCGCACAGAGGGCTGGGTCGACGAGGACGTGACGATCGACGGACCGGGCGGCAAGCTCGCCGGCACGCTGATGTCGCCGCCGGGGCCCGGCCCGCATCCGGCCGTCGTGATGGTTCACGGCGCTGCAGGCGGTCTGCGGGACTACTACCGGGCGTTCGGCGAACAGTTCGTGCGCAACGGAGTCGCGGCGCTGGTGTTCGACCGTCGCGGCTGGGGCGAATCGGCAGGGGATCCGCCGTCGACGTTCGCTGACAAGGCCGACGATGCCGCGGCATGGATCGAGTACCTGCGAACCCGGCCGGACGTCGAGAAGGTCGGCATCTGGGGATTCAGCAACGGCTCGTGGGTCGCGCCGCTGGTCGCCGCGCGCGATCCGCAGGTCGCCTTCGTCTGCGTCATCGGAGCCGCCGGGACGACAGCGCTGGAGACCGAGATTCACCGACGGGCGTGCGATCTGCGCGGCCAAGGGGTGCCGGAGGATCAGATCGGGTGGATCCGCGAGATGTGGCGGATGATCTTCGCGGCCGATCTCAGCCACCAGCCCGACGAGGACCATCGGCGCCGGTACGACGAGCTGGCGCCGATGGTTGCCGCGAGCACCGAGCTGCGGGGGATCACCCTGCAGGAGTACGCGATCCAGGAGCCGACGCTCGGACCGGTGCCACCCTGGGCGTCGTACGACGAACTCCTCGCCGAACTGGGTGAGCCGGAGGAAGCCGGCGACCTGTGGACCTGCGATCCGGTCGACTCCTATCGCCTGATCGAGGCGCCGGTCCTCTTCCTGGTCGGCGTCGACGACTCCAATCTGCCCGCAATCCAGAGCGCCGAACGGGTCGGACGAGCTCTCGAACACAATCGCGGGTCGATCGTCGTTCTCTTCCCGAACACGGGTCACGCGATGAACCTCGGCCGCCTGGACGCGATCGGGATGAGCGACGAGGAGGCGGGCTACCGGCTGCACGACTACCGCTTCGCGAGCGGCTATCTGGACCTGATCGAGCACTGGATCCGGACCCGGGTGACCGAGCACACGGTGATGTGAATTTGTGAATGGGGGTGGCCCGGGGCGACAATTGAAGGCGATGACTACCTCCCTCCCCCTTGTTTTCGATGAACCGCGCCGTGCCAAGAAGCCGCCGCGGCATCTGGCCGACCTCACCGGCGAGGAGCGGCGTACGGCGGTGACCGCGCTGGGGGAGCCCGCGTTCCGGGCCAAGCAGTTGTCGAACCACTACTTCAGCCGGCTGACCGACGACCCGGCGCAGATGACCGACCTGCCCGCGGCGACGCGGGACAAGCTGGTCGCCGAGTTGATGCCGCCGCTGCTGACCAAGGTCCGCGACCTCGAATGCGACAACGGCACCACCCGGAAGTCGCTCTGGAAGCTGCTCGACGGTTCGCTCGTCGAGTCCGTACTGATGCGCTACAAGGACCGCACCACGATGTGCGTCTCGAGCCAGGCGGGCTGCGGGATGGCGTGCCCGTTCTGTGCGACTGGCCAGGCCGGTCTGACCCGCAACATGAGCACCGCCGAGATCGTCGAGCAGGTCGTCGACGGCGCTCGGGCGCTGGCCCGCGGTGAGATCGCCGGCGGTCCGGGGCGGGTCAACAACATCGTGTTCATGGGCATGGGCGAGCCGATGGCCAACTACAAGGCCGTGATCGGCGCCGTACGCCGGTTCACCGAGCCGTCGCCGGAGGGTCTCGGCATCTCCGCTCGCGGGGTGACGGTGTCGACCGTCGGCCTGGTGCCGCGGATCAACCAGCTGTCGACCGAGGGCATCCCGGTCACGCTCGCGCTGTCCCTGCACGCACCGGACGACGAACTGCGCGACGAGCTCGTCCCGATCAACAACCGCTGGAAGGTCGACGAGGTCCTCGACGCCGCCTGGGGCTATGCGGAGAAGACCAAGCGCCGCGTCTCGATCGAGTACGCGATGATTCGCGACATCAACGACCACGCCTGGCGTGCCGACCTGCTCGCCGAGAAGCTGCGCGCTCGCGGCGACTGGGCCTGGGTGCACGTCAACTTGATCCCGCTGAACCCCACGCCCGGCTCAAAGTGGACCGCCTCCGACCCGGCCGACGAGCGCGAGTTCGTCCGCCGGTTGCAGGCGGGCGGGATTCCGACGACCGTCCGCGACACCCGCGGCCAGGAGATCGACGGCGCCTGCGGCCAGCTCGCCGCGTCCAACAAGGCCTGACGTCCTCCGACCGGAATTCACCGTCCCCCGGATCGGTGAACGTTACGACCGTGCCGCGGTCTCCGCCGCGGAAGTCGACCAGTTTCTTGCCGTAGCCGAGAGCTGACGTCAGCGATCCAGCAGCGCAGCAAGCAGTTCCTCGGGCGTCTCCAGTTGCGGCAGGTGGCCGGTGCGGGGGAGCGCCGTGAACGTCGAGCCCGGAATCGCCGCGGCGAACGCCCGCCCGTACTCCGGGTCGGCGATGCCGTCGCTCTCGCCCCACAGCACGTGCACCGGGATCTCGATCTCGCCCAGGCGCTTGCCGAGCGTCGGATCGACCATGGCCGGACCGGTGTAGCCGATGAGCGCCAAAACGTCCGGGCTCGGCCCTGTCGTTCCGGCCGGCGGCACCGGAGCCTTGCTCGGATCGTGGAAGGACAAGGCCCGGAGGTCGGCCACCGACAGGCCGCTGACGTCCGTGATCGGGTGATCGTCGACCTCGATACCGATCGCGTCGACGATCACGGCTCGGCTCACTCGCGGGCTGTGCTGGAGAGCGATCTCGGCGGCCAGCCAGCCGCCGAAGGAGTTGCCGATCACGGTCACGTCGGTGAGGTCGAGCTGCTCCAGCATCGCGACGTACACGTGCGCCAGTTCGACGACGCTGGTCAGCGCCTCGGGTTTCGCCGTACCGGCGAAGCCCGGATGGGTGGGCAGCAGCACCCGGGAGTGGGTGCGCTCGGCCAGCAGGTCCGCGAAGCCGACCATGGTCGCGACGCCACCGCCGCCGTGGAGTAGCAGATACGGACTGGTGCGGTCGCGGTCCCGGATGGTCAGCTCGACCGAGCCGTCAACGGTGAGTGTTGTCATGGCAGTCCGTCCTGTCGGATCGAAGAAGGTTTATATAAGGAAACTTAGATCAACTTCCTGATATAAGCAACCTGTCTTCGATGCGCTAGGGTGACAGCCATGACGTATCGACCGGCCGAGGTCGCGCTGGCGGTCAAACGGCTGCAGTACCGGCATCACCGCGCCCTGAGCCAAGCGCTGGCGCCGCTCGGGCTGTCCCTTGTCCAGTGGGACACGCTTCGTCATCTGCACCGCAAGCCGGATGCCTCGCTGCACGACCTCGCGGGGCTCACGTTCCAGACCGACCAGTCCTTCGGCTCCCTGGCCACCCGGATGGCCGACCGTGGCCTGATCGAGCGAGTGCCAGGACCGGGCCGGGCGGTGCGGCATCAGCTCACCGACGAGGGTGCACGCCTCCGAGCCGAGGGACAGCGCGCCGTGGACAAAGTCGTCGAGTCCTCGTTCAAGGGCCTGTCAGCCACCCAACTCAACCAGTTGGGCGAGCTGCTCGACCTCGCCCTCGGCGCAGACCCGACCGCCTAGCAGTCAGGCCGAGACGAGCTTGGTGGCGTCCTCGATGGTGTCGACGAGGTGGATGGACGAGGCCATCGGACGGTCGGCCGCCAAGCGCTGGAGGACGTCCCAGACCGGGACCTTCGCGGTCCAGTGGTCGGTGTCGACCAGGATCATCGGCGTCTGGGTCGCGGGGTCGCCGTAGTAGTTCGGCGTCACCGCCTGGAAGATCTCTTGGACCGTGCCGGCCGCGCCCGGCAGGTAGATGATGCCGCCGCGCGCCCGGCGGAGCAGCACGTCCTCGCGTTGGGCGTTGGAGAAGTACTTCGCGATCGAACTCGCGAACACGTTCGGCGGCTCGTGCCCGTAGAACCAGGTCGGGATCGACACCCCACCGTCGCCGGGGAAGGACTGCCGTACTGCGAGACCCGCCGCGGCCCAGTCGGCGATCGATGGCCGAAAGGACGGCACCTGGGCCAGCTCACCCAGAGCCGTCTCGACCGAAGCATCGTCGTACGCCGCCAGTGATGCGCCCAGGTTGGCCGCTTCCATGGCACCCGGACCGCCGCCGGTGGCAACCATGAGGCCAGAGCGTGCCAGCGTCCGCCCGAGCAGTACCGCGGCACGGTAGTCGGGATCGCCTCGCAGGACTCCGTGGCCGCCCATCACGCCGATCCAGGGCCGGTCGCCCGGTAGTTCCGCCAGCGCGTCCGCGATCGCGTGGTCGTGCAACGCGGCCGCCAGCGTCCGGCTGGTGTCGCCGCGCTCGTCCTGCTGCCGCGACCACGCGTAGATCCGGGCGTCCGGTGTCGCCTCGTATCCCGACGACAGACCGGCGTACAGCTCGTCGGCGGTGTAGAGGAAGCCGCGGTACGGGTCGAAGGGCAGCTCGGGGATCGTCGGGAAGATCAGTCCACCACCATCGCGGATCCAGGTGGCGGCCTCCTCCTCGAGCGTGCAGCCGAGGAAGACCGAACCGGCCGGCTTGAGCCTTCGTAGTACCAAGGTGCGGTCGACCAGCGGCACGGACTGGACCCGCCAGCCAGTCATCGAGGTGGCTCCCGACGCCACGATCCGGTCGAAGTGCTCCAGCGACTCGATATCCACATGTGGAACAGCAGGCATCGTCACGCAGAGCACCCTAGTCCTGAGCTAGTCCTTCAGGCCCGCATTGATGTCGGCGTTCATCACGTACTTCTGGAAGACCAGGTAGAGGGCCACCAGCGGGATCATCGACAGCACCGAGGCGCCCAGCAGGACCGACCAGTTCACGTTCTCCGCGCCCACGATGGTCGCCACGCCGATCTGGAGGGTGTACTTGCCCGGGTCGTTCAGCACGACCAGCGGCCAGATGTAGTCGTTCCACCGCCACTGGAACGAGAAGATCGCCAGGGTCAGCATGATCGGTCTCGACAGCGGCAGCATGATGCGCAGCAGCGTCGACAGCTCGCCCGACCCGTCGATGCGAGCCGCCTCCAGTAGGTCGTTCGGCACTGTGAGGAAGAACTGCCGGAACATGAAAGTCCCGGTCGCGGTGATCACCGCCGGTACGACGACGGCCGAGAGGCTGTTGTAGAGGTGCAGATCGCGCACCACCAGGAACAGCGGCGCGAGGATGACCTCACCGGGCAGCATCGTGGTCGCCAGGATGCAGAGGGCGAACAGCTTGACCCACCAGTTGTTGTACTTCGCCAGCGCGTACCCGCAGGCAGCACTGGCGACGATGGTGAGCACGGTGGCCGAGACCGCGACGATCAGCGTGTTGACGAAGTACTTCGCGACGTCGAAGCTCGTCCACGCCTGGGTGTAGCCCTTGATCGTCGGGTGCTTGGGGAAGAACGTCAGCGGGTAAGAGAACAGCTCGCCGGCGGGCTTGAACGAGCTGAGCAGGAACCACAGGACCGGCAGCCCGTACACGGCGACCATCAGCCACATGATGGTGGTCGCCCAGAACTTCTTGGTCAGGTCGCCGGTCATGCCCTGCTTCGTGGTACGGCGAACGGCCGAAGGCGCGGTAGTGGCGGCCATGTCAGGACTCCTTGCGCCGGTTGATGACGAGTTGCACGATCGCGATGACCATCAGGATCAGCATCAGGACGAACGACGCGGCGCTGGCGTAGCCGATCTGTGCCCGCTGGAAGCCCTTGGTGTAGATGTACTGGACGATGAGGTTGTTCGCCGTACCCGGTCCGCCGGCGTTGATCGCCTGGACCAGCGCGTACTCCTTCATCGAGCCCAGCACGCTCAGCAGCACCACGATGAAGGTCGTCGGCGCGATCGCGGGCAGCGTGATGTTGCGGAACTTCGCCCACGCGCCGGCGCCGTCGAGCGACGCCGCCTCGTAGTACGCGGTCGGCACGTTCTTCAGTGCGGCGACGAACAGCAGCATGTTGAAGGCGGTGCCGCCCCACGCCGCGGCGATGATGACGACGAACAGCGACAGGTTCGCATTCGACTGCCAGGGCACCTCCTTGCCGCCCAGCGACGTGATGACGAAGTTGACCAGGCCGAAGTTCTCGCCGAACATCCAGCGCCAGATCACCCCGGCGATGATCGGCGAGATGAGCCAGGGGAGGAAGAAGATGATCCGGGCAACGCTCTTGCCCTTGGTGTAGTCCGTGACCAGCAGTACGGCGGTGCCCAGCGACAGCACGATCGTCAGCGGCACCACGCCGGCAGTGAAGGTCACTGTGCGAGTCAGGGCCGAGTAGAACGCCTTGTCGTTGAGCAGCCGCTGGTAGTTGTCCAGGCCCACGTACGGCGCGTCGCCGACGCCGGTGTAGCTGGTGAACGAGTAGAGCAGCCCGGTCACCGCAGGCCAGACGAAGAACGTGATGAACAAGAGCAGGTTGACCGAGATGAGCACCAGTGGCGCTGCGGTGTATCGGTTCAGAGGTCTGCCGCGCCGCCGAAGCAGGCGCGGTCGCGCGGGCTCCGGCCCCCGCCGTACTGCGCGGCCCGGTGCCTCCGCCGTCGCTTGGATGCTGTCCACCATGCTGCTCTCCTCGTACTCCGTGCAGTGGACCGCCGGCATCGGTGGATGCCGGCGGTCCCGCGATCAGGACGTCAGCTCAGTTGCGAGTTGAGGCCGTTGACGATGTTGTCGACCGTCTTCTGCACGTCTTGTTCGCCGTTGATGAACTTGGCCATCTCGGGCTTGGTCGGGTCGTCCTGGACCGCCTTGCCCTCGAGGATGAGCTTGGTACCGGCAGCCTGGCCCGATGCCGAGATCGGGTCGGCGAGCTCGATCTCCTTGTTGTAGAGGTCGAACGCGGCGAGTGCGGCCGGCGACTTGAACGGGTACTTCAGGGCGAGACCGGACTCGACCGACAGGTAGCCGTTGGACTGGGCCAGCTTGGTGTAGTTGTCCTTCTGGAAGAGGAAGTCCACCCACTTCTTGGCCGCCGACGCGGTCTTGTCGTTGTTGAAGGCAACGACCTTGCCGCCGAGGTTGATGTCGGTGGCCTGTACCGGGCCCGGCGTCGGAACGCTGGCCCACTCGAAGCCGGTGATGCCGTCGGCGAAGTCGGGGACCTGCCAGACGCCGGAGTAGTAGGCCACCACCTGGCCGCTCTTGAACAGCGCGTTCGGGTCGGCGCCCGAGGTCCAGACCGACTTCGGCATCACCTTGTCGTCGTTCATCGCCTTGAACTTGGTCAGCGCGGCGATCGTCGCGTCGTCAGGCTTCTGGTACTTGCCGTCGTCGCCGAGCTGGAAGCCCTTGCCGCCGTTGTTGTAGATGAAGCCCCGGATCCGGGCGGCGGAGTTGTCGTAGACCAGGTCGTACTTGGCCTTCGTCGCGGTACGGACCTTGGTCGCCGCCGCGAGGAACTCGTCCCAGGTCCAGGTCTTGGCCGGGTCGGTCGGGAACGGCACGCCGGCCTTGGTGAACAGGCTCTTGTTGATGAACAGGCCGGCCGCGGTGAGGTCGGAGGGGATCGCCAGCACCTTGCCGTCCTGCTCGGTGACCAGGTCCTTGCGGATCTTGTTGGCGTCGTTGTTCGACGTCGCGCTCAGGTCCTGCAGCTTGTTGATCCAGATCGTGTCCAGCGACGGCACGCTGGCGACGTCGGGCAGGGAGTTGGCCTGCGCGGACTGCCGCAACTTGTCCTGGTAGCCGTCGTAGGGCTGGTTGACGACCTCGACCTTGATGCCTTCCTTGGCCTCGAAGTCCTTGGCGAGGTCGGTGTAGCCCTGGATCTGGGCGGCGGTCGACAGCCAGAAGGTGATCTTCTTGGCGCCGCCCGAGGCCGAGTCGTCGCCGGAACCGCCACCGCAGGCGGCCAGTGCCACCGCGGCCACGACCACCACCGGCACCCATCGCCAGCGTCGAAGTGAAGTGCTCATCTTGCAGTCTCCTTGGTTCCAGGCGGGCCTTCGTTGGCGTCGGACGCTAGTGGGCAAGCGTTTACCGAGTCAATAGTCAGGACAAAATTGAGTAGGTTGTTCTGACATTTTCTTGTTATCTCCTCTGCGGATGTTAGCGGTATCACTCCGGGGAGCGTTCCCCGTGATCGAGTGCCTGCGAGGAGTAGCCCTTGGGGCCGGGTCGCACAGTACGGCGTACTGTCGGCGAACCGCGCGATGAGGTAATGCTTAGGGCATGACTCATGCGGAGCTCTGGGAGCGTCACAAGGCCGTCATGCCGGACTGGCTCGCGTTGTACTACGAGGAGCCGATCGAGATCGTCAAGGGAACCGGGCGCCGGGTGACCGACGGCGAAGGCAAGGAGTACCTCGACTTCTTCGCCGGCATCCTGACCAACGCGATCGGGTACGACATCGCGGAGATCTCGGACGCGGTCCGGGAGCAGTTGGCCAGCGGCATCGCCCACACCTCGACGGTGTACCTGATCCGGCGGCAGATCGAGCTGGCCGAGAAGATCGCCGAGTTGTCGGGGATTCCGGACGCCAAGGTCTTCTTCACCAACTCCGGCACCGAGGCGAACGAGGCGGCCCTGCTGCTGGCGACGCAGAAGCGCCGCTCGAACCAGGTGCTCGCACTGCGCAACTCGTACCACGGACGCGCGTTCGGCACCGTCGCGATCACCGGCAACCGGGGCTGGTCCGCCAGCAGCCTGTCGCCGGTGAACGTGCAGTACGTGCAGGGCGCGTACCGGTATCGCAGCCCGTTCAAGGATCTGCCGGACGCGGAGTACATCAAGGTCTGCACGGACGACCTGCGGGAGGTCATTCAGACCACCACAGCCGGCGACGTCGCCTGCATGATCGTGGAGCCGATCCAGGGCGTCGGCGGCTTCTCGTCCCCGCCTGACGGCCTGTACGCCGCGTTCAAGGAGGTGCTCGACGAGTTCGGCATCCTGCTCATCTCCGACGAGGTGCAGACCGGCTGGGGCCGCACCGGCGAGCACTTCTGGGGGATCCAGGCGCACGACGTCGTACCGGACGCGATGACGTTCGCGAAGGGCCTCGGCAACGGGTTCGCCATCGGCGGCGTGGTCGCGACACCCGCACTGATGGACAGCCTGAGCGCGAACTCGTTGTCGACGTTCGGCGGCAACCCGATCTCGACCACCGCGGCGAAGGCGACCATCGACTACCTGCTCGACAAGGATCTCCAGGCCAATGCGGCCAAGCGCGGCGCGCAGTTGATCGACGGCCTGCGCGGCATCTCGGAGGAGTTCCCCGAACTTGGTGACGTCCGCGGCAAGGGCCTGATGCTGGCGGCCGAGATCGTCACGCCGGACGACAACAAGCCGGATCCGGCCGCCACGGCGAAGCTGCAGCAGGAGACCAAGAACCGTGGCCTGCTGATCGGCAAGGGCGGCCTCTACGGCAACGTTCTGCGGATGGCGCCGCCGATGACCCTGACCGAGGAAGAGACCACCGAGGCGCTGGAGATCATCCGCGACTCCTTCAACACCCTGCGCTGAGCTACCCGGCCGCCGCGTGGTCCTTGAGGACCTCCTCGATCACGCGGCGGTTGGTGGCAACGCTCTCCTCGTCGGTCCCGAGGTCGGCGGCCATCACGATCAACGCCTTCCACAGCGCCCATCCACGCGCGCGAGCCCAAGTGCCTGCGTCCTGATCGACCGTACGACGGAATGCCTCGCGCCCGGCCCCGTCGAACATCGTCCAGGCGATCACCAGGTCGCACGCGGGGTCGCCGACCCCCGAAGTACCGAAGTCGATCACTGCAGAAAGGCGGCCGTTCTCGACAAGAAGGTTGCCGCTGGCAATGTCTCCGTGGAACCACTTCGGCGGCCCGTCGTACACCGACCCGATCGCGGCCTCCCAGACCTCAGCCGCGGCAGCGGTGTCGAGGTGTCCCTCGAGTACTTCGAGCGCCTGGCGGGTCTCGCCGTCGTAGTACACCGGCGGCGTACCCCGATAGAAACTGTGCGCCCCGGCGACCGGCCCGTCGGTGGCATCGCACTTCTGCAAAGCCAGAATGAACTCGGCCACTGCCGTCGCGAACTCGACCAGGTCGTCGATCCGCTCCGGTGCTGCCGTCTCCCCGGCCAGCCAGCGCCGAACCGACCAGTTGAACCCGTACCCCTC
Source organism: Kribbella monticola (assembly GCF_003261635.1). Lineage (GTDB taxonomy): Bacteria > Actinomycetota > Actinomycetes > Propionibacteriales > Kribbellaceae > Kribbella > Kribbella monticola. The sequence continues at coordinate 55,239 of NZ_QFXK01000003.1, read as the reverse complement.
GCCCGGAACCCCTTTCCCCAAAGGCTCCGGCACCGCAACCGGCAACTGCGGCGCCAGGACCGGCAACCACCGATCCTCCTTGTCCACCGCAGGCGCATACCCCGCCGCGGTAGGCAACCGCACCGTCATCGAGTCCCCCAACCGGTAAGTCCGGTTGTCCCACCCCTCCACCGCCACCGGCTCGACCGCCAACTCCCCCCACTGCGGAAACTGCGCCTTCACCAGCCGCCGCACCAACCCCACGTCAATCCCGGCACGACCGTCGTCCTGCGAAGTCATCCCCGCAGTCTTCCTTCAGCCGCAGACCGAGGCAACGCGTTTTAGGCGGCGCCGCCGTCGTCGAGGGGGGCGGCGGTGACGGTGGTTCCTGGGGCGATCTTGCGGTTGCGGCGGGTGCGGGCTTCGAGGTACCGGGCCAGCAGGGAGAGCAGGGAGCACAGGCCGATGTAGATGACCGCTACGACCATGTAGGTCGGGATGTAGGGGAAGCCGAATTCGAGGCGGCCGCCCATCTGCTTGGCGACGTACAGGAGTTCGTTGTACGTGATGATGAAGCCGAGCGCGGTGTCCTTCAGCAAGACGACGAGCTGGCTGACGATCGCGGGCAGCATCGCTCTGACTGCCTGTGGCAACAAGATCAGCCGGACGACCTGGTTCTTGCGCAGTCCCATGGCGTAGGCAGCTTCGCGCTGGCCCTTCGGTACCGCGCTGATCCCGGCGCGGAAGATCTCGGCGAGGACGGAGCCGTTGTAGAGGGTGAGGCCGAACACGACGGCGTGAAACGGGGTCAGGCCGAGGTGGTACTGCAGGCTGCCGTAGTAGAAGAAGAACATCAGGATCAGCAGCGGGATCGCGCGGAACAACTCGACGACCAGGGTGGCCGGAACGCGGACCCATTTGTGGTCGCTGATCCGGGCGGCGGCGAACACTGCGCCGAAGATCAGCGCGAGAACGGTGGCCGCCCCGGCTGCCCGCAGCGTGTTCAGCAGGCCGGTGAGCAGTTCTTTCTGGATGGCCTTGTACTCGAACTGCGCCCAGCGCCGGGCGGCGAACTGCCCGTTGTCGTTCAGCCGCAGAACGAGCCAGATGACGACGGCCACAACGGCCACGATGACGACGACATTGAGGATCCGGTTGCGCAGTCTCGCGCGCGGGCCCGGAACGTCGTAGAGGACTGCGCTCATCAGGCTACCGCCGTCCGTCGTTCGGCCCACCGTTGCAGGAAGACCAGGGGAGTGATCAGGATCAGGAAGCCGATGGTGATCCAGACCAGCGTGAGCATCTGGTTCTCACCCCGTTCGGCCATGGCCGCCGGGATCGCGCCGGCTTCCAGGACCGAGAACCCGGCCGCGATCGTGGTGTTCTTCAGCAGCGCGATCAGCACACTGGTCAGCGGTGGCACGATCGCGCGGAAGGCCTGCGGGAGCACGACGATCGTCAGTACCTGCATGAACGTCATTCCCACCGCACGGGCAGCCTCGGCCTGACCGGGGGAGATCGTGTTGATACCTGCCCGGACCACCTCGCAGATGAACGCGGAGGTGTAGAAGGTGAGGGCGGCCACGGCCGCCCAGAAGAAGGTCGGCAGGCTGAGCTGCGTCTTGGCGGCGCCGAAGAAGAGGAATGAGAAGACCAGCGTCAGCGGCGTGTTCCGCAGCGTGTTGACGTAGCCGGTGCCGATGCCGCGCAGTGCCGTGACCGGGGAAACGCGGAAGCCGGCCAGAACGGTGCCCAGGATCAGACTGAGGACGCCGGCCACCAGGAACAACCTGAGCGTCGTCCAGAAACCGTCCCGGAACAGTTCCCAGTTGTCGGTGAGGACCGAGAGCATCGCGACCTTCCAGAAGAGGGGGACAGCCAGGGCGACCCCGGACGAACCGGGGTCGCCCTGACCCGATGGATCAGTACTTCTCGAGCGAGGGCGGTGTCGCGGCGGCGCCGGACTTACCGAGCGTCTCGTCGTACAGGGCCTTCCAGGTGCCATCGGTGAAGGACGACTCCAGGCCGGCGTTCACCTTGTCCCGCAGAGCCTTGTCGGTCAGCGGGAGGCCGATGCCGTACTTCTCGGTGCTGAACGGCTTGCCGACCACGCGCAGCTCGTCCGGCGCGTTCGCGGCGTAGCCCTTGAGGATGGCGTCGTCGGTGGTGACGGCGTCGGTCTTGTTGTCCAGCAGCTGGGAGACGCACTCGGAGTAGGTCTTGAACTCGGAGATGTTGCTCGCCTCGGTGAGCTGCTCGTCCTTGACCCGCTGGATCGGGGTGGAGCCGGTCGCGGAGCAGACCTTCTTCCCCTTGAGAGCGGTCTTGCCGGCGTCCATCGACGTGTCGGACTTGCGGACCAGGAGGTCCTGACCGGCGACGAAGTACGGTCCGGCGAACGAGACCAGCTTCTTGCGCTTGTCGGTGATCGAGTACGTGCCCACGTAGTAGTCGATCTGTCCACCGCCGATCGCGGTCTCGCGGTTCGCGGACGGGATCTCCTGGTACTCGATCTTGTCCGGGTCCAGGCCGAGCTGCGCCGACACCATCCGGGCGATCTCGATGTCGAAACCGCAGCGCTTGCCGTTGGCGTCCTTGTAGCCGAGGTTCGGCTGGTCGGCCTTGACCCCGACGACCGCGTGGCCGCGGGCCTTCATCTTGGTGAAGGTCGGGCTGCCGGTCACGTCCGCGCCGCTGGCCACGGTGAACTTGTGCAGGTCGCCGCAGGAGCCGGTGGTGCTGCCGCCGCCACCGGCGGTCGGCGAATCGTCCTTGCCACAGGCACCGACGGTCAGCGCGAGCGCCGCGACGCCGAGAGTGGCGACGAGGTTGCGCATTCTCATTGAGGTTCCCCTTCGTGTGTTTTTACTGCAGTTGCGGCCTGCCCACGGGGCCTGCCGGGCGTCTGGTCAGTGCTTGAGGATCTTCCCGAGGAAGTCCTGCGCACGCCGGGAGGTCGGGTTGGTGAAGAAGGTCTCGGGGCTGGCCTCTTCGACGATCTCGCCGTCGGCCATGAACACCACCCGATTGGCCGCGCTGCGGGCGAAACCCATCTCGTGGGTGACCACGACCATCGTCATGGACTGCCTGGCCAGGTCGATCATCACCTCGAGGACCTCCTGGATCATCTCCGGGTCGAGGGCCGAGGTGGGCTCGTCGAACAAGATGACCTTGGGCTCCATCGCGAGCGCGCGAGCGATCGCGACGCGCTGCTGCTGGCCGCCGGACAGTTGCGCCGGGTACTTCGAGGCCTGGTTGGCGACCCCGACGCGCTCCAGCAGTTCCATCGCGCGCTTCTCGACGATCTTGGGGTCGGCCTTGCGGACCTTCAACGGGCCGAGGGTGACGTTTTGCAGGATGGTCTTGTGGGCGAAGAGGTTGAAGCTCTGGAAGACCATGCCGACGTCGGCGCGGAGGTTGGCCAGGGCCTTGCCCTCGCTGGGGAGGGGCTGGCCGTCGAGGGTGATGGTGCCGGAGTCGATCGGTTCGAGCCGGTTGATCGCGCGGCACAGCGTGGACTTGCCGGAGCCGGACGGGCCGATCACGACCACGACCTCGCCCTTGTTGATGGACAGGTTGATGTCCTTCAACACGTGCAGGTCGCCGAAATGTTTGTTGACGCCCGTCAGGGCGACGAGACCAGTTGTCGTCACGGTGCCGGAATCGCTCATGGCGAGAACTTATCGGAGCCGGGGGTGAGCCGCACGGCTGCGGGGTCCCACGGAGGTAACGATCTGCGACCGAGGTGCCGTTGAGTGACCGATTGGTTACGCACCGAACGATCGTGCAGGATTTCCCTTTGTTCCGTCTCTCGTCGCCGCGATCCCTACCGTTGAGCGCACCCCGGACGTATGGTCCGAGCGGCTGTGTGCTACGGGAGCGCCGCCAGACCAACGGCGCCCCGCCGAAATATGTCGGAGAGTGTCATGCGTATCTCGCTGACCGGACGTACTCGAAAGATCCTGGCAGGTGTCCTCGGTGTGGGGCTTGTCGCCGCCGGCGTGGGCGGCTATGCCGGCCGGTACGAACTCAAGGAGGAGTGGCTCAAACATCAGTGGGCCGACAAGCACTACAACGCGGCGGTGATGGAGAAGGCGCTGATGATCGCCGGCGGCAACCCGTCGGAGATGCAGAGCGAGTCCAAGGAAGCGTTCACCATCGCCGACGAGTTCGAGCAGGCTCGAACGGCACCGGGAATCGTTGCCCCGGGCGCGTACTCCGCGGCCTTCGCCCAGCTGACCGCGATGCAGCACACGGCCGGGACCTGGAGCGACGTCACCAAGGTTCCCTACAACGCGGACGACCCGCGCTACCGCGACTGGTATTCGAACTCCAGTGGTGGCGCCGGGCACGTGACCGGCCGGATCACCGGCCTCGCCGCCGACAACTCGAACCACGTGTACGCCGCCGGCGCGAACGGTGGCGTCTGGCGCTCGAGCGCGGGCGGCGGCAACTGGACCCCGCTGAGCGACTCCCTGCCCTCACTGAGCGGCGGTGACCTGCAACTGGCCGGGGACGGATCGCTCTGGTATGCGACCGGCGAGGCCAACACCGGCGGTACGTCGTACGTCGGGTCGGGCGTCTATCGCCTGGCTAATCCGACCTCGGGCGTCTTCGCTCCGTCGGACCGGGTCGGTGGCAAGGAACTCGAGTCGACCACGGTCGGCCGGCTGCGCTGGGGTGGCGGCCAGGTGTTCGCCGCGACCAACCGCGGTGTCTGGTACCACGACGCGTCGACCAAGGCGGGCGCCTGGAAGGTCGCGTTCTACCCGAACCCGGACTTCATGCCCGAGATCAAGGACGACGCCGGCAACGTGCTGGTGCCGGCCGGAACCCAGACGGGTGGCGCCACCAACGCGGCGTACAAGAACATCGTCAACGACATCGCGATCGACCCGAAGAACCCCAAGCACGTGATCGCCGCGATCGGCTGGCGGTCGGGCGACACCTACAACGGCTTCTACGAGACGAACGACTTCACTGCCGGTCCGTCGAGCTGGAAGCGGCTGAACGTCGTCCTCGGCGGTATCAAGAACAGCACCGACGTCGGCTACACGACCTTCGCGTTCTCCAAGACCGGCGACCGGTTGTACGCGCTGGTGCAGCAGCCGAGCAAGATCAACGGCAGCACCAGCCTGGCCGGCATCTTCGTGTCGAAGACCGGCAGTCCGGCCGGTCCGTGGAACAAGATCGCGGATCCGCAGATCCTGCACAACAGCGGCTCCGCACTGAGCCGCAAGGGCTACGCCGTCGGCGTACAGGCCTGGTACAACCAGTTCCTCGCCGTCGACCCGGCCAACGCCGACCACGTCTGGGCCGGTCTGGAAGAGGTCTTCGAGACCACCGACGCCGGCTCGCACTGGGCGACAATCGGCCCGTACTGGAACTTCGGCTTCGGCTGCTGGGACATCTCGGACGCGAAGAACACGTGCCCGATGACCCCACACTCGGACCAGCACTCCGTTGCCGTCGGTACGGCGGGAGGCAAGCCGGTCGTGTTCGTCGGCAACGACGGCGGTCTCTACCGGCGCCCGGTGAACGGTCAGATCAACGCGAACAAGAACGCCACCGACTGGTCGTCGCTCACCGACGACGGGACCATGGACGCGCTGCAGTACTACTCGGTGTCCGTCGGCAAGGACACCAAGAACGGCGGCGTCGTGGTCTCCGGCGGTCTGCAGGACAACGGAGTCTCGAACCTGTTCTCGGTCAAGCCCGACGGCAGCACCAGCGAAACCGAGATGGGCTCGAACTTCGGTGGTGACGGCGGTGACGGCGCGGCCGACCCGCAGAACGGGTGCAACCAGCTCCAGGAGTACACGTCGCTGGCGGTCAAGATCACCAACAACTGCGCGCTGAACCCGGGTGCGTTGAGTATCGACCAGGCGAGTTCGTGGAGTCTGGACCCGGGTGACCCGGCGCCGCGGTTCATCGCGCCGGTCGCGATCGACTCGGCGAACTCCAGCGGGTTCATCGCCGGTGGTCAGTACGTCTACACCTCCACCAAGGGCTGGGGGATGCGGAGCGCCTCGGAGTGGACCAAGGCGTTCGACCTCGGCGCGGGTCACTCGGCGACCGCGGTCGCGATGCGCGGCGGCGTCGGCTGGGTGAGCTGGTGCGGTCCGTGCAACAACGCCGGGTTCGCTCGCGGGCTGGCGACCAACGCGGGTGGCAGCTGGCACCAGGTCACGCTTCCCGGCACCTTCCCGAACCGGTACCTCGCCGGGGTAGGGATCGATCCGGCGTCGGGTCAGCACGCGTACGTCGCGGTGAACGGGTTCTCCCGCCGCTTCACCGAGGGACCGGGTGCGGGTGTCGGCCACGTCTTCGAGACCAAGGACGGCGGCGCGACCTGGACGGACATCTCGGCGAACCTGCCCGATATCCCGACCAGCGCGGTCAAGCAACTGGCGAACGGTGCGCTGGTGGTCGGGTCCGACCTGGCGACCTTCTACCGGGCGCCGGGTGCGACGAACTGGCAGGTCCTGGGCAACGGTGCGCCGACGACAACCGTGATGGACATCGAAGCCGGGCCTGACGGCCGGGTGTACGCCGCAACTCACGGCCGCGGGATCTGGAGCATCACCCCGCCGGCCTGAGTCACTCCAGCCAGGACGGCTCGCTCTCTCGAGGCGAGCCGTCCTGCTGTCCTGTCGTTCCCTGTTGGTCAAGCGGGGCGGCTGGTTCCGCAGCAGCCGCCGGTGGCGATCGCGGCGGCCGAGGGAGGCTGCTTCACCGCGGTCTCGACGTCGGCGAGCATCTTCTGCCGGGCAGCGGGAGAGATGACCCGGCCCCGAGTGATGACCGAGTGGATCCGCCGGGTGTTGCGGATGTCCTGCAGCGGGTCCGCGTCGAGTACGACGAGGTCGGCGAGCTTCCGCGGCTCGACCGTACCGGTGTTCAGCCCGAGGAATCGCGCGGGCTCGATCGTCGCAGCGGCCAGCGCCTGCCTCGTCGATGCGCCGGCGCCGACGAGCAACTCGAGTTCGTCGTGCAGGGCGAAGCCGGGTACGGAGTACGGCGTACCGGTGTCTGTGCCGGCAAGGACCGGTACGTCGTGTGCGAACAACTCGCGGACGAATCGTTGCCGGTACTCCCACATCTGCTGCTGGTGCGCGATCTCCTCGGCACCGCGGTTCGCCTTGTAGAGCGTGTCCATCACGTACTCGAACGTCCCGATCGAGTCCTCACTGAGGTACTTCAGCGTCGCCGGATCCGGACCGGTGAAGTCGGGCAGGTCCAGCGCGTGGTGCATGGTCAGCGTCGGCGTGACTCGGGTCCGGTTGCGCCGGAGCGTGCCGAACACGTCGGCCGCCCGTGCGGGGCTATAGGTGTTCGCGGCGATCCACTCGATCGGGTGCATCTGGCGGAACCAGCCGTTGTAGTCGCCGGTCTTGACGGTGATGGCGCGCTGCATACGGCGTACGTCGGCCTCGCGAGTCGACACAGACAACGCCAGCGAGTGGATGTGCTCGATGCTGCGCTGCCCGGCGGCGCTGACCTGCTTGATCGACACCTGGTCGGGCGCATGCCCGTGCACGGTGAGTCCCTGCTTCTTCGCCTCGTCGAGAATAGCCCGGTACGCCGTGGGGCTGAGTCGCGAGTACACCTTGACGAAGTCGGCGCCCTCGCCTTTCACCAGCCGTACTGCGGCCCGCGCGCCTGCCTCGTCCTTCACCACCAGCACGTGCAGCAGGTTCGGGTCCCACAAGGTCGGGTCGCCGTCGATGATCTGACTCGCCACAACCATCCGCGGTCCGAGCAGGGTGCCCGCCTCGATCCGATCACGCCAGTCGTACAGAACGGGGTCCGGGGCGGCCATCTCGCGGACCGTGGTGAGCCCGTTCGCCAGGTAGAGCGGCGGCGAGACGTGCTTATCGCCGAGCGAATGAACGTGCATATCGGCAAGCCCAGGGATGACGAACTTGCCGGACAGATTGAGCTCAATAGCACCACGCGGCACCGGCAACCGGCCGACTCCGATGATCCGATCGCCGCTGATCAACACAGTCTGATGCTTGTCCCGCCTCCCGCTGACCACGTCGATGACGGTGACATCGGTCAACGCGGTGATCCGGGTACCACGCTGATTGCGCGTGCTGATGCCGGAAGTGGCAGCGGCGGGGGAGATGGCGGCGGCGGAGGAGTTTGCGGAGAAGGAGCCACCGGCAACCACTGCGACCCCGGCGGCGCTACGAGCGAGAAATTGACGACGAGAACTGTTCATGGGTTCCAGTGTTGTGGCGCGGACCGCTCGCAACAGGAGTCGCAGAACCCCGATCACGGGTAGTGCTAACTCCACCCCCACCCCGTCGCCGGCGGGCGCTCCTGCGTCGCGTCCTTCGATGTCTGGCTCCCACCCGCCCTGGGGCGCGGGCGCCTGCGTCGCCTGCTGAGTGGGTGCGTGGCTGGGTTTGCCAGCCAACCATCCGTTGCTTGAACGAAAGACAGGCGAGTGGCGATGGTGGCAGACGACATCGACATGGGACTCGACTGTCAAGGACGTCGGCCTACATCGGCCGCGGAGCAGCCGTGCCCGTAAGACCTCCCCGCTTCGGAGGCGTTCGGCGGCCTGAGCCAACACATCTTGCAGACGACGAGTAAGGCTGCGCACCTGCTGGGTCGGAGCCGGATGCCGAAGGGCTCGACGCCGGAGCGCCCGTAGGCGGCGGCGTGGGCGAGACGCGCGCTCGCCTACAGGCAGTGGGACCCCGCAGCCCACCTATGCTCTGCCGGGTGAAGTTTCAACTGGTCGCTCGTGGGCGGGCAATCTTTCTGGGGATCCTCGCGTTGGTAGGCCTCGGCGCCGTGGGGTGGGCGATCGCCGTACCGCGACCGGTCCTCTACGTCCTGGGTCTGCTGCTCTGCGCACCTCTGATCGTCCTCCTGGCCGCTGAAATCGTCCGGCGGCGCACGTCGCGGCGGCTGATTCTCTGGTCTGCCGGGTTGCTAGCCGCGGTTGTTGTGCTGGTGGTTGCGATCGCGGTTCCGCGGGCGGCTCTGGACGGTCAGAGCCGATCCGGCGTCAAGTGGTCCGCATCGCTGGACGATCGGGTGCCGATGATGAGCGGAATCTCGGTCTGGGCGATCGGTGACCGTATTTATCTTTTGAGCGCCGAGCAGCCGCTGCGGTCCTACGAGAAGTCGACGGGCCGGTTCGTTGCCAGCTATCCGGCAGCCCGGTACGAAAAGACGGCGGTCGCTGCCGACGGTTCGGTCGTCGGCTGGTCGGCCTCCGCCGAGGGCGGGGGCAACCTGACCTACTACGCCCGCGACGGCGAGAAGCTCTGGGCCAAATCCTTCAAAGGTCGCGGGGCGATCGGCTCGCTCGGCTACTTCACGCCTGTCGTGGCGGCGTCCGAGGGGCTGGTCGTGCTCGCGGACTGCAAGTTCAGGGAGTTGAGTGAGGCCAAGCCCTGTACCTGGACCGGCGTCGACAAGACGGGCAAGACCGTCTGGACGCAGCAGGACTACCGGGCGGCCGAGAACTTGGCAGGGCGGACCCGCATCTTCCGCCGTACGGTCCCGGCGTTGCCGTCCGTGGTGGTGGGGCTGCGTCAGGTGGACAAGGAGCGCCGCGAGTACGTCATCCGGTCCGCTGCCGACGGCCGTGAGCTGAACCGGCACCTTATCCAGCCGCTGAGCGCGCTCGGCTTGCAGGGTGATCTGACCGTGATCGCGGAGAAGGTCGATGACAACTGCCAGCTGCTCGGTTTCCGCGACGGCAAGCAGACGGTCGCGACCTCGGGAATGCCCTGTCTGCAGGGGATGGACACGGAGTACGCAGGCACCCTTCAGCTCACCCCCGAACGGGCGTACCTGCTGGAGGGCGGGAATGCGCGGACGGTGTCGCTGAAGGACGGCAGTTGGCGGTCGATCGGCGGCCTGACCATCTCCACCGGTGACGAGCCGGCGGTGGCTGGGTCCGACGAGATCGTCTACCGCAGCGGCGGCACCCTCACGGCCGTCGACGCCGGCAGTGGCGACCAGCTGTGGAAGAAGGACGTTCCAGGCGACATCGTCGGGATGTACGTCGACAACGGCGGCCTGCTGGTCTTCAGCAAGCCGAACGTCCACAACCCGTTCCTGTCCCACGCCGACCAGGACGAGCGGGCGATCCAGGTCACCTCGTGGGTGTCGCGGACCGGGAAGCAGACGGCTTCGCTGCTGGTCCGGAACGGCAACGCGACCCGTGGCGCCTCAGCCGGCCCGGGCCAGAGCTTCCTGGTCGCCTACGACGTCCCGGCTGTGCGACTGGTCGGTGCCGACTGAGACCGCCGTACGACGTAGGCTTGGTGGCTGTTATGCGTACATATGAGGTCCGCACCTACGGGTGTCAGATGAACGTCCACGACTCCGAGCGCCTGCGCGGGCTGCTGGAGGACGCGGGCTATGTCCGTGCGCCCGAGGGTGACCAGGCCGATGTGGTCGTGTTCAACACCTGCGCGGTCCGGGAGAACGCCGACAACAAGCTGTACGGCAACCTCGGTCATCTCGCGCCGGTGAAGGCCAAGAAGCCGGGGATGCAGATCGCGGTCGGCGGCTGCCTGGCGCAGAAGGACAAGGCGACCATCACCAAGAAGGCGCCCTGGGTGGACGTCGTGTTCGGCACCCACAACATCGGTTCGCTGCCGGTGCTGCTGGAACGGGCCCGGATCGCCGAGGAGTCCCAGGTCGAGATCCTGGAGTCGCTCGACGTGTTCCCGTCGACGCTGCCGACCCGCCGCGAGTCGCCGTACTCCGCCTGGGTCTCGGTCAGTGTCGGCTGCAACAACACCTGCACGTTCTGCATCGTCCCCGCGCTCCGCGGCCGCGAGAAGGACCGCCGGCCGGGCGACGTACTCGCCGAGGTCGAGGCACTCGTTGCCGAAGGCGTGCTCGAGGTGACGCTGCTCGGCCAGAACGTCAACTCGTACGGCGTGGAGTTCGGCGACCGCTACGCCTTCTCCAAGCTGCTCCGCGCCTGTGGCGGCATCGAGGGGCTCGAGCGGGTCCGGTTCACCTCGCCGCATCCGCGCGACTTCACCGCGGACGTGATCGAGGCGATGGCCGAGACGCCGAACGTGATGCCGTCGCTGCACATGCCGCTGCAGTCCGGCTCCGACCAGATCCTCAAGTCGATGCGCCGTTCGTACCGTCGCGATCGCTACCTGAAGATCATCGAGGACGTGCGCGCGGCGATGCCCGAGGCGGCGATCACGACCGACATCATCGTCGGCTTCCCCGGGGAGACCGAAGAGGACTTCCAGGGCACGCTCGACGTGGTCCGGCAGGCGCGGTTCGCGGGCGCGTTCACCTTCCAGTACTCCAAGCGGCCCGGCACTCCGGCGGAGTCGATGGAGGACCAGGTGCCGCGCGACGTAGTACAGGACCGCTACGAGCGGCTCGTTGCTTTGCAGGAAGAGATGGCCTGGGCCGAGAACAAGGCGATCGTCGGCCGGTCGCTCGAGGTGCTCGTTGCCGAGGGGGAGGGGCGGAAGGACGCCGCGACCCACCGGCTGTCCGGGCGCGCGCAGGACAACCGGCTGGTCCACTTCGCGCTGCCCGAGGGTGTCGAGAAGCCGCGTCCTGGCGACATGGCGACCGTCGAGGTCACGTACGCCGCTCCGCATCACCTGGTCGCGGACGTCTTCGGCTCCGTACGGCGTACTCGCGCAGGCGACGCGTGGGAGCGCCTGCAAGACGCGCCGGCCACATCGTCGGCTGCTTCGCCCGGCGTGATGCTCGGGATGCCGCAGATCGGCGTGAAGCCCGCCCCGCTCGAACCCGCCACGGGCGGCTGCCAAGTTGGCTGACGTGATCCCAGCCGACGCGGAGCCGTTCGCCTCGGGGCGGGACGCGGATGTCTACTCGATCGACGACGCGTGGGTGCTGCGGCGGTATCGCAACGGTTATCCGGTGCGCGACGAGGCCGATTTCATGCGCTGGGTCGCGAAGTACGACTACCCGGTGCCGGCCGTCCGCCAGGTCGACGGTGCCGACATGGTCATCCAGCGCCTCACCGGCCCGACCTTCGCCGACGCAGCGCTGGCAGGCGACATCACCGCGGTCGAACTAGGCCGCCTCCACGCCGACCTGCACCGCCGCCTCCACGCGATCCCACCCCCGAGCGGCACCCCCGGCCTCGTCGTCATGCACGGCGATCTCCACCCCTACAACGTGATCCAGACCGCCGACGGTCCCGTCGTGATCGACTGGCGGAACGCGGAAGAGGGCCCGCCGGAGTTCGACATCGCCATGACAGCGATCATTTTCGCCCAAGTAGCACTGGACCCGGGCTGGGCCACCCTCTCTCCACTCCTCCGCGAGTCGTTGGCGACCTATCTCGCCAACTCCATCGACCCCACGCCGGGCCTCGACGCCGCCCTGGACTCCCGCGGTAACAACGTCACTCTTACCCCGGAAGAGCTGGCCCTCCTCCCGGCGCAGGCCGAGCTCATCCGTTCACTCCTGCGGTAGCTCATCTGCGCTTATGCAGTGAGGAACTGGTTCGGCTTCAGGGCATGGTCGACGATGCGGATGTCGCCTATCCAGCCGGCGAAGCCCTGGTCGATGGTGTTGGCGTAGTGGCCGGCGCCTAGGAGCCAGGGGGCGCCGGTGGTGCTGAGGCCGTTCGAGGGGGTTGCCGGATTGCGGAGGAGTTCCGACGAGTCGACGTACAGGGTGCTGTGTTTGCCGTCGTTGACGACTGCCAGGTGGAACCAGCGGCCGGCGAGTTGTTCGTGGCCCCAGTTGGTGAAGGTGTCGTTCTGGTCGAGCGGGTAGACCGCCCACTGGACCTGGCGACCGCCGGAGAAGCCGAGCTTGGCGACCGGCTCGAACGGGTCGCTGCCCGTTTTCCCGACGTCGGCGCCGGTACCGAGTCGGCTGAGCAGCCCCTCCCAGGCGTGGTCGGCGCCGTCGTCGGCGAGTTTGACGAAGGCTTCGATCGTGTAGCCGGTGCGGAAGGCCTGCCGGTTCAGCGGCGCGTTGTCCGCAGTACGGAGGTAGCCGCCGCGCGCAGGATCCTTGCCGCCGGCAAATATCCAGCTCGCGTGCGCGGGCTGGTCCGGGTGATGGTCGGTCGAAGGCTTCAGGCTGTCGGCGGGACTGTCCGGCAGCAGGACCGGCGTGAGGTCGTTGCCGCGCCCGGACCGGTCGATCACCTTGCTGCCAACGGCTCCGTCGAGTCGCCAGTACGCAAGCGTGCCGGGGATGACCAGTTCGCGGGCCGGGCGTTCCGGACGGACCGGCCGCGGGTCGAACCCGGCGAAGCGGGCGGCGAAGTCGAGCGGTACGGAGAAGCGGTTGGTCTCGTCGGTGAGTTCGACTTCGCCCTCGGCGAGCAGGCTGCGCCGGGCCGGCTCCTGGTCAATGATCCACGGCGAGATGGTCTCGACGTCGATCGTGTTGCGCGCCAGGTCGAAGTGGTAGAGGCGGATCATCGCCGAGCCGCCGTAGTACCGGTCCTGGTAGTTGGTGATGTGCAGGTGCACGTCGTGACCGGCCTTGTTCTGCCGGACCACGCGGCCGGACGGCCAGAAGTGGCCGTTCAGGGTGAGGAAGATCTGGTCGTTGCCGTCGACAAGTTGTTCCCAGACGCGGTTGCCGTGATCGGAGAACCTCGCGACCGGGTCGCCCGCGTCGGCGTACACGAGCTCGTGGATGGTCAGGATGACGGGCATCCGAGGGTGCTCGGCGATCACCTTGCGGGCCCAGGCGAAGCCGGCGTCCGACGGCCGCCAGTCCATTGCCAGCAGCAACCATTGCCGGCCGGCCGCGCGGAACACGTGGTACGAGTTGTACCCGTCCGGCGTCGAACCGCCGTACGTGCTCGATCTGCGGAACCGGTGCGGCCCGAACGTCTGCAGGTACGGCGTATCGCCGCGCTGGTCGTCGGTGCGGCCGTCGATGTCGTGGTTGCCCGCGAGCACGGAGTACGGCATGCGGGCGCGGTCGAGTACGTCGAACACAGGACCGGCCTGGGCGAACTCCAGCGCGAGCGCGTTCTCCACCACGTCGCCCAGATGCGCGGTGAAGACGATGTTGTCGGCGGCGCGCTGCTCGATCAGATACTCGAAGCTCGCGGTCAACGGCGCGGGATCGCCCCGATCGGTGTCGAACAAGTACTGCGTGTCCGGCACGACCGCGAGCGTGAAGCGCGGGCTGTCCGGATTCCCGGTACGCCGCGCGGCCGCGCTCGTGGTGACCAAGGCGCTGTCGTCCATCGTCGAGGCGCCGGCCGTCGTACTGGCGGAGGCCGGTGAGAGGGCGCCCGGCAGAGCGCCGACCCCGAGCGCGCCGACGCCGGCGGCACCGGCCTGAAGCAGCCGCCGCCGGCTCGTACCGTCGTTCTGGATCGTCATTCAGAGCCTCCGCAGTCGTTGACAACGAAGGCACTGTAGGGCTCCTCACCCCGCCCGACGGTGAACAGCCGGAGAACTACTCGAAACCTTGCGCGATGATCGCGGGGAGTCCGCCGGATCGGACCCCGGCGAGGACTCGGGCCTCGTGGGGGACGACCGGGTCGGGGAGGTTGTCCAGGGAGTACCAGCCGAGGCCGGCTGCCTTGCCTGGCTCCATCAGGCGGGGCTCGCCCTGCCAGCGGGTGGTGATGAAGAAGAAGTCGACGCGTTCGTCGATCGGCTGCCCGTTGCCGCCGGTGCGGTGCATCGCGGTGAGGGGGACCAGGTCGGCCGGGTCGATCTCGACGCCGACCTCCTCGCGCACCTCGCGGATCGCCGCGGCGAGCACCGACTCGTCCTTCTCGACATGACCGGCGGGCACGGCCCAGTAACCGTCCATGTAGCCGGTGTCGGCCCTGAGCAGCAACAACACCTCGTCGCCGCGCCGAAGTACGACGTACGCCGCGGGAATCACCTGGAACCGATCCATGCCCGCAACCCTAGACGGACCCGCCGACCACCCGATCCGGCGAGGCGGGGGAGGGGAAACAGTGAAGGGCCGCGAGGGGGAATCCTCGCGGCCCTTCGGAGACGCGACGTCAGGCGGGGTTGTTCGGCCCGTTGGCGATGTCGTCGTCCTGACCGTCGAGACCGTCGAGACGGTCCTTGGCGACGTCGACACCCTGGTCGATCTTGTCGCCGTACTTGCCGCCGGTCTTCTCGTCAACGAAGTCGCCGGCCTTGTCGAGGCCCCCACCGACCTGGTCGCCGTGCTGGTCGACGAGGTCGGTCGCCTTGTCCTTGAGTTCCTCGGCCTTGCCCTTGAACTTGTCGAAGATGCCCATCTCGTGGGGCTCCCATTCCTAGCGTAGTGAACTACTTACAGACAGCTAGCGGCGATCTTCCCACCTGGAAGCCCTTGAGTGTGGGATGTCTCAGTTTCCGCCGGCCGGCGGCGCCTCGACGTCCCCGCCGCTCTCCTCCGGGCCGTCCCCACCGACCTCGACGTCGCCACCACTCTTGGCTTCGACGTCCCCACCACTCTTGGCCTCGACGTCGCCACCGCTCTTGCCCTTCAGCTCCACATCGCCGCCGCTGCGCTTGGCGGCGTCGAACTCGCCGTCCAGGTCCAGGTTGTCCTTGGCCGCGTCGGTCTCTTCGTCGAACGGATTCGTCACTGTATGTCCTCCCGAGTCGGTACTGCGGTGAATGTGTCGGCCCCCCACAGCGGACCGCACTCCTTGCCCCCGTTCCTACCGAACACACAGGGTCATCACAACCCTCTCGGGCCCGTCTTGGGCAAGAGTTCACGCCTCGTCACGTGGTTCAGGGCAGGCACTGTCACACTGGGCGGATGGTCGTGCCACTCGTCGTCGCGGTCGCCGGTCCCACAGCGGCCGGCAAATCCGACCTCTCCGTTGCCCTGTGCAAGCGATTGCGCGGTGAGGTGGTCAACGCCGACGCCATGCAGGTCTACCGCGGGATGGACGTCGGTACGGCGAAGATCACCGTCGCCGAGCGGCAGGGCATCACCCATCATCTGCTCGACATCCTCGACGTCACGCAGACCGCGACCGTCGCGGAGTTCCAGCAACTCGCCCGGGCCGCGATCGACGACTGCCTGCGGCGTCAGGTGGTGCCCGTGCTCGCCGGCGGCTCCGCGCTGTACGTCCGCGCCATCCTCGACGATTTCGCCTTCCCGGGCACCGACCCCGCAGTACGGGAGCGGCTGGAAGCCGAGCTGGCCGAGCACGGATCCGGCGAGTTGCACCGGCGTCTCGCCGAGGTGGACCCGCCCGCCGCCCAGCAGATCCTGCCGAGCAACGGCCGGCGGATCGTGCGCGCGCTGGAGGTCATCGAGATCACCGGTACGCCGTACGTCGCGACGCTGCCCGAGCACACCTACATCTACCCGGGTGCGGTTCAGGTCGGACTCGACGTACCCCGGCCGGTCCTCGACGAGCGGATCAACGCCCGGGTGGACCGGATGTTCGAGAACGGGTTCGTCGACGAGGTGCGCGATCTGCTCGGCAAGGGGCTGCTGGACGGCCGTACGGCGAATCGCGCGCTCGGGTACTCCCAGGTGATCGCGTTGCTGGCCGGTGAGCTCAGCGAGGCCGAAGCGCGCGAGCGGACTGCTCAGGCGACCAGGCGGTTCGCGAGGAGGCAGGATTCCTGGTTCCGCAAGGACCCCCGGATCACCTGGCTGGCCTACGACGATCCCGACCTGGTGGAGCGCGCGGCAACCGTCGTACGAGAGTCCGTAGTACAGGGCAACCGTTCGGCGCCGAGTGGCGTAGTTGAGGTGGAAGAAGGCCTGGGGGCTGTGGATGCGAGGGGGTGACCGCGAGGCCGAGTTCCGCGAGTACGTGCTCGCGGATCGCACCAGACTGATGCGTACGGCGATGCTGCTCACCGCGGGCGATGTGCACACCGCCGAAGATCTGGTCCAGACCGCGTGTACGAGGGTGTACGTGCACTGGCACCGGATCCGGCACGAGGGCGCGGGGCCGTATGCGCACCGCATCCTGGTCAACGCCTTCCTGGACGAGCGCCGCCGGGCCGGCCGCCACCCCGAGGTGGTGACCGCCGAGACGTTCGAACCGCGGCTGTCCGAGGAGAAGGACCAGGTGGACACGCTGGCCGTCCGGCGCGCGCTGCTCGACCTGGCGCCGCGGCAACGGGCAGTCCTGGTACTGCGGTACTTCCAGGATCTCGACGTGGCCAGTTGCGCGCGGATCCTGGAGTGCACCGAGGGGACCGTGAAGAGCCAGACGGCGAAAGCCTTGAAACGACTGAAGGATCTGATGGCCGAGGACCCGGCCGCCGATCCCGCGACCGGGAGTAGTTGAGACGTGGACGACGTGAAGTTGCTGCTGACGCGGTTCGCCGACCAGGCGGTCGACGGCCTGCCGCCGGCCGACGTGGACGCGGATGTGGCCCGTGGGCGCCGGGCGCTGTTCCGGATCCGCGCGCGCCGCCGTACCACCGGTGTGCTCTGCATCGCCGCGGTCACCACGGCCGTGTTCGGCTTCGGCAACCAGTTGAAGTGGTGGGGCGGTTCCGACAAAGAGGTGGCGACCGGTGGGGCGCCCGCCAAGGCGCCCGTGACTCCGACGTCGGCTACGCCACAGAGCGAGGAGACGATCTCGACCTTCGCCGGTGCCGCGCTGGAGCTGGTCCCGAACACCAAGCCCTGGAGCACCGTCGCGTGCACGCTGGTACCGCAGGGCTGGACTCCGAAGACCCCGATCGCCGCTGACCGCGTAGTACTGACGCCTCCGAGTGCGCGAACGTCCGACGACCAGGCCACGCTCGTACTGCGATCCGCCGCCGACGCGCAGAGTCTGTCGTCGGTGCGAGTGACGCAGGCCGGTGGCAAGGTCTTCCACATCGGGACAGCGGCCGGTCGCGAGGTCGGGCAGGTCAAACTCGGCGAGCGGTGGCTGGTGGTTCAGTTGCCCGCCGAGCACCCCGGCTGGGACGACATCTCGCTGCAGCGGTTCATGGCTTCCTGCTCAGTGTCCTGACACGGTTCGACTGGCGTTTGCGCCGCTGAGCAGGTAGGCAGGGCCTGTCCCTGTACGCCGACCCCGCGGAGGACCCGGTGACACCGAAAAGCTTGGCCGCAGCCCTGACGGCTGGCGCGCTCGTCCTGTCCGGCCTGACTGCCAGTACGGCGGTCGCCCACCGGCACGCCCCGCCGGCGAAGACGCCCACCGCGATCGGCT
Organism: Kribbella monticola; assembly: GCF_003261635.1. Lineage (GTDB taxonomy): Bacteria > Actinomycetota > Actinomycetes > Propionibacteriales > Kribbellaceae > Kribbella > Kribbella monticola. The sequence continues at coordinate 37,145 of NZ_QFXK01000003.1, read as the reverse complement.
TCGGCGGCGCCGTCGCCTCCGTCGATGCCGACGCCACCAACATCGGCCTCTCGGTACTGCGCCGCGGCGGCAACGCGGTCGACGCGGCAGTCGCCACAGCGGCCGCGCTCGGCGTGACCGAGCCGTACTCCGCCGGTATCGGTGGCGGCGGCTACTTCGTCTACTACAGCGCCAAGAACCACAAGGTCTACACGCTCGACGGCCGCGAGACCGCACCGGCGACGATGCCGAACAACGCCTTCATCAACCCGGCGACCGGCAAGCCGTACAACTTCTTCCCCGAACTCGTCACCTCGGGCGTCTCGGTCGGAATCCCCGGCACGCTGGCGACCTGGGACTCGGCACTGCACAACTGGGGATCGCTGTCGCTCGGCAAGGCACTGCAGCCCGCCGCGAACCTGGCCGACCGCGGCTTCGTCATCGACCAGACCTTCCGCAACCAGACCCTCGACAACAAGGCCCGCTTCTCGGCGATCACGCCGACCGCCAAGCTGTACCTGCCGGGCGGAGACGCGCCGGTGGTCGGATCGGTGTTCAAGAACAAGGACCTGGCGAAGACCTACGAACTGCTGGGACGCCAGGGCCCGTCCGCCTTCTACACCGGGCCGATCGCGCATGAGATCCAGAAGGTCGTGCAGACCCCGCCGAAGGCGCCGGGTGCGACCTTGCCGGTGATGCCCGGCTATCTGACGACCGCTGACCTGGCGAAGTACAAGGTCATCAAGCGGGACCCGACGAAGGTCCACTACGACGGGCTCGACGTCTACGGGATGGCCCCGTCGTCGTCGGGTGGAACGACGGTCGGGGAGGCGCTGAACATCCTGGCGCCGCAGCACCTGTCGAGGATGTCGACCCCGCAGGCTCTGCACACGTACCTCGAGGCGTCGGCACTCGCCTTCGCCGATCGGGCTGCCTACGTGGGCGATCCGGCGTACGTGAATGTGCCGGTCAAGGAGCTGCTGTCGCGCGGCTTCGGCGCCGAGCGGTCCTGCTTGATCGATCCGCAGCACGCGTTGGTGAAGCCGTTGAAGGCTGGTTCGCCGGACGGTTCCTACTCGCCGTGCACTCCGGGTGTCGCGACGACGCAGCGGCCCGACACCGAGGGGTTGTCGACGACGCACCTGGTCACTGCCGACAAGTGGGGCAACGTGGTCTCGTACACGTTGACGATCGAGCAGACCGGCGGCAGCGGCATCCTCGTACCGGGTCGCGGCTTCCTGCTGAACAACGAGCTGACCGACTTCACCGCCGCCTACGACCCCGCCGACCCGAACCGCATCCAGCCCGGCAAGCGTCCGCGCTCCTCGATGTCGCCGACGATCGTGCTCCGTGGCGGCAAGCCGTTCCTGGCTCTCGGCTCGCCCGGTGGCTCGACGATCATCACCACGGTTCTGCAGACGCTCACCAACCGGCTGGACCGCGGGATGACGTTGCCTGAGGCAATCGCTGCACCGCGTGCATCCCAGCGCAACACGGCGACGGTGACCGCGGAGCCGCCCTTCATAGATGCCTATGGCAAGGACTTGGCGCCGTACGGCCACGTCCTCGTCCCCTCCGGCGACGCACTCACCTCCGCAGCCGAGATCGGCGCAGTCGCAGCACTCGAGTTCCTCCCCGGCGGCGGCTACCTCGCAGCAGCCGAACCCAAACGCCGAGGCGGTGGCGCCGCAGGAACCGTCCACCAACTCTGGCCGAACTGAGCCGGTACGACGGAGGAGCAGCCCGAACGCAGCTCCTCCGTCGTCGCTCGGGCTACCTGACCTACTGCTTGGCGGGCGAGGCGGTCGGGGCTGCGGAGTCCGGCACCTCCGCGTAGTCGGGCAGCTCGATGCCGTTGATCGCGCGGCCGACGAGCTCGGTGAACCATTCGCCGGCGAAGTCGGGGATTGGCTCGGCGTCTGGGCCGGGGATGGCGCGGCTGCGGGCGTTCAGCCGGCCGATCTCCTGGTTGGCCTCGACGAACGAGCGCATCCGCGCCTCGTAGCCGGCGAACCCGGCGTCGGGGTCCCACCCGGCGGCGGCCAGCTCTCCGGCCAGCAGGTAGGCGCCGACCAGGGCCAGCCCGGTGCCCTGCCCGGACATCGGCGACGAGCTGAACGCCGCGTCCCCGAGCAGCACCACCCGTCCACTCGACCAGCGGTCCATCACCACCTGGGCGACCTGGTCGAGGTAGAAGTCCGGCGTGTCGTCCAGGTGCGCGAGGATGTCCGGGGTCAACCAGCCCAGGCCCGCCATCCGCTCACGCAGCAGCACCTTCTGCGCCGCGATGTCGCGGTAGTCGACGTCGAAGTCGGCCGAGGCGAAGTAGAACATGGCCATCGCGCGGGCGGCATCCTGGATGGGCCGCAGGAGGGCGGAGCGCCCGGACTCGGGATCCTGGTACTCGAGCAGCCAGCGGTCCAGCCCGAACTCGTTGGGCACACTGTAGAAGGCCAGCACGTGTCCGAGGTGGTGGAGAAACCGCTCATGCGGCCCGAAGACCATCGCTCGCAGCGCCGAGTGCAGCCCGTCGGCCCCGACCACCAGGTCGAAGCGCCGCCGGTTGCCGCCCGCGAAGACCACGTCGACCCCGTCCGCGTCCTGGGCGAGCTCGGCGATCCGGTCGCCGAACACGTACTCGACGCCGTCGCGGGTGTCGTCGTAGAGCACCTGGGACAGGTCCCCGCGCAGGATCTCGATGTCCGCGATGAACCCGTCGCCACCGTCGTCGTCGGCGCGGAAGGTTTCCAGCACCTGCCCGTCCGCGTCCACGAGGTGCGCACCGGCCGTGTCGGTGCACGCCGCGCGCACCGCCGCGTCCAGCCCCATGCGCACGATGACCTCTTTGGCCACCCCGCGCGCGTCCACCGCCTGCCCTCCGGGGCGCAGCTCGGGAGCCCGCTCCACCACCGTCACCTCGGCCCCCCGCCTGCGCAGCCAATGGGCCAGCGCGGGCCCCGCGATGCTCGCTCCCGCCACCAACACCTTGGGTCCGCGTGAATTCGGCATGGGCGGATATTAGCGTCGGTCCGGGTCTCCGAACTGCTTCAATCGTTGAGGTGCTGAAGGCAAAGGTGCTGGTTCGACAGCCGGTTCTTCGGCTGTAGGAGAGTCCAGCCATCCGTCGTACTGCGTCAGCAACTCATCCAGTACTACGGCATCCGTAGCGGCGGGCAGGAGAACCATCCAAGGATGGTCCTCATCGTCGTCCTCGCCCTGGAAATGACCTCGGCGGAGGTTGCCGTTGAGCGCGTCGGCGACGTTCTCCGCGTCCTCGCGTTCGAAGAAGTAGGCGACCAGTTCCACGATCACAAGCCTACTGGGACACCGCGGCGAGGCCCGCCCGTGCGATCGCTGCCTCGCGCGCATAACCGGTCGACTCCGCGAGTTCCAGAGCCTGCTGGTAGATCGCGCGGGCATCGTCGGGCAGGCCGGCTGCCAAGGAAGTCTCGGCGTAGCTGTTGAGGAAGTTGACGGCCCACTGGCGTTCCGCGGATTCCTCGACCAGCTGCAGTGCTTTCCGATGGTCCGCGAGCGCTTCCTCGTAGCGTCCGGCCTCGCGCAGAGCTACGGCCAGGTAGTTGAGGCACCAAGCCTGGTTCTGTACGTGGTCGTCCTCGCGAGCCAGCCGCAACGCCTCGGTCAAATGCGCGATCGCCCGCTCCGGATCCGTCGCGCCGATCGCGGCACCGAGGGTGACCAGAGCGGTGATCGGCGGCGGCCAGTCCTCCGCATCGCTCTGCAGAGCCAGCGCCGTCCGAGCCAGGGCGGCGGCTTCGTAGAGTTGGCCGAGCTGGTACGCCGCCCAGGCCTGGAACGCCGTCGCGTGGGCGACTCCCTTCGGTTGCTGGTCCCGGTCGAAAAGCTCGGCGGCCGACCTGAACAACTCCATCGCCCGCGACGTCTCGCCGAGATCCTGGTGAAGGTAGCCCCGGCGTACCGCGAGAGAGGCCGACTCGGGCATCGTCGCCGCCGCCGATTCGTAGTACTGCAAGGCTTCCGGGAAGCGGCCGGCGCTGTAGCGGGCGAAGCCGAGATCCGCTTGCACCGCCGCGACGACTGCCGGGTCGCCAAGGCGTTCGGCCGCTGCCAACGCGTGCTCGAGCAAGCGGTTCTCGTCGGCGGACGCCGCGCGACGGAAGTAATACGGGCGGAGCAGTCGCGGCAGGCGGCTGACATGGAGATCGGACCCCACCGCCAGAGCCTCGACCAGGTTCGGATATTCCTCGTCGAACCAAGCCAGCGCGGCCTCCTGATCGGCGAACCCAGGCAACGCGTCCGGCGCGGGACAAGGCAGCGGCGTCTCGTCCGGATACGCATACCTCAGCAACTTGCCGGCTGCCGCCGCGCTGTGCAGGTAGTAATCCAGCACCCGTACTACGGCCTGCCGCTGCTCCGCCGATGATTCCTCGGCAGCAGCAAGCCGCCCGGCGAAGGCGCGCACGAGGTCGTGCAGACGATAGACGGCCGGTCGCGGTTCCTGCACCAGGTGGCTGTCGACCAGATCCTCGAGCGACTCCTGCGTAGCTGCCAGGCTGTTGCCGGTGAGCGCCGCCACGACGTACGCGTCAAAAGTTGCTCCAGGCAACAGGCCGAGCAGCCGGAAGGTTCGCCGTTGGCCGTGATCGAGTTGGCGAAGCGACATCGACAAGGCCGTGTCGACATGATCGGACCCGGTTCGCAGCCGGTCGGCCAGGACGCCGATGGTCCAGCCGGGGCGATGCCGCAGCCGCGCCGCCGACAATCTGATGGCCAACGGCAACCCGCCGCACAGCCGTAGTACCTCGGCCGTCGCCTCAGGTTCCTTCGCCACCCGGTCGCCCGGGCCGCTCGCCTGCTGGAGGAGTTCGATCCCATCGGCATCGCCGAGCACGTCCAACGACACCGGCGGTACTTGATCGAGCTCGACGAGCCGGTTGCGGCTGGTGATCAGGACAGCGCTTGCGCCGGCTCCGGGGAGCAACGGCCGGGCATGCTCGGCGTCGGCGGCATTGTCCAGCAGGACCAGCACTCGCCGCTGCGCCAACTCCGCGCGCCAGAGCGCAGCGAGCTCCTCCACCCCGGCCAGGCTGTCGGCAGTCGGAATCTCCAGCGCAGCCAGCAACATCCGCAGCGCCGCGACAGGCTCCAGCGGCTCACGGCCAGGCGTGAAACCGTGCAGATCGAGATACAGCTGACCATCGGCGTACTCCGGCGCCAGCTGATGCGCCAGATGCACCGCCAGGCAGGTCTTCCCGACGCCGGCCATCCCGTCGATCGCGACCGCCCGCGCTGCGGTCAAGCTCTGTCGCACCGCGTCGAGTTCTTCCTGCCTTCCGGTGAAATCCGCGACGTCCAGTGGGAGGTCGTTGCGGCCGGCCACCTTCGGGCGCGCTGCGGCTGGTGGCGGCGGAAGCTGGGACGCCTGCTCCCAGAGCTCGCGCAGCGGCCGGGGGTCGCGCTGCACGAGGCGGCACAACGCGACGACCGACGACCAGGGTGGCAGGCTGCGACCCGCGAAGTACCGCGACAGCGACGACGAGCTGATGCCGGTCGCACGCTCCAACTCGCGCAGGCTGCGCCCGGACAACTTCTGGATCGCCTGCAACCGCCCGGCCAGCTCGGTCCGGGGCGATTCGGCCCGCTGTGTCACGCCCCACCTTCCGCCCTGTCCCAGCCCGGGACGATCTCTTCGCTGCAGGTTAGTGCAGGTGGGAGGCCGGTCGGCTGTCCCACGGTGTCCCACCGACGTCGCCGGGACGGTGCTCCCGATGGTCCGATCGGTCCTGTTCACACCGAACGAACCGAACGAGAGACCAAGTCGAGAAGGAGCAGCACGATGCAGTCACGGATGAAGAACCCGGTCATGGTCATCACCGAAGCGATGGGTCCCGCGCAGCAACTGATGGGCGCGGCCAAGCTGGGCGGCGTACCGGACACCACCCTGGAACTGGTCCACCTGCGGGTCAGCCAGATCAACGGGTGCAGCGCCTGCGTCGACGGCGGCACGAAGACCGCCCGCAAGAACGGCGAGACCGACGACCGTCTGGGCACGGTCGCCGCGTGGCGGGAGACGTCGTACTTCACCGACGCCGAGCGGGCCGCGCTGGCGCTCGCCGAAGGCGCGACCCGGCTGGCCGACGGCGCCCGGGGAGTCTCCGACGAGGTCTGGGACGAGGCCGCCAAGTACTACGACGAGCGAGGGCTGGCCGCGCTCGTCCTGATGATCGGGGTCACCAACCTGTTCAACCGGCTCAACGCCACCACCCGCCAGATCGCCGGTGCCTGGGGCTGAGCGACGACGTCCCGAGGAGGACGCGATGACGACCACCGTACGAATGCACACCTACCGGGTCAGCCCGGATGAGCTGACCGAGTTCCTCGGCCGGCGGGCAACCCTCGTCGCCGACCTGCGGGCGGAGCACCCGGGTCTCACCCAGGTCGAGCTGATCCGCCTGGAAGACGGGACCTACCGCGACACCTGGCACTGGGACTCCTTCGAGCAGATGGCTGCCGCGTTCCCGGCGGCCGGCTCGCCGCAGGCAGTTGCCGTCCAGGCGTTTCTCACCGACGCCGATGCGCTGAACGGCGAAATCGTCGACGAGCACTGACCGGAACTTCCGTGCAACCGATCGGTGACCTGGCCTGTAGTTCAGGGTGAGATCGAGGACAGGGGCACGGATGAGCCGAGACGGTGAGTTTCTGGAGTACGTCGCCGCGCACCGCGGCCGAATGCTGCGGACCGCGCGGTTGCTGGCCGGCGGGGATCACCACTGGGCCGAGGACCTGGTCCAGACCGCGCTGACCAAGTTGTACGTGCACTGGGGCAAGGTGCGCCAGACCGAAGGCGTTTCGTCGTACGCCGATCGCATCCTGATCAACGCGTTCATCGACGAGCGCCGTCGGTTCTGGCGCTCCCGGGAGACCAGTACCGCGGAGTTCGACGACCCGCAACCCCCTCGCGGGCCGGATCACGCCGACCGATTGACGGTGCTCGACGCACTCGCCCGACTACCCCGGCGGCAACGGGCGGTGGTGGTACTCAGGTACTTCCAGGACCTCGACGTGGCCGCCGTGGCACGCGTGATGGACTGCAGCGAAGGCACCGTGAAGAGCCAGACGGCACGCGCCCTGACCAAGCTCCGAGATCTCATCGACGACCCTCTGGACACCTTGGAGCGTGCCCGATGACCAACCTCAAGAATCTCCTGGACGAGGCGGCCGGCAGCGAACCACAGCTCACCGACGCCGATCTCACCGCCGACCTGACCCGCGGCCGCCGCTCACTGCGTCGCCGCCGCATCGCAGGCATCGCGACCGCTGCCACCGGCACCGTCGCCGCCGTAGGCGTCGCCTTGTCGCTGGCACCGTCCGTCGGATCCACCGACACGGCCGCGGCCGGTGATGGGCAGCAGACCGTCACCAAGACCTGCGGACAGCTGCGAACCGACTACGGACTGAAGGTCACCGAGTCCTCGGTGGCGCACGAGATGGCAGAGATCAAACTGGAACTGCCCGGCTTCGTGGCGAAGCCGGCGGTCCGGCCGCGGGACGGCCAGACGGTGGGCACGATCACGGTCACGAACTCGGTCTGGGACATGGTGACCTTCACCGACAAGCCGACCTTCACCACCAAGGGAACGGTCCAGGTGCCGCCACCGGGTGAACATGGCTGGTCGGACGAGGCATGGAGGCAGGTGGCTCGCAACTGCCTCGACCGCAGCAACGCAGTGGCGAGCGTGAAACTCGTCGCCAGCGGCAAGCAGTTGCCGGGTGCCAAGCTGTGGTGCGACCTGAAGCCGGCCGGCTGGACCCCGGTGGTCCGGCCGCCCGCAAACGGCCAGTACCGGTTGGACTTCCTCCCGCCGGGCGGCGGCGCCCCGCTCGTCGTCAGTGCTGACGCCAAGCGGGTCAACTCCTTCACCATTCCGTCAGCGGCGAAGCTCAATTCGGGAACCCAGCACCGGTTCACGGCGTCTTGCCACCCGGTCAGGTAACGCCTGCCCCGTAGGATCAGGGGTGTGGGAGAGACTTTCAGCTGGCTCAAGGGGCACGGCACGGAGAACGACTTCGTGCTGTTGCCGGATCCCGACGGGACCGTGCACGGGGACCTGGATGCCGCGTTGGTGCGGTTCCTGTGCGATCGGCATGCCGGGATCGGGGCCGACGGTGTCCTGCGGGTGATCGAAGGGTCGAAGCAGGCGTACGTCGAGGACGGCGGCGCCTGGTTCATGGACTACTGGAACTCCGACGGGACGATCGGGGAGATGTGCGGCAACGGGATCCGGGTCTTCGCCCGGTACCTCGCCGAGGCAGGGCTGGTCGGGGACAAGCCGGTCCGGATCGGGACCAGGGCCGGGGTCAAAGAGGTCTCGTTCAACGACGACGGCACAATCACCGCGGACATGGGCGAGCCGAGCTTCCCGGGCCCGGCCGGCATCGTTGTGGAGGCGAACGGTCACCAGTGGCCGGCCCTGCACGTGAACATGGGCAACCCGCACGCCGTTGCCTTTGTCGACGATCTCCGCGAGCCCGGCGCGCTGGTGGATCCGCCGACCTGGTCCCCGGCCGAGGCCTACCCGAACGGCGTGAACGTCGAGTTCGTCGTCCGCCAAAGCCCGAACGAGGTACAGATGCGCGTGCACGAGCGCGGCTCGGGGGAGACCCGGTCGTGCGGCACCGGGACCTGTGCCGTGGCGGTGGCGTCCGCCCGGGCGGCCCGGCAGGAGGCACCGGTCACGTACAAGGTCGGCGTACCGGGGGGTGAGCTCACCGTCACGTGGCGTGAGGACAACCACGTGGAGATGACGGGGCCCGCCGTGATCCACGCTCGCGGTGAGTTTTCGCGAAGCTGGCTGCCCGCTGAGGCGTAGTACGGGGAATTCGGTACCACGTGCGGTCGTTGGACTGTTAATCGGGTCGCCTGTCCGGGCGCTCCGTGCCACGATGGAAGGTATATGACGACCCAATCGCATTCATACGAAGAAACAGATGTCGAACTCGACCTGGACCAGGGCGAGGACTCGGACTCTTCGTCGGGTTACGACAACTCGCTGAGCACCGAAGGACTCGAGCTCGAGGAACGCCAGGCGCTACGGCGCGTGGTCGGGATGTCGACCGAGCTGACCGACATCAGCGAGGTCGAGTACCGCAAACTTCTGCTGGAGCGCGTCCTGCTGGTCGGGGTGTGGACCGAAGGCAGTGCCGAGGACGCCGAGAACTCGCTCGCCGAGCTGAAGCTGCTCGCCGAGACCGCCGGTTCCGAGGTACTGGACGGCGTCATCCAGCGGCGCAAGAAGCCGGACCCCGCGACCTTCATCGGTAGCGGCAAGGTGCACGACCTGCGCGACCTGGTCGCGTCGCTCGGTGCCGACACCGTGATCGCCGACGGCGAGCTCGCGCCTGCCCAGCTGCGCAACCTGGAGGACAAGCTCAAGGTCAAGGTGGTCGACCGGACCGCGCTGATCCTGGACATCTTCGCCCAGCACGCGAAGAGCAAGGAAGGCAAGGCCCAGGTCGAACTGGCCCAGCTGCAGTACATGAAGCAGCGGCTGCGTGGTTGGGGTGGCAACCTGTCCCGCCAGGCCGGTGGCCGGGTCGGTGCGGCCGGTGGCGGTATCGGTGGCCGTGGTCCCGGTGAAACCAAGATCGAGACCGACCGGCGCCGGATCAACACCAAGATCGCCAAGCTGCGGCACGAGCTGAAGGCGCTGAAGGGCACCCGCTCGACGATGCGCCAGGAGCGCCGCCGGCACTCGATCCCGTCGGTCGCGATCGCCGGGTACACCAACGCCGGCAAGTCCTCGCTGCTGAACAAGATCACCGGTGCCGGAGTGTTGGTCGAGAACGCGCTGTTCGCGACCCTGGACCCGACCACTCGGCGTACGACGACGTCGGACGGCCGCGTCTACACGTTCACCGACACGGTGGGATTCGTCCGGCACCTGCCGCACGACATCGTCGAGGCGTTCCGCTCCACGCTGGAGGAGGTCGCCGACGCGGATCTGCTGCTGCACGTGGTGGACGGTTCGCACCCCGACCCGCTGGCCCAGATCCAGGCGGTCCGCGAGGTGCTCGCCGAGATCGGCGCGGGTGACGTCCGGGAGATCATCGTGATCAACAAGGCCGACCTGGCCGATCCGATGGCCCTGGCGCCGATCCTGCACCGGGAGCCGCACGCGATCGTGGTGTCCGCGCGGACCGGCGACGGCATCGACAAGCTGACCGCCCTGGTCGAGGCGTCGCTGCCCCAGCCGGACGTCTCGGTCGACCTGCTGCTGCCGTACGACCGCGGCGACCTGGTCTCCCGGATCCACTCCGAGGGCTCGGTCGACACCCTGGAGCACACCGGCGAAGGCACCCGCCTCGCCGCCCGGGTCCACGCCGGCCTGGCCGACGAGCTCGCGCCGTACGAGGTCAGTACTACGCACTGAGCAAGCACGATCCGAGGGCGTCGCCGAGGTCTTGGCGACGCCCCTCGCCGTGTGTCATCCTCCGCTTAGGGGTGGGGGAATGACCGTTCGTGTCGGTGTGGCCTGGTCGACGTACTTCCAGCGGCCACTGAATCAGCGGCTCCGTTACCGGCGGCTGCGTTACGCCTATCGTGCGCCCGTACTGTTCCTGCAGGGCATGCTCGGTTCGGGCGCCGACATCGAGGTGATCGACCTCGACGAGAATCTGGTCGGCGCCAGCCTCGGCCGCGGCAGCGCCGCGCAACGGGTCGACATCCTGTACGTCGCGACCCACGGGATGACCACGGCGAACGGATTCGCGCTCGGCCTGCACTCGGCCGACTGGTCGCTGCTGAGCGGTGGCTTCGGCGCCGGCGGCCCGGCGATCGTGGTCTTCGACTGCTGCAACCTCGTCGATCTGACGGTCGCGCAGTGGGACGACGTCTGGCGTACCGCACAGCTCGGGCCGCAGCTCCGGCTGATCCTCGGGTTCTCGACGCCGGCATCCGTGTCGCAACAGGCATCCATCCGCGGTACGGCGTTCGCTCGCGAGCTCGGGCTGCAGACGGTGACCGACGCCTGGTTCGCCTCGATCCAGAACACCAGTTACGTCGGCACCGACCGGCCGATCTCGATCGCGCTCGGCGACGACGATGCCGATGCGCAGTACCAGCTCGACAACCTGCGGATTGGAGCCTTGCCCGGTCCGCGAACCAGCGCCGTACCAGGCGTGGCCTGGAGGTCGTGAGATGCGCTGGCAGGAGCTCTCCGCGGGGGACGCCGGCTACTGGGCGGCCGAACAGATGTCCCGGTCCGACCCGCTGCCGACGATGGTGTTCGCTCCCGTCGAACGCCAGGTCGCCGAAGCTCGGCAGTTGCTGGCGCAGCGTGGCCTCCCCGGCGACGTACTGAGCTGGTCGGGGACGGTCCGGATGCGCAGCGAGTACGGCGAGTCGGCGTCGGAGTGGGAGGCCGCGATGGAATATCTCGCGATGACCGAGAGCTCTCGCGATTTCGATGTCGACTCCGAGGACGAGCTGCCGGGATTCGTGACGCGGCAGGTCTCGACCCGGCTGTACGAATGGCAGTCGATCGGCCCCGGCGGACGGGTGACGGCGTACGACCTGCCGCACGCGCATTTCGTCGACGTGACGGTGAGGCCGCTGGTCACCCGGATCCGGGGCGGCCGCTGGCGCCCTCCCGAGCAGGTGGAGACCGCCGTCCGGGCGATGGTCGGACCGGCCCGGGACTACCGGCTCCGGGCAGTCTTCGGGTACCCCGAACCGTCGGCGTACGAGGCGGCGAACCTCGTCCGGCCCGCCTTCGTCTTCGTGCTCGACGGACCCTCGGACGGCGAGGGACCGAGGTGGCGCGTCGGTATCGCCGTACCGGCGACCTTCGGCGGTGAGGGCGATGCCGAGCCGGATGACGACGGCGGCGACATGGATTCCGACTGGTGCGTGTGACGTGGGGAGGCTCGGATGAACGACTGGGTGGTGTACTTCGGTATCGCGCTGGGTGTGCTGGTGGCGGTGCTGTACCCGGTTCTGAAGGGGTACATCCAGAAGGACTTCGGGCCGACCGCGGCACCGGGGCTGCCGCCGTGGGTGGCGAAGTACGCGCGGCTGTTCGTGTTCTGCTTGCTGTCGGCCCTGATCGTGATGGCGGTGTTCCGGGCGGCGAAGCCGGACGTGAAGATCACCTTCTGGGTCGCGATCGTGATGGGCTTCGGCTACGAGGCGACCGTGGAGAAGGTGTTTCCGAGCCTGACGAAGTTCTGAGTCCGGACAGGCCGGCGGCCCTGGGAGTTGCTCCCAGGGCCGCCGGTTTTTGTTGCTCAGGGCATTAGCTGCGCTTCGAGACCTTGACGGTCATCGAGGTGCCGCTCTGACCGGTGACCTTGATGTTGACCCCGTTGTTCGGGATCTTCACACCGGCACTCGGAAGCTCCGGGTACCAGTAGGTCTTGCTGTCGTTGAACGTCGGCACCGCTGCCTGGCCACGGATGTAGCTGGGCTGGCCGTTGAAGTGCAGCGTGAACGAGTCAGCCTTGGTGAGCCCGAACGGAGCGTCGTAGCCGCTGACGCGCGGGCGCCAGACGGTTCCGTCGATCCGGTTGATCGGGACCGGCCGCGAGTCGATCGGCAGCGCACGGCCCGAACCCGGGTGCACGCTGGTGTTGTTGTCCGGCGTCGAGGTGTCGACGTACCAGATCAGCAGACCCGGCTGGTACGGGAAGTGCTCGACCTTGTCCGGCTGGGTGTTCAGGAAGCCGAAGTTGTACGGGCCGGTCTTGAGGTTCGCGTCGTACGAGATGTGGTTCACGTTCGTCGCGATGTAGTAGTTGTCGTACAGCGTGGTGATGCTGCCGCCGACGGAGGTGAAGCCGTTCAGCGTCCAGCCCTCGGGTGACGTCTCCGCACCCGAGTCGACCACCGTGGTGGTGCCCGAGGTGACCTTGAGGTCGTCGACGAAGAAGCCCTTGCCGCCGGCCGCCGTGTCGGTCACGTAGTGCAGCTGCAGGCCGATCGTCTTGCCCGCGTAGGCGGACAGGTCGAAGGTGGCCGGGACCCAGCCGGCGCTGGTGCCGTCGATGCCGTTGCCCTCGGCCGCCTTGGTGATGCTGCCGGGGATCGCCTTGTAGCCGGTGCCGTCGTTGACCTCGACGTAGGCGTAGTCACACGGGTCCGGACCGCAGTCCTCGATGTCGTAGTTCGCCTGGAAGGTGAGGCTGGCCGAGCCGGCCGGCAGGGTGACCTGACGGCTCATCGAACGGTCGAGGTTGTTGCCCTGCCCGCTCCACCACTGCTTGCTGCCGACCGGGGGAGTGACCAGCGGACTGACCACCTGCTTCTTCGGCAGCGTGACCACCAGGCCCTGGGCCTTGGCGGTGTTGTACTCGAACGGGCCGAGCTCGACGGTCCGGTTCTGGCCGGAGTTCACGATCTCGTAGTCCAGCCAGCCGAGGAACATCTTGTCCCAGGCGCCGAAGTCGGCCGCCTGCTCGCCGATGCCGCCGTCGGTGGGCTTGCTGACCCGGCTCTGCGCCATGATCGTCCACCAGTTGACGCCGTTCTCGCCGCCGGCCGTGTCGTACTGGTCCGGCAGGCCGAGGTCGTGGCCGTACTCGTGCGCGAAGACGCTGATGCCGCCGTTCTCCGGCTGCACCGTGTAGTCGCCGACCCACATGCCGGTGTTGCCGATCTGGGCGCCACCGATCGGGAAGTTCGCCGGGCCACCCGGGGTCTGGACGCGCCAGCGGTGCGACCAGATCGCGTCCTCACCCTGCTGCGGGTCACCATCGGCCTGGTCGCCACCGGAGTGGACGATCTGGAAGTGGTCGATGTAACCGTCGGGCTCGTTGAAGTTGCCGTCACCGTCGTAGTCGTAGCGGTCCCACTGGTCGTACGTCGCCAGGTCGGCCTTGATCTGCGCGTCGGTCTGACCCTTGGCCTGCTGGTCCACAACCCACTGGTTCACGGCGTCCTGGACCAGGGCCCAGGTGTTGTTGCAGACGTTGCCGGCGCACGGGAAGCCGTTCGACCGGCCGTAACGGGCCTCGTTGTAGGGCACCTTCACCCAGTCGCTGACCTCGCCGTTGACCGAGTAGCGGCCGGAGGACTGCTTCTCGTAGTACTTCTTCACCGAGTTGCCGTTGCCGAAGTACAGGTCGCGGTAGTGCTGCGCCGAGTAGTCGGGCTGCCAGACGGTCGAGTTGTCCACCGCCCGGTTCGGGGCCGGGATCGCGTTGTGCAGCGGGCCGTCGAAGGTGGCCGGACCGGGCGTCGCCGGGTCGGTGTCCTGGTCGGGGTAGCTCGGGTGCCGCTGGTTGCCGAACTCGGCCAGGATGACGAAGATCTTGTCGGTCTTCTCCCGCGACAGCTCGACGTACTGGTCGACCTTGCCCTGGGCGTTCGTGACGCCGTCGGAACCCTTCGCCTTGGTGCCCAGCTTCATCACCGTGCTGGCGCCGCGCTTCTCGGCCTTACCGGTGCCGTTCAGGAGCTTGGTGATCGCTTCCTGACGCAGATCCCGGCGCTTGTCCTCCAGCGGGTTCGGCAGCTCGTCAGAGGCCGGTGCCTCGCTGGCGTTCGTGGTGCCGCCCGAGAGCGGCTGCTGTGTGACGGCGTTCCCGGCCTGGTTCATGCTCAGACCGAAGGTCGCCGCAATAGCCAGGCTGACCAGCCCGACAGTTACCTTGCGCACGTTTCCCTCCCAGCTCATGAAAATCCACTCCGTCAGGTGGTTACGGAGTGTGCATACTGCTCCCCCGAGCGTGTACTTCTGCGCGACAGTACGGGGAAAAAGCGGGTTGATGAAGTGGTTCGGCGGAATTTCCCAGGTAACTGCGGGGAATCATGCGCGCACAGACCTGAGTAAGACCACTCAGTCGAGTGGAGTACCTGCACGCAGCGTCAGGGACCGGCTGGTTGGCACACTGTCCGGCATGGAGGATGTCCGGTCGCGTGGTGACACCGCGGACCTGCTGTTACCGCTTTGGCGTGCGCTGATCGTATTCCGGGTGATCACCTGGTTCTTCGCCTGTTTCGGGGTGTGGACCCGCTGGGACGGCATCCACCGGCACTCCGGAGCGGTCGTCCAACTCGCGATCATGGGCCTGTGGACCGTTGTCGCCTCCATCGGCTACAGCAGGCATTGGGGCCGCCGGAACACCCGGCTGGCCCTCGCGGACCTGGTGGTGACGGTCGGCTGCATGTACGCGACCCTGCTGGCCCAGCCGCTGTTGGACATTCGCGGCGGAGCCTCCGTGCTCACGTCCGTCTGGGCAGCGGGTCCGGTGATCGCACTGGGCATCTCCCGCGGCCGCGACGGTGGCCTGCTCGGCGCCGCGACCATCAGCCTCGCTCTGTTGTCCTTGCGTGGCGTCGATCACGCATCGAAGATCCTCAGCAACGTCCAGCTGCTCCTGGTGTCCGGACTCGTCGTCGGGTACGCAGCGACCACCATGCGCCGCGCCAACGCCCGGCTGCGCGAAGCGATTGCCGCCGAGAGCGCCGCGGCCGAACGGCTCCGCCTGGGCCGGTCGATCCACGACGGAGTACTGCAGGTGCTTGCCCAGGTGCAACGACGCGGTACTGCGATCGGCGGCGAGGCAGCCGAACTCGCGGCCCTCGCTGCCGAGCAGGAGGTCGCACTGCGCGCGCTGATGGCCTCCCGGCCGCTCAACGGCGACCGCGGCCGGATAGACCTGTGCATGCTGCTGATCCCGTTGGCCACGACGCGGGTGGACGTCGTCGTACCGGCAGGGCAGGTGTTGTTGCCCACGGCCACTGCCACCGAACTCGTTGCCGTCGTCAAGGAAGCTCTGAGCAACGTGGACAAGCACGCCGGGCCGCACGCGCGCTGTTGGGTGGTCGTCGAGGACCTCGGTGACGAGGTACTGCTGTCCGTCCGCGACGATGGAACCGGGACGACACCCGACCGGCTCGTACAGGCCAGGTCCGACGGGCATCTCGGTGTGAGCCAGTCGATCCGCGGCCGGATCGCCGATCTGGGCGGCAGTGTCTCGGTCCGGACCGCTCCCGGCGAGGGGACCGAGTGGGAGATGAGAGTGAGCAGCAGATGACGCGGGTGATGATCGTCGACGACCACCCGATGTGGCGCGAGGGCGTCGCCCGGGACCTCGGTAGCCGCGGGTACGACGTCTGCGCGACCGCCGCCGACGTCTCGAGTGCAATCCGGATCGCGCTGGCGACCCGGCCGGACGTGGTGGTGATGGATCTGCAGCTGGGCGAGGGATCCGGCGTCGATGCGACCCGGGAGATCACTGCTGCGCTGCCGGACACCAGGGTGCTCGTGTTGTCGGCCAGCGCCGAGCAGGCCGACGTACTGGCTGCAGTGAAGAACGGTGCGTCCGGCTATCTGGTGAAGTCTGCGTCGCTGGACGAGTTCGACGACGCAGTACGGCGTACTGCTGAGGGGGACGCCGTCTTTAGTGCTGGGCTGGCCGGGTTGCTGCTGGGGGAGTACCGGCGGCTCGGAGCAGGACCGGAAGTGCCTCAGCTCACCGAGCGCGAGACCGAGGTACTACGACTCGTCGCGCGCGGCCTGACTGCCCGCCAGATCGCGACCCGATTGGTGCTGTCCCACCGGACCGTCGAGAACCACGTGCAGAACACACTGCGCAAACTGCAGCTTCACAACCGTGCCGAACTCGTGCGCTACGCCATCGAACACGGCATCGACTCCGCCGAAGAGGCTTAGGCCGTAGCGGCCTTGTGTTGCTCCATACACTGTGCGTTCCACTCCCAGTGATCTGCTCTGAGTCACGACACCCCTACCCAGGGTGCCCACCTCCCGGAGGCTGTCAGTGAAACGCTCGTCCCTCGTCCGAGCGCTGTTCGCGTTCCTCGTCCTGGCCGCGTCCGGCTACGTGGTGACGACCGCGAAGCCACAACTCGGCCTGGACCTGCGCGGCGGCACCCAGATCGTGCTGGAGACCAGCGACTCGCCGACGGTCAAGGCCGGCAAGGAGACCACGGACAAGGCCCTCGAGGTACTGCGACGCCGGATCGACGCGCTCGGGGTCAGCGAGCCGAGCGTCACCCGGCAGGGCGACAAGCGGATCATCGTCGAGCTACCGGGTGTCCAGGATCCCCGCGAGGCCGCGAAGGTGATCGGCAAGACCGCGCAGTTGACCTTCCACGAAGTGCTCGACCACGTGGCGGCCAAGCCGGCCAAGCCGGCGGCGGGCGACCTCTACCTGCCCGACGATTCGGGCGGCGGCTTCTTGAAGTTGGCGAAGCCCGCGATGACGGGTGAGAAGGTCGGCGGTGCCGACGGGCTGTTCGACACCCAGCAGGCTTCCGGCTGGTTCGTCCAGCTGGACTTCAAGGACGACGGCGGCAAGATCTGGGCGAACATCACCGGCAAGGCGGCCTGCGAGCCTGTCGGTACACCGGCGCGGCGGGTCGCGATCGTGCTCGACAACGAGGTGATCACCGCCCCGCAGGTCGACCCGAACGGCGGCAGCCAGCTCTGCAACATCGGCATCGCGGGCGGCACCAGCACGATCTCCGGTTCCTTCACCGAGGACGAGGCCAAGGACCTGGCCGCGTTGATCGAGGGCGGCTCGCTGCCGGTGCCGGTGCACGTCGTCGACCAGCGGACGGTCGGCCCGTCGCTCGGCAAGGACGCGATCCAGGCGAGCGCGCTGGCCGGCGCGATCGGGATCGGGCTCACCGCGCTCTTCATCATCTTCGTGTACCGGTTGGTCGGCCTGATGGCCGTGCTCGGCCTGATCGCCTACTCGGGAATGTCGTACGCCGCGTTGACCGCGCTCGGGGCGACGCTGACCTTGCCCGGCCTGGCCGGGTTCGTGCTCGCCATCGGGATGGCGGTGGACGCGAACGTCCTTGTTTTCGAGCGCGCTCGTGAGGACTACATCGCGGGCCGCACCGACGGCCTGAGGAGATCTCTGCGCAGCGGCTTCCAGAACGCGTTGTCGGCGATCGCGGACTCCAACATCACCACGTTGCTTGCCGCCGGGCTGCTGTTCTTCCTGGCCGCCGGACCGGTGCGCGGCTTCGGGGTGACGCTCAGCATCGGCGTACTGGCTTCGATGCTGTCCGCGCTGGTGGTCACGCGGGTGCTCGCGGAGTTCCTCGTGTCGCGGAAGTTCGTTCTGCGGCGACCGGCGCTCAGCGGGATCGCAGGTCACGGTCGCGTGCGCACCTGGCTCGAGACGCGTCGCCCACCGCTGATGAAGCACAGCCGGCGGTGGCTCGTCATCACGGCTGTCGCGATCGTCGTCAGCATCGCGGGTGTGGGGATTCGGGGGCTGAACCTGGGCGTCGAGTTCACCGGTGGGCGGCTGCTCGAGGTGAGCACGGCGCAGCGGATCACGCCGGATCAGGCGCGGGCCGCGGTGGCCGAGGCTGGTTACCCGACGGCCGTCGTACAGGCCTCTGGTGCCGACGACATCACTGTGCGGACCGGCACGATCAGCGATGACGAGGCCGAGAAGATCCGCGAGTCGCTGTCCCGGATCGGTGGCAGCGCGGACGTGATCCGCAACGAGAGCATCGGGCCGTCGCTGGGCAACGAACTGCGCAACAAGGCGCTGATCGCACTAGGGGTCGCGTTGCTGGCGCAGTTGGCGTATCTCGCGGTGCGCTTCCGGTGGACGTTCGGCGCCGGCGCCGTACTGGCTCTGCTGCAGAACGTGGCGGTGGTGGTCGGCGTGTTCGCGTGGACCGGCAAGCCGGTGGACGGGATCTTCCTGGCCGCGTTGCTGACGATCATCGGGTACACGGTCAACGACTCGGTCGTCGTCTTCGACCGCATCCGCGAGACCCGCAACGCCCGCTCGACCGAGAACCTCGGCCCGGTCGTCGACACCGCCATCGTCAACGTGCTGCCCCGGACGATCAACACCGGCATCAGCACGCTCTTCATCCTGGCCGCCCTGCTCTTCCTGGGCGGCGACTCCCTGGACGACTTCGCTCTCGCGCTCCTCCTGGGCATCCTCGTAGGCACCTATTCCTCCAACCTGACCGCAGCCCCACTGCTGGTGGAGTTGGAAAGGCGCTACCCAGCTCCGGCGCCCCGCCCGAAGACCAAACAACGCGACCGCGACTCCGAACCCGACCGCGGCGCCGTCGTCTGACCCCGCCCTCGGGCCGCCTTCAGGCCCTACCCGGCTGATCGCGCCACGTCGGCCCGGCTCTGGTCACGGGGTTTTCCACAGGCTGGCGCGAGCTGGTCGGGGATTGTCCGTCGAGCGGGCTAGGGTGATGCGGTGGGTGTCGAAGTGCGTGAACTGCTGGAGGCCGCGGTCTCCGGTATCGGTGGTCAGACGCGTCCTGGCCAGGTGGAAATGGCCGAGGCGGTCAACGGGGCGATGGAGGATGGATCCCATCTCCTCGTCCAGGCCGGAACCGGAACGGGGAAGTCACTCGGGTACTTGGTGCCCGCGTTGCTACACGCCTTGGAGGACCGCCGCGTCGTCGTGTCGACAGCGACGCTGGCGCTCCAGTCGCAGCTGGTGGACCGCGATGTGCCGGCTCTGCTGGACGCGACAGAGAAGCTGTTGCCGCGCCGCCCGGCGTACGCGATCCAGAAGGGCCGGAACAACTACGCCTGCCTGCACCGGATCCGCGAAGGCGCGCCCGACGACGACGGCATGCTGATCGACATCCCGCCGGCCGGCCCGGTCGGCCAGCAGGTACTCGAGCTGCGCGACTGGGCCGAGCAGCAGTTGCTCGACGGCGAGGCAGGCGACCGCGATCACGCGCCCACCCACCAGTACCAGGCCTGGCAGCAGGTCGCGATCGCCGCGCGCGAGTGCCTCGGCGCGCAGAAGTGCCCGTACGGCGACGAGTGCTTCGCCGAGAAGGCCAAGGAGCAGGCCCGCAAGGCCGACATCGTGATCACCAACCACGCGCTGCTCTCGATCGATGCCTTCGAGAACAGGACAGTGCTGCCGGAGCACGACGTGGTCGTCATCGACGAGGCGCACGAGTTGCCCGCCCGGGTGACCGGCGCGGCCGGCGCCGAGCTGTCGCCGCAGATGGTCGAACGCGCCGCCAAACGCGCCCGCCGGTTCGTCGACGACGATCACGCGGACGACCTCATCGACGCCTCCGACGCGCTGCGAGCCGCTCTGGACGAGACGCGCGAAGGACGGATCGAAGCAGCGAACGGCGTGGTTCTCGAAGCCGCCGGTCTGGTGCGGGACGCGGCGCGGGCTGTGTACTCCGATCTGAACAAGAAGTCCGACGACGCCGACAACGATCCCGACGGTGCGAAGCGGCAGTCCAAGGGCGCGGTGAAGGAGATCTTCGACGTCGCCGAGCGGGTCGCCGCGCTGAGCGACCTCGACGTGGTCTGGCTGGTCGACCGGGAACGCTTCGGCCGCGAGCTCCGGATCGCGCCGCTCACGGTGGCCGGCTTGCTGCGCGAGCTGGTGTTGAAGGACCGGACCGTCGTCCTCACCTCGGCGACGCTGACGCTCGGTGGTGACTTCGACGCGATCGCCCGGCAGGTCGGCCTGCGACCGTCCGACAAGCTGGCCGACGGCGAGGAGATGCCTTCCGTCGATACCGACTCCGACACCGGGCCACTGCCATGGCGCGGGCTGGATGTCGGCTCCCCGTTCGAGTACGAGAAGCAGGGGATCCTGTACGTCGCGAAGCACTTGCCGCCGCCGCATCGTGACGGGCTGGGCAAGAAGCAGTTCGACGAGATCATCGACCTGATCACGGCCGCTGGTGGTCGAACGCTCGGCTTGTTCTCGTCCCGGCGGGCAGCCGAGGCCGCGACCGCCGCTGTCCGCGAGGCGACCGACCTGAAGGTGCTGTGTCAGGGCGACGCGCAACTGGGGGAGTTGGCTCGCGAGTTCATCGAGGACCCGGAGACCTCTCTGTTCGGCACTCTGTCGCTGTGGCAGGGCATCGACGTACCGGGCTCGACCTGCAACCTCGTCATCATCGACCGGGTCCCGTTCCCGCGCCCCGACGAGCCGCTGATGGCCGCCCGGCAGCGAGCCGTCGACGAGGCGGGCGGGAACGGCTTCATGGCCGTCGCCGCGACCCATGCCGCATTGCTGCTCGCCCAGGGAACCGGCCGGCTGATCCGGCGTACGTCCGACCGGGGTGTGGTGGCGATCCTGGACCCGCGGATCGTGACCGCGCGGTACGGCGGTTATCTGCGCGCCTCCTTGCCACCGATGTGGCCGACAGCCGATCGTGAGAAGGTGCTCGGCGCGCTGAAACGACTCCAGGACACCTGAGCCGATGAGTCCTGCCCGGGGGATCCGTTGAGTCCGGCCGGTGGTCCGCCGGTGCTGCCGATGATGGCGGCACTCGGACCGATGCCGACCGGCCCCGGCTGGTCGTACGAGATGAAGTGGGACGGCATCCGGGTCATCGCCGAGGTCGACGAGGACGGTTGCCGGCTGTGGTCCCGCAACAGTCGCGACGTGTCCGCGGGGTATCCGGAGCTGGTCGGGCTGGCCGGCGACACCGGGTTGCGGCTGCCCGCAGTACTGGATGGTGAGATCGTCACGCTGGACGAGAACGGGGCGCCGTCGTTCGGATTGCTGCAGCGTCGGATGCACGTTCGCGATCCACGTCAGCTGGCGCAGCTGATCAAGCAGGTGCCGGTGTCGGTGCGGGTGTTCGACGTACTGCGGTTCGACGGCCAGTCGTTGCTAGAGGCAACGTACGACGAGCGCCGCAGGTTGCTCGAGTCGCTGGAGTTGTCCGATCCGTTCTGGGAAGTCCCGCAGAGCTACGCCGACGGCGAGGAGGCGCTCGAACTGTCGGCCTCCACCGGCCTCGAAGGCGTGGTCGCCAAGCGGCGCAAGTCGCGGTACCTGCCGGGCAAACGCAGCGCGGACTGGGTGAAGGTGAAACCCGTCCTCACCCGGGACGTCATCCTGTGCGGCTGGCATCCGGGGGAGGGGAACCGCGAGGGCAAGATCGGCTCCCTGTACTGCGGCGCCTACGACGGCGACGACCTCGTTCTGATCGGCAAGGTCGGCTCCGGGCTCGACTTCGCCATGCTCGAAATCCTCAGCGCCGAACTCGCCGCCCTCGAGATCGACACCCCACCCTTCGACGTCTCGTCGGTCCCCACCTCGGACCGCCGCGCCGCCCACTGGCTCGACCCCCTCCTGGTCGCCGAAGTCACCTACTCCGGCTGGGCCGCCGACGGCCGCCTCCGCCACCCCGTCTGGCGAGGCCTCCGCCTGGACATAGACCCCGAATCGGTAACCCGCTGAAACGTCCTACGCCTACAAATAAGCAGTTCGTCAATGACGGACGGGCTACTAGCCTGGCGCGATGACGGAAAGTGGCGACCTTGAAGACGGACAATTCGAGCCGGTGATCCGGGAAGAGCGCGCTGGGGATCATGGAGTTGTGCGGGAGGTTCAGGCGCGCGCGTTCGGGGACGGGGAACGGGTTCCGGACCTGGTTGACGCCTTGCGTGTGGCTCCGGCGTCGCTTGCGCCGTTGTCGTGGGTCGCGACCGTCGATGACACAGTGGTCGGGCACGTGATGCTCAGCGGTTGCCGCTTGGATGCTTTGCCTCGACTCGTCGACGTGGTCACGCTGTCGCCCTTGGGTGTCCTCCCGGAGTACCAGGGCAGGGGAATCGGCACCCGGCTCGTGGCGCACGCTCTCGCGGAGGCCGACCGTCGCGGCATTCCTCTGGTGTTCCTGGAGGGTTCACCGCAGTACTACGGCAAGCGCGGGTTCATCGACGCGACAGCGGCCGGCTTTCGTCCGCCGACCTTGCGCTACCCGCCCGGTGCTTTCCAGGTCGCCAAGCTCTCCTCGTACGAGGACTGGATGACCGGCACCTTCGTATACTCCGACACCTTCTGGGCCATGGACTGCGTGGGCCTGCGAGGCGATCACCTCGGAACACCCGCAACCTGATCCGCGAGCCCGCCGATGTCCTTCAGCACGCGTCGGGCGAACGATCTGGGCACGATCCGCCTTCGTTCTCCCGCGCGACGAGTACTGACCAGGGTGGACCGGGTATCGATTCCACCCTGTGGGGGATCAGTCGCTTGATTCGCGCCGGCTCGGGGCCGGTACGGCGAGCGCCGCCTCGATCTTGTCGGCGAGCTTCTCCGGCGTGTGGGTCGGGGCGTAGCGGCCGATGACGCTGCCGTCGCGGGCGATCAGGAACTTGGTGAAGTTCCACTTGATCCGCCCGCCGAGCAGCCCACCTTGCTCCCGCTTGAGCCAGTTGTACAGCGGCAGTGTCTTCGACCCGTTCACGTCGATCTTGGCGAACATCGGGAAGGACACGTGATAGATCGTCGAACAGAAGTTCGCGATCTCGTTCTCGTCGCCGGGCTCCTGGTGGCCGAACTGGTCGCAGGGGAATCCGAGCACGGAAAAACCCTGCTTGCGATACGTCTTGTACAGCTTCTGCAGGCCGGAGTACTGCGGGGTCTGGCTGCATTGCGAGGCCGTATTCACCACCAGGAGCACCTGGTCACGGAAGTCGGCAAGAGACTGTTCATTGCCTTCGATCCGGGTGGCACTGAAGTCATAGACAGTCGTCATATCTCAATCCTGACATGTCCGCGCTGACTCCGCTCGCCGTCTGAGATGTCAGACACGCCGCAGAACGGTTACGACCTTGCCGAGGATGGTCGCGTCCTTGCCGTCGATCGGCGAGAAAGCCGGGTTGTGCGGAAGCAGCAGGATCTCGCTCTTGGTCTTCTTGAACGTCTTCACCGTCGCCTCGCCGTCGATCATCGCCGCGACGATGTCACCGTTCTCCGCGTTCGGCTGCTGGCGGACCACGACCCAGTCGCCGTCGCAGATCGCCGCCTCGATCATCGATTCACCCTTGACCCGCAGCATGAACAAGGTGCCCTCGCCAACCATTGCCCTGGGCAACGGGAAGATCTCCTCGACCTCCTGCTCGGCCAGGATCGGCCCACCGGCGGCGATCCGGCCCAGCACCGGCACGTACGCCGCGTCCGGGTGCGCGTCGCCGGCCCCGGTCTCGTCGTACGCCGTCTGTCGCACCGAGCCGACCGATCCGCGGCGCGCCGCGGCGTCCGCGACCTCGCCCGGATAGCGGACCTCGATCGCGCGCGGCCGGTTCGGGTCGCGGCGGAGCAGGCCCTTCTGCTCCAGGACGCGGAGCTGGTGCGACACCGACGAGGAGCTGGTCAGCCCGACCCGCTCGCCGATCTCCCGCATCGAGGGCGGGTAGCCACGGCTGTCGACCGAATCGCGGATGACGTCCAGCACGCGCCGCTGCCTCGGGGTGAGACCGGTGGCGTCCGCCGGACCGTCGGGCAGCTCGGACACGGTCGGCCCGGTGGCCTCCGCGCTCAGGCGTCCGTCCTTGCTGGAACCGCTCGGCGTCCTGGCCATCGGCTGGCAACTCCCTCGGATCAGGCCGGCAGTCGCACCCCCGGCCAAGCTTTCAACGACTGAGAAGACCGTAGACCGAATCCTGAGATTCTTCAAACATCTGTTCGAAGGCGTGTCGGTTCGCACGTTTGTTCGTGTGTCAGGTTATAGAGCCTGTTCGTCGGCTCGGGTGGCGGGAATATCCACGGCGTGTCGTGGTTGGAAATGGTTGCGTCCCGGGCGCGGTTCGGTTAATCATTCGTACAGGCGTTCGATCGAACAGGTGTTCGGGTCCGGGTGCCGGAACGGCTCGCCGGTGAGTTCGCCGGGTGGTCCGTTCGAGGGGACCGATGGGGTCGCTCGACGAAAACTGTCGGCGGCGGCCGATAGACAGAGATCGACACCGCAGGACGAGGTCTGAACGAAGGTCTGGAGGATCCGATGAGTACAGCGGCCCTGGCAGCAGGCGCGACTCAGGTGACAACCGTGCCCGAGGTGGACGGCAACCGCCCGACCAGGCGCCGCCGCATCGCGGGGACGACGACCGAGCGCCTGCCCGTTCGTGCCTGTTCCGGTGACGACCTCGGCCGGCACCACCAGCTCGCCGAGATCGAGCCGCCGGTACTGCGTCTGACCAGACGCGGCCGGATGCTGCTCACCACCGTCTCGGTGCTGGTCTTCGGCGCCGCCATCGCCGTACTGGGCCTGCGCGTCGCCGGTGTTCTCGACCCGGCCCCGCAGTTCACCCACACCATCTCGGTCCAGGTCGGCGCCGGCCAGTCCCTCTGGTCGATCGCGCAGGAAACCAACCCGACCGACAACCCCGCGACCGTCGTCGAGCAGATCGCCACCCTGAACAACCTCCGCACCCCCGCCGACCTAACCCCCGGCCAAACCCTCCAGGTCCCCGTCCGCTAACCCACCACCGACCCGCAAAGCCTCCTCGCCAGGCCTCCACCCCACTCGACCACGTCGCTCAGCCACCGCGCTCGCCCACCTGGCTCGACCACCGCGCTCGACCACCGGGCTCGGCCGCCGCACCCGATCACCTGGCTCGACCAGCTGGCTCGACCGCCCGCGCTCGATTACCTGGTCCGACCATCGCGGTCGACCACCTTGCTCGGCGATCGCGCTCGACCACCGGGCTCGGCCGCCGCGCCCGATCACCTGGCTCGACCACCGCGCTCGACCACCGCGCTCGACTCCCTTGCTCGACCATCTGGCTCGGCCGGCGCGCCCGATCACCTGGCTCGACCGCCGCGCTCGATCACCTGGCTCGACCGCCGCGCTCGACCAGTTGGCTCGACCGCCGCGCCCGATCACCTGACTCGACCACCTGGCTCGACCATCGCGCTCGATCACCTGGCGCGCCCACAGGGCTCGGCGACCGCGCTCCGCGCCAGGCTGGTTGTAGTTCTGTGCCCCGGTGCCGCCTCTGGTGCCTGTCTGCTGGTCGACCGGGTGTCTGGCGGTTGGTTAGTTGTTGAGCAGGGTTGATACCTCGACTGCTTGGCCGGTTTCGAAGGAGCGGTTGGCTGCGAGGCCGACCAGGAGGGAGCGCGCGCCGTCGTGGTGGTCGGCGCTGCGGCCGAGCGGATCCTCGCCGGGGGAGCCGAAGAGCGACTCCAGCAGTCGCGCGTCTCCGCCGCCGTGACCCTGGCCCAGCTCGTGATGCAGCAGCGTCTGCGGCGGCTTCCAGAGTGGGTGCAGTGTCAGCAGCGCCTCGGTCTCACCCGGCGCCGCATCCCCGTGCTGCACCGCCGTCGCATGCTGCTGCTCTTCAGGGGGAGTAGCGAAAGTGTTCTCCCGCACGAGCAACTCCAGCCGTCCCGCGCTCCCATTGAAGCCGATCCGGTAGCCCTCCCACGGTGAGTACGCCGTGAGGTGGTAGCTCAGCGAAGCCCCCGAGGCATAACGGACCAGCACCGCCATGTCGTCCTCGATCGTGATCCCGTCGCCGAACACGTTCTGATCCCGGTGATACCCGTCCTCGTGCTCCGCCTCGAGATACAACTCCCGCAGTACGTCGTTCGCCGCCAGCTTGATCGCGAACGGATCGTCCGCGGCCGCCGGTGATCCATCGGCCCGCTCGTACTCGCGAGCCAGCCCGCGCCGCCGCCCGTTCTCGGCGCCGTAGAAGAACAACTTGCCATCGGCAAAGACCTTCACCGGCTCGGAATCGATCCACCAGTTCACCAGGTCGAAGTGATGCGTCGCCTTGTGCACCATCAAACCGCCCGCGTTGGACTTCTCCCGATGCCAGCGACGGAAGTAGTCGGCGCCGTGCCGGACATCGAGCAGCCATTCGAAGTGCACCGAACCGATTTCACCGATGACGCCCGACTGAAGCACTTCGCGGACCTTCTCGTGCACCGGGTTGTAGCGATAGTTGAACGCCACCCGCACCGATCCGGCCGCTTTCTCCGCCGCGTCGAGAATGCGCCGGCAACGCGCCGGATCCATTGTCATCGGCTTCTCCGTGACGACGTCCAGCCCCGCCTCGAGCGCGCTCACGATGTACTCGTCGTGGGTGCGATCCATCGACGTCACCACGACGACATCGACCTGCTGTTCCTTGAGCATCCGATCGAAATCACCGGCCCCGTACTGCGGAACGCTTGCGTGCCCGAATTTCTCGGCCAGCCGCCGGTTGTGGACGGCCATCCGGGTCTGGTTCACGTCGCAGAATCCGGCGAGTTCCGCGCGATCGGCGTACGGGCCGGCCAATGCGTCGACAAAGGTCTGCGCCCGGGCCCCCAATCCGACCACGGCATAACGACGGCGGGCTTCGGTCGCAATAGCCACAAGCGCTCCCTGAGCAGACGGCAAACGCTTACCACCCAATCATGCGCGCCTCACACCGAACAACCCACCTGACCGTTTCCGGACACGCACCCACGATCCGCAGCCGCCGCCGGCTCACGGGTTCACAGGCTCCGGCGGCGTCAGCTCAGCTCAAGGGTCCGCGGGCGCGTGCGGCGTCGGCCCAGGGGTCGTGGAGTTGCGGCGGCGTCAGTTCACGGTTTGGAGCCAGAGGTCGGCGTAGCGGCGGGCGTCGACTGCGGTTGCGACCTGGACCACGGTCGGTGCGGCGCCGTGTGGGTCGCTGCTGAGGTCTTTCGACCAGTCGCGCGTGTCGACGATGGTCCGGCCGCGCGACCAGCTTCCCGACAGCTCGACCCGTAGCGGGAACGCCTGCGTGGTGAGGCCGTCCGGATCGATCACCGCGCACACCGCTCCGCCGTCCCCGATGCTTGCTCCGTCCGCGCCGTACAGCTCGCTCCGCTTCTCGATAAGGGCCCGAGCGAGGTCGGCCGACGCAGAACCCTTCAATTCGCGCGCCTCATCGAGCGTGATCAGCACGTCGTAGAACACGTCGAGCCCGTACATCGTGACCGGTACGCCGAGTTCGCCCGCCGCGGCCAGCACGATCGCGGCCGCCTCGGGGTCGGTCCAGATGTTGAACTCCGCCGAGGCCGTCGCATTGCCGATCCCGGCGGCGCCGCCCATGAAGACGATCTCGGCGAGTCCCGCCGCTGCTTCCGGGTACGTCCTGAGCAGCAGCGCGATGTTGGTCATCGGAGCCAGCGGGATCAGCGTCACCCGCTCGCCGCTCCGAGCGGCCTCGAGCAGCACGTCGCGCAGAAGCTCCACGGCGTGCCGCGGATCCGTAGTACGGGTTGAGCGGGGCCAGTCGAGGTTGCCGAGTCCGTCGACGCCGTGGACGTGCGGGGCGGCCCGAACCGGTTGCAGCAGCGGCAGTGCGGCTCCGCGAGCTACTGGGACGTCGGGGCGGCCGGCTGCTTCCAGGACGGTGAGCGTGTTGATGACGACCTCGTCCAGGCCGACGTTGCCGCCGACGCAGGTCACGGCTCGCAGGTCGAGGTCCGGATGGCGGGCGGCAAGCAGCAGCGCACAGGCGTCGTCGAGCCCCGTGTCGACGTCGAGGATGACCGGTTTCATACCCACATCCTCACCCATCCACCAGGCCTCGACGGACCCGGCCAGGGCCTGCCGGGCGCGCATAGTTTGCGCCTCGAAAGGGCCGTCGGGACGGCGCCACGCGGGAGTACATGAGGTCGCGCGAGTGTTGGAACAAGGAGACGCGCGCGGGATTCGGGCGTTCTTGCAAACTGTCGGAGGCGGGACGTAGCATCCCTAGATGTAGTAGTTACACGCCTGTAGTTCTCCACAGGTAGTGGTTGGTTACTCACAGGTCATGCACAAGTTGTCCCCAGTTCGATCCACAGGTCCACCCCTGCGAAGGGCGGTGGAGCCGCTCGGGAGGAGTGATCCGACATGCACTGTCCGTATTGCCGGCACGTGGACTCCCGGGTCGTCGACAGCCGGGTCGCCGAGGACGGCGGAGCGATCCGCCGGCGCCGGCAGTGCCCGGTCTGCGAGAAGCGGTTCACCACCGTCGAGCAGATGCAGCTGACGGTCGTGAAGCGCTCCGGCGCGACCGAGCCGTTCAGCCGGGAAAAGGTGATCAGGGGCGTCGGCAAGGCCTGCAAGGGCCGGCCGGTGGACGACGACGCGCTGGCCCGGCTGGGGCAGCGGGTCGAGGACGCGCTCAAGGGCGGCGGCTCGCCGGAAGTGCCCGCGCACGAGGTCGGCCTGGCCATCCTCGGACCGCTGCGGGAGCTGGACGAAGTCGCGTACCTGCGGTTCGCCAGCGTCTACCGGCAGTTCGAGTCGGCCGACGACTTCGAGACCGAGATCGCGTTGCTGCGCGCCGAGAAAGAGCCCGAGGGCACCGAACCGGCCGCACACGGGACACCACAGACATAAATCGGGGATCCGCACGACCGGCAGGACGCAGTACAGAGCAGTAGGCGGTACAGAGCGACACGTAGTACGGGACGACAAGCAGTACGCAACACCACGTGATACAGCAACACGCAGTACAGGGCAGGACGCAGTGCAGGCAGGGCGAAGTACGCGCAGGACTCAACGGGGCGGTCCCGACAGACCGCAGACACAGGGCGAGGAGCAACCATGACAGAGACGGTGACCGGCCATTCGGGGTCGACCAAGAGGTCGACGGCCGGGTTCCGCAGGGGCAAGAACGTCCCCGCGGGACTCACCATCGAGCGCATCTTCACGACCGAGGGCGTCCACCCGTACGACGAGGTGACGTGGGAGCGTCGCGACGTCGTGCAGCAGAACTGGAAGACGGGTGAGACCGTCTTCGAGCAGCGCGGAGTGGAGTACCCGGACTACTGGTCCGTGAACGCCTCGACCATCGTCACCACCAAGTACTTCCGCGGCGCCGTCGGTCACGACAACCGCGAGTGGAGCCTCAAGCAGCTGCTCGACCGGGTGGTCAAGACCTACCGCAAGGCCGGCGAGGAGCACGGGTACTTCGCGACGCCCGCCGACGCCGAGATCTTCGAGCACGAGCTGACCTGGATGCTGCTGCACCAGTACTTCAGCTTCAACTCGCCGGTCTGGTTCAACGTCGGTACGACGTCGCCGCAGCAGGTGTCGGCCTGCTTCATCCTCGCCGTCGACGACTCGATGGACTCGATCCTGAACTGGTACAAGGAGGAGGGCCTGATCTTCAAGGGCGGCTCCGGTGCCGGTCTGAACCTGTCCCGGATCCGGTCCTCGAAGGAGCTGCTGCAGTCCTCCGGCGGTACGGCGTCCGGCCCGGTCAGCTTCATGCGCGGCGCGGACGCGTCGGCCGGAACCATCAAGTCCGGCGGCGCCACCCGGCGCGCGGCCAAGATGGTCGTGCTGGACGTCGACCACCCCGACATCGAGGAGTTCGTCGAGACCAAGATGCGCGAGGAGGACAAGATCCGCGTCCTCCGCGACGCCGGGTACGACATGGACCTCGGCGGCCGCGACATCACCTCCGTGCAGTACC
Source organism: Kribbella monticola (assembly GCF_003261635.1). Lineage (GTDB taxonomy): Bacteria > Actinomycetota > Actinomycetes > Propionibacteriales > Kribbellaceae > Kribbella > Kribbella monticola. Next base: position 7,014 of record NZ_QFXK01000003.1, on the reverse strand, counting down.
AGAACGCGAACAACTCCGTCCGCGTGACGGACGAGTTCATGCGTGCGGTGGAGGAGAAGGGCGAGTTCGGCCTGCGGGCCCGGATCGACAACTCGATCATCGAGACCGTCGACGCCCGCGAGCTGTTCGACAAGATCAGCCACGCCGCCTGGGCCTGCGCCGACCCCGGTCTGCAGTACGACGACACCATCAACGACTGGCACACGACGCCGGAGACGGGCCGGATCACCGCGTCCAACCCCTGCTCGGAGTACATGCACCTGGACAACTCGTCCTGCAACCTCGCGTCGCTGAACCTGATGAAGTTCCTCAAGGACGACGACACCTTCGACTCGGAGAACTTCGTCAAGGCCGTCGAGCTGATCATCACCGCGATGGACATCTCGATCTGCTTCGCGGACTTCCCGACCGAGGCGATCGGCGAGACCACCCGCGCCTACCGCCAGCTCGGCATCGGCTACGCCAACCTCGGCGCACTGCTGATGGCGACCGGCCACGCCTACGACTCCGACGGTGGTCGCGCACTGGCGGGCGCTATCACCTCGCTGATGACCGGTACGTCGTACAAGCGGTCGGCCGAGCTGGCCGGCGTCGTCGGCCCGTACGACGGCTTCGAGCGGAACAAGGAAGCGCACGCCCGGGTGATGCGCAAGCACGCCGCGGCCAACGACGCGATCCGGACCCTCGACGACATCGACAAGGACGTCCACAAGCACGCCACGGCAGCCTGGGACGCGGTACTGAAGGTCGGTGCGAAGAACGGCTGGCGGAACGCGCAGGCCTCGGTGCTCGCACCGACCGGCACGATCGGCTTCATGATGGACTGCGACACGACCGGGATCGAGCCGGACTTCTCGCTGGTCAAGTTCAAGAAGCTGGTCGGCGGCGGCTCGATGCAGATCGTCAACCAGACGGTGCCGCGGGCGCTCCGCAAGCACGGGTACACCGAGGAGACGATCGAGGCGATCGTCGAGTACATCTCCGAGCACGGTCACGTCGTCGACGCGCCGGGGCTGAAGACCGAGCACTACGAGATCTTCGACACCGCGATGGGCGAGCGCTCGATCAAGCCGATGGGCCACGTCCGGATGATGGCGGCCGCGCAGCCGTTCCTGTCCGGTGCCATCTCGAAGACGGTCAACCTGCCGGAGACGGCGACCGTCGAGGAGATCGCCGACGTGTACTTCCAGGGCTGGAAGCTCGGCCTCAAGGCACTGGCCGTCTACCGCGACAACTGCAAGGTCGGCCAGCCGCTGTCGGACTCCAAGTCCGCCAAGGCCAGCGCCGCTGCCGACGCGGCCGCCGCGGAGCCGGTCGTCGAGAAGGTCATCGAGTACCGGCCGACCCGCAAGCGCCTGCCGAAGTCGCGGCCGTCGCGGACCACGTCGTTCAGCGTCGGTGGCGCCGAGGGCTACATGACCGCCGGGTCGTACCCGGACGACGGTCTGGGCGAGGTCTTCCTGAAGATGGGCAAGCAGGGTTCGACCCTGGCCGGGGTGATGGACGCCTTCTCGATCGCGATCTCGATCGCCCTGCAGCACGGTGTGCCGCTGGAGACGTACGTCCAGAAGTTCACCAACCTGAAGTTCGAGCCGGCCGGTCTGACCGACGACCCGGACGTGCGGATGGCGCAGTCGATCATGGACTACATCTTCCGCCGGCTGGCGCTGGACTACCTGCCGTTCGAGGACCGGGCGGCGCTGGGCATCTATTCGGCCGACGAGCGCTCCCGTCAACTCGACACCGGTTCGTACGAAGCCCCGGTAGAGGTCTCGGAGGCCGAGTCACTGAAGGCCGTCGAGCCGGTCGCAGAGAAGCCTGCGGTCGAAGAAGCCGGCGCCAAGGTCCTCGACACCTCCGAGGTCCGCACCACAGCAGAGATGTTCGAGCTCATCACCGGTACCTCGGTCGACGCACCCCTGTGCTTCACCTGCGGCACCAAGATGCGCCCGTCCGGCTCCTGCTACGTCTGCGAAGGCTGCGGCAGCACCTCCGGCTGCAGCTGACCCCTAGTTGATAGCGCCACGGCCCCCGGGAACTTCCCACATCCCCCGGGGGCCGCAGCGCGTCCAGCCCTCGCTGCAGAGCTACAGCAACCACCCCGGCGACAGCGTCACGCAGTACTGGCTAGCGGCCGGAGCGCTCTGAGTCGGCGGGGGCTGCGCCTGTTCCGCCGAGGGCGAAGAGGGTTGCTTCCTCGTTGCCGGTGAGGTACCCAGACCGAGCCCCGGGCATGGTCGTTCGGTTGCTCAGGGTGATGGTCTGAGCGGGCGTTTTTCCATGTCTGCAACGGTATGTGGACCTCGGGCGGAAACTGTCGACGGGCTGGGTCATGATGGTTTCCGGGACCCTCGGAGGCGGGGGTCGGCTGGTGAAGGGGTGGGCGATGAAGAACCGTCTGATCACACTGGTAGACCTGGGGCTGGACAGTTCGTTCGACGCCTCGATGACGTTCGTCCAGGGCATCACCAGCAATATCAACGCCGGCTGGAACCGGCCCGTGATCGACGTCAACTTCGTCCGCACCCGGGATCATGAGACGGCGTTCTCAGCCCTGACCACTCCGTCGTCGGTGCTGCACGTGATGGCGCACGGTGACCACAGCGAGGAGCCGTCGTTCCTGAGCACCGACGGCGAGACCCAGGTCTCGCTGACCGCCCTGGCCGACTGGTTCCTGGATCGCCAGTGGGGTATCGCCAGCGGCGTCGTCATCGCCGACGGCTGCAAGACCGGCATCGGCAAGTGGCAACGAGCGATCCGCGACTGCCTACAGGACGACATCACCTACATCGGCACCAGCACAGTGATCGGCTGGTACGAAGCGACCGTCTTCTGCTCCGCCTTCTACGGCGCCCTGATCCGCAACCGCGGCCGCGGCAAGAGCCCCGCCGAGCAAGGCTGGGACGCCGCCCAACGCGCCATCCGCGCCTACGAAACCCTCACCGACGCCCGCTGCCCCTACAAACCAGTAACCCTGACCCCCAGCCGAAGAGCCCTCCGCTCCCTAGCCGGCTGACGTCACATCTGGAAGGCCGGACGCCGCGCCAGTCTGCAGCCGGCGCGGGTTCTGTGGCGCCATACCGCCTTCGGTCGCACGTCGACATCCAGCCGGCTGACGGGCGCGTTTCAACGTACCGAGGGGGAGGTAGGGCCGGCGGCCGTGCAGGGGGTTGGGCGCCGGCCCTACCGGATCAGGTGTCGAGCCAGCGGATGGTGGTGGCGCCTTGGTGGCCGTGGATGGTGAGGAGGGCGTCGATGCCGTCCTGCCAGACGGTGGTGGTGGGGTAGCGGCCGCCCCAGTGCAGGGTGACTGTGCCGTCGGACCACTCGACACCTTCGGCGACGACACCGGTACCGCTCACGCCGGAGACGTCGGTGTGCCGGACCAGTTCGAAGCGACGTGGTCCGGCCGCGGTCGCCACCTTGAGATGGCGTCGCCGCAGGAGCTCTGCCGGTCTACCGCTGATCTTGTCCATGCCGGACAGTCAACGCTCGCTCGCCTGCCCGGACCATGAACTGAAGCTGTATCCACAGGGCACTGAACAGGCCCCAAATCGTCACTCGATCGACGTAACCTGATTGCAAGGAGTGATCGAGATCGCGAGGAGCGAGCCGATGACAATCATCGACCAGTGGACCGGTAGGCATGCGCACGCGTTGCGCACCGCCATGCGCCTGACCAACGAAGCTTTCGCCGAGCACCTGGGCGTCGCCCCACGGACGATCGCGAAGTGGCGGGAGCGGCCAGAGATGGTGCCGAGTCCACAGCTCCAGGAGGCGCTCGACACCACGCTCAACCTTGCCACCAAGGAGACCCATGCCCGCTTCATCGCGAACCTCGGCGTCGAGAGCCGGCCCGCTCTCGACGAGTCACTGCTCAGCCAACTCCACACCGCCGTCGGCGACCTGACCCGGGTGCTCGCCCGAATGGCCGCCGAGCCGGTGACGCCTCGCGCCTCGTCTCCGGGCGAGCTCCCAACGCAGGCGGGCGCGCGGCACGCGTAGTACGGAGCCGGGGCACGCGTCGCGCCTCGTGCCCCGGCCAACTCCCGACACAGGCAGCCGCGCGGCACGCGTAGTACGGAGGCTGCTGCGCGGCACGCGTAGTACGGCTTGCTGGTGGCGGTGATGAAAGGGTTGCTCCATGAGGCGGCGACCGGTGGATTCCGCAAGCGTGCGATCAGTCGGCTACAGCATGTCCAGCCGAACGCTGGAGATCGAGTTCGTCAACGGCAGCGTCTATCAGTACTTCGACGTGCCGCAGCCGACGTACGCCGGTCTGCTGGCGGCCTCGAGCATCGGCAACTTCGTCAACACCCAGATCAAGCCGTACTACGAGTTCGCCGAGGTCTGAGCTGCTACATCGGGATGATCTCGAAGATCTCCACGGCGAAGCGGCCCTTCCCCTCGGACAGGAAGGGGTGCCCCTCGAGCAGGGCGCGTGCGGCGTCGAGGTCGTCGGCCTCGATGATCGTGTAGCCGTTCTGGTCGCTGGGCTCGGCCGGTCCGCCGTCGTCGCGTACGGAGGCGCGCGGTGCAAGGGGGTTGCCCTGGTCGACGATCGAGGCGGCGGCCTTGCCCATCCAGTCCGTCCACGCCTTCATCTGCTCCTCACCCTGCTCCGCGGTGAAGTCCTCCATCGGGGTGGCCGGACCGCGGTACAGGTACAGGTACTTACTCATCGTGCTTCCCTTCGCCGGCGCTCCTGGTGAGCGTTTCTTGCTTGACGATCGAGCGCGTCGCGAATCGACAGCGGTCCGCACCGTTTTCGCGGAGTCAGCGAAGGGCACCTGTTCGTGGTCACACGGGGTTGTGTCGTATCCAGGAGGTGGACATGAGCACTCGCACTACGACTGGTTCTCGCGTGATCACAGTCATCGTCGTGTTGTGGTTGCTGATCGGACTGGCTGCTGCCGCGCAGCGGAACTACTTCGCCGGCTCCGATGCGACCTGCGCGAAGGTGGGTACCACTTTGGTGACCATCGTCGCCGGGCCGCTGAACTACATCGGTGCGAACCCGAAGATCGACTGCTCGGCACCGCAACCGTCCAAGTAGACCGCTCGATTCACCGGTAGTGCGGCTGCGGAGCCCATGGGTTCCGCAGCCGCGGTGTGCTGGCCCTCCACCGTGGTTAGGCTTCGACCATCCGACCGGGAGGCGACGGCGTGACGAATGTGGTGAAGGCTGAGATCGAGGCCGATCTCGCGGAGTACCAGGTCCCCGGTGTCAGTTGGGCTGTGATCGAGGGCGGCGAGTTCGTCGAGCGCGGATCCGCCGGTCTGGTAGACGCAGGCGGCAGCGATCCGGTGACAGAGCGGACGTTGTTCCAGGCCTGCTCGATCAGCAAACCCGTTGCTGTGCTCGCGGCCCTCCGCCTTGTCGACCAAGGCCTGCTCGACCTCGACGAGGACGTGAACAGCCGACTCAAATCGTGGCGGGTTCCACCGACAGGCGATTGGCAGCCAGTCCTCACCCTGCGCCAGTTGGTCAGCCACAGCGCCGGCCTCACCGTGCACGGCTTCCCCGGATACCCGTACGGCGAAGAGCTTCCGAGCCTGCGCCAGATCCTCGACGGCGTGCCGCCGGCGACCAACTTCGGCGTACGGGTCGACACTGTGCCCGGCGCCCAATTCCGGTACTCCGGCGGCGGCACCCTCGTCGTACAGCAACTCCTCGAGGACGTCACCGGTACGCCGTTCCGCCAGCTGATGCAGGAGTTGGTGCTCGGCCCACTCGGTATGTCCGACAGCGACTACGCCCAGCCGCTCCCCGAGGGCCGGCACAACCAGGCCGCCGTCGCACACGACGACTTGGGCCGACCCACCGAGGGACGCTGGCACAGCTACCCCGAACTCGCCGCGGCCGGCCTCTGGACCACGCCGAGCGACCTCGTCACCTTCGCCCAAGCAGTCAAGAACTCGTACGACGGTGTCGCGGGTGCGCCGTTGTCGCTGGAACTTGCGCGCGAAACCCTCACGCCGCAGGTGCCGTCGTCCGAACGGATCGGCGGACTCGACGCGCTCGGCCTGGGCCTGTTTCTCGGGCAAGGTGGCCGTCTCTTCGGACACAGCGGGTCGAACGCCGGGTTCAGGTGCCACCTGCTCGCGTATCGGGACACCGGGCGAGGCGCGGCGGTGATGACGAACGGCGACAACGGGAGCTGGGTGGTCGAGAAGGCCTTCGTGAGTATCGCCGCGGCGTACGGGTGGGAGGACTATCCCGCCGAGGTCAGTGAGCGAGTCGTACCGGATGCCGAGGTGTTGGCAGGGTGGGCCGGGACCTACCGGCTGCGGGAGGGCTGGAGTTTCGAGGTTGAGTCTTCCGGGACAGAGCTGATCGTGAAGTTCCCTAGGCAGTCGCCGGTGCGGTTCCGGGCGATGGCGGGGGATCGGTTTGGCGCGTCGACGGCCGACACGGAGTTGCGGTTCGACGACGGGGGAGTGGTGTTCGTACAGAACGGCGAGGAGATCCGCTGCCTGCGGGAATAGCCGGCGAAGGGGCTCGGTTATGTGAGGTGTCGTCCAGTACATGACCCCCGGGCCTCACACTCAGCCGCTACGAGCGGCCACTCGCCGAGAGGCGTCTGCTGGACGATGCGGTACTCGATGGGCGGGGAGCTTCGGCTCCTCGCCCATCTGCCACCTCCGCGGCACTTGTGCGGTGGGGGATCATGGTGGAAGTCAGCCGCGGCGACGCGGGGGACTGGTGTGACCAGAGGGACGGCGGCAAGCGCGCCGGAGGTGCTTTGCAAGGGTTCGGCCAAGGTGCCGACCTCGATTTGCATCTTCACCGCGAATGTCAGCGCGGTGTGCGTCCGATTCTTGAGAACTCAACAGCGTGCCGAAAGTCAATGCCGAAATTTAGCATTAACCCGTTTCACGGCATTGGATGATCCTGGTCCACTCCGAACCTATTCTGGGTTTTGGGTGTGGGGTTGTCTGTTGTTCGTGTTCGGATTCCTTTGAAAATATTGATTCAAGTCAGTTTGATTTGTTTCTGATGTTCAAAGGATC
>NZ_QFXK01000024.1 GCF_003261635.1 Kribbella monticola | reverse complement strand
TTGATGGTGTTCCTCATGTTGTATGCATAGTTCTCCAAAGCATTCTTTGCCTCTACCTTCTTCTTGTGGTCTTCATCCTCAGACTTGTACTTCTCCGCTTCTTGAACCATCTTCTCAATCTCCTCCTTGGAGAGCCTGCCCTTGTCGTTGGTGATGGTGATCTTGTTCTTTTGTCCAGTAGTCTTGTCCTCAGCAGAAACATTCAAGATACCATTGGCATCAATGTCAAAGCACACTGTGATCTGAGGAACTCCCCTGGGAGCAGGAGGAATACCAGAGAGCTCAAATTTGCCAAGCAAGTTGTTGTCCCTGGTCCTAGTTCTCTCACCTTCATAGACCTGGATCAACACACCTGGCTGATTGTCTGAGTAGGTTGAGAAGACCTGTTCTTTCTTGGTTGGGATAGTGGTGTTTCTAGGGATCAATACAGTCATGACACCTCCAGCAGTTTCCAGTCCAAGGGAAAGAGGGGTAACATCCAACAACAACAGGTCTTGCACCTTCTCGTTACCTTCACCACTCAAAATTGCAGCTTGTACAGCAGCACCGTAAGCAACAGCTTCATCAGGGTTGATGCTCTTGCAGAGCTCCTTCCCATTGAAAAAGTCTTGCAATAGCTGCTGAACCTTGGGAATCCTGGTGGAGCCACCAACAAGTACAACATCATGGATAGAGTTCTTGTCCATCTTAGCATCTCTCAAACACTTTTCAACTGGTTCCATACACTTCCTGAACAGATCCATGTTAAGCTCCTCAAATCTAGCACGGGTGATGGTGGAATAGAAATCAATACCCTCATAGAGAGAATCAATCTCAATTGTGGTCTGAGCAGTGGATGAAAGGGTCCTCTTCGCCCTCTCGCAAGCAGTTCTCAACCTTCTAAGTGCCCTAGGGTTACCGCTGATATCCTTTTTGTTCTTCCTCTTGAATTCTTGAACAAAATGGGTGACCATCCTGTTGTCAAAGTCCTCACCTCCAAGATGAGTGTCTCCAGCAGTAGCCTTCACCTCAAAGATACCTTCCTCAATGGTGAGGAGAGATACATCGAAGGTACCACCACCAAGATCAAAGATCAACACATTCTTCTCACCAACACTAGTTGCCTTCTTATCCAGACCATAAGCAATGGCAGCTGCTGTAGGCTCGTTGATAATACGCATGACATTCAAACCAGCAATAACACCAGCATCCTTAGTGGCCTGACGCTGAGAGTCGTTAAAGTAGGCTGGCACGGTAACCACAGCATTCTTGACAGTGGAACCAAGGAAAGCTTCAGCAATCTCATCTTAATTAGCACCATAGAAGAGATTTCCTCAGCAGCAAACTGCTTATCCTCACCCTTGTAGTTAACAATAATCATTGGCTTATCACCAGGTCCAGGAGTGACCTTAAATGGCCAATGCTTGATGTCACTCTGCACTGTGGCATCACTGAATCTCCTACCAATCAACCTTTTTGCAT
>NZ_QFXK01000023.1 GCF_003261635.1 Kribbella monticola | reverse complement strand
ACTGATGAAGCGTGTGATGCAGACCTGGCTTCCCGCAAGTACTGCTCTTCTGGAAATGATGATATATCATCTTCCATCTCCTTCCACAGCTCAAAGATACCGTGTGGAAAACCTGTACGAAGGACCCCTTGATGATGCTTATGCCAATGCCATCAGGAACTGTGACCCAGAAGGCCCACTTATGCTTTATGTATCCAAGATGATTCCAGCATCTGACAAGGGTAGGTTCTTTGCTTTTGGTCGTGTCTTTGCTGGGAAGGTTTGTACTGGTATGAAGGTTAGAATCATGGGTCCTAACTATGTTCCTGGTGAAAAGAAGGATCTATATGTTAAGAATATCCAGCGAACTGTTATTTGGATGGGTAAGAGGCAAGAAACTGTTGAGGATGTTCCCTGTGGTAACACTGTTGCCATGGTTGGTTTGGATCAATATATTACCAAGAATGCAACATTGACCAATGAAAAGGAAGTCGATGCCCACCCGATCAGAGCAATGAAGTTTTCTGTCTCACCAGTCGTGCGTGTTGCTGTTCAGTGCAAGGTTGCATCTGACCTTCCCAAGCTTGTTGAAGGGTTGAAACGTCTGGCTAAGTCTGATCCTATGGTTGTTTGTTCTATTGAAGAGTCTGGAGAGCATATTATTGCTGGTGCTGGAGAACTCCACCTTGAAATCTGTCTGAAGGATTTGCAGGATGACTTTATGGGCGGTGCTGAAATTATAAAATCTGATCCTGTTGTGTCCTTCCGTGAGACAGTCCTTGAGAAGTCTACTCGAACTGTGATGAGC
>NZ_QFXK01000022.1 GCF_003261635.1 Kribbella monticola | reverse complement strand
GTGGGGAGCATGGCAGGCGCGGCGGAGGAGCGCCGTGGCTGGGGGTGGGGAGCATGGGAGGCGCGGCGGAGGAGCGCCGTGGCTGGGGTGGGGAGCATGCGACGGAGGAGCATGCGTGGGCGGCTGCTCGTAGTACAGACAAAAGGTGGGCCCAGGGGCTCTCGGTGAGAGCGCCTGGGCCCTGGCCGGCCGCCATGCGCCTGCGGGCGGCAGGCCGGTCCTTGTCTTACCAGTAGAACTTACTGGCGGGTCACTCGGCTAGCGGAGTGCGCGTCAGAGCTCGAGGTCTACTGTGCGGGCGGTGTCGGCCTGGACGGCGGTGGCGATCTCGTCGAGGACGGTGACCGGGATGGTGGAGTCGACGCTGAGGGCGACCAGGGCCTTGCCGCCCTTGCGGTCGCGGCTGACCTGCATGCCGGCGATGTTGATGTCGGACTTGCCGAGGATGCCGCCGACCTGGCCGACGATGCCCGGGCGATCCTCGTAGCTGAGGAACGCCAGGTGGGCGGCCAGCTCGACCTCCAGGTCGAAGCCGTCGATCTCGACCAGCCGCTCGGACTGCTTCACGCCGACCAGGGTGCCGGAGACCGAGACCTGGCCGCCGTCGGCGAGGGTGCCGCGGAGGGTGATCAGGTTGCGGTGTTCGGGGGATTCGTGGTCGGTGAGGAGCCGAACCTCGAGACCGCGCTCGGCCGCGAGCAACGGGGCGTTCACGTACGACACGTTGTCCTCGACGACATCCGCGAAGACGCCCTTCAGCGCGGCGAGCTCGAGCACCTTCACGTCGAACTCGGTGATCTCGCCGCGGACCTCGACGTCGAGCTGCTGCGCGACACCACCGGCGAGTGCGGTGAAGATCCGGCCGAGCTTCTCGGTCAGTGCGATACCGGGCCGGACGTCCTCGGCGATCACGCCGCCCTGGACGTTGACCGCGTCGGGCACGAGTTCACCGGACAGCGCGAGCCGCACGGACTTGGCGACGGCGATACCGGCCTTCTCCTGCGCCTCTTCGGTCGACGCACCCAGGTGCGGAGTCGCGACCACGTTCTCGAACTCGAACAGCGGCGAGTCGGTGCACGGCTCCTTCGCGAAGACGTCCAGTCCGGCCGCGGCGACCCGGCCTTCCTTCAGCGCGGTGTAGAGCGCGGCCTCGTCGACGATGCCACCACGGGCGGCGTTGACGATGATGACCTCGGGCTTGACCTTGTGCAGCTGCTCGTCGCCGATCAGGCCGATCGTCTCCGGCGTCTTCGGCAGGTGCACGCTGATGAAGTCCGAGGCCGCCAGGAGCTCGTCCAAAGACGCGAGGCGGACGCCCATCTGCGCGGCGCGGCCGGCCTGCACGTACGGGTCGTACGCGATCACGTTCATGCCGAAGGCGGCCAGCCGCTGGGCGACCAGGACACCGATCTTGCCGAGGCCGACGATACCGACGGTCTTCTCGAACAGCTCGACGCCGGAGAACTTCGACCGCTTCCACTCGCCGTTCTTCAGCGAGAGGTCGGCGGCCGGGACCCGGCGGGCGGCCGCGAGCAGCAGCGCGACGGCGAGCTCGGCGGCGGAGACGATGTTGGAGGTCGGTGCGTTGACGACCATCACGCCGGCCTGGGTGGCCGCCTTCACGTCGACGTTGTCGAGGCCGACCCCGGCGCGGGCGACGACCTTGAGCTTCTTCGCGGCGGCGAGCGCCTCGGCGTCCACCTTGGTTGCGCTGCGGATCAGGATGGCGTCGACGTCGGCGATGGCCGGCAGCAGTTCGGCGCGGTCGGCGCCGTTGGTGTGCCGGATCTCGAAGTCGGGGCCGAGTGCCTCGACGGTGGCCGGGGACAGTTCTTCGGCGATCAGGACGACGGGCCGTTGAGCGTCAGTCATGGGAGAAGTCTCCTGCAGAAGCGGTTGGGGGCTCGAACGATCAGAGCACCGCGCTGTGCCCGCTGAAAACGATGCTACCAGCCGCCCGGACCATGCCTGCGGGGGTATCAACCCTCGTACGACGAAAGGCTCAGTCGGTGTCGCAACTGTGGTTGGAGGCGACGCTGGTGGCCGCGTCGATCCGGAGCCGACCCTGCTCGCGGACCAGCTTGTAGCGCAGGTCGAGCCTGCTACAGGTCGTCCCCTTGGCTCCGGCGCTCTTCGGTGAGAACAACACCGTGAACGTCAGCCGCGCCGTCGCCGACTCCTCCCCCGATCCGCCGACTTCCGTGATCACCGGCTCGAACGCGTACGACGTCCCGTGCGTCCGCGTGAACTCCTCCTGCGTACTCGATGACGCGAGCCCCTTGGAGTACGTGTCCCGCATCGCCAGGAAGTCGTGCTGATTCAGCGCTTTGAAGTACGACGTGAACAGCCGCTGCACCTCGACAGCCAGCGGACTCGCCGCCACGCTCAACGAGGGTTGCACGGCCGTGCGCGGACCACGAGCCAGGCAGTTCCCGGCCGGCTCCGGAGCCACGTCGGGCGCCGCACCGGCGTACCGGCGTACTTGGTCCAGGTCAATGATCTTGCCTGAGGCAACGGTATTGCCGGTGACCAGGCCGATGACCTGGCCGTTCCGGTTGAGCACCGGCGCGCCGAGTGAGGCCGGGTCGAGGAACTCGGGCAGCGGGCGCGGCTGCGCCGTCGTACCGGCCTGCTGGATCGATTGTCTGCCACTCTGATCGAACCCGATGATCGCGCGCGAAGCCTTCGCATCCGGCGATGCCGTCGCGATCGTGGCCGTGGAACCGTCCAGCCGGCCGGCCAATTGCAGTACGGCGACGCCGTCGTCGCTCGTGCCCACCACCGGGGCGCGGCGGATCCGGCCGTCCGTGGTCACCACGGCGACCGACACCGGCTGCCGGATGGCCGACGCGGCGGTGAGCACCTTCCCGTCGTCGAACAGCACGCCGGTCGCCTCCCCCGTCCCGGCACACGTACTGGCCAGCACCCGTACGACGCTCGGCCCGCTCGCCTTCTGCACGGTGCCCGTATCGAGGCTCGACAGCGCAGCACCCTGAGTCTGCTCCCGCAGCACCCAGCCCGCGCCGACACCAGCCGAGATGATCAGCACCACCAAGGGGATGGTCGTCAGCAGTCCCAGAGCACGGGGCCGCGGGGCCGGCGAATCCGGCTCCACCGGCGCGGGTCGCGGCTGGATCGTCGTGCGGCTCCCGGCCGTCACTTCGTCGTCCACGGTCGCCCAGCTCGGGATGCGACGGGGTGGCTTCGGCAGATCGCCCGGGCCGTCCGCCATCGCTACCTCCCCTTGGCCGGTATCACCGCCGATTCTGTCAGACAAAAGGGCGACGCCCGGGCCCCCGCGACAGCGGCGACCCGGGCGTCCGGCGTACGGCGGATCAGCGCGCGGCGCTGCCCTCGACGTAGTCGTCGTCGTGCGACTTGACCCACGCCATCAGGCCACGCAGCTCCTTGCCGACAGCCTCGATCGGGTGCTCCTGGCTCTTCTTGCGGAACTCCGCGAACTCCGGCGCACCGGCGTCCTGGTCGGCGATGAAGCGGGCCGCGAAGGTACCGTCGGTGATGTCACCGAGCACCTCCTTCATCCGCTGCTTGACCGACTCGTCGATGATCCGCGGACCGGACACGTAGTCGCCGTACTCGGCGGTGTCGGACACCGACCAGCGCTGCTTGGCGATACCGCCTTCGTAGATCAGGTCGACGATCAGCTTGAGCTCGTGCAGGCACTCGAAGTACGCGACCTCGGGCTGGTAGCCGGCCTCGGTGAGCACCTCGAAGCCCGACTGGATCAGCTGGGACACGCCGCCACAGAGCACGGCCTGCTCGCCGAACAGGTCGGTCTCGGTCTCCTCGGTGAAGGTGGTCTTGATACCGCCGGCGCGCAGGCCGCCGATCCCCTTGGCGTAGGAGAGCGCGAGGTCCCAGGCCTTGCCGGTCGCGTCCTGCTCGACAGCGACGAGCACGGGCACGCCGCGGCCTTCGCTGAACTCACGGCGGACCAGGTGACCGGGGCCCTTCGGGGCGACCATGAACACGTCCACGCCGGCCGGGGGCTTGATGTAGCCGAAGCGGATGTTGAAGCCGTGACCGAAGACGAGCGCGTCGCCGTCGACCAGGTTCGGCTCGATGGCCTCCTTGTAGAGCGACCGCTGGGCCGGGTCCGGGGCGAGGACGACGATCACGTCGGCCTCCTCGCACGCCTCGAACGGGGTCAGCACCCGCAGGCCCTGCGCCTCGGCCTTGGCCCGGCTCTTGGAGCCCTCGGGCAGGCCGACCCGGACGTCGACGCCGGAGTCGCGCAGGGACAGCGCGTGGGCGTGGCCCTGGCTGCCGAAGCCGAGCACGGCCACGTTGCGGCCCTGGATCACCGACAGGTCGGCGTTGTCGTCGTAGAACATTTCTGCTGCCACTGGGAGCTCGTCTCCTTGATTTCTCGGAAGGTCGTGCCGGTACTACGGGGTGCCGGCCGGGGGTTTGGTTCGGTCCTGCCGCCGGGCAGGTGGTGGGCCTGGGTACTGCTTGCCGGGGCTTCCCGGCGCCGCGCTGCTCAGGCCGGGCGTACTCCGGCGGCGGGGCGACCCGGCGGCGGCGCCGGCACCGGGTGGTTCGGGTGGTGGGCGGCCGGTGAGTTGCCGGATGGACTCGTCGTACCGGTCGGACTGCTCGCGGAACCCGCCTGGCTGGTGGCCGGGCGGGCCTGCAGCGCCGGGGCTCCGGAGGCCACGTGCGGTGGCGGGACCGGGACCGGGCGCAGGGTGCGATCGGAGATGGAGCGGCTGCCCCGGCCGATCGCGACCATGCCGGACTGCACCAGCTCGCGGACGCCGAACGGCTCCAGCACCCGCAGCATGGCCTCGAGCTTCTCGGGGTTGCCGGTCGCCTCGATGGTGATCGCGTCCGGAGCCACGTCCACCACCTTGGCACGGAAGAGCTGGACGGTCTCCAATACCTGGCCGCGGCTGAGGGTGTCGGCCTTGACCTTCACCAGCAGCAGTTCGCGCTGCACGGTGGCGGTCGGCTCGAGTTCGACGATCTTGATCACGTTCACCAGCTTGTTCAGCTGTTTGGTGATCTGCTCCAGCGGCTGCTCGTCGACGCTGACCGCGATGGTCATCCGGGACACTTCCGGGTGCTCGGTCGGGCCGACCGCGAGCGAGTCGATGTTGAACCCGCGCCGCGAGATGAGCGCGGCCACGCGGGCCAGCACACCGTGCTTGTTCTCGACCAGGATGCTCAGGGTGTGTTTCGACATTACAGCTCCTCCCCGTCCCACTTCGGTGCCATGTCGCGGGCGATCTGGATGTCGTCGTTACTGGTGCCGGCGGCAACCATCGGCCAGACCATCGCGTCGCGGTGGACCACGAAGTCGACCACGACCGGCTGGTCGGTGACCGACATCGCCTTGTCGATGGTCGCGTCGACCGACTCCTTGTCGGAGCACCGCAGCCCCACGCCACCCATCGCCTCGGCCAGCTTGGCGAAGTCCGGGATCCGCGCGGAGTGCAGGTCGGTGTTGGAGTAGCGCTTGTCGTAGAACAGCGTCTGCCACTGCCGGACCATGCCCAGCGACTGGTTGTTGATGACGGCAACCTTGATCGGGATGCCCTCCAGCGCACAGGTGACGAGCTCCTGGTTCGTCATCTGGAAACAGCCGTCGCCGTCGATCGCCCAGACGGTCTTGTCCGGGCGCGCGACCTTGGCGCCCATCGCGGCGGGCACGGAGTACCCCATCGTGCCGAGGCCGCCGGAGTTCAGCCAGTGCAGCGGCTTCTCGAACGGCAGGTAGTGCGCGGCCCACATCTGGTGCTGACCGACGCCGCTGGTGTAGATCGCGTCCGGCCCGGCGATCTGGCCGATCCGCTGGATCACGTACTGCGGGGACAGGCTGCCGTCCTCCGGCTCGTCGTACCCGACCGGGTATTTCGCCTTGACCGAGTCCAGCAGGCCGCGCCAGGCCGAGTAGTCCGGCGTCCGGCCGTTGCTCGCGATCTCCGTCTGCAGCGCCTGGATGAGGTCGCTGATGACCTCCTTGCAGTCACCCACGATCGGCACGTCCGCGGCCCGGTTCTTGCCGATCTCGGCCGGGTCGATGTCGGCGTGGATGACCTTGGCCTCGGGCGCGAACGAGCTCAGCTTGCCGGTCACCCGGTCGTCGAACCGCGCGCCCAGGCAGATCAGCAGATCGGAGCGCTGGAGGGCACCGACGGCCGAGACCGAGCCGTGCATGCCGGGCATCCCGAAGTGCAGCTCGTGGGTGTCGGGCAGCGCGCCGCGGGCCATCAGCGTGGTGACCACCGGGATGCCGAGCAACTCCGCGAGCTGCTTCAGCTCGGCGCTCGCCTTCGCCCGGATCACGCCGCCGCCGACGTACAGGACCGGCTTCTCCGCCGCGGCGATCAGCCGGGCCGCCTCGCGCACCTGCTTGGGGTGCGGGCGGGTGACCGGCCGGTACCCCGGCAGCGACAGCTCGGTCGGCCAGTGGAAGTCCACGGTCGCCTGCATCGCGTCCTTGGTGACGTCGACCAGGACCGGGCCGGGGCGACCGGTGGAGGCGATGTGGAACGCCTCGGCGATCGTGCTGGCGATCTCGTTCGGGTCGTTGACCAGGAAGTTGTGCTTGGTGATCGGCATCGTGATGCCGCGGATGTCGGCCTCCTGGAAGGCGTCGGTCCCGATCGACGCGCTGGCGACCTGGCCGGTGATCGCGACCATCGGCACCGAGTCCATGTAGGCGTCGGCGATCGGGGTGACCAGGTTGGTCGCGCCCGGGCCGGAGGTCGCCATACAGACGCCGGTCTTGCCGGTCGCCGAGGCGTAGCCCTGCGCGGCGTGGCCGGCGCCCTGCTCGTGACGTACCAGGATGTGGCGGATCTGGGTCGAGTCGAGCATCGGGTCGTACGCCGGGAGGATCGCGCCGCCCGGGATGCCGAAGACGGTGTCGACGCCGGCATGTTCCAGTGCGCGGATCAGAGCCTGTGCCCCGGTCAGCTGCTCACTCATGAGTGCCTTCCCTTGTCAGTCACGGTAGATCTTTTCGGTGCGGCTTGCGCGATCGATCGTCCTCGGCCCTGGGGCCTGGTGGCCAGGCCCTGGATCGCAGGAACCGGCCCCGAACAACAGAAAACCCCCTCCGCCGGGTGGGCTGAAGGGGGCGCGCTCGACTCGGTGGTCGCGTCAGTCGGCGCGCCGCACAAGTACGAGGAGAATCGATCGCATGCAGTCACCTTTGCCGACTCCCCTCGATCCGGTCAAGCCTGCCGGCTGTGTGTCTCATTGAGTGAGACGACCGTCTTACAAATGACCAGTTTAGAACTGCCTCCAGGAACTAACGCTCCTGGGGGCAGTCAGGTCATGCTCAGATGCAGACGGCGCCTTCGGAGGCGGAGCGGACCAGGCGGGTGTACTTGCCCAGCACGCCCTTGGTGATCGCCGGGGTCTTCGGGGTCCAGCCCTCGCGGCGGCGCTCCAGCTCCTCGGGCTCGACGTGCAACTCGAGGGTGCGATTCTTGACGTCGAGCGTGATCCGGTCGCCGTCGCGGACGAACGCGATCGGGCCGCCGTCGACCGCCTCCGGAGCGACGTGGCCGACGCACAACCCCGTCGTACCGCCGGAGAAGCGGCCGTCGGTGAGGAGCAGGACGTCCTTGCCGAGGCCGGCGCCCTTGATCGCACCGGTGACCGCGAGCATCTCGCGCATGCCCGGACCGCCCTTCGGGCCCTCGTAGCGGATCACCACGACGTCGCCGGCCTTCATCGAACCGTCCTCGACCGCGTCCATCGCACCCCGCTCGCCGTCGAACACCCGCGCGGTGCCCTCGAACACGTCGGAGTCGAATCCGGCGCTCTTCACGACCGCACCCTCCGGCGCCAGCGTGCCGTTGAGGATCGTGATCCCGCCGGTGCCGTGGATCGGCTTGTCCAGCGCCCGGATGATCGTGCCGTCGACGTCCGGCGGTGCGATGTCGGCCAGGTTCTCGGCCATCGTCTTGCCGGTCACGGTCAGGCAGTCGCCGTGCAGCAGACCCGCGTCGAGCAGGGCGCGCATGATCACCGGGATGCCGCCGACGCGGTCGACGTCCGTCATCACGTAGCGGCCGAACGGCTTCAGGTCGCCCAGGTGCGGGACCTTGTCGCCGATCCGGTTGAAGTCGTCGAGGGTCAGGTCGACCTCGGCCTCGCGGGCGATCGCGAGCAGGTGCAGGACGGCGTTGGTGGAGCCGCCGAGCGCCATCACGACGGCGATCGCGTTCTCGAAGGCTTCACGGGTGAGGATCTGCCGGGCGGTGATCCCCTTGGCCAGCAGGTTCACCACGGCCTCGCCGGACTTGCGGGCGAACCCGTCGCGGCGGCGGTCCACCGCGGGCGGAGCGGCCGAGCCGGGCAGCGACATGCCCAGTGCCTCGGCGGCCGAAGCCATCGTGTTCGCGGTGTACATGCCACCGCAGGCGCCTTCGCCCGGGCAGATCGCGCGCTCGACGGCGTCGACCTGCTCGCGGGTGATCAGGCCGCGGGCGCACGCGCCGACCGCTTCGAAGGCGTCGATGATCGTGACGTCCTTGTCCCCGAGCCGGCCCGGCATGATCGAACCGGCGTACAGGAACACACTGGCGAGGTCGAGGCGGGCGGCTGCCATCAGCATGCCGGGCAGCGACTTGTCACAGCCGGCCAGCAGCACCGAGCCGTCGAGGCGCTCGGCCTCCATCACCGTCTCCACCGAGTCGGCGATGATCTCGCGGCTCACCAGCGAGTAGTGCATGCCGACGTGGCCCATCGAGATGCCGTCGGACACGCTGATCGTGCCGAACTCCAGCGGATACCCGTTGGCCGCGTGCACGCCGTCCTTGACGGCCTTCGCGAGCCGGTCGAGGGACAGGTTGCACGGGGTGATCTCGTTCCAGCTCGACGCTACGCCGATCTGCGGCTTGACCCAGTCGTCGTCACCCATGCCGACGGCACGGAGCATGCCGCGGGAGGCAGTGGCCTCGAGCCCGTCGGTGACGGTCCGGCTTCTGGGCTTGATGTCAGGTGTGTTCTTCGCAGCGTCTGTACCGGTGTTCGTGGACATGTGTCTCACTGTATGACCGTCCACTTCGTGGTCACCACCGGCCCGGTTCAGCCGCCGGCCACGCTGGGGAGGATGAGCAGTTCGTCGCCGTCGGACAACGGTGTACTCAGGCCGTTCAGGTCGCGGACGTTGTCGTTGCCGAGGAACACGTTGACGTGCCGGCGGAGCGCGCCCTGCTCGTCGACCAGCCGGCGCCGCAGTGCCGGATGATCGCCTTCCAGGGTGGCGAAGACGCCGCCGACCGTCGCTTCGGCCGGCTCGACCTCGACCCGCTCCGCATCGCCC
Organism: Kribbella monticola; assembly: GCF_003261635.1. GTDB lineage: Bacteria > Actinomycetota > Actinomycetes > Propionibacteriales > Kribbellaceae > Kribbella > Kribbella monticola. Next base: position 281,643 of record NZ_QFXK01000022.1, on the reverse strand, counting down.
GCGAACGGTCTCAGCACCGTCGGCAGCCGCACCCCGACCTTCATCAGCCGAGAACCGCCGCGCGGACGGTCAGCACGTCCGGGAGATGACGAGCCACCTCGGTCCAGTGGTCACCGGCGTCCGCGCTCGCATAGACGCACCCGTCGCGCGTGCCGACGTACACACCTGCCGGGTCGCCCTGGTCGGTGCAGAGCGCGTCACGCAGGACCGGCGCGTACGAGGGGACGTCGGGCAGCCCGTTCGACAAGGCCTCCCAGGTGGAGCCAGCGTCGCGCGAGCGGTAGACCCGGCACTTCGCGTCGGTGGGGATCCTGTTCCCGTCGGCGATCAGCGGGAAGACGTAGACGGTGTCCGGCTCGTGCGGGTGCACCACGATCGGGAAGCCGAAGTCCGACGGGAGACCGTCCGCGATCGACTTCCAGATCGTGCCGCCGTCGTCGGACCGGTAGACGCCGTGGTGGTTCTGCGCGAACATCCGCTCCGGTACGTCGGGGTGCGCGGCGAGCTTGTGCACGCATTGGCCGAACTCGGGATACGGGTCGGGGAAGAAGTACGCCTTGATGCCCTGGTTCGCCGGCTCCCAGGTCTCGCCGCCGTCCGCGGTCCGGTAGACCCCGCCGGTCGACATGGCGACGCTGACCTTGCCGGGGTCGGTCGGATGCGGCAGCACGGTGTGCACGGCCTGGCCGCCGAAGCCGGCACCCCAGTCCTTGCGGTGCGGGTGGTCCCACAGGCCGCGGACCAGCTCGAACGTCACTCCCCCGTCGGTCGACTTCCACAACGAGGACGGCTGCGCACCGGCGTACACGACTTCTGGCCGGTCGGGCGGACCGGGCTGGATCTGCCAGACCCGCTCGAGCGAGGCGTCCGCCTCCTCGGGGAAGCCGATCGAACCCTCCGGTGGCTCCGCCCAGGTCTGACCGAGGTCGTCGGAGTGGAACACCGCCGGCCCCCAGTGCTCGCTGGTGCCGCCCGCGAACAGCCGTGGTCGCTCGCCGCGCGTGTCGATGCCCACCGAGTAGACGCCCTGCATCTCGAACGACGGCCCTTCCAGGACCCACTCCCGGCGCGCGGCGTCACTCCGCCCGACCCAGAGCCCCTTCTTGGTCCCGATCAGCAACACAGCCTCGGACATCGTCGTCCTCCTTCTCCCCGGAACAGCCTCGGCCCGGAACGGCCGTTCAGTCAGCTAAGCGGACCTCACCGACAGTTTTCATCGGGCCGGCCCGGCCACCACGTTGATCAGTGGTTCGCCTCTCGCGTAGCGCTCCAGCTGGGCGCGGACCAGCCGGGCGACCCGGGGCTCGAAGGCCGTCGAGGCGCCGCCGCGATGCGGGTTCACCAGCACATTCGGAGCAGACCACAGCGGATGGCCGGGGGGCAACGGTTCGGGGTCGGTGACGTCGAGGGCGGCGCGGATCCGGCCCGAGGTCAGCTCGGACAGCAACGCGTCCGTGTTCACGACGACACCGCGGGCGACGTTGACCAGCAGCGCGCCGTCCTTCATCCCCGCCAGGAACTTCTCGTCGACCAGACCGCGGGTCTCGGCCGTCGCGGGGGTGAGCAGCACGACGACGTCCGCCTTCGGGAGCAGACTCGGCAGCTCGGTGATCGGGGCGACGCCTTCGCGAGCGCGGCGCGCCACCCGGAGTACCTCGCACTCGAAGCCGGCGAGGCGGCGCTCGAGCGCCTCGCCGATCGAGCCGTAGCCGAGGATCAGCACGGTCCGGTCGGCAAGTGAGTCGTCCATCTCCGCGTACGACGAGGGCCAGTGCCCGCGCTCCTGGTCGCGCACGGCCCGCGGGAGATTCCGGTATGACGCGAGGATCAGCGCGACGGCGAGCTCGGCGGTGGACGCGTCGTGCACGCCCCGCGCGTTGCACAAGGTGACGTCTTCGCCGAGGAAGGGCAAGAAGTTCTCGAAGCCGGCTGTCTGGGTCTGGACGACCTTGAGCGCGGGCATGTCCTGGATGATCTCGGCGAGGGCCGAACTGCCCATGTAGCTGGGAACGTAGAACTCGACCGTCTCCAGCGACGGCGGCCGGTCACCTCCCGCGAAGTACTCGACGTCGAATCCCGCCGGCAGCCCACCGAGGAAGCTGTCCGCGTCCTGCCAGGGCAGCCACGCCTTCACCGCATCAGCCATGTCCAGAACCTACCCGCAGCCGCGGACAGAACTCGATCACGTCCGGCAGGCGGTTAGGACCACTGGACCGCGTGGTCCTAAAGGGGACTCGAAGATGGTGAGAATTCCGTGCCTGACCACGCGATCGGTCGTACTCTGGATCGGTGCCTTCGACATCGGATCTGGCCGCTACTCTCGATCACGATCAGGCCGTAGGACGGCTGCGAGCGTCCTACCAGCGCATCCCGGCGGGGCAACCCGTCCGGCTGGCCAAGCGCAGTTCGAACCTGTTCCGCCCCCGGACGACGGTCGAGACCCCGGGTCTGGACGTGTCCGGCCTGACCGGCGTGATCAGCGTCGACCCGGTCGGGCGCACGGCGGACGTGCAAGGCATGTGCACGTACGAAGACCTGGTCGCCGCGACCCTCCCGCACGGGTTGATGCCACTGGTCGTCCCGCAGTTGCGCACGATCACGCTCGGTGGCGCGGTCACCGGGCTCGGGATCGAGTCGACGTCGTACCGCAACGGCCTGCCGCACGAGTCCGTCCTCGAGCTCGACATCCTGACCGGCTCGGGCGAGCTCGTCACGGCGCGCCCCGAGGGCGAACACGCCGACCTGTTCCGGACCTTCCCCAACTCCTACGGCTCCCTCGGCTACGCGACCCGGCTGCGGATCGAGCTCGAACCGATCTCCCCGTACGTCGCGCTTCGGCATGTCCGCCTCGGTCTGGACGAACTGGGCCCGGCGATCGAGTCGATCGTTGCCGCCGGCACCTATGCCGACCAGCCGGTGCACTTCGTCGACGGCGTCGTCTTCACCCCCGACGAGGCCTATCTGACCCTCGGGCGGAACAGCGACGCCGCAGTACGGACGAGTGACTACACCGGTCAGCAGATCTTCTACAAGTCGATCCAGCAACGATCGACCGACTTCCTCACCGCCAACGACTACCTGTGGCGCTGGGACACCGACTGGTTCTGGTGCTCGGCCGCCTTCGGTGCTCAGAACCCTTATATCCGGCGGGTCTGGCCCCGAAAGCTTCGGCGCAGCGACGTCTACCACAAGATCATCGGGTTCGAGAACCGCCATCAAGTTGCCGCGCGCATCAATCGCCGCCGCGGCAACCCCGACCGCGAGCGCGTCGTCCAGGACGTCGAGATCCCGGCCGCGCAACTGGCCGGCTTCCTGCGCTGGTTCGACGCCGAGGTCGGAATGCGGCCGGTCTGGCTCTGCCCGCTGCGGCTGCGCGGCGACGAGTCCTGGCCGCTGTACCCGTTGAAGCCCCGCGAAACCTACGTGAACGTGGGTTTCTGGGGCACCGTACCGATCGCCCCGGGCGCCGCCGACGGCGACGTGAACCGGCGGATCGAAGCGGCCGTCGCCGACTTCGACGGCCACAAGTCCTTGTACTCCGACGCCTACTACGACCGGGACACGTTCGACCGGCTGTACAACGTCCCGGCCCTGACCGAAGTGAAGAATCGCTACGACCCCGACGCCCGGCTCACCGGGCTCTACGAGAAGGCGGTGACGCGTCGATGACGGCAACACTTCCGACGCAGGTTTCGATCGCAGCGGCGCTGACAGCGGTGGCGCCGGCCGGGCTCCCTTTCCGCTTCACGGCGTACGACGGCAGCTCGACCGGGCCCGAGGACTCCGCGGTCCACATGCACCTGGCCACCGAGCGTGGGCTCTCCTATGTGCTGACCGCGCCGGGTGACCTCGGCATGGTCCGCGCTTACGTACAAGGCGATCTCGAGATCACCGGCGTCCACCCGGGCAACCCGTACGACCTGATGAAGCTGATGCTCAACGAGCTGCACTTCCAGCGGCCCTCGCCGGCCGAGGCGCTGCGCATCGTTCGCGGGCTGGGCTGGAGTCACCTCAAGCCGCCGCCCCCGCCGCCGCAGGAGCACCTGCCGAAATGGCGTCGTACGTTCGAAGGCCTGCGGCATTCCCGGACCAGGGACAAGGTCGCGATCCACCACCACTACGACGTGTCGAACAAGTTCTACGAGTACATCCTCGGCCCGTCGATGACCTACACCTGCGCCGTCTTTCCGACGCTGGACGCGACGCTCGAGGAGGCACAGTACGAGAAGTACGACCTGGTCGCGCGCAAGCTCGATCTGAAGGCCGGGCAGCGGCTGCTCGACGTGGGCTGCGGCTGGGGCGGCATGGTCCGGCACGCGGCCCGCGAGTACGGCGTGAAGGCGGTCGGCGTGACCCTGTCGGCCGCGCAGGCCGAGTGGGCGCAGGAGGCGATCAAGCGCGAGGGCCTGGAGCACCTCGCCGAGGTTCGGTTCTCCGACTACCGCGACGTGTCCGAGCGCGACTTCGACGCGATCAGCTCGATCGGACTGACCGAACACATCGGCGTCCGCAACTACCCGTCGTACTTCGGTTTCCTGCTCGACCGGCTGCGTCCCGGCGGCCGGCTGCTGAACCACATGATCACCCGGCCGGACAACCGGTTCCGGCCGACCGGCGCCTTCATCGACCGCTACATCTTCCCCGACGGCGAACTGATCGGCTCCGGCCGCATCATCGCCGACGCCCAGGACGCCGGGTTCGAGGTCCGGCACGAGGAGAACCTGCGCGAGCACTACGCGCTGACGCTGCGCGGCTGGTCCGAGAACCTGGTCGCGCACTGGGACGAAGCGGTCGAAGAGGTCGGCTTCGCGACCGCGAAGATCTGGGGCCTGTACCTGGCCGCCTGCCGGGTCGGCTTCGAGCGCAACAACACCCAGCTGCACCAGATCCTCGCCGTCAAACTCCACGACGACGCCTCGTCGGACTTCCCCCTCCGCCCGACCTGGCTCAGCTGAAACCCCTCTGGCGCGCCGGTCCCTCGATCGATGGGGCCGGCGCTGTCAGGTCCCTAGCCTGTTCGGCGCCTTGGCCAGCTGACGGATGCGGGCCGTCCGGCCGCGCTCCTCGATGATCCGGCGCGCCTCCGCTTCGACGTACGGCGGAATCCGCAACTGCAGCCAGTCGCTCCAGCTGTTGAGCCCGGCCTCGACCTCCTCGCGGCTCAACGGTTGTTCGCGCGCTCGCAGCAACACCCGCCACTCCGTACTGCGCCGCTCGGCGAACTCCCGCTCGTCTTCGGCCAGCCTCTCGATCCACTGCGCGTGCTCGTCAGGGCCGACCTGCTCGAGCATGTACACCACCACAGCCCGGGCCAGCGCTCGATCGGGCTCTTCCTCCACCACACTCAGCAGCAGCTCGCGAAGCCCCGCATCGGCGGCCGCCACTCGATACAGCTGCCACCGCCCGTAGTCCGCGTAAAGATCCGGCGCCTCCCCCACCGCCGCCACCAGCTTGGTCAGCAAGGCGGCGAACTCCTCCCGCAACGGCAACCTGATCGGCTTCACACGGAGGACTGTACGAACAACCGCCGACTCCGCACAGTCGATTGGCTAACCCGGGGCCCTGTTGGTTGGTTAAGAGTGTCGGAGAGAACAGCGTTCGGCTGGGGGCGCCGCGTAGTTTGGGCCAGGTGGCCGATTGAAGGAGACGAAGGTGCTCAAGGCAAGCGGCTGGGTTCGTACTGCGGTGGTGCTGGCGGCCGCGGGCGCCTTGGTGGCGGGTTGCAGCGACGGCGGCGGCGACGCGGAGCCGTCCGTGTCCACCGCGTCGCCTACCGACGTACCGTCGAGTCCTGCCGGATCCACCCAGCCTCGCGCCTTGAAGCTGACCGTCGCCGGGACGGTGGCGACTGGGATCGAGGTGCCGTGGGGACTGGCGTTCCTGCCCGACAGGTCGGCGTTGGTCGGTGAGCGTGACTCGGGCAAGGTGAAGCGCATCGCGGGTGGGCGCGTCACCGAGGTAGGGACCGTGCCGGGCGTCGCCTCGTCGAGCGAGGGCGGGCTGCTCGGGCTCGCGGTTGATCCGAAGTACCCGGCGAGGCCTTTCGTTTATGCGTACTACTCGACCGGCAAGGACAACCGGATCGCGCGGCTGACGTTCGAGAACGGGCGGATCGGCAGCCCGGAGGTGATCCTCGACGGGATCCCGATGTCGGCGATCCACAACGGCGGCCGGCTGCGGTTCGGCCCCGACGGCTTCCTGTACGCCGGAACGGGTGACGGCAGCGACCGGCCGAACTCGCAGAACGACGACTCCCTCGGCGGCAAGATTCTCCGCCTCACCACCGACGGCAAGGCGGCGCCGGGCAACCCGGGTGGACGGCTGTGGTTCTCGAAGGGGCACCGGAATGTACAGGGGCTCGCTTTCGACGGCTCGCAGTTGTACGCCGCCGAGTTCGGGCAGGACACCTGGGACGAGCTGAACGCGATCACCTCCGGCGCCAACTACGGCTGGCCGGCGGCAGAAGGCGTCAGCCAGCTCGACGGCATGGTCGACCCGATCGCCCAGTGGCGCACGAGCGACGCGTCACCGTCGGGAATCACGTTCGCCCAGGGACACATCTTCATGGCGGGCCTCCGAGGCGAGCGGCTCTGGGCGATCCCGGTCGCCGACGGACGGCGTACTGGTGAACCGGTCGCCTACTTCACCAAACGCTTCGGCCGCCTCCGCACCGTCGAAGCCGCCCCCGACGGCTCCCTGTGGCTAACCACCTCGAACACCGACGGCCGCGGCAACCCCAAACCCGGCGACGACCGAATCCTCCGCGTCACCATCACCCACTGAACGGATCAGGCTGCGTGGGAGAGACCTGGATCCTGCGACTCGGGCGTGCGGTGGTTCTGCTGGTCGAGGAGGGCTCGGGCGACTGAGGCGTCGGTGGCTGTGGCGCGGACCTCGTAGCGGGCCGGGAGCAAGTCGGTGAAGACAGCGTCCGGGCGGTTGTGGATGAGGCCGCGGAACAGGCCGATGAGGCCGCCGACCAGTACGCCGTACACGGCGCCCCAGAGGAGCACGGCGAGGCCGCTCAGGTTGGTGTCGGCGACGAGCGTCACGAATACCGCCGCCAGCAGGCCGGCAGCGAGGCCGGTGCCCGCGTTCTTGGCGGCGAGCCGGGCGGTGGAGATCCGAGGTCTCTCGGTCAGGACGAGTTCGGCCCCGACGATGGCCAGGCTGTCCCGGCCCATCCCAGACGATCGCAGAATCCCGACCGTCTCCTGTGCCTCCCGGTAACTCGCCGCGGAGACAATCACCGTGTCGTGAACCAGTACCTCAACCCCAGGCCGCAAGACATTCCCTTCCAACGCGAACCGAACCGGACTCCCCCACTAGTACCAGCTCCAGGCAAAGCGAAACCCCCGCGTCCAGTAACGCGCGTCAACATTGGGGGTGACGGTCGTAGCTTTCGCAGTGACGCTCTTAGCTTTCGGGGTGACGCTCGTAGCGGGAGGCGATCGCGGCGGCGCGGTCGTGCAGAGAGTTGCGCAGCCATTGCGGGGCCAGCACTTCCGCGTCGGTGGCAAGCTGCCACAACGCCCACTCTGCGTGTCGCTCGTCTTGGAAAGTGACCTCCATTCGCAGCCAGCCATCGGCCGCGCCTCCCTTGGCACCGGCTTCCGCTCCCGCATCGGCTTTAGCTTCGGCGAGGACAGCGAGCGCTGTGCCGACCAGCTCCTCGCGGCGCTTCGGGTTCACTCTTGCCAGCACGGTGACCTGGTCGCCGCCGGTCCGGAAGCGCACGCTGCGTTCCCGCCAGGCCCGGTCCAGGTCGACCAGGTCCGGTCGTTCGGCCGTTTCGGTCAGCTTCTCCGCGGCCGAGATCCGCGACAGCCGGTACGTGCGGTCCTCGCCTTCTCGTGCGGCCAACAAGTAGCCCTGATCTCGAACGGTCACCATGCCGATCGGATCCACCGTGCGCCACTTCGGCTCCTGCCCCAGGGCCGCGTAGTGGATGCGCAGCTTGCGGCCGGCGAGTACTGCACGCCGTACCTCGGCCACAACTCCGTCCGGCGCCTCTTCGGTGAGCTGTCGGCGCGACAGGAGATCGGTCTCCGGGTCGATGAGTAACCGCTGGACCGCGTCGGCTGCAGAGTCGCGCGAGCTGTCGGGAAGCGCGTCGGCCACCTTGAGCATCGCGGAAGCAAGCGCGGATCCGAGCCCGAACGCCTGCGCACCGCGCCGCGATCCCGCGATCAGCAAGGCGAGCGCTTCTTCGTGGTTGAGTCCGGTGAGCTCCGTCCGGAAGCCCGGCAACAGCGCGAACCCACCGTGCCTGCCGCGCTCGGCATAAACCGGTACGCCGGCGGCCGACAGCGCTTCGATGTCGCGTAGGACGGTGCGGGTGGAGACCTCAAGCTCCCGGGCGAGTGTGTCCGCGGAGAGCCGACCACGCTGGCGCAGCAGCAACACCAGCGAGACCAACCGGTCGGCGCGCATGCGGGAACTCTACCGAAATACACGACAGGGGATGTCGTGATTTGTGGCCAGGGTGGACGTCAAGGCCGGCCGGCGAGCCGGCGTACGAACTCTCGATGAACGGAGCCGATGTGGCGATGGAACGAACGGCGGTCAACCCGTGGACGTGGTCGGCCGAGCTGGGCTACCACCAGGGCGAGATCGTCTCGGGACACACCCGGACTCTCTATCTTGCCGGGCAGACCGCGATGAGCAGCGACGGCCGGCCCCAGCATGCCGGTGACATGGCGGCCCAACTGTCGCTCACGCTCGACAACCTGGAGGCTGCGCTCGGCGTGGCCGGGATGTCGCTGGCGAATCTGGTCCGGCTCAACGTCTACACCACCGACGTCGACCTGCTCTTCCAGCACTACGGCGTACTGGCGTCGCGGCTCGGCGCAGCCGGCGTGGCGCCGCCGACCACGATGCTTGGAGTGACGCGGCTTGCGATCCCGGCCCTGATGGTCGAACTTGAAGGAACTGCCGTCGCCTGACGTGCCCGTTGGCCGGTACGAGTCGCAGGTAGGAGGATCTGTTGACAGCCATGGTGACGATCGGCGTCTACGGATTCACGGCCGACACCTTCCTCGAAAGCCTCGCCGACGCCGGCGTGGGCCTGCTACTCGACCTCCGCCAGCGCCGCGGCGTACGAGGCCCCCAGTACTCCTGGGCGAACTCGACCCGACTCCAGCACCTTCTCGCCGACGCGGGCATCCACTACCGGCACGTGAAGGAGTTGGCGCCGACAACCGAGCTGCGCCAACTCCAGTACCGCGCGGACGACCGCCACCACGTCGGCAGACGCAACCGCGTCCAGCTCGCCCCCGAGTACGCCTCGCGCTACACCCACGAAATCCTCGACCCCTTCGACCTCGACGCCTTGGTAGCGCAACTCCCGCCCACCTCAACAACCGCCCTCCTCTGCGTAGAACGCGACCCAGAGGCCTGCCACCGCTCCCTGGTAACAGCCCGCCTCCGTTCCAACCACGGCTTGCCAATCACAAACCTCCGCCCAGCCTGACCCCGCCGCCGTCAACCGATGCCCGAGCCCCAACCGCTTTCAGAACCACTCGACGAGCTCCCAACCCTCAACAACCTCCAGCGACCGCACCCCCAGCGCCCCCACCCACAGGCCAACGCAGGAGGCCCCAGGCAGCGCAGCACACGACTCCCCCGCCAGCGACCCGGCCCGTCACGAAGCAGGCTCCTCGAGACCACCGGCCACTGCAGCACACAACTCGCGCACGAGTGACCCGTCCCCCTCGCGAAGCGGCTCCTCAAGACCACCGGCCAACGCAGCAGCGCAGTAAACGGCCCGCGCACGAGCGACCCGACCCCTCGCCAAGCAGGCTCCTCAAGACCACCGGCCAGCGCAGCACACAACTCGCCCGCCAGTGACCCGGCCCCTCGCGAAGCAGGCTGCCCGAGGTGACCGGGCAGCGCGGTACCCGGCTCGCGGTGACCCTGCAGCGCAGCGTGCGGCTACCCGTCGGGCTGGGGGTGTGGCGCATGGATGGCGATCTGGGCGCATGCGCGGATCGTGCGGGAGTCCGCGGATGGTCATCTAGTGCTGCTGGATGATCTCCGCTTGTGCCCTTGGCGTGGTGGCCGGCAACCGGGAGCCCTTGTGCACAAGGGCATCGGGCACGGCGTACCGGCGGCCGGGATGGCCGGTTGGGGGCTAGCCGGTGTCGAGCGTTTCGGGCGCCCAGGGATCGAAATCTGTTGGGTGGCTGGTGAGGGGCGGCGGGTCGCCGATCAGCGGAAAGGCGCGCGCTGGGCGGAGAGTTGGAGTGGGGCTACCGGGCCAGGGCGCGCCATCGGTACCGGTGAGTGGGCGCGCTGAGGTTTCGGCACCGGGCGAGTGGGCGGTGCCGGTGAGCGGGCCTACTGAGGATTCGGCACCGGGCGAGTCGGCGGCGCCGGTGAGCGGGCCTACTGAGGATTCGGCACCGGGCGAGTCGGCGGCGCCGGTGAGCGGGCGCGCTGAGGCTTCGCCACCGGACGAGTCGGCGGCGCCGGTGAGCGGGCGCGCTGGGGCTTCGCCATCGGGCGAATGGGCGGCGCCGGTGGGTGGGCGTGGGTCGATGGATGGTTGGTGCTGGTGGGTGGGCGTGGTGGGGTGGCGGCGCCGGGTGGGCTGTCGGTGAGTGGGCGTTGGGTGGTTGTGTCTGGGGTGTCGGTGGTGGCCTGGGTGTGGGAGGGGGCTGGGTTGAGGGGGCGGGTGATGCCTGGGATGAAGGGTGGGGTGCGGGGTGGGTCGGCCCAGGTGGGGCGGGTGACGTGGGGGATGCCGTTGATGATGGTGACTGTGTAGTGGCCGGCGTGGACGGCGATGTGGTCGGTGCCGCAGAACAGCGCGAGGTTTTCCAGGCTGGTGGCGCCGCCGTCGATCCAGTGCACGATGTGGTGGGCGTGGCAGTAGCGCGGTGGGGCGCCGCAGATGACGCAGCCCTTGTCGCGGCGGTTCAGGGCACGGCGGATCGCCTTGGTGACGTAGCGTTCCTCGCGGCCGACATCGAGGGGTTCGGACTTCGAGCCGAGCACGATCGGGATGATTCCGGCATCGCACGCCAGTCGGCGCACCGCGGCCGCGGACAGGCCATCGCCGAACTGGAGGTCGCCGGTGGCGTCACGGCCCGCGGCTTTCAAGTCGGTGTAGTCGATCGTGACGGTGACGTGCGGCTTCACCCCGCCGTGCGCGGGCAGGTCACCAGCGCCGGCGGCGACAGTGAGGACGTGAGTTAAGGCGTCGGCGTGGCGCTTGTCCCGCGGTCGAGGGTCGGGTTTGCCATCGGGAGTCTTGCGGGGTTTCGCGGCGGCCTCGATCAGGGTGCGGAACAGTTCGGCGTTGTCGTTGGTCAGAAAGCCGGAGAACTTCACGCCGTTGTCGGCGTTGGCGAGGCGCAGGGTCTCGCGGCGGGCAGCGGCCTCTTCGGCCGGTTCTGGTCCGTCGGTGTCCAGTACGTCGCGGGCCTGCCGCGCCAGACGCTTCAAGTCGGCCGGGGTCAGGTGCCGGGCGGCTTCGACCAGTTGTTCCTCCGCGGCCCGCAGAAGCTCCACCGGCACCATCGCCGCCGTCGGAATCGCTTCTAACCCGAACACGATCGCCTCAGCCTGCTCCGGATAAACCAACACCGGCAATACCCGACCATCGTCGCCTTCCGAGCGCCCGCTTTCGTCTGTGTGCTCAGCGTTCACTTCAACTGCTGTGGTCGCGTCGGGCTCGGTGTATTGGATGGTGGGGTTGGGGCCGGGCGGGGCGTACGGGTTGGGAAGGGCGGCGGTGACGGTTGGGTACTTCGGGAGGGCGCGGGCCAGGGCGAGGTCGCGGCGTACGGCGGGGAGGTTGCGGCGGTAGCGGGTGGAGAGGAAGCGGGCGGTGTCTTGGCCGGTGGTGTCTTTGGTGTGGCCGGTGTCGTCGAGGCGGGCGACGACTTCCAGGCTGTACGTCTGGAGGCGCGCCATCTCGGCGTGCAGCGCATCGAGAGTGGCGACTGCTTGCTCGCCACTCATCGTGCACGGACGCTGCGGGACCTCGACTTCCATAACCCCAAGCCTAGACACCGCCACCGACAGTTTCTGATGCCACAATTCCTTGTTTAAAAGGCGATTCGCGATCATCCAGAACAGCTAAGTTGTCCACAGCAACGCTCGAGTTGTGGAAAGAATGAGGCGCTTGGTGGAGGTGCGCGCGGGTTTCCCGGGCGGCGGGTGGGATGGCGGGAGGCGGTGAAGTGGGTCCCCCAGGGCGCAGGGTTGTGTAACTCCCAGGTGGCGGGGTGGCCGGTCCTCCGGGCTCAGGTCGAGTCCGGCAGAGCTGGTGTACGACGAGGTGGTGGCGACCGGGGCGTGGACACGCCCGCCAATAACCGGACCCACCAACGAGTCGCTCCACCGCACGAGGCGCGATGCAGGAGTGGCGGAAGCGGGCGGGCTGAAGCACGACGCAGGAGGTGCGTAGGTGCAGCAAGTCAACCCACCAACCACCTGCACCTCGCACGTTCCGCGATGGCAGGAGCGGCGGAACCGTTGGTGGGTGGGAGCCCCGAAGGACGTGCTTGGGTGAAGGAGAGCCCGGGTTTGGGGCCCGGGCTCTCCGTCTAACTAGATGCCTAGTTTGGTGTTGAGGAGTTCTCGGACTTTGGCGGCGTCGGCTTGGCCGCGCATGTCCTTCATGACGGCGCCGATCAGAGCGCCGGCGGCGGCGGGTTTGCCGGAGTTGACCTTTTCGACGACGTCGGGGTTGGCGGCGATCGCGCGGTCGATGGCTTCGATCAGGGCCGAGTCGTCGGAGACCAGGGCCAGGCCGCGGGCGGCCATGATTTCGGCGGGGGTGCCTTCGCCCTTGACCAGGCCGTCGAAGACCTGGCGGGCGAGCTTGTCGTTCAGCGCGCCTTCGTCGACGAGCTTCTGCACCTCGGCCACCTCGGCCGGGCCGACGCCCAGGTCACCGAGGTCCTTGCCGCTCTCGTTGGCAGCGCGGGCCAGTTCCCCGAGCCACCACTTCTTGGCGGCAGCAGCATCGACGCCGAGCTCCACAGTACGAACGATGTACTCCACCGCCCCGCCGTTGATGACGTCGCGCATCTCCAGGTCGGTGAAGCCCCACTCCGTCTGCAGCCGGGCGCGGCGCAAAGAAGGTGCCTCAGGCAACGTTGCACGCAAGGACTCGACCCATTCGCGCGACGGCGCGATCGGGACCAGGTCGGGCTCGGGGAAGTACCGGTAGTCGTCGGCGTCGGACTTCTCCCGGCCTGAGGTGGTGATGCCGGTGTCCTCGTGCCAGTGCCGCGTCTCCTGCAGGATCTTTCCGCCGGACGACAGGATCGCCGCCTGCCGGGTGATCTCGTAGGTGATCGCGCGCTCGACCGAACGGAACGAGTTCACGTTCTTGGTCTCGGTCCGGGTGCCCAGCGTGGTCGAGCCCTTCGGCTTGAGCGACACGTTGGCGTCGCAGCGCAGCGAGCCCTGGTCCATCCGTACGTCGGAGACGCCGATCGACAGCAGCAGGTCGCGCAACTGACTCACCAGCGCACGGGCGACCGCAGCCGCCTTCTCCCCCGGGACCTCGATCGTCTTGGTGACGATCTCGATCAGCGGGATCCCGGCCCGGTTGTAGTCGACCAGCGAATGCGACGCACCGTGGATGCGGCCGGTCGCGCCACCGACGTGGAGGGACTTGCCGGTGTCCTCCTCCATGTGCGCGCGCTCGATCTCGATCCGGTACGTCTCGCCGTCGACGACCACGTCGGTCCACCCGTTGAAGGCGATCGGCTCGTCGTACTGCGAGGTCTGGAAGTTCTTCGGCATGTCCGGGTAGAAGTAGTTCTTCCGGGCGAACCGGCACCACTCGGCGATCTCGCAGTTCAGCGCGAGCCCGATCTTGATCGCGGACTCGACGCCGACCGCGTTGACCACCGGCAGCGCGCCGGGCAGGCCGAGGCAGACCGGGCAGGTCTGCGTGTTCGGCTCGGCACCGAACTCGGTCGGGCAACCGCAGAACATCTTCGACTTCGTGTTCAGCTCGACGTGGACCTCGAGGCCCATCACGGGGTCGTACTGCGCCAGCGCGTCGTCGATCGGCAGCACATCGGCAACGACAGTCATCGGGTGACCTCCAGCTCAGGAGCCTTCGACATCAGCACGCCACCCCACTGGTCGGCCAGCGCGGACTCCAGCGCGGCGCCGACCTGGTACAGCAGGTCGTCGCGCATCACCGGTGCCATCACGTGGAAGCCGACCGGCAGCCCGTCCTCGTCGGCCAGGCCGACCGGGAACGAGGCCGCGGCGTTGCCGGCCAGGTTCGACGGGATCGTGCAGAGATCGTTCTTGTACATGGCGATCGGGTCGTTCACCCGGTCGCCGATCGCGAACGCGGTCGTCGGCGTCGCGGGCGAGACGAGCACATCCACCTGCTCGTACGCCCGGGTGAAGTCGCGCGCGATCAACGTGCGCACCTTCTGCGCCTGACCGTAGTACGCGTCGTAGTACCCGCTGGACAGCGCGTGCGTGCCGAGCATGATGCGGCGCTTCACCTCCGCGCCGAAGCCGGCCTCGCGGGTCAGCCTCATCACCTGCTCCGCGTCGTTCTCGCCATCGTCGCCGACTCGCAGGCCGAACCGCATCGCGTCGAACTTGGCCAGGTTGGACGAGGCCTCGCTCGGCAGGATCAGGTAGTAGGCCGGGAGCGCGTACTGGAAGTGGGGGCAGGAGACCTCGACCACCTCGGCGCCGAGCTTGGTGAGCAGCTCGACCGCCTCGTGGAAGCGGGCCTCGACGCCGGGCTGGTACCCCTCGCCGCCGAGCTCCTTCACGACACCGATGCGCAGACCGTTCACGTCACCGCGCCGGGCCGCCTCTACCACCGGCGGGACCGGCTGATCGATCGAGGTGGAGTCCATCGGGTCGTGTCCGGCGATCACCTCGTGCAGCAGCGCCGCGTCGAGGGTGGTCCGGGCACACGGGCCCGGGGTGTCCAGGCTGGACGCCAAAGCGATCAGCCCGTACCGCGATGTGCCGCCGTACGTGGGCTTGACGCCGACCGTGCCGGTGAACGCGGCCGGCTGCCGGATCGAGCCACCCGTGTCGGTACCGATCGCGAGCGGAGCCTGGTACGCCGAGATGGCGGCCGACGAGCCACCACCGGAACCACCGGGGATGCGCGCGAGGTCCCACGGGTTGTGGGTCGGGCCGTACGCCGAGTTCTCCGTCGACGAGCCCATCGCGAACTCGTCCATGTTCGTCTTGCCGAGGATGACGATGCCGGCCGCCTTCAGCCGCTTCACCACGGTCGAGTCGTACGGCGGCTTCCAGCCCTCGAGGATCCGCGAGCCGGCGGTCGTCGGTACGCCGTCCTGGGTCAGCACGTCCTTCAGCGCGAGCGGTACGCCGGCCAGCGGGCCGAGCTTCTCACCGGCAGCGCGGCGCTTGTCGACGTCGGCCGCCTGGGCCAGCGCGCCGTCGGTGTCGACGTGCAGGAACGCGTGCACAGCGGTGTCGG
This sequence comes from Kribbella monticola, assembly GCF_003261635.1. Lineage (GTDB taxonomy): Bacteria > Actinomycetota > Actinomycetes > Propionibacteriales > Kribbellaceae > Kribbella > Kribbella monticola. The sequence continues at coordinate 266,189 of NZ_QFXK01000022.1, read as the reverse complement.
TGGCCGTGATGCGATCCAGGTGGGCCTGAGTGATCTCGACCGAACTGGTCTCGCCGGACGCCATCAGCTCCGACAGCTCAGCAGCGGTCTTGCGGGTCAGGTCACTCATCACGCCTCCTCGCTCAGGATCCGCGGCACCCGGAAACGCTGGTCCTCGGCCGCCGGGGCGCCGGACAGCGCCTGCTCCGGCGTCAGGCAGGGCACGTTCTCGTCCTTGCGCATCACGTTGCTCAGCGGCAACGCGTGCGAGGTCGGCGGGATGTCCTCCGCGGCCACGTCGCTGACCTGCGCGACCAGGCCGATGATCTGGTCGAGCTGCGGTGCGAGGTGGTCGAGCTCGTCGTCGGAGAGCTCGATCCGCGCCAGTCGCGCCAGGTGGGCGACCTCTTCGCGGGTAATCGATGGCATGAAAGGGATCCAATGGTCTCGCAGGATGGCCGGACCTCTGGTTCAGCCCGACCGGGCCATCCTAGTGGGCCACCGGCACCTCCTTGCGCCCTATATCCCGGAGGCTGTGGACAAGTGAGTTCGGACCAGAAAGTGAGAGGCCGGGCGTGTCTTCGGGTTCCGCTCTGTAACATTGGCCGCGACAGGGCGTAACTTGCGTGGTAATCGGCTGGGAGATGATCGTTCGGTGTTCTTGCTGCGATTGATCATCCCGGACCGTCCCGGTTCGCTGGGCACCGTAGCAACGGCCCTCGGCGAGGTGAACGCCGACATCCACGCGATCGAGATCGTCGAACACCGCCGTGAGAACGGCACCGCCGTCGACGACATCGTGGTCGACCTGCCACCGGGCGTGCTGCCCGACCGGCTGGTCTCGGCCTGCAACAGCGTGCCCGATGTCGAGGTGATCTGGTTCTCCCGCTACGGCGCGGGTGGCGGCCTGCACATGGACCTCGAAGCCGTCGAGCAGATGACGTCCGCACCGGCCGAGGCCGTCGACATCCTGGTCGAGCAGGCGCCGTCGGTGCTGCATGCCGACTGGGCCGCCTTGCTGGACGGCACCGGCAGCGAGATCAAGGTCGCCCTGGAGACGAGCGCGACGCCGGAGTTCGGCGACCTGGTCAACCAGTGGCTCCCGCTGGAGAAGGCGACCACGCTGGCCGCTCCCAGCCACCAGGGTCTCTCGGAGTCCGTGCTGGTCGCCGCGCCGCTGGAGTCGAACCGCCGGGTGCTGGTGATCGGCCGCCGCGGTGGACCCGAGTTCCTCGGCTCGGAGGTCGCCCGCCTGAGCTACCTGGCGAGCCTCGCCGTCACCATCCGCGCCACCGCCTGACGCCAAGCCCCGCAGCCAGAGCCGCCCGTACGGCGGCCAGCCGGCGACCCGTAGTTCCGTACGGCGGCCAGCCCGCGACCCGTAGATCCGTACGGCGGCCAGCCGCGACCCGTAATACCGAAAAGAGCCGCTCTGCCCGGGACTCCCGGAACAGAGCGGCTCTTGAGCGTTCGGTGACTCAGAGGAACTTGTAGTACGCCAGCGTCCACAGGCCGGCCAGTACGAGCAGGATCACGACCCCGATCAGGACGACGATCGTGATCGCCTGGGTGTTCTTGCCGCCCGGCTCGGGCAGGTCGAACTGGGTCGGCCCCCAGGCGCCGCCGCCGTCCACCCGCTGCATCGCCTCGGGTGGCGGCTTCGACACCTGCCGGGCTTCCCGCGATTCCCGCTCGAACTTCATCGCACCTCTGGTCCGGTCGACGCCTGTCCTTCCACAGTACTCACACGTAGAAGGACTCGTACCGGATGGAGACCGTCCGCGATCCGTAGTCTGAGTCGGAGGTGTCGCCGGTGATCTCGACCCGCCAGCCGGACACGTACCCGGCGTACGACTTGCCGTCGCTGTGTGACGTCACGTAGGACTTCAGCGCCTCGACGTCCGGGCCCTTGAGGATGCCGAATCCGTCCGCGATCGCACCCGGCATCGCCGCCTTGACGTCGTTGGGGTCGCCGCTGACCCGGATGTCGAACGAGCTGAGGCCGCCGTTGCTGCTGCCGTAGCCGTCGATCAGCTGCGAGCCGTACTTGCCGACCGTCTTCTTGCACAGCGAGGTGCAGGTGTACTTCTTCGCCTTCAGCGCCGCGTTCAGCTGCGCCTCGGTGATCTGGAACTGCTTGCGCGGCATCTCGAACGAGTCGGAGCCGGACTTGCCGCCGGACATCTGCAGGTCGTCGCCGTAGTTGGTGAGCTCGAACTCGCCCCAGGTGCTGCCGACCTTGGTCCGCTTCTGACCGGTCTTCACCGCCTGCTGGACCTTCGCCACCTCGCTACCACCGAAGGTGTCGTTGCCGATCGCCTGCAGCGCCGCGTCGAAGGTGACGGCGGCGTTGTTGACGTTGTCGTTGTCCTCGGAGCGGATCTTGACGCCGATGATCGTGCCGTCGGACTGGAACTGGAAGATGACCTCGGCCGACTTCGCGCCGTCGTACTTGAAGCAGCCGCGATGCGCGCCCTGTGGGCCGTTGAACAGATCGCTGCAGCCGAAGCCGGCCGCCTGCAGCTTCTCGGTCGCGGTCTTCGCCTGACCGGTCGCATTGCCGAGCTCGCCGTTGGTCGGCGCGGTCGTCTGGTCGCCACCAGGAGTCGACGCGCCATCGGTCGGGGCGTCGGTCGGCTGGGTGCTGGTGGTGGCCGGCGGGTTGTCGGCTTCCTTCTTGTCGTCGCCGCCGAGCGCCTTGACGCCGAGGAAGACGAGCAGGCCGATCAGTACGACACCGACCACGCCACCGCCGATGAACAGCGGCATCTTGTCCTTGCCGAAGCCGCCGCCACCCGGGCCCTTACCGCCCGGTCCACCGGGCTGCCAAGGCTGCTGGGCGTGCTGCTGCTGCCAGCCGGGTTGCTGACCAGGCTGCTGGCCGGGCTTGTTCTGGCTCCACGGCTGCTGCTGGTAGCCGCCCTGCTGCGGGGCCTGCGGCTGCTGTCCCCAGCCACCCGGGGTCGGCTGGCCCTGTCCGGGCTGCTGTCCCCAGCCTTGCTGCGGAGGTTGACCCTGCTGCGGCGGCACCGGAGGCTGCTGGGCCGGTTGCTGTGCAGGTGGACGCTGGCCCCAGCCGCCGCCCTGGGGAGGCTGTTGCTGGCCCCACCCACCCTGTCCCGGTTGTCCCCCTTGCTGCCCGCCCGGCTGGCCCCCCGGCTGCCCAGGACCCCACGGTCCCTGTGGCGGCGTCGTCATAATCGCTCCTTTGAACCCACTGGTAGACGGTGCAAACTAACAGTCCGACGGATCAAGTCGTCGCCCGGCTCCATCGAATGTCACCAGTCGGGACATCCGTACTCCGCCGCGCCGCCCGCCGGTACTACGGACTGCCCGGTTCCGATACCGCGCGTCGCCCGGTTCCGTACTACGGACTGCCCGGCTCCGGTACCGCGCGTCGCCCGGTTCCGGTACTACGGACTGCCCGGTTCCGGTACTACGCGTCGCCCGGCTCCGCGTTGGTCGCCATCGCCGCTGCGGCCTCGGGGCCGTCGTCCAGCAGCACCTGGAACCCGGCCGCGTCCAGGATCGGCACCCCGAGCTGAACCGCCTTGTCGTACTTGGATCCCGGCGAATCGCCGACCACCACGAACGACGTCTTCTTCGACACCGAGCTGGCCGCCTTGCCGCCGCGGGAGACGATCGCCTCGGTCGCCTCGTCGCGGCTGTAGCCCTCGACGGTGCCGGTGACGACGATCGACTGGCCGCTCAGAGTCTGCTCGACGACGGGACCGGTGCGCTCCTGGCGAAGCTGGACGCCGGCCGCCTTCCACTTGCGCACGATCGCCTGATGCCAGTCCACGGCGAACCACTCGATCACCGCGTGCGCGATGGTCGGCCCGACGCCCTCGATCTCGGACAGCTCCTCCTCGGTGGCGGCTTCGATCGCGTCGATGTCGTCGTACGCCGCGGCCAGCGCGGCCGCCGCGGTCGGACCGACATGGCGGATCGACAGCGCGACCAGACCGCGGGACAACTGTTGCGTCTTGGCCTGCTCGAGATTCGCGAGCAGCTTCTGGGCGTTGGCCGAGAGTGCACCGGCCTTGGTGGTGAAGAACGAACTGCTGACCAGGTCTTCCTCGGTCAGGTCGAACAGGTCGCCCTCGTCGACGATCAGACCGCTGCTGATCAACGCGTCCGCGGCCTTGAAGCCGAGCACCTCGATGTCGAAGGCCGACCGCCCGGCCAGATGGAACAACCGCTCACGCAACTGCGCCGGGCACGACTGCGAGTTGGGACAGCGGATGTCGATGTCCCCTTCCTTCATCGGCCGAAGCGTCGTCCCACACGACGGGCACTCGGTCGGCATCACCCAGGGCCGCGCGTCCTCCGGCCGCAGGTCGATCACCGGCCCGAGAATCTCGGGAATCACGTCGCCGGCCTTCCGCAGTACGACGGTGTCGCCCGGGTAGACGCCCTTGCGCTCCACTTCCTTCGCGTTGTGCAGCGTCGCGAACTCCACGGTCGACCCCGCGACGCGGACCGGCTCCATCACCCCGTACGGCGTGACGCGACCGGTGCGGCCGACATTCACCTTGATCGCGAGCAGCTTGGTCGTGACCTCTTCCGGCGGGTACTTGTACGCGATCGCCCAGCGCGGGGCGCTCGACGTCGAGCCGAGTGCGCGCTGCAGGTCGACCTCGTCCACCTTGACGACGACGCCGTCGATCTCGTGGTCGACGGAGTGCCGGTTCTCGCCGTAGTACGCGATGAACTCGTTGACCTCGTCGAGGGTGGCGACGCGGCGGGCCCGGTCGCTAACCGGGAGGCCCCACTCCTTCAGCTGCTCATACGCCTCCGACAGCCGAGTGACGTGGTAGCCCTCGACCTTGCCGAGACCGTGCACGACGAAGCGCAGCGGCCGGCTCGCGGAGACGCGTGGGTCCTTCTGCCGCAGCGATCCGGCCGCGCTGTTGCGGGGGTTGGAGAACGGGTCCTTGCCGGCTTCGACCAGCTGGGCGTTCAGCTCGGTGAAGTCCTCGACGCGGAAGTACACCTCGCCGCGGACCTCCAGGAACGCGGGCGGCTTGTCGGTCTTCAGCTCGTTCGGGATGGAGTCGATGGTGCGGGCGTTCAGGGTGATGTCCTCGCCCGTGCGGCCGTCGCCGCGGGTGGCGCCGCTGACGAGGCGGCCGTTCTCGTAGACGAGGTCGAGTGCCAGGCCGTCCACCTTCAGCTCACAGAGGAATCCGCTCTCCTCGATCTGCTTGGCCGTCACCTCGCGCTCCAGCCGCTTGGCCCAAGCCTCCATCTGCTCGGCGGAGAACGCGTTGCCGAGGCTCTCCATCCGCTGCGGGTGCTCGACCGCGGTGAACAGGGTCGAGATCGGCACGCCGACCTTCTGCGTCGGGGAGTCCGGCGTCCGGAGCTCGGCGTACTGGTCCTCGATCGCCTCGAGCTCGTGCATCAGCGCGTCGAAGTCGGCGTCGGAGATGGTCGAGGTGGCCATGTAGTACCGGAAGCGGTGCTCCTCGATCTCCCGGCTCAGCGCAGCATGCCGCTCCCGCACCTCGGCAGGCGCAGCGGGCTGATCGGCGGCTGTGGTGTCGGGGATCTCCTCGCTCATGGGCAGAATCTACCCGCGCCCGCCGACAGAATCCGGCATCCTCCGCTCGGAACAGAAGCGGAAGGAAGGAAAGCGGAGCGCAGACCGCCGCCGACAGGATCCGGCATCTGGACGACCCGGCAGGAGCTGAGGGCCTGCGGCTACTCCTCGGCTTTCTCGCCGATCACTTCGGCGGTCTTGCGGAGGAGTTCGAGGCGGGCCTGCGCGTCGGCGCGGGAGGGGGAGCCGGCCAGCCCGCAGCCGGGAGTGATCACGACCTGTTTGAGGAGTTCCGGGTCGAGGCCGAGCTCGCGCCACCGGCGTACGAGGGTTGTCGCCGCCTGCTCCTGGTTGGGGATCGGCCCAGTCGTGGGCACCACACCGGCGTACAGGACCGTGCCGGCCTCTACTGCGAGGGCGACCTGCTCCCAGGCGGCTTCGGTGAGCTGGGCAACGTCTACTGCCACTCCCCCGGCCCCTGCCTTGCGGAACACCTCGATAGGCGGCCGTGCCGCACAGCAGTGCACCAACGTGATCGCAGGCGCTACTGCCTCGATCACCCGGCTCAGCAGCTCCACAGCGCCAGGCCCGTCGACAGAGCGGTGCTTGCTCCACCCACTAGCTGTGGGAACAGCACCAGCCAGTACTGCGGGGAGCCCTGGCTCATCCAGCTGTACGACGAGGTCAGCACCCGGGACACGTCGACGTACTTCGGCGACGTGCTGCTCCAGGCCGTGCGCGAGCCCCTCTGCCAAGTCACGGCGAGCACCGTGGTCGGCCAGCACCTTGTCGCCACGAGGCAGCTCGACAGTGGCGGCCAGCGTCCACGGTCCGGTGCTCTGGATCTTCAGCGGCCCCGTGTAGCCGTCGGCAACCTCTTCGAGAGTGTCCAGGTCCTGCTGCAGCAGTGACCGGGCCCTGCGCTGGTCCATGCTCGCGCGCGGATCGCTGCCGCCGGTCAATCGCCAGCCCGCCGGTTGAAGATCAGCTGCCAGCTCGATCAACAAGGCCATCGAGCGACTGAGCATGTCGCCGTACGGCCGCGCAGGGAGCTCCGGCACGAAGGGGATCGTGACAGCGTCCAGCACGTACTTCGTCCACTCGGTGAAGTTGTCACCGGGCAGCGAGCCCATCCCGGTGGTCGCGGCTGAGCCGAACGGACTTGTCACGGTGTGCCTCTCCAGAGCATGCAGGTCAGACGTGCTGGGTTGCGCGCTCGACAGCGTCGATGGTGGCCGAGCCGATCACCCGCGTACCGTCGTACAGAACCACTGCCTGACCGGGGGCGACCGCATCCGCCGGCTCGTCGAACTCGACCAGCACCTGGTCGTCGACAACTCGCGCGGTGACAGCGATCTCCTCGCCGTGCGCGCGCAACTGCGCCTTCACGTGCAACGTCTCGGTCGGCGTCGGACCACACCAGCGCGGATGAGACGCGGTCAGCCGCTCGACCGCCAGTTCCGCGCGCGATCCGACAGTGACCCGGCGGTCGACCGGCGAGATGTCCAGGACGAACCTGGGCTTGCCGTCGGCGGCCGGCGTACCGATCTTGAGGCCCTTACGCTGGCCGACCGTGAAGCCGTGCGTGCCCTTGTGCTCGCCGAGCTTGTTGCCCTGGGCATCGACAATGTCGCCCGGCGCCTCGCCGAGCTGCTTGCTGAGGAAGCCCTCGGTGTTGCCGTCGGCAATGAAACAGATGTCGTGACTGTCCGGCTTGGCCGCGACCGACAGACCGCGACGCTCGGCCTCGGCGCGGATCTCGGTCTTCGGGGTGTCGCCGAGCGGGAAGAACGCGTGCGCGAGCTGCTCCTGATTGAGGACGCCCAGCACGTACGACTGGTCCTTGGCCGGGTCGACCGCGCGGTGCAGCTCACGGCCCTGCGGGGTGTCGACGATCTGCGCGTAGTGGCCGGTGGCAACGGCATCGAAGTCGAGCGCGAGGGCCCGCTCCAGCACCGCGCTGAACTTGATCTTCTCGTTGCAGCGCAGGCACGGGTTCGGCGTACGGCCGGCGGCGTACTCCGCGACGAAGTCGTCCACCACGTCGGCGGCGAATCGCTCCGCCATGTCCCAGATGTAGAAGGGAATGCCGATCACGTCGGCTGCTCGCCGGGCGTCGCGGGAGTCCTCGATCGTGCAGCAGCCGCGCGCTCCGCTGCGGTACGACTGCGGGTTCCGGCTCAGGGCGAGGTGTACGCCGACGACGTCGTGCCCGGCCTCGACCATCCGCGCCGCCGCGACGGCGGAGTCGACCCCGCCGGACATGGCTGCGAGTACCCGCATCAGTTGTTCCTTCCTACGTTCTGCAATCCTGCGGACTTCGCCCGCTCGACCACCGGCCCGATGTTGTCCAGTACTGCGTCGATGTCGGCCCGGGTGCTGGTGTGCCCCAGCGTGAATCTGAGCGAGCCGCGCGCCCGCTGGTCGTCGTACCCCATCGCCAGCAACACATGACTAGGCTCCGCCACGCCGGCGTTGCAGGCGGATCCGGTGGAGACCTCGATCCCGCGTGCGTCGAGCAGGAGCAGCAGCGAGTCACCCTCGCAGCCACTGAACGACAAGTGTGCATTGTTGGGCAAACGCCCGACCGGGTCACCCGACAGCTTCGCGCCGGGGACGGTGTTGAGGACGCCGCGGATCAGCGCGTCGCGCAGTTCGGTGAGCCGCTGGGCTTCCTCTTGCTGATGCTTGATCGAGTGCTCCAGCGCCACGGCGAATCCGGCCGTCGCGGGGGTGTCGAGGGTGCCGGAGCGTACGTCGCGCTCCTGCCCGCCGCCGTGCACGATCGGCACCAGCTGCGTTTCCTTGCGGACCACCAGCGCGCCGATCCCGAACGGGCCGCCGAGCTTGTGCGCGGACACCGTCATCGCGTCGACACCTGAGCTCGCGAAGTCGACCGGCACCTGGCCGATCGCCTGGACCGCGTCGGTGTGCATCGGGATGTCGTGGGCCTTGGCCAGCTCAGCGATCTCTCGGATCGGCTGCAGGGTGCCGACCTCGTTGTTCGCCATCATCAACGTGACGAACGACACGCTCTCCGGGTCGTGCTCGATCGCCTCGGCGACGCTGTCCGGCCGAACCCGGCCGAGCTCGTCCACCGGCAGCCACTCGATCTCGGCGCCCTCGTGCTGAGCCAGCCAGATCGCCGGGTCCAGTACGGCGTGGTGCTCGATGCCGCTCAGCAGGATCCGGCGGCGCTTCGGCTTCTCCGCGAGACGCGCCCACCACAGCCCCTTGAGCGCCAGATTGTCCGCCTCGGTACCGCCGGAGGTGAACACGATCTCGCTCGGCTGCGCGCTCAAAGCGTCCGCGATCGTCTCCCGCGACTCCTCCACCGTCCGCCGAGCCGCCCGCCCCGACCCGTGCAACGAAGACGCGTTGCCGGTACGCCCGAGGTGCGAGGTCATCGCCTCGATCGCCACAGGCAACATCGGAGTCGTCGCGGCATGATCCAGGTAGACCGTCCGGCGCGCAGGTGAACTCATAACACCCATAAGAGTAAGTCCCCCACAGATGTTCCCGATCCACCTCTCATTTCGGGAATAAATCAGCCGGTACTGCGGGTAGTCCCCCCGTCGCGCCTCCTCCGTCGGCCGCTCGACCCACCCACCCCCAGGTCGCGGCTCCTTCGTCGCCGCTCAACCGAAGGCGAACCGGATCGCCCGACGCCCCGCCCTCGGGGGTGCTCGCGAAGCCCCGACGCCGGCACCGTGATCGACACGGACGGGTCGATCAGCGGCTCCGGCGATCGGCTCCTTCGTCGCGGCGCTCGCCCGCCCCAGGTCGCGGCTCCCGCCCCGCCCCAGGTCCCGGCTCCTCCGTCGCCGCTCGAACCAAGGCGAGCCGCATCGCAGGGCTCGCACCTCGACGGGTGCTCGGGCGAGTCCCCGAAGCTCTCCCGTCGCGGCTCAGTCGCCTGAGCGACGACGGGAGAGCTGCGACCCGGGGCGCTGGGTTCAGCGTGAGGGCGAACGCCCAGGCCTGCATTCGCTTGAGTGGCGACGGACGAGCCGCGACCTGGGGTGGTCGGTCGAGCGGCCGACGTGGGGCGCAATGAGGGTTCCCCCGCAGTACTCCGGTGAGCAAGAGGCGGGTCAACTCCTGCTCGAAGGGTTCCCCCACTGGTCGGACAGTGGGGCAACCCTCTGACGGGGAGTGAACCCCAAAAGACTGCGGCGAACGAGCAGCCGCCGGTCCGCAGTGCCCGGATGGTGTCCGAGGCCCGCACGGATGGCTCGCGGAGGGCGGTCCGAGTTTCCAGGCGGAGCCAGCCGAGCGGTGGGCCAGATCGCCGGTGAGTTTGTCGTGGGCGGACGCCGCCCCGCCTTCGATTGAGCCCCGACGAAGCCGCGATCCCGGAGGCGAGGCCGGCGGGCCGGCTGGTCTTCAGTCGAGCGGAGACGGAGATGCCGCGACCCCCGAGCGCTGGGTTCAGCGCAAGGGCGAACGACCAGGCCAGCCCTGGCATGAGCGGCGACGGAGGAGCCGCGACCCCGGGTGGGTGGGTCGAGCGGCCGACGCAGGAGGCGCGACGGGGAGATCTACCCCGCCGTACAGCTCATCCCCCGCGGATCTCCTCCAGCCAGACGTGGTCGGGGTGTAGGTGGTGGACCATGTCGGCGAGCCAGGTGCGCTTCTCGCGGGACAGGAGCGGGAGGGTGGTGGTGAGGTCCTGGTGGTCCTTCGGGCGGTTGGAGCGGGCTTTGTAGGCGAGCGCCATCTCCGGATTGAGGTAACGGATGCCATCGGAAGCGACCCACGTGATGTCGTCGAGGGCGTAGTCGAGGGACGGGTCGCGGCGGAAGATCCAGCGGCCGTCGCGGTCGGGGTTGAGGACGACGTCGTACTTCCAGGGGGCGAGGGCGTGTTCACGGAGCCAGACCTGGTCGGCGGTGTCCGGCACCTCCGGTTTGTCGATGCTCAACGGGGAGAGGAACCCGCTGCCGGCCGACCACACGTGGTATCGGCCCTCGGCGTGGCGGATCAACTCGGGGACGTTGCGCCGCCAGAACGACACGTCCAGGTCTTCGTGGTGGCGCGGTACGCCGGTGAACGCCTCGATCGACCAGCCGCCTGCCACCCACCAGTCGAGCCCGAGGCCGTCCCAGAACTCCTTCGCCTCGGCCCGGGTCGCTGGTTCGACCGGGCCGAAGCGGCGCTGGAAGTCCAGTTCTTCGGGGCTCAGGTCGTCGGCGTACCAGTAGCGCTTCTCCATCCGGAAATCCTCGCATCGCCGTAGGTCAGCCGGCACACCTCGTCGGATCCGACGAAAAACGTCTGTTCAGTCGTCAGCGGCGACGAATACTCGGCGGCGGCGCGGCCCTAGCGTCGGTGCATGGCGACCCTGAGCGAGATCGAGAAGTGGCTACAAGACCGGCTGCCGGCATTGCTGGCCGAGCACGAGGTCCCCGGTACTGCGGTCGCAGTGCTGTTCGGCGGCGAGGTGATCGACCACGGGGCCGGCGTGCTGAGCAAGGCGACCGGTGTGGAGACGACGGCCGACACGGTGTTCCAGATCGGCTCGATCACCAAGGTGTGGACGACGACGCTGGTGATGCAGCTCGTCGACGAGGGCAAGGTGGACCTGGACAAGCCCGTCCGCGACTACCTGCCCGAGTTCGTCCTCAAGGACGACGAGGCGGCGGCAGTGATCACCGTCCGCCAGTTGCTCAGCCATCAGGCCGGGTTCGAGGGCGACATCTTCAACGAGACCGGCAAGGGTGACGACGCCGTCGAGAAGTTCATGCCGACGCTGGCCGAGGTCGGCCAGCTCTTCGCGCCCGGCGAGCTGTTCTCCTACAACAACGCCGGCTTCGTCGTCCTCGGCCGGCTGATCGAGGTACTGCGTGGCAAGCCGTACGACGCTGTGCTGCGCGAGCACCTCTTCACCCCGCTCGGCCTGACGCACGCGGCCACCGACCCGTACGAGGCGATCCTCCATCGCGCCGCGGTCGGGCACATCCGCCCTGCACCCGACGAGGCACCGGTGCCCGCGCCGATGTGGGCGATGACCCGCGGAATGGCGCCGGCCGGCGCGATGCTCGCGATGCGACCGCGCGACCTGCTCACGTTCGCCGCCCTGCACCTCAACGAAGGCAAGGCAGCAGACGGTACGGCGGTACTCAGTGCCGCGAGCGTCAAGGCGATGCAGGAGCCGCAGGTGAAGGTGCCGGCCCTCGGGCTGATGGGCGACTCGTGGGGACTCGGCTGGGAGATCTTCGACTGGGACGGCACCACGGTGATCGGCCACGACGGCGGGACCATCGGCCAGAACGCCTTCCTGCGTATCGTGCCCGAGCACGGGTTCGCGGTCAGCGTCCTGACCAACGGCGGCGACACCATCGAGCTCTACAAAGCCGTCGCCGGCCATGTGGTCAAGGAGCTCACCGGCCTCGACCTGCCCGCGCTCCCCACGCCTCCGGACACCGCAGTACCGATCGACGCGGACCGGATGCTCGGCACCTACAGCTGCGAAGTCGCCGACTTCACCATCCGCCAGAACGACGACGGAAAGATCTGGCTCGACCAGACACCGAAGGGAATCTTCGCCGAGCTCGGCCCGGCACCCGAGCCGGTCGAACTGGTCGGCCGCAACGCGGAGAGCCTGATCGCGGTCAAGGCCGAGAACGGGGTGCACCTGCCGCAGGTCTTCCTCGGCGACGACGGCAGCGGCCATGCCCTGTACCTGCACAACGGCCGCGCCATCCGCCGCGCCACCACCGCCTGATCCCAGGAGCTGATGATGAGATCCGCAGCCACCATCGCGGTCGCCGGAGCGCTCGCCGCAGGACTGGCCCTGTCCGCCTGCAGTTCGGGCGAGCAGACCACTGGGGCGGGCAAGCCGGTCGCGGGCAAGACGCTGACCATGGCGCTGAACGCCGACCCGGGCAACCTCGATCCGCAGTTCACCTCGCTGTCGATCACCAAGCAGGTCGACGCGTTCCTCTACGACTCGCTGCTCAACATCGACGGCAGCGGCAAGGACGTGGCGGGTCTCGCGGAGAAGTGGGAAGGCACGACCACCACCGCGAAGTACACGCTGCGCAAGGGCATCACCTGCGCGGACGGGACTCCGCTGACCGCGAGCACGGTCGCCGAGAACATCACCTTCGTCGGCAACCCGGCCAGCAAGTCCACCCGGATCGGTGTCTTCGTACCACCCGGAGCCAAGGCGACCGGCGACGACGCGACCGGCACGGTCACCGTGACCGCAGCCGCGCCGGACGCCTTCCTGGTCCGCAACGTCGGTGGTCTGCACATCGTCTGCGGCAAGGGCATGAAGAACCGCACGCTGCTCAAGCAGGGCTCGGACGGGACCGGCCAGTTCAAAGTCACCGAGGTCGTGCCGGGCGACCACTACACGCTGACCCGGCGCAAGGAGTACGCGTGGGGTGTGGGCGACTTCAAGGCGGACCAGCCCGGGATGCCGGACAAGGTCGTGCTCAAGGTCGTCGCCAACGAGACCACCGCGGCGAACCTGCTGCTGGCCGGCCAGGTCAACATCGCGGCGATCTCCGGACCGGACAAGCAGCGGCTGGAGGCGCAGAAGGTCTTCTCGCGCAGCATGGGCACTCCGCTGGGTGAGCTCTGGTTCAACCAGAAGCCCGGTCTGCCGACCGCGGATCTCGCTGTCCGCAAGGCGTTGACGCAAGCTCTCGACCTGGCTCAGCTCGGCAAGGTGATCACCGGTGGCACCGGGAAACCGACCACCAGCATGACCGTGCCGGGGACAGGTCCGTGCAACGACGACACGGTCACCGGCAACCTGCCCGGCCACGATCTGGACGCGGCCAAGGCGACTCTCGACGCAGCCGGGTGGAAACCGGGCACGGGCGGCATCCGGGAGAAGGGCGGGACCAAGTTGTCGCTCGTCTCCTACTACCTGACCAACCTCGGGCCGACAATGCAGTCCGGCGCGGAACTCTTGCAGAAGGCGTGGACCGAGCTGGGCGTCCAGGTCTCCCTCAAGGCCGTGTCGACCGCGGAGATCAGTACTGTCGTCCTGGCCGGCCAAGGGACCTGGCACACCGGCCTGATCCCGCTGACGACCTCGCTGCCCAGCCAGCTGGTGAGCTTCCTGTCCGGCCCGACCCCGCCGGGTGGCGGCAACTTCTCCTGGATCAAGAACCCGGAGTACGACGCCGCGGTCGCCAAGGCCGCGAAGACCGCCGGGGCGGACGGATGCGGCGACTGGGCCTCGGCCGAGCGTGCCTTGTTCAAGGAGGTCAACGTCGTGCCGTTCGTCAACTCGACGGTGCCGATCTTCGCCAAGGGCGCGACCTTCGAACTGAACGATGGCGTCGACCCCGGATCGATCCGGATGATCGGGTGACCCGGTGACGGCGACAGTCAGCGCTCCCCTGATCGAACCGCGTACCGAGGTGCCCCAATGACCGCGACGGCCAGCGTTTCCGGTGCGGCGGCGAGCTTCGGTACCCATCCGTGGGTGCGGTTCGCCGCCCGCCGGCTCGGGCGCCTGGTCGGGTCCGTGCTGGTACTGGTCAGCGCCGCTTTCCTGATGATCCACCTGATCCCGGGCGACCCGGTGCGAGGCGCACTCGGCCCTGCGGCCGCACAGAGCGTGGTCGACGCCCAGCGCGAGTCCTTGGGTCTCAACGACCCGCTCTGGGTGCAGTACCTGCACTTCCTGCAGCACCTCTTCACCGGCAACCTCGGTACGTCGATCACGACCGGCCTCCCGGTCTCCGACGTGATCCGCGATCGCCTACCCGCCACGCTGCAGCTCGCCGTCGCCGCCTTCGTCGTAGCCGTACTGATCGCGCTGCCGCTCGGCCTCGCGATGGGCGTCCTCACCCGAGCCGGCCGCCGACCACGTGCCGAGCTGAGCTTCACCTCGACCACAGTGGTGCTCGCCGCGATCCCGGAGTTCCTGCTGGCAGTCGGGCTCGTCTACGTCTTCGCAGTGACGCTCCACTGGTTCCCTGTCGCTGGGCGCGGCAGCGCGTCGTCGTACGTGCTGCCCGTGCTTGCACTGGCGATCGGACCGGCCGCGGTGCTCGCGCGCATCTGCCGGGTCGAGCTGCTCGCAGTACTGCAGACCGACTATCTGCGGACAGCACGAGCCAAACGCCTTCCCGCTGTCGCTGTGTATCTCCGGCATGCGCTGCCCAACGCGGTGACAGCAACAATCACCCTCGGCGGTCTCCTCTTGGGTGGAATGGTCGCCGGGACAGTGTTGGTCGAGAACGTCTTCAGCTGGCCAGGTCTCGGCAGCACGATCGTGTCCTCGATCCTGGCCAAGGACTACCCGCTGGTGCAGGGCGTAGTACTCGTCTACGGCGCCGGCGTGCTGCTGGTGAACCTGGCAGTCGACGTGATCCTCGCCGTGCTTGACCCCCGATCCACCATCCGGGAGAGCTGATGAAGAGGACAGCTCGCTGGATCGCAGTACTACGGACGCCGGTCGGCGCCGGCGCAGGGGTACTCCTCCTCGCAGTACTCCTGCTCGCTCTGGTCGCACCGCTGCTCTGGTCGCATCAGGCGACCGCGATCGACACGGAACACCTACTGGAGGGCACTTCTGCCAAGCACTGGCTCGGCACGGACAACCTCGGCCGAGACATCTTCTACCGCGTCCTGGTTGCCTCTCGTACGTCGATCCTGCTGGCCCTGATCGCCACCTCCATCGCGGTGGTGTGCGGACTCGCGCTCGGCTGTGCACCGACTGTCCTCGGTCGACGCGGCGGACGACTGGCGACGGCCGTGGTGAACATCGCTGTCGCGTTCCCCGGTTTGCTGCTCGCGCTGTTCTTCGCGGTCGTCTTCGGAGTCGGCGCGAAGGGCGCGGTACTGGCGATCGGGCTCGCCGGAGCACCGTCGTTCGCGCGGCTGACCCAGACGCTGGTTGCCGGGATCGAGAAGCGGGACTTCGTCGCCGCCGCACGGATCGCCGGGGTCGGCCGGTTCCGGATGCTGTCGCGGCACATCCTGCCCAACATCGCCGAGCCGCTGGTGGTGAACGCGACGATCGGTGCCGGCGGCACCTTGCTCGCGTTCGCCGGCCTGTCGTTCCTCGGCCTGGGCGTGCAACCGCCTGCCTACGACTGGGGGCGGTTGATGGGCGAGAGCCTCAACAGCATCTACGTGCACCCCGCCGCGGCATTGGCACCTGGCGTCGCGGTCGTCATTGCGGGCCTGGCGTTCAATCTCTTCGGTGAGGCCGTGGCAAAGGGCTTCGGCGTACCGGTGCTGAAGGGATCGCGGTTGCCGCAGGGGGAAACCGCTCCGGCTGCCGAGGTCGACGAAGACGCCGTGCTGGTCGTCAAAGACCTGCACGTCAGCTTCCCCGGCCCGGTCACGCCAGTGCGCGGGATCAGCTTCACGATCGGACGCAGCGAGATCGTCGGGGTGGTCGGCGAGTCCGGTTCGGGCAAGAGCCTCACTGCACTTGCAGTCGCTCAATTGATCGAGTCCCCCGGCCAGGTACGAGCTGCTGAGCTGTCGTTCCTCGGAGCGCCTCTGCTCGGCCGGGCAGCGGTCCGCAGTACTGCGGCCGCGCGGCGGCGGTTGCTCGGTACGTCGTTCGCGATGGTCTTCCAGGACCCGATGACGTCGCTCAACCCGACGATGCGGGTCGGCGCCCAACTCGCCGAAGGCGCCCGCGAACACCAGGGCATGTCCCGGCGCCAGGCGATGAACCGAGCGGTCGACCGGCTGCGGGCGGTCCGGATCCCGCTGCCGGAGCGGCGCGCGCATCAGTATCCGCACGAGTTCTCCGGCGGGATGCGGCAGCGGGCGATGATCGGGATGGGCCTGATGGGTACGCCCGCGCTGATCGTCGCCGACGAGCCGACCACCGCCCTCGACGTCACCGTGCAGCGGCAGGTGCTGGAGCTGCTCGAACAGATCAGGACCGAGAACGAAGTCGCTGTGCTGCTGATCAGCCACGACATCACCGTCGTAGGTCAGGTCTGCGATCGCGTGCTGGTGATGTATGCCGGCCGGATCGTGGAGGACCTGCCCGCGAGCGAGCTCTACACCGGTGCTCGCCATCCCTATACCCGAGCGCTGTCGGCCGCAGTACCGGATCTGGACACTCCGCTGGACGAGCCACTCGCGGTCATTTCGGGACGGCCGGTCGACCCGGCGCACTACCCATCCGGTTGCGCGTTTGCGGCTCGCTGCGAGTTCGCCACCGACCGGTGCCGGACCGAGGATCCCGCCTTGGTCAGTCACGGTCCGGCACATCAGGTCGCCTGCTGGAACCCACAGGGTTCGGCGGCCTGGCAAGCTCGGTATCCAGGCACGGAGTCGATCCGGACGGGGCAGCGATGAGCGAACTGCGATTCGATCAGGTGTCGGTCCGGTTCGGCACCGGCAGCCGGGCGATCACGGCCGTTGACGACGTCGACCTGGTCGTCCCGTCCGGCCAGGTGGTCGGGCTGGTCGGCGAATCGGGGTCGGGCAAGTCCACCCTGGCGCGTGCGGCCGTCGGGCTGGTCGAGCCGTCGTACGGGCGGATCCTGCTGGACGGCGTACCGCTCGACCACCGCGCCGGCAAGCGTCGACCGCTGCAGATGGTCTTCCAGGATCCCTACTCGTCACTGGATCCGCGGATGACGGTCGGCGACACGATCGCCGAGGCCGTACCCCGAACCGCCGGCAACCGGGCTGACGAGGTTGCCCGGTTGCTCGAACTGGTCGGGCTCGACGCCGCCCGCGCGAATGCCTACCCAGGCGCCTTGTCGGGAGGTCAGCGCCAGCGTGTCGCCATCGCCCGGGCGCTGGCCGGCCAGCCGGACGTGATCATCGCCGACGAGATCACCTCGGCGCTCGACGTCTCGGTGCAGGGCACCGTGCTCAACCTCGTCCGTTCGCTACAACGTGAACTGAAGCTGTCGATGCTGTTCATCTCGCACAACCTGGCCGTCGTCCGCTACGTCAGTGACCTGATCGCGGTGATGTACCTCGGCCGGATCGTCGAGTTCGGCCCCGCCGACCAGCTCCTGACCGATCCACAGCACGACTACACCCGAGAACTTCTCGCGGCCGCGCCCCGCCGCGGCACGACCTCGTCATCGCCGTACCCAAGCCAAAGGACCTCCGCGTGACTCGACACCTGCGCATCGACGATCTGACCGAGCTCGCCGTACCCGAGCAGCCGGCCCTCTCGCCCGACGCCACCCAGATCGCTTACGTACTGCGAACCACCGACGTCGAGGGCGACCGCACGCTGCGAAGCCTGTGGCGCGTCCCCGCGTCCGGCGGCGAGCCAAGGCAGCTGACCAGAGGAGACGCAGACAGTACGCCGGTCTGGTCGCCGGACGGGACGCAGTTGGCGTTCCTCCGCGCCAAGGACGGGCCAGCGCAGCTCTGGCTGCTCCCTGTCGGCGGTGGTGAACCAGAGCAGCTCACTACTCTCCCGCTCGGAGCGGGCGCGCCGCAGTGGAGTCCGGACGGTACCAAGATCGCCTTCAGTGCGGCGGTGGACATCGCTGGCCTGGACGACGAGACACGCGGCCATGCACCGATCGTCACCGAGCGACTCGACTACCAGGCAGACGGCGCCGGCTGGCTCCGGACGATCCGCAAACACCTCCACCTGCTCGACGTCGGAACGAAGAAGTGCAGGCAAGCCACCGAGGGCGACTGGCACGCGGGTGACCCCGCCTGGTCGCCGGACGGCACCAAGCTGGCCTTCGGAGCCGCTACCGCTCCTGACGCCGACCTCAGCCCGACAGCACCGGCGTACGTGCTCGATGCCACCGACGAGAAGGCTCAGCCTCAGCTCGTCGGTCTCGCCGAAGGACTAACAGGTCCGCTCATCTGGACGGCTGACGGCGACGCGCTTGTGGTCGTTGGCAACGTCGCCGGTCCCGTAGGACACGCCGGCCTGCTGCGACTGTCGCTGCAGACCGGCGAGGTGGTGAACCTCGCAGAGTCACTCGACCGCAACGTGATGCCCGGCGGACCGGCGTACCCAGGAGCCCTTCCTACGTTGACCGATGACGGCCGCACGGTCCTCTTCGCCATCCGCGAGCGCGGCTGCAGTCACCTGTACTCCGTCCCCGTCTCCGGCGGCACTCCCCAACCAGTACTGGGCAAAGCCGGCCAGAACGTCTCCAGCCTCACCGTCGCGGGCGGAACCGCCGCGCTGGTGCTCACCACCGAGACCTCGTACGGCGAGGTGGTCACCCTTGACCTGGCGAGCAAAACGGTCACCCCGCGCACCTCGTACGGCGAAAAGCTCGGCGAGGTCGAGCACTTCGCCCGCACCGAGCGCGAGTTCACGATCTCCGACGGGACCGTGGTGGCCGGTTATCTGATCCGCGATCCCGCCGCGACCGGGCCGCAGCCGCTGCTGCTCGACATCCACGGCGGCCCGCACAACGCGTGGAACGCGGTGGCCGACGAGGTCCACTTCTACCACCAGGAACTGGCCGCGCGCGGCTGGACCGTCTTCCTGGTGAATCCGCGCGGCAGCGACGGGTACGGCGAGCAGTTCTTCAACGCCGCGCTCGGTGCCTGGGGGACGTCGGACGCGAAGGACTTCCTCGAACCGCTCGACGAATTGGTTGCCGAGGGCATCGCTGATCCGGCCCGCCTCGCGGTGGCCGGCTACAGCTACGGCGGGTACATGACCTGCTATCTGACCAGTCGCGACGACCGGTTCGCGGCGGCCGTGACCGGTGGGGTGGTCAGCGACCTGACCAGCATGGCGGGCACCTCGGACCTCGGCCACTTCCTCGGCGTCTACGAGCTGAACGGTCCCGCGGACTACACCGAGATGTCTCCGTTCAGCCAGGTCGGCAAGGTGAAGACGCCGACGCTGGTCCTGCACGGCGATGCCGACGTACGGTGCCCGATCGGTCAGGCCCAGCAATGGCACACGGCACTGCGCGAGCAAGGCGTGCCGACCCAACTGGTGCTCTATCCGGACGCGAGCCACCTCTTCATCGTCGACGGACGGCCGTCGCACCGGCTCGACTTCAACCGGCGGATCCTCGACTGGGTCGAGCAGTACGCCGGCGACGCGGCCGGCCCGCGTCGCGCCCGGATCGACGCGGCCCACTGGCAGCACCGGCTCGACACGCTCGCCGCGAAGCACGGCGTACCGGGTGCTGCTCTTGGCATCCTGCGCTTGCAGGACGGCCTCGACGACGAACTGGTGGAAGCCGCGACCGGTGTCGTGTTCAAGGACACGGGTGTCGCGACGACGGCCGATTCGCTCTTCCAGATCGGGTCGATCTCCAAGGTCTGGACGGCGACGCTCGCGATGCAACTCGTCGACGAGGGCCTGCTCGACCTGGACGCCCCGATCATCGAGGTACTGCCCGAGCTGCGGCTGGGCGATCCCGACGTCGCCAAGCAGGTGACGCTGCGGCACCTGCTCACGCACACGAGCGGGATCGACGGCGACGTCTTCACCGACACGGGTCGCGGCGACGACTGTCTGGAGAAGTACGTCGACGGACTGGCCGAGGTCGGCCAGAACCACCCGCTCGGCGCCACCTGGTCCTACTGCAACGCCGGCTTCTCGCTGACCGGCCGCGTGATCGAGAAGGTCACCGGCAAGACCTGGGACCAGGTACTACGCGAACGGATCCTGGTCCCCCTCGGCCTGGAACACACGGCCACGCTGCCCGAGGAAGTCCTCCTGCATCGGGCCGCGGTCGGCCATGTCGGTGAGCCCGGCGAGGAGCCGACGCGCGCGCCGGTCTGGATGCTGCCCCGCTCCCTGGGCCCCGCGGGCACGATCATCTCGACCGTCGCGGACACCTTGGCCTTCGCACGTCTTCACCTGAAGGGCGGTGTCGCTCCGGACGGCACCCGGGTACTGCGCGAGGAAACCGCGGCGCTGATGGCGTCGAAACAAGCCGACCTCCCGGACAAGCACACGCTCGGCGATTCCTGGGGCCTCGGCTGGATCCGGTTCGACTGGGACGGCCGGCGGCTGATCGGGCACGACGGCAACACGATCGGACAGGCCGCCTTCCTGCGGGTCCTCCCCTCGGAGGGCCTGGCCGTTGCCCTGCTGACCAACGGCGGCAACACGCGCGACCTCTACCAGGACCTGTACCGCGAGATCTTCGCCGAGCTCGCCGACGTCACCATGCCGACCCCGCTCGCCCCGCCCGCCGAGCCGCCCAAGGTCGACCTGCACAAGCACGCGGGCCGGTACGAGCGCGCCAGCACGATCGAGGAGATCCTGATCCGCGACGGCGAGGCGGTACTGCGGACGACGGTGACCGGCCCGCTCGCCGAACTGTTGCCGGAGCCGACCCACGAGTACCCGTTGGTGCCCGTCGACGACAGCGGTGACCTGTTCGCCGTACGGCCGCCGGGGTCGCTCACCTGGATGCCGGTCACGTTCTACTCGCTGCCTACCGGCGAGAAGTACCTGCATGCAGGTGTCCGTGCTACTCCGAAGGTGAGCTGATGACGGTCGAGCGGATGCAGGCAGCACTGCCGGAGATGCTCGCCGATCTGGAGACTTTGGTGATCTGCGAGTCGCCGTCGTCGGATCTGACGGCGGTGGCTCGGAGCGCAGAAGTGGTCGCCCGGATCGGAACCCGGCTGCTCGGCAGCGCACCGGAGTACGTGGTGGTCGACGGGCGGACCCATCTGCGCTGGCGGTTCGGTTCCGGCCCAGCGCGGGTCCTGGTCCTGGGCCATCACGACACGGTCTGGCCGGTGGGCTCGCTCAAGACGCATCCGTTCGCCATCGAAGACGGCGTACTGCGTGGGCCTGGGTCGTTCGACATGAAGACCGGTCTGGTGATGGCGTTCCACGCCTTGGCCGCCTTGCCCACGCGCGACGGTGTCACCTTGTTGGTGACGGGTGACGAGGAACTCGGTTCGCCCTCGTCGCGTGCGTTGATCGAGGAAGAGGCTGCGGGCTGTGTCGCCGCATTGGTGCTCGAGGCATCGACTGACGGCGCTCTGAAACTGGAGCGCAAGGGTGTCTCCAACTACGAAGTGAGAATCGCGGGTCGCGCCGCCCACGCCGGCCTGGAACCGGAACTCGGGGTCAACGCCAGCATCGAGGCAGCTCACCAGATCCTCGCGATCAGCCGCCTCGGCGCTGCTGATCGCGGGACGACCGTGACACCGACCAACCTGTCCTCCGGTACGACGCGGAACACCGTGCCCGCCGCGGCGAGCTTCTTCGTCGATGCGCGAGCTCGCGATGTCGCGGAGCAGCGCCGAGTCGATGCGGCGTTGCACGCCCTGACCCCGGTCCTCGACGGCGCGTCGTTGGAGATCGTTGGCGGGCCGAACCGTCCGCCGCTGGAGCGGAAGATGTCCGTCGACCTGTTCGAACGCGCGTCCCGACTCGCGGCTGAGCTCGGAATCGAGCCTTTGCGGGAGATCTCGGTGGGTGGCGGATCCGACGGCAACTTCACGGCCGGCATCGGTACGCCGACGCTCGACGGCCTCGGTGCCGTCGGTGGCGGTGCCCACGCCGACGACGAGCATGTCGTGGTGGCGGAGATCGCGCCGCGGACCGCTCTGCTGACGGCGTTGATCGCGGACCTGCTGGACAACCCATGAGCGACATCGCCTTCAGTACTTCGGTCGAGGACGCCACCCGGGACAGCCTGGCGGCAGCGGCCTCGGCCGGCGTACGGGTTCGCGAGCTGTCCGAACTGGCCGAGCTCGACGAGGTCTACCGGTTGTACGACTCGATCTGGCGGCCGGACCCGAAGAACCCGCCGGTGACGACGGAACTGCTGCGTGCCTTGACGAAAGCCGGCAACTACGTCGGCGGAGCGTACGACGGGGACGAGTTGCTCGGGGCGTGCGTCGGCTTCTTCGGAGCGCCGGCCGAGGTGGCGATGCACAGTCACGTCGCGGGCGTGTCCGGGGCTGCTCGGGGGCGCAACGTCGGGTTCGCGCTGAAGCTGCACCAACGGGCGTGGGCCTTGCAGCGTGGCGTGGCGGCGATCTCGTGGACCTTCGATCCGCTGGTCCGGCGCAACGCCTACTTCAATCTGGTGAAGCTCGCGGCGGTGCCGACGGAGTACCTGACGAACTTCTACGGGCTCATGGACGACGGGATCAACAACGGGGACGACACCGATCGGCTGCTGGTCCGCTGGCAGCTCGACGCGCCCGAGGTCGCGGCGGCCGCTGCCCGGCAACCGCGTGCCATCGTGTTGCCTGAGGCAACCATTGCGCTGGGACGGACGGCGGACGAGCGACCGCTGCCGGGTCGCCCGGGCGACAGCGGGACGGTGCTGGTCGCAGTACCGACCGATGTCGAGGGATTGCGGACGACGAACCCCGTGGCGGCGAAGGAGTGGCGGGCGGCGGTGCGCGAGGTTCTCGGTGGGCTGCTCGCCGACGGTGCACGGGTGACCGGATTCGATCGGGCCGGCTGGTACGTACTCGAACATGCTGCGAAAGGGCTGGTGTGATGAAGCTGACCGGGGTCGAGTTGCGGCGGATCTCGTTGCCGTTGGTGGCGCCGTTCCGGACGTCGTTCGGGACCGAGACGACGCGCGACGCGTTGCTGGTCCGGGTCGTCGGGACCGAGGCCGAGGGATGGGGCGAGTGCGTCGCGATGAGCGGGCCGCTGTACTCGTCGGAGTACGTCGACGGGGCGATCGACGTACTGCGGCGGTTCTTCGTGCCGGCGTTGGCTGCTGTGGAAAGGCTTTCAGCCGTCGGAGTGGCTCCAGCCTTGGCCCGCTTCCACGGGCACCGGATGGCAAAGGCGGCATTGGAGACCGCAGTACTGGATGCTGAACTGCGAGCAGAAGGGCGGCCGCTGGCTCGGGAGCTCGGGGCTGTGCACGATCGGGTGCCGTGCGGAGTGTCGGTCGGCATCATGGACTCGATCGGTGAACTGCTCGACGCGGTCGGCGGGTATCTGGACGAGGGGTACTTGCGGATCAAGCTGAAGATCCAGCCCGGCTGGGACGTCGAGCCGGTCGCCGCCGTCCGCGAACGCTTCGGCGACGTCCTGCTCCAGGTGGACGCGAACACGGCGTACTCCGTGTCGGACGCCCGGCACCTCGCGCGGCTCGACCCCTTCGACCTGCTGCTGATCGAGCAACCGCTGGACGAGGAGGACATCCTCGGGCACGCCGAACTGGCGCGCCTGATCACGACCCCGGTCTGTCTCGACGAATCGATCACCTCGGCTCGCTCGGCGGCCGCGGCGATCACCCTGGGCGCCTGCTCGATCGTCAATGTGAAGCCCGGCCGGGTCGGCGGTTACCTGGAATCGCGGCGGATCCACGACGTCTGCGTCGCGCACGGCGTCCCCGTCTGGTGCGGCGGCATGCTCGAGACCGGCCTAGGCCGGGCCGCCAACGTCGCCCTCGCGGCGCTGCCCGGCTTCACCCTCCCCGGCGACACCTCGGGCTCCAGCCGCTACTACCGCACCGACATCACCACCCCGTTCACGCTCCAGGACGGCCACCTGCCCGTCCCCACCGCCCCCGGCATCGGCGTAGACCCCCTCCCCGACCTCCTCGCCGAGGTCACCACCTCCACCGAATGGCTCCCGCTCTGACTCGCACACCTCCCCTTCCCCGCAGGGTCCACCCCTCTTCGTGGGGTTACCCCATTGCTCTGCCAGTGGGGTAACCCCACGAAGAGGAGTGGAGCCCACCGATGGGTGTGGCGGCGGCGCGGAGCGCTGGGTGGGCGACGGGGGTGGGGGTGGGTGGGTTGTCCGATTCGACGAAATGGGGGGCCGAAACTGTGCCGCCGGACGAGTTAGGGTGGGGGATCCGGCTCTAGCTTCGGAAGGGTGCTGCTTTCCGTGACGAATCGGCCTCGGGCCAGCCTCGGCCGGGTCCTCGACGACCTCGGCGACACCCTGCTGGAACTCGTCCACGGGGACGCCGACCAGCCGGCCGAGCTCGGGGGCGTGGTCATCCACGACCCGGTCGACGAGCCGGTCCTGCCGCGGCACGCCCTCGTCCTCGGCGTCGGGCTCCAGGACACGGCTGCCATCGCTCAACTCCTGCGCGACCTCGGCCGCCAGCAAGCGGTCGGACTCGTCGTCCGCTCCCCCATCACGCCTGACGACACGATGACCGCCGCGGTCGCCGAGTCAGGTGTCGCCCTGCTCGGGCTGACCCGAGGCGCCTCGTGGGACCAACTCGCCGTACTGCTCCGCTCGGTCCTCGCCGAGGGAGACGTGGGCGTCGCCGAGCCGGAGACGCTCGGCGGTATGCCGTCGGGCGACCTCTTCGCCCTCGCCAACGCGGCTGCCGCGCTGCTCGACGCCCCGGTCACCATCGAGGACCGCAGCTCCCGCGTGCTGGCCTTCTCGAACCGCCAGGACGAGGCCGACACCGCCCGCGTCGAGACCGTCCTCGGCCGCCAGGTGCCGCAGCGGTACTCGCGGCTTCTCAACGAACTGGGCATCTTCCGCGAGCTGTACCGCACCGACCAGCCGGTGCACGTTCCACCGCTGCCGATCACCGAGGACGAGTTCACGATCCCCCGGATGGCGGTCGCCGTCCGGGCCGGCGATGAGATCCTCGGCTCGATCTGGGTCGTCGTCCGTACGCCGCTCACCGAGGAACGCACGCAGGCCCTCTGCGACGCGGCGAAGCTGGTCGCCCTGCACATGCTCCGCATCCGCGCCGGCGCCGACGTCGAACGCCGGCTACGAGCCGACCTGGTCAGTACTGCGCTCGAAGGCGGCTCCGGCGCTCGCGAGGCCCTGGACCGCCTCGGCCTGGCCGACCAACCGCTCGTCGTACTCGCCCTCTCCATGCTCACTCCGGCGCACCACCGCAAGGCTGCGGCGGAGACCGACTTGCACGACGCCGCTCAAGCCACCGAACGCCAGCGCCTGGCCGACGCCTTCGCCATGCACCTCGGCGCCGTGCATCCCCGATCGGCTGCCGCACTGGTTGGTGATGTCGCCTACGGGCTGATCCCGGTCCGCGCGGATCGGGCCGACGGCGAGGAGAACGCCGTACGGATCGCCAAGGACTTCCTCGACCGCATCGGCGACCGCGTCACCGCGGCGATCGGCGTCGGACCCGTCGTCCGGGAGAACTCGCATCTGCCACACGCTCGGGCCGGAGCCGACCGGGCCCTCCGCGTACTACGAACCAACCGCGGGGCGCAGCGCGTCGCCCGGCTGGCGGATGTCCACGTCGAGACGCTCCTGCTCGAACTCCGCGACTTGATCGAGGCCCGCGGCGACCAGCCCACCGGCCCGATCGCCCGCCTGATCAGCTACGACCGCGAACACAACTCGAACCTGGTCGAGACGCTCCGCGCCTGGCTGGACGCCTTCGGCGACGTCATCGCCGCGGCCGCCTCGGTCTACGTTCACCCCAACACCTTCCGCTACCGCCTCCGCCGCCTGGCCGAGGTCGGCGTCCTCGACCTCGACGACCCGGACACCCGCTTCGCCGCCATGCTCCAGCTCCGCGTCCTGCCGCCACCGCGCAAGCCCTAGCCGGCAAAGAGAAGCCAGGCCCGCTCGGGGGGATGAGCGGGCCTGGCTGGTCAGGGGCGAATCAGGACTTGCGCTTGGTGACTTCCTCGGTCGCCGCCGGCAGGACCTTGTGCAGGTCGCCCACGACACCGAAGTCGACGAGCTCGAAGATCGGGGCCTCTTCGTCCTTGTTCACCGCGACGATGGTCTTCGAGGTCTGCATCCCGGCGCGGTGCTGGATGGCGCCCGAGATGCCGGCCGCGACGTACAGCTGCGGCGACACCGTCTTACCGGTCTGGCCGACCTGGTACGCGTGCGGGTACCAGCCGGAGTCGACCGCTGCCCGGGAGGCGCCGACCGCAGCGCCGAGCGAGTCCGCGAAGGCCTCGACCGGACCGAAGTCACCACCGGTACCGCGACCACCGGACACGATGATCGCTGCCTCGGTCAGCTCCGGCCGACCGGTCGCCTCCCGCGGCTTCGAGTCGGTGATGCGAGCCGTCTTCGCGGCATCGGAGATCGCCACGTCGAACTCCTCCACCTCCGGCGACGTCTCGGCCGCCTCCGGAGTGGCGGCATTCGGCTTGACGGTGATGATCGGCGTGCCGTGGGTGATCTTCGACTGGACCGAGTAGTTGCCCGCGAAAACAGATTGAGTCGTCACCGGGCTGTTGTTGTCACCAACCTGTACGTCGACGGCGTCGGTGATCAGCCCCGACTCGAGCTTGACCGCCAGCCGGGCGGCGATCTCCTTACCCTCGGCGTTGGACGAGATCAGGATCGCGGCCGGCTCGATCTTCGCCGCGACCTGCTGCAGCGCCTCTGCCTTCGGGGCGACGAGGTACTGCGTCAGCTCGGGGTTGGTCAGCGCGATCACCTTCGTGGCGCCGTACTGGCCCAGCGTCGGCAGCGCGTCCTGGACGCCTTCGCCGATGTAGACGGCGACCGGCTCGCCGAGGCGGCGCGCGATGGTGAGAAGTTCCGCGGTCGTCTTACGGACCTTGCCACCGGTGTGGTCAACGAGAACGAGAACGTTCGACATGATGTGACTCGCCCCTCAGAGGAACTTGTTGGTGGACAGGAACTCGACGAGCTGGGTAGCGCCGCTACCGTCCTCGTCGGTGACGATCGTGCCGGCCGAGCGCGGCGGACGGGCGGTCACCTCGACCACCTCGGTCCAGGCACTCGAGCCACCGACCTGGTCGGCGGAGATCTCCAGGTCGCCCAGCGTCCAGGTCTCGACCGGCTTCTTCTTCGCGGCCATGATGCCCTTGAACGACGGGTACCGCGGCTCACCGGACTGGTCCGACACCGACAACACGAGCGGCAGCGTGCCTTCGATCGTGTCGCTGGCGGTGTCACCGTCCCGGCGGATCGTCACCTTGTCGCCGTCGACGGTGACCGACGAGCCGAGCGTGACGGCCGGCAGCCCGAGCCGCTCGGAGACCATCGCCGGTACGACGCCCATCGACCCGTCGGTGGAGGCCATCCCGAAGACGACCAGGTCGGCCTCGAGCTTGCTCAGCGCCTTGGCCAGGATCAGCGAGGTCGCGACGGCGTCCGAGCCGTGGATCCCTTCGTCGTTCACGTGGACGCCCGCGTCGGCGCCCATCTGCAGGCCCTTCTTGATGGCGTCCGCGGCCTGCTCCGGCCCGACGGTGAGGATGGTCACCTCGCCATCGCCGGCCTCCTTGACGGTCAGAGCGGTCTCGACGGCGTACTCGTCCAGTTCGGACAGCAGCCCGTCGACACCGGCCCGGTCCACCGTGTTGTCCTCGGAGCGGAAGCGGCGGTCCGCGGTGGCATCCGGCACGAACTTCGCGCAGACGACGATCTTCATAGCGTGTGGGACCCCTTCTGGTTAACGGTCACTCCCAGCCTGCCACGGATGTTACCCGCGAGAAACATAAGCACTGTGCGAGTCCTATCACAGTTACCCAAAGGCACCCGGAGAACTCTAGGCTCGGCTGGTGGCTGAGACGTTACCGCTGACCGGGGAGAGAACGGCGCCCGGGATCTGGCACGAGAACTATTGGTACGCCCGGCACCTGGCGGCGTACGAGTGGCTGACCGGCCTGACCCCGCCGGGCGGCCGCGTCCTCGACGCCGGCTGCGGCGAAGGATACGGAGCCGAACTCCTCCGTACTGCGGGCGCCGCGTCGGTGGTCGCCCTCGACTACGACCGTACGGCGTTGCGTCACGTCGCCGAGGTCTATCCGGAACTCAAGCCCCTGCAGGGGAACCTGGTCCAGCAAGGGCTGGCCGACGCGGCCTTCGACCTGGTCGTGTCGATGCAGACGATCGAGCACCTCTGGGACCAGCCGGCGTTCGTCGCCGAGTGCGCCCGCGTGGTCCGGCCCGGCGGCGCCGTAGTACTGACGACCCCCAACCGGCTCACCTTCCCGCCGGGGAACTGGTACCACACCAGGGAACTGACCGGGCCCGAGCTCGTGGACCTGGTGGCGGCCGAGCTCGACGTCACGACCGTGGCCGGCCTGCGGCACGGACCGCGGCTGCGCGCCTGGGAGACGCAGTACGGGCAAATTGTCGACGCCCAGTTGGCGGATGGTCACGAGGACTGGGACCGATCTCTGATAGACCTGGTGCGATCAGTGCGAGCCACCGACTTCATCGTCGAGGAGTCCACCCCGGCCGGGACCGCGGATTCCCTCGACCTGCTGATCGTGGCCCGATAGGCCCGCTGACCAGTCCCCGGCCACGCTCGGCAGATAACCATCCGGCCAAGGCTTACAGAAATTGACCCCAGGTGACTTCTGCAACACCCGCTGGATATGCCAGAGTCGTCCGCGTCCTTCGCGACCTGTCTGGCTGCCGCCCCGGTTGCCACGTCCCAGTCGGACCCTGACCATGGTTTGGAATCCTTGAGAATGAAAAAGCTCGTTGTAGCGATCGGCGTCGCCCTGACCGCCGTCGCCGCCGTCGTGGTGGTCTTCCTCGGTGGGCCGTCGAACGCCTCGCCGATCTCCCAGGACGCCGTCGTCTCCCAGAATCCGTCCGACATCACCCCCCGGGTGCAGGACGGCGCCGTCTACAAGATGCTCAGCCACGGCGGGGCCATCTTCGTCGGCGGCCAGTTCACCAAGGTGAAGCCGTACAACAACCTGGCGACGATCGCGCGCGACCGGCTGTTCGCCTTCAACCCCAAGACCGGCGGCATCACCGGGCTGCACGCCACCTTCAACTCCGAGGTGTGGGCGCTGGCCACCGACGGTACGTCGCTGTTCGTCGGCGGCTACTTCAACACGGTCAACGGGATCAAGCGCACCGGGGTGGTCAAGCTGAACGCCACCACCGGCGCGGTCGACACGAAGTTCAACGCCAACCTCACCGGCTCGGTCACCGACATGGCCTACGTGAAGGGCCGGCTCATCCTCGGCGGCACCTTCTCGCAGAAGCTGCTCGCGGTCAGCCCGGTCACCGGCGGCAACACCGGCTACATCAAGGTCGCGATCGCCGGCGTGCCCTTCCCGGGCAACCCGGACTCGGGCCCGACGAAGGTCTTCCGTCTCGCGGTCAACCCGGCCGGTACCCGGCTGGCGATCGTCGGCACGTTCTCCTCGGTCGGCGGTCAGACCCGGCGGCAGGTGGCCCTGCTGACGCTCGGCACGAGCTCCACCACGGTCAGCGGCTGGTACTCGCCGCTGTGGGACCACACCTGCAGCTCGGCGACCCCGTCGTACTCGCGGGACGTCGACTTCTCGCCGGACGGGTCCTTCTTCGTGGTCGTCACCACCGGTGCCGCGGCGCCGGACGACAAGACCCGGCTTTGTGACTCCGCGAGCCGCTGGAACGTCAACGACCAGCGCACGACGTACCCGGTCTGGGTGAACTACACCGGCGGCGACACGTTGCTCTCGGTCCAGGTGACCAGGTCCGCGGTGTACGTCCAGGGCCACAACCGCTACCTGAACAACCCCAGCGGCAACAACGACGCCGGTCCCGGTGCCGTGTCGCGGCAGGCCATCGGCGCGATGAACCCGCACACCGGCCTCGCCTACTCCTGGAACCCGACCAAGGACCGCGGTATCGGCGGCTACGACCTCCTGCTCGCCGCGGACGGCCTCTGGGTCGGCTCCGACACCACCCACATCGGCGGCGAGATCCACGAACGGATCGCCCTGCTGCCGCTGCCCTGATTGCCCGCAGCAACCAAAGGAACGGCCCCGGATCCTGGTGATCCGGGGCCGTTCCTTTTGGCTGCTCGCTCGAAGCCCTAGGGCCGGATGAAGCGTTCGAGGATCTTGCCGGCGATCAGGTAGACGAGGGCTGCGATGCCCCAGTTGACCAACAGGGTGTTCTTCGCGGTCTGCAGCCGGAACAGGTCCTTGAAGGGGCCGACGAGGTCGTGCCCGCGATCGAGGACGAAGCGGACGATCTCGTTGCTCTGGTTCGCCTGGTCGAGCGCGGTGAACAGCGCGCCGAGGGCCAGCACGGCAGCGGCCAGTACGGCGATCAGCCAGATCACCGAGGCGATCAGGTTCCGGGCCTGCTTCACGCCGGTGCCGACGCTCGACATCGCCGCCTTGCCCTTACTGGCGCTCGGAGCAACCTTCGCCGTCACCGTCTTCTTCACGGCCGTTTTGTTGCCGACGGCACCTGTCGCCGCCGTACCGGTGGCCGGTTTGCCGACCGCCGGCGTACTGGCCGCGGCGGGTTGCCGGGTCAGCGGGGTCGTCGCCGAGGTGTCGTCGGTTTTCGCGCCGGCAGCCCCCGCGGCAGCCTCCGCGGCGGCTTTCTCGCGTTCGCGCTGCGCCGCGACGATCTCCGCGGCGGTCTTCGGCTTGGCGGCCTTCGTCGCCGTCGCGGTCGAGCCGCGGACCGTTGCGCCGGCCGGAGTCTCCTCAGCCTCCACGCCCGGCGGTGTCACCGCCTTCTCGGCATCGGCGGCCGGAGCCGCCTTGTCGTCGTGAGTACCCACGTCGTCCATCTCCTCAGCCGGGGTCGGTTCCTCATCCACCGCCGGTCCCAGCACCGGCGGCTTCTTCCGCTTGTTGCCCGGGACCGGACGCGGCGTCAATCTGCGCCGCACACCTGGTACCGGGACCGGCAACACGTCGTCCACACCGTCCAACGTAGCGACGTCGACACTGTCGGCGACAATCGGCACCGGTTCGACCGCCCGGTGCCGCGCGCCCGTGATGGAGCCGTCGGCAGCAGCCTGGTCGAGACTCGGCTGCCGGTTCACGTCAGCCACGCTGCTTCTCCTCTCCGACGACGACGTCCGGGACATAGTGCCCGACTGGCGAGTAACTTGAGAACCCCCTGGTCACATCTGCTTTATCACCACTGGTAGGTGATCCGTTACCCGACGGCGCGTCGGCCCCCTCGTCCGCTCCCCCACCAGCCGGTACTACGGGCGCTCCCGCGCGCAGGCGGGCCGCGGTCTCCTCGTTGGCCTGCGCCAGTTTCTCCAGGTAGGCCCGGCGCTCCGCCTCCGCCTCGTACCTGCTGACCCGGTCGCGGACCACCACCGCCGGGATCCCGGCCGCCACGGAGTACGGCGGAATGTTGCCCCGGGCAACGCTATTGGCTCCGATCACCACCCCACGGCCGATATCGGCCCCGCGCGTGACGGTCACCTTCGTGGCCAGCCAGCAGTCCGGGCCGATCCGGACCGGCGACTTGACCAGCCCCTGGTCCTTGATCGGCAGGCCGAGGTCCTCGGTCTTGTGGTCGAAGTCGCAGATGTAGGTCCAGTCGGCGATCAGCGTGGAGGCGCCGATCTCGATGTCCAGGTAGCAGTTCACCGTCACATCGCGGGCGAACACCACCTTGTCGCCGATCCGCAGCGTGCCTTCGTGCGCCCGCAACCGGGTCTCGTCGCCCAGGTGCACCCACTTGCCCAGGATGAGCCGGCCGTGCCCCGGTCTGGCAACGATCTCCAGTTTCTTGCCGAGGAAGACGAATCCCTCGGTGACCACGTGCCGGTGCCGCAGCTTGAACACCGCGAAGCGCCAGTACCGTTTCAGGTAGTACGGCGTCCACGCCCGGTGGCGCACCACCCAGCGCAGATTCGCCGCGGTCAGCAAGCGCATCCGTCCATTATGCGCACGTTCTAGGGCTTCACTCCGGTGATCGACACGTTGTAGTAGAGCTCGTCGGGGACTACCTGAGCGAGCACCTTGTCGACCTTGGACAGCTGGAGCCAGGACTTGTAGGCGAACATCCGCCAGCCGAAGCCGAGCTTGCTCTCCGGTACGGCGGCCTCGAAGGTCCGGATCGGCCAGCCGACCCAGGCCGCGAGCAACTCCTCCGTGACGGTCCGTACGCCGGTCGCGCCCGCCCGCTCGGCCGTGCGGGCCAGCGTGTCCGGGTCGAACGTGTGTAGGTCCACTACGGCCTCGAGAGCGGCCGCCCGCGAGGACTCGTCGAGTTCCGCCTGCGGCCGGCGCCAGTGGCTCAGCGCGGGCAGCTTGGTCACGTTGGTGGTCGCCCACCAGGTGAACCGGGAGAGCCGGCGCGCCACGTAATCGCCGTACCGGGTCGGTTCGCCGCAGATGACGAAGCGGCCGCCCGGCTTGAGGACGCGGAGCATTTCGCGGAAGGCGAGTTCGACGTCGGGGATGTGGTGGATGACGGCGTGCCCGATGACGAGGTCGAAGGTGTCGTCGTCGTACGGGAGTTTCTCGGCGTCGGCGACCTTGCCCTCGATCGCGAAGCCGAGGGTGTCCGCGTTCCGCTTGGCGGCCTCGACCATGCCGGGCGACAGGTCGGTGACGTGCGCCTCGGCGAGTACGCCGGCCAGTTTGAGGTTCAGCGTGAAGAAACCGGTGCCGGCGCCGATCTCGAGCGACTTGCCGTACGGCCAGCCGTCGGAGCCGGCGACGTCGGTGAACCGGTCGCGGGCGTAGTCGACGCAGCGTTCGTCGTACGAGATCGACCACTTCTCGTCATACGTGGACGCCTCCCAGTCGTGATAGAGCACCTGGGCGAGCTTGTTGTCGTTCCACGCGGCCTCGACCTCCTCGGCGGAGGCAGCGGGCTTCGGTCCTGCAGTAGTCATCAGATTCCCTTGAACTCGGCCTTGCCCGGGCCGTTCTCGACGAAAGACTTCATCCCGATGCTTCGGTCCTCGGTGGCGAAGAGAGCCGCGAACTGCTGGCGCTCGATCTCCAGACCGGTGTTCAGGTCGACCCCGAGGCCGGCATCGATCGCCTCCTTGGCAGCTCTCAACGCAAGCGCGGCGCCACGCGAGAACTGCGAGGCCCACGCGACGGCCGCGTCGTACACCTCCGCCGCGGGCACGACCTTGTCGACGAGCCCGATCTGGAGCGACTCGGCGGCGTCGACGAACCGGCCCGTGTAGATGATGTCCTTGGCCTTCGACGGACCGACCAGCCGGGACAGCCGCTGGGTGCCACCGGCGCCGGGGATGATTCCGAGCAGGATCTCGGGCTGGCCGAGCTTCGCGTCCTCGGCGGCGATCCGGTAGTCGGCGCACAGCGCGAGCTCGCAACCGCCGCCGAGCGCATATCCGGTGATCGCGGCAACGGTCGGCTTCGGGATCGCGGCGACCGCCGACAACGAGGCCTGCAGCGGACCCGAGCGCTTGACCATGTCGCCGTACGACATGTCGGCCATCTCCTTGATGTCCGCCCCGGCCGCGAACACCCGCTCGCCGCCGTAGATCACCACGGCGCGGACGGCGTCGTCGGCCGCTGCCTGCTCGGCGGCGGCGCGGATCTCGTCCTGGACCTGCACGTTGAGCGCGTTCATCTTCGGCCGATCCAGCCGGATCGTCCCGACCCCGTCACTCACCGTCAGATTGACGAACTCGCCCATCTCGCTCCTCCAGTCAGGCCCTACCCACCGGTCACATCCCGGGGCACGCTACCGGACCAGTCGCCCCAGTCGTACTACGAGGTGCCGTCGCTACAGGTCGACGGGCTGCCCCGACCGGGCCGAGCGGCGGGCGGCATCGACGATCTTCAGCGTCCGCAACCCCACCTCGCCGTCGGGTTGCGGCACCACCGCAGGCGGCTTGCCGGCAACCGCCGGACCGGAAGAGCGCACCGCAGCAAGGAACTCGCCGAGCATCATCCCGTCCAGGTCGCCGCCGACCGGGATGAACACCTCGCCCTCGGCATCCGTGCCGCCGACATGAGGCAGGAACGGGGCGATCTCCACCGAGCCGTTCGTACCGGTGACCTGCAGCGTCACGCCACCCCACGTCGGCCCGTTGTCCGGCACGCTCCACGAGCAGTCGATGGTCGCCAACAGCCCGTTCGCGTACGTGATGGTGACCAGCCCGCCGGTCTCGACCTCCACGCCTTTGTCCTGGTGCAGCACCCGGTTCGCCGCCGCGTACACGCGCGTCGCCTCGACCCCACCGGTCAGCCCGTCGATCAGGTCGGCGCAGTGCACGGTGTGATCCACCAGTGCTCCCCCGCCCGCGTACGCCGCATCGGTGAACCACTGCCGCTGCGCGTACGGGATCTTCCCGTTGTTCGTCCCGATCACCGCGAACACCTCGCCGAGGCGCCCCGCTTCGACCATCGCCCGGAGCCGCCCGTACGACGGTGCGAAGCGCACCGGGTACGCCGTCATCAGGATCACCCCGGCCGCCTCGCACGCCGCGAGCATCGCCTCGCCGTCGACGACCTCGGTGGCAAGCGGCTTCTCACAAAGCACATGCGCCCCGACTGCGGCCGCTCGCTCGACCAGCCCGCGATGCAGCGAGTTCTCGCTCGTCACCACGACCGCATCCGGTCCCCAGCCGAAGAGTTCGTCGTACGAGTCGACGTAGGGCACGCCCAGCTTCCCCGCGAAGGCAGCGCCACGCGGCCCGGCGTCGGGTGCCGCGGCACCATCGGGGTCGGCCGTCAGCACCTCGATGTCGGGCATCCCGGCGAGCAGCCGCGCGTACGACGACGCATGGGTGTGGGCGAACGACGCGATCGCAACCTTCATGCCGATGCTCCTGACGGAGTGAATGTGCTCATGTCCACAGCGCGGCCGGTCGTCATCGATTCGCGCGCGGCCTCGGCCAGATACACCGCGGCGATCCCGTCATCGGCCACCACGCGCGGCTCGGGCCCGCCCCGCAGCGCGCCGGCGAGCTCCCGCAACTGGGTGAGATAAGGACTCTCGTAGAGCGTCGACGACGGGATCAGCAGGTCGCCGGTCGACGCGTCGTCCTGCAACTCCTCGGCGAACCCGGTGTCCTCGGCCGAGGAGTACTCCAGTACGCCGGTGGCGCCGGCGATCGAGAACCCGGACCGGAACTCGGTCCCCTCGGCTCCCCAGGTCGCTCGCAGGTGACTGATCGCCCCGCCCTCGTGCGTCAGCGTCACATGCGCCGCCACGTTGACGGGGCTGATCCCGTCGACCGACGGCGGACTCTGGACGGCGTACACGCTGGTGACCTCGCCGCAGATCCACCGGGCCTGATCGAGGTCGTGCACCATCAGATCCATGATCACGCCGCCGGAGCGCGCGACGTCGCGGTACCAGCCTCTGGCGGCCGGCGTACTGGCCGCGCGGAAGAACCGGGCGACCGCGACCGGGCCGATGCGACCTTCGAGCACGGCAGCATGCGCAGCGGCGTAGGCCGGGAAGAACCGCACGACGTGAGCGGGATAAATCCGTACGCCGGCCGCGGTCGCCGCCTCGGACAGCTCGCGGGAGTCCGCGGCGGTCAGCGTCAGTGGTTTCTCGCAGATCACGTCACGGCCGGCCTTGATCGCGGCCAGCGTGATCTCCTTGTGCGTCGCCGACGGCGTGACGATGTCGACGAACTCCACCTCGCCGAACAACGCGTCCAGCGAATCCACCGCCTCCAGCCCGTACTGCGTGGCGAGCTCGGCGGCACCCGCATGCGAATGCACCAACACCCGGGCACCCAGCGCCTTCCAGGCCGCGACGTGCACGTGCGCGATGTTGCCCGCGCCGATCAGCCCGACCGTCAAGCCGGTCAGTTCCGGTTCACCCATGCTGGCCTCGACTTTGTCCTGAGTAATGGAGGAAACTTTATTATGTGCCCTTGAAGCATCCAAGGCCGCTCTTGGGCACAATGTGCCGGGTGACCGAAGCCACCGCCGCCCCGAACGAGCTCGGCCCCGCCCCCCACCCGGACCCACGGCTGGGCGCGGTGGTCCAGCACGACGGCACCACTTTCACGTTGTGGGCTCCCGCGGCCGAGCGCGTCGAGCTCGCCCTGATCGCTCCTGACGGCAGCCAGCGCAACCTCGACCTGGTGCACACCGGCGAGTACTGGACCGGCTTCGTCCCGGACGTCGGCCCCGGCCAGCGGTACGGGTACCGGGTGCACGGTCCGTTCGACCCGACCCACGGACTGCGGTTCAACCCGGCCAAGCTCCTGCTCGATCCGTATGCGCGCGCGGTGGACGGATCGCTCGACTTCGGCAGCCCGCTGATCTACGACTCCTCCGAGGGTGACTCCGCCGGGCACGTCCCGGTCGGTGTGGTCGTCGCGTCCTCCGAGCCACCACCACCGATCAGCCGGCCGGTGCCGTGGACCGAGACGGTCATCTACGAGCTGCACACGAAAGGTTTCACCAAGCTGCACCCCGACGTACCGGAGCATCAGCGCGGGACGTACGCCGGGCTCGCGCATCCGTCCGTGATCGCGTATCTGGTCGACCTGGGCATCACGTCGGTCGAGTTGTTGCCGATCCATCACTTCCTCACAGAGCCGGCCATCGCGGCACGTGGGCTGCCCAACTACTGGGGTTACAACACGCTGAACTTCTTCGCCCCGCATGCGCCGTACTCCTCGTCGGGCTCGCTGGGTGAGCAGGTCGCCGAGTTCAAGGCGATGGTCGCCGCATTCCACGCCGCGGGGATCGAGGTCATCCTCGACGTGGTCTACAACCACACGGCCGAGGGCGGGTTCGACGGGCCGACGCTGAGCTTCCGCGGCATCGACAACCGCGCGTACTACCGGCTCACCCAGGGCGGCGCGATGTACGACGTGACCGGCACCGGGAATTCCGTCGACACGTCGCACCCGCAAGTCCGCCGGCTGGTGATGGACTCGCTGCGCTACTGGGTCGAGGAGATGGGCGTCGACGGGTTCCGGTTCGACCTCGCGGTAACGCTGATCCGCAACGAACGGCACGAGGTCGACACCGTCAACCATCCGTTCCTCGCCGAGGTCGCCGCCGATCCGGTGCTCGGCCGGGTCAAGCTGATCTCCGAGCCGTGGGACGTCGGCAACTTCGGCTACCAGGTCGGCAACTTCGGTACGCCGTGGTCGGAGTGGAACGGCAAGTTCCGCGACTCGGTCCGAGACGTCTGGCGGACGTCGTCGTACGGCGTGCAGGATCTCGCCTACCGGCTGTCCGGCTCCAGCGACCTGTACGGCGACGACGGGCGCTACCCGTATGCCTCGATCAACTTCGTCACCGCGCACGACGGGTTCACCCTGCGCGACCTGGTCTCCTACAACCACAAGCACAACGAGCAGAACCAGGAGGACAACCGGGACGGCACCGACGACAACCGGTCCTGGAACTGCGGGGTCGAAGGCGAGACCGACGACCCGGGCGTGATCGCGTTGCGCAGACGGCAGATGGCGAACCTGATGGCGACGCTGGTGCTGTCCACCGGCGTACCGATGATCACCGCCGGCGACGAGTGCGGGCGCACCCAGCACGGGAACAACAACGCCTACTGCCAGGACAACGAGACCTCCTGGTTCGACTGGACGCTGTTGTCCTCGTGGTCGGACCATCTGGAGTTGACCAAGAAGCTGCTGGCGCTGCGTTCGGCCCACCCGGCGTTGCGGCAATGGCACTACTTCTCCGGTCAGCCGGTCGTCCCGGGCGGCCGCAAGGACCTGTCCTGGATCGCGCCGCACGGCGGGGAGATGACCGAGGCCGACTGGCACGACGGCAATCTCCGCACGATCGGGATGTTCCTGGCCGGCGACGCCATCCGCGGAACCGATGCCGAGGGCAACGTTCCGGTGGACAACTCGTTCCTGCTCGCCCTCAACGCCACCGCCGAGACCCGCGAGGTCGTCGTCCCCGACGCCTCCTGGGCCCCGGCGTACGAGGTCGTACTCGACACGTCCGGAAGCGGCGCCACCGAGGTCGAGGCCAACGCCGTCGTTCCCCTCGCGCCCCGCTGCCTGGTGCTGCTCCGCGCGCTCTGAAGTTGTTCACCTAGCTCGGGTACCTTCGTTCGTCACCAACTGTTCACGTCCGGGACACCTCCAGTGGTCCGGCGGTGAAGTGATGTCCGGAGGGGGCCTGAATGGCGTTATTGGGAACGGCGGAGCGGCACTACGAGCGCAGCGAGCAGGACCACACCACGCCCATCGGTGTCCTGCACCAACTGGTCGTGCGCTGGGGTGACGCCGAGCGGATGACGTCTCGGCGTGCCTTCCGGCGTTGGTGCGACGGAGTGGCCTTCGTCGATGTCCAGGCGCGGACGTTCGCGGAGTACTGGACTGAGCAGAACTCGGTTGCCCGCACCGGTGACGGTCCGCTCTGGGTGGTGCTGGGCGACTCGACTGCTCAAGGTCTTGGCGCCAGCTCACCGCTGCACGGGTACGTCGGTCAGGTGCTGCACGTCTTGAACGGCCGGTCGCATCGTCCCTGGCGCATCCTCAACCTCTCCCGCGCCGGCGCTCAGGCCGCGCATGTGCTCAACGACCAGCTGCCGTTGCTCGAAGCGCTCGGCACCGAGCCGGACCTCGTCACGTGTGGGATCGGCAGCAACGACATCCTCGGCAGCGCTCCGAAGAAGGTGCACGGCAACCTTCGTCAGCTCATCCACCGGCTGCCGTCGACCTCGGTCGTGATGGATCTGCTGCTGCCGGACAGGTTCTGGCTGGTCGGCGGCATCTGCAGCCCGTACGTCGCCGCCCTCAACCGGACGATCCATGCGACCGCGCTCGAACGCGGCCTTCCGGTGGCCGAGGTCTCCCGTCACGTCCGCCCACCGTGGCGCGGCAAGCTCGCCCCCGACCTCTTCCACCCGAACGACCACGGCTACCGGCCATTGGCCGACGCCCTTCTCGCCGCGCTACCCAGCACTGTCGCGCAGTACTAGCTCCTGAAGGCGATCGAGCGACTTGGTGCTCTCTCGTCGTACGCCGATGGGCACGAGCGCTGCGCGAGCAGGGATGCGGACTCCCCCGGTCAGCGCGACGCGGGTGCGGCCGCCCGGTTCCTCGGCCGCCGCCATCCCGATCAGCAGGAAGCGGCTCTGCAGCCAGCACCAACCAGGACGGACGGTCCCTTGCAGGTGGGCCCGGAAACCGTAGCGGCTACGGGCGTGCAAACTGACGCGGTCGCCGTCGACGGTCAGGTCGGTGATCGCGTGCATGTCGGGCTGGATCTCGGCGAAGCTTCGGCCGTCGTCCCACATCAACTCCCACACGACCGGAAGCGGACGATCGAAGACTCGCTCGGTGACGACGGCACCCGGAATCCCGGCAGCGAGCGCGCGGAGCCGGCGGACGGCATCGAGTTCTACTTGCGGCCAGTTGGCGGTCATGAGGTCCAGGCCTTTCGGAAGCTTGCTCGGGCGCGATGAAGGCGGGATTTCGCCGTCCCTGCCGGTACTGCGAGGAGCTCCGCGGCCGCCGCCTCGTCGAGTCCTTCCAGGTCGCGCAGTACCAGCAGGGCACGGTGTTCGGGCGATAACCTCGCCAAGGTGTCCTGTACGTCGATCGCCAACTGCGGATCGCCGCGGGCGGGCAACTCGGCGAGCTCGGCGACAACCTGCCGCCCCTCCCGCCGTGCCACCCGGACCGCTTCGCGCACCGCGATCGCCCGGACCCAACCGAACAGCGCGGCCGGCTCCTTCAAGGTGCGCAGTGATCTGAACACCGCCACGAGCGCCTCCTGGGTCGCGTCCGGTCCGTTGCCCAAGGCAATCGGCCCGCAGATGCGCCCGACGTACGGCGTGAGCTGGTCGAGCAGGTCGTTCATCGCGAGCGTGTCTCCACCCTGCGCCGCGCGCACGAGCCGCTCCGGATCGTCGATCACTCCACGAACTCTTCCAGCAACCGCGTGACCCGGTCGGCGCAGTCCAGGGTGAGCGCATGGCCGCACCCTGCCAACGTGTGCACAGTTGCGTGCGGCAACAAATTGCCGAAGCGAGCCGCTTGCGCGACCGGCAGCACGGTGTCCTCCTCACCCCAGACGATCAGGACCGGTTGTTCCGTCGACGGCAGCGCCGCCTGGGTGACGCGCCAGTCGAGACCGCGTTCGAGCGCGTACATCGCCCGGACGTTGTCACGATACGTCCCCGGAACCCACATCTTGTCGACAAGTGCTGGAGTCACCAGTTCCTTATGGACAAAGAGATCCCGGACAGCGGTCTGGACGGCTGACCTACTCGCCCCAAGCTTCGCGAGCAGTTCGCCGGCGAGTGGCAGCTTGAGGATCTCCCAGCTCGCCGGGTCGGGCTCGTCCAGCCCGGACGGCGCGAGCAGGAGCAGCTTGGAAGCGCGCTCGGGATGCCGCTGTGCGTAGGCGAGTCCCCAGCCGCCGCTCCAGGAGTTGCCGCCCAGAACGACCTGCTGGAGGTGCAGCTGGTCCAGGAACTGGTCCAGTGCTCCGGTCATCGCGTCCAGGTCGAAGGCGAAGCCCTTGCCGTGCAGCCGGGTCTCTCCTTGGCCAGGGAGGTCCACGACGTACACGGCATGGGTCTTCGACAATGCGTCGAGTTCGGGCTGCCAGGCCGATGCCGGTGACGCACCTGGTGACAGGAGCACCACGGGTGCGCCACTGCCGCGCTGCAAGTAGTGGAACCTCGCCACGGGCGTATCGACGTACCGGGAGTCGCTGGACGGCTCCGGACTCGGCTGGGCCGTCGGTTGATAGGTGTAGGCCAGCAAGCTGATCAGTACTACGCCGAAGACGGGCAGTGGAATGACCAATCGCTTGAGCCACTTGGCCTGCAGCAGCCTGACGTCTATCACCAGGAGTGCCACACAGGCTGGGGTGTAGAGAAACAGGTTGAGCCAGAAGAACGCAGTACCGGTGCCGGTGAAGGTCCAGACCAGGCCGAGAGTGGCTCGGGCGGTCAGGCCTGCGGCGAGGCCGGCTACTACTGCTCTGGCGAGTGCGGACCGGGCGGACCGGAGTACAGCCGTCGCTAGCAGCAGGTGCAGCGCTGCCAGTGGCAGCACCACTTGAGGAGCGAACGACGCTTCACCGCCGAGGACCGCTCGGGACAGTGATCGCTCGTCGGACGCGGGCCAGCTTGCGCCCGTCGCCCAGTAGAGGTGCACTGCCGCCAGCAGGACGTGTGCGCCTGCGGCGACTTTTCGAGACTCCATCCCGACCCCTCCTCAGATGTGTGGACATCGGGGAAGAGGAGCCGTTCGACCGAAACGTTCCCTGCGTGACTCAGGTCTCAGGCTTCGGGACTCTGCGGGCCGTCGGCCAGCAGCAGATAGAGCGAGCGCCGGGCTTCGGCCAGGATCTTGGCGGCCGCCGCGCGCTGCTCTTCCGAGCCCCTTCGGCCGACCTGCCGCGTTGCCGAGTGCAACTCCTCGAGCAGTCCTCGCAGATCAGTGGCGGGCTCGGTGCTCGCGAAGCCGGCGAACGGGTCGACGGACGTCTCGCGACGACCTTCGACGTACTCGCGTCCGGCGTCGGTCAGGGTGACGAGCTTGCGGCCGGCTTCCGCGGTCACGGTGACCAGGCCCTCGTCTTCCAGTTGGTTGATGGTCGGGTAGATCGCGCCGGGGCTGGGGGTCCAGCGCCCGCCGCTGCGGTCGGCGATGGCCTGCATCAACTGGTAGCCGTGCATCGGCTCCTCGGCGAGCAGCATCAGCACGGCCGATCGGACATCACCGCGCGGAGCCCGGCCACGGCCCGGGCCCCGACGAGGCCCGCGCCCGTAGCCACGCTCGCTGCGTTCTCCGCGTTCTCCGCGCTCGCTGCGGCCGGAGCCGCGCTCGCCTCGCTCACCGCGTCCGCGGTGCATCGGGGCGCCTTCTTCGCCCATCCGCGGTCCACCGCGGCGGGGGTGACGATGACCGCGTCCGCGGCCTCTGAGTTCGTCTGGGGTGTTCATCATATCCTCCAAGATATTGTTGATGACACTAACGATATATCGCTACCGTCACTAACGCAAGCCGCGCGGAAAAACTTCCCTCTGCCCCTGGGGCAGGGTGTTCACTGGCGTCCATGGCTGCCCGGGATCTCGACGACGAGCTGACGATCAGCGAGTTCGGCCGCCGGGCCGGGCTCTCCCACAAGGCACTGCGCCTGTACGACGTGTCGGGACTGCTCGCCCCGGCCAGGGTCGACCCGGCCAACGGGTTCCGGTTCTACTCGGTGACCCAGCTCGAGCGGGCCCGCCGGATCAGCGTGCTGCGCCAACTCGACGTACCGCTCGCGACGATCACCGAGATCCTGGCCGGCACCGACGAGGAAGGCCTGATCCGGCTCGACCGCTGGTGGGCCGCCGAGCAGGCCACGAACGAGGCCCGCAAGGCGACGCTGGAGTATCTGCGCGACCGGCTGATCCGGCCGTCGAGTCCCGGCCTGGCGCCGCGGCCCGTCCTGACCCGGGAGGTCCCGGAGACCAAGATCGCCACGATCCGGACCGACACCGACCAGCAGTTGCTGGTCGGGGTGATCATCTCCTCGGCGATGCAGATCCGCGCGCACCTGGCCCAGGCCGGTGCCGTGCTGACTGCCGGCTCGTGGGTGATCTTCCACGGCGCG
This sequence comes from Kribbella monticola, assembly GCF_003261635.1. GTDB lineage: Bacteria > Actinomycetota > Actinomycetes > Propionibacteriales > Kribbellaceae > Kribbella > Kribbella monticola. The sequence continues at coordinate 223,609 of NZ_QFXK01000022.1, read as the reverse complement.
GTCACGCCGGAAGGCGAGGCACCCGTCGAGGTGTGCATCCCGTTCAGCGGGCTGGTCGACCCGGCCGGGCCGATCGCGATCCGGGTCGAACCCGCGCACACCGAGGCCTATTGCACGCTCACCAAGGACGAGTGCGCGTACCCGCGGATCATGCTCGCCTACGACCTCCTCAGCGACTGGGTGCGGCGAGCCGGCGTACCGACGACCGGCGCGGTACGCGAGATCTACCACCCGAACTTCCCGGCGGCTGCGGGCCCGGACCTGGCCGTCGACATCGCTCAACCGATCGAAGGACCACGGAAATGACGACTCCCCCACCGACTCCCGCCGACTACGCCACCCAGACCCGCTACAGCGATCCGGGCGAGTACGCCGAACTCTTCGACGCGGTCCCCGCCGACATCCCCGGCCTGACCGAGGTCATCCGCAACCTGGTGATCCATTACCGCGGCGGCGGCATCGAGTTCACCGGCGACCGGTACGAGGAGATCAACCATCGCTGGGTTTCCGCGATGCTGGCGACCGACCAGAAACGCAACGGTACGGCGCTCGCCGTACCGCGGGAGCCCGTCGACCGGATCGTCGGGTGCTGCCGCGACTACACCTTGCTGACGGTCTCCGCCCTTCGCCACAAGGGGATCCCGGCCCGCAGCCGGGTCGGTTTCGCGTCGTACTTCGCCGAGGGCTTCAATCCCGATCACGTCGTCGCGGAGTACTGGAACGGTGATCGGTGGGTGATGGTCGACTCGCAGCTCGGCCCGGACCCGCACTGGAAGTTCGACCCGCAGGACATGGAGCCGGGCTGGTTCCGCTCGGCGGCCGAGGTCTGGCTGGGCTACCGTTCGGGTGCGCTGGACGGCGACGACTTCGGGGTCGATCCGGGGATGCCGATCCGCGGTGGCTGGTTCATCCGCAATTACGTGTTCTTCCAGCTGTCCCATCTGCAGGGCGACGAGCTGCTGCTGTGGGACGCGTGGGGCGCCCAGTCGGGCTCGCTCGACGACGCCGACCTCGAACTGTCCGACGAGATCGCCACCCTATTGGTTGCCTCTGACAACGGAGATGCGGAGGCGACCGCAGTACTGGCTGCTCGGTACGCGGAGGACCCGCGGCTGCACCCGGGCGATCAGGTCCTGCAACTGTCGCCGGCCGGGCATCCGCCGGTCACCGTCGATCTCAGGACGCGCGCGACGGTCTGATCATCGTGATCGCGACCGCGCCGAGGGTGAGCGCGATCGCGATCCACGTCGCCGGCGGCGGCCGGTGCGAGCCGAGTGCGTCGAGCAGTACGGCGCCGAGGAGTTGACCCGCGATGCTGGTCAGGCCGAAGACGAGTACGCCGAGGGTGCGGACGACCGAGGTCGCGATGGCGATCACGCCGACGCCGACGAAGCCGCCGCAGTACAGCCACGGCTCTGCCGGGAGTACGCCCGGTGTCTTGCCGCGGATCAGGAACTCGATCGGCAAGGCGATGCAGAGCGTGCAACCGGCCACGACGAAGTTGACCAGCGCACCGGCCCAGGGCGATCCGGCGACCGCGCCGACCCTTCCGTTGAGGGCCGACTGCAGGGCAAGACCAAGACCGGCGACCAGCGGAAGCACGAGCAATGCTGGGGAGCCGTTGCCGGTGAGGCGATCATGACCGGCAACGGCGACCGCACTCACTCCCGCTGCCGCGCCGATCAGCCGGCGCACCGTGATGACCCGGACGCCGCCCGGGCCGAGTCCCACCCGATCAACGGCCAGACTGCCCACCGACGTACCGCCGACCACCGCAACGGTGAACACTCCAACCCCGAGAGCGCTGACACTGACGCCTTGGCTCACGACGTACAAGGCTCCAGCCACCCCACCGAGACACTGCCACCACCGAAGGCCGCGGACTCGCAGTGCTTCACGGATCTGCCCCAACGCGCGACGACCGGCTCTCGAGCCCGGCACGATCGCGAGCAGCACGAGGACCCCGCTGCCGGTGGAGATCATCGACGCGACGACACCGTCGCCAAGGCTGGCCCCCAGTCCCCCGTTGAGCCGAGCCTGCACCGCCAGCCCCACCCCACCAACCACCGCCAACCCCACCGCAGTAACCTGCCGAACCCCGAGTGCCTCCACCCCACCGATCCTGCCCCAACCCCTGAGCCCCACACGCCGCGCCCGTCCCGACCGACAGGTAGTGCACTGCCTGTACGCCGTACGCGGGTGCCCCGCTGCGCTCAGCTGCACTAGTTGCCCTCGGCTACCTCCTGTCCTTCGGCACGGCAAACAGACGCGAGCCCCGCCGAGTGAGGTCGGCGGGGCTTGCGGGGTGAGCGGTGGTCAGAACTCGGAGCCGGCGGGGAGGTCCGGGGTTTCCGGGTCCTCGGGATCCGAGGGGCCGGCGGCCAGACCCAGCTCGGCGGGGCTGGCGAGCATGGCGTTCTTCGGGAGGACGCGGACCGTGTAGCCGAACGGGCCGGTGCGGTCGAGCTTCAGCTCACCTTCGTACCGGTGCCGGTTGCCTTCGTACGTCTCGGCCAACGACAGCGACACGCGGACCGGATCGGTGATCTCGTCATCGGAGTTCACCCGGCCGTGCAGCGCCTCGACGTCGATGTCGGCCGGCGTCAGGTCGCCGAGCGTGACATAGGCGCGGATCCCGACCGTCGTACCGAGTTGCGGTACGTCGCCGAGCCCCTGCAGCTCCACGTGGTCGACGCGGATCTGCGGCCACGCGGCCCGCACCCGCTTCTTCCAGGCCGCCAGCTCACGCGCGCCGTCGTACGTCGAGTTGAGTTCGCGCGACGAGTGCGCGGCCGGGACGTACAGGCGCTCGACGTAGTCGCGCACCATCCGGGTCGCGAGCACCTTCGGGCCGAGTTCCTTGATCGTGTGCCGGAGCATCTCGATCCAGCGGCCCGGGACGTCACCGTCGTAGAAGCGCGGCGCGACCTGCTTCTCGATCAGGTCGTACAGCGCGTGCGCCTCGAGGTCGTCGCGGCGGTCGGTGTCCTCGATCCCCTCGGCGGACGGGATCGCCCAGCCGAACTCGTCGTCGTACCACTCGTCCCACCAGCCGTCGCGGATCGACAGGTTGAGCGCACCGTTCAGCGCCGCCTTCATCCCCGACGTACCGCACGCCTCGTAGGGACGCAGCGGGTTGTTCAGCCAGACATCGCAGCCCGGGTACATCGGCTGCGCCAGCGCGATGTCGTAGTCGGGCACGAACACGATGCGGTGCCGGACCTCGGGGTCGTCGGCGAAGCGCACCATCTCCTGGATCAGCTTCTTGCCGCCCTCGTCGGCCGGGTGCGCCTTGCCGGCGATGACGATCTGGATCGGCCGGGTCGGGTGCAGCAGCAGCGCCTTCAACCGGGCCGGATCGCGCAGCATCAAGGTGAGCCGCTTGTACGACGGTACGCGGCGCGCGAAGCCCATCGTCAGGACGTCGGGGTCCAGGATCGAGTCGACCCAGCCCAGTTCGGCCTCCGAAGCGCCCCGGTTCACCCAGGACGCGCGGACGCGGGCGCGGGTGTCGTCGATGAAGCGCTGCCGCAGCATCCGCTTCGTCTCCCACAGCTGCGCGTCGGTGGTCTTGTCCAGACCCTCGAACATGCCCTCGGAGTCACCCTGATCGGCGTTCGCGTAGGTCAGTGCCGAGATCTCCCGCGCCACCCAGGTCGGCGCGTGCACGCCGTTGGTGATCGAGGTGATCGGCACGTCGGACGGATCGAAGCTCGGCCAAAGGCCGGCGAACATGCCCCGGCTGACGACACCGTGCAGCTTGGAGACGCCGTTGGCGCGCTGGGCCAGCCGCAGGCCCATGATCGCCATGTTGAAGACGCTCGGGTCACCGTTCTCGAAGTCCTCGGCGCCGAGCGCGAGGATCCGGTCGATCGGGACGCCGTCGCCGAACACGTCCGGCGAGAAGTGCTGCTGGATCAGCTCGACCGGGAACCGGTCGATACCGGCCGGGACCGGCGTGTGGGTGGTGAACACGGTGCCGCCGCGGGCGACCTCGAGCGCGGTGTCGAAGTCGAGCTTCTGCTCGGTGGCGAGTTCGCGGATGCGCTCGATGCCGAGGAAGCCGGCGTGGCCCTCGTTGGTGTGGAACACCTCGGGCGCCGCGTGGCCGGTGATCCGGCAGTACTCGCGGACCGCGCGGACACCGCCGACGCCGAGCAGGAGCTCCTGCAGCAGCCGGTGCTCGGTCGTGCCGCCGTACAGCCGGTCGGTGACCTCGCGCTCGGCGGTCTCGTTCTCCTCGATGTCGGAGTCGAGCATCAGCAGGGGGACGCGGCCGACCTGGGCGACCCAGATCTGCGCGTGCAGTTCGCGGCCGCCGGGCAGGGTGACGGTGACCAGGGCAGGTGCCTCGCCGTCGCGGAGCAGGCTGATCGGCAGCCCGTCCGGATCCACCAGCGGGTACCGCTCCTGCTGCCAGCCCTCGCGGTTCAGCGACTGCACGAAGTAGCCGTGCCGGTACATCAGCCCGACGCCGATCAGCGGCACGCCGAGGTCGCTGGCCGCCTTCAGGTGGTCGCCGGCCAGGATGCCGAGACCACCGGAGTACTGCGGCAGGACGTGGGTGATGCCGAACTCCGGCGAGAAGTAGGCGACCGAGTTGACCGGCGTACCGGCGTCGGCCTGGAACCACCGGTCGTCGGTCACGTAGCCGGTCAGGTCGGCCACCGCCAGCTCGAGCCGGCGCAGGAAGGCATGGTCGTTCGCCAGCTCGTCGAGCCGGGCCGCCGGGACCTCACCGAGGAGCCGGACCGGGTCACCGCCGGTGGACCGCCACAGCTGGGGGTCGACAGCCTCGAAGACATCTTGTGTCTCCGGGTGCCAGGCCCAGCGAAGGTTGTTCACCAGGGTGCCGAGACCGGTCAGCGGCTCGGGCAGGACAGGGCGGACGGAGAATCGTCGTATCGCTCGCACCGGGACACCGTACCGGCAGACCGAGCCCAGAACACCCTCGGGATGCATCAATCTTGCAACGCGAGCAAGATCTTGCAGGACCAGACCAGTTGCACAGCAGGACCAGCCGGTGACGGAACCGACCGAGTGCTGGACAGGCCGACCGAACTGTGACCCTTGCATGGCGTGGCGACACAATGGGAACCGATAACGTCAGTGCTGTACTTCTCTGTCCCCGCTAGTCGGAAAGCGAAGGTTCGTTAACTCCATGACTGGGCGCATCCCGATCACCGACGTCAGCCCGACCGTCGACGCCGGAGCGTATCCGGCCAAGGCGTCGGTCGGCGAGACCTTCACCATCGCGGCCGACGTGTTCCGCGAAGGACACGACGCGGTGAACGCGAACGTCGTGCTGACGTCGCCGACGGGACAGACCAGACGGATGCTGATGTCCCCGGTCGGCCAGGGCAGCGACCGGTGGACCGTCGACGTCACCCTGCAGGAGCAGGGCGCGTGGACCTTCGCCGTCGAGGGCTGGAGCGACCCGTACGGGACGTGGCGGCACAACGCCGAGATCAAGATCCCGGCCGGGATCGACGTCGACCTGATGTTCGCCGAGGGCGCGGCGTTCTTCGATCGGGCCGCGGCTGGTGTGCCACCGGCAGTGCGCGTGGATCGCAGTACGTTGAGTGACGCCGCGCAGGCGCTCGCGAACGGCGCGCTGCCGCCGGAGGCCCGGCTCGCCGCCGGGATCTCGCCGCAGGTCCGCGCCGCCCTCGGGCGGTACCCGGTCCGCGAGCTGATCACCTCCTCGGAGACCTTCCCGGTCTGGGTGGACCGCCGCCTCGCGCTCTACGGCAGCTGGTACGAGTTCTTCCCGCGCTCCGAAGGCGCGAAGTACGACGAGGAGACCCAGACCTGGCAGTCGGGCACCTTCCGTACTGCGGCCAACCGGCTCGAGGCCGTCGCCAAGATGGGCTTCGACGTGCTCTACGTGCCGCCGATCCACCCGATCGGCCAGTCGTACCGCAAGGGCCCGAACAACACCCTCGACCCGAAGCCGGGTGACCCCGGGTCGCCGTGGGCGATCGGTTCGGCCGAGGGCGGTCACGACGCGATCCACCCCGAGCTCGGCACCTTCGAGGACTTCGACTACTTCGTCGGCCGTGCCCGCGAGCTCGGGCTCGAGGTCGCCATCGACCTGGCCCTGCAGGCCTCGCCGGACCACCCGTGGGTGACCGAGCACCCGAAGTGGTTCTCGGTCCGCGCCGACGGGTCGATCGCGTACGCGGAGAACCCGCCGAAGAAGTACCAGGACATCTACCCGATCAACTTCGACAACGATCCCGAAGGCATCTACGCCGAGGTCCTGCGGATCGTGAAGCTGTGGATCTCGCACGGCGTCACGGTGTTCCGGGTCGACAACCCGCACACCAAGCCGGTGAACTTCTGGGAATGGCTGCTCGGCGAGGTCCGCAAGACCGACCCGGACGTGGTGTTCCTGTCCGAGGCGTTCACCCGCCGGCCGATGATGCGTGAGCTGGCGAAGGTCGGGTTCCACCAGTCGTACACCTACTTCACCTGGCGCAACGAGAAGTGGGAGCTGGAGGAGTACCTGCAGGAGCTGACCCAGGAGACCGGGCACTACCTGCGGCCGAACTTCTTCGTGAACACGCCGGACATCTTGACGGCCTACCTGCAGTACGGCGGTCCGGGCGCGTTCAAGATCCGCGCCGCGATCGCCGCGACCTCCGCACCGGCCTGGGGCGTGTACGCCGGCTTCGAGTTGTTCGAGCACGTCGCGCTGCGGCCGGGCTCCGAGGAGTACCTGGACACCGAGAAGTTCCAGTTCCGGCCCCGCGACTGGGAGGGCGCGGCGGCCGAGGGTCGCACGCTCGCGCCGTACATCACGCTGCTGAACAACATCCGCCGCCGTCACCCCGCGCTCCAGCAACTGCGCAACCTGAGTCTGCACACGGTCGACGACGACCAGATCATGTGCTTCTCCAAGCGGGTCACCGGCCCCGACGGGCACAGCGACACCGTCATCGTCGTGGTGAACACCGATCCGCACTCGGTCCGCGAGACGATGGTCCACCTGGACATGGCCGCGCTCGGCATGCGCCCGGAGGACACCTTCACCGTGTACGACGAGATCAGTGGCGCCACCTGGCGCTGGGGCCAGCAGAACTACGTCAAGCTCGACCCCAACGGCGAACCGGCGCACATCCTCGCCGTCCGCCGCGGTCAGGCCTAAAGCGGAACCGTCTCCGGGTACTTCAGGCCGGTACCGGTGTTCAGGGCAACGACCTGGTCATCGGCCTTGATCCAGCCTGAAGCCCGGAGTTGCCGGACAGCGGCGAAGTTGGCAGCTCCTTCGGGGCAGACGAAGGAGCCTTCCAACTCCGCGCAGCGACGCTGAGCGGCAAGGATCTCGTCGTCGTCCACGGCGACAGCGCAACCATCGGTCTCCGCGATCGCTTGCAGGACAAGGAAATCGCCGAGCGCCTTCGGCACAGTGATGCCGAAGGCAACGGTTTTCGCGTCGACCCAGGGCTCGCTCTCCGGCAGGCCCTTCTCCCACGCCGTCACGATCGGCGCACACCCGGTGGCCTGTACTGCGACCAGCCGCGGCATCGGCCCGTCGACCCAGCCGAGCTCGGCCAGTTCGGCGAGGGCCTTCCAGATCCCGATCAGCCCGACGCCGCCACCGGTCGGGTAGAGGATCACGTCCGGCAGCTTCCAGCCGAGTTGCTCGGCGATCTCCAGCCCCATCGTCTTCTTGCCCTCGATCCGGTAGGGCTCCTTCAACGTCGACACGTCCAGGTAGCCCTCCCGCGTCGCCAGCTGCTCGCGGATCCAGGCGCCGGCGTCACCGATCAACCCGTCGATCAGCTTCAACTCCGCGCCGACGATCTTCACCTCGCGCCGGCAGATCTCCGGCGCCGCGATCGGCATCGCGATCAGCGCCTCCATCCCCGCCCGGGCCGCGAAGGTGGCCCACGCCGACCCGGCGTTCCCGTTCGTCGGCATCGCGATCTTCCGTACGCCGACCTCGTACGCGCGCGACACCCCGACCGCGGCCCCGCGCGCCTTGAACGTGCCGGTCGGGATCAGCCCTTCGTCCTTCATCAGCAAGTTCGGCACGCCGAGCTCCCGCCCGTACGCCGGTAAGCCGAGCAAGGGGGTCATCCCCTCACCCAGGCTGACCACGTTCGCCGGATCGCGGACCGGCAGCAACTCGTGGTACCGCCAGAGATCGGGCGCCCGCGAGGCGACCTCCGCCTTGGTCAGGCCGGCCCGCACCTCGTCGAGGTCGTAGCGGGCGAGCAGGGGCGAGCCGCAGGCGCACAGACCGATCACCTGATCGGGGTCGTGGACGAGACCGCACTTCGGGCATTCGAGCTGACGCAAGGCTGAGAAGCGCACGAGTTCAGAGGCTACCCGGCCCGCAACCCGGTGATCGACGGTCGCTGGTGATCGGTGAGCCGGAAGCCGGTCCCCCGGACCGCGTCGATGGTGACCGTCGTACCGAGCTCGTCGAGTTTGCGCCGCAGCCGTTTCACCAGCGAATGCACATCGGCCGTTCCGCGCAGATGCCGGTTGCCCCAGACGGCCTGGTGCAGGGCCTCGTACGTCCAGGTCCGCAGCGGCTCGATCGTCAACTGCAGCAGCAGATCGTGTTCCAGCTCCGTCAACGGAACCTCCCGGTCCCGCCACTGCGCCACCGACCGCGCCGAATCGATCGTCAGTACGTCGGCCGACCGCGGCCTCCCCTCGCGTCCCGACCGGGCGACCGCTTCGGCGGGCTCCGGCGGTTCGGGTTGCTCGGGTTGGGTGGCGGGCGTGATCAGCTTGCGGAGTTCTTCCAGGCTGGAGACGAGCAGCAGCGGCGCGACGTCGTCGACCAGTTCGGCCAGGCGGACACGCTCCTCCAGCGAGGCGGTGACGGCGATCAGGAGCGGAAACGGGGCGGGGTCGTTCGGTGGATCAGGAACACGGGCGGTGACCATCCGGCTACGGTGTCAACCCCTGCCCGTAATCGTCAACGGATTGACAAATAATGGCGAGCTTTGCCCGGAAGCGGTCAACCGCTAGTGATGTCTTGCTCACGAAGTGTGCTTGTTCAGACCTTTGCGTGACACATAGGGTCCACGACAAGCTCGCGGCGTCACAAACCGCGACCTGGGGGGCACGGAGCGTTCGCAGAACCGGTTCACCACCCTGAACCCTGCGAAGCCCTGCACCTCGCAAGTTGGCTCGGGGGCCGACTCGGGGATGTACAAGTGAGGGGCTGCAGAGATGTCACATCAACGAAGAGGGGGACTCGCCAGATCTCTGGTGAGTGCCCTGGCGGCGGTCGCCGTGATCACGACCGGGCTGGCCTCGGCCGCCCAGGCGGCGCCACCCACCAAACCCAGCGGGACGCCCGCGCCGGCGAGCAAGATCAAGCCTGATCTGCTGTCGAAGCTGCAGGGTGACAACGCCAAGGAAGCCACCGATTTCTGGGTTCACTTCAACGCGAAGGCCGACCTGACCGCCGCGAGCAAGATCACCGACTGGAACCAGCGTGGTACGGCGGTCGCCGCCGCGCTGAAGAAGACCGCCGCGGAGAGCCAGGCCGCCGTCAAGGCCCAACTCGAGGCCGGCCACGCGTCGTACAAGAGCTACTGGGCCACCAACGCGATCGTCGTCAAGGGCGGTTCGCTGGAGATGGCGCAGAGCCTGGCCGCGCGCAGCGAGGTCGAGGCGATCTACAACCCGGTCAAGTACGAGATCCCGAAGACCACCGTCGGGACCACCGAGCACCAGATCAACTCGGTCGAGTGGGGTATCGCGAACATCAAGGCCGACCAGGTCTGGTCGCAGTACGGCGACAAGGGCGCCGGCATCGTGGTCGCCAGCATCGACACCGGGGTCCAGTACGACCACCCGGCGCTGGTGAACTCCTACCGCGGCAACCTGGGCAACGGCCAGTTCGACCACAACTACAACTGGTTCGACGCGGCCGGCACCTCGCCGAGCGCGCCGGCCGACGGCAACGGGCACGGCACCCACACGATGGGCACCATGGCCGGCGACGACGGCGCGGGCAACCAGGTCGGTGTCGCACCGGGCGTCAAGTGGATCGCGGCCAACGGCTGCTGCCCCAGCGACGACGCGCTGATCAGCTCCGGTCAGTGGATGCTCGAGCCGACCAACCTCGCCGGGCAGAACCCGGACGCGAGCAAGCGACCGAACGTCATCAACAACTCCTGGGGCAGCACGCTGCCGTCGAACGACCCGTTCATGGAGGACGTCACCAACGCCTGGACCGCGTCCGGGATCATGGGTGTGTTCGCCAACGGCAACAGCGGCCCGGGCTGTAACACCAGCGGCTCGCCGGGCAGCACGCAGAGCATCTACTCCGCGGGTGCCTACGACATCAACAACAACGTCGCCTCGTTCTCCGGCCGCGGTTCCGGCCAGAACGGCGTGATCAAGCCGAACATCTCGGCCCCGGGTGTCAACATCCGGTCGAGCCTGCCCGGCAACACCTACGGCGCCTTCAACGGCACCTCGATGGCGACACCGCACCTCGCGGGCGTCGTCGCGCTGTTGTGGTCCGGGGCGCCGAGCCTGAAGGGCGACGTCGCGGCCACCCGGGCGCTGCTCAACCAGACGGCCGTCGACAAGTCCGACACCACCTGTGGTGGTACGGCGACCAACAACAACGTGTACGGCGAAGGCCGGCTCGACGCGCTCGCACTGCTGAACGCGGCTCCGGTCGGCGACACCGGCACGCTCAAGGGCAAGGTCACCGCGACCGGTGGCGCTGCTGTCGCCGGCGCCTCGGTGACGATCAGCCAGACCGGTACTCCGGACAAGGTGCTGACCACTTCGGCAGACGGCAGCTACTCGGCCATCCTGCCTGCCGGTGACTACTCGATCGCAGTGGCCGCCTTCGGCTACGTCGGCCAGAGTGGCATGGCAACGATCACCGTGAACACCACCACGACGAAGGACTTCACCCTGGCGTCCGCTCCGACCGTCAACGTCGGCGGCACCATCACGGACGGCTCCGGCCACGGCTGGCCGCTGTACGCGAAGGTGAGCGTGGTCGGTCCGGGTGGCGTCTTCGACTACACGACTCCGACGAACGGCCGATACAGCCTCAAGGTGCCGGCCAGCGCGTCGTACTCGCTCAAGGTCGAGTCGCAGTACCCGGGCTACCAGACGGTGACCCAGCCGATCGCGGTCGGTACGGGCAACCTGACCAAGAACGTCGCCGTACCGGTTCGTGGCGACGCCTGCCTGACCGCACCCGGCTACCGCAACGGCTCGGACGGGGTCTACGAGACCTTCGACGGCACCACCGCGCCGAGTGGCTGGACCGTGGTCGACAACAAGGGCAACGGCCAGACCTGGAAGTTCACCGACGCCGGCAACCGCGGCAACCTGACCGGCGCGTCCGGCGGTTTCGCGATTGTCGACAGTGACAAGTACGGCTCCGGCCAGTCGCAGGACACCTCCCTGGTCAGCCCTGTCGTCGACCTCAGCGCGGTCACCGCGCCGGTGGTCCGCTTCAACCAGGACCTGAACTACCTGTCCGGTGAGAAGGCCGACGTGGATCTGTCGATCGACGGCGGCACGACCTGGAGCAACCTGGTCGCCCAGACCGCGGACCTGCGCGGAGTGAAAGAGATCCCGATCCCGCAGGCGGCCGGCAAGTCCGCCGTACAGGTTCGTTTCCACTACTACGACGCCTCGTACGAGTGGTGGTGGCAGGTCGACAACGTGCTGATCGGCAGCACGATCAGCTGTGAGCCGACCGGCGGCGGCCTCGTCGTCGGCAACGTCAAGGACGCCAACACCGGCGGTTTCGTGAACGGTGCCGTCGTCACCCGTGACGACAAGCCGGCCGAGACCGCGACCACCGTCGCCACCCCGGACGACACCGGCCTCGCCGACGGCTTCTACTGGCTGTACTCGTCGGATTCCGACACGCACGGCTTCACCGCGAAGGCCGGCAACTACGTCGCGGCGAACCAGTCGGTGAACGTCGAAGCCGACTGGGTCACCCCGGCCGACTTCACCCTGGCCGCCGGCCGGGTCAGCGTCACCCCGTCGGCGATCACGGCCAACCTGAAGATGCCGGACGGCAAGGTCACCAAGTCGTTCACCGTCACCAACACCGGTGGCGCACCGGTCGACCTGAAGTTCGGTGAGCGCGACGGCGGCTTCGTCCTGCAGAACGCCAACGGCAGCACGACCACCAAGACGCAGGTGCTGACCGGCACCGGCGCCCCGCTGCAGCGGCTGGAGGTACCGACGTACTTCGGCAGCAAGCTGACCGGCAAGACGAACGGTGCCGCTGCTCCGGTCAAGCCGCTCGCGGCCCCGTGGCAGGACATCGCCGACTACCCGTCGGTCGTGATGGACAACCGGACGGTCAACGTCGACGGCAAGATCTACTCGATTGCCGGCGGCAACGGTTCGGCCTCGTCGGCGAACAACTACGTCTACGACCCGGCCACGTTGGCCTGGACGGCGATCGCGCCGCTGCCGGGCGCCCGCAACGCGGTCAGCGTCGGTGCTGTCGGTGGCAAGATCATCGCCAGCAGCGGCTGGGGCGCGTCCGGTCCGGATCCGGCAACCTGGTCGTACGACCCGGCCGCCAACACCTGGACCGCAGTAGCGGCCAACCCCGCCCCGCGGGCGGCCGCCGGTACCGCTGTCCTCGACGGCAAGCTGTACGCCGTCGGCGGCTGCACCAGCGCCAACTGCACCCCGATGTCCAACTCGGTCGTCGCGTACGACGCGGCAGCCAACAGCTGGTCGACGGTTGCGAACTACCCGAAGTCGGTGGCGTTCCTGGCCTGTGGCGCGATCGACGGGAAGGTGTACTGCTCCGGCGGTAACGACGGAGCAGCGGCGCAGAAGGGCGGCTACGTCTACGACCCGTCGGCCAACTCCTGGTCGCCGATCGCCGACGCTCCGGCCGACCACTGGGCCTCGTCCAACTCGGTTGCCGGCGGCAAGCTGATCGTCGTCGGCGGCGTCCAGGCCGGCGCCATCACCAACGCCGGCTTCGCCTACGACGCGGCCGCCAACACGTGGACCGCAACGCCGAACGCCAACCAGCCGCGGTACCGCGGTGGCGCGGCGTGCGGCTTCTACAAGATCGGCGGTTCGTCCGGATCGTTCAACGCGACCGCAAGCAGCGAAGTACTGCCCGGTCTCGAGGACTGCTCCGAATCGTCGGCCGACGTCAGCTGGCTGACCGTCGACCACACCGAGGCCACCTTGGCCCCGGGCGAGAAGGTCGTCGTCAAGGTCGGCCTCAGCGCGACCGTCGACCAGCCGGGCACCTACACGGCCACCGTCACCATCGGTGAGAACACGCCGTACACGGTCAACCCGGTCGACGTGAAGATGAACGTCACCCCGCCGACCACCTGGAGCAAGCTGCTCGGCACCGTCAGCGGTGTCAGCACCTCCGGCGTCACCGCTCCCCTTCCGGGCGCCACCGTCGAGGTCGACTCCTGGGCGTCGTCGTACACCTTCATCACCGACAAGGACGGCAACTACGCCTACTGGCTGGACCGTCGCAACAACCCCCTCACCCTGATCGCCGCCAAGGACGGCTACAAACCCCAAACCCGCACCACGAAGCTGGTAGCCGGCACCCCGGTCACCGAAAACTTCGCCCTGAAGGCCACCAAGTAACCCAGGCCTAGCAACCCCGGCCCCGCCCACAACCTGTGGGCGGGGCCGGTCTGCTTGTACTACGAGCCCGCATCGCGGCTCCGCGTACGCGGGGAGTCAGGCCGGTAAGAGGTGGAAGCCGACGCCTCGGACTGCGTGGATGGTGACGGTGGTGCCCAGGTCGGCGAGCTTTTGGCGGAGGCGTTTGACGACGGAGTGGATGTGGGAGCCGTGGCCGAGGTGTTCGTTGCCCCAGACGGCGAGGTGGAGGCGTTGGTAGGTCCAGACGCGGCCGGGTTCGGTGACCAGGCAGCGCAGGAAGTCGTGTTCCAGCCGGGTCAGCGAGATCTCGCGGTCCCGCCAGCGGACGACACGGCGGTGGACGTCGAGACTGAGCCCGTCCGGATCGGATGTGGCTTCCGGGTCGGATGCAGCGGCCGGGGTCGGGCGAGGTTCGGCAGCGGGAGTCAGTACTACTGGTGTCGTCTCGGGCGCCGTGGTCAGCGCCAGGAACGCGCGGGCCTGTTCGGCGCTGGAGACCAGGAGTACCGCGTCGGCGCCGGCGAGGAGCCGGGCCAGGTTGACCCGCTCGGCGGTGGACGTGGCCACGCCGATGACCAAGGACGAGTCGGGCGGCCGCTGCATGAGCCCCTCCTGTCAGCGCTTGCCGAGTCGGGCGCAGGGTCAAGTACGGCCAACCACGAGGGTTAAGTCAAGGGATTCCCTCCGCATCAACATGGCACATATGCGCCCTGTCCGAGACAGGACAACGATGGACAGCCCCGTTCACGCAGCGCCACGGAATGGGCCTTCCCCGGTCGCAGACAGTCGCAGTACTGCGGACGCCGGGGGCAGCGGTGATCGGCCGCGGATGTCGAGGCGTGGGCGGGCGTGCGCGACGGACGCCGTACGGAGTAATCTCTGCGCGCACGGTCACGCTTGACCGCAGTCGACGGAGGAACAGTGCCCGGACCCTCGGACGAGAACCGGTCCGACCCCATTCCGGCAGTCGCGACGAGTACCGGACTCGTCCACCGACGGCCTGGTTTCGTCTGGCTGCTCGCCGCGTTGCTCGTCTCCGCGCTGCTGGCCGCCGCCCTGCTCGTCTCCCGCACCGGCGCGACCGAGGAGGACCTCCGCGAGAGATCGTTGGCTGCTCTGCAGGCCCAGGGAATCAACGGGGTCCAGGTCACGATCGACGGCCGGGACGCGACGGTCGTCGTACCGGCCGGCGCCGACGCAGCGCAGGCTCGGGACGTCGTCGCGCGGGTCGACGGAGTCCGGGCGGCCAAGGCCACCGGCGGCAGCGTCGACACAGCCGGGGCGAACCCGTCGGCCTCCCCCACGACGCCCAGCCAGCCGTCTCAGACAGCGCAGGCAGGCATCGCGCCGTTCAGCTTGAACAGGACCGACACGTCGTTCGAGGTCACGATCGCGGTGCAGAACCAGGCGATCAAGGACGCGATCGTCACCGAGGTGCAGTCGTTGCTGAAAGAGGGCGGCACCTTCGGCGACAAGATCACCGTCGACCCGAACTCCGGTCTGGCGAACGCGACGGCGGTGACCGGTCTGCTCCGCGCGCTCTCGACGGCGACCGGTGACGCGTCGGTGGAGTACGACGGTACGACGGTCAAGTTGGTCGGCCGGGTGGCGGACCAGGCCACCAAGGCGACGGCCGCGCGCGCTGCCGCGACCGCCGTGCCGGGTGCGGTGATCGCGAACCAGTTGACCGTGCCGCAGGTCGCGAAGCCGCCGGTCTCCGAGGCCTGCCAGACCTTCGAGGCGCGGCTGGCCCAGTTCACCGCGCAGAACAAGATCATCTTCCTGTCCGGGACCGCGATCGTGAACGATCCCTCCCGCCCGTCGGTCGTCAAGGCGTCGGCACTGCTCAAGAGTTGTGACAGCACCCGCGTCGAGGTGGCCGGCTACACCGACAACCTGGGCAGCAGCGCGAGCAGCCTCCCCTTGTCGCAGCAGCGCGCCGACGCGGTGAAGGCAACGCTGGTGAGGCTCGGCGTACCGGCTGAGCGCCTCATCAGCCGCGGGTACGGCGAGGCCGACCCGGTCGCGTCGAACACCACGGCGGCCGGCCGCGTCGCCAACCGCCGCGTCGAACTCCGCATCCCGTAGCCCATGTCGTTGCCGTGCGCAACAATGCTGGCGGGCCGGCAGTTGGCCTGCCCGCAGTCGAGCGAGTAATGTCCTCGCGCACGGTCCATAGATTCCGTAGGGGACTCCATGAGTTGGCTCGTCGCGCAGGTCTGGATCTTGCTGTTGGTCGCGTTCGTGCTCGGTAGTGCCGCCGCCTGGCTAGCCTTCCGGCTCGCACCTGCCCGGTTGAAGGGCGCCCGCCGATGAGCTGGCTCTTCCGCAACAACTGGCCGTGGTCGCTGCTGGCGTTCCTGCTCGGCGCGATCATCACCTGGTTCCTGCTCGCTCGCCGGCCACAGCCGCAGGTCGCGCCGGTCGCCGCGCGACAGGCCACCGAGGAGAAGGCGGACGTCCTGGTCGGAGCAGCCGCAAGAGCAACCGGTACGCCGGACGCCTCACCACCTCCCTCCCCCGCCACCCCGAAGCCCACGCCCGCAAAACCCGCGGCACCGGCCGAGCCCGCCATTCCGGCGGAGCACGCAGTACCGGTAGAGCCCGCGGAACCCGCAGTACCGGTCGCTCAGTTTTCGCAGCGGATGGATGCGGGGGAGGCTGCGGTGCCGACGTTGTTCGACGAACCGATGGACGACGTGCCGCCCGGACGGTACGGCGAAGGCTCGGCCGACGCGGTGCCGCACCAGGGGCCGCCGGACGGTTTCACCATCAAGGGCAACGCCCAGTCGATGCTGTTCCACACCCCGGAATCGCCGTACTACGGCCGGACCCGGCCCGAGGTCTGGTTCCGCACCGAGGCCGACGCCGAGCGCGCCGGTTTCACCAAGTACGTCCGCAAACCACGCAAGTCACCGACCGCCGGAAAGTAGCGAAATCGGCCCGCAGATAGGGCGATCAGGCCCCCATTTGCATGTACTGGCAAAGGCCCGGCAGACTGAGCGGAGCGTCGGCCAGGACCGCCATCCCACGGCCGTTTCCACAGCACCGGACATCACCGGACCGCACTGCCCTTTTGAGAAACCGTCTGACGGGTAAGGGATATCAGTGCAGCCCGGAGAAAGCGTGTCCACCCGCGCGTCGCCGGATCGTTTCGGCGTACCGCAAACCGCATCACAGCTAGGTTTGGACCGAGGGATGACACCCATTGGAGGTGAGCGTGACCGACATGCTGCCGGAGCAGCACCACGGACTGACGAAGAGTGACCCGCTGTGGTTCAAGCGGGCTGTCTTCTACGAGGTCCTGGTGCGGTCCTTCAAGGACTCCAACGCCGACGGCATCGGCGACCTGCAAGGCCTGACCGAGAAACTCGACTATCTCGAGTGGCTCGGTGTCGACTGTCTGTGGTTGCCGCCGTTCTATCCCTCACCTCTGCGTGACGGCGGCTACGACATCTCCGACTACACGAACGTGATGCCGGAGGTCGGCACGATCGCCGACTTCGCCGCGTTCATGGACGCGTGCCACCAGCGCGGCATGCGGGTGATCGTCGATTTCGTGATGAACCACACCTCGGACCAGCACCCCTGGTTCCAGGAGTCCCGCACCAACCCCGACGGCCCGTACGGCGACTTCTACGTCTGGTCCGACACCGACGAGGCCTACGCCGACGCCCGGATCATCTTCGTCGACACCGAGACGTCGAACTGGACCTGGGACCCGGTCCGAGGCCAGTACTTCTGGCACCGGTTCTACTCCAACCAGCCGGACCTGAACTTCGAGAACCCGGCCGTCGGCGACGCGATGATCGAGGCGCTGAAGTTCTGGCTCGACCTCGGCGTCGACGGGTTCCGGCTGGACGCGGTGCCGTACCTGTTCGAGGAGCAGGGCACCAACTGCGAGAACCTGCCGCGCACCCACGAGTTCCTCAAGCGGGTCCGCAAGGAGGTGGACGCGAACTACACCGACCGCGTCCTGCTCTGCGAGGCGAACCAGTGGCCGGGCGACGTGGTCGAGTACTTCGGCGACCGCGAGTCCGGCGGCGACGAGTGCCAGATGGCGTTCCACTTCCCGGTGATGCCGCGGATCTTCATGGGCGTACGGCGTGAGTCGCGGTTCCCGATCTCGGAGATCCTGGCCCAGACGCCGCAGATCCCCGACACCTGTCAGTGGGGCATCTTCTTGCGCAACCACGACGAGCTCACGCTCGAGATGGTGACCGACGAAGAGCGCGACTACATGTGGGGCGAGTACGCCCAGGACCCGCGGATGAAGGCCAACATCGGTATCCGCCGCCGGCTCGCGCCGTTGCTCGACAACGACGTGAACCGGATGGAACTGTTCACCGCGATGCTGCTGTCGCTGCCCGGCTCGCCGATCCTGTACTACGGCGACGAGATCGGGATGGGCGACAACATCTGGCTCGGTGACCGCGACGGCGTCCGGACGCCGATGCAGTGGTCCCCCGACCGCAACGCATCGTTCTCGACGGCCACCCCGGGCAAGCTGACGCTGCCCGTGATCATGGACCCGGTCTACGGGTTCCAGGCGGTCAACGTCGAGGCCGAGATGGAGAACGCGTCGAGTCTGCTGCACTGGACCCGGCGGATGATCCAGACCCGCAAACAGCACCCGTGTTTCGGGATGGGTACTTTCACTGACCTAGGCGGTTCCAACCCGAGCGTGCTGTCCTACGTTCGCGAGTTCGGTGACGACGTCGTGCTGTGCGTGAACAACCTGTCACGCTTTCCCCAGCCGATCGAGCTGGACCTGCGGCAGTGGCAGGGCGTGGAGCCGGTCGAGTTGCTCGGTGGGGTGCACTTCCCGACCATCGGCGAGCTGCCCTACCTGCTCACCCTCGGTGCGCACGGTTTCTACTGGTTCCGCCTGCCAGTCAACAACTCCGGGGTCGCCCAGGCCAATCGTGAGGAGAGCTCTTCGTGACTTCCCATCTGGACCAGGTCCAGTCCTTCTGTGCCAACCAGCGATGGTTCTCAGAGAAGGGACACGACGTCCATGTCGATGCGATGGCCACCTCGGCCTGGCTGTCGGACGAGGGCGTCTGGCCTGCGGTCCGGATCGGATTCGTCTACTGTGCCGGGCCTCCCGGTGCAGAGAACGCGATCCGGGTCTACCAGCTGCCGCTCAGCTACCACCAGTCGCCGCCCGACAACATGGGTCACGCGCTGGTCGGTGACTGGGTGGAGCAGGACCTCGACGACACGAGGGTCTGGGTGTACGACGCGCTGCACGACAAGGAAGCGACGCCGTACTGGCTGGACGCGCTCACGCACGGCCGCACGCGCGACGGGCTGGAGTTCCACCCCGTGCACGCGCCGGAGCGCACGATCGTCGTACCGGAGGACGCGCAGTCGCTCGTCCTCACGGTCGAGCAGAGCAACACGTCGCTGGTCTTCGGCGACACCGCGCTGCTGAAGGTGTTCCGCCGGCTCGAGCCCGGGAGCAATCCCGGCGTCGAGATCGAGTCGGCGCTCACCGAGGCGGGCTCCGAGCTGGTGCCCGCGGTACTCGGGACGGCGCGTGGCTCCTGGCCGCGCGCCGGCGGCGGCACCGATTCGGGTGATCTGGCGATGATGACGGCGTTCCAGAAGAACGCGACCGACGGCTGGTCGTACGCGACCACCTCGGTCCGGGACCTGTACGCCGAAGCGGATCTGCACGCCGAAGAGGTCGGCGGCGACTTCGCGGGTGAATCCCACCGGCTCGGCGCGGCCACCGCACAGGTGCACGCCGAACTGGCCAAGGCACTCGGCACCGACGTCTGGGAGCCGGCGCTGATGGTCGAGCACGCGGCGGCGATGAAGCGCCGTCTCGACAAGGCGGCCGCGGCGGTGCCCCAGCTGGAGCCGTACGCCGATGGTCTCTGCCGGGCGTTCGAGGCCCTGGCGGAGTACGGGCAGCCCGTGACGGTGCAGCGGATCCACGGTGACTTCCACCTGGGTCAGGTGCTGCGCACGATCGACGGCTGGAAGCTGATCGACTTCGAGGGCGAGCCGGCCAAGTCGCTGATCGAGCGGCGCGCGCTGGACACCCCGATCAAGGACATCGCCGGGATGCTGCGTTCGTTCGACTACGCGGCCCGCTCGTTGCTGGCCGATCACCAAGGTGACCAGCAGATCGCGTACCGCGCGGCCGAATGGGCCAACCGCAACCGCAAGGCCTTCTGCGACGGCTACGCCGAGGTGTCCGGCACGGATCCTCGCGACCAAGCTGTCCTGCTGAGCGCGTTCCTGGCCGACAAGGTCATCTACGAAACGCTGTACGAAGCCCGCAACCGCCCGACCTGGCTCCCCATCCCGCTGGCCGCGGCCGCCCAACTGAGCGCCTCCGCCGACGACTGACCCGGCGCCGCCGTGTAGGTGTGAGGCGTTCGGGTACGGGGTGCGGGAGATGTGTGGTCTATCGGGCAGGATGGGGTGTATGGATTCGAGTGAGCGGGACACCGAGGTCAGTGAGGTGGCCGGAGCGCCGATCTCCGAGCCGATGAGCGAACCCGAGCACGTGATTCCGGTGATGCCGGACGCGCCGGCCGAACCGGTCGGGCTGGTGGCCGTGCCGGTCGAACGCCAGATCCTCGAGCGGCTCGTCAGCGGGACGTACCACGATCCGCACCAGGTGCTCGGTCCGCATCTCGGCGAGAGCGGTGTGACGCTGCGCGTGTTGCGGCCGTTCGCGCAATCGGTGACCGCGGTCTTCGACGACCAGCGGGTCGAGTTGGTGCACGAGTTCGAGGGTGTCTGGGTCGGCGTGCTCGAGGTCGACAAGGTGCCCGACTACCGGATCGAGGTCACCTACACCGACGGTCCCGCGGTCGAGCTCGACGACCCGTATCGCTACCTCCCCTCGCTCGGCGAGATGGACCTGCACCTGATCGGCGAGGGCCGGCACGAGCAACTGTGGACCGTGCTCGGCGCGCACGTCCGCCGCTACGACGGCCCGACCGGCTCCGTGACCGGTACGTCGTTCGCCGTCTGGGCCCCGAACGCCCAGGGCATCCGGCTCACCGCCGACTTCAACTTCTGGGACGGCCGCGCGCACCCGATGCGCACGATGGGCTCGTCCGGCGTCTGGGAGATCTTCGTCCCCGGCGTCGGCCCGGGCACGCGGTACAAGTTCGACATCTGTGGGCGCGACGGGGTCTGGCGGCAGAAGGCCGACCCGATGGCCAACCTGGCCGAGACGCCGCCCGCGAACGCCTCGGTGGTGCACGAGTCGACGTACGAGTGGCAGGACTCCGCCTGGATCGACCGGCGCGCCGCCTCGCAGGCGTACGCGGAGGCGATGAGCGTCTACGAGGTCCACCTCGGCTCCTGGCGCAAGGGCAGGTCGTACCGCGAACTCGCGGACGAACTCGTTGCCTACGTCACCGAAATGGGCTTCACCCACGTCGAACTGATGCCGGTGATGGAGCATCCGTTCGGCGGTTCCTGGGGCTACCAGGTCACGTCGTACTTCGCGCCGACGTCGCGCTTCGGCAGCCCGGACGACTTCCGCTACCTGGTCGATTCGCTGCACCAGGCCGGTATCGGCGTCATCGTCGACTGGGTGCCGGCCCATTTCCCCAAGGACGCCTGGGCGCTGGCCCGTTTCGACGGTACGCCGCTGTACGAGCACCCGGATCCGCGCCGCGGCGAGCAGCCCGACTGGGGCACGCTGGTGTTCGACTTCGGCCGCCCGCAGGTGCGGAACTTCCTGGTCGCCAACGCGGTCTACTGGGCCGAGGAGTTCCACATCGACGGCCTGCGGGTCGACGCGGTCGCCTCGATGCTCTACCTGGACTACTCCCGCGAAGAGGGCCAGTGGGTGCCGAACCAGTACGGCGGCCGCGAGAACCTCGAAGCGGTGTCCTTCCTGCAGGAGATGAACGCGACCCTCTACAAGCGGGTTCCGGGCGTGATCACCGTCGCCGAGGAGTCGACCTCGTGGCCGGGCGTCACCCGCGCGACCCATCTCGGCGGCCTGGGCTTCGGCTTCAAGTGGAACATGGGCTGGATGAACGACTCGCTGCGTTACCTGGAGCACGAGCCGATCTACCGGCAGTACCACCACAGCGAGATGACGTTCTCGATGATGTACGCGTACTCCGAGAACTTCGTGCTGCCGATCTCGCACGACGAGGTGGTGCACGGCAAGGGCTCGCTGCTGCGCAAGATGCCGGGCGACCGGTGGCAGCAACTCGCCAACGTGCGCGCGTTCCTGGCGATGCAGTGGGCGCATCCCGGTAAGCAACTGCTGTTCATGGGGTGCGAGTTCGGGCAGGAGTCCGAGTGGTCCGAGAAGGGCGAACTCGACTGGTGGCTGCTCGACCACTCCGACCACCGCGGCCTGCAGCAGTTGGTGAAGGACCTGAACGGCAACTACCGCGACACGAAGGCACTGTGGTCGACCGACCACGCGTCCGAGCGCTTCTCCTGGATCGACGCGAACGACGCCGGCAACAACGTCTTCTCCTTCGTCCGGTACGGCGACGAGGGTGAACCGACCCTCGCCTGCATCACCAACTTCTCGGCCGTCCCCCACCACGGCTACCGCCTCGGCCTCCCCTACGCGGGCCACTGGCAGGAACTGGTCAACACCGACGCCGCCGACTACGGCGGCTCCGGCGTAGGCAACTTCGGCGGCATCGAAGCCAACGGCCCCAACTGGCACGGCATGCCCAGCAGCGCCGAAATCTCAGTCCCTCCCCTGGCCACCGTCTGGCTCCGCTACAACCCCTGACCTCACCGCACGGTCAGACTGAACGGCCCGGTGTAGACCGGGCCGACCGGGAGCCCGTTGTGGGTGCTGGTGGGGACGTACCAACGAAACTGGGTGGTGCCGCGGCGGTTCCAGGGGAACTGGAGAAGGCCTTTGCCGGCGTACAAGGTCTTGTAGGCGACGCCCTGCCAGGCACCGGTGGAGTTCTTGTACTGGAGGGCTGCTCGTTGGGTGCCCGCCGGATTCACCCAGAGGTACGCCTGCGGCCTGGTGCCGTAGCTGATCGTCGGCGTGATGAACTTGGCTGACATCACCCGGGTTGTCGCCCTCACCAGTCTCGATGCCGAAGTGCTGCCGTAGCTGGCCGTCGGCGAGCCGGACCGATTCGCGACGACGGTGCGGTACTCCCTGGCGCCGGGATTGGGCAAGCTGAAGGTGTACTTGCCTCCGGCAACCGTATGCGTGGTGCCGATGACGTACCACGAGGCAGTGCTCGTGTTGCGCCCCTGCAGGGTGACCAGTTCGCCACTGCCGATGGCGCTGCTCGTCTCCATACAGGCAGGCGGCATGCCGGTCTCATAGATATACCGACCCGACAGCGTGCCGGTCAGGGTCATCGGTACGCCGTACCCTGACGAGCCGGGTGCGCTCAAAGTCAGCGCCGTCGTCGAAACGTGCCCATAGCCGCCGATGCCTCCGTGGAGTCCGTTCGGAGCCCACTCGTTCACGGTGTCGACGAACAGGTCGTACGGCTTGTTCCGGTTCGCGATGGTGCCGCTCGGTTCGGTGGTCGTGAACGTCACCTCGCCACAGTTCATCACCGTGTACGGCAGCTCGTTCAGTCGCAAGATCAACGAGTAGCGCGCGAGCTCGTCCAGGTCCAGCGGGTCGTGCGGCGTAGTGTCCTGCCCCGACGCAGCAGGCACCGACCAACGCACCCGACCATCAGCCATCACCACCAGCTCGGGATCGGAGACCCCAGGAACGAAGCGATCGAAGCCCGGCGAGCTCGCCTCGCCGCCCGACTGGTCCGTCACCACGATCTTCGAGATGGCGGAAGACGACGTGGAGCCGAGCTGGCTGGTGTTGACCAGCAGTTCGTTCGGCGCGCTCGCCGGCACCGATCCGAGCGACACCGGGTCGGCCCCGTCGCCCGGCTCGAGACTCAGCGAGTTGGCGACCGGAGTGGTCTCGGTCCACGTGATCCGGATCTTCGTATGTGTCGCGTCGGCCCATGCGAGATCGACGCCGCTCACCGCGGTCCCAGCGGCAACGGCCGACGAGCCCTGCCACCCTGCGAGCAATACCAGCCCGCAGCCGACAGCAATCGTCCCTTTCAACAGCATGCGCCCACTCCTCAGTCGGTCCATATCCGTCTCGATGCACGGTGCGGCCGGGAAGTTGCGCAGTCTTGTGGACCCGCAACACGAAGGCTGGGCGGACGTTGCCTGAGGCAGCGCCGCCCAGCCTTGGTTCAGCCCGAGATCAGTTGACCCTCAGGCCGAACGGCGCCGTGTAGATCGGGTCGACCTGGAGGCCGTTGTGAGTGCTCCCGCCGACCCACCAGCGGAACGAAGCCACTCCACGGCGGTTCCAGGGGAAGGTCACCAGGCCCTTGCCGGACGACAACACCTTGGTCGTCACGCCTTGCCAGGCGCCACTGGCGTTCAAGAACTGCAACGCCGCCTGCTGGGTGCCGGCCGGATTGACCCAGATGTAGGCCTGCGGCTTGGCGCCGTAGCTGATCGTCGGCGTGATGAACTTCGCCGACATCAGCGCAGTGGTCGCTCGCACGGTCCTTGATGCGCTGACACTGGCGTACTGAATTGTGCCGGCCAGGCTGTTCTCGTTGACCCAGACCCGGTACTCGCGGGCGCCCGGGTTGCTGAGCGTCACCTTGTAGTTGCCTTGGGCATCCGTGTTGCCAGGGCTCACCAGGTACCACGGGCTGGTGGCCGAGTTGCGGCCCTGCAGGCTGACCTGGATCCGGGCGCGATCCGGGTCGTCGGCCTCGACGCAGGTGCTCCCGCTCTCGACGATGTGCCGGACGCTGACCTTGCCGGACAGCACGGCCGCGGCGCCGAACCGGGTACTCGCCGGTGCGGACAGGGTGACCGAGGAGGTCCGCACCTGCTTGCGGTAGTAGTTGTCCCGGCCCCACTCGTTGGCGGCCTGCAAGGTCAGGTTGAACGGCCGGCCCTGGTTCGGAATGGTGCCGCGCAGCTCCGTCATACTCGGTTGGCTCTTCACCGTGCAGCCGGCGAACTTCATGATCGGCGTGATGTGGATCGGGCCCGCCAGGTCGAGCGGATCGTTCGGCGTACCGTCCACGGCCGAATCGCCCGGGACACTCCACGACAGTTCGCGGCTGTTCATCCATGTTTCGGTGAAGGCCGGCGTGCGGAAGTAGGTGTCGAACGCGGCCGACTTCGCTTCTCCACCGGCGCTGTCGGTGACGGTGATGACAGCGGCGGACGCCGGGTCGCTGCTCACCCCGATCGCTGCCGGGTCGACCGACAACAGGTTCGCCCCGGTCGCCGTCGTCGTCCCCAGCACCTTGGCCGGCTGCCCGGCCCGCGTGACGGTGATGGTGTTGGCGACGGCGGCGGACTCGCTCCAGGTGACCTTCACCCGGGCGCTGTCCCAGCCCAGCTCGACCTTCGATACCGTCGCCGCCGACCCGGTCGCAGCGTGCGCGACCGCCGGCACCCCGAGCGCGGTGACGAACACCACTCCAGCCAAAGACTTCTTGAACATCGGCAAATCCCCCTAGCAGCTATGAACACAACTTCGTACTCCCCTTGACGCGCTGTGCCGGCCGAAACATTGAGTCCCGGCCGAAACTTTTTTCCCCCGATCGGCGATCGCTCGGATGGGCCGGGTAGCGTTTGGGTGTGACTGGTGTGCCGCCGCAGCCGACGTTGAGCGATGGGGAGTTGACGCTGCGTCCGTGGCGCGCGGAGGACATCGAGGTCGCGCACGGGCTGACCGATGACGAGATCGTCCGCTGGTTCGATCTCGACGGAGTGACTCCGCGGGACGGGTTGGCCGCGGCGCTCGACAGATGGCGACGCCTGTACGCCGAGGATCGGTCGCTGGTGACGTTCGTCGTCGAGCTGGCCGGCGTCTCCGGTCCGGTCGGGACGGTCGCGGTACGGCGTACGTCGGAAGGCGTCGGCAACATCACCTGGTCGACCTTCAAGCCGTACCGGGGCCGCCATGTCGCGCAGCGCGCAGTACAGCTGCTGGTCGTGTACGCCTTCGGTGAGCTCGGGCTGGAACGGCTGCAGGTCGAGGTCGATCCCGAGAACCGCGCGTCCGCCCGGGTGGCGATCCGCTCCGGGTTCCGGCGCGAAGGGCTGCTGCGAGGCGGCGCGACTTTGCAGGGTGAGCGCCGCGATCTGGCGATCTACGGACTGCGCCGCGACGACCCGCGTGCGGACACAGTGACCGGGTGGACCGCGCTGATGGACTCGGTGCTGCCGAAGAAGCGGGTGATCGCGCACGTGGTGGTTCGCGACACCGGCGGCCGGGTGCTGCTGTGCAAGGTCAGCTACAAGCGCGATCTCGAACTGCCCGGTGGCGTGGTCGAGCCGGACGAGGACCCGGCGACCGGTGCGCTCCGCGAAATGGAGGAGGAACTCGGCGTCTCCCTCCCGCTGCTCGGCGTCCTCGCGATCGATTGGCTACCCCGCTGGGAGGGCTGGGGCGACGCGATCGAGATCCTGTACGACGGTGGTGTCCACGACCCGTCTTTCATCGACACCCTGCACCCCGACGGCTTCGAGATCCTCGGGCTCGCCTGGTACGCCGCCGACGAGCTCACCGGCCTCGTCAGCCCGCTCAACCAGCGCCGACTCCCGGTGATCCTCAAATCGCCGACTCCCCTGCACCATCTCCGCGACGGCAACCCGATCACCTGATGGCCGGGCCAAACTTCGTCAGGTCGCGCAGGCACCACTGGTAGTGCCCGTCGCGGGCATCTGGGCTGTAGATCGTCGCCGTGATGATCGCGTAGGCGACCCGGTACAGGTGCATGCGATCCGGCGAGTGCCCCAGCTTCTCGAAGCGCCCCAGTAGCTCGGCGTCCAGGCTCTCGGCGTCCGCGCCGTACATGTCGAAGAAGCCGGCGGCAGTCGCGGCATCGAAGGTGTTGTCGCCGGCTGTCGTGAGGAAACCCCAGTCGAGCAAGGCGACCTCCCCTGCCTGGCCGACCAGCACGTTCGGCTGACAGATGTCGCCGTGAACGATGCTCGGCTCCTCGACGACGACTTCCCGCAGCCGGCCGACGACCCGCTCCACGAGTTCGTCGAACCCGTCGACGTCCGCCGAAAGCAAAGGCCGTCCCACCGCGGCCCGCCGCATCACCAACTCGGCCAGCGCGTTTCCCCAGACCAACGCGGGCGGTGTGGAGGATGAAGGAGGCCAGAAGGGCTCGGACTCACCGATGACCGCCAATGCCTTCGTCGCTTCGCCTGCGGATGTGGTGCCGAGCGCGGTGACCAGGTCGACGAACAGGTCCAGCGCGTCCGGCAGGCCGATCAGCCCGGACTCGAGCGCGTCTCGCAGCGGCGTACCGGCCAGCTTCACCTCGACACTGACGGCTCGATCCTCGACTTCGCCGACAGCGCGGATCTCCGGCGTCCTGAACGGCAGCCGTTGACTGCTCAGCTCCAGCAGGAAAGCCTGCAAGGGCCGAACCTCTGCCGCCGACCGGTGGAACCACGTCTTCCCGACCAGGTCGCCGCCGAGGTCGACGACCGCACCCTCCATGCCCTGACCGATCGGCTCGATCGGGCCGACGGCGTACGACTGGAAGAACTCACTCGATGACGACACGGCGATCCAGTCAACACGATCCGCAGGTCACTCCGCGAGAGCGGCGCGGCGACGACGGAGGAACCGTTGCTCGGCTCCGTTGACGGTCAACGCGATCGCTTCGTCGTACGCCGCGACGGCCGCCTCCTTGCGCCCGAGGCGAGCCAGTACGTCGGCTCGCGCGGCGGGCAGGTAGCCGTACGACCTCAGCGTCGGTTCGTTGCTCAGAGCATCTAGTTCGGCGAGTACGGCGGTCAGGTCGGCGCCCGGGACCAGGCTGTGCGCGGCCGCCCGGTTCAGCGCCACGATCGGCGACGGCCAGCTGACCAGCATGGCGTCGTACATCCGGACCACCTGGTGCCAGTCGGTCTGCTCCCACGACTGAGCAGTGACGTGGAGCCCGGCAACCGCCGCCTGCAGAGCGAACCGGCCATGTCCCCGCTCCAACGCGGCCGTGGCCCGCGAAAGCCCTTCGGCCAGCAGCCGCACGTCCCACCGCGAGCGGTCCTGATCGGCCAGCAGCACCAACTCGCCGTCTTCGCTGAGCCGGGCGTCACCGCGCGCTTGCGTCATCTGCAGCAACCCCAGCAACGCTTGGGGTTCCGGCTCGTCCGGCATCAGTCTCACCAGCAGCCCCGCCAACTCCAGCGCGCGCCCGGTCAGATCGGCCCGGGTCAGGTCGGGACCTGCTGCCACGTGGCCGGCCGTGTAGACCAACTGCACCACGGTCAGCACCACATCGAGTCGTGAGGGCAGTTCCTCGTCGGGCGGAATCCGGTACGGGATGCTTGCCGCCGCGATCTTCTTCTTCGCCCTGGTGATCCTCGCGGCCGCGGTCGCTTCGCTGATCAGCATCCCGGCCGCCACCTCACGGGTGGTCAGCCCGCAGATCAGCCGGAGCGTCAGCGCCACCTGCGAGTCACGCGCCAGCGCCGGGTGACAGCAGGTGAACACCAGCCGGAGCGGATCGGTCGGCTGCTCGACGTCGTCCGGCGAGACCGGATCCTCGATCAGCAGCGGCAACTTCCGCCGCAGCGTCGTCTCCCGCCGGAGCCGGTCGAGCGCGAGCCGCCGGGCGACCGTGGTGAGCCAGCCGGCCTGATTGACCGGGACCCCGTCCGGCCAGGTCCGCAGCGCCTGGACGAAGGCGTCCTGGGTGCAGTCCTCGGCCAGATCGAGGTCCCGGGTCAGCCGGACGGTCGAGGCCAGCACCGTCGGCCAATGCCGACGGTGTGCCTCATCCACCACCCGGGCGATCTCGCGCGCGGACATCAGGCCGGCGGCGCCGAGCCCTCCGAGGTGTCCATCACCGGACGGACCTCGACATTGTTCGACGGGCAGAGCTTGGCCAGTGCGAGCGCCTGGTCGAGATCCTTCGCGTCGATGAGGTAGAACCCGCCGAGAGCCTCCTTGGTCTCGATGAACGGGCCGTCCGTGACCAACGGCTCGCCGCTGCCCTGCTTCACCGTGCTCGCCGTGGACGACTTCTCCAGCGCCGCTCCGCCGAGAATGCTGGCACCGGCCGCCTCGACCGCCTCGGCGAAGGCGGTGTGCAGCTTCATCGTCTCCTGCCAGCCCTCCGGCGTGACGTTGTCGTAAAACTCTTCGGTGTCGAACAGCAAGAACATGTACTGCGCCATCGCCGGCTCCCTTGACTGGGTCTGTACTGGACATCTTGCTGACGAACGGCCGGGAGCGGAATCGACAGGACCGACCGGGATAATCTCGATCATGCCAAGAGAGCACCTGGACGTCCTGATCGTCGGCGCCGGCCTGTCCGGCATCGGCGCCGCCTACCGGCTGCAGACCCAGGCTCCCAGCCGCTCGTACGCCGTCCTCGAGGGCCGGGACGACCTCGGCGGCACCTGGGACCTCTTCCGCTATCCGGGTATCCGCTCGGACTCCGACATGTTCACGCTCGGCTTCCCGTTCCATCCGTGGACCGCGGCCAAGGCGATCGCCGACGGACCGTCGATCCTGGAGTACCTGCACGAGACCGCCGCCACGTACGGGATCGACAAGCACATCCGGTTCGGGCGCCACGTAGTACGGGCGTCGTGGTCGTCGGACGATGCGCTCTGGACCGTCGAGACGAATCAGGAGTCGTACACCTGCTCCTTCCTCTACGTCTGCACCGGCTATTACGACTACGACTCCGGGTATCAGGTGGCCTTCCCCGGGCTCGACAGCTTCGAAGGCACCGTCGTCCATCCACAGCACTGGCCGAAGGACCTCGACTACACGGGCAAGCGAGTCGTGGTGATCGGCAGCGGTGCAACCGCGGTGACGCTGGTACCGGCGATGGCCCCGGACGCAGCGCACGTCACGATGCTCCAGCGCACTCCGAGCTATGTCGCGTCGCGGCCGGCCCACGACGCCTTCTCCGACAAGCTTCGGCAGTTGCTGCCGGAGAAGCTCGCGCACAGAGTGATCCGGACGAAGAACGTCGCGTTCAGCTCGGCCGTCTACGCCGCCTTCCGGAAGTGGCCCGCGCACGCCGCCTGGCTCCTCAACAGCACGGTCGCCAAGCAACTCCCCGATCACATCCCGGCCGACCCGCACTTCACCCCGCGGTACAAGCCATGGGACCAGCGGCTCTGCCTGGTCCCGGACGCGGATCTGTTCGAGGCCTTGCGAGCCGGTACGGCGTCCGTGGTCACGGACGAGATCGAGACCTTCACCCCGACCGGTATCCGGCTGCGCTCCGGTGACGAACTCGAGGCCGACCTGGTGGTGACCGCGACCGGCCTGCAAATGGTTGCCCTGGGCAAGATCAAGGTGACCGTGGACGGCCGGGACATCGATCCGCACGACACCTTCGTCTACAAGGGGATGATGCTCAGCGGCGTACCGAATCTCGCGTGGTGCATCGGCTACACCAACAACTCGTGGACGCTGCGCTCCGACCTCACCTCGCAGTATGTCTGCCGACTGCTGAACCACCTGGAGCGCACCGGCACCAGCATCTGCGTCCCGGAGATCGACGCGAGCGAGTACGACGCCCCGCCGCGGGCCGTGGTCGACCTGTCCTCGGGCTACATCCGCCGCGCCGCCAACCTCCTCCCCCGCCAGGGCTCCTACGGCCCCTGGCGGCTCCGGCAGAACTACCCCCGCGACTTCCTCTCGCTCCGCTACACCTCCCTCACCGACGGCTCGATGCGCTTCAAGCGAGCCGCCTAGTTGGGGACGGGCACCGGAGGGGCTTCGCCGACGTAGCGGGCGGATGGCCGGATGATCTTCGATGTACCGGCCTGTTCGAGGATGTTGGCGCTCCAGCCGATCACGCGGCTGACCGCGAAGGTCGGCGTGAACAGTTCGCGCGGCAGACCGCACAGGGACATCACCACGCCTGCGTAGAACTCGACGTTCGCATAGAGGTTGCGGCCGGGCTTGAGTTCGGCGAGCACCTCGACGATGCGCCGCTCCACGGTCGTGGCGAAGTCGACCAGGTCACCGCCGAGTTCTTGCGCGATGTCGCGAAGCATCAGCGACCGCGGGTCCTCGGTGCGGTAGACCGCGTGCCCGAAGCCCATGATCCGGTCGCCGGAGCTCACCTTCGCCCGGACCCACGCGTCGATCCGGTCCGGCGTACCGATCTCGTCCAGGCTGGCCAGCGCGCGGTCGGGCGCGCCGCCGTGCAACGGTCCCGAGAACGCACCGATCGCCCCGGCGACCGCGGACACCACGTCGGCACCGGTCGACGCGATCACCCGCGCGGTGAAGGTCGAGGCGTTGAAACCGTGGTCGATCGTCGCGATCAGATAGTGCTCGATGGCCCGGGTCTTCGACTCATCCGGTACCTCGCCGGTGACGAGGTACAACCACTGAGCTGCGGCGCCCAAGTCGTCGCGTGGCTCCAACGGCTCCAGCCCCGCACGCAACCTGTACAGCGCAGCCAGAATCGTCGGCGTCACCGCGCAGACAAGCGTCGCGTCGGCCTTCCGCCGAGCCGGATCGGCATCCCACAGCGGCGGCAGCTCACGAGCCGCGGCCAGCACAGACAGCGCGGTCCGCAACCCGGCCAGCGGATTGAACGACGACCCCGCAGCCGCGATCGCAGGAAGAACAGCCTGTACTTCGGGCGGCAGCAGCCGAAGTGGCGCGAGCTCGGCCAGGAAGCCGGCGCGCTCGGCCGCGTTCGGCAGCCGGCCCTCGAACAACAGGAACCAGACGTCCTCGACCGTCTTCGAGCGCGCCAGGTCGATGGCGGAGTACTGCCGGTAGTGGTAGAAGCCCTCGTCACCGCGGACGTCGCCGAGCCGGGTCTCGGTCACCACGACGTTGCGCAGCCCTGCGGGTACTTCGATCGGTCCGTCGACCGGGCTTTCCAGTGAAATTGACATGCGTCTCAGACTTGAACTCGAATCAAGTATTGTCAATGTTGATCCAGTCAATATGAACGGCTCGCGGAGCGGTGGATGGCACAGCAGAGTGACGAGAATTACCTGACGACGGCCGAGGTCGCTCGCCGGCTCAACGTGAAGCCGGAGACGATCTACGCCTACGTCAGCCGGGGGCAGCTCACCAGCGTTCGAGCTCGCGGCCGACGCGGCAGCCTGTTCGCCGCGGCCGACGTGGAGCGGCTGGCCGGCCGGAGCGTGGAACACCCCGGCGTGGTCGAGCGGATCGAAACAGAGCTGAGCCTGCTGCAGGACGACGAGCTGTACTACCGCGGCCGCCTCGCCAGCGAGCTCGCCACCACCAGCACGGTCGAGTCGGTCGCACACCTGCTATGGACGGGCGAGCTGGCAGAGCAGGACCCCTTCCCCGCTCCCCCGGAGTCAGTGGCGCTCGCTCGTGCTGCGATGAACGTGGCGCCATCGAGCGCGCGAATGACGGACCAGTTGCGGATAGCCGTCGCAGTACTGGGCGCTGGAGACCCGCTGCGCTTCGGGCTCGCACCGGAATCAGTGATGGCCGCTGCGCGCCGGCTCCTCGGCGTACTGGTTGATGCGCTGCCCGGTGAAACCACGGTGGGCACGCTGGGCGCCAGGCTTTGGCCGAAGGTCAGCACACAACCGCCGCAACCCGCAGTACTGGATGCTGCCTTGATCCTGTTGGCAGACCACGGTCTAGCCGTCTCCACGATCGCTGCGCGGGTCGCGGCGAGCGCACGCGCCAACCTGTACTCCGTGGTGTCGGCCGGCCTCGGCGCTCTCGACGGGCACTACCACGGGGCTGCGACGACGCTGGCCTACAAGTTCCTCGAACGAGCGCTGCAAGATCCGGTCGAGGCACTGTCAGATCAGTTGCGCTCCGGTGAGCCGGTGCCGGGGTTCGGCCATCGCATCTATCAGCAGCGCGACCCTCGCGCGGAGGCGCTGTTCGAACTGCTTGCCGACAGCCCCGCTCTGCACAGCATCCAAAACCTCACGGAGAAGGTGCCCGGATTCCCCAACAGCGATCTCGCGGTCGCCGCGATGATGCACACCCACGGCTTCCGCCCGGACGCCGGTGAGGCGCTGTTCGCGATCGCGCGCATCATCGGGTGGACGGCCCATGCGCTGGAGGAGTACGCCGAACCAGGCCTGCGGTTCCGCGCCGCCGGCATCTACACGGGTCTGCCGATCAGCGCTGGACCCGATGCGCCGCGACAGCGTCGGCCGTGACGTCGAAGGCCTGCTCAGCCAAGGAGTAGTCGCGCTGAGCCACTCCGATGTACAACGCGTCGAGGACGATCATCTGCGCGTGCCGCCCCGACAGACCGCCCGTCCGAAAGGTCACGTCCCGCGCGGCCGTGATCAGTACGACATCCGCTTCGCGCGCGATCGGTGACCTCGGGTAGTTGGTGATGGCAACGGTTCGCGCGCCCTGGCCCCGGGCGCGGGTCAGCGGCTCCAGTACTTCGACCGTCTCGCCGCTGTGCGACAGGCCGATCGCGACGTCGCCGGCACCGAGCAGTGCCGCACTGGTCAACGCGTTGTGCACGTCGCTCCAGCAGTTCGCACTACGACCGATCCGGTGCAGCCGCAGCCGGAGATCCTCAGCGACGGTGGCCGACCCACCCACGGCGTACAGGTCGATTCGCCTGGCGTCGGAGACGGCCCGGACCGCCTGCGCTAGGGCACGGACGTCCAGCTCGGCGACAGTGTCCTCCAGCGCGCGAGCGTCGGCCCGCAGGAGGGTACGCAGTACGTCGTCCAGACTGTCGTCCGCGCCGACCTCTCCCCCGGTGCCCAGCTCCCAACTGGCGCTGGACCGTCCGCTTTCGGCCGCCAGCGCCAGCCTGAGTTCGGCGTAGCCGCTGAGTCCGAGCGCCAGGCAGAAGCGGGTGACGCTGGGCAACGAGGTACCGCAGCGGGCGGCCAGTTCGCCGATCGTCGACGAGGCTGCGGCGGCCGGATCCCGCAGTACCTCGTCGGCGACCTGCCGTTGGGCCGGACTCAACCCCGGCAGCAAGCCGTGGATCCGCGCTTCGAGACGCTCGCCGGCATTCATGTGAATGATTCTCAAAACTGTCGACGTTGCCTGTCAACAGTTCACACGCTCAGAACCGATGCAGGTCGAATTCGTTCGACTGGCCGCCGGCCAGCAGGACGTCGATCCGGCCACTCAGCACGTACATCCCGTGCGGGCTGAGCGCGACCGTGGTGGGGCCGCCGATCGGCCACGCCTTCGCCGCGACCACCCGGGCCGACCGGTAGTTGTCCGTACTCCGCAGCACGGCCACCTCTTCCACCCCGGGCGCACCAAGCTTGTTGGTGACGGCAACCAACTTGCGATCGGCCGTCATCGCGAGCCCGTCGCCGCCCACCAGCGCCTTGGGCAACTTCACCTCGGTGATCGCACCGGCCGGCGAGATCTTCAGCACCGAGCCGACGTCGTACCGGACTGCGAGCAGGTAGCCCGCCGGATCCCAGACGATCCCGTTCATCCCGATCCTCGGGCTGGCCAGCCGGGCATCCCGGACGAGCACGGACGCCTTGCCCTGTGGGGTGATCCGGTAGATCGCATCCCCGGCGGGATCGGTGACATAGGCGTTGCCGCGACGGTCGATCGCCAGATCGTTGACCCCGTGCCGGCCGCCCGCCGGGTTCAGCGCGGGCGTGTTCAGGTCGACCCGGTACTGCAGCCGCCCGGTCCGCAGGTTGTAGATCGCGACGCCGGACTGCTTGGAGGTGGTTGGCTCTGACGACCGCTCCCCGCTGCCGATATCGGCGTACGTCACCAGGAATCGGTTGCGCACGGCATCGACATGCAGGCCGAACGTCGAAACCCCCGGCGCCTGTTCGACCAACGGCCTCGACCTGCCGTGACGGTCCACCACGTCGATCCGTCCGGTCGCTATCGAGCCGACCAGGAACGCCTGCCGGCTCGGATCCCAGGTCACTCCTTCCGGATACCGATCCGCGGTCTGCCCTCTGATCGTCCCCGGCCATCCCCGCGACGCGTCGGCCCGCAGTGCGGACGCCGGTACTACGGACGCCGGCGCCGCGGTCGCGAACGTGAGCAGAGCGACGGCTGCCGCTGTGCGTCGGAACATCTGATGCCTCCCTCGATTGGATACGAGCACGGAGACTAATCAGAGCTCTGATGGCTGTCAATGCATATACAGATAGCTACGTTCGTACGATAGGGACATGCGGATGTCATTCGAGGAGCGCCTGGGCAGCCACCTCAAGCGGGTCGAGCAGGAACTCACCACCGCGAAGGCGGCCGCCGTGAAGCCTGCCGGGCTGACCGTTCCGCAGTACGCGGCGCTCTTCGTCTTGGACGAGCAACCGGGCATCTCAGCCGCCGAGCTGGCCCGGCGTTGCCTGGTGACACCTCAGACGATGACCACGATCCTGCGCAACCTGGAGTCGGCCGCGCTGATCGAGCGCACGCCGCACCCACTGCATCGGCACGTCATCGAAACCCGCACGACGCCGACCGGCCGGAAGGCCCTCGACCAGGCCGACGAGCGGGCCGCCGGAGTAGAACGCCGTCTGGCGGCCGCGTTCACCGCGGAGGAACTCGACACCCTGCGCACTCTGCTGGCGCGGGTGTCGGAGTCCCTCACGAACGATCCGATCCTGAAGACCTCTTAGAACAGCGCTGCCATCAGCCGGCGGCGGGCCTTGACGACGCGCTCGTCGTCGGCGCCGACCACCTCGAAGAGCTCGAGCAGATGCTTGCGGACGGCGTCGCGCTCGTCGCCCGCGGTCAGCTGGATCGTCTTGATCAGCCGGGCGAAGGCGTCTTCCACGTGCCCGCCCATCAGATCGACATCGGCGACCAACTGCTGCGCCTCGATGTCGGTCGGGTTGTCGGCAGCCCTAATCCGCACCTCGGCCGGCACGTCGCGGGTCCGCTTCACCAACTGGACCCGGGCCAGCCCTGCCTTGGCCTCCGCGTCGTTCGGCGTCTCCTTGAGCAACACCTCGTACGCCGTGATCGCGCCGTCCAGGTCGCCCGCGGCCAGAGCGTTCTCGGCCGCCTCGTACCGCGGGTCCGGCTCGGGCTCGGCCGCCTCTTCCGCACCGGCCGGGCCGACCGGGTCCGTGCGGCCGGTGATGCCGTTGGCAACGGCCACCGTGAGCAACTGGTCGACGTACTGACGTGCCTCCGGCTCACCGACGGCACCCTGGAAGAGCGGGACCACCTGCCCACGCAGTACGGCGATCACCAGCGGCACGGTCTGCACGCCGACCGCCTGCGCCAGTTGCGGGTTCGCGTCGATGTCGATCCGGGTCAGCAGGAACTTGCCGGCGTACTCGGTGGACAGTTTGACCAGGATCGGGCTGAGCGCGAGCGACGCCTCCGAGCGCGGCGAGTGGAACTCGACGATCACCGGCACCTGGATCGAGCGCTCGATCACGTCGGCCTGGAAGGTCGGCTCGGTCACGTTCAGCACGTACGCACCACCGGTCGCGGCGCCACCGGGAGCCGCCGGGGCTCCGGGTGTTGCGGCACCGGGTCGTGGTGCGGCGGGCTTGCGCAGGGACGACAGGTCGATCGCCCCGGGACGGGAGAAGTTCGGCTGGCTCACCGGTGGCCTCCGGTCGGCAGTCGGTCGGTACGTACGGTCATGGGTCCATCCTCCCCGACGGCCCCGAACGGTGTGGAGCGCGGGTGGCCAGCAGCAGCCGAGCGAGGCCGCTCCGGGTGCCCGCGACCGCCAGCCGGGTGCCTGGCGCGAGGGGCCGGTCGAACGCGGGCTCCCAGTCCCAGCCGTTGCCGTCCTGCCTCGCCAGCACTCGCAACCCGCCGGCCTCGTCCAGCTCACCGAGGCGCTTGCCGACCGCCACCGAGTCTCGCTCGACCGTGACCTCAGTCAGCAGCAGGACCCGGCGGCCGGCCGGAATCGTCGCCTGACTGCGCCTGTTCGCCACTGCCGCCGCGATGGCCGGTGCGACCAGCATCGACACCGACCGGCTGTGCCCGAGCCCCAACTGCCGCTCGACCCGCTGGGCCAGGTCGTGGTCGAACATCCGCATCGTGATCCGCGCATCGGGGTTCAACTCGCGGACCACCATCGCGGACTCGAGATTGGTGATGTCGCCGTTGGTGATCGCGAGCACCGCCTGGGCTCGCTGGACCCCGGCCGACCGCAACGTCTCCTCGTTGCTGCTGTCCCCGATCACCACCGGGATCCGCAATCGATGAGCAGTCTGTACGCCGGGGGCGTCGTCGTCGTGCTCCACGCCGACCACGGCCACGCCTCGTTCGACCAGGATCTCCAGCACCCGGGCCCCGACCGTGCCTAGTCCGCAGACCACCACGTGATTGCGTGGCCGGCCACGGACGCCGCCGATCACCCGGGACAGCCGGGCGCCGATCAACGAGTCGACGATCACCGCGGTCAGCAGTGCCATCAACACGATCCCGGTGAGCTGGACGACGACCGCGGCGACCTTGGCCCACGGCTTGGCGTCCGAGAAGGTGTTGTCCTCGATCCCGGCCGACGTCACCGCACCGGCGGCCAGATAGAGCGCCCGGAGCCATTCGACGTGGGCGATCCAGTGCGTCAGCGCCGTACCGGTCAGGATCAGCCCGGCCATCACAGCCCCGATGACCCGGACCCGGCGATCCATCACGTCCCGGGTCGCCATCAGCCAGCCGGCCCGGCGGACGTCCCTGGTCCGCAGCACCTTGCGCAGCCCGGTCCCAACCACGATGTCACCGGCCGGGTCCGGACTCACCGCGGGCAGCAGCTCAGGTGTCGCGGACGAACTGGTGTCGGCAAGCACAGTCAGGTGCGGTGTCCGGATGAGCGCGGCCGGACCGGCCACGAGCCGGCGGCCGCCGACCTCGAACCAGGTCAGCTCGTCGTCCTCCAGCGCGTCGGCGACGAACGCCGGTGCCGCCAGCGAGGGTCCGGCGATGACCACGCAGTCGCCGAGCAGGTTGTGCAGCTGACCACCGAGCCGCGGATTGACCATCTGGATGACGATCTTCAGGTCCGGATCCATGTCGCGAGCCGTCAACGCGGTGTGCACGTTGTGGACGTCGTCGGCGTCCAGCAGCACCAGGGCGCGCGCGGTCGACGGCTTGCCGTCTGCGGCATCGATGCCAGCGCGCCGCAGTACGGACTCGCTGACCACCCGCACACCCATCACCTGCGCGCCGAGCTCACCGATCCGCTCGAAGTGCCGCGACGCCGGATTGACCACCGCGGTGACGTGCTCGCCCGAGCCGACCAGCTCGGTGACCACCCGGAGCATGGTCCGGTCGGAGCCGCAGACGACCACGCCGCGACTGTCCGGCGTCGGCGTGGCCGTGCGCGTCTGGGTCTTGCCGCGACGCCGGCTCTGGGCGGCGGGCTCTGTCTGTTCGGCCTCAGAAGCGGGCGGGCTCTCGGTACTCGCCCCATTCGAGCCGAAGAACGTGACAGATCTCCCCCATCGTGGCCTCGGCACGCGCAGCCTCCAGCATCGGCTCGATCAGACTGCCGGTCCCACGGGATGCCTCGACCAGCGCCGACAGCGTACGACGTACCAGGTCCTCGTCGCGTTGCGCCTTGCGTGCCGCGAGCACCCGGCACTGCTCGATCTCCACCTCGTGGCTGACCCGGAGGATCTCCAGCTGGCCGGACACTGTGTCGGTCTGGGTGTTCACCCCGACGATCTTCTTCTCGCCCTTCTCGAGCTTCTGCTGGTACTCGAAGGCGGCGTCGGCGATCTCGGCCATGAACCAGCCGTCCTCGATCCCGCGCAGGATGCCGCCGGTCATCGTGCCGTCCGGGCTCATCTCCTTGATCCGGGCAAAGATCTCCTCGGCCTCGGCCTCGATCTTGTCGGTCAGCGCCTCGACGTACCACGAACCGCCGAGCGGGTCGGCGACGTTGGTGACGCCGATCTCCTCCATCAGCACCGACTGGGTGCGCAGCGCGATCTCGGCCGACTGGTCGGTCGGCAGCGCCAGCGTCTCGTCGAGTGCGTTGGTGTGCAGGGAGTTGGTGCCGCCGAGGACCGCGGCGAGCGCCTCGACCGCAGTACGGACCACGTTGAGCGTGGGCTGCTGGGCGGTCAGCGAGACGCCTGCGGTCTGGGTGTGGAACCGCAGCCACTGGGCCTTGTCGGTCTTGGCGCCGTAGACGTCGCGCAGCCAGCGGGCCCAGATCCGGCGGCTCGCGCGGAACTTGGCGATCTCCTCGAAGAAGTCCAGGTGGCTGTCGAAGAAGAACGACAGACCGGGCGCGAAGGTGTCGATGTCGAGCCCGCGGCTGAGCCCGAGTTCGACGTACCCGAAGCCGTCGGCGAGCGTGTAGGCGAGCTCCTGCGCGGCCGTCGAGCCGGCCTCGCGGATGTGGTAGCCGGAGACGCTGAGCGGCTTGTACGCCGGGATGTTGGCGGCGCAGTACTCCATCAGGTCACCGATCAGCCGCAGGTGCGGCTCCGGCGGGAACAGCCATTCCTTCTGGGCGATGTACTCCTTGAAGATGTCGGTCTGCAAGGTGCCGTTGAGCTTGGTGATGTCGGCGCCCTGGCGCTCGGCCGCGACGAGGTACATCACGAAGGCCGGTACCGCGGGGCCGGAGATCGTCATCGACGTGGTGACGTCCTGCAGCGGGATGTCCTTGAACAGCCGGTCCATGTCGGCCGCCGAGTCGATCGCCACCCCGCAGTGGCCGACCTCGCCGAGCGACTTCGGGTCGTCGGAGTCACGCCCCATCAGCGTGGGCATGTCGAACGCGACCGACAGCCCACCGCCCCCGGAGTTGAGAATCATCTTGTACCGCGCGTTGGTGTCCTCCGCGTTGCCGAAGCCGGCGAACTGGCGGATCGTCCAGGTCCGGCCGCGATAGCCGGTCGGATAGAGCCCGCGGGTGAACGGGAACTCCCCCGGCCAGCCGATCCGCTCCATCCGGGGGTCGTCGTAGCCCTCCGGCGGGCCGTAGACCGGCTCCACCTCGGTGCCGGACAACGTGGTGAAATCCGCCTCCCGGCGGCGCGACGCGTCGTACCGCTGCTGCCATCGGTTCCGTCCGTCGGCGATCTGCTCGGCGTCCATCAACGACCTCCCTGGGTTGCTCACCCCCAAACTACTAGGACGTCCTACTAAATACCACTTCGCGGCCTTCCCTCGTCGACCGCCGGTGGACCGTTAACCTTCCGGGCATGGCCAGGAAGAAACCGCTGCCGTTCGATCCGATCGACGAGGCGTCACGGCAGTGGGGCCGGCGCTGGGGAGCCGTCGAGCAGATGCGGGCCGTCACGTCGCTGATGCGCGCCCAGCAGATCGTGATCGGCGAACTCGACGACATCCTGAAGAACCACGGCCTGACCTTCGCCCGCTTCGAGGCGCTCGTGCTGCTCACGTTCTCCCGGCGCGGCTCGTTGCCACTGGGCAAGATGGGCGAACGGCTCCAGGTGCACCCGACCTCGGTCACCTCGATCGTCCGCCGCCTCGAAGCCGCGGGCCTGGTCACCCGGACCCCGCACCCGGACGACGGCCGCGCGGTGCTGTGCGAGATCACGACCGCCGGCCGCGAACTCGTCGAGGCAGCCACGGCCGATCTCGTCGCCGCCGACTTCGCTCTCCACGGCCTGACCGACGAGCAACTGAAGATGCTCTGGACCGTCCTGGAACCACTGCGGCACTCCGCCGGCGACTTCAGCTGAGGAAGCTGTCCGTCGGTTCTGCCATGCTCTGCGGCATGTCTACATCGCCCGAGCGTGCCGCGTTCTACCTCGCCTGCCTGCAGTCCGATTCGGCCCGCTTCGCCGAAGTCGCCCGACTCGGGCTCCCCGCCAAGGTGCCGAACTGCCCCGACTGGACGGTCGAGGACGTCGTACTGCACTTGGCCACCGTCTACCTGCACAAGGTCGAGATCCTGCGCCTCAACGCGCTGCCGGATCCCTGGCCGCCGGAGTTCGGCGACCGCGATGCGCTCGAGGTGTTCGACGACGCCTACGCGAAGCTCGTGCCTGCGCTCGAAGCGGCCGGGACCGGGCAGGAGACCTGGACGTTCTCGCCGACCGACAAGACGTCGGCGTTCTGGTATCGCCGGATGGCACTGGAGACCGCGGTGCACCGCATCGACGTCGAGCAGGCCCACGACGTCGTCGCGCCGATCGACAACGAGCTGGCGGTCGACGGCATCGACGAAGTCCTCACGCTGATGCTCGGCGGCCCTTGGTGGGAGGAAGGCGACACCAAGCACCCGGTGGACGCGACCATTCGGATCACCACCGAAGGCCGGTCCTGGACGATCCGCCTCGACGCGACCAGCGCGATCGTCACTCAGGGCGCCGAAGGCTCCGTCGATGCGGAGGTCTTCGGCGACGCCAACGAGCTCTACTTGTGGCTCTGGGGCCGGGGCGAACTGGATCTGGAGCAGGCGGCCGGCGACGACGCCGCCGTACAGGAGTTCCGGGCGCGGCTGGCCGAGACGCTGACCTGAGCCTCAGACCTTCTTGAGCAGGTCGAGGCTGCGGCTGATGAGGAGTTCGGTCGCGGCCTCGTCGTACGACGCCAAGGTGCTGTCGGCGAAGTAGTGCTGGTCGCCGGGATAGGTGAACAACTCCGCGTCGTCGGTCGCGGCGACCAGGGCGCGGGCCGCGTCGATGTCGCCCTCGTCGACGAAGAACGGGTCGGCGTCGGCGCCGTGGATCTGGACCGGCACACCCTTCGGCCAGGTGGGACTGAACTCCTCCACCGGCACGCACGAGTAGTACAGGAGTGCACCCTTGGCACCGGGACGCGTCTGGGCCAGCCTCTGCGCCGCGACGACACCGAGCGAGAAACCGGCGTACACCAGCTCGGCGGGCAGCTTCTCCGCCTCGCGGACGCCGCGCTCCATGACCTCGCCGAAGCCGATCTCCTGGGCGTGCTTGACGCCTTCCTCGAGAGTCGCGAACGTGCGTCCCTCGAACAGATCAGGCGTGTGGACGGTGTGCCCGGCCGCCCGCAGCCG
Source organism: Kribbella monticola (assembly GCF_003261635.1). Classification (GTDB taxonomy): domain Bacteria; phylum Actinomycetota; class Actinomycetes; order Propionibacteriales; family Kribbellaceae; genus Kribbella; species Kribbella monticola. The sequence goes on along the minus strand of NZ_QFXK01000022.1, from coordinate 182,108 downwards.
GTCGGCGAACACGGTGACGCCGGGAGTGAGCCCGAGTGCATGGTGGAACAACAGGACCTCAGCCATGGTGACCTTCCGCTGGTCGTGAACTCGAATGATCCATGACTTTAGTACGTTCCGCCGAAGTCGATCAATAGCGGCAGTAGTCCGAGTCAGTCCCGGTCGAGGTCGTCGGTCCAGTTCCCGCGTTCGGAGTTGAAGATCGACTTGGACGCGTTGCCGGCCACCCGGGTGTGCTGGTGGGCGGGCGCGGGAACCGCCTTGGTCGTGGTGATGACGTCCTGGGCGGAGTCCATCCCGATCGGGCCCGTACCGTCGTCGTCGGTGTCGTCGTCGTCGCCCTGGACGACGTCCACACTGGCCGACGCGCGCAGGCCGGTGCGCTGGATGACGCGCTGGATGGTCAGGTCACGGTCGTCGGGCCGGCTGACGTACTTGATCTCGCGGAAACCCTGGTCCTGCGCGGCGGACTCGAAGACGAAGTGGCCGTAGCCGAACATCCGCCCGACGATCGGCTTCTGCAGGGTGATGTCGAGGATCCGGGCGATCGGGGTGGTCGCGACGGTCTGGGAGAAGACGCCGCGGATCCGCATCACCCGCATGTTCGTGACGACGAACCGGTCCCGGTGCTCGGTGAGGAAACGCCAGAACGAATGCGACAGCAGCACCAGGACGAGCACCAGCAGGACGCCGGCGCCCTTCAGCGGCAGCCACAGCATCGCCACCAGCAGTGCGGTGGCCAGGACGACCTCGAGCATCGGCACGGCGAACACCACCCAGTGGTGCCGCACCTCGTCGATGACGACCTCGCCCTCGTCCGAGATCAGATGGCGCCGGACCTTCGGATCGAAGATCCTGAAAAGGCCTATTCCGGCCATCCACTCACTCCCCTGTCCACCCCGCTGTCGGCCGCGCGGCCCTCACCGAACCCATCACAGCCAAGTGTCCCGCACGAATGCTCGTCACGGGACACCTGGAAGCGAAGGATCAGTTGAACAGCGCGGACAGGAAGACGATCACGCTCCCGAACGCATCGCCGACGGCCGAGAACGCACCTCCCACGGCATCTGCGGCGCCTCTGGGCTGTGTGAACAGATAGAACGCCGCAAAGGCGATGACCAGCCAGATCAGCAGCTTCTTCGGCATGTCACCACTCCTCGTTCGCAACCAACTCGGTCGACTGTGTTGTATCACGGATAGTCACCAAATGTCACTGACTGAACACAGCCCACCGCACAATGCTCACCAGCTACAAGATCCATTCTGTAACGGATCCGGGGGCATGGCAGCCACCGGCGCGCCGCTTGAGACGATCCGTCCCCAGTTGCCCGCTTTCGGATGTGACACAGAGTCGCCGAGTGTTTCACTGTACGACGGTCGGCGGTCGTCAGAGCGCAGCGATGAGTTCGTCGGCGGCGGAGTACGGATCGGTGTCGCCGTCCACGACCTTGGTGGCCAGAACGTCCAGCCGCGCGTCGCCGTGCAGGTGCGCGAACCGATTCCGCAAGGCCGTCATCGCGATCGCCTCGATCTCGTCCCGGGCGCGGGCCCGGCGGCGTTCGGTCAGCACACCGTTGGCTTCCATCCAGGCCAGCCGGTTCTCGATCGCGGCAACCACCTCGTCGACCCCTTCGTTGCGCGAGGCAACGGTTTTGAGGATCGGCGGGACCCAGTCGCCCTCGCGGCGTTCGGCCAGCCCGAGCATCGAGCGCAGATCGCGGGTGAGGTTCTGCACGCCGTCGCGATCCGCCTTGTTCACAACGTAAAGGTCGCCGACCTCGAGGATGCCGGCCTTGGCCGCCTGGATGCCGTCGCCCATCCCCGGCGCGAGCAGGATCAGCGTCGTGTCGGCCATCCCGGCGATCTCCACCTCGGACTGCCCGACGCCGACCGTCTCGACCAGGACGACGTCGAACCCGGCCGCGTCCAGCACCCGCAACGCCTGCGGGGTCGACCAGGCCAGGCCACCGAGGTGCCCGCGCGATGCCATCGAGCGGATGAACACCCCGGAGTCGGTGGCGTGGTCCTGCATCCGCACCCGGTCGCCCAGCAACGCACCGCCGGAGAACGGCGACGACGGGTCGACAGCCAGTACGCCGACGCGCTTCCCAGTCGCCCGGTACGCCGTGACGAGCGCGGAGGTGGACGTGGATTTGCCCACCCCGGGCGAACCCGTGATGCCGATGATGTGCGCTCGCCCCGCATGGGGTGCGAGCGCCGCCATCACCTCACGGAGCTTCGGCGACTCGTCCTCGACCAGCGAGATGAGCCGGGCGACCGAGCGGGAATCACCTTCCCTGGCACGTTCGACGAGTTCGGCGACCGGGGCTGTCCGTCGGGGCATCAGGTCAGTCTGTCAGCTGCTGGGCACGCGGACGATCAGGGCGTCACCCTGCCCGCCGCCACCGCACAGGGCGGCCGCGCCGGTGCCGCCACCGCGGCGCTTGAGCTCCAGCGCGAGGTGCAGGACCAGTCGTGCGCCGGACATACCGATCGGGTGGCCGAGGGCGATCGCGCCGCCGTTGACATTGACCTTGTCCAGCTCGACGTTCAACTCGCGCGCGCTGGCGATCCCGACCGCCGCGAACGCCTCGTTGATCTCGATCAGGTCGAGCGCGGCCGGCTCGATGCCTTCCTTCGAGCAGGCCTTGACGATCGCGTTCGCCGGCTGGCTCTGCAACGTCGAGTCGGGACCGGCCACCGAACCGTGGGCGCCGATCTCGGCGAGCCAGGTCAGCCCGAGCTCTTCGGCCTTCGCCTTGCTCATCACGACGACGGCACAGCCACCGTCGGAGATCTGCGAGGCCGAGCCGGCCGTGATCGTGCCGTCCTTGCCGAAGGCCGGCCGCAGCCGCGACAGCGTCTCGACCGAGGTGTCGGCCCGGACGCCTTCGTCGCTGTCGATCACCAGCGGGTCGCCCTTGCGCTGCGGCACCTCGACCGGGACGACCTCGTCGGCGAACACGCCGTTCTTCCAGCTCTGCGCCGCCAGCTGGTGCGACCGGGCGCTGAACTCGTCCTGCTCCTCGCGGGTCAGCTGCAGGCCCGAGTTGTTCGCCTGGTCGGTGAGCGCGCCCATCGCCTGGTCGGTGAAGGCGTCCCAGAGTCCGTCGAAGGCCATCGAGTCGACCATCGTCACATCGCCGTACTTGAAGCCCTCGCGCGACTTCGGCAGCAGGTGCGGGGCGTTCGTCATCGACTCCATCCCGCCGGCCACCACCACGTCGTACTCGCCGGCGCGGATCAGCTGGTCGGCCAGCGCGATCGCGTTCAGGCCGGACAGGCAGACCTTGTTGATGGTGATCGCGGGAACGTTCATCGGGATACCGGCCTTGACGGCCGCCTGGCGGGCCGCGATCTGGCCCGCGCCGGCCTGCAGCACCTGGCCCATGATCACGTACTCCACCTGGTCCGGCGCGACGCCGGCCTTGTCCAGCGCGCCCTTGATCGCGAAGCCACCGAGGTCGGCACCGGTGAAGCCTTTGAGGCCGCCCAGCAACCGCCCGATCGGGGTCCGTGCGCCGGCGACGATGACACTGGAGTTCTGCGAGCTGCGAGTGGCGTCAGACATGTCTGTCACGATACCTGCGAGGACACTGGTACGCCGCTGTCGATCGGGTCACACTCCTTGGATTCAAGGCCGGAACTGGGACAGTCTGTGGCCATGGAGCACACCGGAACCCTGACGCTGTTCGAGGCGATCGACCACGTCGGCATCGCCGTGGCGGACTTCGACGAGGCCGTCCGGTACTACGCGGAGATGTTCGGGATGACGGTCGCGCACGAGGAGATCAACGAAGACCAAGGGGTCCGCGAGGCGATGCTGTCGGTCGGCGGGTCCGGTTCGTCGATCCAGTTGCTGGCGCCACTGTCCGACGACTCCCCGATCGCCAAGTTCCTCAGCCGGCGCGGCCCCGGGATCCAGCAGCTCGCGTACCGGGTCCGCGACCTCGACCAGGTCTCCGCCACTTTGCGCGAGCGCGGCGCCGAACTCCTGTACGACGAACCGCGGCGCGGGACGGCCAACTCGCGGGTCAACTTCATCCACCCGCGCTCGGCCGGCGGCGTCCTGGTCGAGCTGGTCGAGCCCGCCTGAGATCTGCCGGGCGCTGTCACGAGGCCGACCCGCCGGTACGGGACTAGTCTGTTGGAGTGCTGATCGACAGCGCTACGAGATCCCTGCACGGTGCCCCGGACGGGTTTCTGCACGACGCTTTCGTCTATCGCGACGACGACGAGTTCGTCCAGCAGACCTCGGCCTTCGTCCGCGACGGCGTGGCCGGTGGCGAGGCCGTGCTCGCGGCACTGCCGCCTGCCGGGATCACCAAGCTGCGCTCGGCTCTGGGCTCCGCCGCGGACCAGGTGACCTTCCTCGACATCACCACGGCGGGCCGCAACCCGGCGCGGATCATCCCACTGTGGCGCAATCTGCTCGACCAGCACCCGGGCCGGCCGGTGCGTGGCATCGGCGAACCCGCCTATCCGGGCCGGACCGCGGCCGAGTTCGCCGAGGCGACACTGCACGAGGCACTGCTGAACCTCGCGTTCGAGAACGACGGCCCGTTCCAACTGCTCTGCCCGTACGACGCGTCGATGGCGACCCCGGCGGTTGCCGAGACACACGCGGGTTGCTTCGATCGGTCGGCCACCGAGCGGGCTTTCCGAACCCCGCTGCCCGGCGTACCGGAGTACGCGGAAAGGCTCGACTTCGGGCTCGCCGAGCTGGCCGACGTACGGCGCTGGTTCACCGGGCGTGCGCGGTTGCGGGGTCTGCCCGGTTCGCGGATCGACGACGTCGCGCTGGCCCTGCACGAGATCTGTACGAACAGCATCCGCTTCGGCGGCGGGCGGGGGACGTTGTGGATGTGGTCCGAGGACGGCGCGCTGGTGCTGGAGGTGGCCGACCGCGGGCGGATCGACGACCTGCTGGTCGGTCGGGTGCTGCCGCCGGTCGACAGCCTCGGCGGCCGCGGCGTCTGGCTCGCGAACCAGCTCTGCGACCTGGTCCAGATCCGCTCCGGCGCCGGCTTCACCCAGGTGCGCCTGCACACCCGGCTGGACTGACCCGGCGCTGACATCGAAAGCCAGTCGCTCGATAAGACCACCAAACGCACTGGACTGAGAAAGTGACGGTCGTCTCAACGGCTGCGAACTAGGTCACAGACCGCTGCAGCGCGGGCATACTCGTCGGTAGATTCCGCTCACACGCCCCACCTATTCGGAGGTACGACGTGAAGCAGATCCTCGACGCGATCCTGGCCGGCGAGAACGCAGCCCTCGGCGAAATCCCGGTGCCCGAGCACTATCGCGGCATCACCGTGCACGCCGACGAGGCGACCATGTTCGACGGGATGGACAGTCGCGAGAAGGATCCGCGCAAGAGCCTGCACCTGGACGACGTACCGACGCCGGAGCTCGGTCCGGGCGAGGCGCTGATCGCGGTGATGGCCAGTGCGATCAACTACAACACGGTCTGGACGTCGATCTTCGAGCCGGTCTCGACGTTCAGTTTCCTCAAGCGGTACGGGAAGTTGTCGCCGCTGACCGCCCGCCACGACCTGCCGTACCACGTGGTCGGCTCCGACCTGTCCGGCGTCGTACTGCGGACCGGGCCGGGCGTGAACGCGTGGAAACCGGGCGACGAGGTGGTCGCCCACTGCCTGTCGGTCGAGCTGGAATCGCCCGATGGGCACAACGACACGATGATGGATTCGGAGCAGCGGATCTGGGGCTTCGAGACCAACTTCGGCGGCCTGGCCGAACTCGCGCTGGTGAAGTCGAACCAGTTGATGCCGAAGCCGGCCCACCTCACCTGGGAAGAGGCTGCCTCGCCCGGCCTGGTGAACTCCACGGCGTACCGGCAGTTGGTGTCGGCGAACGGCGCGAACATGAAGCAGGGCGACGTCGTGCTGGTCTGGGGCGCGTCGGGTGGTCTCGGTTCGTACGCGACGCAGTTCGCGCTGAACGGCGGGGCGATCCCGGTCTGCGTGGTGTCGTCGCCGGAGAAGGCGGAGATCTGCCGGGCGATGGGGGCCGAGCTGATCATCGACCGGTCGGCCGAGGGGTACAAGTTCTGGTCGGATGAGCAGACGCAGGATCCGAAGGAGTGGAAGCGGCTGGGTGCGAAGATCCGTGAGCTGACCGGTGGGGACGATCCGGACATCGTCTTCGAGCACCCGGGGCGGGACACGTTCGGAGCGTCGGTGTTCGTCGCGCGCAAGGGCGGGACGATCGTGACGTGTGCCTCGACGACCGGGTTCATGCACGAGTACGACAACCGGTACCTGTGGATGAACCTGAAGCGGATCATCGGCTCGCACTTCGCCAACTACCGCGAGGCCTGGGAGGCCAACCGGCTGATCGCGAAGGGCATGGTCCACCCGACGGTTTCGAAGGTCTACCCGCTGGAGGAGACCGGCCAGGCGGCGTACGACGTCCACCGCAACCTCCACCAGGGCAAGGTCGGCGTCCTCACCCTCGCCCCCACCGAAGGCCTCGGCGTCACCAACCCCGACCTCCGCGCCCAGCACCTGGAAAAGATCAACCGCTTCCGCAACCGCTGACCCGCACCAACCCGACAGCACACCTGGACAGCCCCGCCCCGCTGCCCAGCCACGCGCCGCACCCGGGCACCCAGCGATGAAGGTGAGGTGCCCGCGTCCCGCCCTACTTCATTTCAGTGGGTCGTGCACAGGGTTCCCTTCCCTTGAGTGGGTTGTGCACAGGGGCGGTTAGGTGTTGGTGGGGTGGTTCTGACAGGCTCTAGGGTGGGGATTTCATCCGAGCCGCCTAGAAGGGAACTTGGGGATGGCTGACGAGTCGAGCCTGCCGTTCTTCGACCGTACGGCGACCGCTGCCGGGGGCTTCCCCGTCGGTCGGCGCGGGTACGACAAGCAGGCAGTGGACGACTACGTCCGCGCGCTGGAGGCGCAGCTTGCCGAAGCGCGCAACCGGGTGGACGAGTTGCAGAACAACTCGGCGCCACTGCAACGCCAGCTCGACGAGGCCAAGCGCCAACTCGAGGCCAGCGCCAACCCGTCGTACGCGGGGCTCGGTGACCGCGCGGCGCAGATCCTCCGGCTCGCCCAGGACCAGGCCTCCGAGGCACTGGAAGAGGCCAAGCGCGAGGCCGACGAACTGCGCGCCACCGCCGCCAAGGAGGCCGCTTCGGCCCGGGCAGCCGGTGAGCGCGAGGCGCAGGACATCCGCACCGTCGCGCTGAACGAGGCCGACAGCCTGCGCCGTACCGCCGAGGGCGACGCGGCCGAGATTCGCCGCACCGCCGAGACCGAGGCGGGCGAGGTCCTCGCTGCCGCCCGCCGCAAGGCCGAGCAGTTGCAGCTGACGGCCGAGTCGCAGTCCAGCACGCTGAAGAACGGCGCGCTGCACGAGGCGGAGAAGATCCGTACGGCGATCCAGCGCGAGTCCGCCGCTCTGCGGGCCCGCCTCGCCGACGAGCGCGAGCAGCAGGCCAAGGAGCTGGCCGACAAGCACTCCCAGATCGCCAGCGACACCGAGAACCTGACCACCCAGATGCGCGAGGCCGCCGAGGCGTCCGAGCGTCGGGTCGCCGAGGCCACCGCACAGGCGGCGAAGATCCGCGCTCAGGCGGAGGAGTCGGCCGAGCGCACGCTCGCCCGCGCCCGTCGTGAGGCCGAGCAACTGCTCACCACCGCCCGGACGCGTTCGGAGGCCGAGCTGGCCAACGCCGCGGACGAGGCGGAGCGGTCCCGGACGATCGTCGCCCGCGAGACCGAGCGATTGGCCAAGCGCCGCGACGGCATCCTGGCCCAGATCGCCGGCCTGAACGAGATCGCCGGCAACATCGCCCGGCAGGCCGCCGAGCTCGACTCGGAGACCGCCGCCCCGACGTACACGCCGTTCAACTCCGGCGGCACTCCGGCTCCGGCAGCACCGAGCAGCAGCACGGACAGCCCGTTCGGTCGCACCGGGAGCCCGTTCAGCGCACCGGCCACCGACACCCCGTCGTACCCCAACATCGGTTCGTACTCCACACCGAGCAACGACAACGCGTACGGCGGCGCTTCATCGAGCGACAACTCGTACGGCAGTGCCTCGGCGAACGACAGCTCGTACGGCGGCGCTTCGGGGAACGACAGCTCGTACGGCGGAGCGTCGGCGAGCGGCAGTTCGTACGGCGGGGCGTCGGCCAAGGAGGCGCCGACCTCCGCGTTCGGTACGACGTCGAGCGGGAGCGCGTACGGCGGGAGCAGCCCGTTCACCGGGGCTGACGCGGGCGGCGCACGGGTCGACGAGACCCGGATCGACACCGGCCTGCGCGTGGACGTGTCGACGCTCGAGGCGGCGCGGTCCGACGAGCCGCGCGACGCGACCCGGATCGACGAGTTCCGGCTCGAAGGCTCGGCGAACGGCAAGAAGTCAGCGGCCGACGCGGTGACGGCGCAGGCCGACGCCGACGCGAAGGCCGGCACCGATGCCGATGCCAAGGCCGACTCCACCGCGAAGACCGACTTCACCGCGAAGAGCGACTCCGACGAGAAGACCGGCGCCAACGCGAAGACCGACTCCATCGCGAAGGCCGACTCCATCGCGAAGGCCGACTCCATCGCGAAGGCCGACACCGACACCGACGACGACGCCGAGATCGCTGCCGACAAGGCGGACGAGGGCGACGCCAAGGCCGCGAAGGACGACAGGTGACGCCACCCGGCGACGACACGTCGGCCGGAAACATCGCGGCGATCGAGGCCGCGGCCAGGGAGGCGAAAGCGGCGGCAGCCGAGGCTGAGGCCGCGGCCGACGACGCAGGCAAGTCCGCCGAGGAAGCGGAAACGTCCGCCGAGCTGGCCGAGGACTCGGCCACCAAGGCCAAGGTCGCGGCCCGCTCGGCCGATGCCGACGCCGACCGCGCGGACGCCGACGCCGATCGCGTGCAGGCCGATGCCGACGAAGCGGACAGCCTGGTCGGCGAACTACTGATCGACGAGCGTCATCCCTCCGAGGGGATGGGCGCGCCTGGTCCGCCACTGCGCCGGTCGAACCCATTCGTCTTCGGGTTCTTCGCCGCGCTGGGTGTGCTGGTCGCGTGGGGTCTGTGGCACGCGCTCGGTCAGGCCAAGTCGGTGCTGATCCTGCTCATCGTCTCGATGTTCATCGCGGTCGGCTTGAACCCGCTGGTCGAGTGGTTCATGCGCCGCGGGCTGAAACGCGGGCTGTCGGTCGGCGTGGTGTTCCTGCTGGTGCTCGGGGCGTTCGCGGGCGTCGGTTTCGCGATCGTGCCGGTGGTGACGGACCAGATCAACGGGCTGATCACCAACGCGCCGGACTGGCTCGATCTGCTGACGAAGTCCAAGACGCTGACGGACCTGGACACGAAGTACCACTTCATCGACAAGGCGAAGGACTACATCCAGGACCCGGCGCTGGCCCAGAAGGCCTTCGGCGGCGTGCTCGGCGTCGGCAAGGTGGTCGCGAACGCACTGTTCTCGGCGTTCACGGTGCTGATCCTGACGCTGTACTTCCTCGCCTCGCTGCCGACCGTGAAGAAAGCGGCGTACAGTCTCGTCCCGGCCAGCCGGCGGCCGCGGGTGTCGATCCTCGGCGACGAGGTGCTCGGCCGCGTCGGTGGGTACGTCAGCGGTCAGTTCCTGGTCGCGATCACCGCCGGGTTCTTCGCGTTCGTGTTCCTGGAGATCGTCGGCCTCGGCCAGTACGCCGTGGCGCTGGCGATCGTGGTCGTCTTCACCGACTTCATCCCGATGGTCGGTGGTCTGATCGGCTGCGTGATCATCACGCTGATCGGGCTGACCGACGGGTTGTGGACCGGCGTGTTCTGCCTGGCGTACGGCGTGATCTACCAGCAGATCGAGAACTACATCGTCGCGCCGCGAATCATGCGCCGCGCGGTCGACATCCCGGGCGCGGTGACCGTGATCGCCGCGCTGCTGGGTGGCGCGCTGCTCGGTGTGGTGGGCGCTCTGCTCGCGATCCCGACGGCCGCGGCCGTGCTGCTGATCATCCGTGAGGTGTGGGTCCGCAAGGCCGACGCTTCCTGAACCGCCGACCCGCCCCGCAGCCGGAAATGTGATTGACGGTTGCGGGGCGTTCGCGTTTCCTCAGCAGGTGACGAATCCTGCACTGCCGACCGCCAGGGACCTGGCCGGGTTCAGCCTGCCGGCTCAGCATCCGGTCAGCCGGGAGTGGGTCGACGACGAACTGCGGCTCCAGCTCCTGACCGAGCAGCACGAGCTGGACGTCGAACTGCTGACGGATCCGGAGATCGCGGCGATCCGCGCCGAGCGGTTCGCGCCCGGCCGGCCGATCGGGCTCATGTTCAACCAGTGGGTCCAGATCGCGGCCGATCAGCACGTGATGCTCAGCATGCGGTACGAGGGCGGCGACCCGGCGAAGCCCTTCGTCGACGCCTCCGCGCTGAGCCGCCCGTTGCAGCCTGGCGATCTGCGACCGGCGGCGAGGGCGGCCTGGGAGTACTTCGGTTCACTCGACCCGAAGTACCTGCGACTGTGGAGTTCGCAACCGGTCGGGTGGATCCCGGGAAGCCTTCCGGACAAGCGGTTCCTCGCCGCTCCCCTCGACGTACTACGACGTGCGGGCGAGCGCGTGCCCGAAGAGCTGACGTTGCTCCCGGCAACCTCCTTGGCGAACTACGAGCACGCGCAGGCGGCGTACGCGGCAGTTGACGCGGCGCACCCAGAACACTCCGAGCAGGCGCAACTACAGAGCCCTGACAAGCTGGAAAGCACCGTGGAAGACGGTCTGCTCTTCGAGGTGCTCGTCGACGGCTCCTGGGCCGGATACATCGCGGCCTCCCCCGACGGTCAGAACCTCGGCCTCCCGGCGTACATCGTCCAGGACGTCATCCTCGCCCCCACCTACCGCGGCCGAGGCTACGGCCCTCACCTCACCACCCTGCTAGCCCGCGCCCTCCCCACCCATCCGCCCAACCACCTGTCCTTCCTCCTCGGCACCATCCACGCCAACAACCGCGGCGCCCTCACCGCCGCCCACAACTCCGGCCGCACCGACCTAGGCGGCTGGCTCCAACTCCCCCTCCCAGCCGACGCAGGACAGCGATGAGCGATCACTGCATCTTCTGCGCCATCGCCTCCGGCCGCGCACCAGCCAGATTCATCTACATAGACGACAACGCGTGCGCCTTTCTCGACATCAATCCGCTCCGAACCGGCCACACCCTGGTCGTCCCGCGCCGTCACGTTCGCGACCTCGCGGACCAAGGCGCCGCCGAAGCACTCGCCGAGGTCGGCCTTGCGCTGCAGCACACAGCGCGGCTGCTCAGAGCGAGATTGGATGCCGACGGCATCAGTGTCCTCCAGGCCAACGGCGCCGCAGCCGGCCAAACCGTCTTCCACCTGCACTTCCACCTGCTCCCCCGCCCCGCTGGCGACAGGCAGCTCACCGACTGGACCGAAGACCGTCAAGCCCGCAAAACGCTCGACGAGACCCACCAGGCTCTGACCAGCTGAGCGGCGAGGTGGGCTTTACCTTGCCGCTGCGGAGGCTCAGGGCAGGAAGGGGGTGATGGTGGTGAGGAAGTCGTCCAGGCGTTCGGCGTGGACCCAGTGGCCGGCTTCGGGGATTTCGGCGTACTGGGCGTTCGGGAAGTAGGCGGCGATGGTGGCGCGGTGGTCCTGCTGGACGTAGTCCGATTTGCCGCCGTAGACGAAGAGGGTGGGGCCGGGGTAGGTGCCGGTGAGGTCCTCTGGCCAGCCCGAGATCGCGGGGAGGGCGGCTTCGATGACGGGGAGGTTCGGGCGCCAGCGGGCGCCTTCGGAGTCGAGGATCAGGTTCTGCAGGAGGAAAGCGCGGGTGCCGGGTGAGTCGACGGCATCGACCAACTGGGCTTCCACGTCGGCGCGGCGGCTGACGTTGGAGAGATCGGCCGCGCGCATCGCCTTGGCGTACTCGACGAAAGCCGGCGGGTACGTCACCGGCGCCGCGTCGACGACGATCAGCCGCTCGACCACCTCGGGATACTGCAGCGCAGTGACCATCGCGGTCTTGCCACCCATCGAGTGCCCGACCAACGCGACCGGCCCGACACCGAGCTCCGCGATCGTCTCCTGGACGTCCGCGGCCATCTCCGGGTAGCTCATCGTGTCGACATGCGGCGACGTCCCGTGGTTGCGCAGGTCGAGCGCATACACCCGATGCGCGGACGCCAGCCGGCGAGCGGCCGTCATCCAGTTCCGGCCGGAGCCGAACAGACCGTGCATCACCACGACCGGTGAACCACTCTCGCCGTACGCCGTGACCGGGAGCTTCATCGACACCTTCCTCGAACCGACCGAACCGACCGAACCAACTGAACCGACCGAACCAACTGAACCAGCTGAGCCGACTGAGCCGACTGACCCAGCTGAACCGACAAGACCGGCAGCACTGTCACCGCCGGCGTTGCCAGCAAGCCGTGTGCCAGTGCCGCCGCTCGTCCAGCGACTGCCCGCCGCCGATCGCCGCGAGCAGACTCGGGTTCTCCGGCCAGACCACCACGTGCGGCGTGGCGGGCAGGATCTGCTGGTCGCAGCCAGGACAGCGGTATGCCTTGGTCGACGCGGATCCGGACACCTGGCGGACGATCCAGTCGCCGTCGGCGTGCGATTCCCGGAGTTGATGACCACCCATCAACGGGCGGTCACTGACCGGCCGCGTGTGTTTCGAGGGCCTTCTCTTCCGGGGCGACACAGCAGCGAGCCTATCCGCCCCACCCAGCCCACTCGATCACACCCGCCCAGGCGGCTCACCCGCCCCGGGCGGCTCAGACGCGAAGTGCGACGGCTCGAGCCCGGGGCGGTTCAGACGACCGGTCCGGTTCAGATGCCGCGGGCGGCGTGTTCGGCGCGGAGGTCCTTGCCGACCTCGTGCATGTGGGACAGGCCCATCCGGTACGACTCGAGTACGCCGGTGCTCAGATACGGCATCCCGATGCGTTCGCAGTACGACTGGACCATCGGCTGGGCGAAGCGCAGGTTCGCCCGCGGCATGCTCGGGAACAGGTGGTGCTCGATCTGGTAGTTCAGTCCGCCCATCAGCCAGTCGACGACCAGGCCGCCCTGAACGTTGCGCGACGTCAGCACCTGCTTCTCCAGGTGGCCCCAGTTGGTGTCGTCGTCGGGCATCTCCATGCCCTTGTGGTTCGGTGCGAACACGCTGCCGAGGTGCAGCCCGAACAGCGCGTGGTGCAGCGCGGCGAACGCGATCGCCTTGCCGGGCGACATGATGAGGAAGAGCGCCCCGAAGTACAGGACCAGGTGGGCGGCCATCAGGCCGAGCTCGATCCGCGCCTCCCGGCTGCGGCGCTTGCCGATCAGGAAGATCACACTCGACACCTTGAGGTTCAGGCCTTCGAGGGTGAGCAGCGGGAAGAAGATCTTGGCCTGGTTGCGGCTCAGCCAGCCGTGCAGACCGGTCCGGCCCTCGGCTTGCTCCAGCGTCCAGACCAGCACGCCCTCGCCGACGTCGGGGTCCTTGTCGGTGTGGTTGGGGTTCGCGTGGTGCCGGTTGTGCTTGTCGTTCCACCAGCCGTAGCTCATCCCACAGAGGAAGTCCCCGTGCAGCATGCCGAGCCAGTCGTGCCACTTACGCGACTTGCTGATCTGCTGGTGGCCGGCGTCGTGACCGAAAAACGCTGCCCTGGTGGTGAAAATCGCCAGCGGTACGGCGAGCAGCAGCTGCAGCCACGAATTGCCGAGCAGGACGATGCCGGCCCAGGTCGCGGCCAGCAGCGCGACGTTCAAGGTGATGGCGATCACGTACGAGGCCGTCCGGCGCTCGAGCAGCCCGGCTTCTCTGACCTCACGCAGCAACGGAGCGAAATCGCTGCCCTTCGTGCCGGTGCCTGGACCGGAATTCGGGCGGGCGGAAGCAGTGACGGGCTGTGCCATCAGGGTCCTCATCTCAGAGCGGTGGGAGGCCTAGGCGAACAGCCTCGGCCAGCGTACGCCATCCAGCCTGGGCGCGAGGCGACACGAAAACAGCGGTCCTGGCACCAGTACGGCGTGGGTGGAGGGACCCCTGGAGAGAGTGGACCTAACACCACTGAGGAAGAACTGACGCTCCGTCATGATGGGAGGAGCCGGGTCTCCGGCACCATGGCCGAGACGCACTGCACGGGAGAAAACAGCGATGACGATCACCCAAGCGCCACCCCAGGCGCCGATGCGGTTCCCGCGCCTGGCGCAACCGTTCATCGCCCTGTTCCTGGCCGTCCTGGCCGAGCTCGGCATCGCCTTCTTCGTGCTCAACGTGGTCGCCGTACCGCTGATCGCGGTCTGGGTCGGCATCCCGCTGCTGCTGGTGTTCGTACCCTGCGTCCGCTGGTTCGCGAACTGCCACCGGACGTTGTTCGGCGCCATCAGCGGCACCGAGATCCCGCGGCCCTACAAGAAGCCGCCGCTGCCCGGCGTCCTGATGTGGTTGCGCACGACGCTGACCGATCCGGCCACCTGGCGCGACATCGCCTGGCTGCTGGCCAACGCCGTCGTCGGCTTCGTCCTGACGCTGGTGTCCGCCGTACTGTTCTTCACCACTGCCTTCTACCTGATCTACCCGCTCCTGGTCGGTGTGACGCCGCACGGTGTCTTCGACGAGCCGTTCGGCGGGCTGATCACGCTCAACTTCTGGCAGAGCTTCGGAATGGTGCCGCTCGGCCTCGTCGCGTTCGGGCTCTGGTACGCCGTCGGCGAGCGGCTGCTCAAGGCCGACGCCGTCCTCGGCCGGTCGCTGCTCGGGCCGACCGAGAGCGCGAAGCTGGCGATCCGGGTCCGGGAGCTGTCCGAGTCCCGCGCCGAGACCGTCGACACCCAGGCGGCCGAGCTGCGCCGGATCGAGCGCGACCTGCACGACGGGGCGCAGGCGCGGCTGGCCGCGCTGAGCATGAACCTCGGCATGGCGGAGGAGATGGTCAGCCGCGACCCGGCGCAGGCCGCCGCGTTGCTGACCGAGGCGCGCGAGTCGGCGAGTACGGCACTGTCGGAGCTACGCGACCTCGTTCGAGGCATTCACCCGCCGGTGCTGGCCGACCGGGGTCTCGAAGGCGCGGTGAAGGCGCTCGCGCTGACCTGCCCGTTCAAGGTCGACGTCACCATCGAGCTACCTGGCCGGCCACCGGCGCCGGTGGAGTCCGCGGCGTACTTCGCGGTCGCCGAGGCACTGGCCAACATCGTCAAGCACTCGGCCGCGACGACGGCCTGGATCCAGATCACGCACGAGTCCGAACGGCTGCACATCCTCGTCGGTGACGACGGGGTGGGCGGCGCCACGGTACGCCCCGGCGGCGGTTTGCACGGAATCGAGCGGCGGCTGAACGCCTTCGACGGTACGTTGACGGTGGCCAGCCCGACCGGCGGGCCGACCACCGTGATCATGGAGTTGCCTTGCGAGTCGTCATCGCTGAAGATCACGCCCTCCTCCGGGACGGCTTGATCCGCCTGCTCGAAGCCCACGACTTCCAGGTCGTGGAAGCCGTCGACAACGGCCCCCGGCTGGTCCCGGCGCTCGTCGAGCACCGGCCGGACGTGGCCGTCGTCGACGTCCGGCTGCCCCCGACGTTCACCGACGAGGGTCTGAAGGCCGCCATCGAGGCCCGCCGCCAGGTCCCGAACCTGCCGATCCTCGTGCTCTCGCAGTACGTCGAACAGCTCTACGCCCGCGAGCTCCTCACCGGAGGCGGCGGCGCCGTCGGCTACCTGCTGAAGGACCGCGTCTCCAATGTCGCCGACTTCCTCGACTCGGTACGCCGGGTCGCCGGCGGCGGCACCGCGATGGACCCCGACGTCATCGGCCAGCTGCTGGCCCGCAACACCCGCGACGAACCGATCAGCCGGCTCACCCCGCGCGAGTCCGAAGTACTGGGCCTGATGGCCGAAGGCCGCTCCAACGCCGCCATCGCCGCCGCCCTCTTCGTCACCGAGAAAGCCGTCTCCAAACACACCAACAACATCTTCGCCAAACTCGACCTCCCCCCATCCGAAGACGACAACCGCCGAGTAATGGCAGTCCTCACCTACCTCTCCTCCCGGTGAGCGTCCCGAGCGACAGGTAATAGTCCTCGTACTGCGACCGCCCGCCGCTTCCGTGAGCGTGGCGGCCGACTATTACCTGTCGCTCGGGACAGCCTGTGGATGAACTTCGGCGCGGGTGCGGCACCGACCGGCAAGATCTGCCGGTGGAATCCGTCAAGCTGGTTGAAACGGTGCCCGAGGTCCTGGCCAGGTTGCGGGGCCGGGCCACCTTCGCCGAGCTGACCCAGGTCATCTCGAAGCGAGAACTGATGGCCGCGGTCAGCTCCGGCACGGTCGTGCGGCTGGCGCGGGGGATCTACACCCTGCCCGGTCCCTTGACCGCCAAGCGCGTCGCCACAGCGTACGACGGGGTCGTCTCGCACCAGAGTGCGGCACTCGCGTGGCACCTCCCGCTGCTTGCGCCACCCGAGACACCGCACATCACCTTACCGCCGAAGCGGCGCCGTCGACCTGGGCCGCCTGCGGTGTTGCACTGGGCGCCGATCGCCTCAGCCGATCATCCCCGTCGGCTGACTTCTTTGCTTCGAACGGTGCTGGACTGCGCTCGGATCTTGCCGTTCGGCGAAGCGCTCGCGGTCGCGGACGCCGCTTTGGCCGGCAGATTGACTCGTCACCGATTGATCGGGGCAAGCATCGCGATGCGCGGTCCAGGCTCCAGGAACGCGCGCCAGGTGGCGGCCGCTGCCACGGGGGCGGCTGAGAGCTTTCTCGAGTCGATGCTCCGAGCGCTCGTCGTACAGGCCGGGCTGGAAGGGTTCGAGCCGCAGGTTCTGGTCGAGCGTAAGCGGTTTCGCGCGCGGGTGGATCTTGGGCATCGAGAGGCCAAGATCGCGGTGGAGGCCGAGGGGTACGCGTTCCACGGGTCCAGCGGGGACTTCGCCGCCGACTGCCGCCGGTACGACGAACTGGTGGCGGCAGGCTGGCTGGTGCTGCGGTTCACCTACCAACAGGTGCTGTTCGAACCGGACTGGGTGATTGCCACAATCCAGGATGCCCTCAAGCAGCGGTTGCCGTGATGGATACGTCCCGAAGGACAGGTAATAGTCCCCGTACTGCGGCCGGCCGCGCTTCTGTGAGCGTGGCGGCCGGCTTGTGGGCTGACTATTACCTGTAGCTTGGGACGCCCCCTACAACCGGATCCGGCGGAGGAATTCTTGGGTGCGGGGTTGGGTGGGGTTTTGCAGGACTTGGGATGGGGGGCCGGATTCTAGGAGGCGGCCGGCGTCCAGGAAGCAGATCTGGTCGGCTACGTCTTGGGCGAAGGCCATTTCGTGGGTGCAGAGGAGCATGGTCATGCCGTCGGTCTTGAGTTCGCGCAGGAGGTCGAGGACTTCGCCGACGAGTTCGGGGTCGAGGGCTGAGGTGACCTCGTCGAGCAGCATGAGTTTGGGCGAGTTGACCAGGGCGCGGGCGATGGCGGCGCGTTGTTGCTGGCCGCCGGAAAGGTCGTCAGGGCGGGACGAAGCCTTCGCGGCGAGGCCGACGCGGTCGAGCATTTCGAGGCCGCGGGCGCGAGCGACGTCACGTGGTACGCCGTGCACGCGGATCGGGGCGAGCGTGACGTTGTCGAGGACCGACAGGTGCGGAAAGAGGTTGTAGGCCTGGAAGACGATGCCGATGCCTGATCGGACCCGGTCGGCGTCGATGCGCGGATCGGTGATGTCGCGGCCGTCCAGCTCGATCACGCCGTCGTCGACGGTCTCCAGCAGGTTCACGCAGCGCAGCAGGGTCGACTTGCCGGAACCGGACGCGCCGATCAACACGACGCACTCGCCCGCTTCGACCTCCAGGCTGAACCGGTCGAGCACCACGTTGGCACCGAACGTCTTCCGCACCTCGCGGATGGACAGCAGGCTCACACCACACCTCCCCCGCCGCCGTACCACCCCTGCCGCCGGGCGACCCAGTCGGTCAGCCTGGTCAACGGGATCGTCAGCGCGACGAAGAGCAGCCCCGCCACGACGTACGGGGTGAAGTTGAAGTCGACGGCGGTTTCGAGTTGCGCCGCCCGGATCGCGTCGATGACGCCGAGGACGGCGATCAGGCCCGAGTCCTTCTGCAGCGAGACGAAGTCGTTCAGCAGCGGCGGCAGCACTCGCCGTACGGCTTGCGGCAGTACGACGAAGCGCAGGGTCTGCCGGTACGACAGGCCGAGCGAACGCGCCGCCGCTCGTTGGGAGGGATGCACCGACTCGATGCCCGCGCGGAACACCTCCGCGACGTACGACGAGTAGGTGAGCACCAGCGCCGCGCCACCCCAGATCACCGCCTGGTTCGGCAGACCGCGCAACTGCAGCGCCGGGACTCCGAAGCCGAGCAGGAAGATCACCAGCAGCAACGGCAACCCGCGGAACACGTCGGTGTAGGCGGCTGCGAATACCCGCAACGGAAAGAAGATCGGCCCGCGCAAGGTACGCATGATCGCCAGCGTCATCCCGAGGATCACGATCAGTACGGCGCAGATCAGCATCACCCGGACGTTCAGCCAGAGCCCCTGCGCGACGACCGGCAGCGCCTCCCAGCCGCGGTGGACGTTGAAGAACGTCTCCCGTACCCGCGGCCAGCCCGGCGTCGAGCCGACCGCGACCGCGACGAGCACGACCAGTACTACGGAACTGATCCCGGCGATCGCTGTCGACCGCCGGGCCCGGCTGCGCCGGTACGCGGTCCGTTCCAGCTGAAGCGCGGACGGCTGCCAGTCGCTCACGAGAGCTCCGGCGCGCCTTCCGAGGTCAGGAACTGGTCCTGCAGCCGGGTCAGCGTGCCGTCGGCGCGCAGCGCGTCCACGGCCTGCGAGACACACGCCGTCAGCTTCGACCCCTTCTCCAGCACGAACCCGAACTGCTCGGCCTGACCGCCGGCCGGAAGCTGCCCGACGATCTTGCCGTTGTCGAGCTGCGCGGCCGTCATGTAGAACCCGGTCGGCAGATCGACCACGATCCCGTCGAGCTGTTTGTTCTTCAGCGCCTGCACCGCGAGATCGTTGCTGTCGAAGACACCGGGCTTCTGCTTCGGCTTGATGATGTCGCGCAACGCGGTGTAGCTGGTCGTGCCGACCTGGGCGCCGAGTTTCGCATCGGCGAGTTCGGCGATCGACTTGGCGTTCGCGATCTTGCTGCCGGCCGTGGTGATCACGGTCTGCCGGACGTCGTAGTACCCGGTGGAGAAGTCGACGGCCTTGCGGCGGTCCTCCGAGATCGACACTTGGTTCACGTCGAAGTCGAAGTTCTTCGGCCCGGGCGCGAAGGCGGCGTTGAACTGCACCGTCTGCCACTTGACGTTGGCCGCCTCGAAGCCGAGCTTCTTCGCCACGGCGTACGTGACCGCCGACTCGTACCCCTTCCCGTTGGCCGGGTCGTTCGCCGAGAACCACGGCTCGTACGCCGGCTTGTCGGTCGCAACCGTCAGGGTTCCGGCGGTCTTGAGCGCCAGTTGGTCCTTGCTACAGGCGTCGGCGGCCGGCGGGGTGGTGGCACCACCGCTGGCGTTGTCCTCCGGAGCACAGGCGGTGAGTCCGACAACTGCGAGCACGGCCAGCGCGGCCAGGCCAGAACGTGAATTCATGGCAGCAGCGTAGAGGCACCTACCGGCATCGCCTGCAGGCGACCGGCATCTGGTTCAGCGGCGGCGGTAGGTGGTCGGGGGAAGCCCGGTGTGCTGGCGGAAGCGGGTGGAGAAGTAGAGCGGGTTGGTAAAGCCGACCTCGGCGGCGATGGCGGCGACCGGGCGGCTGGTGAGTTCGAGGAGGCGGCAGGCGGCGTCGAGGCGGCGGCGTTCGACGAAGCGCTGCGGGGTGACGCCGAGTTGTTCGCGGAAGAGATGAGCGAAGCGGGATACGGAGAGGTTTGCGACGCGGGCCAGGACGGCGACGTCCAGGTCCGCCCGCAGGTCGCGGTCGACGAACTCGATGGCGCGGAGCAGGCGATCGTCGATCTGGGCGGCTGACGGGTTCTGGGTGTCGCACCAGAGCATGGCCGCTTCCAGGGCGTTCACGCTGAGCATTTCGCCCTGCGCCAGGACGCTGTCCTGGTAGCGAACGCAGGCGTGCAGGTTGTCCGTGATCCGGTCGAAAACCTGATCGCCGGCCCGGAGCTGATGGATGCCCGGGGCAACTTCCGGCCAGTCGAGCAGCGGCAGCCAGTCCGGCTTGGGATGGAAGTGCACGAAGAGAAAATGCCAGTGCCGGTACTCCGGTTCGACGCCGTAGTCGTGCAAGGTGCCCGGCCGGACCAGCGTCGTCAACCCCGCGTCGGCGAACACGTCGTCGGCCTCGGGGACGCCGTACCGTCCCCGGCCGGCGAGCGTGTGGGTCAGCAGGAAGTCGGTGGTCCCCCGCGACCGGTAGGTGGCATAGCCGGCGTGCTCGTCGAATTCGCCGGCCATCAACCGGCGTACCGTCGGCGTGTGCGACTCAGCAGGATCTCGAATGTTCACAGCTCGATAGGCTATCCACTCGACGGCAAGGTGTCGCCAGACTGGAGACATGACAAGCACTGTCCAAGAGGTGTACGAACGCGACGGCATCGTTCAGGTCCCCGGACTGCTCAGCTCGGGCGAGATCGAGCAGCTCAAGACTGCTTATATGGAACAAGTTGCCGTCGACCACTCGCTGGCGATCGACGACGGCGTGCCGGCCGACGACCCGCTCGCCCGCTATCCGCGCTTCGTCCACCCGCATCGGCGGACCGAGGTCGAGGCCGGCCGGCTCGCGCTGGAGCTGATGCTCGACAGCCGGATCCTCAATGTGGTCACCACCTTGATCGGCCCGGCGCTCGGCGCCCAGTCGATGTTCTACTTCAAGCCGCCGGGCGCCCGCGGGCAGGCGATGCACCAGGACAACACGTTCCTCCGCGCCCATCCGGAGACCTGTCTGGCCGCCTGGATCGCGGTGGACGACGTCGACGCGGACAACGGCGGACTGGCCGTCGTACCGGGGTCGCATCAGGTCGAACTGGTCTGCCCGGAGCCTGCTGACCTGACCGAGTCGTTCACTGACGTCGAAGTACCGATTCCGGACGGGCTCAGCAAGGTTCAGACGCGCATGAAGGCCGGCGACGTGCTCTTCTTCCACGGCAGCGTCGTGCACGGCTCCCGGCCCAACACCACCACAGACCGCTTCCGCCGCTCACTGATCTTCCACTACATCCCCGAAACGAGCACCGAGATCGCGGCCTTCTACAACCCGCTGGTCCGCCCGGACCGGCAACCCACCCACCTCACCGAAGCCATCGGCGGCGGCCCCTGCGGCGACTACGCCACCGCGGAGCCGTGAGCAGCATCTTCCACGGGCTGCCGGCTCACTTGGCGTAGTCGCGGAAGCCGCGGCCGGTTTTCCGGCCGAGGTAGCCGGCGGTGACCAGGTGCTCCAGCAAGGGGGCCGGGGCGAAGCCGGGCTCGCGGAACTCCAGGTACAAGGTGCGCTGGATCGCCAGGGCGACGTCCAGCCCGACCACATCGAGGAGTTCGAACGGGCCCATCGGCAGCCGGCAGCCGAGCTTCATCGCGGCGTCGATGTCGTCGACACCGGCGTAGTGGGCCTCGAGCATCCGGACCGCGTCGTTCAGGTACGGGAAGAGCAGCGCGTTCACGATGAAGCCGGCCCGGTCGCCGCACCGTACCGGATGCTTGCCAGCGGCAACGGCCACCGCGGCGACGGCGTCCGCCACCTCGGGCGCAGTACTGACCGTACTGACCACCTCGACCAGTTGCATCACCGGCGCGGGGTTGAAGAAGTGCAGGCCGACCACGTCGGTGGGCCGCTTGGTCGCCACCGCCAGGTCGATCACCGGCAGGCTGGAGGTCGTCGTGGCCAGGATCGCGCCCGGCTTGCAGATCTCGTCGAACGTCTCGAACAGCGCCTGCTTCACGCTGAGCTCCTCGACCACGGCCTCGATCACCAGGTCTGCCGTGGCGAGGTCGTCGAGACGCGCGCTGCCCGTGATCCGGCGCAGCGCCGCGTCGCGATCCTCCGAGGACAGCTTGCCGCGCTGGACACCCTTCTCCAGCGAGCGTTCCAGCCCGGCCCGGACCCGGTCGACCTTCTCGGTGCCGCGCGCGACGTACAGGACGTCGTACCCGGCCTTGGCGCAGACCTCGATGATGCCGACGGCCATCGTGCCCGAGCCGACCACGCCGATCTGCTGCACGCGGCGCACCGGAGCGGTGTCCTCGGAGCGGGTCGGGGTCAGGTCGTCGTCCACCACGACCGGCGAGTCGGGCGACTCGTAGGTGTAGAAGCCGCGCCCGGTCTTGCGGCCGAGCAGGCCCGCGGTCACCATCTGCTTGAGGATCGGGGCCGGCGCGTGCAGCCGGTTCCGGCCCTGCTTGTACATCGTGTCGAGGATCTCGTACGCCGTGTCGAGGCCGATCAGGTCGAGCAAAGCCAGCGGCCCCATCGGGTAGCCACAGCCGAGCCGCATCGCGGCGTCGACGTCCTCGCGGGTCGCGTAACGCGACTCCACCATCGAGACCGCGTGGTTCAGATAGCCGAACAGCAGCGCGTTCGCGATGAATCCGGCCCGGTCGGCGGCGACCACGGGGACCTTGTCCAGCCGGCGCGCGAGCTCGGAGACGTCGTCGACCACGTCGGGCTCGGTGACGACGGTCTTGATCACCTCGACGAACTCCTGCACCGGAGCCGGGTTGAAGAAGTGCATCCCGACGACCCGGCGCGGCCGCTGGGTGGCCACGGAGATCTCGGTGACCGACAGCGAGGAGGTGTTGGTGGCGAGGATCGCGTCCTCGCCGACGATCTTGTCCAGCGCGGAGAAGATCTCCCGCTTCAGGTCGAGCCGCTCGACCACGGCCTCGATCACCAGGTCGCACTCGGCCAGCGCCTCCAGCTCGGTGGCGAAGGTGACCCGGTCGAACAGCGCCTGCTGGTCCTCGACGGACAGCTTGCCGCGCTTCACGGCCCGGTCGGTGGAGTGCTGGATGTGCCCGCGGCCGCGCTCGACCGCCTGCTCGTCGCGTTCCACGCCGACCACGCTCAGCCCGTGCCGGGCGAACACCTCCGCGATACCGGCACCCATCGTGCCGAGACCGACCACTCCCACCGTCTTCAAGTCACGAGCCATGGCTCGAAGTGTGCCAGTCGCCACACTGGTCCGCACATGAGCCACATCACGACCGAGGGCAACCTCACATCGCCAGCACGAAGAACCAGTTGCTGCCGGGGCGGGTCTGGTGCCGTTCGAGGTGGGAAACGGTCCAGCCGGTCTCGGTCAGCAGCTCGCGCAGAGGTTCCTCCTGCCACGAGTTGAAGCGTCTGGGCAGGTCGAGGAATCGGGTCGACCACTCACCGCCTTCACCCTCGCGGGTGGTGAAGGCCAACCAGGCAGCCGCGCGACGAGCTTTTCGCAGTACGGTCGTGAGTTCGGCGCGGTCGAAGTGCAGGAAGACGGCGTCGGCGAAGATCAGGTCGTACGGGCCGCCGAAGTCGTCGGTGAGCGCGTTCAACCGGTCCGCCGGGTAGCCGTCGGCGCGGATCATCTCGACGAACGAGCCCGCCGCGTCAGTACGCCGTACGCGATAGCCGCGTTCTTCCAGCGCCACCGCGTCCTCGCCGGTGCCACTGCCGATCTCGAGCACGCTCGCGCCGGGCGGGACCACCTCGCCGATCCGGTCGAACCAGCGATCCATCACCTCGGTCCGCCCGTGCGGCAGCGTGTCGCGGAACTTGTCCGCCGCCTGCTCGTACGCCGCCAGCGTCACCTCGTTGTCGCTCGGCAGCACGGACCAGCCGTCACCGGTGTGCTCGATCACCAGGCGACGGTCGGCCGGGATCGCCAGGCCGAGATCGAGCCCGGGCGCGACCACCACGACCGTCTCGCCGCGGTGCACGTCAGCGATGTCGCGCAGCGCCTCGCCCGCATCCAGCTCCGGATCCACCGTCAACCGCACGCCGAGTTCGGCGGCCCAGCGTGCTGCGGTCGCCTCGCCTCTGGCGTTCGCATAGACCGCAGCAACACGTTCTCCCGGCGGCACCTCGACCGGTAGCTCGTCGGGGACCAGGATGAGCCGCGCGGGGCACATCAGGTTCATTCGCTGACGAACTCCAGGGCCAGTTCGGCGTACTTCGGCCAGCTCGCGCTGTGCTCCAGCGGAACCACGACCCACTCCTTCATCGGTCGCCCCATCCCAGGGTCGAAATGTTCGGCTCCAGCGAGCGCGAGCGCCTCCTCGCGCGGTTCGGGCGGCAGTTTGAAGGTCATCGCGTCGCCGTACAGCCCGCCGAGCATCTTCTTCTCGATCTTCAGGCACGGCATCCCGAACATGGATCCCTGCACGACCCCGGCGTCGGCCAGTCCCTTGGCCACGTCGTCGTACGCGAGCCGGGCTTTCAGGCTGATCTTCGGCTTCATCCCAGCAGCGTGCCACCCGGACCCGGCACGCCGCCAGCGCATCGTCGTGACGAGTGCACTACGGTGCTTTGTCGTGCGCCTGGTGATTGCTCATTGCTCCGTGGACTACTCCGGCCGGCTGACCGCCCATCTCCCGATGGCGCCGCGGCTGCTGATGGTCAAGGCGGACGGCTCCGTCCTGATCCACGCCGACGGCGGTTCGTACAAGCCGCTGAACTGGATGTCTCCCCCGTGCAAGCTGACGGAGGAGGACGGCGTCTGGAGCGTCACCAACAAGGCCGGCGAGGAACTGCGGATCACCTTCAAGGAGGTGCTCAGCGACACGTCGTACGAGCTTGGCCTGGACCCGGGGCTGATCAAGGACGGCGTCGAGGCGCACCTGCAGGAACTGCTGGCCGAGCACGTGACCACCTTCGGCGAGGGCTTCACGCTGGTACGGCGTGAGTACCCGACCGCGATCGGCCCGGTCGACCTGCTGTGCCGCGACGCCGACGGCAAGCACGTCGCCGTCGAGATCAAGCGCCGCGGCGAGATCGACGGCGTCGAGCAGCTCACCCGGTACGTCGAACTGCTCAACCGCGACCCGCTGCTCGCCCCGGTCCGCGGCATCTTCGCGGCCCAGCTGATCAAGCCACAGGCTCAGTTCCTGGCCACCGACCGCGGCCTGGAGTGCGTCACCGTCGACTACGACGCCCTCCGTGGGATGGAATCCGACGTCCTTCGGCTGTTCTGAAGCCTCCTTTCCTTACTGTGCCCCCTGTGCCCGATTTCGGGCAGATCCTTGGATTTTGGCCCGGATCGGCTGCACAGTAGGCGGGTGATGACCGAGGTAGGCGTCCCGAGTGATGAGCTGGTCGAGCAGGTCAGCCGGACCACCGGGCTGACGCCCGAGGACGCCCGGCGCGTGGTCGCGGACGTGCTGGCCTACTTCACCGAGACGACCGAGGAGTACGTCCGGCGCCGGCACCGCGAACTGCAGACCTACGGCGCCCGCAACGACGAGATCTTCGCCCGTCTCGGCATCGAGCTCCGGCACTGGCCGGTCCGCTCCCCCGAACTCTCCACGCGTCAGCTCCGACGGATCGTCTACGGCTGACGCCGCCCTGCCCCCAACGAAAGGACCATCTTTCATGTGCGGAATCGTCGGGTACGTCGGTACGAAGCCGGCCGCGCCCATCCTGGTCGACGGACTCGCCAGGCTGGAGTACCGCGGCTACGACTCGGCCGGCGTCGCGGTGGTCGGCTCCAGCGAGCTGCGGGTGCACAAGGACGCGGGCCGGGTGCGTGAGCTCGAGGCGTCACTGCCGAAGCGGTTCGGCGGCAAGCTCGGCATCGGGCACACCCGGTGGGCCACCCACGGCGGTCCGAGCAAGGACAACGCCCACCCGCACGTGAGCGGCAACGAGCGGATCGCAGTCGTCCACAACGGCATCTTCGACAACGCCGGCGTACTCCGCGCCCAGCTGGAGGAGGCCGGCGTCAAGCTGCGCTCCGAGACCGACACCGAGGTCCTCGCGCACCTGATCGAACAGGCCGAGGGCGACACCCTCGAGGAGAAGGTGCTGGCCGCCCTGCGCCGGCTCGAAGGCACCTATGGCATCGCCGTGATCGACCTGGACTTCCCGGACCGGATCGTGGTCGCCCGCAACGGCAGCCCGCTGATCCTCGGCGTCGGCGACGGCGAGATGCACGTCGCGTCCGACGCGGCCGCGCTGATCCGCTACACCCGCCAGGTCGTCTACCTGGACGACGGCGAACTCGCCACCGTCCGCGCCGACGGGTACCGCACGTTCACCCAGGATGCCCGCGCGACCACCAAGACCGAGAAGACGGTCGAGTGGACCGCCGACGAGTACGAGCGCGGCGCGCACGAGCACTTCATGGTCAAGGAGATCCACGAGCAGCCCGAGGCCGTCCAGCGCGCGACCCGGGGCCGGCTCGACGAGCGCTTCCACACCGTTCACCTCGGTGGCCTGAACATGGACGCCCGGGAGGCCCGCGAGATCAAGCGGGTGAAGATCCTCGGCTGCGGTTCGGCGTACTACGCGGGCCAGCTCGGCGCGCAGTTCATCGAGGAAGTGGCCCGGATCCCCGCCGACGCCGAGCCCGCGTCGGAGTTCCGCTACCGCAACCCGGTCGTCGAGCGGGACACCCTGTACGTCGCGGTCAGCCAGTCCGGCGAGACCCTGGACACGCTGGTGGCTGTCCAGGAACTCAAGCGCAAGGGCGGCCGGGTGATCGGTCTGGTCAACGCGGTCGGTTCCAGCATCGCGCGCGAGGTCGACGGCGGTGTCTACCTGCACGCCGGCCCCGAGGTGTCGGTCGCGTCGACGAAGGCGCTGACCAACATGGCCGTCGCGTTCGCGATGCTCGGCATCCACCTCGGCCGGATCCGGGACGTCTCCCCCGCCGACGGACGCCGGCTGATCGAGGGGCTGAAGAAGCTTCCCGCGCAGATCCAGGCGATCGTCGACACCGAGCAGGAACTGGCGTCGATCGCGGGCCGGCTCGCCCAGCACGAGAGCATCTTCTTCGTCGGCCGGACGCGTGGCTACCCGGTCGCTCGTGAGGGCGCGCAGAAGCTCAAGGAGATCTCGTACCGGCATGCGGAGGCTTACCAGACGTCGGAGCTGAAGCACGGCCCGCTGGCCCTGATCTCCCCGGACGTACCGACGGTCGCGATCGTCCCCGACGACGAGCTCCTCGACCGCAACATCGGCGCCCTGCACGAGATCGCCGCCCGCTCCGGCCCCTTGTACGTCGTGACGCACGCGTCGGTCGACGTACCGGACGGTGCGGCCGCCATCATCCGGGTCCCCAAGAACGAGCCCGAGCTGGACCCGATCCTGCTCACGATCCCGCTCCAGCTGCTCGCGTACCACGCGTCGGTCGCCCTCGGCCACGACGTGGACAAGCCCCGCAACCTGGCCAAGTCCGTCACGGTCGAGTAATCCCCGGGACGCGAGCCGTCACCGGCTGTGGTGGCGGCTCGCGGCTCGGCGGGACACAATGCGGGCATGCGCGTGATCGTGGTGGGTGCCGGCGTGATCGGGCTGAGCTGTGCCATCAGGCTGGCCGAGTCGGGGTACGAGGTGGCCGTGCTGGCGCGGGATCTGCCCTTGGAGACCACGTCGGCCGTGGCAGGAGCGATCTGTTATCCGTACCTGTCGGCGCCGGTGGATCGCGTCGCGGGCTGGGCACGGGCGTCCTACCAGGAGTTCACCAAACTGGCCGAGAACGAGCCGTCGGTGCAATTGCGGCACGGGCAGGAGTTCAAGCATGCGGTGACTCCTGATCCGGTCTGGACGGACGTGCTCAGCGACCTGCGCCGGGTCGGCTCGCCGCCGCCCGGGTTCAAGGACGGCTGGTCGTTCACCGCACCCGTGATCGAGATGCCGAGCTACCTTCCCTACTTGGTGAAACGCCTCGAATCCGCCGGCGGAACGCTGACCCGAGCAGCCTTGTCCGGTCTGCCGACCGACGCCGAGCTCGTCGTCAACTGCACCGGCCTCGGGGCGCGGTTGACCGCAGGCGATCCGACTGTCACGCCGGTTCGCGGCCAAGTACTGACCGTCGAGCAGTTCGGTCTCACCGAATGGCTGATGGCCGACGAGGGGCCGCACGACCTCGTCTACGTCTTTCCACGCGGCAAGGACATCGTCGTCGGTGGCACCAGCCAGCCGGACAGCTGGGATCTGGCCGTCGACCCGAAGACGGCGACCGCGATTCTGGATCGGGCCTCCGCGTTCGTTCCCCAGCTACGCAAGGCGAAAGTGCTCCGGCACCGCGTCGGGTTGCGGCCCGCGCGGCCCGCCGTACGGTGTGAAGCAGTTCGTACTGCGAGCGGCCAGCGGGTCATCCATTGCTACGGGCACGGCGGCTCCGGTGTCACGCTCTCGTGGGGATGTGCCGACGAGGTCCTCGACCTGGTTCGGCAAGGCTGATGCAGATTCTCGACGGCGGGATGTCGAACGCGCTGGAGGATCGCGGCCACGATCTGTCCGACGAGCTCTGGTCGGCGCGGTTGCTGCGGGACGCACCCGGTGAGATCGCCGCCGTCCATCGCGCGTACTACGAAGCCGGCGCCACCTTCGCGACGACGGCGAGCTACCAGGCGAGCGTCTCGGGCTTCGCCAAGGCCGGCGTACCGCGCGATGAGGCCGAGCGGTTGATCACGTCCAGCGTGACCATCGCGCGGCAGGTCCGAGACGCGTTGGCGGTCGACGGGCGACAACGCTTCGTGGCGGCATCGGTCGGCCCGTACGGCGCGGTGCTCGCCGACGGATCGGAGTACCGGGGCCGGTACGGCGTGAGCAAGGCGTTCCTCCGCGATTTCCACCGGCCGCGGCTGGAGCTACTGGTTGCCGCAGGCCCTGATCTGCTGGCGGTCGAGACGATCCCGGACGTCGAGGAGGCGGAGGTGCTGGTCGAGTTGATCGACGAGATCGCCTTCCCTGCTTGGGTTTCGTACTCCGTGGCCGGTGGCCGGACTCGCGCCGGCCAGCCGCTCGAGGACGCGTTCGCTGTTGGCAGTACGCATCTTGTTGCCGTTGGCATCAACTGTTGCGCACCGGAGGACGTGCAGGAGGCGGTCGAGCAGGCTGCCGTCAGCGGGAAGCCGGTCGTTGCCTACCCCAACAGTGGGGAGGGATGGGATGCGGGAGGCCGGGGCTGGACCGGTGATGCGTCGAACTCGACCTCGTTGGCGCCCGCTTGGGCCGCCGCCGGCGCGGAGTACATCGGCGGCTGTTGCCGGGTGGGACCGGACGACATCCGCGCGCTCGCTCGCACGCTCGGCTAGACGGCGAGCACCTGGCAGAGCAGGTCGAGCGCGCCGCTGTAGGCGTGGTCAGGCGGAGTGCCGTAGCCGACAATGACCGCCTGGCGGTCGTCGGGATCGGGGACGAAGCGATACCGGTCGAGGGCCGCGATCGCGAGCCCTTGCCTGGCCGCGCGCTCGACCATCTCGGCCGCCTGCCCCGGTACGTCGAGGAGCACGTGCAAGCCGGCCGAGATCCCGGCCACCTTGACGTCCGGCGCGCGGACGGCGAGCAACTCGACCAGCCTGTCGCGGCGCCGGCGATAGTGCAGCCGCGAGCGCCGGACGTGCCGGTCGTAGTGGCCGGAGGCAATGAATTCGGCGAGGACCAACTGATCCAGGGTTGCGGTGAGCAGATCGGTGGTCCGCTTGGCGGCGAGGACCGGATCCATCAGCTGTTCGGGCAGCACCATCCAGGCCAGACGGAGTGCCGGCGCGAGGCTCTTGCTCGCCGTACCGGTGTAGACGACGCGCTCGGGATCCAAGGCCTGCAAGGCGCCGACGGGCTGGCGGTCGTACCGGAACTCGCCGTCGTAGTCGTCCTCGATCAGCAAGGCTCCGGTCTGCCGTGCCCATTCGATCGCCGCCGCTCTCCGGTCCGGCGCCAGCGGCACGCCCGTCGGCATCTGGTGGGCGGGGGTGAGGAAGGCGGCCTGGCCGGTCAACAGGTCCGCGCGTACGCCGTACTCGTCGACCGGGACCGGAACGGGTTCGAGCCCGCGCGATCGGATCACATCCCAGTGCAGGTCGTACCCGAACTCCTCCACCGACATCGTCGTCGCGCCTTGCACCCGGAGTACGTCGCTCAGCAGGTTCAGCGCCTGGATGTAGCCCGAGCAGATCAGGATCCGCTCGGGATCGGCCCGTACGCCGCGCGCGCGGGCGAGGTAGTCGGCGAGCTTCTCGCGGAGTTCGGGGCGGCCGCGCGGATCGCCGTACCCGAAGGCGTCGTTAGGTGCCGAGGGCAACGCTTTGCGAGCCGCGGCGAGCCACTCGGTTCTTGGGAAGGTGGAGACATCCGGGGAGCCGGGGGTCAGGTCGTACCGGAACTGGGTCGGACCCGGCCTCGGCGAGACCTTCTTGGCTGTCCCGGTCAAGGTGGGGGCGCGACCGGCGACGACGGTGCCCGAGCCTTGGCGGGCGGTGAGCCAGCCCTCGGCGACCAGTTGGCCGTAGGCGTCGGCGACCGTGTTGCGGGCGATCCCGAGGTCTTTCGCGAGTGAGCGCGACGAGGGCAGCCGGGTGCCTGCCGGCAGCCGGCCGGTCCGGATCGACTCGTGCAGCGCCTCGACCAGGTCGGCCCGGCCGCGCCGGTTGGCCAGATCGAGATGCAGGTCGGCGCCGGTGCCGGGCCCTGAGTCGCCGGAATTGGCCCTTTGATCCTCCATGGAAGTGGACCATACACCTGGGCCGATCTGCGCCTAGCGTTGTCGTCATGAGCACATCGACACAGCGACGAGTCAAGGTCGCCTCTCTTGCCCCCGACTTCTACAAAGCCATGATCGACCTGGACGCCCAGTCCGCCACCGGCCTCGACCCGCGACTGGCCGACCTGGTCCGGATCCGCGCCTCCCAGTTGAACGGGTGCGCCTACTGCCTCGACATGCACACGCTCGACGCCAAGCACGCCGGCGACTCGGAGCAGCGACTGCACCTGGTCGGCGCCTGGCGCGAGGCCCGCAAGTTCTACAGCGAGCAGGAGCAGGCAGCACTCGCCCTCACCGAGGCGATCACGCTGATCAGCGTCGACCACGTCCCCGACGACGTGTACGCCGTCGCCGCCGCGGCCTTCGACGACAAGGAACTGGCCCAGCTGATCGGCCTCATCATCACCATCAACGCCTGGAACCGGATCGGCGTCACCTGCCGCCTCGAGCCCGGCCACTACGACCCCAGCTGACGATGACTTCGATGAAGAGCACACCGACAGACGCCGAACTGTTCCGGGCGATGCACCACGGCCCGGAACCGCTCATCCTCCCGAACGCCTGGGATCCGGTGAGCGCACGGGTGATGGCCGACGCGGGCTATCGGGCGATCGCGACCAGCAGTGGCGCGGTCGCCCGGGTCCTCGGGTACGACGACGGCCAGCTGACTCCGCCGGCCGAAATGTTCGCGGCAGTCGCGCGAATCGTCCGCGCGGTCGGCGTACCGGTGACTGCCGACATGGAAGCCGGCTACGGCCTTGCCCCGAAGGAGTTCGCCGAGCGGCTGCTCGAAACCGGGGCGGTCGGCTGCAACCTGGAGGACTCCGTCGCCGGCTCCCTGGTGGACCCGGCGGAGCAGGCCGACTACCTCAACGCAGTACGAGCCGCCGCGGGCGCCGACCTCGTCATCAACGCCCGCGTCGACAACTTCCTGTCCTCCGGTGACGTCACCGACGCCATCGCCCGCGGCCGCGCCTACCGGCGGGCCGGCGCCGACTGCATCTACCCGATCATGGCGCCGGTGGACGTCCTCCATCACCTGGCCACCGAAATCGGCGGCCCCCTCAACGCCCACGCCACCCCGACCGGCCCCACCGCCGCCGACCTCCTCACCGCCGGCGCCACCCGAATCTCCTACGGCACCAGCCTCCACACCCACACCACCAACACCCTCCGCGCTCTCCTCCCCACCCTCACCTGAGTACTACGCGCTGGTGGTCGGCTGATGGAATGGGTGAGGATGCTGGGCATGACCACGTATCGCGCGCGCTTTGATGCCTCTGTCAGCTTTACCAACGGCGGAGGGCTGCAGGTGCAGGGGTTCTTGGTGGATGTGCCGTCGGCGGAGGTGACGGCTGCGGAGGTTGCGCAGTTGTTCCTCGCTTCGCTCGGGCTGTTGATGGCCGGTGAGGTGGAGCTGAGCAACCTGGAGATCGTGGCGGCGGCGCACAAGGGGACTCGGGGTGGGCCGGCGGAGCGGGCCGTGGTGGGAGGCGACGGGCCGCGGTACGTCGAGCTCAGCCATGTGATTCGGGACGGCATGGTCACGTTGCCGAATCTGCCGGGGCCGGAGTTGGCGGAGCATCTCAGTCGGGAGGCGTCGCGGGCGATCTATGCGGAGGGGACGGAGTTCGAGATCGGGCGGATCTCGATGGTGGCCAATACGGGGACGTATCTGGACAGTCCGTATCACCGCTACCCGGACGGACACGACCTCACCGGGTTTTCGCTCGACCGGCTGGCGGGATTGCCCGCGGTGGTCGTGCGGGTGGCGGACAGCGGGCGGCTCGGGATCGACGCGAACGCGCTGGCGACGTACGACGTACGGGGGAAGGCGGTGTTGTTGCATACCGGCGACGACGCGCGGTTCGGAACTCCGGAGTATGTCGAGGATGCGCATTTTCTGACCAGGGACGGCGCCGAGCACCTGATCGGCCAAGGGGCGGCGCTGGTGGGGATCGACGCGGCCAATATCGACGACATGACCGACGGCACGCGCCCGGCGCACACGTTGTTGCTCGGCGCCGGGCTGCCGATCGTCGAGCATCTCACCAAGCTGGACGAGGTGCCGCCGACCGGTGCGACCTTCACCGCTACGCCGCCGCGCATCGCGGGTCTCGCCACGTTCCCGGTGCGAGCCTTCGCGACGATCGGCTGAGTACTACATGGTGATCACCGTGAACTCGCACCAGTTCGACCACTCGCCGGGCGTCGTACCGTCGGTGCCCTGGACCCGCCAGGCATAGCTGCTGCCTTCGGTGAACGCGTCGTCGGGGATGGTCGTGCCCAGCCACGAGCCGGACGCGCCAGGGCCTTCGGTTGCGGTGGAGCTGGTGATGCCGCCGACCACCTTCCACTCGAAGACGGCGTACACCTGTGCGCCCTGGGTGTCGCTGATCTGCGCGCGCAACTGTGGGTTCAGGGTGGACATGGCCGGTCGATCCGCGCCGGTAACGCAAGCGGTGTCGGGTGCGGTCGCCTGGGCGTCCACGGAGGTCTTGGTCTGATAGGTGATCGTCACCGACGGCGGGTTGGCACCCTCGCGGGAGTTGAACCGCTTCCAGCCGTAGTTGTCGGTCTCGCTCGCCGCGCTGATACCGATGTTGGTCTTGCTCAGCCGGTGCGCCGCCGTGTACTGGAAGGCCGCGGTGACCGGGATCGTCACCCAGCCGGCACCACAGGAGCTCGAGAAGCCCTTTGTCTGCGTCGATGTCCCGACCTGCTCGTACTGCGCGGGCCGGTTCGTCCAGCGGGCTGTATTCGTGACATCCGCGACCCGGTACGCCACCCATCCCCTGGCCGTGCAGGAGTACGAGTGGTGTTCCCACAAGCTCAAGGTGGCCGCCTGGATCTGCTTGTCCCACAGCCAGTCCTGGTTGTCGAACCGCAGATACGACCTGGCCTTGTTGGCACCGGAGTCGTACGTGCCGATCTTCAGCTCGGTCGCCGCCGACTGGTCCGTGCTGTAACTGGACTGCACGAACGCATCGAAGTTCGGACCCGAGCTCTGCGACGGGTCGATCGTGACCGGGTAGACGGTCTTCGGGTCGGTCAGGAACGACGCGTCGGGCGTCAGCAGCAACGCATCCTTGCCTAGGGCAAGCTTCACCGGCGCCCTCCTGAGATGCTCACCGGACGCCTTGTCCACGGTCGAATCCCACATCACCGAAGCCGGCGACGTAGCCGGACCGTCAACTTTCCAAGGCATCCTGAGCTGCTTGAGCTGTACTGCGGCCTGCCGGCTCTTCACCACCAGCTGCTGCTCGTAGCCGGTACGAGTCGCCTGCACGACCAGATCGACACCCGGTTTCACCTCGCGATAGGTCGCTGTGGTTCCGTCGAGCTCCGGCGCCGGCAGCCGACCGGACCAGCCAAGTCTCGAACCTCGCCCGGGCGCACCGAGCTCGACAAGGTCGTGATCCCCCGACCGAGCAGGCCCGGACAGCTTGAGGCCGTAGGGATGAGCCTTGGAAGTAACCGAACCGTCGGCCTGCCGGACCAGCGAGACATCGACGGCGATCCACGAGCCGTTCGCGCCCCGCATCCGGACCGGTCCAGCGGCAATGATCGCCTCGATGAGGCCGGAGGGCAGCGCGCGGTACTCCGTGGTCTCGGTCGTCTTGCTCGTGATCAGCACCGGCTTGCCGCTTGCTTTGGCGGTAACGAGGGCCGCGGCGACGGTCGAGGCTTCGCCCGAAGGGCCCAGCGCGGGTTTCTCCACCACCATGGCGGATGCGGGCAGCAGACCGGCGATCGACACCAAGCAGACGGCTGCGGAGAGCCAACGCGCCGAGCGGTACCGCGGAACGGGCAGCTGATGCGTGCGGGGATCAGGGGACATGCGCAGGACCTTTCTGGACAACGCATCCCGGGCGGCCGCGAGGGCCGCCCGGGACACGATCACTGGATCAACCCGACGTCACCACGTGCGCGGGAACGGGTACTTCGGCCTCCACTGCCTGACCTTCTGCCAGACGTAGAGCTTGACGACGCCGAACGCGCACCCTTGCGCGCCCCAGCGGCCGACCTTATACGGGAGTCGCCTGAACTTGGCCCAGAACGACTTCCTCAGCATCGACAGACCGGCACCCTTGGCACAGGCCCGCACGTACTTGTTCTTGACGACCTTGCGCCAGACCCACCGCACGTACTTGTTCTTCCGGATCTTCTTCTTCAGCGCCTTCAGCTTCTTCGCGGCCGCCTTGAGCAAGCACTTCTTGCTCCAGCACGGCCACTTGCCGTCCAGGTCGACCTTGTCCACCGGGTCGGCGCAGGTGTACTCGTACGCGTTGCAACTGGCGCCGTAGATCGGGTCCGTCTGCAGGAAGCGCCCGGTGGTCGGGTTGTAGAGCCGCACACCCATCAAGACGATCCCGGACGGCGCGTCCGCGGCCCGCTGCTGCGTGCCGAGCCAGCCGTACCGCTGCTTCCCGACGGCTTCGGAGTCGCCCAACTGACCGTATTCATCGGCCTCGCTCGTGCTGGACAAACCCTCGTCACCACTGTGGATCGTGGCGACGATGTCACCGGACAGATCGGCGATCTGCCAGTCCGGCGCACCACTGTCGCTGTCGACGATCGCGGTCATCCCGGACAAGCCCGCGACGACCCGGGTGAACCGGCTCGCGCCTTCCTGCGTCCAGGCCGGCGAATCCGAGTCCTCGTCGTAGTGCTGGACGTTGGTCACCACCTCGCCGGTGGAGTTGTCGGTCCAGGACCGGACCCGCTCACCGGTGACGTCGATCGTGTAGTCCGTCGTACGACCGCCCTGCGTCACCGTGTCGACCAGGTCGTCCGCGTGGTAGGTGGCCGTCACGTCGCCGGCCGCGGGTGCTCCCGTGTCGATCGCCGGCACTGTCGTGGTCCGGCCGAGAGCGTCGTAGGCGTAACCGGCGGAGGTCACCCGGTTCGCCGTGTCGTAGGTCCAGGTCCGAGTGGATGCCGGGGTGGTCGACTGACAACTGCCGTCGGCAGCCGGACCGTACTCCGCGCTACTCGTCCTGTCGGTTGCAGGACTGAACCCGTAGGTCCTGGTCACACACTTCTCGCCGACCGTCTCCTCCACCGACGTGACCCGACCGGCCCCGTCCTGGTGGAACAGCTGGCTGGACAGAGTGGAGATGCGCCTGGCCGTCTGGCCGTGCGCTGTCCCGGTCAGCGACTCGCTGAACAACGTGCAGTCGCCGGAGGCACACCCGGGCTTGCTGTAGGTGATACCGGCCTCCTCGCCGGCCTCGTCGTACCGGGTGTCGACCTTGACCCCGTTGGGCCAGGTCTCACTGATCAGCTGCCCGTCGCCGTTGTAGCTACCGGTGTAGGTGCCGGTCTGGCTGTCGTTCACCGAGGTGAGCAGACCGCGGAAGTCGTACCCGTAGGTGCGGGTGGCCTTGCCGTCCGAGCTGGTCGCCGGCCGGCCGAGCAGGTCGTACGTCGTGATCGAAAGGTTGCCATCGGCATCTTGATAGGAGGTGATCCGGCCGAGCGTGTCGTAGGTACGGATGATCTCGGCGGTGACGGCGCCGGCCGCGCTCACGGACTGGGACCGCAGCAGGTTGCCGTCGAGTGGGTCGTACACGTTGCGCTGGATCGGCACCGGCGTACCGAGCCCTGCTGCCGCCGTCAGTCCGATCTCTGCGATCCGGCCGGCTGCGTCGTACTTCGTGGTGCTGGTCCGCAGTGTCCCGGCGCTGGTCTTCTCGACCAGGACCCGCTGCTGGTTGAACATGTCGTAGGTCTGCACCTTGACCGGCAGCTCAGGACCGGTGGCCGCTTGACCACCTGGCTGGAGACGGCAGGTCAGGTTCGCCCACTCCGGTCGCAGGTCGCACTCGCTGTACCCCGAGCCGGCTGTGGCCCGGTAGTAGATCGTCTTCTGCGTGGCCGGGGTGTTGGTCGTCGTACCGCCGGCCACCTGGGTCTCGGAGGTTTCCAGACCGGTGACCGGATCCAGGCTGGTCCGAACCGTCTGGGCGAGACCACCTGGGTCGTTGGTCGTCACGGTCGGCATCCGCAGGGTCCAGTTGTAGCCGGTGGTGGTGACCCGGCGATCCGCCTCGACCGCCGTACCGTCCGCGCCCCAGAGCCGGACCTGCGACTCCGCGGTCGTGACCAGGTTGAACGGACCACCGGTGGTGGGTGCACCTTGGTCGTAGGTGTTGCGGGTCAGGTGCCTGCCCCTGACCGTGGCGCCGGTGCTGAGGCGGACCTCTGTCTCAGGGGCCAGCGTCGTCTCGAGTCGTTCTCCGTCCCGCGAGTAGGTGCTCACCGTGGAGTAGGTCTGCGCCAACGTCTGCTCTGCGGCGTCGTCGTCCGACGCCGACTGATTCAAGGCCCGGTTGCGGTTCTCCGCGGTCAGCGTGCGAACGGAGTTGCCGAAACCGTCGTACCAGTTGGTGGTGATGTTGCCGCCCGGTGTCGCCTTGTTGACCTCTTGGCCGTTGGCGTCGAGGTAGGTGACGGTTGCCCGCTCCCAGTTGGACGGCAGCGCACCGGTGGCTGGGTTGCCACTGGGCACCTGGTCCGGTGGGAAGACGGCAGCGGCGTCGGTCGGAGCTTCTGCCTGACCCCACCGCTTGGTCTGGCCAGGAGACAGGTCGTTCGGCGCACCCGCGCCGGACAGAGGAACCTTGTAGACAACGGTTTCGACAGCGGTGCCCGCGGTCAGGGCAGAGCGGGACACCTTGCTGAGCCGGCCGATGGCGGGGTCGTTGGGCAGTGTGGTGTAACTCAGCTGCCAGGGCTCCTGCCCTGCCGGCTTGATGGTCGAGAGAACCCCGTCAGCCTGGTAGCTGTAGAGATCGCCGACATGGGTGCTGCCGGAGTCCAGCCGCGGGTCCCAGCTGGAACGCAGCCGGCCGGTGTTGTCGTAGCTGTACCGCGAGACCGGCACGGTCCGCATGGCTGGCGTGGCAAGGTCCGGATCCCAAGCGGTGAAGGAGATCTCCTTGACCCTGCCGAGGTAATCGCCCAGCGTCGCCTCGGTCGTCCCGGTAGCGGTCGTTGTCGTGGCGTAGGTGAAGTTGAGTGCCCGGCAGCCGCGAGCCATCGTCGCACAGCTGACCCCGTCCGGAACGGGCGCCAGCATACGGATCGGCCGCACTACCTCGGCGCCGCCGATCGTCACCTTCTCCCAGGTGAAGGTGGTGACCTGGTTGCTGCCCGGCAGTGTGGTTGCGGTCGGGTAGTAGTGACCCGCAGACGTTCCCGTCACCCGGCCGAACGTCACGATCGAGCCCTGCTCGTCGGTGAGCTTGTACGAGTCGGTCGCACTGGCATAGCTGAGCTTCAGCGTCTCCTGCCCGACCTCGGGGTCGAAGTTGACACCGTCGCGGGCCGTGAAGCCGACCGTGTCGCCGTCGGGCGTGCCGACCTGGACCAGCGTTCCGAAGACATCGAGAGACGTGTACGGCGTGTCCGCCTCGTCCACCACCGCGCCGGAAATCCAGCCTGGGCCGAACATGTTCGAGTTGTCGGTGCCGGCCGACTGGCGGCTGTTGTAGGTCCGGCTGACGGTCAGATCGCTGCCGTAGGAATCGACTGACACATCGGTGTCGGACAAGGTGTAATTGCCGGTCAGCAGGTTGACCTCACCGGGACCGACCTCGTCGGTGGCGGCCGTCGCGAGGTTGCGGTCGAAAGTGAGCTTCACCGCGCCGGACGACGCGGCCGTGCCACCGGTGAAGTTGCCCCGGAGCTGTACCGGTCCGTCCCGCGGGACGGACTGCGCGTCGACGGCGGCGAGAGTGGCCTCCAGGTTCCAGTTCAGCTTCGGGAACTGTCCGTTGCCGCTGGTCGGCAGCGGCCAGGTCACTGCGCCACCACCAGCCGCGACCTGCACATGGGCGGCCGGGATCGTCACCCACGCGTCGGTGTCGCCGCGACGCCACTGGTAGGTGACACCGGTCGCAGTACTGCGGCCCGCTCCGACGATCGCCGTCTTGGCCGCGCTGACATCACCGTTCTTCGGCGCGATCACAGCGCCACCACCGACAGAGAACTCGTACGCCGTCAGCGGCGACCGGTTGCCCGCTCGATCCCGGGTGCGCACCCACAACGTGTGCGGTCCATCCGCGGTCGGGGTGATGCTGATGCTCGTGGTCGCGCCAGGAGTGGCGGCGTTCACCACCTGGTCCGGCGGGTTGGTGTCGACGCCGTACTCGTAAGCCACGACATCGCCGGCACCTGCTGCCCCGAAGGTGAAGGTGCCGGCCGTGCCCGCTCCTCCTGACCACTGACCCACGGGGTACGTCGTCGAGGAGACAGTCGGTGCAGAGGCGGGCGCAACCGTGTCGACGGTGAATTCGCACCAAGGTGACCATGCGCCAGGCGTCGTACCGTCAGTGCCCTGGACGCGCCAGGCGTAGCTGCCGCCCTCGACGAAAGCGCCGGCAGGGATGGTGGTGCCCAGCCAGGCGCCGGACGCACCGGGTCCTTCGGTGGCGGCGGTGGTGATTCCGCCGACCGGCTGCCACTCGAAGTTGCCGTAGACCGCGGCGCCGAGACCATCGCTGATCTGCGCCCGCAACTGGGGCGTCTTGGTGGAGATGTACGGACGCGTTGCGCCTGTACCGCAGACCGTCGCAGGGGCCGTCGTCTGCGCGTTCACCGCGGTCTTGGTCTGGTAGGTGATCGTCACCGACGGCGGGTTGGCCGCGGCCTCACGCGAGGCGAACCGCTTCCAGCCGGCGCTGTTGGTCTCGCTGGTCGCCTTGATCCCGATGTTGGTTTTGGCCGCGTGGTTGGTGGCCGTGTACTGGAAGGCGGCGGTCACCGGGATCGTCACCCAGCCGGCAGCGCAGGAGCTCGAGAAACCCTTTGTCTGCGTCGATGTACCGACCTTCTCGAGCTCGGCCGGCTGCGCGGTCCAGCGCGCCGCGCTAGTCACGTCGGCGGTGCGCCATGCCTCCCAGCCCGCCGTCGCGCACGAGTACGAGTGGGTCTCCCACAGGTTGAGCGTGGCGGCCTGGATCTGCTTGTCCCACAGCCAGTTCTGGTTGTCGAACCGCAGATACGACTTGGCCCGGGTCGAACCGCCGTCGTAGCTGCCCAGCTTCAGCTCGGTTGCCGCAGACTGGTCGCTGGAGTAGGTGTTCTGCACGAACGCGTCGAAGCTCGCACCTGAGCTCTGCGACGGGTCGATCGTCACCGGATAGACAGTCTTCGGGTCACTCAGGAACTTGGCGTCCGGCGTCAGCAGCACTGCGTTCCGCGCCAGCCCGAGTCCGACCGGCGCCCGGCGGGTGTGCTCCCCCGACGCTTTGTCCACGGAAGAGTCCCACATCAACGGCGCCGGTACGTCGAAGCTCTCGCCACCCTTGCGAACCGCGAGGCCACCCTTGCCGTCCGCCTTCGCGGTCAGCCCGTCCACCTTCCACGGCATCCGGAGCTGCTTCACCTGCGCGGCTGCGGCCCGGTTCTTCACCAGTAGGTGCTGCTGGTAGCCGGTACGCGTTGCCTCGACGACGAGGTCCACGCCGGGCTTCACTTCGCGGTACGTCGCGATGGTGCCGTCGATCTCGGGGGCCGGCAGGGGGCCGGACCAGCCCAGCGCGGAACGGTTGCCTTCGGCACCTAATGCGACGAGTTCGTGATCGCCCTTACCGGCCGGACCGGACAGTGTCAGTCCGTACGGATGGGCCTTGGGCTCGACGGTGCCGTCGGGGAGCCGGACCAGCGACACGTCGACATCGATCCAGTCACCGTCCTCGTCGCGCATCCTGACCGGCCCGGCGGCGACGGTCGCCTCGATCCTGCCGGACGGCAGCGCGCGGTACTGCGTGGTCTCGGTGGTCTTGCCGCTGATCACCACGGGTTTGCCGGTGGTCCTCGCGGTGATCACCGCGGACGCCTCGTCGGCGCGCTCGAGCGGTTGGTCGGCGACGGTCTGCTGAACATCGGAAGTGTCGTCTTCGGCGGCCGTGGCCTCAGGTGGACCGGACAGCAGGCCGGCAACCAGTGCCAGGCCCAACCCGGCACTGAGCCAGCGCACCGGCCGAGTGGCCGGATAGCCATTCAGCAAGCGTGATCTCGGATAGGACATGGGCGACCTCTCTACGAAGCCCTCCCGCGCACGTCGAAGTCCATCGCGCGGTGGCCCGCGCGATGGGAGGGGACGGACGTGGACGGGAACCTCAGGGGCGGAAGGGCGGGAATCACCAGGGTGGGGGCAGCGCTCGCCGTCCGACAGGGCAAAAGTGGACAAGTTCCCCAACCGGCCAAGGCCTCAGCCGAGCAGACCGAGCCGTTGAGCGGCGGCGCCGGCCGCGAACCGGGTCGGGGCGTCGACGAAGTCCATCACCGTGGCGATGTGCCGGCGTACGGTCCGGACGCTGAGGCTCAGGTGCCTGGCGATCGCCTCGTCCTTGAGGCCGTGCACCAGCAGGGTCAGCACTTCGCGCTCGGTGCGGCCCAGGTTCTTGGCGGCCTGCCGGGATCGCGACACCGGCCCCACACCCGGCAGCACCACCGGAGTGGCGGTGGCCCAGATCTGGTCGTAGTACTG
Organism: Kribbella monticola; assembly: GCF_003261635.1. GTDB lineage: Bacteria > Actinomycetota > Actinomycetes > Propionibacteriales > Kribbellaceae > Kribbella > Kribbella monticola. The sequence continues at coordinate 140,955 of NZ_QFXK01000022.1, read as the reverse complement.
CGTGAGCGCAGCGATCAGCACCGACGACCGGATCAGCAGCGCACCGCTGTCACCGGCCGGGACCAGACCGACCAGAGCGAAGTGGTCGTCGACGATGATCATCCTGGCCGGCAGCGTCTGGGCTGTACGGACCTCGATTCCGGCGTCGATCGCGGCCCGGATGGCATCGTTACCACGCGGGTGCGCGAGGCACTCCGGCGTACAGAGCTGGCGGAACTGCATGGAATCGCACTGACTTGCCAGCGCCGACGGCAGCACGGGCGCTGTCTGCGCGGGATCGTGGCCGGCTATGGACCGGTAGGTGCACTGGACCGTGTGGATCGAGGTCGTCCAGCGCTCGGCGATCTCGTCGGAGTCGGTCAGCAGCTGCGCGAGCACCGACGGGACCTCGCCTGGCTGTTTGTCGTGCAGCTGACGCTGATGGAGTTCGGCAGCCGCCACATAGCCCTGCAGCAGCCGGTCCTGGTGCCTGCCGAGCTCACGCTGCACCTGGGTCAGCAGGCCGGTGGTCGCGATCAGGGGATCGACCGGCCGCAACGTCACCGAGCCCTCGGAGCGATGCCGGTAGGCAAGCTGACGGGTGACCAGTTCCTGGTCGATCCCTTCCTGCACAGCGCCGGTCTGCTCGGTGATCTCGCGCTGGCCCAGCTCGAGCAGTTCGAAGTACGTGTCGGCGACCGGGCCGGGGAGCAGTTCGCGGAAGAGTTTCTCGTGCTCGGAGAGCTCTTGCTGCTGGATCCGATGGCGCAGACTCAGATTGACCACCACGGCGACCCCCACCACAGTCAGCCACCAAGCGGTGGCACACAGTCCCGAGGTGAAGAAGCTACCATTGGACAACGATTTCTGGCAGTTACTTTCATCAGAGCGCCAAATGATCGGCTTCAGGTCAGGTGAGCCCGAAGCGCAGGGCGTACACGAGCGCCCAGTCCTGGTCGTTGGCGAGCGGGTCGGCGACGTGAGCGGGTCGGCCGTTGACCGCGCTCGGGTAGACGAAGGCGCAGGTGGCCGAGCCGTCCGGGAAGAAATTGACCAGATTGGCGCGCAGGATCGCGCGCCCGATGTGTGCGAGCTCGTCGGACGGCCAGGAGAGGTAGACGGCCGCACTGAGCACCGACCAGTAATGCGGGAACACGTCAGCCCAGAGCCGGAGCAGCCCGAACCAGTAGCCGTCCCAGTGACGGATCGGGATGTGACGCAGCCGTACGTCGGGCTGGTCCGCGGCGAACGCCGTCAGCCAGGGCAGCCGGCGATCCAGTTCAGCGCGATCGACCAAGCCTGCTTCATGGGCCGCCACCAGCAGTTCCAGCAGCGGAGCGACCATCGACTGCTCGTAATTCACCTCATGGGGTGGCAGGTCTTCGCCGTACTCCAGGAAGATCCGCGCATGCCGGTCCAGGTGCTCCAGCAGGCGCGGCGAATGCTCCGACAACGCCAGGAGCAACGGGCCGAGGTCGAACGCCAGATAGTGGTCGCCACCGAGTTCGTAGTACCGGTCGATGATCTGTACTGCGCGGTCGTGGTCGCCCTGGCCGAGGAAGAACCGGGCGAACCAGGGGAAGTTGTAGAGCCGCGTCGGGCTCTCGTGCAGGCTGTCGTCGGCAACAGTGCCATCGGCTGCCACCAGGTGCTCCACTACGAACTGCTCGTACCCCGTCAGCGCTTCGTCGAGCTCGGCCCGGTCGCCCCAGCCGCGATCGCGCGCCTCCTGCAGAAGCAGAGCCGTACCGATTCGCTCTCGTGCGTCCGACCAGTCGCGCCAGGCGCCCGACAGCACGGTCAGCCCGGTCTCGTTGTCGTACGGCAGGAAGGAGAACCGCCTGCTGTCGCTTCGCTCTGCCGGACGCTGTCTGTCGAGCACGAACCGCAGCCGCGACTCGACCAACTCCCGCAGCGGCTGGTGGAACAGCACCTGGATCCGCGAGCTCACCTTGCCGTCAGTGGCTTCGACGTACTGCGTACCGGGTATCGCCGAGGTGACCGACGACGGACCGGTCACACCGTGGGCCGGCCGCACCGACAGCGTCTCCCCGACCTCGGCCACCAATTCGGTTGCCTCCAGCAACGGCTGCCGGGTCGCGTGGAAGTCGGCGAGGCTGTCGTGCCAGCCGAGTTGCCAGGTCCAGCGATAGGAGTCGCCCGGCCGGAGTACGAGCTGCGGTTGACCACCCATCGCGTGCGGCGCCCGGAAGTGGTCGGTGACGTGCAGGTAGAGGTGTCCCCTGCTGTTGCTGCCGATCCCGCCGTCACGTGACTCGACCGAGTACGCCCAGAGCTCGCCCTCGGTGAGCTGCAGGCCGAGCCCCGGTCCGCTGCCGTCCATCGGCGTCGCCCAGACCCATGAATCTGCGCCACCGGTCCACACATGCGCATGGACCGCCTTCCGCAAGCTCTCCCGGCTCGACTCGTAGACATCGCGCCACGGCGTACTGACCGCAAGGGACCCGACAGCAACGGACTCACCCGAGACATTCCGTACTTCGTACGTCTCGGTCCACACGTCGCCGAACCGCCGGCCCACCCGCAACTCCAGGTCGCCCAGTTGATACAGCAGATCGATCCCGGCCGATCGCCAGCGCTGACTCACCGGCGCGTCCCAGCGGTGGCTGCCGCGATCGGTGATCACGAAACCCTTGCCCCAGTACCGCGTCGGGTCGTGCACCACCCCGTCCTCGAGCAACACCGAGGACCCGCGCACCGGATGAACCACGGCCGCGACGGCCCCGTCCTCCGTCAACTCCACCGACCCGGCCCCGAACCTGAACGTCTGCCCCATCGTCCCAACCTAACCGCCGTTGCGGGGGCTGAGGTCAGAGGTGGTTGGCGTGGCGGATCACGTCGACGACGTTGGACATCATGCCGGTGAGGTCGTAGTCCTTCGGGGTGTAGACGGCCGCGACCCCGGAGCCGAGGAGTGCTCGCGCGTCACCGTCGGGGACGATGCCGCCGACGACCACAGGCACGTCCTCGAGGCCGGCTTCGCGCAGGCCCGCGACGACCTGCGGTACGAGTTCCATGTGGGAGCCCGACAGGATCGAGAGACCGACGCAGTGCACGTCCTCGGCGACCGCGGCCGCGACGATCTGCTCGGGCGTCAACCGGATGCCCTGGTAGATCACCTCGAACCCGACGTCACGAGCCCGGACGGCGACCTGCTCGGCACCGTTCGAATGCCCGTCGAGACCGGGCTTGCCGACCAGGAACCGCAGCCGGCCGCCGAGTTCCTCCGACGTCGACGCCACCTTCGCCCGGACCGCGGCGATCGCCTCGCCACCGCTCGACGTACCGACCGAACCGGAGACACCCGTGGGCGCGCGGTACTCGCCGAACACCTCACGTAGTACGCCGGCCCACTCCCCCGTCGTCACACCCGCGCGGACACATCGCAAGGTCGCCGGCATCAGGTTCTCGGTCCCCTTGGCCGCCTCGCGCAAGGACGCCAGCGCTTCCTCGACCGCCTCGTCGTCGCGCTGCTCACGCCACTCGACCAAGGACGACAGGGCGGCGCTCTCGGCGGCCGGGTCGACGGTCTGGATCGCGGTCTCGAGGTTCTCGGTCAGCGGCGACGGTTCGGTGTTCTCGAACTTGTTCACGCCCACGACGATCTGCTCGCCCGACTCGATCCGCTGCCGCCGTTCGGCATGGGACGCGACCAGCGCCTGTTTGAGATACCCGCTCTCCACCGCGACGACGGCACCGCCCATCGCCTGGACGCGGTCGATCTCCTCCTGCGCCCCGGCGACCAACTCGTCCACCTTCGCCTCGATCACGTGCGAGCCGTCGAAGATGTCGTCGTACTCGAGCAGATCCGATTCGTACGCGAGCACCTGCTGCATCCTGAGCGACCACTGCTGGTCCCACGGCCGCGGCAGACCGAGCGCCTCGTTCCAGGCCGGCAACTGCACCGCCCTGGCCCGGGCGTTCTTGGACAGTGTCACGCCGAGCATCTCCAGCACGATCCGCTGCACGTTGTTCTCGGGCTGCGCCTCGGTGAGCCCGAGCGAGTTGACCTGTACGCCGTACCGAAGGCGGCGCGCCTTCGCATCGGTCACGCCGTACCGGTTGAGGCAGACGTCGTCCCAGAGCCGGACGAACGCGCGCATCTTGCAGGTCTCCTCGATGAACCGCACGCCCGCGTTGACGAAGAACGAGATCCGCTGCACCACCTCGCCGAACCGGTCGGCCGGCACTTGGCCGCCGTCGCGGACGCGATCCAGTACGGCGATCGCCGTCGAGAGCGCGAACGCCAGCTCCTGCACGGGCGTCGCCCCGGCCTCTTGCAGGTGGTAGCTGCAGATGTTGATCGGGTTCCACTTCGGCACGTTCGAGACCGTGTAGGCGATCAGGTCGGTCGACAACCGCAGCGACGCGTCCGGCGGGAAGGCATACGTACCGCGGGACAGGTACTCCTTGACGATGTCGTTCTGCGTCGTCCCGGTCAGCTCGTCGGGCAGCGCGCCCTGCTCCTGCGCGGCGACCTGGTAGAGCGCGAGCAACCACATCGCGGTCGCGTTGATCGTCATCGACGTGTTCATCTGCGCGAGCGGGATCTGGTCGAACAACGCCCGCACGTCACCCAGATGCGCCACCGGTACGCCGACCTTGCCGACCTCGCCCTTCGCCAACGGGTGGTCCGCGTCGTACCCGGTCTGCGTCGGCAGGTCGAAGGCGACCGACAGCCCGGTCTGCCCCTTGGCCAGGTTGCGCCGGAACAGCGCGTTCGACTCCACCGCCGACGAGTGCCCGGCGTAGGTCCGCATCACCCAGGGGCGGTCCTTCTCAGTCGTCATGTACCCGAGAGTAGGACTCTGTGCCCTTGTGAGTCCGCCCCTCGTGACGGGCGTCACCAGCGGCTTACATCACAGCTCGGACTAGGCGGAGATCGGGAGTGGGGTGCGTTCTACGTGGAGGATTCGGTGTAGGCGGGTGACCGCGAGGATGCGGACTACGGACGGGACCGGGTGGCGGAGGACCAGTTGGCGGCCGAGTAGCTGGGTGCGCCGGTGGGTGGCGACCAGCAGGCCGAGGCCGGTGGCGTCGAGCGCGTCGAGGGCCTCCAGGTCGACGATCACGTCGCCGTCGGAGCTGTCGATCAGCTGGTTGAGCTCTTCGCGGACTTCGGCCACCGAGCGGACGTCGAGGAATCCGGAGAGGTAGACCACGTTCGTGCAGTAACTGGTCGCTTCAGGGGTCGGTGCGAGCATGTCCGTGCCCTCCGCTCTTCGGGCGGTCGGCGAGTATCGACCGCACTCCGGCGTTGTAGTGGTACAGACTCCCTGGAGACACGAAAGGTTGCCAAGGTCTCGAGGTCTTCCATTTCGCGAGACAATGGTGTGCGTGTTCGCGGAGCACTACTTTCTCTTCCCCGTCGTGGCGATCGTGCTCGCCGGGGTGATGGTGCTGCTCACCCGCTGGGCGTTCTCCAAGCCCAAAGGCGGGTCGCTGGTGCGCCGTACTGACTATTCGCCGGCCGATCGGGACACCTTCGGGCTGTTGGTCGACGTCCGGACCGTCGGTAGTTACAACGAGGCCCGGGTGAAGGTCACGATGCTGAAGAATCTCGGCATCAAGGCCACCGCGGCCCGGACCAAGGACGGCTGGTCCGTCTACGTCTGGCCCGCCGACGAAGCCGCCGCCCGCGGCTTCCTCGACGCTTCTTAAGCGCAGTCTCGACGCTTCGTAAGCGCAGTCTCGACGCTTCGTAAGCGCGCTCGCTGCAGAGCAGCCTCGACGCTTCCTGAGGCGGATCGCGGCCTCGATTCCGGGCCGGATGTCATCCGGCTGCGCCGGTCGCGCGTCAAGGTCGCGGACGGTCGGCGGGGTCGAGAAGGGTGCTGGGCACATCGGACAAGAACTAGGTGAGCCGACCGGCAGCGCCGCTGCCACGGGACCGGAACCACCCGAGCAGACGGGTCCCGACCGGGCCGGCCGCGTAAGGAGTCCGATGACGCCCGACCTCGCCCTGGCGACGCTTGCGTTGCCCGGCCGGCCGATGGCGCCCCGAACCGCGCGGACCCCCGTCAGCACGACCGACGTAGGCGCCGACGAGGACGGCCGGATCCTGGAGTCGTCGGTGCGCGAACCCGACCGCTTCACGGTCATCTTCGACCGGTACTTCCCGCAGGTGCATTCGTACGTCGCGCGCCGGCTCGGCACCGATCTCGCCGACGACCTGTCCGCGGAGACGTTCCTGATCGCCTTCCGCCAGCGGGACCGGTTCGACCGCCGCAGCGGGGTGGTCCGCGCCTGGCTGTACGGCATCGCCACCAACCTGATCCGCCGGCACCGCCGCGACGAACTCCGGGCCTGGCGGGCGACGGCCAAGCTGCCGCTGCCGGTTCCGGCGCCCGGGCACGAGGAGCGGGTGACCGCTCAGGTCACGGCGCAGGCCACGAACCGCCGGCTCGCCGCGGCCCTGGCGAAGGTGTCCGCGAAGGACCGCGAAGTACTGATGCTGGTCGCGCTCGGCGAGCTCACGTACGACGAGGTCGCGGCCGCGCTGGGGATCAAGTACGGGACGGTGTGCTCGCGACTGTCACGGGCGCGGCGGGTCGTCCGCGAAAATCTTGGCCACCTCGATCCGACCGGGGGCACCGATCATGGCTGATCCGACCGACGAGTTCGAGACGATCCGGTCCGCCTTCCCTGAGCAGCCCGGTCCGTCGCCGGAGGTTACCGCGCAGGCCCGTCGTCAGGTCCAAGACCTCGTCCGCGCCGAGCTGACGGGCCGCCGCCACGATCGGTGGCGGGCCGCCGTACGCTCCGGGCGCATCGGTATCGCCGTGACCGCGACAACCGCCGTCGTGGCGCTGACCGCGCTGTCGGTCCCGTTGTTGCGATCCACCGGCTCGGGCCCTGACGCCGTTCCTGTCCCTGGCAGCGGTTCGCCGGCACCGCGGCTGACCGGCGCCAGCAAGGTGCTGCTCGACACCGCAGTACGCCAGGAAACGAACGAGTTGGTGGCCGGGAAGTACTTCCGGGTCCGCAGCCTGCTGATCAGCACCGGCGGCGTGCAGGTCGGCAACCCGAAGTACACGTTGCAGAAGCGGCAGATCACCGAGAGCTGGATGCCGATGAAGCGCGGGGTCCAGTCCTGGTTCGGCTGGGTCGATCTGGGGTCGCGCCCGGCGACCGTCGACGACGTGGCGAAGTGGCGGGCGCAGGGTTCGCCGACGTCGTGGCAGCTGCCGTACGAGGAGACGCCGACCACGATGGCACCCGGCGAGTCGGTGGTGAACAAGATGTCGTTCCGCGACGTACCGCCCGGCTACTACCTGAACGACGCGAAGCCGCTGACCGCCCAGCAGATCGAGGCACTGCCGACCGATCCGGCGAAGCTGCGTGCTGTTCTCAGCCGGAACATCCGGCCTGGAGCCGGTCCGGAGGAGATCGAGTACGACATCTTCAGCGCCGCCGGCCGGCTGCTGTTCGAGCTGCCGTCGCCACCGAAGCTGAGGGGTGCCGCGCTGCGGGTGCTGTCGGAACTTCCGGGAACGACGCTGCAGGAACACGTCAAGGATCCGATCGGCCGCGTCGGTACGAAGATCACCATGAACCTGCAGTGGGTCGAGAAGGGCGGCACCCCGAGCGCCTCACCGACGCTGGCCATGGGCAGCACCGGCAGCAGCTTCATCATCGATCCGGCCACCGGCCGACTGCTCAGCTCGGAATTCAAGTCGGCCCGCAAGGGCACCGGCATCACCGTCGTCCTCGAATCCGGCTGGACCGACGAACGCCCGACCCCACCCAGCAAGAAGACCCGCTAAACCACTCCCCTGACCAACCGGGCGGCCTACAGAGCGGTACCAGCAGTCCACGGAGATCTTTCGAAAAACGGTGAAAGATGCCGTTGGCAACCAGGTGCGGCAGACGATCGAGCCCGCCTTTGGGCTGAAATAGCCCGGAAAACAAGGAGGGAGGGGAACTCAAGAGTTCCCCTCCCTACTCAAGGTATAACGCATGGGGGGACTTGCCGCAACCCCCGAAATCTCCGGAGAATCACTGCCCGTAGCCGGATTCACCGGCTGCGATTCGAAGGATCGGGGTTCCTTTTGTTTGACGTGATCATTGCGGGTGGCGGACCGACCGGCATGATGCTCGCGGCCGAACTGCGGCTGCACGGCGTCCAGGTGGTGGTCCTGGAGCGGGAGGCGGAGCCGAGTCCCGTCGTCCGTGCACTCGGGCTGCACGCCCGCAGCGCGGAGGTGATGGACCAGCGCGGATTGCTGGACCGGTTCCTGGCCGTCGGTACGCCGCACCCGATCGGCGGTCAGTACGGCTTCTTCGCCGGCATCGGCAAGCAGCCGCCGGAGCACCTGGACACGGCGTTCCCTTACACGCTGGCGCTCTTCCAGCCGATCATCGACCGGATCCTGGCCGAGCACGCGGTCGAGGTCGGCGCGGAGGTCCGGCGTGGCAGCGAGCTGGTCGGGCTCAGCCAGGACGAGGATTCGGTCACCGTTGACCTTGCCGACGGCAACCAATTGCAGGCGCGGTACCTGGTCGGCTGCGACGGCGGCCGCAGTACGGTGCGCAAGGTGCTCGGTGTCGCCTTCCCCGGGCAGGACGCCCGCAACGAGTATCTGCTGGGCGAGATGAAGCTCGACGTGGACCAGGAAACGCTGACCGCAATCATGACCGAGGTCCGCAAGACGCAGCTGTTCTTCGGGGCGGGCCCGGTGGGAGACGGGCTGCACCGGGTCGTCGTACCGGCCGCCGGGGTGGCCACGGACCGCCGGACCGCGCCGACCATCGAGGAGTTCCGGGAGCAGTTGCGGGTGACCACGGGGACGGACTTCGGGGCGCACTCGCCGCGCTGGCTTTCGCGGTTCGGTGACGCGACCAGGTTGGCCGAGCAGTACCGGTCGGGGCGGGTGTTGCTGGCCGGCGACGCGGCGCATGTGCACCCACCACTGGGCGGGCAGGGGCTCAACCTGGGCGTCCAGGACGCGTTCAACCTGGGCTGGAAGCTGGCTGCGGAGGTCAACGGCTGGGCTCCGGAGAGCCTGCTGGACACGTACCACGACGAGCGGCATCCGGTCGCCGCGATGGTGCTGGACAACACGCTGGCGCAGGGGGTGCTGATGGATCCCGCCCCGGGTCCGCAGGCGATGCGGCGGTTGATGTCGCGGCTGATGGACTTCGAGGATGTCAACAAGTACGTGATCGAGATGGTGATGTCGATCGGGATCCGCTACGACTTCGGCGACGACAACGAGCTGGTCGGCCGGCGCCTGCGCAACGTCGAACTGAAGAACGGCCGCCTGTACGACCAGCTGCACGCGGGACGCGGCCTGCTGCTCGACCAGACCGGCCGTCTCACCGTCGACGGCTGGGACGACCGCGTCGACCACATCGTCGATACGGTCGACGGCAGTGAGGGCCTCGACTTCCCCGCGGCCCTCCTTCGCCCCGACGGCCACATCGCCTGGATCGGCGACAACAACCCGGACCTGTTCACCCACCTCACCAAGTGGTTCGGCACTCCGGTGAACTGATCCGCGCCGAGTGATCCGGGCCGACGCCCGGCCTCTGCTGTTCGTCAGGTGGGGCCAGGCCGACGCCCGGCCTCTGCTGTTCGTCAGGTGGAGGCCGGGCCGGCGTACGGATCGGTGATCTCGCGGAGCTTGCCGAGTGCCCGCCGGAGTTGGGCTGCCTGGGTGGCGCCCAGATGGGCGGTCCACTCGGCCTCGATCTCGGCGACGACGGCCGCGGCGATCGGGATCGTCTCGGCGCCGCGGTCGGCGATCTGCACCAGCCGGGCGCGGGCGTCCGTCGGATCCGGAACGCGACGGACATAGCCGGCCTTCTCCAGTTGGTCGACCAGGAAGCCGGCCGTCTGCTTGGTCACCTGCGCCTGTTCGGCCAGCTCGGTCAGCCGGCTACCGGTCGCGCTGATCCGCTGGAACACCCTGGCCTGGGCCGGCGTGATGTCGTACCCCGCCCCCGCCAACCGCTCGAAGACACGGTTCTCCATCGCTCGGTACGGGATGAACAGCAGCAATCCCAGGTTCAGCTCGTCGTCCGGCACCAGACCAGCTTGACGGGTAGTCAGAGAAACTGTCTAATTTGGTCAGAGAGGCTTACTAGTTCCGGGTGGAGCGATGGAGACCGAACAGATCTGGCGGTACGTCGACGCCGAGCGGGCCGCCTTGGCCGACCTGCTCGAAGGATTGAGCGAGGCCGAGTGGGCGACGCCGTCGGCCTGTCCGGGCTGGACGGTTCGCGACGTCGCCGCGCACGTGATCTCGTCGCCCCAGGCGCGGGTGCTGCCCGTGCTGGCCGGGATGATCCGGGCTCGGGGCAACTTCAACCGGTTCGTGTTCGAGGAAACACGGCGGCTCGGCGCGCGGTACTCGGGTGCGGAGATCGTCGCGCAGTACCGGCGTTTCGCTGGTTCGCGCCGGCGTCCGCTCGGTACGACGGTGGTCGATCCGCTCCTCGACGTCCTGATCCACACCCAGGACATCGTCCGGCCGCTGGGCCGTACTCACGAGATGCCACCCGACGCCGCGATGGTCGCGGCCGACCGGATCTGGACGAAGTCCTTCCCCTTCAAGGCCCGCAAGCGGTTGACCGGTTCTCGCCTGGTGGCCACCGACGTGGACTGGTCGGTCGGCGAGGGCACCGAGATCCGTGGCCCGATCGCGGACCTGCTGCTCCTGCTGAGTGGCCGCGAACCTGTCCGCCCCTGGACGGATGGGGCGGCGCGCGGGTAGAACGGTGCCCCAAGGGGAGGGGCGCGCTATGAAGCTGCGTTGGGGGATTTTCGCTGTCGGCTGCCTGATCGTGGGTGGGCTGCATCCGGTCGAGGCCGCGGCGGCCGATCCGGGGGCGGCCTGGACGTGGGGTGGCAACGGGACGGGTCAACTGGGCAACGGGACCACGACCACTCGCCCGACGGCGGCGGCGGTCAACTCGTTGACCAACGTCGTCGAGGTCGAGGCAGGGCGTGAGCACTCCATCGCGCTGCGATCCGATGGAACCGTCTGGACCTGGGGTTTCAACGAGATGGGCCAGCTCGGCGACGGGACGACTACGAACCGGCTGGCACCGGTCCAGGTCGGTGGCCTCAGCAACGTTGTCGACATCGCGGGCGGGCACTATCACAGCCTCGCGCTGCTCGCGGACGGAACGGTGCGCGGCTGGGGCTACAACTCGTTCGGCCAGTTGGGCAACGGCGCAACGACGAGCGCCCAGCGAACGCCGGTCGCGGTGAGCCCGCTCACCGACGTGATAGCGATCGCGGGCGGCCGCGACATGAGCTACGCCCTGCGCTCAGACGGCACGGTTTGGGGCTGGGGTCTCAACGACACCGGTCAGCTCGGTGACGGCAGCACCACCATGCGTACGCGACCGGTGCGGGTCGGTTCGCTGGAGGGCATCACCGCGATCGCCGGCGGCCGCGACCACGGGCTGGCGGTCCGATCCGACGGCACCGTCTGGGGCTGGGGCGACAACTCCCAAGGAGAGGTCGGCGACGGGACCCTGACGAATCGGCTGTCCCCCGTGCAGGTGAGCGGCCTGACCGGCGTCGTCGAAGTTGCCGCGGGCGCCTATCACTCCCTTGCCCGGTTGGCTTCCGGGGCCGTCCGCTCCTGGGGATCGAACTCGAACGGCCAACTAGGAGACGGGACGACGACCCGCCGTACGACGTCTGTCGCCGTCGCCGGAGTCAGCGGGGCGACCGCGATCGCGGCCGGACGGCAGCACAGTCTCGCGGTCGTCGGCGGCGGCGTAGTACGGGCGTGGGGATCGAATGCGACCGGGCAGCTCGGTGACGGCACCCTGGTCGATCGCAGCAGCCCGGTCACGGTCGGCGGTCTGTCGGGGGTCAGCGACATCTCGGCTGGGCGGGATCACACGATCGCCCTGGTACCGGCTGTGGTCGGTCCGCCGGATGTCACGCCGCCTTCTGCGCCAGGGGTTCCGGCCGGGGTGAGCAACTCGAGCTCGACGATCGACCTCACCTGGGCGGGATCGACGGACGACGTCAGTACTTCGTTGCGCTACCGGCTCTTCGAGGACTCCCCCACGAATCAGGTGGCGGAGGTGACCAGTTCGGCGTCGTCGGTGAGCTACCAGCGCACCGGGCTCGCGGCCGCGTCCACCCACACGTATTGGGTGACGGCAGTGGATGCCGCAGGCAACGTCAGCGACCAGGCCGGTCCATCGGCGCCGATCACGGTCCAGAACGCCTCCTCGGCGATCTACTCGACCGACTTCTCCGGCGGCTTCACCGGCTGGACCAACTCCGGACTGACCCTCGACTCGACCCAGGGCGCCGCAGCACCGCCGAGCGCCCGCGGCAATCCGACGGCGGCTCGCGCATCGGCGTACCGCGCGCTTGGAACCAGCTACCCGAACGCCTGTATGAGCACCCAGTTCCGGGTCACCTCGCTCGGGGCGAGCGTCGACCTGCTCCGGCTGCGGACCGCCACGGACGGCGGCATCATCCGCGTCTACATCGACGCCAACCGCGTCCTTTGGCTCCGCTCCGACGCCGCCGGCACCCAACGCTCGTCCGGCGTCGCCGTCCCCCTCAACACCTGGCAGAACCTGGAGCTCTGCGGCACGGTCGGCACCGCCACCACCTGGTCGCTGTACCTCAACGGCACCCTCCGAGGCACTCCTTGGCAGGCCAACACCGGCACCACCGGCATCGGCCGCATCCAACTAGGCGACACCGCCGCCAAAACCTGGACCATCAACTTCGACGACGTAGTAGTCGACCAGACCCCCGGCTAACCCGAAGCCACACCGTCTCCCACCACCCGGAGCCCGTTGGGCGTAGCGCTGGAGTTAAACAGCTGAACGCAGCTCGGCTGCTTGGTCGTAGTCACGGCGCCAGTCGCCGGTTGGGGGGAGGATGATTCGTTCGGTGCCGGCGGCCTCGTAGGCGGCGAGTTGCTCGGCTGGATCACCGTTGAGCTGAGGAGCGACCACGGTGGCCTTCAGTTGCTTGCCGTCGGCAAGTTCGTTGATGCGATCGAGGTTGGTGCGAACCTCCTCCGGTGTTGCCGCGATCGTCGCCCACCCGTCGCCGTACCGTGCGGCGCGGCGATGTGCGCGCGCACCGTTGCCTGCGACAAAGATCGGCGGCACCGGCGAACCGGGAGCGAGCGCGACCTCCAGCTTCCCGATCGTCGCGGTCTTCCCGGCGATGAGATCCCGCAGTACGGCGAGAGCCTCGTCCGTCAACCATCCGCGCTCCGAGTACTCCACGCCGGCCGCTCGCCAGCCGATGTCACCGTGCGCGGGATTCCCGGTGCCGACACCGAGGACGAGCCGGTTGTTCGACACCAGTTGCAGCGTGTTGATTTGCTTCGCCGCCCACGCGACCGGGCGCAGCGCCAGCAGCATCACGTTGTACCCGACCGTGATCCGCTCGGTCACCGCGGCTGCGGTCGCGAGCACGACGGCACTGTCGAGCAGCGGCGCACTCGCCACCAGGTGATCCGTCGACCACACCGAGTCCAGCCCGACGCTCTCGGCGTACCGGGCGCTCTCCCGTACGTCGCCGAGGATCGGGCGCTCCGGGTCCGGCGTCGAGGTGGGAAGGATGACTCCGATCTCAAGGCTCATACCCAGGGGCAACCGCCGTCCCGCGACGGCTATTCCGCCGTGGTGAGGGAATGCACCGCGGTTCGGAGCAGATCGACGATCTTGTCCGGATCGGCCTCGGCGACCCTCGACCAGACCCCGGGATAATCCAGAAGCGCATTCTCCGCCCGGCCGGTCGAGGCCGTCGCGGGCGTACCGGCTTCGGAGGACGCCGTCTACCGCGCTGGATGACGACGGCAGCGCAGTACATGGACCTGTCAGCCGCCGTACTGCGATCACGTCAAGTCGATGAAGCACTACTGGCAGGAGGCGGCATACATCCCCGACCTCGCCGACGCGGACGCCGTACGCCGGGTCGCCGCGCGGTTCCTGGAGCTGCGTGACGACGCGTTCACCGGTGGATTCGTGCTGCGCCGATTCGAGAACTTCGTCGGCGCTGAGGCGCGGACTTGGTGGATCGGCGGCCAGTGCGCTCTGGTGACGCCGCATCCTGACACGCCCGACGAGGTTCCCGATGAGGTCGACCTGACGCAGCTCGAGCCGCTCGTCGCCGAGCTGATGCTGCCGTTCGTGACGGTCGATCTGGTACGCCGTACCGACGGTGCCTGGCGAGTCGTGGAGTTGGGTGACGGGCAGGTCAGTGATTGGCCGCTCACGCGTGATCCCGCTGAACTGATCACCGCGCTGGCGTCGCCGGTCGGGGGGTTGGTGGGGATGCGGGAGAATGGAGGGGATGACGCTGACTGAGCTGTTGCCGGGGACTGTTGGGCCTGATGCGCTGTACGACGCGTTCGCGACGTGGGTAGGTGAGCAGGGCATCTCGTTGTACCCGGCGCAGGAGGAAGCGCTCATCGAGGTGATGACCGGGGCGAACGTGATCCTGTCGACGCCGACCGGGTCCGGGAAGTCGCTGGTGGCGACCGGTTCGCACTTCGCGGCGCTGGCGAACGGCGTACGGACGTTCTACACAGCGCCGATCAAGGCGCTGGTGTCGGAGAAGTTCTTCGCGCTCTGTGACATCTTCGGCGCGGACAAGGTCGGCATGCTCACCGGTGACGCCTCGGTGAACGCCGGTGCGCCGATCATCTGCTGTACCGCGGAAGTGCTGGCGAACATCGCGCTCCGTGAGGGCAGCGACGCCGACGTCGGCCAGGTGGTGATGGACGAGTTCCACTTCTACTCCGAGCCCGACCGCGGCTGGGCCTGGCAGGTCCCGCTGCTGGAGTTGCCGAAGGCGCAGTTCATCTTGATGTCCGCGACCCTCGGCGACGTCGAGCGGTTCAAGATCGACCTGAACCGCCGGACCGGGCGGCCGACCTCGATCGTGTCGTCCGGCGAGCGGCCCGTCCCGCTGATCTACAAGTACGTCACCACGCCGCTGCACGAGACGCTCACCGAGCTGCTGGTGACGCATCAGGCGCCGGTGTACGTCGTCCACTTCACGCAGGCGTCGGCCCTGGAACGCGCCCAGGCGCTGACCAGCATCAACGTCTGCACGAAGGAGGAGAAGGACAAGATCAAGGAGCTCATCGGGCACTTCCGGTTCAGCCCCGGCTTCGGCAAGACGCTGCAGCGGCTGATCATGCACGGGATCGGCGTCCACCACGCCGGCATGCTCCCGAAGTACCGAAGGCTGGTCGAGCAGCTCGCTCAGGCCGGTCTGCTCAAGGTCATCTGCGGCACCGACACCCTCGGCGTCGGCATCAACGTGCCGATCAGGACCGTGTTGCTGACGGCGCTGAGCAAGTACGACGGACGCCGGCAGCGCATCCTCAAGGCACGCGAGTTCCATCAGATCGCGGGTCGCGCGGGCCGCGCCGGGTACGACACCTCCGGCACGGTCGTCGTGCAGGCGCCGGACCACGTCGTGGAGAACGTCCGGCTGATGGCCAAGGCCGGCGACGATCCGAAGAAGCAGCGCCGGGTGCAGCGGAAGAAGCCGCCGGAGGGGTTCGTCACGTGGGGCGAGGACACCTTCGACCGCTTGGTCGCGGCCGAGCCCGAAGCGCTGCAGAGCAGGATGCGGGTCAGCCACGCGATGCTGCTGAACGTGATCGCCCGCGACGGCGACGCGTTCGCGAGCATGCGGCATCTGCTGCAGGACAACCACGAGGATTCGCGCGCGCAACTGCGGTTGATCCGCCGCGCGATCCAGATCTACCGCACGCTGCTCACCGCGGGCGTCGTCGAGCGGCTCGACGAGCCCGACGAGAACGGCCGGTCGCTGCGGCTGACGGTCGATCTGCAGAAGGACTTCAGCCTGAACCAGCCGTTGTCCACCTTCGCGCTGGCCGCGCTCGACCTGCTCGACCCCGAGGACCCGACGTACGCGCTCGACGTCGTCTCGATCATCGAGGCGACGCTGGAGGACCCGCGCGCGGTTCTGCTCGCCCAGCTGCATCACGCCAAGGGCGAGGCCGTGCAGGGGATGAAGGCCGACGGGATCGAGTACGAGGAGCGGATGGAGCTGCTCGACGAGATCAGCTGGCCGAAGCCGCTCGAAGAGTTGCTCGAGGCAACGTTCGACATGTACCGCCAGACGCATCCGTGGATCGCGGACACCGGGTTGTCACCGAAGTCCGTGGTCCGGGACATGTTCGAGCGGGCGATGACGTTCGGCGAGTTCGTCCAGTACTACGGTCTAGCCCGCTCGGAAGGCGTCGTACTGCGGTATCTGTCCGACACCTACAAGGCGCTCCGGCAGACCGTGCCGCCGGACAAGGTGAACGAGGATCTCACCGACCTGATCGAGTGGCTCGGCGAGGTCGTCCGGCAGACCGACTCCAGCCTGCTCGACGAATGGGAGGAGCTGACCAACCCGGCCACCGACCAGGTCGTCGCGCCGGTGCCGGCCGGACCGCGCCGGATCACCTTGAACAGCAGGGCTTTCCGGGTCCTGGTCCGCAACGCGATGTTCCGCCGCGTCGAGCTCGTCGCGCTGCACCGCTGGGCGGAGCTCGGCCAGCTCGACCAGGAGTCCGGCTGGGACGCGGGCCGCTGGGCAGAAGCCGGTACGGCGTACTACGCCGAGCACAGCAGCCTCGGAACAGGACCGGCCGCTCGCGGACCGGCACTGTTCATGGTCGAGGAGCACCCCGGCTACTGGGAGGTGCAGCAGATCATCGACGACCCCGAGGGCAACCACGACTGGCGCATCACCGCCACCGTCGACCTCGAGGCCTCCGACGAAGCCGGCGCCCTGGTCCTCGAACTCGTCTCCTTCAAACCACTCTAGAGCCCTTGCGTCCGAAGAGACGTGGGTCCTGCCCCTCGATGCTTCGGACGCAAGGGATTGATCAGGTGGGCCACTCCATGTCGACCTTGGTCTCGCGGTCGTAGTCGACGCCGGGGACGTCGAAGCCGTAGAGGCGGCGGACTTCTGAGTAGAACCAGGCGGCGTCGGCGACCTCACCGATGTTGTCGACGGTCGCCGAATCCCACTGCTCCTTGACCGCTGCCTGCACGGCCGGATCGAGTTCCCAGCGATCCAGGCGGATCCGGCCGTCCTCGTCGAGGTCGAGCGGCTTCGCGCCGGTGAGCTGGTCCCACAACGAGATCGACTGCTGCATCGGCGTCTGCAGCTTGTCGCCGAGCACCTTGTGCAACACGCTCACGTACAGCCCGATGCCGGGGATCGCGGACGATGCCTGCGTCACGGCGGCCCCGTTGACCGACGTACGGGCCTGTACGCCGTCGCGCTCGCGCAGTGTTTCGGCCGTCTTCTCAAGGTGCGCCTTCGCAGCGCCGATCGAGCCCTGCCGGTAGATCGGGCCGGTCAGCTCCGAGCCGATATAGGTCAGCGCGACCGTGCTGAACCCGTCCTTGAGCAGTTTGCGCTCCTCCAGCGCGTCCACCCAGCGGATCCAGTCCTCACCGCCCATCACCTGGACGGTCTCGGCGACCTCTTCGTCAGTCGCAACCTCGATCGCGACCTCCTGCAGCACCGGTTCGCCGTCCTCGAACGCGAGGCTCTTCGTCCGAGCCGGCTGCCCGATCGCCTTGATCACCGATTGGTACGTCGTGTCCGTGCGCGGGTCGACCCGGCGCGGCGCGGCGACGCTGTAGATCAGGTAGTCCACTCCCCCGAACCGCTCGGCGATCAGGTCGAGCACGTCCGCCTTCGTCGTGTCCGCGAAGGCGTCCGCGTTGACGAAGTGGAACTCGCTGCCGCGCTCGGCCGCATACGCCGCGGTCTCCGCGGTCCGGTACCAACCCGCGGTCGCCGTACGCCGATGGGTCGGCGCCTTCTCGAAGGAGACACCGACGCCGTTGATCCCGTACCGGGCGAGCCCCGCGACCGTCGCGGCCAGTCCGTACCCCGAGCTGGAGCCGACGATCAACGCGACCGGCCGCGAGTCCGTCGTACGGGCCTCGACCTGGCCGGTCAGGTCCCGGACCAGCTGGGCGCACCCGGCCGGGTGCGAATCGAGGAACAGGAAACCACGGCCGACGGGTTTGATCAGGCGGTCAGTCATGGGCCCGACCCTAACCCGTGCCCGTCATACCGCGGCACTACTTCCAAGTACGGCGGTCAGTTCCAGTACAGCTCGGCGTCGTCGGGCTCGACGGTGACGTCGGCCCCGAGGCGGCGCAGGTTGCCGGCGAAGTCGGTGTAGCCGCGGTGCACGTGGTGCGCGGCCGACACCAGGGTCTCCCCCTCGGCCGCGAGCCCGGCGATCACCAGCGCAGCGCCTGCCCGGATGTCACTGGCCACCACCGGCGCTCCGGACAGCCGCGGGACGCCCCGTACGACGGCGTGGTGCCCGTCGGTCTGGATCTGCGCGCCGAGCCGGGTCAGCTCCTGGGCGAAGGTGAACCGGCCTTCGAACAGGTTCTCGGTCACCATCGCGGCGCCGTCGCTGACCGCGTTCATCGCGATCACGAAGGCCTGCAGGTCCGTCGCGAAGCCCGGGTACGGCAGGGTGACCACGTCCACCGGCTTCGGCCGGTCGTGCATCACGACCCGGAAGCCCGGATTCAGGACGCTGATCTCGGCGCCGGCCTTGTGCAGCTTGTCCAGCGGCAGTTCGAGATGCTCGGCGTGACCGTTCGCGATGGTGATGTCGCCCTTGGTGATCGCCGCCGCGAACGCCCAGCTGCCACTGACGATCCGGTCCGGGACCACCACGTGGTCGACCGGCTGGAGCAGTCCGTCGACGCCGGAGACCTCGATCCGCGGCGTACCGGCGCCGTCGATCTGGGCACCCATCTCGACCAGCATCGCGGCGATGTCCTGGATCTCCGGCTCCCGGGCGGCGTTCTCGATCACCGTGGTGCCCTTGGCCAGTACCGCGGCCATCATGATCGTCTCGGTCGCGCCGACGCTGGGGAAGTCGAGCCACACCTCGGCGCCGTGCAGGCCCTGCGGCGCCTCCGCGATCACGAAACCGTGCTCGATGTGGACCTTCGCGCCCATCGACTCCAGGCCCGCGACGTGCATGTTCAGCCCGCGCGAGCCGATGTTGTCGCCGCCGGGCAGCGCCACCTCCGCCTGACCGCACCGGCCGAGCAGCGGCCCGAGTACCGAGATCGAGGCCCGCAGCTTGCGGACCAGCTCGTAGTCGCACTGGTGGCCGATCTCACCCGGCACCGCGATGGTCGCCGTACTGGCGTCCGCGTCGACCTTCACCGAGCAGCCGAGCGTGTCCAGCAGCTGGGCCATGAAGGTGACGTCCAGGATGCTCGGCACCTGCCGGAGCGTCGTCGTCCCCTCGGCCAGCAGAGCCGCCGCCATCAGCTTCAGCACGCTGTTCTTCGCGCCTGCCACCTCGACCGTGCCCTGGAGCCGTGCCTCACCTGCGATCCGAAACCGTTCCACCTGCTGACTGTATCGGCTCGGCTTCTCGACCCTGCGTAGAGTGCCGTGACATGGCTGTGAACTTGACGCGGATCTATACCCGGACCGGCGACGCCGGCGAGACCCGCCTGGGCGACATGAGCAAGACCACCAAGACCGATCCGCGGCTGGCGGCGTACGGCGAGGTCGACGAGGCGAACTCCTCGATCGGCGTCGCGATCGCGGCCGGCCATCTCAACAGTTCGCTGGTGCTGCTGCTGACGCGGATCCAGAACGACCTGTTCGACGTGGGCGCGGACCTGTGCAATCCGATCACTCCCGACCCGGAGTACCCGCCGCTGCGGATCACCCAGGAGTACATCGACCGGCTCGAAGGGTGGTGCGACGAGTACAACAACCGGCTGACCAAGCTGCGCTCGTTCATCCTGCCCGGCGGTTCGGTCGGGTCGGCGTACCTGAACGTGGCCCGCACGGTCACCAGGCGGGCCGAGCGCGCCGGCTGGGTGGCGGTCGAGGCGCACGGGCCGAGCGTGAACCTGCTCGCGATCACCTACCTCAACCGGCTGTCCGACCTGCTGTTCATCCTCGGCCGGGTCGCCAACCTCTCCTCCGGCGGCGACGTCCTCTGGGTGCCCGGCGGCGACCGGAAGTCATAGCCGCTGCGTGCGGGCGCGGTACTCGCTAGGGGTGGAGCCGACCAGGGCGCGGAAGCGACGAGCGAAGTAGGTCGGGTCGTCCCAGCCGACCGCCGCGCCCACGCGCGAGGCCGGCAGAGTCGTCTGGACGAGCAGCGTTGCTGCACGCTCCGCTCGGAGCCGGGCGAGGAAGCCGAGCGGGCTCAAGCCGGTGTGCCGCCGGAAAAGCCGGCTCAGGTACGCCGGGTCGAGGTTCACCGCTGCCGCTAGGTCGTCCAGCCGCCACGGCTCGGTCAACGCTGCCTGGAGGTGCCCCACCGCGGCCGTCACCGCCGGGTGCACGGCCTGGTGAGGTGTTGCCGGCTGCTCAATCAGACCGTCGGCCAGAATGCCCAACACACTCACCAACCGTCCAAGCAACCGCCCGGACTCGCGCCGCGCATCGCGCTCGGGCTCGCGGTCGGCCGGTCCGCTGCTGCGTCGGGGCTCGCGGTCGGCCGGTCCGCTGCTCGGCCGATGCTTGCGATCGGGCGGCCCGCTGCTCCTCCGGTGGGACAACTCCCGCTCCAACCTGGCGATCTCTTCGATCGCGTCGTCCGCGGCGTCCGGAGCGACCTGGACCACCGCGAGGCCGTGGGGTCCGCGGGCGATCGGCGCTGTCCAGAGAAGATCCCGTAGTACGGGAATCTGCTGCAATGCCGACAGCTCGGCGCTGAGCCCTTGCGCCGAGATGCAGCAGTTGGCGACGACCAGGTCCGAGCACTCGCGGAACGCGTGCCACGCGCCCGGGCGCAGCACGATCACCTGCCCACGGCGAACCAGCTGTTCGCCCTGGCTCGTCTGGTGACGACCTGTTCCGGTCCCGACGACGGCGATCTCGACGAAGTCGTGCGCATGCGCCTCGACATCCACGTCCAGCCGGTGCACGCCACCCCAGACCGGGCCGCCGAGAAACAGCTCCGCCTCGTGCAGGGTCTCCGGCATGTCAGAATCGTACGACTGTTGCCCGGGATCTTCCTGTCTCCTCACGCTTGTCAGCAGCAGAGTGGAGACATGAACGATCTCGTTGATTCCTATCGCAAAGACGGATTCGTCCGAGTCCCCTCGGTGCTCACGAGCGACGAGGTGAAGCGGTACCGCGACCGGGCCGCCGGTTACCTCGAGCAGCACCGCGCCGACCGGCTGCAGCACGACGCCATCTTCAGCCAACTCGTCAACGTCTGGCAGCAGGACCCGGTACTACGTGAGCTCACGCTCCACCCCGGTATCGCCAAGATCGCCGAGGAGCTGGCCGGGTTCCCGCTTCGGCTCTGGCACGACCAGATGCTCGTGAAGGAGCCGCACAGCAACGCGGCGACCCAGTTCCACCAGGACCGGCCCTACTGGCCGCACGCAGGAGACCGGCTGCCCTTGTCGGCCTGGATCGCCCTGGTCGACGTACCGCCCGAGCGCGGCTGCATGACGTTCCTCCCCGGCTCGCAGACCCGCACGGACCTGAAGCCGCAGAACCTCGCCGACGAGGAGGACCTCTTCACGATGGCTCCCGAGCTGCGCTACTCCTCCAGGGTGACGGTCCCCTTGTACGCCGGCGACTGCACCTTCCACTCCGGCTACACCGGTCACATGGCGCTGCCCAACACCACCGACACGGCCCGCTTCGCTCACATCAACATCTACATGGACGCGGACACGACGTACTCCGGCACTCCCCACGTCGTCACGGACCCGCTCGCCTTGCCCCCCGGCGCTCCGCTCGACGGTCCGCAGTTTCCTCGCCCGTGGGCGAGCTGACGCCTTGTCGCTAGCTGATCCGCCAGGTCAGCGGCATCGTCAAGGCTCCGCTCGGCGGTAGCCCGAGAGCGGTGTAGACGGCTGCGGTCAGGCCGTCGGCGCTGAACGCGGACTTGGCGGTAGCGGCCAGGTCTTCGGTGGTGGTCGGTGGGCGCAGACGGTCGAGGAGGGAGCGGTGCGGAGCCGTGGCGACGGTGATGTGGTCGCGGTCGAGACCGGCTCGGTTGCAGGCGAGCCGGAGCGCGTGCTCGAAACCGCCCAGTTCGTCGACGAGCTTGTGGGCGTGGGCATCCGCACCGGTCCAGACCCGGCCGCGGGCCAGCGCTTCCAGCTCCGCCTCGGGCAGACCGCGGTCCTGAGCCGCCTTGGCGACGAAGTCGGCGTAGATCCGGTCCAGAGTCTCCTCCAGGCGCTCCCACTGCTCGGGGGAGAACTCCTCCTGGGCGGAGTACATCCGGGCGTTCTCGCCCTCCGAGACGGCCTGCTGCGAGATGCCGATGCGGCCCAGCGCATCCCGGACCACGCCCTTGCCGGAGAGCACGCCGATGGAGCCGGTGATGGTGCCTGGCTGAGCTACGACGACATCGGCCGGCATGGCCACGAAGTACCCGCCGGACGCGGCCACGCTGCCCATAGAGGCGATCACGGGGCGGCCGGTGGCGCGCAGCCGCAGTACCTCGTGGCGAATCGCGTCAGAAGCGACATACGAGCCGCCTGGGCTGTCGACCCGCAGTACGACGGCTTTTACCTTCTCGTCCTCGGCCACAGCGCGCAGAGCGGCACCGATGGTGTCCGAACCGGAGCCGGGGCCACCCAGCGGCCCACCGCCGGAGTTGCGGCCGACCGTGATGCCGCCGCTGATCCGGATCACCGCCACGACAGGCTTCTGCGGCCAGGGCAGGTTGTCGCGCACGTCCTGCAACGTCCGCGGCCCACGCCGTACGTAGCGCTCGGCCAGCAGCGGCTCGAACTCCTGCTGCTTGCGAAGCGCGTCGTACACGTCCGAGCGATACCCGAGCTGATCCACCAACCCGGCCTCGCGACCCGACTCGGCCGACAGCGGCGCGCTGTCCACCAGCTCACGGACGCGAGCAGGCTCCAGCCCGCGCCGTACTGCGATGCCCTCGACGATCTGCTCGTACGCCGACTCCGCCAGCCGCGACGCCATCTCCCGGGCGGGGCCGGTCATCTCCCTCTCGGTGAACGTGTCCACGGCGGTCTTGTACTCGCGCCGCTTGCCGAACTGCGGGATGACCCCGGCTTTGTCCAGCGCACCCCGGATGAAGGTCGCCTGGACGGAAACGCCGGTGATCCCGAGCTCACCCGACGGCTGCAGCCAGATCTCGTCGAACGCGGTCGCCAGGTAGTACGGCACGGTCCCGCCGCCCACCTCGCCGAACGACTCGGTCCAGACGACGGCGGGTTTCCCCGACGTACGGAACTCCGTCACCGCCTCGCGCAGATCCTGCACCTGCGCGAGCGACAACCCCTGCCCACCGAGATGCGCCACGAGCCCGACCACCGAGTCGTCCCGCGACCCCTTCCGCAGCGCCGACACCAGCTCACGCAGCGTAGGCAAATGCCGCGCCCGAAACGCAGCCAACGGCGACGCAGGCGGCGTCTCCACCACACCCCTGGTCAAATCCAACTCCAGCAACACACCCGTCATATCCCGACCCTAGTCGGGACGGGCAAACCTCACAGGTAGGTCTGGGTGCTGGGTGGGGCGGATTCCATCCAGGCGAGGACGCCGGTGAGGGCTTCTTCGGTCATCGCGAAATGGACGGTGCGGTCGCGGAGTTCGGCGTCGACGATGACGTGGCCGGCGTAGGTGACGAGTGGCTCGTTGCCCATCGGGCGGCGGGTGGTCACGCCTTGCAGTTGGCGGCGGTTCACCGTGAGCTTCGGCCACCAGGCGAGGCTGAAGACCCGGAACCACTGGAGGTCGTCACCGACGTACCGGGCCAGGCCGAGGGCCCAGCCGCGGCCGTGCTCCTTCTCCGCGAGTTGGAGGCTGGCATCGAACGTGCCGCCGTCCCTGGACAACCAGCGACGGCGGCACGCGAAAGCAACGATCAGCAGTAGGGCGGCAAGCAGACAGACCCCGACCACATCGAGGACTGTGCTCATAAGTGCCGACCTCATTCCTGATGCCGACGACCTGGCGGCACCTTCCCCGAACCTTACTGACTGTCACTGTCCTGCTTGAATGCACTCTTTTTCAATTATGGCAGGTGGGTTCAGGACGCCTGTTCGGCGGCCCTCACCCTGGCCTCGGCGAGCCGGACGTGTTCCTGCTCGTCCTCGGAGTCCGTGCCCGCGGCCTGGGCCCGCTCGAGCGCGAGCTTGGCCTCCTCCAGGTCGATGTCACGGCCCATCTCGGCGTTCTCGGCCAGGATCGAGACCCGGTCGTTGGCCACCGAGATGAAGCCGTCCGGCGCGGCCGCGACGAAGTACTCGTCGTCGGTCGTCCGCACCTGGACGGTGCCACCCTGCAGCAGACCCAGCAACGGCGCGTGACCCGGCAGGATGCCGACGTCACCGTCGGTGGTGCGGGCGATCACGATCTTCGCCTGCCCCTGCCAGACCGTCCGCTCCGCCGCGACGAGGGCTACCTCGAGGTGCTTCGCGGATTCGTCGGCCATGTCAGTTTTCCTTCTGCAGCTCGGCCCACTTGCGCTCGACGTCCTCGAGCGAGCCGGTGTTGAAGAACGCCTGCTCGGCGATGTGGTCGCACTCGCCCTCGGTGATCTTCTTGAAGGACTCGATGGTGTCCTTCAGCGGCACGGTGGAACCCGGGATGTTGGTGAACTTCTCCGCCATGTAGGTGTTCTGCGACAGGAACTGCTCGATCCGGCGCGCCCGGGCGACGACGATCTTGTCCTCCTCGGACAGCTCGTCGACACCGAGGATGGCGATGATGTCCTGCAGTTCCTTGTTCTTCTGCAGGATCTGCTTCACCCGGACGGCCACGTCGTAGTGCTCCTGGCCGATGTACTGCGGGTCGAGGATCCGCGACGTCGAGGTCAGCGGGTCGACGGCCGGGTACAGACCACGCGACGCGATGTCGCGCGACAGCTCGGTGGTCGCGTCCAGGTGGGCGAACGTGGTCGCCGGAGCCGGGTCGGTGTAGTCGTCGGCCGGCACGTAGATCGCTTGCATCGAGGTGATCGAGTGACCGCGGGTCGAGGTGATCCGCTCCTGCAGAACGCCCATCTCGTCGGCCAGGTTCGGCTGGTAACCCACCGCGGACGGCATCCGGCCGAGCAGCGTGGAGACCTCGGAACCGGCCTGGGTGAACCGGAAGATGTTGTCGATGAACAGCAGCACGTCCTGGCCGGCGACGTCGCGGAAGTACTCCGCCATCGTCAGCGCCGACAGCGCCACCCGCAGCCGGGTGCCCGGCGGCTCGTCCATCTGACCGAACACCAGCGCGGTGTCCTTGAAGACGCCGGCCTCTTCCATCTCGTGGATCAGGTCGTTGCCCTCACGGGTGCGCTCACCCACACCGGCGAACACCGAGGTACCACCGAAGTTGTGCGCGATCCGGTAGATCATCTCCTGGATCATCACCGTCTTGCCGACACCCGCACCGCCGAACAGGCCGATCTTTCCACCCTGCACGTACGGCGTGAGCAGGTCCAGCACCTTGATGCCGGTCTCCAGCATCTGGGTCTTGGACTCGAGCTGGTCGAAGGCCGGCGCCTTGCGGTGGATCGGCCAGCGCTCGGTGATCTCGAACTCGGACTCGTCCTGGTTCAGGCACTTGCCGGTCACGGACCAGACCCGGCCCTTGGTGACGTCGCCGACCGGGACGGAGATCGCCGCACCGGTGTCGCGCACCTCGGTACCGCGGACCAGACCGTCGGTGGGCTTCATCGAGATCGCCCGGACGATGTTGTCGCCGACGTGCAGCGCGACCTCGAGGGTGATCGTCTGGGTGGTCTCGCCCAGGGTGATGTCCACCTCGAGCGCGTTGTACATGTCGGGCATCGCGTCCGCGGGGAACTCGACGTCGACGACCGGGCCGATCACCCGGGCTACGCGGCCGACGCCCGGGGCGACAGCCTCGTTGTTCTTCTCGGTAACCGTGGCAGTCATCTCTCTCACTCGCTCCCGGCGTTGGCATCGGCCAGCGCACTGGCGCCACCGACGATCTCGCTGATTTCTTGGGTAATTTGCGCCTGACGCGCCTGGTTGAACTGCCGCGTCAGCGACTCGATCAGATCTTGGGCGTTGTCGGTCGCGGACTTCATCGCCCGCTGCCGGCTGGCCAGCTCGGACGCCGCGGCCTGCAGCATGCAGTAGTGGATCCGGCTGGCGACGTACTTCGGCAGCAGGCCGTCCAGCACCTCCGAGGCCGACGGCTCGAACTCGTACAGCGGCAGCACCTCGTCCGGCGCCGGCGGCTCGTCACCCTCGACGACCTCCAACGGCAGCAACCGGATCACTTCCGGGCGCTGGGTCAGCATCGACACGAACCGGGTGAAGACGATGTGGATCTCGTCCACGCCGCCTTCCTCGGTCGGGGTCAGGAACGCCTCGATCAACGCGTCGGCGATCTCCCGGGCCCGGGCGAACGACGGCGAGTCGGAGTCGCCGCTCCACGACTGCGCGACCTCGCGCTGCCGGAAGGTGTAGTACGCGATGCCCTTGCGGCCGCTCAGGTACGGAACGACCTCCTTGGCGTCGTCGCGCAGCAACTGGTTCAGCCGCTCACCTTCGCGGATCACGGAGGAGGAGTACGCCCCGGCCTGGCCACGGTCCGACGTGATCAGCAGCACCGCCGCCCGCTTCGGGTCCGGCTTCTCGGTGGTCAGCGGGTGGTCGACGTTGGAGTACGTCGCCACCGCCGACACGGCACGGGTGAGCTCACGCGCGTACGGACCGGCCGCCGCCGCGCGTTGCTGCGCCTTGACGATCCGGGACGCCGCGATGAGCTCCATCGCACGGGTGAGCTTCTTGATCGTCGAGACCGAGGCCCGGCGCTCACGAAGCTCCCGCAGACTGGCTGGCATGGGTGATCAGCCCCGCTTCTGCTTGCGGATCTGCTCCTGCTCGACGTCCTCGGAGTCCATCGCCGCGGTCTCCTCCTTGCCGGCCAGCAGCTGGCCGTCGGAGGTCTGGAAGGTCGGCTTGAACTTGTCCAGGGCGTCGGACACGGCCGCGGCGGACTCGTCCTCGAACTTGCCCGACTCGCGGATCGCGTCCAGCACGTTGCTCTCGCGGCGCAGGAAGTCCAGGAACTCGCGCTCGAACCGCAGCACGTCGCTCACCGGCACGTCGTCGAACTTGCCGTTGGTGCCCGACCAGATCGAGACGATCTGCTCTTCCACCGGGTACGGCGAGTACTGCGGCTGGCGCAGCAGCTCGACCAGGCGCTGGCCGCGGTCCAGCTGACGACGCGAGGTGGCGTCGAGGTCGGAGGCGAACATCGCGAACGCCTCCATGGCCCGGAACTGCGCCAGGTCCAGCTTGAGCGAACCCGAGACGTTCTTCATGCCCTTGACCTGCGCGGCACCACCGACGCGGGACACCGAGACACCGACGTCGATCGCGGGCCGGATGTTGGCGTTGAACAGGTCCGACTGCAAGAAGATCTGGCCGTCGGTGATCGAGATGACGTTGGTCGGGATGAAGGCCGAGACGTCGTTGGCCTTGGTCTCGATCATCGGCAGACCGGTCATCGAGCCGCCGCCGAGCTCGTCGGACAGCTTCGCGCAACGCTCGAGCAGCCGGCTGTGCAGGTAGAAGACGTCACCCGGGTAGGCCTCGCGGCCCGGCGGGCGGCGCAGCAGCAGCGACATCGACCGGTAGGCCTCGGCCTGCTTGGTCAGGTCGTCGAAGACGATCAGGACGTGCTTGCCCTGGTACATCCAGTGCTGGCCGATGGCCGAACCGGTGTACGGCGCGACGTACTTGAAGCCGGCCGCGTCGGAAGCCGGGGAGGCGACGATGGTGGTGTACTCCATCGCGCCGGCCTCTTCGAGCGCACCGCGCACGGAGGCGATCGTCGAGCCCTTCTGGCCGATCGCGACGTAGATGCAGCGGACCTGCTTCTTCGGGTCGCCGGACTCCCAGTTGGCCTTCTGGTTGATGATCGTGTCGACCGCGATCGCCGTCTTACCGGTCTTGCGGTCACCGATGATCAGCTGCCGCTGGCCGCGCCCGATCGGGATCATCCCGTCGATCGCCTTGATGCCGGTCTGCAGCGGCTCGCGGACCTCCTGGCGGTCCATCACGCCGGCCGCCTGCAGCTCCAGCGCGCGGGTGCCCTCGAGGTCCTTGATCTCACCCAGGCCGTCGATCGGCTTGCCGAGCGGGTCGACGACCCGGCCCAGGTAGCCCTCACCGACCGGCACGGACAAGACCTTGCCGGTCCGGCGGACCTGCTGGCCTTCCTCGATGCCACTGAACTCACCGAGCACGGCGACGCCGATGTCACGGACGTCGAGGTTCAAGGCGATGCCCTGGCTGCCGTCCTCGAACACCAGCAGCTCGTTCGTCATCGCCGAGGGCAGTCCCTCGACGTGCGCGATGCCGTCACCTGCGTCGACAACGATGCCGACCTCTTCGCGGGTCGCCGTCTCCGGTTCGTAGTCGGAGACGAAGCGATCCAGGGCGTCCCGGATTTCCTCCGGCCTGATCGTGAGCTCCGCCATTATCTTCCGTCCCTGCTTCCTTGACCTAGCTTGGCCTGTGATGGCTCTAGAGGTTTGCTGACCACTAGCGCCGCAATATGTCGTTAGGGGTCAGCCCGCGATGCGCCGTTGCGCCTCGTCGAGCCGGGCCGCGATGGTTCCGTCGATCACTTCGTCGCCGATGTCCACCCGGACGCCGCCGACCACAGCCGGATCCACGATCACGTTCAGCTGGATCTGCCGACCGTACTGCCGGCCGAGCGCCTCGGCGAGCCTGCTGCGCTCGCCCTCGGTCAGATCGGCCGCCACGCGGACCGTTGCCACACTCGCGTCCCGCCGGGCCGCCGCGGCGACCTGGTAGGACCGCATCGCGGCCGCGAAGTGCAGGCCCCGGCCGTCCACCGCGCGCTCGGCCAGCCGCACGGTGACGTCGTCGGCCTTGCCCTGCAGCAGTCCACGCAGGAGTTCTTGCCGGGCCGCGACCGGGATGCTGCGGTCGTTCAGCTTGTCGGCGAGCGCCCGCTCTGCCACGACCACGCGGTCGAGGCGGAACAGCTGGTCCTCCAGCTCGTCGAGCTTGCCCTGGGAGTCGGCGTACGCGACCTCGGCCTCGACGCTCAGCTGGTCGAGGGCGTCGGCCAGGTCCCGGGCGCTGACCCAGCGCCCGTCCACCGCGGCGGTCAGGATCTCCAGCGCGGGCGCGGAGATCTTGCCGCCGAACAACTGCCCGACCAGACCGGTCCGGGCCGCGGCAGGCCGGGCCGGGTCGGTCAGTGCCCGCCGCAACGAACCGTTGCTGTCGAGCACCTTGGCGACCGAGAACAGCTCGCCGCCGAGGCTGTCGGAGACGGTGACACCCGCCAGGACCGCTTGGGCCCGGGCGAGTGACTCCTTCGATGCGCCGCGCATCAGCCGTCCGTTCCGACTGCCTGCCGGGCCGACTCCGAGGACTCCAGCTCGGCCAGGAAACGCTCGACCGTACGACGCTGGCGCGCCTCGTCCTCGAGCGACTCACCGACGATCCGGCCCGCCAGCGAGGTGGCCAGCGTGCCCACCTCGCTGCGCAGCGAGGCGACCGCCTGGCTGCGCTCGGCGTCGATCTGGGTGCGGGCGTGGGTCACGATGCGTTCTGCTTCGGCGTTCGCCTGCTCACGCATCTCCGCGATGATGAGCGCGCCCTGCTCGCGGGCGTCCTCGCGGATCTTCGCAGCTTCCTGCCGGGCTTCGGCCAGCTGCGCGTTGTACTTGTCGAGCGCCGCCTTCGCCTCGGCCTGGGCCTGCTTGGCCTCGTTCATCCCGCCTTCGATCGCCGCGGTCCGATCGGCATAAGCCTTCTCGAACTTCGGAACGACGACCTTGGCGAAGGCGATGGCCAGCAGGATCAGGAAGACGAAGCCGAAGATGATCTCGGCGTTGTGCGGCAGCAGCGGGTTCGGGTCCTCGCCCGCGGCCTCGCTGAGCGGTAGCACGATCGTCAACATGTCTGAGTCCTGTCAGTCAGTAAAGAGTGGGCTCACTTCTTGAACACGAAGGCGAGGGCGATACCGATGATCGCCAGCACCTCGGTGACACCGAAGCCGATCCACGCGATCGACTGCAGCTTGCTCTGCGCCTCCGGCTGACGCGCGGTGCCGTTGATCACGGCGGCGAAGATCAGACCAACACCGACGCCCGGGCCGATCGCGGCGAGGCCGTAGCCCAGTACGGCGATGTTGCCGGTGATGTCGAGAGCGTTCATTGCGCTGTGTTCCTTTCGGTACGGATAAGGGCTATCCGGGTTTCCGTTACAACGGGTCTGTTGAGTGGTACGGCGGATCAGTGCTCGTCGGCGATCGCGCTGCCGATGTACTGCGCGGTCAGGACGACGAAGATGTAGGCCTGGATGCACTGCACGAACAGCTCCAGGCCGGCGATCGCGAGGCCCATCAGCAAGGTGATGATGCCGACGCCGCCGAGCGCGATGCTGCCGGACTCCCGCAGCATGTAGTCGCCACCGGTGACGAAGACGAGCAGCAGGATGTGGCCGGCGAACATGTTGGCGAACAACCGCAGACTCAGCGAGACCGGCCGGACCAGGATGTTGGAGATGAACTCGATCGGGATCATCAGCGGCATCAGCCAGACCGGCACACCGGCCGGCATCGTCTGGTGCTTGAAGTAGCCCCACAGGCCCTTCTTCTTGATGCCCACCGCGTTGTAGATGACCCAGCTCATGATCGCGGCCACGTACGCCCAGCCGATGTGGCTGAAGGTCGGGAACTGGATCAGCGGGATCGTCCCGGCGACGTTGTTCAGCAGGATGAAGTAGAACAGGCCGCACAGGTACGGCACGTACTTCATGTAGTCGTGGCTGCCGATCGCGTCGCGGGCGATCGAGTTCCGGACGAAGTTGTAGCCCAGCTCACCGGCGAACTGCAGCTTCGACGGCACGACCGCGGCCTTGCGCGAAGCACCCCAGTAGAACCAGACGATCACCACCACGGACAGCGCGGCCACCAGGACAGGCTTGGTGAACCAGTCGACACCGTCGATGATCGGGGTGGTGTTGAAGCTTTGTGGACCGGGTGAAATGAACTCGGTCGAAACGCCGGCGCTCACCGGGTCTCCTCTCGCGTCGTGCTCAAGTCGTTCGCCATCGGGCTAAGGGCAGGGCGGCTCAGGGCAAGGCGGTCAACTACGTCAGACCCGGTACGGCTCAGGGACGCTACCGGTACCGGAAGTTCAGCAACACAATCGTCAGGCCGGCACCGAGCACGATGCCCACCGGAAGCAGAAACTGGGTGCCCAGCCAGCGATCCAACCCGAAGCCGATTCCTCCGTAGACGAGGATTCCGCCGATCAAGTAGGACAGGACCCGCCAGCCGTCGCCCGATGTGTTGGGTGTCGGCTTCGGATCCTCGTGCTGGCTCATTGGCACCCGAAAGGTACCAGTCGGCGCGTCGCGCGGTCACCTTGACATCCGTGCACTGCGCCACATCCCTTGTCACAGTTGGGAAACGGCTTGCCGCGGCACTACCGCGGGTGATCACGCCGTCACCTCGTGGTCCAGGTCGTAGATCGGCACCCGCAGGTGTGACCAGGCCCAGATCTCGCCGGCCATCCAGCCCATCACGACCACGACGGCGCTGATTCCCAGCGCGGTCAGGTCGACGTTCTCACCGAGGCTGTCGGAGTTCATCGCGACGGCGAGCAGGCCACCGAAGATCGCGATCCGCCCGGTGTAGGAAGCCATCGCGAGGGCGAGCTGCATGGTCGGCGACGTACGCCGGGACAGGTGCAGCGCGAGCAGGCCGGCGCCGGAGAAGACGACCACCATCAACAGGCCCAGCAGTGCGCCCCACAGGCCCTTCAGGCCGGCCGCGACCGCGGAGACGGCGGCGGCGTTCACGCCGACGACGACGCCGGCGACGAGAGCGCCGCGCAGCATTGCCAACGCCGGATGCCTGGTGGCCTGGCCGGCGACTTTCGGACCTCGGTCTGAGGGAGCCATCTGGTGGTTCCGTCCTGCTGGCGACCGGGATTCTTGCCCTCGGTCGTCGGGTGGGCGGGGTCAGGGGTGAAACTCTTCTTAGCTGGTGCTTGTGAAAACTAGCACAAAGTCTACGGCGCTAGCAAAAAGGTCAGCAAAACGAGCGTCCCTGCCGCTGTACACGAACACCCTATCGGTAGGCCACGACACGCATTGGTCTGGTCCCCTGCTCGTACTGCAGGGGCTTGTTGCCGGTGGGCGGGCCGCGCGGGTCAGACCTTCGCCAGCGGCTTCGCGGCGCGGCGTGGGATTCCGGTGGTCAGGAGGATCGCGGTGACCGTCACGGCGAGCACGAGGATGACCGTCCAGACCGACAGGAGCAGGCCGAGGACGACCACACCGAAAGCGATCAGGGCGGTCCACAGGTACATCAGGAGGACCGCGCGGCGGTGCGAGTGACCGCGTTGCATCAGGCGGTGGTGCAGGTGGAGCTTGTCGGCCGCGAACGGAGAGCGACCCGCCTTGGTACGCCGGATGTAGGCCAGCGTGAGATCCAGCGCGGGGATCGCGAGCACGGCGATCGGCAGGATCAGCGGCAGCAGGGCGGGCAGCAGACTCGAGCCGCCGACCTCGTACGGGACGGCGTTGGGGTCCATCTGGCCGGTCAGGCTGATCGTCGACGCGGCCAGCATCAGGCCGATCAGCAGGGCTCCGGAGTCGCCCATGAACACTCTGGCCGGGAAGAAGTTGTGCGGCAGGAAGCCCAGACAGGCACCGGCCAGCGCGACCGTGATCATCGTCGAGGTGGTCGCGCGGTCGAGGTTCTGCTCGACGTTCAGCACGTAGGAGTAGGTGAAGAAGGCGGTCGCGCCGATCGCGGTGACGCCCGCGGCCAGTCCGTCCAGGCCGTCGACGAAGTTCACCGCGTTGGTCGAGACCAGCAGGATGCCGGCGGTCAGCACCGCGAGTTGCGAGGGTGGCGGCGAGAAGATGCCGCCGGGCAGCGGCAGCCAGTACAGCTGGATGCCCTGCACGATCATCACGCCGACGGCCAGCACCATGCCGGCCAACTTGGTGATCGGGTCCAGCTCGACCAGGTCGTCGATCACGCCGACCGCGCAGATCACCACCCCGCCGATCAGGATCGCCCGGGCGTCGTGCGCGACCTGCAGGCTGTCACCGAGGAACGGCAGGCTGGAGGCGACCGCATAACCGGCGATCAGCCCGCCGAGGATGGACACGCCGCCGAAGTACGGGATCGGGACCTTGTGGACGTCGCGGGAGCGGACCTTCGCGACGGCGCCGTACCGGAGGGCGATCTTGCGGGCGATCCCGGTCAGCAGGAAGGTCGTGGCCATCGCCACGAAGAGGACGAGCAGATACTCGCGCACTAGTCCGCCGGCCTCGCATCAGGCGCCTTGCCGTCCACCGTCGTCTCCTCGGCAGCGGCGTCCTCGATCGGCTTCTCGGCCGGCTGCTCTTCGTTGGACGCCGCAAGGGGCTGATCAGTTGGCTCGTCCTGCACAGGCTCCTCGACGACGACGTCCTCGTCCTGCACCGTCTCCTCGACGACGACGTTCTCGTCGGGCTTCACCTCTTCGGCGGCAGCCTCGTCCTGCACCGGTACGTCGGGCTCGAGGTCCGTGGTCGCTTCCGGGACGATCTCGCGGATCTGGGCCATTGAGAGGGCGCCGAGCCGTACGACGTGCGGTACGTCCCCGGTCAGGTCGACGATGGTCGACGGCTGCCCACCTGTGACCTCACCCCCGTCGAGGTACACCGCGACCGAATCGGCCAGCTGCGCCTCAGCGTCGTAGACGTCCAGTGCTGCCGGCTGCCCGCTCTTGTTCGCCGAGCTGACAGCCAGCGGACCCGTCCGGGACAACAGTTCGCGGGTGTTCTCGTGATCGGGCACGCGCAGCGCGACGGTCCCGTGGGTCTCCCCCAGGTCCCACATCAGCGACGCCTGCGCATGGCAGATCACCGTCAGCGGCCCGGGCCAGAACGCCTCGCACAGCTTCCGCCCGGCCTCGGGTACGTCGGTCGCCAGCGCGTCCAGCGACTCGACCACCGAGATCAGCACCGGCGGCGGCATGTCCCGCCCGCGGCCCTTGGCGTCCAGCAGCCGCTGTACGGCGTCGGCCTTGAAGGCGTCCGCGGCGATCCCGTACACGGTGTCGGTCGGCAACACGACCAGATCACCGGCCTCGATGGCGTCCACGGCCGCACGGTAGGCCGGCACCAATTCGTCTCCGGTGAAGTCAAAGCGCTCGCTCACGCAGTGAATCGTGCCACTCACCCGGTCGCGGTCTCCAGCCGGGCCACCCAGCGGGCCGGCCGGAGCACTGCTGACAAATGATTGTCAGCTTCCGAGCGGGCCCACCGGTCCCGTGCATAGGATCCCGGCCATGACTGTGTCGCGTGAATTCCTTGCCGGGTTGCCGAAGGCCGAACTGCACGTCCACCACGTCGGATCGGCGACGCCGCGGATCGTCGCCGAACTCGCCGCCCGCCATCCCGGCTCGCCCGTGCCGGCCGACCCGGCCGCGCTCGCGCAGTACTTCACCTTCACCGACTTCGCCAAGTTCATCGAGGTCTACCTGACCGTCGTCGACCTGATCAGTACGCCGGACGACGTGCGCCTGCTCACCTTCGAGGTGGCCCGCGAGATGGCCGCGCAGAACATCCGGTACTCCGAACTCACCGTCACGCCGTACACGTCGGTATTGCGCGGGATCGCGCCGGAGGCGTTCTGCGAGGCGATCGAGGACGCCCGGACCGCGGCCGAGAAGGAACTCGGCGTGACCCTGCGCTGGATCTTCGACATCCCCGGCGAGCTGGGGCTCGAGGGCGCGGTGGAGACCGCGAAGATCGCGACCGGCATCCGGCCCGAGGGCCTGGTCGGCTTCGGCCTCGGCGGCCCGGAGATCGGCGTACCGCGGCCGCAGTTCGCGCCGTACTTCGACGAGGCCCGCGCGATCGGTCTGCACAGCGTCCCGCACGCGGGCGAGACGACAGGTCCGGAGACGATCTGGGACGCGCTCCGGGTGCTCAAGGCGGAGCGGATCGGCCACGGCACCTCGGCGACCCAGGACCCGGCGCTGATCGACTATCTCGGCGAGCACCGGATCCCGCTCGAGGTCAGCCCGACCTCCAACCTCGCCACCCGGGCGGTCCGCTCGTACGACGAACACCCGATCCGCGCGATGGTCGACGCCGGCCTGGTCGTCACGATCAACTCCGACGACCCGCCGATGTTCGGCACCACCCTGGTCAACGAGTACGCCGTCGTGGCGGACCTGCTCGACCTGGATGCGCACGGGATCGCGGAGTTCGCCAAGACCGCGGTCAGCGTGTCGTTCGCCGATGACAGCACCAAGACCGCGCTGCTCACCGAGATCGACGAGTACGTCGCCAAGCACGCCTGAGGCCGGCTCGAGGCGTGACACGCGACGGCGTGGGTCTGTCGGCTCGGCGTGGTTGGGTGGTGCGGTGGTCCAACAGCACAAGCTCCTTGTCGTCCTGATGGCGCTCGTGTTCGGTGTCGTCGCCGGGTGCAGCGACACCAAGGCAGATACCGGTTCGCAGCCTCCGCCCGCCCCGAAGCCGTCCGCCAGACCGTCCACGACGCCGTTGGCTGCGCCGCCTGCGGACGGGGATCTTCCGCGTGGCGGCCGGCAGATCTTCCCGAAGTACCAGCTGGTCGGGTACGTCGGGCTGCCCGGCTCCCCCGCGCTCGGGCCGCTCGACAAAGACCTGGAGGCCAAGGCGAGCCAGCTCGAAACGCTCTCCAAGGCGTACGCCGGTAGCCGGACTCCGTTGCCGGTGATGGAACTCATCGTGGTGGTCGCGAACGGCCATGCCGGCAAGGACGGCCAGTACCGCAGCCGCTTGCCCGACGCCAAGATCCAGGACTACCTCGCGGTCGCCCGAAAGCACCGGATGCTGCTGTTGCTCGACATCCAGCCGGGCCGGGCCGACATCCTCCGAGAGGTCAAGGTCCTCCAGCGCTGGCTCAAGGAACCCGATGTCGGGCTCGCCTTCGATCCCGAGTGGGCGGTCGGTCCCGGCCAGGTGCCGGGCAAGGTCTTCGGCCACACCACCGGCGCCGAGCTCGACTCGATCGCGGCGTACTTGGCCGGCCTCGTCGCGCAGTACAAGCTGCCGGAGAAGGCCTTCGTCTTCCATCAGCTCTCGGTCCGGATCGTCAGCAACGAGAAGGCGCTGAAGCAGCATCCGGGCGTGCAGATCATCAAATCGGTCGACGGCATCGGCGGTCGGGTCGACAAGGAATCCACCTGGCGCAAGCTCACCACGACGATGGCGCCCGGCGTCCACACGGGCTTCAAGCTCTTCTACAAGGAGGACACCCGGCACGGCGCCCTGATGACACCGGCCCAGGTGCTGGCGCTCAAGCCCAGGCCGGAGTTCGTGGTCTACGAGTAGCGCTCAGATGCGACGGCCGGTGGCGAACCGGTGCCGACCGGCCAGATCCAGTTGGTCGCGTACTTCGGTGAACAGCCCGGTCGCGGCGAACACAGCAGGAGCCGACTCACCCTGGACGTCCGCATGCTCACAGCCGAACCAGCCACCGGGCTTGAGCAACCGCCCTGCTGTCGCCGCGACCACCTTGATCTCGTCGAGCCCGTCGTCGCCCGACCACAGCGCCAGCGCCGGATCGTGATCGCGGACTTCGGCCGTCACGGATTCCCAGGCGGTCAAGGGAATGTACGGCGGGTTGGCGATCACCGCGTCGACCAGGCCGTCGAGTTCGGGCAGGCAGCCGTCGATATCGCCCTCGTGCAAGGTCGCGCCCGTACCGGCCAGATTGCGCCGCGCCCACACGCACGCGTCGGGCGACAGCTCCACCGCGTGCACGGTGCTGTCCGGCCGCTCGGTCGCCACGGCCCCCGCGATCGCGCCCGATCCGCTGCACAGGTCCACCACCAGCGGTTCCTTGACGTCCGCGATCCGATCGAGGATCCAGCCGACCAGTACTTCGGTCTCCGGGCGCGGCACAAAGACGCCGGGGCCCACGACGAGTTCGCGGTAGCGGAAGGCCGCCGTACCGGTGAGGTGCTGCAGCGGTTCGCGGGCGGCACGGCGGGCCACCAACTCGTCGTACCGGGTCTGTAGCTGGTCGGTGAGGTCGATCAGGCCGAGCTGGAGGCGGCTGACGCCGGCGACATGGGCGAGCAGCTCGGCGGCGTCGTAGTCGGGTGAGGCGACGCCGGCCTCCCGCAGTCGCGCGGTCGCTTCGGCGAGGACGGCTCTGGTGCTCACTGGGATTCGACGGCCTCGAGGCGTGCGGTCAGGTCGGCTTCGGTGAGGGCCTGGATCACCGGGGCGAGATCGCCGCCGAGAACCTGGTCCAGGTTGTGCGCCTTGTAGCCGACCCGGTGGTCGGAGAACCGGTTCTCCGGGAAGTTGTAGGTGCGGACCCGCTCCGACCGGTCGACCGTGCGGATCTGCGAACGCCGGGCGTCGCTGGCTTCCTGATCGGCGGCCTCCTGCGCCGCGGCGAGCAGCCGGGACCGCAGTACGCGCATCGCCTGCTCGCGGTTCTGCAGCTGGGACTTCTCGTTCTGCATCGAGACGACGATGCCGGTCGGAAGGTGGGTGATCCGGACCGCCGAGTCGGTCGTGTTGACGCTCTGGCCGCCCGGACCGGACGAGCGGAAGACGTCGATCCGCAGGTCGTTCTGGTCGATCTCGACATCGACGTCCTCGGCCTCGGGCAGCACCAGGACACCGGCCGCCGAGGTGTGGATCCGCCCCTGCGACTCGGTCACCGGCACCCGCTGGACCCGGTGCACGCCGCCCTCGAACTTGAGCTTCGCGTACGGCGCTTCGCCGGGCTCGGGTGTGCCCTTGGCCTTCACCGCGACCGTGATCGACTTGTACCCGCCCAGATCGGACTCGGCCGCGTCGATGACCTCGGTCTTCCAGTTCTGCGACTCGGCGTACTTCAGGTACATCTTCAGCAGGTCGCCGGCGAACAGGGCCGACTCGTCGCCGCCCTCACCGGCCTTGATCTCGAGGATCGCGTCCTTGTCGTCGCTCGGGTCCCGCGGCACGAGCAGCACCTGCAGCTTCTCGGCCAGCTCGTCGCGCCGGTGCTCGAGCTTGGTCGCCTCCTCGGCGAACGCCGGGTCCTCGTGCGCCAGCTCCTTGGCCGCCTCGATGTCGTCGGCGGTCTGCAACCACTCGTCGTACGTCCGTACTACGGGCGCCAGCGCGGCGTACCGCTTGCCGACCTGGCGCGCGACCGCCTGGTCGGAGTGCAGCTCAGGGTCCGACATCCGTCGCTCCAGCTCGGCGTACTCCGCCTTCAGCGACTGCACTGCCTCGAACATTGCTGCACTCCTCTCCTAGGTCTTTGTGGACAACGCAACGGCGCCGGTCCCGGATCCCTGTCGGGATCCACGGACCGGCGCCGGAATGCAGCTACTTCTTCGCGTACCGCTTCTCGAAGCGGGCGACGCGGCCACCGGTGTCGAGAATCTTCTGCTTGCCGGTGTAGAACGGGTGGCACTGCGAGCAGACGTCGGCGTGAATCGTGCCGTTCTCCGCGGTCGAGTGCGTCTCGAACTGAGCGCCACAGGTGCAGGTCACCTTGGTCGCCACGTAGTTCGGGTGGATGTCGCTCTTCATGGGTCTCCTCGAGTCAAGGCGCTCCGGGTCGTCCGCCAGGTGCGAACGTGAACCGGAACCAACGAACAATTCTGCCATCAGCACCCCCAACCTGACGAATCGCCCCCGCATTCCCCGGCGAACCCACAGTTCCAGGGGTCATCCCCTCAAAGTGTGGGTTGGCGCGCGGTATGCACGCAGGCAACCCACAGTTTCAGGGGATAACCCCTGGAACTGTGGGTTCGCCGGGCAAGGGGTGGGACGCCGGGGGGTGCCCGGCGGGCCGTCGTACTAGTTGCCGTCGTCCGTACTGCGGCCGGTGCCGCCGGTCGACGGGGTGGTCTTGTTGACCTGGAGCAGGAACTCGATGTTCGACTTGCTCTCCTTGAGCTTGCCGATCAGCAGTTCCAGGGCGGCCTGGCCGTCGAGTGCGGACAGCACCCGGCGGAGCTTCCAGACGACCTGGGTCTCGTCCTTGCTCATCAGCAGTTCCTCGCGGCGGGTACCGGAGGCGACCACGTCGATGGCCGGGAAGATCCGGCGGTCGGCGAACTCGCGGCGGAGCCGGAGCTCCATGTTGCCGGTGCCCTTGAACTCCTCGAAGATGACCTCGTCCATCTTGGAGCCGGTCTCGATCAGCGCCGTCGCGAGGATGGTCAGCGAACCGCCGTCCTCGATGTTGCGGGCCGCGCCGAAGAACCGCTTCGGCGGGTACAGCGCCGACGAGTCGACACCACCGGACAGGATCCGGCCGCTGGCCGGCGCCGCGATGTTGTACGCCCGGCCGAGCCGGGTGATCGAGTCGAGCAGGACGACCACGTCGTGGCCGAGCTCGACCAGCCGCTTGGCCCGCTCGATCGCCAGTTCGGCGACCGTGGTGTGGTCGTCGGCCGGCCGGTCGAAGGTCGAGGCGATGACCTCACCCTTGACCGTGCGCTGCATGTCGGTGACCTCTTCCGGCCGCTCGTCCACCAGCACGACCATCAGGTGTACTTCGGGGTTGTTCGTGGTGATCGCGTTCGCCAGCG
Organism: Kribbella monticola; assembly: GCF_003261635.1. Taxonomy (GTDB): domain Bacteria; phylum Actinomycetota; class Actinomycetes; order Propionibacteriales; family Kribbellaceae; genus Kribbella; species Kribbella monticola. The sequence continues at coordinate 101,398 of NZ_QFXK01000022.1, read as the reverse complement.
CCTGCAGCACCATCGTCTTACCGGCCTTCGGCGGCGACACGATCAGGCCACGCTGGCCCTTGCCGATCGGGCTGACGATGTCGACGATCCGGGTGGTGAGCACGTTCGGCTCGGTCTCCAGGCGGAGCCGCTCGGTCGCGTACAGCGGGGTCAGCTTGTTGAAGTCCTGACGCTGCTTGGCGACCTCGGGGTCCGACCCGTTGACGGTGTCGATCCGGACCAGCGGGTTGAACTTCTCCTTGCGCTCGCCGTCCGACGGCTGCTTCACCGCACCGGTGATCGCGTCACCCTTGCGCAGGCCGTAGCGCTTGACCATCGACAGCGCGACGTACACGTCGTTCGGGCCCGGCAGGTAGCCGCTGGTCCGGACGAATGCGTAGTTGTCGAGCACGTCGAGGATGCCGGCGGCCGGCACCAGGATGTCGTCCTCGCTGATGGTCGGCTCCGGGTCGAAGCGCTCGCCCCGGCCGCGGTTGTTGCGGGGGTTCTCGCGGCCACCGGAGTCGCGGCCGGTGGTCTGACCGCGGTCGCGGTCACGCCCCCGGCGGCGGCGACGGCGCCCGTCACCGTCCTCGCCCCGGTCGGTCTGGCTCTGCCGGTCGTTGCGCTGGTCGCCCCGGGCACCGTCGGTGCGCTGCTCGCCGCGGTTGTCGCGGTTCTCGGTGCGGTCGCGGTTGTCGCCGCGTCCGTCCCGGTTCTGGCCGTCGCGATTCTGGCCGTCGCGGCTGTCCCGGTTCTGGGCGCCGTCGCGGCTGTCCCGGCTCTGACCATCGCGGCTCTGGCCGTCGCGGTTGTCGGTGCGGTCGCGGTTGTCGGTGCGGTTCTGACCGTCCCGGCTGTCGCGGGCCTGGGCGTCGCGGCCGTCGCGGACCTGGACCTCGCGGCCGTCACGCGCCTGTACGTCGCGGCTTTCGCGGGCGGGCGCCTCGCGGCCGTCGCGGGCCTGGTTGTCGCGACCCTCGCGGCTGTCCCGGGCCTGGGCGCCGTCGCGGTCGGTGCGCTGGTTGTCGCGACCGCGGCTGCGGTCCCGGCCACCTTCGCGGCCACCGGAGCGGTCGTCCCGGCTCTCGGTGTCGGCGTCGGCGTGCCGCTCGACGACCGGTGCGCTCGCGGCCGCTTCGACCGGAGCAGAGCCGGCCTGGGTCGCACCTGTCTGGGTCGCGCTCGTCTGGTTCGCGCTCGTCTGGGCGACACCGTTCTGCGCGGGCTTTTCCTGGACGGCGGCCTTCGCGGCCGGCGCCTCGACGTTCTTCTCGGCCGCGCCGTTGTCGGCTGCGGCGGCCCGGGCCCGGCGAGTGCCGACCCGTGCCGGAGCTTCGGCCTTGACGGCCACCGGCTCCGCGGCTGCCTCGTCCAGCGTCGGCTGGCTGGAGCGCGAACGCGCGGCGCCCGCCGAACCGGCACCCGACTGGGCAGCCTTGATCGCCTCGATCAGCTGGCCCTTGCGCAGCGCGCCGGTGCCCTTGATGCCGAGCGTCCCGGCGAGCTGCTTGAGCTCGGGGAGCAGCATGCCTTCGAGGCCGCCTCCGGCCTTGCGGCGGCGCGTGGTGGCGCCCGCGTCGGCCGGCGAGGTGCCGGCTCCGCTGGAGGCTTCAACAGTTTCTGTCACGTGAGGTCCTTCCCACACGGATGGACGATGTCCTCAGGTTCATCGCCCGGAATCATCACCCACGACCGACGCCGTCTCGATCGACGGGGAGGTGACGTGGGTATAAGAGGCTCTCGCTGAATCCGGTTCCCCCCGGAGTTATCCGACGCAGGCGGCGCAAGTCCTTCACAGGGAGGTCGCCGCAGACATCTGGTGTCGGGAGCTAAGCCCGGAAGCGACGAGAGTTCGCCGATCACCTGGAGGGGATCGGGTGAGTCGAGACTAGCACCACCAAGGGGGCAACTGGAGACTCGGGAGGTTCAACGCGTGTCCGGCTCTGTTCATTCCCGTCGGCGCCTCGACGTCAGTCGCCGTCGCCCGACCAGACCTGTACGCCGACTGGATCGATCCCGAGCTCGTACCGCTCCCACCCGTCGGGCGCGGCCGGAAACGCTTCGGCACCCGTTGCGCCCAAGGGTTTGTCGTCGCTCGCAGTCGTCAGCAGCAGCACGGTCGGACCCGCGCCGCTCACGATCGCGGGCAGGCCACTGCCGCGGAGCTTGTGTACCAGCGCGAGGCTCTCCGGCATCGCCGGTTCGCGGTACTCCTGGTGCAATCGGTCCTCGGTCGCCGTCATCAGCAGCTCCGGTCGCGAGGTCAGCGCCGCGACCAGCAACGCCGCCCGGCCCGCGTTCGCAGCAGCATCGGCATGCGGTACTGCGGCCGGCAGCAACCCACGTGCCTCTTTCGTCAGCACCCGAGTCACCGGCACATACGCGACCGCCGCCAACCCGGCCGCCGGCTCCAGCCGAATCGCGCGCCCCTGCTCGCCATCGGTCCACGCGATCGTGAATCCCCCGAGCGCCGCGGCCGCCACGTTGTCCGGGTGTCCCTCGATCTCGTTCGCGAGCTCGACGATCCGGTCGCGATCGAGCGGCGTACCGGTCAGCCCGTACGCCGCCGCGATGCCACCGACGATCGCGGCGGACGACGAACCCAGTCCGCGCCCGTGCGGAATCCGGTTCTCACACCGCAAGCTGAACCCCGGTACGCCGGCGCCGAGCGACTCCAGGCCGGCCCGGATCGAGCGCACCACGAGATGCGACTCGTCCAACGCGACCTCACCCGCGCCCGGCCCCACCACGTCGACGGTCACGCCGGACCCACCCGGCGTCACCGTCAACTCGTCGTACAGGCTGAGCGCGAGCCCGAAGGCGTCGAAGCCCGGACCGAGATTCGCACTCGTCGCAGGCACTCGAACCCGCACCACCCCGCCCGCCGACGCCGCCGCTCCATCGGCCGATCGAGCCGCGTCGGCCCCGTCGGCCGGTCGAGCCGCGTCGGCCGGTCGCGCCGCGTCGGCCGGTCGCGCCGCGTCGGCCGGTCGAGTCGTGTCTGGTGTTTCCGGGGTCATACCAGTCCGGCGACGCGGGCTACGGCGTCGGTTTCTGCAGGGGTCACCGCAGACTCGTGGGGCAGCGCGTGGGCGAGTGCGGTGTCGATGTCCTTCAAGCCATGCCCTGTGACAGTGATCACCACGGTCTGTCCGCCGTCCAACCGCCCGGCCGCCTTCGTCGCGAGCAAGCCGGCCACACCAGCAGCAGAAGCAGGCTCGACGAAAACACCTTCCCGGGCAGCCAGTTCGCGTTGCGCCGCAAGGATCTGCGCGTCGGAGACCGCCTCGATCCGGCCGCCCGACTCGTCCCGGGCGTTCTCGGCCAGCGTCCAGGACGCCGGGTTGCCGACCCGGATCGCGGTCGCCTCGGTATCCGGGTTCGCCACGATCGCACCGCGCACGATCGGCGCGGCACCTTCGGCCTGGAACCCCCACATCTGCGGGGCTTTCGAGGAGATCCGGTCCTTCTTGTACTCCAGGTAGCCCTTCCAGTACGCCGCGATGTTGCCCGCGTTGCCCACCGGGAGCACGTGCAGATCGGGCGCGTCGCCGAGCGCGTCGCAGACCTCGAACGCCGCCGTCTTCTGGCCTTCCAGCCGGACCGGGTTCACCGAGTTCACCAGCGCGACCGGGTAGTGCTTGCCGAGTTCCCGCACGATCCGCAGACAGTCGTCGAACCCGCCGTCGATCGTCACCAGTTGCGCGCCGTGCACGATCGCCTGCGCGAGCTTGCCCTTCGCGATCCGCCCGGCCGGGATCAGCACGAGCGGCAACAGACCGGCGCGTACGGCGTACGCGGCGGCCGAGGCGGAGGTGTTCCCGGTGGAGGCGCAGACCACCGCCTTGTCACCGGCCTGTGCGGCCAGCGAGATCGCGACCGTCATGCCACGGTCCTTGAACGAACCGGTCGGGTTGTTTCCCTCGACCTTGAGCCAGACCTCGCAATTGGTCTGCTCGCTGAGCCATTGCGCGGCCACCAGCGGCGTTCCGCCTTCGCCGAGCGTGACCACGGGAGTGTCCCCCGAGACCGGCAGCCGGTCGCGGTATTCCTCGATCACGCCTCGCCAGAGAACAGGCCGCTGCTGTGGCCTCTGCTGAGTCATCTCTAGTCCCCTTCGACCCGCATCACACTGCTGACTTCTCGCACGATGTCCATGTCGCGCAGGGCCTCCACGGTCGCGGAGAGTGCGGCGTCGGTGGCGGTGTGGGTGACCACGACGAGCTGTGCCTCACCGCCGCGGCCTTCCTGCCGGACGGTCTGGATCGACACCCCGTGGTCGGAGAACGCAGTCGCCACCGCCGCCAGCACGCCGGCCTTGTCGGCCACGTCCAGCGACACGTGATAGCGAGTCAGCGCATCCCCCATCGGCCGGACGGCCCGCTGGGTGTACGACGACTCGCCGACCCCCGGCACACCCTTGAGCCGGTTGCGCGCGGCGGACACCAGATCCCCGAGGACAGCACTGGCCGTCGGGGCGCCGCCGGCACCACGACCATAGAACATCAGCTCGCCGGCCGCTTTGGATTCCACGAAAACGGCGTTGTAGGCGTCCCGGACCGAGGCCAGCGGGTGGTTCGACGGGATCATCGCCGGATAGACCCGGGCGCTGACCGAATCGGTCGCCTCGTCCAGCTCGCAGATCGCCAGCGACTTCACCACACAGCCCATCTCGCGGGCAGAGGCGATGTCGGTGGCGGACACCTCGGTGATGCCCTCGCGGTGCACGTCGGCGATGGAAACCCTGGTGTGGAAGGCCAAACTCGCCAGCAGCGCCGCCTTCGCGGCCGCGTCGAAGCCCTCGATGTCCGCGGTCGGATCGGCCTCGGCGTACCCGAGGGCCTGGGCCTCCTCGAGCGCCTCGTCGAAGCCGGCGCCGGTGGAGTCCATCTTGTCCAGGATGTAGTTGGTGGTGCCGTTGACGATGCCCATCACCCGGGTCACGTCGTCACCGGCCAGCGACTCGCGCAACGGCCGGAGGATCGGGATCGCCCCCGCGACGGCGGCCTCGAAGTACAGGTCGCGCTCGTACTTCTCCGCGGCGGCGAACAGGGTCGGGCCGTCCTCGGCGAGGAGCGCCTTGTTCGCCGTGATGACCGAGGCGCCGTTCTCGAGCGCGGTCAGGATGAGGCCGCGGGCCGGTTCGAGTCCGCCGATCACCTCGATGACGAGGTCCAGGTCGCCGCGGGAGACGAGCGCCTGGGCGTCGGTGGTGACGAGAGCAGGGTCGACCGCGATATCGCGGGCGCGGCCGGCCCGGCGTACGGCGATGCCCGCGATCTCCAGCGGCGCACCGACCCGGGCGGCGAGGTCGTCGGCGCGCTCGGTGAGGATCCGGACCACCTCGGTCCCGACCACGCCACAGCCCAGCAGTCCGACCTTCAGAGCCTTGCTCACTTCGCTGCCCCCATGTCGAGTGTCAGCATGTCGTCCTCGGTCTCGCGGCGGATGACGACGGTGGTCCGGCCGTCCTTCACAGCGATCACCGGCGGCCGCGGTACGTGGTTGTAGTTACTCGCCATGGACCGGCAGTACGCCCCGGTGCCCGGTACTGCGACGAGGTCGCCGGGCTGCACGTCCGAGGGGAGGAACTCGTCCTTGACGATGATGTCGCCCGACTCGCAGTGCTTGCCGACCACGCGGGCCAGCGTCGGGGCCGCATCGGAGTACCGGTTGGCGAGCGTGCAGGAGTAGTCGGCGTCGTACAGCGCGGTGCGGATGTTGTCGCTCATGCCGCCGTCGACGGAGACGTAGGTGCGTGAGGCGCCCGCGTCGAGCTCGACCTCCTTGACCGTGCCGACCGAGTAGACCGTGCACATGGCCGGCCCGACGATCGCGCGACCGGGCTCGATCGAGACCTTCGGCACCTCGACACCGAAGCCGCGGCACTCGTGCTCGACGATCTTGCCCATCTCGGTGGCCAGCTGCGCGGGATCGGCCGGATCGTCCTGGGTGGTGTAGGCGATCCCGAAGCCACCACCGAGATCGAGCTCCGGCATGTCCACACCGAGCTCGTCGGAAACCCTTGCGTGCAAGGCGATCACGCGCTTCGCGGCGACCTCGAACCCGGACGAGTCGAAGATCTGCGAACCGATGTGCGAGTGCAGCCCGAGCAGCTGCAGCTCCGGCGCTTCGTTGACCCGGGCAACGGCTTCGTACGCGGCGCCGGAGGTGATCGAGAAGCCGAACTTCTGGTCCTCGTGCGCGGTGGCGATGTACTCGTGGGTGTGTGCCTCGACGCCGGCGGTGACCCGGACCATCACCGGGGCGACCAGGTCGCGCTCGGCGGCCAGCTCGATCAGCCGGGAGATCTCGTCCTGGGAGTCCACGATGATCCGGCCGACGCCGGCCTCGAGAGCCCGGGTCAGCTCGGAGACTGACTTGTTGTTGCCGTGGAACCCGAGCCGCTTCGGGTCCGCCCCGGCCCGCAGCGCGACAGCGAGCTCGCCGCCTGAGCAGATGTCGAGGTTGAGCCCTTCCTCCATCACCCAGCGGACGACCGTCGTACAGAGGAACGCCTTGCCCGCGTAGTAGACGTCGAAGTCCTTGAAGCCCTCTTTGAAAGCGCGGGCGCGGGAGCGGAAGTCGTCCTCGTCCAGCACGTACGCCGGGCTGCCGTGCTCGGCGAGCAGGTCGCGGACATCGACCCCGCCGACCTCGAGCGCGCCTTCGGCGTTCTTCTTGGAGTTCGTCGACCACAGCTGGGTGACCAGGTCGTTGACGTTGCCCGGCGCCCGCAGCCACGGCGGTGCCTTGTGCCCGATGTCGGCGTGCAGGGTGCCCGCCTCGTGCGCCCTCACATCCGCTCCGGAGCGGAGACGCCGAGCAGGTCGAGCCCGTTGGCGAGGACGGTCCGGGTGGCGGCGACCAGGGTGAGCCGGGCCTGATGCACCGGCTCGACCTCCTCGTCGCCGCGTGGCAGCACTCGGCAGCTGTCATAGAACTTGTGGAAAGCCGAGGCGGTGTCTTCGAGGTATCGCGCGATGCGGTGCGGCTCGCGCAGCTCGGCGGCGGTCGCGACGACGCGCGGGAACTCGGCCAGCGCGCGCAGCAGATCGCCCTCGCGCTCATGGCTGAGCAGACCGGGCTCGAACTCGTCCAGCTTGATGCCGAGGTCGTCCGCGTTGCGCAGGATCGAAGCCAGCCGGGCGTGCGCGTACTGCACGTAGTACACCGGGTTCTCGCTGACCTGCCTGGTCATCTCCTCGATGTCCAGCGTCAGCGGTGAGTCGACCGGGTAGCGGCACAGCGTGTACCGCAGGGGGTCGACGCCTCCCTCTTCGACCAGCTCGGCCAGCGTGACGATGGTGCCGGCCCGCTTGGACAGCTTCATCTCCTCGCCGCCCTTGAGGATCTTCACCAGTTGGCCGATCAGGATCTCGATGTTGTGCTCGGGGTCGTCGCCGGCGCAGGCCGCGATCGCCTTGAGGCGGTTCACGTACCCGTGGTGGTCGGCGCCGAGCAGGTAGATGCAGACCTCGAAGCCCCGCTCGCGCTTGTTCACGTAGTACGCCGCGTCGGAAGCGAAGTACGTCGGCTCGCCGTTGGTCCGGATCAGCACCCGGTCCTTGTCGTCGGTGAAGTCGGTCGTGCGCATCCAGAGCGCGTCGTCCGCCTCGTAGAGGTGACCTTGCTCACGGAGCTTCTCGATCGCGTGGCCGACACCGTCCTGCTCGTGCAGGCTGCGCTCGGACATCCACACGTCGAACTTGGTCCGGAAGTGCTCGAGCTGGCTCTGCTGCTCCTTGAGCTGCCGCTCGTACCCCGCCTCACGGAAGGCGACGCTCTGCTCGGCGTCGGGCAGCATCATGATCGAGGGGACTTCCTCGACGATCTGCTTGGCCAGGTCGTTGATGTACTCCCCGTGATAGCCGTCCTCGGGGATCGGCTCACCGTGCGCGGCTGCCTTCAGCGAGGCGCCGAACTTGTCCATCTGTGCGCCGCGGTCGTTCACGTAGAACTCCCGGGTCACCTTCGCGCCGGCCGCGGTCAGCACCCGGGCCAGCGCGTCACCGACGGCGGCCCACCGGGTATGCCCCAGATGCAGCGGTCCGGTCGGGTTGGCGGAGATGAACTCCAGGTTGATCGGCTGACCCTTGAGCGAGTCACTGCCGCCGTACGCCGGTCCGGCCGCGAGGATCTGGGCGGCGATCTTGCCCTGGGCATCGGCCGCGACCTTCAGGTTGATGAAGCCCGGCCCGGCGATGTCGACCGCCGTGATCGCCTCGTCGTCCTGCAACCTGGCGGCGAGCAACTCGGCGAGCTTGCGCGGGTTGCCGAGGCTCGACCGCTTCCCGAGCTGCATGGCGACGTTGGTCGCGTAGTCCCCGTGCTCGGGGTTCTTGGGTCGCTCCACCTTCAGCTCACCCGGCAGCCCGCCGTCAACGGTGATGGTGCCGTCGTCGACGAGCGCGGTCAGGGCCTGCAGGATCTTCTCAGCGAGCTGTTCCGGAGTCACCGCCTCAGCCTAATGGCCCGCCGCCCAAACCCTTGCCCCACCATCCACAGCCCGGTACGAGCCTCACTCCCACGGGTTGATCAGCTCTATCCCGGTCTCGGCGAAGTCTTTGAGGTTCCGGGTAACCAAGACGGCCTTCTCCGCCCGGCAGATCGCGGCAATCTGAGCGTCATAGGTCTCGATCGGCAATCCGCTCCGGCTCCGGCCGAGCATCACCTGCGGATAGGCCTCGGCAGCCGCCGTGTCGAACGGGAGGATCTTGCCGTCGAACCAGCCGAAGACGTCCTCGGCAGCCTCCTGCAACAACGAGCGTCGCCGGCCGATCGGCACGCGCTCGATTCCCCACCGGATCTCGGCGACGGTGACGGCAGTGGTGCACAACCGATCGCGAGGCTGCTTCACGACCCAGTTCCAGACTGCGCCGTCCGGAGACGGTTTCATCAGTTCGGAGGCGACGTTGGTGTCGAACACGATCATCAGTCGAATTCCACGACCCGCGGTGTGCTGTTGCGTTCCGGCAGTTCGAGGTCGACGCCACCGACTTCGGCGAACCGTCGATGTAACGCCATCAGAAAGTTCTCGCCCGGATCTTCCTCACTGACCGCGTCGACGATGATCGCCCGCACTTCCGCCTCCATCGATCGACCGTGGCGCGCAGCCCTGACTCGCAGACGCTGCTTTATGTGATCATCGAGGTTACGTACAGTAATCACTGCCATGCAAATCACCTCTTGCCAGCAATGCTAGCAGTGCCAGCGTTGATGTCACGCGGGATGGAGGCGGAGGATGGCTGTGGGGCTGGTGATGGTGACCGTGGTGATCTTGAGTTTGTTGAGGCGGACGGTTTTGCCGGGTTGCTGGTTGGTGGCGCTGACGCTGCAGCAGGCGCTTCTGCCGCCGTAGTCGACGCCGCCGGCGCTGACCCGGGTGACGGTGAGGGTGGCGGAGCCGAAGAGCTTGGTCTTGACGGGGATCCGGGTGCCGGTCTTCACGTAGACCTCGCAGGTCCCGTCCGCGCACGCCTTCAGGTTGTTGCCGTCCGCGGCCTTCCGCGCGACCGGCTTCGCGGAAGGCTTGGCGCTCGGAGCCGAGACGCGCTGAGCGCTGCTCGGCGGCGGGTTACTGGTGTCGTCCTTGCCGGAACAAGCCGTCAGCAGGGCGACGGCTGCGGCGATGACTGCGACCGTGCGGATCATGGGTGAGACCTCCGTGAGTTCGGCGGCAGCCGAGCGCACGTCGTACGGCGAACTGCCCTGCCAACACAATCCGTACTACGGGCTGCCGCGTTACGGCCGCGGCCCATCTTTCGCCGTCACCTGGATCTTGACGTCCCGCTGCAACGGGGTGTCCCAGGCGGCCGGCTGCCCGTTCACCAGGACCGTGACTCCCCCACACGCGTCGCCGAGACACTTACCGTCGTACCGGACTCCCCACAGCTCGAAGAACTGTTTCAGGGTCGGGCGCTCGGCGGTGGTCTTCGCCTCGACGTACACGGTGCCGTCGGCAGCGTGCGTGTGAACGGCAGCCTGCTCGGCGCGACGCCGGTCGACGCCGATACCGGGCGGGACCTGGACGGACTTGCCGCCGACAGTGACGGCGATCTTGAGCGTGTACGGCGCCGGGCCGCTGAAGTCGAGCGGCAATCGCTCGAAGCCGGCCTTGTCGATGTACGAGACCGCGTCGCGCGGCGCATCCCACGGCGGCGGCCCGGCCCGGAACTCAGCAGGCCCGGGCGCCGCCGGACCGACCTGACAGCCGCCGACCAGCGGCAGCAGGCTCAGTACGGCGACCAGCGCCGGCACCCGGACTCTCATGCGGAGCAGGTTTTCACGCCCGCTCGCGCCGATCGCCTACCGGGTGCCTCAGTCCTCGGACGGCATCAGGGCCCAGAGCACGATGTAGATCAGGAACTGCGGGCCGGGCAGCAGGCAGCTGACCACGAAGATCAGGCGCATCACGTTCGGCGTCGTGCCGAAGCGACGCGCCAGGCCGGAACAGACACCGCCGATCCAGCGGTCGTTCTTCGGACGAACCAGTGCGCTAGCCATGATGAGTTTTCCTTTCAGCTGTGGGGTTACGACCACTATGACGCCGACTCACCACGCACAGATCCCGACGCGCAGAAGACCCAGGGCCGGTTCAGGGTCCTCCCCAATGCGGGACCTCATGGATATCCCTGCTAATGTTCTGCTCGTTCCTGAGCCCCCGTAGCTCAGGGGATAGAGCACCGCCCTCCGGAGGCGGGTGCGCAGGTTCGAATCCTGCCGGGGGCGCGGTCAATCTGGGCGGTCTGTACTCGCGGAGAGCGCGAGTAGGGATCGCCCGATGTGTTTTGTGGGGCCGCGGCCCCCACACCCCGCCCGGACGGGCTTCCCCCCGGCGGTGATTGCTAGGGACTTCCCAGGTGCGGGGACGCTGGGGTCGCCCGTCCGGTGAGTTCAGCCGCGCGTGCGGTCCTCGCCGGGCGTCACGCCGAAGGCCTTTCGGTAGGCGCGGGTGAAGTGGGCGGGGCTGGTGTAGCCGATCTGGTAGGCGACCTCGGCCGCCGTCAGCGCCTGTGTCCGCAACAGCACGCGGGCCTGTTGGAGGCGGATCTCCTTCTGGAACTGGATCGGGGTCATCGAGGTGGCGGCGCGGAAGTGGCGGTGGAAGGTGGACGGGCTCATGCCGGCCAACTCGGCCAGGTCCGCGACCAGGAGGGGTTCGTTGTGGTGGGTGCGGATCCAGCGGATCGCCGTCGAGATGTGGGCTAGCATGCCGTCGGCGAGACCGATCTGCCGGACCAGCGCGCCCTGTTCGCCGGTCAGCAGGCGCCATAGGATCTCCCGCCGGATCCCCGGCGCCAGGACCCGTACGTCGTCCGGCCGGTCGGCGATCCGCAGGAGTCGCACGACAGGATCGAGCAAGTCCGTCGTCGCGTCGCTGACCACCAGACCGCCGTACTGCGGTGGGCGGGCCGGCGCCTCGAGCAGCAGCGGTGCGATCTCCACCGGGTCGAGCCGGAGGCTGACCACGGCGAACGGCTCCTCCCGGCTCGCCTTCAGTGCCTGGCCGATCACCGGCAGATCCAGTGACGCGACGAGGAACTGGCCCGCGCGGTACTCATAGGCCACACCGTTGAGCGTCGTCCGTTTGATGCCAGAGGCAACGATTGCGACCGACGGTTCGGCCACGCCCGCGGTCGGCTCGGTCGGTTCGTCGAGCTTGCTCACCTGGACGCCGTCGATCACGTGCCGGCTGTGCCCGCGCTGCCCGGCGGCATGCCGGATGATCAGCGTCCGAAGTTCGTCGAGCAGGTCCACTCCCCCAGTCTGCGCCCCACGTCAACTGCCAAGTCGGCAGGATCGCGCAAGCCGGCGCCAGCATGAGGCTCACACTTCGGCGCCTCCCGATGCTGTCATCGAAGGGTCAGCAAATCGGGCAGAAAGGCAGCGATTCCCATGCAACGCAGAATCCTCGGCGCAACCGGCATCTCGGTCGCGGACGTCGCCCTCGGCGCGATGATGTTCGGCGCGATGGGCAACCCGGACCACGAGGACTCGGTCCGGATCATCCAGCGCGCCCTGGACGCCGGGATCAACCTGATCGACACCGCCGACGTGTACTCCGGTGGCGAGTCCGAGGAGATCGTCGGTACGGCGATCAGGACCCGGCGCGACGACGTGGTCCTGGCGAGCAAGTTCGGCCTGCCGATGGGTGCCGACCCGAACCAGCGCGGCGCCTCCCGGCGCTGGATCGTCCGATCCGTCGAGAACAGCCTCCGCCGGCTCGGCACCGACCACCTCGACCTCTACCAGCTCCACCGCCCGGACCACGAAACCGATCTCGGCGAGACGCTGGCGGCGTTGTCCGATCTCGTCCAAGCGGGGAAGATCCTGGCTTTCGGGTCGTCGATGTTCCCGGCCGAGACGATCGTCGAGGGCCAGTGGGCCGCGGAGCGGCGGAGTACGCACCGGTTCTTGACCGAGCAGACCATGTACTCGATCTTCACCCGTCGCCCCGAAGGGTCCGTCTTCCCGGTGACCGAGCGGTACGGCGTCGGCGTCCTCACCTTCAGTCCGTTGAACGGTGGCTGGTTGTCGGGCCGCGCGGACCTCACTTCGTCGCACCGGGCGTCGACACGTCCCTCCAGCTACGACCCGAGCACTCCGACCGGCCAGGCGAAGGCGGCGGCGGTCGCCAAGCTCACGACGCTGGCCGACGAGGCCGGGATGACGCTGCCACAGTTGGCCATCGCGTTCGTCCGGGCGCATCCCGCCGTGACGTCCGTCCTGATCGGCCCGCGAACCCAGGAGCAACTCGACAGCCTGCTCCCCGCCGCCCAACTCGACCTGACCCCCGAGCTCCTCGACCGGATCGACGAGATCGTCCCGCCCGGCACCGAACTGGACCCGGCCGACAACTACCACGCCACGCCACCCGCGATCGAACACGCACACCTACGCCGCCGCTGACGAGTCAGAACGCCTACCGACGGCTTCTCGCGAACGGCTTCGAACCGCGACAGCTGCTCAAGCGGCACGGGTGAAGCGGTTGGCTGTTGGGCCGGTCAGGTGGCCGGGTGGGAGTAGGCGGCCGCAGAGGACGAGGAGTAGGTGCTGGGCGGTGCCGGTGAGCGGCTCGCCGGCACCGTAGGTCCAGTCCAGGTCGGTGGCACGGAGCTGGATGCCGGTGAGGTCCACTCCGAAGTACTTGAGCTGCCGCGGACTCGTGCCGTCGAGGACGAGCCGCATCCGCTCCGCGGGGACCTGGCGATCGATGCCGAGGGCAACGGTGAGGTCGAGGCCGTGGATCACGTCGTGCGACAACGCGCCCTGGTCGCCACCACCGGGTGGCTTCCAGGGATTCTCGAGGTTCTGCCGCAAGATCTCGATCAGCTCGCCCGGTGAGAGCGCAGCCGCCTCACTGCGGGCATACCGGTCCGCCAGCCGGTCGAACCTGCCGCGCGCCTTCACCATCCCGAGCAAGAAGCTCGCCGTCGACATGCGGTACGGCATCACGATGTGCGCCACCAGCTCCCGTACCCGCCAGCCTTCGCACAGCGTCGGCCTGTCCCAGTCGGCCGCGGGCAGTTCTTCCAGCAGTACGGCGAGGTCGGCCCGCTCCCCTGTCACCGCAGTTCTGATGTCCGTCATACCCGACCGACGAACGGCTTCCGCCCGGACGGACAGCTACTGCGAAACCTCTTCCAGCCGTCGGGCGAGGTACCGGCGCTCGGCCTCGGTCGTAGCCAGCTCGAGGGCTTCGCGGTACGCCGTTGCCGCCTCGGCCAGGCGTCCGAGGCGTCGGAGGAAGTCGGCGCGGGTGGCGGGTAGGAGGTGGTAGCCGGTCAGTGGGCCGGCTGCCAGCTGTTCCAGCAGCCGCAGGCCGACGGCTGGACCGTCCGCCATACCGATCGCTACGGCGCGGTTGAGTGCGATCACCGGGGTTTGCTTGAGCTGTCCGTACAGAGCGGCGATCTGGGGCCAGTCGGTGTCTGCTGCGGTACGAGCCGTCGCGTGGCAGGCGGCGATGGCCGCCTGCACCTGGTACGGGCCGGGCGTCCCGCGGGCCAGCGTTGCATCGAGCAACTCCACACCCTCGGTGATCTGCGCGTGGTCCCACCTAGTGCGGTCCTGCTCGTCCAGTGTCACCAGTACGCCGTCCGCGCTCAGCCGGGTGTCGCGTCGCGCGTCGTGCAGCAGCATGAGTGCAAGGAGTCCACAGGCCTCCGGTTCGTCCGGCATGAGCTGCACCAGCAGCCTCGCCAGCCTGATCGCCTCACCACTCAGGCTGCTCCGTACTACGTCGGAGTACCCCTCGTTGAACAGCAGGTAGAGCACAGCGAGTACTGCGGGCGTCCGCTCGGGCAGCAGATGCGCGGGCGGCACGCGGTACGGGATACCGGCGTACTGGATCTTCTGTCGGGCCCTGGTGAGCCGCTTCGACATGGTGGCCTCTGGGACCAGGAATGCGCGGGCGATCTCCGCAGTACTCAGTCCGGCGAGTGTCCGCAGCGTCAGCGCGACTCGCGCCTCCATGGCCAGCGCCGGGTGGCAGCAGGTGAACATCAGCCGCAGCCGGTCGTCCGGCACGTCGTACGCCGGTTCGGGTTCGTCGCTCATCGCAGCCACCTCCTTGAGCTTGGCGGCCCCCACCGCTTCGCGGCGCAGCCAGTCGATCGCACGGTTGCGTGCGGTGGTGGTCAGCCAGGCACCCGGCTTACGCGGTACGCCGTCGCGGGGCCAGCGCTCCAGAGCGGCCGCGAACGCCTCCTGCGCGCACTCCTCGGCCAGCTCCCAGTCACCGGTCAGGCGGATCAGCGTGGCGACCACCTGGCCCCACTCCTGCCGGTAGACGTCCTCGAACTTCACGTCGGCGGGAACTCCAGCACCGGCCGGATCTCGATCGTGCCGTAGCCGGCCGCCGGGTGCTTGGCGGCGATCTCGATCGCCTCGTCGAGATCGGTGCAGTCGATCAGCACGAAGCCACCGATCTGCTCCTTCGTCTCGGCGAACGGGCCGTCGGTGATCCGCAACTCGTCGTCGCGGACCCGCACGGTGGTCGCCTCGCGCGGCGGTCGCAGCCCGGCGCCGCCCGTGATCACCCCGCGCTCCGTCATCTCCTCCGTCCACCCGCCGCACCCCGCGTCGGCGTACTCCTCGGCGGACTCGTCGCCGCAGATCATCAGCAGATACTTCATCGATCTCTCCTCCAGTCGGCCCGTCAACCCACCGACGAACAACAACCCACCGATCCGGACACCTTTCCACCAGCATCCTCGCCGCCGCTGCCGCTGGGTGGTAATTGGCTGGTCCGTTCGTGGAGTCGGGGGTTTGATGTGGTGCATGGCCGACATCCACGGCAGCTGCGGCGGGCGGTTCGAGGCGGTGCGCTACGCACTGGCGAAGTCCCTCGACACCGTGGACGTCGGCGCGTCCGCCGCTGTCTATGTCGGCGACGAACTGGTGGTCGACCTCTGGGGCGGGTACGCCGACGCCGAGCGCACCCGGCCGTGGGAGCGGGACACGATCACCTGCGTCTGGTCCACCACCAAGACGATGAGCGCCCTGTGCGTGTTGATCCTGGCCGACCGTGGCGTCCTAGACCTGGACGCGCCAGTGGCGGCGTACTGGCCCGAATTCGGTGCCGCAGGCAAGGAAACGGTCCTGCTCAGGCACGTGCTCGGGCACACCGCTGGCCTGCCGACCTGGCAGCAGCCGCTGCGAACCGAGCAGCTCTACGACTGGTCGACGATGACAAGCTTGCTGGCTGAGCAGGCGCCCAGCTCGGTGCCGGGTGAGGTGGGTGCCTACCACGCGATCACCCAGGGATACCTGATCGGCGAGGTCGTCCGCCGCGTCACCGGCCGCAGCCTGCCGACCTTCTTCGCCGACGACGTCGCCGGGCCGCTCGGTGCCGATTTCCACCTGGGAGTGTCACCCGAGGACGATCACCGCGTCGCTCCGATCATCCCGGCACTGAGCAGGGCACCGGAGTTGTTGTCGCGGGGTGAGGCCAACCCGCCTGTCCCGGCCGACGTCGCCAACACCGCGGCGTGGCGCCGGGCGAACATCCCCTCCGCCAACGGGTTCGGGAACGCCCGGTCCGTTGCCAGGGTGCAATCGATGCTGGCCTGTGGTGGGGAGGCTGGTGTCGTGCGGCTGCTGTCGTGTCGCAGGCAGGCTGCGAACGCGTGCTGGAGGAGCAGTTCGCCGGCCTGGACGAAGTACTGGGCCTGAACATCCACTACGGAATGGGCTACGGGCTGCAAGGACGGGCGTGCTCCTGGGGCGGCTGGGGTGGGTCGCTCGTGTACGTCGATCTCGACACCCGGCTCACCGTCGCCTACGTGATGAACCAGATGGTGGAGGAAGGACCGCTCGGAGACGAACGCGGGCTGGAGATTCTGATGGCTGCTTACGAGGGACTCACGAACACCGCTTGAGTGCGCTCCCCGGGTCACCTGAGGTGCCTACACTGAAACCGTTTGTGGCCTGTGGTGTGAGTGTCATCCGTAGGAGGACCGAGAATGCCCGACTCCCGTACCCAGACGATCGCCTACCCCGCTCCCGGCGCCCGTCCGTCGCGGCGGGATCTGGAGCCGCTGGCACCGCACGTGATCGTGTTGTTCGGCGCGACCGGCGACCTGGCCAAACGCAAACTGCTGCCCGGGCTGGCGTATCTGCAGCAGTCGAAGTTCGCGCCGGACGTCTGGATCATCGGTACGGCGACCGAGGACCTGACCACCGAGGAGTTCCGGGAGCGGGCCCGCAAGGCGGTCGACACCTTCGGCACCCACAAGATCACCGACGAGGACTGGGCGCGGTTCTGCGAACGCCTCACCTACGTACCGACCACGGCCGGCCCGGACGCCCTGGCCGCCGCTGTGAAGGAGGCCGAGACGGCGCTCGGCCCCGAGACCCGGCGGCTGCACTACCTGTCGGTGCCACCGAAGGCCGCGCGCTCGGTGATCCAGATGCTCCGGGACGCCGACCTGGTCGACCGGGCCCGGGTGGTGATGGAGAAGCCGTTCGGTGACAACCTGCAGAGCGCGATCGAGCTGAACGACTTCGTGCACGAGACGTTCGACGAGGCGCAGATCTTCCGGATCGACCACTTCCTCGGCAAGGAGGCCGCGCAGAACATCCTCGCGTTCCGGTTCGCCAACGGGCTGTTCGAGCCGATCTGGAACCGCAACTTCATCGACCACGTGCAGATCGACATCCCCGAGTCGCTCGGCCTCGACCAGCGGGCCACCTTCTACGAACCGACCGGCGCCTTCAAGGACATGGTCGTCACGCACCTGCTGCAGGTGCTCGCGTTCGTCGCGATGGAGCCGCCGACCGCGCTGGAGCCGCGCGCGATCTCGGAGGAGAAGAACAAGGTCTTCCGCTCGATGCTGCCGATCCGCCCCGAGGACGTCGTACGGGGTCAGTACGGCGGTTACCGGTCCGAGGAAGGGGTCGCGCCGGACTCCGACACCGAGACGTTCATCGCGATGAAGGTCGGGATCGACAACTGGCGCTGGGCCGGGGTGCCGTTCTACCTGCGCACCGGCAAGAAGATGGCCGAGGGGATGCGGATCATCTCGATCGCCTTCAAGGAGGCGCCGAAGACGATGTTCCCGTCGGGCTCCGGGGTCGGGTCGCAGGGCCCGGACCACCTGACCTTCGACCTGGCCGACTCGTCGCGGGTGTCGCTGTCGTTCTACGGCAAGCGGCCCGGCCCGGGGATGCGGCTGGAGAAGTTGTCGATGCAGTTCTCGACGCAGGAGACGGAGACGGCAGGCGACGTACTGGAGGCGTACGAGCGACTCATCCTCGACGCGATGCGCGGTGACCACACGCTCTTCACGACAGCCGAGGGCATCGAGTCGCTGTGGGAGAACTCGACGTTGCTGCTCGAGGACCCACCGCCGGTGAAGCCCTACGCGCCCGGCACCTGGGGGCCGAACGCGATCCACCAGCTCATCGCGCCACGCGCCTGGCGGCTTCCCTTCGAGCGTGAATGGCGCGAAGGGAAGCCGCGCTGACGGTATCGGTCAGAAGGCGGCGGCGACGGGGATGACGTCGGCGCCGATGCGCTCCAGCGCGTCCAGGTCGGGCAGCGTCGGTACGCCGCCGATGGCCGCGTCGAAGCCGAGTTCGTGCAACCGGCCGAGTTCGTCGACGAGTTCGGCGGTCTTCTCGCCGTTCGCGCCGGTGTCCAGCGTCTGGTAGACGGTCTTGGTGATCTCGTCGTAGTCGCGGCCCTCGTTCTCGCAGTGCTGCTTGAGCACCTCGAGCTTGTGCGCCACGTCCGGCGTGTTGAACAGGTTGCAGGCATCGCCGTACTTCGCGACGAAGCGCAACGTCTTCTTCTCGCCGCCGCCACCGACCATGATCGGCGGGTGCGGCTTGCTCAGCGCCTGCGGAACGTTCATCAACCGCTCGGCCTGATAATGCTTGCCCTCGAACGGGCCGTCGTCGTCGGACCACATCTGCAGCACGTAGCGCAGCGTCTCCTCCAGCCGCTCGAACCGCTCGGCGAGCGGCGGGAACGGGAAGCCGAGCCCCCGGGACTCCTCCTCGTTCCAGCCCGCGCCGATGCCCAGTACCGCGCGGCCGCCGGACAGCACGTCGAGCGTGGTGACCGCCTTCGCGAGCAGCGCCGGCTCGCGGTAGTGCACGCCGGTGATCACGGTGAGCAACTTGGCCCGCTGGGTGTTGGCGGCCAGGAAGCCGAGCGTCGTGTACGCCTCCAGCATGTCGTTCTCGACCGGACCGACGGCACTGATCTGGAAGAAGTGGTCCATCACCGCGAGATAGCCGAAGCCGGCGCGATCGGCGGTCCGGGCCACCTCGGCGAGTTCGGCACCGAGCGCGGACACGCCGTTCGGCCAGGTGAAGTCGGGAACCTGCAGACCGATTTCCATCAGGGATGTCCTCCAAGCGAAGCAGGCGGGACCGGGAGTCCCGCACCAACTGCCAACCGCCGGTCGCGGCGATCTAATCCCCAGAAACGGAGTTTCCTCCGATTTTCTCCGCGACGCACGCCGGCGCCGCGTCAGGCTGACCTGCGGCGGGGGGCGGGGGCGGGCCGGCGGAGGGTGTCGATGGCGTCGGTGAGGGCGATCTGGAGGTAGCTGATCCGGTCGGTGGCCTGCAGCATGCCGGCGCCACCGGTCACGGCGGTCAGGATCGAAGTTGCCGCAACCCGCGGATCGACGCCGGGATCCGCCTCACCGGAGTCCTTGAGCGCCTGCACGCCGGCCACCAGATAGCCCTGCCAGCGATCGAGGAGATTCGCGTGAATCTCCCGCGTCGCCGGGTCCCCGGTCCCGAGCTGCGCGGTCAGCGCGGAGAGCGGGCAGCGCTGGCGCTGCGCGTCGTAGATCTGGATCACCCGCCGCCGCCAGGCCTGCCACTTCCGCCAACTGGTCAGGTCGGCCAGCTGCGGCAGCTGCTCCGCGATCACCTGCTCGGCCTCGAACTTCGCGACCGCGAGCATCAGATCGGCCTTACCGGCCGGGAAGTAGTGGAACAACTGGCTCTTGCTGGTCGCCGTGGCCGCCCGGATGTCGTCGAGACCGACATTCGGTACGCCGTCCGCACGGATCAGCAAAGCCGCACCCTCGACGATCCGCTGCCGGGTCGCCGCGCCTTTCGCCGTGAGTGCTCGCTCCATGGGCTTCACCCTACCTATTGGACCGCGCGGTCCATTCTTCATGCTACTTTGGACTCATCGGTCCATTCTATCCAGCATCTTGGACCGTGTGGTCCATTCGAGATACTTACCCTGAGGAGCAGTCATGCGGTTGGCAGGTAAGAAGGCCCTGGTCACCGGAGCCACCAGCAACATCGGCAAGGCGATCGCAACCGCCTTCGCTGCCGAGGGCGCTCATGTGATCGTTGCCGGACGCAACAAGCAGCGCGGTGACGAGGTGGTCGATCAGATCCGTACGGCGGGTGGGCGGGCGGACTTCGTCGCGGTCGACCTGGACGGTTCCAAGGCTGCGGCGAACGCCTTGGCCGAGGAAGCGACCCGGCTGCTCGGCGGCCGGATCGACATCCTGGTGAACAACGCCGGCGCGATCGACGGCACACCGACGGCCCAGACGAACGAGGAGACCTTCGACCTCGTCTACCAGGTCAACGTGAAAGCGCCGTACTTCCTGATGGCCGCGGTCGCACCGGCGATGGTGCGTGCCGGTGGCGGCGCGGTGATCAACCTCGGCTCCTGGGTGGCGCGACTCGGCATACCGGTCGGCGCGGCGTACGCCGCGAGCAAGGGCGCGCTCGAGACGCTGACCCGCGCTTGGTCGGCGGAGTTCGGCCCGGCCGGAGTACGGGTCAACGCGATCTCGCCAGGGGTGGTCTACGCCGACCCCACACCGGACCAGCCGGGCGCCTCGATGATGACCGGCACACCTCACGGCACCATCGGTACGCCGGACGCGATCGCGAACGCCGCGGTCTTCCTGGCCGGCGACGAGTCCGCGTTCATCCACGCCGCCACCCTCGACGTCGACGGCGGCCGCATCGGCGCCGCCGTCATCGCCGGGTGAACAGGTCGAGCTAGGCGGATGCGAGCAGGCGGGCCAACGCGGCTTCGCCGGCGGGGCGCCAGGTGGGTTTGCCGCCGGGGAGGCCCCGGTCGCCGGCCAGCCCGATACTGATCAGGGCGAGGGTGCGGAAGACGGCCCAGCCCCGGGCGCGGCGGATGGTGGCGTCGTCCGCGGCGTAGGCGGCGAAGAAGCGGTCCGCGGCGCCATCGGGAAGAAGCACCCAGGCGGAGGCCAGGTCCACCGCAGGATCGCCGGCACAGAGCTCGCCGAAGTCGATCACGCCGGCGAGGGAGCCGTTCGCGGTGACGATGTTCGCGGGATGCAGATCCCCGTGCACCCACACCGGGGCGCGATCCCACTCCGGCGCCGACAAGGCATCCGCCCAGACCGCGCGAAGCTCATCGGCCCGGTCGTCAGGCGCATTCGTCAGCCACTTCTCCAGGTCCGCCTCGTAGGCCTTCAGCGGAACCCCGCGGCTCGGATTGATCGGCGCGTCCGCGGGCGCATCCTGGTGCAGCGCGGTCAGGAAGCCGGCCAGTACGTCGGCGTCGCCGAGGTCGGTGATCGGCGCGCGGTCGGCCGGCTCCCCCGCGACCCAGGTCGTGATCGTCCAGGTCCGCGGGAAGCGCTCAGAGGGTTCGCCGACCCGCACCGGTGTCGGGACCGGAAGTGGCAGGCCCGGAGCGAGGACCGGCAGCCACCGTTGCTCCATGCGCAGGAGTTCCGGAGCGCGCGGCGTACGCGGGATCCGTACGGCGAGCTCGTCGCCTAGTCGCCACTGCTGGTTGTCCCAGCCGCCATCGACCAAGCGGAGGTGATGTACGGCGAGGTCCGGGTGCTGCTCGGTCAGCAGCGTCCGCACCGTGCTCTCGTCGATCTCGAGGAGGTCCACGTCTAGGGCGCGATCTCCAGACTGCTGATCAGACCGGCCTCGTTCAGGGTGAAGCGGTAGATGAGGTCGACGACGCCACCGGGGAAGTCGCCTTCGAGGTGGTTGGTGACGACGTAGTGCGTGTCGTCGAACTGGTCGGCGTGGCTGGTCTCGACGGTGTAGGTGTATTCACTCGCCTCGTTCTCCCGCCACCGGTGGATCTCGTCGTGCCCGGTGTAGGTGTTGCCGTCGTCAACGACCGTCGCGTCCGCGGCGAAAGCGGACAGCAGGTCGTGCGCGTTCGCCTTGTGCTGCGGGTCGGCCTCGCGCAGGTAAGTGGTGATCGCGGGCGGCAGGTGCTTCACCTTGTCGGTCGCGGCCGGGTCGGGCGGGGTCGGAATCGTCATCGGTCACACCTTCCAGAAGAGACTGCTTCGAAACTACCTTGGCTGGACGACAGTCGAATCGAAGGCCCTGGGGATCGAGGAGGTGCGATGGCCGGAGCGACCTCGTTGCCGGTGGACCGCGAGCTGCGCCGGCTGCTACGGACCGGCACGTTCGCGGAGGCCCTGGACCATGCGCTCAACGTCCGCGGCCTGAGCCTCGAACGGGTTCAGCACCACCTGGCCGAACGTGACGTGCGGGTGAGCCGGGCCGCGCTGAGCTACTGGCGGCATGGACGCAGCCGACCGGAGCGGGCCGAGTCGCTGCGCGCTGTTCGTGCGCTGGAGGAGGTGCTGGACCTTCCGGCGGAGACGCTGGTGTCGATGCTCGGACCGCCGCGTCCCCGGGGCCGCGCCGCGACCTTGCCGGGTGCGATGGACCGGCGCAGGTTGTGGCCGTCGCACAGCCCTCTGCTCACGGCGATGGACGCACCGCCGGACGGACAGCTGTCGTTCCTCGACGTCCACGAGCACGTGCTGGTGGACGAACACCGCCAGCTGGCCGCCGTACGGACCCGGCTGGTGGTGGAGGCGAATGCGGACCGTATCGATCGTTGCGTGGTGTACCTGTGGACCGAGGAGCCCTCGAAACCCCGGTTGACCGGGCTGCGCTACTGCCGGCTCGGCAGGATGCGGTCCAACGACGAGTTGGGCGCGGTGGTGACCGAACTGATGCTCGACCAGCGGTTGTCGACCGGCGAACGGTCCGTCCTGGAGTACGAGTGGAACTTCCCGCCCGGCCCGGAGCTGACGTTCTTCCATCGCCGCTTCACCCGGCCGAGCCGCCAGTTCGTGCTGCAGGTCGAGTTCGCCGGTGAGGTGCCGGCGACCTGCGTGCCGTACCGGCAGCTCACGATGGAGGCGCCGCGGCAGCTCGACCGGCCGCTGTGGATCGGCGCGTCGGAGACCGCCCACCTGGTCGTCACCGATCTGCGTCCGGGCATCGTGGGCCTGACCTGGGAATGGGACTGACCGGCGGGCGCCGCCGCACCGCCGGTCAGCCGATCAGGAGGTCGGCAGTCAGTCAGTACGCCGTCAGGTCACGTACCACCCGATCTGGACCTTGCCCACTCCCCCAGCCGAGTCGGTGGCTGTCACCGTCGACTGGTAGATCACGTTCGCCGCGGACGGGGTTCCACTGATCAACCCGGTAGCGCTGTTGATCGACAAGCCGGTCGGCAGAGCAGTGGCGGTCCACTTGTAGCTGCCAGTTCCGCCGGTCGCCTGGAGTTGCAGGTTCACCGGCTTGCCGTGCTGGACGAACTGCCAGCCGGGATCCTTGATCGTGACTGGGCCGCTGGGCGCGGCCTGCACGGTCAGGGTGAAGGTGGCGGTACGGCTGGTGGCCGCGTTCTTACCGGTGATCGTCACCGGATAGGTGCCCGCCGGTGTGGAGGACGACGTGCTGATGGTCAGCTTGGCGGATCCGCCCGTCGTCACCGAGGACGGATCGAAGCTTGCGCTTGCACCGCTCGGCAGACCGCTTGCCGTCAGGGCGATGTCGCCGGTCGAGGGGCTACCGGGCAGCTGCGCCTTGATGTCGGCGGCATAGGTGGTCACCCGCGCGTACACGCCGTACGTGTCGCAGTTGTTGGACATCCAGCTGAAGATGCCGACGATCTGGTTACCCACGAGGTACGGGCTGCCGCTGTCGCCGACGCAGACGCCCTTGTGGCCGTCGGCGTACCCGGTGCAGAGCATGGAACCGTCGGACTTCCAGTTGCTGCCCAGGACCGGCTGCTGGGCGCAGTCGGAGTCGGCAGCGATCGGGAAGGCCGCGACGCGGAGTACGTCGGAGTACGTGTTCGCTCCGGTCTTTCCCCAGCCGATGCCGGTGCCCACGGTGCCGGGCTTGTTGAGGGCCGTGTCGGTCGCGATCGTCGGGTAGACGATGCCGGCCGGTACGGGGACGTCGCGGTCGAGAGTGACCACGGCGACGTCATGACCGGTCTGCCAGCCGTTGTAGCCGGGATGGGTCCAGTACGACGCGATGTTGGCGCGGAACCCCGAGTCGTTCAGGTTGGTCGCGCCATAGACGAACCACTTCTCGCCGTCCTTCTCCAGCAGGCAATGCGCCGCACCGACTGCCGTATGCGGTCCGACGAGCGCCATGGTGCAGGACTGCTGACCGGGGAAGGCACTGCCCTGACGCCGCATCGAGATGATGAACGGGTACTTGTCGACGGTCGTCGGATCACCACCGACGACGGCCGGTGCCACCTTGTTCACAAGGGCCGCTGCGGTCTTCACCGTAGCGGTCGTCGACTGTCCGGCGGTGACTGTCGCCGAGCTCGGATCGACGCTGAGCGCGAAGTCACCAGGCCCAGAACCGTTCACTGTAAGGGAAATGGCCGTATCATGGCTGGCGTCGCTGGTCTTGCCGGTGACCGTGACAGTGCTGGAGCCAGGCGACGCCGAAGCAGCTGCGGACAGCGTCAACGTGGCCGAGGCGCCGGCGGTCACCGAACTCGGCTCGAACGTTGCCATGACCCCAGCCGGCAGCCCGGCCGCGCTCAGCGCCACCGTCTGCGCGGAGCCTTTCGTCACCTTGGTGCTGATCGTCGAGGTCACCGACTTGCCGGGATCGACGCTGACCGATGACGGGGCGGCGCCGATCGAGAAGTCGTTCGCGACCGGCGGTGCGGCGCCGTTGATCAAGGGGTCGACCAGGTTGTCGCCCTGCGGTGAACCCCAGCCGGTACACAGGTCGTATCCGGTGCCCGCGCTGTACGTGCCGTTGCTGCCGGTTGTGACGTCGTGGAACGTCGACGAGTACTGCGACGACTTCGCCACGGCGTACACGGTCGGGTTGATGCCGCCGACGTTCGGTTTGCCGTTCGCCTTGG
Organism: Kribbella monticola; assembly: GCF_003261635.1. Classification (GTDB taxonomy): domain Bacteria; phylum Actinomycetota; class Actinomycetes; order Propionibacteriales; family Kribbellaceae; genus Kribbella; species Kribbella monticola. The sequence continues at coordinate 76,770 of NZ_QFXK01000022.1, read as the reverse complement.
CCTTCTGGTTGACCATCGCGATGTAGCCGGCCCACAGCGGCGAGGACAGGCTGGTGCCGCCGACGTCCTGCCAGCCGCCGTTGTTGTACACCGACAGCGCGCCGGCTCCGTAGTCCGCGTCGAGCGCGACGTCGGGCACCGACCGGTACTGGTTGCTGCCGACCTGCCAGTCGGGCTTGGGGAAGACGGCCGAGTACGCGCCGCCCGAGCGGGTGTTGCCCGAGCCGCCCTGGTTCCAGCACGACTCCGACTGCCAGGTGCCTGCGCTGTCGCTGGTCTTCAGCTGAGTGCCGCCGACACCGGTGAACAGCGGATCACTGGGCGGGTAGTCCGCCTGGATCGTCGAGTTGTCACCGTTGTAGCCACAGCCGGTTGCTCCCCAGTCGCCGGAGGCGGACAGCATCGTGACGCCCTGGGCAGCGAGCTGGGTGTAGGAGTCGTGCGATGCCTGGATCGGGTCGGACTCACACTTCTCGCCGAGCAACCAGGAACCGGACAGGACGGTGATCGCGTTGTCGGAGGCGATCTTGGCCATCTCGTCCACCCACGCCTTGTCGCTGTTCGGCGCCTCGTAGACGATCTGGGCCGCCTTCGGCGCGGTCGCCGCCACTGCCTGGATGTCGAGCGTCACCTCCAACTGGCCGGAGCCGGTCGTCGTACCGCCGTCCACCGGCACCACCTTAGGTGTCACCGCCGGCTGGCCGAAGTACTTGGTCCAGGCGTCGATGTCGGACTGCTTGAAGGCGTCGAACTCGATCAGCCCGACCGTCTGCCCGCTGCCGTCGTACGAACCGGACAGGTTCTTCATGCTGTACGCCGTCCGGAACTGCGCGGGCGTGTAGCCGCCCCCAGGTCCGGCAGGACCCGCCGGGGCACTCGCCCGATGAGCCGCCGGACGACTGTCGAGACCGGCGACATCCCGTACGACGCCGGCCAGCGCGGCCGGGACGGACGGGCGCGAGTCGTTGGTGTAGAACCGGTGGCCGTCCGCGGCGACGTACTCGCTGATCACGGACCCGAACGCGCCCTTGAGCTGCTCCGGCGTTCCGACCGCATCGACGACCTGGTGGTTGCCGGAGACGGAGGTGACGCGCAGTCCGTTCGTCCGCAGGAATGTCGTGACGGCGTCGAGGTCGGCCGGCCTGGGCGCGAAGCGCTCGGCGTACTCCTGACTGCTGAGGTAATGCCTGTACTGCGGTGAGGCGGGGTCGCTGACCGCCTTGACGAAGCCGTTGAGAGCGGCCTCGTCGTGAGGCCGGAGCGCGATGGCCACGTCGACGGCGCGATCCGGCGCGAGGGCGCCGACACGGTGCGCACCGGGCGGTGTCGGCTCGCCGTGCGCGCCGAGCGGAACGCGGACGTCCCGCTGCATGCGGCCGGCCGAGGGGTGGTCCGGCTGTGGTGGGCGATTCATGACGGCGGCCGCGGGACCGGTCGCCAGCGCGGCGGTGAGGCCGAGCAGGGTTGTCGCCGCGAGGGTGCTCGCGACTTGGCGGGATCTGGGCATGCAATCCTCCAGTGCCGAAGGTGCTTGATTCGACGGTCAACGTAGGGCCGCCGGTAGCCGATCGGGTGCGCCAAGTGAATGTTCAGAGACGTTCACGAACGAGCCAGGACGGCTCGGCATCCGGGCAGGTCAGCGCCGCTTTTCCGGCACAGACGTCAACAGGGCGACGGGCGCTGTCACGGTTCCCGGCGGCCGGCCGCGGTGACCGGGTCGTCTAGGCTCGCCGGTCATGGAGATCTTGGTGATCGGGATCGGGGCCGGGGATCCGGACCACCTGACCCTGCAGGCGGCGAAGGCGATCGAGCGGGTCGATGTGTTCTTCGTGCTCGACAAGGGCGAGGTCAAGCAGGAACTGGTCGACCTGCGCGAGGAGATCCTGCGCCGGCACGGTTCGCAGTACCGGCTGGTCGTCGGGCGGGATCCGGAGCGGGACCGCAGCAGCGCGGCGTACGTCGAGTCGGTGGACGACTGGCGGCGGCGCCGGGCCGATGTCTGCGCGGACCTCATCGCCGGTGAACTCGGCGCCGATCAGGTCGGGGCGTTCTTGGTCTGGGGCGATCCGTCCCTGTACGACAGCACGCTGGCGATCCTCGACGACATCCAGGACCGCGGCGAGCTGACGTTCGACGTGGAGGTGATCCCCGGCATCAGCAGTGTCTCCGCGTTGGCCGCACGGCATCGGGTCGGGCTGAACCAGGTCGGGCGGCCGATCCAGATCACCACCGGTCGGCGGCTCGCGAAGAGCTGGCCCGACGAGGTCGATGACGTGGTCGTGATGCTCGACGCGCAGACGGCCTTCACCGCTCATACCGACCAGGACGCGGAGATCTACTGGGGTGCCTATCTCGGCACGCCGGACGAACTCCTGGTCGCCGGGAAGCTGTCCGAGGTGGCCGAGGAGATCACCGAGATCAGGGCCGCGGCGCGCGAACGCAAGGGCTGGATCATGGACACCTACCTGCTCCGCCGGAACCAGCGGTAGTTCGACCAAAGGTGTAGGTGGACTGGCCGTCCGGCCGAAGCGGCACAGCTCTGTCCTGGCCGAGGCTGCAGGACATGACAAGACTCCGAATCACTCGTAGCAAGCTGCGGCTGGCCATGGCGCTCGCGCTGGTCCCTGCCGCAGTGCTGGTCAACAGTGCGACGGCAGCTCAACCCGAGAGCGCTCCTGGCGCAGAGCCGGCCGTAGTACGGACAGATGCCGGCGTACTGCGTGGCGCCACGTCGGGCAGCGCGCGGCTCTTCAACGGCATCCCGTACGCCGCTCCGCCGGTCGGCCCGCTGCGGTGGAAGGCTCCGCAACCGGTGAAGCCATGGACCGGCGTACGCGGTGCACTGTCGCTCTCAACGCCGTGTGCTCAGTCCAGTGAGAACAACAGCGAGGTCCCCAAGGGCTCGACCGAGGAAGACTGCCTCTACCTCAACGTGACCACCCCGGCGACAAAGTCGGCGCATCCGCGGGCCGTGGTGGTGTGGATCCCCGGTGGCGGGTTCTTCCAGGGCGCGGGCAACAGCTACCGCGCAGCGAAGCTGGCGACTCGCGGCGACGTCGTGGTGGTCACAGTCAACTACCGGCTGGGGATCTTCGGGTTCTTCGGCTACCCGGGGCTGGCCGGCTCCGGCACGTACGGCATCCAGGACCAGCAGGCGGCACTGCGCTGGGTTCAGCGGAACGCCCGGGCCTTCGGTGGCGACCCGCGGAACGTGACTGTGGCCGGCGAATCGGCCGGTGGCATGAGTGTCTGCGCACAGCTGACCTCCCCGACCGCGGCCGGGCTGTTCGCGAAGGCAGTCATGCAGAGCGGCTCCTGCGCCTTCAACTGGGCCGACAACAGCCAGTACCCGACACAGGCCGCCGACTCGCCATGGGTGAAACAGAGCCGAGTGCAGGCCAATGGCAAGGAGTGGGCCGCGTCCAGCACCAAGGAGCTCGGCTGCAAGCCGGGTCAGCCGATGCTTGCCTGCCTGCGCGCCGCAGACCCCGCAGTACTGGTGGACAGCACGCTGAACTTCACCCAGGTGGCGTACGGCGGTACTGCGGTGCTGCCGCTGAGTCCGGCGAAGGCGATGAAGGCCGGCCTGTTCCACCGGGTGCCGGTGTTGTCGGGCAACAACCATGACGAGGCCACACCGTGGGTCACCGCGTTCAACGGAGGCGTGCTGACCGACGCGGACTACCCGAAGCTGTTGACCGCCATGGTGGGCGCGAAGGACGCCGCCAAGGTGCAACGCGAGTACCCACTGGCGCAGTACGGGTCGACGGCTGCTGCGTGGGGTGTCGTCACGACGGACCGGATCTGGTCGTGCACGCAGGTGGCCAACGACCAGCAGGCGGCCCGCAAGGTTCCGGTGTACGCGTACGAGTTCGCCGACAAGCACTCGCCGATCTCCCAGCCTGGGTTAGGCGCCTCGCATGCGACGGAGCTGCCGTACCTGTTCAGCCTCGGTGGATACGACTTCCCGATGACGGACGGCCAGCAACGGTTGTCGGAGCAGATGATGGACTACTGGACGGCGTTCGCACGCACCGGCAATCCGAATGGGCCGGATCGTCCACATTGGGCTCCTACCGGCAGGCACACCGTCACCGGGCTCTCACTGGCCCCGACCGAGCAGGGCGGCATCAAGAAGGTCGACCTGTCGACCGAGCACCACTGCGCCTTCTGGGCCGCACTAGGCAGCTGATACGCGACGCTCGCGCAGCCGGTACGCGAGTCTGGCGGCAGGGGCGGCCACGAAGAGAGCGAACAGCGAGTAGAAGTTGACGCCGGGCACCAGGGCCGCGAGGAGGAACGCGATCAGCGAGAAGACGCTGAAGGTGATGGAGCCGACCACCTCGCGGCCGGTGACCGGGTTCTCGTCGACCTCGAGTTCCCGGTGGCCGTGGATCAGCAGCGTGAGTCCCGTCTGGCAGAGGCTGAGGACGGCCAGCGTGCCGACATAGAAACCGGCCGTGAACCGGCTGCTCTGGAAGTGCCCCATGATCTCGGTCGGGAACGGCAGGATCACGATGCAGAGCAGCCAGAGCAGATTCAGCTGCACCAGCAGCCGGTTGTAGGCCTTGACGTGTTCGAAGACGCGATGATGGGTCAGCCAGAACCTTGCGATCACCACGAAACTCAGCAGGAACGAGTAGATCGCGTCCTTCTGGTCATGGACCATCGCCCAGGCGGTCTCGTCGGCCTGGGCCGCCTCCGTCACCGCTTCCACCAGCGGCAGGATCAGCAGTGTCACGGCGATCGCGACGACAGCGTCGGTGAACAGGACGAGCCGGTCGGGATCCCTAGTCATACTCACGGCCGACACCGTAGCGGACCACCGGGCTCCAGCAGGGTCGCGAGCTGACGCCGCGGTTGTGCTAGACAAGGAGTAACCAAAGGGGCTCCCGTGGACCAGCTCAGCCTTGGCGTCGTCGGGCGTTCTCGCAAGGAGAACGAACATCGACTGCCGATCCATCCCAGTCATTTCGACCGGATCGACGAGGAGCTGCGGCAACGCATCTACGTCGAGACCGGGTACGGCGAACGTTTCGGCGTCTCCGACGCGCAGCTGGCCCGGTCGGTCACCGGCATCCTCGACCGCGACGAGCTCATCGCGACCACCGACGTCGTCCTGCTGCCGAAGCCGCAGATTGAGGACGTCGCCGAGCTGCGCCCGGGTCAGGTGCTCTGGGGCTGGCCGCACTGCGTCCAGGACGAGAAGCTCACCCAGCTGGCGATCGATCGCGAGCTGACCCTGATCGCGTTCGAGGCGATGAACCACTGGAGCAGCGAAGGCGCGTTCGACCTGCACGTGTTCCACAAGAACAACGAGTTGGCCGGCTACTGCTCGGTGCTGCATTCCCTGGGCCTGATCGGTTCGACCGGCGACTACGGCCGCAGGCTGCGCGCCGTCGTGATCGGGTTCGGCGCGACGGCGCGAGGCGCTGTCACCGCGCTGAGCGCGCACGGCATCCACGACGTCGACGTACTGACCGGCCGCGACGTCACCGCCGTGGCGTCGCCGATCCATTCCGCCCGGATGGTCCGCTACGACCAGGACGAGGTCGAGCCCGGCGCGGCGGTCGATCCGCGCCGCAGCCACGCGCTGCTGGAGGACGGCCGGGTGCCGCTGGCCGGGTTCCTCGCCGAGCACGACATCATCGTCAACTGCGTACTGCAGAATCCGGATGCGCCACTGACCTTCCTGATCGACGAGGACCTGGCACTGCTGCAGCCGGGCAGCCTGATCGTCGACGTCTCCTGCGACCTGGGGATGGGCTTCAGCTGGGCCCGCCCGACCAGCTTCAGCGAACCCACGTTCGTCGTCGGCGACAACATCACGTACTACGCGGTCGACCACACCCCCTCCTACCTGTGGAACTCCGCCAGCTGGGAGATCAGCGAGGCCCTGCTGCCCTACCTCGACACGGTGCTCGGTGGCCCACAGGCGTGGTCCGCCGATGAGACGATCCGCCGGGCCATCGAGATCGAGCGCGGCCATATCAAGAACCCCGGGATCCTGTCCTTCCAGAACCGTTCGCCCGAGCACCCGCACCCCCACCTGTGAGTGACAGCCACCACACCGCGTCCCGCGGGGCGCAGAGCGCGGGTGGGCGGCACGTAGCATCTCGGCTGTGACCAGCTCGGCAAGGACTCAACCGGACCGTTGTCCTGGAGTCCTTGCCGTGCACCAGGCGGCCGACGGCGGACTGGCCCGCGTACGCCTGCCCGGCGGCTTGCTGAGCGCTGAGCAGCTCAGGCTGCTCACCGCCGCCTCCATTGAGCTCGGTGACGGCAACCTGGAGCTGACGTCGCGCGCGAACATCCAGATCCGCGCACTACGCCCCGGAGCGCCGCAGGAGCTGTCAGACCGCCTCTACGCGGCCGGCTTGCTCCCGTCGATCTCCCACGAGCGAGTGCGCAACATCCTCGCCTCCCCGCTCTCCGGCCTCGACCACCACAGCCAGTACGACGTACTCCCGCTCGCCGCCGAGCTCGACCGTCTCCTGCGCGCGCATCCGGAGCTCGCCGAGCTACCTGGCCGGTTCCTGTTCGCCCTGGACGACGGTCGAGGCGACCTGAGCGCAGCCGGAGCTGATGTCGCTGTGCGGGTGTTGTCCACGCAGACGGCCGTGCTGATGCTCGGCGGGGAGTCGCGCGGCGCAGAGATCGCTCTGGACGAGGCCCCCACGCTCATGGTGGCCGCTGCGGAGGCGTTCTTGGCTGAGCGTGCCGCGCAAGGATCGGAGGCTTGGCGGATTGCTGAGCTGCCCGACGGCGCAGTACAGATCTATAAGCGGCTAGGGCTCTCGCAGGTGACAGCGGTCGAGCAGGCCTCGGGAGAGTTGCTGGCTGGGTCGTACGCGCAGACAGATGGACGGACCGCGCTCGTGGTTACTGTGCCGCTGGGGAGTCTGGCGCCTGCGCAAGCTGCTGCCTTGGCGGACGTGGCTGACCGGGGGGACGGTCAGCTCAGGGTGACGCGTTGGCGTTCCGTAGTACTGGGTGGTTTGGCTTCGGCTCAGGACTTGGAGCTGGCTGGGCTGGTGGTCGAGCCTGAGTCGTCCTGGAACGGCGTGACCGCGTGTGCCGGGAAGCCGGGCTGCGCGAAGGCGCTGGCGGACGTGCGGGCGGATGCGCGAGAGGTGACGCCGCGGATACCGGCCGGGCGGAAGCCGGTGCACTGGTCCGGGTGTGAACGACGCTGCGGGCGTCCGGCCGGTGGATTTGTCGATTTGGTTGCTGTTGGCAATGGGTATGTGCTGGACGGCGTACCGGTGACGGCAGGGTTGGCGCAGGCCGTTGCGGCCGCGAGAGGAGTGCAGTGAGCAGGTACGAGTACGTGACCGACGGAGCCGAGATCTACCGGCAGTCATTCGCGACGATCCGGGCGGAGGCGGCGCTCGGCGATCTGCCCGCCGACGTGGCGCAGGTCGCCGTACGGATGATCCACGCGTGCGGCATGACCGATCTGGTGGCGGATCTGGCGTACTCGGCCGGTGTGGTGAAGGCTGCTCGGTCCGCACTGCAGGCCGGGGCGCCGATCCTGTGCGATGCGGCGATGGTTGCCGCAGGCATCACGCGGCGGCGGTTGCCGGCCGGTAACGAGGTGATCTGCACACTGAGCGATCCCTCCGTGCCGGAGTTGGCCGCGGCGTTGCGAACCACGAGGAGCGCGGCCGCCCTCGATCTCTGGCTGGACCGGCTCGACGGCTCGGTCGTTGCTATCGGCAACGCTCCGACCGCGCTGTTCCGCCTGCTGGAGCTGATCCGTGACGGCGCGCCGCGGCCGGCCGCCGTCCTCGGCATCCCGGTCGGTTTCATCGGCGCGGCCGAGTCGAAGCAGGCATTGGCAGACAACGACCTCGGACTGGACTACCTGGTGGTCCGGGGCCGACGGGGCGGCAGCGCGATCACCGCGGCCGCCGTCAACGCGATCGCGAGCGAGGAAGAATGACCGGACGGCTGTGGGGCGTCGGGCTCGGCCCGGGCGACCCCGAACTGATGACGGTGAAGGCCGCCCGGCTGATCGGCGAGGCGGACGTGATCGCGTTCCACAGCGCCCGCCACGGCCGCAGCATCGCGCGCTCGGTCGCCGCGCCGTACCTGCGGGACGGCCAGGTCGAGGAGCACCTCGTCTATCCGCTGACCACCGAGACCACTGATCACCCCGGCGGCTATCAGGGCGCGATGGACGACTTCTACGCCGAGTGCGCGGTAAGGCTCGCGGCTCACCTCGACGCCGAGCGGGACGTCGTCGTCCTGGCCGAAGGCGATCCGCTGTTCTACGGGTCGTACATGCACATGCACAAGCGACTGGCCGACCGGTACGAGTGCGAGGTCGTGCCCGGCGTGACGTCGGTCAGCGCGGCCGCCGCAGTGCTGGGTCGTCCGCTGTGCGAGCGTGACGAGGTCCTGACTGTGCTGCCGGGGACGCTGCCTCCCGACGTACTGGCTGAGCGGCTACGTACTACGGACGCCGCCGCCGTGATGAAACTCGGGCGCACCTTCGCGGGCGTCCGGGAGGCCTTCGAGCTCGCCGGCCGACTGGACGAGGCCTGGTACGTCGAACGCGCGACGACCGCGGAGCAGCGAACCGCTCCGCTGGCCGATGTCGATCCCGACTCGGTGCCCTACTTCTCGCTCGCACTGCTGCCCAGCCCGATCAACAACTTCGTGGCGGCGTCTGACGCTCCCCGGATCGACGGCGAGGGTTCGGTGACCGTGGTCGGTCTCGGCCCGGCCGGTCCGCAGTGGATGACACCCGAGGTCCGGTCGGCGATCGCCGCCGCGGACGACCTCATCGGCTACAGCCCGTACGTCGACCGGCTGCCGGATCGCGCCCGGCAACGCAAGCACGGCTCGGACAACCAGGTCGAGTCGGAGCGGGCCGCGTTCGCACTCGACCTCGCTCGCAAGGGCTCTCGGGTCGTCGTGGTGTCATCCGGCGACCCGGGGGTGTTCGCGATGGCGAGCGCTGTCGCCGAGGTCGCCGCCGAGCCGGAGTACGCCGATGTCGTCCTGAACGTCCTGCCTGGGATGACCGCGGCGCAGGCCGTCGCCAGCCGGGTGGGTGCTCCCCTCGGCCACGACTACTGCGTGTTGTCACTGTCGGACCGCCTCAAGCCGTGGGAAGTGATCGCTGCCCGACTGACGGCGGCAGCCACAGCCGACCTGGCGATCGCCATCTACAACCCGGCCTCGAAGTCACGAACCTGGCAGGTCGGCGCGACCAAGGACCTCCTGTTGCAACACCGCGACCCCACCACACCCGTGGTGATCGGCCGCAACGTCGGCGGCGCCGCCGAAGCGGTCACGGTGACCACACTCGGTGAGCTGGATCCCGATCAGGTCGACATGCGCTGCCTGCTGCTGATCGGCTCCTCGCAGACCCAGACCGTGCAGCGTCCGTCCGGTCCGCTGGTCTTCACTCCTCGCCGCTACCCGGACGGGCAAGGCGCCGGTTAATTCTCGAGCGGTGCCGCATAGGACGACGCCCGGCGGGGTAGGCACCTCCGCGGGGCGGACCTATGAGGAGACCATGACAGTGGAACAGTACGGCGAGAGCGACACCTTGACTCAGCCTGTGCCCAGTCCGACCACCCAGCGCTACGAGGAGGCCCGCGCGGCCGCCCACCGTGCGATGACCAGCGTCACGCTGGTGCCGGACTCGCTGCCTGTCACTGACCCGGAGCGCCTTGCCTACCGGGGCTTCAAGTTCGGTGCGGCATTCTTCGGCTGGCTCATCATGCTGTCGATGATCGTGCTGCTCACCGCTGTAGTCACCGGCGCCGGAGCCGGTGCGAGCTATGTGCTGGACTACACCAAGTCGGACGCCAGGCAGCAGGCCGGCGCAGCGGCCATCACCTCCGCAGCCGTCGTCGTCCTGGTGCTCAGCCTCGCCTTCTACATCGGCGGGTACGTCGCCGGCCGACTCGCGCGGTTCGATGGCGCACGCCAGGGCTTCGGCGTGTGGATGATCTCGCTGCTGCTCGTAGTGGCCGCCGCTGGCGCCGGCGCGTTCCTGAACAGCCAGTACGACCTGCTCGGCCGCGTGCATCGGCCCGACGTGCCGCTCACCAACGACAGCCTCCTCACCGGCGGACTGATCACCGCGGCCGCGGTACTGATGTTGCCCCTGCTTGCAGCGCTTCTCGGCGGCAAGAACGGCCAGCGCTACCACGACAAGATCGACGCTCTGCTCGACTGAACTGCGTCAGCGCATGCGCGGCACCTACCGGGGGTACCGAAAGAGTTACCAGACGGGGCCGTCTTGTGAGGAGAAGGTGACATGGTTCAGCACTACGGCGACGGCACGAACACGCAGCAGCTCAGCCCGCCCAGGCAGTTCTCGGACGACCGCATCATCGCGCAGCGTGAGGCAGCGGACCGTTCCGTCGAGGAGCGCCCCGTGGAGCGCACCTCGACCCAGGTGCCGGTGGCGGCTGCTCCTGGTGTCGCAGAACCCGGCGTGAGCGCTCCCGAGGAGGAGCGTCGAGCTGCGCATCGGGCGAACGTCAAGACGTCCACGGCGGCCGAGGTCGACCCGGCGTACCGCGGGTTCAAGTCCGGCTCAGCGTTCTTCGGCTGGCTGATCGCAGTCGGGCTGACCGTACTGATCACCGGGATCCTCGTCGCGATCGCGGCAGCGGTCGACTACGCGGTCACCTTCGATCGCAGCACCTTCGACGACCACGCCGGAACCATCGCGATCGCGACCGCCGCGGTGGTCATCGTGATGCTGGCGATCGCCTGCTACAACGGCGGGTACGTCGCGGGTCGCCTCGCGCGCTTCGACGGTGCGCGTCAGGGCTTCGGCGTCTGGGCGATCGGGCTGGTGATCGTACTGATCGTGATCGGCCTCGGCGCGCTCGCGGACTCGCAGTACGACCTCGTGAACCGGCTGGACCTGCCGTCCGTGCCGATCGCGCACGACCTGCTCGTGTCCGGCGGAGTGATCGCGGCTGGGGCGCTGCTGGTCGTGACGCTGCTCGCGGCTGTCATCGGCGGTAAGGCAGGGCAGCGGTACCACCACCGCATCGACAACAGCTGGGACTGAACTCCTCATTTACCTAGAGAAGCCAACTGGGTGGCATCCGGCCAGGCCATACGGAAGCAGTCTGGTGCGCCGTTGAGTCGGGCCGGATCTCCACCGGGTGGCGGAACCGGCGCGGTCTCCACGTTGGCGGCTCCGGTGGCCAGGTAGAACTGTTGCGCGGCTGTGTTCTGTTGGAGGACCCAGAGGTAGATCGCGTTGCTGTTTGCTGACGTGAGGACCGCTTGGCCAGCGCGCGCCAGCAGCTGGGTGCCGATGCCGGTACGGCGTTGGGCGTTCTGCACGTGCAAGTTGTCGACGAGACTGCCCCATTTGGGGTCGTGGTCGAACGCGACGTGTACGAAGCCGGCCAGCTGACCGTCCTCGGTTTCGGCAAGGATGGTCGCAGTACCGGCCGGTGCCGCGAGCCTCGTCGACCAGACCGCTCGCCGCTCGGTCTCGATGTCTCCGTCGAGGAACGAGTCGGCGTACGCACCGCGATAGTGCCGCCGCCAGCTGTCGGCATGCAGCATCGCGACTCGGTCAGCGTCGTCAGGTCCGGCAGATCGAAACCGCAGCATGCAATCCTCCGTCCACCGGCCGCCGAGGCGAGATCCACGGCCGTCTCAGGCTATCCGCGGTGCTCGGACGGGTCGGGAAGATCTTGAGCCGCGGACGGTGTTGAACCCGGTGTGAAGACGACCCAGGTGCTGGTGATCGGAGCGGGCCAAGCGGGCCTCTCGGCCGCGTATCACCTGGTCAGGATGGGATTCAGCCGGTACGACGGTGTGCTCGTCCTGGATCGCAATCCGGCACCTGGTGGAGCGTGGCAACATCGCTGGGACTCACTCACCATGCACGACGTACACGGAATCGCGAACCTGCCCGGAGTCGCCGTACCGGAAAGCGCGGGCGGCGAGCGGGCCAACGAGTTCGTCCCTCGCTACTTCGCCGACTACGAGGCTCGTTTCGACCTGCCGGTGATTCGCCCGGTCGCCGTCGAGAGCGTACGGCGTGACGGCGAGCACTACCTGGTGAGCACCGACCGCGACACTTATCGGGCCGAGGCGATCGTCAACGCGACCGGCACCTGGGACCGGCCGTTCATTCCCTGGTATCCGGGGATCGAGACCTTCCGTGGCCGGCAACTGCATACGGCCGACTACAACGGTGCCTCCGAGTTTGCGGCTCAGCACGTGCTCGTGGTCGGCGGCGGCGCATCCGCGGTGCAGTTGCTTGCCGAGATCTCCGAGGTCGCCCGTACTACGTGGGTCACGCGGCGGGTGCCCGAGTGGCGTACGGACGGTGAGTTCGGGCCGGAACTCGGGCGGAAGATCATCGCCAAGGTCGAGGAGCGGGTGCGCGCGGGCTTGCCGCCGAAGAGCGTGGTCAGCGTCACCGGGCTGCAGCTGCGCGAGCAGGAGCAGGCGGCGTACCGGCGGGGTGTGTACACACGGCTGCCGATGTTCGAGCGAATCACGCCGGACGGGGTGAAGTGGGCCGACGGGCGGACCGAGCAGGTGGACGCGATTCTGTGGGCCACCGGGTTCCGGGCCGATCTGGGCCATCTGGCGCCGCTGCACCTGCGTGAGCCGTCCGGCGGGATCCGGATGGACGGCACGCGGACGGTACTGGATCCGCGGGTGCACCTGATCGGGTACGGCCCGTCGGCAAGCACCATCGGCGGCAACCGCGCCGGCTTCGCCGCAGCCCGCCAACTCCGCGATCTCCTGCTCCCGGTCGCCGCCTGACCTTCGTCAGCCGCAGATCTGTCCGCGGTTTGTCAGCTGCGGAGGCGGAAGAGGAGTTCGGTCTCCCAGTCGTTCATGTCCGGGACCTCGCGGGGATCCGACTTGTAGACCTCGAGCCGGCAGCCCCACTTGTTGCCGTCGGCATCCCACTCGAGGCCTTCCTTCTCGGCCCAGGCCAGCAGTTGTCCGGTCGCCTCGCGGAGGCCGTCCGGGTGCCCGAAGTGGGTGACACTGGCGTACCGCCCGGCCGGCAGGACGCCGCCGACGATCTGCTCCTCGCCGGTGTGCCGCTCCTCGACGGGGAAGCCGATCTCCATCACGAGACCCTCGTCCATGTCGACCAGGTCGTACTTGAAGAATGGAGCGCCCACCGGCTCGATGTTGCGCGCGGCGATCCAGCCGATCACCTCGTGCAACCGGTCGGCGAACTGAGCGATCCCGTCCATCGCCACCTTCCCCCGCAACGCGACGTACGGCTGCTCGTCCCGCTCGACGATCGTCGGCTCCTGCGTCATCGTGCTCCCACCTCCACGGTTCGGTGCTTGTCATCCTGCCGCAAAGTGCCCTCTATGCAACCAGTCCGAACGGGCGTGTACTGCAAGAGGGCGGATTGCCCGTCGGGTCCAGGGGGTGGGGTCGTGTTCCGGGTCAAGCTTGTCGTGGGACTGGTGGTCGGGGCGTTGGGACTCAGCGGTGCGGTGCCGGCGGTTGCCGCGCCCGCGACCACCATCGTTTATCCCGGGGGTTCGGTGGCGACGCGGCAGGTCGGGCTGGCGTTCGACACCTGTACTGCGCCGACCGTGGCGCAGCTGACCGCTTGGAAATCTTCGCCGTACAAGGCGCTCGGGATCTACATCGGCGGAGTAAACCGCAGCTGTGCACAACCGCAGCTGACGGCGAGCTGGGTCAGCGCGGTGACCAGGATGGGCTGGCGACTGATCCCGATCTACCTGGGCCTGCAGGCCCCTTGCACCAACAGGACGACCGCGCAGAAGATCTCGCCCACTGCTCCAGGGACGCAGGGGACGGCCGCCGCGACTGACGCCTTCAACAAGGCGAGGGCGCTCGGGCTACTGGCCGGCAGTGCGATCTACGGGGACATGGAGCACTACGACCCGAACAACTCCAGCTGCAAGCTGACCGTGCTCTACTTCCTGTCAGCCTGGACGAAGGAGCTGCACCGCCGCGGCTTCGTAGCGGGCGTGTACGCCCACCAGGACTCAGGTGCGCTGCACCTCGCGCAGTACTACAACTCGACGACATTCGCCCGTCCGGACGCGTTGTGGATCGCGCGCTGGGACAAGAGCTCGTCCCTGATCAACTGGCCGACGGTCCCCAACACGTATTGGACAGTGGGCCAGCGAGCCAAGCAGTACAACGGCGATCACAACGAGACGTACGGCGGCGTCACCTTGAACATCGACAACGACCGGTTCGACGCACCGGTCGGCTCCGTCGGGTTCGCTTACAAGACCACGACCACCGTGAGCGCCCGGAGCGGACCGACCACGGCGTACCCGGTCGTGGCCACCTACCCGAGTGGTTCGACCGTGCAGGTGTCCTGCCAGACGTACGGGACCAAGGTGGGGACCACGACGGTCTGGAACAAGCTGACCAACGGCAGCTACGTCACCGACTACTACGTCAACACACCGTCCAACACGACGTACAGCGCGCCGGTCCCCGGCTGCAGCCTGCCGTTCCAGACCACCACGGCAGGCTTGAGCAGGCGGAGCGGCCCGAGTACGTCGTACGCCGTGCTCGGTTCGCTCAATGCCGGTGCGCTGGCGTGGGTCACCTGTCAGGCACCGGGTAGCAAGGTCGGCACCACGTCGGTGTGGGACCGACTGACCGACGGCAGCTACGTCACCGACTACTACGTAGCCACCGCCAGCAACAGCACCTACACCGCTCCCCTACGCCGGTGCTGACCGACTTGCCTGCGCCGGCGCCAGCCGGGTTGTCTGCGTCGGCGCCAGCCGGGTTGTCTGCGTCGGCGCCAGCCAAGTTGTCTGCGTCGGTGCTGACTTGCCTGCGTCGGTGCTGACGGGTTGCTTTGTTGGGTTGCGCTGCCGGGGTGCGTTGCTGGGTTGCCTTGCTGGGCCGCTTACTGCGCCCAGGGTGGCTGGACGGTTGATCCGTCGGCCATCGTGCCGGTGAAGCCTGCCGTAATCGCGACGTACACCTCGGCCTCGGTCTCGCCGAGGTTGGCGAGCTGGATCGGCTCGCCGGCCGGTACGACGGCTGCGTCGCCGGGGCCGAGCTTCTCGCCGTCCGGCGTCACCTGGACGGTGCCGGACAGCACCATGAACACCTCGTCGCGGTCGATCGTGTGCGGCTCGTCGTTTCGGAACCCGCCCTCGACGGTGAGTCGCCACGTGCACAGGTCCTTCGAACCACGGCTCGGCGCGGCCAGCACGGTGAACTCGACGCCGGGGAGCTGGAACCGCGGGGCCTCGGTCGCACGGGTGATCTGCATATTTCCCCCTCTAGAATTAGACAAGCTGACTTGTTCAACTTGACTTGTCTATCATGGGGGACATGAGCACTTCACGCAAGCCCGATTTCGGCATCCTGCTCGTGCTGGCCGAGCAGGAGTTCGTCCGCGAACTCCGGGCCTCGATGGCCGCGCAGGGCTTCGACGAACAAGGCCGGTCCGACGGCTTCGTCCTGCGCACGCTCGGCGCGACGCCGATGACGATCAGCGCGCTGGCCGAGCGGCTGGAGATCAGCAAGCAGGGCGCCGGCCAGATCGTCGACGACATGGAGCGCCGCGGATTCGTCGTACGCAAACCAGACCCGACCGACGGCCGCGCCCGCCTGCTCCACCTCTCAGCACGCGGCGAGGCAGCCTTAGCCGCCGCCCGGAAGTTCCACCAAACCTACGAACGCCGCCTCCGCAAAACACACGGCGATGCGGCGATCGACGCAGTACGAACCGTCTTCACCGCAATAGCCGGCGAGGACCGAACCGCCGACCCCCGCTTCCGCCCCCTGATGTTCTAGGCCGCACGCAATCGCTTGACCGCAGGCGATGTAGCCCCAGCAACCCTGCGCACACCCACCCGCGCACCGGCATACCGTCATCCTCCACCAACCGCGCGGTACTAGCACGCGGCGTGACGCCCGGCGCCGGGTGGTCCTCCGGCCAGACACGCAACGGGCGGCAGCGCCTGGCTTCCCGTTCGGCTAGGCGCCCGGTAGGCGTACAGCGCCTCGGGGCTCCGCTCCGCCTACACGCCCAGGCGGCGCACAGCACCCCGGCGCGCCCTCCGCCTAGACACCCGGCGGGTCTGCGACGCCTGGGACGTCCTTCAGCTAGGCGCCCAGTTGGCGTGCAGTACCTGGATGCCCTCCACCAATCACGTGGTACTAGCGCACCGCGTGACACGCGGCACCCGGGTGTCCCCCGCCTAGACGCGCAGTGGCGTGCAGTACCTCGGTGCCCTCCGCCTAGACACCCAGTCGGCGTACAGCACCCCGGCGCGCCCTCCACCTAGACACCCGGCGGGCCTGCGGCGCCTGCGACGTCCTTCAGGGAGGCGCGCTCAGTTGACGTGCAGTACCTGGATGCCCTCCGCCAATCGCGTGGTACTAGCGCACCGCGTGACACGCGGCACCCGGGTGTCCCCCGGCTAGACGCGCAGTGGCGTGCAGTACCTCGGTGCCCTCCGCCTAGACGCCCAGTGGGCGTACAGCGCCTGCGTGCCCTCGGCCTGGACGCGCAGGGGGCCGTGCAGTGCGTGGGTGCCTTTCGGCTAGACGCCCGGTGGGCCTACAGCACCCCGGCGGAACTGCGGCGCCTGGGATGCTCTTCAGCTAGGCGCCCAGTTGGCGTGCAGTGCCTGGGTGCCCTCCGCCAATCGCGTGGCACTAGCGCACCGCGTGACACGCGGCACCCGGGTGTCCCCGGGCTAGACGCGCAGTGGCGTGCAGTACCTCGCTGCCCTCCGCCCAGACGCCCAGTCGGCGTACAGCGCCCCGGGGGCGCCCTCCGCCTAAACGCGCAGAGGGCAGTGCGTGGGTGCCTTTCGGCTAGACGCCCGGTGGGCGGACAGCGCCCCGGGGGCGCCCTCCGCCTACACGTCCAGTCGGCGTCCAGTGTCCCGGGGGCGCCCTCCGCCTGAACGCCCGGTGGGCCAGCGGCGCCTGGGGCCAGCGGGTGGACGTGCCGGGGTGTGCGGCGGCCCGGGCCTGGTCAGTGGTGTCGGCGGCGGGGCGGCCGGGGATGGCGGATGTGGTTATCCGGTGTCGAGGGTTTGTGGTGCCCATGGGTCGAAGTTGGGTGGGTGGCTGGTGAGTGGTGGGGGGTCGCCGTACAGCGGGAAGGCGCGAGCGGGGCGGAGATCGCGGCTGGGAGTGGCGGGCCAGGGGGCACCGTCGGTGCCGAGGAGTTGGTGCTGCTCGGTGCTGGTGGCGACTGGTCTGGTGAGGCGGAGGTTGGGGTTGGGGGTTGCCCAGGTGGGGCGGGTGACGTGGGGGATGCCGTCGATGATCGCGACGGTGTAGACGCCGGCGTGTACGGCGATGTGGTCGGTGCCGCAGAACAGTGCCAGGTTCTCCAGCGAGGTGGGTCCGCCGTCGGCCCAGTGCACGATGTGGTGGGCGTGGCAGTACCTGGGCGGAGCGCCGCACACGACACAGCCCTTGTCACGTCGATTCAAGGCGCGACGGATCGCCTTGGTCACATAGCGTTCCTCACGCCCGACATCGAGCGGCTGCGACTTCGACCCGAGAACGATCGGGATGATCCCGGCATCACACGCCAACCGGCGCACGGCCGCCGCCGACAGGCCGTCACCGAACTGCAGATCGCCCGTCGCATCGCGCCCAGCGGCTTTCAGGTCGGTGAAGTCGATGGTGACCGTCACGTGCGGCTTCACCCCACCCTGCGCCGGCAGGTCACCAGCTGCTGCCGCGGCGGTGAGGACCTGGGTGAGAGCGTCAGCTTGGCGCTTGTCCCGCGACCGCGGATCCGGCTTTCCATCGGAGGTCTTGTGGGGTTTGGCCGCGGCCCCGATCAGGGTCCGGAACAACTCGGCGTTGTCGTTGGCCAAGAACCCGGAGAACTTCACCCCCTGGTCGGCGTTCGCGAGGCGCAGCGACTCGCGTCGCGCCGCGGACTCCTCGGCCGGCTCCGGCCCGTCGGTGTCCAGCACCTCACGCATCTGCCGACCCAGGCGCTTCAAATCCGCCGGCCCCAGATGCCGAGCAGCCTCGACCAACTGCTCTTCCGCGGCCTGCAACTCCTCCACCGGCACCGTCGCCACCGATGAAACCGCCTCCAAGGCCGCCACGATCACCTCGGTCTGCCCCCGATGCAACAACACCGGCAAAGCCACCTCGTCATCCGCAGCTACCCGCTCGTCGCGACGACCGCTGTCGGCGCACCCTGCCAGGTGGGTGCCGACGACGCCGCAACATCCGTTGCCGATGCCGACGCTTGGACCGATGCCGACGCCGGGATCAGTGCCGACGCCTGGACCAGTGCCGACGCCTGGACCGATGCGGACGCCGGGATCAGTGCCGACGCCTGGACCAGTGCCGACGTCTGGACCGATGCGGACGCCGGGATCAGTGCCGACGCCGGGACCGATGCGGACGCCGGGATCAGCGCCGACGCCGGGACCGATGCCGACGCTGGAATCAGCTCCGACACGGGGATCGATGCCGACACTGGGATCAGTGCCGACGCCGGGATCGATGCCGGTGTCGGGATCGATGCCGGTGCTGGGATCAGCGCCGGTGCTGGGATCGGTGTGATCGCCTACATCGGGGCCGTTGCCCGTGTCTGTGTTGGTGTCGGTGGGGGTGGCGGCGTATTGGATGGTCGGGTCTGGGCCGGACGGGGCGAAGGGGTCGGGCTGGGCTGCGGTGACAACGCAGTACTTCGGGAGTGCCTTGGCCAGCGCGAGGTCGCGGCGTACTACGTACCGGTCGCGGCGGTAGCGGTCAGCCAGGAACGCGACGGTGTCTTGCCCGGTGGACTCAGCGGTGTAGCCGGTCTCAGCGAGGCGGGCGGTGAGCTGCAACTCGTAGGTCTGCAGACGTGCGACCTCAGCATGCACCGCATCCAGAGCGACGAGAATTTCCTCGCCACTCAACAGATACGCAGGCCGCGCCTCCACCGACTCCATACCGCAACCCTAGACACCCCCACCGACAGTCTTTGAACGCCGCAATCCCTTACCAGCAAGAAGATTGACGTTGAACAACATCCAGCCAAGTTGTCCACAGCAACTACCACGCTGTGGAACAAAGGAGACACTGAAGGGCACCAACGACGACCGGGCGCTGACCCCGCCTACCCCAAGGACGCCGTCGTTCGTCGCAGCTGAAAGGCGTGCGGTGGTGGCCGTCCTGCCGCTGCGAGCAGATGTGGGCCGCTCCGCGAGGCAGTCGGTTGCTAGCCCGTCGAGCGCTCGGGTCATCAGCCGGTTCACTCCGCACACCGTGAAGATCTGCTCGATCGTGCGGCGGGGCTTGGCAGTTGTCGGCCAGCCAGCGCCCGCGCGATCGACCACGGCCACCACCACACGCGTTTCAGCCGCGACGGACGAGCGGCGTCTCCGGGTGGGTGGGTCGACGTAGGAGGGGCGAAGCGGGTGCAGTTCGCGGTACGGGTTAGTTGTCGGGTTCGTCGACGACGGAGGCGTAGGCGATGACGCCACGGCGGAGTTCGTCGGTGAGGGCGCGAGCTGTTTTGCGGAGTGGGGTCGGGCCGGCTGCGTCGGCGACCTGTTCGGTCAGGTCGATCAACTGCTTCACCCAGCGGACGAAGTCGCCGGCGGCCAGGTCCGACTCGTACAGGACTTCGGCCAGGGACGCACCCGAGGCCCAGCGGAAGGCTGCCCAGCAGAAGCCGAGGTCCATCGAGCGCAGGAAGTCGACGCGCATGTCCCGCTCCAGCGCCGACAGCTCGCGCCAGATGACTCCCATCTGCTCCAGCGCCGGCCGCACGTCGCCCCGCGGCAACCGTGGCGACGTCGGCTCGTCCTTGGAGCGCGACTCATAGACGAGCGCGGCCAGGCAGGCAGCCAAGTCCGGTACGTCGAGGTCGTCGAACACCCCGACGCGCAAGCACTCGGCGGCGACCAGGTCGAGCTCGGTGTAGATCCGCGACAGCCGGTCACCGGCTTCGGTGGTCTTGTCGCCCTCCAGGTAGTGCAGCGCGTCCAGCACCTGGCAGACCCGGTCGAACTGACGGGCGATCGTGTTCGTCCGCTGCTCGATCTTGCGCTGTACCTCGCGGTTCTCGCGGTCCAGCCGGAAGTACCGCTCGGCCCAGCGGGCGTGATCCTCACGATCCGAGCAGCCGTGGCACGGGTGGGCGCGCAGTTCCGCCCGCATCTGCTGCAACTCCGGATCGTCGGCGTGCGTGACGACGTCGCCGTTGCGGCTGCGCGACGACGGCGGGCCCTCCTCGCCGATCATGTCGGTGCGACCTCGTAGTACATGGGCAAGCTCGCGCCGCTGCTGTGGGTTGCGCGCGTTGAACTTCTTCGGCACCCGCAGCGAGCTGATCGACTCGACCGGAGTCGGGAAGTCGATCATCGACAGCTTCCGCACCTGCCGATCGAGCGTCAGCACGGTCGGCCGCGGCCCCTCGCGCTCGGACCGGACACCAGGATCGAGGACCAGCGCCCAGCCCGCACTCCGGCCGGCCGGGATGCGGATGATGTCGCCGATCCGCAGCTTCTCCAGCGACTCCTGTGCCTCCACCCGGCGATCCAGCTTGCGCCGCTTGGAGCCGGACGACTCGCGCTCACCGATGCGGCGGCGCAGGGCGGCGTACTCGAGGAAGTCACCGAGGTGGCAGTTGATGGACTCCTTGTATCCCTCGAGAGCCTCGTTGTTGCGTTGCACCTGGCGTGCCAGACCGACGACGGCCTGGTCGGACTGGAACTGTGCGAACGACAGCTCCAGCATGTCGCGCGCCCTCGACCGCCCGACCTGACGGACCAGGTTGACGGCCATGTTGTACGACGGGGAGAACGACGAGCGGAGCGGATACGTCCGGGTGCTCGCCAGGCCGGCCACGGCGCGCGGGTCGAACCCCGGTTGCCACAGCACGACCGCGTGACCCTCGACGTCGATACCGCGGCGACCCGCCCGGCCGGTCAGCTGGGTGTACTCCCCCGGCGTGATGTCGACGTGGGCCTCGCCGTTCCACTTGCTCAGCTTCTCCAGTACCACGGTGCGCGCGGGCATGTTGATGCCCAAGGCAAGGGTCTCGGTGGCGAAGACGACCTTGATCAGGCCGCGCGCGAACAGTTCCTCGACGACCTCCTTGAAGGCAGCCAGCATTCCCGCGTGGTGCGCGGCGATCCCGCGGCTGAGCGCCTCGGAGAAGTCGTGGTACCCCAGTACGCCGAGGTCCTCGTCCGGCAGGTCCGCCGTACGCTCGGCCAGCACCCGCTTGATCTCGTCCCGCTCGCTCGGCTTCGTCAGCCGCAGGCCGGACCGCAGGCACTGCAGCATCGCGTCCTCGCAGCCCTTGCGCGAGAAAATGAAGTAGATCGCCGGCAGCAGCGCGCCCGCGTCGAGCTCCTCCACCACATCCGACCGGTACGGCGTGAAGTGCGACCGGGCCGGCCGCTGCTTCGGCAGATCCCGGCGGCGACGCGGCTTGCGCGAGTCGTCGCGGAAGATCCGGCTGTCGTCCCGGGCGATCCGGACCAGCTGCGGGTTGACCAGATCCCTGAGATCGGCCGTGCTCTTCTGGCCGTCCTTCGCCTGGTTGGCCTTCGCCTGGTTGGCCTTCGCCTGGTTCGCCTTGGCGGGATTGCCGGAGCGGCTCTGCGGTCCGTACTGCGCCTGGCCGGCTCGCGCGGTCGGCGCCTCGCCGGCGAACAGGTCGTGCAGCCGCTTGCCCACCATCACATGCTGGAACAGCGGCACCGGCCGCTTCTCCTCCAGCACGACCACCGTGTTCCCGCGCACGGTCTCCAGCCAGTCGCCGAACTCCTCGGCGTTACTCACCGTCGCGGACAGTGACACCACCGCCACCGAGTCCGGCAGGTGGATGATCACCTCTTCCCAGACCGCACCACGGGCCCGGTCGGCGAGGTAGTGGACCTCGTCCATCACCACGTAGGACAGGCCGAGCAGGGTGTGCGAACCGGCGTACAGCATGTTCCGCAGCACCTCGGTCGTCATGACGACGATCGGCGCCTCGGAGTTGATCGAGTTGTCCCCGGTCAGCAGGCCGACCTTGTCGCTGCCGTACCGGCGGACGAGGTCGCTGTACTTCTGGTTGCTCAGCGCCTTGATCGGAGTCGTGTAGAAGCACTTCTGCCCCCGCTGGAGCGCGAGGTGAACCGCGAACTCCCCGACCAGCGTCTTGCCCGACCCGGTCGGGGCCGCAACCAGCACCTGGTGACCGTCCTCGAGCGCGGCACACGCCCGCAACTGGAACTCGTCCAGCTGGAAGTCGTACAGCTCCCGGAACTCCTTGACCGCAGGATGCTCCTGGTCCGAGCGGAAAACGGCGTACTTCTCGGACGGGGTGCTCATATCCCCCAATCTATCTGCCCCCACCCCCAGAACCCCGCGCCCCCGTCGTGCGCCGGGCAAAGCCGCCGACGCGGCCCGGCTTCGCTCAGGGGTGGACCCGGCGGGTTTCATAGGCCCACATCACGAGTTCCACCCGGTTCCGGGCGCCCAGTTTGGTCATGATGCTGGTGAGGTGGGTCTTGACCGTGCTGAGGCTGATGTGGAGGTCGGTGGCGATCTCGGCGTTGGTGCGGCCGCGGGCGACGGTGAGCAGGATCTCTTCCTCGCGGGTGGTCAGTGGTTCGACTGGTTGCGCCGGTGGGCGGCCCAGGCGGGTGTCGGAGAAGGCTGCGAGCAGCCGAGCGGTGATGCTCGGCGCGATCAGTGCGTCACCCTGAGCGGCGGCGTGGATCGCCTGGACCAGGAGTTCGGGGCCGGCGCCCTTGAGCAGGAAACCGCGAGCGCCCGCCTTCAGCGCGCCGTGCACGTATGCGTCGAGGTCGAAGGTGGTGATCACCACGACCGCCAGCGGGTCCTCGACATCGGGTCCGGCGAGTTCGCGGGTCGCCGCGATGCCGTCCAGACCGGGCATCCGGATGTCGAACAGGCACACGTCAGGGCGGAGCCGGCGCGCGAGCTCCACCGCCTCGCGGCCGTCGGCCGCCTGACCGACCACCTCGATCCCGGGTTGCACGGACAAGATCATCGAGAGGCCGGTGCGGACGAGTTCCTGGTCGTCGGCGACGAGCACCCGGACGGTCATCTCGGCAGCACCGCCTCGACGATCCAGCCGCGCTCCGGGCCGGGGCCCGCCTCGAACGAGCCACCGAGCAGGCTGGCCCGCTCGGTCATCCCGACCAGCCCGTACCCGACCGGTCCGGCCGACCCGGCCTCGCCGTCGTCATGGACGGTCAGCCGGACGCAGGTGTCGTCAGCGGCAACCCGTACGTCGACGCGGGTCGCCTCGCGGGCATGTCGTACGGCGTTCGTGATCGATTCCTGGGCGATCCGGTAGATCGCCGCTCCCACCGAAGGCCCCAAGTCGTCGAGATCACCCGATAACTCGACCTCGACCCTCGGACGAGGTCCCGTACTACGGGCCAGTCGCTCGAGGTCGGCCACGCCGGGCTGCGGGGTCAGCGCGGCGGCCTCGTCGGCGCGAAGCCCGGCGACCATGCTGCGCATCTCGGCGAGCGTCCGCGACGCCTCCGCCTCGATGATCGACAGCGCGTCGACCGCGGCCTCGGGGTCGGAGGCGGCGACCACCCGCCCCGCCTGTGCCCGGATGACGATCGCCGAGACATGATGGGCGACCGTGTCGTGCAGCTCGCGGGCCAGCTGTTCACGCTCCCGGAGCCGCACCTGGTCCAGCTCACGGACCCGCGACGAGGTCCGGTACCGCACTGCGGCCCCGAGTGTTGCGGGGAAGAGCAGGAATATGCTTCCGAACACCGAGTCGACAAAGCCGGTGTAGTCGACCGCCAGCCCGAGCGACAGCGCGCCCAGGATGATCAGCAGGCCGATCCCGATCTCCCGCCCGGAGCCCCAGCGAGCCAGCGAGTACGGCAGCAACACGACGCAGATCATCATGTACAGGCCCACCGGCGCGTGCACGGTGAGGAGGCTCACGCCACTCAGCACGATCAGCGAACCGAACACCGCCGCCACCGCTGCCAACGGATACGTCCGCCGCCAGAGCAGAACCAGAACTGCGCCCACACCGAACGCGATCGCGACGGGCCGCCAGACAAGCTGATCGCGGAAGATCCCCTCGAGGATCGCCGTCGGCAGCAGCAGGCCGACCAGCAGCCAGTCCCGCCAGACGCGAGCGGGTGGTTGTGGCGCGCGCGGCTCGGCCCACAACGAGCGAACCGCGTTTCTCAGCATGGGCTCACAGTAGACAACCGCGGCGCGCCGCGGATCGGCCCAAAGTACGGCTCGCCCCTCGGCCGACCGGCTGAGTGAACTCCGGCCCTTCTCCCGAGGTTCCGAGCCTGCGAACTCGGGAAGCTGAGTCCACTGTTCCTGGGCCCGTCGAAGGAGTTCACCGATGATGTCGCACGCTTTGTACAGATTGGGCCGGTACGCCGCCCGCCGGCCGTGGACGGTGATCGGCACCTGGTTGATCGTGTCCGTGCTCGTGGTCGCGGCGTCGAGCGCCTTCGGTCACAAACTCGAGGACTCGATGGGAGCACCGGGACTCGACTCGCAGCAGGCGACCGACCTGCTCACCCGGACGGATCAGGCCGGCCTCACCGCGCAAGTGGTCGTCACGCCGGCCGACCGCAGTACGACATTTCTCGACTCGGCCGCGGCCCGCGCGGCGCTGACCACCGTTCGGGCGGCGGCCACCGAGCTCCCGAATGTCCTTGCCGCCGGCGATCCGGTGCGCGACGGAACGATCTCGCCGGACGGGCGCGTCGCCGTCATCCGGCTCCAGTACCCCGTGCAGGAACACCTCGGCCCGCCAGATCTCCAGAATCTCAAGGACTTTGCGGCCCAGATGGCCGAGGTGTCTCAGCTCCGGATCGAGCTCGGCGGCGATCTGTTCTTCGCCTTCGAGCAGCCGGCGACCGGCGTCGGTGAGGCACTGGGTCTGCTGGTTGCCGTCGTCATCCTGCTGGTGACGTTCGGGTCGCTGATCGCGATGGGGCTGCCGATCGGGCTCGCGCTGTTCGGGCTCGCTCTCGGCATCAGCTCGATGTCGCTGCTCACCTACCTGATCGACGTTCCCAGTTGGGCGCCGGTGATCGGCAGCATGGTCGGGCTCGGGGTGGGCATCGACTACGCGTTGTTCGTCGTCACCCGGCACCGCGAATACCTTGCCCAAGGCAACAACATCGAGGAGTCGGTCGGGCGCGCCGTCGCGTCCGCCGGGCAGGCCGTCGTCTTCGCGGGCGGCACGGTGGTAATCGCGATCCTCGGTCTCGCCGTCGCCGGCGTACCGTTCATCACCGCCGGTGGGATCGCCGTCTCGGTCGTCGTACTGATCATGGTCGTTGCCTCGATCACCTTGTTGCCCGCGTTCCTGGGACTCGCCGGGCACTGGATCAACCGCCTCGCGGTACGACGCCCCAAGGTGCGCACCGCGGGTTGGCAGCGTTGGGCCGGGCACGTCTCCAAGCACGCCGTCGCTTATCTCGTCGGCGCCACGATCGCGCTGCTGGCACTGGCCGCGCCGGTGCTGGCGTTGCGCGTCGGCACCCCCGACGAGGGCTCGCTGCCCGAGAGCAGGACGGAACGGCGGGCGTACGACCTCGTCGCCGCGGGATTCGGCCCCGGCATCAACGGACCGTTGGTGATCGCCGTGGACATCTCGAAGGACTCGAGCGTCGTTCAGCCGCTCGTCGAGGCGATCGAGAGCGATCGCGGTATCACCGCCGTCGCCGCGCCCGACGTGAACGTCGCGGCCGGCCTGGCAACCCTGGTCGCGTTCCCGACCACCGGACCGCAGGACGACGCCACGGTCGCAACGATCCGGCGGCTGCGCGCGGACGTCTTTCCCGCCGTACTGCGAGGGAGCCAGGCGACGGCTCACGTCGGTGGGCAGACGGCGTCGTTCGCCGACGTCGGCGCCAAGGTCAACGACCGGCTGCCGCTGTTCGTCGGCGCGGTGATCCTGCTGTCGATGCTGCTGCTCACGGTGGTTTTCCGGTCGATCGTGGTGCCGCTCAAGGCTGCGCTGATGAACCTGCTCAGCATCGGCGCCTCGTTCGGCGTGATGGTGATGGTGTTCCAGTGGGGCTGGGGCGCCGACCTGATCGGGTTGGAGTCGACCGTGCCGATCGTGTCGTTCATCCCGATGTTCATGTTCGCGATCCTGTTCGGGCTGTCGATGGACTACGAGGTGTTCCTGCTCTCCCGGATCCGCGAGAGGTACCTGGTCACCGGTGACAGCGACGACTCGGTGGTCCATGGGATCGCCACGACCGGACGGGTGATCACGTCGGCCGCGCTCATCATGGTCTCCGTCTTCCTGGGCTTCGTCGTGAGCAACGACCCGTCCGCCAAGATGTTCGGCCTCGGTCTTGCGGTCGCCATCTTCATCGATGCGACCGTGGTACGGATGATCCTGGTTCCCGCAACGATGAAACTGCTCGGCGACGCCAACTGGTGGTTCCCGCGGCGACTCGACCGCCTCCTCCCGGTCGTCCAGAGCGAGGCGGTCCCGACGGAGCACGCCGTACCGGCTGCCGTCACCGAGCTAGTCTGAGCCCGCCCGTTGATTTAGGCCGAGGGGAAAGGAAAACGGCTTTGTACGAAGGTGTACTCATCCTCGAGAGTCTGCGTGTGGGTGCGTCGCTGGAGGGCATCCCGCTGGTGATCCGGAAGCTGACCAGGTCCGCCGTCGACGGCACCTCGCCTGATCAGCCGTCGGTGTGGACGCTCGTCGAGTTCGAGGTGGACGGCAGTCACGCGCAGCCGCTGGCAACGGCGTTGGCGGGGCTGCTCGACCAGCCGGGTTGGTACGCCGACTTTCACAACGAGCGGGAGATCTTCGTGGTGTTTCCGGAGCGGGTCTTCCGCTACCCGCGGGGCGACGCGGCCGGTCGCGCGGCGGCGCAGGAGCATGGTCGGAGTCTTGCGATTCCCGAACCGCAACTCGACTGGGCCGACTAGACGAGCTGGGAAAGCGCGCGGGCGAGGTCGCCTTCGGCTGTGACGAGGACGCGGTCCAGGTCAAGCCAGCGGGCCATCAGGGTGAGTTCGGCGGCGAGCGGTTCGGCGATGTTGGTTGCGCCGGGCTCGGGGGTGACGGTCGGGACGAGGAGCGTGGAGTTCTTGCGGTCGGATTTGAGGTCGACGCGGGCCACGAGGCGATCGCCGAGGAGGAACGGCAGGACGTAGTACCCGTGGATCCGTTGTGCGGCGGGCGTGTAGATGCTGATCCGGTAGAAGAAGTCGAAGAGGCGGTGGGTGCGATCGCGGTTCCAGATCAGGGTGTCGAAGGGTGAGAGCAGGGCGCGAGCGTCGACCGGGCGGTCCTCGGCGCCCTTGGCGAGATAGCTCTGCTGCTTGACGCCTTCGACCTGCACCGGGATCAGCTCGCCGGAGTCGACGAGTTCGTTGATCACCTGCTTGGCGGTTGCCGTCGGCAACGGGAAGTAGCCGCTGGTCGCACCGCAGAGTTCGCCCTGCGTTGCGACACCGAGCGCCTTGGCCGAGAGTTTGACCAGCTCGCGGCGGGCTTCGTCGGCCGGGGGTTCGGGCGCACGCAGTACGGCGGGCGGCAGAACCCGTTCGGTGAGGTCGTACAGCCGCTCGAAGTTGCGCCGGCCGGCGATCGTGACGCGGCCGGAGGCGAAGAGGTACTCGATGGCGATCTTGGCGTCCTGCCAGTTCCACATCCGCCCGGTGGTCGGATCGGGATCGGGGTCGCCGGCCTTCCGCCGTACGCCGTCCGGGCTCGCCTCGCCGGCCGTGATCGGGCCCTGGTCGGTGACCTTCGCGAGCACCTGCTCGACGTACCCGGGCCGCTCCTTGCTCAGCCGCTGCATCCCGATTACGACCGACCACGGCGCCGACACCTCCGGGTCGCTCCAGTCCTGCCGCTCGACAGCTCTCATCCGCCAACGCAGCAAGGGATACGCGCTCAACGGCAGCAGACTCGCCTTGTGCCCCCAGAAGTACTCGAACAACTTCCGGTCATCGGCCCAGCAGATCCGGTCGAGCGCCGCCCGGTCATACGCCCCGACCCTCGCGAACACCGGCAGATAATGCGACCGGCACAACACATTCACCGAATCAACCTGCAGTACGCCGACCCGCTGGACGACCTTCTCCAGCCGCCGAACATCCACCCGCCCACCCGGCCGCCCCTCCGCGAACCCTTGCGCCCCCAACGCAACCCGCCGCGCGGCATCCCCCGACACCGCCTCACCTACCACCCGCCGAGCCATAACAGAACCTAACCCGCCTCCAGTACACCCATCACCTTCCAACACACGCCGTGGACGGACGAGGTACGAGGAAGACCCTCGCACCCCCGGGACTGTGGGGTGCGAGGGTCTGTGTTGGGCTCGGTGTCAGCTGATGTGGTAGCTGTCGCCGTAGACCTTCCAGTCGAGGGGGGTGTTGAGGTTGAGGTTGCCGTTGCGGAGGAAGACGCGCTGGGCGGTGTCGACGCGGCTGGTGTCGCTGTGGGCCTCCTCCTGCTTCATCGCCCAGACGCGGGCGTCGAGGAAGGCGTTCAGCCAGGTGGTCTCGTTGCCGCCCTGCGCCGGCGGCTTGGCCTTGGTCAGGGCGCGCTTGCGGATGCCGCCGAAGCTGGTGGAGTCGTCGCCGTCACCGTGCATGACGATCGCGTCGTAGTAGATGAACTGGCCGAGGGTGCCGACGCCGTCGGACTTGCCCCGGGAGACGGCCGGGTTGAAGTAGACCCGGTCGCGCTCGCTGTCCTGGGCGGCCTTGAAGACGGAGTCGCCGGCGGCGGTGCGCCAGTCCTTGGTGAAGTTCGGGTCGAGACCCGAGTGCGAGTCGGTGCCGTTGACCCGCTCGAGCGCCGGCAGGTACTTCTCCAGAATGTTCCCGGGTTTGCGGGCCTTGTAGAGCTTGACCAGGTCGAGCATGTCGCCGGTACCGGAGCAGAACCCGATGATGCCGGCCGTATAGCCGCGGCCGTCGTCGATGTCCTCGATGTACTTGTACTGCGCCTTCCAGTCCAGCGAGGAGTTCTCCGCACTGGAGACGAGCTTCATCGCGATCTCCTTCTTGACCGGGTCGTCGAGCCCGGTCGCCGTCACCTTCGTCACCTGCTGGGCGGCGTCGTTATGCGGCGTGAACGGCGAGGCCATCGCATAAGCGGGAGTAGCTGCGACGGCGAAGCCGAGCAGGACGGCGGCCAATTTCGTGCTGGTCTTACGGGGGCGGTTGAGCACGATCTCTCCTTCGAGGGGCGTCGAGAGTTATCTGTTAGGAACCTTTCCTATCAGACAATGGTCGCCACGAACAGAGATGAAACAAATTCGTGTAGTGATTGAGCAACTAGGCGAAGACGGTCAGCGCACCAGGAGCGATGCCGATGTCGACCGGCAGCGGCCCGAGGATCTCGCCATCGGCGTACGCCGTGACCGTCGGCGACTCCAGTCGCACCGAGCGCCCGCGGAGCGTGTGCACCATCGGGTGCCCGAGATGCGTGCCCTTGGCCAGCTTCGGGAACATCTGCAGCAACGTCAGCCGCGAGACCGGCTTGATGACAGTGATGTCGAGCAGCCCGTCGTCGATCTCGGCGCCCGCGCAGATCTGCAGCCCGCCGCCGTACGTCGGGCCGGTGCCCACGGCGACCAGCATCGCCTCGGTCTCCAGGACCTCGCCGTCGACGGTCACGACGTACGAGAGCGGCTTGAACGTCCGCAGCTCCGCCAGCGTGGCCAGCGTGTACCGCGAGTTGCCCTTCGGCCAGCTCATCTCGTTGGCGCGCTTGTTCACCAGCGAGTCGAAGCCACCGGCGACCACCGTGGTGATGAACCTGTCCTTCGCGACCGCCAGGTCGACCAACCGGGTCCTGCCGGCCACGATCAGCTCGGCCGCAGCCAGCGGGTTCTTCAGCGGTACGCCGATGCCGCGGGCGAAGTCGTTGCCGGTGCCGGCCGGGATCACGCCGAACGGCATCCCCGACTTGGCCAGCACCTGGGCGCCGAGGTGGATCGTGCCGTCGCCGCCGATCAGCGCGACCGCGTCCGCTCCGGAGGCGATCACCTCCGCGGAGATCCGGCCGACATCCTCGGCGCAGGTGGTGGCGTACTCCGTGACCGTCAGCCCCGCGGACTCCAGGCGCCGGCGGACGACCGGCGCGACCCGGGCACCAAGGCCCCGGCCACTGGTGGGGTTGACCACCAGGGCGATGTGTCGGCTCATCAATCGGCCAGCATTTCCTCGGCCTTGCGCGACCGGCGCTTGTCGTTGATCCGGCAGATCACTTCGGCGATGAAGAACAGCAGGCACATCGGGATCGCCAGCAGACACATCGTGAACGGGTCACCCGACGGGGTGGCGACGGCGGCGAAGACGAAGATCACCAAGATGATGTACGGCCGGAACTTGCTGAGCGCGGTCGCCGGCACCAGGCCGACCATGTTCAGCAGCACGACGACCAGCGGGATCAGGAACGCGACGCCGAACACCAGCATGGTCCGGATCACGAAGTCCAGATAGTGCTGCACGTCGACCAGGTTCTGGACCGACTCCGGGGTGAAGCTGATCAGGATCGCGATGCCCTTCGGCAGCGTCCAGTAGGCCACTGCCATCCCGCCGGCGAACAGCGGCGCGGCGATCCCGGCGAACAGGAACGTCCACTTCTTCTCGCTGCGGTGCAGTCCGGGCGCGATGAATGCCCACAACTGGTAGAGCCAGATCGGCCCGGCCAGGATCAGCCCGATCAGCGCCGAGACCTTGATCTGGAAGGTCAGCGCGTCACCGACCCCGCCCAGGGTCAGCTCCGGCCGCTTCTCCCCCGGCTTGGGATTCAGCTGCCGGACGCTCTCGACGAACGGGCTCGTCAGGAAGTGGAACGCCTGGTCGTAGATGAACCAGGCCGCGATCGTGCCGACGACGATCGCGGCGACGCTGACGACCAAACGGTTGCGGAGCTCGATGATGTGCTCACGCAGGGTCATCCGACCCTCTTCGTCCTTCGGGCGGCGCTCTTTCCGCCGTCCGATCCTCACCACTGTCACAGATGGAGCGCGAGGCTCAGTTGGCCGTGTGCGTCGGCGGCAGACCGTCGCCCGGCGCCTGACCGTTCACCTGGTTCGGCTGCTGCACGGGCTGCTGGCTGGGAGCCTGCACCGGGGGGTTCACCTGCTGGGTCGGCGCCTGGACGCCCTGAGTCAGCTCGTCGTCCTTCTTGCGACCCGGGCCAACCTCTTCTTCCCAGATCTTCTTGGACTTCCCGAGCTGCTTCACCAGTGCCGGCAGCTTGGCCGAGCCGAAGAGCAGGACGACGATCGCGAGAATGACGAGCCACTCAGCGCCCTGGGGCATACCGAGAAACGGAACCATGACGAACTCCCTCTACCGACTTCTACTCGTGGCTCAACAGTGAGCGCCGATACTACGCCCGGGCCCGCGCACCTTCGCCGGACTGTCCGGATCTGGTCTGTGACTGCGCGGCGTCGAGCTTGGACTGGGCGGCGACCAACTCACGTGTCAGTGCCTTGGTCTGGCCCCACAGCTTCTTGGCGAGCAAGGCGAGGACAAGAAGCCACACCGCCACCACGCCGAGGAACAGCAGGAACCAGTACATGCCCCGAGCCTATCCGGTCCCGGACCAGGATCGCGGCCCGCAGGCGGTCCTGAGGCCCAACGCCGGCGGAACGTAGCTGGAACGTGATGGTAAGAACTGTGTATCACCACGAGGGATGGGGGCGTTGATGGAGCGGATCGGGGTCGGCGAGCGGAGGGCGAGGATCGGCCGGCGGCACCGGCTGGCACCGTCCTGCCAGGCGGCCGGTCCGGTCGAGGCCGCCGCGGCCGTGGTCGTGCTGCACGCCACCGACCCGGCGACCGTGCACCTGTCCGTAGCCGCCAG
Source organism: Kribbella monticola (assembly GCF_003261635.1). Taxonomy (GTDB): domain Bacteria; phylum Actinomycetota; class Actinomycetes; order Propionibacteriales; family Kribbellaceae; genus Kribbella; species Kribbella monticola. The sequence goes on along the minus strand of NZ_QFXK01000022.1, from coordinate 44,972 downwards.
GGTGCCGGGCAGTGAGGTCGCGGGCACGGAACGTGCCCTGTACGACGATCGCACGCTGATCCGGATGCTCGGCATGCGGCGGACCGTCTTCGTGGCGCCGACGGCCTTCGCGCCGGTGATCCAGGCTGCCTGCACCGACGACATCGCCGTGAAACAGCGCAAACTCCTGATCAAGCACCTCGTCGAGGCCGGGATCGGAGCGGACGCGGAAGCCGCCGGCAAGTGGCTGCGGGCCGTCGAGGAGTCGACCGCGACCGCCCTGTCGCTGCGCGGTTCCGCCACCGCGAACGAACTGTCCGCGGACGAACCGCGCCTGCGCACCCGGCTCTCGATGGCCGAAGGCAAGTCGTACGCCGCTCAGCCGTATGTCACCAGTCGAGTCCTGTTCCAGCTCGCCGCTGAGGGTCGAATCGTCCGCGGCCGCCCGCTCGGCACGTGGCTCAGCGGCCAGCACCAGTGGTCCCCCGCCGAGAACTGGCTGCCGGGTGGCCTGGGCGACAAACTGCCCGCCGAGGAAGCCCGGGCGGAGCTTGCCAAGGCCTGGCTGACCTCGTTCGGGCCTGGAACGGCCGCGGATCTGCAGTGGTGGTCAGGCTGGACGCTCGGCCAGACGAAGAAGGCGCTCACCGCCGTCGACGCCGTAGAGGTCGACCTGGACGGCGCGATCGGCTACGTCCTGCCCGGCGACGAGGGGCCGGAGCCCGAGGTCGAACCGTGGGTGGCGCTGCTGCCGGCGCTGGACCCGACGCCGATGGGCTGGAAAGAGCGCGATTGGTACCTGGGCGAGTACAAGCCTCAGCTCTTCGACACCACCGGCAACGTCGGGCCCACGGTCTGGGTGAACGGCCGGATCGTCGGCGGCTGGGGGCAGCCCGAGTCCGGCGAGGTCCGCTTCAGGCTACTGGAGGACGTCGGCGCCGAGGCCACCCGGGCGATCGAGGTCGAAGCCGCGAAATGGACTAGCTGGCTGGCCGGCGTACGGGTGACACCGCGCTTCCGGTCACCGCTGGAGAAGACGCTGTCCCAGGGCTAGAAACGCTGTCCCTGGGTCAGAAACACTGTCCTCAGGGCTAGACGTCGTACGCCGAGAGGGCGTCGCGGGCGGTGGCGGCGATCTGGTCGCTCAGGTCGGCCGGTTCGAGGACCGTCGCGGAGCCGCCCAAGCGGAGTACGAGGCGTTGCAGCCAGGCTGTGTCGGCGACGCGCAGTTTGACGATCAGCGACCCGTCCGGGCCTTCCTCGACCGACTCGATCGGGTAGTACTCCGCGACCCAGCGCGCGGGCGGCGCGAGTTGCACGGTGGCGAGCAGGTCGTGGTCCGACGGCTGGAACATGCCGTTCGACAAGTCCCGCGGCGTCGCCTCCGGCGGTGGCTCGCTCGGCAGGTCGAGCACCTTGGCGGCGGCGATCCGGTCGAGGCGGAACAACCGGACGTCCTCGGCCAGCCGGCACCAGGCCTCCAGATACGTCCGGCCCTCCGACACGACCAGGCGCATCGGGTCGACATCGCGCTCGGTGGTCTCGTCGCGAGACGGTACGTCGTACGTCAGGTGCATCCGGCGATGCTCGGCCAGCGCCCGGTTCACCATGTCGGCGATCTCCGGGGCCGCCGGCTCGACGTGGACGTGCGCCGCCGAGCCTTCGATGGCGGCAGCGCCCTCGCCCGCGGCCCGCTCGAGCTTGGCGATCGCCCGGTCGACCGCGTCCCGGTCGTGCCCGGCGGTGACCTCACGGAGCGTCCGCAGCGCGGTCAGCAGCGCCAGCGCCTCGTCCGCGGCCAGCCGCAACGGCCGGGCCAGGTAGTCGGCGTTGTTCAGGTGGATGACGCCGTCGCCCTCGGCCGCGTCGATGTCGATCTCGATCAGGTCGCCCATCTGCGCGCCGGGCAGCCCACAGAACCAGAGCACCTTGAGGTCGGCGATGATCTGCTTCGGCCGGACGCCGAACTCCGCGGCGACGTCGTCGACTCGCGCGCCGTCGTTCTCCCGCAGGTACGGCACCAGCGCGAGCAGCCGCTGCACCTGATCCCGGGCGTTGCTCATCCGGCCACCCCGGCAATGGTCCGCAGCCGACGCAGTACGCCGTCGAGCACGTCTCCGGGTCCTTCGACGACCGCGTCGGGCCCGTACGACGCGATCTCCTCGGCGAGCACCTCCGAGTCGGCGTACGGGACGTGCAGCAGGTCCCAGCCGTCCTCGTACGGCTCGATCGCGTTCGCCCGGCGGCGCAGGCTGACGCAGGAGCCGGTCCGGGCCCGCACCTTCGCCTCCGACGTCGGCCGCGGCGGCGCCAATTCGGACACGAGCGACCGGAGATCGGTGCCTTCCGGTACGACGAAGGCCCCCGGTTCGCCGACCGTCTTCACGTCGCCGCCGATCCTGGACAGCCGGAACATCCGGGTCGCTTCGCGGTCACGGTCGCGGCCCACGACGTACCAGCGGCCGTGCCAGGAGACGATGCCCCACGGCTCGAGGGTCCGTTGGGTCGGCTCGGCGAGACCGCTGCGACGGTGCTCGAAGCGGACGACGCTGCGGCTGACCACGGCTGACCAGAGTGGATCGAAGGCGGGCTCCGAAGCACCGACGTGCGGCTCGATGGCGCTGAGCGCGGACTGGTCGGTCTGGATCCCGGCGGCCTTCAGCTTCAGCACGGCCGACGTGGTCGCCTCGGCCAGGCTGGCGTGCTGCCAGACCCTGGCGGCAACGCCCAGTACCGCGGCCTCGTCCGGCTCCAGGTGTACCTCGGGCAGCTCGAACACGTCCCGGCGGATCCGGTAGCCGACGTCGTCGGAGAAGAACTTGTCGATGGTGCCCATCTCGATCGGGATGCCGAGGTCGCGCAACTCGTCCTTGTCGCGCTCGAACATCTTCTCGAAGGCGTCGTCGGTCTGCCCGGCGTACCCCTCGACCACCTCGCGGATCCGCTCCTTGGTCACATACGTGCGCGCGACCAGCAGGCAGATCACCAAATTGAGCAGCCGCTCACTCTTCCGCGCCGACACCCGACCACCTTACGGCGTCCCCGGTCCCCGTCCCCACCCCCGCGCCGAACAGGTGTTCCCTTACGTGCTGTCAGCGGGTCCGCTCGACGATCCGGGCGAGTTCGACCCGTGACTGTACGCCGAGGGTGCGGAAGATCTGCCGCAGGTGGTAGTCCACCGTGTGGGGTGACAGGAACAGCAGCGCGGCGGTCTCGCGGTTGGTGAGTCCGCGCGAGACCTGTTCGGCGATGTTCCGCTCGGAGTCGGTGAGGAGCGACCAGCGGCTCGCGGCACCTGTGTCGGACAGCGCCGCGGGCGGCGCGGGGTTCATCCGGCGGCCGATCCGGACGACGGCCCCGGCTAGCGTCGAGCCGTCGTACACGGGTTCGCAGCGAGTGGACCTGGGGCCCGAGGTGTAGGCGACGACCGCTTCCAGGGCTCCGACCTGGTCGCGGATCGCCCGTTCGGCCCACTCCCACAGCAGCGCACGGTCGGCCGGGGCGGCGAGGATCGGGCCGGCCGCGGTGTTGAAGAACATGGTGTTGGCGCTGACGGCGGCGAGCGCGCCCTTCGACCGGCGGCGTGCGGTCAGGAACGCGGCACGGAGTGCGGATGAGGGGACGCGCGATTCCTCGATCAGCCGGCGACGGGTCTCGGCCACGACCCGCCCGACCAGGGCGGGCATGACCGGGTTGTAGATGCTCCCCGGACAAGTGGCGTTGACGACGCCCAGCAGTTGACCGGTCGCGGGATGGACGACCGGGCTGGAGGCACAGGACACAGCGGTCAGGTTGTCGGCGTAGTGCTCGAAGCCGCGGACGACGGCCGGTCCGGAGGTCAGCAGAGCCAGGCCGATCGAGTTGGTGCCGACGAGTTCCTCGCGGCACACGTAACCGGGTGCCGCGCCGATGCCGTCCATCAGGTCCGAGGTACTGCTGGAGCCGGCCCAACGATCGACCACGTGTCCGGTGTGGTCGCTGAGCAGCAGCGCGACAGGGAGATCGGACAGGTCGGCGCTGACGGCAGCCATGGCCGGCGCCGCAGCCCGGCGAAGCCTGCCGTCCTTGTCGACGTCGGCGTCGAACGGGACAGCGACGTGGTCAGTGGGCAGCCCGGCGTCGGCGGAACGCTGCCAGGAGAGCTGGATCGCCTCGGAGACCGCGCCCGGACCGTGGCCGCCGTGCGCGACCCGGTCGAGGACGTATTGGACCGCCTCGCCGCGTGCTGGCCCTCCCGCGTCGTCCATGGCTCCTCCGGCGTCGGTGAACGCTCCAGGCGGCGGCCGGTATCCCCACGTACGACCTGCACTCATCGTCGCCCGCGACTCCGCCGGGCGGCAGGCGATTCGGACTACGTGATCACGTGGTGTCGGACCGAGGGCCGGCGGGCCTAGCGTCGGGACCGCCGACGCAGTACCCCGACCAGGGAGAGAACACGTGGAGCTTCATCTGACCGGCAAGGTCGCAGTGGTGACCGGTGCGAGCAAGGGCATCGGCCTCGCGATCACGCGATCACTCGCGGAGGAAGGCGTCGCGGTCGTGGCCGGCGCGCTGCACGGCAGCGACGAACTCGACCTGCTCGCCGACCGCTTCCCGGTCGCCGTGATCAAGGTCGACCTCACCGAAGCGGGCGGACCGGCGTACCTGATCGAGGAAGCCGTCGGCAGGCATCGGAGCCTGGACATCCTGGTCAACAACGTCGGTGCCGTCCGGCCGAGGCTGGACGGATTCCTGGCGATCTCCGACGAGGACTGGGACGCGACTCTCACGATCAACTTCCTGGCCGCCGTCCGGAGTATCCGGGGCCGCGCTGCCACACATGCTCGGGCGGCCGAGCCCGAGCATCGTGACGGTTGCCTCGGTCAACGCCTCGCTGCCCGATCCGGCGGTGATCGACTACAGCGCGGCCAAGGGGGCGCTGAGCAACCTGTGCAAGTCGCTGTCCAAGGAGTTCGGCCCGCAGGGCGTCCGGGTCAACACGATCAGCCCCGGTCCGGTACAGACCGACCTGTGGCTCGGCGCCGGCGGAGTCGCCGAAACGATCGCCAGAGCACGCGGCCTCAAACCCGACGAGGTCGCCGGCAGCGCCGCCGCCGACAGTCCGACCGGCCGCTTCACCACCCCACAAGAGGTCGCCGACCTCGCCCTGCTGCTGGCCAGCGACCGGGCCGGCAACGTCAACGGCAGCGATTTCGTCATCGACGGCGGCCTCATCACCACCGTCTGACTCCACTGAACCACCGGCGGCTCGTGCAGCCGACCATTCCTTCCACGCTAGGGGACCCAATGTCTGATTCCGCTGCCCGGACCATCACCGAGCACGAGCTGGAGCAATGCAAGCAGGCGAACGCCGCGGGGCGTCCGCCGGTCGTTTTCATCCACGGGCTGTGGCTGTTGCCGAGCAGCTGGGAACGTTGGGTGACGCTGTTCGAGCAGCGCGGGTACGTCGCCCTGACGCCCGGCTGGCCGGACGATCCCGAGACGGTGGAGGAGGCCAACGCGCACCCGGAGGCGTTCGCGGGGAAGTCGATCGGCCAGGTCGCCGACCATTTCGAGGAGATCATCCGCGGACTGGACACCAAACCGGTCATCGTCGGCCACTCGTTCGGTGGCCTGCTGACGCAGATCCTGGCTGGACGCGGCCTTGCCGCAGCGTCCGTGGCGATCGACCCGGCGCCGTTCCGCGGCGTACTCCCGCTGCCGATCTCCGCCTTGAAGTCGGCCTTCCCGGTGCTCGGGAACCCGGCCAACCGCAACCGGGCGGTTCCGCTCACCTACGACCAGTTCCGGTTCGGCTTCGCGAACGCGGTCGAGGAGGACGAAGCCAAGTACCTGTACGAGACGTACGCAGTACCGGCGGCCGGCAAGCCTCTGTTCCAGGCAGCGGCAGCCAACCTCAACCCCTGGACCGAGGCGAAGGTCGACACCTCGAACCCCGACCGCGGTCCGCTGCTGATCATCTCCGGCGAGAAGGACAACACGGTCCCGTGGGCCGTCGCGAACGCCTCCTACAAGCAACAGCAGGACAACCCCGGTGTCACCGAGATCGTCGAGCTGGAAGGCCGCGGCCATGCACTGACCATCGACAGCGGCTGGCAGGAGGTCGCCGACACTGCCCTGGACTTCCTCAAGCGCACCGCGTCGTAGCCGCCCCGAGCGGGCAGTTGGCTACAGTCAGCGGGTGATGCGGTGGCGTGAAGGGGTTGTCAGCGGGCTCGGGCGGGGCTGGCCCGGGGCGCAGGAACTGGCCGTGGTGATCGGGGACCGGGCCGTGCGCGCTCTGGCCTATCCGGAGCTGGTCGGGTCGCCTGTGGTGGGTGACCGGGTGCTGCTGAACGTCGGCGCGCTGGACCGTGGGCTGGGGACCGGCGGCTACGCACTGGTGGTCGCGATCCCCGACCGGCTGCCACCTGATCCACCGGAGACGGGCCACCTGGTCAAGGCCCGCTACACACCGCTGCAGTCGATGGTGCTGGGCGCCGACGAGCAGGACTCCCCCGACCACGCCGTACTGCGTGACGCCGACGACCTGTTCGGTACGCCGGTGGTCGTGGCGGACCTGCACTCCGCGCTGCCGGCCGTGCTGGCCGGAGTGTTCGAGGCCAGGCCTACTACGCGCGTCGTGTACGTCATGACGGATGGTGGCGCGCTGCCGCTGGCGTTCTCGCGCACTGTGCCGGCCTTGAAGGACGCGGGCTGGCTGAGTGGGACAGTGACCGTCGGCCAGGCGTTCGGTGGTGACCGGGAGGCTGTGACCGTCCACACCGGCCTACTGACCGCAGTACACGTCCTGGCGGCCGAAGTCGTCGTCATCACGCAGGGGCCGGGCAACCTCGGCACGGGGACCCGCTGGGGCTTCTCCGGCGTTCAGTCGGGCGAGGCGGTCAACGCGATCGGCACGCTCGGCGGTCGCGCAGTGGCGTCGCTGCGGATCTCCGAGGCCGACCCGCGACCACGGCACCGCGGGATCTCCCACCACAGCCTCACGGCGTACGGGCGGGTCGCGCTGCAGCCGGCCGACGTCGTCGTACCGGATCTCGACGGTGACTTCGGCGACCTCGTCCGGGACGCCGCCGAACCGCTGAAGGCGCGGCACCGCGTCGTACGGGTGTCCGTGGACGGCCTGTACGACGCGCTGGCGGCCGCTCCGGTCAAGCTCTCGACGATGGGCCGCAACCTGGACACGGACCGCTCGTACTTCGAAGCAGCAGCCGCCGCCGGGCGCCACGCAGCGGGCCTGGTAGACGTGCCGATGGGGCAGCAAAAGGCGGTCTGAGACTCCGGAGAGTCCCAGACCGCCTTTGAGCACTGCTCAGTTCGAGGGGGTTGCCTCGGGGGTGGCCGGCTTCGGGGCCGGGAACGCGTTCAGGATGTCGATGACGGCGAAGGCGTTGACCGTCTTCCCCTTGTCGTCCTTGCTGGCCGGGAGTTCGACCAGAACGCGGCTGCCGATCGGGATCCCGGCGAGGCCGTCCAGGGCACCGGTCTGGCCGTTCGGACCCGGGCCGACCTGGAGCTGGTCGGTCGGGGCGCCGGGCTGCGCCGGTGCGGACGCCGAGGCCGGCGTGCCGTCCCAGGTGCTGGCCTGCTTCTTGCCGGTGTAGTCGTAGACGACGTAGCGGCCGACGAGCTGGCTGGCCTTCTCGACCGGCTTGCCCTTACCGGTGGCGATCACGACCGGCTTGCCCGGCTTGGCCGGCGGCTTGGTGCCGGCCGGGACCGTGACCTTCGGCTCGGCGTTCAGCTCGCCGGTGACCTTGAACGGGGTGGCCGGCGCGGCGACCGGGTCCGCGTCCAGCTTGGTGTCGTTGGCGGCGGCGCTGACCAGGTCGACGACGAAGATCAGCGTGTCGTCCTTGGTGATGCCGGCCTTCTCGTTACCGCCCGACGGCCCGTAGCCCTTGTCGGCCGGAATCGACATCAGCACGCGGCTGCCGATCTTCTTGCCGACCAGGCCCTCGTCCCAGCCGGAGATGACGCCACCGACGCCGATCGGGAACGACGACGGCGCACCGCGGTCGTAGGAGTTGTCGAACACCTTGTTGTCGCGCCAGATCTGGCCGAGGTAGTTCGCGGTGAGCAGTTCGCCCTTCTTGACGACCGGGCCGTCGCCCTCCTTGAGCACCTCGGTGACCAGGGACTTGTCGGGGTCCCCGTCGCGGTGCGTCACGGTCGGCTTCTTGCCGAACTCCTCGGTCACCTTGATCCCGGACTTGCCGAAGTCGCCTCCGGCTTTGGAATCGTCCGAGCCGCAGGCGGCCAGGGACGACCCCAGCGCCAGCACAGCGACCAGACTCAACAACTTGCGCACGAAACGAGCACCTCGAAAATCTCACGGCGAGGCCCTGGAAACCGCGGGGCCTACCTGGATACGGCCGGATGAACGCCGCCCACCCTAGCCTGCACGGGCAAGCACGCGACCATTCACCTCAGTCACCGTTCGATCACGTCACGCAGCGTCGCACACCAAACTGCCAGCAGGCTCACAGCAACCACCAGTACGCCGTACCGCCGGTTGCCGCGGCCTCACCGACTCGCCCTCTACCCGTTCGTCGTGCTTCCCCCACCACGCCTTTTGTCTTTCACATGCTGGCGATGAGCTTCTCGACCCGTTCGTCGTGGGACTTGAAGGGGTCTTTGCACAAGACCGTTCTTTGGGCCTGGTCGTTCAGCTTCAGGTGCACCCAGTCGACGGTGAAGTCGCGACGACGCTCCTGGGCCCGCTTGATGAACTCGCCCCGCAACCGCGCCCGGGTCGTCTGCGGCGGCACCGACTTCGCCTCGAACACCCGCAGATCGTCGACCACGCGAGTCACCGCGCCCTTGCGCTCGAGCAGGTAGTACAGCCCACGCGGGCGGTGGATGTCGTGGTACGCCAGATCCAGCTGAGCCACCCGCGGGCTCGCCAGGCCGAGGTTGTTCTGCTGGCGGTAGCGCTCGATCAGCCGGTACTTGATCACCCAGTCGATCTCGCGCTCGATCCCGGACAGGTCGCCGGACTCGATCGCCTTCAGCGTCCGCTCCCACAGCGACAGCGCGCGCTCGACCGCCGGCGTACCGAGCTCGCGGCGGTCGACGAAGTCGCGGGCCTTGGTCAGGTACTCACCCTGGATGTCCAGGGCGCTCGCCTCGCGGCCGTTGGCCAGCCGGACCTCGCGGCGCCCGGTCATGTCGTGGCTGATCTCGCGGATCGCCCGGATCGGGTTGTCCAGCGTCAGGTCGCGCATCACGATGCCGGCCTCGATCATCCGCAGCACGAGGTCGGTGCTGGCGACCTTCAGCAGCATCGTGGTCTCGGACATGTTCGAATCGCCGACGATCACGTGCAGCCGGCGGAACCGCTCCGCGTCCGCGTGCGGCTCGTCGCGGGTGTTGATGATCGGCCGGGACCGCGTCGTCGCGCTCGAGACGCCCTCCCAGATGTGCTCGGCGCGCTGGCTCACGGAGTACACCGCGCCGCGCGGCGTCTGCAGCACCTTGCCGGCGCCGCAGATCAGCTGCCGGGTGACCAGGAACGGGATCAGCACGTCGGCGAGCTTCGCGAAGTCGCCGTGCCTGCTGACCAGGTAGTTCTCATGGCAGCCGTAGCTGTTGCCGGCCGAGTCGGTGTTGTTCTTGAACAGGTACACGTCGCCGAAGATGCCCTCGTCGTGCAGCCGCTTCTGGGCATCGACGAGCAGTCCTTCGAGGATCCGCTCGCCGGCCTTGTCGTGCGCGATCAGGTCGGTGACCGAGTCGCACTCACCCGTCGCGTACTCCGGGTGGGAGCCCACGTCGAGGTAGAGCCGGGCCCCGTTGCGAAGGAAGACGTTGCTGCTCCGCCCCCAGGACACGACTCGCCGAAACAAGTACCGCGCCACCTCATCGGGGGTCAGTCGGCGCTGACCGCGAAAAGTGCAGGTGACTCCGTACTCGTTCTCCAGGCCGAAGATTCGCCGGTTCACATCCCCCACCCTACGGCGCGGCTCCGACATCCGTGCCCTGTCTCAGGCGCGCCGTCTTGCTGCGTTATCCCTTTGATGCCGTCAGAGGTCGACCAGGTCGAGCAGCTGACCCAGTTCTTTCTGGTCCAGATCGCGCAGTTCGCCGGTGTGCAGGTTGCCGCGGCGGACCGGGCCGATCGCCGTCCGGGTGAGGCGTTTGACCGGGTGGCCGACCGCGTCGAACATCCGGCGGACGATCCGGTTGCGCCCCTCGTGCAGAGTCATCTGGATCAGGGTCCGGCCCTTGACGGTCGACATGATCTTCACCGTGTCGGCCTGCGCCGGGCCGTCCTCGAGCTTGACGCCGTCGAGCAACTGCCGCAGTACGCCCGGTTTGACGTTGCCGTCCACCTCGGCGACGTACGTCTTCGAGACCTCGTACGACGGGTGGGCCAGCCGGTGCGCGAACTCACCGTGGTTGGTGAGCAGCAGCAGGCCCTCGGTGTCGGTGTCGAGCCGGCCGATGTGGAAGAGCCGCTCGGGACGGTCGTGGACGTAGTCGGCGATGCACGGCCGGCCTTGCGGGTCCGACATCGTGGTGACGACACCACGTGGCTTGTTGAACACGAGGTACGCGTGATCGGTGAGCGGCGGAATGCGCTCCCCGTCGACCCGGATCACCGAGACCGCCGGGTCGACCCTGGTACCGAATTCGGTGACGACGACGCCGTCGACCTCGACCCGGCCCTGCTCGATCAGCAGTTCGGAGTTGCGCCGGCTGGCGATGCCGGCCTGGGCGAGCGCCTTCTGGAGCCGGATCCCGGTCTCCTCGGTGTCACTCATCGCGATCGTCGGCCTCGGCCCGGTACTGCGAACCGTCGGCAACCTCGTCGGCATCCAGCCCGTCAGCCGCGCCCGCCGCCTCAAGGTCCTCGGCCGCCGGCAACCGCTCGTCGTCCTCGTCGTCCTCGTCGGTTTCGTCGTCCTCGTCGATCTCGTCATCCGCGTCGGACTCGGCGGTCACCTCGCCGGCGCCCGATCCGTCCGCATCGTCCTCGATGCCGGAATCGCCTTCAGCACCGTCGAAATCCGCCGCGTCGTCATCAATGTCGTTGCTATCGGCATCTTCTTCACCGGCTGGGATCTCGCCCGGGTCGACGTCGGCCTCGACCGGGTCGCCGCCGGCCTCCAGCTCCTCGGCCGGTTCCAGCTCTCCGCCGTTCTCCTCGGCGGGATCGAACTCTCCGCCGGTTTCCTCGTTCTCAGCCACAGGTTCCTCCACCGCCCCAGTCTCGGCCACCGCCGCGATCGCGTCAGCCTCACCGGCAGTCGCGTCGGCCTCACCGGCTGTTGCCGCGGTGTTCTGGGCGGCCAGTTCTTCTTCCATGTCGTCCATGTCTGGGAGGTAGGGCGCGAGTTCGGGCAGGTCGTCGAGGCTTTGCATGCCCATCCGTTCCAGGAAGTACGAGGTGGTGCGGTACAGGGTCGCCTGCGATTCGGTGTCCGATCCGGCTTCTTCGACCAGGCCGCGGCTGATCAGCGTACGCATCACGCCGTCGACGTTGACACCGCGGATGGCCGAGACGCGCGCACGGCTGACCGGCTGCTTGTACGCGACCACCGCGAGCGTCTCCAGCGCCGCCTGGGTCAACCGCGACTGCTGCCCGTCGAGGACGAAGCGTTCGACGTACTGCGCTGCGTCGGCGCGGGTGTAATACCGCCAGCCGCCGCCGACCTCGCGCAGGTCGAACCCACGTCCCTGCTCGGTGTACTCCCCCGCCAGCTCGTTCAGCGCGTTCGTCACGTCACCGGTCGGTCGCCCGACGGTCCGCGCCAGCGTCAACGCCGGCAACGGCTCGTCGGTCACCATCAGAATGGCTTCCAGCGCCCGCCGCATCGTCTCGTCGTCGACGACAACCTCTTCCCCCGACAACACCCCTTCGTCATCCCCGAACGGCGCAACCTCGGCCGACGCGACCTCGCCCTCGGCCGGAACATCCTCGACCTCGGCCGGCGCATCCTCCACCTCGGCCAACGCGAGCTCGTCCTCCGCCGACGCGACCTCGCCCCCGCCCTCCACCGGCGCGGCTTCGCCGTCCTCCGCGCGGTCGACGACCTGTTCGGTCTCGCTCACCGACTCCAGCGCATCAGCAGTCGCCGCGTCGACAGCGGGGAGGTCGAGTTCGGTTGTGGTCTGGTCTTCGGTCACTGGTCCACCGTCTCGTTCTGGACTGCCGTGTTCTCGGGTTCGGGCGGGTCGTCGACTGTCACCGGCGTACCGGAGGCGAACCACTCCGGTGTCTCGTCCGATACTTCGGGCGCCTCACCCTCGGTCGACTCCGGCGCCGCCACCTCGTCGAACTCGTCGCTGACGTCGATCTCACCGTCGTCGGTACCCGTCCACCGGATCGTCAGCTCCCCCAGCGGCGTCACCTGGTCGAACGCCACCGCTGCCTCCCGGAACAGCTCGAGCAGCGCCAGGAACCGGCACACCGTGGTGACCGTGTCCGGTGAATCCGCGACCAGCGCGCGGAACGTAGTACTGCGCTGGCGCCGCAACCGATCGACGATGACCAGCGCCTGCTCACGAACCGTCACCGCCGGCGCGTGCAAGTGGGTCAGCGAAACGCCTTCAGGAACGTTCTCCTTCGGCGCCAACGCGCGAGCCGCCAGCGCGGCCAACCCGGCCGGGTCGACCCCGAGCAGTACTTCGGGGAGCAGATCGGCGAAGCGCGGCTCCATCCCGACCGCCCGCGGGAACCGCTTGGCCTCTTCCGCCATCCGGTTCTGCATCAGCGCCGCGATCTGCTTGAACGCCCGGTACTGCAACAGCCGCGCGAACAACAGGTCGCGCGCCTCCAGCAACGCCAGATCCTCCGCATCCTCGACATCGCCCTGCGGCAGCAACTGGGCTGCCTTCAGATCCAGCAGCGTCGCCGCGATCAGCAGGAACTCCGACGTCTGGTCCAGGTCCCACTCCGACCCGAGCGCCTTGATGTGCGCGATGAAGTCGTCGGTGACCTGGGACAGCGAGATCTCGGTGATGTCCAGCTTGTGCTTGCTGATCAACTGCAGCAGCAGGTCGAACGGACCCTCGAAGTTGACCAGGTGAACGCTGAAACCCTTGCCCTCGGCCGCGGTCGGCAGCTCCGAGTCGACAGCGCCCGGCAGCTCGATCGGCAGTTCCGAGGTGGGGGCGTCGCTCATGACGAGGCAGGCTCCGTGGCCGACTCGGCGGCCCGCAGCCGCTGCACCAGGACCGAGTCCGGTCCGTGGTCGACGAAATCGGCCAGCAGGACGTCGATCGCCTCGCGGACGATCCGGCCGCGGTCCGCGGTCAGGCCGTGCTCGGCTCGCAACGCGAGTCTGGTCTGTTCCAAACCGAGCAGCTCTTCCTCGGTCACGTACACGGTGATCTTCGTGTCGTGCCGGATCCGGCCACTGGACTTGCGGTCCTCGACGACGGCCGTGCGCGACCGTCCGGTCGAACTCCGGCGGTCGTCGAGCGACGATCCGTCAGTGGCTGTGCGCTTCTCGGGTCTGGTCTGCTTGGGTGCCGCACCCCCGAACAGCTCGCTGGCACCTGGCAGGCTCACCCGACGGGACAACGCGCCAGCACCTCCTTGGCAAGGTCGCGGTACTGGGTAGCCGCTTGGGACGATGGCGCGTACGTCGTGATCGGCTCGCCGACGACCGTGGTCTCGGGGAACTTGACGGTACGCCGGATGACGGTGTGGAACACGCGCTCGTCGAAGGCCTGGACGACCCGGTCGAGCACTTCCCGGGCGTGCGTGGTGCGCCCGTCGAACATGGTGCCGAGAATGCCGACGATCTCCAGCTTCGGGTTCAGCCGGTCCTGCACCTTGCCGATCGTGTCGGTCAGCATCGCCAGGCCGCGCAGCGCGAAGAACTCGCACTCCAGCGGCACCACGATGCCGTTCGACGCGGTCAGCGCGTTCACGGTGAGCAGGCCGAGGGACGGGGCGCAGTCGATCAGGATCACGTCGTACAGCGGGATGATCGGTTCCAGGACGCGCTGCAGCGTGTACTCGCGAGCGACCTCCTGGACCAGCTGGACCTCGGCCGCGGACAGGTCGATGTTCGCCGGCAGCAGGTCGAGGTTGTCCACCCGGGTCGCCTGGATCACCTCGGCGGGGGTGATGTCGCGCTGCATCAGCAGGTTGTAGACCGACAGCTCGAGGTCGTGCGGCTGTACGCCCAGGCCGATCGAGGCCGAGCCCTGCGGGTCGAAGTCGATCAGCAGCACCTTGCGCCCGGTCTCGGCGATCGCGGCGCCCAGGTTGATGGTCGTCGTGGTCTTGCCGACGCCACCCTTCTGGTTGCACATCGCGATCACCTGCGCGGGTCCGCGCCTCGTCGGCGGCAACACCGACGGCAGATCGGGAAGCGGCCGGCCGGTCGGTCCGATCTTGTTCCTCGGACCGTGCGGGTCATTCACAGGTGCCATGTCCTCCGCGGTCAGCTTGGCCGTCGGCCGGGGCATCTCCGCATAGTTGCTGGGTGGGGTGACGACGGTCCGTGCCGGGGACGGCGGCGCGGGCGTGTGCTGAGGGGTCGGTTCTGCTGGCGTGGCGGGCGCCGGGTCCGGGGTCGACGGGATCGGCTCCATCGGCGACGGCAGGTGCTGGGTGCCCGGGAATGTCGACTCGTTCATGACTCGTCAAACCTTTCAACCGATACGGGCGATCCCAGCGACTGTAAGCGTGCATTCAAGCACTCTCAACCAGCCACTCCGCAGCGGGGTCGGTCGGCCTTCCGGACACGGCCGATCACACCGTCAGATTGACCGACCGTGACCGAATGATTGCACACCGCAGACGAATCGCCGCACCAGGGGTCGCCGGTACTACGCGGCATCCGCCCCCGGTTCGCGCCGGTCCATCAGCCAGTTGTAGCCGGAGAACCAGAACAGGATCACCCCGGCGAGCACCGCCAGCGACCAGGCCGGCAACGGACCAGCGAGTACGCCGACCGCGACCGATGCGAGCAGACTCGGCAGCGACCAGCCGAGGAACCACTTCAGCGGGGCCCGGCCGGCGATCCCGGTCAGCACGCTGACCACGAAGTACAGGGTCAGGCCACCGAACAGGTACCAGCGTTCCTTCGTCTCCAGTTCGTGGCCGGCCTGGAGGATCAGCGCGCCGAGGCCGGCCGCGATGGCGATCATGGCGGCGGTGACCCCGAGGTGGGCCGGCAAGGCCTTGGCCGGCTCGAGCGGGGCGGTGGTGCGGGGCGCAGTACTGAATCCGTAGAGGGTGGTCAGCCGCCAGAGTTCGACCAGGAGCACGAAGCCCATCAGCGAGGCGATCACGACGGGAGCGGTCCACTCCAGGTCGGCGTTGGCAGCCACGACCTGGGCGACGGCCTCGCCGAGCACGATGATGACGAACAGGCCGAGCCGCTCGTCGAGGTGACCTCGTTCGACCTTGGCGACGGACAGCAGCGTCGGTTGCGGTGCGTCAGCCGTGGACACCCGATCCTTCGTCAGCAACCTGAGGAACCGGCGATAGGCCTGGCGGTCCAGGTGCTCCTGCCGTTTCTGCATCGCCTGAGTCGTCCGGTCCATCGCCTTCTGGTCACGCGCGCCCATCATCGACGACACCAGGTCGGCCACGACGCCTCCGGCCCACAACCAGTACGCCGTCTCGTCGGGCACCACCAGCGCAACCACCCACGGCGCGGCCATCAGGCCCTGCGTCGCGGGCCAGAACGCGACCACCTGCCCGTCGCTCCCCGCGGACCTTGCCGCGATCAGCCGGCAGAGCAGGAAGGCCACGGTGAAGGCGACCGTCCGGCCACCCGGATGGTGGCTGCCCTCGGGCAGCAAACCGGGCCATACACCGGGAACGGAGGCGGACATCACGCCCACGCCGAGCATCGTCAGCAGGACCGAGCGTTGCCTGGTCCGTTCGCCGGCGATGTTCGCGTAGATGCTGGTCGTGGTCCAGACGCTCCAGATCGCGTAGAACATCGCCGCGCAGATCGCCACCTGACCGACGGTCTCCGCGCCGTGCAGCCGGTGCGAGATCTGCGCCGCGGCCGCGACGACCGTCAGGTCGAAGAACAGCTCCAGCCAGCTCGCATGCCGCTCTTCGGCCACCTTCACGTCGTCCGCCACGGGCGACACCCTAATCAGCCGGACAGGGCACGCGGGTGCGAGGTGGCGTAGACCTCGCGGAGTTTGTCGACCGTGACGAGCGTGTAGACCTGCGTGGTGGTGACGGAGGCGTGACCGAGCAGCTCCTGGACCACCCGGACGTCGGCGCCGCCGTCGAGGAGATGGGTGGCGAACGAATGGCGCAGCGTGTGCGGCGAGATCTCCTTCGCGATCCCGGCGCGCTCGGCCGCACGCCGTAGTACGGTCCAGGCACTTTGCCGGGAGAGCCGGCCGCCGCGGGCGTTCAGGAACAACGCGTGCGAGCCGCGCCCTCGGGCGACCAGATCGGGACGGCCACGCACCTGGTACGCCGCGAGGGCGTCGCGCGCGTAGGAGCCCACCGGTACGACGCGTTCCTTGCTGCCCTTGCCGCGCAGCAGCACCGTGCCGGTCTCCAGATCGACCTCGTCGACGTCCAGCCCGACCGCCTCCGAGATCCGCGCGCCGGTCCCGTAGAGGAACTCCAGCAGCGCGGCATCACGAGTCGCCAGTACTGCGGGCTCCGCCTCGGCGCCGGCCGCCGCGGCAAGGATCCGCGTGACCTCGTCGACCGTCAGTGCCTTCGGCAACCGTTGCGGTGGCGTCGGCGGCTTCACCGCGGCCGCCGGGTCGACCGCGGTCAGCCCCTCGCGCAGGCAGAACTTGTGGAATCCGCGCACCGCGACGACCGTCCGGCCCGCGCTCGACGCGGTGAGCGGCGGATGATCCGCGTCGCCTTCGCGAAGACGCATCAGGAAGTCGCCGATGACCGCCTCGGTGATCCGGCCGAGGCCGTCGATCCCGGTGGTGCCGAGATACTCGCCGTACCGGCGCAGGTCCCGCCGGTACGAAGCGAGGGTGTTGGCGGCCAGTCCGCGTTCGACCGTCAGATGGTCGAGGTACGCACTGACCGCCCGGGTGATCTCCCCGCTCAGACCAGGACCTCGTCGAGCTTGAGCTGGTCGAGGCCGTGCGCTTCGGCGACCGGGCCGTAGGTGACGTGACCGTCGAAGGTGTTCAGGCCGAGCGCGAGGCTGTGGTCGTTCTTGAGTGCCTCGCGCCAACCGAGGTTGGCCAGCTCCACGGCGTACGGCAGCGTCACGTTGGTGAGCGCGTACGTCGAGGTGTTCGGCACCGCGCCGGGCATGTTCGCGACGCAGTAGAACAGCGAGTTGTGCACCTTGTAGACCGGGTCGGCGTGCGTGGTCGGGTGCGAGTCCTCGAAGCAGCCGCCCTGGTCGATCGCGATGTCGACGAGCACGCTGCCCGGCTTCATCCGCGAGACCAGCTCGTTGCTGACCAGCTTCGGCGCCTTCGCCCCGGTGACCAGGACCGCGCCGATGACGAGGTCCGCGTCGAGCACGGCGCGCTCGATCTCGAACGCGTTCGAGGCGACCGTGCGGAGGTGACCCTGGTACGTGCGGTCGGCGTCGCGCAGCCGGGCGATGTTGCGGTCGAACAGCTGCACCTCGGCCTGCATGCCGAGCGCGATCGCCGCCGCGTTCATCCCGGCGACACCGGCACCGATCACGACCACGCGGGCGGCGTGCACACCGGAGACGCCGCCCATCAGGACACCGCGACCGCCGCCGTTGGCCATCAGGTGGTAGGAACCGGCCTGTGGCGCGAGCCGGCCCGCGACCTCGCTCATCGGGGCGAGCAGCGGAAGCGATCCATCCGGAAGCTGGACCGTCTCGTAGGCGATCCCGGTGATCCGGGCGTCGGTCAGCGCCTTGGTGGTCTCCGGGCTGGCCGCCAGGTGCAGGTAGGTGAACAGCACCTGGTCCCTGCGCATCCGGTGGTACTCCTCGGCGACCGGCTCCTTCACCTTGAGCACCAGCTCGGCGTCGGCCCACACGTCGTCGGCGGTCGGCACGATGCGCGCGCCGGCGGCCACGAACTCTTCGTCGGTGAGCAGCGAACCGCTACCGGCCCCTTGCTCGATCAGAACCTCGTGCCCATTACGCACGAACTCGTGCACGCCGGCCGGGGTGATCGCCACCCGGTACTCGTGGTTCTTGACTTCCTTCGGAACTCCGACCTTCACAACTTGCCCTTCTTCCGTATCCAGGTGTGCGGCTCACCTCGCTGTGGTCCGCGGCCCGGCCGTCTCGAGGGGTTGGGAACGCCAGGTCGATGCCGAGTGTAAGCCCGCAAGGTTCATACCACCCGACCGGTTGGTCTTGTTCGGGCCCGACGCGCGGATGTGCGTCCTGCGGTCCGGTTACACTCTCGTAAGACGCCGTGGCGCGACGTGAGGTTGGCCGCCGGATCCACGCTCTGGAAGGCCACTCGGCGCGTTCGCGCAATTTTGACGCAAATCTTTCGTTCGCCTTAACACCTGCTTTGCACAACGCCGCACGCCTGCTTTGGACAACGCAGCAGACCTGCTTTGTCCTGATGGACAGAGCCCTGCCAAGTGACTGTCCAGTACCCCGTTCCGAAACGATCGGTGCGGTGGCGGCTGGCATCGTTGCCGGTTCCGGAGTGAGTTTGCGCACTTACCGGCGGTCGCGCGAGTCCTTGCCCCCGCAACGATCGTTGACGGGACAGCGGGGGTGTCGGCGATGCTTGCCTGTGTCACCTTCCTCCGCCGGGTGACGGCTGGACCGGCGCGGGGGAATGACCGGCCCACCGCCCTGGGTTGCCACGAACGGAAGTTCTGACGAGAGGGGTAGGACATGGCGGTCGATCTGGGACGGGTCGGGGTCTGGCATCAGGCGCACAAATGGGGGCCGGAGCTCGCGGCCGGGGTCGAGCAACTCGGCTACGGAACGCTCTGGCTGGGCGGCTCCCCCGCGGCCGACCTGCGCGACGCCGAAGTACTACTGGCAGCGACGGACTCGGTGGCCGTCGGCACCAGCATCGTGAACGTGTGGAAGTCCGATCCGGTCCAGGTGGCGGAGTCCTACCACCGGCTGGAGGACGAGTTCCCGGGGCGGTTCCTGCTCGGCATCGGGGTGGGTCACCGGGAGCAGACAGGCGAGTACAAGTCGCCGTACGAGACGCTCGTCGACTACCTGAACGTGCTCGACGACGGCAAGGTCCCGATGGAACGACGGCTGCTCGCAGCCCTCGGCCCGCGGGTGCTCAAGCTGTCGGCGGCCCGCACAGCCGGGGCAGTGCCGTACCTAACGACTCCCGAGCACACTCGCGAAGCGCGGGCGACGCTCGGCGACGCGGTGCTGCTCGCGCCGGAGCAGAAGGTCGTGCTGGAGACCGACAAGGAGATCGCGCGCGCGGTGGCGCGGGACTACCTGGCGACGTACCTGAAGCTGAGCAACTACACGGCGAATCTGAAGCGACTCGGCTTCTCCGACGAGGACTTCGCTGACGGCGGCAGCAACGACCTGGTCGACGCGCTCGTGCTGCACGGCACCGCGGTCGAGGTGGCCGACGGTCTGCGGGCGCACCTCGAAGCGGGCGCCGACCAGGTCGTCGTACAGCAGATCGGCAAGGAAGGGCCCGACCTGCTGCCTGGGTACGAGGCGCTCGCGACAGTTCTTTTCTAGTGCCTCACCGCAGAGTTCTGGCGGCTCAGCGCAGAGTGAAGTCGGCGAAGTCGAAGCCGGGCGAGACGATGCAGGAGACCAGCACCGGCTGATCCCCGGCCGGTCGCGCCGCTTGCCAAGCACCCGCCGGTACTACGGCCTGCGGGTGCTGGCCGGCCTCCACGTCCGGTCCGAGCGTGATCGGACTGGCTTCACCTGGGTCCTCGCCGGTCCCGCCGAGTTCGAGGGTCAACGGACCGCCCGAGTGCCAGAGCCAGATCTCGGCCGACTTCACCCGATGCCAGCGCGACTCCTCGCCCGGCGCGAGCAAGAAGTAGATCGCGGTCGCACTGGCCCGCTTACCGTCGTACCCGTCGGGTTCGAACTCGACCTCCGACCGCCACGTCTCCCGGAACCACCCACCCTCGGGATGCTTCTCGAGCCCCAGCACCTCAGCCAACTCCGGCCGCACGTCATCACCCATGCCTCGAACGCTACCCACTCGGCTTGCAGGTCGGTGCAATGCGGTGGCGCTGGGCGGGCGGGTTGGGCAGAGTTCGGGCTATGAGCGATGTCGAGCTGCCGTCCGAGTACCACCGCAGGCTTCCGTACGGCGAGCGGATGTCGGCGGAACCCCTGCTGGGTGGTCCGTTCTTCCCGTTCGAAGGCGATCTCCAGGTGGTCCCGCTCGATGAGCCGGTGCTGCCTGAGCCGCCGCGCGCGGGCGAGCCTGGCGGCATACCGTGCATGACATGCGCCGAACCGGAGCGGGGCGCGATCTGGGCCGACGACCAGTGGATCCTCAAGGGTGGGCTTCAGAACGGCCTGCAGATGGTCGCGCTCCTGGTCCCCCGCGAGCACTACCGGCTCGACAACCTCCCACCCGAACTCACCGCGACCCTCGGCCCGATGATCCAGCGCGTCGCCGGCGCGATCCGCCGCATCGACGGCGTCGGCCGCACCCACTTCAACCGCTGGGGCGACGGCAGCGAACACTTCCACATCTGGTTCCTCGCCCGCCCCGTCGGCATGATGCAACTCCGCGGCGCCATGATCGCCGCCTGGGACGACCTCCTCCCCCCACTCCCCGCCGAAGAGTCGAAAACCAACGCCCGCACCGTCGCCCAAGCCCTGGCCGAACTCTCCGGCACTCCCCTGGGCATCGCCACCACCTAACAACCCGCTTCGCACCTCCTCCGTCGGCGCTCGACCCACCCACCCCAGATCGCCGCTTCATCGCGGCGCGAACAGCGTGTCGTGGCAAGCGTGGCTCCGGTGGTTACTCGTGCGAAGCGCCCGCTCGCACCTCGTCCGTCAGTTGCCCGCTCGTCGCACCCTTCGCTCGTCGGACCCATCGCCAACGGGTCTGGGGGTACCTATCGTCGGGTGGGTGATCAATGGTGCGCATGTCATCATCTACAGCCGGGACGCCGAGGCGGATCGGAAGTTTTTCGAGGAGGTGCTCGGGTATCCGCATGTCGATGCCGGGCATGGGTGGTTGATCTTCAAGTTGCCGCCGGCCGAGGTCGCCGTTCACCCCGCCGACCAATCCGAAGCGCATGAGCTGTTCTTGATGTGCGACGACCTCGAGCAGACGGTTGCGGAGCTGACCGCGCGGGGTGTCGAGTTCGTCCGGCCGGTCGAGGATCAGCGCTGGGGCATCCTCACCTCGATCCGTCTTCCCGGCGGCGGCGAACTCGGGCTCTACCAGCCGCGGCACCCACCGGCGTACGACCTCTAGCACCGCGCCACGGTCGCGCTCCGGCAGCGTGTAGTTGCGGAACGTGCCGGAACTCTTGACTCACCCCATCGGCTCGGCTATCTATTGCTGACAACGATGTCACGCCGCCCGTGACCCCGTCGCCGCGTTCTGCGAGGCGACGTTGTCTCGACGTCGAAGGTGGGGAACCCCATGAAGAATCGCAGCAGCCGTCGTGCGTCCGCAGTACTGGCCGGGTCGGTGATCTCGGCCCTGGCCCTCGCCGCCACCGCGCAAGCCGGCCCCAGCCCCGCACCGCCCAGCAACCACGCAAGGCAGACCAGTTATCCAACGACCGCCACGCCACCAGATCCCGTACTACGTAACCTCAGAGCGCCCGAGCCGGTCGGCGCCAGCAGGATCACCACAACCTCGGCCGACCCGACCGAGCAGGTCGATCCGCTGATCGGCACGTCGAACGCCGGCAACGTCTTCCCCGGCGCGGTCACGCCGTTCGGGATGTTCTCGTTCAGCCCCGAGACCAGCCGCGGCAACGCCTACCGCACCGCCGCACCTGGCGGCTACCTGTACTCCGCTTCGAAGATCCGCGGCTTCAGCCTGACCCACATGTCGGGCACGGGCTGCGCCGGCGGCTCGGGCGACATCCCGATCTTCCCGTACGCCGGGGAGGTGACCTCGTCGCCGCAAACCGACGCCAAGGACGAGGTCTACGCGAGCACGTTCTCGCACGCGAACGAGGTCGCCCGGCCCGGCTACTACAAGGTCGGCCTGGACTCCGGCGCCACCGCCGAACTCGCCGCGACCACCCGCACCGGGTCCGCGGCCTTCACCTTCCCGCAGGACAAACCGGCCACGGTGATGTTCCGTACGTCGAACTCCGAGGTCGGCTCCAGCGACGCCCAGCTCTCGATCGACCCTGCGAAGCGAACCGTGACCGGGTCGGTGACGAGCGGCAACTTCTGCGGGTACCTCGCCTCGGTCGGCCGGCGCAGCTACTACACGCTGCACTTCGTCGCGGAGTTCGACCAGCCGTTCGCGAAGACGGGAACCTGGCAGGACACGACGGTCACCCCTGGGTCGACGAGCGCACACGGCGGTACGTCGTACGGGGTTGATGGGTGGATGCCGCCGAACAAGGGCTCGGGCGGCTATGTCGGGTTCGACGCCAAGACGGTCACGATGCGCGTCGGCATCTCGTACGTGAGCGCGGCCAACGCTGCTGCCAACCTGAGGGCCGAGAACCCGCGCGGCACCTCACTGGCCAAGACAGCGGCGCGGGCGAAGCAGGCCTGGCGCGACCAGCTCAACCGGATCGAGATCGGCGGCGGTACGGCCGAGCAGCGCACTACCTTCTACAGCGCGCTGTACCACGCACTGCTGCACCCGAACGTGTTCAGCGACGTCAACGGCCAGTACTGGGGCTTCGACCAGAAGCCGCACCGCGTGCAGCACGGACAGGCAGCGCAGTACGCGACCTTCTCGGGCTGGGACGTCTACCGGTCGCAGCTGCAGCTCCTGACGCTGCTGGAACCACGAAAGGCCGGTGACATCGCCCAGTCGCTGCTGAACCAAGCCCAGCAGAACAACGGCATCTGGGATCGCTGGACGCACGCATCGGGCAGTACTGCGGTAATGACGGGCGACCCGTCTGCTCCGGCCGTTGCCGGCATCTACGCCTTCGGTGGTACGAACTTCGACGCACGCACTGCGCTCAAGTCGTTGGTTAAGGCAGCCACTGTGCCGACCGCCAGCGACCTCAGCTCGGCCGGTAAGCCAGTGATGTCGATCGGGCAGCGTCCTTCGCTCGACAAGTACCTGGCGCTGCACTACCTGCCCACCAAGTCCAACGCCTGGGGTGGTGCGGTCGAGACGCTGGAGGACAGCACTGACGACTTCGCGCTCGCACAGCTCGCCGCGCGGACCGGCGACAAGGCGATGTACGACCAATTCCTGAAGCGGTCGCAGTACTGGCAGAACGTGTTCAATCCCGAGAACGGCGGCTACATCCAGAACCGCGACGACAACGGCGCCTGGCCGGCGTTCGAGCCCGCGACCGGCGACGGCTTCGCGGAGGGCAGCAGCGCGCAGTACACGTGGATGATTCCGCACAACAGGGCTGGGCTGTTCGACGCAATGGGCGGTACTGCTGCCGCGACCGCACGGCTCGACGCGTTCTTCAAGGATGCCGACGGCAACTGGGCCCTGACGAAGTCCGGCGATCTGCACGCCGAGATGGACAATGAGCCGTCGATCAACACGCCCTGGATCTACAACTACACCGGGCAGCCTTACAAGACACAAGAAACGTTGCGGCAGGCAATGACGCAGCTGTGGAACACCACGACCGGCGGTATTCCTGGCAATGACGACCTGGGCGCTATGTCGTCGTGGTTCGTGTGGAGCTCGCTCGGGCTCTACCCGGACGTGCCCAGTCGCGCAGACCTACAGGTAGCCGCACCGTTGTTCCCGCGTGCAGTAATCCATCGCGACAGCGGTCGGACCATCCGCATCAACGCACCTGGAGCACCAGCGACCTATGTGCAGAGCCTGAGGGTGAACGGACGTAGTACGAGCAAGCCGTGGCTGCCCGAGTCTTTCGTGAGCCATGGCGGCACACTCGACTTCAAGCTCGGTACTGCGGCCAACACCGCTTGGGGCTCGGCTGCTGCCGACGCACCGCCATCGTGGCGCACCGGCGAGATCCCCTTCCAGACTGCAACCGATGCGAGCCGCGTTGTCGTCGCCCCTGGCGCCACCAGCGATCCGGTGACCATCAAGGCGCACCGGTTGAATGGAACCGCCAGCACTGTGCAGTACTCGGTGACAACCCCTGCAGGACTTACTGCGTCGCCTGCCAGTGGTTCTTTCACAGTCGATCCGGCCAGTGGCGTCGGTGGAGCTCCAGTACGAATCAGTGCAGCCGCTGGTACGCCGGACGGCCGCTACGAGGTCACTGTGGCATTGAAGGCAGCAGACGGTACTGCGCTCCCCCGGCTCGGGTTCACCGTTGTTGTGGGCCTGCCGAACACCTTCTCCGTACTGCGCGAAGGCGTGGCCGTCTCTGACGACGCGGGCGATCACAACGAAGCCGACTACGATGGCGGCGGGGTCAGCTACTCGCGACAGGCTCTTGCCGCCGCAGGGCTCAGCCCGGGCAGCACTGTGACGCAGGAGGGGCTGACGTTCACCTGGCCCGGCGTACCGGCTGGGGAGCCTGACAACGTGCCTGCTGACGGGCAACTGCTGAACCTGGACCTCCCAGCCGGTGCCACGAAGCTGTCGTTCGTCGGCAGCGCAGTGAATGGCAACCAGGAGGGTGAGGGGCTCCTGACGTTCTCGGACGGCAGTACTGCGCCGATCGACCTCTCCTTCAGCGACTGGACGCTGGGTGGCGGCGGCGACGCCGTGCACTTCGGCAACCTGGTGGTCGCGACCACGCCGTACCGGAATGAAGCAGGCGGTGGGCGCGACAACGTGGCGACCAACATCTTCGCCACCGCACCGATGACCTTCCCGACGGGCAAGACGCCGGTTAGCGTGACGCTGCCGAAGAACCGCGACCTGCGGATCTTCACGCTGGCCACCGGCTGATCCCGACGCCCATTAGGAGACAGATCGATGAGAGTCACCACTGTCATCGCGTGCAGCGCGCTGACCATCGCAGGACTGCTGACCACCGCCCCGACCGCCTCGGCAGCACCCGTCGCGGACGCCGTCACCACCAGCGGCCCCTGCCAGTACACCGCGACGCCGGACGACCCGTCGCCGCGTCCGGTGTCCCTGCCGCCCGACCCGGTGAACACCCCGAACAAGGGCATCGTGAAGGTCGTCCTCGCCACCAACCAGGGCCCGATGCTGCTGTCACTCGACCGCGCCAAGGCACCCTGCACGGTGCAGAGCTTCCTTCACCTCGCCCGCAGCCGCTTCTACGACTTCACCACCTGCCACCGGCTGACCCTGTACTCGACCCTCAAGGTCCTCCAGTGCGGCGACCCGACGGGAACCGGCGAACGCGGCCCCGGCTACTCGTACAAGGACGAACTCCCCACCGACCTCCCGAACTGGCCCACCGACCCGACCGGCACCAGCAAGGTCTACGCCCGAGGCACCCTTGCGATGGCCAACGCGGGCCCCAACACGAACGGCAGCCAGTTCTTCCTGGTCTTCGCCGACTCCCGCCTCCGCCCCAACTACACAGTCTTCGGCACCGTAGACCGCCTAGGCCTCCGCGCCCTCGACCGCGTAGCCGCCGCCGGCGTCCAACCCACCCCCGAAGACCCAGCCCCGGTCGACGGCACCCCCGTCCGCACCACCAACATCCTCATCGCCCGCCAACTAGGCCACTAACCCACGCGGCTCCGTCAGCGCTCCCACCCACGGCTGGACGGTGGGAGCGGTGACGGAGGAGCTGCGTGGGTCAGTCTTTGGCGGGCCAAGGAGAGTTGGCCGGGCGGAGGTTGTCGAAGCCGGGGCCGTTGAGGGCTGCCCAGGCTGCTAGGGCACCCATGACGAGGATGGGGTTGTGCAGGTCGCCGGCCAACACGGCGCCTACGACGTCGACGAGGGGGGCCCAGACTGTTTCCATGTCGGCCTCTTCGTGGAGGCGGTCGTAGACCTCGGAGGCTTCTGACAGCTCGCGGGCCAGGAAGATCCGGACCGCCTCGTTGGTGAGACCTGGGGAGGTGAAGGCGTCGACCAGGACGCGCCAGTCGGCTGCCTTGGTGGCGGCTTCTTCCCAGAGCTCCCGTTCCGCGCCGATCTGGTAGTCCTCGCCGGCCACGTCGAGCAGCCCGGCGGGCGGCTCCAGCAACCGGTAGCCGACGGGATGCCGGTACTGCCGCACCAGCAGCATCCGGTTGTCAGCGTCGAGCGCGACGACCCCGACAGCGCCAGGATGAACGACGACGTCCCGTACGAAGGGCTCGCCACCAGAAGGCGGGACCACCTGGTCCCGCCGTACGGAGATCACCCGGCCGGTCGAGTGCACTACCTCGGACGAGGCGACGTCCCAGGATTCCCGGGAGTCGGCCAGCCCCGCACCGAACCGCAGTACAGGGTGGTCCTTCATCGCGCCTTCACCGGTTCAGCGGCGGCAGCAGCCTTCTTGGAAGTAGTGGCCTTCTTCAGCGCCACCTCGTCCACCGGCAACCGCGACTCCCGCTGCCGCACCAACGCCGCCGCGATCAACCCGGAGAACAACGGATGCGGCTTCGTCGGCCGCGACCGCAGCTCGGGGTGCGCCTGCGTGGCCACGAAGTACGGGTGCAACGACCGGTCCAGCTCGATGAACTCGACCAGCTCGTTGTCCGGCGAGACCCCGCTGAACACCAGCCCAGCCGTCTCCAGCTTGTCGCGGTAAGCGTTGTTGACCTCGTAACGGTGCCGGTGCCGCTCCTGTACCGAAGGCGACCCGTAGAGCCCACGCACGATCGACCCGTCCGCCAGATTGGCCGGATACAACCCGAGGCGCATCGTCCCGCCCAGGTCGCCACTACCGGAGACGATGTGCTTCTGCTCCTCCATCGTCGCCACGACGGGCTCCGACGCATCGGCATCGAACTCGGACGAGTTCGCCTCGACCAACCCGGCGAGATCCCGGGCGACCTCGATCACCATGCACTGCAGCCCGAGGCAAAGCCCAAGGATCGGTACGCCGTTCTCCCGCGCGTACCGGATGGCGCCGATCTTCCCCTCGATCCCGCGCACCCCGAAGCCACCAGGAATGCAGACCGCGTCCACATCGCCGAGCAACCGAGCCGCCGCCTCGGGAGTAGCGCACTCGTCCGAGGCGATCCAGCGCAGATTCACCTTGGCGTCGTTGTCGAACCCACCAGCCCGCAGCGCCTCGGCAACCGACAGATAAGCGTCCGGCAGATCGATGTACTTCCCGACGAGCGCGACGGTGACCTCGTCGGCCGGCTGGTGCACCACGCGCAGCAACTCGTCCCAGCGGGTCCAGTCGACGTCGCGGAACGGCAGGTTCAGCCGCCGTACGACGAACGCGTCCAGCCCTTCGGCGTGCAGCACCTTGGGGATGTCGTAGATCGAGGGCGCGTCGACAGCGGCCACGACGGCCTCGATGTCGACGTCGCACATCAGCGAGATCTTCTTCTTCACGTTGTCCGGGATGTCCCGGTCGGCGCGGCACACGATGGCGTCGGGCTGGATACCGATCGACCGCAGCGCCGCGACCGAGTGCTGGGTGGGCTTGGTCTTCAGCTCACCGCTCGGGGCCATGTAGGGCACCAGCGAGATGTGCAGGAAGAAGACGTTGTCGCGGCCGACGTCGTGCCGGACCTGCCGGGCGGCCTCGAGGAACGGCAGCGACTCGATGTCGCCGACGGTGCCGCCGATCTCGTGCAGGACGACGTCGACGTCGGGGCCGGCCATCGCCAGCATCCGTTCCTTGATCTCGTTGGTGATGTGCGGGATCACCTGGACGGTGTCGCCCAGGTACTCGCCGCGGCGCTCCTTCGCGATCACCGACGAGTAGACCTGGCCGGTGGTGACGTTGGCGACCTGGGAGAGATCGCGGTCGAGGAACCGCTCGTAGTGCCCGATGTCCAGGTCGGTCTCGGCGCCGTCGTTGGTGACGAACACCTCGCCGTGCTGGAACGGGTTCATGGTGCCGGGATCCACATTGAGGTACGGATCCAGCTTCTGCATGGTCACCCGGATGCCCCGCGCCGTCAGCAGACTGCCGAGGCTGGAAGCCGTCAGCCCCTTGCCGAGACTGGAGGCGACGCCGCCGGTGACGAATACGTGCTTGGTCTGCTGCCCGAACGAAGCTCTGTCCACGGGCTTTAAGGCTACCTCTTGTCAACCAGTGGTCGCGACGAGACCCGCGTAGATGTCCAACAGATTCTTTGCAACCTCGTCTTCGTCCGGCCATCCGGCAGCCAACTTCAGGCCTTCTGTCCGCATAGCGGCCGCTGCGGCGGGATCGTCCAGAACCTTCCGTACGCCGTCCGCCAGCCCCCGCGAGTCCCCCGGAAACGCCAGTACCGCGCTGTCGCCGACCAGCTCCGGTACGCCGCCGACCGCCGTCGCCACCACCGGTACGCCGACCTGCAGCGCCTCCTGGAGCACCAGCGCCCGCGCCTCCCAGTGCGAAGTCAACAGGAACGCATCCGAAGCCCCGAGCAGATCCGCGACGTCGCTCCGATGGCCCAGCAACCGCACCGGCAGCCCTTCAGCGTCGATCCGCGCCTGCAAGTTGTCCCGCAGCGGCCCGTCACCTACCACCAGGAACACCACGTCCGGCCGGTCCTCAGCCACGAGCGCGGCTACCGACAGTAGCGTCGGGTAGTCCTTCTGCGGAGCGAGACGACCCACAGTGAGCACGACGGGTCCATCACCAAGCCCCAGCGACTCCCGCACAGCAGCCGACGGCGTACGAACCTCTGGCATCGCAGGCGCGGCAACAGGCGCGAGACGCGCCTGCCGAGCACCCAGCGAACGCGCGAGCTCCACCAGGTCGCTGGACGCCCCCAGAGTCAGATCGGCACCACGAGCCACCAAACGCTGCCCGAGCCGCATCACGACCCCGCGCGGCCCAGGAGCCAGTACTGCGTTGTGCCACGTCACCACGAGCGGCCGGAGCCGCGACCGATCGCGCAGTGCCGTCATACCGGCCCGGTAGCCGTGTGCGTGGATCACGTCGCAGCCACGCAACCCAGGAGCTTGGGCGACCACCACAGCCTCGCCGAAGTCGAAGTGATCCGTAGTACCGGGCGGTGCACAGACCACGACCTCGTGGCCGGCCTTGAGGTATCGCGGTACGAGTGAGGCGACGTGCTGACCGATCCCGCCCCGCGACTCCGCCAGCAGCAGGCCGATCCTCATTGCTTTTCCTCCGCACCAGTGGGGACGACTCCACGCCGCAGCAACACGCGAGTGTCCGAACGATCGACAGCCACCACGACACCGCCGTACACGAGCACTACGGCCAGCCCGGATAGCACCGAGAACACCAAGGCGCTCTCCCAGCCACCGTCACCCGCAGGCAACGCCACAACCCAACCGACCGCTCCGGCAACCACAGCACCCAGCAAGGCAGCCACTGTGGCGCGCAGCAACCCGCTGAGCACACCAGGTCCGGCGATCTGCCGCAACACCACAAGCAACACCACTGCTCCCCCGACCATGCCGACCGACATCGCAGCCGCCAGAGCGCCGACTGCGTCGAGCCCGTCCCACTCCAAGGTCAGGAGCACTCCAGCAACCGCCACGGCCAACCAGGCGCCGCCAGTGACCAGTGCGACCTGACGGCCAGCATGCCGCGCATAGAGCACGCGGCCGAGGTGCATCAATACGGAGAAGCCGATGATCGCCGGTGCGAAGGCAACCAGCCCAGCGCCGAGCGACGACGCCTGCGACTCCACGACCCGGCCGTCGTTGTAAGCAAAGATCCGCGCCACCGGTACCGCAGTACCCACCAAGAGAGCGGCACCGGCTCCACCAGCGAGCATGACTGCACGAGTAGAGCCACCGGCGTACAGGTCGAAGGCTGCGAAGTCCCGCGAATCGAAAGCGGCAGCCAGTCGCGGGAAGACCGCCGTGGTGATCGGAACAGCCAGTACTGCGTACGGCAGTAGGTACACCGCGTTCGCCCAGGTGTAGACGGCGATGCTTCCAGCAGCGCCTCGGTGGTTCGCCAAGTAGGTCGTGACGAGGAACGCCGCCTGCTGGGCAACCAACACGATCAAGCCGGCCGCAGCGAGCTTCCGCAGTACCGGTCCTACCCCGGGGTCGAGACGCAGCGTCGGCTTGATCGGCAAGCGCAGCAACAGCATCGGCACCAGCACGGTGAGGGCCAGTGCCAGTACGCCGAAGGTGGTGCCCCAGGCAAGCAAGTCGGAAGCTCCCCGCGAAGCCTGGTCGGCAACAGGAGCTACAGAAGCAAAGGCGATGTAGGTCGCCACCACGACCAGGCTGGACACCAGAGGAGCCACAGCACCGGCCGCGAACCGCTTGTGCGACTGCAGCACAGCCGTCGCCACCACTGTGACCGCATAGCCGAACACCTGCGGTACGAAGATCAGCAGCATCCGCGTCGCTGTGGCGGACGAACCACCACACTCAGGACCGGCGTCCAGCATCGCGTCCGTGTAGCGCGAGGCGAACAACCAGGCCAGCAAGGCGAACGGCGTCAGCAGCACCAGCGACCAGCTCAGCAGTGCACCGATGATCCGGCCCTGCGCGGCGCGATCGCCGCGAGCCACCGGACCGGCCAGCACCGGGATCACCGCACCGGCCAGTGCACCGCCGACCACGATCTCGAACAGGACGTTCGGAAGCTGGTTCGCTGTCGCGTAGGCGTCGGCGAGACACCCGGCGCCTACCGTCTTGGAGAAGACCAGCCATCGCCCGAACCCGACCACGCGCGCCAGGACCGTGACGCCCGCGACGAGCAGAGCGGCCCGGGCGATCCGACCACCGGTGGTCACCGGGGTCGTCGGCCCCACTGGTCGATCTTGTCCAGGGCCGGAGTCTCGGCGATCACCTTGGTGAAGCTGACCTTCTCGCTGGCGAGATTCAACGCGAGGACCACACCCAGCACCAGCACCTTGAGCGGACGCGGTAGCGACGCGGCCAACGCCGTACCGGTGATCGCGCCGAGGCCGTTCGCGCCGCAGTCGCCGAGCATCGAGCGCTCGCCGAGATCCGCGGGCGCCGCTGCGGCAGCCGCACCGACCACGGCCGACGCCGATCCGCTGACCAGAGCCACCGGAGCGCTCAGCGCGGTCACCGCCTTCAAGGCGCGTCCGGGGCGGAGGTCCATCAGGTTGGTGAGGTTCGCCGTACCGGCGATCAAGGCGCCGTCGGCAACGATCCCGACTGCGGCACCGAAACCCTTCGATGGGCGTGGCAGCAAGGCAGCGGCAACGAGTCCGGCCGCGCCGACCCCGAGGATCTTCACCGCACCGCTGGTCACCTCACCGCGCCGCAGCGCACTCAGATGACCGCGAAAACCCTTGGTGGTCGTGGTTCCCGCAAGATCGTCGTACGCGCCGACGGCACCGGACACCGAGCCGGCGATCAGCGCGGCCGTACGTTCGCGCCCAGAAGCTCCGGCGGCGACACCGGCGAGCGCGCCCAGCACGGCCACCGGGCCTTCCAGCAACGTGACCGTCTCGCCGCGATGGTTCGTGCGCTCGAACGGCGCCCGGTTCTCCTTCGGCAGCTTCGCAGCGGCTCGCTCAACGGCAGCAGCGGCCGCCGCGGACACCAGCGCGGTGCCCAACTTCCCCAAACCCATTGGCTTTCGAGCCTTTCAGTTCTTCGCCTGGACCGCGGTCGGCGCGACACCGTTCTTGGCGTCGACACCGCCGTACTGGCCCGCCTTGCCGCCGGCCTGCTCGACCAGGGCGAACACGATCGTCGCCTGACCGCTCGGCATGTTCGCGACATCGACGGAGGACAGGCTCTTGGTCGCGTCGGCGTCACCGCGCAGCGACTTCAGCAGGCCACCGTTCTGCGCGGTGTCCGGCGTCCCGGCGACCACCACGCCCGCGCTGCCCGCATCCAGTCCCTCGGCGAAGTCCACCGCGTCGTTGTACGACGAGTTGTCCGGGGCCGGCGTCGGCGGGTCCGCGGCGACCACCACAGCCAGGCTGCAGCGGTCCTTCGGCGTCGGCTTCAGCGACAGCAGCTTCGAGCCGGTCAGTCCGCTGATGATCTTGGTCGCCTCGGAGTCGACCAGCTTGCCCTCTTCCTTGCCGGCGACGCCGCGGGCCAGGATCATGCCGGCCCGCTGGTACGTCGTACTGTCGGCCGGGAAGGTCACGTCGGCGGTGACGAGCTCGTTGACCAGCGGCTCGACCAGCTGCCGCTGACCCGGGTCGAACAGCTTGCTGTCCAGCGCGATCCGGGTGGTCACCTGGCCGCCGGCCGCCTCGATCGTGTCCTGCACCTGGTTCGCCAGGTCGCCGTCGGCCGAGGGCATCGTCACGACGCAGACCCGCTTGCCGGTCAGCTTGCCGACGGTCAGCCCGGCGGTCACCTTGGCGACGTAGTCGTCGCGGTACTTGTCCAGCGACTGTGCCTGGATGAGCTCGGCGCGGGCATCCTCCAGCGCGGCCCGGTCCTTCTTGGCCTGCGCCTGGACGACGTCGGCGCCGGTCCCTTTCAGCGGCCCGGCACCGAGCACCACACCGGCGCCCAGGGCGAAGAAGATCGCCACGATCGAGACGATGTGGTAGCGAAAGTCGATCACGTGAACAGCTCCCGGATCCAGTAAACGAAGTCGTTCCAGCGCGCCTTCATGATCGACCACAGCACGTCGTCGGCACCGATGACCACCATCGCCACGCCCAGTGCGAACAACCCGGCCACGATCAGCGCTATCACCTGGAAGGTAGACACCCTGCTGCGGTACAGCCGGCCGACACCCTTGGCGTCCACCAACTTGGCACCGACCCGCAACCGGGTGATGAAGGTGCTCGCCATCCCGGAGCGCCCCTTGTCGAGGAACTCCACCAGCGAGTTGTGGGTGCCGACCGCGACGATCAGCGACGCACCCTTGGAATCGGCCAGCAGCATCGCGACGTCCTCGCTGGTGCCGGTGGCCGGGAACTCGATCGAGTCCACCCCGAGCCGCTCGAGCCGCTCCGCGCCCGGCGCGCGACCGTCGCGGTAGGCGTGCACGATCACCTCGGCGCCGCACTTGAGCGTCTCGTCCTTGACCGAGTCCATGTCGCCGACGATCACGTCCGGCACGTAGCCGTTCTCGACCAGCGCGTCGGCGCCACCGTCGACGCCGATCAGGACCGGGCGATACTCCCGGATGTACGGCCGCAGCGCGACGAGGTCCTCGCGGTAGTCGTACCCGCGGACCACGATCAGCACGTGCTTGCCGTCCATCGGCGTGTGGATCGCCGGTACGCCGACGCCGTCGAGCAGCAGGTCACGCTCGCGGCGCAGGTACTCCAGCGTGTTCGCGGTGAACGCCTCGAGCTGGGTCGACAGGCCCGCGCGGGCGTCGTCCATCTGCTCGGCTACGGTCTGGGTGTCCTGCGACAGCCCCTTGGCGATGACTTCCTCGCCGCGGTACAGCACGCCGTCGTGGACCCGGACCCGTTCGCCCTCGTGCAGCACCGAGAACACCTCGCGGCCGATGCCGTCGACCAAGGGGATCCCGGCCTCGACCAGGATCTCGGGCCCGAGGTTGGGATAGCGGCCGGAGATCGAGTCGGACACGTTGAGGACCGCGCCGACCCGGCAGTCCACCAGGGCCTCCGCGCTGACCCGGTCCAGGTCGACATGGTCGATCACCGCGATCTCGCCCGGCTTAAGCCGTTTGGTGAGATTCTTGGTACGGCGATCCAGCCGGACCACTCCGGTGATCCCGGGCAGTTCAGTGGGGCGTGCTCGACGCAGGCTGGGCAGTTTCATCGCGCTCTCATCCTGCCATGTCAAGAGCCTTCCGCCCGCCTTTTGAACCCGGGGCAGACTCATTCACATTCTCGTACCCGCTGACAACCCGCTGAATCATCCTTTTGACCCAGTGGTGAGCAAGCGGGCACCGACGGTGACGATCAGCGCTTCTTCTTGCGTGATTTCGTATGCCGCTCCGCCGCCAGCGCCAGCAATTCCTCGGCGTGTGCCTGGGCCGCGTCGGAGTTCTCCAGGCCGGCCATCATCCGGGAGAGTTCCTTCAGCCGGGCGTCGTCGTCCAGCGCGACCAGGCCGCTGGTGGTGACCGAGCCGTCGTCGCTCTTCAGCACCACCGCGTGCCGGTCGGCGAACGCGGCCACCTGGGGCAGGTGGGTCACCACGATCACCTGCGCCTTCTCCGCCAGCCGGGCCAGCCGCTTGCCGACCTCGACCGCCGCCCGGCCACCGATCCCGGCGTCGATCTCGTCGAAGACCAGCGTCGGCACCGGGTGCGTGTCGGACAGGATCACCTCGAGCGCGAGCATGACCCGGGACAGCTCACCGCCCGAGGCGGCCTTCTGCAGCGGGCGCGCCGGGCTGCCCGGGTTCGCCGCGAAGCAGAACTCGATCTCGTCGGCACCGAACGGTCCTGCGGTCGTCTCGTGCACCTCGACGGTCAGCGTCGCGTGCGGCATCGCCAGGCCACTCAACTCTGCCGACACCGCGACCCCGAGCCGCGCGGCCGCTTCCTTGCGAGCCGCACTGACCTGGCTGCCGAGATCCTTCAGCTGCGCCTGCAGCTCCAACTGCTCGGCGGTCAGCAACTCGACCCGCTCGTCGCTGCCGTCCAGCTCGGCCAGCCGGGCGGCCGATCGCTTGGTCCATTCGAGCACCTCGTCGACGGTGCCCTCCTGGTCGCCGTACTTGCGGACCAGGCCGGTCAGCAGGCTTCGCCGCTCACTCACCACGGCCAGCCGGGCCGGATCGGTGTCGATATCGGCCGCGTACGACGAAAGCTCGCCGGCCAGATCCGCCGCGAGATAGCCCAGTTCGCCGGCCCGGTCGGCGAGTTCGGCGAGCTTGTTGTCGTGCTCACGCTCGCCGTCGAGGACCTGCTTGGCCAGCGAGAGCAGGCCCAGTACGTCGTTCGGCCGGCTCGAATCGAGGTCGTCGGAGGCGAGCGCGTCGCCGGCCGTGGTGGCCGCCGACCGGAGGCCATCGGCGTACGCGAGGCGCTCCTCCTCGGCCGCCAGTTCGCGGTCCTCGCCCGGCAACGGCTCGGCCTTCGCGATCTCGTCGAGCCCGAACCGCAGCAGATCCGCCTCGGCCAGGCGATCGCGCTGCCGGGTGGTCAGCTCGATCAGCTCGGCCTCCACCTCACGATGCCGCTTGTACGCCGACGCGTACTCCCCCAGCGGCACCAGCACCGCCTTGCCGGCGAACGTGTCCAGCGTCTCCCGCTGCCGCGCGGGCTGCAGCAACCGCCACTGGTCGGCCTGCCCGTGGATCGCGACCAGGTCGCCGGAAACCTCGGCGAGCACCGACACCGGCACGGAGGCGCCGCCCAGGAAGGCCCGAGACCGGCCCTCGGACGACAATTCGCGGGCGATCAGCAACTCGTCGTCGTCATCCAGCTCGCCGCCGCGCTCCTCGGCCTCCCGGACGATCGACTTCGGCACGTTGCGCGCCCTGCCCTCGACCCGCGCACGCCGTACGCCGTGACGGACCAGGCCGCTGTCCGCGCGACCGCCGAGCAGCATGTTCACGCCGGTGACGACCATCGTCTTGCCGGCGCCGGTCTCACCGGTGACCGCGGTGAAGCCGGGATCGAGTTCCAAGGTGGCGTCCTCGATCACGCCCAGCCCGGTGATGCGGATCTCGGAAATCATCGCCCTACTTCTCCTCTTGTGCGCTCTGCTTGCGCCGATTCAGCTCGGCCGTGCCACGCCAGCCCAGCACCGGCAGGTCGAACTTGGCCACCAGCCGGTCGGTGAAGGAGGCCTCGTGCGCCCGCGCCAGCCGGACCGGCATCTTGCCGCGCCGGACCTCGATCCGGGCACCCGGCGGGACCTCGACCATCCGCCGGCCGTCGCACCACAACACCCCGCGCCCGTGCCAGGCCGCGACCAGCTCGACCGACAGCTTCGACGTCGGCGCCACCACGATCGGCCGGGAGAACAGCGCGTGCGCGCTCAACGGCACCATCAAGATCGCCTCGACCTCGGGCCAGACGATCGGGCCGCCGGCGGAGAACGCGTACGCCGTACTGCCGGTCGGTGTTGCGACCACGACGCCGTCGCAGCCCCAGCGCGACAGCGGCCGGCCGTCGACCGCGACCAGCACCTCGAGCATCTTCTCCCGGGCGGCCTTCTCGACGCTCGCCTCGTTCAGCGCCCAGGTGTCGAAGACCAGTTCGCCGTCGACCCAGACGTCGACCGCGAGCGTCATCCGCTCCTCGACCGTGTACGTCCGGTCGACCACGACCTGGACGATCCGCTCCAGGTCGTCGACCTCGGCCTCGGCCAGGAAGCCGACGTGTCCGAGATTGACGCCGAGCACCGGCGTCCCGTGCGGGCGGGCCAGCTCGGCGCCGCGCAGGATCGACCCGTCGCCGCCGAGCACGATGATCAGCTCGACATCCTGGGCCGCCTTCTCCGCGTCGTACGCGATCTCGACCGGGTCCAGCTCAAGCGCCTCCGCCTCGTCGCCGACCAGCCGGACCACCAGGCCCGCGCCGGTCAGCAGCCGGTGCGCCTCGCGCGCCACCTCGACGGCGAACTCGCGGCCGGTGTGCGCGACCAGCAGCACCCGCCGCGGATCGGACGCCTGCTCGACCACGGGGCTCCCCACCTCTTCTACTTCCAGCTCTCCGGTCACTGCGGACCGCTCTCGATAGCGGTCCGGAGCATCGTCTCATCGAGAGCAGGTGCAGAACGCCGTATCCACAGGAAGTATTCGACATTTCCTGACGGACCGGGCAGCGGACTGGCCGCCACCGACTCGACGCCCCAGCCGAGCTCGGCTGCTTTCGCCGCCACCCCGCGGACAGCGTCGGCCCGCAACTCCGGGTCCCGTACGACACCGCCCTTGCCCAGCCGCTCCTTGCCGACCTCGAACTGCGGTTTCACCATCAGCACCAAGTCGCCGTCCGGCGTCACCACGCCGAGCAGCGCCGGCAGCACCAGAGTGAGCGAGATGAAGCTCAGATCGCTGACGACGAGGTCGACCGGTACGCCGCCGATGTCCTCCAGCGTCAGGGTTCGGACGTTCGTACGGTCCATCACGGTGACCCGGTCGTCGGTCTGCAGCGCCCAGACCAGCTGGCCGTAGCCGACGTCGACAGCGATCACACTGGCGGCCTCATTGCGCAGCAGGACGTCAGTGAACCCACCGGTGGACGCACCCGCGTCGAGGCACCTACGCCCCTTCACCTGTACGCCGGTGAAGGCTTCCAGTGCGCCAACGAGCTTGTGGGCTCCGCGCGAGGCATAGCCCGGGTCGTCGGTCTCAGAGGTGTCCACCAGGATCGGCGCGTCGGCGCCGACCCCAGTGGCTGGCTTGCTCGCGACCGTGCCCGAGACCTTCACCTTGCCCGCGGCGATCAGCTCGCTGGCGTGCTCCCGGGACCTCGCCAGGCCGCGCCGGACCAGCTCAGCGTCGAGCCGGGACCGCCTGACTGCCTTGGCCACTCAGCCTGCCCTACTCATTCAGCCTCACTCATTCAGCCACGGTCCTCGGCGTCGGCCTCGACCAGCGCGGTCTGCAACCGCTCGTGCAGATCCGCATACACCTCGGCATGCTCGGCGACCGGCCGCTCCCGCAACTCGTCCAGCCGAGCCATCGCCTCCTCGACCAACGGGTGCGGAGCATCCTCGTCCCGCTCCTGCACAGGCTCTGGCGAACGGGGCTCGAAAGAAGCCGGAGACGGGACAGGCGGCCGGGGCTCGAAAGAAGCCGGAGACGGGACAGGCGGCCGGGGCTGGAACGACGCTGGAGAAGGAACAGAGGGCCGAGGAATGACTATTTCCTGTGGCTCTTCTGCTGGCTCTGTTACTTCGCCCAACTCGTCTACTGCAGGCTCTTCTTCGACCTCGTCCACTACCAGCGACGCCTCGAAAGCCTGCTCGGTATTTTCTTCTTCAGCCGGCAGTTCGCCGTACAGGGTGAAGCCGGCCAGCAGCGGGTCCGTGTGCGGGACGCCGTGCTGACTCGGCCGGTACGTCGACTGTGCGCCGGGCTCGGAGTCGTAGTCCGGCTCGGGGCTCTCGTCGGGCTCCGGTTCGTACCCGGGCTCGACGTCGGGGTCGACCTCCGAGGGGAACTGCTCGCCGGGATGATCCGTCACGTCAGGCCTTCTTCGCCGCGGCCTTCTTGGCCGCCTTCTTCACCACGGCCTGCTGCGCCGCGCTCTTCTTCGCCGTGCTCTTCTTCGCCGGCGCCTTGTTGGCGACCGGGCTCGGCACCGGTGCCTTCTCCGCCACGGCCTTCTGCACCGGCGCCTTCTTGACCGGAGCCTTCTTCGCGGCCTTCACCGGAACAGCAGCCTTCACCGGAGCCGGCGTCGAGGTCGCGCCGGCAGCCGACGTCGCCGCCGAACCCTTCGCTGCCAGCTCGTCCTTCGCGTCGGCCAGCTCGCGTTCCAGCCCCTCGACCCGCCGGGTCAGCGCCGCGACCTCTTCGGACCGGACGAACCCGAGTCGCGCGACCGCGCCCTCGACCTCGTTCGCCACGATCGCCTGCAGCAGCTGGCGGTTGCTCTTGCTGGTGGCAACGATCTCGTCCGCGAGTTCGGTCACCTTGCCGGTCAGGCCAGTGGTCAGCGCGTCCGCACCGGTCTGCTGCAGCAGCGCTTTGGCGGCCTGCTGGGCCCGCTGCTTCGTCACCTCGGTCAGACCGTTCGCCAGCTGTACATAGCCGCGCAGTGCATCCATCACCATGACTGCCTCCTTGCTAACTTCGTCCTCGCCTCAACGGTCCGGGCCTCGTTGCCTGCCACGGTATCGCGCCGACCGCGCATTACCAGGCCACCCATGCCTTCCGCCAGCCCGAGTTCTCGTACCGGACGCTGCTATTTCGCCAGTCCGACCTTCCGCAGGGCCGCGTCGATAGCAATGGACTCCGCCGTCGGCGCCGGCTTCGGCAGCGGCCGCCGCGCCCGCGAGGCACCCTTCGCCGCGGGCTTGGTCTCGTTCTTCGGGGTCCCGTCGGCCGCGGCCCACACGGCCGAGAGGATCGCCCGCAAACCGTCGTACGGCGCTCCTTCGCCGGTCACCGAGACGGCACTGTTCACGACCTCGGCCGTCCAGCCCGCGCAGCTGTGCTTGCTCCCGTCGACCGTGACGCCCGCCTGCTTCTGGGCCAGTGCGGCGAGATCGGCGGCGATGTACGTCGGTCGCTGGTTCTTCGGCGCCACCGCGAGATCGTGGGGGCCGTGCACGCCGGTGGCGACCCACAGGCTGGCGATGCCGACCGCGTTCGCGCCTTCGATGTCGGAGTCGAGCCGGTCACCGATCATCAACGGCCGTTCGGCTTCCAGCCGCTCGATGCTGGTCTCCAGCAGCGGTGGCTCAGGCTTGCCGGCGACGATCGGGTCCACCTCGACCGCGGCGCGAACGGCCTGCACCAGCGTGCCGTTCCCGGGTGCCTTGCCGCCGGCCGTCGGGATGGTCAGGTCGAGATTGGTCGCGTACCAGCGGGCACCTTCGTTGATCGCGTGCGCGCCGTCCGCGAGCATCACCCAGTTCACCTCCGGGTGGAAGCCCTGGACGACGGCGACCGGGTCCGCATCGCTGCTGTGCACCGGCTTCAGCCCGTACTCCTCCAGCGCGACGTAGAGTCCCTCACCGCCAACCACGAGCACCGGCGAACCCTTGGGGAACTCCCCGGCGATCAGCTTGGCGGCCGCCTGCGCCGACGTCACCACGTCCTCGGCGATCACGTCCAGCCCGAACGACGCCAGGTGCGCCGCAACCGCGGAGGCGGGCCGGCTGGCGTTGTTCGTGACGTACCCGATCCGCATGCCGTCCTTGGCCGCCTTGCGGAGGTGGTCGGGCGCATCCGGGACCGGATCCGGGCCGACGTACACGACGCCGTCCAAGTCCAGCAGCGCCACGTCGTACCGGCTGGCGAGCGGTTCGTCACATGCCGACAGTGGAGGGGGCGATTCCTGTGTTCTCGTCACCCTTCCCCCCGTACGATGCCGCCCATGTCGGAAGCCACCGAAAGCGTGCTGCGGTTGCAACCACTGCGCGCCTGGCGGTTCGTCGCGGGGAAGGTGAGCGCACTCGGCGCGGTGACCTCGCCGCCGTACGACGTGCTGGAACCCGCCCTGGTCCGGCGGCTGACTGATTCTGATCTGCACAACATGGTGAGGCTCATCCTTCCACGCGATCCCGACCTCGGTCGCGGCCGGTACGACGAGCCCGCGCGACGGCTGGTCGGCTGGCAGCGCGACGGCATCGTGGTGCAGGATCGCCGGCCCGCGCTGTACGTCTACGAGCAGCGGCTCGGCGGCGCGACGCTGGTGGGTCTGGTCGGTGCGCTGGGTCTCGACCCGGCCCGCAAGGTCGTGCTGCCGCACGAGAACGTCATGCAGCACTGGGTCGACGACCGGTACGACCTGATGGAGGCGACCGACGCCGATCTCGAGCCGATCCTGCTCGCGTACGGCGGTGGCGGTACTGCGAGCGACGCGGTCGACGAGGCGCGCTCCGGCGTACCGTGGCTTGTCGCGGACACCGAGAACGGCGCGCATCACCGGATCTGGCGGATCGAGGACCCGGACAAGCTCGCCGCGATCGCCGCCGAACTCGCGAGCCGCGAGGCCCTGATCGCCGACGGCCACCACCGCTACGCGGCGTACCTGGAACGCTCTCGCCGCTCGCCGAACCGTCCCGGCACCGACGTCGGCCTCGCCATGTTGGTCGACAACGAGCGGCACCCGCTCACGCTGGACCCGATCCACCGAGTCGTCCCAGGCCTCACCCTCGACCTGGTCAAAGCCCGTACGCCGGACGGCTGGGAGGTGCTGCCAGGGCGGGTGGAAGGCGTGCCCGACAGGATCGCCATCTTCGACGGGACCTCATGGGTCACCGTGCATTCCACTGAGGGCCAGGTGGCTCCGACAGTCTCCCTGCTGCACGACGAGCTGCTGCCGGCCTGGGGCGTCGCTGTGGACGAGATCTCCTTCCACCACGCGCTCACGGACGCCACAGCGCTGGCAGGGCCCACACAGGCCGCTGTGGAGCTCGTAGCGCCCCGGATGGATCAGGTACTACGGTCCGCTCTGCGCGGCGCCGTACTGCCGCAGAAGGCCACGTCGTTCGGTCCCAAACCGCGCGTGGGACTGCTGTTCCGCACGCTCAGCTGACCTTCTTACGGCCGGTGGTAGAGGGTCAGGAACTCCTCGCGGAGGGGCTTGCGGGCAGCTCGGTGCCGCTCGATCAGACGACCGAGAGAGAAGGACATCCGGGCGTCGGACTGTCCAGCAGCGTCCTTGGCCAAAAGGTGAAGGGCATCGGCGGCCGCGCAATGATCCTGGTGCTGACCGAGGAGCTCCTGGAATCGCGCCGCCTGGATCGCGGTCTCCTTCGCCTCGTCGCCGAGCACGGACGCGGTGGTGTCGGCGGCGTACCGGACTCGCTTCGCCAGCAACCGCACCTCGTGCCAGTCGTCGTCGGGAGTCCAGGGCTTCAGCTTCTCGGCCGCGTCGTTGAACTTCCCGCGGGCCGAGTCGAGCAGTTGCGGCAGCACCTCGACGCAGGGGCTTTCAGCCTTTGCCTTGAGCTTGGGGCGTGCTCCGACGGTCTGCAGTGTGTTGACCAGCCGGGCCGTGCGATCTCCGGTGACCGCTTCGGC
The DNA here is from genome assembly GCF_003261635.1 of Kribbella monticola. GTDB lineage: Bacteria > Actinomycetota > Actinomycetes > Propionibacteriales > Kribbellaceae > Kribbella > Kribbella monticola. Next base: position 3,467 of record NZ_QFXK01000022.1, on the reverse strand, counting down.
GGATCTCGCCGCAGCCCGATCCAGCCCGACGGTCAGCGTGGTGAGAATCGCCGCGAGGTGGTCGGGGTCGTCTTCACTGGTCGCGTTGTCGCGGACCAGCGCGGCGATCACCTCGAGGTCGCGGGCTTCGCCGCAACTGGCGGCCAGCCAGGACAGCTCGGTCCGCAGCTTGTCGGCCCATTCGCCGGCCAGGAGTTTGCGGAACAGCTTGAGGTCGCTGCGCAACCGCCGGCAGGAAACCCGCACCTGGTGGATCGCGTCGTCCTCGGAGTTCTCCACCATGGCGATCGCCCGCAACAGCCGTTGCGTACCCCGGGTCAGCGCCTCCCCCACCAGCGAACCCACCGGCGATTCGGGCGTCAGCTTCTCCGGGTTCTCCACCGCCCCATTCTCACCGACAGCGCCTGATGCCCGCTCCCGACACAGCAAACGGCCCAAGCAGAAGGCGATCGCTCACCTCCCACCTGGGCCGTCACTCGACTCAGTCCTTCTCGTCGTCCTTCACAACACCCTCGACCACATCAGCCTCGTCATCCTCAGCCTCACCGACCTCGACATCACCAGCCTCGTCGTCCTCAACGTCGTCGGTGCCGTCAGCCTCGTCGTCGTCAACGTCAGCCTCGTCGTCCTCAACATTGTCGGTCACGGGCTCAGCCTCGTCGTCGTCAACGTCGTCGGTGACCTCAGCCTCCTCGGTGAGGGGCTCGTCGTCCACGTCTTCAACCAGCTCGTCCTCGGCGGTCTCGGCGTCGTCCTCGACCTCGTCGACGAACTCGTCGTCCTCATCGTCGACGGAGTCGTTCTGATCGTCGACGGAGTCGTTCTCGACCAGCTCGTCGGGCTTGAGATCGTCGTCGCTGTCGAACTCGTCCTCGTCGTCCAGGTCGGTGAACTGCAGACCTTCCAGCTCGGCCGCACGCTCAGCCGCGCCCGTGGAACCGTCCTGGTCCACCCCGGCCGCGCGGTGGAACCACACCAGCGCGTCCTCGGTACGACCCGCCTCCGCCAGCGCATCGGCGTACGCATACCGCAGTCGCGGCAACCACTCCGCCCGCGTCCGCTTCGTCAGCTCCGGTACCTCGAGCGTCTGGATCGCCGCAGCGGTCTGTCCCATGTCGCGACGCGCGCCGGCCGCGACGATGAGCATCTCCATCTGCGAACCCTCTTCGAGCAGCACGACCTGCTTCTCCCGCGACAACGCGAGCGCCTTCTCCGGCCGCCCGAGCGCACGCTCGCAGTCAGCCATCATCGGCAGCACTTCGTGGTTCCCCGTCATCCGCCGTACCGCACGGAATTCGGTCAACGCCTCGTCGTAGTGCTCAGCCAAGTACGCCGTGATAGCCACAGCCTCCCGTACGCCGCCCAGCCGCGCCGCCAGCCGCCGAGCAGTCTTGGCGTGCTGATACGCCAGCTCCGGGTCGACGTCCAGCAACTGCCCAGAGGCCACCAAGTGCTGCGCGACCAGGTCCGCCAGGCTGCGCGGCAAGGACCGCAGCTCCGCCTTCGCACCCTTGTCCAGCTCAGCGCCGGTGATGCCTGCCGGGATCACCGGATCGTCCCGACGCGGGCCAACCCTCTCCTCGTCGCTCCGGCCGACCCCACCACGGCGGTCGTCACCACGTCCACCGCGCTCAGGACGATCACCACGGCGAGGACCACCACGCTGGTCGCGACCACCACGGTCATCGCGCCGAGGCGACCGCTCACCCTGATACCCGGTCCGATCGTCACGACGAGGCTTGTCAGCCCCTACCCGATCATCACTCCGAGGCCCAGTCCGCTCGCCACCCTTGAACCCAGTAGGTCGATCATCCCGGCGCGGCCCACTCCTATCGTCACGCCTCGGGGCACTGCGATCGTCGCGCCGCGGAGCCCCACGCCCAGCAGCCCCACGATCATCCCGACCAGACGCCCCACGCTCACCACTCCGGTCATCCCGCCGAGGCGCACCCCGATCGTCCCCACGCGACGCCCCGCGGTCCTCCCAACGGGAACCACCAGCCCCGCGCTCATCCGACCGCGGCGCACTACCCCAGCGCGAACCACCGCGGTCATCCCCGCGAGCACCACCCCGGTCGTCACGCCCCGGAGCCCCACGGTCATCACCACGCGACGCACCACGGTCTTCCCAGCGCGATCCACCACGGGCGTCGCCGCCCGCGGCCCCACGGTTGTCACGGCGAGGCGCACTACGGTCGTCTCCACGCGCGCCACGGTCTTCCCAGCGCGATCCACCACGCTCGTCGCCACCCGAAGCCCCGCGGCTCTCCCAGCGCGAATTCCCACGATCGTCCCCACGGGACGTACGGTCGTCGCCGCCGGAGCGGTTCTCCCAGCGGGAGTTGCCACGGTCGTCGCTGCTGGCGGCGCCTCTGCCTTCCCAGCGAGAGGAACCGCGGTCGTCACGAGGTGCACTGCGGTCATCGCCACGCCCCGCACCCCGGTCTTCCCAACGGGAAGCGCTCCGGTCGTCACGCCGGGGAGCACCACGGCCGGTGCCACGATCGTCTCCAGCGGAGCCACCGCGGCTCTCCCATCGGGATCCACCACGATCATCGCGACGCGAAGCGCCACGGTCGTCTCGGGAGGCAGACCTGTCGTCACGACGCGGCCCACGCTCATCAGGTCCATCCAACTGACCACGGAACGGATCGCGGCCAGGAGCACCCCTGTCATCCCACCGCGTGTTCCGCTTCGGCTCCGGCCGCTCGTCACGGCGCGGCCCACGAGCACCACCACTCCGCGGCGCACCGCCGCGAGGCCCAGACCCACCGGCCCCAGCGCGGTAGCCACCACCGGTACCGCCAGTTCCACCGGACCCACCGGCTCCACCGCGATACCCACCACCGGAACCACCCGACCCAGAACCGCCCGAGTACCCACCGCCAGAACCCCCGCGGTAACCACCCCCGGAGGAACCAGCACCAGATCCACCAGAGCCCGCACGCGACCCACCGCCGGACCCCCCGGATCCACCAGAGCCGCCCCGGTAACCACCGCCGGAGCCACCAGTACCGCCAGAACCCCCGCGATACCCGCCGCCGGAGCCGCCAGTACCGCCGGAACTCGCGCGATACCCGCCGCCGGAACCACCGGTGCCGCCGGAACCGCCGCGGTAGCCACCGCCAGAGCTGCCGGCGCCGCCGGAACCGCCGCGGGGGCCGCCCGAGCCGCTGGAGCCGCCGCGGAATCCGCCGGAGCGACCGCCGCCTGAGCCGCCGGCACGGCCTGATCCGCCGGACGAACCTCGGCCAGAGCGGTCGCCCGGGCCAGAACGGGGGCTGCGAGGTGGCGTAGCCACGGTGACTCCTATCGATCGGTACGACGTGTTGCGCTCAGACAAAGCTACCGGCAAGACCACCGGCACAAATGTTAAGGGCCACCCGTGTGGGTGGCCCTTAACAGTGTGAATGTCCGGCGACGTCCTACTCTCCCACGACCTCCCGGTCGCAGTACCATCGGCGCTG
>NZ_QFXK01000021.1 GCF_003261635.1 Kribbella monticola | reverse complement strand
CTGCAACCATGAGTGGTGTTACTTGCTGTTTGAGATTCCCTGGCCAGCTGAACTCAGACCTGAGGAAATTGGCTGTGAATTTAATCCCCTTCCCACGTCTTCACTTCTTCATGGTGGGATTTGCCCCACTAACCTCTCGTGGATCACAGCAATACATATCCCTAACAGTGCCAGAGCTTACTCAACAAATGTGGGATGCCAAGAACATGATGTGCGCCGCAGATCCACGTCATGGACGTTACCTGACAGCTTCTGCCATGTTTAGGGGTAAGCACAAAGGAGGTAGATGAACAGATGATCAATGTGCAGAACAAGAACTCATCCTACTTTGTTGAATGGATCCCTAACAATGTCAAGTCTAGTGTGTGTGATATCCCACCAACTGGGCTGAAGATGGCATCCACATTTGTTGGCAATTCAACCTCCATTCAGGAGATGTTTAGAAGGGTGAGTGAGCAGTTTACTGCCATGTTCAGGCGCAAGGCTTTCTTGCATTGGTACACAGGTGAAGGAATGGATGAAATGGAGTTCACTGAAGCCGAGAGCAACATGAATGATTTGGTTGCAGAATATCAACAATACCAGGATGCTACAGCAGATGATGAGGAAGAGTATGATGATGAGGCCGCT
>NZ_QFXK01000020.1 GCF_003261635.1 Kribbella monticola | reverse complement strand
AGTTCTCCTTGATCAGAACCAAAATATCCTTGTCGGGAATTGTTCCTGTCTTGTAAGTGTCAACAAACACGGAAAGTGGTTCAGCCACACCGATAGCATAAGAAACCTGCACAATACAGCGACGAGCAAGTCCTGAGGCGACCACACTCTTTGCTGCCTGCCTAACAATGTAAGCACCACTCCTGTCCACCTTAGTGGGATCCTTTCCTGAGAAGGCACCACCACCGTGAGCACCCCAGCCTCCATAGGTATCAATGATGATTTTCCTGCCAGTAAGACCAGCATCTCCATGTGGACCACCAATGACGAAGCGACCTGATGGGTTGAGGTGGAAGATGGTGTTCTCATCAAGGTACTTAGCTGGGATCACAGGCTTGATCACATGCTCTTTCAAGTCCTGGGCGATCTGGTCGTTGGTGACAGTTTCATCATGCTGGGTTGAGATGAGAACAGTGTGAACTCTAATAGGGACCATGGCACCATTGTCGTTCTTGTACTCAACAGTAACTTGGGTCTTGCCATCGGGCCTGAGCCATGGGCAGGTTTTGTTCTTCCTCACTTCAGTAAGCTTGGCACCAAGCTTGGTGGCCAAAACATGGGTAAGGGGCATGAGCTCTGGAGTTTCATCTGTGGCATAGCCAAACATGTGACCTTGGTCACCAGCTCCAATTTCTTCTGGTTTCTTGGTAAGATGACCGTGAACTCCTTGGGCAATGTCAGGGCTCTGCTGTTCAATGTTGACAAGGACCTTGCAGTTGTCAGCATCAAGACCAACATCTGCTGAGATGAATCCAATTTCTCTGCATGTGTCACGTACAATCTTCTCATAGTCTACGTTGGCCTTGGTTGTGATCTCTCCAAAGACCATAACCATGTTTGTCTTTGTGCAGGTTTCACA
>NZ_QFXK01000019.1 GCF_003261635.1 Kribbella monticola | reverse complement strand
CCCTTTCAATCTCGTCCTTCTTCTTAATGGCATAGCTATTAGAAGAACCCTTGGCAGCATTGATGAGTTCATCAGCAAGGCATTCAGCAATGGTCTTGATGTTCCTGAAAGCACTCTCACGTGCACCAGTTGTCAGCAAATAAATTGCTTGGTTAACACGGCGAAGTGGAGAAATATCAACAGCTTGACGTCTGACAACACCAGCAGAACCAATACGTGTTGCATCTTCCCTTGGCCCACTGTTGATAACAGCATCAACAATGACTTGAATTGGGTTTTGGTCAGTCAACAAATGAATGATCTCCATTGCATGCTTAATAATGCGAACAGCCATGAGCTTCTTTCCATTGTTCCCATGCATCATGAGAGAATTGGTAAGCCTCTCAACAATTGGGCACTGGGCCTTCCTGAAACGCTTGGCCTGGTATCTACCAGCTGTGTGTGGCATGTAAACTGGGTGCTTGTTAGCAGTGGCTGTGATGTAATCCTCAACAGACATGTCATTGATCTCAACTCCGTCATAGCTCCAGCGATTGAAAAGCATGACATCAGTGTGAATCTTGTTCTCTTTGCTTGCATCGGTAGCGGCGGCGGCGGCGGCGGCGGCGGCGGCGGCCGGGGCGGGGGCAGCAACTACACCTGCATCCATTTCTTCTTCTACTTCTCTTGCCTGCTCTGATTCACCTTCCGGGGAGAAGAGTCTTTCTG
>NZ_QFXK01000018.1 GCF_003261635.1 Kribbella monticola | reverse complement strand
CCTGCTCGGCTCGGTCGCGCGCGGCGTTCTGCAGCACGCGACCTGCCCGGTCGCCGTCGTGCACCTCGCCGACGAGAACGCCAGATCAGCTGGGGCCGGCGTGGAGGGGCGCGCGTAGTTCCAGCACGGTGCCGTGCGGCTGGTTGGACTCCAGCCGCACGGCACCATCCAATGCTGTGCCTGGACCGCCGATGGCTGTGCCTGGACCTCGTAGCCACCGGACCGGGGTGGGGTCGAAGGTCCTTGTGCAGAGTCGACTACGCCTGCCTGGAGGCAGTACGCTCCGGCGCCGAGTTGGTGCTTGTGGCGCCTTACCAAGCGCACAGCTCGTACAACCCGATGACGCCCGGCTACCAGCCCAAGCCGCCGGCCGAGATGGCCGACGCCGCCTTGCGCGCGGCTGTCGCGCACATCCGCCATCACTACGGCTACACCCTGCAGATCACGGCGGTCTCGGAACAGGGCGCCCGGCTGAAGGTTCTGCCCGCTGGAGGCGGTCGAGTTCGCCTTCCGGGTGGCCGCCGATCGCGAGGGTGACCTCACCGTGGTGCACGCGCAGCACGCGCCGCGGCACGACCCCGCCGACGGCGACCTCGAGAGCTCCTGGGTACGCCGTGGCGACCTGACCGTGTCGGAGACGCTGGCCGGCTGGGCCGACGAGTACCCCGAGGTGAAAGTGACGCGCTTCCTGACAGCCAAGCCGGTGGTCGAGGCATTGGTCCACGAGGGTGCACAGGCCGGGCTGGTCGTCCTGGGAGCGCGGGCCGGCCGGCTCCCGATCGGCGATCCGATCGCACGCCGGGCCGTCGCCGCAATGGCCTGCCCGGTCGCGATCGTCCCGCATCGCGTGACAGCCGAGGAGCGCGCACAACGCCTGCGCACCGTCGAGCCGGCTGCCGACGTTGTAGTACCGACCTACTGACCCAGTGATGGTGGCGACCGGGCCCGAACGCCTCAGCTGCCGGGCGGTCATCACCTCGGCTGAGCGGCGCCAAGATGCCTTGCCGGCCAAGAAGTCTCCCGACCTTTTCCGAGCGACCGAAGGAATGATCATGAAGAGTGAGCCGAAGTTTGTGCTGGTCGGAGTCGATGGGACGCCGGAGAGCCAGGTGGCGCTGCGCTGGGGGATCCAGGCGGCGGCCGCGCGCGGTACCGGCGTACGGATCGTTCGTGCCTACCTGGACCAGGTGGCTCAGTGGCCGGCGATCGGGGCGGAGGGATTTGTTCCTGCGTCGCAGGCGGACCGGTATCAGGCCGAGCTCGATGCTGATGTCGACATAGTGCGTGACCGGCTCGGTTACGAGAACGGTTCCGGTTGGCTGGCCAACTATCCGGCGGCGGACGCGATCTTGACCGAGGCGCCGCAGGCGGAGCTGATCGTGCTCGGGTCGAGGGTCAGCACCAAGCTGGGTGCTGCTGTGCTGGGTTCGGTCGCGACCGCGGTGACGGCGAAGGCGCCGTGCCCGGTCGTCGTGGTCCGTGGTACGCCGGCGGACGGGCCGATCCTGGTCGGCACGGACGGCTCCGACGATTCCGACTCTGCCGTGCGGTTCGGTTTCGAACAGGCGCAGCGGACCGGCAGCGACCTGCAAGTCGTCTACTGCTGGCAGCCTCTCGCCCGCAACGAGGTGTCGATCGACGAGGCGGAGAAGCTGTTGCGGGACTGGCTGGCCGAGAGCCTCGCGCCGTACCGCGACAAGTATCCGGGTGTGCGGGTGCGAGCTGAGGTCGTCACCGGCCGCGCGTCCGTAGTACTGACCGAACGCAGCAGCGGCTGCTCGATGGTCGTTGTCGGCTCGCGAGGTCGCGGCGGGGTCAGGGGCCTCCTCCTCGGCTCGGTCAGCCAGAACCTGCTCCACCACGCCGCCTGCCCAGTCGTCGTAGTACGCCCGCCCAACGACGAGCGATGACACCCACCCCCCTGTCATCGATCGAGGGCGGGACCTTTGGCCGCAGCACCGGGACATCGGGCTCTACGGTGATCGGTGGCTTGCGGCGAGAGTCGAACTGTCAACGTTCCCGAACGACAGGTAGGACGACATCATGAAAGCCGCTGTAGTGACCGAATTCGGTGCCCCGTTGGAGATCCAGGACCGGGCCGTTCCGGCGCCGGGGGAGGGGCAGATCCTGGTGCGGCTGGAGACCTGCGGGCTCTGCCACACCGACATCCACGCCGCGCACGGCGACTGGCCCGTCAAGCCGCAGCCACCCTTCGTGCCGGGTCACGAAGGCGTCGGGCTCGTCGAGCGACTCGGGGACGGGGTCACGTCCCATCAGGTGGGTGATCGGGTGGCGATCGCGTGGCTGGGCAGTGCTTGTGGCGAGTGCCGCTACTGCATCGACGGCCGCGAGACGTTGTGCCAGTCGCAGACCAACAGCGGCTATTCCGTCGACGGTGGCTGGGCGGAGTACGCGGTCGCCAGCGCGAAGTACACCGTTGCTGTACCCGACGGTGTGACCGCGTTCGATGCTGCACCGCTGACGTGCGCCGGCGTCACGTCGTACAAGGCGGTCAAGGTTGCGAACGTGCAGCCGACCGAGAAGGTCGCGGTGTTCGGGGTCGGCGGCCTCGGTCACCTGGCCGTGCAGTACGCGCGGATCGTCGGGGCGACGGTGATCGGTGTCGACCTGGCTCAGAACAAGCTCGATCTGGCCAAGGAACTCGGTGCGACGTACGTCGTCGACGCCGGCCGGCAAGATCCCGTCGAGGCGATCCAGGCGCTCGGTGGTGCGGACGTCGCGCTGGCGTTCGCGGTGACGCCGCGTGCCTTCGAGCAGGCCTTCCGGTCGCTGCGCCCGGGTGGCCGGCTGATCTGTGTGGCGCTGCCGGCCGAGGGAACGATGCAGATCCCGATCTTCGAGACCGTCCTCAAGGGCATCTCGATCGTGGGTTCCATCGTCGGGACGCGGCAGGACCTCGCCGAGGTCTTCGCGATGCACGCCGCCGGTCTGACCAAGGTGATCGCCGAGGGCCGCCGCATCGAACAGGTCAACGAGTCCGTGGCCGAGGTACTCGCCGGTCAGGTTCCTGCCCGGCTGGTCTTCGAGTTCTGAGGTTGTGGCTGGGGTGCCATCAGGCCCGTTGAAAAGGGGTCTGGTGGCCCTGCGGCGTACGGGGTGTGGCCGAGCATGCTGGTGATAGCCAGGAGGAGGCATTGAGATGAGTAGCTGGACGCGTACGGGACCTGTCGTGGCCGAGGTCGACGGCAGTGCGGATGGGTTGCGTGCCGTCGGCTATGCCGGTGAGGTCGCGTTGAATGCCGGAGCTGAGCTGGTGCTGATCGCGCCGTACCACAGGTATTCGACGTACACCCCGATGATGCCGCTGTATGACCCGCTGGCGCCGGCGGAGGGGGCCGAGGAGAGGTTGCGGGTGGCGCTCGCGCGGGTGCGGCGGCAATGCGGTGACGAGCTGAAGGTCGGCGCGGTTGCCCGGGAGGGTTCGCGGTTGAAGGTGCTGCAACAGGCGGCGCGTTCCGCGCGGATGCTGGTGGTCGCGCGTGAGCACGACCATGGTCCGGCCGGCGTCATCTCCGCGCAGGGCAACCTCGCGCTGGCCGGGCGGGCCGGCTGTCCGGTGGTCGTGGTACCGGCCGGCTGGCGGCCGAACCCGGCCGAGCACGGCGTCGTGGTCGGGATCGACGGTACGTCGTTGTCACTGGAAGCGGTCGAGTTCGCGTTCCGGGCCGCCGTTGATCATGGCAACGACTTGACGGTGGTGCACTCCCACCACGTTCCGTACCGAAGGCTGGCAGTGGACGACGGCACGTGGCACGAACGCGCCGCTCTGACCGTGTCCGAAACGCTGGCCGGCTGGGACGAGGAGTACCCGCAGGTCAACGTCACCAGGCTGCTGACCACCCGTCCCGTCGTGGCCACCTTGGCCCGGGAAAGCGAGCACGCCGCTCTGCTCGTCATTGGCGCTCACACCGGCCCCTTGCCCATCGGCGACCCGATCGCCCGCCGCACCATCGCCGAGATGACCTGCCCGGTCGCCATCGTCGCCCACCACATCACCCCCGCCGAACGCAACCGCCACCACCGCGAAATCCCCACCCCACCAGACGCCGTCACCACAACTTATTGATCACGCTGCTCTGCATCTTGCAAGCCCTCACCGGCCGGCGCTTCCTCAAGTCGATCCGGAAATGTCGGCGCGGCCTGCCAGGGTTGAGAAATCGGACAACTCCTGGAGGTTTTTGATGGCAGTGTCATATCAACTGGTGATCGACTGTCGGGAGCCTGAGCCGTTGGCTCGGTTCTGGGCAGAGGCGTTGCATTACGTGATCGAGCCGCCGCCGGAGGGATTCGACTCCTGGGACGACTTCTACCGGTCGATCGGTGTGCCGGAGGAAGAGCTCGGAATCGGTGCGGACAGCATCGCGGATCCGAACGGTGAAGGGCCGCGGATCTGGTTCCAGATCGTCCCTGACGAGAAGACGGTCAAGAACCGCATCCATATCGACGTGAACGCGAGCGGCGGCCGTGGCTCGTCCCTCGACATCAGGCGCGAACGTGTCGATGCCGAGGCGGCTCGGCTCGTCGCCCTCGGCGCCACCCGCCTGAACACCCTCACCGAAGAAGGCCTGGACCACTACGCCGTCGCCATGACCGACCCGGAAGGCAACGAATTCGATATCAACTAAGGGCTGCCGGTGGGGAGACCCCTGGCGAAGACGTACGGCGGAGCCGGTTCGACCATGCTCATCGTCAATCGCAGTACCAGAGCAAATTTCTCTTCCGGGGCGCACAGCAGCGAGCCTCACCTGCGTCGGTACTCCGGGAGTCCGAGAGCCAATCGGCTTGGTCCACGCGGGTTGAGGTCTTGGCGTCAGCCGCGGTGGTACTCCAGGGCCGCGAGCACACGGCGGTTCACGGTCGGATCGGCGTGCAACCCGAGCTTGCGGAAGACGGTGCCGATGAGCGGTTCGACCGTCTTCACACTCAGGTGCAGCTCCTGGCAGATCGCTGCATTGCTCAGCCCGCGCGCCATGAGCTCGAGGACCTCACGCTCCCGCGGTGAAAGGTGCTGGAGGTGGCCGGCGCTCGTCTCCCGCCGAACCACCTCGGCCAGCGTGAGCCGGTCCAGGAGCAGAGCCGCCTGGGCACCGAGGTCCTGCATCATCCGCTCCTCACTGCGCGTGAGGACCGTGACTCTTGGTACGACGAGTGCGCCCACCACCCGACCGCCGGAACTGACCGGCCACGCGCGCTCGGGAAGCGCGTCCAGCGGACACGGCGCGGGGTCGTCGTCGGTTTCGGGCCAAACGCCCACGGCGTGCAGCGCCGACTCGTCGCCCATCCACACGGTGGCTCCTGGTGCGTCCAGCGCCTCCGCGGCGGTCCGGGCCAGCGCCGTGGGCAGCTCTGCCTGCCGCTTGTGCGCATCCGTGAGCCAGGACAGCGCGTGGTACCGCCCGAGCACGTGGCCGTAGAGGGCTGACCACCCAGCGACCAGCGGGATCAGCGACACCGTGACCAGCCCCGGCGTCGTCGAGCCCACCGCTATCACCCCCACCACGAGCACCACGAAGGCGATGGCGACTCCGAGGAGCAGACCGAGGAGCGGTGCGCGGCTGCGGCCCGTGCGCCATCGCACCGCAACCGCGACGACCCACGAGATCTGGAGCACGAGGTACAGCGGATGGGCCACGATCTGCCAGACGACCGCAGCCGTTGCCCGTCCCGGCAGGCTGAACGGCGGCGGTCCCGTGAGCCCTGCCGACGCCCACTCGACCGGCCACAGGGCGGAGAGCATGGCAGAGACCGCGGCGAGCACGCAGGCGACCACGACGGCCGGCCGCCACCGGCGCGAGGGCAGGTGACCCTCGGGGAAACAGACCACGGCGAAGGTCGTCACCAGCATGCCGACGACGATCGGCCAAACACCGAGCCAGCCCAGCCATGAGGAGCCGGTTCCGGCTGCCGTGTGGCCGATCTGACGGCCGGCGAACATGACCGCCTCGACCAGGCCGGCGGCCAGGAAGAGATCGCCCTCGCGGCTGCGCGGCCGCTCGGCCGCGAACCAGGCACCCACCAGAGAGAGGGTGATGCCGAGGATGCCGTTGTGGAGGTTGCTCCACCAGATACCCCGGGTGAAGCCCACCGCGACCAAGACACACGCGAAGCTCGCAGCGACCAGCGAGAGCATCTCCCGCCGAGCTGACTTCGTCACGCAACTGATCGTGACACAAACGACAGCCGCCGTACCGGAAACACCCTGCTTCGCAATTACAGGGACAACCCCGTACCGGCGAACACGGGCGTCGGCAGATCGTGGAGCCCTCCAACGAAGGGAAAGGTCATGACCACCAACCTCGACTCGCCCGCCCGCTCGCGCCGCCTCACCCTGGACGGCGGGACCATCGCCGCCCTGGCCGGCGCCGCGGTGGCGTTCAACCTCGGCGGGGCCTTGCACCCCAATGACAACGGCACCGGCAACAAGGTCGCCCAGTTGCACCACATGCTGCTCCAGAGCAGCTGGTACCCCGCGCACCTGGGCCTGCTGGCCGCGTTCGCCTTGTTCACGGTCGCCTTCCTACGGTTGCGGGGCCGCCCGGAGCTGGCGCCGATCACCCGACGCATCGTCCGTGTGATGGTCGTGGTCTCGGCCCTGACAACATCCGCGATGGTTCCCCACCTGCTCGCACCTCTGGGCGCCGACTCCATCGCCGATGGGCGGTCGAGCGCGCTGAGTGTCTTCATGACTGTCGACGAGACGCTCGCCGACGCCCCATGGGCGCTCGGCATCGCGCTGCTCGCCCTCGTCGCCGGCGTGACGGGCAACCTCGGCAACCGCTTGACCGCCGTCCTCGGCACGGTCGGAGGCGCCAGCTTCGCCGCGGCAGCCGTCACGATCCCGTTCACAGACGCGCTGGACGGCCTTTTCGCAGTCGGCGGAATGGGCATCACGCTCTGGGCCCTCAGCGTCGTCGCCGTGGCCGCGTACCGGCGAAGGCACCCCGACCTGGCGCGGGTCCAGCCGGCGGACCGGACAACCGGCCCCACGCAGTAACCCGTCGCCACCCCTCAGAGGGCTGACCGTCGACAGGGCTTGGTGTTTCAGACGCCGAAGACTCGGATCTTGTGGTGGATCAGGCGCGCGGTGATCAGGCGGTTGGTTGTTTCGCCGTCCGGGGTGCGGTCGGCGGAGAGGAGTGCTCCTGCTGACTGCAGCCAGAGCCGTCTGCCGTCGCGGAGCCGGAGAGCCCACAGACCGTTGGTGGAGTTGAACGATGCCCGCTTCACCTCGGCGAGGCCGACGACCATGCTCCGTCCGCCGCCGTCTTCCTCGATGGTGACGGTGTCGCCGTCGAGGACGAGGCGTGCTTTCCATCCCCAGAAGGTGAGGGGGCCGCGGAGGACTTTCACGTTGCTGGTGTGCATCTTCGGGTGCCTTTCGCGGGGTCGCTGAATCCGTCGCCGACCAGGCTTCCCGGCACACCTTGTTGAGTCCGCGGTCGCCTGCGTGCGCCGCTGGTGGTTCGGACTCACTGGTTGTATCTGCGGAGTGGGCGTGGGTGTTACACGCTGCCGGCTTGGTTGCCTGATCGTTGCAGCGTTCGTTGCCTGCAGCAAGGGAGATTGTTTGCGCTCGGGCCTGTCGATGGGGCAGGGTTGGGGCTGGAGCGCCGGGAAGTCTGGTCGGCAGTGCCCGTCCCTGTTGGGAGTGCGGGCTGGTTGACGACTCTGGAGGCGGTGTGGCGCTCATGATCGCGTATGAGCTGGTGCGGCGTGGTTGCTGCGGTCGCGGCGTAGGGTGCGGGTGTGCACGCAGAGCAGATGGCCGAAGAGTTTCCGGTGGTCGGTCTGGATTCGGCTGCCCGCGAGGCTGTGGAGTTGCTTGCCGTACGCCGGTTGCCCGGGTTGATCGTCGTGGACTCCAAGGGCGAGCCGCACTCGGTTCTGCCGGCCTCGCAGGTAGTGCGGTTCCTCGTGCCGAGCTATGTCCAGGACGACCCATCACTGGCCCGGGTGATCGACGAATCGCTGGCCGACCAGGTCGCCGACAAGCTCGCGAACGTACCCGTCCGGCGGTTGTTGCCGTCGGACCCGGTGGAGTTGCCGGTGGTGAACCACGACGACACCGTCCTCGAGGTGGCGGCGATCATGGCCCGGCTACGCTGCCCACTGGTCGCGGTCATGAAAGGCCGCAAGATCATCGGCGCGATCACCGCGTCCCGCCTGCTGGAACTGGTCGTCACACCCCACTGACCGCTGCCCAGGTGATCACATGACAGTGATCGCTGTCGTCGTATTCGTCGTCGCCTACGTGCTGATCGCGACCGAATGGACTCACAAGCTGCTGGCGGCACTCGGTGGGGCGGCAGTGCTGCTCGCTTTCGGCGTCACCGACTCCGAGCACGCGTTCTACTCGCAGGAGACCGGCGTCGACTGGAACGTCATCTTCCTGCTCCTGGGCATGATGATCATCGTCGGCGTACTCCGCCGTACCGGTGTGTTCGAGTACGTCGCGATCTGGGCGGCCAAGCGGGCCAAGGGGTCGCCGCTGCGGGTGATGATCCTGCTTAGGCTGATCACCGCGATCGCGTCGGCGTTCCTGGACAACGTCACCACGGTGCTGCTGATCGCGCCGGTGACGCTGCTGGTGTGTGAACGGCTGGGCGTCGATCCGGTGCCGTTCCTGATCGCCGAGGTGATGGCTTCGAACATCGGCGGCACCGCCACGCTGATCGGCGACCCGCCCAACATCATCATCGCCAGCCGGTCCGGGTTGACGTTCAACGACTTCCTGATCCACCTCACCCCGCTGGTGGCGATCGAGCTGGCCGTGTTCACGCTCGTCCTGCCCCGGCTGTTCAAAGGCTCCTTCGCCGTCGACCCGGACAAAGTCCACAACGTTCTGCGGCTGAACGAGCGGGAAGCGATCCAGGACTCCCGGCTGCTGATCAAAAGCGGCGCGGTCCTGCTCGCCGTACTGATCGGCTTCGTCGGACACGCACTGTTCCACGTCGAGCCGGCCGTCGTCGCGCTGCTCGGAGCCGGCCTGCTCGTCTTGATCTCGAAGGTCCCGACCAAGGACTACATGGGCAGCGTCGAATGGCAGACCCTGCTGTTCTTCGCGGGCCTGTTCGTCATGGTCGGCGCTCTGGTCAAGACCGGCGTCATCGCCAATCTCGCCGAAGTGGTCGGCGATGCGACCGGGGGCAGGCCGCTGGTCGCGGTGATGCTGATCCTGTTCGTGTCCGCGGTGTTGTCCGGGATCGTCGACAACATCCCGTACGTCGCGACGATGAGCCCGGTCGTGCTCGAACTGACCAAAGGCGTGACCAACCACGCCCACGCGCACGCCCTGTGGTGGGCGCTCGCCGCGGGAGCCGACTTCGGCGGCAACGCCACCGCCGTCGGCGCCAGCGCGAACGTCGTCGTCATCGGCATCGCCCTGCGCGCCGGCTACCCGATCAGCTTCTGGGAATTCACCCGCAAAGGCGTCGTCATCACCGCAATCACCATCCTCACCGCCGCCCCCTACCTATGGCTGCGCTACTTCGTCCTGTCCTGACCCCGGCAAGTCCGTGAACATTGAGAGGAGGCGCGACCATGGGCGGACGAGTCGACTGGCCCGGCCGCGGACCCACCTGGCTTGGGGTTCCGGCGCTCGTGGTGGCATTCGTCGGCCTCGGTGTCCTGATCGACATCCACACTCGGCAAATGACCAGTCGCGACCTGCTCGCCAACGGTGTCCCGACCGCCGCTGATCAGGTGGAGCTGGACGTCTACCCGAACCGAGGCTCACCGATCGTCGGCGACGTCCTCGTGACCCTCCGGGTTGATGGCATGCCGCGTACTGTCCCGCTGTCGGACTTCGACGACGAGAATCCTCACGGCGTACCCGAAGGCATGCACCCGCCTGCAGCGGGCAGCCGCTATTCCCCGCCACTGGCCATCCTCTACGACCCGTCCGACACGACGACTGTTCTTGCTGCAGCAGACGCCGAACTGTGGCTGGCGAACCGGGATACGCCGCGCTTCGCCAGTGAGCTGATTGCCGGCGGCTCGGCAACAACCGTGCTCGCGATGGTCCTCCTGACGAGAGATGCCCGCCGCCGCGGTGTCAGCTGGTGGCGCTGGTACTCCGATCCGCCCCCACCTCCGGCCTAGCGGTCGAGTTGGAGGTGTTGCCAGGAGTGGAGGGTGAGGGTGACGCTGACTGCGACCACGGGGACGACGAGTGCTAGTTGGAGGGGGCCGACGGTGATGTCGCTGTGGATCGCCCAGAGGGCGGGGGCGGCGAAGGGGAACCAGCCGTCGGCGCCGGCGATGACGCTGACCTGGGACAGGACGAGGATGACGATGGTCGTGCCGATTCCGGCGAGTACTGAACGGCCGAGCGTGGCTGCCCATGCCGCGGGAGTGGCGAGGATGATCGTGAACAGGGAAAGGGCGAACTGCCGCCCCATGACCGGTACGGCGTCGGCCGGGATGGGGCCCAGGCCGTTGGCGAGTCCGAGGACGACGAGTGCCGCCAGGAGGCACGCGGCGGTGATGAGTCCCCAGGCGAGGTAGACGACGAGTTTCGCGGCGGCGATGGTGGGGCGGGGGACGGGGATCGCGAACAGGCCGGTGATGGTGCCGTCGGCGAATTCGCGGCTGAAGAGCCAGCTGAGCACGACGCCGTACCCGACGAACCCGGCTGCCCCGGTCACCTGGATGGCAACGGTGAGATAGCCGATCCAGCCGCCCGGGTCGATGAGGGGGCCGAGTTTGGCCGCGAGTTGGGGATCGTCGGTGTGGACTGCGAGCAGCATCGCGGAGCAGAGCAGCGAGATGCCCAGTACGACGAGCGCAGTGGTGGCTCGCACCACGGTGGCGTGCGCCAGCTTGGTGAACTCGGTGACGAGCCCGATGATCATGCGGCCACGTCGTCGCTGTACACGAGGTCGAAGAACGCTCGCTCGATGTCGATGCCTTGCGGGTCGAGTGCTCCGATGATCCGTCCGGCGTTCATGACCGAGATGCGGTCGGCGATCCGGGCGACCTCGTCGAGATGGTGGCTGCTGACCAGTACTGCGGCGCCGTTGCCGGCCCGGCGCAGGAGTGCCTCCCGGAGGAGGATGACGCCGGAGGGATCCAGGCCGTTGGTGGGTTCGTCGAGGACGATGAAGGCCGGGTCGTGTTGGAGTGCCGAGGCGAGGCCGAGACGCTGCCGGTTGCCCAGCGACAGTTTGCCCGCGCGGCGATCGGCGTACTGCGTCAAGTGCAGTTCGGCGATGACAGCCTCGACCATGCTCGCGATCTGGTGGGGTGTGACGCCGTGCAGCCTGGCTCCGAGGGTCAGGTTCTGCCGGCTGGTCAATTCGCTGTAGGCCAAGGGGTAGTCGACGAGATGCCCGACGGTTGCCCAGTCGGTGTCGGCTGGGGAGCGGCCGGCGATGGTGATCGTGCCGGCCGTCGGTCTGAGCATGCCGAGGAGTAGCCGCATGAGCGTGGACTTTCCGGCGCCGTTCAGCCCCACGAGCGCGTGAATCTCGGCGCGGGCGACGGAGATGTCGACGCCGCGTACGCCGGTGCCGTCGTCGAAGGTGCGGATGAGCCCGCGTGCATCGACCATGGAGTCAGCCACGCCGATCCTCCAAGACATCCAGCGCGACCTCGATCGCCTTCCCGAGGTCGTTGTCGTCGGTCAGACTCCACTCGAGCAGCGCGGTGTTGAGCGCAGCCATCACCGCCGCCGCAGCGATCAACGCTTCACTGCGCGGCGTACCGGCGTCGGTCAGAGCGCCCGCGATCACCGTTTCGGTGGCGGCCGTCCCGGAAGCGATACTCGCCCGCAAGGCAGGGGTCTGAGCGACGATGCGGAGCCGGACCCGTACCTCCTCGACCGCCGGCTGGGGGAGTTGCTGCCAGGCGGACCGGATTCCGCGCGCGGTGCGAGTGATTGGATCCAGTGCGGGTGGCTGCTCGGCGATCGCGGAGCCGATCACCGGGTCGTACGGGTCGTCCACCAGCAGGCTCGCCTTGGCCGGGAAATGCCGGAAGAACGTCATCTCCGTCACCCCGGCGCGAGCCGCGATCTCCCCGACGCTCGTCCCGTCGTACCCGCGTTCGGTGAACAACTCCAACGCAGCCGTCAACAGCCGCTCTCGGGTCTGCTCTCTCTTCGACGCCATTCCCAAATGTTAGTCACTAACATTCAAGCCTGCAATGCCTCGCCGGTGCTAAGGGTTGCCGCCTGGTCGGAGGTCGTCAGGGACTGACGGTGATGACGGTCTTTCCCTTGGCTCGGTCGGTTGTGTTGAAAGCGGCGACGGCGTCGGTGAGCGTCGTGGTCGTACCGATGTTCGTGCGTAGCCTGCCGTCCTGGACCCGGCGCGCGAGCTCGCTCAACTGGGCGCGGTCGGCCTCAACGACGAAGTCCACCGCGAGACCGTCAGCGGCCTGGCCTCGGCTTCACAACGATCGCCTTCATCAGGGACCTCCTTGTTTTCAGCCATCGGCTACAGCGATTCGCCGTGCCATACCACGATCGCTCTTGTGACCAAGCCTCGCAGGAGGCCGTGGTGTCAGGGGTGTGTCAGGTCGCTGGCCGGGTGGTGTCAGTACGGCGGGCGATCGTAGTTCTCGTGACCAGCACACCGGTCACAGCCACCGGAGGCGTCTCCATCAGCGGAGGCCCCCGGGCGAACCTTCAGGAGAACATCATGCAGACCTTCCGCGCCGACGCCCCGATCTCCGCCGTACTGGACATCCCGGCCGGTCGCGTCCGCCTCGTCGCCGCCGACCAGGCCGACATCACCGTCGAGGTCCTTCCCGCCGACGCCTCGAAGAGCCGCGACGTGAAGGCCGCGGAGCAGACCACGGTCGAGTATGCCGACGGCGTACTGCGGGTCCTGGCCTCGGGCAAGACCCAGTATTTCCGCAGCTCGGGGTCCGTCGACGTCACCGTCCAGCTGCCCACCGACTCCACGATCGAGGGGAAGGCAGCCGCCGCGGAGTTCCGGGCGGTAGGCCGTTTCGGCGCTGTGGCGTTCGACGGTGCGTACGGCACGATCGAGGTCGACGAGGCCGCGAGCGTCCACCTCACCGCGCTTGCCGGTGACGTGTCGGTCAATCGTCTCAACGGGCCGGCCGAGATCACCACCAGCAAGGGCGACATCCGGATCGCGGAGGCCCACCGCGGGGCGGTCGTACTGCGTACTCAGTCCGGTGACGTGTCGATCGACGCTGCCCACGGGGTCTCGGCTTCGCTGGACGCCGGGACGACCCTCGGCCGGATCGCCAACTCGCTCAAGAACGCGGACGGTGCTGCCGACCTGGCCATCCAGGCGACCACCGCGCACGGCGACATCGTCGCCCGCAGCCTCTGAGAAACACACCGGCTGCCCGAAGTCCACGAAGACTGCAACTGCAGGCCTTCCCACCGGTGGGAAGGCCTGCAGTCGTCAGTGGATTGCAGTTTGCGGCCGGTCAGTCAATGTGGCTTCGGTGGCTGACTTGACCTAGCCGGCGAACCTGACGGAGTCGAACTGGTTGATCGCCGACTGGGTCCCGTCGTGCGAGGTGGAGAAGATCCCCGCGTCCTGCTTGGCTGCAGCGGTGGCCAGCGTCACCGGCGTACCGATCGGGACGTAGTTGTGGCCGTCATAGGAGTACGAGGCGCTGAACGACGTACCGGATCGGTCGAGTTTCACCCACACGGGCCGGTAGCTGTCGACGCTCGCACGGGCGTCGGTGTCGAGGTAGCCGTCCCCGTTGGAATCCCACTCGAAGACGACGCCGTTGCGGGCGGTGGCGGCAACGACGGCGTACCCGGCCGAGGCTCCCGGCTTCGAAATGTCGTTGCGGACCATGACTCCCGACTTGGCCCAGGCGTTCGCATCGTTGACCGAGACGACCCGGGCCGACACGCTCGCCTGTACTGCGAACGAGCCCGCCCGGTAGATCGAACCGAACTGGTCGTCGTGTTGCCCGCCGGCGCCCCAGACGTCGGCCCCGGCGGCCGCGATCCCGAAGGCTCCGCCGCGCTGACCGAAGTACGAGCTGACCGTGGACGCCGTGGCGAATTCAGGGCTGACGGGTGCGCTGACCGGGCAGCCGCTGAAGCCGAACTGGTTCGCGTTGAGCGACGTCCGGTACTGCGGCGCGACCCCGGAGGCGCAGATCACGTCAAGCGCGCCCGCGGGCCAGTTGGCGCCGCTGATCTTCACGTTGTTGATCAGCTTGTTGTTGTGTGCGGCGGCGTTGGGTGCGGAGATTCCGCCGGAGTTGTACCAGTTGTTCTGGATGAGGTTGTCGCTGGTGTTGTTCCGGAGGCTGCCCGCGTTGGTGAACACGAACGAACCGCCCTGGACCACGTTGTTCTCGTACGTCATCGAGCGCGAGCCTTCGTCGAGGTACAGGCCGACGCCCGAGATGTTGAACAGGTAGTTCTTGTCCACCACGGTGCCCGGGCTGGCGGAGAGGTTGTAGACCGATCCGCCGTCGGCGAAGCGTGCCTTGGTGTTGTGCACGAGGTTGCCCTCGACGCGGTTGTCCTTGAGAGTGGTCGGCGTCGAGTAGAGCGGGTTCCAGTTGTAGTAGCCCCGGTCGACGTAGTCGTTCGAGCCGCCGGCGTCGTTGATGCCCCAGCCGTAGCCGGTGTCGATCCCGTCGTACGGGACGTTGGAGACCTCGTTGTGGAGGATGCGGGCGTTCGTGACGTAGGTGCTGAGGATGCCGCTGTTGTCCTTGTAGTCCACCGCGACCCGGTTGATCGTGTTGTTCTCGATCAGGATGTTCTGATTGGTCATCCGCGGATCGCTCGGGTGATGCGCGTCGGGCAGTACACCGCCGACGGCGACCCCGTGGCCGCTGTTCTCCACGAACCGGTTGCCGGCCACCTCGATGTCGGCGGCGCCGAGTCCGAGTCCGGTCAGCGTGGCGTTCGAGTCGTTCCCGATTCCCAGTGCCGACTGTCCGAGGTTGGTGAAGGTGTTCGCGGTGAAGGAGATGTGGCTGGCGGCCGACACCTGCACTGCGGCCGGTTCCTGGTACCACGTCGTACGGGCTCGTTCGAACATCTCGCAGCCGCGTGAGCAGCTCGTGAACGCGTCGGCGGGACGGTAGTCGTAGGCGCCCTTGAGGAAGAGACCGTTCTGCTGGTCGGCGTACCCGTCGACGGACGGGCCGAGCCATGACGTGCCGGAGAACTGGATGCCGTCGAAGGCGAGTCCGGTCACCGGCTCGTCGTACGTGCCACCGATGCTGATCAGGGACTGCAGCCGAGGCAGCTCCACGTCGAGCTGGTTCGGATCGACGCCGTCGGCGGGCTTGTAGTAGAGCTTCCCGCCCGTCGGGTCGATGTACCACTGACCGACCTGGGTGAGGAAGCTCAGCGAGTTGTCGAGGTACCAACTCGGTCCGGCCAGGAAGGATCTCTGGACCGTGTCCCAGCCCCAGGTGTTGTTGTCCCAGGCCGGCTGCGCCATCGTGATCTCGGTCGGGCTGATGCTCTGCACCGGCGAATACCGGTTGGTGAAGTCGCCCAGCGACTCGAACTCGATCCGTCCCTGGTCAGGCAGCGTCGCGAGATACCTGAGGGCGGGGTTGTTGATGGTGAGACCGGTTGCCGTCGGGGTGACGTCCGCGTTGGCGACCCGGATGGCGGCACGCGGAGCGATCACGCCGTTCACGTACAGCTGGCGGGTGTCGAGACCGGTCGGGGGGTTCGCCACCCAGATCCCGGAGCCCGCGTCGGAGCGGGACCAGCCGGTCACCTTCGACGCGCCGGTGATGACCGGATGGGCGCCGGGAGCGGCGGTCCAGCGGATGGTGTGCTCGCCGCCGCCGTCTTCGGCCGAGAACCGGAGCGGCGTACTGAGCCGGTAGTTGCCATCGGCAAGTTTCACGGTCACGTCGCCGTGCTTCGCGGCCGGCCGGACCACCTTCTGAGCTCGTTCGAGCGAGCAGGGCTTGGACTGACTGCAGTGACCGGAGTCCTTGCCGTCCGGCGCTGTGTAGTAGACCGTCGCCGGCGCGGCCTGCGCAGTCAGCGGACTGAGCCCCGCTGACGCGATGACCGCTGCGGTGCCGAGGAGCGCGAGGACGACTGAGCTGCGCCTCCTCGGCCTGGTCATCGAGCGTCGTGATTCAGACGTCAACGTCATGTTCGATCGCTTCCTGTCGGAGGTATCCGAGACAGAGTTAACATACGTATGATGTTTGCGACAAGGGTTCGTGGGCTCCGAATGCGCCTAGCTGGTCCGGGTCGGATCCTGCGCGAGGCCGCTCGCGTGCAGCTCCTCCCACAGCGATTCCGGGACGTCTTCGCGGTACCGGTTTGCCGTACTCCGCACGTGCTCCTCGGTGCGCATTCCGGTGACCACCGACACCACCGTGGGATGACGCAAGGGGTACTGGACGGCCGCCGCGGGAAGGCTGACGCCGTGCCGTTCGCACACTTCGGCGAGAGCGGTGGCCCGTTCGACGACAGCTCTCGGCGCACGTCCGTAGTCGTAGTACGCCGACCTGTCCACGGTCGACGTACTGAGCAGGCCGGAGTTGTAGACCGCCGCGGCGACCACTCCGATACCGCGCTTCGTCGCGAGGGGTAACAGGTCGCGGAGAGCCGACTGGTCGAGGAGGGTGAGCCGGCCGGCGACCATGACGACATCGACGTCCGTCCGCTCGACGAACTCGGTCAGCATCGCCGACTGGTTCATGCCCGCGCCGATCGCACCGACCACGCCTTGCTCCCGAAGCTCAACCAGGGTTGCGATCCCGGTGGTCGAGGCCGACTCCCAGTGGTCGTCCGGATCGTGCAGGTAGGCGATGTCGAGGTGGTCCCGGCCGAGTCGCGACAGTGACTGCTCGACCGATCGGAGGATTCCGTCCCGACTGAAGTCCCAGACCCGCCGTTTGGTCGCAGGTACGACGAATCCGTCGTCGTCGAGCCGGTCGGCCGTCTCCGGGCTGTCCGTCAGCAGGCGGCCCACTTTCGAGGAGATGAGGACGGCGGTGTCGCCCAGGGCCTGTCCGAGGCGGTGTTCGGAAAGGCCCAGGCCGTAGTGCGGTGCCGTGTCGAAGTAGCGAATCCCTTCGCCGAGTGCGGCCTGGCCGGCGAGCGTCGATTGCTCGTCGGTCGTCTCCGTGAACAGGTTGCCGAACTGGGCGGCGCCCAGGCCCAGCTCGGTGAGGTGGTGGCCGGTGCGCAGGCGCCGGGTGGGCAGGGGCGCGTTCCGAAGTTCGTCGGTGTGCATGCTGGAAGCTTTTCAGCATACGTATTACGTTTGCAAGAATTGTGGGTTACGCTGCCGGACGGCGGTGCCGAAGCGAAGAGGAAGTGGGAAGCGATGTTGGCGGCGAACTACGTAGGCGACCGGACGATGACGGTCGAAGAGCGCGAACCGGCCGCTGTCGGTCCGGGAGAGGTCCGCATCGCCGTTGCCTATGTCGGCATCTGCGGCACCGACCTGCACGTCTTCCATGGCGACATGGACGGCCGCGTCACCAAGCCGGCGACCATCGGGCACGAGATGTCGGGCACGATCGTCGAGCTGGGTGCCGGTGTGCAGGGTTGGTCGATCGGTGACCCGGTGACGGTCATGCCGCTGGCATGGGACGGCACCTGTCCGGCCTGCCGCGCCGGGAACGAGCACATCTGCCAGCACCTG
Source organism: Kribbella monticola (assembly GCF_003261635.1). Classification (GTDB taxonomy): domain Bacteria; phylum Actinomycetota; class Actinomycetes; order Propionibacteriales; family Kribbellaceae; genus Kribbella; species Kribbella monticola. Next base: position 147,636 of record NZ_QFXK01000018.1, on the reverse strand, counting down.
AACTTCATCGGAATCGACAGCCCGGGGGCGCTCCAGCAGTACTGGAACGTCCCGGCGTCGACCTTGGTGAGACTGCCGTCCTCCGTTTCCCTACGAGACGCCGCTCTCGTGGAGCCGGTGGCAGTCGCAGTACACGACGTACGGCGGTCAGAGCTCGGGGCAGGGGACAAGGCGGTCGTCATCGGCGCGGGCCCGATCGGTGTGTTGATCGCGATCGTCGCCGCCGCGGCCGGTGCGGACGTGGTGATCGCCGAGATCGACCCTGCTCGCAGGGCCACCGCGGCGGAGATCGGGCTCGCGACGCTGGATCCCTCGTCCGTCGATCAGGCCGCCTGGGTGCAGGAGTGGACCGGGGGCGCGGGCGCGGACGTCGTGTTCGAGGTCTCGGGCTCCGCGGCCGCCGTACAGGGCGCCACCGATCTGGTCAAGGTCCGCGGGACGCTCGTCGTGGTGGCGATCCACCCACAACCGCGGCCGATGGACCTCCATCGCGTGTTCTGGCGGGAGTTGCGGATCCTCGGTGCGCGGGTCTATCAACGGCGCGACTTCGAGCGCGCTGCCGAACTTGTTGCCGAGGGCACCATACCGACCGGCAAGCTGGTGACCAGCACCGTGTCCCTGGCCGAGATCCAGTCGGCTTTCGAGGTCCTTGAAGCAGGACGGGCCATGAAACTGCTGGTGGAGCTGAACGCCTGATGAATCCTTTCGATCTGACCGGGCGCCTCGCCGTGGTGACGGGCGCGAAGCGCGGGATCGGGTTCGCGGTCGCCGAGGCCCTGGCGGCCGCCGGTGCCGACATCGTCGCGGTGTCGGCGACCCTCGACCCGGCGGCGTCGACGATCCAGGACCGGGTACGCCGGCTGGGCCGCGACTTCGCCGGGTATCGCGTCGACTTCGCCGATCGCGCCCAGGTGACCGAGTTCGCCGAAGGGCTGGCCGCGAGCGACCGCCAGGTGGACATCCTCGTGAACAACGCCGGAACCATTCGCCGTGCTCCGGCCGCCGAGCACCCGCTCGAGTGGTTCGACGAGGTGCTCGAGGTCGATCTGACCAGTACGTTCGTGCTCAGCCAGATTCTGGGCCGGCGAATGCTGCAGGCCGGGAACGGCCGGATCATCTTCACGGCGTCGCTGCTGTCGTTCCAGGGCGGCATCAACGTCCCGGGCTACACGGCCGCAAAGTCCGGTACGGCGGGGTTGGTCCGCGCCCTTTCCAACGAATGGGCGGGCCGCGGGGTGACCGTGAACGGCATCGCTCCGGGCTACATCGCCACCGACAACACCCAGGCGCTGCAGGACGACCCCGACCGGTCGCGCGCCATCCTCGAGCGGATCCCGGCGGGGCGCTGGGGAACGGCGGAGGACATCGCCGGCGCGGCCGTCTTCCTCGCCTCGGACGCCGCCCGCTACGTCTCCGGGGCGATCCTGCCGGTCGACGGTGGGTGGCTCGGCCGCTGACCTCTGTTGCGCCGACGACGGCAATGATAAAACGTCATACGTATGCTCTCTAGCAGTGGTCCACTCCGGGTCCACACCGGAGTCCACAAGACAAGGACATCTCATGGTCGGAATCAACCGGGCGATCCAGCTCCGCCGCAGGTCGGCGGCGGCCGTCGCCGGGGTCTTCGCCGCCACCGCACTCCTGGCTCTCGCCGGATGCGGCAGCAGCACCAGCTCGGCGAGCGGGTCGTACGGCTTTCCCGAAGCCAAGCAGGAAACCTCTTCGACGATCACGGTCTGGGTGGACGCCGACCGTCAGGCCGCCGCGAAGGCGTTCCAGAAGGCCAATCCGGACACCAAGATCCAGGTCGTCGCCTACGACGGCTCGGCGAACGGGTCGAACTCGTTCCGGACGAAGATGCAGCTCTTCGATCGGGCCGGCAGCGGCTGGCCCGACGTCGTCTTCTCCACCCAGAACAACGACGCGGCCTGGGCCAGTCAGAAGAGCGGTGGCAAGGAGGCCTTCGCGGGCATGCTGGACAAAGGTCTGGTCCCTGGTGACACGCTCGCGAAGTTCACCGCCGGATCGCTCAACCCCTGCACGGTGGACGGCCACGTGTACTGCCTTCGCAACGACCTCGCCCAGGCCGTGCTCTGGTACAACAAGAAGCTGCTGGATCAGTTCGGGTACGCCGTACCGACCACCTGGGAGGAGTACCAGGCGCTCGGAGAGAAGGTGGCGAAGCAGCATCCCGGCTACATCATCGGCACCGCCGGCGACGCGTGGACACCGGAGGTTTTCTTCTGGGCCAGCAAGTGCCAGGCCAATGGCGTCACCGGCCCCAAGGCGGTCACGGTGAAGACGGACACGAACGAGTGCAAGCGGGCAGCGTCGATGCTCGACACCCTCCGCGGGAACGGAACCGTCCCCGTAGTGAGCGTCTTCACCCCGGAGTTCGTGAAGAAGTACTCCGGCAAGGTGCTGATGATGCCCGGCCCCGCCTGGTACGCCGGGGCGATCTTCAACAACCCGCAGTCGCTGAACGTGCCCGCCGGCCAGCTCGGCATCGCAGCGCCCCTCCCGTGGAAGGGCGAGGACAAGCCGGTCACCGGCAATGTCGGTGGCGGAACGTGGTTCATCTCCAGCCATTCCAAGAACCTCGCGGCGGCCGCGAAGTTCGTCGAGTTCGTCACCACCGCCGACGACTACCAGGTGAATGTCGCGCCGGGCTACCCCGCCTACGCGCCGGCCGCCGAGAAGTGGGTCGCGAAGCAGGAGTCGAGCAAGTACTTCGCGACCTCGCTCGAGCCGGTGGTCACCGCCGCTTCGCAGATCTGGGACGGGTGGGGCTACGGCACTTTCAGCCAGGAAGCGATCTGGGCGAAGACGGTGACCACCGCGGTCACCGGAGGCAAGTCGATCGTGGAACTGCTGCCGACCTGGCAGCAGGCGATCGAGAACCAGGCCAAGGTCAACGGATACACGGTGAACTGACATGACCATCGCTCCACCGAGCGACCAGCTGGTCGCCGGCGCCACCGAGCGCCGGCGACCGGTCCGGCCCACCGGCCGGGCGCCCGGTCGCACCCGGATCGGCTACCTTTTCGTCTCGCTCTACGCCCTGCTCGCGCTGGCTTTCGGAGTGGTTCCTTCTCTGTACGCCGTGGTGCTGGCCTTCACGAACACCGACGGCGGATTCGCCGGTCTCGCCAACTTCACGAAGGTTGTCGGCGATTTCCGGTTCTGGCCGGCCGTGCTTCATGTGACCACCTACCTGGTCATCTGGCTGGTCGGGCTCGTGGTCTTCGTCGTGGGCCTGGCATTGCTCGTCCACTCCGTCCGCCTGCGCTGGGCGAGCACCGCGCTGCGCTTCGTCTACTACCTCCCGGGCGCTCTGGCCGGCGCATCCAGCGTCCTGCTCTGGCTGTTCGTCCTCGATCCCACCGCCAGCCCGGTCAGTGGCCTGCTCCGAGGGCTCGGGTTCGACAGCTTCGTAGCGGTCATCCAGCCCGGGCACCTGCCGGCGATCTTCGCGATCATCGCGTTCTGGACCGGAGCGGGCGGCTGGATCGTGATCATGTACGGCGCCCTGAACAACATCAGCACGGAAGTGATCGAGGCAGCCCAGGTCGACGGGGCGAACGCCGTACAGACCGCGCTGCAGATCCAGCTTCCGATGCTTCGCAAGTGGATCGCCTACATGGGAGTGATGTCCTTGGCGGCCGGCACCCAGCTGTTCGTGGAACCGCAACTGCTCAGTCAGGCCAGCAACGCGGTGGTCCCCAACGACTACTCGCTCAACCAGCTCGCCTACCAGTACGCGTTCCAGCAGAACGACTTCAACGGCGCTGCTGCCATCTCCCTCATCCTGCTGGTCGTCGCGCTCCTGCTGTCCTGGGTGTTCGTGACCCGCGGTGGCCTCTTCGAGAAGGAATGAGAATGCCGGCACTCTCCGTCGAACGCCGCGGCGCGAACCTCCGAGGATGGAGCGGACGGTCCGTCGCGGGCGTCGTGACGCTTCTCTTCGTCTGCTTCTTCGCGATTCCGATCGTCTGGCTGCTGTTCGCGGTCACGAAGTCCGCCAAGTCGCTGACCGTCTCGAACCCGTTCTCGGTGGGCACCTGGCACGACCTCGTGGCCAACTTCCACCAGCTGTTCGACTTCCAGGACGGTGCGGTCACGACCTGGATCGCCAACTCCGCCGTGTACTCGGTGGGCGCGCTGGTGATCACGCTCCTCGTCAGCATCCCCGCGGGATATGCCCTCGCGCTCACCGAGTTCAAGCTCCGCAGGGTGCTCCTGGTGCTGACCCTGGTCGTGATGCTCATTCCCAGCACCGCGCTGGTGCTGCCGATCTTCCTCGAGCTGAACAGCTTCGGTCTGATCGGAAGTCCGCTGTCGGTGATCCTGCCGATGTCGTTCTTTCCGTTCGGCGTCTACCTCACCTACATCTACTTCTCGACGAGCATCCCGCGTGATCTGCTGGCGGCGGCCCGGATCGACGGCTGCACGGAATTCCAGGTCTTCGCCCGGATCGCGCTGCCGCTGGCCGCGCCGATCGTTGCCCTGGTCGCCTTCTTCAGCTTCGTGCAGAACTGGAACAACTTCTTCCTGCCGTTCGTGATGCTGCCCTCCAGTGACGGCTATCCCATCCAGGTCGGCCTCACCTCGCTGCTGGCCGCGACCCCCGCGTTCAATCCCAGCTCGGCAGGATCGGACTCCGTCCAGCTGCCCACCCTGGCGTTGGCGACCATCGTGTCGATCCTGCCGGTGCTGATCGTCTTCCTCTTCTCTCAACGGTTCCTTGTCGATGGAATGACGGCGGGAGGAACCAAGGAATGACCGCCCCGGCTCGCAAGGAGAACTGCCCATGAAGATCACTGGCTATCGCAGCCTGAGCACCGTTCACGACTGGGGGAGAGTCACCGGCGACGTCAACGGCGTACAGAGTGGCAACACCACACCGGTCCCCGTCCTCATCATCGAGACCGATGCCGGTATCGAAGGAGTCGGCCTCGGCCCGCACAGCGACATCGCGCGCGTCTTCCCAGCGGTCGAAGGCGAGGACCCCCGAGCGGCCGTCGCCCTCTACGACCGGATGCTCGACTGGGTGTTCAAGACCGGTCATTCCGGTCCGGTGTTCGGCACGATCGGGGCGATCGACATGGCCTTGTGGGATCTCAAGGCCAAGGCGGCCGACGAGCCGCTCTGGCGGACCCTCGGTGCGCGCGAACGCTTCGTCCCGGGGTACGCGTCCGGCCTCGAGTACGGCCTGACCGACGAGGAGCTCGGCGAACTCTACGGCCGGTTCGCGGACCGCGGGTTCAAGGCGGGCAAGCTCAAGGGCGGCCGCGACCTGGACCGCGACCTGCCCCGGCTGGAGATCATGCGCGACGTACTGAGCCGCAATTCCCGCCGGCCCGCCCTCATGTTCGACGCGAACGAGTGCTGGAACCACGCCCAGGCCGCCCGGTACGTGGCCGCCATCGAGGAGCGTCTGGACCTCACCTGGGTGGAGGAGCCGCTGCGCCGGTGGGATGCCGCCGGGATGGCCGCGTTGCGGGGAAAGGTCCGGGCGGCGATCGCCAGTGGCGAGAACCTGACCGGGCTCGAGCAGTATCGCCCGCTGCTCGACGCCAGGGCGCTCGATGTCGTCCAGGTGGGCAACGTGTGGGGGATCACCCACTTCCTCCGGGTGGCAACGCTGGCGCATGGTCACGATCTGCCCGTGAGTCCCGTTGCGTACAACGCGAACCCGGTCGCGCACGCGGCCGCCGCCGTACCGAACCTGCTGACCTACGAGGTCCAGGATCTCCATTTCCCGGTCGGACTGGACGTCGACCAGACCTTTGACGACGGAGGGATCATCTTGGGTGACCGACCTGGTATCGGCATCGTGGTGGACGAGTCCCAGCTGGCGCCGGGCGACTCGGGGGCGGTCGTTCCCGCCTCGACCGGACCGCACATCCGGCCGGAGCGGGCTGCGCTGCGGCTGGTCGCCGAGCCGGACGTGATCGACGTTCCCGCCGTACCGCTGAGGCCCGTCTCGTGACGCGCGAGCCGGAGCGCCGGGCTTTCGTCGTCGGAGTACGTCCCGACAAGCGCGAGGAGTACCTGAAGCTGCACAGTGCCGTCTGGCCGGGCGTCGAGCAGAAGCTTGTCGAATGCAACATTCGCAACTACAGCATCTTCGTCTTCGGCGACATCCTGTTCGCGTACTACGAGTACGTCGGCGAGGACCACGACGCGGACATGCGCCGGATCGCGGCTGACCCGGTCTCGCAGGAATGGTGGACGCACACCGATCCGTGCCAGGTGAGGATTGCCGAGGAAAGGACTCCTGGCGCGCTGTGGCAACCCATCGACGAAGTGTGGCACCTCGGGTGATCGATGCCCATGTGCACCTGTGGGATCGCGCTCTGGACCCGCAGGACTGGATCGATCCGCAGACGATGGCACCGATCGACCGTGACTTCGGCGCGGCCGATCTCGGTGCCATGCTCGAAGCGTCAGGACTCGATCGCGCGGTCGTCGTCCAGGCGAGCAACAGCCTGGCGGAGAGCGTCCGGCTCGCCCAGCTGGACCCGTCGGTGGTCGCGGGTCTGGTCGGCTGGGTCGACCTCACCGCGGAGGTCGGTCCCCAGCTCGACCGGATCCGCCGGAACGCGACGGTTCCCGTCGTGGGGGTGCGCCATCTGGTGCACATCGACCCGGATCCCGAGTGGCTGCTGCGGGAGGACGTTGCTCTCGGCCTCGACGCACTCGATCGTGCTGGCCTGTGTTTCGACCTCGTCGTCCGCGATTGGCAACTTCCGCAGGCGGCGCTCGTGAGTGGCCGGCACGAGGGAATGCGCTTCGTGCTCGACCACCTGGGCGGCCCGCCCGGCCCTGCAGAGGACGCGAGCGAGTGGGCAGCGTGCTTGCGTGAACTGGCTCGTCGCCCGAACGTCGTCGCGAAGGTCTCGGGCCTCGTGTCCGGCCTGGCTCCGGGCTCCTGGCGGGCCGAGGACCTGGCCGATCGGGTGACGATCGCCCTCGAAGCGTTCGGACCCGATCGCCTCCTGTACGGCTCCGATTGGCCGCTGGCCGAACTCGGCGGGGGAGCGGCCGCGTGGAAGTCTGCTGTGGACAGCCTGTTCACCGGGTTGTCCGAGGCGGAACGCCGTCGGGTGTTCGGTGACAATGCCGCCGAGGTCTACTGCCTCTTCTGACCCCGCTTGCGGCTGCGCGAGCGGGGAGGGTGGTCGGACGGCCGCCGGCGTTCCCACGCCACGTGGATGTGAGCAAGCATCGCCTTCTCGGCGGCGGCGACGTCGTTGCGCGCGATGGCCTTGACGATCGCCTCGTGCTCCTTGAGCGTGAGCGCCACCGCGTCGGGCGGGTTGATGCCCTGATAGCGGCTGGACTCCACGGCGCGCTTGTAGATCTGCTTGGCGATGTTCTCCGCCAGCCGGTTACCGGAGATCTCCATCACCGCGTAATGGAAGATCACATCCGCCTGCCGGAACGAGTCGGTCTCCGACTCGCTTTCCCGCATGGCGGTCAACGCGTTCTCCAGCCGCCTGAGCTCGTCGGCGGTGTGCGAACCGGCCACTGCCCCCGCCATGGCCGACTCAAGGCTTGCGCGCACGACCGTCAACTCGTCGAGGACGCCGAGACTTTCGTCGTTGTCGATCAGGGCAGACAACACCACCGGGTCCAGCATGTTCCAGTACCCCGGCGCCCGAACCTGCGTACCCCGGCCTTGCGAGACGGTCACCAGGCCTTTCTCCTCGAGGCGCTTCACCGATTCGCGCAACACCGTCCGGCTCACCCCGAAGTGCTCGCTCAGCGGCCCTTCCGGAGGCAGCAGATCGCCTTCCTTCAACCGGCCAGTCACGATCAGATCCACGAGCTCGGCGACGACCGAGACCCCGAGCCGACCCACCGGCAGACGTCGCGGCATCAACTGCGCAGCGGGAATCGAGTCTTTCGCCATACGTATGATCTTACCGACGCGGGCCGCGGACAAGGCTGCGACGCCTCAGGTTGCAACCGCCCTGGCTTCCTGGAGACTCCTGAGATCGCCACTGCTAGTAGGCGATGGTGAATCGCCGTTGAGTATGAGCCGGTAGCTCGGCCTCGTCGATGACCGCGACTGCGAGGTCTTCGAACGAGATGCGGCTCTGGCCGTCCGAGTCGGTGAGCAGTTGGTCGCCACCGAGGCGGAAGCGGCCCGTGCGTTCGCCGGGGAAGGCGTACTCCGGCGGGCTGAGATAGGTCCAGAGCCGGTTGGAGAGGCGATAGGTGTTCAGCGCGGCACGGTGTCCCTCGACCGCGACGATGTAGTCGCCCGGCAGTCCGATCTTCTCCAGATCAGCACGCATGTGGTCGGCCCGGTCTGCCATCACCACCCCAGGGCTGATCTCCAGGCTGCCGGTTCCGCCGATGACGATGAGCCGGATCGACGGATGTGCATCGAGTGCTTTCAGCAGCGTGGCCGCCACCCGGGCGAAGGTCGACGGGTCCTCGATCGACCGGCGCATGGTGTCGTCGAAGTCCTGGCTCGCGTTGCCCGGCCCATAGGCGCTGACCAGTACGTCGAGACCGCCGATCGCAGCTGTTGCGCTCTCCGGGTCGAGCACATCGATGCTCCTCCAGGTTGCGACCGGTACCTCGGGGTGCGGCCGTGACGCGTCGCGCGTGAAGCCCGTGACGTGATGTCCGCGCCGCGCTGCCTCTGCGGCCACGCGTCGACCGAGGTTGCCGGTCGCGCCGATCACACCGATCTGCATGCTGTTCACTCCTTGCCTGCGGGCAGATAGACCAGCTCGACCACGCCGGATTCGAGCTTCCGCGCTTCGCTGAGCTGGAGCGTGGTACGGACACCACCATCGACGAACAGCCGCGTCCCGCCGCCCAGAACGAGCGGGTGAACCGCGACCCGGTATTCGTCGATCAGGTTGTGCTTCATGAGGGTCTGCACCAGCGTGGAGCTGCCGTACACCTCGATGTCCCCACCGGTTTGCTGCTTGAGCTTGGCGATCTCCTCGGCCACGTCGCCTTGGATCACCGTCGCGTTCCAGGGCAGCGACCCGGTCAGGGTTCTCGATGCGACGAGCTTGGGAATCTCGTTCGTCCGGTCGAGGTACGGGCCGCCGCCTTTGACGTTGCCCCAGGACCGGTACATCAGCTCGTAGGTGGTCCGTCCCATCAGGAAGTAGTCGCTGGCCAGCAGGCGGTCCAGCGCCTCCTGCTGCGCCTGGTCGGTGAAGTACTGGTTTGCCCAACCGCCCTGGTCGGTCTCGCCGAACCCGCCTGGGTCCTGGATGACGCCGTCGAGCGAGGCCAGGGTCGAAACGGTCAGTTTTCGCATGACGAACCTCCGTGTGTGGTGTTGCCGACTGTTCGGCAACGTCGCACTACAGACGAACCGCACCGCCAGAAGGAATCGGTCTAGCTCAGAAATTCTCGACCGACCTTCGTGACAACCCACCCGCACGTGCTCGACAGCGGCCCGTGGGACGGGTCACGCGTCTGGCGGGACCGCCGGGAAGCCGAATGCCGTGACCAGATCTGCGTCGCCGAACGCGGTGATGCGTGAGATCCCGTCCGCGTCTGCCGTGAGCACCACGATCCCGTAGGGCAGATAGCTGCCATCCGCACCGCGGTAGTAGGCGGCGACGGCGGGCTGGCCGTTGGCGCTGGCCGGCAGCATCCGCCAGTGCCCGGGCGAACCCAGCACGTGCTGTCCCATGTAGGGCATGCAGTACCTGATGCCGGAGTACCAACGCCGCAACGGCGGAGCCTCGAGCGTGGCATCGGCACGCAGCAGCCGTTCGAGTGCTGCGGGGTCGGCCGTCTCGAACGCGGCGACGTAGCGGTCGAGCAGCTCGCGCTGCTGCGGCTCGGTCAGCTCGCCTACCTGGTCCGCGACCGGCGCCACATCGTCCAGCCGCGCCCGAGCCCGCTGCAGAGCGCTCTTCACGGCCGCAACCGAAATGTCGAGCAGCTCGGCAACCTCAGCGGCACTCCAGGCGAGCACCTCGCGAAGGATGAGTACTACGCGCTGGCGGGGTGGCAGGTACTGCAGACTGGCGACGAGCGCGAGCCGCACGGTGTCCCTGGCTGTGACGATCGCGGCCGGATCGCTCGAGTCCGGCAACCAGTCATCGGGAAACGGCTGCAGCCACCTCACACTCGTGTCCACCGAGTTCGGCGGCGCGGACGAGTCCTGACTCGGAGCACCCAACCCGGACGGCAGCACCCTCCGGCCGTGGTGCCTCAAGGCGCTCAAGCAGGTGTTCGTCGCGATCCGGTACAACCAGGTCCGCAACGACGCCCGTTCTTCGAACGAGTCGAAGGCTCGCCAGGCGCGCACGTAGGTCTCTTGCACCGCGTCCTCGGCATCGGCCAACGATCCGAGCATCCGATAGCAGTAGGCCAGCAACTCCGGCCGGTACTGATCGGCGCGCAGTACGAACTCGTCGCCCTCCACCGCGGTCCCGGTCACATCGCACACATTAGCCCGACACCGGTGCCACCTCGCGTTTTCCATGAGCGCGGAGGGAACTGACCGTTCGCACGGATGACCCATTGATAATATCTATTGCATATCATATGAAGTGGATATTAGTCTGAGATCGAGTGCGGCGACGAGGAGATTGGTATGACGGTGGGCTGGGGAGCCGGGTGCTGAGCGAGCCGAGCCTGCCGGGGCGCGTTGAACCGTTGGCCGGCAAGGTGATCGAAGGGTGACCCGGCTCGGAGCGCGCAGCGGCGGGCGTCGTACGCGGGACGCTGCGGGCAACGGGTACCGCGCCGTCTTCGCCGTCCGGGAGTACCGGGCGATTTTTGCCGCCCATGTCCTGTCGGTCCTGGGCGGGGTTTTCGCCGAGGTCGCGCTGGCCGTACTGGTCTTTCGCGAGACCGGCTCAGCGCTGCTGACGGCGCTGATCTTCGCGCTCGGGTTCTTGCCCTACTCCCTCAGCGGAGTGTTGCTGTCCGGCCTGGCCGACCGGCACCCGCCGCGCAGACTCCTCGTCACTTGCGACCTACTCAGCGCGGGTTGCATGGCCACGATGGCCGTCCCGCGGGCACCGCTCGCGGCGCTGTTCGTACTGCGGTGTATCGCCGCGAGTATCTCGCCGCTGTTCACCGGCACTCGTGCGGCCAGCCTCGTCGACATCCTGCCGGACGACCTCTACATACTCGGCCGCTCGCTGGTACGCATCGTTTCGCAGAGCGCCCAGATCGTCGGCTACGGGCTCGGCGGTCTCGCCCTGGTTTGGCTACCACCCCGCGCAGCCCTCTGCGTCGCCGTCGCCACCTTCCTCAGCTCCGCCCTGCTGCTTCGCCTCGGCACCCGCGAACGGCCCGCCCGGACACCCGCCGCCGCCGCGGCAAACACCACGACCAAGACGACGAAGACCAAGGCGAAGACCAGGGCGAAGACCAAGGCGAAGACCAGGGCGAAGACCAAGGCGGAGACTAAGGCGAAGTACCAAAGCCTCACCTCGACCGGGCAGCTACTACGCGACCCACGCATCCGTGCACTGCTGCTGCTGTGGTGGATCCCGCCGATGTTCTTCGTCGTCGCCGAAGGAGCAGCCGCCCCCTACACGACCGGGCTGGGAGCGGATTCGGCCGGATTCGGCGCGTTCCTCGCGGCCATGCCGGCCGGCAACGTGATCAGCGAAATCCTGGCCGGCACACTCCTCACACCCGCGACCCGGGACCGCATCGTCTTTCCGCTCGCCGCCCTGTCCCTCCTGCCGATGATCGCGTTCGTCACCCATCCCGCCTTGCCGCTGGCGATCGCGTTGATGTTCACCACCGGGCTGTGTGCCGCCTACACCCTCGGCATGGACCGGTGGTTCGTCCAAGCGGTGCCCGAGCAGCAGCGAGGTCAGGCGATGTCGCTGCTGGGCGCCGGAATCATGACTCTCCAAGGCTTCGGCATGGCGACCGGCGGCGCCGTCGCCGAGATAACCCCCGCCTACACAGTGATCTGCGGAGCCGGGGCCATCGGAACCCTCAGTGTGCTCGGAGTACTTCGATCGGTACGCCGCTCACCCGAGCCCACTCACGCCCGACCAGAAGAAAGGAGGTGACCCAGATGCGCAACTGGTTCCCCAACTGACCCGACCCGGCAGCCCCTGAGGCCTGCCCCCTGCGGGGTGGCGACAAGCACGTCGCCACCCCGCACCCCCAACAAACAACTCCACCGCCGGCTCAGCTACAGCTTCACGATGCCACCGTCAACGCTCGCGGCAACCACAGACGAAGGTCAGCCTCGGTGTGGCCGACATCACCAACTGCCCAGATCTGCTGAAGCGGAGAGCGCTGCCCGTGGATCGTGGGAAATCTCTTCCCGGACAGCACAAAGGCCCAGGAACAGATTGCGATGTCTGCCTGAGCCTCGATGCCGGTGCGCCGCCAGGGACTCGAACCCCGAACCCGCTGATTAAGAGTCAGCTGCTCTGCCAATTGAGCTAGCGGCGCATGTTCTGTTGTGTTCGAACGAAGAGGATCGTAGCAGGGCGGATGGGGGGATGCGAAATCGGTTCGGGGGGCGAGTTTCAGGGGTGTAGTTCGAGGACGGCCTGGGCGGCGTTGTGGCCGGGGATGCCGCTGACGGCGCCGCCTCGGCGGGCGCCGGAGCCGCAGACGAGGAGGTTGGCGACGTCGGTCTCGACGCCCCAGCGGCCGGTGTCGGCGGAGTTGTCGAGCCAGGGCCACTGCAGGTCGCCGTGGAAGATGTGGCCGCCGGGCATGCCGACGGATGCCTCGATGTCGTACGGCGTCTTGGCCTCGATGCAGAGGTTGCCGTCGGCGTCGCGGGCGATGCAGGGTTCGAGCGGTTCCGCCAGGTACGACTCCAGGCCGGCCAGCACGCGGCGTACGGACTCGTTGCGGGCGGCATCGTTGTCGGAGGCAAACAATCGGGCCGGGAAGTGAACGCCGAAGACGGTCAGGGTGTGATGCCCGGAGGCGATCAGGGCAGGGCTCAGGATGGACGGGTCCGTCAAAGAGTGGCAGTAGACCTCGGACGGCGGTACTGCGGGCAGGGAGCCACCGGCGGCTTCAACATAAGCCGATTCGAGTTGCGAGTAGTCCTCGTCGATGTGGAAGGTGCCCGCGAAGGCGCGCGCTGGGTCGTCGCCCGAGCGTAGCCGGGGGAGCCGTGACAGCAGCAGGTTGATCTTGAGCTGGGATCCTTCCGGTCGAGCAGAAACCGACCGCCCGCGCAGACCGTCGAGTGTGGCCGGCGCGACGTTGGCCAGTACGAAGGAGCAGTCGACCGAACGCTCACCGTCACCGCCGAGCCACGTCACCGAGCCGCGCTTCCCGTCGGCCTCGACCGACGTCACCGAGGCGTTCGTCACCAGCGACGCACCAGCCCGCCGGGCGGCAGTCGCCAAAGCATCCGTCACAGCACCCATACCGCCGACCGGCACCCGCCATTCGCCGGTGCCGTTGCCGATCAGGTGGTAGAGGAAGCACCGGTTCTGGATCAGCGACTCGTCGTGCAGGCCGGCGAACGTCCCGATCACCGAGTCCGTCGCGACCACACCCCGCACCGTGTCGTCGGTGAACCGCTGCTCGATCACCTCTCCGAGCGGCCGCTCCACCAGCGCCTCCCACAACGCCGGGTCCACCTGGCGACGCAACGACTCACCAGGCACCAGCGGCTCGAGCAGCGTCGGCGCGACCACGGCAGCGAGTTCCCCGACAGACCCGTAGAAGGCAGACCAGGCGTCGTACTCCGCGTCGCTGCCCGTCAACGCCGTGAAGGACGCACGGGTCGCGGCGCCCTCGGGACGGTCGACCAGAAGACCCAGGTCGCGCCCTCCCCGGCGTACGGGGGTGTACGACGCGACGGAGCGGGACCGGAGCTCCAGGGACAGGCCGAGGTCGGCCACGATCTTGTCGGGGAGCAGGCTGACGAGATACGAGTACCGCGACAGGCGGGCGTCGACGCCGGGGAACACCTGCTGGCTCACCGCGGCGCCGCCCGTGTGCCCCTGCTGCTCCAGCACGAGCGTGGACAGCCCCGCGCCGGCCAGGTATCCAGCCGCGACCAGGCCGTTGTGGCCGCCGCCGACGATCACGACGTCGTAGAAATCTGTCATCCGGCCGGCCAATCCAGCTCGCGGTACGCGGCGTCCCAGAACATCCACTCGTACCTGGTGGTGGTGGAGAAGTGCCGGTGGCACCGTTCGCGCTCAGCCGGCCCGACGTCGCCGCCGAGCCGATCCGTGACCGCCAGCACCGACTCTACGACCGCGTCGAACTCCTCGGACCCGTACGTCGAGATCCATTGCGCGTAGACCGGATCGGGCGACGACCGCTTGAGCAGTTCCCGGCCGACGTCGCGATAGATCCAGTAGCAGGGCAGCACGGCGGCCACCGCCTCGGCGTACGTGCCCGTCGCGCAGACAGCCGTCAGATAGGACATGTACGCCGTGGTCGTCGGCCGTGACCCGGCAGCGTCGACGTCGGCCGATTCGAGGCCCAGCGAGCCGAGCAACTCCGAATGCAGACTTTGCTCGACCGCGATCGCCTCGGCCGCGTGGGTGGCGAAGAGACGCACCTCGTCCTCGTGGGTCGCCCGGGCGGCGACGAGGGTGAGCGCGCGCGAGTACGCCCGCAGGTAGTGGCTGTCCTGGATGATGAAGTAGCGGAAGGCGGAGTGCTCCAGCGTCCCGTCGGTGAGCCCGGTGATGAACGGGTGGCGCAGGATCTCCTCGTACACCTTCGCGGCGCCGCGCTCCCACAGTTCCGCGGAAAACGTCATCCCCAGCTCCTCACCGTCGACTGCTGAGAACCCTAGCCAAGCGCACCGACGATTGGCAGGAGACGAACTTCACGAACCGGCTTACCCTGACGCCATGACGATCCAGGAGACCGCACCGAGCGAGGCGCTGGCGATGCCGCCGGACACCCCGCTGCTGAGCCGGATCCGGTCGTCGGTGATCGGCGACGACCAGGTGATGCCCGGTCCGTACGGCCCGCGCCGGGTCACGTACGCCGATTACACCGCGTCCGGCCGGGCCCTCACCTTCCTCGAGGACTTCATCCGCGAAGAAGTGCTGCCGCGGTACGCGAACACCCACACCGAGTCCAGCGGCACCGGTCTGCAGACCACCCGGCTGCGCGAGGACGCCCGCAAGATCATCCACGACAGCGTCGGGGGCGACGACGAGACCGCAGTGATCTTCTGCGGGTCCGGCGCGACCGGCGCGATCGACAAGCTGATCGGCGTCCTCAGCCTGCGGATCCCGGCCGGCCTCGAGGACGAGTACCAGCTGACCGGCCAGATCCCGCCCGAGCGCCGCCCGGTCGTCTTCATCGGCCCGTACGAACACCACTCCAACGAGCTCCCATGGCGCGAGTCGATCGCGGACGTGGTGACGATCGGCCAGGACTCCGACGGGCACATCGACATCCCGCGCCTCGAGGAAGAGCTGATCCGGTACGCCGAGCGGCCGCTCAAGATCGGCTCGTTCTCCGCCGCGAGCAACGTCACCGGCATCGTCAGCAACACCCATCGGGTCTCCGCGCTCCTGCACCGGCACGGCGCCTTGTCGTTCTGGGATTTCGCCGCCGCCGCGCCGTACATCGAGATCGACATGTACGGCGGGCGCTCGGCCGACCCGCTGTCGTACAAGGACGCGATCTTCCTCAGTCCGCACAAGTTCATCGGCGGCCCGGGTACGCCGGGTGTGCTGGTCGTGCGCCGCGACCTGCTGCACAACCGCGTACCCGACGTACCGGGTGGCGGCACGGTCGTGTTCGTGAACCCGAACGAGCATCGCTATCTCGACGACCCGATCCATCGCGAGGAGGGCGGCACGCCGGCCATCATCGAGTCGATCCGGGCCGGCCTGGTGTTCCAGCTCAAGCAGGCGGTCGGAATCGAGGTGATCCGGGCGCACGAGGACGCGTACCTGCGCCGCGCGGTGGAGGCCTGGCGCGAGGAGCCGAACATCCAGATCCTCGGCAACCTGGACGCCGAGCGGCTGTCGATCGTCTCGTTCGTGGTGAAGGCGCCGTCCGGGCGCTATCTGCACCACAACTTCGTCGTTGCCCTGCTCAACGATCTGTTCGGCATCCAGTCCCGCGGCGGCTGTTCCTGCGCGGGACCGTACGGGCACACGCTGCTCGGGATCGACCTGCAGCAGTCGGCGGAGTTCGCCGCCGAGATCATGCACGGCTGCGAGGGAATCAAACCGGGCTGGGTCCGGGTCAACTTCAACTACTTCATCTCCGAAGCAGTCTTCTCGTACGTCGTGGAAGCGGTGAAGCTGGTCGCGCGGGACGGCTGGCGATTGCTGGGCGACTACCGGTTCGACCCGGCCAACGGTCTCTGGAAGCACCACCGCGGCCCGGTCGAGCCGCCGATGCGGTTGTCCCAGGTCGGCTACGACGCGGACGGCACCTTGCGCTATCCGCACCACAACGACACCGCCCCGGAATCCGCCCTCGACGACTACCTCGCCGAGGCCCGGCAACTCCTCTCGGCCTGCCAGCACACCGCCCCGACCGCCGACGAGGCCGCCGTCAACGCCGACTTCGACCACCTCCGCTGGTTCGACCTCCCCGCTACCTGCATCACCCGCTCGGCACGCTGACAACCAGGCAACGGCATGTAACAACGCTGTCACAGCCCGCTCGTGGACGTGTGCGTGCCGTGGGCAACGGTCACTGGAGGCGCGGAGGTGGATCCGATGACCAGTGAAGATGCCGAACGAGCCACCGCGCACCGACGAGTCCTCCGAAAACGCCAGACGGTCGCCCACCAGCCACTCGGCCGTACGCCGAAAAGCCTTCGTCCCAGCAGCCGCCCGTCGCGGGCGGGACGTGAGGCGGCGAGCTACCCGAGCAAACTCGTGCACCGGAAGATCGATCCGCTCGCACCCTCCCGACCGCAGACCACCTGGCGTACCAGACTCGCCAAGCTCCTTGCCGCCGCACGCAGGTGGATCAGCGCCGCCCGGCGTTGAGTTCGTGTCGGGGCGGCGCCGTCGGGCGTTTGCTCGCGGTGGGTCAGCCGCCGACGTTGGTGGAGATGGGGGCGACTGCCTCTTTCCAAGGGATTTGGTTGGCGACGTGGGCGCGGAGGAGGCGGGCGTGGCGGGGGAGGTTCCAGGCCATGGCTCCGGTGACGTGGTGGCCGTCGCCGTAGAGGGCGGCGAAGCGGCCTTCGGTGGGGTCGCCGGCGACGATGTGGAAGTCGAGGTCGTCGCCGGATCGGCCGTAGACCTGGAGTTTCACGTCGTACTGATCGGTCCAGAAGTAGGAGACCGGTGCGAACGGGATCTTCGCGCCGAGCAGGTTCTTGGCGGCGATCGTTGCCTGCTCGGTGGCGTTCATCCGGTGTTCCAGCCGGCGGCGCCCGATCCGGGGGTGATGCCATGAGGCGACGTCGCCGGCCGCGACGATGCCGGGCGCTGCGGCGCAGTACTGGTCACATTCCACGCCGTCGCCGAGGCGGAGCCCGCTGGTGGCGAGCCAGCTGGTCGCCGGGGTCGCGCCGATCGCGACCAGCACGAGGTCAGCGGTCACGTGCGATCCATCGGAGAGCTCGACACCTGCGACTCGGCCGCCCTCGCCCGTCAACGCGCTGACGCCAACGCCACAACGAAGATTCACACCGCGCGACTGGTGCAGCTGTGCCAGCAACCCGCCCAGCTCCGCGCCGAACTGCCGGATCATCGGCGCAGGGAGGGGATCGATCATGGTGACCTCGAGCCCCGACTCGCGCCCGACCGCGGCGACCTCGGCGCCGAGGAAGCCCGCGCCGACGATCGCCATCGAGCGCGCTGAGCGCAGGCCGTCCCGCAGCGCGAGGGTGTCGTCGAGCGTCCGCAGCAGATGTACGCCGGCGAGGTCGTGCCCGAACGGCAGTCGCCGTGGCGTCGCCCCGGTCGCGATGACAAGGCCGTCGTACCCGATCTCACGACCGTCCGCGAGCACCACCTTGCGCCCGATCGGATCGAGTCCGGCCGCCGGCGTACCAAGCATCCATGACGCTTTGAGATCGGCCAGGAGCGCGTCAGGGCGGAGGACGATCCGATCGGGCTCCCAGGCGCCGCGGAGGATCTGCTTCGACAGCGGCGGCCGGTCGTACGGCGAATGCACCTCGTCGCCGATGATCGTCAGCTCACCCGTGAAGCCCTCACGCCGCAGCGCCTCGGCCGCGGTGAGTCCAGCGGCCGAGGCGCCGACGACGACCACCCGGGACAGCACGCGCGGCTACTCCGCCACCGTGATCGCGAGCGCCGGACAGATCCGGGCCGCCTCCCGCGCACCTTCCTCGGCATCGGCGGGAGGCTGTTCGGCCAGCAGTACGGCGATGCCGTCGTCGTCACGCTGGTCGAACACCTCGGGCGACGACAGGACGCACTGCCCCGACCCGATGCACCTGTCCTGATCGAGAACGACCTTCATCCCAGCTCTCCCATCACCAAGTCACCGGCAGCGCATGCACGCCGTAGATCGCCATGTCGTGTTTGAACGGCACCTCGTCGAGTGGGATCGCCAGCGCCAGCGTCGGGATGCGCCGGTAGAGCGTGCTGTAGACGACCTGCAGCTCAACGCGTGCCAATGGTTGCCCAAGGCATTGATGTACGCCGTACCCGAAGGCGACGTGGTGCCGCGCGGCCCGGTGGATGTCGAGTTTGTCCGGGTCGGGGAAGGCCTCGGCGTCGCGGTTGGCGATCTCGGTCGCGACGATCACGCCGTCACCCTTGCGGATCAGCCGCCCGCCGATCTCGATGTCGTCCAGGGCGACGCGGCGGCGGCCGTTGTGCACGATGGTCAGGTAGCGCAGCAGTTCCTCGACGGCGTTCGCGACCAGCTTGGGGTCGTCGGTGTCGCGGAGGGCGGCCAGCTGATCGGGGTGCTCGAGCAGCGCAACGGTGCCCAGGGCAATCATGTTGGCGGTCGTCTCGTGGCCGGCGATCAGTAGCAACAGGGCCATGTCGACGATGTCCTCGATGCCCATCTGCCCGGTACGCAACTGCTGCACGATCAGGCGGCTGAGCAGAGCGTCGTCGGGCGCGGAGTCCAGGCGCTTCACCAGGTCCCGCAGGTAGGCCCGCAGTTCTTCGCTGGCGGCCCGGCTCTGCTCGGCGGTGTTGTCGCGCCGGAGCAGCGTCTTGCCGAGGCGGTGGAACAGTGTGCGGTCGGCGTACGGGACGCCGAGCAGTTCGCAGATCACCAGGGACGGGAGCGGCAGGGCGAGCGTCTCGACCAGGTCGGCCGGCTTCGGGCCGGCGAGGATGTCGTCGATCAGGCCGTCGGTGATCTCCTGGATCCGCGGCCGCATCGCCTCCACCCGCTTGATCATGAAGTCGGCGGTCACCAGCCGGCGCTGGGCCGCGTGGTCGGGGTCGTCGCGGACGATGAACGCATTGAACTGGCCGCGGTTCTGCGACTGAGCCGCGTTCGAGAACGGGAAGCCGTCGTTGCGCGGGTCGGAACTGATCCGAGGGTCGGCGAGCAGCTGGCGACTGTGGTCGTAGCGGGTCACCATCCACGGCGTACTGCCGTCCCACAGTTTCACCCGCGACAGTGGCTCGGTGTCTTGCAGCCGGTCGAGTTCGGGCGGCGGGTCGAACGGGCAGCGACCGCGGCTCATCGGATAGGTCGGTAGTTCCTCCACGATCTCGGCCATCGTCGACTCCCCAGAGTTACCGAACGATTGTTTTCTTACTGAACAAACGTTAGGCATCTAGATATGGTCGTACCAGACAGTGAGAGGTAGGTCACACTTCGTGAGCAGGTCAGGCGAAGATCAGCGAGACGAGATCGTCGAGCGAGTCGTCGTCCGGCCGCTCGATCCGTACGCCGTCCAGCAGGGCGGCCCGCCCGTAGACGCTTACGAAGACCAGCGAGGCGGCTCGCCGACTGGGTACCCGGAGCGCGAAGCCGGCCTCGGCGCAGCGGTCGAAGGCTTCGATGAAGCTCGTGAACACCTCGAACAGCGGGCCGTTGACGGGACGCTCGCCGCGGATCGCCCGCCGGGTGGCCTTCCCGAACAGCAGCCGGTAGTGCCCCGGCTTGGCGTCGGCGAAATCGCGGTGGGCGTGCACCTGGGCGCGTACCCGGCCCATCACGTCGGTGGGATCGAGACTCTCGTCGGCAGCCGTCATCGCCTTCATCAGCAGGCTGAACTCGTACTCCACCAGTCCGTCGATCAGCGCGGCCCGGTCGGCGAAGTGCTGGTAGATGCTGGCCGGCGCGATCCCGACGGCCCGGGCGACCCCGCGGATGGTGAGGCCGTCCTCGCCGCCGAGTTCGGACAGCAGCCGACCGGCGCCTTCCAGGATCTCGATCCGCAGCCGGTCGCCCTCGCCCCAGCGGTTGCGGACCCGCTGGATGGTCTCGTCGTCCGGCATTTCGTCATTCTGCCCCAGGGGCACCCGTCCGAACGGAAGCCCGGCCCGCATCGGCTGCCTCCACTTCGGCCGGGAAGCCGAAGCGGGTCACCAGGGCCGGGTCGGCGAACACCGTGATCGCGACGATGTGGCTGCGGTCGACGGTGAGCACCGAGATCGCGAACGGCCTGAACTCGTCGTCGATCGTCTCGCGGTAGTAGGAGGCCGCCGCGGGCTGGCCGTTGGCGATGGTCGGCAGCATCTTGTAGAGCCCGGGCTCGGTCATGACCCGCTCGCGTAGTTGCCCGACGCAAGTGGTCTTGCCCTGGAACCAGACATCGGACGGTACGACTTCGAGCCTCGCGTCCGACCGGAGCAGGTCGTTCATCGCCTCGACGTCCGCATGCTCGAAGGCGGCCATGTAGCGGTCGAGGATCGCGCGCGCCTCCGGAGAGTCGGGCTCGACCACTTCTTCCGTGGTCGGTGCGACTTCGGACAGGGTGGCCCGGGCACGCTGCAGCGCGCTTTTGACCGCAGGCACGGAGGTCTCGAGCATCTCGGCAACCTCCGCCGCGCGGTACCCAAGAGCTTCCCGCAGGATGAGCACCGCTCGCTGCCGTCCTGGCAGGTGCTGCAGGCTGGCAACGAGCGCCAAGCGAAGACTCGATCGCGCTGCGACGACGTCGGCCGGATCCCCAGCCTCGGCGGCAGGTCCCGGGAACGGGTCGAGCCACGATTGTTCGCTCTGGACGGGCGCCATCGTCGTGCCCGGATCCGGACTGGGAGCGAACAACCCGGACGGGAGCGCGCGGCGTTGCGGGGATCCGAGCGCGTTCAAGCACTGGTTGGTCGCGATGCGATACAGCCAGGTTCGCAAGGACGACCGGCCCTCGAAGGTGTCCTGGCTTCGCCACGCGCGCAGGCAGGTCTCCTGTACGACGTCCTCGGCCTCGTGCAGCGAGCCGAGCAGCTTGTAGCAATAGGCGAGCAACTCGGATCGGTACTGCTCGGTCTCCTCGAGGAACTGGTCGCGATCGTCGCTGGAGATCGTCTTCATCAGGCCTTCGCCGCGGTTGCGGGTCGATAGGTCAGGCTCGCCAGTCCCGGGTCGTGGCCTTCGCCGGCCCGGACCAGCTCCCAACGGTGTTCCAGCCCGCCGTCGCGGAACAAAGGCGTGCCACCGGGCACGAAGACCGGTACGACGGTGAGGGTCAATTCGTCCACGAGCCCCGCGTCCACGAGCGTCTGTCCGAACCGGCCGTGCCCGTAGACCATCAGCTCGTTGCCGCCGGCCTCTTTCAGCTCACGCACCGCGGTCACGACGTCCCCGCTCACCACGGTCGTGTTGGTCCATTCGGCCTCGGTGAGTGTCGACGAGAACACGTACTTCTGCATCCGATTGAGCCGCTCGGCGTACGGGCCGGTCGCGGTTGGCCATTGTCGCGCGAACAGCTCGTAGGTGTGGCGGCCCATCAGGAAGGCGTCGCTGCGCTCCAGGACGGCGAGCGAGTGGGCGGCGCTCCCTGCTCCGAAGTACGGTCCGGCCCAGGTCATCGGCTCGCCGATGACGCCGTTGAGCGAGACGAGGGCGGACAGAGAGAGCCGGCGGGTGTTGTTTTCAGTCATGACAGGTAGACCGCGCGAACCCGGAAAAGGAATCGGTCAGGACGTGGCCGCGCGAAGTGCCTGCTGATATTCACCGGACTCGGTCGGCGTCCACGGGGTGCCGTTGACGATCAGCGTGCGGTCACCCACCGGAGCCTTGGCCGTCACCAGCACCGGCTTCCGCTGCCACCGGCAGCCGGCACCAACCTCCTGAGTGATCCGCACCGCAACCGCGCCGACCCCCTCGGCATAAGCAACCGCACGCAGATTTTTCGCACACCCCACCGGCGTAGCCACTGTCACCACCACCTGCCGGGCATCAGCCACCACGGCCCGCACCCCCAACACCTGAGCAGCCCTCTTCTGCGGAACCGGTGTAGCCCTGACCGACGGGCTGGCCTGCACAACGGACGGCGCCGGCGACTCCTCAGCCGACCCTCCGAACACCTTGGACAACACGAACACCCCGAACGCAACCGCCCCGATCACAAACGTGACCAGCACAGCCACCCCGTACCCGAACCAAACGCTGCCCGACTTCACCCACCCGATCCTGGCACCCCACCCAGTCCAACCCCCGACAAACCGCCGACAACACCCCCAGCCCCCGGACGCCGACAACAAACCCAGCCACCCCAAGAGTCCGAGCGAAGCCCTCCGCCGTCCCAACGAACCCAACCACCCCAGGGCGCGAGCGAAGCCCCCCGCCATCCCAGCAAACCCAGCCACCGCAAGGGGGGTGCGGGTGGGCGAAGCCCCCCGCCCGCGCGGAGCGAAGCGACCGCGCACAAAATAAGAGCCCGGCAATGTCTGCGCTTTCCGCAGACACGCCGGGCCAGCCGGGTGAGTAACGGGACTTGAACCCGCGGCCCCCTGGACCACAACCAGGTGCTCTACCAGCTGAGCTATACCCACCATGTTCGGTACTGCTGCCGTCCTGACTGCGACGGCTGGGTAATCATAGCGACGATCGTCAGTTCCCTGAAATCGGGCCCGAGACGGCGCTGGCGGCGGCCTTCGCGGTGTCGCTGTCGGGGCCTGGCTGAGGCACGAAAACGGTCTGCCTGTAGTACCTGAGTTCGGCGATGCTCTCGGTGATGTCGGCGAGCGCGCGGTGGTTGCCGTTCTTGGCCGGCGTCGCGTAGTACACGCGCGGATACCAGCGGCGGACGAGTTCCTTGATCGAGCTGACGTCGACGTTGCGGTAGTGCAGGTGGGCCTCGACCTTGGGCATGTCGCGGACCAGGAAGGTGCGGTCGGTGCCGACGGAGTTGCCGGCCAGCGCGGCCTTGCGCGGGTCGGGGACGTAGCCGGCGATGAAGTCGAGCACCTGCTGTTCGGCGTCGGCGAGTTCGATCCCGTGCTCGAGTTCGGCGAGCAGGCCGGAGGCGGTGTGCATGTCGCGGACGAAGTCGCCCATCTGCTCCAGCGCTCCGGGAGGTGGCGCGATCACCAGGTCGATCCCGTCGCCGAGCACGTTCAACTCGTAGTCGGTGACGAGGACCGCCACCTCGATCAGGGCGTCCGCCACCAGATCGAGTCCGGTCATCTCACAGTCGATCCACACCAGCCGGTCGTTCATGGGCACCCACCCTACGGCGACACGCCGACAGCGTCGCGCCCGGCAGGCTCCGGAGCGGGCGTGGCGGCGGTTCCTGGGCGTGAGATCAGTGCCGGCATCGTTGCGAACTGGCTACTGACGGTGCTGTTGTATCGGAAGCCCCTTCCGCGACACTAATCTCGCGACAGGGGACGGGAAGGTGGCCAGATGCCTGGGGACGGCGCGGGTTTGCAGGGGACGGTGGCACGGCCGCGCCTGCTTGCGCTGCTGGACGAGGGCGCGCAGCGGCGGCTGGTGACGGTCGTCGCGGACGCTGGGTTCGGCAAGTCCACGCTGCTCGCTTCCTGGGCCGCTGGACGGCCCTGCGCCTGGCACACCGTCCGTGCCGAGGACCGCTCGCTCGCGGCGATGGTGACGGCGCTGGTGGAAGCACTCCGACGCCAGGTCCCCGCACTCTCCGCAGTACTAGCGGCCGAGCTCCAGGGGCCTCGTGGCCCAGACGCCGACGCCGAGCAAGAGACCAGAGCACTCGCGTACGCCGCTGTGCTGGCCGAGGCGCTGGAGCAGAACCTGCACGATGACCTCGTGCTCGTCCTGGACGACCTCCACGAGATCCATGCGCACGACCCGGCCGCCAAGCTGATCGACGGGCTGGTCCGGGTGGCGCCCTCGTCCCTGCACTTGGTGGTGGCTTCCCGTACGGCGCTGCCGTTCGGGATCGACCGGTTGCGGGGCCGAGGCCAGGTGCTGGAGATCGACGCGACGGCGGTCGCCTTCACCGTGCCGGAGACCCTCGAGGTGCTACGCGCAGTACTGGGTGAAGGGGTTGATGAACTCGCCGAGCCGTTGCAAGCCGCAGTACAGGGGTGGCCTGCTGCTACGCGGCTTGCGGTGGAGGCGTTGCGGACTGTGCCGGCTGCCGAGCGATCCACCCGGCTGCGACGAGCACTGCGTTCGGACGGGCCGCTGTACGACTACCTGGCAGAAGAGGTCTTCGCTGCCGAGCCAGCGTCCGTACGCCGGTTGGTGGCCGCCGTCGCTGTGCTGCCGCGGTTCGGGGCGGAGCTGTGCCAGGCGATCGGGCTCACTGAGAGCGCCGACACCCTGCAGCAGCTTCGGACGAGAGGCCTGCTCGTCTCTGCCGGCGCGGCCGACGGCTATGAGCTCAACCCGCTGGTTCGTGACTTCGCCAACGACCGGCTGTCCACTGACGACGCGGGGATCACCGAGCTGACCCAGCAGGCCGGACGCTGGTTCGAGTCGGTCGGGGACCATCGGGACGCACTGGCGTGCTTCCAGGCTGTCGACCCGGCCCAAGCAGCGCGCATGCTGACCGAGCGCGGGCACGCGATGGTTGCCGGTGGTCTGGCGGAGATGGTGGTCGCTGCCGTCACCATGCTGCCGCAGGAGTTGCGGGACGCGGCGATGGATCAGCTGGAAGGCGAAGCCCGGCAGGTGCTGGGCGACTGGCAGGGTGCGGAGGACTGCTTCGACCGGATCATCGGTCCGGAGGGCGAGATCCCCGTCGCGATCGCCTGGCGGCTGGGGCTGATCCATCACCTGCGGGGCCGGACGGATGTTGCCATCGCCACCTATCGCCGAGGCCGGATCGACGGCGGGCAGCCGGCCGATGAGGCACTGTTGCAGGCCTGGTGGGCCGGAGCGCACTGGTTGCGCGGAGAGTTCGACGACTGCCGCAGCCTGATCGAAGCGGCTCAGGAGGCAGCAAAGGCGTCTCGCGACGACCGCGCGCTGGCGATCGTCCACACGGTGCTGGCGATGCTGGCCGCAGTCGACAGTGACCCGCGCGGCAACGCCTCCCATTACCTGCGCGCGCTGGACCATGCAGAGCGCGCAGGTGATCTGCTGCAGTCGATCCGCATCCGGGTGAACCGTGGATCCCACCACATCGCCGAAGGCGACTACATGCTCGGTCTCGAGGAGCTGGACCGTGCACTGGAGTTGGCTGACCGCTCCGGCTTCGCGGTGTTCCGTGCGCTCGCGCTGAACAATCGTGGCGAGGCGCTGCTGAGACTGGGCCGGCTGGACGAAGCTATTGGCGAGCTGGAAGGTTCCAGGGCGCTCTACCAGAAGCTGGAGTCCAAGCGAGTCGCACAACCCCTGTCTGTACTCGGAGAGGTGTACCGGGAGCGTGGCGACCGGGCGTTGGCCAGGGCGTGCTTCGAAGAAGCCATCGCCTTGGCCGACGAGACGAAGGACATGCAGTCGCTGGTGCCCTCGTTGGCCGGTCTCGCGCGAGTGCTTGCAGGGGAGGAGCCGGAGAGAGCGGCGGAGCTTGCCGAGATGGCCAAGCAGGCCGTGGCTTACGGGCCCGTGCTCGGTCAGTCCAGTGCGTTGATTGCACTCGGCTGGGTGAGCCTGCACGCCGGTGACAAGACCGAGGCGGCTGCTGCTGCAGAGCGAGCAGCAGCCCTGTGTCGCAAGCGGCGAGATCGCGCAGGTCTTGCCGACGCGCTGGAACTCCTTGCCGCAGCAGACGGCGGGGCCGAGCCACTGCACGAAGTACTGAATATCCGTACTGAGCTGGGCGATCCGCTGGGGCAGGCACGGGCCGAGTTGATGCTGTCCAGGCGGACGCATGGTCCGGAGGCCAGGGACCTCGCACTGCGTGCTCACCAGCAATTCCTCACGGCCGGTGCGACTCGCTATGCCGCAGCCGCTCTGGCCGCCGGTGAAGAGACAGGGCCGGCTCCAGTACGCATCGAGTGCCTCGGTGGCTTCCGCGTACTGCGGCACGGCAAACCCGTGCAGCTAGGCGAATGGCCGTCCAAGAAGGCCAGGGACCTGCTGAAGATCCTCGTTGCCCGTCGCTGTCGTCCAGTGGCTCGCGTGCAGCTACTGGACCTGCTCTGGCCCGACCAGGGCGAGTCGGTCGCGTCGCCACGATTGTCAGTGGCGCTGTCGACTGTGCGTTCCGTGCTGGACCCTGACAAGTCGTATACCCCCGACCGCTTCGTCGGTGCCGACCGGGCGACCATCTGGCTGGACGGTGAGCAGACCGCCGTCGACGTCGAGGGCTTCCTGCGGGACGCGCGCGCTGGGCTCGACAGCAACGACCTGGCGATGTTGCGTGCGGCCGAAGCGTCGTACAGCGGCGACTTCCTGGAAGAGGACGTGTACGCCGACTGGGCCGCCGGGATGCGTGAGGAAGCCCGGGCTCTGTACGTCCGTGTTGCCCGCGTCCTGGCCGATCGCAGCAAGCGCGACCCGGACGCAGCCGCCGGATACCTGCTCCGCATCCTGCAGCGCGACCAGTACGACGAACGCGCGCACCTCGGACTGGTGTCTGCGTTCCAGCGCAGTGGAGCGCACGGCGAAGCCCGTCGGGCCTACCGCACCTACGTGCAGCGGATGGCCGAGCTGGACGTCGAGCCGGCCCCTTACCCGACGGCGCCGGCAGGCTTTAAGGGTTTCTGAAGGTGCGCCCGGACCATCGGTACATGGCGGCGCCGGTGCACAACCCGAGAGTGACCTGCGAGTTCGGGGTGACGGGGGAGCGCGGGCCGCACCCGGGCCGGGACTACCGTGCCGAGCCGGGTACGCCGGTGCGGGCGACGCTTGCGGGGGTCGTCGTCCGGGCGGGAGGTGACCAGGTCGTGGTCGAGTCGAACGCGATCTGGCACTTCTACGGCCAGGTGTCCGAGGTGGAGGTCCAGCAGGGGGACACCGTGGAGACGGGGGATCGCCTGGGCGTCGCGGTGGGTCCGCACCTGCACTACGAGGAGCGGATCACGCCGTACCGGCCGGGCGACCACCGGAGTCCACGGTTCGACCTTCACCCGAACGCACGGTTGCCCTGAGCACCTGCGCACTGCAGTGGCACCGGGCGGATCGGCCGAGGAGGGAGCGGCCGGACCGCTCGGCGCTACCGTTGCCCGATGATCGCGACCAGATTCGACACCGAGCGACTGGCATTGCTGCCGCTGCACGTGGAGTACGCCGAGGAGATGGCCGGCGTACTGGCTGCGCCCGAGCTCTACACGTTCACCGGTGGCGAGCCGCCGACGGTGGAGGAGCTGGCGGCGCGGTACGAACGACAGGTGGCGGGACCGGACCGGCCGGGGGAGTACTGGCTCAACTGGGTAGTGAGCTCCCTGCAGGACGACGCCCTGGTCGGCTACGTACAGGCGACGGTCACCGGCGAGGAGGCGGAGATCGCCTGGGTCATCGGTACTGCGTGGCAGGGCCGCGGCTACGCGAAGGAGGCCGCGGTGGGCCTGGCGACCTGGCTAGAGGCGCACGGCGTACGGCGGGTCGTCGCGCACGTCCACCCGGAGCACGGGGCGTCGGCCGCAGTGGCGGCGGCAATCGGCCTAACCCGCACTGACGTGGTCCAAGAAGGGGAGCTGCGCTGGGTGTCCGAACTGCCCGGGAAATGAAACAGGCCCGGCCGAAGCCGGGCCTGTCTCACGCGGTGGTTCAGACCGGGCGGACGTTCTCCGCCTGCGGGCCCTTCGGGCCCTGGGTCAGGTCGAACTCGACCTTCTGGTTCTCATCCAGCGAACGGTAGCCGTCCGTCGTGATCGCCGAGTAGTGCACGAACACGTCGGCGCCGCCGCCGTCCTGCGCGATGAAGCCGAAGCCCTTTTCGCTGTTGAACCACTTCACTGTTCCGTTAGCCATGATCTGCTCCTTTGTGGGGCGAGTTGACGAGTCCCGGCGAATACCGGTTCCCGGGCTGCCGAACGAGCCCTCCCACATCGGACCAAGGCCCGGAAATGAGAAAACGCCCTGCGGATCACAAACTCCGCGGGCGTCTCAAAACGAACGTGGAACTGCAAAACTGCAACCGGAGAAAACGGTAGCACACAATGCCGGCCGGACTACTGCCGGCTTCTACCGCGCGCCGGAAGCCCCCCGCCCGCCGGATGCTGCTGGCGATCGCCGCCGTGATCGGCTACCTTCAGACCAGTAAGTCTATTGGTTCAGTAGAGTTTCACGCCTGTGGGGGGTGGGTCAGCATGACCGAAGGGGAAGCCGGCTGTACGGTCGCGGTGATCGGTGCGGGGGCCGCCGGTGCACTGACCGCGGCCAGGCTGCTGGATACGAACGCGGTGCGGGTCGTGCTGATCGATCCGGGGCCGGACACAGCCCGCGGTGCGGCCTATTCGACACCGGACGGCCGGCACCTGCTGAACGTTCCCGCGGCCGGGATGAGTGCGCTGCCCGATCGACCCGACGACTTCCTCGACTGGCTGCACGCGCACGTCGACGCCGAGATCAAGCCCTCCACCTTCGTGGCCCGAGCCCGGTACGGCGACTATCTCGCCGACCACCTAGCGGCCAGTAGGGCTCGCTCTGCCGGCTCGCTCGAGCGCATCCAGGCCCGGGTGACCGCTGTAGACCACGTCGGGCGGCAGGTAGTCCTGCACCTCGACTCAGGCGAGACCCTGTTCGCCGACGCTGCTGTCGTGGCCACCGGCACGGCGCCTGGCGTCGCCTGGGCTCCGCAGGGCTTGCAGAGCTCCGACCGCTTCGTCGCCGACCCATGGCTGCCTGGCGCCCTCGACAACCTGCCGGATGCGGACCTGTTGCTGGTGGGCACCGGACTCACCATGGTCGACGTAGTGCTCGCAACAGATCGTCCGAGTCGTAGCCTGCACGCGGTGTCGCGCCACGGCATCATCCCGGCGGTACACCGCTCGGAGAAGACGCCGCCGGTTCCACCTCCCACCGAGGTCACCAAAGCCGAGAGTCTCGCCGTACTGCGCTCAGCCCTGCTTCGGCACGTCGTGCAGACGGTACGGCGTACTGGTGACTGGCGAGCCGCGATCGACGGGCTGCGGCCGATCACCTCGCAGGTGTGGAAGCGGTTGCCGGCCAGTGACAAGCAGGAGTTCCTCCGCAGTGACGCCCGGACGTGGGATGCGCACCGCCATCGCATGGCGCCCGTCACGGCAGAGCGGCTGGCCGTGGTCCGGGAGTCAGGGCGGCTCTGTCAGCACACCGGCGAGGTGGTGACGGCTGAAGACACCGGCGGCGCCGTGCGGGTACTGCTCAGCGACGGCACGGTCATGACGGTCGGTGCAGTGATCAACTGCACCGGCCCGGTAGGCGACGCGAAGGTGGACCCGCTCCTGCGTGAGCTGCTGGCGGGTGGCCTGGCCAGGAGCGGCGACGCCGGACTAGGACTCGAAACAGCCGACGACGGCCGCATCCTCGGAGCCAGTGGCCGTGGTGCGCCGCTCTGGACACTGGGAGCCCTGCGCCGTGGAGGTTTGTGGGAGTCCACCGCCATGCCGGAGATCCGTTCACAGGCAGTCGATGTGGCGACCGCAGTCGTTGCCCACCTCAACCATCCGGCCGTATGCCGTCAACTGGACGTCTATGGCCAAGGCCTCACCACCACGGCCGATGCTGCAGCCATCTACAACGAGGCGCTGGGGCGGCTCCTGCGGCTGCAAGGCGGCGCCGAAGAACTGGTGGTCGCCGCCGTCGCGGAAGACCCTGACTTCGCGGTGGGGCGTGCGGCCTTGGCTCTGCTCGGTCACGAGTGGGGTGCAGACGTTGACGTCGCGGGGCAACTTGCGCAAGCCCAAGCAGCAGGGGAGCGTCGTCTGCTCGACGACCGCGAACGCAGCTTCCTCAACGCCGTCACGGCCCGGATCGGCGACGGCAGCGCATCCGCCTTGCTGACGCACATCCGCGAGTACCCACTGGACGCTTTGGCGGTCAGTGTCGCCATCCCGACCGTTGCCTTCGGAGGGCTGACTTCAGGGACCGAGACCGCCGAGCTGGTGGAAAGCCTGGCGCCGGCGTACGGCGGTGACTGGTGGTACGCCGGTCAGTTGGCGTTCGTCCGGCAGGACCAGGAACGCTGGAGCGAGGCCGAGCAGCTCTCGTCGTACGCGTTGTCGCTGGAGCCGTCGTCCGGGCATGCGGTGCACGCCAGAGCGCACGTCTTCTACGAGACCGGCTCGCATGTCGAAGGCCTTCGCTGGCTGGACGGCTGGCTCGCGGCTCGCGGTCCGCAGGCCAACCATCGCGCGCACTTCTCCTGGCATGCGGCCCTGCACGAGCTGATGATGGGTGACACCGAGGCGGTCCGGCAGCGGTATCTCACGCAGCTGGCGCCGCCCGGCGTGAGTGGCTCCCGGGTGCTGGTCGACTCCGGCGCGATGCTGTGGCGCTGCCGGATGACCGGCGCCTGGGCAGGCCACCTGCCGGTTGCGGACGTCGTGGCGGCAGCTCCCGACGGCTGGCTGCAACAACCGCCGACGGGTTTCGCGGCCCTGCACAGCGCTGTCACGCTGGCGGCGGCCGATGACCTCGCCGGGCTCGACCAGTTGCGCCGCAACGCGGCAGTCCATCCGGACCCGGTGTTCCGAAACGTGGTCGCGCCGCTGTGCTCGGGCCTGGCCGCGGTCGTCGGTGGTGACTGGGGGACGGCGCTGCTGATCCTGGAAGCGTTGCCCTCGCGCCTGCGGACGCTGGGCGGCAGTGCTGCCCAACGCGACGTGGTCGAGGAGACCTTGGTCTACGCGTTGTCGGCAGCAGGCCGTGGTGACGAAGCAGCCGCCTTGCTGGATCTGCGGCTCACCCGTCGCCCGTCGCCCCTCGACGTACGGCGCCGCAACGCCCTCGCCGCCCGCACCGGCGTCCTCGACCGGACCGCCTAGCCGATCACAGTTCCAGCGGGCCCAAGGACGGACCCGGTACGAACTGCGCCGTCGGCTCCGACAACGCGTTGAGTTCCAGGACGACCAGTTCGTTGCTTCCGGCCCGGATCACCGGACCCGGTACGAAGAGCGTGCGCTGCGGCCCGCGCCGCCAGTAGCGGCCGAGGCAGAAACCGTTGACCCAGGCAAACCCCTTGCCCCAGGCATCGGTCTGCAGGAAGTGGTCGACGGAGTCCTCGGCGAGGAACGTGGTACGCCAGGCAGTCGGGCCGACGCCCGCCTCGCCGACACCGGCCTCGCCAACGCCGGCCTCGCGGACGCCCGCCGAATCCCAGAGCCCGGGCACGGCGTCCAGGTCGATCGCGCAGACGGACCAGTCCGACAACGGTTCCGAACCCAACCGGATCGGGCCCACCAGTCCCTTCGGCTCGCCGATCCGCGGACCGTAGTTGACCCGGCCCTGGTCCTCGACGACGATCTCGAGCCGGCCCCGTCCGCGCGGCAGCATGATCGCCTGATCGTGCTGCTCGCGATCGAGAATGCCGACCGGATCGGAGTTCAGGAACACCTGCGCCCGGTCCCGGACCTCGCCGACGCTGAGCATCGTGGCACCGTCGACGTCGATCTCGGTCCGGAAAAGCGCCAGCCGGGCATCGAGTTCGTCCAGCGACGGCGCCTCGCGGTGATCACTCCAGCTTCCCCAGAGGCCCGGGTTGGCCAGCAACCGGACCGGTTCACCGAGCGTCACCCGGAACGCCGGCGCCGGTACGGCCGGTCGCGGGGTCGCGGCCGGCACCTCGGCGTACCGGGAGATCACGTCGCGGAACGCCTCGTACTTCGCGGTCGGATGGCCCGCCTCGTCGAGCGGAGCGTCGTAGTCGTACGACGTGATGGTCGGCCGGTAGACGCCCTTGTCGTTGGCTCCACTGGTGAGCCCGAAGTTCGTGCCACCGTGGAACATGTAGACGTTGACCGATGCGCCGGCCGCCAGCAGCGCGTCCAGCTCGGCGGCCGCATCCGCCACCGAGGTCGTGTGGTGCGGACCGCCCCAGTGATCGAACCAGCCGTCCCAGAACTCCATGCACATCAAGGGTCCGGTCGGCTGGTGAGCCCTCAGAGTGCGCAGGCGCTCGGCGCTCCGCGACCCGAACGAAGCCGTTCGCAGTACGCCGTCCACGCCGCCGGCGGCGAGCATGGCGTCCTCCGGCTGATCCACCGTCACCAGCGGCACCGTGATGCCCGCCTGCCGGGTGACATCGACGAGGAACTTCAGGTACGCCGGGTCATCGCCGAACGCGCCGTACTCGTTCTCGACCTGGACGAGCAGCACCGGGCCGCCCTGGTCGACCTGGAGCGGCCGGACGATCCGCAGTACCTGCTCCAGGTACTCCTCGACCGCTGCCAGGAACTGCTTCTCGTACCGGCGGACCCCCACGCCCGGCTCCGCGAAGAGCCAGGCGGGGAGACCACCGTTGTCCCATTCCGCACAGATGTAGGGACCTGGGCGGACGATGGCGTACATGCCGGCCTCGTCGACCTGGCGCAGGAACGCCGCCAGATCGAGCATTCCCTCGGTGCCGAACGTCCCACGGACCGGGCTGTGGGCGTTCCAGGGAACGTAGGTCTCGATGGTGTTGAGTCCCATCAGGCGGGCCTTCTCGATCCGGTCCGCCCAGGACTGCGGGTGGACGCGGAAGTAGTGCAGCGCACCGGACAGGATCCGGAACGGCTCACCGTCGAGCAGGAAATCGGACTCACCGATCGTGAAGTCGGACATGGGCCTCTTTCTCGAGATTCCGGACCGTCAGCCGTTGACCTGGAAACCCTGCTGGTTGCCGTAGCTGACCAGGGCGTCCTGCCAGGCCTTGAGCCCGGCGTCCAGGTCGGTCTTGGCCTGATAGGACTTACCGACAGTGTCACCGAAAATGCTGTTCGCGTAGAGCTGGAACGGCAGGTAACTCCAGTCCTTGACCACCGAACCGGCCGCGCTGGTGAGCACCTGGTTGATCTGCTGACCGCCGAAGTACGTGCTCTTCTTGTCCAGGAACGCCGGGTCGGCCAGGTCGGCCGTGGTGGACGGGAAGCCGCCGCTGGCCAGGAACGGCTTCACGCCGCCGTCGTGGTTGAGCCAGCGCACGAAGCCGGCCGCCAGTGCGGGGTTCGCGCTCTGCTTGAGGACCGACTCGGTGCTGCCACCGTTCTCCGCGGTGGCCGGCTGACCGTCGTACGACGGCAGCGGGGCGACCCGCCACTTGCCGGCGCCGCCCTTGACCGACGACTCGAGCACCCCCGGCATCCAGGCGCCGACGGACAGCGACGCGATGGTGCCGTCGCCGAGGGCCTTGAACCACTCGTCGGACCAGCCGGGGATGTTCGCGAGCAGGCCGCCGGTCACCAGCTGGTTCCAGACCCCGGTCCACTTCTGCGTCCCGGCGTCCTGCAGGTTGATGGTGACGTTCTTGCCCGAAGTGCTGAACGGCTTGCCGCCGGCCTGCCAGATCATGCTGGTGGCGAAGCCCGCGTCGCCGGTGTCGTTGGTGAGGTACTTCTTCGGGTCGGCCGTGTGCAGCTTCTTGGCCTGGGCAACGTACTCGTCCCACGTCTTCGGAACCGTGAGGCCGTACTTGTCGAAGACTTCCTTGTTGTAGAACAGGGCCATCGGGCCCGAGTCCTGCGGCAGCCCGAACAGACCGTCACCGGCGTGCACGGCGGTCCACGTGGACGGCGTGTACGCCGACTGGAAGCTGTCGAAACCGTACTGGCGCAGGTCGACCAGCGAGCCCGGCAGCGCGAACTGCGGGAGCGCCTGGTACTCGATCTGCGCTACGTCCGGTGCGCCGGAACCGGCCTTGATCACGTTCTGCAGCTTGGTGTACTGGTCGTTGCCGGTACCGGCGTTGACGTAGTTCACCTTGACGTTCGGATACGCCTGCTCGAAGGCCTTCACCTGTGCCTCGGCGGACGGCGTCCAGCTCCAGTAGGTGATCGTGCCGCCCTTCTCCAGGGCGGCGTTGACAGCATCCGGCGACCCTTGCGCCTGCCCGCTGCTGGTGGCGGTCTTGTCGGAGCCGCCGCAAGCGGCCAGCAGAACCGACGCGGCCGTGACGGCGGCGCCGACGGCGACGAGTCGCCTCAGGCCGTGCCGATGACTGGTCTTCATGGGTGTTCCTTTCACTGATGAAGGACGAGCGCTACGAGCGCGTCCACTGCTGATTTGCTTGCCCGTTGCAGGTCCCCACAGCGACCGGCGATCCGTTGTCCGTACCGACGGCCTCGAGGCAGAGCGCCGGGTGGCCGACGCTCACGACCGACAGGTCCGCCCGGACGTCCCAGGCCTGCGTCGACGCACCGGTGCAGTTCTCGATCGTGACCGGGCTGCCCGCACTCGATCCGTCGCCGCTGATCGTCAGGCACTTGTCGGCGTACACAGTCAGTTGCTTGTCGGCGGTGTAGTTCCACGACTGGTTACCGCCGTTGTTGCAGTCCCACAGATCCAGCGCCGTCCCGGGAGCCGTGGAGAAACCCGGTACGTCGGCACAGCGGCCGCCCGCGACGCTTCGCAGCGGTTCACCCGGAGGAGCCGGCGGCAGGTTGTTGGACGGCTCCGTCTTGAGCAGTCCCCAGCCCCACTGCAGCTGCGCGAGACCGCTGCGGCTGTTGACCACTAGGTCGTTCTCGGCGACCTGGGTGGTCATCGAGTACGAGTCGCCGTTGCGCAGGCCGGGCCAGTAGACGATGCCCATGTGCTGTTCGCGCGCCGTCTGGGTGAGGGCGCCGAGGTACGCCGTGTAGACGTTGCCCTCGTGGTTGCCGTAGTTCAGGCCGATGGTCATCGGCGAGCCGGCTTCGTCGATGATGGTGCGCCAGCCGTACGAACCGATCCGGGGCTGCAGGTTCGCCAGCCATGCGGCCTCGGTCGTGTCGGAGGCCCAGAAGCCGTAGAAGTGCAGCGACAGCAGGGTTCCCTTCAACTGCGGGGCCGCGCCGACGCCGGTGACGTTGTCGTTGTAGCCGGTACCCGAGATGACCACCCGGTCGCGCGGGACTTCCTTGTGCCGGGCCAGCCAGGCCGAGGTGAGACCGACCCACTCGTCGAGGGAGTAGCCGAACGGCTCGTTCATCGGCTCGAAGTACACCCGCGGGTTCTTCGCGTACTTCTTCACCACGGTGTCCCACATCGCGCCGTACGCCGCGGGGTCGTCGACCCGGCCGTCCTTGGCGTCGTTGGCCTCCCAGTAGCTGAGGATCACCTTGAAGCCGTTGTTGACCGAGGCATCGATCGCTGCCTGGTAGGACTTCCACCAGGTCGTCCCGACACTCGACGGGTTGATCGGCAGCCGGATCGTGTTGGCCTTGAGCTCGTGCCGGAACTCCAGCACGATGCCGGTGGACTTGCGGTACGTCGTCGCGTAGTTGTCCGCGGTGCTGAGCCCGGACGGGACGACCGCGTCGGACGCGTAGTTGTCGCGCGGATCCGCCCAGTTCACGCCGCGGAACTCACGGGTCCCGGCCGGGCCGGTCGCCGGCGCGGCGGTGGCCGCCGGAACCGCGGCGGTGGCCGCTGGGATCGCGGCGGTGGCCGCAGGGATCGCTGCCGTGGTGGTCACCAGGACGACCGCGGCGAGAACTCTCCGCCAAACTGCTGCTTTCATCAGACTCGGTTTCCCTTCACTGATTGACACCTCACTGTTTGACGCTGCCTGCGGTCAGGCCCGACTGCCAGAACCGCTGGAGCAGGAGGAAGGCGACCACCAAAGGCACGATGGTCAGCAACGACCCCGTGATCACCAGGTTGTAGATGGGGCGGGCACCCACGCCGGTGGCCTGATTGCTCCACTGGGTCAGGCCGACGGTGAGCGGGTAGAGGTTGGGTTTGCTGAGCATGATCAGCGGCAGGAAGTAGTTGTTCCAGGTGGAGACCACCGCGAACAGCAGGACGGTGACGATGCCGGGGGCAAGCAGTCGCAGCGCGACCGTGAAGAAGATCCGGACCTCGCCGGCCCCGTCGATCCGGGCCGCCTCGAGCAGGTCGTGCGGAATGGCGTCCGAGGCGTACACCCACATCAGGTAAAGGCCGAACGGGCTGACCAGCGACGGGATGATGATCGCCCAGACGGTGTTGGTCAGACCGAGGTGGGAGAACATCAGGAACGTCGGTACGGCGAGCGCGGTACCAGGTACCGCAACAGCACCCAGCAGTACGGCGAAGACCGCGCGGCGGCCCTTGAACTTGTACTTCGCGAGTCCGTAGCCGGCCGCCGTCGCGAGCAGGGTCGCGCCACCTGCTCCGACAACCACGTACAGCAAGGTGTTTCCGAGCCAGCGCAGGAAGATGCCGTCGTTGTAGGTCAGCGTGTCGCGGATGTTGGCGAACAGTGCGAACCGGTGACCGAACCACAGCCCAGGGCTCGAGAGCAGATCGCCTTGGGTCTTGGTGGCGCTCAGGAACAGCCAGAGCAACGGGATGAGCGTGTAGGCCAGGTAGAGAATCATCAGCCCGGTCAGCAGCGGCGAACGCCGGGGCCGCAGCGGCGACGTCGTACTCACAATGCCTCCCGGGTACCGCGCAGCTGGACGACGTACGCGATGACGGCGGTGATGACGCCCATCACGATGGCGACCGTCGCGGAGTAGTTGAACTGCTGGCCGGCGAAGGAGAGGTTGTAGGCGTACATGTTCGGCGTGTAGTACGTCGTGATCACGTTCGGCGCCAGCGTGCGCAGGATGTTGGGCTCGTTGAACAGCTGGAAGCTGCCGATGATCGAGAAGATGGTGGCGATCACGACCGCGCCGCGCAGGGCCGGCAGCTTGACCGCGCGGACGGTTCGCAACGCGCTCGCGCCGTCGATGGCGGCAGCCTCGTACAACTCCTCGGGCACGGTCCGCAGTGCCGAGTAGAAGATCAGCATGTTGTAGCCGACGAACTCCCAGGTGACGATGTTGGCGATCGACGGGAGCATCCAGTGCCCGCTGAGCGGCTTGATCGCAGTACTGCCGAGCAGGTTGTTGAGATCTGCCGCCAGCCCGAAGTTGTCGCCGTAGATGAAGCCCCACATCAAGACGGCGACCACACCCGGTACGGCGTACGGCAGGAAGATCACGATCCGGAAGAAGCTCGCTCCGTGCAGCCGGGCGCTGTCGATCGCGAGCGCGGCCAGCAGGGCCAGGATCAGCATCACCGGCACCTGGACGACCAGGAAGGAGAGCACCCGCAGGAACGACTCCCAGAACTTGGAGTCGGCGATCACGTCGGCGTAGTTGTCCAGGCCGACGAACACGTTCCCGCCGAAGAACGCCTGCTCGCGGAACAGGCTCAGATAGATCGCGTAGCCGATCGGCGCCAGGAATGTCAGCGCGAACACGGCCAGGAACGGACCGACGAAGATCCATCCCTTGGTATCTCGGTGCATCTGGTCGCCGTCCTCCGATGTTTACGTCAACATGACTCGCCGGGACGCTAACGTGTTTACGTCAACATGTCTATAGTCAGCGAGACACCAGGAGGTGGCCGATGACCGCGGAGGAACCGCTGCTGCGCCGACGGCGCGGGCCGTCGATGGCCGACGTCGCCCGCCTGGCCGGTGTCTCCGGGCAGACGGTCTCGCGGGTCGCGAACGGCCGGCACAACGTCGACGAGGCCACCCGCGATCGGGTGCTGGCGGCGATGCGCGAGGTCGGCTACCGGCCGAACAGTGCGGCCCGCGCACTCCGCAACGGGCAGTTCCGCAGCATCGGCGTGATCGTGTTCGAGCTCTCCAGCTTCGGCAACACCCGCACCCTGGACGCGATCGCCACAGCCGCCACCAGCAGCGGGTACGCCGTCAACCTGATCCCCGTGCTGAACGCCACCCAGGGGACCCTGTCGGGCGCCTTCGACCGGGCCTTCAACCGGCTCGGTGAGCAGGCGGTGGACGGGGTGGTCATCCTGATCGAGGCGCATCAGCTCGACGAGGCCGAGGTGCAGTTGCCCGACGGGTTGCCGGTGGTCGTGGTGGACTCGAACGCCGACTTCGACTACCCGATCGTCGACACCGATCAGGCCCAGGGCGCCCGGCTCGCGACCGAGCACCTGCTGGACCTCGGGCATCGGACGGTCTGGCATCTGGGCGGTCCGGCGAAGTCCTTCGCCGCTTCACGCCGGTTGCGTTCGTGGCGGCAGACGCTGATGGACCGCGGCTGCCCGGTGCCACCGGTGCTGACCGGCGACTGGTCAGCGGGTTCGGGGTACGAAGCCGGCCGCGAGCTCGCCGCGGACCCGGACGTCACCGCGGTCTTCGTCGCCAACGATCAGATGGCGCTCGGACTGCTGCGCGCGTTGCACGAGCACGGCCGGTCGATCCCGGGCGATGTCAGCGTCGTCGGGTTCGACGACATGGAGGAGGCCGCGCACTTCTGGCCGCCGTTGACGACGATCCGGCAGTTCTTCGCCGAGGTCGGCCGGCGCAGTGTCGACGCCCTGATCAGCGAGATCCAGGCCGGCGAGCATCACCACCAGCCCGTCGCCGTAGCCACCGAGCTGGTGATCCGGGAAAGCACAGCGCCGCCCCGAAGCTGACCTGCCGCCTCGTAGGGTGACTGTTGATCAGTCCCGGTGGCCCTTCAGCCGGCGGCTGACGGCGCGTTCGGTTTCCCGGGTCGCTTCGCGTTCGGCGAGTGTTTGTCGCTTGTCCCAGGTCTTCTTGCCGCGGCCCAGAGCGATCTCGACCTTCGCGCGGCCGTCCTTGAAGTAGAGGACCACCGGGACGATGGTCAGGCCGCTCTCGTTGACCTTGCGCTCGATCTTGTCGATCTGCGCGCGATGCAGCAACAACTTCCGCTTGCGGCGCGACCCGTCGTTGAACCACCGGGCCTGCGAGTACTGCGGAATGTGCACGCCGTGCAGCCAGAGCTCCCGGTTCTCGACCATGGCGAATCCGCCGACCAGCGACGCGCGGCCGGCCCGCAGCGCCTTCACCTCCGGACCCTGCAGCACGATCCCCGCCTCCCAGGACTCACCCAACTCGTAGTCATGGGCAGCCTTGCGGTTACGCGCGACCACAGGATCGACCTCGGACTTCTTCACCTCCACATTCTCCCCCGAAGCCCACCCCCACTCGCCATTCGACGTCGGTTGAATCGATTGTGGTCTAGATCGGCGGGGTGTGCACTGGCCGCACCTGCCCTGTCTGCTGGAGGTCCGTCCATGCCTCGCTCCACCCGTCGCAAATCCACCGCTGCCGTTGCCTGCCTACTCAGCTTGACGTTGCTGATCACCACCCGCGGCCTGGAGGCGGAGGCGGCGACGACGGCGAAGCCGCCCAAGCCTTCGGCGACCGCTCCGAAGGCGAAGTCCGTTCCGGTCACCACGATCAAGCCGAAACCCGGGGTCCCCGACCTGGACGGCCGGCGTACGGTCACCCGGGCGCCCGCGGTGGTCTGGCCGAAGCCGGGTGTCGCCGAGGTCGCAGTGCCGCGGCCGGTGCAGCCGGCAACAGACTGGTCCGCTGTCCTCACTGGGCAGCACACCAAGGCGGCCGGACCTGCTGCCAAGGCCAATGGTCTTCCTGTGAAGGTCGGCCCAACTGACACTGCCAACCGGTCGGCCGCCAAAGCGGCTGCCGCGACGCCGACCAAGGTGAAGGTTTCGCTGCTCGGGCGCAGCGGCGATCAGCTGCGGCTGCAGCTCAATCGCAGCGACGGAGTTCAGCAGGCGGGCGCAGTTCAGCTGCGGGTCGACTACTCGGCCTTCGCGCATGCCTACGGTGGCGACTGGAACAGCCGGCTCCGGGTCGTCAGGCTGCCGGACTGCGCGCTGACCACACCCGGAAAGGCAGCCTGCGCCGCAGTACCGGTTGCTACGCGCAACGACGGATCCGGTGAGTTGTCGGCGGATGTGCCGGCGACGGCCAAACCGACGACTTTCGCCTTGCAGGCAGCGGCTTCCGGGCCGGCCGGCGACTCGACGGCAACCTCGCTGAACGAGACAGCGACCTGGCAGGCGGGCGGCTCGTCGGGCGACTTCACCTGGAACTACCCGATGAAGGCACCGCCGTCGCTCGGCGGCCCGAGTGCCGACGTGGCCCTCACCTACTCCTCCGGAAGCCTGGACGGACGGACCACTTCGGCCAACAGCCAGTCGTCCTGGGCCGGGGCTGGGTTCGAACTCGCACCGGGCGGCAGTATCGAGCGCAAGTACGCCTCCTGCAGCTCGAAGTCGGAGCAGTCCGGCAACAACGGCACTAAGCCGACCGGCGACCTGTGCTGGGCCACCGACAACGCGACCTTCACGCTGAACGGCTCCGGCGGCGAGCTGGTCAAGGACGACGCGACCGGCGTCTGGCACCCGCGCGTCGACGACGGTACGAAGGTCGAACACCTGTACGGCGCGATCAACGGCGACCTCGGCCCGGACGGAACCGGCGACGGCGGGAAGGGCGAGTACTGGGTGCTGACCGACAAGGCCGGCACCAGGTTCTACTTCGGCAAGAACAAGCTGCCGGGCAGCACCAGCGACACTCAGGACACCCATTCGGTCTGGACCGTGCCCGTCTTCGGCAACAACGGCAAGGACGCCACCCACCCGGCTGACGAGCCGTGCCACACCGCGACGTTCGCCAGTTCAGCGTGCGACCAGGCCTACCGCTGGAACCTGGACTACGTCGTCGACACCCACGGCAGCACGATGTCGTTGTTCTACGACGTCGAGACGAACAAGTACGCGCGGAACGTCACGGCCACGAGCGTCAGCACCTACACGCGGGCCGGCAACATCAGGCGGATCGAGTACGGCCAGACCGAGGACCGGTTGTTCAAGGACAAGCCGGTCGCGGCTGTCGACTTCGTCACCGCGGACAGGTGCTACGCCGGCAGCACGTGTGCGGCCTCCGACTACCCGGACACTCCGCTCGACCTGGAGTGCACCAGCACGTCGAACTGCAACAACCACTTCTTCCCGAGCTTCTGGACCAAGAAGCGACTGGCGAAGGTGACCACCTCCGTACTACGCGCAGGCACCTTCCAGCCGGTCAGTTCGTGGACCTTCCGGCACAACTTCCTGAACCCGAACGACACCCGATCGCCGTTGCTGTGGCTGGACGGCATCACCAACACCGGTCTGGTGGGTGGT
Source organism: Kribbella monticola (assembly GCF_003261635.1). GTDB lineage: Bacteria > Actinomycetota > Actinomycetes > Propionibacteriales > Kribbellaceae > Kribbella > Kribbella monticola. The sequence goes on along the minus strand of NZ_QFXK01000018.1, from coordinate 106,419 downwards.
ACGGCCGCGATGCCGGAGACCTCTTTCGCCGGCACGATGAAGCCGAACCGGGTCGTCGGCACGGACGGCCTCCCGGCGATGAACTGGCCGCGGATCACCTCGATCACCTACGGCACCGGCGGTCAGCTCACCGTCGGCTACCTGGACCCGGACTGCAGTCTGCCGGGCAACGTCCCGACGCCGGACTCGAACGACAAGCGGTGTCACCCGATCAAGTGGACGCCGCAGGACCAGGCAGAGCGGGAGGACTGGTTCGGCAAGTACGTCGTCACCAGCGTCACCGAGTCGGACCTGGTCAGCGGAGTTCCGCCGGTGATGACGACGATCCAGTACGAAGGTCCGCCGGCCTGGCGTCATGACGAGGAGGACGGCCTGGTCGAGGTCGGCAAGAAGACCTGGTCGCAGTGGCGTGGCTACGAGAAGGTCAAGGTGACCAAGGGCGACGGAACCAGCGCGCCGATCGTCAAGGAGAACGTCTACTTCCGCGGTATGGACGGCGACGTCAAGGCGGACGGCAGTACGAAGAGCGTGCAGGTCACCGACTCGACCGGCGGCAAGGTCACCGACCAGAACGCCCTGTCGGGGATGATCCGCGAACAGTCGACACTCGACGGCACCACGGTCGTCGACCGCGCGATCACCGATCCGTGGCTGTCGCCGGCACGCGCCACCCGGGTCCGCTCCTGGGGGACGACCAAGTCCTACGAGACGCAGGAGAAGGCTGTCCGGCAGGACCAGGTGACCGCAACGGGACGCCGGCAGCTGTCGTCGTCGAACGACTACGATGCCGACGGAAGACTGGTTGCCACCAGCAACTTCAACGACCAGGGCACCGCCGCCGACGACACCTGCACCCGCTACAAGTACGCGGAGAACCCGTCGAAGGGACTGGCCGAGGTACAGATCGGCAAGCAGGTGGTCGATGTCGCCTGTGACCAGCCGTGGACCAAGGATCAGGTGGTCACCGACGAGCGGACGACATACGACGGCAACGCGAAACCGGAGGACGCGCCGGTCAAGGGTGACAAGACGAAGATCGAGCGGCTCTCCGGGTTCGCCGCCGACGGCACCCCGACCTACCAGACCGTGGCGGCGATGGGGTACGACGCGCTCGGCCGGCTGACCAGCCAGAAGGACGCGGCGGACAAGGTCTCCACGGTGACCTACACTCCGGCGACGGCCTCCGGCGGTCCGCTGACCCAGCGCAAGTCGGTGGACCAGAACGGGCTCGCGAAGGTCGAGGAGCTCGATCCGGCGTTCGGCTCCACCACGGCCCTGGTCGATCCGTCCGGTGACCGCACGGACATCAAGCTCGATCCGCTCGGCCGCAAGTCCAAGACCTGGCTTCCCGGTCGGGACCGGTCGGCTCCTGCGAGCCAGGTCTACACCTACCAGCTCGATCCGCTGAAGCCCGGGCTCACCACGACGACGACTGTGCAGGCCGACGGCAGTACTGCGGTCACCTACGACCTCACCGACGGTCTGTTGCGCAAACGGCAGACCCAGCAGACGTCCGGGGACGGTAGCGGCCGGGTGATCACCGACTACCTGTACGACTCGCGCGGCCTGCAGGTGAAGGAGAACGGTCCGTACTACAGCGACGCGCCGGTCAGTCCCGAGGTGGCGACACCGGCGGACGAATCGAAGCTGCCGACGCAGAAGGTCACGCAGTACGACGACCAGGGCAGGCCGGCCGCGGAGATCACCATGTCCTTCGGCAAGGAGCTCTGGCGGACCACGCACGTCAACACTGCCGATCGGGAGACCATCATTCCCCCGCAGGGTGAGCAGGCGAGCACCAAGATCACCGACGCGCAGGGCAGGTTGCTCGAGTTGTGGCAGTTCACCGGTTCGCAGGTGACCACCAGTTGCGATCCGGCCAGCTGCGACAAGACCGTCTACACCTATCACCCAGCCGGCCAGCTGGCGACGGTGAAGGATGCCTCGGGCAACTTGTGGAAGTACGACTACGACCTGCGCGGCCGCAAGGTCCGCGACCAGGACCCGGACAAGGGAGTCACCACCTACACCTACGACGACCTGGACCAGGTCGCCTCGTCGACCGACAGCCGGGGGATCACCACGCTGTTCCAGTACGACAACGGTGGCCGCAAGATCGCGACGTACCGGGATTCGATCAGTACCGCGAACATGCTGAGCTCGTGGCTCTACGACACGGTCCGTGCGGGCTCGCTGACGAGTGCGACGCACTACGTCAACGGCAACGCCTACACGTTGAAGAACACCGCCTTCGACGACGCCGGCCGGCCCACCGCCACCGAGGTCGTCATCCCGGCCGCTGAGGGTGCGCTCGCCGGCACCTACCCGGTAGGCACTACCTACACGACGGACGGTCAGGTCGCCTCCAGCACCGTTCCCGCTGTCGGTGGGCTACCGGCCGAAACCGTCAACGTCGGGTACAACGACCAGAACCTGCCGATCTCGGTCAATGGTGCCGACAACTACGTCACCTACACCTCCTACACGCCGTACCGGGAGCCGTCGATCATCTCGCTGGCCAAGGGAGACAACTGGTTGCAGCAGACCTTCGACTACGACGAGGGAACGCGGCGCTTGCTGAACAGCGCAGTAGAGACGCCGAACGAGCAGGTGTCGAACGTCAGCTACGGCTACGACCCCGGTGGCAACATCACCAAGCTCACCGAGGCCGGCGCGGCTTCGGACACCCGGGCCGACGACACGCAGTGCTTCAGCTACGACAGCTACCGACGGCTCACTCAGGCCTGGACTCCCGGTGACGGCAACTGCGCCGCCACTCCGTCCAAGGCTGCGCTCGGTGGGCCCGCGCCGTACTGGCAGAACTGGACCTTCGACAAGTCCGGTAACCGCAAGACGCAAACGAGCACGACGCCTGCCGGTACGACGACCAGCACGTACTTCTACCCGGCAGCAGGGGCTGCCCAGCCGCACGCCCTGCAGAAGGTGACGTCGACCGGTCTCGGCGGTGACCGCACCGACCAGTTCAGCTACGACGCCTCCGGCAACCTCAAGACCCGATCGCTTGCAGGCGTGACCGACACCCTTACATGGGACGCCGAGAACCACCTCAGCGACCTGAGTGGCGGCGGCAAGAGTAGCTCGTACATCTACGATGCCGACGGCAACCGTCTGCTGAAGAAGGACACCACCGGTACGACGCTGTACCTCGGTGGCACCGAGTTGCTGATGAAACCGGACAAGAGCCTGCTGGGCACCAGGTACTACAACCTGGGCGACAAGACGGTCGCCGTCCGCGTCGGGACCAAGCTGACCTGGCTCAAGACCGACCTGCACGGTACGGCGACAGTCTCGGTGGACCCCGACACACTCGCGGTGCAGCGACGCAACACCACGCCGTACGGCGAGATCCGTGGTGCGGCGCCCGCATCGTGGCCGGGGCAGCGGGGGTTCGTCGGCGGCACGGAGGACAGCACCGGGCTGGTGCATCTCGGGGCGCGTGAGTACGACCAGGCGCGTGGGCGGTTCATCTCGGTCGACCCGGTGATGGACTTCAAGGATCCACAGCAACTGAACGCGTACTCCTATGCGAACAACAACCCGATCAGCTTCAGCGACGCCGACGGCAAGTTCCCGACGCTCGTGACCGTGATGCGGCTGATCACGGTCACCCGGATGGTGACCGAGCGGATCGTGGAGTACCGGCGCGAGATCATTCACCTGGTGGTCAACATCGTGGTGAACGTGGTGGCGGCGGCGATCGCGATGATGTTCGGCAACTACGGGCTCGCCGCGCGGATGGTGATGCAGGTGCATCGCGACATCGTCCAGATCAAACGGATCGTTGTCACGATCAACAAACTGATCCGGGACTACGTGCTGGTCGCGACGAAGATCCTGGTCGACGACGGCAGGACCGGCGGTGGCGGCGGCTCCGGTGGCGGTGGCGGTGGAGGAGCGGCTGCTGGTGGTGGTGGATGGACCCCGCCGCCGCCGGCACCGGGTGACACGGCCTACCCGAACAAGGAGGAAGTGCTGCTCGAGATGGGCATCCTCGGGGCCGGTGCGAACGCCCTGATCGCGATCGGCTGCCCTTGGTGCGTGATCGTCACCGGCCCGGGCGCGGCGTACGGGATTTCCAAGCTCGACGACCATCTCACCAAGGAATGGCAGCAGACGCAGACCGACGACCACTACCGCGGACCCCGTCGCGAGCTGAACTCCATGCAGGGCAACAGTCTGGAGGATCAGTACCTCAGCTTCCGGATGGGGACCGACTTCCAGAAGCAGCAGCGGTTGAAGAACCAGCCGCCGCCCCCGCCCCCGCCACCCGCCCCGGTGCCGGATCCGAACCTGCGCTGCCACATCTGGGCGATGGGGTCGGGCGGCTGCTGATCGGCCGGCAGGAAATCGTTCAGTAGGGCAAAGCAAGAGGGGCGCCGGTTTCGCCGGCGCCCCTCTGTGTTGCTAGTCGACTCAGACGGTGACTTGTCTGGTCAGGCTGGCTGCCTTGCCCCAGCCGTCCGTCGTGGTCAGCGTGACCGTGTAGGTGCCGGCTGCCGGGAAGGTGTGGTTGGGTGCGGACGACGTGCTCACCGCCGTACCGTCACCGAAGTCCCAGCGATAGGTGAAGGTGTCGCCGACGTTCGGATCGGCGGACCCGGCACCGGAGATGTTGCAGACCAGTCCGGAGCAGACCGGCGGGTTGATCACCGGGACCGGAGCGACGTTGTTCGTCGGTTCGGTGATCGTGACCGTCTGGGTGGCCGTGCTGGTCGACAGCCACTCGTCCGTGGCGGTCAGCGTGACCGTGTAGGTGTTGGCGCTGGTGTAGGTCCTGGTCACCAACGGTCCGGTGCCGGTGCCGTTGCCGAAGTTCCAGGAGTACGTCAGGGCCGTCGGGTTCTCGTCGGTGGAGCTGCGAGCGTCGTACGTGCAGACGTTCTGGTTGCACGACACGGTGAACGCCGCCACCGGCGGGTTGTTGGCCGGGTGGGTGACTGTCACGTGCCGCTCGGACGGCACTGCCGTGACGAAGTTGTGCTGGTCGACGCCCCGAACCCGAACCGTGTACGCGCCGTCGGGGATCACCGGTGACGTGTAGGAGAAGTTCGACCCCGGCGTACCCGGGCTGGTCAGGAACGCGGTCCGCCAGCTGGCGTTCGTGCTGGTGAAGGTGCCGTTCGATCCCATGTACCGGCCGAGCGAGTCGACGATGGCGATCTCGACCCGCTGCATCGCCTGGTCGTCCTCGGCGCGGCCGGAGATGAAGATCTTGCCGTCGCTGAAGGTGGTGCCTTCGGTCGGGGTGAGCAGGCTCTCGTTCATGACCGGCGGCGTGTCACCCGGATAGATCGGGTACCGCGACGTCGCTCCGGTGGTCGAGGGGTCCTGCTGGCCGGCGGTGTCGTAGGCGATTGCCGTCACCGACCAGTCGCCCTCGGTCGGCAGGTTGACCGGCAGGGTCCACGTCGTACTCGTGGCACCCGGCGATGCCAGGTTCGCCGGCAGGGTGGCGAAGTTGGCCGACATCGTCCCGTCGGGCTGCAGGTAACGACTGGTGTCGTTGTCCCGCAGCGAGACCTGTACCGCGGACACCCCCTGGCCGTCGGTCGCCGAGCCGGCCAGGTCGAGGTGCAGGGCCTGCAGGCCGGTGATCGTGCCGGTCGGTGTGATCGTGGTGTCCGGCGGACTGTCGCCGGGGATCTGGGCACTGATCGTGAGCCGGCCCTGGTTGGTGTTGGCGGTGGACAGACCCAGTTGGTCAGTGCCCCGGACCGAGAAGCTGTACGTCCCCGGCTTGAGGTTGAACGGTGTCGTATACGTCCAGTTGTAGCTGGTCGCGTTGATGTGCACCGGCGAGACGCGGTACCAGCCCTGGATGACGTCCACGCCCCAGGTGCCGTCGGAGCCGAGGTTCTCGCGGGTGGTGCTGTTGCGCAGCTGGATCTCGACCGTGTCCAGTTGCTCGTCGTCGTTGGCCGTACCGGCGAAGGTCAGCTGGCCACCTGGAGCAACGGTCACCGTGGGCGCGGCGAGCGGCGGCGTCATCGCGACCGGTGCCGTGATCGTCACCGTCGGCGGGTTGGCCGTGTCGGAGACGATCCAGGACCGATCCGCGGTGTCCAGGGCGGACTGGCCGGTGGTGTCGGTGGATCTGGCCTGCGCCTGCCAGGTGCCCTCGGTCGGCACCGTGAGCTCGTACGACCAGGTGGTGTTCGTCCCACCCACGACGTCCGGAGTGATCCGGAACGCGTTGTAGATCGCCGAGACGGATCCGTCGTCCTGCAGGTAGCGGTTGTTGGGATCCCGCAGCGTCAAGGTCACCGAGTTGACGCCGAGGTCGTCGGTGGCCCGGCCCGTGATCGTGAACGTGGTCGTCGGGACCACGCTCGTGGTGGGCCCGGTGATCGTCGTTGTCGGTGGTGCGTCCGTCGTACCGAAGGTCTCGAACTTCTTGGTCGCCTTGGACGGGTCCGCGGCGCCGGAGTTCGCGATCGTGCGGGCGAGCACCTTCAGTGCGCGGTTGTTGGGGATGGTCAGCGGCAGCGACCAGCCGGTCGAGGCCGCGTTCGGGGTCGCCAGGGTGGCGTTGATCGTGTTGCTGGTGGTCGATCCCCAGGTGGTCAGGTCGTCGTTGAGATAGCGCCGGGTGTCCCGGTCCTGGATCTCGACCTCGACCCGCTGGACGGTCCGGCCCGCACTGGCCGACGCGTCACCGTTGATCGTGAACTCTTGGTTGATCGGCTTGACCCGGCCTTCGATCGGGTCGTTGATCGTCGTCTCCACCCCGTTGGCGGCCGGCACCGAGTTGAAGTCGTAGAACGCCAGCCGGCCGACGTTGTACTCGCCCTGGGTGGTCGCGTCACCGCCGGTGATGAGTCCCCGTGGTGTCAGCTCCATGGCTTTGTTGCCCTCGAAGGAGTTGGAGCCCGGATTGAATTGCAAGGCCGTACCGTCGACCGGGTTCAGCGCGCCGATGTGCTCGCGGTGGACGACGGCGTCGCCGAGTCCGTAGCCGGACAGCCCCTGGCCGGTGCCGTAGCCGACATCGTCCAGACCGGGCCACGGCTGCGGCGAGGTCGGGGACTCGTTCCAGGCGAAGTGGCCGCCGATGTAGACCGCGACCTCGGAGATGGCGATCGAGTACGTCGAGTCGAAGTCGCGGGCGATCCACAACGGCTGCACGTTGTCGCCACCGGTGAAGGAGTAGGCGACCACGGTGTCGTTGATCGGCGGCCGGTCGCCGCCCGAACCGCTGGTGACGGCGAAGTAGGAGTCGTCGGGCGCGATGTCGCCGCCGTAGATGCGGTTGATGCCACCGACGAACTGCAGGTTGTCGTCCCACAGCCTGGTCCGCCACGGCAGCAGCTTGTTCGTGCGCGTGTTGATGAGCGCGATGCCGTACCGGTCCTGGCCGTTCACCTGCCGACCGGTGTGCACCACCATCAGCGTGCCCTCGTCGTGGGTCAGCTTGAGCCGCTGCACGGTGAGTTCACCGTTGCTGCCGATGCCGCCGGTGATGTTGTTGACGAAGTCGGCCCGGACCACGCCGGTGACGCCGTCGACCGCGGCAAGCGCGTTACGCGGTACGCCGTTGACCGTGCTGAACCGGCCACCGACGTACACGGTGGAGTTGGTGACGGCCAGCTCGGTCGCCTTGAGGTCGGTGTTGGCCGTGAAGCCTGCGACCGGTGCGCCGGTGGTCGGGCTGAGGCTTGCGACGCCTCGCTTGGTGACCCCGTTGACGGAGTTGAAGGACCCGGCCGCGTACAGCTTCGTGCCGTCCGGCGAAGCCTCCACGGACTCGACACCCCCGCCGCCGAAGTTCGGGCGGAAGTTCGGGTCGACCAGACCGGTGGACAGGTCGTACGCCGCCAGGTTCGCCTGCGCGTAGCTGGTGGTGTTACCGGTCACCTGGTTGCGGATCGAGGTGAACCCACCCGCGACGTACACGCGGTTGCCGACCACCTCGATGTCCCAGATCTCGCCGTCGCTGATCAGCGGCATGTTGGTGCGCGGGATGTCCGGCACGATCCGGTTGTGGCCGGGGCCGGGCAGCTTGGCGGTGGTGACCGCCGTACCGGTCTTGGTGGCGGTGTGGGTGCCGTCGCTGACCGTCAGGGTGACGGTACGGGTGCCGACGGTGGTGTAGGTGTGGGCCGGGCTGTCCCCGGTACCGGTCTGGCCGTCGCCGAAGTTCCAGCTGTAGGTCAGTGGGTCGTTGTCGGGATCGAAGCTCAGGTTGGCGTCGAACTCACAGGTCATCGTCGCGCAGCCGGTCTTGAAGTCTGCGATCGGCGCCTCGTTGGTGCCGGAGGCATCCGCACCCGGGTCGATGACGACGGAGAAGTCGATGTCGCGCGAAGTCGCCGCGCTGGTGGTCGCCGTCCGGGCGGCCGCGGTACCGATCGGGACGCTGCCGTTGGAGTCGCCGACGACCGAGCTGGTCTTGCCGGTGCCGGTGGCGGCGGCCGTCGTCCTGGAGGTCACGCCGGCCGGCAGGGTCCAGGTGATCGGGTCGGTGGACGACTTCTCACTCCAGACGTTCACCAGCCAGGAGTTGCCCTTGGCAACAGTCACCGTCGGGCTGGTGTGGCTGGCCGACGAGGTGTCCAGACCGCTGATGGCCGACGCCGAAACGGTTGCGATACCTGTACTGCGGTACGCCGCCACGCTGATCACGGACTTGGTCAGTGCACTGCCGTTGACTGTCACGTCACTACCGGCGTCGGTGGTGGTTGCCTGCTTCGTCCACGCGCGACCCCGAACACCGTTGCCGTCGCGGCTCTGCAGCAGAGTCCAGCCGGGCAGCGTGTCGGTGATCGTGCTGACGGTGTCGTTGGTGGTGAGGAAGAGCAGCAGCCGGTCCTGGGGCCGCACGGCGGTCGGGATCTTGACCGAGTGGGCCGACCGGTTGCCTGCAGTACTGGCAGCACCGACGAACGAGACCTCGCCCTGGCTGACGTTGGCCACCGGGCTGACCTGGCCGGTCTTGGTGTTGGTCAGGCTGCCGTCGCTGACGGTCAGGGTCACGGTGCGGGGACCGTCGCTCGCGTAGGTGTGGTTGGGGTTGACGCCGGTACCCGTCTGGCCGTCGCCGAAGTTCCAGGCGTAGGTGAGGGTGTTGCCGTCCGGGTCGCTGGAAGTCGAGGCGTTGAAGCCACAGACCAGGCCGTTGCAGCTGGAGACGAAGGCGGCCACCGGCGGCTGGTTCACCGGGTCCGCGGTCTGGCCGGGGTTCAGCACGACGGAGAACATCACGTCGCGGGAGGTCGCCGCGCTGGTCGTCGCGGTCCGTCCTGCCGCCGTACCGGTCGGAACCGCGCCGGCGGAGTCACCGAGCACCGCGCTGACCTTGCCGGAGCCGGTACCGGCCGCCGTCGTACGGGAGGTGGCGCCGGCCGGGAGGGTCCAGGTGATCGGGTCGACCGAGGACTTCTCCGACCACAGGCTGAGTAGCCAGGAGTTCGTGTCGGCGACGGCCGCGGCCGGGGTGGTGTGCGAGGTCGCGGTCGTGTCGACACCGCCGACAGCCGACGCGGACACCGTCGCATTCCCGGTACTGCGGTAGGCGGCGACACCGATCACGGACTTGGCCGCGACGCTGGTGGTCACCGTGACGTTGGCGTTGACGTCGGCGGCGACGGCCGTCTTCGTCCACAGCCGGCCGCGGACACCGTTGCCGTTGCGAGACTGCAGCAACGTCCAGCCGGCCAGCGTGTCGTTCATGACGCTGGCTGTCTCGTTGGTGGTGATGTAGAGGACCAGAGCGTCTCCGGGCTGCGCCGTCGCGGGCACGCGGACCGTATGCGCGGTCCGGTTTCCACCGTTGCTCGTGGCAGCGACGAAGGAGATCTGTCCGGTGGCGGCAGAGGCCGACCCGGCGAGGACCGCGGTCAACGTCAGTGCGGGGACCAGGGCGATCAGTGCCGCGAGGAGCAGACTGACAGGACGCCTTCGGCCGCGAACGGATCGAGCGAAGAGCTGGGACACAATCACTCACCAACCAGATTCAGAGAACAGGACGCGGCCCGGCAAGCTGCCAGGCCGTTGCTGGAGTTCCCATGGGTGAGGCGTGCTCTGGCTGGAATCCGGCTGCCGTAGCGGCCGCAGGCACGCGTGTGACAAAGACGTCGTCGACCGACACTGCTCGCCACCCCCCAGTGACCGAGAATCCACCCCAAAGATCCGCCCCCCGGATCCCCAGGGCTGACAATGGCATTCAGCCACGCTGCGTGCAAGAGTTTCGGCACGGATTCGGCAGATCGGGCCGTTCTCACTACCGAGCGTAAGTGATATAGCGGCCGCTGTTAGGTCATTCGCTGCCGTTTCCAGAGGTATTTCAGGAACTGATTTTCGCCCGCTGGAACCTTCCTCTTTCCGGGCTGTGGCCGTGGCCGGCCGTCACCCGGTGGGCTCGCGCAAGCTGGTCAGATCTCGGCGCGTGAACAGCGCGGGGATCGTCAGCGCGGCGATCACTACCGCGGTAGCTGCGGACAGGAAATGGCGGCTGCTCGCCGCGCGCACGAGAATCGTGGCCGAGATGGCCAGGTTCGCGGCAGTCATCAGGTCGATCGACGTACACAGACGGGTCCGGCCGGCGGGTCGCACGGCTTGCTCGCAGACATCGGTGATCACCCGGGGCACCTGGAGCGCGAGGGCGAGAAGGCTGACCCACCAGACGGCCGGTAGGAGGTCTCGGACTGCAGGTGTGGCTGGTCCGGTGGTGGTATTCGCGATGACCACCACGGCGGCGCCGGCAAGGAGAGGGATGGCCAGGCGGGCGAGGCCGCGTCTGGCCAGAGTCGTCAACGCCGCGACCGTTCGTTTCGGCCAGGGCGAGCTCAGCACGATCGCGAACACCATCAGGTAGGCGGCGAAATTGAGTCCGTGGAGGATGGCCGTCTGGTCCTGCTCGCCGGTCAGATAGGCGAGCAGCCAGGTTGCCAGGGTGACGGCGGTCAGCGAGGCGGTCGCCCGGCCGTAGCGCTGGTCAGGTCGGGTGGCGGGCCACAAGGCCGGATGAAGCCATTGGCTCAAGGCTCCCGCCGCGAGGTCTGGAAGGCCTCGTACTCCGGCGGCCTCGGCCTCGAGCCGGAGCTCGTCCGCCCACCGGTCGCGGAACGATTTCGGATAGAGCCTGATCAGGGCGCCGGCGAGCTTCATGTCGCCAGCCCGAGGCTGCGCAGCCCTGTTTCGGCGACCTTGGCCATCGCCCGCAGTTGCTCGGTCAGCGCCTTGCGGCCGGCGTCGGTGAGCTGGAGCGGCCGCTGCCGGCCGGTCTCCTCGAGCGATTCGATCAGGCCCTTGGCCTCGAGCCGGCTGACCGCGCCGTACAGGCTGCCAGGGCCGAGCCGTTCGCCGGTGAGCTCCTCGATGGCGGTGTTGATCGCGTAGCCGTGCAGCGGCCCGTCCGCGAGCACGCAGAGCACCAGCGTCTGGGCGTCATTGCCGTTCATGAGCCAACGGTACTACGTTCCGCGTAGTACGCGATGTGTACTATTGCCGTCATGCGAACCAAGCAGCGCGGTCGGAGGAGCTGGCTTCAGCGACTGGCAGCCGGTACGGCGGCGTTGGTGCTGCTCGTACTCGCGGCGGGGATCGGCTACTTCGGCTACGTGCTGTCCCGCCGTTCGGACCAGATCGCGCTGCCGGCGCCGACGGGGCAGTACAAGGTCGGCCGGACGAGCTTCGAATGGACGGACACTGCAAGGCCGGATCCCTTCGTGTCCGGGCTGCCGCGCAAGTTGTCCGTCTGGCTCTGGTATCCGGCCGCGGCGGACGCCGGCGGACAGCGAGCGGAGTACGCGCCCGGGTTGTGGGACCGCCTGCACCTCCAGGGGCCGATCGCGCCGTTCGAGGGACGCTTCGAGTCGCTGCAGGACAAGGCGTTGCGGGACGTTCCCGTGGCGACCGGGCGGCATCCGGTCGTCGTACTGGAGCCGGGAATGGGGTTCTCGGCGCCGCAGTACGCAGTACTGGCTGAAGACCTTGCCAGCCATGGCTACCTGGTCGCGGGCGTCACTCCGACCTACAGCGCGAACGTGACGGTGCTGGACGGGCAGGTGGTTGGCAGTTTGAAGTCGGCGAACCCTGAGGACTTGGGAGAGAACACCTCGTCGGCCGTTTCGGAAGGAGATCGGCTGGTGAGGACGTGGGCCGCTGATGCGCGGTTCGCGGCTCACCAGGTGGCAAGTGCAGGTGGGTTGCTGACTGGGCACGTCGACACTGGCGCGCGAGTCGTCTATGTGGGGCACTCGTTCGGCGGCGCGGCGTCGCTGGAGGCTTGCCGGTTGGACGCTCGGTGCGGGGGAGCGGTCGACCTGGACGGCAGTCAGTTCGGGGAGGTGGTCACTGCCGGCCTGAAGGCGCCGATGCTGCTGCTCGGCTCGGAGGACTCCTGCATCACAGGTAGGTGCGGTCCGGCGGCAGCCGAGAACAAGGACGACGTCGATCGAGCGAAGCGCTTGCTGGCGGCGAGTTCCGGACCGACGTGGTGTTCGACGATCACCGGGGCGCGGCATTTCAACTTCACCGATTACGGCATCTACTACCTGGCTGCGCCGCTTCGGAGTTTCCTTGCTCTCGGCAACGCTGATGGGCGGAAAGTGCTTTTGCAGCAGAACGCTGATGTATCCGGCTTCGTGGACCACGTAGTACAGGGCACTCCGCTGCCAGGCCTTGCTCGTTGCTAGCCCTCAACCGAAGCTGACGCGATCGAGGTAGAAGTCGAGTAGTTCGCGGTCGCCGAGGACCTCGACGGTTTCGACCGGGCGGCGCTTGTAGATCAGGAGCAGCAGGTCCAGGACGGTACCGCGGACGGCGACCGCCGCTTCCTCATCGGCGTGCCGCCAGGCGATCACATCGCCGGTGAGGTCCACGAGCCAGTCTGCCTGCGTATCGGTGGCGTGGAAGTGCAGAGTCCGGCCGGGACCCAGCAACTCACGCATCCAGGGATGAACTTCGAAATGCAGCGGCAGCGCGCAAAGCTCCATCCACTCATCAATCCCGTCGACAGCGAGCTCAGCCTGCAGCCCGTACTCCGATCCGATGGCGCTCCCGGTCTCCAGCCGGTCCGCCGATGCGAGGGCGAGCGCCGCGTCGGCTCGGTGGATGGCCGTCTCGTGGGTCATTCGGCGAGCCACGAACTTGGTCGTCTGGTCGGCCACCGGGGTGGCCACCGCCTTGTCCGGTCCGGCTGCGCGCAGCTCGGCCGCGAGCCGGTTGGCGCCCTCGACCAGCCAGGCGCCGAGTTGCACAGGGTCGGTGTCGGTGAAGTGGGTCGGGTCGCGGAAGTCGTCCTGCCCCGGCGGCCGGCCTTTCTGGGCAACCTGCTCGGCCTCCCGATGAGCGCCACCGACATGCCGGACCAGTTGGCCGACGGTCCAGCCCGGGCAAGTGGGTACCGGCGTGGCGAGATCGGCGTCGATCAGGTGCTGCGCGAACAGGCCGGCCTGGACGACGATCTGGTCGCAGTACTCGTTGTATTTCATCGCGGACTCCGTTGATCGGGGTTGTCAGACCTCAGTCGGAGCAGCGGGGCGCTTCTTGACATCGCGCGGGAGGACGCGCGTCTCGTGGTCGGGCAGCTTGGCCCACCAGTGGTGGTAGCGGCTGTACGGGTGCGGGTCGCGCTTGGCGAGGAACTTGGTGAGGGCGCGCGCCTCGACGGCCAGCTCTTTCCACGTTTTCGCGGGCAGCCGGTGGAACGCGGTCGCCTCGATGCCGTCGTCAACGGTCCGCCAGACGCCGGCGACGTATCCGTCGACGAGCAGTGTCGGCAGCGTGTCGCCGTTGGTCCTGGTGATGATCTTGCGGTACTCCGCTGGCACGAGCCGTCCGCGGTCGGCGTACGCGAGGAGCGTGCTGTCCCACATCGGCAGGAACCTCGACGGCGCGGGTGTGTCCTCGTCGGGTCGCAGACCGCCCGGTACGTCGTACAGGTCCTTGCCGTCCGGGCCTTCCAGCGTCTCGAGTTTGTTGCCGAGGGCCTCTATTGCTGCTCGTGCGCGGGCTCGCTGGACCGAGGCGAACTGGGCGATGTCTGCCATGGTCGCCGGGCCGAAGCCTTCCAGGTAACGCCAGACCAGGGTTTGCAGCGCGGCGTCCGACGCGTCGGGGTCGAGTGGGGTGTGGGCTGCTACTGCTGCCCGGTAGGTGGGGCGGTACCCGAAGGCCCACGGTCCACCGGTCGGCGAATGCAGCACCGGCATGAACGCGCGCAGCGCCCACCACATGCTCTTCGGCGGCCCGTCGATCTGGTCCTGCAACCAGGCTTCGATCTCGGCGTTCGACCTCGGCTCGGCCAGGAACTCCAGCAGCTTCGCGATGACCGCGTCGGCGTCGTCGCGGGTCAACCCTGCTTCGGTGTAGCGCGCGTCGCCGAGTCTCGTCCGCAACGACGGCTGCATCGCCTTGTGCATCGGCAGATGGTCCTCCGCATGCACCACGTGCAAGGTGAACCGCATCAACGTCGCCTTCACCAGCTCGCGTCTGGCGAACGCCGCATCAAGCTCGTCCGGCTCGAACCCGTCGATCCGGTTCCACAACGCAACGTACGGCGACGCAGCCTGCTGCCCTTGAATCGCAACGATCCGCCGCGTGGCCTCCACCACCCCCAACGGCTCCCGCCGCAGCAGCAGTTGTCGCCCCAACGTCGCCCGATTGAGCCCACGCTCACTAACCACCATCCGCCCACCCTAGATGCCGACTGCAGAGTGTGGATGCCGGTGGTTGCGTCTGTGTCGCCGGCGGCGGCGCGCCCATCGCCGCCGGCCGGCGACTGTCCGCGGCCAACAGGCGCGGAGGGGGACCGGCAGCCGGCCCGCGGGACTCGGGTCGGCTGCCGGTGGGGTCAGCGGGTGCCGTAGAGGTGGTCGAGGGCTAGTTGGTCGAGGTGTTCGAAGGCCATGCCGCGGCGGCCGGCTTCGTCGGGGTCGAAGGATTCGGCGCGGAGAGTGGCGATCGTTTCGCCTTCGGACAAGGTGGACTGGGCGAGTTGGTCGAGCCGGGCATCGAGTAGCGCCTGCTGTACTTCGGGGTCGGCGCGGAACGCGCGCACCTTCGCGCGCAGTACGAGGTAGTTGTGCATGCAGCCTGCGGCCGAGGCCCAGACGCCGTCCATGTCTTCGGTCCGCGGCGGTTTGAAGTCGAAGTGCCGCGGGCCTTCGTAGCCACCGTTCTCGAGGATGTCGACAGTCCAGAAGGCACCGCGGGCGTTGCCGGCACCGAAGCGGAGATCCTGGTCGTAGCGGGGACCGTTCTGCCCGTTGAGATCGGCATGGAACAGCTTGCCGTGCCACAGCGCCTGCGCGAGCCCGTGCGCATAGTTGAGCCCCGCCATCTCCTCGTGCCCGACCTCGGGGTTGAGGCCGACCCGCTCGGAGTGCTCCAGCGACTCGATGAACGCCAGCGCATGCCCGATCGTCGGCAGCAGGATGTCGCCGCGCGGTTCGTTCGGCTTGGGCTCGATCGCGAACCGGATGTCGTAGCCCTGCTCGATCGCGTACGACCCGAGGATGTCGAAGGCTTCCTTGTACCGGTCGAGTGCCGCCCGCACATCCTTGGCCGCACCCGATTCCGCTCCCTCCCGGCCACCCCAGGCGACGAACGTCTCCGCCCCCAGCTCGGCCGCGAGATCGAGCTGGTCGGCGGTCTTGCGGATCGCGTACCGGCGGACGTCACGGTCGTTGTTCGTGAAGCCGCCGTCGCGGAAGACCGGGTGCGAGAAGAGGTTCGTGGTGACCATCGGGACGGCCAGCCCGGTCTCCTCCAACGCCGACCGGAACGGCTTCAGGTGGGCATCGCGCTCGGCGATCGAACTGCCGAAGGGAAAGACGTCGTTGTCGTGGAACGTGATGCCGTAGGCACCCATGTCGCTCAGCCGGTGCACAGCCTCGGCCGGATCGAGCACCGGCCGGACCGCGCCGCCGAAGACATCGACCCCTTGCCAACCGACGGTCCACAGGCCGAACGAG
Organism: Kribbella monticola; assembly: GCF_003261635.1. Taxonomy (GTDB): domain Bacteria; phylum Actinomycetota; class Actinomycetes; order Propionibacteriales; family Kribbellaceae; genus Kribbella; species Kribbella monticola. Next base: position 90,481 of record NZ_QFXK01000018.1, on the reverse strand, counting down.
AACTTGTCCTCGCGAGTGGGCGTGAAGTCGGCATCGGTCATGGTGCTCCTCCTACTGATTACTGATGGGGTTACCGGCTGAAACCGGCTGTCAGACCGCTGAGCAGCTGGCGTCGCCCGAGCGCGTACAGGATGACGATGGGAAGGGTGGTCAGTACGACGGACGCCAGCACGGCAGGAACGTTGACGCTGTACTGCCCCTGGAACGTCCACAGCGCAAGGGGAAGCGTGCGTTTGTCCGGGCTCTGGGTCAGGATCAACGGCAAGAGGAACCCGTTCCAGACGCCGAGCCCGTTGTAGATGCTGACCGTCACCAGCGCCGGCCTGGTCAGGGGCAGCGCGAGCTTGCGCAACATCCCCCATTCGCTGGCGCCGTCGACGCGCATCGACTCGAACAGTTCCTTCGGAACGTCGCGGATGAAGTTCGTCAGCACCAGTACGGACAGCGGGATGGAGAACGCGATCGACGGCAGGATCAGGGCCAGCAGGCTGTCGTAGAGATGCATCCTGATGATCAGCAGGTAGACCGGGATGATGGTTGCCTGCAGCGGGATCGCCAGTCCCATCAGGAAGAGCCCGTTCACGCCGGCGAGCAGCCGGCTGCCGGCGCCGCGCACTATGGCGTAGGCAGCCATGAAGGAGATCGCCACCGCCGGGATGATCGTGCCGGCCGTGACGATCACGCTGTTCACGAAGTACCGCGGGAAGTCGGACTCGATCACGAGCCGGTAGTTCTCGATGGTCGGATCAGTGGGCAGGGCGAACGGGTTCTGGGTGAAGAACGCGCCTTGGTCCTTGAAGCTGGTCACCACGATCCAGTACAGCGGGACCAGGACGATCACGAGCCAGAGCCAGCCTGCCGCACCGCCGAACCAGTTCAGTTGGCTGAGCCGGCGCATCCCCACCGGTTTCGATCCGGCCGGCTGGGTCCTCGCACTCGAGGTCAGGACTGCCATCTCACGCCCCTTCTTGCTGGCTTGCCGTCGTGCTGCCGCCCAGTCGGCGCAGCACCAGGGCCAGGATCAGGCCGAGCACCACGAGCAGGACGGCGATCACGCTGGCCGGACCCATCAGGTTGGCCTGGAACCCGCGCTTGTACATGTCGAGAGCAAGCACCCGGGTGGCGTCACCAGGGCCACCGGCGGTGAGTACGAAGATGAGGTCGAAGAACGTCAGTGAGCCGACCACCATCAGCGTCGACGACGTGATGATCGTGTACTTGAGTTGCGGGACGGTGATGCTGAAGAACTGCCGGATCCGCCCGGCGCCGTCGATCGCGGCCGCTTCGTACATCGTGGTCGGGATCTGCCGGACGCCGCCTTGGTAGATCAGCGAGTGGAACGGGATGAACTGCCAGGAGACGACGAAGATCACCACACCCACGGCGAGATTGCCCTTGCCCAGCCAGTCCTGAGTCAGGAAACCCAGGTGCAGGCCCGGCCCCAGCCCGAAATTGGGGTCGAGCAGGGCTTTGTAGGTGATGGCGATCGCCGCCGAGCTGAGCAGCAGCGGAACGAAGTACAGGACCGCGAGCAGGGCGCGGTATCGCTGGCGGCCGGCCAGGAAGACGCCGAGCAGCAGGCTCAGCGGAGTCTGCACGGCCCAGGACAGGAACATGATTTCGAAGGTCACCAGGACGGTGTGCGGCAGCGCGGGATCGCTGAGCACCGTGCGCCAGTTCGAGATGCCGGCGGTGTGGATCGCACCGAGACCGTCCCATTGCGCGAAGCTGAGCAGCAGCACGCCGACCAGCGGGACGATGCCGAACACCACGAACATCGCCAGCGCCGGGACGACCATCCAGCTGACCGAGCCGCTCCGCCCGGCGCGCGAAGAGTGAGGCCGCAGGACCGGTACGCCGGGGGGAGCGGCCGCCGTCACTTGCCGATCACCGCGTTCATGCTGGACGCGAACTGCTGCGGCGAGATCGAGAGCTGGAACAGCTTGGCGATGTTGTCGAGCAGCGTCTCGGCCGCGGTCGGGCTGAGCGCCTGGTCCCAGGACTGCGCGAAGTTCTTGGCGTTCGCCGCCGTGTCGTAGACGAACTTCAGCCACTCGGCGTCGTTCTTGTCAGTGATCGACGAGAGCTTGTCCTTCGCGCTCTTCACGACCGGAATGTTTCCGGACTTCACCCAGGCATCCACCGTGGCGTCGTCGAGCGTGTTGTTCGCGATGAACTTCTTCGCGGTGTCCTTCTCGGCCTGGCTGGCCTTGGAGGAGATCGACATGTACTGACCCGGGTTGCCGACGGTGTCGCTCGGGTCGCCCTTGCCGCCGTCGACGGGTGGGAAGTTCATGTACCCGAGGTGGCCGCCGGTGACGAAGTCCTTGCCGGATCCCTTCATGCCGCCGTACGTCCAGGCGCCGTGCAGCATCATCGCGGCCTTGCCGGTGTAGAGCAGGGCCTGGTCGGCGTTGGAGTCGGCGGTGATCGAGGAGAAGCCCTTGATGAAGCCGTTCGCCTTGATCAGCTTCTGCATCTCGTCGAGCGCCTTGAGTGCCGACGGGTCGGACCAGGCGTCGGGCTGGCCGTCGAAGATGTTCTGGAAGACCTCGCTGCCGCCGATCCGGTCGAACAGGAACTCCAGCCACATCATGCTGGTCCAGCGTGACTGGCCGCCGAGCGAGAACGGCGCGATGCCCTTGTCGTTGAACTTCGGCACCAGGTCCATGATGTCGCCCCACGACTGCGGGGGCTGGGCGCCGATCTTGTCGAACGCGCGCTTGTCGTAGAACAACACGATCGGCGTCACGGTCTCACCAGGCACCGCGTAGATCTTGCCGTTGACCGTCGCCGCCGTGAAGGCGGACGGGAAGATCGAGTTCTTCAGGTCGGGTTGCTGGGCGAGCCAGTCGGTCAGGTCCTCGACCTGGCCGGCTTCGACGTAGGCCTTCAGGCCGCCACCGCCCCAGCCCCAGATCAGCGTCGGCCCCTGTCCGGCGCCGATCGCGGTCTTGATCTTCTGCTTGAACGCGTCGTTCTGGAACTCGGTCTGCTTGATCTTCGTGTTCGGGTTCGCGTCGTTGAACCGCTTGACCTGGGCTTCGCGGATCGCTTGCTGAGGCTGGCCGGTGAGCGACCAGTAGGTAGCCCCCGAACCGGCCGCCCCACCACCGGTCGAGCTGCCGGAGCTTTTCGGGCCGGATGTGCCGCCGCAGGCGGCCAGACCGGCTGCCACGGCGCCGCCACCGACCAAGGTGAGGAAGGTACGCCGGGATGTCGTCATGGGATCCACTGTGATCTCCGTACTCCGTGCCGAAGCACTAACCGGTTAACAAGTTGCGATGTTTCGTAACGTAGGTTTCGAGCGTGTTGCTGTCAAGGTCTTGAACTCAGCACAATGAGGAGTCAGAGTTACGATGCGGATACGCCGTACCAGCAGGCGAAATGGAGTATCGCTCCGGGCTCTACCGGTGACGACCTGATCCACACAAAGTCTCGAAAAGTTTCGATACTTTGTTACTGCTTCCGCCGAAAACTAGGGAGAATTTCGTGACGACCTCTGCGCCGGTGACCCCGGACGACCGTCCCTGGCAGAACACCTCCCTGCCGGCCGAGAAGCGGGCCGAACTGCTCCTGCAGGCGATGACGCTGGCCGAGAAGGTGGCCCAGCTCGGCAGCCGCTGGGTGGGCAACGACATGGCCGAGCCCGAACTGCCCGCGGACGAGACGCTCAACGTCGCGCCGATGCAGGACGTCTTCGCCGCCGGCGGATCCGTTTCGCTGGAGGACGCCAGCCGGCACGGCCTCGGTCATCTCACCCGGGTCTGGGGCAGTGTCCCGCTGACGGTCGAAGAAGGCGTGGCGGAACTGCTTCGTCAGCACGAGCTCGTCCTCGCCCAATCCCGGCTGGGTGTGCCGGCGCTGGTCCACGAGGAATGCCTGACCGGCTTCACAACGTACGGCGCGACGGTCTACCCGACTGCGCTCGCATGGGGCGCCACCTTCGATCCCGCGCTGGTGGAGCGGATGGCGGCAGCGATCGGCCGCGACATGGCCGCCGTCGGAGTCCATCAAGGCTTGTCGCCGGTGCTCGACGTCGTGCGCGACTACCGTTGGGGCCGGGTCGAGGAGACGATGGGGGAGGACCCACATCTGGTGGCGATGCTCGGCTCGGCGTACGTGCGTGGGCTGCAGAGTGCCGGCCTCATCGCGACCCTGAAGCACTTTGCGGGCTACTCCGCGGCCCGGGGCGGACGCAACCACGGGCCGGTGTCGATCGGGCGCCGCGAACTGCTCGACGTCATCCTGCCGACCTTCGAGGCCGCGATCGCGACCGCCGGCGCCGGCTCGGTGATGAGCTCGTACTCCGATGTGGACGGACTCCCGGCCGGAGCTGATCCCTGGTTGTTCACCGAATTGCTGCGCGACCAGTGGGGCTTCGAGGGCACGGTCGTCTCCGACTACTGGGCCGTGCCGTTCCTCGCCACCATGCACCGCGTCGCCGCCGACGTGGATGGCGCGGGCGCCCTTGCTCTCACCGCCGGAACCGACGTCGAGCTGCCCGACACCATCGGTTTCGGCGGTGGGTTGATCGAGCGGGTCGAAGCGGGTGAGCTCTCGGAAGACCTCGTCGACCGCGCCGCCCGTCGCCTGCTGCTGCAGAAGATCCGGCTCGGTCTGCTCGATCCGGAGTGGACCCCGGCCGGTTCTGTCCAGGCCGATGGAGTCGACCTGGACTCGCCGGCGAACAGAGCTCTCGCCCTCGAGCTGGCCGAACGCTCGATCGTGCTGCTCGACGCCGGCACCGCGCTTCCGCTGCTCGGCGACGATCGCCCTGCTCCGCAACGGATCGCCGTCGTCGGGCCCTGCGCGGACGACCCGCGCACCTTCATGGGCTGCTACGCCTTCCCCAACCATGTCCTACCTCGCTATCCCGGTCGCGACCTCGGCATCGAGGTCCCCTCCGCGCTAGATGCCCTGGGCAAGGAACTCCCGGACGCCGAACTCCTGTACTCAAGAGGATGCCCGGTTCTGGGCGACGACCGATCGGGATTCTCCGAGGCTGTGGACAAGGCGCGCGAGGCCGACCTCTGCATCGCCTTCGTCGGCGACCTGTCCGGCCTCTTCGGCCACGGTTCGTCGGGGGAGGGCTGCGACGCGGAGGACCTGCGCCTGCCCGGCGTACAGGCTGACCTGCTGGCGCAACTTCTCGACACCGGTAAGCCGGTCGTCGTGGTGGTCGTGTCCGGAAGGCCCTACGCGCTGGATGGCATCGCCGAGCGCGCGGCCGGCGTCGTTCAGGCCTTTTTCCCTGGCCAGGAAGGCGGTTCGGCGATCGCCGGGATCCTCAGTGGACGCGTGATGCCGGGCGGAAAGCTGCCGGTGCAGATCCCGCGGCACGTAGGTGGACAGCCGGCGACGTACCTGCAGCCCGCGCTCGGCAGCGTCGAGAGTGCCGGCATCAGCGGACTGGAGACCGTGCCTCTGTTCCCCTTCGGCTACGGCTCCTCGTACACGACGTTCGAGGTCGGCGATCTCCGCCTCAGCGATACCGAGATCTCCACCGACGGCGAGTTCACCGCAACAGTCCGCGTCCGCAACACGGGCACCCGCGCCGGTGACGAGGTGGTTCAGCTCTACCTGCACGACGTTGTCGCCCAGATCGCGCGACCACTGAAGCTGCTGACCGGCTTCGCCCGGGTGTCGCTCGAGCCCGGCGCCGCGATAGACGTCACCTTCCACGTGCACGCCGACCGGACGGCGTACAGCGGGCCGGACCTTCGCCGAATCGTCGAAGCCGGCGACCTCGAGGTACTGGTCGGCACGTCGTCGGCGGACCTGCCCTGCAGCGGAACCGTCCGGCTGACCGGAAATACGCGTGTCGTCGGACACGATCGTAGGATGATCACCCCTGTCGACCTGACACCTGTAGCCGGAGGAGTGTGAGCTGGTGCCGCGCTTGAGTGGCCGTACGACGTTGGCCACCGTCGCTGCCTCAGCGGGGGTGTCGGTGGCGACGGTCTCCAAGGTGCTCAACGGGCGCAGCGATGTCTCCGAGGCGACCCGGGCCCGCGTGCAGGAGGTGCTGCGGGAACACGAGTACGTCGGACGCCGCCCCGAACCCGTCGAGCGCCCCGCGGTCGAGCTGTTCTACCAGGGATTCCTCAACAGCTATTCGGTCGAGGTGATCCAGGGCGTGGTGGAAGCGGGCCAGGCTGCCGATGTAGACGTCGTGGTGACCTCCAGGCCGAAGCACTCGCAGACCCGCAGCTCGGGTGGCCGGGCGCAGCCGTGGGTCCGCGAGCTGGCGGCGACCGGCCGTCGTGCCGCGATCGGCATCACCTCGGAACTGACGGCCGCCGACCTCGCCGCGCTGTCGCGGGCCAGGCTGCCGCTCGTCGTCGTGGACCCACTCAACATCGCCCAGCCGGATGTGACGAGTGTCGGCTCCACCAACTTCGCCGGTGGGATGGCAGCCACACAGCACCTGCTGTCGCTCGGCCACCGGCGGATCGCCTACCTCGGCGGCCCGCCGACCTCCGGCTGCAACCAGGCCAGGATGAACGGTTTCCGCGGTGCGATGGAGGCCGCCGGCGCGCCGGTGCCCAAGGAGTACGTGTGGTTGCGCGAGTTCCTGTACGAGGACGGGCTGGCGGGCGGCGCGGCGCTGCTCGACCTGCCGGAGCCGCCGACCGCGATCTTCGCCGGGAGCGACGAGGTCGCCCTCGGTGCGCTGGAGGCCGCACGTGCCCGTGGCCTGCGCGTTCCGGAGCAGCTCAGTGTGGTCGGTTTCGACGACACGCAGGTGGCACGGCTCGCTTCGCCGCAACTGACGACCATCCGTCAGCCGCTCCGCGAGATGGGCGCCGTCGCGCTCCGCACCGCTCTCCAACTCGCCGCGGGGGAGAAGGTCGACTCACACCACGTCGAGCTGGCGACCCAGCTCATCGTCCGGAGCTCAGCGGCCGAACCCGCGCTGGAACCTGCCGTCTCCTGAACTTTGGTGCTGCCGGCGGTAACGGGCGCGCGGCCCACCGATGATGAAGACCCAGAACAGGATCCAGAGCACCCACGGCGCCGCGAACGCCACACTCGCGACCACCAGGCCCGTCATCATCAGCGGCAGCAGCCAGAACAACGGCGGCGGGCTGAACCGCTGCGGCCTCGAGGAGCCTCGCGCCCAGGGCGCCCGGTCCGGCCGTACGACGACGGCGTACGGGAACTGCTCGACGGCCCGGTCGTCCGGCAGGTCGGCGAACAACGGCGCCAGGTCGTCGACGTACCGCGCTCGCGTGGCCTGGTCGCTGCGTTCCTCGAACTCGGTCTGAGTGATCCGCCCGGCCACGAAGTGCTCGCTGAGCGCGGCCACCGCCTGGTCGCGCTCGGCATCGCCGATCCGGACCTGCCCGGTCGCGCGCCGGAAAGGGCTCGGTTCGTCCTGCATCATGAGCGGTCCTGCTCGTCGCGGTCGTCGTCGGCCAGGATCGAGTAGAGGGTGCGGCGAAGCTCGGACAGCGCCTTGCGTGCCTTCTCCTGCTGGTCCGGTGTGCCCGCCGCGAGGATCTGCCACAGCGCTGCACCGACCTGGCCGAGGAGCGGCTTCAGGCTGTTGTCGTCATCGCTCGGTGGTGCCGTCATCGCCTCCCAAGGAGCGGAGACTTCATCCGCGTGCTCGGCTACGTACGCCCGGCCCTCGTCGGTCAGCGTGAACGTGCGCCGGCCGACTGCCGCATCCGCGGTCACCAGGCCTTCGTCCTCAAGCTGCTGCAGAGTCGGGTAGATCGAACCAGGGCTGGGTTTCCACGCCCCGCCGCTGCGCTCCGCGACCTCCTGAATGATCTGGTAGCCGTTCATCGGCTGCTCAGCCAGTACCGCGAGGATCGCGGCCCGCACGTCTCCACGGCGCGCCTTCGGTCCACGCCAGCCACGCTGCCCACCCCAGCCCGGTCCTTGGCCGAATCCCGGGCCGAAACCTGGGCCACCGCCGAACAGGGTGCCCCACTGCGCGCCGAACGGGTGCTGGCCGGCGTACGAGCTGTGCCCGCGCCGGCCGCTCATCGCGGCCATCCATTCCTTCTTGAGGTCGTCGACGAACGAACAATGCTGTGCGAGCTGCTGCCACGGCCACCCGGCCGCGTACGTCGATCCGGTCATGTTGGGGCCACCCTTCCCAAGGAACTTCTCCGATACGTCGACGATATATCGCGAACCAATCGCAACCAAGGAATCTTCGGTGGGATTTCGGTGTCGAGGGAAGTCGTCCCGCTCCGACGTCACGGATGACAGCCCGAGACCGAGGAGATGTGATGAGAAGCGAACAGCTTTTGCGGACGTACGTGATGCTCACCGTGGTGTCGACCGCGGCGTCGTCGATGATCTGGGGGATCAACACGCTGTTCCTGCTCGATGCCGGGCTGAGCGTCGGCGAGGCGTTCGCTGCCAACGCGTTCTTCACGGCCGGCATGGTGCTGTTCGAGGTTCCGACCGGCGTCGTGGCCGATACGGTCGGCCGGCGAGCGTCGTACCTGCTCGGCACTGCAACGCTGTTCGGTTCGACTCTGCTCTATCTACTGCTGTGGCAGACGCATGCCCCCTTCGCAGCATGGGCCGGCGCGTCGATCCTGCTCGGGCTGGGCTTCACCTTCTTCAGCGGCGCCACCGAGGCCTGGCTGGTCGACGGACTGAAGGCGACCGGGTATCGCGGTTCGCTGGAGTCGGCGTTCGCCAAGGGCCAGATGGCGAGCGGCATCGCGATGATGGGCGGCACGATCGCAGGCGGCGTCCTGGCTCAGTCGACCAACCTGGGCGTTCCGTACGCCGTACGCGCCATCCTGCTCGGTCTGACGTTCGTGGTGGCGTGGCGTTCGATGCGGGACGTCGGCTTCGCGCCGAAGCCGCGGGTCTCGGTCGTCTCGGAGATGCAGGGCATCCTGCGGGCGTCGCTCGATCACGGTCTGCGGAACCGTCCTGTGCGCTGGCTGATGCTGGCGGCGCCGTTCAGCATGGGAGTCAGCGGCTACGGCTTCTACGCCGCACAGCCTTACCTGCTCGAGCTGTACGGCAGTCGCGACTCCTATGCGGTAGCGGGCCTTGCTGCTGCGCTCGTAGCTGCAGCGCAAGTTGTCGGCGGCGCCTCCGCACCCCTGGTCGCACGCGTGTTCAGGCGCCGTACTTCGGTGCTGCTCATCACCTCTGTCGCCACAGCGGTCGTGCTGTTGATGATGGGTCTGGTCCACAACTTCTGGGCGGCGCTGGTGTTGTTGTCGGTCTGGGGCATCCTGTTCGCCGCAGCGGGACCGGTGCGGCAGGCGTACCTGAACGGTCTGATCCCCTCGGCACAGCGGGCCACCGTGCTGTCCTCGGACAACCTCTTCGCGTCAGGTGGGGGAGTAGCCATCCAGCCGGCTCTCGGAAAGGCCGCCGACGTCTGGGGCTACGGCCCGTCCTACCTTCTCGGCGCCGGCATCCAGTTGCTCGTACTGCCGTTCATCCTGCTCGCCCGCAACGAACGGGCAGCATCCGAAGCCCCGGCCCCGGCCGGCCGCGAAACGGTGGTGCAGAGCAGCCCGGCGCCGCAGAGCGAACCGGTGGCCGAGCCCATCGCAGTACAGGTTTAGTTGCCGATGGCAAGGGTCAGAGATCGTCGGGGGACGGCAACGGCTTCTTGCGGTCGGTTTCGAGCTGGAGCTCGAGGTGTGACTCGGCGGCGGCCGGGTGCCACATCTGGTCGAACACGCCCATCATCGAGCCGCTGATCCCACGCCGCCGGGCCCGCGCCGCTGCCCGCGCGAGCAGAGCCAGAAAGCCCGCGACCGCGGCCAGGCTGACGAAGAGCAACCAGATCCCGTCGATCGGAACCATCTCCTGCACGGCAGAACGCCGACACCCGGCTTGTGGTTCCACAGAAGGAAAAAGCTGGACCGGAAAGGCAGCTGTGGCGTACCCTGCAAGAATGCATCTGAGTGAATTGGGCACACAACTCATCTCAACCGTAGCACCTCAATTCGAAGAACGCAAATCACTCACGGCGGGTACGTGGCGGCTAGGTGATCTGACCGTTCGCAGGATCGGATTCGGGGCCAAGCGGCTCGGCGGGCGCGGGGTCGTCGACCTCGGCCGGCCGGGCGACGCGGCGCAGGTCAAAGGCCTGCTCCGCCGGGCTGTCGAGCTCGGCGTCAACCACATCGACACGGCCGCCTTCTACCCGACCTTCGCGCACCTTGACCGGCCGCGCGACTTCACCGGCCTGAACTGGGCCAACGACTCCATCCGGCAGGCGCTCGCCCCCTACCCCAACGACCTGGTGATCGCCACCAAGGTCGGCCCGACCGAGTCCGGGCTCGCCAGGCCGCACCAGTTGCGCGGACTGGTCGAGGACAACCTGCGCCAACTCGGGCTGGACTGCCTGGACCTGGTGTACCTCCGCCAGACCGGCCTGGCGTCCGTGGCCGAGCACTTCGGCGTACTGGCCGAACTCCGCGAAGCCGGCATGATCCGGCATCTGGGTCTGTCCAACGTCCGCGCCGAGCACATCTCGCAAGCGCAGGAGATCGCGCCGGTAGTCGCCGTACAGAACAGGTACGGAGTCGACTTCGGGCGAGTCAACGACGCGCTCCTGACCACCTGCGGTGAACAGGGCATCGCGTTCGTACCGTTCTTCGCCCTGACCGGCACGGGACGCGAGGTGGGCGGACTGACCCACTCCGACCCGGTGCAGACCATCGCCCGCGACCGCGGCGCCACTCCTGCCCAGATCCGGATCGCCTGGACGCTCGCTCGGGGTCCGCACGTCCTGGCCATCCCCGGCACCGGCGATCCCGCCCACCTCATCGAGAACCTCGCCGCCGCCACCGTCCACCTAAGCCACGCCGAACTGGCGACGCTCAACGCGTTGCCCAGCATCGACTAGCCCATATGCTCGGCTGAACACGTGAAGGGAAGGGGGTTGCTCATGGATCCCCTTCCCTTTGCCGACAGCCGGGCCGAGTTGCTCTTCGGGATCGCGGTCGGGCTGTTCGCCATACTGCAGGCCGGCTCGTCCGTGGTAGCGCTCGTACGACGGCGACGCGCGAGGGCGAGCCACGTCGGACTGGATCGGGGCACCTTGCCGCTGGTGCTCCTGTTCGCCGCCACCGGTTTCATCGCTTCCACCCTCAGTGCCATCCGCGTCAGGAGCGCGACGATCGCGCCGGATCATTCGGCGATCCGCTGGTTCGTCTTCGGCCTCGGGATCGCCACGATCCTCGCCGGTGCAACCGTGCGGCTGTGGGCGATCGTCACCCTGGGCAGGTGGTTCACGTACGACGTACGCGTGACCGAGGGCCAGCCGGTCGTCCAGTCCGGCCCGTATCGCTGGGTCCGGCACCCCAGCTATTCGGGTGTCGTCCTGGTTCTGCTCGGCATCGGCCTCACCTTCGGGAACTGGCTGTCCCTGCTGTTCATCGGCACGCTCCCCACGATCGGCCTGATCCTGCGGATCCGTGTCGAGGAGGCCGCCCTCTTCGACAATCTCGGCGCCGCCTACACGCAGTACGCCGCCGGCAAGCGCCGCCTCGTCCCCGGCATCTGGTGACGTGGGGCTCAGGGCTTCGAGGCGACGCGGCGTTCCAGGGACTCGATGACCGTGGGGCAGACGTCGATGTCGTACAGCCTTTCGACGCTCTGCATGCCGCCCGGGCTCTCCGCGTTGATCTCGACCACCTTGCCGCCGATCACGTCGATGCCGACGAAGTACATGCCATCGGCAACGAGTTTGTCACCCATCGCCTCGACGATGTCGCGTTCCACCGGACCGATCTCGAGCGGGACCGAGCGTCCGCCGGCGCTGATGTTGGCTCGCGGGTCGTTGCCGGTGGGGACCCGGCGGAACGCGGCCGTCTTCCCGTCGCGCTCGAGGAGTTGCCCGTCGAGCAGGAAGATCCGGGCGTCGCCGTCCTCACCGCCGTCGACGAACTCCTGAACGACCGCGTAGCCGTCCTGGAGCACCGCCTCGGTCATCTGCGCGAGGTTCGCCTCGCCTGGGCCCTGGACCATGAACACGTTGCGGCCCTTGGCTCCGTACAGCGGCTTGACCACGCAGTGGCCGACCTCGTCGGCGAACCGCTGGATGCTTTCCGGGTCGCGGGTCACCAGCGAGCGCGGCCGGATCTTCTCCGGGAACTCCTCCAGGTAGAGCTTGCTCGTGGCCCGGGCCAGCGAGGTCGGCTCGTTCACCACCGTGACGCCGCGAGCCTTGAGCATCTGGCCGAACACCACGCCCAGCGGACTCGCCCACGGCCGGGCCTGCAGATCGTCGATCGATTCGTTGCGCAGGAACAGCGCGTCGAGGTCGTCCATCACGATCCGCTCGGCGGGGCGCTCCTTGACCCGGAGCATGAAGGTCTCCAGCGTGTCGTCCGCTGCGAACTCGGCAGCATGAGCGCGGGCGAGCAATTGCTGGTTGCTTTCGCCGAGTTCCACGTCACCGACGCCGACGTACCAGACCTCGTGGCCGCCCTGGGCGGCGGCGCGCGCCAGCCGCGTGGTGGTGTACTCGTCGATCTCGGTTTCGACGTCGTTGACAAAGAAGGCGAGCCTCATGCCGCCACCTCTCCTTCGTAGAGATCCGTGACCGATGCGCCTGCGCGCAATCTGTCGAGGCGCTCCTTTGCGCCGGGAACGTCAAGCCAGCGAGGACGAACCCACGGTGGGCTGAGCACCTCGCGGTCGAGCAGGTCCTGGATCAACGGGATGTGGTCGACTGCGAGCTTGCCGACGAACAGGACGTCGAGGCTGCCGCCTTCCGCGAGGATGTCGAGGATGCGGGTGATGCCTCGCAGATAGATGGCGTCCTTCACGGACCCACCGCCGACCACGACACGAGTAGCGATCGACCACGCCGTTCTGGTCGGCATCCGGTACTGCGCTCGCAGAGACTCGAAAATCTCCAGGAACTCGGCGCCGTCGAGCAGCCTGTCGATGGCGACCACCCTCGCCGCCAGCACACGGAGGCGCCGCGGATCCAGCCCACCGGTCAGATACTCCGCCAGTACGGCAAGGCCCTCCTGGGTCTCGTCGTAGCCAGGCAGGCCGATCGTCAACAGGGTCAGGGGTTGCCGCGCGCCGTTCTGGTAGGTGACGACGTGGGTGCCGACCTCGTGGTGCAACAGAGGTTCGACGCGGTCCTTCCTGATGGCGGCGGACTCGGGGATGAGTAGGCGACCGAACGACACCATCAGCTCCGAGACGTCTTCTCGTACCTCGACGTCTGCTGGAAAGTCCGGATACACAGCGCGGTACCGGTCGAACTCCTCCCGGGCCGCCTGCGCGAACGCGCCGGCCGTGACGCTGCTCGTGCTGGCCGCTTGGGGCGGGATGAGTTCGAGCAACTCCTCCGCGGCGGAGACGAGAGTCGGTGCGAGTTCGCCGTACAGCTGCAGTGATCCGTACACGAAGCGTGAGGTGTCGCGGTCCTCCAAAGCTGTGATCACCCGGCTCAGCTCGTCACGCTTGGCCCGGAAGAGGGTGTGCAACGCGGGATCGGCGACGTTCTCGATCTCGAGGTTGTAGAGGTCGCGTCGTACCAGGTCGGGGTCGAACTCCAGCGGTCTCAGGCGGAGCGTGGGAGCGGCTCCGAAATCGCCGCGTTCGAAGTCCACCCACGCCTCGGCCGCGTTGACCGGCGTCGTGTTGAGCAGCAGATTCAGACTGCGCTCGATCTCGGTGAGCCGCCCGTCGATCTCCAGGGCCGCCCCAAGCTGCTGAATCGAGGAGGTCATCTCCCCGACGTACCCACCACCCCACGCCCAAGCCCGGCAACTTGCGAACTATCCGGTAATCGACCGCGCAGGAGTCGGCGGACCGGGTGTTCGCGCATTTAAGGGACTCAGGTGGGTACCGCAGCACCCCGGTCACTGGGACCGGCCCTGTGTGGAAGGAAGGCCACCATGAGCACATTCGATCCGTGGAACTACCGAGAGGATGTGGGCTACACCCAGGGCACCGACATCGTCGGTTACAAGATCGCGGCCACCGATGGCGACATCGGCAAGGTCGACAAGGCGACCGACGACGTCGGCGCCGCGTCGATCGTGGTCGACACCGGGCCGTGGATCCTCGGCCACAAGGTTCTCCTGCCTGCCGGCGTCGTCCAACGGATCGACGACGCCGACAAGAAGATCTACGTCGACCGCACCAAGGACCAGATCAAGGACGCCCCTGAGTACGACCCCGACACGTCCGACTACGACGACCGCGACTACCGCGACCGTCTGGGCAACTACTACGGCGACTACTACAAACGCGGTATGTGACACCAACGCCTCGCGCCGGCCTCCCCTGAGGCCGGCGCCACTGCGCGCCTGCTCAGAGAATGCCGCGGTCGGCGAAGGCCTTCTGTACTGCGGCGGCCTGGGTGGCGCCGTACATCGACTGCGCGGTCGCGACCGTGTGCCGGGCCGCGGCTGCGAAGCTGGTGTCCGGCGCGAAGCCGAACTGTGCGTTGACAATGATGCGGTCGGCAACCGTCGGGCCGAGCGCCGTACGGATCTGGAACAGTGCCTGCGACCAGATCTCGCCGTCGGCGTGCACCTCTCCTTCGACGTCCTCCGGATAGTGCTTGCCGGCATCCAGGCGACGCAGGCAGTGCGGAACCGTCGACGTGTACGAAACCGAGTCCCAGTCCGCCACGCACACCAGCGGCGCCTTCACCGGTACGCCGTACTTCTTCGCCACCCAGTCGCCGACAGTCACCGCGAAGTAGTCGCCCCAGGCCTCGCCGATCGAGCCGGCCTCGAGTGAGGCGCCGAAACCCGCCACCTGGGCGTCGTGCACGGCGTGTCCGGTCTCGTGCACGATCACCTCGCCGTCCTCGGCGTCGTCCACGCCACCCTTGCCCAGCGTGATCGTGTCGTGTTTGTCCCACGAGAACGAGTTGTCCACGCCGTACTGGTCGACCTTGTAGTCCTGGCTTTCGGCGTTCACCGGCGGCAGCTCGCTGCCGAAGCCGAGCGACTGCAGGTACTTCTGCGCCTCGGTCCCCCAGAAGTACGCCATCACCTGCTCGAACTGGTCGTCGTGCCGGTTGTAGTAATAGGTCCCGTTGGTGGTGTACGCCGGGGTGCCGGTCGTACTCCGGACGTTCGCCCACTTGCCGCGCAGGTAGCCCGAGCCGTCGAGGTCGGTCAACGTGACCTCGTAGTACTCGCCGCGGGGAACCGCCGTCGCGGAGTCCTTCTGGTCAGTGAGCGTCTGGTCGCCGCTGGACTGCACTGGGTTCGGTATGAAGACCAGCGCCTTCGCCGTGGTGGCGCCGGTCGGCTGCTTCGCGCTGGCGACAGGTGCTGTGATCCCCGCCAGAGTAAGCGCGGCAGTCGCGACGAGGGCGACAGGTGTGGTCCAGCTCTTGAGCGCCATCGGAGTCTCCATCTCGACGCAGGGGACTTGCCAGCACAACGTAAGTCGCGCCCGTGCAGGGAGGAAGAGCCCGGGCTCAAGGTCCAGGGATTCCCTGCGCCGACCGTCACCCACAGCCAACGACAGCCCCGCCACAGTGACCGTTGTCAGGTGAGTTTCAGGCTGTGGATCATGGCCTCGAAGTCGGTGAAGAACTGCGGTGCCCCGGAATCGCCTTGCGGGCTCCTGGCCCAGGCCAGCAGCGTTCTGCCGCCGAGGTCGATGATGGCGATGCGGAGGACCAGGTCGGGTTGTAGACCGAAGCAGACTTCCCTCGGGGTGGTCGGTGCGGGGCAACCCAACGTGCCGTCCAGTGCTCGTGAGGTGGTGCCGGTCAGCAAGATCGTGGCGTGACCGGCGACCGTGGTCCTGCTTTCGTCAGCGAGCGTGCCGCCGGCGTCCACCAGCCCGCGGAGATATGCCGGGTAGTCCTTGGGCAGTGGCGCCGGAGTGGTGCTGTCCGGGTGGTACACCACGATCGGGAGCAGGAACCTCATGCCGCCACTCCCGCTGACTGCGTTCCAGCTGATCAAGTTCTTGGTGTCCTCGCTCGGCTCAGGCATCAGCGAAGCGGGCAGCGTGACCGTCAAGGGCAGGGAGAAGACCCGGCTGGTGAACTGCGCTGGACTGGACGCCGCGGCAGGCGACGACGTGGCGGTGCTCGGTGATTCGCTGGTTCCGGTACAGCCGGCCAGGGCAGTCAGCAGCACGACAGCGGTGAGTGCTGAGGCTTTCGAGCGGAGAGGTCCGCTCATTGTCTTTTCCTTTCGTCACTGTCGCCAGGCAGATGCCTGCTGCGTCCAGGTCCTCCTGCGACTGTGCGCTCAATTGCCGGCGATCACCAGACGCGGCTGCCGCATTCCACTAGCAGTGATCAGGCGTAGGAAGGTCTCGGTGTGTGGGAGGTGGCGGGCGGGGCAGTCCGGTGCAAGTGTGGTCGGCAGGCGCCCGCACGTATTCGTGCAGGCCAGTGCCGTTGGGGCTGGGGGCCTTTCGGCGCCGGAGGGTATCGACGGTGCAGTGGAAATGTGTCGCCGGGTGCGGCCACGCCCTCGAAGTACTTGGGGGCTGTGATGAGTAAGGCAGCACATCATTGGGCACTTCCGATCGCTGCCGCGCTGGTGCTTGCAGCGACAGCGTGCGGCGGCAAGGCGGAAAAGACCGACACTGTGGACACGTCGGCGCCGGTGACGTTGAAGCTGGGAACGGCTGATGACGACAGCCGGCCGGGAGGGCTCGCGATCGTACAGTTCGTCGAGCAGGTGAGGACGTTGTCCGGTGGGAAGCTGCTGGTCTATCCGGAGTGGGAAGCGCAAGGACACGACGTACAGCAGTGGGACCAGGTCGTCGCGCGGATGCTGAAGGACCGCAAACTCGATCTGGCCATGATCCCGAGCCGGACCTGGGACACCGAAGGGGTGACCTCCCTGCGTGCGCTCGGTGCACCGTTCCTGGTGACCTCGGATGCGCTGGCTGACGAGATCGTCACCAGCAAGGACCTGTCCGCTGAGTTGATGGCAGGCCTCGACAAGGACGGGGCGACCGGTCTCGCGCTGATCCCCGAAAGTCTGCGCCACCCCTTCAGCTTCGGTCCGGCGCTGGTCACCCCGGTCGCCTTCCAGGGCAAGGTCATCCGTACGGCGAAATCAGACCTTGGCGATGCCACCATCCGTGCGCTCGGTGGCAAGCCCGACGACCCGGTCGGCGACGCCGTCGGAGCCGGCATCCGGGACGGAACGCTCGGCGGCGCCGAGACCGGCTTCGTCTTGTCCGACGCCTTGCCGGTACCAGGAATCGCGGCCGCCAACGTCACCTTCACCACCAAGGTGAACACCCTGGTGGCGAACTCCGCCGCCCTCAACGGACTGTCGCCCGAGAATCAAGCCGTCTTGCGAAACGCCGCGACCGCGACGCTTCAGTGGGCGCTCAGCCACCGCACCACAGAAGCCGCCAACGCAGCAGCCTTCTGCAACCGCGGCGGCAAGATCGTCACCGCGACACCCGCCAACCTCCAGGCCCTCACCCAAGCCGTGCGACCCCTGTACACCCAACTCGAGCAGGACGCGGAGACCAAGTCGATGATCGACCGCATCCGCACGTTGAAGCAGTCCGTACAAATTCCCTCAACAGGCGTCGCCACTCCTTGCTGATCAACACCCTCACTGCCGAGGCAGCAGCGCGGCCGTGGTGTCACGGCAGGGTGCAGATCGAGGGGGACGTCAGGCCAGCTCGGAGAAGAAGGCGGTGAGGTCGTCGGCGAGCAGGTCTGGTTCCTCGAGGGCGGCGAAGTGTCCTCCGCGGGGCATCGTGGTGTAGCGGGTGAGGTTGTAGGTCCGCTCGACCCACTCGCGGGGCGGCCGGCCGCCGAGGTCGTGGGGGAAGAGCGCGATCGCGGTCGGCACATCGACATGCTCGACGCTCGGCCTGATTCCGTGGTTTCGCTCGTAGTACGGCCGGAACGAGGTCGAGATCGTGTTGGTGAACCAGTACAGCGATGCTTGGGTCAGGAGGAAGTCGTCGCCGAACCGGCCGGCCGGGTCGCCATCGCAGTCGCTCCATGCCCGGTACTTCTCGAGAATCCAGGCGAGCAGGCCCGATGGGGAGTCGGACAGGCCCTGGGCCAAGGTCAGCGGGCGGGTCTGCTGCTGGTGGGAGTAGCTGCCTTCGGCGTCGAACCATGCCTTTTCTGCTGCCAGATAAGCGCGTTCTTCGTCTGTCAACGCTGCCGGGTCGTAACTTTGCGGTCCGGCGGCGTCCAGGAGATGTACGCCGACCACTGCCTCTGGGTAGGCCCCTGCGAGCAAGCTGGAGTCGCCGGCACCGAGGTCGGATCCGTGTACGCCGTACCGCTCGAAACCGAGGACGTCGTGCATGAGCCGGTGCCAGATGTCGTGGGTCAGCAGGTCTTTGCCGAGAGTGGGCCGCTGCGGAGACAGTCCGAACCCGGGCAGGCTCGGGATGACAACGGTGAAAGAGTTCTCCGCGCTGCCGCCATAGCGCGAGGGCGCGGACAACCGGTCGGCCAGTCCGGTCAGTTCGAGGAACGAACTGGGCCAGCCGTTGGCCAGCAGGAGCGGTAGCCCCTCGCGCTCAGCGTCGAAACGCAGGTAGTGAACGGACGTGTCGCCGATGTCGGCGAACCCGGACGGCAGGGCGTTAATTGCCGCTTCCTGCTCACGCCAGTCGTACGCCGTGGACCAGTAGTCGACCAGTCGACGCAACTCGTCGCTGTCGGTACCGGCTGTCCAGGCGTCGACCGGCCATGGCTTCGCCCACCGCGTTCCGCGCAGGCGGGCGCGAAGGTCGTCGAGGTCGGCGTCGGACACCGTGAGTACTCGTTGGGATCCGGGCATCTTCTCAATCCTTTCCATCGACACCATTGAAAGCTAACAGCGGTGTTGACCCGTTTGCAACACCAGTGATTGTGTACAGTGGTGTCGTGGATGGATTGGACTTGATCGCCGAGTTCCTCAACACGGTCGACCATCGATCGTTCAGCCGGCACGGCCAGAACCATGCCGGCGGCGAGCGGCTGGCGTCGCCGGGGGACTTGGCGGACTGGCTCGCGGAGTACGACCTGCTCGTGGCCGGTGACGAGTTGGATCCGGAGGATCTGAACACCGCCATCGCCCTTCGTACGGCGCTGCGTCAGTCGCTCTCGGGTGAGGTCGATGCGGCGCCGGCCTTCGCGGCGTATCCGCTCCAGCTCGCCGATGACGGTTCGGGCGGGCTGCGAATCGCGGCGCGGTCGGGAAGGCCATGGCTCGACACCATCGTCGAGACCGTGGTCGTGACCGTGGGCCGGGGAGATTGGAGCCGGGTGAAGCTCTGCGCGGCGCCGGATTGCCGGTGGGCTTTCCATGACACGTCGCGCAGCGGTCGAGGGCGCTGGTGCGACATGAATGTCTGCGGCAACCGCCACAAGACCCGCGTCTACCGCGAGCGCCGCCAGCAAGCCGGATGATTCGAAGGAGAAATCCCGTGACGACGGGAACCTGGAGTCCACATACCTGGCGTACCTCGACGCAATGAACGACCGGCGGTTCGACGAGCTGGATCGCTACGTGTGCGACGAACTCGTCTACAACGACAAGGTGCTCACGCGCCAGGAGTACGCCGAGATGATCGCGTCGGATGCTCGTGCGGTCCCGGATCTACGCTTCGAGGCTCACCTGCTGTCCATCGATGGCGATCTGGTGGCCTGTCGGCTCTGGTTCGACTGCACCCCGACGAGTACGTTCCTCGGCCTTGAACCGACAGGGAGTGCGGTCTCCTTTGCCGAGCACGTCTTCTACCGGTTCGAGGGCGGACGGATCGCGCACGTCTGGTCCCTCATCGACCGCGACGCGGTCGCGGCCCAATTCAGCCGCTGAGCCCTCCTGGCCGGTTGTCGTCTTGCCAGCGGTGCGGGCTCGGCTCGGTCAGATTCTTCCGTCGCGATGGGCCTGGTAGGCGGTGGGGACCTTCGGCCGGAAGCCGAGGCTTCGAGCCAGCGAGATGTCCATGTGGCCTTGCCAGGGGTTGGACAGCGGCTCGCCGGAGGACTCGTAGCTCGAGTCGACGAGCTGGGCCATTTCGTAGGCGGTAAGGGGTGAGTCGTCGGCGATGTTGACCGTTTGTCCGTCCAGTTCGCCGGTCAGGGCGAGATTGATCGCGGTCGCGATGTCCTCGTGGTGAATCACGCTGAGTTTGCGCGCGGGATGCCATCCCATCTCGGCCAGTTGGTGCGGTGCCGCTTCGAGATGACCGTCCTGGTCGCCGTACACGAAGGGGAAGCGCAGGATCACCCAGTTCAGTCCACTGGAGCGGACTGCCGCCTCGGCCTGGATCTTGCTGGCCGGGTAGGCGTGCGTCGCCGTCGTGGCGTCGGTCTCGCGACCAGGATGGGTGAGGTCTGGACCGTAGACGTTGGAGGTGCTAGCCAGCAGGAACCGGGCTTGGGGGCTGATGGCTTGCGTTGCGGCGATCAGATTGTGGGTGCCGTCCAGGTTGACCGCCCAGATCCGGGCTTCGTCCGTGGTGCGGAACACGGCGGCCAGGTGAACCACGGCCGTGACGCCGGCCAGAGCTCGGGAAAGCGTCTCCGGATGCAGGATGTCTCCCTCGACTGCCTGAATTCCTTCGGGAACGGTCTTCCCGGGACGCACCAGCGCTCTGCAGTCGATGCCGCTCGCAGCGAATCGCTTCAGCAGACGTGAGCCGACCAATCCGGTGCCACCGGTGACGAGGATCGTCATGGTTACCTGTTCTCCGTTCTGTGGTTGAGAAGACGCTGGGTGGCTTCGCTGAGTACGCGCTGGGCGGTCGCCAGGTCGGCCGGATCGACGCCGGCGAAGGCGACGGTGGTGATCAGCTCGATCGGATCCGGGATCGTGCTCCAGAGCTCGGTGCCGGCCGCCGTGATGCGCAGGACCTTCTGCCGCTGGTCCACGTCGTCGGCAAGCTGTTCGACCAGCCCCTTACGGACCAGAACGCCCGTGATCGTGCTAAGTGTCGCTCGCTCCACCTCGAGCAGGCGGGTGACCTCACGCTGGTTCAACGGCCCGTTGGTGGCGAGCAACTGGAGCACGTACCACTGGGTGTGCCCGAGATCGTAGGGACGCAGCACCGAATCCATCAGCGCCCGGCTGGCCAGAAAGTACCGCTTGGCCCAGACCCCAGCACCGTCCAGATCAGGAGTTCGTATTCTGTTAGCCACCTAACAATCTTGTCAGCTGCCTAACAATTGATCAAGTCGCGCGGCCTCCGCGACCAGACACCCCAAATGACAACAGCTGAACCCACGAAACGTAGGTTCAGCTGTCGCCGATGACTTGAGACATCACAAAGCGCGCCCGGCAGGATTCGAACCTGCGACCAACGGATTAGAAGTCCGACGCTCTATCCAGCTGAGCTACGGGCGCATGGCCGGGCTGGGGGAGCGCGGCACGGATCAGAGTCTCTCAGATTCGGGGGCGATCGTGCTTGTGGGTTACCGGGTGCGTCGGGCGGGTAGGCGTGCGCAGTACGGGAAAGATCGGGAAACACGCGCGGGGGCGCGCACGGGGAGTGAGAAGTGTGGACTGTCGTTCCATCCCGGTAACGCTGAGTGGGCTGTCCTGCCGCGGCGTGGGCTCTACAACTAGGCTGCGGGCATGAGTTACCCCTCAGGAGGCCCGGCCGAGTCGCCACAAGCGGCGGCAGGGCCGGCTTACCCGCCCGGTGGCCCCCAACCACAGCCGAACGTGCTCGGGACACATCCGGTCCCCGGTCAGCGGCGTAACCAGGGGGTACTGATCGGTGTTGTGATCGTGGTGGTGTTCGCGGTCGCGGGGCTGCTCATCTTCGGGATCGTGGCGAGGGCGACCGGTCTCGGCGGGTTCGCCTGGGGGTTGCTGTTCGCGTTCGTACCGGTCGTACCGGTGATCGCGGTGTACCTGTGGCTGGACCGGTACGAGCCGGAGCCGGCGAAGTACATCATCTTCGCGTTCTGCTGGGGTGCGTTCATCGCGACTCTGGCCGCCATTTTCATCAACACCCAGGTCGCCGATCTGCTGCACGAGGCGCACAGCGGCGGCAACCGGTCGGCCGTGTTCGTCGCGCCGGTGGTCGAGGAGTTCGCCAAGGGCTCGGTGATCCTGCTGCTGGCGCTGGTCCGGCGCAAGGAGTTCGACGGGATCATCGACGGACTCGTGTACGCCGGCATGGTGGGCGTCGGCTTCGCCTTCACCGAGAACATCCTCTACATCGGCCGCATCTTCGACGAGCTCTCCAAGGAGTCCGGCAGCGCGGCCGGCCTGCGCGGCGCGTTCCTGCTGTTCCTGCTGCGGTGCCTGGCGACACCGTTCGCCCACCCGCTCTTCACGTCGTTCACCGCGATCGGCATCGGGGTCGCAGTGCGACACCGCAGTACTGCGGTGCGCTACCTGGCCCCGATCGTCGGCTACCTGACCGCAGTACTGGCTCACGGGCTGTGGAACGCCGGAGCGAGCTGGGCCGGCGGCGGCTTCATCGCCGTCTACGTGATCCTGATGTTCCCGCTGTTCGCCGCGATGGTGGCGTTCGCGCTGGTGATGCGGTCCCGCGAAGGGCAGATGATCGCTTCGCGGCTGTACGACTATGTGCGCTTCGGCTGGCTGATCCCGCAGGACGTGCCGCTGATCGCCACCTTGCGGGGTCGCAAGGCGCTGCGGCAGAACGCTAAGCGGTACGGCGTACAGGCTGAGACGGCTGCCAAGGCGTTCCAGCACAACGCCACCGAGCTGGCGTACCTGCGGGACAAGATCGTCCGCCAGGTGATCGGGCCGGAGGCGCTGGAGACCGAGAAGCAGTTGCTGGACGAGCTGCGCCGCCGGCGGCCGAGCGTGCCGTTCCCGCCGATGCCGGCGTTCGCGCAGGCGGTACCGCAAGGTCCTGGTGGCATGTACGCCGCTTCGATGGGTCCCGGTCCCGGGCCGGTGGGGCCTGGTCCGGTGGGGCCTCCGGTGGGTCCCGGTCCGGGGGGTGGGGGATATCCGGGGGGTACTGGTTATCAACCTGCCCAGCCGGGGTATCCCTCGGGGCAACCCAGCTACCCTGCGACCCAATCCGGTTACCCACAGGGACCCCCTGGAGCGCAAGGATCGCCGGGAGGATACGGTCCGTATCCACCGTCGCAGTGAACGCCACCCGTCCAAGCCGCCAAACGGGGTCAAGATGACTTTGCTTCTGCGCTGTCCGACCGGGCACTCTGTGCTCGTGGGCGGAAGCCGTGGCTGACACCAGGTCAGCAGCAGGCGAGGGTTCGGAACCGCGGGTTCCGGCCCAGGCAGAGCCTGCCCACGAACTGGCGAACCTGATCGCCGAATCGGATGCCAAGGGCAAGGGCTTCTGGCGCCGCCTCCGCAAACCCAAACCCGGTACTGCGCCCGCCGGCGCCCCCGAGTCGGCAGAGACCTCGCCGACCCCCGGTACGCCGGACGCCGCAACCCCGTCGTCACCGAGCGCCAACCCGACCACCGACCAGCCTTCGGCGACCACCGACCAGCCTTCGGCGACCACCGACAAGTCTTCGTCCACCACCAACCGGTCCTCGTCGACCACCAACAAGGCAGCGTCGACCACCGACAAGGCAGCGTCGACCACCGATCAGGTCGACTCGACCGTGCCGGGAGCAGCCACAGACGCGCCCGGGTCGACGGACGAGGCTGACACGGCGACGGCTGAGGTCGAGGGTGCAAAGCCCGACGCGGACTCGACGGACAACTCGGGCGCGGCGAGCGACAGGGCGGACTCGACAGACGACTCCGGTGCGGCGAGCGACAGGGCGGACTCGACGGACAGCTCCGGGGTGGCGAGCGGCAAGGCCGGCTCGGCGTCGGGCGAGGTTGAGTCCGTGACGGCCGAGGTCGGCTCGGCTGCGTCAACTGATCACGCCGAGGTCGGCGTGAAGGGTGAGTCGTCTGATGCGGAGAACGACGCTGCGGAGGCCGAGACGGCTGACGCCGAAGGTGCCGCGGAGCCGGTGAAGGCAGACGAGTCGGATGCTTCGGTCAGGCCGGATGCGTCGGTCAAGCCGGATGCTTCGGTTGAGCCGGAGCAGGCAGGCGATGCTGAGCCGGGCGCTGAGGGCGGGACGTCTAACGAGGTAGGGGCGGAAGGCAACGAGTCTGCGGCCGAGGGGACGGACGACGAGGCGGACGAGCGTCACCGGCGGACGGTTGGTGTGGTGTACGAGCCGGAGGAGTCGCCGGACGGATTCCCGCTGGAGTACGGCGACATCATCATCGGACTCCCGAAGCCGGTCGAACTCAAGAAGAGCAAGCCGAACCCAGGAACACCCGCCGAGAACACCGCCGCGTCGTCGGAGGATGCCGCCGATCACCCCGAAGAGGACGAGCCGGCCGCCGAGCTGACCGACCCCAAGGACGGTCAGAACGAGCCCGCGGACGAGACCGAGCCCGCGGCTGAGCAAGCGGAGCACGCAGACGAGTCCGAACCTGCGGCTGAGCACACGGAGCCCGCGGCTGAGACCGAGGCTCCGGCTGAGCTGAGCGAGCTTATGGTCGCGGGTGGCGAGCAGTTCGTGTCAGGCGGCGAAGGTGCCGGGCTGGTGGATGAGGCTGCCCTGGCGGATCCGGCAGAGCCCGACGCCGGCGACGCGGAGAAGGCGAACGCTGAGGAGGCGGAGCAGGCGGCCGAGGGCGGCGAGCCGGCGGGTGAGGCTACGCAGGTTGAGCATGCGGAGCCTGAGGCCGAGCAGGATCACGCCGACGCGGCGAACGCTGAGCACGAGGGCGACCACGCCGGCGCTGCGAACGGTGAGCCCGAGGGGGATCACGCTGACGCTGCGAACGGTGAGCCCGGAGCGGTCGAATCCGCGGATGGTCCGGAGAAGGCCGAAGCGGATGATGCGGGACCGGAGACCGACACTGAGGCTGAGGCGGCCGTAGACGGCGAGCAGAGCGCCGAGAGCGCCGCCCAGAACCTGAGTGCCGAGGACGTCGATGCGGAGAACCTGGGCTCCGGCGACGGCAACTCGCAGGATCTGAGTGCGGACGGCGGCGACTCGGAGGGTCTGAGTGCTGCCAGCGCCGAGCCGGAGGAGTCGGGTGCGAAGGACGGCGACTCGGAGGATCTGAGCGCTGCCAGCGCCGCCCCGGAGGAGTCGGGTGCGGAGGGCGGCGACCCGGACGACCTGGGTGTGGAGGGCGGCGACTCGGCGGATGCGGGCGGCGAGGACGTAGTACTGGATGAGGCCGCGGCGGCGGAGAAGTCTGCTGCTGAGCAGGCTGCTATGGCGCTCATCACCGCGCTGATGCGTCTGCGTGGAGCGCTTGCGAGTAGCAAATTGCCGATCGATGTGGTGGGGGCTGACGAGGCTCGGCAGCAGCAGAAGGCGATGCTGGATCAGCTGGACGACTACATCCTGCCGCGGCTGGTGCAGCTGGAAGCGCCCGTGCTTGCTGTCGTGGGTGGTTCGACCGGCGCGGGCAAGTCGACGCTGGTGAACTCGTTGATCGGACAGGTCGTCAGCGAGCCCGGCGTACTGCGGCCGACCACGCGTTCACCTGTGCTGATTCACAATCCGGTGGACGCCGAGTGGTTCACCGGCGACCGGGTGCTGCCCGGCATGGCTCGTTCCACCGGCGAGAAGCCTGGTGGGATGGAGGATCCGGGTCAGATCCGTTTGGTTGCCGCCGACACCGTTCCGCAGGGCCTGGCGATCCTCGACGCACCCGACATCGACTCGGTCGTCGAAGCGAACCGTGAACTCGCCACCCAGCTGCTCGCGGCCGCGGACCTGTGGCTGTTCGTCACGACTGCAGCCCGGTACGCCGATGCCGTCCCGTGGGAGTTCCTGCAGAGCGCGTCGGACCGCAGTACGGCGGTCGCGGTGGTGCTCGACCGTGCTCCGGCTGACACGATCGACGACATCACCGGTCACCTCGCGCAGATGCTGCTTGAGCGTGGCCTGGGTGACTCGCCGCTGTTCAGCATCAAGGAGACCGTTGTCGACAGCAACGGCATGCTGCCGCCTGAGACGGTTGCCTCGATCAAGGACTGGCTGATCGACCTGGCCGCCGACGCCGAAGGCCGGTCGGCCGTAGTACGCCGTACTCTGCATGGCGCAGTCACCGCGATGACTAAGAAGACGCCGGCGTTCGCGACGGCGGTGCGTGCCCAGGCCGACACGGTCGTCGAGCTGCGGGCGACCGCGGAAACGGCGTACGAGCGGGCCGTCAAGGACATCGCGCAGGCGACGCAGGACGGCACGATGCTGCGCGGCGAGGTGCTTGCCCGTTGGCAGGAGTTCGTCGGCACCGGTGAGCTGCTGAAGGGTCTGCAGACCAACGTCGGCCGTCTGCGCGACAAGGTCCGTACTGCGGTGGTCGGCAAGCCGCCGCCTACGCGTGACCTCAACGATGCGGTCGAATCCGGGCTGGAGTCGTTGCTGCGCGAGCATGCCGAGGCAGCAGCCGAGCGAGCCGAGGAGTCGTGGCAGTCATTGGCTGCTGGGCGCCAATTGCTCGCTGCGGGGGACAAGGACATGGGCCGCATGTCCAAGGAGTTCCCGGCGGCGGCGAGCCGCGCAGTACGGGAGTGGCAGGGCTACGTGCTCGAGCTGGTCCGCAAGGAGGGTGCGGACAAGCGGTCCACTGCCCGGATCCTTGCGTACGGCGTCAACGGGCTCGGCCTCGCGCTGATGATCGTGATCTTCGCCCACACCGCAGGCTTGAGCGGCGCCGAGGTCGGTGTCGGCGCTGGTACCGCAGTGGTCGGGCAGAAGCTGCTGGAAGCCGTCTTCGGTGACCAGGCGGTCCGGACCCTGGCGGCGAAGGCGCGCGCCGATCTGGACGGTAGGGTGCATGCGTTGATGGATGCCGAATTCGCCCGCTACCTGGCTGTGCTCGACCAGCATCCGGTCGATCCCGACGCACCCAGGCGACTGACGGAGGCCGCGCGCGCGGTGGAGGACTGCACGTGACGGGAATTGTGGATACGGTCAAGGGCCTCGTGCGGGGCTCTACCGATGTCCTGACGAAGATCGAGGCACTCGAGGACGCAGCGGAGGCCGGCCAGGGTCGGCTGGATCCCGTAGTACTGAGTGAGGCCTCGCAGATCGTGGATCGGGCCGGCCAACGGTTGCGGATGTCCGGCGATCTCACAGTGGTCGCGCTGGCCGGTGCGACCGGCTCCGGCAAGTCGTCGCTGTTCAACGCACTCACCGGGCTCGACCTGGCAGCCATCGGTACGCGTCGGCCGACCAGTTCGATGCCGCTGGCCTGTGTGTGGGGCGAGGAGCCCGCTGGTGAGTTGCTGAACTGGCTGGGGATCCCGCGACGTCATCAGGTGGCGCACCGCAGCTCACTGGAGGACGCGCAGTCGGAGGACCTCGACGGTCTGGTGCTGCTGGACCTGCCGGACCACGACTCTACCGAGGTGGAGCACCGGCTCATCGTGGACCGCCTGGTTGAGCTGGTCGACGTACTGGTCTGGGTGGTCGATCCGCAGAAGTACGCGGATGCCGCACTGCACAACCGCTACATCAAGCCGTTCGCGTCGCACTCGTCGGTGATGGTGTTCGCGCTGAACCACGCCGACAAGCTGACCGACGAGCAGCGCACCAGCTGTGTCAGCGACCTGACCCGGCTGCTCAAGTCGGACGGCCTCAAGTCCCCGTCGATTGTCGCCACCTCGGCGGTGAGCGGTACTGGTCTGGATGATCTGCGCGCCCTGCTGGTGAAGCGGGTCAACGCCAAGCGTGCTGCCCGCGAGCGGCTCGCCGCCGACGTCGACCGGGTGGCCGACCGGATGGCGAGTCAGTGCGGCAACGCCAAGACGCCCGAGATTGCCAAGTCCGACATCGCCGAACTGGTCGAGGCACTGTCCGACGCATCCGGTGTCCCTGTCGTCGTCGAGGCCGTACGCCGGTCGTACCTGCAGCGCGCTCGGGCAGCGACCGGTTGGCCGGTCACCAAGTGGCTCGGGCGGTTCAAGCCGGACCCGCTGCGCCGGCTCCACCTGGACCAGGGCAGCAAGCAGCAGGGCAAGGCGGCGCGCAAGTCGGCGTCCAACGAGGTGTCGATCGCCCGGTCTTCGTTGCCCGCGGCAACACCTGTGCAACGCGCGCGGATGGACACAGCGGTTCGCAACATCACCAACAAGGCAGCGGCCGGCCTGTCACGCCCGTGGGCAGACTCTGTCCGTACTGCGATTCGCCGGCGCGAGGAGTCGCTCGGGGACGAGCTGGACCAGGCCGTAGCTCGCACTGACCTCGGGGCGAACACCAGCCCTGGTTGGTGGGGCGCTGCGCGGTTCCTGCAATGGGTGCTCTTCCTGGTCGCACTGGGCGGCGCTGTGTGGCTCGCACTGGTTGGGTTCCTGCAGGTGGGTGACCTGGTGCTGCCGAAGTGGGAAGGCATTCCGTACGCGACGATCATGCTCGTCGGCGGCGTCGTGCTCGGCGTACTGGTGTCCGTCGCGTGCCGGCTCTTCGCCAGCAGCGGAGCGAACCGCAGGGCTCGGCTGGTGGCGAAGGCGCTTCGTACCGAGCTGGAGAAGGTTGCCGACAGCCACGTGGTGGCGCCGGCGCGCGAGGAGCTCGAGGCCTACACGCTCTGCCGGGACAAACTGGCCATCGCGCGCCGCTGACCACTCGCTCGGCCTCGACGCGACGGAACTGCCGCTGGGTGGTCAGCTCCGCCGCGGGTCGAGCGGCCGGCAGCGCGACGATTCGCAGTACCGGTCAGACGTAGGCGATTCGCAGTACTGGTCAGAGGTAGTCGTCGACCGGGGTGCGTGGGGCGAACTGGTTGGCCGAGGCTTCGGTGGCGGCTCGCAGTTCTTCGGCACTGACCAGGCCGGAGTCTCGGAGCACCTTCACCCATTCACGGATCGACGCCTTGTTGAACTCGATGACCTCGGGGGAGTTGGCCATCTGCTGAGGGTCGTCGGTCTCCTTGAGTTTGCCTTCGACGTACAGGGCGACGCCGAGCAGGGCGCCGTCCCAGCCGGGACCGACGTACAGCGCGCCGCTGGGACCGCCGAAGTCGGCCGGCACCGAGTGGTCCATCTGGAGCTCCGTGGTGTCGTTGCCCGGGCCTGGGGACAAGCGGATCTCGACCAGGCTGGCTGGACCGCCGAACGAGACCTTGAAGCGTTCCGGCGGCTCGCATTCGAGGATCTCTCCGCCTGCGTTGCCTTCGAGCTGGAAGCTGCCGCCGACCTTCAGCTCGCCGGTGATCGGCATGAACCAGCGACGGATGCGGTCAGGATCCGTCAGCGCGTCCCACACGTCCTCCACCTCTGCTTGATAGGTACGCCGGAGCGTCACGCGCACCTCCTCGCCGGTCTTGCTCACCTGGCGCTGGATCGCGTTGATGTGCTCGAGGATGTCGATCACCTGTCGGCCTCTCTGCTGCGGTTGGAGTCTGTGCCGGTCAGATTGCCAGCCACGACTTATATAAGTCAAGCCTGAAATAGTTATCCCCAGGACGGAAGTCGGTGCGGAGAAGGGCGCTGCCGGCGGGCATCTTCTCTGGTGTCAGGAGTTCGCGACGCAAGGAAGGTTGATGACCATGAGTGAGACCTATCTGGCCGTACAGGGCTGGGTCGGCAGTGATATTCGTCTGAAGGAGGTCTCGGAGGGAGTGTCGGTCGCCTCGTTCCGGCTGGCGGCGACGCCGCAGCAGTACGTCCCTGCCAACGCGAGCTGGGTCGACCGCCCGACGAACTGGTTCACGGTCGAGTGCTGGCGGGCCTTGGCCGTCAACGTGTGCCGTTCCATCGAGCGCGGCCACCCGGTGCTCGTCACCGGCCGCTTCCGCACCACCGAGTGGCAGGACGAAGCCGGCAACCCCAAGTCCCGCACCGTCATCGAAGCAACCTCCGTCGGGCACGACCTCTCCAAAGGAGCCGCAACCTTCACCAGAACACCGTCCCGCGCCCAGTTCCGAACACCCACCGACCAGGCCGAGCTGCCAGAGACGCCCGCCGACGAAGCCCACCACCCCGACACCCCAACCCAACAAGCAGCCTGAGGCCCTCCCAGCGCTCCATTTACGGTCAGCCGCCCCCCGCATTCACCACCTGCTTCGGCCGCTCCCGGCTTGCGGATCCACGTGTGGCCTGCGCATCCACGCCCGGCGGTCCGCAATCACCGTCTGCCTCAGCTTCATCGCGGCGTTCGCGTGCAGCGTCAGTCTTCGGACCCGCGACCGCTTTCACCGTTGTGTGGAGTTGGGAATCCCGCGTTCGTTGGGCGCTGGGCCGGGCGGGTGGTTGGACATGGGCTGTGGTGGGGCGGCAACGGTGGTGGCGGTGGGGTGGTGGGGCGGCAACGGTGGTGGCGCTGGGGTCGTGGGGTCACAGCGGTGGTGGCGTTGGGGTGGTGGGGTGACAGCGGTGGTGGCGCTGGGGTGGTGGGGCGACAGCGGTGGTGGTGTTGGGGTGGTGGGGTGTCAGCGGTGGTGGTGTTGGGGTGGTGGGGTGACAACGGTGGTGGTGTTGGGGTGGTGGGGTGTCAGCGGTGGGGGGGTGACGCCGGTTGGGTTTGGGTGGGGGTGGGGACATAGGCTCTGGGGTATGGCGGAATTCATCTACACCCTTCGCAACGTCCGGAAAGCGCACGGGGACAAGGTTGTTCTCGACAATGTGACGCTGAACTTCCTGACCGGGGCGAAGATCGGCGTGGTCGGGCCGAACGGCACCGGCAAGTCCTCGCTGTTCAAGATCATGGCCGGGCTGGACCAGGCCTCCAACGGTGAGGCGCGGCTGGCCGAGGGCGCGACGGTGGGGATCCTGTTGCAGGAGCCGCCGTTGACCGAGGGCAAGACCGTGCTGGAGAACGTCGAGGAAGGTGTCGGCGACACCAAGGCGAAGCTGGACCGCTTCAACGAGATCTCCGCCGAGCTCGCCGACCCCGACGCGGACTACGACTCGCTGCTCGCCGAGATGGGCGACCTGCAGACCGAGCTCGACCACCGCAACGCCTGGGACGTCGACGCGCAGCTGGAGCAGGCGATGGACGCCCTGCGCTGCCCGCCGGCCGACGCGATCGTGGACAACCTGTCCGGTGGTGAGCGCCGCCGGGTGGCACTGTGCAAGCTGCTCCTGCAGCAGCCCGACCTGCTGCTGCTCGACGAGCCCACCAACCACCTCGACGCCGAGTCGGTGCTGTGGCTCGAGCAGCACCTGCAGAAGTACCCGGGTGCCGTCCTGGCGATCACCCACGACCGGTACTTCCTGGACAACGTCGCCGAGTGGATCCTGGAAATGGACCGCGGCAAGACCTACGGGTACGAGGGCAACTACTCGAAGTACCTGGAGACCAAGCAGCAGCGGCTCGTGGTCGAAGGACAGAAGGACGCGAAGCGGCAGAAGATCCTGGAGCGCGAGCTCGAGTGGGTCCGGTCGAACGCCAAGGCGCGGCAGACCAAGAGCAAGTCCCGGCTGGCCCGGTACGAGGAGCTCGCGGCCGAGGCCGAGCGGTCCAAGAAGCTGGACATCGACGAGATCAACATCCCGGCCGGTCCGCGGCTGGGCAGCACGGTGCTCGAGGTCAGCAAGCTGGAGAAGGGCTTCGGCGACCGCAAGCTGATCGACGGCCTGAGCTTCTCACTGCCCCGCGCCGGCATCGTCGGTGTCGTCGGCCCGAACGGTGTCGGCAAGTCGACGCTGTTCCGGATGATCGTCGGTGAGGAGACCCCGGACGAGGGTTCGCTGAAGCTGGGCGAAACGGTGCGGATCTCGTACGTCGACCAGTCGCGCGGCGGCCTCGATCCCAAGAAGACCGTCTGGCAGCAGGTCTCGGACGAGCTCGACTACATCAAGGTCGCCAACTTCGAGATGCCGAGCCGGGCGTATGTGGCGTCGTTCGGGTTCAAGGGCCCGGACCAGCAGAAGCCGACCGGCGTCCTGTCCGGTGGTGAGCGCAACCGGCTGAACCTGGCGCTCACGCTGAAGATGGGCGGCAACCTGCTGCTGCTCGACGAGCCGACCAACGACCTGGACGTCGAAACGCTGCAGTCGCTCGAGGACGCACTGCTCGAGTTCCCGGGGTGTGCCGTGGTGATCTCCCACGACCGGTGGTTCCTCGACCGCGTCGCCACCCACATCCTCGCCTGGGAAGGCACCGACGAGGACCCGTCCAAGTGGTTCTGGTTCGAAGGCAACTTCGCCGCGTACGAGGCGAACAAGGTCGAGCGCCTGGGCGCCGAAGCCGCCCGCCCGCACCGCGTCACCTACCGCAAACTCACCCGCGACTGATCCACCCGGCTCCCACCGGGCTGCACTCCACCGTTCACACCCACGGCACCACCCGCGGTATGCCGTACGCAGTCACACCAACGAACCCCCGAACAGCAACCTGTTCGGGGGTTTCGCATGCCGACGGTGAGCGCCCCTCCGAACGGCGTCAGTGGACGTGGGTGGGGGAGCCGGGTGGGGTGCGCCGTGCGAAGAACGCCCCGGAAGTCCCCGCACAGCAACCTGTTCGGGGGGCCGAGGGTGAGCGCCCTTGCGGACGGCGTTAGTGGGCGTGGGTGGGGGAGCCGGGTGGGGGCTTGATGGCGGGGACGATGAGGATTGCCAGCAGGGCGGCTGCGGTGGCTGTGAGGGTGGCGGCGGTGAAGGCGTGGGTGAAGCCAGTGGTGCTGGTTCCGGCGATGCTTGGGGCGGCGATGCTGGAGACTGTGGCGACGCCGAGTGCGGCGCCGAACTCGTGGAACGTGCTGAGCAGACCCGACGCCGTGCCGGCCTCGTGGTGATCGATCTGGGCCAGCGCCGTGGTCGACGAGGCGACGAACGCCGCACCGATACCAGCTGTGCCGACACTGATACCGACCACCACCATGACCGGGCTGGTCCAGAGCGCCGCGATCGCAGTGCCGGCGGCGGTGATCAGCAACCCGCTCACGGCAACTGCGCGAGCGCCTGCGGTTCCGATGAGATGTCCTCCTAGTTGAGCCCCGATGATTGTCGCCACTGCCACCGGCAAGAACAGCAGCCCGGTGCGTAGGGCGCCGTAGCCCTCGTGGTGCTGAAGGTAGAACGAGCCAAGGAAGAAGCTGGCGATCATCAACGCCGTCGCGACCAGGATCAGGAACGTCCCGGAGGCGACCGGCCGTCGGGCCAGGATCCGCAGATCCATCAGCGGGGACTTCACGGTCCGCTGTACCGCGGCGAACACGGCGTACAGCAGGATTGCCAGGCCTAGCGTCCCGAGGGTCTTGCCGCTGAGCCAGCCTCGGTCACCGGCGTTGATCAGTGCGTAGATCGCCGTACCGGTGCCCGCGGTGACCAGCAACGCTCCCGGCACGTCCAGGCGTGCTCGCGGCCCGGTCGGCAGATCGGCCGGCAGCGTCCGGTTCAGCGCGATGAAGACGAGGATGCCGATCGGCACGTTGATGTAGAAGACCCATTGCCAGCCAGGCCCTGCGGTCAGCAGGCCGCCGAGGAGTACGCCGATCGCCGAGCCGCCACCGCCAAGTGCCGACCAGATGCCGAGAGCCTTGTTGCGTTCGGAGCCGTGGAAGGTCTTGGTCACCATCGACAGCGCGGCCGGAGACAGCGGCGCGGCACCGATGCCTTGAGCCACCCGCCCACCGATCATTGCCGAGGCATTGCCCGCGATGCCGGTGAGCAGCGAGGCGGCGGTGAACAGGAGCAGGCCGGTGAGTACGACCCGGCGAGCGCCGAGCAAGTCGGCCAACCGGCCGCCGAGCAGCATCAGCCCACCGAACATCAAGGTGTAGGCGCTCACGACCCACGTCAACGTGTCGCGCGTAAGGCCGAGGTCGGCGCCGATGTGCGGCAGCGCGATCGCGATGACGGTCACGTCCAGGATCAGCATGAACTGCGCAACCCCCAGCAGGGCGAGCATGCGCCAGCGCCGAGGATCGGCAGCCACAGCGCCGACCTCGCCGACGGTTCGTTCAGACACGGCGACGCCTCCAATTCGTACAGCAGTGTATGAGTTATTTGCGCTACAGTAACTCGTACACCGGTGTTCGACAAGAGGAGGTCGGGTGGCCGCGACGCGCGAGAAGACGCCGGCGAAACGAGCCGACGCGCAGCGCAGTATCGAGGCGATCCTCGATGCCGCGGTCCGCTGCTTGAGCCGGAATCCGGACGCGAGTGTCAGCGAGATCGCCAAGGCGGCCGGCGTCGGGCGGGTGACGGTCTATGGCCATTTCCCCAACCGGGCGGACCTTGTCGACGCGGCGTTGAGGCGTGCCGTCGAGGAGGGGCACGCGGGCCTGGATGCAGTGGACCTGGACGGCGATCCGCGAGAAGCGCTCGCCCGCCTGATCGACTCCAGTTGGCAGTTGGTGAGCCAGTCGCGGTTGCTGTTGATCGCAGCTCAGGACGTGCTTCCGCCTGGCAGGATTCGTGAGCTGCACGCCGGTCCGGCCGAGCGGATCGAGCGTCTTGTGGAGCGCGGCCGCGACGAAGGAGTGTTCCGAGTCGACCTTCCGACGTCCTGGCTGGTCGGAGTCATGCACAGCGTGATGCACGGCGCGGCCGACGAGATCAATGCGGGTCGCTTGACGCAGGACAAAGCTGCCGGCTACATCGGCGCCACCCTCCTGGCCGCCTTCGCGCCTCCTGCTGAGCTTGCTGGGAAGTAGTCCCGCAGGGCTCCCTGGAAGCAGTCCCGGGAGCCCGGGGAGGTAGTCCCGCATGGCTCCCTGGCAGGTAACCCTGCGGGCGCCTTGGGGTGTAGTCCTGCGAGTTCCCTGGCAGGTAGCCCTGCGGGCGCCTTGGGGGTGTAGTCCTGCGAGTTCCCTGGGAGGTAGTCCTGCGGGCGCCTTGGGGTGTAGTTCTGCGAGTTCCCCTGGGAAGTGGTCTCGCGGGTTCAGGGGAGGGGGTCGGCGTTGGCGATGGTGTCGGCGAAGAAGTCTGCGATGACTCGGAGGTCGTGGTCCGAGCGGGTGGCCAGGACGGCTTGTAGGCGGCGGCCCTGTTCCTCGTAGAGCGGGGCGAGCTTCTCCTGGATGGCCTCGAAGGACGGGGTGACCAGGACTTTGCGGCGGTCGTGGGGGTCGGGCTGCCGGGTGATGAGACCGAAGGACTCCAGCCGGTCGATCACGCCGGTGACGGTGCCCGAGGTGAGGTTCGTGTGCTCGGAGAGCTGCCGCGGGGTCAGTGGGCCGTAGGAGCGCAGCAGCGTCATGAACTGTGAGTCGCTCGCGCCGAGGCCGAGCTTGGCCGAGACGGCGTGGTTGAACAGGATCACCTCCGCGATGAAGCGAACCATCCGCTCCTGCAGCTCGGCGGTGAGTTCTTCTCGGGTGCTCATCACGACCTCCTCGGATCAACGCTTGCATTTCTCTCGGATCTCCAAGATACTCGGATCACCGAGATACTTGAACAACCGAGAGAACTGATCTTAGAGGAGTTGAGCAGGATGAAGGTGCTGGTGATCGGCGGCGGGACCGGCGGACTCGCGCTGGCGCACGGCCTCAAGCGGGCCGGCATCGGGGTGACCGTGTTCGAGCGCGACGTACTGCGAACCGACGGGCTGCACGGCTACCGGGTGGGCATCGACCCCGACGGCAGCCGGGCGCTGAAGGCGTTGCTGCCCAGCGACCTGTTCGACACGTTCGTGGCCACGAAGGCTCGCGACCCGAAGTACTTCAACATGCTGACCGAGGACCTCAAGGAGGTGCTCTCGCTGGAGATCCCGGCCTCGACCGATCCGGTGGAGAGCGAGAAGTCGATCAGCCGGATGACGCTGCGGCAGGTGCTGCTGACCGGCCTGGAGGACGTCGTCGAGTTCGGCAAGGAGTTCGTCCGCTTCGAGCAGCACGCCGACAGCGTCACGGCGTACTTCGCGGACGGGTCCGAGGTGACCGGCGACCTGCTGGTGGCCGCGGACGGATCAGGCTCGCGGGTACGCCGGCAGTACCTGCCGCAGGCGAAGACCGAGGAGACCGGGATCATCGCGATCGCCGGCAAGCTCCCGCTCACCGAGGAGAGCGGCAAGCTCGTTCCGCCGAAGGTGTTCGAGGGCATCTCGTTGGTGTTCGCCCCGCTCGGGCTGTCCTGCATCATCCACGTGA
The DNA here is from genome assembly GCF_003261635.1 of Kribbella monticola. Taxonomy (GTDB): domain Bacteria; phylum Actinomycetota; class Actinomycetes; order Propionibacteriales; family Kribbellaceae; genus Kribbella; species Kribbella monticola. The sequence continues at coordinate 54,581 of NZ_QFXK01000018.1, read as the reverse complement.
TGGAGTTCCAGTGGGACCGCGACGGCAAGGTCAAGCAGGGGATCGGCGGCAACACCGAGGAGCTGATCCGGCAGTGGCCGGGGCTGCAGTTCGACAACACCCGCGACTACATCAACTGGGGCCTGTCGGCGGCCGCGGACAAGTTCCCGGCCAATGTGATGGACCTGCGCGGGCAGGAGCTGGTCGACCTGGCACTCCGGCTCACTCCCGACTGGCACCCGAATCTGCGTCGCCTGATGGAGCTGACCGATCTGGGCACCTGTTTCCCGGTGAACATCTGGACCTCGGTGCCGCTGGATCCGTGGCCGAGTAGCAATGTGACGCTGTTGGGCGACGCGATTCACACCATGACGCCGGGTCGGGGCGTCGGCGCGAACACGGCGCTGCGGGACGCTCTGCTGCTGTGCCGCAAGCTGATCGACGTGCGGGACGGGCGCACCGGGCTGGTGGCCGCGGTCGGTGAGTACGAGGCGAAGATGATCGAGTACGGCTTCGACGCGGTGCTCAAGTCGCGGGAGCAGATGAGCGCGAACGACCCGATCCACAAGCCGGTGATCGGCCGGGTCGTGCTGGCAGGCATGCGTACGTCGATGCGCCTCGTCAATCACCTGTCTCCGGTCAAGCGCCGGATGCGCGACAAGATGCTCGCCTTCCGCGGCGCCGACCGCGACGAGGCCGCCTTCGAGATCACCGGCCCCAACCAGTCCGAGGCAGCCCGCGCCAACCCGTGACTGTGTCACCACTGACGCCGCGGTCGCCAGCAGGGCTTCGGTCAGGGTCAGCGCTGGCCGATGTGTTCCGAGACGGCGTCGAAGACGCGGCCGACCGCGGCGAAGTCCTCCGCCGAGGCCAGGTCGACGAGATTCTCGCGGACCCCTTCCACGTGGTACGGCGCGGCCTGCTCCAGCAGCGACATGCCGGCGTCGGTGAGCTCGGCCCAGACGCCGCGCTTGTCGCTCTTGCATGACGTACGCCGTACCAGCTCGGCGGCTTCCAGCCGGCCGACCGTGTGGGTCAGGCGGGAGCGGCTCTGGTGCAGCCGGTCGGCGAGCTCGGCCATCCGCAGCCGGCGATCGGGTGCCTCGGACAGCCGGACCAGGATCTCGTAGTCGTTGATGCCCAGGCCGAACTGGCGCAGGTCGTCATCGAGCTTGGCCATCAGGCGCGCAGTGCCCAGCAGGTACGCGCGCCACGCCACCTGCTGTTCGGAGTTCAGCCACCGGGTCCCAGTCGTCATCGTCACGGCACCAGTGTACCGGGAATGTAGTTGACTTTTAAACCGTTACTGTCTACTGTCGTACTCGTCGGTTGATACATCAACTTACTCGGCCGAGTGTAGCGACGCCCCCCTTCCGTTTTGCCTGAGAGGAACTGCAATGAGCGAGACAGCGACCGCCACCAACACCATCCCCGGCCTGGTGACCGGCACGTACGCGCTGGACGTTGCGCACAGCGAGATCGGCTTCACCGTTCGGCACCTGATGACCAAGGTCCGTGGCACTTTCCAGGAGTTCAGCGGCGAGATCGTCGTCAAGGACTCGCTGGAGGAGTCGACCGCCAACGTGAGCGTCGAGCTGGGCTCCGTCCACACCCGCAACGCGCAGCGCGACGGCCACCTGAAGTCCGGTGACTTCTTCGACGCCGAGAACAGCCCGAAGATGACGTTCGTCAGCACCGCGTTCAAGCCCGAGGGTGACGACTACATCCTCGCCGGCGACCTGACCATCAAGAACGTCACCAAGCCGATCGAGTTCGCCGTCGAGTTCCTCGGCGTCGACCAGAACGCCTACGGCCAGACCATCATCGGCTTCGAGGCCTCCAGCTCGATCAGCCGCAAGGACTGGGGCATCGACTTCAACGTGCCGCTCGAGGGTGGCAAGCTGCTGATCGGTGACAAGGTCGACATCCACCTCGACGTCCAGGCCGCCCTGCAGGCCTGATCCTCCGTACGCCGGTACGCCGGTACGCCGGTACGCCGGTACGCCGGTACGCCGGTACGCCGGTACGCTGGTACGCCGCTGAGCAGAGTCTCGCGGCGAACTGAAAGGCCCCGCGCCTCCCCGATCCGGGAAGCGCGGGGCCTTCGGCCTTTTCTACGCCCAGGAACCGGCTTCTAAGCCTGAACCATCCGAAGCGCTAGGTCGGCGTACAGCGCACCGAGCTCGGCCGGATCCTGCCGCGACGGTGAGTACCAGCGAGCGACGTCGATCGCCAGCGAGAGCACGGCAAGCGTCGTACCGTGCAGGTCGTCCACCGCGAACGACCCGTCGGCGACGCCGTCGGCCAGCACCCGCTCGATCAGCGCCGAGATCGCCCGCCGAATCGTCGCCACTTCGGCGAAATGCTCAGGACTCAACGCGGCCAACTCGTACTGCACCACGCGAGCAATCGTGTGGTGCTCCGCATGCCACGCCGTGAACGCCGACACCATCCCTTGCAGCCGGTCTGCCGGCCCGGCGCCTGCGGCGGCCTTCGTCAGAATCTCGAGGGCTGCTTGGTGGCCGTAAAGACTGATCTCGAAGAGCAGGCGTTCCTTGGACGGATAGTGGACGTAGAGGGCTGCCGGGCTCATGCCGGCGCGGGAGGCGATGTCGCGGGTGGTGGTCGCCTGGAAGCCGCGTTCGGCAAAGGCGTCGACGGCGCCGGTGAGCAACCGGCGCGCGGCCGGTGGCTGGACATGCTCCCAGACGAGGGGACTGGTGACTGCGGACACGTTGACACCCTGCCCTAGATTGGTAAAGCTAAGCAAGCGCTTAGCCAGCACTGAGACTCAGGAGGCCCTGACGATGGACCGCATCATCTTCGGCGAGGATCACCACGCCTTCCGGGCCAGTGCGAAGGAGTACGCCGACCGGTCGCTGGTGCCGCGGATGGAGAAGTTCCTCGAGGAGAAGACGATCGAGCGGGCCGCCTGGCTGGAAGCCGGCAAACAGGGCTTCCTCGGGCTCGACGTACCGGAGGAGTACGGCGGTTCCTCGGTCGGGGACTACCGGTTCAACGCGGTGTTCGCCGAGGAGGTCTCCAAGGTCTCCGCCTCGCTGTCGAGTTGCTTCGGCATCCACTTCGACTGCGCCGCGCCGTACCTGGTGGATCTGGGCACCGAGGAGCAGAAGCAGCGCTGGCTGCCGAAGTTCTGCTCCGGTGAGCTGATCGCCGCGATCGGGATGACCGAGCCGTCCGGCGGATCCGACCTGGCCGCGCTGAAGACGACCGCGAAGAAGGCCGACGGCGGCTGGGTGGTGAACGGGTCGAAAACCTTCATCACCAACGGCGACATGGCCGACCTGACCATCACCGCTGCCCGCACCGATCCGAGCAAGGGTGCCAAGGGCATCACCTTGTTCGCGATCGAGGAGGGGATGGAGGGCTTCGCCCGCGGCCGCAAGCTGGACAAGGTCGGCCAGACCGAGTCCGGTACGTCGGAACTCTTCTTCGAAGACGTCTTCGTCCCCGACGAGAACGTGATCGGCGAGGTCGACCGCGGCTTCATCCACATGATGGAGCGGCTCGCCCAGGAGCGGGTCGGCGCGGCGGTGTCGAACATCGCGCACGCCACCCAGATCCTCGACGAGACGATCGAGTACGTGAAGCAGCGCAAGGCCTTCGGTCAGCCGGTCGGCTCGTTCCAGTACAACAAGTTCGTGCTCGCCGAACTGGTCACCAAGGCCGAGGTCACCCAGGCGTACGTCGACAACGCGATCGTCGCGCACGACGAGGACCGGTTGTCCGCGGTCGACGCCGCCAAGGCGAAGTGGTGGAGCGCGCAGATCCAGAACGAGATCCTGGACGCGTGCGTCCAGTTGCACGGCGGCTACGGCTACATGAACGAGTACCGCGTGGCCCGTGCCTGGCGCGACGCCCGGGTGACGAAGATCTGGGCCGGTAGCAACGAGATCATGAAAGAGCTGATCGGAAGAGACCTCGGGCTCTAGCAAGACCTCGTCCTCCATCGGCGGAATCCCTGAGAAAGAAGGCCAAAGTCATGCCCGAAGCAGTCATCGTCTCCACCGCGCGGTCGCCGATCGGCCGGGCCGGCAAGGGTTCGCTGAAGGAGATCCGGCCGGACGACCTGGCCGTCCAGATGATCGAGGCGGCGACCGGCAAGATCGGCCTGACCGGGGACCAGATCGAGGACCTGATGGTCGGCTGTGCGGAGCCGCACGACGAGCACGGCGGCAACATGGCCCGCCGGATCGCCGTCCAGCTCGGCTGGGACAACACCCCGGCGACCACGATCAACCGGTTCTGCGCCTCGTCGACCCAGACCGCGCGGATGGCGTTCCACGCGATCAAGTCGGGTGAGGGCGACATCTTCGTCAGCGCCGGCGTCGAGTGCGTCTCGCGGTACAAGAACTTCGGGTCGGCCGGGGTCGGCGACCCGAGTTCGTTCAACCAGGTCTTCGCCGACGCGGTCCAGCGCACCGAGAAGTACGCCGAGACCAACGAGACCTGGCACGACCCGCGCGAGGACGGGCTGATCCCGGACATCTACATCTCGATGGGCCAGACCGCGGAGAACGTGGCGACGCTGAAGGGGATCAGCCGCGCCGACCAGGACGCGTTCGGCGTACGGTCGCAGAACTTGGCCGAGAAGGCGATCAACAACGGCTTCTTCGAGCGGGAGATCACCCCGGTGACGCTGCCGGACGGCACGGTCGTCACGAAGGACGACGGCCCGCGGGCCGGTACGACGCTGGAGAAGGTCAGCCAGCTGCAGCCGGTGTTCCGCCCCGACGGCACCGTCACGGCCGGCAACTGCTGCCCGCTGAACGACGGCGCCGCGGCCGTGGTGATCATGAGCGACACCAAGGCGCGCGAGCTCGGCCTGACCCCGCTGGCCCGGATCGTCTCCACCGGCGTGAGCGGCCTGTCGCCGGAGATCATGGGCCTCGGTCCGGTCGAGGCGACCAAGCAGGCGCTGGCGCGAGCCGGGATGAGCATCGGCGACATCGACCTGGTCGAGATCAACGAGGCCTTCGCGGTGCAGGTGATCGGCTCGGCGCGCGAGCTCGGCATCGAGGAGGACCGGCTGAACGTGCACGGCGGTGCGATCGCACTCGGTCACCCGTTCGGCTCCACCGGCGCGCGAATCATGACCACGCTCGTCAACGGGCTGCAGTTCGAGGACAAGCAGTTCGGTCTCGAGACCATGTGCGTCGGCGGTGGCCAGGGGATGGCCGTCATTCTCGAGCGCCTCAGCTGATGAGTCTCAAGGACCGTACGGCGATCGTCACCGGCGCCTCGCGCGGAATCGGACTGGCGATCGCACAGCGCCTCGTTGCCGACGGCGCCCGCGTGGTGATCACCGGGCGCACGCAGGAGACGCTGGACCAGGCAGTGGAGTCGCTTGGCGGCCGGGAGAACGCCCTGGCCGTCGCGGGCAAGGCGGCCGACCCGGAACATCGCGCGAGCGTCGTGGCCGCCGCCGTGGCGACGTACGGGTCGGTGGATCTGCTGGTGAACAACACCGGCATCAACCCGATCTACGGCTCGCTGCTCGACGTGGACCACGCGGTGGCCACCAAGATGGTCGACACGAACGTGCTGGCGACCATCGCCTGGGTGAAGGCCTGCCGGGATGCCTGGATGGGCGTGCACGGCGGCGCTGTGGTGAACCTGTCGTCGGTGGCGGGCCTCGCGCCGTCCCCCGGCATCGGTTGGTACGGCGCGACCAAGGCGATGCTGTCGCGAGTGACGAGCGAACTGGCCGTCGAGCTGGCGCCGGTGATCCGGGTCAACGCGGTCGCACCCGCGGTGGTGAAGACCAAGTTCGCCGGCGCCCTGTACGAAGGCCGCGAGGACAAGGTCGCCAAGGCGTACCCGATGAAGCGGCTCGGCCGGCCCGAGGACGTCGCGTCGCTCGTCTGGTTCCTGCTGTCCGACGAGGCCTCCTGGATCACCGGCCAGACCATCACCATCGACGGCGGCCTCACCCTCAACGGCGGCATCGTCGGCTGACCCCCGGCCCGGCCGGACCAACCAGCCGGGCCGAGCCAGTACTACGGCCTGCGGCCTTCCCAGGCGACCAGCCGGTCGTACGCCGGTGCGTCGTCCGCCACCTCCACCACGGGCCCGAACGGCACGTGCCCACCCCGTGGCTCGGCCGGGATGAACTGCTGCACCAGAGGCAGGCAGTACTCGGCCAGCGACTCGTCGAGCAGGTCCGTGCGCCCGGTCGCCTTCGCGATGTCCCACGAGTGAGTGGTGAGCTCACCCACGTAGGCAGCGATCGCCGCTGCTCCCGGCAGCGTCCCCCACGGCAACTTGCAGGTCACCGCGAGCACGGCCGGGTCGGACAAGGTGCCGTCGAGAACCACCCGCCGTTCTTTCCAAGCGCCGGCGAAGTCCGTGATGCCGGGCGTCACGGCAGGGATGGTCAACGGGTCGCCGCCGGTCAGCGCGAGGTTGATCCGGCCGACGACCGTGACGAGATGGCCGAGCAGTGTGCGTACGTCGTACTCCGGGCACGGTGTCGGCAGTTCGAGTTCGTCGGCGCCGACGGTGTCGATCATCGCCTGGGTCTGGTCCAGGGCGAGCACGAGCATCGGGCGTGGGTCCGTCACGATTTCCTCCAGTAGTTGGTGTGAGTACCACTCTGGCGGCAGATATGGGACATCTTCTGTCATATATTCGAACTCATGAGAGCCGATCGCCTGTTGCAGATCATCCTGCTGCTGCAACAGCACCCGCGGCTGAGCGCGCGCGAGCTCGCTGAGCGGCTCGAGGTGTCGCGGCGCACGGTGATGCGCGACATGGAGGCGCTGTCGGCAGCAGGCGTGCCCGTCTACACCGAGCGCGGCCGCAACGGCGGTTGCGTCCTGCTGCCCGGCTACAGGGCCGACGTGAGCGGCCTGACTCCGCGCGAGGCACAGGCGTTGTTCGCATGGTCCGGACGCGCGTCCCTGTCGGAGGAGCTGGGCCTGCGGGACGCACTGCAGTCCGCCATGGGCAAGCTGTCCTCGACCCTCCCGCTGCAACTGCAAGACGACGCCGAAGCGCTGTCGGGAGCGATCGTGGTCGACCGGCGCCGCTGGTTCGCAGAGGCTGAGGACACCGGCGCATTGCCCGTACTACGCCAGGCGGTGGTGACCCGTCGGCGCGTACGTGTCAGGTATGCGTCGGCAACAGCAGGACGCCCAGTACGCCGTACCGTCGACCCCTGGGGGCTCGTGGAGCAGGCGGGTCGGTGGTATCTCGTGGCCGCGCATCGCGGAGTCTCCCGGATGTACAGGGTGTCGCGGATCGAGCAGGTCGACGTACTGGACCAGCCAAGCGAACGGCCGGAAGGCCTTGATCTGCAGGAGGAATGGCAGCGGCTGCGGTCCGGGTTGGAGCGGAGTCTGCCGCCCGGAGTGGATGTGGTGATCAGGGTGCGACCGGAGCGGGCCGAGTTGGTCAGGCGGATCGCCACGCCCATACTGGCGAAGGGCGAGCAGGCGCGCGACGTACCGGCGGACGACGAGTGGCCCCACGTTGCCATGCGGTTCCGGGTTCGCGAGGCGGCGTGCGGTGTACTGCTGGGCTTCGGTGGTGATGTCGAGGTGCTGGAGCCTGCGGACCTCCGCGGCCGGCTCCTCGAGTTGGCATCGGCCGCAGTAGCGACCTACAGCTGAGTGCGGCGGCCGACGAAGCGCTGGCGGACGATGATGTTGCCATCGGCATCCTCGTCCTCGTTGCGCCAGTTGAAGCCGGTGGGGGAGAGGTCGGTGAACATCCAGCGGGTCTTGGCGGAGTTCGGCTCGTTGGCCTCGAGCGTGATGGAGTTCTCGCCGGTGTGGCCGACGAACGTCATCACCAGCGCGTACTTCGGGCCCATCCAGGTCGAGCGGAACGCGTTCAGCTCGGGGTCGTACAGCCGGATCGACAGGCCCCATTCGCCGTCGCCGTCGACCTCGCGCCGGGCCCGGCTCGGGGTGATCCAGATGTCGGCGACCGCGCGGCCGTCGAGCGCGTAGGCGAAGTGCCATTCGCCCTTGGTCTCCCGGACGACCTGACCGTCGTCGTCGTACCACGAGACGTCGAGGTCCCAGCTGCCGATCAGCGGCGCGAACGGGCTGAGCGCCTGCTCGAACTCGGGTCGCGGCTGATCGGAGACCATCAATCCTGCCAGTACCGTAGCCGCTTTCACTCCTGTCATGGCGACAGCGTACGCCAGGATCGCGCGAAGAGCGGGCGAATTTACTCGGCGGTCGACAGGACCAAGGAGCGCAGCCGGCTGATGGCCAGCGTGATGCCGACGAGGGTGACGGCGACGAGCAGGATCAGCGCGATCGGCAGCTTCACGTCGGACTTCACGTGCGGTGCGTCGGTGAGGTGCTGGACGACCGCGAGCGACCACTGCTGCACGCTGAGCGCCTTGGCGCCGCCGACGTACTGGCCCATCACGCCTTCCCACAGCAGCGCGTAGATCAAGCCGATCGTCACCGCGTTGCCCGACATCACCGACAGGGCGGTGAAGATGGCGGTGTAGGCGATCCCGGCGACGAGCGTGCCGGCCCCGAAGGCGAGCGCGGTCTGCGGATCGCCGAAGTCCAGGATCAGACCCGCGATCACCATTGGCACCGCGGCGAGCACGATGATCACCGCAACGGCGACGAGTGCCTTGGTGACGATGATCGTGGATCGCTTGATCGGCTTGCTGAGCAGGTAAACGATCGAGCCGTCGTCGATCTCGGACGCCAGCGCACCAGTTGCTGCGAGCAACGAAACCAGCGGGACGATCACGGCGAGACCGAACATCTGCAGCAACGCCGTACTGAAATCGGCCGTGTCGTCGACGGTCAGCGCCAGCAGCACGCACAGTACGAGCAATACGGCGGGCAGGATGAAGAGCAGCAGGCCCCGCCGGTGACCGAACAGGGTGGACATCGTCAGCCGGGCGATCGTCACGTTCATCGTCAGCGCCTCCCGACGAGATAGGAGAAGACGCTCTCGAGCGATTCGTCGGTCGGGGCGACCTCGAGCAGCCGGATGCCGAGGTCGCGCGCCAGTGCGGGCACGATCCGGCTGAACCGTTCGAAGTCGGCGACCTGGACCTGCAGCGCTCCGGCGGCCAGATCGGCGCCCGACGTACAGGGGTCGGCGATCAGGGCGGACGCGAGCCGCCGGTCGTCGGAGGAGCGCAGCCGGTAGAGCACCGGTCGGTCGGTCATCAGCGTGCGGATCGCGCGGTAGTCACCGGAGGCGGCGTGCCGGCCGGAGATGACCACCTCGATGTGGGTGGCGACCTGCTGCACCTCTTCCAGGATGTGCGAGCTGAACAACACGGTCCGGCCGTCCGCGCCTATCTTGCGGAGCAGGTCCATCAGGTGCAGGCGTTGGCGCGGATCCATTCCGTTGAACGGTTCGTCCAGCAGCAGCACCGACGGTTCGTGCACGAGCGCCGCGGCCATCTTGATCCGCTGCTTCATGCCCTTGGAGTACGTCGAGATGCGGCGCTTTGCCGCGTCGGTCAGCTCGACCGTCGAGATCGCCGCCGTCGCCGCGGCCGCCGGATTGGACAGCCCCTGCAGTTCGGCGTTGGCCCGGACGAACTGGGCGCCGGTCAGCGTGTCGTAGACGGCCTCGGTCTCCGGGACCAGGCCGATGTGGCGGTAGGCGGCCTGGTTCTGCCAGACCGGAACGCCGTCGAGGGTGACGGTCCCGGTCGAGGGCGGCAGGAAGCCGGCCATCATCGTGATCAGCGTCGACTTACCCGCGCCGTTGGGGCCGAGCAGGCCGGTGACGCCCGGACCGATCGTCATCGTGACGTCGTTGACCGCCACCACATTGCCGTACCAGCGGGAGACCTGGTCGATCTGGATCACGCTCACCCGCGGGCCACCTTGGCGTAGCGGGCGTTGACGCCCCAGCAGCAGCCGGCGACCACCAGCAGGTAGACCGCCGCGAAGACCAACCCCTGCGTGGTGTTCGGCACCCAGTCGCCACCGCCGCGCAGGACGAAGGACGCCAGCACCTCGACCAGGCTGAACGGCGAACCCAGGTTGGCGTACCGGGAGGCGACGTCGCGGTGCGTGCCCTCGGGATCGAGGATCGCCGTGACGACAGTGACGGCCGTGAAGGAGACGATCAGTACGGCGATGATCGCCGCGACCGCGAAGCCGCGGCGAGGGGTGGCGGCCGCGATCAGGCCGCCGATCGCGGCGAGCAGGATCGACAACAGCAACGCGGTGACCAGGCCGCTGAGGAACTCCTTCGTCATCAGCGTGAAGTCGAACTTGGCGAGCAGCGCACCGGCGTACAGGATCACCATCGGCAGGCCCATCAGGACCATCAGCGCGAGGGCCAGCGCGGTCAGCTTGGCCAGCGCGTAGTCCGTACGGCGCAGCGGCCGGGCGAGGTAGAGCACGATCGAGCCGTAGCGCAGGTCCCTGGAGAACAGTTGCGGCGCCTGCGAGGCCAGGTACAGCGCGATCACGGCCTGCAGGAAGAAGATGTAGCGCATCTGGGACAGCGGCGGATTGTCGAACTGCAGTGCGTTCTCGATGCCGACCATGATCGCGACGGGGACGACCATCACCGCGAGCAGCAGGATCGGCATCACCTTGGACTTGCCGGAGCGGCCCAGTCCGTAGGCGTGCCGCAGGCTGCTCACCGTCAACGCCTGGGTGATCGCGAACCGGCCCAGCCGGGGGCCGTCGTAGTGCCGGTAACCGATGTCGTGGATGACACCTGCGGCGGGCGGACGCAGCTGATCAGACACTGAAGACCTCTTCCAGCCGGTGCCGATGCTGCTCGATCCGGACGAGCCCGAGCCCGAGCTCGGCCACGGTGTCGCGGACCACGTCGTACGTCTCCTCGCCGGTGATCTCCACCAGCACGAGCGGACCGTCAGGCCGTGCCCGCGCACCAGCCCGATCGAGCGCCGCACCGAGCCGATCACGGCCACCGAGATCCCGTACTTCGACAGCCAGTACTCCGGTCTCGCCGGTCAACGCCGCCTTGGACTCGGACCGGAGCAACCGGCCACCGTCCAGGACGACGATGTGGTCGCAGACGTGCTCCAGCTCGCCGAGCAGGTGCGACGTGATCAGCACGGGGATACCGAACTCGGTGCCGATCCGGCGAACCAGCGCGAGCATCTCGTCGCGCCCGGCCGGGTCGAGCCCGTTCGTCGGCTCGTCGAGGAGAACAAGTTTCGGGTCGTGGGTGAGGGCCTGGGCCAGCTTCACCCGCTGCTTCATGCCGGTCGAGTAGCCACCCATCGGCCGGTAGCGCGCCTCGTCGAGACCGACATGCCGCAGTACGTCGGCAGCGCGCTCGCGGGCCGCGGTCGCGGGCAGGCCGGACATCTGGCCGAGGTGGACGACGAACTCGGTCGCGGACACGTCGGGCGGCAGGCAGTCGTGTTCGGGCATGTAGCCGACGAGCGCTCGGACCGCCTCGCCGCCGGTGACCACGTCGTGTCCCAGCACGATGGCGCTTCCGGCGGTCGGGGCGATCAGTCCGAGCAAGATCTTCAGCAGGGTCGACTTGCCGGCACCGTTGGCTCCGACCAGCCCGGTCACGCCGGACCCCACCTCGACTGTCAGCTCGTCCAGGGCCGTGACGCGCGGATAGCGCTTGGTCAACGCTGTGGTCGCGATCACGGGCACCGGGCAACCCTAAGGCCCAACGCGGTCACCCGTGAATCACGGGCGTCCATCGGCTGTTGCGATCGCGTCCCAACTCCCGGCGACGGCTATATCCGTGGCGCGTCGACCGTGTCGCTGGCTATGGTCCGGACCATGCAGATCAGACCGGCCGTGGCCGCCGACGCCGACGAGGTCGCCCGGGTTCGCCGGGAGACCTTCAGCTACAAGGTGCTGTCGGCCGCCGCCGCCCGGCACATGATCACCGTGCAATCTCCTGGTGAGCGGTTCCTGGCTCTGGTCGCCGAGTCCGGTGGGCGGCTGGTCGGCTGGGGGTCAGCCGGCCTGAACGTCTGGACCAGTGACGAGGGCAAGGGCAACATCTCCATCTACGTGCATCCGGACCATCGGCAGGCCGGTATCGGCCGGGCCCTGTCCGATCGGTTGCACGAGCACCTCCAAGAGATCGGCGCGGTCCGGGTGTCCACCAGCGCTACGCCCGACGGGCTGGAGTTCGCGAAGCGCCGTGGCTACGACGGCTCGCGGCAGGTGCACTTCGCCGGTGTCGACCCGCGGGTGCTGCCCGAGCAGCCCGCCACGCCCGACGGCATCGAGTTGGTGACGATCGACCAGCTCGAACCGCGCCAGGTGTACCTCGCCGACTCGATCTCCTCGCTGGACGAACCGGGTGACTCGCCGCTGGACGCCGTCAGCTACGAGAACTGGCTCGAGGAGATCTGGAACTCGCCGGCGGCCAACCACGAACTGGGCGTCGCCGCGGTGGCCGGGGACGAGGTTGCCGCCTTCACCATCCTCGAGAGGGACGGCGACCGTGTCTGGTCGGGGATGACCGGCACCGTCCCGGCGTACCGCGGCCGGGGGCTGGCCAAGCTGATCAAGTCCGCCGCGCTGCGACGGGCCGCCGCGGCCGGGATCACCGGCGCGTTCACCTCGAACGACGACGAGAACGGCCCGATGCTTGCCATCAACAACTGGCTCGGTTACCGCCGGATCGCCACCGAACACGGTCTGCAGAGGACGTTGTGAGGCCTGGTACGGCGGACGACGCCCAAGCGCTACTTGCGCTCAGGAGCGAAGTTCTTCCGTACCGCGTGCTGCGGCTGACCGATCTGCGGAGTTCGCTGGAAGACGGTGCCGCTGATGAGCATTACGGCAGCTTCGCGGTCGAGGAAGACGACCGCTTGGTCGGCTGGGCCTCGGCTGCGCTCTCGACCTGGTCGCCGGAGCCCGGTGAGTACCACGTGGTCCTGCTCGTGCATCCGGACTATCGCAGACAAGGGATCGGTACGACGCTGGCCGAGTCGCTGGATGAGCTGCTGATCAAGCAGAACGCTCGTCGGGTGGTCGGGAGTGCGACCGACGACGGCGTGGATTCGCTTTGCAGCAAGGGTTTCAGGCCACCGAGGTCGTGCTTTACGCGAAGGTCGACCCGCGGCTCGTGCCGGAGCCGCCCGCGATCCCGGACGGTGTCGAGCTGACCAACCTGGCCTCGCTCGACCTGCAAGCCGCGTACGCCGCGTTCGTGGCCACGGCCGGAGACATCCCGGGCGACCAGGACTGGAGCCAGTTCCCCCTCGAGCTGTTCGAGCGGGAGGTGTGGAACTCGGCCAGTCTCGATCGCGAACTCAGCACGGTGGCCGTTGCCGACGGCAAGATCGTCTGCTTCACCAACGTGCTGACCGACGGCGATCGGCTCTGGACCGATATGACCGGCACGCTGCCGGCGTACCGGGGCAGGGGATTGGCGAAGGTGGTGAAGACGACCGGCCTGCGAGCCGCTGCCGCGGCGGGAATCACCCGTGCCTACACGGTGAACCATGAGGACAACCGCCCGATGCGGGCGATCAACGACTGGCTCGGATATTCGCCGGTCGCCAGACACACCGGCATGGTCCGCCCGGGCTGACTTTGGCCCAGGCAGGGGTTATCTTCGCCAGAACTTCGGTGAAGGAGTTCGGATGGTGATCAGGCCTGCTGAGCTGGGCGACCTCAGGGCCGCGGTCGCTCTGCACGACGAACTGGTGCCGTACCTCGTCTATACCGAAGCCGACGTGCGGCATCGCCTGACCGCGCCGAAGCGGCCGGGGAGCGGCACCTTCGTCGCGGTCTCCGCCGGGCGGCTGGTCGGCTGGGCGAGCTGCGGGTTGATCGCCGGCTCCGAGCCGCTCGACGGCGAGCACCGGCTGATGGTGCATCCGGACTATTGCGGCCGCGGGATCGGCGCCGAGCTACTCGAGGCGGTGCACGACGAGTTGCGTTCCGCCGGAGCGACCAGGAGCAGGGTGTTCGCGGATCCGGCGACCGTCGACTGGGCAGCCCGCTGGGGTTATGTGCAGACCCGGCAGGTGCACTACGCGGAGATCGAACCGGCCGCGGCGCCGGAGCTTCCCGCAGTACCGGACGGGGTGAGCCTGGTGCCGTTGAGCGAGGTGGATCCGCGGCTCGTCTACGAGGCCGACATGGTCGCCCAGCGGACCAAGCCCGGTGACGCGAAGATCACCACCCGTCCGTACGAGGACTGGTTCACGGCCATCTGGAACACGCGCTCGACGCTGAAGGAGTTGAGTGTCGCCGCGCTCGACGGCGAGCGGGTGATCGGCTTCACCCGGTCCAGCGGCGACGAGGAGAAGATCTGGTCGCGGATGACCGCCACCATGCCGGAGTACCGCGGGCAGGGGCTGGCCAAGTTGGTGAAATGTGCCGCGCTGCACCGGGCCGCCGACGCCGGCATCCGGGGCGCCTACACCGCCAACTACGACGGCAACGCCCCGATGCTCGCCGTCAACGAGTGGCTCGGCTACCGCCGGATCGCGACCCACTCGGTCCTGGTCTGCCCGCTCCGTCCGAACAACTGAGCGACACGTCCCGCCGGTTCTTCGGACGCAACGGTTCAGGGGACGAGCAGTACTACGGTCTCCGCGACGCAGGCCGGCTTGGTGGAGTTCTCCAGCTCGATGACCCATTGCAGCGAGACCTGGACGCCGGCCGGGGTTTCCTGCGCGCCGGCGATGGACGCGCCCGCGCGGATCCTGGAGCCGACCGGGACCGGCGCGGGGAAGCGGACCTTGTTGACGCCGTAGTTCAGCTTCGCCGAGACGCCGGAGACGTCGAAGAGCTCCGCGCCGAACCGCGCGATCAGGCTGAGCGTCAGGTAGCCGTGCGCGATCGTCCCGCCATACGGACCTTTCGCGGCGCGCTCGACGTCGACGTGGATCCACTGGTGGTCACCGGTCGCGTCGGCGAACTGGTTCACCTGCTCCTGGGTGATCTCCAGCCACTCGGTCTCGCCGAGCGGTGTGCCGACCGCGTGGACGACCTCGTCGACGCCTTGGAAGGTCTGCATGGGCAAACTCCTTCAGTTACGGGGTCCGCCGGCGACGTACAGGACCTGGCCGGACACGAAGCCGGCCTCCTCGCTGCAGAAGAACGACGCGGCGGCTGCGATGTCCTCGGGCTTGCCGGTGCGCTGGACCGGGATGCTCGCGGCGGTCGCCTTCTTGAACTCCTCGAAGTCGACGCCGACCCGGGCCGCGGTGGCGGCGGTCATGTCGGTCTCGATGAAGCCCGGCGCGATCGCGTTCGAGGTGACGCCGAACTTGCCCAGTTCGAAGGCCAGCGTCTTGGCCAGGCCCTGCAGGCCCGCCTTGGCGGCGGCGTAGTTGGACTGACCGCGGTTGCCCAGCGCGGAGGTGGACGACAGGAAGACGATCCGGCCGTACGACGCCTCGACCATGTGGGCCTGGCACGCCTTGGACATCAGGAAGCTGCCGCGCAGGTGCACCGACATCACGGTGTCCCAGTCGTCCTCGCTCATCTTGAACAGCAGGTTGTCGCGCAGTACGCCGGCGTTGTTCACCAGGATGGTGGGCGCGCCCAGCTCGGCGGCGACCCGCTCGACCGCGGCGGTGACCTGGTCGCCCTTGCTCACGTCACAGCCGACCGCGATCGCCTTGCCGCCCGCGGCGGTGATCGCCTCGACGGTGCCGGCGCAGGCCGCCTCGTCCAGGTCCAGTACGGCGACCGCGTTGCCGTCGGCTGCGAGCCGCTGGGCCACAGCGGCACCGATTCCCCGGGCTGCCCCGGTCACGATCGCCACCCTCTGCTGCTCGCTCATCGCGCCCTGCTCCTTCATCAGCCGACTACAGGTCCGGGATGCAGACTACCGACGCCAGCTCGGCGCCGGTGTGCTCCGGATGGGATGATCGCCGTGTGCATGATCACAGCGCTGATCACGACAGCCCTCACAACCGGCACGTCTATCACTGTCCGCTCCGCTGGGGCGACATGGACGCCCTCGGTCACGTGAACAACGGCCGTTATGTCGACTACCTGCAGGACGCCCGGGTGGACTTCCTGTTCCGGACGGCCAAGGAGCTCGGCGCGGACGATCTGGAGACCGGCCTGCTGGTCGCCCGGCACGAGGTGCAGTACCGCGCTCCGCTGGTCTTCCGCCCCGAGCCGGTCCGGATCGAGCTGTGGATCAGCGAGATCAAGGCGGCCTCCTTCACCGTCGACTACGAGATCCTCGACGCCGAGCCACGCCGTACGTACGTCGAAGCGCGGACCAGGCTGGTCCCGTTCGACTTCGCCGCGAACCGGTTGCGCCGGATCACGCCGGTCGAGCGCGAGGCCCTCTCGAAGCTGGTGGGCTCATGACGTTCACGTATCCGGTGCTGGTGCGCTGGTCCGACATCGACTCCTACGACCACGTCAACAACGTCCGGTACTTCGACTACCTCCAGGAAGCCCGGATCGCGTTCCTGTCCGACCTGGTGGGCGAGGCCGACTACTTCGCGGCGTACCCGTGTGTGCTGGTCAGCCAGACGGTGGACTACCTGCGGCCGATCCTGCTCCGGCACCCGCCGTACGACGTGGACGTCTGGGTCGAGTCGGTCGGCACCACGTCGTACACGCTCGGTTCGCGGATCGTCGACCGGGGCGGCGAGAGCGAACTCGTCTACGCCCGGGCCGTGTCGGTGATCGTCGCGGTGGACGGCCGGACCCAGGCGAAGCGGCCGCTGAGCGAGACCGAACGGGACTCCCTCGTGCCGCACATTTCGGCGACTTGAGACACTGGACGCGATGACCGAATCGATGAGCTTCTACGACGCCGTCGGCGGGGCCGACACGTTCCACCGGCTGGTGGCGGCGTTCTACCGCGGGGTCGCCGCGGACCCGGAACTGCGGCCGATGTACCCCGAGGAGGACCTCGGTCCGGCCGAGGAACGGTTCCGGATGTTCCTCGAGCAGTACTGGGGCGGCCCCCGCACGTACTCCGAGCAGCGCGGTCACCCCCGGCTCCGGATGCGGCACCACCCGTTCGCCGTCACCCCGGCCGCGCGGGACCGCTGGCTGGGCCACATGCGCGCGGCGCTGGACGAGCTCGAGCTGGAGCCCGATCGCGACCAGGAGATCTGGACGTACATGGTGATGGCCGCGCACAGCATGGTGAACACCGACGAACCGCAGTACCCCGGCGCGATCGACGTGTCCGGCAACTGACCTCTGAGGAGACACAACAAGCATGGCTGCCATTCGCACCGCCAAGGCCCACTGGGAAGGTTCGCTGCTGGAGGGGGCCGGTCAGGTCAACCTCGAGTCGTCGAACCTCGGCTCCTTCGACGTGACCTGGGCCGCCCGGTCGAACGACAAGGCCGAGGGCAAGACCAGCCCGGAAGAGCTGATCGCGGCCGCGCACTCGACCTGTTTCTCGATGGCGCTCTCGCACGCGCTCGCCGGCGCCGGCAACGCGCCGGAGGCGATCGACACCACCGCCGACGTCACCTTCGTACCGGGTGAGGGCATCACCGGCATCAAGCTGTCGGTGAACGGCAAGGTCCCCGGCCTGACCGCCGACCAGTTCGCGGAGTTCGCCGAAGAGGCGAAGAAGAACTGCCCGGTCTCGCAGGCGCTGTCCGGTACGACGATCACCCTGGACGTCACCTTCACGGCCTGACCGCGCGATCGATCCGACTCGCGTTGGGTCGGCGGGGACGCGGAGAAACCCGATGCAGCAGAACGGCCGTCGCATTGCGCGACGGCCGTTCTTCGTTTCCCGGGCGGCAGGCCGGACCCCCAGCACATCAGTAGCGCGATTCGATGAGCTTGGCCAAGCTCTCGCCCGCCTGGCGCTGGAGGAGCTTGGTGACTACTGATGGCATGGCAGTCCGCGCATGCTGCCACACCGCGCAGGCCACAGCGCCTTCGCCCGACGGTGAGTCGGGGCGAGGCGTCAGCTGGAAGCGGCCGTTGGTTGGGGCGTGGTGAGACCGGCCAGCAGACGATCCTGTACTGCGGTGGTCGCGGAGCTGATCGCGCCGAGCAGGACCGCGTCGCCGGTGACCCCGGTGACCTCGATCTGGGTGCCGAGGGGGGAGTGGGCGGCCAGGGCGTCCACCACCTCGTCGCGGAAGACTGTTCCGCCGGCTTGCGAGACCTCGCCGGCCAGCACGATCAGCGGCGGGTCGATCAGCGTGATCACCGCGAGCAGCCCGATCGCGACCCGCTCGGCCAGGCTCTTGAGGAATTCCTGGGCGCGGTCCTCCCCGAGCGCCCCGACGGCCGCGCTGACCACGTCCTGCGGCGTACCGCCGGCGAAGCCGAAGCGCTCACCGAGTTCGAGAACCGGACCGCCACCGACCAGGTCGTGGAAGTCCCGCGCCTCGGTCCCGACGGCCGGCACCGGCAGGTAGCCGAGCTCGCCCGCGCAGCCGTGGGCGCCGCGCATCAAGGTGCCGCCCTGGTCGATCGCGAACCCCGAACCGCCGGCCAGCCAGAGCACCGTGAAGGCATCCACCTCCGCCGCGACCCCGTGCGAGCGCTCGGCGATCGCCGCGAGGTTCACGTCGTTGTCGACCATCACCTCGGTGTCGAGCCGATCGCGGATCTCGTTCACCAGTCCGGGGCGGTCGAGCCCCGGCACATCGACGTACCGGATGTCGCCGGTGCGCGGATCGGGGGAGCCCGGTACGCCGAGTTGGACCTGCAGCAGCAGGTCGCGGGAGATCTTCGCCTTCCGGCAGAGCTCGGTGACGATGTCCGCGACGATGTCGACCGGGTCGGCGCCGCCGAAGGCCACGTCGCTCTCGACGGTGGCGCGCGTCTCGCCGGCCAGGTCGGTGAGGGTGGCCGAGACCGATGGCCGGCCGAGATCGCCGACGTCGCGGACGGACAACGCCGCGATGTAGCCCGCTTCGGCGTTCGCGGCGTACAGGGCGGCGTTGGGGCCGGGGCCGCTGCTGGAATGACCGACGACGATCGCCAGCCCGGCGTCCTCCAGCCGGCGCAGTACCTCGGACGCTGTCGGCTTCGACAATCCGGTCAGGTCTCGTAAGTCGGTCCGGGTCAGCGGCCCACGCTCGAACAGGTACGCCAGGGCGGCGGCCTCGTTCATCCCGCGCAACAGCCGCGCCGAACCTGCCGGTCGTGCCACCCCGAGTCCTCCCGCCAGCCAACCGCTCATCAGTTGATCAACGATAGCCCGCTGCAACCGCTCTCACCCGCGTTGCGTCAGCTCTCGCGTTCGTGTCCGCCGACACCGCGGTGCGGGGCGGCGGCATCGGCCGCCGTACTGCGACTCTCTGTGGCCGGTGTCTCACTGGGTGCTTCGACCTGGACCAGGCCGTCCGACGCCTCGGCGGCGCTGCCGACGCCGGTGGTCGAGGACGGGGGAGCGTCGGGGTCGCGGGTTGACAGGTTTCCGACCCGCAGCACCTCGCCGTTGCGGACGTACCAGACGGTGCCGTCCTCGCCGCGCAACTGGGTGACGCGCAGGCCGACAGCCTCCACGACGCCGGTGGCCTTCTCCATGTCGACCAGGTCGCCGACCGCGTACTGGTCCTCGAAGATCATGAAGATGCCGGCCAGGAAGTCCTTCACCAGCGTTTGCGCGCCGAAGCCGAGCGCGACGCCGATGATGCTCGCCGAGGCCACCACCGGCAGGATGTTGAAGCCGAGCTCGGCCAGCACCATCACCACCAGGACGGCGGTCAGGATGATGGTGACCGTGCTGCACAGCAGCGACGCGATCGTCTCGGCGCGCTGGGTGCGGCGTTCGCTCATCAGGGTCTGTTCGACGAACTCCTGGCCGCGCTTGGACTTGGCCAGCACGCCGGCCACGGCACCGTTGCCGGTACGCCGCGCGAACCGCCGGATCGCCTTGTGCAGCAGCCATCTGATGATGAAGAACGCCAGTACCAGGCCGACGATCCGGGCCGGCACGGTGACGATCTGATCGGTCACTTCCAGCTTGCCGTCGTTACCTCGGCGGAAGAACGTCGGGAAGGTCGCGGGGACCGAAAACAGGGGGTGACTGTACAGGGACACGGGGTGACTGAGCAGAATAGGCATCTCGCCGCCCTACTGTAGTGATGCGTTCGCCGTCACGTTCGCCGCACCCACCCCGAGAAGTCCGCGAGGACCCGAGTAGTTCCCGAGGAGGCACGGTCTTGTCGAGCCGGCTGGATGACGAGCTGCGCAGGCTGGTGAGCGCGGGTGTGCTCCGCCAGTACCAGGCCGATGCGCTGCGCGAAGCCGCCGAGGCCGACTACTCGCCGTCGGACGGCCCAGCAGCCGGTACTGCGAGCGCCGAGCCCCGGTCGCCACGTACTCCGCCCGCCGCCACGCATGCCTCCGCGATGATCGAGGTGCTCGGCTACCTCGGCGGCGCACTGCTCCTGGGCGCCGTCGCGCTCCTCACTCTCGCCAACTGGGGTGAGATGAGCCGGGCGGCTCGGATCAGCACCGGCGGCAGCGCAGCCGTCGTCCTGCTCGGAACGGCCGTCGTCCTGGCCTTGCTCCAGCGTCGTGACCAGCTCAGCTCGGCGCTGGCATCACTCGGCTGCTGTGTCACCGGCTTCGCCACGTACGTCGCTATCGAAGGCGAGGCGGGTCGTGTCATCGGTGTCGCGGTGGCGCTCGCGCTGGCCGCCGTCGGGCTCTGGTGGCTGGCCGGCTCATCGTTGCTAGTGGCAACTTTCGCGGTACTCGGCGTCGGCGTCCTGGTGATCACCTCGGACCTGCTCACACCCGACACCGGGACCGCCACCAACTCGGCCGGTATCGCCGGAACCGGGTTCATCCTGGTGGCGTTCGTGATGGCGATGCTCGGCCTGGTGCGCGACCAGGTGACCGCATGGTCCCTGGCCGGCGCCGCCATGTTCAGCTCGTCGATCTGCTGGCTCATCCAGGAGCGCGGCGAGATCATGGCCCTCGCTGTCGGTACCGCGGGACCGACAGCCCTCCTGGTCGCCTACAGCCGCCGCCACGCATCGGCGTACGCCGTGGTCGGTTGCTCGATCCTACTGGTCATCTGGCCCACTGCCCTCTACCAACTCACCGACAACATGGCCGGCGTCGCCGTAGGCCTGGTAATCGCCAGCGCCGCCCTACTCCTCGCAGTCCTCATCCTCACCCGCCACCAACGCCGCCTCACCGAGTAGCCGTCGAGCGCAACAACTTGGTCTCCCGACACCCCCGGGTGGGGTGGTCTGTTCACCCCGGGTGTGTTGATACGGCAGACTCGCTCGGGTGACTGCTCCTACTGCGGCTCTTGTCGAACTCGCCGTCGCCCACGGAGTGGCGACCGAGTACTGGGACTGGCAGGGCAAACATGTCCAGGTCTCCAGTGAGGTAGTCGCCGCTGTGCTGGCTGCGCTCGGGGTGGACGCGTCGACGCCGCAACGGGCGGCCACTGCGTTGGCGGAGCACCGGCAGGCTCGCTGGCGGCGGGTGCTGCCCGCCACTGTGATCATGCGGGAGGGCTGGACGCCGTGGTTCGCCGTACATCTGCCGCACGGGTCCACTGCCGAGGTGTGGCTCGACCTGGAGGACGGCGGTCAGCGTCGTGACATCCGGCAGCAGGAGCACTGGGTCGAGCCAGAGTGGGTCGACGGCGTACAGGTGGGTGAAGCGACCTTCCAGCTACCGGGTGATCTGCCGCTCGGCTATCACCGGTTGTGTGCGCGGATCGGCGGCAGCCCGGAGGTCTCCGTCGGCACGGTGATCGTCACCCCGCAGAAGCTGGAACCGCAGAAGCTGCAGCGGACCTGGGGCTGGGTGCTGCAGCTGTACTCCGTCCGCTCGCGTCGCTCCTGGGGCATCGGCGATCTGCACGACCTCGCGGATCTCGCTTCGTGGTCGGCCAACGATCTGGGCGCCGGGTTCGTCCTGGTCAACCCGCTGCACGCCGCGGAGACCGCCGGGCGGATGGAGCCTTCGCCGTACCTGCCTGCCTCGCGGCGGTTCGCGAACCCGCTGTACCTGCGGATCGAGGACATCGACGAGTACGGCGACCTCGCGCCGGCCGAGCGCGATCGGGTCCGGACCCTCGGCCTGCAGACCCGGGTGCTCAGCGAGGACGCGACCGCGCTGGACCGCGACACCGTGTGGGCCGCCAAGCGCGAGGCGCTGCAGTTGCTGTTCGGCGTACGGCCGTCGATCGGGCGGATCGCCGAGTACGGCGCGTACTGCGACCGGGAGGGCCAGGGGCTGATCGACTTCGCCACCTGGGCCGCGATCGCCGACGTGCACGGGCCGGAGTGGAGCAAGTGGCCCGAGGAACTGCGCGACCCGTCCGCCGCGGCAGTCGTTGCCTTCCGCAACGAAAATCCGGATGCGGTCGAGTTCCACTGCTGGCTGCAGTGGCAGCTGGACGAGCAACTCGCCAGGACCCAGGCCCGTGCGAAGAGCGCGGGGATGTCGCTGGGCATCCTGCACGACCTCGCGGTCGGCGTACACCCCGACGGCGCCGACGCATGGGCGCTGCAACGATTCCTCGCCGCCGGGATTCATGTCGGTGCACCGCCGGACGCGTTCAACCAGCAGGGCCAGGACTGGTCGCAGCCGCCGTGGCGACCGGACGCGCTGGCCGAGAGCGGGTACGCGCCGTGGCGTGACCTCGTCCGCGCGGTGATCCGGCACGGCGGCGGCCTGCGGATCGACCACATCCTGGGGATGTTCCGGCTCTGGTGGGTGACCTCGCCGGAGTCGCCGACCGCCGGCACCTACGTCCGCTACGACCACGAGGCGCTGATCGGGATCCTGGTCCTGGAAGCCGCCCGGGCCGGCATCGTCGTGGTGGGGGAGGACCTCGGCACGGTCGAGCCGTGGGTGCGCGACTACCTGACCGAACGCGGCATCCTCGGTACGTCGGTGCTCTGGTTCGAGCGCGACGCCGACGGCCGGCCGCTGGCACCCGAGCGATGGCGCGAACTCTGCCTGGCAACCGTCACGACGCACGATCTACCTCCGACGGCGGGCTACCTGGCGGGCGATCACGTGGACCTTCGCGACCGCCTCGGCCTGCTCACCCGGCCGGTCGCCGAGGAGCTCGCAGTGGACGAGGCCGAGCGCGACGCGTGGCTGAACGCCTTGCGGGAAAGGCATCTGCTCGGCATCGCGGACGGCGACGTGGAACGGATCGTGGAGGCCCTGCACCGGTACGTCGCGCACACGCCGGCCAAGTTGGTCGGGGTCGCGCTGACCGACGCGGTGGGCGAACGCCGTACCCAGAACCAGCCCGGCACCACCGACGAGTACCCGAACTGGCGGATCCCGCTCGGCGGGCCGGACGGGATGCCGGTGATGATCGAGGACCTGCCCACCAACCAGCGGCTGCGCCGGCTGATCGGGACGCTCTCGATCTAGCCCCACAATCCCCACTGCGCAAGGCATTCGATCGTGGTCGAAGCGTCATCGGTTCAGCGCTCAACCGGGTCTGATCAAATCGGGCTTCTGGCCCGGCGGGTCAGTACTGTCGTCGGTGCCGGCTCTTAGAGTTGGTGCGAGGACGGGGCCGGGAAGGCTCCTCGGTCAGGAGCCGGCTGCTTGGGGAGGCATATCGGTGAGAAGCGGATCCGTGGACGAACACATGCTCAGACCGTTGGGACTGTCGGCCGACGCCGAGAAGATCTACCGGTGTCTGCTGGAGGACCCGCGGACCGAGATCCCACCGCTGGCGGCCCGGATGGGCTGGCCGGCCGACCGCCTCGAGGCAGGGATCAACGAACTACTCGACCTGGCCCTGGTCCGGTACTCCTGGGAACGCCCGCACGAACTGCATCTGGTCAGCCCCGAGGTCAGCCTGGTGCCGCTGCTGACCCAGCAGGAGCTCGCCTTGCTGGACAAGCAGAAAGAGGTCGTCGCCAGCCGGGTCGCGATCGAGGAGATCGTCGCGGAGTACGGCGACCGCGCCGCCGCCGGTGGGTATCACGACGCGGAGCGGCTGGTCGGGGTGGACAACATCCGGCTGCGGCTGGAGGTTCTGCTCGCCGGCGTCGAGACCGAGGTGATGGCCTTCTCCGACGGCGGCCCGCAGACCGCGGCGACTCTGGAGGCGGGCCGGCCGCTGGACGAGTCGATGCTGGAGCGGGGCGTCCGGATGCGCGGCGTCTACCTGGACAGCCTGGCCAACGACGGCCCCACCGCCCGGTACGTCGGTTGGCTGCACGAGCGCGGCGCCCGGATCAGGACGACCGCGACGCTCCCGCTGCGAATGCTGATCGCGGACCGCAAGGCCGTGATGGTCCCGATGGATGTCACCGATGCCGCGCAGGGAGCGCTGCTGATCCGCGACACTGGTGTAGTCGCGGCGCTGTGCGCTCTCTTCGAGGCCGTCTGGGAGAAGAGCGCGAGCTTCGGTGCCAGCCGGTCCGGCCGCGACGACGTCGGTCTGACCCGGCAGGAGCGAGCCGTTGTCCAGTTGCTCGCCGAGGGTCACACCGACGACGTGGTCGCGCGCCGGCTCGGTGTCTCGGTCCGGACCAGCCGTCGATTGACGGCCGACCTGATGGTCCGCCTCGACGCCCGCAGCCGGTTCCAGGCCGGCGTCCGGGCGATCCGCGCCGGCTGGCTGCCCGTCGACGACGACGACCAGTTCGTCCCGGCACCCGCCAGCTCGGACTCAGCCTGAGCCCAACCGACCCACGGCGCTCAGCGGACTCGACCCGCGCTGCTCAGCCTGACGAAAGCCGGGCTGCGGTCAGGTCGAAGGTCCGCCGCTCGCTGTGCCGATCGAGCAACTCGGCCATCACCCGTTCTTCCACTTCCACCGGCAGGCTGAGTGCAGGCTCACCCAGTCGCCGCAGCAACCTGTGCAGCGCCGACGTCAGCCACGCGGGGTTCTGAAGAAAGCCGCGTTGGTTATGACGCCAGACCCCGATGCACGACGCCGCCGCGACCAGCAAGGCATACCGACCGGCCAACGCGAACGACTCCGGCGTCGCCAACGGCGTCCGGTCGCGTGGCGGCAGCGCCCGGCAACGCGCCTGCACCTGCCGTACGCCGGCCGCAAGCTGATCGCCGTACGACGAGAGGAGGTCCCCGGGCAGCCTCTCGGCGGTGATCGCGGCCAACGGGTCGCCGGGACTGAGCCTGGCGCTCGCCAACCGCGCGAAGTCGAGATCGGGAAGCGGCTCGTCGAGACCGAACAGCGCGGCCGCCTCCGGAGAATCCCGCTCGGTCTCGCCGCCTGGTAGGCCAGGAACCAGGCCGGCCCGTCGCCGTGCCCCACCTGTCGCGACCAGCGGACCGGCCAGCAGATCGCGCCGGTGCTTCTGGAAGATCGCGTCCCGCCGATGCGCCTCCACGCCGAGCACGCCGTCAAGTGCCGACACCACGTCACGAGCGAGTACGGCGGTCAGGCGATCCACTGCCTCCAAGTAACTCGCAGGCCGGCCAGGCATCAGGTGCAGCGCTCGTCCGGCGACAGTGGCCAAAGAGTCGAGCACCAGGAGGTCGACGAAGGCACCGGCCAACGCAGCTCGCACGTACGGCAGGCGCTTGCGTCGTTGAGCAGCATCCAGTGCAGACCGCAGTTGCGTGTCCAGCAGTCCGACGGTCGCGCCGGCCAACGTGGTCCTGGTGACGGTCAAAGCAGTGGTGGCCAGCTCCAGTCCACCGTTGAAGCCGCCGACGAGTTGTGCGACCTGTCGTTGGGCGCCCAGGTCCAGATCGCCGAATCGCAAGCCTCGGACACCGGTGTGTTGCCGAGGCGCCTGTGGCTTGGGCCCGTGCGGCAGCAGAACGACCGAGTACTTCGTACTGCCCAGTGCGGAGCCTGTTCGTGCGACGAGGGTGACCGGTGCGTCCCAGCCGGTCAGGGCCGACACTGCGGGCCGCGATCCCTCCAGTGCCAGCTCGTCGCCGTACCGACGTGCGATCAGTTCCGAGCCGGGCAGTTGGCTGTCTGGCTCGCCATACGAGGCCAGCGGCAGGCGGTTGGCCAGCATGGCGGTGGCGAGTGGCTTCTGGTGGCCGGGATCGCTGGACGACCAGACGAGCGCTGCGCTGAGCAGTGGCGCTATCCCCGCACCGAGCCCGACGGTGGCGTCTCTGCGGAACAATGGGCGCAGCAACTGGACAAGGCGATCAGTGGTACTTAGGCGGCCGCCGTGAATGCGCGGTACCAGTTCGGCACTCCAGTTGATCGCCGTGAGCAGTTCACTGGCACCGGGCAGCGGTACTGCGGCTTCGTCCGCGCCCAGAACGGCGTCGAAGCTGAACGGGTTGTGGGGATCGGCAGGGTCGCCGAGGGCCGCCTCGATCGCGGCGGGCAGTAGCGTCTCGGTCGAGGTCATGCCCGACTCTCTTCGGGCACGGGGTACGGAAAGAGAGACAGCAACTGGCCGGAGCGAAGCTGCTGGACCATCGTCGGCATCAAACGGCCGTAGGCGATCTGCACGGTCTCGGCAAGGCCGGCCGGCGGGACGCGCAGCAAGCTGAGTAGCCGGACCAGACAGGCCTCCAGCCAGACGGCACCGGTCCAGAGATCGTCCTTGGAATGCTCGCCGTAATTGCGCAGCCAGACTTGGATGCACGCAGCCGCAGCAAAACAAAGCGAATAGCGTCGGGCGAGTTCCAGGGCGACAGGCGGGTCCAGTGCATCGGTCAGCCGGCAGTGCAGGTCGTCGGCGACGCTGCGCAGTACTTCGGCGCTGTCGGCGAGCTGATGGCTGACCACTCCCGCGTTGGCCAGCATTTCGAGCTCGGCCACGGCGGCCGGTAGTCCGTTCATCAGGCTTGAGCCGCTGCGGGCCAGCAGCTGGAGTTGGTCCGGCCGCAGGTCGGGTAGGTCGGTGGACAGCGCCGCGGCAGCAGCCAGTGGAGCTGGTTGTCCATAGCTGCGGGCCAGTAAGGGCAGTTGCCCGGCAAGGCCTCGGAGCGCTCGCGTGGCACCAGTGACGGCTCCGGCTGTTTGGTGATCACGCAGTGCCTTGCCGACTCTGCCCTCTTCGGTCGTCAAGTCCGCGGCGAGCTGGATGAGGTCATCGGCCCGCTCACGAAGGAAGACCGTCGTAGCCGGTCCGATCACCGACAGCTCGTCCGGACTGAGTTGGACGCTTCTGGTGGCGACCATTGACACCGCTTCGGCAGCGAGCAGATCGGCGTACGCCTCGGTGAGTCGTCGTCGGATCTGCGGCAGGTCGACCAGGCGGAGGTCGTAGACGGTGTCCTCGATCACCCGGCCGAGTGCCAGCCGTAGTACCTGGTCGATGCCGCCCAGGGAGACTGCGGCGTCGAGGATCCAGGTCAGCTGCCGGCTCTTCATCGCCAGCTCGACACCGGAACCCTCCGTGCCGATCAGGTCGGCCTCAGTGCCGTACCAGGTGAGGCTGCCGTGATCCGTACCGCGAATCCCGTGCAGCCGGGCCGGCGGATCGAGCTGGGCGCTGCCGGTCTCGACCAGGAACATCGACAGCTCGGCCAGCTCGTCGCCGGTCCGGGCGAGCAGGCCGGTCAGCGGTCCACGGGTCCGCGGCGCCGCTGGCGTCGTACCGGTCAGCAGGTAGCCGGCCGGTGAGGCGACGGCAACAGGCAGCCCGATCGACTTCGGTGCGCTGCTGTCCGCTGCACTGGTTTGGAATCGTCGCTCGGCGAGACGGCCGCGTACGAGTTCGGCACCGAGTCGCGACGCGAGTGTGGGGCTAGCGGCGATCCACGTCGGTACCGCGTCGACGTACGCCGTACCGTGGGCGACCGCGACGGTCAGGTCTCGTCGGGCGACCGTTCGCAGGAGCTGGAAGAGATCCTCGAAGTTCTGTAGCGCACCGCCGTACTGCGGCGGAACGTAGTACGCCGAGAGGCCGAGGTTGTCGAGCTGTTCGCAGATGGCGGCCGGGAACTCGTCCCGGGCGTCCAGGCCCGCACAGGTCTCGTACGAGAACAGCTGGCCCGGGTCTGTCGGGTCGCCCAGTTTGGCATCGAGGTCAGCAGCCAACTGGTACGGCTTGTGCATCACTGGGCCGCCACGGCCGGCACGGCGGCATTCCTGCGGCGGGTGGGCTGGGTCGACGCGTGGGCGGGCGATGGCTCGGTGAAGCGGAACCGCTGGCGGGTCTGCCGACCGAGGACCTCGTGGACAGGAGCAAGCGCGTCGCTCCGGAACAGCTCGCGCATCAGCGTGCGCTGCACCCGTCCGGCGACTCGGTGAATCTGTCCTGGCCTGAGGAAGACCACGTTGGCGACCCGCACGCGGTACCGATCCCGTAGCGCTTCGCGAACGACAGTGGCCAATGCCGTCAGCTCCACACTGCTGCTGCGCGCAGGCACCTCCTGGAGAACCACCAGCTCCTCTCGCGGTACGTCGACGGCGCAGACACAACCGGGTAGCTCCGCGAAGGCCGGGTTGAGTGTCGAGAGTGCTTGCTCGATGTGCTGCGCGTAGAGGCTGCGGCCGTCGATGGCCAGCCGCTCACTGACCCGGCCGGTTCGGTACAGCTGGCCGCCATGGATCACTCCGAGGTCGCCGGTCGGTGCATAGCCGTCCAGCCAGATCTCACCGACCAGGCCGTCCAACAGTTCGGTCTGCGTGGCCGCGTTGAAGATCTGCAGACCAGTCCCCTCCACGGGACCGCAGCTGATCAGCTCGAGTCCACCGGCCGTCGGCTGCAGGGTGTCTCGTTCCAGGGCCCACCGGTCGGCCGGGGTGATGAGCGGTCCGTCGATCCGGTCACCAGGTGGGGACACAGTGATCAGCCGGGCACCGTCAGCCGGTCCGTACGCCGGGGTGAGTGCCCGCGGATTGAGGCCGGCCGGGGCGAAGCGCTGCGCGAAGGCGGCCAGCGTCGCGGCCGAGACCGGCTCGGGCCCGTTGACCGCGGTACGAAGCCGGGACAGGTCGAAGGAGGCGGCGGCCTCGGGGGAGATCCGGCGTACGCAGTGGTCGTAGGCGAAGTTCGGTGCTGCGGTGAGCCGGAGGTCGAAGGTGTCGATCAGTTCCAGCCAGCGCTGCGGGTGCTTCAGGAATTCGGTCGGCGACATCAGCACGCTGGTCGCGCCGACCGCCAGCGGCGCCAGCAGCAGGCCGACCAGGCCGAGGTTGTGGTGCATCGGCAACCAGCCGCCAACCGTGCCGTGGGCGGCTAGGTCGAGGGTGTTGTCGAGCAGTTCGATGTCGCGAGCGAGTGCGGCATGCGAGATTGCGTGCCCGGCCAGGTCCGTACCGGTCGAGGTGTACTGGACGAACGCCGGCGACGAGCCGTGCACCTCGATCGGTCCGGCGGCCTGCACCCGGGACAGATCGACGAGATCGGTGGCGAACAGGGCCAGCTCGTTCAGCCGGTCCTGGATCAACCAGTCGGCCACCCCGTCCAGGTGCTCGGTGTCGGTGAGGACCAGCCGCGGCCCCGCATCCAGTGCGATACCTGTGGTCAGCGACAGGTGATGACCGAAGGTGCCCGGCAAGGGAGCGAGCACCGGCACACACCCGGCGTACAGGCAACCCCAGAACGCCTTGGCGAAGTCGATCGAGGACGGGTAGAGCAACAGCACCCGATCACCCGGTACTGCGTGTGCCCGCAGCCACCCGGCGATGGCCCGGGCCCCGTCGTGCAGTTCCCCGTACGTCGCGGTGCTGCCGGCGGCCCGCCCGTCCCGGTGGCTGACCTCGATCAGCGCCGGGCGGGACGGGTCGTCCAGCACCTGCCGGCCGAACCTGGTGACCAGATCCTCGTTCACGTCATCGCCTCCTACCGATAAGCCCGTTCTGCTGCTTCTCAGCGAGTATTGACGACTTCGTCACCGCAGTGGCCGGTTTTGAATTGTCATGAAACGACGGCTGCAAGTTGCTGCCAATCGACTGCCGGCCAGCTGATCTCGACCGCCGGCAGGCCTGCTTGGACAGCCAGGGCAGCCACGCAGCGCGACCCGGCGGCCAGGTCCTGAACCAACCAGGACGCAGCGCCGACGATCGCTTCGTGTGACACCGTGACGAGTCCGCTGGACGCAGGCTGGACGTCGATTTCGCGCAGTGGCGCCATCAGGCCGATGCCACTGGCCTTCAGAACGGCCTCCTTCCGCGTCCAGCAGCGCAGGAACACGGCCTTCCGGACCTGCTCCTCAGGCTCGGCGCGTAGCGCTGCCAGCTCGGCAGGCGTCATCACCATCGGAGCCACCCGGTCGAAGTCGACCGCTGCTGCTCCTTCGATGTCGACCCCCACCAGTCGGTCCGCGGTGACCGCGAGCAGCCAGTCGTAGTCGGACCTCGACAGACTGAACGCCAGCGTGCTGGCCGGCCTGATCAGCTGAGGCGGACCGTGATCCGGGCTGCCGCACCCTGGACAGCTTCGTCGTCCGAAGCCCAGCCGGCCCGGTGTCTCCCGGACGTAACCGGCCAGGATCCGGCGTACGGCGGCGCGTGAGCCGGCGAACTGCGCGCCGGCCGTCGGCACCATCCGGGCGAACCGCTCCAGCTCCGCGGCGTCCAGGATCGCGAGATCCGCCGCTTCCGGTTCGGTCGGGGCCCGTCCCCGGAACAGGTGCACCGCACCGCTTGTCGGCGGTGGGGGGAACCCATGGGCATCCACGGTCATGTCAGACTCCGGCTCCGGCGAGTGCCTCCAGCGGATTCGTTGCCCGATGCAACTTCTTGATCGACGGCTCGAGATCCTCGAAGTGCGGCTGCAGTCCGTCGGTGACGAACAGCTCGCGCATGCTGGTCCGGCGGACCTTGCCGCTGGTGGTGCGCAGAACGCCGCCCCGCTTGACGAAACAGACGTTGGCGACCGGGCTGCCGGCGTACGCCGAGAGCTCGGACTTCACCAGGTCGGCGAGCTGCTGCAACTCGGTCGGCGCGGCGGCTCCCGCGGTCCGGATCTCCTGCACGACGATGATCCGCTCGGCTCCGTCACCCGGTACGCCGAACGCGGCGCTGGCCCCTTCGGCGAGGGCCGGGTGCAGCAGGCCGAGCCGGCGCTCCAGGTCCTGTGGGTAGATGTTGCGGCCGTTGACGATGATGAGTTCCTTGATCCGCCCGGTGATGTAGAGATCGCCGTCGTGGCAGACACCGAGATCACCGGTCCGCAGATAGGGGCCTTCGTCGTCGGCGGTGTAGGCGTCGAAGACGGCTGCGCTCTCGTCCGGCTTGCCCCAGTAGCCAAGGGCAACACTCGGCCCGGCCAGCCAGATCTCGCCGATCCGGCCGTCCTCCAACGGCGTCCGGGAGTCGGGGTCGACGATCCGCAGGTCGAATCCGGTCGGCACCGGGCCGCTGCTGATCAGCTCGCGGCCGGCCGCCATGTCGTCGGTCGGAGTGAACCGGCGTCGTTCGATGTCGGCGGCGTCGACCCGCACCGGCTTGGGTCGCCGGTTCTCGTCGGTGCCGGTGACGAGCAGCCCGACCTCGGCCATGCCATAGCACGGCCGGATGGTTTCCGGCTTCAGGCCGGCCGCGGCGAAGTGCAACTCGAAGCGCTTCAAGGTGGCGGGGTCCACCGGCTCGGCCCCGTTGAGGGCATGCCGCCAGCGACTCAGATCCAGTTGTTCGACCTGGGCCGGCTTGATCCGGCGTACGCACAGGTCGTAGGCGAAGTTCGGGGCCGGGCTGATGTCGATGCCCTCGGAGGCGATCAGGTCGAGCCAGCGGTACGGGTCGCGCAGGAAGCTCATCGGCGACATCAGCGACAATGTGCCGCCGAGGAAGATCGAGGACAGTGAGCCGCCGATCAGCCCCATGTCGTGGTAGTGCGGCAGCCAGGACGCGACCTTGGCGCCGGTCGGCAACCCGAAGGTCTGCTTGATCAGGTTGAGGTTGTGCCACAGGCTCCCGTGCGACACCATCACGCCGCGCGGCTCGCTGGTCGAGCCCGACGTGAACTGCAGCAGCGCAAGGGTTTCCGGGCGAATCACCGGTTCGCGCCAGCTGTCCGCGTCGCCGAGGTCGTCGGCGTCGGTGGCGGCGCAGAGGATGTCGGTGTCGATCAGTTCGGCGAGCTGTTCCTGCAGGTCGGCGAGGTTCGCGTGGTCGGTGAAGAGCACCGAACAACCGGCCGCGGTGACGATCGTGCGGAGCCGGTCGACCTTGCCCTTGCCATCGCCTGCGGGCAGCGGTGCGGGCACCGGGATCATTCCGGCGTACAGGCAGCCGAAGAAGGCCGTCACGAAGGCGGCGCCGGGCGGATAGAGGAGCAGCACCCGGTCGCCCGCGGTGCGATGCTCCTGTAGCCAGGAGGCCAGTCGCCGCGACCGCAGGTCGAGCTCGGCGTAGCTGAGCTCGGTCCGTACCGCCGATCCCGGGCCGTCCGGCAGGAAGACGATCGCGTTCTGATCGCCGATGGTCTGCGCGTACTCGCGGGTCGATCCGAAGATGTTCTCGTGCTGCATGGGTTTCCTTCCTGTCCGCCGGCCATCAGCGGGGCGGCAGTGGCCATGGGGGTCGAGGGGACGTCAGTCGGTTCCGGTGCCGCCGAGCCGGAGCGGGACCAGGGAGAACAGCCGCTCGTCCTCCCAGCTGCTGAGCATCTCGGCCTCGACGACGACGAGGCTGTCCGGATCGAGCTGCTGGTCGGGGATCAGCCGGGTGAGGATCCGCTGCAGGGCGAGCACGACCCATTCCGGCCGGCTGACGAAGCCGCCGCGACCGGCGTTGGCGTTCCAGGTGTGCAGACAAGCCGCCGCCGCGTGCACCAGGCAGTGCTGTCGCGCCAGCGTGAAGCCGCGGGCGTTCGAGTGCAGATCGTTGCCTTGTTTCACCAATTGCCGGACGCCCTGCTGCAATCTCTCCTGCACAGCAAGGACTTCTGCCGCGACCTGTTTCAGGGTTGCGTACTCCGCGGGGATCGCCGCGACCACGTCCGGCAGGCTCTGGGTGATCTCGTCGAGGCCGCCGTTGGTCAGCTTGAACCGGTCGAACCGCAGATCCCACTCGGGCGGTTCGTACTCGTGGTCGAAGAGGTCCTGCAGCAGTGCCTCGGTGTTCAGGTCGTACTCCGGCCGCAGCAACAGCGAGGGCAGCTGACTGGCCACCACGTGCTGGTGAACGTGACTGGTTCCCTCGAAGATGCTGACGATGCGGTTGTCCCGCAGCATCTTCTGGAAGATGCCGTCGTTCACGCCCTCGCGCATGAAGTGCCTTGCCGCGAGCACCGAACCGAGACTGCCGAGTACTTCGTCGATCAGGCCGGGGACCAGGTACTTCGTGACCGAGGACCACAGACTGAGCCGCTCCGGCATCACCGAGATGGCCCGGGCGGTGGCAGCCGTGGTGCATTCGGCGACCAGCAGATCGACGTACGCCGCCAGGACCTGCTCGCGGATCACCTGGATCTCGTGCACGGTCCGGCCATAGAGCCGGCGGCTGCGGATGTGGTCGAGCGTGGTGCGCAGACCGGTGTCGGCAACGCCCATCGACATCGCCGTGACCAGGGTCCGGCTGATCTGCAGGGTCTTGATCGCTTCTTCCATCCCGCGGCCACGGCTGCCGATCACCGCGTCGGCCGGAACCGGACAGTCTTCGAGGGTGATCCCGGAGACGTCCGCGCCGCGCAGGCCCAGTGTCTTCACCCGCGGTTCGGTTGCCCAGTGCAACGGGTCGAGTTTCTCCTTGTCCACCAGGAAGGCGGAGAAGCCCCGCGGTCCGGCCGGGCCGGTGCGGGCGAAGATGGTGGCGAACGTACTGCGGATGCCGTTGCCGATCGGCCATTTCGTACCGGTCAGCAGGTAGCCGGCCTCGTCGCCGCCCTCGGCAAGTACCTCACCGGCCACGACGTCGCAGCCGTGATCGGCCTCGGACAGACCGAACGCACCGAACGCACCGGCCTTGATCAGGTCGGCGACCCGGGCGCGCTGGGCGGCGTCGCCCCAACCCCACACCGGCATCGCGCCGAGGAAGGTGGCGCCCGAGCTGAGGGCCGGGGTCATGTCGCGGCGGGCCAGCGACCGGATCAGCCCGAACATCCGCTCCATGTCGTGGAACCGGCCACCCTCGGCGGCGGGTACGTAGTGCAGCGGATAGCCCCACTCAGCCAGCGCGTCGAAAGCGGGGACGGCCTTCTCCTCGCGTTCGTCGTACTCCATCTGCTCGGCGAACGTGATCCGCGAGCCCGGGGCGCGCGGGTCGCCGAGGAACTCCTCGAAGTCCTCGACGGTGTCGTGCACCGTACTGCGGCCCGCTCTCACCTCCGGGTGGGTCGCGGTCGACATCAGGCGAGGCTCTCGGCGCTCGCCAGCTGCTCGGAGATCAGCGCGATGGTCGGGTAGGACCAGGCCAGGTGGTCCGGCACATGCGTGCCCAGCCATTCCTCGAGCTCGGCCACCAGTTCCATCGCGTGCACCGAGTCGACACCGATCGACGCCAGCGGCGCGGCCGGGTCCACCTCGTCCGGGGTGAGGCCGATCATCCGGCCCACCCGGCCGCGGAGGAAGTCGGTGACCTCGGCGGCGGTGACCACCCGGTTCAGCACCGGGGTCTCGTCTGTCTGTGACATGTCGTCTCGCTCCTTTGCGTGCTCTCGGATGCCGGCACCCACAGGTCACCGACAAGGTTCAGCTTCCAGAGCGCGCCTATATTCCGCCGATAGCACGCGGCGCCTTGCCCATATAGGGCCGGTATGGCGCTGCCGGTGAGTCTTCAGGGGAGTTCGTGAGTCCCCTGAACGGCCGTCTGCGGGCGGTCACCGGCGAAGCAGTGAGGTTGGTGGTGACAAAGATGACGCGAAAAGTTGTGCCGAGCATTCTCGACAGCATCGGTGACACGCCTCTGGTGGAGCTGGGGAACCTGATCCCCGGTTTCGGCTCCCGCGTTTTCGCGAAGATGGAACGGTTCAACCCCAGCGGCAGCATCAAGGACCGGACGGCGTACAGCATGATCCGGGCCGCGCTGCAGTCGGGTGAGCTGGTGCCGGGGCGGTCGGTGGTGGTGGAGTCGAGTTCGGGCAACCTCGCCATCGGTCTGGCCCAGATCTGCCGGTACTTCGGGCTGCGCTTCGTCTGCGTGGTCGACCGGAACACGACGGAGCGCAACCTCGCGATCCTGGACGCGTTCAAGGTCGAGGTGGAGGTGGTCACCGAGCCCGATCCGGCCGGCGGCCTGCTCGCTGCCCGGCTGCGGCGGGTCCGCGAGCTGGCCGCGGCCGTCCCGAACGCGTACTGGCCGAACCAGTACGCCAACCCGATGAATCCTCGCGCGCACCACGAGACGATGCGTGAGATCGAGGAGGCGCTGGCCGGCAAGGTCGACTACCTGTTCGCCTCGGTGAGCACCTTCGGCACGCTGCGCGGCTGTGCCGACCACATCCGCCGGGCCGGTCTGCCGACCACGGTGGTCGGCGTCGACGCGGTGGGCAGCGTGATCTTCGGCCAGCCGGCCGCGGCGCGGTTGCTCCCCGGCCACGGTGCCTCGGTCCGGCCGCCGCTGGCCGACAACTCGATGGTCGACGAGGTGGTGCACATCTCCGACCTGGAGGCGGTCGTCTCCTGCCGCCGGCTGCTGATGACCGAGGCGATCCTCGGCGGCGGCTCGTCGGGCGCGACCGTGGCCGCGCTGGAGAAGGTCTCCGACCGGGTCCCGTCCGGATCGAACTGCGTGCTGATCTTCCCCGACGGCGGCGACCGCTACGTCGACACCGTCTACTCCGACACCTGGGTCCGCCGGAACTTCGGCGAGGTCTCCCATCTTTGGAAGGAACCCTTTGAGATGAGCGTTCCCGCATGATCATCCTCGGTCATTCGGACGTGCACGAAGTCCTGTCCGGCAGCGAGCAGCAGACGCTCGACGTGGTCGCCGCGGCGTACCAGCTGCACGACGAGGGGCGGTCCGCCGTACCGCACTCGGTCTTCCTGCGCTTTCCCGGCGACAACCGCAACCGGATCATCGGGCTGCCCGCCTTCGCCGGCGGCGACCGGCCGGTCGCGGGGATGAAGTGGATCGCGTCCTTCCCGGGCAATGTGGACAAGGGCATGCAGCGCGCGAGTGCGGCGATCCTGCTGAACTCGCTGGACAACGGTCACCCGGAGGCGCTGATCGAGGGCTCCCAGATCTCCGCCCGACGGACCGCCGCCAGCGCAGCAGTCGCGGCACAGCAGTTGACCGCGGGCGACCCGCCGACCGGCGTCACGCTGATCGGGACCGGTGTCATCAACCTGGAGGTGTTCCGCTTCCTCACCGTTGCGCTGCCCTCGATCGAGGAGATCACCGTCTTCGACACCGACGCCGAACGGGCCGCGAGCTTCGCCGAGAAGTGCCAGGAGATCAAGCCCGTCAAGGCATTCCAGGCGGTCACGATTGACGACGCACTGGAAGCGCAGAAGCTGATCTCCTTCGCCACCACGGCGATCGAGCCGCACACCGGTTTGGACGCCTGCCAGCCGGGCACCGTCGTACTGCATCTGTCGCTGCGTGACCTGTACGCCGACGCGATCGTTGCCGCGCGCAACATCGTCGACGACGCCGATCATGTCTGCCGCGAAGGCACTTCGCTCTATCTGGCCGAACAGCAGACCGGCGGCCGCGCCTTCATCGACGCACCGATCGGCGCGCTGCTCCGCGGTACGGCAACCCTCGACCGCGACCCGGACGAGCTCGTCGTCTACTCGCCGTTCGGTCTCGGCGTGCTGGACATGGCGCTGGCCGACTACGTCCGTACCGAGGCGGAGCGCCGCGGTCTCGGCGCCTCCTTCGAGAACTTCATTCCTGCCTGAGCGGAGTACCAAAGATGCCTGAAGCAACTGATGACCGCTCCTACCGGGTGGTCCGCAACGACGAGGAGCAGTACTCGGTGCTGCTCGCCGACCGTCCGCTGCCGAAGGGCTGGCAGCCGGCCGGTTTCGAGGGCGACCGCGCAGCTTGCCTGGCGCACATCGGTACGACGTGGACCGACTTGCGCCCGCTCAGCCTGCGCCGTCGGCTCGCGAGCGCCGCGTCCCAGACCGCCTGACCCGTTCCCAGAATCCCGCCAGGAGACGACTGCCATGAGTGTGCAGACCACCGAGAACCCTTTGATCGCCGCATTCACCGGCATCCCCGCCCTGGTGGCCCAGCAGGCGGCGAGCTCGCCGACCGCGACGGCCGTGGTGGACGGGGAGCGCGAACTCAGCTACGCCGAACTCGACCAGCGGGCCGGCCGGCTCGCTCATCTCCTACTGGAGGAGGGCGCCGGTCCGGAGTCCGTCGTCGGCATCGCACTGGAGCGCGGCATCGACCTGGTGGTCGCACTGCTCGCGGTCTGGCGTACCGGTGCCGGCTTCGTGACCATCGACCCGACCTACCCGGCAACCCGGATGCAATGGCTCCTCAACGACACCGGCGCCGAGGTGGTGCTTGCCGAGCACCACCTCACCGAGGCGATCGAGACCACCGGCGCCCGGGTGGTCGTCCCGTCCCGGCTGGTGACCGCCATCGCGGTCCGCCCGGTCGCCCCGGTTGCCGCGATCGACCCCGACGCCCTCGCCTACGTCATGTACACCTCCGGATCGACCGGCCAACCCAAGGGCGTCGCGGTCACCCACGCCGGGATCGGGAACCGGGTTCGCTGGGCCGTCGACGCGCAGGCGCTGACCGCGACCGACCGGATCCTGCAGAAGACCCGGATCACCTTCGACGCCATGGTCTGGGAGTTCTTCGGCCCACTCGTCAGCGGCGGCACCGTCGTCCTGGCACCGGCCGGTTCCGAGAGCGACCCGAAGGCGCTGCTGGAGGCCGTCACCCGGGAGCGGATCACCGTGCTCCAGGTGGTGCCGTCCGTACTGCGGTTGCTGGTGGACGAGGCCGGGTGGGATGCGACCGGAACCCTTCGACTCGTGTCCTGCGCGGGCGAACCGCTGCACGCCGAGCTGGCCCAGCGGTTGCTGAAGTGCACCGACGTCGAACTGTGGAACACCTACGGCCCGACCGAGTGCTCGATCGACGTGACCGCCTTCCGCTTCGATCCCGAGCAGAAGACCGGCCCGGTGCCGATCGGCCGCCCGATCAAGGGCATGCGGGTACTGGTCCTCGACCCGATCACCGGTTCGCCTGCCGCTGTCGGTGCCGTCGGAGAGCTGTACGCCGGTGGTGTGGGCGTCGCTCGTGGCTACCTGAACCGCCCCGATCTGACCGCCGACCGGTTCGTACCGGACCCGTACGGCAAGGACGGCTGGCGTCTCTACCGCACCGGCGACCTGGTTCGCTGGCGCGAGGACGGCAACCTGGAGTACGTCGGCCGGACCGACGACCAGGTCAAGATCAACGGCGTACGGCTGGAGCCGGGCGAGATCGAGGCCGCTCTGACGTCCCACCACAACGTCGCCGGCGCTGTCGTCACCGCGAAGGCGAAGGTGGATGGCAGCACCCAGCTGATCGGCTATGTAAAGGCGCCCAACACCGACGGCCTGCGCAACCACCTGCTGGACCGGCTTCCCAAGACTCACGTGCCGAGTGTCTTCGTGGCCGTCGACGAGTTCCCGCTGACGCCCAACGGCAAGGTGGACAGGAACGCGCTGCCCGATCCGTTCAGCCGCGCCGGCCGGGAGTACGTCACACCGCGGACGACGGCCGAGCAATTGGTCGCGGACGTCTGGCGGCAGTTGCTCGGCGTCGAGCAGATCAGCGTCCACGACAGCTTCTTCGAGCTCGGCGGCACTTCGCTCACCCTGACCCGGCTGGCCAACCAGCTCCGGTCGACCGCCGGCGGAGAGATCCAGCTCCGCGGGTTGCTCCGGGCAACGACCGTCGAAGCGCAGGCGAAGCTGATCTCCGCTGTGATGGACGACGGCACCCAGCTCACCGCCGTACCGCGGACGGGTGTGTTGCCGCTGTCCGCGAGCCAGCGTCGGCTGTGGTTCATGGAGCAGCTCGAAACGGGGAGCAGCGAGTGGGTTGCTCCGACCTTCTTGCGAGTCCCCGCGGACACTCCCTTCGGCGCCGTGCAGAAGGCCGTGGACGCATTGGTCGCGCGGCACGAAACT
Organism: Kribbella monticola; assembly: GCF_003261635.1. Lineage (GTDB taxonomy): Bacteria > Actinomycetota > Actinomycetes > Propionibacteriales > Kribbellaceae > Kribbella > Kribbella monticola. Next base: position 15,834 of record NZ_QFXK01000018.1, on the reverse strand, counting down.
CTCCGCACCCGCTACCAGGTGGTCGACGGCGAGCCCACCCAGGTCATCGACGCGCCGGCCCCAGTCGACCTTCGGGTCCTGGACATCGAGTCGGACCAGCTGGCCGCCGTTCTGACCGAGGAGTTCAGCACCGGCTTCGACCTCGTCAACGGTCCCGTACTCCGGGCGCTGCTGACCCGGTCGCCCCGCGAACACCTGCTCACGCTCGCGATCCACCACATCGCCACCGACGGCTGGTCCGCCTCTGTGCTCGCCCGCGACTTCGCCGCGCTGCTGGAAGGCAAGACCCTCGAGCCGCTGGAGTTCGGGTACGCCGACTACGCCGCCTGGCAACAGCGCACGCTCACCGAAGAGGTCATCGCGCAAGAGCTCGACCACTGGCGTACCACCCTCGACGGAGTCGTCCCGCTCGACCTGCCGACGGATCACAGCCGCCCGCTGACCCGAGACCCGCACGGCGCGATGGTCACCTTCACGATCCCCGCCGAACTGGCCACCGCGCTCGACGCGCTCGGCCGCAAGCACGGCTGTACTCCGTTCAGCACCCTGCTGACCGCCTACGCCACCGTGCTCGCCCGGTTCAGCGGGACGTGGGATGTGACGGTCGGCGCGCCGGTCGCCGGTCGCGACCTCGGTCAGCTGGAGAACCTGGTCGGCTTCTTCCTGAACACGGTCGTACTGCGCTGCAAGCTGGCCGCCGACCTGACCTTCGACGCGTCGCTGGACCTCGTCCGGGCTGCATGCGAGGACGCGTTCGCCCACGCTGGCCTGCCTTTCGACCGCCTCGTCGACGAGCTGGACCCGGACCGCGACCTGTCCCGTACGCCGCTCTACCAAGCAGCGTTCGACTTCCACGGCGAAGGCTTCTCCGGTGCTGAGGGCAACGAATCCGACCTGGCCACGATCGAGGCCGCATTCCAGGTCGCCAAGACCGATCTGACCCTCAACATGCGCAAGCTGGCGGACGGTTCGTTGCTCGGCGCAATGGAGTACGCGACGGCGCTCTTCGACCGCGGCACGATCGAGCGGATCACCGCGGCCTTCGTGCAACTGCTCGAAAGCTTCGCCGTCGCACCGACGACCCCACTCGGAGCGGTCGACCTGCTGTCAGCGGCCGACCGACACCAGCTGATCGTCGGCTGGAACGAGACCGCCGTCGAGGTTCCGGCGCTGACCACCGCGCAGCGCTTCGAGGCACAGGCTGCCGAGACACCGGACGCGATCGCGGTCACCAGCGAGACCGGCGGCAAGTCGTACAAGTGCCTGGACCGGAACGCCAACCGGGTCGCGCACCACCTCGCCGCTCGTGGCGTCAAGCCGGGTGATGTGGTGGCCGTCCTGCTCGACCGCGGACCGTTGCTGCTGGCGTCGATGTTGGGCGCGTGGAAGGCGGGCGCGGCCTACCTGCCGATCGACCCTTCCACCCCGGCGGACCGGATCGCTTATCTGCAAGAGGATGCGGCGGTTCACACTACGATCACGCAGGCCCGGTACGCCGATGTTGCCGGGAGCAACGTAGTACTGGTCGACCAGGACGCGGACTTGATCGCTGCGCGGTCAAGTGAGCCGCTGGAGATCGAGGCCGATCTGGACGCGGCGGCGTACGTCATCTACACGTCCGGATCGACCGGCAAGCCGAAGGGCGTGGAGGTTCCGCACCGCGGTCTCGTGAACCATCTTGACTGGGCGGCGCGTGAGCTGGCCGGGGCAGAAACGGGTGGTGCCCCGGTGTTCTCCTCGGTCGCCTTCGACCTCGGCGTACCGAATCTCTGGGCGCCTTTGCTCGCCGGGCAGACCGTGCACATGATGCCGGTCGACCTCGACCTCGGTGATCTGGGCAAGGCGATGACCGAGCATGCGCCGTACAGCTTCGTGAAGCTGACGCCGTCGCACCTGGAGATCCTGTCGGCACAACTGACCGCCGAACAGGCACAGGGGTTGGCGAAGGTACTCGTGGTAGCCGGGGAGCCGTTCACCCGTCGCGCGTTGGAGGCCTGGCGGGCACTCGCGCCGGATGTTCGGGTCATCAACGAGTACGGACCGACCGAAGCATCCGTCGGTACGTCGATCTACCCGGTGCCGGCGGACGAGGATTCCGACGTACTGCCGATCGGGTTGCCGCTGCCAAACATGGCGATGTACGTCCTCGACGCAGACCAGCAGCCTGTACCGGTCGGCGTCGTGGGGGAGTTGTACGTCGGCGGCACCGGCGTGGCCACCGGATACATCAACCGCCCCGAGTTGACCGCCGAGCGCTTCCTGGAGAGCCCGTACGGCCGGCTGTACCGCACCGGTGATCTGGTACGACGCAGGCCCGACGGCAACGTGGAGTTCCTGGGCCGGACCGACCATCAGGTGAAGATCCGCGGCTACCGGATCGAACCCGAGGAGATCCAGCTCGTCCTGGCCGCCCACACCGATGTCACCGATGTGCTGGTGATCGCCCGGGAGGACAAGCCCGGCGACCTGCGACTCGTCGCGTACTACGTGGGCACGGCCACCGAGGAAGACCTGGCTACCCACGCCGCCCGCTCGCTGCCGGACTACCTCGTGCCGAGCGCTTTCGTTGCGCTCGACAAGCTGCCGCTGAACGCGAACGGCAAGGTCGACCGGGCCGCGCTGCCGGTCCCGGAGAAGACCGGAGCCGGTGAGCTGGAGCTGCCGGGCACCGTCGTCGAAGAACGGATCGCGGAGATCTGGGCGGAGCTGCTGGACCGCGAGGTCGGCATCCGGGAGAACTTCTTCCGCAGCGGCGGCAACTCCATCCTCGCGATCCGGCTGATCGCCAAGCTCCAGAACGCGTTCGAGATCGATCTGCCGGTCCGGGCTGTGTTCGAAGGGCCCACGGTCGCCGAACTGGCGACGGCCGTCGAGGACCGGATCCGGGCCGAGATCGAGGCGCTGTCCGACACCGAAGTACTCGCTACCACTGCTGAGGAGAACTAGGCGATGAGCACCGCTGACGCCCGCGAAGAACTGCTCCGCCGCCGGCTGGCCGGCGGGCGGGGAGGCACCCGCTCCACGATCGCCCGCGCGGACCGGGACAAGCCGCTGCCGTTGTCCTTCGGCCAGCAGCAGATGTGGTTCCTGAACCGGCTGGACACGGACAGTTCGGAGTACCTGCTGCCCGCGGCCCTGCGGATGCGCGGACCGCTCGACCTCGAGGCGTTGCGCCGGGCCTGGGCGGACCTGCTGGCCCGGCACGAGATCCTGCGCACGCGGTACGAGTTGCGCGACGGTGAGCCGGTCCAGGTCGTCGACTCGTCCGGTGGCAGCGAGCTCGGCCTGGTGGACGTCAGCGATGTTCCGGCGGCCGAGCGGGAAGCCAAGCTGACCGACCTCGTAGCGCTGGAAACCTCGGCAGGCTTCGATCTCGAGCACGAATGGCCGGCCCGCGCGACTCTGTTGCGCGCGGCAACCGATGACCACCTGCTCGTCGTCGTACTGCACCACATCGCCGGTGACGCCTGGTCGACCGAGTTGCTGTCGGCCGAGCTGAGCGAGCTGTACGGCGCACATGCGGCCGGCATCAGCCCGTCGCTCGCCGAACTGCCACTCCAGTACGCCGACTTCGCGGCGTGGCAGCGATCGCAGGACCTGACCAAGGAGATCGCCTGGTGGCGTGACCAGCTCGACGGGATCCGCCCGGTGGACCTGCCGTCGGACCGGCCTCGCCCGGCCGTCCGGAGCAAGGCAGGCGCCGACCTTCCGTTCGCCCTGCCCGACGGTCTGGCGGGCAAGGTGCGCGAACTGGCTCGCCGGCACGACACCACGCCGTTCGTGGTGATGCTGACGGCGTACCAGCTGATGCTGTCGCGCTACACCGGTGAGCAGGATGTTGCCGTGGGCACCGTTGTTTCCGGCCGGACCCGGCCCGAGCTGCAGCAGCTGATCGGCTACGGGATCAACACGTTGGTGATCCGCAACCGCTGGACCGGTGACCCGACCTTCGAGTCGCTGGTCAAGGAGACCCGCGCCCGGGTACTGGACGCGCACGACCACCAGACCGTGCCGTTCGCCAAGCTGGTGGACGAGCTGCAGCCCGAGCGGGACATGTCCCGGCCGCCGTTGTTCCAGGTCGCCTTCATCGTGCGGCAGGCGCAGCCCGACGCGTTCACGCTCGGCGAGGTCGTGGTCGAGCCGGTCCGGAGCGACTTCACCGTGGCGAAGTTCGACCTCAACCTCAAACTCACCGAGACGGCCGAGGGTGCGCTGGACGGCGTACTGACGTATGCGACCGCGTTGTTCGACCGGTCGACGGTGCAGCGGATGGCCGGGCATTTCGTCCGGCTGCTCGCGGCCGCTGTCGAGGCGCCGTCGACGAGATTGTCCGCGTTGGAGATGTACGGCGCGGCCGAGTTCGAGCAGTTGACGGACGGGTTCGCGAGTAGTGGTGGCGAGCTGGAGATCACCGACCCGGTCTATCTGCAGGTTGCCCGGCAGGCTGCCGATGAGCTCGCGGTCGTCGACGGCGAGACCCGGCTGTCGTACGGCGAACTGAACGGGCGCGCGAACCAGTTGGCGCGCTTCCTGGTGGACGAGGGCGTGGGGCCCGAGTCGCGGGTCGCTGTCGCGATGCCCCGTTCGGCCGACCTGATCGTCGCAGTACTGGCTGTACTGAAGGCCGGTGGTGCTTATGTTCCGATCGACCCGGACTACCCGGCCGACCGGAACAGCTACATCCTCGAGGATTCCGATCCCGAGCTGATCCTGGTCTCCGGAGCGTCGACTTCGGGGCTCCCGGCAACTTCCGTACCGACCGTTGCCGTCGACTACCAGGCCCGCTTCGCCGGCTTCTCCACCGAGGATCTCGGCGTGACGGCCGGCCCCGACAACCCGGCGTACCTGATCTACACGTCCGGTTCGACCGGGCGGCCGAAGGGCGTGGTGATCGAGCATCGACAGCTTTCCGGCTACCTCGCCTGGTGCGCCCGCGAGTACGACGGTCTGGCGGGCTCCTCGCTGTTGCACTCGTCCGTGTCCTTCGACCTGACCGTGAACGCTTTGTGGGGACCGCTGGTGCTCGGGGGCCACGTGGTCATCGGCTCGCTGGACGGCAGTGCGCCTGCTCCCGAGGTGGCGCCAACGTTCGTCAAGGTGACGCCCAGCCATCTCCCGTTCCTCGTGGAGCTGCCGGACGGGTTCTCGCCGACGGTCGACCTGATGACCGGTGGCGAGGCGCTGACCGGCGAGTCTGTCGACGCCTGGCGGGCCAAGCACCCCGGCGTGACCGTGATCAACGAGTACGGACCGACCGAGACGACCGTTGGCTGTACCGCGTTGCGGATCGAGCCGGACCACGAGCTGCCCGCAGGCGGACTGGCGATCGGCAAGCCGATGCCGAACTCGCGCATCTTCGTGCTCGACGCGTTCCTCCGCCCCGCGCCGATCGGTGTCGTCGGGGAGGTCTACGTCGCGGGTGACTGTGTGGCTCGCGGATATCTGAACCGTCCCGACCTGACCGCGGAGAAGTTCGTCGCCTGCCCATGGGGTGCGCCCGGCGAGCGGATGTACCGCACCGGCGACCTCGCCGCGTGGGATCTCGACGGCACGCTGACCTGCCCGAGCCGGGTGGACAACCAGGTCAAGATCCACGGTTACCGGATCGAGCTCGGCGAGATCGAGACGACGCTGCAGCGGCACGCGGGGATCAGCCAGGCGATCGTGGTGGCCCGCGACGGGTTGGCCGGCGACAAGCGGCTGGTCGCGTACGTCGTACCGGCTGCTGGTGTGGAGTTGAACCAGGCCGGGTTGCGTGGACATGTGCAGGAGTGGCTGCCGGAGTACATGGTTCCGTCGGCCTTCGTCGTACTGGACGCGATCCCGCTGACCGAGAACGGCAAGACCGACCTTCGGGCGCTGCCGGCACCGGGTGCTCCGTCGCAGCCTTCGACCGAGAAGGTTGTCGCCCGGACGACGACCGAGGAGCAGCTGGCCGCGGTCTGGGGCAAGGTGCTCGGCCTGACCGAGGTCGACGTGCACACCAGCTTCTTCGAGCTCGGCGGCGACTCACTCAGCGCGGTCGCGGTGGTCGGCGCGCTGCGCGAGACCGGCGTGGACGTGGCGGTCTGGGACGTCTTTGAATACCGCACCGTGGCGGCGCTGGCGGAGAAGCTGACCGGCCGCGCGGCGAGGGAGGAGACGTTCGTCGCTCCCTTCGCCCTGATCACGGCGGAGGATCGCGAACGACTCCCGGAAGGGGTGACCGATGCCTATCCGTTGTCTCAAGCGCAGACCGGCATGGTGGCGGAGATGCTGGCTGGAGAGGACGAGGCGCACTACCACAACACGACCTCGCACCGGATCCTCGACGGCCAGCCGCTCGCGCCCGCCGCGCTGCAGCGAGCAGCCGCGATCCTGGTCGAACGACACGAGAACCTGCGGACGTCGATCGACCTGAGTTCGTACTCGCGTCCGCTGCAGCTGATCCACGCCGAAGCTGTCATGCCGGTCGGGATCACGTCGCTCGGTGACGTGACTGTTGAGCAGCGCGACGAGGCGCTGCGGGCGTTCCGAGCCGCGGAGCGCGCGAACCCGTTCGATCTGTCGTCGCCCGCGCTGCTGCGCTTCCACGTGCACACGACAGGCGAGACCGACGGCTGGTGGCTGACCAGCACCGAGTGCCACGCGGTCTCGGAGGGGTGGAGCTACCACTCGCTGCTGATGGAGCTGGTGACCACCTACCGCGCGATCCGCGACGGCGTCGAGCTCGAAGCTCACGAGGCGCCGAAGGTCCGGTACGCCGACTACATCGCCGGTGAGCTGGCATCCGTCGCCTCATCGGAGGACAAGGCCTACTGGCTGAATGTTGCCACCGGCTACAACCCGGTCGAGCTGCCTGCGGGCTGGGGCGAGTCTGGCGAAGCGAGTGCGCTGTACGCCGGTGCGCGGAGCATGGATCTCGAAGACGGGCTGCGAGCCCTTGCTGCCAAGGCGGATGCGTCGCTGAAGAGTGTGATGCTGGCCGCGCACCTCAAGGTGATGAGCCTGCTGAGCGCCGAGACCAGCTTCACCACCGGACTGGTCTGCGACGCGCGACCCGAGGCAGCGGGTGCGGACAAGGTGCACGGGATGTACCTGAACACGCTGCCGTTCCCGGTCGAGCGGGGTGCCCGTACCTGGCGCGAACTGGTCGAGCAGACCTTCGCCCGAGAGCTGGAACTCTGGCCGCACCGCCGCTACCCGATGCCGCAGATCCAGCGCGATGCGGGCCGGCGGCTGATCAACGTGTTCTTCAACTACCAGGACTTCCGTCAGCTCGACGACGACCTGGTCGACCCGTACGCCGGCGAGAGCTACGAGTGTCTCGACGACATGCCGGTCGTCGCGGCGCGGCGGATGAGTCTGCAGAACGAGAGCATCACCGAAGTACCGTTGACAGTCTCTTCTCGGGGTGGCTACATCATCCTGACCGCCGACTCCCGCGTCATCAGCCTGGAGAACGCCGAGCGACTGGCCGGGATCTACCGCTCGGTGCTGGAAGCGATGGCCGCTGACCCCGACGGCGATGCCCGGCTGAGCCACCTGCCCGCCGGTGAGGCGGCCCAGGTGCTCGGCGAGTTCGCCAACGGTCCCGACGGCGATCCGGAACCGCCGATCCTGCTCGACCTGATCGAGAACTCCGTCGTCCAGAACCCGCACAAGACCGCGCTGCTCGCACGCGGGCTCGAGCTGACGTACGCCGAACTCGACGAGCAGGCGAACAAGCTGGCCCGCCTGCTGATCGCTCGCGGCGTCGGCCCGGAGGCTCGGGTCGCGGTGGCACTGCCGCGATCGCCCGAGCTGATCGTGGCGCTGCTGGCCGTCATCAAAGCCGGTGGTGTCTACGTACCGATCGACCCGGAGAACCCGGCCGACCGCGTCGAGTACGTCCTCACCGACTCGACGCCGGTCCTCCTGCTCACGGCTGACGCCTTGCTCGACCGGCTGCCCGTCGGCGACGTACCGGTGCTGCTCACCGACGCAGCGTCGTACGCCGATGAATCGGGTGCACCGATCACCGATGCGGACCGGATCTCCCCGCTGCGGCGGGAGAACGCGATCTACGTGATCTACACGTCCGGCTCGACCGGCAAGCCGAAGGGCGCTGTGTTGGAGCACCGCCAGGTCGCGAATTACCTGGCCTGGTGTGCGGAGGAATGCCCGCCGCTCAAGGAGTCGTCGCTGCTGCACTCGTCGGCCTCGTTCGACCTGACCGTGAACGCGCTCTGGGGTCCGCTGGCTTTCGGCGGCACGGTGATCGTGGGGGCGCTGGACGGGACCGAGGAGGAGCCGATGGCCAAGCCGGCCTTCGTCAAGGTGACCCCGAGCCACTTGCCGATGCTGGCCGAGCTGTCAGCTGCCTGGTCGCCTGCCGGGATGGTGATGACCGGCGGCGAACCGCTGCTCGGCGAGGTCATGCAGGCCTGGCGGGCTGCGAACCCGAACGTTGCCGTGATCAACGAGTACGGACCGACCGAGACCACGGTGGCCTGTACGGCGATCAGCTTCGCGCCGGGCGATCCGCTGGCCGACGGGCCGGTCACGATCGGCCGGCCGATGCCGAACCTCCGGATCTACGTACTGGACGCTCATCTGCAGCCCGCTCCGGTCGGGGTAGTCGGCGAGCTGTACGTCGCGGGGCCGCAGGTCGCCCGTGGTTATCTGAACCGGCCGGACTTGTCGGCGGCGAAGTTCGTCGCTTGCCCGTGGGGTACGCCGGGAGAGCGGATGTATCGCACCGGCGACCTGGCCGCCTGGAACGCGGACGGGACGCTGACCTGCCCGACCCGGGTCGACGACCAGGTCAAGATCCACGGCTACCGGATCGAGCTCGGCGAGGTCGAGACGACGATCCTGCGGCACCCGGCTGTGGGGCATGCGACCGTGATCGCCCGCGAGGACCGGGTGAGCGACAAGAAGCTGGTGGCGTACGTCGTACCGGCTGGTGACGCTTTGGATCTCGATGAGCTGCGGGACGTCGTGGCCGGGTGGCTGCCGGAGTACATGGTGCCTGCGGCCTTTGTGCGGTTGCCTTCGTTGCCGCTCACGGCGAGTGGGAAGCTCGATCGGGCGGCCTTGCCGGCGCCTTCCTTCACGGTGGAAGCGGCCGAGTTCGTGGCGCCGCGGACGGCTGCCGAGCAGCAGGTGGCTGAGGTTTGGCGTAAGGCGCTCGGGATCGATCGGGTGGGGGCGTACGACAGCTTCTTCGATCTGGGTGGCGACTCGATCAGTGCCGTTTCCGTTATCGGCGGGCTGCGTCGTGCCGGGCTGGACGCCGGCGTACGGGATGTCTTCGAGCTGCGGACCGTGGCTGCTCTTGCCGAGAAGATCACCGGCCGGCCCGCCGTCGTGGCCGAGGCTGCTGTCGAGCCGTTCGAGTTGATCTCGCCGGACGACAGGGCGTTGGTTCCCGCTGGTGTTGTGGATGCGTATCCGTTGTCCGAGGCGCAGACCGGGATGATGGTCGAGCTGCTGTCGAGTGAGACGCCGCGGAACTACCACAACGTCGTCTCGACCCGGCTCACCGACGAGAAGCCCTTGTCCGTCGAGGCTTTGCGGCAGGCAGCGGCATTGCTGGTGGAGCGGCACGAGGTACTGCGAACCGGCGTCGACCTGGAGAACTTCTCCGTGCCGATGCAACTTGTCTATGCGACTGCGGAGCTTCCGCTGCACGTGGAGGACCTCACTGGGCCGTCTGTCTCTGCGCAGGAGGAGGCGATTGCATCCTTCAAGACTCGGGAGCAGGCGACGCACTTCGACCACGAGGCGCCGCCGCTGCTACGGCTGGCCGTGCACAAGATCGACGAGCACAGCTGGGAGGCGACCGTCACCCAGAACCACGTGATTCTGGAGGGCTGGAGTCATCACGGGCTGGTGATGGAGTTGCTGGATTACTACCTGCGCTTCCGTGACGGTGTCGAGCAAGTGGCTTATGAGGCACCACCGGTCCGGTTCGCGGACGCGATCGCCGGTGAGCTTCGTGCGCTGCGTTCGGATGAGGATCGGGCGTATTGGGCGAAGGTGGCGGCGCTGCCGAAGTTCACGATCCCGGCCGGCTGGGCGGGAGATCCGGCGGGCGAGCGTACGGCGTACCGGATCGAGGTGTCGTATGCCGATCTGGAGCAGAAGCTGCGGGCGGTCGCTTCCGAGGCGCAGACGTCGTTGAAGAGTGTGTTCTTCGCGGCTCATCTGGCGGTGTTGAGCTCGCTGACCGACAGCCGTGAGTTCCACAGTGGACTGACCTGCCACATCCGGCCGGCGGTCGAAGGTGCCGAGCGGGTCTACGGCATGCACCTGAACATGCTGCCGGTGACGCATCGGCGTACAGCTGGAAGCTGGCGCGAGTTGGTGGCGCGGACATTTGCGGCAGAAGCGGACCTGTGGCCGTACCGATTCTTCCCGATGCCGGTGATCCAGCGGGAGTTCAGTGCGGAGCGTCGGCTGCTGGACGTCTTCTTCAGCTATCAGGACTACTCGTCGGTGGCGGCTCGAGCCGACGGGAGCGGGATCGAGGGATTGGACGCGAGCGTTGCCAGCGGGACGACCGAGTTCCCGCTGTCGGTGGCAACCGGGCCGGGGTACTTGGCTGTTCGCTCCAACACGCATGCGCTCGACCGGGCGGCGGCCGAGAAGCTGGCCGCGATGTACCGGAAGGCGCTCGAGGCGCTGGTGGAGGCACCGGACGCTCGGTGGGACACGTACGAGCTGCTGCCTGCTGCTGATCGGGCTGGGTTGACTGCTCGGCCTGCTGGTCCTTCCGTTGAGGGTCCCGCGTTTGTGCCGCCGAAGACGGAGACCGAGCGGGTCCTGGCGAAGATCTGGGCGAAGCTGCTCGACCTCCCGCGGGTCGGCCGGCACGACCACTTCTTCGACCTCGGTGGCTACTCGATGCTGCTGGTGAAGACGGTCTCGAAGGCCAAGGCGAAGGGCCTGCCGCTGTCGCTGTTCATGTACTACGACAGCGACCGGCTGGACCACCTCGCGCTGGCTGTCGATGCTGCGCTTGCGGCCGAGCGTGGCTCTTCGGTGGCGAGCTGGTACGGACCCGGTGTCGACATGTTGCCTTCAGCAATGGGCGAACTGGGCGTGCCCGGAGCTGCTGTCGCCGTGATGGAAGGCGGCGAACTGGTTGCCGTTCGGACATTCGGAGTGGTGAGTGATGGCGGTGAGGCGGTGACGGGGGACACCCTGTTCACGGTCGCTTCGGTCAGCAAGCTGGTCAGCTCGGTCGGTGCGTTGAAGCTGGTCGACGAAGGGGTGCTGGATCTCGACGAGGACGTACATCGCTACTTGACCAGCTGGGAGGTGCCGGGTCGTCCGCGGGTGACTCTGCGGCAACTGCTCGGCCATCGGTCGGGGTTCACGGTGTCGCCTGGTGGCGGAGTTGCTCCGGGCGCTGCGGTGCCGACGCTGCTCGACGTACTGAATGGCACCGGGCCTGCGACCAACGATCCGATCCGGTGCGAGCACAAGCCGGGGGAGAAGTTCGTCAAGGCCGGCGCCAACTTCGTCGTACTGCAGCAGGTGATCGAGGACGTCACGGGGTCGTCCTTCGAGATGGTGATGCGCCGGCTCGTGCTCGATCCGCTGGGGATGTCGGGGTCCAGCTACGACCCGTCGTACCCGGTCGGGCGAGCTGTCGCGTTGGGTCATCTGGCTGACGGCGTACCGCTGGAAGGTGGTTGGCGAGTGCGGGCGGATGCCGCGTCTGGCGGATTGTGGACAACGGCTGGCGACATCGCCACGCTCACGCTGGAGATCCGCCGGTCGTACCTCGGCCGGCCGCGAGCCCTGCTGTCGCAGGCGATCGCGCGGCAGATGCTGACGCCTTCCGGCGACGGTTCGTTCGGCCTCGGCGCGACCGTCGAGCTGAACGGCGACGACGTGCAATTCGGCCACGGCGGCGAACCGCGCGGGTACTACGGCGGCACCATCTGCCGCACCGGTCCCGGCCACGGCTTCGTCCTGCTCGCCAACGCCACCGCCGGCAAGAACCTCGCCCAGGGCCTCGCCTCCCGCCTCGCCTCTTCCTGACTGGTCTCCCGGCCTCGCCTCCCGGCTTGCCTCTTCCTGACTGGCCTCCCGGCTCGCCTCTTCGTGACCGGCCTCCGGCCTCGCCTCTTCCTAAGGAGTACTGGTGATGACTGTTCGACACCTGATCTCGACCGATGATCTGACCGATGAGGACCTGCGTTACGTGGTTGACCGCGGGGACGACTACTCGTCGCGCCGGGCTTCGCTGGACCTCCCGCTGACCGGTCAGATCGCCGGGATCTACTTCCGCAAGACATCGACCCGGACCCGTACTGCCTTCTCTGCAGGCGCTCTGCGGCTCGGCGCCCAGATAGTTGCCTATGGCCCCGATGATCTGCAGCTGAACACCGGCGAGACGAGCGAGGACACCGGTGCGGTGTTCTCCCGGATGCTCGACGTACTGGTCGCGCGGACCGCGGGCGACCCTGCCGAGATGCGCGCCTGGGCATCGCAGGAGCGGATGTCGGTGATCAACGCGATGAGCTCCGCCGAACACCCGACGCAGGCGATCACCGACCTCGTCACCCTGCAACGGCACTTCGGCAAGATCGAGGGCCTCCGACTCCTGTACGTCGGGGAGGGCAACAACTCGGCTGCTTCGATCGCGTTGGCCGCCACCCGCTACCCCGGCGTACACCTCGAACTGCGCACACCTCCTGGCTATGGGCTGGACCCGGAGATCGCTGCCCGGGCTGCTGCTCACGCTGCGCGGTGTGGAGCTGTGATGATCGAGCGCCACGACATGGACGACCTGCCGGACGAGCTGGACGCGATCTACACCACCCGCTGGCAGACCACCGGCACCACCAAGCCCGACGCGAACTGGCGCGACATCTTCGCCCCCTTCCAGGTCAACCTCGCCCTCTGGGACGACAACCCCCAGGCGATCTTCCTGCACGACCTCCCGGCCCACCGCGGCGAAGAAGTCACCGCCGAAGTCCTCGACGGCCCGATGAGCATCGCCTTCGACCAGGCAGAGAACAAGATGCACGCCGCCATGGCAGTCCTCACCTGGTGCCGCCCCGGGCCCACGCAATGACCACCCAACCCACCCAACCCCGGCTCCTCACCCCCGCCAACCCGCCGCCAACCTCCACCCCCACCCCAGCCAAACCACCGCCGGCTTCCGCCCCCGCCCCCGCCGGTGGTGGGGCCATCGCTTCGACCTCTACCCCCACCCCCAGCCCGACTCCCGCCTCCGCCCCAACCAATCCAGCGCCGGCCTCCGCCCCCGCCTCCGCCCCCGCCCGTGGTGGGACCAGCGCTCCGAGCCCCACCTCCGCTACCGAAGGTGGTGGGGGTGGGGAGCCCTTGGCTTTGTGGAAGAACAAGGACTTTGGGTTGCTCTGGTCCGGCGCGGCATTCTCGATCCTGGGGATGCGGGTCAGCTCGATCGCCTGGCCGTTGCTGGTCGTCTTCGACGGCGGATCGCCGGAGCGGGCGGGTTTGGTCGGGTTCGCCGCGTTACTGCCGCAGCTGGTGATTCAGCTGCCGGCGGGCGTCGTGGTCGACCGGCTGGATCGCAAGAAGGTGATGATCGCCTGCGATGTGATCGGCATAGTTGCGATCGGCAGTGTGCTGGCAGCGTTGTTCATGGGTGGACTGTCACTGCCGCATCTGCTGGTCGCCGCCTTCCTGGAGGGCAGCGCCGCGATCGGCTACCAGCTGAGCGAGCGCGCCGCAGTACGAGCTGTCGTGCACCCTCAACAGTTGCCGAAGGCCCTTTCCCAGAACGAGGCCCGCAGCAAAGGTGCCGGTCTCCTCGGCCAGCCGATCTCCACCGGGCTGCTCTCGCTGGCCTCGTGGATGCCGTTCATCGTCACAGTGCTCGGCCATCTGTTCTCGCTGCTGACGTTGCTCGCCATCCGCACCCCATTCCAGAAGGAACGCCGTACCGCGCGCCGCAGCGTACCCAAGGAACTCGCCGAAGGGCTCCGCTGGATGCACGGCCAGAAACTCCTCCGCAGCGCCCTCGTACTGATCTCGTGCACCAACATCATCACCCAAGTACTCAGCCTCTCGATGGTCCTCATCATCCGCGAGAGCGGTCGCTCCGTAGCGACGATCGGCATCATCGGCGTAGCCAGTGGCATCGGCGGACTCCTCGGCGCCTTGTGCGCTTCATGGTTCATGTCGCGCCTCAGCCTGAGCATCCTCTTCGTCGGCACCCTCCTGCTCCGCTTCCTGATGATCCCCACCATCGCCTTCACCGACAGCCCTCTCATCCTCGGCGCTCTCTTCGCCGCCATGAGCTGGGCCGGCGGCCTCATGAACGTCGTAGGCGGCGTCTACCAGGTCCAGATCACCCCCGAAGAAATGCAGGGCCGAGCCGGCAGCGTCAGCTCCCTCGTCACCTCCGGCGCGAACTCCCTAGGCCCCCTAACCGCCGGCCTCCTCCTAGGCACCCTCGGCACCACCCCCACAGTCCTAACCTCAGCCCTAATAATGGCCGCCCTAGCCCTAACCGCAGCAATAGCCGCCCACCGCCACCACCCCACCACCTCAGCGACAAACTCAAAACTCCTGACCCACGCCTGACCGCCACGCCGCCTAACACCGAACTAAAGCTCCTGGCCCAGACCCGACCGATGCGCCAGCACCGAACCAGAGTTCCTGCTCACGCCTGACCGACGCCGCCTGACACCGACTGCGAGCCCGTGGCGCGCGCCTGAACAATGCCGCCTGCCGCCGACCCAGAGCTCGTGGCTCACGTCTGACCGATACCGTCTGACACCGCCTGCGAGCTCGTGGCGCGCGCCGGAGCGAGGCCGCCTGCCGCTGACCCAGAGCTCGTGGCACACGCTGATCGATGCCGTCTGACACCGACTCAGAGCTCTTGGCGCGCGCTGGAGCGAGGCCGTCTGCCGCCGACCCAGAGCCCCTGGCTCATGAGTGACCCCATGGGGTGGACTGATCCCATGGAGTGGGCAGCGGCGGCAGTTGCTGACGGGCGATCGCCTACCGCAGTACCGGCGGCGACCGGGACCCCAGGCTCGGTGGCAGGCGATGGGTACCACCGCTCCAGTGCTACGACCAGTACGACGGGTTGCCCGGACCGGAGCAGTCGCTGGTGATTCCGCAGCCGCGAATACAGCGCCTCCGCTGGTTGGCCTCCATCTCGCTGACCAGCCGCTCGAACTTCTCGCCTGACCGGTGAGAGTCGTCGACTCCGACTGCGGAACCTTGTCCTGCAAGGCGGTTGGAGTCGCGTAGACGGGCGGGCATGGGGCACTGTCGTCCGTCCCGCAGAGTGCCGAGAGGAAGCCAGGTCGGTCGTCAGCTGCGGCCGGTCCGGTGATGGCGGCTGCTAGCCGGTATCGAGACCGTCGGTCGCCCATGGGTCGAAGGCGGGAGCGGGGACGGGTGACGTTCCGGCGTCGGCGTCGGCGTGGCTGTCGGCGTCGGTGTTGGTGTTCAGTACGACGGGGTCCCAGGCGGGCGGGTTGGGGGCGGACTGTCGATCTTTGGATGGGTTGTTCGGTGCCGTTAGGCCCCAGGGGTCGAAGGCGTGAGTGGCGTCGACGGGACGACTGTCGGATCCGTTACGTGGAACCGCGGGGTGGCTGGGGTCGGCGGTGGTGGCGAGTGGTCGGGGGCTGCCGGATCTGGTGTCGGGGGTCCGCTCACCCCAAGGATCGAAGTCGGGGGCGGCGGTTAGGGGTGGTGGGTCGCTGGCCATTGGGAAGGCGCGAACAGGGCCAAGGGGGTTGGTCGTGGTTGGGGCTTGTTTTGCTGGCTCGGGTGTCGGGTTGGGTGTGCCTTGGCTGGGAGTGGGCGTGTGGGGATGGCTGGGAGTGGGCGTGCGGGGATGGCTGGAGG
>NZ_QFXK01000017.1 GCF_003261635.1 Kribbella monticola | reverse complement strand
TTGCCGTTAAGTGATGGGAGCACTTTTCCAACAGCCTTGGCTGCTCCAGTGCTGCTAGGGATGATGTTGAATGAAGCAGCTCTTCCACCTCTCCAGTCCTTCATGGATGGACCATCAACAGTTTTCTGGGTGGCAGTCATGGCGTGGACAGTGGTCATGAGACCCTCCACAATGCCAAACCTGTCATTGATGACCTTAGCCAAAGGTGCAAGGCAGTTAGTAGTGCAACTAGCGTTGGAGACAATGTCCAACTCTGGCTTGTATTCATTCTCGTTGACACCCACAACAAACATGGGGGCATCTTTGCTAGGAGCGGAGATCACAACCTTCTTGGCACCACCCTTCAAGTGAGCAGCAGCCTTGTCCTTGTCAGTGAAGACACCGGTTGATTCAACAACGAAGTCAGCACCAGCTTCTCCCCATGGGATATCTTCAGGGTTCCTGATTCCAAAAACTGTAACAGCCTTCTCACCGAAGAGAAGGGTCTTCTCATCCTTAACCTTAAGCTCATGGTGCTTCCATTGTCCATGTACTGAATCATATTTAAACATATATGTCATGTAATCAGTGGAAATAAATGGATCATTCACTGCAACTAGTTCAACATCATCCCTCTGCAGAGCAACTCTAGCAACCAAACGACCAATTCTACCGAATCCG
>NZ_QFXK01000002.1 GCF_003261635.1 Kribbella monticola | reverse complement strand
TCCGCCCAGTCCTCCACGTTCAACACCTCATGATCGTCATGGGTGGGTCAGAATTCCGCCGGAACCAGAGGGTCAGTATTCAGCCGGAAGCGACACAACCGTCCGCTCGTCTGCCCAAGCCGTCGAGGATGGCCCAGATGGAACTCATGTCGCTGAGATGGACCTGAGTGGCGACAGCACGGGACTGACGCTGGTTCCCAACGCGGGCCTGCTCGCGGCGCCGTCGACCGTCTACCCAGTTGTTCTCGATCCGGTTCTGACAACTGTCAGCCGTACGGCGTGGGCGGCTGTCTGGCAGATCTACCCGACCACTTCGTTCTACAAGACCACCCACAGCCTCGGCGTCGGTAACGAGGATTTCGAACAGCACAAGATCGTCCGCTCGTACTTCCAGTTCGATACCCGGGGCTTCGCCGGCAAGAGGGTGCTCGGGGCAACCCTCCGGACCTACGAGGTTCACTCCGCGAGCTGCTCAGCACGTTCGGTCTCGGTGAGCCGAACTGCGCCGCTCTCCACCGCCACCACCTGGAACAACCAGCCCGCCTACCAGTTGGAGGTAGGCAGCCAAAGCTTCGCTCACGGGTACAACACCTCCTGCCCGGATGCGTACGTGGAGTTCCCTGTCACCAATTCAATGGTCGACACCGCAACCAAGGGCTACGGCACCTCGACGTTCCGACTCCGCGCCACCGACGAGACCGACGAGATCGCCTGGAAACAGTTCAACTCGACCGGCCAACTCGAGGTTAACTACGTCTCCCAGCCGGCCGTTCCGACGAACGTTGGCCTGCTGGACCCCAACCTGGGTTGCGACGGCGCCGCGACGGCGCCGACCGTGGGCGCGAGAATTATCAAGCTCACCGCAGTCCCTCGACTTACGGCGAACGACACTGGAGCAGGAGTTCAGGTCGAATACGAGCTCTACAAGGACAACACGCTGATTCGTACAACCAGGATGGGGCTGGGACCTCCTGGAGTCGCCAGTCCCGTGTCGATGGACAGCAGAAACTTGGATGGTACCAACTTTCATTTCAGAGCGCGCACCTATTACCCATACAGCTCAACCGGTGCACTGACATCGGCCTACTCGGCATCGTGCTACTTCAAGGTTGACCTCCTCGCGCCTCAAAAGCCGGCCGTTGGCGCGATGGACGGAACGGAGAAGGTGCAGGACTGCGCTGAGAAAGGAACCACCGTCTGCGAGCCGAAGGTGGCCTATGGGAAGGCGATCACCTTCACGATCAAGCCTGGGTCAACAGATGTTGTTCGCGAAGAATATTGGTGGGTCGGCGAGGTCTCGCGGGTCAGCGTTTCCGGTGCCACAGTCGTGCGTGCGCTGATCCCACCGCAAGAGGGATATAACCGCTTGTTTGTCGTGAGTTACGACGCCGCTGGACACCCCAGCGAAACCACAGAGTTCAAGGTCAATGTTCTCCAAGCCTCGCCGCCAGTGGGCAATTGGTCGTTCGATGACGGGCAGGGATCAGTAGCGGCGGATGCGGCAACGCCTGCACATCCCTTGACGCTGAGCGGCGCAACCTTCGGTTCTACTGGCCGCTCGGGCGGATCGCTCACACTCGACGGTGTCGATGACAGCGCCCAGTCGTCCGGTCCTGTCGTGGACACTTCGAACAGCTTCACCGTTTCTGCCTGGGTCCGGCTCACCGCCAAGAAAGAGGCGGTCGTCGCCGCCGCATCCGGCGCGGTTGGCAGTGCGTTCGAGCTGTACTACTCCGCATCGCTGGATCGTTGGGTATTCCTTCGTATGAAGACGGACGTAGCGGCGCCTGCCATCGTTCAGGCGAAGTCGGATCAGCCAGCGGTGCTGGATGCCTGGACGCACATCGCAGGTGTCTTCGACGAGGGTCAGGGGAAGATTCAGATCTACGTGAATGGCAAGCTTCAGACCGCCGGCAACGTGAACTTCCCGGATTCGGCATGGAAGGCGACCGGGCCGCTGAGCATCGGGCAAGGGAAGTTCAACAGTGCCTACACGAACCGATTCGCGGGATCCATCGACTCCCTCCAGATCTGGCAGCGAGGACTGAACGCGCAAGCGGTGGGGGCAGCGGCCAATCCCCGGACCGCCGATGAGTCTATTGTCAGCCTCGTTGCTCATTGGCCGTTGGACAACGCGACACAGGGTACTGATGGCGCCTGGCGTACTCCGGACACAGTGAGCGGCGCAGATCTCACGATGTCGGGATTCGGATCCGTGGGCGATCAATCGACAGCATTCGTGGATGACGGCGAGGAGCCAGGGCGTGGCCGGGTGCTCGCCTTTGCTGGTTCGGCAAGCGAATCCATGGTGCTGTCAAGACCGGTGGTCGATGGGGACGCCAGTTTCTCGGTCGGCGCCTGGGTGAAGTTGGGGGATCCGACCAAACGCGTCGTGATTGCGCGCCAATCCGGGCCCGATCGTGACGCGTGGCGACTGGAATGGCAACCCTTGGACGCAGCCATTGGGCAGTGGGTCTTCGCCCGGGCGCGGGCGAACTCGACAGAAGAGGACATCTCGGTCTATCGCGACGACATCGGCGATGCGGCAGGCGGCTGGCGACTGTTGATCGGTCGATACGACGCTCAGGGTGAGGCGGTCACCAACCAGACAGATCCTGGTGTGGTCAGCGTGACAGTGAACAAAGCTCCGGGTGACCGAGTTTCCGCTGGCTCGCCATTTCGATCTGGTGACACCACGGCTGTGGGCAAGGGGCGTGCATCAGGTGCCGAGTTCGCGGGGCAACTGGATGACTTGCGGGTCTATCTGGGCTATATCGAAGGTCCTGCCATTTGCAGGGAGTATCCCGACCTGGATCCGCAGACCTGTCCGAATGCGGAGGGCTGACCGATGACTGGCGACATGCGAGCAAGGAGATCGGCAATGATCGGCAGGTTTGCTCGTATTCGGGCGCGAAAGTTCGTCGCAGCCGTCGCGGCGGGATCCGTTCTAATCGCGGGTCTGCAAGCTGGGACAGGCTCGGCCGCGGTAGCAGACGCCGTGGGCCGAGTGCCGAGGCCAAGCGAGAAGTCGATTGATGTCAAGCCTGCAGACAAGAGGCTCAGTCAGGAGAGTGCTGCTCGCCGGGCTGCAGCGGAGGCTCCTGCACCGGTAGTGAAAGCGCCAGTGTGGCCGCAGGCAACAGACCGGATAGCACTGGCAACAGACGGAAGGTCCGGATCGGCTGCGGTCTCGGTGTCGACGCCGCCGGGGCTCAAGAGCGCGGCAGGTACTGCGCCGTCCCAACTGAGGCTGCGTGTGTTCGACCATGCAAAGGCCGAGCGGACCGGGATCGACGGTGTTCTGTTGACCGTGACCCGTGCGGATCAGCGGGTCGAAGCTGGCGTCACCCAGGTTACGGTCGATTACTCGGGCTTCGCCGAAGCGTACGGCGGCGACTGGCGCTCGCGACTTCGGCTCGTCTCGCTGCCGCGCTGTGCCTTGACGACCCCTAAGAATGCCGGCTGTTTGACGGCTACGGAGCTGGGGTCGACCAATGATGCACGCGCGCAGAAGCTGAGCGCACCTGTGAGCGTCAGCGGAACTGAGCAGGTTCTGGCTGTGACAGCTTCTGCGGCATCAAGTTCAGGCGATTATGCGGCCACCAAGTTGTCGTCGGCATCGAGTTGGGTCGGAGGCTCATCGAGTGGTGACTTCAGTTGGTCATACCCGTTCAGAGTCCCCCCGGCGACGGGCGGCC
Source organism: Kribbella monticola (assembly GCF_003261635.1). Lineage (GTDB taxonomy): Bacteria > Actinomycetota > Actinomycetes > Propionibacteriales > Kribbellaceae > Kribbella > Kribbella monticola. Next base: position 89,582 of record NZ_QFXK01000002.1, on the reverse strand, counting down.
CCTCGCCGAGCCTCGAACTCCAGTACTCCGCACAGTCCGTCGACGGCCGCACGGCCGTTTCGAACAATCAACCCTCATGGGTGGGGGAGGGCTTCGAGCTCAGCGAGTCGTACGTCGAGCGGAGGTATGCGAACTGTAGCGACGAGGGCCACACTGGCAAGTACGACCAATGCTGGAAGTATGACAACGCCACCTTGGTGATGAACGGGAAATCGAACGAGCTGGTGAAGTCGGGTTCGACCTGGCGGCTGAAGGACGACGACGGCTCAAAGGTCGAGAAGGTCACCGGTGAGAATTCGGACAACAACAATGAAGCCTGGAAGGTCACGACCCAGGACGGCACGCAGTACTTCTTCGGTCGGAATGTACTTCCGGGGCTGACCAGCAGCACGCCGACGAACTCGGTCTGGACCGTGCCGGTCTTCGCTGACAAGAGCGGCGAGGAGTGTTACAAATCCGACTTCTCAACCTCCTTCTGCGACCAGGGCTGGCGTTGGAATCTTGACTATGTCGTAGATCCACACGGCAACGCGATGACGATGTGGTACGCGAAGGAGACCAACTACTACGCGAAGTACGGCGCTACGACGGCTACCGCTGCGTACACGCGCGGCGGGTATCTCACCAGTATTAAGTATGGCCAGACGGCGGGCACCTTGGCCGCGAACGCTCCGATGCAGGTGGACTTCGACACGCAGGAGCGGTGTGTGGTCGCCGACTGCAGTTCTCTCACCAGCACCACGGCATACAAGTGGCCGGATGTGCCATTCGATCAGATCTGCGCATCTGGTGCCGCCTGCAAGAACACTGCTCCGACCTTCTTCTCCCGGCGGCGGCTTCAGAAGATCACCACCAAGGTGCTCAAGGGCTCTTCATCCGCGCCTGTCGACCAGTGGCAACTGACCCAGACCTTCCCTCCGAGCGGCGATCTTCTTGCGGGCAACGCGCTTTGGCTTCAGTCGATCACTCATACCGGTCTTGCATCCTCGGTTACGCCCGCGACACCTTTGAAGGTGACCTTTGGTGAAAAGCCGTTGGCTAACCGGGTCGATAGCAGCGGTGATGGCATCTCGCCGATGATGAAGATGCGGGTCGGGAACATCTGGACCGAAACCGGTGCGGTGATCACGATCAACTACGCGGATCCGGAATGTGTTGCCAACACGCACATGCCCGGGGCGGCTGACCGCAACACGATGCGGTGTTATCCGTTGAAATGGACTCTCAAGAACGACATCGAAAGAGACGACTGGTTCCATCGCTACGTAGTCGATCAGGTTCGGGTCAGTGACCCCACTGGGGGCGGGGATCCAGTCGTCACGAACTACATCTACTCGGGTGGCGCGGCCTGGCACTACCAGGAGAACGCTTTCATTCCGAAGAAGCATCGAAACTGGTCGGACTGGCGTGGCTACAAGACGGTGACCGTCAGCGAAGGCGACAGCAACCAACCCGGAATCCCGACGAAGGTTGTTACAACCTACTTCCGAGGAATGGACGGTGATCGGCTGTCAGCCGGGGGCACCAAGGCTGAGGTTGTGGCTGACAGCACGGGCACAACTCGGGTGGATGCGCCTGCACTGGCCGGTAAACCACGCGAGAGCATCACCTACCAGGCGGCCGGTAGCACGGCCGAGGTGTCAGGGACGATCACTGACTACTGGACCAAGACGACCGCGACTCAGACGGTCGAGCCCGCCTCGGTGACGGATCCGGACCACGATCCGGCCCTTGTCATCCGCTCCGATTTCGCCAAGACGTCGTCAAGCCAGTCGAGAACCGCCCGCGACGCCGGGCGCGACCCCATGTACCGAACCGTCACCACTGCCTATGACGACGCGACAGGTCTTCCGGTGAAGAGCCAGGACGGCGGAGACGCGGCAAAGCTCAATGACGAGACCTGCACGTTGACCACCTACGCCTCGAACAGCACGACAGGGATGGTTGCCTACCCATCGCGCGTCGTCACTTCGACCGGCTTGTGCGTTGCTGACTCGGCCGATCCCCCCAAGGAACGTGCGCTGGCGGACACGCGGACGTCGTACGACAGCGGCGGCTTCGGTGTCGCCCCGACCAAGGGTGACGTGCGGCTCGTCGAGCGGTTGAGTGGGTACGACAGCAGTGGCCACGCGCAGTACTCAACTGTCGCCACCAATGTCTACGACACGCTCGGACGAGTCACCTCAACGACAGACGTCCTTGGTAGGACGACAGACACCGCTTACACGCCGGCGGGACCCGGTCCTCTGACCCAGACCGTGGTTCAGCAACCGCCGGTCGTCGCTTCCGGTGGAACCTCGGTCAGACTGACTACCAAGACGGATCTATTGCCGGAGTGGGGTGTGTCCAGCAAGGTCACCGACCCGAACCAGAAGGTCACCGAGCTCACCTACGACACGATGGGCCGGCTGACCGGCGTCTGGCTTCCGAACCGCAAGGCCGGCACCGACGGCCCTAACACTCGCTATACCTACAACTTGTCCGCAGGTGTCGCCTCGTCGGTCCGCACAGAGACGTTGAATGCCGATACGACCGGATACCTGAGTAGCTATGCGTTATACGACGCGATGCTCCGGCCACGCCAGACTCAGAGCCCGGCAGCTGACGGAGGGCGAGTCATCGCGGAATCCAAATATGACTCGCGCGGCCTGGCCATCATTCAGAACGGCGACGTCTGGAATTCCACCGAACCCAGCGGAACCCTCGTCTCCATACTCGACGCGGAGGCTCTCGCAGAGACTGTTTCGACCTACGACGGCGCCAAGCGATTGATCCAATCGACATTTGCGTCGGCGGCCCAAGACAAGTGGTCGACCCGCACCGTCTACGGCGGCGACACCGTAACGACCCTCCCGCCGGCGGGAGCACCCGCCACCGCCGAGATCAGCGATGCTCGCGGACAGGTGGTCGAGCGCCGCGAGTACGACTCGAACGTTGTCACGTCGGGATACATCCCGACGAACTACAGCTACGATCTGGCCGGCCGAATGACGAAGCTGGTCAGCGGGGGTTCGAGCTGGACGAACACCTACGACCTGATGGGTCGCAAAGTCCAAACGACCGATCCGGATGCCGGCACCACGACGTACGGATACGACGATGCCGACCGGCTGATCTCGAGCACCGACGCGAACCAGCAGACATTGCTGACCACTTACGACAACCTGGACCGCAAGGTCACCCTCCATGAGGGCGCCAAGACCGACGGGCAGTTGCTGGCGAGCTGGCTGTACGACGGCGTCGGCAACCTTGGCCAGCCGCAGGGATCGATCAGATACACCATCGGGAAGACCGGACCGCAGTACAAGAATCTGGTCATCTCTCGAAATGTTCTCTACAACCCAACCGCGACTTCAGTGGTGATTCCGAGCGCAGAGGGTACCGATCTGGCCCGCAGTTACCGGACAGACATTCACTACGCCCCCGATCAGCAGACCCCGAACCTCACCTACCTGCCGGGCGGCGGCACCGTCGCGGCGGAAGAGCTCGACTACACGTACAACCGCCTGGGGCAGCCGCTGTCGATGCGAGGGGACTCGCCCTATCTCCGTGACATCGACTACAGCAAACTGGGTGACCCTCTCACCTACTTCCTTGGCAGCGAGACCAGCGACCCTCAGATCCAACAGTCCTACGAAAACGGGACTCATAGGCTCACCGCGAGCGCGGTGGCGCTCACCGCGTCCTACCTGGCGAGTCACAGATATGACTATGACCCGGCAGGCAACGTGCTGAAGGACACCAACGACGTCGGGCCAGATACACAGTGCTACGACTACGACGGTCACCGCCGACTCACCGACGCATGGACGCCGGCCAGTAAGGACTGCGCTGCGGCCCCAACAGCGTCCAGTCTCGGCGGTGCGGCACCGTACTGGCAGTCTTGGACCTACTCGTCCACCGGCCTGCGCAAGACCGAAACCAACCACACGGCTACAGGCGACACGACCTCTGCCTACACCTACGACACAACGCGAACACACTCGCTGTCGAAGGTCGCCACCACCGGCGCCGCGCCGAAGCCGGACGCGACCTACACCTACAACCCAACTGGTGGAGTCGCAACCCGGCCTGGCGACACCGGGCAGCAGACCCTGTCGTGGAACAGCGAAGGCAAGCTCTCCAAGTTGTCGGCACAGTCCGGAGACACCAACTACATCTATGACGCCGACGGCAACCTTCTACTTCGCAAATCGGCCGACCAGACAACCTTGTTCGTCGGCTCACTCGAGGTAACCGTCGCAACCTCCTCCGGCGCGAAGGTAGTCAGCGCCCAACGCCACTATTCGGTCGGCGGAAAGGACATCGCCGTCAGGTCAGGCGCCAACAAGCTCAACTGGCTCTTCACCGACAACCACAACACCTCGCAGGTAACAGCCGACAAGACCACGCAGGCAGCCACCACCCGCTACTCCACCCCCTTCGGCGCCCCGCGCGGCGCGACGGCGACCTGGTCCGACACCCACGGCTTCCTAGGCAAACCCGAAGACAAGAACACTGGCCTCACCCACGTAGGCGCCCGCGAGTACGACCCGACCACGGGCCGCTTCCTCAGCGTCGACCCCATCCTCAACACCGCCGACCCGCAATCCCTCCTCGCCTACACCTACGCCAACAACAACCCAGTTACCCTCTCCGACCCCGACGGCACCTGCCCCCTCCTCGAGGGCGAGTCCAGATGCAACCCAGGCAAGAAAACACCGGCGCCACCACCGGCCCCTCACAACAATCACCAGCCGACACCATCGCAGTCGAACTCAAGTGAATCTTCGAGTAACTCGTCGAAATACGACGATGATAATGAATTGTATACTCCACCTGGTCGGCCGCATCCAGACCGAATGTTCGAGATTGCTGGGTGTTACGGTGGACCGGGGTGCGTAATGCCGGAGGGCTACGCCGGCATGTACGGCCCGTATCGCTATAAGCCAATGGAGAAGGAATTCGGCGACCTGCTCCTGACCGGCTTGGCTTTCGATCTGCCGCTAGAGCTTGGTATGTTGCCCGAGCTTGCTGCATCCCTACGCTCGGCGGCGATCGCCGCAAGAGTAGCGAGAGTAGGCACGGCAGCAGAAAGGGAGCGCGCGGCTCTATCAACGTTGGCCGAAACGCTTCGCGCCGGCGGTGGTATCGGGAAGGATCGGAATCTGGCGGTCGCTCAGTTTTCGATCGACGGAGAGTCCGGGCAGATGGCTGCCGTTAGTGGAGTTGCGCCTCGAGCTGGTTTCGTCGGAATGCCAAAGAATCCGATGTTCTGGCGCGGGTCAGGAGACCTGCGTCGAGCGTCGGACACAGAATGGAAGATTCTCGAGAAGGTGGCGTCGATGTCGCAGTCGACCTCAAGGGGGACTGTTAGTATGTACAGTGAACGCACTGTATGTCCTTCTTGCAGCGACGTAATTAACCAATTTAAATGGAGGTTCCCGAATATTAATATTCAAGTCTATAGCGGAGGTAGATAGTAGTGAGTCGCCCGAATTTCGAGCGGGTCGTTGAGGAATTGATTCGCCGGGGGGTACCTGAGTCGGAGTTCGTCGGCTGCTCAGACTCAGAGATAGAGGAGCTGTTGACGCGGCAAGCGGTGCCCACGATGCCATATGAGTATCGCATTTTCCTGCAACGTATGGGCAAACACGCAGGAGGATTCCAGGCCGGAACAGATGCGTATTACCCCAAGATTCTAGATCTAAAAGAATCTGCGAAGGATTTATTGGCGGAAAATGGATCCGCTATCCAGCTCGAAGCCAACAGCCTGGTTATCTCGATGCATCAGGGATATGAATTTGCTTGGTTTCCGGATGTGTTGGCCGCGGAACCCGTTGTCAGGTTCTACAGCGAGGCTCACGGCGATGCGACAAAGGAGTGGGAGAGCCTGTCGGCGTATTTTATGGATACTCTGTGGGATATTTCGAAATAGTGGGGATGGGAGTTGGTGAAGTTCACGGTCGCGCATGGCGACTGACCTAGCGCTCCAGCCGTAGTTCGTGATCTGGCGGTGAGGCGGCGCTCGACCTTCGAAGACATACCCCAGGTCGACAGGCCAAAGTCCCTGCCGTCGTCGGAGTTCGCGCTTTTTCGATGACTCGCCCACGTCCGAGACCCGGGGGGATCGGAGGCGGGGATCGGTTCTCTGACGAACGAAGTGCAGCCTGGCGACGGTTAGCCGCGACGGAGGAGCGGCGTTTGGGTGGGTGGGGCGAGCAGTTGACGTAGGAAGGCCGCGAAGTGGCCGGCTACGCGAGGGATTTTAGGGTGTCTAGGTAGGTTTTGAAGGTGGTGGTGAAGGGCTCGGCGGTGGTGATGTTGGTGGCTATCCAGGTGCAGGTGGCCTGGGCTGTGGCGATTACCTGGGCGGGGTACGAGTAGAGGACCTGGTGGGCGGCGAACTCGTCTTCGTCCATGACGTGGACTGTGCCGTCTCGGAGGAGGCGGACGTCTAGGTCCAGGTCTATGGCGGTGACTGAGTTGACGCCGAATTCTGCGGGCATGGTGATGTCGCAGTAGACCAAGGTGTTGTGTGGGGCGTCGTTGAAGAGGGCGCTCCACCAAAGGCCCCGGGGGAAGAGGCGGACTCGGTGGTGGTCGATGGTGACCCAGGTGCCGTCGGCGCGTTGGGCTCGGGCGCCGGGGAGGGAGCCGGTCCAGAGGCCGTGTTCGTCCTCGCCGAGGTTGATGGCGTCCATCAGGCGGTGAGGGGTGCCGTCGTACTTGCAGAAGAGTGTCCTCACCAGCTCCATGCCGATCACTGTAGGTGAGGTCGAGATCGCAAGCGAGCAAGCGGCTCGGTACGGCGGTGGGCTCGTGTGCCAGGTGAGGTCACCCTCATCCCGGAGTGTGAGAAACGCACAGTCACCCGCTCCGCGTTCGGAATCCGGCTGCTCCGTGCATAGACTCAAGCATTCGAGGACAACCTGCGGAGGAGCTCGATGCGCGTGCTGGAGACGGTCGGAGGACCGGAGGACCTGAAGGGTCTGACCGACCATCAGCTGACGGAGCTCGCCGCGGAGATCCGCGACGTCCTGGTCGAGACGGTGTCGCGGACCGGCGGGCACCTCGGGCCGAATCTGGGCATGGTGGAGATCACCCTGGCGATGCACCGGGTGTTCGACTCGCCGAAGGATCGCCTGATCTACGACACGGGTCACCAGACCTATGTGCACAAGCTCCTGACCGGGCGAGCGCCCAAGTTCGACACGCTCCGTCAGCAGGGCGGCCTGTCCGGCTACCCGAGCCAGAAGGAATCCGAGCACGACCTCGTCGAGAACAGCCACGCCTCGACCTCACTTTCGTACGCCGACGGCCTGGCAAAGGCTTACCGACTGCGAAAAGAGGACCGCCACGTCGTCGCCCTGATCGGCGACGGCGGTCTCACCGGCGGCATGGCCTGGGAAGCGCTCAACAACATCGCGGCGGCGAAGGACCTCAAGCTCGTCATCATCGTCAACGACAACGGCCGCTCCTACAGCCCCACGGTCGGCGGCCTGGCCACGCACCTGACCAGCCTGCGCACCAACCCGAGGTACGAGAAGATCCTCGACCTGGTGAAGAAGAACCTCGGCCGTACGCCGTACGTCGGTCCGCCGATGTACGAGGTGCTGCACGGGGTGAAGAAGGGTCTCAAGGACATGCTCGCCCCGCAGGGGATGTTCGAGGATCTCGGCCTCAAGTACGTCGGCCCGGTCGACGGCCACGACCGCCAGGCGATGGAAGACGCTCTGACCAAGGCCAAGCAGTTCGGTGGCCCGGTGATCGTGCACGCGGTGACCCAGAAGGGCTTCGGGTACGCCGCCGCCGTGCAGGACGAGGAGGACAACTTCCACCAGGTGCGTCCGAAGAACAAGCCGCGCGGGTGGACCGACGTCTTCGCCGAGGAGCTCGTCGAGATCGGGCATCGCCGGCCGGACGTGGTCGCGATCACCGCGGCGATGCTGCACCCGACCGGGCTGGCCGCGTTCGCGCAGGAGTTCCCGGACCGGATCTTCGACGTCGGTATCGCCGAGCAGCACGCGGTGACGAGCGCGGCCGGGCTCGCGATGGGCGGCATGCACCCGGTCGTCGGCCTCTACGCGACCTTCCTCAACCGGGCCTTCGACCAACTGCTGATGGATGTCGCGCTGCACAAGTGCGGCGTCACCTTCGTGCTGGACCGGGCCGGCGTGACCGGTGACGACGGCGCCAGCCACAACGGCATGTGGGACATGTCGATCCTGCAGGTCGTTCCGGGCCTCCGGCTCGCCGCGCCGCGCGACGGCAAACGCCTCCAGGAACTCCTGAACGAGGCCGTCGACGTCGACGACGCCCCGACCGTACTGCGGTTCGCCAAGGGCGAGGTCTTCGACGACATCGAGGCCATCGACAAGTTGGGCGGCAGCGACGTCCTGGTCCGCACCGGTACCGACGTGCTGATCATCGGCATCGGCTCGATGGCGGCGACCGCGATCGATGTCGCCACCAGGCTGCAGGACCAGGGCTTCGGCGTGACGGTCGTGGACCCGCGCTGGGTGAAGCCGGTCGACCCGAAGCTGGTCGAGCTGGCCGGGAAGTACAAGTTCGTCGTCACGATCGAGGACAACGGCCGGGCCGGCGGTTGTGGATCGGCGATCACCCAGGCGCTGCGCGACGCCGGCGTCACCACGCCGGTGCGCGACTTCGGCATCCCGCAGCAGTTCCTCGACCACGCCAAGCGGGCCGCGGTGCTGACCGAGATCGGGCTGACCGGCCAAGGGCTGGCCCGGGACGTGATCGAGATGATCGCCAAGCACCAAGGGGACGCGATCGCCAGTGAGTCAGACACCGCGAGCGGCAGGCCCGGCGGGGCCTGACGCGGGGCCGGCGAGGGGCCGTCATTCGGCGGCCTCCCGGCAACAGCGGGCCTGGCCGCTGTTCCTCTCGCTGGTTCTCGTCGCCACCGCAGTCGCCGGCGGGCTGGCCCTGCACCAATCCCGGTCCAACGGCCCCGACAAGTCTCAGGCTGCCTCGTCCGGCGCCCCGGGCGGCCCGGATGAAGCGGCCAGAACAGCGGGTGTCGACAAGGTTCTCGCCGCCCGGGCGCAGGCGGTGCAGCAGGACAACGAGCCGGAGTTCCTGGCAAGCGTGGACCCCGGCAACAAGACGTTGCTGGCCAGGCAACGCATGCTGTTCGGCAACCTTCGTCAGTTCGGGTTCGCCAAGCTCGGCTACGAGCAACTCCACGAGCAGTTCGACCAGCGGCTCGTGGACAAGTACGGCCCGTCGACGTACGCCGTGACCGTCGCGATGGCGTACCAGATCGAGGGCATCGACCCGGTTCCCGTCCGGACGATGCTCGGCTACACCTTCACCAAACGTCCCGACGGCCGCTGGATGCTGGTCTCCGACACGGACCTCGACCGCCAACTGCCGCGCGGGTCGCACCAAGAGGCCTGGGACATCGGGCGGGTCCTGGTCAAGCGCGGACCGCGAGTGCTCGTCGTGGTCGAGCAGGGCCAGACCCAGCTCGCGACCAGCCTGGTCGCCAAGGCGGTCAGTGCGGTGAAGGCCGTGAGCGCGAGCTGGCCCGGCGGCTGGAGCGGCTCCGGGTTCGTCATCGCCCTCGACGACAAGGTGGTCCGCGGCGCCGACTACTCCCTGCCGAAGAACGCCGAGGACGCGCTGGCGATGGCGACCTGGGTCTATCGCACCCTGCCGGGCGAGGTGAGCGGGATGGGGGAGCGGGCCGACTCGTACGTCGTGATCAACCCGCGCAACCGGGCCAAGGTGGACGCCCGGACGCTCGCGCACGAGTTCACCCACGTCGCGACCGCGCCGTACGGGGCCTATGCGCCGCGGTGGATGGTCGAGGGCGCCGCGACGTACGTCGAGTTCCTGCCGATGGACGGCGCGGAGGATCTGGCGCTGGACAAGTACCAGGCGAAGGTCCGGACGAAGTACCTCGCGAGAGCCAAGGGCCTGCCGACGGACGCGACCTTCTTCGCCAACGCGTCGAGTTCGTACCCCTTGTCCTGGCTGGCGATGAACTACCTCTTCCACAAGTACGGCGGAACGGAGGTCGCCACGCTGTACCAGGAGATGGCCGCCCTCGGCAGCAGCCAGGCCGAACGGGACCGCATCATGCAGGAGCACCTCGGGCTCACCGAAGCCGGCCTGTTCCAGGTCCTGCGGGCAGCGGCGGGACTGTGATGCCCCGGCGGGTTTGTGGTGGAGGCGGCCGGACCGAGTAGGGTAGCCGGGCTGTAGCAGACGGGCGGACCGGAGGAATCGACCCGACGTGAGCTTGACACCACCTAGTGCCGCACCGCCAGGCACTCAGGTTCCGCCCCACGGGCCCCGCCGCTGGCTGGGCCTTCTTGTCGTGGTCGCCCTGGTGTCGGGTGGTGTCGGGTACGCCGTTCACGACCGGGAACGGGATGCCCGGGCCAGGCCTCCCGTCACCACGACCGCCACCCCGCCGAAACATCCGAACCAGGGCAACACGCCGCCGTCGAAGACCGGGGCGGCGATCGCTGCGCGCCGGCTGGCCATCGACACCATCCTGCTCCGGCGGGCGCGTGCGGTCCGGATCGGCAACGAGAGCCTGTTCCTCCAGGACGTCGACCCGGCGAACGCGAAACTGCGTCAGCAGCAGAAGGTGCTGTTCGCGAACCTGGTCGAGATCGGGTTCGGCGAGATCGGTTACAGCCAGGCCGAGGAGCGCTTCGACGCGGACGCGGTGCGCGCGCACGGCACCACGACGTACCTCGTCCGGGTGCTGATGCGCTACCAGATCCCCAACGTCGACATGACTCCGGTGTCCACCGAGCTCGGCTACACCTTCGTCAACCGCGGCGGCCGCTGGATCCTGGCCGACGACAACGATCTCGACAAGGACCTCGGCCCGGGCGCGCACCAGGAGCCCTGGGATCTCGGCCGGATCGAGGTGCACCGCGGGCCGCGGGTACTGGTGCTGGTCGACAAGGGAGACACCAAGCGCGGCCGGTCGATCGTCACCGAGGCGACCGAGGCGCTGACCGAGGTCGCGGCGTACTGGCCGCGGAAATGGACCGGGTCGGTGCTGATCGCGGCGCTCGACGACACCGAGGTACGGGACGCCCGGTTCGCCGACGAGGACATCGAGTCGGCCGCGAGCGCGGGATCGACGTTCTCGTCGCTGCCCGGTGAGGACACCGCCGACGGGATCGTGGCCGGCGCCTACATCGTGGTGAACCCGAAGGAGCGCGACCGGATCGACGAGATCCTGCTGTCGCACGAGATCACCCACGTGGCGACCGCCGACCTCGGCGGGTACGAGCCGCTGTGGCTGGCCGAGGGCGCCGCGGAGTACGTGTCCTGGCGGGGGATCGAGGCGATCAGCGGACCCGGCGAGGTCGGCAAGTGGGAGCAGGAGGTCATCGACGACGCGATGCCCACGCTCAGCGCGCTGCCCACCGACGCCGGCTTCTACCAGACCAACACCGACGTGTACGGCGTGAGCTGGCTGGCCGTCCGCTTCCTGGTCTCCCGGATCGGGCTGCAGCCGGTCGAGGACCTGTACGAAGACCTGGCCCGCAACGGTACCGATCAGGCGGCCCGGGACCGCATCCTGCTGACCAGGAGTGGGTACACGGAAGCCTCGTTGTGGCTGGCACTCAAGGACTATCGCCCGCCACGCTGAGTGGCGGATTGACCTCGGGAAGTCAGACAGGCAGGCTCGGAGGGTTCCGTCCGAGCTGAGGAGGCGTACAGATGAGTCTGTTGCGAACGAAGACGATCGAGCAGTCGATCGCGGACACCGACGAGCCGGAGTACCAGCTCAAGAAACGCCTCAACGCCCTCGACCTGACCGTCTTCGGGATCGGCGTCATCATCGGGGCGGGTATCTTCACGCTGACCGGGCGCGCGGCGAAGGCTTATGCCGGGCCCAGTATCGCGTTGTCCTTCGTCCTTGCTGCGGTCTGTTGTGCGCTGGCCGCCTTGTGTTATGCCGAGTTCTCCTCCACCGTCCCGGTCTCCGGATCGGCGTACACGTTCTCCTACTTCTCGATCGGTGAGATCTTCGCCTGGATCATCGGCTGGGACCTGCTGCTGGAGTTGATGCTCGGGGCAAGTGTGGTCGCGCAGGGCTGGTCGACGTACGCGAAGTTGTTCCTCGAGGAGATCGGGCTCGGCTGGCCGGACTCGATCGGGCCCGACAGCAACGTGAACGTGCTGGCAATGCTGCTGATCCTCGTGCTGGCGACGCTGGCGACGATCGGCATCAAGGAGTCGCTGCGGGTCAACCTGGCGCTCGTTGCGGTGAAGCTGTTCGTCGTGCTGTTCGTGATCATCGCCGGGCTGTTCTACATCAAGGCCTCGAACCTGACCCCGTTCATCCCGCCGAGCGTTCCGGCCAAGAGCGGCGACGTCACCATCACCACTCCGTTGTTCCAGGCACTGTTCGGCTTCACGCCGTCGACGTTCGGGGTGATGGGGCTGGTGTCGGGGGCGTCGCTCGTGTTCTTCGCGTTCATCGGGTTCGACGTGGTCGCGACCACCGCCGAGGAGGCGAAGAACCCGCAGCGCGACCTTCCGCGCGGCATCATCGGCTCGCTGGCGATCTGCACGGTGCTGTACGTCGCGGTCTGCATCGTGATCACCGGCATGGTCAAGTACTCCGACATCAGTGGCGAGGCGGCGCTCGCGGAGGCGTTCAAGTCGGTCGGCAGGCCGGGCTTCGCGACGCTGATCTCGGCCGGCGCGGTGGCCGGTCTGACCACGGTCGTGCTGACGTTGATGATCGGCGCCGCCCGGGTCGTGTTCGCGATGAGCCGGGATCACCTGGTGCCGGCCAAGCTGGGCAAGACGCACCCGAAGTTCGGTACGCCGTACCGGTTGACGATCGGGATCGGCATCGTCGTGGCGATCGTGGCCGGCGTGACGCCGATCGGCAAGCTGGAGGAGATGGTGAACATCGGCACGCTCGCCGCGTTCACCCTGGTGTCGATCGCCGTACCGCTGCTGCGCCGGAGCCGCCCCGACATCGAGCGCGCGTTCAAGGTCCCGGGTAATCCGGTGGTGCCGATCCTCGCGGCGCTCATCTGCATCTACCTGATGCTGAACCTGTCGCTGGAGACCTGGCTACGGTTCGCGATCTGGATGGTGCTCGGCTTCGTCTTCTACGGCCTCTACGGGTACCGCAAGAGCCGCGCCGGCGAGACCGAGCGCACCGGCGAAAGCACCCGGGCCTGACCAGCTCCTTTGACCGGCCGCGTCCTCGGTGATCACGAGGGCGCGGCCGGCGTCGGCTTCGGGAGTAGGATCCCCTCGCTCGGCAACGGGGCGAGGAGAGCTGGATGAGCAAGCGGGGGCGACTGATCGCGGGTCTCGCGGCGCTCGCCGTCGCGAGTACTGCGGGAGTCGTCGCGGCGACTCGCGGTGATCACGGTTCGCCCGGCGCGGGTGCGGCGGTTGCCGTCGAGGCGACGCCCAAAGGCGCGTCGGATGCCGACAAGGCTGCTCGCAAGCGTGAGGTCGACGTGCTCCTCGCGCAGCGGGCGACCGCCGTACTGAAAGGCGATCTCAAGGGGTTCCTGGCGATCGTCGATCCGAAGCAGCCGGCGTTGGTCAGCGAGCAGCGGACGCTGTTCACCAACCTGCGGGAGTTCCCGTTCACCAAGCTCAACTACTTCGTGGATGCCGAACGCGAGGCGCCGGCGGTGGTGGCGAAGTACGGCGCCGGTACGTTCTCGGTCCGGGTGATGATGCGGTACCAGTTGACCGGGCTCGACAACGCGCCGGTGCAGACCGACCTCGGCTACTCGCTCACCCGGCGCGACAACCGCTGGGTGCTGGTGTCCGACACCGCGCTCGACGAATACCTGAGTCGCGACGGTCACCGGCAGCCGTGGGACTACGGCGAGATCTCGGTGACGCGTCGCGACAATGTGGTCGTGGTCGTCGAGAAGGCTGAGGCGACGCTCGGCGCGCAGATCGCGCGGAGTTCGCAGGGCGCGGTCGACGCCGTCCTCCGGCATTGGTCGCGGCCGTGGAACGGTGCCGTGATGGTCGTCGCGATGCGCGAGCCGCAGGTGATGAGTCTGCTCTGGACGGCCGGTCGGGGCGACGGCTGGACCATCGCCGCGAAGGCAGTCAGCCTGTACGACGGGGAGCCGCTCGGCCTGAAGACCACGGCGCCGGTCGGAGCCCGGATCGTCGTCAACCCGGCGTACCGCAAACGCACCGACGAGGATCTGCTCGTCCACGAAATGACGCACGTCGCCACCGCGTCGATGAACCACCGGACGCCGATCTGGCTGGTCGAAGGACTCGCCGAATACGTCCGCTGCCGCTCGATCGAGGACGACCCGCACTGGACGGTCGACCCGTACCGCAAACGCGTCCGCTCGAAGTACCTGCCGTCTTTGAAGGCACTTCCGACCACCGCCGACTTCGACGCCAACAGCGACCGCGCCTACGGCCTCTCCTGGTGGACCACGGAATACCTGGCGGCAACAAAAGGCACAAAAGCTCTGACAGCCTTGTACGCCGACCTATCCGCCCACAACACCACCCCGGTCGCCTACGAAACAATCATCAAAAGGCACACCGGCAAAACCCCAACTGCTTTGGCCGCGGCCGTGAAGAATTGGCGCGGCTGATTCGTCGTACTGAGTGCTGGGGGGCGGCGTGGGCTTCCGGTCCGCGCCGGCCCCCAGCGGTTCTCAGGTGAGGCCGGCGATGCCCTTGGGGAGGAAACGCTTGCCGTTGACCTTCTCGGAGATACCCGAGCGGTCGAGGTACGGGGTGATGCCGCCCAGGTGGAACGGCCAGCCGGCGCCGAGGAGGAGACAGAGGTCGATGTCCTGGGGTTCGGCGACGACGCCTTCGTCGAGCATGATGCGGATCTCTTCGGCCAGGGCGGTGAGTACCCGGCTGCGGAGTTCCTCGGGCGTGGACGGCTTGTCGCCGACGGTGACGATCGCCTCGACCTCCGGGTCGACCGACGGCTTGCCGTCGGCGCTCCAGACGTAGAACGAACTCTTGCCAGCGGCAACGACCTTGGCGAGGTTCTCCGACACCGCGAAGCGATCCGGGTACGACCGGTTCATCGTTTCCGCGACGTGCAGCGCAACGGGGAGACCAACGAGCTGCAGCAGGACGAACGGCGGCATCGGCAGCCCGAGAGCCGACAAAGCCTTGTCAGCAAGCGGAATCGGCGTACCTTCGTCGACCGCCGCGCTGACCTCTCCGAGGAAGCGGGTCAGCAGCCGGTTCACCACGAACGCCGGTGCGTCCTTGACCAGCACGCACGACTTCTTCAACGTCTTGCCGACAGCGAAAGCCGTCGCCAGCGACGCGTCGTCGGTCTGCTCGGCGCGGATGATCTCCAGCAGCGGCAGCACCGCGACCGGGTTGAAGAAGTGGAACCCGACCACGCGCTCCGGGTGCTCCAGTTCGGCAGCCATCGCGGTGATCGACAGCGAGCTGGTGTTGGTCGCCAGGATCGCGTCCGGCCGGACGATCTTCTCCAGATCGGCGAAGATCTTCTTCTTCAGTTCGAGTTCCTCGAAGACCGCCTCGATCACGAAGTCGGCGTCCGCGAAGACAGCACGGTCCACAGAACCGCTGACCAAAGCCTTCAGCTGAGAAGCCTTGTCCGTCCGCAGCCGGCCCTTGCCGAGCAGCTTGTCGATCTCGCCGTGCACGTATCCGACGCCGCGGTCGACACGCTCCTGATCGAGGTCGGTCAAGACGACCGGCACCTCCAGCCGGCGTACGAACAGCAGGGCGAGCTGTCCTGCCATCAGACCGGCGCCGACGACACCGACCTTCGTCACCGGCCGCGCGAGCGACTTGTCGGGCGCGCCGGCGGGACGCTTGGCCCGCTTGTTCACCAGGTCGAAGGCGTAGAGCCCGCTGCGGAGTTCCTCGCTCATGATCAGGTCGGCGAGCGCCTCGTCCTCGGCCGCGAATCCACGGTCGCGATCGTTGTCGCGAGCCGCCGCGATCAGGTCCAGGGCCCGGTACGGCGCGGGCGCGGCACCGCTGACCTTCAGGTCCGCAAAAGCCTTGCCCCGGGCAACGGCCGCGTCCCAGGCGTCGCCCCGGTCGATCTCCGGGCGCTCGACGACGACCGACCCGGTCAGCACCTTGCTTGCCCACAGCAACGACTGCTCGAGGAAGTCGGCGGAATCCAGCAGGACGTCGCCGATGCCCAGCTTCACCGCCTCGGGACCGCTGAGCATCTTGTTCTGGTTCAGCGCGTTCTCGACCACGACCTTGACGGCCTTGTCGGCGCCGATCAGGTTCGGCAGCAGGAAGGCGCCGCCCCAGCCCGGCAGCAATCCGAGGAAGACCTCGGGCGTCGAGATCATCCCGGCCGCGACCGAGACGGTCCGGTACGACGCGTGCAGCGCGACCTCGAGTCCGCCGCCGAGCGCGACGCCGTTGACGAACGCGAACGAAGGCTTCCCGCCGTCCTGCAGTTTGCGCATCACGCCGTGGCCGATCCGGCCCAGGTTGAGCGCCTGCTCGCGATCGGTCAGCTTCGGTACGCCGGTCAGGTCGGCGCCGGCCGCCAGGATGAACGGCTTGCCGGTGATGCCGATGGCAACGATCTCGTCGCGGGCCAGCGCCGCCTCGATCGCCTTGTCCAGCTCGGCCAGACCGCGCGGGCCGAAGGTGTTCGGCTTGGTGTGGTCCTGGCCGTTGTCGAGCGTGATGAGCGCCATCGTGCCGGCCTTGTTCGGCAGCACGACGTCGCGCGAGGGCGCGAGCGTGACGAGCTCGTCGTTCTCGATCGCGACCGCTTCGTCGATCAGTTCCTGCAGACTCATGCGGCTGCCCCTTCGAAGTGCGGGTTCTCCCAGATGACAGTGCCGCCCATGCCGAGGCCGACGCACATGGTGGTGAGGCCGTACCGCACCTCGGGCCGCAGCTCGAACTGCTTGGCCAACTGGTTCATCAGCCGGATGCCGGACGAGGCCAGCGGGTGTCCGTATGCGATCGCCCCGCCGTACGGGTTCACCCGCGGGTCGTCGTCGGCGATGCCGTAGTGCTCGAGGAAAGCCAGCACCTGTACGGCGAACGCCTCGTTCACCTCGAACGCCTGGATGTCGTCGATGGTCAGGCCGGCCAGCTTCAGCGCCTTCTCGGTCGCGGGGACCGGACCGATGCCCATCACCTCGGGCTCGACGCCGACGAAGCCGTACGAGACCAGCTTCATCTTCGGCGTCAGGCCGAGTTCGGCGGCTGCCTCCGCGGAGGTCAGCAGGCACGCGGTGGCGCCGTCGTTGATACCGGCCGAGTTGCCCGCGGTGACCCGGCCGTGCGGGCGGAACGGGGTCTTGAGCTTGGCCAGGTCTTCCATCGTGGTGCCCGGGCGCATCGGCTCGTCGGTGGTCGCGTAGCCCCAGCCGTGCTCGGCCGAGCGGGTCGCGATCGGGACCAGGTCCGGCTGGATCAGGTCGTTCGCGTACGCCTTGGCGGCGCGCTCCTGGGAGGCGACCGCGAACGCGTCCACCCGCTGCTTGGTGATCGTCGGATACCGGTCGTGCAGGTTCTCGGCGGTCGAACCCATGACCAGCGCGGAGGTGTCGACGAGCTTCTCGGAGATGATCCGCGGGTTCGGGTCGACGCCTTCGCCCATCGGGTGCCGGCCCATGTGCTCGACGCCGCCGGCCACGACCACGTCGTACGCGCCGAAGGCGATCCCGGCGGCGGTGGTGGTGACAGCGGTCATCGCGCCTGCGCACATCCGGTCGATGGCGTAGCCGGGCGTGGTGTTCGGCAGACCGGCCAGCAGTGCGGCGGTCCGGCCGATGGTCAGGCCCTGGTCGCCGATCTGGGTGGTGGCCGCGATCGCAACCTCGTCCACCTTCTCCGGGGGCAGCGACGGGTTCCGCCGGAGCAGTTCCCGGATGCACTTGATCACGAGGTCGTCGGCGCGCGTCTCGGCGTACTGGCCCTTGGCCTTGCCGAACGGGGTGCGAACGCCGTCGACGAACACGACATCGCGGATCTCACGGGGCACGAGGCCCTCCTCTGTGGTTCAGGGATGTGGAGCAGGTTCGATGCTACCCGTCGGTAACACAACCGCCCAGCAGGCACGCCTGTGCCGCTGCTCACAAGCGCGCTCCGAAAGCGGCGCGAGCCGGTCTCGCCAGGGCGTGGCATCAGGCGGGGATCAGGCGCATGCTGGAAGTCAGGTACGTCCTGGAACCGTCGGGACCCACGTGCTTCGCTGGAGCAAGTAATGGACAAACACGAACTGACTGTCCCGGTGCTGTCCCGGGGCAAGCACCGCAACCCCCGCAAGGGCGCCTGCTTCATGGAGTTCGCCTCGTACCTCGCAGGTGAACCCTGGTCGGACCACCCGGCCTGCACGCACCCACTCCTCGCCGGAGTCGCCCGCGACGTCAACGACTGTACGACGGACGCCGGGCGCGCCCGGCTCGCTCCGCTGATCCCGTCGGTCATCGGGCTGACCCCGGACGACCCACGCGTCGTACCGCGGATCACTGCCCGGTGCATCCAGCACGCGCTGCCCGTGGTGTCGCAGGAGCGGCAGTACGTGCTCGCTGTCGCGTTGCTGGTGGGGGAGCGCCACCTGGCCGAGCTGGATGGGCGACCGCTCGACAGCATGCAGCCGGAGTCGCAAGCAGCACTGGAGGCCGTCCCTGCGGCTGCCAAGTGGGCGAGGACCTTCACAGCGAAGGCACGCCGGGGTCGCGCCGACTACAGCCGTCGTACGGCGCCGCGAGCGGTGTCGTGCGCTGTCGAAGGCATCTCCCAGGCCTGCGTGTCGAACGCCGACGACCGGTTGTTCGACCTGCTGAGCTCGGCGATCGCCGAGGCGCAGAGCTGGATGCCAGCTCCAGTGGTCGTGGAACCTACTGTTGTGGAGGTCGAACGCGAGTCGACGCGCACTCACTAGAGCGGTTGTGGCGAGGTTCTCACGGCGGTGACGTGTGCACCGACGTAGGCTCACTCTGTGACCTTGGAGATCGACACTGGTACCGGACTGATGCCGGTGCACATCTGGGAACCTACTAGCGGCACCGGACCCGGGATCCTGCTCTTGCAGGAGATCTTCGGCGTCTCGGACTACATCCAGCAGCGCGCGTTCGACCTGGCGGCGCTCGGGTATTACGTGTTGGCCCCCGAGATCTACTGGCGCCTCGACGACACCGAGCTGGACGAGTCCGCACCCGACCTGCTCGAGCGAGCGGTCGCGGTGATGAGCCGCGTCGACTGGGACCTCGCCGTGTCCGACTCCGTTGCCGCCCTGGAGTACCTGCGCGGCCGCGACGAGGGCGTCGGCATCGTCGGCTTCTGCTTCGGCGGCGGGCTCGGGTACAACGTCGCCGCGGTGTCGCAGCCCGACGTACTCGTCAGCTACTACGGGTCCGCTCTGCCGCGCCTGCTCGACCTCCAGGTCGACGCACCGAGCCTGCACCACTTCGGCGAAGCGGACGCCTATCTGGGCGACGACCTCGATCGCATCATCAAGGCGATCGACACCCCCGAGAACGAGATCTACCGGTACCCGGGCGCCGACCACGCGTTCGACAACCCGCTCCCGGCCTTCCACCACGCCGAGGCCTCGGCCCTGGCGTGGCAGCGCACCACCGAATTCCTGTCCCGCCACCTCCCAACCGATCGAGGACCTCGATGAGCCTGTACGACATCCCGCTGCAAACCCTGTCCGGTGCGGACACCAGCCTCGCCGACTACAAGGGCAAGGCGGTGCTGGTCGTCAACGTCGCCTCCAAATGCGGCCTGACCCCGCAGTACGAAGGTCTGGAGAACCTGCAGAAGCGCTACGCGTCGCGCGGCTTCACGGTGCTCGGCGTGCCCTGCAACCAGTTCGGCGGCCAGGAGCCCGGCACCGCCGAAGAGATCGAGACGTTCTGCTCCACGACGTACGGCGTGACGTTCCCGATGCTCGCCAAGCTCGAGGTCAACGGCGAGAACCGCCACCCGCTGTACGCCGAACTCACCACGACACCGGACGCAGCCGGCGAGGCCGGCGACATCCAGTGGAACTTCGAAAAGTTCCTGGTGAGCCCGGAAGGGACAGTCGCCGCCCGCTTCCGCCCGCAGACCCAGCCCGAGTCGGACGAGGTCGTCAACGCCATCGAGACGCAGCTGACGGCCTGAAGTTCCGTACTACGAGCGCCGGCGAGGTAATCGCCGGCGCTCGAGTGATTTTCCCCGGTCGCCGCCTCCTGCGTCGGCGCGCTCCTGCCCACCCGCCCCGGTACTTGCTGCTCCTGCGTCGCAGCTGGTTGAAGGCGAGCCGCCGCGCCGAGGTGGATGCTGTCGGGAGTCCGTGGTGAGAGCCCGGGTCGCCTGCCTCCTACGTCGGCGGCTCCTGCCCACCCGCCCCGGGGCTTGCTGCTCCTGCGTCGCAGCTGGTCGAAGGCGAGCTGGTGCGCCGAGGGGGTTGCTGTCTGCGGTGCTGTGGTTGGAGCCCAGGTCGCCCGCCCGCGTACTTGCTGCTCCTGCGTCGCACCTGGTTGAAGGCGAGCCGGTTGAGGTGAGATGCGGTCGTTCGGCCCTTCATGTCATCCCCGCGCGATGTTGGGTACCAGAGCAGGTATGCGGCATCACGACCTCATCGTCATCGGCGCGGGCTCAGGCAATCTCGTCATCACCGACGCGTTCTCCAAGCTCGACGTCGCCATCGTTGAGGAGCGGCGCTTCGGTGGGACGTGTTTGAACTACGGCTGCATCCCCTCCAAGATGCTCGTCTACGCCGCCGACATCGCCCGAACCGTCCGTGATGCCGGGCGGTACAACGTCGACGCCGAACTACTCCGGCTCCGATGGACAGATCTCCGGGACCGCGTATTCAACCGCCTCGACGCCGAAGAGGCAAACGGTCGTGCCGGCCGGGAGGAGAGCGACTTCGTCACGGTCTATCGCGATCACGCGCGCTTCCTCGGCCCCAAGTCGCTGCAGCTCGGGTCCACCCCCGTGCACGCCGATCAGATCGTGATCGCTGCCGGTGGGCGTCCGACGGTCCCACCGCCCGTCAGCGAATCCGGGCTGCCCTACGAAACCTCCGACACCATCATGCGGATCGACACGCCACCACACCGGCTCGCGATTCTCGGTGGTGGCTACATCGCCGCCGAGTTGGCTGAGGTCTTCGCGGCGGCCGGCAGCGAGATCGTCATCGTCGAACAGGCCGAGCGTCTTCTCGGCCCGCAGGACGAAGCCGTCGCGAAAGCCCTTACAGAGTTGGCGGGGGAGCGGTTCGAGCTTCGGCTCGGGCGCGAACTGAAGAAGCTCGAAGGCGAACCCGGTGCCCTCCGATTGGTCCTCGACGACGGGGCGGTCGTCGAGGCCGACACTCTGCTGGTCGTCGTGGGCCGGACGCCGAACAGCGACGGGCTCGATCTCGACAAAGCCGGGATCAAGACGTACGACGACGGCCGGATCGTCGTCGACGAGTATCAGCGAACCGATGCCGACGGCGTCTATGCGCTCGGCGACATCTGTTCGCCGTACCCGTTGAAGCATGTTGCGAATCGGGAGGCCGAGGTGGTCGCTCACAACCTGCTGCACCACGACGACCTGCGAGCGACCGACCACGACGTCGTACCGGCTGCCGTTTTCACTAGTCCACAGATTGCGTCCGTGGGGGCGACCGAGCAGGACTGCCGGGAGGCGGGGCGCGATTATGTTGCCGCCAGCCACCAATACGCGGATGTCGCCTACGGGTGGGCGATGGAGGACACCACCGGCTTCTGCAAGGTGCTCGCTGATCGCCGTACCGGGCGGTTGCTGGGCGCGCACATCATGGGTCCGCAGGCCGCAACCCTGATCCAGCCGTTGGTCGTCGCCATGACGCTGGACGTCGACACTCGGTCGCTGGCCGAGCGGCCGTACTGGATCCACCCCGCGCTCACCGAAGTCATCAGCAACGCATTGCGCGACCTCAACCAGAAGCTCGCCCGGTGAAGACCGAATCGGCGCTGAGGAGGAAGGCGTCAGGTCGGCGCAGGATGCCTTCCTGAGCGTCCGGATCGACCAGTACGCCGAGTGTCCGGTGGTCGTCCTCGTCCAGAGCTTCGGTCATCGTGTCGCGGAGGCGCCTCAGGTGCTCGCGGAGGTAACCGCGGGCGGCATCGGTCAGCGGCGCCGGGAGATCGAGAAGGGTGGCGAAGCTTCGTACGTCGGTCAGCCCCGCGCCGGCCAGCATCGCGGGCCAGTCCTCGATCACCGAGATCGAGCCGGGAAGCTCGGCCCGCATGGCCTCGAACCAGGACTCCTGGACAGCGTCGAGCCGCGCCAGCAGACCCGGACGGCCGATGCCGATGTCGCGCGGGAGATAGCGCATCGGCAGGCCCGCCTCGGAGACAGCGAGTACGCCGGAAGGCCGTAGTACGCCAGCCAGTTCTTGCAGCGCGGCCTGCTGGTCGCCGAGGTGGTGCACGGCTCGGCTGCTCCACACCAGGTCGGCCGACCCGAGGCTTCCGGGCAGACCCGGTAGCTCGGCCTGGACGGTGGTCACCCGCCGGCCGAATCCGAGCCGGTCGGCGCGGGCGACGACGCGGTCGAGCAGGCCGGGCGTCGGGTCGACGGCGACCACTTCGGCGGTCGGGAAGATCTCGGCGAACACGCACGTCATCACGCCCGGTCCACTGCCGATGTCGAAGATGCGGGTGGGATGCGTCAGCAGTTCGGCCAGCCGCGACGCCGTACTGCGAAGGGCCGGGAGATGCAGTTCGCCGTTGGTCTCCAGGTTGTCGGCCATCGCCTCCCAGTCCAGCTCGGTGTCGTGCCCGTGGCCGTGACCATGTCCGTGCCCGTGGCCGGAGGTGGTGTCTGTGCTCATGCGGACGAGCCTGCGCCAGTACGCCGACACCCGGCAACTTTTGTTGCTGTTTCTGGAAATTGTTGCTGTTTCCGGAAAAAGACCCGGAAACAGCCAAACGCGCCGATACTGACAGTCATGGGACACGGCGGCATCGAGGCGGTGGTTGCGGCGCTGCAGGAGCGGCTCGACACGTTGACGCCGGCGGAGGAGACGCGGCGGGAGTTCCTCGCGACCTATCAGCGGACGACGACCGCGGTGGCGGGGGCCGTGGACCGGGGAGTGTTCGAGGATCCGGAGTGGGTCGAGGCCTGGGACGTCGTCTTCGCCGACCTGTATCTGAAAGCCTTCGACGCAGAGCGGTCCGGCGGTGCGGGCGTGTCGCGGCCTTGGCGGCTGGCCTTCGATGCGCCGGCGGACCTGCCGCCGTTGCGGCAAGTGTTGCTGGGCATCAATGCGCACGTCAACTACGACCTGCCGCAGGCATTGCTGGCAGTGATACCGGTCGAGCAGTTCGACGACCCGGCGCTGCTGGAGAGCAGGCGTCGCGATCACGAGCGGATCGACGGCGTACTCGCCGATCGGGTGGCAGCCGAGGACGCCGAGCTGGCGACCAAGTCGGCACGGACCCTGCTGGATCGTGCCCTCAGACCGCTCAATCAACGGGCGTCCAAGCGATTCCTGCAGGAGTCGCGGCGGAAGGTCTGGCACAACACCGTCGAGCTTCATCACGCGCGGCTGATTTCGCCCGAGGCCTACGCGGTCCGGCTCGCCGAGCTAGAACTGCTCAGCGCCGCGAAGATCGCCGACCTGCTCGCCCCGGGCCAGGTCCTGTTACGCCTGGCCGTGGCCGGCTTCGGCGTCGTACTCCCACCGCCGGCCTGAGCACCGGTACTGCGTACGTGTCAATTGATCGCGGTCGGGCGCTTGACGGTCCTGTGCAGCCGGACCTGCCGCGACAACAGCACGATCGAGGCGAAGAACAACGCCGAGAAACCGATCAGCATCGGCCAAGCGAAAGGCTTGGAGGAGTCGAGCTGGTCATGCGCCCGCAACGCCGCGAGCAGGATCAAGCCGACCATCACCAGTTCGACCTCGAGCATCCGCCGCAACGTCGACCAGCGCTGGATTCCGAGACCGGCGGCGCCCAGGCACCACACAGCAGCCAACGTCCGGCACGACAACGGGGTGAGTGCCCACGGCCACAAATCCAGGAACGTCGACGGCGACAGGAACATCGCCGCCCCTTGCAGAAGAGCCAGTACGCCGACCGCCGCGATGCCGGCCCGCACGAACCGAGGGAGTAAGTCGTCCGGGTTGTCGGCGTAACGGCGGTTGGCCAACCAGGCGCCGAACACGAGGGGCGGCGCGGCGAAGTACAGAGCTGTCCAGATCCAGAAAGCCGCATTCGAGTGGCTGAACTTGCCCCAGTGCAGCACGGTCGCCACTCCCAGCAGTGACGCGAACACCGTGACCGCCAACATCCCGGGCGCCAGGACGTGCCAGCGCCGCTCCAACGCCGCGCGGACGAAGAAGTACGCGCCGCCGAGGTACGCCGAGGCGAGCACCATCGCGGTCATCGTCGGTCGCAGCGGCCAGGCCCACAGTCGCGCCGTGTGCAGCGGGAACAGGTACAGAATCACGAACCCGGCCAACAGGAACGGCACGATGCACAGCGACAGCACGCGTGTGTACCGCAGCACCCGATCATCAGAAGCGTTCATCGAATCCCCCTCCCTCGACGATCGACCTGGCACTCGCGCCGGTCAAGCCCCCCGTCGATTACGGAGCCCTTAGCCTGGAGACGACGAGCTGGAGGCGCGGGTGGCAGCACAGGGGAAGGTGATCGTCGCCGGTGGCAGTGTGGCGGGTCTGCTCGCAGCGCGCGCCGTGGCCCACCAGGCTGCATCGGTCGTCGTACTGGAGCGCGAACGGTTGACGGATGCCGTCGCACCGCGGGGGCATGTGCCGCAGGGTCGCCATCAGCATCTCCTGCTGGCAGCCGGTCTGGCTCTGCTTCGCGAGTGGTTTCCCGGTATCGGGGAGGAGCTCGAGTCGCTCGGAGCGGTGCCCGTCGACGGACAGGGGGCATGGGTCTACCAGGGCGGCGCCTACCGCGCTCGAGGCGACTGGGGTCCGCCGGTGCTGTGCATGACCCGTCCGCTGCTCGAGCACGTGATCCGCGCGCGAGTCGCGGCCCTTCCCGGCGTTCGGATCGAGGACGGTGTACTGGTCGAGCGAGTCGTCGTCGAGGGACCGGACACCGTCGGAGGGCGGCGCGTGACAGGGGTTGTGGCCGACGGCATCGACCGGGCGGCCGATCTGGTCGTCGATTGCTCGGGGCGTAACTCACGCATCGCGCACGACCTGGCAGCGTCCGGGCTGCTCGCGCCACCGGTGACCCGGATCGGCATCGACATCGGCTACGCGTCCTTCCAGATGCGCCGGTCGCCGGGTGATCTCGACGGCGGTTTCGTTGCCTGCGTCGACAATCCGGGCAGCTTCCGTGCCGGATCGGTGCTGCCGGTGGAGAACGATCGCTGGCAGGTGACGCTGGCGGGGGTGCACGGCGACGTCCCGCCCGCCGACGAGGACGGTATGCGAGCCTTCGCCGACTCATTGCCCAGTCCCGTCGTCGGTCAGCTGGTGAACCGTTGCGAGCGCGTCTCCGAGATCTCGACGTACCGGTTCCCGTCGAGCCAGCGACGCCACTACGAGAAGACACCACTGCTGCCAGGTCTCGTCACGCTCGGCGATGCCTCGAGCAGCTTCGACCCGATCTACGGTCAGGGCATGTCATCGGCGGCTCTGCAGGCCCGGGCTTTGAAGGAGGAGGCCCAGGGTGTCGGCCTGTTTTCGCCGGAGCTGCCCCGAAGATTCCACCGTAAGGCCGCTCGCGTCATCGACGGACCCTGGCGTATCGCCGTCGGCGGAGACTTCGGACACCCCGCGACGGTAGGGGCACGTCCACGCGGTACCGCCCAGCTGAACGGCTACCTCGGGATGGTCATCCGCGCCGCCCATGTGTCCGTCCCCGTGGCACGCGCCTTCAACGGAGTGCTGCAGCTGGCCGTCCCCCCGACGGTGCTGCTGCGCCCGGACATCATCATCCGCGTACTACGTGACGCTCGTCGCTCGCCGGTCAGCTCCGGCGAAACGATCCAGCACCCTCGCGTCGGCACGGCGCGATGAGCAGCTGAGAAATCAGTCGAGCGACTCAGGCGGAGCGGGTGCCTCGGTGGCGAGCGCCTCGGTGAGAACCTCGGCGGTCAGGGCGATCTGCCATTCCCGTGCGTTGTGCTCGCGGAGGAAGGTCGTTACGGCCGCCAGATCGGCGTCGGCCGGGGGAGTCCAGGCGAGCCGCCGGATCGTGTCGGGTGACAGCAGGTTCTCCGTCGGCAACCGGTGTGCCTCGGCGATCTCGCTCACGGCCGACCTTGCCGCGGACAACCGGGCGGCGGCGTCGGGGTCGCGGTCGGCCCAGGCGCGGGCCGGCGGCGGACCGTCGTACCGGGGGCCCTGCTTGGGGAGCTCCGACTCGGGCAGGCGACGGGCGTGGTCGATCGCCTCCCACCAGGTCCGCATGTGCCGGTGCGCGCCGCGTCCCTTGAACGCGGTCAGTCGCTGCAGCGTCTCCCGATCGGCCGGCATCGCGGCTGCGGCCTCGACGATGGCGGCGTCCGGCAGGATCCGGCCGGGGGAGATGTCGGCGGCCGCGGCGATCTGGTCGCGGGCCTCCCACAAGGCGCGCACGACGGCCAGGCTGCGCCGGTTGCGAACCCGGTGCATACCCGACGTACGGCGCCACGGGTCCGGCTTGGGTTCGCGGGGCGGCGCGGCGAGGATCGCGGCGAACTCCTGCTCGGCCCACTCCCACTTGCCTTCGCGGCGGAGCTCGGCCTCGATCTCGTTGCGCAACTCGATCAGCATCTCGACATCGAGGGCCGCGTAGACCAGCCACGGGCCGGGCAGTGGGCGGGTCGACCAGTCGGCGGCCGAGTGCTCCTTGCGCATCTTGTAGCCCAGGACCTCGCTGACCAGCGAGGCCAGGCCGACCTTCGGGTATCCGAGCAGGCGGCCGGCCAGTTCGGTGTCGAACACCTTGCGCGGCACCATCCCGACCTCGGCCAGGCAGGCCAGGTCCTGGTTGGCGGCGTGGATGATCCATTCCGCGTCGACGATCGCGTCACCGAGCGCGGACAGGTCCCCGAACGGGATCGGGTCGACGAGCGCGGAGCCCGAACCCTCCCGGCGCAGCTGCACCAGGTAGGCACGGTGGGAGTACCGATAGCCCGAGGCGCGCTCGGCATCGACCGCGACCGGGCCGGTGCCGGCGCGGAAGGCCTCGACGACCTCGGCCAGCGCGGCGTCGGTCTCGATCACCTCGGACAGTCCGTCGCGCAGTTCGAGCAGTGGCAGGTTCTCGGTCGGGTCGTCCGGGACGGGCGGCTGCTGCTGGGTCTCGGCCGGGCTCATCGGCCCCGCTGACCGCGCCGGGTCGGCATCGCGACGACGCCCGGCGGAACCGGCGGCAGGCCCGCCGCCGTACAGAGCACCTCGCCCCAGGCCTCGGCGTGCTGGGTCACGTCGACCGCGCCGTCCTGGCCCGGGACCGGGCTCCAGGACGCGCGGATCTCGATCTCCGCCGTCGCGTCGTCGTCGGCCATCCCGCCGAAACTTTCGGATACCACCCGGGTGACGGTACCGCTCGGGGCCAGGAAGTCGGCACCCCGGTCGGTCAAAGCCTCGATCAGCCAGGTCCAGCCCACGCCGCCGAGCAGCGCGTCGGTCACCATCTCCGGCTCGACGGCAGCACGCACGTACGCGACACAGCGGAAGGTCGACTGCCAGGCGTCGTTCCCGGCCGGGTCGTAGAGGACGACCAGACGGCCGGTGGCGACATCGTCACCGTCGACCGTCACATCGGCGCTGACCGCGGCCGCGTGCGGTGCGATCCGCTGCGGTGCGGGCATCTCCTCGACGAAAACCTCGGGCCGGAACCGAGCTTCACGCAGTTGCGTCAAGGCCTCGGCGAACTCCGCGGGTGGCGCGTCGACCTGCTTGCGGGCACCCATGCTTCGCAGCCTACGACTGATTACTCACCGACGCCGGTGACGACGCGCCGGTGACGGCATCCGGGCATGGGATCATCGGTCTCGTGCCCGTGACGCAATCTTCTCAATCACCCGTAGCTACCGAGGCTCTTGCCGAGTCCGCCTTCCTGCTGGCCGCCCGGGGCGAACCCGTGCCGCACACACCTGTTTGGTTCATGCGCCAGGCGGGTCGCTCGCTGCCGGAGTACCGGGCGATCCGCGAAGGCATCACGATGCTCGAGTCCTGCATGCGACCCGACCTCGTCGTGGAGATAACGCTGCAGCCGGTACGCCGTTACGGCGTCGACGCGGCGATCTTCTACTCCGACATCGTGCTGCCGCTCAAGGCGGTCGGCGTCGACCTGGAGATCCAGCCGGGAGTCGGCCCGGTCGTCGCGTCGCCGGTCCGGTCCGCCGCGGACCTGGCCGCCGTCCGGCCGGTGACGCCCGCCGACGTCTCGTACATCACCGAGTCGGTGCAGGAGCTCAAGGCCCAGCTCGGCGGTACGCCGCTGATCGGGTTCGCGGGCGCGCCGTTCACGGTCGCGTCGTACCTGGTCGAGGGTGGGCCGAGCAAGGACCACGCGAAGACCAAGGCTCTGATGTACTCGGATCCTTCGTTGTGGCATGCGCTGGCGGATCGGCTCGCGGATGTGGCGATCGCCTACCTGTCGATCCAGATCGAGGCCGGCGCCTCGGCGATCCAGCTCTTCGACTCGTGGGCGGGCGGGTTGTCCGCGCGCGACTACGCCCGGTTCGTGCAGCCGCACTCCGCGAAGGTGTTCGCAGCGCTCGAGCAGTACGGCGTACCGAGGCTGCATTTCGGGGTGAACACCGGTGAGCTGCTCGGTCTGATGAGCGAAGCCGGTGCCGACGTGGTCGGGGTCGACTGGCGAGTCCCGCTCGACGAGGCCGTACGCCGGATCGCCGCGGCCGGCGGATCGCCCAAGCCGGTCCAGGGCAACCTCGATCCGGCCCTGCTCGTCGCGGGCTGGGAATCCATCGAGCCCGAGATCGACCGGATCCTTGCCGAGGGCAAGGCGGCCCCCGGCCACATCTTCAACCTCGGCCACGGCGTACCCCCGACCGCCGACCCCGAGGTCCTGCACCGGGTGGTCAAGGCGGTACACGCAAAGTCAACAACCCGTGCCTGAAACAGAGGCCGCGGCAATCGGCGGTGGTGGGCTTCCTCCGGGGGTTCAGCTTGAGCGGCTGCGGGCGGGCCATGCCGACGAGGTGCTCGCGTTCGAGGTCGAGAATCGTGACTACTTCGCGGCGCGGATCGCCGACCGCGGTGACGACTACTTCGCCGAGTTCGGTGAGCGGCACGCTGCGCTGGTCGCCGACCAGGAGGCGGGCGAGCTTCACTTCCATGTGCTGGTGGACGACGAAGGCTGCGTGATCGGGCGGGTGAATCTGGTCGACGTGGCCGATGGCTCCGCCGAGCTCGGCTATCGGATCGCGGAGCGTGCAACCGGTCGTGGACTCGCGACCGCGGCCGTGCGTGAGGTGTGCATCCTCGCGGCCCGCGACTACGGCTTGACCGAGCTGCGAGCAGGCACGAGCGCCGCCAACAAAGCTTCGAGAGCTGTGCTGGAGCGGAACGGCTTCGTGCAGGTCGGCGAGCCAACGACGGGCGACCGGCCCCAGGTCTTCTACACCCGTCAGCTGGACGGTTGAGCAGTCTGATGTGATGGGCCTGTGGAGCCTAGGTCGGTAGTCGTTGTCGGTGGCGGGATCAGCGGGCTGGCGGCGGCGTACGCGCTGGCGACCGGGCCGAATCCGCCCCGGATCACCGTGCTGGAGTCGTCTCCGCGTCTGGGCGGCAAGCTGGCGGGCGCCGAGTTGGAGGGTGTGCCGGTCGACCTGGGTGCCGAGTCCGTACTGGCTCGTCGTCCCGAAGCCGTCGACCTGATCAAGGCTGTCGGGCTGGCCGACGACGTGGTGCATCCGGCAACGACCTCGGCCGGGCTGTGGATCGGCGACCGGATCCGCGCGATCCCCCCGACGGTGATGGGTGTGCCGACCTCGGCCGACGCGACTGTCGACGTACTGGGTGCTGAGGCTGCCGCGACGGTGGCGGCCGAGTCGTCGCTACCGGAGCCGGCGCTCACCGAGGACGTAGCGATCGGCCGCTTCGTCGCCGAACGCATGGGCTCGGCGGTGACCGACAAGCTGGTCGACCCGCTGCTGGGAGGTGTGTACGCCGGCCGGGCCGACGAGATCTCGCTCGCCGCGGCCGTGCCCGACCTCTTCACCAAGCTGAAGACCGCCCCGAGCCTGCTGGCGGCCACCGCCGAGCTGCGCGAGCTGAGCCAACGTCGCGCCGCTGAGGGGGCGCCGGTCTTCGCGGGCATCCGCGGCGGTATCCATCGACTCATCGAGGCGCTGGAGAAGGACCTACTCGCACGCGGTGTCACGCTGCAACGCAACGCGACCGTACGCCGAATCAGCCGTGCGGCATCCGGTGGCTACGCGCTGGAGGCCGGCCCTGTGCCCGCGCCCACTCTCCTGCAAGCCGATGCGGTCGTCGTAGCCGTCCCCGCTACACCGGCCGGGCGCATGCTGGCCGACTTGGTGCCGCAGGCGTCGACCGAGCTGGCGGCGATCGAGTACGCGAGCATGGCGATCGTGACCCTTGCCGTGCGCAAGGAGGACTGGCCCGCTGCGGCAACAGGTTCTGGGTTCCTCGTACCGACAGTGGAGGAGCACACGATCAAGGCGTCGACCTACTCGCACGCCAAGTGGCAGTGGAGCGCTGAGGCCGGGGGAGACCTCGCGGTACTGCGGTGCTCGGTCGGGCGGCTCGGTGAGGAGTACGTGCTCCAGCGCTCCGACGAGGAGCTCACAGCGCTCGCTGCTGGCGACCTGCGCTCCGCAGTGGGGTTGGACGCGCCCGTAGTCGCCTCTCTGGTGACTCGATGGGGCGGCGGGCTTCCGCAGTACGCCGTAGGGCATTTAGGCCGCGTGGACCGCGTTGAAGCCGCTGTGGCGGAGCATCCTGGGCTGGCGGTGTGCGGCGCGGCGTACAGAGGTGTCGGTATCGCGGCCTGTGTCGCTGCGGCCGGCAAAGCGGCAACCCAGGTGCAGGCTCACCTGGACGCGTTAGGGACAATGGCGGAGTGACCGAGACGAAGCCGAAGGCGCGCGAGCTGAACAACGTGATCCGCTACACCCTGTGGTCGGTGTTCAAGGTGGAGACGCCGCTGGGTGACGTCGACCGGGACGAGCTGGCCGCCGAGCTGGCGGAGCTGGTCGGCAAGCTGGCCGCGGACGACGTGGTGATCCGCGGCTTCTACGACGTCGAGGGGTTCCGCGCGGACGCCGACTTCATGATCTGGTGGCACGCGCCGACGTCGGACGCGCTGCAGAAGGCTTACCACGCACTGCGCCGCTCGCGGCTCGGGCGGCACCTGGCGCCGATCTGGTCGCAGTTCGCGCTGCACCGGCCGGCCGAGTTCAACAAGTCGCACATCCCGGCGTTCCTGGCCGATGAGGAGCCGCGGGCCTACATCTGCGTGTACCCGTTCGTCCGGTCCTACGAGTGGTACCTGCTGCCGGACGAGGAGCGCCGGTTCATGCTGGCCGAGCACGGGAAGATGGCGCGTACCTACCCCGACGTACGGGCCAACACGGTGGCGTCGTTCGCGCTCGGTGACTACGAGTGGATCCTGGCGTTCGAGGCCGACGAGTTGCACCGGATGGTCGACCTGATGCGTGACCTGCGCGCCTCGACCGCGCGGCGGCACGTGCGCGAGGAGATCCCCTTCTACACCGGCAAGCGGACCGAGCTCGGCGAGCTGGTCGCGAACCTCGCGTGACCACGCAGCGCAAGGCCTTCCCGGTCCTGTACGTCGGTAGCGTCCGCAGGTCGGTGGAGTTCTACGTCCTGCTTGGCTACGAGCTGCGCTACCAGTTCCCGCTCGAAGGTGAGCCGCACTACGTCGGCCTGGAACGCGGCGAGTCCTCCTTGGGCATTGCCGACTCCAGTTGGCCAGAGGCCCAGCTCGGTATCACCGTCGGCACCGCACCGCGCTTCGAACTCTTCGTGTACGTCGACGAGGTCGACAGCGACGTGGAGACATTCCGCGCCGCCGGCTATACCGTCCTCCAGCCTCCGGCCACCATGCCCTGGGGCGAACGCCAGGCCTACATCGCCGACCCCGACGGCAACCCGGTAGCCCTCGCCACCCCGATCTGACAGCGCGCCCGCACGAAGCCCAGCGCCCCGGACGAAGCCCAGCGCCCGGACAAAGGTCAGCGCGTCACCCCGTCGTACGGAGTGACGCGCTGAGGGGAGTTGCTACTCCGCGGGAGCCAGGGACAGGCTGACGGAGTTGATGCAGTAGCGCAGGTCGGTGGGGGTGCCATAGCCCTCGCCCTCGAAGACGTGGCCGAGGTGCGAGCCGCAGTTGGCGCAGCGGACCTCGACGCGCTTCATGCCGAGGTCGTGGTCCTCGATGTACTCGACCCGGTCCTCGGCCAGCGGAGCGAAGAACGACGGCCAGCCGCAGTGCGAATCGAACTTGGTCTCGCTGCGGAACAGCTCCGCGTCACACGCCCGGCACTTGTAGACCCCGACCGTCTTGGTGTCGGTGTACTCACCGGTGAACGGCCGCTCGGTGCCCGCCTTGCGCAGTACCTGGAACTCCGCCGGCGACAACTCGGCCCGCCACTGCTCGTCGGACTTCTGTACGGTGTACTGCCGGGTGTTGCCCTCTGTCATGCGTCCTCCTCAGTCGAGGAGCCGGCGACCCAAGGTCTACCGGCTCCTCTCCATTATCGGCGGCCTGACAAACGAAACCCCGTCACAGCGACCGCCGTAAGACTCCCGTCATCGCGCTGTGAGCGGTGTCACTCACCGGTACCAGGACGGCAGCGGGATCACCTTGACCACCTGCGGGTCGTGGTCGCTGATCTGGTCGGGGAACTCGGCATTCATGTGCACGATGTCGTACGACGACGCCGGCTGCAGGTTCTTCGACATCAGGATCTGGTCGAGGATCTGGCTGTTCCCCTCGAAGACGTAGCTGTACCGCTGCGGCAACGGCAGCGTCTTCGGCAGGCTGATCAAACTCGTCTTGCCCGAGCCGATCAGGATGTCCGCGGTCTCGGAGAAGTCGAAGTCGTTCAGGTCACCGAGCACGATCACGTTTGCGCCGGTGTCCTTGGCGAGGATCTGGTCCACGAAGTCGCGCACGGCCTGCGCCTGCTGGTGCCGCTTCGGCGCGCTGGACTGGACCGGCGGCTGGAACCGGCCCCAGAGCGGGTCGTCGCCGCCCTTGGAGCTGAAGTGGTTGACCACCACGAACAGCGACTGACCGAGCCAGGTGAACTCGCCGGCCAGCGGGACCCGGGTGGCCGCCCAGGCCGGGTTGGCCGGGTCGACGCGGCCCGGTGACGCGCTCAGGTGCGGCCGGCCGAACCGGTCGGTGGTGATCGTGGTCGCCGTGGTCGAACCGCCGCCGGCCCGGTCGACGAACTTCACCGGCCGGTCGGTGCGGTACATGAACGCGACCCGGATGTTGCCGCCCGGCTCACCGCCCTCGGCGTTGTTCACCGGGTCGATCTGCCGCCACGCGTACTTCGGGCCGCCCGCGTTCACGATCGCGGTGGCCAGGGTGTTCAGGGTGAGGTCAGCGGCAGTGCTGCCTGAGTTCACCGCGCCGTCATTGTCCTGCACTTCCTCCAGGCCGAGGATGTCCGGTGCGGCGAGGTTCTTCACCACCGCCTGGGCCAGCCCGTCGAACTTGGCGGGGCCGTCGGACGGGTCCAGGTTCTCGACGTTGAACGTCGCCACCGAGACCTGGAGAGCAGAGGAGGCCGTCGTCTTTTCGCGCTGTACGCCGCCGTCGATCACGGTCGGCGTCTGCGTGACCTGGAACTTGTAGTTGCCGAAGCCGTAGTCCAGCACGCCGGTCACCGTCGGGGATCCGTCGGCGGCCGCGAGCTTGTCACCGGTCTTGGCGTCCGGGACGGGAGCCAGCACGTCGTCGAGCAGGATCCGCTCGGGGTTGCTGTCGGTCTTCTGCAGCAGGATGCCGCCGCGCACGGTCCGGACACTCGAACCAGCCGGTACTACGGAAAGCTCACGGAAGGAGCTGGTTGGGCCAGTTACCTCAGGAGAGTTGATACCCAGCCACATGCCCTCGAGCGACTCCCAGAAGTCCAGGCCGTCGGTGGCGGGCTCGAAGGTGCCCGTGGTCTCCACATCGCCCGTGGAGTCATCGTCGATCACGGTCGACGGGGGCACGCGGCCGCCCGGGCCGACGATGGTCGCCGCAGGGACCGGCGCCGTGCCGGTGACGGTGACCGTCGGGTTGGTGATCTCGGTCGTGGTCAGGTTGGTGGTGCCGCCCGAGCCGCCGGGGCGGAACTCCGCCACCGTGCCCTTGACCGTCACGGCGTCGCCGACAGCAACGGTCGGGGCCGAGCTGGTGAAGACGAACACGCCTTCGCTGGTGGCCGGGTTGTCGTCGGGCTGCGGGTCCTGGAACCAGAAGCCGTTGCCGCTCTTCGCGGTGACCACGCCGGTGACGTTGCCGACGAGTTTGCCGGTCAGCGGCGACCGGTGCGCGGCGCCCTGGACGTCGTGGATCTTGGCGTCGATCGGGTCGGGGTCCGGCGGGGTCGAGGTCAGCGTCTTGGGTGACGGGTTGGCCGCCGCGAACTCGGTGCCGT
This sequence comes from Kribbella monticola, assembly GCF_003261635.1. Lineage (GTDB taxonomy): Bacteria > Actinomycetota > Actinomycetes > Propionibacteriales > Kribbellaceae > Kribbella > Kribbella monticola. Next base: position 55,049 of record NZ_QFXK01000002.1, on the reverse strand, counting down.
TGTTGTCCGCGTCCTTGGTCGGGTCCTTGCGTGTCGCCGAGGTGGTGTTCGAGGTGCCCGGCGCAGGGCTCGTCTCGGAGTCGTTCGCGCCGCCGTACCCGACGAAGTCGACGACGCCGTCCGCGGTGGCGCAGGCCGTCGTACAGGTCAGGCTCGTCGTGGAGGTGACCAAGGCGACCTTGCCCGCAGTGGCCGACATGTTCACGGTGCCGGTGGCATCCGGGGCCGGCAGCGGCTGGCCGTTGGTACCACCGGACGCGCCCTGGGCCAGGTAGACGCCGCCGGGAGCGATGCTGCCGGTCAGGGCGATCTTGTTGGTCCACGAGGTGCCGGCGGCCGACGCGTACTGGATCGACCAGCCGGTCAGGTCGACCGGGGAGCTGCTGTTGTTGGTCAGCTCGACGAAGTCGTTCGTGTAGGGAGCGCCGGAGTTGCCGCCGCCGCCGTACACCTCGGTGATCACCACGGTGGACGAGGCAGCGAGTGCCGGCGCGGCCGCGATCACGGCAGCTCCTGGCACGACGAGACTGGAAGTGATCACGAGGGCGCCCAGGCGGCGCCGTGATCGGTTCTGGGCAGACATGAGCCGGATTCTCACACCCGTACCAGGCCGGGCCAAGGCCCAACGGGTGAACAGCTGAAACTCCCGGCAACCACACGGGTGAACCTTCGCCGGGTCCTGTCCGCCCCAGTGGGACAGGACCCGGCGAAGTCAGGGGGTCAGTTGACGCTGACGGCCGACCAGGCGGCCGCGACGGCGGCGCGCTCGGCACTGCTCGCGCCGTACAGGTCGGTCGCCGCGTTCAGCGTGGCGGTCCGGGCCTGCGCGTAAGTGGTGCCGGTGGTGAAGTACGTCGTCAGCGCGCGGTACCAGATCTTGCCGACCTTGTCGTGCCCGATGCCTGCGACCGTCGAGCCGTTGCAGGTGGGCGAGTCGTGCGGCAGGCCGCCGATCGTCTTGGCGCCGCTGCCCTCGGAGGCGAGGTAGACGAAGTGGTTGGCGATACCGGAGGAGTAGTGCACGTCCAGGTTGCCGACGCCCGAGGAGTAGCAGTCCGGCGAGTTGCCGTCCTTGCTCGGCTTGTCCATGTACCGCAGGGCCGGCCGGTCCTTCACGATCTCCTCGCCGATGTAGTAGTCGCCGGGGTCGCTGGTGTTGTTGGAGTAGAACTCGACCATCGTGCCGAAGATGTCGCTGGTGGCCTCGTTCAGGCCGCCGGACTCACCGGAGTAGGTCAGGTTCGCGGTCGCCGAGGTGACGCCGTGGGACATCTCGTGACCGGCCACGTCGATCGAGACGAGCGGTCCCGCGACGACGTTGTCGCCGTCGCCGTACGTCATCTTCTTGCCGTCCCAGAAGGCGTTCACGTAGTTCGTGCCGTAGTGCACGCGGCTCGGGACACCCTTGCCGTCGTTGAAGATGCCGTTCCGCCCGTGCACGTTCTTGTAGTAGTCGAAGGTGGTCGCGGCACCGTAGTGCGCGTCCACCGCGGCCGAGGCGCGGTCGGAGTTCAGCCCGGTGCCCCAGTGGTTGTCGGCGTCGACGAAGTTGACCGCCTTCGGGCAGCCGAAGCCGAACAGCTGGCACAGGATCGAGTCGGTCTTGTTCTGCGCGTCCTGGGTCACGCCGCCGCCCCGGACCGGGTCGGTCAAGGTGTAGCCGCCGGTCGTCGGGGTGGTGTCGATCGCGACCGTGCCGGAGTACAGGCTCTTGCCGTCGCCGGTCACCGTCTCGATGTGCTGCTCACTGATCAGCTTCGCGCCGGTGAGCGCATCGATCGTCGTGGTGATGTTGCTCGGTGTCCCGTCGGCCTGCGTACCGACCGTGGTGACCTGATAGGCGAGTCGCGGTGCGCCCTTGCGAGCCTCGATCACCAGCGTGGGCTTGCCCTCGGTCTGGTAGCCCTTGCCGAGCGCCTTGCTGGTCGCTGTCGCGACACTGACCTTCGGTGTCCGGCTGACGTTGGCAGGCTTCGTCAGAGTCAGGCTGGCGCCCTTCCAGGAGCCGTCCTCGGCCTGGTGGACCACGACGTCGCCGCCGAGCACCGGCAGTCCACCGATGCTTCGGTCCATCCGCACGTGCGTGGAGCCGTCCTTGTCGACGATGACGTCCCGTACGGCGAACGTGTCGGCGCTGGTGGCTCGGAGGGTTCCCAGGTTGTGGGTGATGGCGGCCTTGGCCCGGGCGACCGCTGCGGCCGGTGCCGGGACAGGGTCGGCCTTCGGAGCTCCGGACGCCGTAGTGGCGCCGGTGAGCCCCAGGGCGGTTGCAGTGGCCACTGCGGTGGCAGCGGCGAGCAGGGCGGATCTGTTCATCCTCGCGCTCCTTCAAGAGTGTCCCGGGGGCCTCACGCCCCAGGAACGAGGTGCAGGAACGTTACCGCTCGGTCACCTAGGGTGGCCAGAGGTTGAGAAAAGTTGGCTTTCCGCGCGCTGGCGGCAGTTTTGGTCCGAGCCGGGCGGTAGCGTCGCCGGCATGGCGGCGACGAAGGCAATCGAACTGGAGGTCGCGGGACGGACGGTCCGGGTGAGCAACCCGGACAAGCCGTACTTCGCGGACCGGGGTCTGACCAAGCTGGACATCGTGAACTACTTCATCTCGGTCGGCGACGGCATCCTCGGCGCACTCCGGGACCGGCCGACCACCCTCGAGCGCTGGCCCGGTGGCTGGTTCGAGGGCGCGAAGCTGTCCACCCGGATGGACAACCGGGGCGACGCGTTCTACCAGAAGCGGGTCGCCAAGGGCGCTCCCGACTGGGTCGAGACCGCCACCATCAAGTTCCCCAGCGGCCGGCCCGCCGACGAGGTGTGCCCGACCGAGCTGGCCGTGGTCGCCTGGGCGGTCAACCTCGGCACGCTGACCTTCCACCCCTGGCCGGTACGTCGCCCGGAGCTCGACTCACCCGACCAGCTGCGGATCGACCTCGACCCCCAGCCCGGCACGGACTTCAAGAGCGCGGCCGCGGTAGCTCCGGTACTGCGTGAGCTGCTGGCCGAGCACGGTCTGGAAGGGTTCCCGAAGACGTCGGGTGGCCGCGGGCTGCACGTGTACGTGCCGATCGAGCCGCGCTGGACGTTCGTCGAGGCACGCCGGGCGGTGATCGCCGTCGGCCGCGAGCTGTCCCGGCGGCTGCCGGACCAGGTGACGGTGAACTGGTGGAAGGAGGAGCGCGGCGAACGCGTCTTCATCGACTACAACCAGATGGCCAGGGACCGCACGATCGCCTCGGCGTACTCCGTCCGGCCGAACGCACGCGCCCGGGTCTCCGCGCCCCTGCGCTGGGAGGAGGTCGACCAGGTCGTCCCCGACGACTTCGACGTACTGACCATGCCGGCCCGCTTCGCCGAGGTCGGCGATCTGCACGCGGCCGTGGCCGAGAAGGCGTTCTCGCTGGACTCTCTGCTGGAGCTGTCCGCCAAGCACGAACGAGACTTCGGCGAAGGTGAGATGCCCTATCCGCCGGACTACCCGAAGATGCCCGGCGAACCGCCGCGCGTCCAGCCCTCCAAGAAGGTCGAGGGCCACTGGGACGAGAGCGGCAACCGGATCGAGAAGGCGAAGGACTAGAGGCTGCGGAGCGCGCCGCCGTCGATCGGGATCATGGCGCCGGTGAGGTAGGAGGCGACGGGGGACAGGACGAAGGCGGCGACCCGGCCGAACTCGTCCGGGGTGCCGTAGCGACGCAACGGGATGGTCTTCTCGGCGGCGCGGCGAGCGGCCTCGGGGTCGCCACCCTTGCCGTCCAGCTCCTTCAAGCGGTCGGTCGCGATCCGGCCGGGGAGCAAGCCGTTGACCCGGACGCCGTTCGGGCCGAGCTCGTCGGCAAGCGTCTTGGCGACCATCGCGAGCCCCGGACGCAGGCCGTTGGAGATCGCGAGTCCGGAGATCGGCGACTTGACCGACGAGGACAGCACGAAGGCGATCGACGTACCGTCCGCGCCGGCGCGGGCCACCGAGCGGGCGATCCGCAACCCGCCGAGGAACACGCTGTCGAAGGCTGCCCGCCAATCCGCCTCGTCGGTGTCCAGTGCCGTCCCGGGCCGCGGCCCGCCGACGCTGATCAGCGCGCCGTGCAGGGCACCCCACTTGGCGATCGCGGTCGCGGCCAGTCGCTCGGCGCTCTCCGGATCGGCGTTGTCGACCGGGATGCCGACCACCTGGTCGCCGAGTTCGGCGGCCGCGCGGGCGATCGACTCCTCGTTGCGGCTGGAGATCACCAGCCGGGCGCCTTCAGCCGCGAGGGCCTTCGCGGTGGCGAAGCCGAGCCCACCGCTGGCGCCGGTGATGATGTAGGTGCGATCGCGAAGTCCGAGGTCCACGAACCCCATCCTGCCGTACCGCACCAGGTCCCGCTGATCCGCGCGCCGCCACGCGTGGCATCGATCTCACCCGCCGGACAGTGATCTCACGAATGCAGCCGGCGAAGTGCCCGCAGTACGCCGCCGGACCCAGTACGGCGAGTTGCTCTCAGTACGCCGATGGCCGCAGCGGCGTGTGCTCGGTCTCGTTCAAATGGAAGGCAGTGTTGACCAGGCCGAGGTGCGAGAACGCCTGCGGGAAGTTGCCCAGCATCCGCTTCGACGCCGGGTCGTATTCCTCGGCCAGCAACCCGACATCGTTGCGCAAGGCAACAAGCTTCTCGTACAGCCGGCGCGCCTCGCCGATCCGGCCGATCATCGCCAGCGAGTCGGCCAGCCAGAACGAGCAGATCAAAAAGGCGCCCTCGTCGTCCTGCAGCCCGTCGTCGACGTGCTCGGTGAGATAGCGGCGAACGAACCCGTCGACGGTGAGTTCGCGCTGGATCGCCTCGACCGTGCCGACCACGCGCGGGTCCTTGGCGGGCAGGAACCCGACCTGGGGGATGAGCAGGACGGCGGCGTCCAGCGCCTTGCTCCCGTAAGCCTGGGTGAACGTGTTCCGCTTGCTGTCGTACGCCTCTTCGCACACCTGCCGGTGGATCTCGTCCGCGGTCGCCCGCCACTGCTTGGCCGGCCCGCCCATCCCGTACCGCTCGACCGCCCGGGCGGCCCGGTCGAACGCGACCCAGGCCATCACCTTCGAATACGTGAAGTGCTGCCGGCCGCCGCGCACCTCCCAGATCCCCTCGTCGGGCCCTTCCCAGACCTCGCTGAGATGGCGCATGAGGCTGCGCTGGACGGACCACGCGTCGTCACTCGGCCCGATCTGCGTCTCCCGGGCCAGCGCGAGCACATCCATCACCTCGCCGAACACGTCCAGTTGCAACTGCTCAGCGGCCGCGTTCCCGATCCGCACGGGTGACGACCCACCGAACCCGGGCAGCCAGCCGGCCTCGAACTCCGGCAGTCGCCGCTGCCCGGTCACGCCGTACATGATCTGCAGGTCGGCGGGGGAGCCGGCGATGGCGCGCAGCAACCAGTTGCGCCAGGCCTGTGCCTCCTCGGTGAATCCGGAGCGAATCAGTGCGGACAGTGTCATCGTTGCGTCCCGCAACCAGCAGAACCGGTAGTCCCAGTTGCGTTCGCCGCCCAGCGCCTCCGGGAGCGAGGTGGTCGGTGCGGCGACCATCCCACCCGAAGGCGAGTAGGTGAGCGCCTTCAACGTCAGCAGCGACCTGGTCACCTCGTCGGACGTCTCCTCGGGAACCTTGCCGCGGCCGATCCACTCGCTCCAGTAGGTTTCGGTCGGCTCCAGCGAACCCAGCGCGTCGATTGCCGTCGGCACCGGGTGGTGCGACGGGTGCCAGGTGAGCACGAACCAGGCCTGGTCTCCCGCCTTGAGCTCGAAATCGGCGTACGTCGCGAAGTCGCGCCCGTACTGATGGACGTCACTGCGCAGCGAGACCGCGTCCGGACCGGCGATCGCGACGATCTGCCCGTCGACCTGCCGCACCCACGGCACCACGTGCCCGTAGTCGAACCGCAGCCGGAGCTCGGACCGCATCGACACGGTGCCGCTGACGCCCTCGACGATCCGTACGACGTCCGGCGCCTCGTCCCGCGGCGGCATGAAGTCGAGGACGCGGACGGATCCCGTCGGCGTGGACCACTCCGTCTCCAGGACCAGGGTCGAACCCCGGTAGTGCCGGCTCGCCTTCGCGTCGGCGTCGCGCGGCCGCAACCGCCAGTGGCCGTTGTCGTCGGTGCCGAGCAGCGCGGCGAAGCAGGCGGGGGAGTCGAAGCGGGGAAAGCAGAGCCAGTCGATCGAGCCGTCAGTCGAGACCAGCGCCGCTGTCTGGGTGTCCCCGATCAGCGCGTAGTCCTCGATCCTCCGGTCCGGCAGCGCCGACCGCGACCGTCCCGGATCCACCTTCGGTGCCCTCGGCTTCGAGGTGGCCGGATCCGGCTTCTGCTGACTTGTCATCCTGTACGTCCCGTCTGGAGAAGTAGACCAAGCCGCCGATGGCCATCAGGGCGAAGAAGAACCACTGCAGCGCGTAGAAGAAGTGTGGCCCGTTGTCGATCTCGGGCCCAGGAAAGGTGTCGAACGCAGGGTCGGACGGGGGCTGCTGTTTGTCCACGATCACATACCCGTCGTACAGAGGCAGCCCCAAGGCCTTGCTGAAGTCGGGTCCGTTGATCAGCCGGGCCGTGCCGTCGACGGGTACGCCGCCGCTGGTGTGGCCGCCGTGTTCACTGCGACGGAGACGGCCCGTGACGGTCACCTCACCGCTCGGTGCGGCCGGGATGCTCATGGGGGCCAGTTCGCTGCCCTGACGAGGCAGGAAGCCGCGGTCGACCAGGACCGCCGTACCGTCGTCCAGCTCGAGCGGGGTGACGATCTCGAAGCCCGGCCGATCGGAGAGGTTCCGGTAGCGGATCACCACCTGCTTGGCGGCGTCGTACCGGCCGGTGACGACCACTGTGCGCCAGTCGTGCTGCTGGCCGATCACGTGGTCCGGGCCGACGATGTCCGCGATCGGTGCCGGCGGAGCGGCCAGGTTGGACCTGGTCACCTCGTTGCGGGATTTCCGCTCGTCGAGCCGGTGCAGTTGCCACCGTCCGAGCTCCACGCAGACACCCGCCAGGAGCAGCACCAGGACCGCGGTGACGATCCACCGGGGGTTCAGCAGGGTCTTTGAGGCGCTGTGTGGAGCTCTGGGCACAGTTCGAACTTAAGCCATCGGCTGAAATGCGCTACGTGCACCCACGTACCCTGGTCGATATGACCAGGCCGAGCACTTCGCCACTGGGCCTAGCCGACAACTACGGCCGGGTGGCCACCGATCTGCGGGTGTCGCTGACGGACCGCTGCAATCTCCGTTGCACGTACTGCATGCCCGAAGAAGGTCTGGACTGGCTCGCCAAGCCGGAACTGCTCACCGACGACGAGGTCGTTCGCCTCGTGTCCGTAGCCGTCACCCAGCTCGGTGTCGACGAGATCCGCTTCACCGGCGGTGAGCCGCTGCTGCGCCGGGGCCTGGTCGGCATCGTCTCCCGTACGGCGGAACTGCTGCCGCGGCCGCAGATCTCGATCACGACCAACGGGATCGGGCTGGCCCGGCAGGCCGAGGCGCTGAAAGAGGCCGGACTGGACCGGGTGAATGTGAGCCTCGACACGGTCCGGGCCGACACCTTCCAGGAGTTGACCAGGCGGGACCGGCTGAAGGACGTGCTGGCCGGGCTGGAAGCGGCGCGGCGGGCCGGCCTGGAGCCGGTCAAGGTCAACGCCGTACTGATGCGCGGGGTGAACGACGACCAGGCAGCCGAACTGCTGCAGTTCTGTCTCGATCACGACTACGAACTGCGCTTCATCGAGCAGATGCCGCTGGACGCCCAGCACGGCTGGAACCGGGACACGATGGTCACCGCCGACGAGATCCTCCGGATGCTGGGTGACCGATTCGATCTCGAGCCGGTCGGTGCAGCGGCCCGCGGCAGTGCGCCGGCCGAGTTGTTCACCGTCCAGGGCGGTCCGGCGACCGTCGGCATCATCGCGTCGGTGACCCGGCCGTTCTGTGGGGACTGCGACCGGGTCCGGCTGACGGCCGACGGCCAGGTCCGCGATTGTCTCTTTGCAAGGACAGAATCGGATCTGCGGACCGCATTACGCGCCGGTGCCCCGGATGCGGAACTCGCCGATCGGTGGCGAACCGCGATGCGCGGAAAACTCCCCGGCCACGGCATCGCCGATCCCAGCTTCCTGCAACCGGCGCGTCCGATGTCGGCCATCGGCGGCTGAAGTCGGTACCGCAGAAGTGGTGCCGCGGAAGAACCGGCCTGCACCGCATCGCTGGCAGTTCTGAACGGGAAATTTACTTTTTCTGCTGTAACGCCCCGAGTTTCAGCCGGTGAATGGCTCCACCTCGCGCAGGAATGACCGCTGCGCGAGGAAGTCGGACAGGCTGTCCTTGTGTTCCTCGCAGGCCAGCCAGGTCTTGCGCCGGTCGGGCGTGTGGATCTTCGGGTTGTTCCAGCGCAACGCCCAGAGGGCGGGCCGGCCGCATCCCCTTGCAGAGCAGCCGGACGGCACTACTTCTTCGGTCATCCGGCAATTGTCCCTGATCGCTCAATTATCAATAGCGTGGAGAAAATGAAGCGACGTCGGACAGCCACGGGGGGAGCCGTCCGACGCCGCATCAAGTCCCTGAATTCCATCCATGAACTTCAGAGCACGCAGATTCTGACACGGATCAGTCTTGAGAATCCAGTCCCGGCGAAGATCACTTTTCGGTGTCGCGATCGGCGCCCGGATCGCGGATCACTTCGGGGCCGGTGAACGACCTGGAATCGTGTGCAGAGTCCGGGCCGATCTGGGGTCTGGCCTGAGGTACGTAGGAAGCCGCGGCATCCACCTTCGTGGTCTTGCGGGCATTCGCCAGCACCACCGCGACCGACGGCAGGAAGACCGCGCCGACCAGGAAGATCCACCGCCACGGGGACGGCGTCAGCACCGCCAGCACGAAGCAGACGATGCGGATCGACATCATCCACGCGTACCGCGCGATCCGGCTCTCCAGGTCCTCCGACCGGCCCGGTTGCGCACTGGTCACCGAGATGACCGTTTCGTCGGCCCGTTCACTACGTCGCGACATCTATTCTCCTCACCAGGACCAACGGTACGCCGGGCTCGAAGAACCTATGCGTACCCCGGCGAAGGGGAACTGAGATGACCGATCGGACCTACCGCGTGACCGAGATCGTCGGCACGTCCAAAGAAGGCATCGACGCCGCGATCACCAACGCGATCAGCCGCGCCGGCGAGACCCTGCGGCACCTGGACTGGTTCGAGGTGACCCAGATCCGCGGCCACATCGTCGACAACGCGATCGACCACTACCAGGTCGGCCTGAAGGTCGGCTTCCGCCTCGAGGACGCCTGACCGTCGTACGGCGAACGGCTGCGATACCGTTCGTCCGGCAGTACGCCGTTCAGCTGAGTGAGGAGACGTCAGACGTGTCGAGATCGGTACTGGTCACCGGTGGCAACCGGGGCATCGGACTGGCCATCGCGACCGCCTTCAAGGAGGCGGGCGACCAGGTCGCCGTGACCTACAACAGCAGTCCGCCGCCGGACGGTTTCCTCGCGGTCAAGTGCGACATCACCGACGCCGAGCAGGTCGAGGCGCTGTTCGAGACGATCCAGGCCGAGCACGGCCCGGTCGAGGTACTCGTCGCGAACGCCGGCATCACCCGCGACACGCTGCTGCTGCGAATGACCGACGACGACTGGGACTCGGTCATCTCGACCAACCTCACCGGCTCGTTCCGGGTCGCCAAGCGGGCGGCCAAGGGGATGCTGCGCTTGCGCCGCGGCCGGATCGTGTTCATCTCCTCGGTGGTCGGGCTGCTCGGCTCGCCCGGCCAGGTGAACTACGCGGCCAGCAAGTCCGGCCTGATCGGGATGGCGCGCTCGATGGCGCGTGAGCTCGGCAGCCGCGGGATCACCACCAACGTGGTCGCGCCCGGTTTCGTCGAGACCGACATGACCGCCGTACTGCCCGAAGAGACCCAGAAGCAGTACCTGAGCCAGATCCCGCTCGGCCGGTTCGGGCTGACCGAGGAGATCGCCAATGCGGTCCGCTGGCTGTCGTCCGACGAGGCCGGCTACATCACCGGCGCGGTGATCCCGGTCGACGGCGGCATCGGCATGGGCCACTAACCTCCACAAACTCTAGAAAGGGCATGCCGGTGGGCATCCTCGACGGCAAGCGGATCCTGGTCGCCGGAGTCACCCTCGACTCCTCGATCGGCTTCGCCACGGCCAAGGTGGCGCAGGAACAAGGCGCCACCGTGCTGATCTCGAACTTCGGCCGTGCGCTGAGCATCACCAAGCGGATCGCGAAGCGGTTGCCGGTCGAGCCGCCCGTGCTCGAACTGGACGTCACCGATGCGGACCACCTGGCCGCGCTGCCCGACGCGGTCCGCGAGCACGTCGACGGCCTGGACGGCGTCGTGCACTCCATTGCCTACGGCAACCCCGAGACGATCCTCGGCGGCAAGTTCCTCGAGGGTCCGTGGGACGACGTGTCGCGCGCGGTGCACGTCTCGGCGTACTCGTTGAAGGCGTTGGCGGTTGCGTGTGCGCCCTTGATGAGCCGGGGGAGCAGCGTCGTCGGGCTGACCTTCGACGCGACCGTGGCCTGGCCGGGGTACGACTGGATGGGCGTGGCGAAGGCTGCGCTGGAGTCGACCTCGCGCTACCTGGCCCGCGATCTCGGTGCCCAGGGCATCCGCTGCAACCTGGTGTCGGCCGGTCCGCTGAAGACGCTGGCCGCGAAGGCGATCCCAGGCTTCGAGAAGTTCGAGGAGCCGTGGCTGGACCGGGCCCCGCTGGGCTGGGACCCGTCCGACCTGGAGCCGACCGGCAAGACGATCGTCGGCCTGCTCAGTGACTTCTTCCCCTCCACCACCGGCGAGATCATCCACGTCGACGGCGGCTACCACGCGATGGGTGCCTGATACACGTGTCCGGTTCTCTGGTCGAGCTCCGCGTTCTGGACGGGGCCAACCTCTACTTCAGCCGGGCGGCGGTCAAGCTCACGCTCGACCTGACCGCACTGATCGACGCGCCGGCTCCGGCGGCCAAGGCGTACGCGTCGGCACTCGGACTCGGGGCCACCCGGCCGGGCCGGATCGGCTCCGGTTTCCGGCAGCGGTTCGCGGTCCGCGTCGTCGGGCACATCGTCCGGCGGATCGCCCGCGAGGCCGGGATCGGGCGGATCGGCGTCCGGGTGCGATCCGAGTCGGATGTGCACCGGCTGGTCGTGGCCTTCCCCTGGGCGCACGAAGGCCGCGCGCGGGCACTGGGTCAGGCGATCGTGGATGTCGTGGACGCGTTCGGTGCCGAGGAGCTGCCCGAGCTGATCGCCACCGTCGGTGAACGGGTCCGCAACGAGCCGGCCGGCAACCCGCCGCCGACGTTGCGGCCGAAGATCCCGGTGGTCGCGGTCACCGGCACCAACGGCAAGACCACGACCTCACGGATGATCGCGCACATCGGCCGGGCCGCCGGGCTGCACGTCGGCTGGTCGAGCACGGACGGCGTGTACTTCGACGGCGAGCTGGTCAAGTACGGCGATTTCTCCGGGCCGAGCGGTGCCGGTCAGGTGCTGTCCCAGCCGGGTGTCCAGCTCGCAGTCACCGAGACCGCTCGTGGCGGGATCCTCCGTCGCGGTGTCGGCGTCGCGCACAACGACGTCTCAGTGGTCACCAACGTCACCGCCGACCACCTCGGCCTCGGCGGTATCGACACCGTCGACCAGCTCGCCGAGGTGAAGGCGGTCATCACCAAGATCACCCGGCCGCGCGGCTGGTGTGTGGTGAACGGCGACGACCCGCGGACGTTCGCGATGCGGCTCGGCTCGCCGGCCAAGTGCTGGGTGTTCTCGCGCGACCCCGACTCGCCGTCGATCCGTACCGTCCTGGACGAGGGCGGCCGGGCGACCACCGTGCTCGACGGGTTCATCACCGTCCTCGACAACTCGCGCGACGCCGAGCCGTTGCTCAAGGTCGTGGACGTGCCGATGACGCTGTCCGGGCTGTCCCACTACAACGTCGAGAACGCCCTTGCGGCGGCCTCGGCGGCACTCGGTCTCGGGTTGCCGCGGGCAGCGGTGATCGACGGCCTGAGCACATTCACGCCGGGCGAGAACAACCCCGGCCGGATGAACATGTACTCCGTGCGCGACTTCACCGTCGTCATCGACCTGGCCCACAACGAGGCCGGCCTGGAAGCGCTGCTCGAGATCATGAACGGCGTCCGGGAACCGGGCAGCCGGTTGCTGCTCGCGCTCGGTTCGCCGGGCGACCGGGCCGACGACATGGTCTCGGCGATGGGCGCGATCGGGGCCCGCGGTGCCGACCGGGTGGTGATCGGGCACAAGGGCGACTACCTGCGCGGCCGGCCGCCGGAGGAACTGGAGGCCGTCTTCCGCGAAGGCACCAGTTCGGTCGGCGTCGACGACGTACCGGCGTACCCGACCGAGCTCGAGGCTGCCCAGGCGCTGGTGGCCGAGGCGAAGGCCGGCGACGTGGTCGCGATCATGTCACTGCAGGATCGGGCGAGTCTTGACGCCTGGTTGCGGTCGCAGGGGGCTACCGTCGATAACCCGGAGACCTTGAAGAGCAAGGTCGAACGAGCCCAGCACTGACCCCTCAGGCTTTCCGCCCCGAGGGGTGGATCGAGGTTCCGTGCGCTACTTGTGGTCTGTACCGGCGGCCGTCGTCGCGTGGTTCGTGGCCGGTTTCGGCCCCACCTACCTGGCGGGGCTGCCCGAAGGCGCGACCACCTTCGTGCTGCCGCGTGTAGATGTCCTGCTGCTCGGCGGCTACGCCGGGGGAGTGCTGGCCGGTCTGCTGGTCCAGCGGCTGCGCATCGCCGTACCGCTGGTGCTGGTGGTCGCCGCGGGCACCTGGTGGCTGAGTGGGAACTCGTTCCACAGCAGGGATCTGCTGATCTCGTTGCTGGTGGCAAGTGCCGTCGGAGGGTTCTTCGGTGCCTTGGGCACCCGAAGCTCAGTGGTCGCGGCGTTCGCCTTGGCTCTGCCGGTCGCCTGGTATGCACTCCGCCCCGCCGCCAAGCTCGCCGACTGGCACTGGCTCTGGCAGCTGAACGGTCTGCTCGTCGCGGCCGGGCTCGCGGGTCTCCTGTACGTCGCGTGCTGGCGGCGAGGCTGGCCCTCGGCGTACGCATGGTTGCCGTTGGCAGCGACCTACGTGACGTCGTTCGCCGTCGTGGACGGGATCAAGACCATCGTCGGGTCCAGCGGCCGCCCGACCGACGACGTGGCGAACGCGGCGACGGACGCCTTCTTCAAGGCGTTCGCCCCGTTACTGCACGACTACTGGCCCTGGCTGGCACTCGCGTTCCTGCTCGCGATCCCGATGGTCGCGCTCAAGATCCGCGCCCTCCCGCCGCCTCCGCCACCACCCCCGCCGTACGACGAACGCGGCAACGACGCGGTCCTGTCCGACGACCTGGACTGGATCGACCGAACCGAACCCAAGCGCCGCCTACTGGCCCGCCGCTAGCTGCTCCTCTTCGAGGTTGCGGGCGAGTTCGGCGACCTGGGCGAGCCGGTGGGCGCGGGCTGATTCGGCCGGGGTGAAGGGCTCGCCGGGGCGGGTGAAGACGAAGAGCCCGCTCCACGGCGACGGGATCTTCAGCATCGTCCCGTCCTGCGGTAGCAGGCCCCTGGCGACTGCCAGTTGATCGGTGACGAGACGCGCGCCGAGAAGTTCGGCTACCGCGTGGGACAGTTCAGCGGGATCGGCGACGACCCGAGCGGCGAGGTTCAGTGCCTCGGTCTGGCCGTCGACCAAGGCCAGCGCTGTCGTCGGCCAGACATGGACGTCGCGCCCACCGGCGGATTCGATCCCGGCCAGCAGTTCCTCGGCACCGACCACCTCTGGCGTCGACACGACCAGTTCGTCCCGGACGCCGGCGTCGATCGGATGAACGTGCAGTCCGAGAATGTTGGCGTCCAGGTCGGCCAGCCGGCGCGTGAGCCGCTCGAGTTCGCCGGCCCGGTCGTCGAGCGTCACCCGGATTCGCCACAACGACGGTGCCTGCGTGAGTACTTCTCTGGTGCGGCTACGGAGGTGGTGACCGGGGGCGTGCAGCCAGCGCCGAAGCAGACGCATCGCGGACGGTTCGACGATCCAGATCACCAGGGCGGTCGTGGTCACCGCCAGCAGGGCGACGGTGAGCAGGTAGGGCGGATGCAGTGCGAGCACAGCCGCGTGCAATGCGAACTCGACCGGCAGAATCGCCGCGAGCTTTGCCAACGTCAGGCGCAGACGGTGCGGATGGGGCAACCGTCCGCAGACATCACACGCCATCCCGGCGGTGACAGATCTCCGGAGTTGTTCCATGCCACCAGGCTGACAGAGCGTTGTTGCCCGGTGATTGCCTGTGGATGAAATGCAGCGCATCCCGTACGGGCGCTCGCAGTACGGGATGCGCTGTCGTCACTTCACTACCGGGGTGTCGCCGGAGGTGGCGGTGCAGGAAATGCTGATACAGATCTCCGTCGGAGGATTGCTCGGTGCCGGAGCCGGTCGGCCGGCGGCATCGAGTGGGGTGATCGAGGTGATCTTCAAGTCACGCTGGGGGATCACGACGGAGAAGAAGCGGATCCTGTCGCTCGTGGGCGTACCGACCGCGTCGGTGACGTAGGTCTTGCCACCGGCCTTGATCCGGACCGTGCGTGCCTCGATCGAGGTCGCGCCGATCACCATCGTGTAGTTGATCCTGTAGGAGTTCTTCTCCTTCTGGTAGGCCGGCGTGATCCGGTAGGACACGTTCCGGCCGTTGGTCCAGTCGGTGAAGCAGTCGTAGAGCCCGCCGAAGCTGTTCGCCTTGCCTTCGATCGACACCAGGCAGCTGTCCTGAGTCGAGATCATCGCCCAGTTCTCGGTCGGGATCTGGCCCTGGGCCACGAAGTACGCCGGGCGGTAGGCATTCGAGTCGGGCACCTTGGTGAACTCCTTGTCCGACCAGGGTGGCGGCAGCACCTTGTTGTGCGCGGGCTGCGTCGGGACGGAACTCGGGCCGGAGCTCGGGAAGGAACTCGGGCCGGAGCTCGGGAAGGAACTCGGGCCTGAGCTCGGGAAGGAACTCGGGTCGGAGCTCGAAGGAGCGGTCGGTGATGGCGTCGGGACTCCGGCGACCCCGATGCCGCCGGCGGCGTCGGGCTGGAGGGCGTGCAGCGCCGGTCCGATGCCGAGCGTGATGCCGACAGCCGCAGCCGTGACCAGGACCACCGCTGTACCGCGGCGGCGTCGCTGGCGGCTCTTGATCCGGAGCCGGATGGGTGCGGCCGGGTCCGGCGGCTCGGGACGTGCGTCGGTCAGTACTTCGAACTTGGTCTGCAGGTTGTCGGTCATGCGATGTTCCTTCCGGCCAGATCGGCCAACTGGTCGGTGGTGTCGAGGCGAAGCGCTTCCAGCCCTCTCCGCGTGTGCTGTTTGACCGAACCGACCGAGCACCCGAGCAGGGTCGCGACGGTCCGTTCGGGCAGGTCTTCGGCGTACCGCAGGTAGACCGCCGCCCGCTGACGGGGACTGAGCCGGCTCATCGCGGCGTGCAGCGCCAGCCGGTCGTCCACCTGTCCGGTCCTGGACCCGATCGCGATGTCCGGTGGCACCTCGGTCGGCCGCTCCGCCGACCAGCGCCGCCGGGCGCCGGACAAGAACGTGCTGGTCACGATCTTCCTCAGATACCCCTCGGGGCTCTCGCCGCGCACCTTCCGCCAGTGGAACCACAACTTGGTGAAGGACTCCTGAGCCAGGTCCTCCGCCTTCTGATGGTCCAGGGTGAGCGCGTAGGCGAGCCGTGCGGTCGTGGTCCAACGCGCTCGCACGAACGCGTCGAAATCCTCGTCGTTGGTCATCGGCATCCCTTCCTCACCTCCCAGAACGCGCCGGGCGGACCCTCAGGGTGACACGGCCAGGGGATTCAGCTCCGGTCCAACAAAATCGGGCCGGGCGTCGTCTCAAGGGCTGACGAACGGTTCGTCAGTGACGGGGGATTGGGCATGTCCAGCAAGTACGCCGGCGTCTTCGTACGGACGGTGGCTGTGGTGGGGGTCGCTGCCGCGGTCGGCATCACGATCGGTGCCGCCAACATGATCGAATCGGAGGCCGCCGCCCGGCCGCAGGTCAAGGCCGTCGCAGCCGCGTCCCAGCAGCCGACGACGCCGCCCTCGACGCCGGCCACGCATCCCGCGGCGACTGCCAAGGTGGTGTACTTCACCTTCGACGACGGACCCGATCCGGCCTGGACACCGCAGATCCTGGACATCCTCGCCCGCAACGACGCCAAGGCGACGTTCTTCGAACTCGGTCAGATGGCCGATCGGCATCCCGAGCTGCACGACGCCGTCCTGGCCGCCGGCCACGCGATCGGCAGCCAGTCGTACTCGCATCCGCAGCTGACCAAGATCTCCGCGGCCAAGCGGCACCGCGAGATCACCGGCGGGCCCGCGTCGAAGTGCTTCCGGCCGCCGTACGGCGCCGAGAACGCCCAGGTGAAGGCCGAGATCAAGGCGGCCGGGATGAAGCCGGTGCTCTGGGACGTGGATTCGCTCGACTGGACGATGCCGGGCGTCGACGCGATCGTCACCAATATCCTGACCACCGTCCACTCGGGCAGCGTCGTCCTCATGCACGACGCGGGCGGCAACCGGAGCCAGACCGTCGCCGCTCTGGAGAAGGTGCTGCCGATCCTGGCGGCGAAGGGCTACACCTTCGCCGCGCTGGACTGCTGACGAGGGCTACACGTTCGCCGCGCTGGACTGCTGGCTCAGCCGAGCAGTTCCTGGCCGAGCCAGCTGTTGGGCTGGAAACCGGGCGGGATGGCGAAGACGGCCGAGCCGATCGTGGTCGTCCATTCGTTGAGGGCGTCGGCCGCGTCCAGGCGAGCCAGCAAGGGCAGGAACTGGCCGGCGATATCGGCCTGGTAGCTGAGGAAGATCAGCCCGGACTCGCGGGCGGCGCCGGTGTCGTGGACGTAGTTCAGCCCCTTCCGGAAGATCCGCCGGCCGTCGTTGGTGGAGTGATGCGACAGCCGGGCGTGCGCGTTCTCGGCGATCACCAGCCGGCCGTCGGCGTCGCGCTTCTCGAGATCGAGTTCGTCGTGCTCCGCCGTGCCGGTGAGGGGTGCGCCGGTGGACAGCTTGCGGCCGACCGCGCGTTCCTGTTCCGACCTGGTCAGCTCGTCCCAGGTGTCCAGGTTGAGCTTGATCCGCCGTACGACGAGCGTCGTGCCGCCCGCGAACCAGCCGGGCTCGTCCGACCAGACCGTCTGCTCGAACTCGGGCGTCCCGGGTGCCGGATTCCCGCTGCCGTCCACCTGACCGAACAGGTTCCGCCCCGTCACCGGGGTGCCGTCGCTGCCGGTCCCGTTCCAGAACCCGGTCTGTCGCCAGACCGGCCGTGCGAATGGAGCCGCGTCGGCGACCAACCGTCGTACTGCGTGGACGACGCTCACCGGATCATCGGCGCCGACCAGCAGCATCAGGTCGCCGCCATTCCAAGCGGTCTGCAGACGATCGTGCGACATCACCGGCAACTCGTCGAGACCGCGCGGCCGCTTGGCGGTCAGCCGGGGCAACGCAAACACCCGCGGACCGAACCCGGCCGTCACCGTCAACGAAACGTTGCCCAAGGCAAGCTCCGGGGCGGTGTCACCGGGCGCGGGGCGACCGGAGGTCAGGGCAACGATGTCGGTGGTCCACAGCCGCATCAACCGGCCCAGCGCCGCCTTGTCGACGCCACCGAGCAGGTTGAGCGCGACGAGTTCGGCATGCTTGGGTGAGGCTGCCGCGACAGCCGGCTGATGCACGCCGTACGGCGAAATCTCGCGCGCGGCCGTGCTGGGTGTGTCCTGGCTGAGGCCGACAACTCCGCTGGCGACGGCTCCGCCTGTGACGGCAGCGCCGGCCGCCGCGGCACCGGCGTACCCGAAGAACTGTCGCCGGGACGGCCGGCCGGTCAAGGCGTGCTGGTCGGAGTCGGGGTCGGGTGGTAATGCTCTTCCTCTTCGGTGAAGGCTTTCACCGGCACGGTCAGGTCGTGGGACGAGCCATCGGAGAACTTCAACGTCAACGGCACCTCGTCGCCCGGCCTCAAGGCCTGCTTGAGCCCCATCAGCATCACGTGGTCACCGCTGGGTGCGAGATGGGCGTGCGAGCCGGCCGGAACGGTGATGCCGCCTGCCTTCTCCTGCATCACCATCTTGCCGTCCTTCATCGCCATCTCGTGCAGCTGCACGATTCCGGCCACCGGCGAGGTCGCCGAGGTCAGCTTGACGTCTGCCGATCCCGGATTGGTCAGCGACATGAACGCGGCCGTCATCGAGGTGTCCTTCGCACCGGCCGTCGCCCGCACCCAGGCGTCCTCCACGAGCACCCCGGTGGTCTTCGCGGCATCCTGCACAGCAGGCCCGGCCGTCTTCTCACCGGACCCGCACGAGGACACCAACAACGGCAGGGCAACAGCGATGAATGCCATCAGCAACTTCGTCTTCACGCAGACCTCAACGAGGTGCCAGGCACCCGAGTTCCCCCGAAACCCTACGAATGCAGCACATCCCGGACAGCTTCCAGGTAAGCCGATCTGTGTGTTGTGTCAGGCAACAAATAGGAGCCCTCGGTCCATTCGTTCCAGGCGTTGATCGTGACGACCGAGTGCCGTGGACGGTGCTGCTCCAAGAATTCGATCGCGCGCCGGAGCCCGGTGGCGAACTCGGCCGGATCCTGGTCCCACACCGAGGTCCACGGGTAGCCCAGCTGTTGATACGGAAGCTCCTGGGCGGTCCGCGGTGAGGGATCCCACCCGACAGTGACGTTCGGATAGAAGTCCACGGTCAGCTGCTCGGCGTACCGGTCGTACTCCGCGAAGGCGGCGTCGCGCAGCGAGCTGATCGAACCGTTCGGAAAGTCGGCCCTCCCGGCGTCGAGGTGATGCAGCCAGACATACGACGTACCGGAGTCGAACCCGAGGCGGTCGACCACCTCAGCCAGTCCGGATGTGGCGCCGGAGCCGGGCAGCACCGGGGCGCTCCACAGCACCCCGTCGAGGTGGAGTCCCGGAAAGCCGGCGAGCACAGTCTGCTCGCGGAACCAGTCGAGCGCGCCCCGGGCCTCCGAGACACCTCCCAGACCTTCGATGAAGTTGCCGATGTCGTAGAGCGTGAACCACGGTTTGCCGTCGATGGTGAGGTAGTTCGGGCGGGAGAAGTACCGGTCGATGACGTGGTGGACCATGGCTTCGAAGGCCCGGCGATCGATTGCGCCACTCTTCAGCAGGTCAGGTACGTCGCCCGACCGGCTGGGGAAGATGTCCACCAGTTGGTGGTTCGCCCACATCAGGGCGAACTGCAGCCGCTCGGAGTTGGGCGCTTGCAGGAAGCCGTCGTCCAGAGCTCCCGACAGATAAGGCCCGTCGTCGTACCAGTAGTAGTCGAACAGGAAGCCGTCGATCCCATGCGTCGCGGCAAGGTCGATGTCCGTCGCGGCCACCGCGGGGTCGGCCTCGTCGCGATAACCGAGCAGCGGCACCCGTGGTTGTCGATGCCCGGGAAAGCGTGCGGTCGCCGCCCTGACCAGCTCCCATTCGGTCCAGCCCGGACCGAACCAGTCGGCATTGCGCGGATCGCGATGCCAGTCGGGGAAGTAGTAGACAAGGACGGTCGGCCGCACGGCACTCCCTGATCGTCGAAAGCCCTACCCTGGAAAGGCTCTACTCGTCCGACTCGTCGCCGTCGCCTTCCGTTTCGGGGTCCGGCTGGACGAAGTCCGGGTCGCCGCCTTCGTCGCCGGAGCGGGCACCGGCCTGCGCCAGGTGCGACACCGACTCGAGCTCGGACAACACCGACTGGTGCTGGTCGACACACAGGACGACCAGGTCGCCGCGGTTCGACCGCGACAGCGCGTGCTGTACGGCGGTGAGCTCCTCGAGCACCGTTTCGACCTGGCGGCAGCGGGCCCCGTTCTCCATCGCGTTGCGCACGCCCTCGATGATCAGCTCGGCCGACTCGCCCCGCTTACGTCCGCGCAATCGCGCGTCCTCACGCACGATCACGACATCGAAGTGCTGGGCCGCGACCTCGCCGAGCTCCCGCATGTCGTCGTCCCGCCGGTCACCCGCGGTCGCGATCACGCCGATCCGCGACGGCCTGCCGAGCTCCGACGATGCGTTCAGGCTCTCGCCGAGCTTGTCCACGAAGTCGCCGAGCATCCGCATCGCGGGCGCGTTGTGGCAGTAGTCGACGATCACGGTCCGGCCGTCGACCTCGATCTCGTTCAGCCGGCCGGGGGAGAGGTAGTACGACGTGTTGAACGTCCGCAGCCCCTGCCGGATGTCGTGCAGGGGCGCACCTGCGGCGAAGGCGGCCGCCGCGGCTGCCATCGCGTTCTGCACGTTCATCATCGCCCGGCCGCCGAAGGTTGCCGGCAGCAAGTGGGTCCATGCCAGCTGCATCGACCGCCGGCCGTGCTTCATGATGATCATGTCGCCCAGATCGGAGCGATCCAGTACGACGGCCCGCCCGCCCCGCCGGCAGTGTCCCTCGATGTACTCGCGGACCTCGCTGCCCGGTTCGGCGATGCTGAACCAGACCACCTCGCCCGAACACTTCCGGCGCATCTTCCGCACCAGCGGGTCGTCGGCATTCAGTACGGCGAACCCGTTCCGCGGGACGGCCTCGACCAGCACGCCCTTCACGTCGGCCAGTTGCTCCAGCGTGTCGATCCCGCGCATGCCCAGGTGGTCCGGCTGGATGTTCAGCACCACGGCCACGTCGTTGCGCTCGTACCCGAGCCCTTCGCGCAAAATCCCGCCCCGCGCGACCTCGAACACGGCGAAGTCGACCCGCGGGTTCTGCAGCACCATCCGGGCGGACTTCGGCCCGGACGCGTCCGCCCGGATCACCAGCCGCTCGTCGATCACGATGCCGTCCGTGGACGTCATCCCGACCTTGCGGCCCATCCCCTTGAAGACGTGGCTGATCATCCGCGAGGTGGTCGTCTTGCCATTCGTCCCGGTCACCGCGACGATCGGGATCCGGCTGGTCGCGCCCGGCGGGAACAGCATGTCGACGACCGGCTTGGCGATGTACTGCGGATCGCCGACCGTCGGGTTGGTGTGCATCCGGAACCCGGGTGCCGCGTTCACCTCGCAGATCGCGCCACCGGTCTCGCGCACCGGCTGGGTGATGTCGGGGCAGATGAAGTCGATGCCGGCGATGTCGAGCCCGATCATCCGGGCCGCCTCTTCGGCGATCTCGACGTTCTCCGGGTGCGCCTCGAAGGTACGGTCGATCGAGATCCCACCGGTGGACATGTTGCCGGTGAGGGTGAGCTTCACCATCGTGTCTTCCGGCGGTACCTCGTCCATGTCGAAGCCCTGCGAGCGGACCAGCTCACGAGCGGCCGCGTTGACGGTGATCCGGGTCAGGATCTTCTCGTGCCCGACGCCTCGGCGCGGGTCCGCGTTGGTGATGTCGACCAGTTCGGCGACCGTGTGGACGCCGTCGCCGACGACATGGGCCGGGACGCGCTCGGCGATCGCCTCCATCCGCCCGTTGATGATCAGGCAGCGGTAGTCCTTGCCGGTGACGAAGCTCTCCACGATCACCGAGCCGCGACGCGACTGCTCGGCCGCGATCGGGAAGGCCTCCCGCACGGCGTCCGCGTCCTGCAGGTTCAGGCAGACGCCCCGGCCGTGGTTGCCGTCGAGCGGTTTGCAGACGACCGGGTAGCCGATCTTGTTCGCGGCCGAGACGGCTTCCTCGACCTCGCGGACCGAGACGGACCGCGGTACCGGCAGGCCGGCCGAGGCGAGCAGCTTCGTGGTGAGGTCCTTGTCACTGGCAACATCCACCGCGATCGAGCCGGTCTCGGACGTCATCGTCGCCCGGATCCGCTTCGCGTGCACACCTTGACCGAGCTGGACCAGGCTCGCCTTGTTCAGCCGGATCCACGGGATGTCCCGCGACACCGCCTCGTCGACGATCGCCTGCGTCGACGGCCCGAACGCACTCCGCTCAGCGGCCCGGATGAACTTCTCCAGCTCGGTGGTGAAGTCGAACTCCGGCGTCGGCTGGACCAGGTAGTTCACGAACCGGATGGCGAGCTCACCGGCAGCCAGGCCGACGCCCTCGTCGGCGTACGCGTAGATGATGTTGTAGCGGCCCGGTACGCCGCGGACCTGGCGGGTCTTGCCGCGCCGCATGTCGTGGCCGGCCTCCTGCTGCAACTGCAGCGAGACGTGCTCGGCGATATGGCCGAGCCAGGTCCCCTCGTGCAGGCGCTCGATGAACCCGCCGCGCCGGCCGCGCGAGCAGTGGTGCTGGTCGAGGCGGGGCAGGTACTCCAGCAGTCGTTCGGTGAAGCCGTCGATCGTGTTCGACGGGAAGTTCTCCAGCGAACCCAGGTCGACCACGAGATGGATGGCCGGGTCGTAGCTCCAGATGTTCGGACCGCGGTACACCCGGGTCTCGATGAGCTTCAGATCCGGGCTCGGCGTACCCAAGGTCTCGGCGCCGGTCGTCTCGGTGCTGGCTGTCGCAGCGCCGGTGGTCGTGGAGTCGGGCTGGTCGGGGGCGGTCTCTGTCATACGGTCCCACTGTCTGGTCGTGGCTCGGAGTCTGGCGTGCTGAGTTCGGCGCCCGCGCTCAGTGGCTCGGTCGCCTCCGGTCTGGACCGGCCCGCCGCGGCCGACGTACCAGCCTTCTTCCTCGTCCTCGGTTCCCCAACCGCTTCGCCGGCATTCGCCGTCCTGGCCGTACGCCGTCCCGCCCGGCGCTTGCGCTCCGCGTAGTACGCCGGTCCCGCTCCCTCCGCTGCGATCTCCTTCGCCAGCGCTCGGAGATCCGCCTCAGCGGCCTCGATCGAGGCGAGCTCCTCGGCCGGCGGCTGCGGCCCGTACGACAACAGTGCGCGCGCCTTCAGGTCGAAGGTTGCCGTGGCCGGGAGCACGTGCAGGACGACCCCGGAGGCGAGGATCGCCTCGGACCGCTTCGCGTAGTGCGCGTTCGACGTGATCCGGCTGCCGTCGAAGATCGTCACCGCACCCCGCCCGACGACCTCCAGATGAGACCCCCGTACGACGGCGGCCGTGTCCTCGTCGACGCCGATCCCGAGCAGGCCGGGAGACTGCGCGACCAGTGAGAGGAGCCGGCCGTACCGGTTGCGCTGGGCGAAGTGCTGGTCGACGATCGCGCCCTGCACCAGACCGAGGCCGCCGGCGAGCTGGCTCATCCGCTGCCGTGGCGTCGCCCCGGACCGGCCGAACGCGATCATGTGCTCGGCCAGGATGCTGGCGCCCGCCGACGTCCCGCCGACCGCGGCACCCCGGGCGTGCGCCTCGGTGACCGCGCGGCCGAACGCCGTACCGGTGACGACACCGCTGAGCTTCAACTGGTTGCCACCGGTCATGAAGATGCCGGTCGCCTCGGTCAGCGGCTCGATGAAGGTGGGGTCGTCGGCGTCCTCGCGGTTCTCCGGCCGGACCCCGACCACACTGGCCGCACCGAGGGCGGCGAACAGCGCGGAGTACACGTCGACCACGTCCGGGCCGAGCGCGGAGGCCGTCGGTACGACGACGATCCGGGCCTTCGGTCCACCGGCCGCCTCGACGAATTCCTGCAGCACCATGCGCTTCTTGAGCTTGTCCTCGGCGCCGCCGATGGCGAACAGGGCACCCGGCCCGCCACCATTCACCCCACCCTGCTGTTCTGACATAGCCGAAGAATAGGCGGTCGAGAGCGTGGGACCGGCCTGGGTCTTGCAAGATGTGGAAAACATTCTCGCGATGACCGCCTGGCCATGTCATCATCCGCGCTGTGAAGAGAATCATGATGTCGTTGGCGGTCACCGGTGCGGTCGTTGGCCTGGCCGCGTGCGGTAACACCCCGGCACCCGGAACGCAGGCAGCCGGCGCTCCGACCTTGGCGGCGGCGACCACACTCACCCAGGCCGACCTGGGCAAGAAGGTCCAAGAGGCGCTCGTCAAGAAGGGCACCTTCCGGGTTGTGTCGACGACCGCCGGAGCTCATCGGACCACGCTGACCGCCGACGTGAAGCTCGGCGGCTCCACCCCTGAGTTCGTCGTCACCGCCGACGGGATGACCGTGCTGGGTGCCGGTGGCAAGCTCTACGGCCAGGGCAAGGGCATCTCGGACGGCCCGCAGTGGGTCAAGTACGACGCCAAGAAGACGGGCGTCGACGCGCTGACCGGAGCCATGATCCAGCTGATCGCCTGGCAAGCGCAGCCGCAGCAGTTCCTCGCGGGCTCTTCTTACGCCACCCAGTTCACGACGGCCGCCGGTCCGAAGGTGGAGGGTGTGGCGACCACGCAGTACAACCTGACGATCGACCTGCAGAAGGCGGCCGAGGCGAAGGCATTCGGCGACACGATCACCGCGGAGAGCCTCGCCGAGAACAAGACCCCGACCCTGACCGCCAAGCTCCTCCTCGACGCCGACTCACTACCCCGCAAGATCGACTACACCCTCGGCGAAGACACCGCCACCTCCACCTTCACCAACTTCGGCACCCCCGTAGTCATCGCCGCACCCCCGATCGACAAGGTCGCCAAATAGCTCGCGCCTGCTAGGGCTGGGGCTTGGACAGGTAACCGCGGTAGATGGTGGTGCTGCGGCGGACTGTCATGCCTAGGCGTTCGTACATCGCGAGGGCGCCGGTGTCGGAGTGGGTCCACAGGGTGAGGTTGCGTTTGCCCTGGCGGTAGAAGGCGTGGCGGGCGAAGGCGAGGAGCGCTCTGGCGAGACCCTTGCCGCGGTGATCACGGCGTACGGCGAGTTGCTCGATGTAGCCCTCGTCGGTGTCGGGGAGGTCGAGGCAGAGCGCCGCGCCGATCAGTTCGTCGCCGGCGAAGATTACCGGCGACAGCTCGGGGGCGAAGCTCGAGCGCTCGATCACCATCGCGGCCCATTCCTCGTACGACTTGCGCCGCGGCTGCCACTCGTCGAAGGCGTCCTCGATCAGCAGGTGGGCCGCCGCCGCATCACCAGCAGCGAAGGGCCGCATCGTGATCCCCTCGGGGAGTGCCGGGATCACCGGCTCGGAATCCATCGGCAACTCGAGCTGCCAGTTCACCGCCAGTACGTCGTACCCGCGGGCGCGCACCAGCTCGACGCCGGCCAGGTCCTTGTCGTCGACCATCTGCGCGATCCAGTCGGTCGTCCCGGCCTCCGCGGCGCGCGCCTCGGCCCAATCCAGCAGCGCCGTCCCGATTCCCAGCCCGCGACGGCCCGGATCGACATCGATCTGCGCCCGCTTGCCACGGTTCAGCCACGCCCAGGCCGCCAGCCGGCCATCGGCGTCGTGGACGACGACCGAGTCCACCGTCGGGTCGAACCCCGGCCGGGACAGCACCGCCTTGATCCCGTCCGGCGCGGTCTCGGCCTCGCCATGAAGCTCACGTTCGGTCGCAGCGACCAGAGAGTGGATCGCTTCGACATCCGCATCGGTCGCTGCGCGACTGGTGAATCCGGCCGGTAACTCCACAGGAACAGACATGCCCCGATCTTCGCGGCCCGGCACCGATCCCGGCAAACGACTTCAGGACGGGGTGCTGGCTGCGTCGGCGGCCTCGACCTCTTCGCGGCTGATGCCGAGCAGATACAGGATCGTGTCGAGATACGGCACACTGACGTGGGTGTCGGCCGCCGCGCGGACCACCGGCTTGGCGTTGAAGGCGATCCCGAGCCCTGCCGCCGCGAGCATGTCGAGGTCGTTGGCCCCGTCGCCGATCGCCACGGTCTGCGACAACGGCGTACCGGAGGACTTCGCGAACCGCCGCAGCGCCGCGGCCTTCCCGGCCCGGTCGACGATGTCGCCGACCACTTTGCCGGTGAGGTGGCCGTCGACGATCTCCAGCTCGTTGGCCGCGGCGAAGTCGATGCCCAGATCGGCCGCCAGCTTGTCGGTGATCTGGCTGAAGCCGCCGCTGACGATCGCGAACTGGTACCCGAGCCGCTTCAGCGTCCGCACCAGCGTCCGCGCGCCCGGCGCGAGCACGATCGCCTGGTAGACCTCGTCCAGCGCCGAGGCAGGCAGGCCTTCCAGCGTTGCCACCCGGTGCCGCAGCGAATCGGCGAAGTCGAGCTCACCCCGCATCGCCTTCTCGGTGACCGCGGCAACCTCTTCCAGCCGGCCGGCATGGTCGGCGAGCATCTCGATCACCTCGCCCTGGATCAGGGTCGAGTCGACGTCCATCACGATCAGCCGCTTGGCCCGCCGGTACAACCCACCGGCCTGTACTGCGACGTCGAGCCCCTGCTTCACCCCTTCGAGCGCCAGTACCGCGCGCAGCGAGTCCGGATCCGCACCGGAGACCGCGATCTCCATCGCGGTGACCGGATAGCGCGCCATCCGGCTGATCCGGTCGATGTTCGCGCCGGTGTCGGCGATCCGGCCGGCGATCGCGGCGAAGCCCTGCGCCGTCAACGGGCTGCCGATCACGGTCACCTGGGTGCGGCCCTTGCGCCGCGGCTCGTTGTCGCCGAAGCCCTTCTTCACGTCGATCTCGACGTCGAGATTCTCGGCGAGGGCCTTGAGGTCCTTCTTGAGTTCCTTGTGGTCGCGTGGCGCGGTCAGCAGGACGCCGAGCACGAGGCGGCCCCGGAGTACGACCTGTTCGGCGTCGATCACGTCCAGGCCGCGGCCGGCCAGGATCGACAGTACGGCGGAAGTGAGGCCCGGGCGGTCCGTACCGGTCAGCGTGACCAGCAGGGTCGGGCGGTCGATGGGGTGCGCGTCGTACTCAGCCTGTCCAGTCATGACGAGGTGAACGCTACCCAAACCTGGTTAACCGGAGGTGGGCGGTCCACATGCCGCAACGAGGGCCCGCCGGGCCGCGGCCGCCAGGTCGAGCAACGCACGGCGACGCGCATCGGCCTCGGCACCGGTCACGGCCGCCCCGTCGTCCTCCAGAGCGGCGTCGGCGATCGCCAGGCAGCGCCGGGCCGTGGCAGCCGTCTTGACCGCGCGCGCCTCGTAGCCGGGCGCGAGGTCGTCGCCCTTGCCCGAACCGATCCGGCGGATGTCGATCAACGCGTCGGCGACCTCGGGCTTCCAGCGGGCCACTTCGAGCGCGGCCAGCGACTCGGCCGCCTCGATCAGCGCCGCCCGCAACCCGCGATCGGCTTCACCGAAATCGGCCGGCGGGGGACTGGCCGCGGGCAACACGGTCCACTGCACCGCTGGTCCGACGTACGCCGGAACGAGCCCGATGTCGGCCCCGGTCAGTACTACGGCCTCGCCCGTCTCCAACGCTGCCTCGTTGAACGGCGGTGGTCCGGCGAGCCCGATCGGGTCGCCCGGGATCGGCAGCGCCAGGTGCGCCTGGGTCGCACCGGCCGCGCGGAGCAGATTGAGCGCGACCGGCAACGTCGCCGGCGCGGGGTGGGCGGCCAGGCCGGCGACGTGATGGCCCACGTCCTCGCCGAGGATCTTGTGCGCCGCGGTGTCCGGGTCGCAGGCACCGGTCAGCATCGCGTTCGTCCAGACGGTGAAACGCACCGAGGCGGCAGTGGTGAGCACGCCGTCCAGTCTCCCATCCGGCCGGCGATGACGACGACACCACCAGGGTCGGCGTCGGCCGCCGGCGACGACCACGTAGGTTTTGCGCCATGACTGCTGTGGTGGAGCTGGCCGGCGTCTCGATCGTCCGAGGTGATGCGGTCCTGCTGGACGGTGTCGACTGGTCGATCGACGAGGCCGACCGGTGGGTCGTGATCGGCCCGAACGGAGCCGGCAAGACGACGATGCTGCAGATCCTCGCGGCCCAGATGCACCCCACCACCGGGGTGGTCGGGCTGCTCGGCGAAGTACTCGGCGCGGTCGACGTGTTCGAGTTGCGGCCGCGGATCGGCCTCACCAGCGCCGCCCTCGCCGACCGGCTGCCCCGCTCGGAGCGGGTCTCCGACGTCGTCGTCTCCGCGTCGTACGCCGTACTCGGCCGCTGGCGTGAGGAGTACGACGAGCAGGACCACCAGCGCGCCAAGGTGTTGCTCACCGAGCTCGGCATCGGGCACCTGAGCGAGCGCACGTTCGGCACCTTGTCGGAGGGTGAGCGCAAGCGGGTGCAGATCGCCCGCGCCCTGATGACCGATCCCGAACTGATGCTGCTCGACGAGCCGGCCGCCGGCCTGGACCTCACCGGTCGCGAACAGCTGGTCCGTTCGCTCAGCGCGATCGCGACGGCCGAGGGCGCGCCGGCGATGGTGCTCGTCACCCACCACGTCGAGGAGATCCCGCCCGGTTTCACGCACGCGCTGCTGCTGAAGCAGGGCCGGATCGTCGCGGCCGGCCCGATCGACCAGGCGCTCACCGACCAGAACCTGTCCGACACCTTCGACCTCGCCCTCAGCCTGACCCACTCCGACGGCCGCTACTTCGCCCGCGCCCTCTAGCTCTTCCCGGCCACCCTGCCGAGGTCGCCGGTACGAATCCGTGCCGGCCCCGGCTGCGTCGGAGCTTCGACGGGCCTGCCCGACGGCCCGATGACGGATAGGCTTGGCAGATGATGGATTGGCTGCGGGACAACGTGTGGGCGGCCTGGCTCGGGATCGCCGTCGTACTCGGTCTGGCCGAGCTCGCCTCGCTCGACTTCACCTTGCTGATGCTTGCCGCGGGGGCGATCACCGCGGCCGGCGTGGGCGCCTTGTTCCCGCACCTGCTCTGGCTGCAGATCGTCATCGGCCTGATCACCTCGGCCGCCATGCTGGCCGCGATCCGCCCGCTCCTGGTCCGCAAGCTCCATCACAGCGGCGAGCTGAAGACCGGCTCGGCGCACGTCATCGGCCGCACCGGCGTGGTGGTGAAGGAGATCCATCCCGACGGCGGCGGCTCGATCAAACTCAACGGCGAACTGTGGACCGCCCGGCCGTACGACGAGGTCTCCACGTTCCCGCCCGGCACGCGGGTCGAGGTGATGTCGATCGACGGCGCCACCGCCGTCGTCTACCCGGTCGGCGACCCGTTCAGCCACCAGCACCCCGAGCTGGACCAGGACCCGCACCCGACAACCGGAAAGGACTCCGAGCCACCCCGCCAGTGATCCGCGGGTCTCAGCCGACGAGCCGCCCCACACCTGACCGCGCCCCCCAACTGACCGCGCCCCCCGCGGCGGCTGACCGCCGCCCGAAGCCGTCCGCGGACCTCAGGCCGACGGGCCGCCGTGCAGGGCCCGGAAGTCGTCGAGCGTGCCGCGGTAGTACTCCAGGTCGTCGAGCAGCTTCGACCGCTGGAACAGTTCGGGCTGCTGCCGGTACGTCTGCCGGCCGAGCTCCGACCACAGCACCTCGGCCGGGATCGCGTCGGCGTCCTCGGGCAGGAACTTGACCGCCTCGGTCAGCGCGTCGGCGGCGAACATCCAGTTCAGCTCGATGCTGCGCCGCTCGGACTCGGGCCCGTTGTCGTAGACCAGATCGAGGTCGAGCGCCCGCCGCGCGTACGTCGTTGCCACCAGCACCCATTGCCCCGCGTCGACCAGTTGCGAAACGCCCAGCCCGAAGCGGGCACCAACCTGTCGCGCCGCCTGCTCCGAGGCGTAGGGGACCTCGATCTCATAGCCGCGGACGTTCAGGGTCCAGGTGTCGGCCCCTTCGGCCAGGTTCTCCTCGGCCGCCGCGGCAGTGGCATCCGGTGCGTCCGCCGCGGCCATCACGCTCGCGTAGATGTGCGCCTCGGCCAGCGTCCGTGCGGTAAGCATCAGGCATCTCCTCGATAGCTGTCGCGAACGACGAGCAGTCGTTCCAGCCGGAACCTACCCGGTTCGCCGGCTCGTATCCGTGACCCCTGCTCGGTCCAGAACGCGTCGTCCGGTACGGCGTGCTCGCCGGCCGGGACGAACTTGATCACCTCGTCGACCGCGGCCCGCGCCAGCGCCAACCGCCGGCCCGTCTCAGCAGGGTCGTCGATCGGTACGTCGCGCGCCGCGTTGTCCGCGATCTCCAGCCATTGACCGGCGTCGAAGACCTCGGACGGTTCCTCGCCGCCGAAGGTCGGGAACGGCCCCGGGGGAGTCTCCTGCGCGGGCATGCCGAACAGGAGCTCGCGCGCCGCCCCACAGCCCGGACAAGCGCCGACGTAGCTGATGGCCAGCTCGCCCTCGACCGAAGTCAGCCCCTGCTTCCACTCGGTCGCCAACGTGCCGCAGTCCTCGCAGGGCGCCAACTCGGCGTACAGGAGCGCCTCGTCCGGCGTACGAGCTACCGCGAACGCCATACCGTTCCTTTCACGACGAGATCTCCACACCGTGAGCGGCGGGAGTGGCTTGCGTCTGCCGACGGGCGCCGTCGCCCGCAGTACGGCTTGCGGCGGCTCGGGCAGCGAGTGAGTGGTCCAGCTCAATCAATGCGGCGGCCGGGATGCCCTTCTTCTGAAGGGCCTCCGAGACAGCGCCACTGAAGTGCTTGGTCCGCTCCGCCGTGTTGAACAGCTGCTGCAGATCGACCTGGCCTTCGGCGAGTTGAGCCAGCCGCGGATGCAGCGTCGCAAAGGCCGCCCCGAAGCCGCCGTCGTTCAGGCCGCGCATCGTGCCGTCCGGCTTGGCCTGATAGGTCCGGACCTGCCCGTCCTGCTGCTGGATTGTGAGCTGGACCGTGGTGTCTTCCTTGCGCGCCTCGGCCAACGCGTCCAGCATCGGCTGGTACGGGTGGTACTCCGGTTGGCCGGCCTCGTTCTCGGTGTGGTCGAAGGCGAACTGATGCTTCCCGGCGATCTGCGGATCGAGCCCCTCGAGTGCTTCGGACAGCGAGGCCCCGGTCTCCATCCGCTCCCGCATCTCGAGGTACTGCTGCTCGAACATGGTCAGGTAGGCCTCGCCGGTGGCGACCTGGCTCATCGAGTCGGACTTCTTCACCTTCTCGTCGCCGCCTCGCGTCAGCTTCGAACGCTCGAAGGTGAGGTCGTAGTCGACCCGCACCCGCACGGTGACCAGGGTGCCCTTCTCGTACTTGCTCAGCTCGTTGCGGTTCCCGGTGGTGTCGGAGTCGGTGTACGACATCTGCTCGCCGACGGACACCCCGGCTGAGACCCCGAGCGCGCCCGCGCTGCCACCGCCGGCTCCGCTCGCAGGCACCCATTGGTTGCCGGTCGCGGAGGTCCTGGCCGTGCGCTGAATCCGGTCGATGACCCCGAGCTGGCCGTCCTCGATCGGGTTACCGACGAGCTGTACGTCGGACACGCGCGCGGCGACCCGTACGTCGACCACCTGGTTGCCGTGACCGGGCACGGGCAGCCGAACCATCCGGTGCCCCTCGTCGCTCGCCATCCGGTGGAACGCCGCACTCCGGACCGAAGCGGACAGCTGGTTCTCGAGTTCAGTGCGGTGCATCCGGACGCCGTTGACGGACAGCATGTCGCGCGCGGCCAACCGCTCGGCGATCGTGTCGAACAGCTTGTCCGTCTCCGGTTCGCCTTGCAGATAAGGGCGCGTGCCTTCGACGAAGTACGACGCAGGCAGCACGACCTCGCGGTGGTCCTGCCGCTCCGGCGTCGACTTCGGCGTGGGCGGGCCGTTCAGTACGGCGGTCGGCACCAACTGCGTCATCTGCCCGGACAACAGCTCGGCGCCGTAGCCACCGCGGTCGTCGGACACCGCGCGATCGGCGTTGCGGCGCAGGATGCCCTTCGTCGAACCACCGGCGATCGGAAGCCGTTCCACCTCGACCAGGAGGTGCATCTGCCGCTCGACCCGGCTGGTCTTGCCGTGCAACATCCGCTGCAACATCGTCGACTGCTCGGCACTGGATGCCGAGCTCGTCCGGCTCTGGTCGGTGCTCACCCCGACGTTGCCACCGAGGGCTTCGTTGCCGGCCCCGCCGACGTTGAACGAATGGCTCGTGCTGTGCGACCGGCTGCGGCTGAGCTCCTCGTAGTCGTAGCCCTGCACGATGCTGATCGCGCTCTCCTCGGTGCCGTCGCCGACCACCGGTCCGGCGAAGACCGCGCGGACCCGGAGCCGCAGTACCTCGGGCGGCCCGGTCCCGGACGTCTTGACCGGGTACTCCTTGACGAAGCCGCGCGGGTCGAGCATGTCGTCGAGGTGCCCCTGCCAGCGCTTGCCGGCCAGATCGCCGTACAGGCTCTCGGACAGGATCGGGTCCTTCTCGAAGCGGCCCGGCGCGGCCTGCTCGACGGCCGACTTCACAGCGGCGTGGACGTCGAGGCTGGTGCCCGCTTCGTTGGTGAACTCGGTCTTCTCGATCAGCGCGGCGCCCATCATGGCGCTGTAGTGCTCCGGCAGCGAGACCTCAGTGGTCTTCGCGACCAGTTCATCGGCCTTGTCGAGGGTGTTCTCCAACTCGGCCTGCGGACTGCCCGCGGCCGCGCTGCCCAGGCCGGCCAGCTCACGAACCTTCGCTGCCAGTTGCGGTCGGGTATGAGTCGCGGCCAGACCGTCCGTCACGCCGGACTTCTCCGACTCGTAGCGCCGGACGAAGGCACTCGCAGTACGGCGGTCCATGGTCAGGTCGCCCTTGAGGAACCGCTCGGCGGCATCCGCGACCTGGTGCAGCGGCAGGTCGAGTTCGCGTCGCCCGTACAGTCGCAGGGCCTCGCGCTCGGGCACCGTGAACAGCACGGTGCCGTCGTCGAGCTTGATCTGCTGCGATGGGGCGGACTCGCCGTCGGCGACCTTGGCGGTGAAGTTCACGTCGGCCTTGAAGACGTAGTGCTGGCCGATCTCGATCCGCAGCCGTTCCCAGCCCCAGATCTGGGTCTCGCTGCGGGATCGCGACCCGCTGCCGCTCCGGCTCCACCCCGCTGAGCCGCCCGCGGCGCTCCCGTCAGCTCCGGCCATTCCGCTGCCGCCGGAGATGCCTGCGTTGTTGCCGGTCGAACTTCCGTCGGTCGTGCTGTAACTGCCGAGCGTCAGGTTGATGTCGCCGGAGACCTGATGAGTCGCGCGCAGGAAGGTGTGGTTCTCCACCTTCGCGGTCAGCGACACGGTTGCCCGCCGGGGCCGAAGTCCTTGCTGGGCGATGGCCTGGGGGAGCGAGCTGGGCGCCGGGCTGAGCCCGATCCTGGTCCGGTACTCCGTGGTCTTCCACTCCGGATGGGCGATCAGGTTCCTGGCGTTGAGGAAGGCGGCAAGGTGGTGATAGCCGGGTCCATCCGGTCGGGACGCCGCCGGCAGGGCGGCCTGGATCCGCGACAGCGGGTCGCCGATGTCCAGGTGCAGCAGCTTCGCCTGGTCGAGCACGGCTTCGCTGGTGGGGCCCTGGAACGGTGTAGCGGGCGGGACGTCCTTCTGCTTGAGCATTTCGCTGTCCAGCAACACCGAAGCGCTGCCGTCCACCTCTGCGAGCGGTGCGCTGTCGCCGTCCGAAGTGACCTCGGTGAGTACGAGGGTGTGCGGTACGTCGAAGACCGCGACCGGTGCCGTGCTTTCCACCAGGGCAACCTGGTTCACCGTGCCGCCGGTGGCCCAGTTCATGAACCGGCCGAGCGACGCCCGGCCGTAGCTCGGACCGCCCGCCGGTGTCTGCCCAGCGTGGCCGGCGGCCGGCTTGTCGCTGAAGCCGAGGGTGATTCCCCACGGCAGCGCCTTGGACCGCCCACCCGAGCGTCCGGAAGTCCTGGACGCGATGTCCAGATTCACCACGGCCTCGGAGTCGGTGACGCCGAGGCACGTGGCTTCGTCGAATTTCTGGTGCAGCCCGATCCGGAACGTCCGGTACTGCGGCGCGTGGCCCGCGCGATGTTCGACCAGAGCGAGTGGAAGGCCGCTCTGGGCCGCCTGGTCGTAGCCGGTCTCCAGTCGCAGCGCGGACAGGTGCTGGCTGAGCCGCTCGTAGTTCTGCAACTGGCTGGCTCGGAGCAGCGGGTCCTTGGGCAACGCATCGAGGCGCGGTCGACCCTTGTCGTCGAGGGGTGGCAACAACCCTTGCTTACTGAGCGCGCGGGCGGTGGCATCCAGCGCCTTGTCCGCACCCGTGACGTGCTGGACCAGAGCAGGACCGGCACCGCGCAGCTGACCCTTCTTGTTCCCGAGCCAGTCGGGGAGCTGCAAGTCTTCCTCGGTCGGCTGGGGATCGCCGCGCAGCAGCGTCCGCCCCCGCTTGTCCTGCAGGGGCGTCCCGTCGGGCCCGCGCATGATGGCGGCCTTGTCGATGGGAAGCCCATACCGGAAGGCGTCCTTCTCCGGGAAGCGCAGCAAGGCGCTGCCCTCACCCTTCTCCGTGAACTTTCCCTTGCCGCCGACCTGATGCACGGTCACCTTGTGCTTGAGCGTCATCCGGTAGCCCTGCGTCGGCCCGGTGTAACGCTGCACGCTCGGGTGAATCGCAGTACCGCCTGCGCTCATGCTGTCGCTGCGGGACGTACTCCGGCCTGCCTTCACCGTCGGCCCGAAGTCGATGCTCGTCGATCCGAGGTCCGACAGCCCGGTGCCCGCATATCCCATCGTCGCCATGGACGAGCTGTTCGCGGCGAACCCTTCGTTGCCGGTGGCGCCGGAGAAGCCGACCCGCAGGCGCTCCTGCCAGTGATCGGTGCTGGTCTCGCCGACCAGTTCGACCTTCTCCCAGACGACCTCGGTCTCCACCTGCGCGTAGGCGACCGGCTCGCCACCGCTGTAGATCAACCGGCCGATGCCACCCGGCTTCGTCGCCTCGTCCAGCCTGCTCGGCAACTCCTCGGTGAGCAGGTTGCGGAGCTGGTCGTGCGCCACCCGGTCCAGCACGCCGAGCCGCTCACGAGTACCGCGGATCGTCTTGTCCACCAAGTCGCCGAGCCCACGGACGTCCGTCGCCACGTGCTCCGGCAACGCCGGGTCACGGGCCTCACCCAGCTCCGCGATCGTGGTGGTGTCCTTCGGTGGATCGACCACGTACGCCGCCGACACCCAAACCTTCAGCGAGTCCGAGTCGCGCGGACCTGAGCTGTCCACCCGGCCGGCGGCAGACCACGACTCGACCGCCGAGGTCCGTACCTCGACCTCCCAGCCGGCCGCACCCTCGAACAGCTGCGACTCGCCCCGGTTGTCCTCGACCGCGCCGCCGAGCGCGTACTCGGTGGCGGCCGTGGTCACCGACCGGCTCCGCCCGAACGCGAATTCGTAGCCGGGGGCAACGACCTTGGCGGCCGCGGTGACCGGGTCGGTGGGCGGCAGCATCGCCATCAGTGTCTTCAGGCTGAACCCGCCGGTACGGCCGAACGTCCCGGTCGCCGTCGCCGAGACACCGTGCCCGCCCTGCTCGAGCTGACCGACCATCAGCTCGGCCAGCTTCACCTCGGGATCCATCACCTCGGCCAGTTCACCCGGCTGCAACTTCAACCGCACCTGAGCCAGCTCGCGAACGTCGTCCGACGGATCACCGCCGAGCGGCAGCACCAGGCCGTCCGGCGACATCACCCGGCGGAACTCGGCCCGCAACGTCCGGTGCAGCATCTCGGTGGTGAAGCGATGCGGAAGATTGTTTGCCTCGAGCACCTGATTGAGATGCGCGGTCAGCGCCGTCAGATGCGGCAGCCGGCCGGTGGGAGCCCCACTGTGCAAGACATCCCGGCGAGGTGCCGCCTTGGCCAGGCTGCGCTGAAACGCCTCGGTCTGCTCCGCCGCCGCCTGCGACAACGGCAGTACGTCGGCGATCGACTTGCGCGGATCCGCGACCACCGCGTCCAACTCGTTGCCTAGCGCAACATAGGCGGTCCTGGCCTGGGTGGCCTCGCCGAGAGCCGACCGGAGAACAGCCGCCTGCTCGGTGTGCCGTTTCGCCTTGCCCTCGGCGGCCGAGGCCTCGACGAGGAGCTTCCGGGCCCGCTCCGGGGCGCCCTGGTCCTTCTTCGCCAACTCCTCGCCGGCGTCCTTGCGCTTCTTGCCGCCTTCCTTCTTCGCTGCGGCGGCGCTGTTCTCCTTGTCCGCGATGCGGCCGGTCAGATCGTCGATCGAGCGGTCCAGGGTGGTGATCTCGACGGTGACCCGCTCACGAAGATGGGCGGGGGTGTTCGGCGCCGCGGTGACCGCCGGCGTCGTCATCCCGGCCGAGGCGACCACGGGGACGACGGTCGCACCCGACGTCCAGGGCAACGCCGGGGGAGTGCCACCTCTTCTGCCGATCGTGGCGGCGAGACCGCGCAGATCGCGCTCCAGCTCCTCGATGCTCTGCGGTCCACTGACCTGGCCGGTCGAGGCGACCTGACCGCGAGCCTCTCGCCAGTTCCTGGTGAGCAGCCGGAATTCGTCGTACTGCCCGGCCAGCCGGCGGTCGCGGCCCTCGTGATTCACCAGCGCCCGAAGCCGGTCCGTGAAACCGCGCGGCCGGTCGACGCCGACCTCCTGCTGGATCCGGCTGAACTGGTTGACCCAGATCCGCGCCAGTTGCGTATCGTCGACGCGCGCGCCGACCCGTAGTACGTGCGGGTCGTCTGCACTGCCCGATCGGACGTCCGCCGCGGCGACCCGGCCGTAGCCGGGGTCGGCGATCTCCACTCGAACATGCTGCTTGCCGTGCGCGGCGGTCTCGAACACCGCGAGCTTCGGTACATCGAGTGCCGTCGGCGAGGCGGTCACACTGCCCGCGAAGTCAGCCGGCTGGACCTGAGCGAGCGCCCGCAGTACTGCGTCGTCTGTGAGATCTGACTGGGCCGCAGGCCGACCACCCGCTACCAGTCCGGTCTTGCGCTGCTCCGGTGCCGCTACGAGCGCGACGCGGCGACGGCCGACCGTATTGCGATGGCGCCCGCTGCCGGTACGCCGTACTGCGCTGGGCCGGGTCCGCTGCAGCACCTGGGCCTCGCGGTGGATGTCCCACGCCGCGTCCACCACGTCGGCCGACAACGGCCGGCGTTCCCTCGCAGTCAGCTCCGCCAGGCGCGCAGCCGCTGAATCCGAGGTGTCCGCACTGCCTTCCAGTACGCCGCGCAGCAGGACCTCCGCCTCTTGTCGACTCCGCGCACTGAGATCCGGTACGTCGAGCAGGGCGTCGAGTGCCGCGGTAGACCCATCGGCGGGGGACGTGCCACCGCGGGCCCGAGTGATCTCAGCACCAAGCAACGCGGTCGCCTCGGCAAGGATCCGGTCGTCGGAAGCCTGGTCTGCGGCCCGCGCGCTCAGCCGCTCGACCAGCCGGCCCATCGCGTCGGCACCGAGAACGTCGCGGTCGCCGGTCAGCCGGACGCCGCCGTCCTGCAGCAGCAGCGCTTCGGGCGCGACGACGCCGAGCGCGGTTCCGAGCGCCGCATGAGCGCGGTCGGCCGGTGCGGCAGCGCGAATCGTGGGAGTCGTCACCAGGCGGGCCCCCTGTTCGGATCCGGTTCGCCGGACAGCCGTCACGGTCAGTCGGGACGTTAGCAAAGGCGGGGTTAACCGCCCGCCAGTCAATTCTCGCGATCAGTTAACGATTTACAACCCTGCGTCGCCGGCCGGTACCTCTCTAGACCAGGTGGTTGCCGAACGGAGATCTCCACGGGCTTGCCAGGACCGGGAGAACGTGTCGGCCGGGCGGTCGGAGCGGGCAGCCGGTAACAGGGTTGCCACGAGCCGGACCTGACGGCGTCGTTGGCACCATGTGGCCATTACGGTAGGCGCGTGAGTTTCTCGTCCTCCTCGCGTCCCTCGGCCGCCGGCGCCCGCGGTAAGGCACCGGTCTCCGGCTCGACCCGACTGCCCAGCGGCCGTGAGCGCCGCCCCGCCCTGGCCGCCCTGGCGGTGATCCTGATCCTGCTCGGCGCGGCCGGTTCCGCGCTGATCGCGGTCCGCAGCGGCCACCGGCAGGACTTCGTCGCCATCGATGCCGAGGCGCTGGCTCCCGGGCACAAATTGGTCTCCAAGGACCTGGCCCGCGGCGACCTGGCCGGCGCGACCGGGAAGCTGGTGCTGTGGGCCGACGCCGACAAGGTGCTCGGGAAGTACACGACCAGCTGGGTGTACAAGGGCCAGTTCCTCACCGAGGCGAACGTGACGACCAAGCCGATCCCCGAAGGCGGTGCGCTGGTCGGCGTGGCGCTGGAGAGCGGACGGGCGCCGTCGGACGACATCAGCCAGGGCGACATCGTGCGGGTCATCCGGGTGCCGTCGGCGAACGCAGAGGGTGCACCGCAGGTCCTGGTCGGCGCCGCGCTGGTGACCGACAGCACGGGTACCGTGGCCGATTCGAAGACCGGCGCGAACACGACGCTGAACGTGACCGTCCTGGTGCCGATGGAGAACTCCACGGCCGTCGCGGCCGCGGCCGCGGGCAAGAACCTCGTTCTGGTGAAGCTCTCGCCGGCCACCAAGCCGTCGATCGCACAGACCGACGGAGACGGTTGATGGCACTGGTCGCATTGGCGAGCGCCAAGGGCTCGCCGGGAGTGACGACGGCCGGCCTGGTGCTCGGCGCGCTCTGGCCGCGGCCGGTGTTGCTGGCCGAGTGTGATCCGGCCGGCAGTGACGTCGCGATCAGGATGACCGCTCCCGGTGGTCAGCCGCTGAACTCCGACCGCGGGCTGATCAGCCTGGCCGCGGCCGGCCGCAAGGGCCTCGGCGACGACGTGATCCTCGCGCACAGCCAGCAGCTGGACGGAGGGCTGGACGTGATGATCGGGGTCCGGTCCGCAGAGCAGATCGGCGGCATGGGTGGCCTGTGGGCGCCGCTGGGGATCTCGTTCAATCAGATGCACAGCGCCGACGTACTGGCCGACTGCGGCCGGATCGGGCCGGCCTCGCCGCAGCTCCCCGTCGTACAGGCCGCTCGGCTGGTCGTGATGGTCTGTACGGCGACAGGCTCGTCCGTCGCGCATCTGCGCGAGCGGCTGGCGTCGCTGGTGCACCACGTCGACGCCCAGCTCGGCGTGATCGTGGTCGCCGACCCGAAGCGGCGCGACGGCGTCAAGCAGGTGTGGTCGGTACTGGACGCGATGTCCGTGCCGATCCAGCACCGCTGGCATCTGGCCTACGACCCGGTCGGCGCCGCGTTCTTCGACGGCCGCGGCCACGGCCGCCTGGACCGTACGCCGCTGATCCGCTCGGCCACCGACATCGCCGCCGAGATGGCCACCGTGGCCGCGCGGCCGACCCAGCGCGACTTCGACATGGCCCAGGCCGCCTTCCCGCCGGGCGAAAGCGGATACGGCCCGGTCACGGACGAGTGGAGGGACGGGCGGTGATCACCGACCAGGAACTGGTGCGCAAACTCCGGACCCAGGTCGCGGAGCGGCTGAACGAACAGCGCCGCCGCGACCAGGTGAACGGCGTACCGCCGATGAGCGCCGAGGACGAGCGGGAGTACGCGCGATCCCTGATCGTGCAGGTGCTCGAGGACCACGCGCGGTACGAGCTGGCCGAAGGGCGCACCCCGCCCACGCCGGAGGACGACGCGCAGATCGCCGGCGCGATCCACTCCGCCCTGTTCGGTGTCGGCCGGTTGCAGCCGCTGATCGACGACCTCGACGTGGAGAACATCGACATCAACGGGTACGACCAGGTCTTCGTGCAGTACGGCGACGGCCGGGAGGAACGGCCCGGCCCGGTGGCCGAGAGCGACGAGGAACTCGTCGAGCTGATCCAGGTACTGGCCGCGCACGCCGGCCTGACCAGTCGGCCGTTCGACTCGGCTAACCCGCAGCTGGACCTGCGGCTGCCCGACGGTTCGCGGTTGTCGGCCGTGATGGGCGTGACGTCGCGGCCGGCGGTCTCGATCCGGCGCGCCCGGCTGGGCCGCGTGTTCCTCAAGGACTTGGTTGCCAACGGCACCATGTCGGAGGACATCGCCTCGTTCTTGCGGGCCGCCGTGGCCGCACGTAAGAACGTGATGATCGCGGGCGCGACCAACTCCGGCAAGACGACGCTGCTGCGCGCGCTGGCGAACGAGATCCCGCCGCACGAACGGCTGATCACCGTCGAGCGCTCGCTCGAGCTCGGCCTCGGTGAGTTCAAGGACCTGCACCCGAACGTGGTCGCGTTCGAGGAGCGGCTGCCGAACGCCGAGGGCGTCGGCGAGGTCAGCATGGCCGACCTGGTCCGCCGCTCGCTGCGGATGAACCCCAGCCGGGTGATCGTCGGTGAGGTGCTCGGCGACGAGATCGTCACCATGCTGAACGCGATGAGCCAGGGCAACGACGGCTCGCTGTCGACGATCCACTCGAACAGCTCGATGGAGGTGTTCAACCGGATCAGCACCTACGCCATCCAGTCGCAGGAGCGGCTGCCGATGGAGGCGACCCAGATGCTGATCTCCGGCGCGCTCGACTTCGTGGTGTTCGTCCGCAAGCACAACGACTACCAGACCGGCGGCACGATGAGCCGCTTCGTCGAGAGCATCCGTGAGGTGACCGGCTGGGACGGCCGGGTGCTGTCCGGTGAGGTGTTCGCGCCCGGGCCCGACGGCCGCGCGGCCGCGCACGCACCGATCGCCTGTATGGACGAACTCGAGCACTACGGCTATCAGCCGATGGTGCACGGACGCTGGGCGTGAGGTGACCCGATGACGGACAGAACCCTGCTGGCCCTGATCTGCGGCGCGGTGGTCGGCGGCGCGATCCTGCTGCTGATCGTGGCGCTGCGCGGTACCGAGCCACGGGACGAGACGCCGTCGTTGCTCCGGCGCGGCAGCAACGTGGACAACCGCAAGCAGTTGATCCGTCTCGGCGCCGGCCTCGCGGTCGGCCTCCTCGTACTGGTGGTCACCGAGTGGCTCGTGCTCGCGGTGGCTCTGGGACTGCTGGCCGCGCTGGCCGACCGGTTCTTCGGCGGCACCGGTGAGGAACGCCGCGCGATCGACCGCCTGGAAGCGCTGGCCACCTGGACCGAGGCGCTTCGCGACACCATCGCCGGCGCGGTCGGTCTGGAGCAGGCGATCCCGGCGACCGCGGTCAACTCCGCGCCCGCGATCAAGCCCGCGCTCAATCTGCTGGTCGACCGGCTGCGGATCCGGGAACCGTTGCCCTCGGCATTGATGCGGTTCGCGGACGACCTGGACGACCCGTCGGCCGACCTGATCGTCGCCGCCCTGGTCCTGAACTCGCGGCTGCGCGGCCCGGGTCTGCGCGAGGTGCTCAGCGCCCTGGCCGACTCGGCCCGCGAAGAACTCGACGTACGCCGGAAGGTCGCCGCCGAGCGCAGGTCGACCCGGCGCAGCGTGCAGGTGGTGGTCGCGATCACCCTGCTGGTGGCGGCGACGCTGGTGCTGTTCAACCCGACGTACGTGCAGCCGTACACCAGCTTCATCGGCCAGTTCGTGCTGTTCCTGGTCATCCTGCTGTACGCCGTCGGCCTGGTCTGGCTGCGCCGGCTGGCCAAGATCGAGGTGCCCGAGCGGTTCCTGATCCGCGCGGACAACAAGCGGGCCGCCAGAGCCGGCGACGACCGGATGGAGGTGGTGGGCGGATGATGTGGGCTTATCTGACGGGTGCGCTGGCGGGGCTCGGCGTGTTCCTGCTGGTGCGGATGTTCATCCGGCCGCCCGCGAACGTGCTGTCCACGATCGCCCGGATCGACGCAGGGCGGGCCGGTTACACGAGTGCCGCCACCGCGAGCGCGGCCGGCGAGCGGGTGCTCGGCGGTGTCGACAAGGCCCGCGAGACGCTCGGCCGGCGGCTCGAGCAGGAGGCGAACGCGCGCGGCTGGGCGTTCGGCCGGCTGCGCCGCGACCTGGCGGTGATGAACCAGCCGTTCGCGGCAATGCTTGCCACCAAGGTGTTCTTCGCCCTCGGCGCGCTGGTCTTCATCCCCTTCATCCTGTTCCTGGCCTCGTACGTCGGCTTCGGCGCGCCGGGCGCGTCGCCGGCGGTCGTGACGCTGGCCGCGATGACGTTCGCGTTCTTCCTGCCGGATCTGACGCTGCGCAAGGAGGCGGAGCAGCGTCGCCGCGACTTCCGGCACGTGGTGGGCAGCTTCCTCGACCTGGTCGCGATGAACCTCGCCGGGGGCCGCGGTCTGCCCGAGGCTCTGATGACCGCCTCGACGATCGGCGATCACTGGGCGATGGCACGGATCCGGCAGGCGCTGGCGAACGCGCGGCTGATCGGCATCACCCCGTGGGACGCGATGGCGCGTCTCGGCGAGGATCTCGGTGTCGAGGAGTTGCGCGACCTTGCGTCCGCGCTGGCGCTGGCCGGTGACGAGGGCGCCAAGATCCGCGCCTCGCTGCTGTCCCGGGCGGCATCGCTGCGGCGCAAGGAACTCGCGGACGTCGAAGGCAAGGCGGGGGAGCGGTCGCAGTCGATGCTGGTGGCGCAGCTGGTGATGTGTGCCGCCTTCATGCTGTTCCTCGGCTATCCCGCCGGCGCGTCGATCCTAGGCAGCTGAGATGGGTACCCGAGGGATCCAAGCAGCGATTCTGTCCGTCGGAGAGGGCATACTGAGCCCCGGTCCGGGTTCGGTCTCAACAGGGAAGGCAACCTGATGTACACGGAAATTCAGCTCGTCCGCGTCATGGTCGGCTACGCGCTGGCCCGAGCCGACAGCCAGCGGGCCCGCGCCAGACAGGGCCGTACCGAGCTCGGCGCCTCTGCCCTGGAGTGGGCGATCATCTCCGCGATCCTGGTCACCGCCGCGCTGCTGATCGGCGGGATCGTCAAGGGCGTGATCGACCGGCGGTCCAAAGACATCGAGCAAGGCTGATCCCGTTGCCGCCCCGACGACGTTCGGAGCGCGGCGCGAGTTCGCTGGAACTGGCGATCCTCGCGCCGTCGATCCTGGCGCTGATCTTCATCTCGATCCAGACCGCCCTGTGGCTGTACGGGCGGTCGGTCGCGCTGAACGCTGCCCAGGAAGGCGTCTCCCGGCTCCGCCTGGTCCAGCCGCCGCTCTACACCGCGGCGATCGGCGAGAAGGTCCGCTCCGACATCGAGGCGTACGCACAACAACTCGGCGGCAACTCCCTCGGCGACGCCCAGGTCAAGACGCCGTCGTACAACAACCCCGAAGGCCAGGTGTCGTTCACGGTGACCGGCGAAACCGTCTCCCTGGTCCCCGGCCTGACCCTCAAGGTCAGCCAAACAGCCACCGGGCCCATAGAACAATTCGAAGCCGACGACAAGTGAGCCCAACACCCCTGGGGAACCGCGCACCGCGCCCTGCCACACCACCCCCACCCGCCCTCCGCCCCACCCCAACACACTCGACCACCCCTGCGCCCTCACTTGGCACACGGCGAGGCGCGCGGGGGGAGCGCGGCACGATGGCGTTGGAGATGGTGATTCTGGCGCCGTTGCTGCTGATCCTGTTCATGTTCCTGCTCGCCTGCGGCCGCTACTTCCAGACCTCCTCGCAACTGGAGAACGCGGCCCGCGACGGCGCCCGCGCCGCCAGCCAGGCGCGCAGCCTCTCCGACGCCCAGAAACGCGTCGACGACGCCGTCTCCCGAACGATGGGCCAGTCGGTCGAATCCTGCAAAACCTCCGCCGAAGGCTCGATCACCACCGCCTTCACCGCCGGCAGCCCGCTGTCGGTCGAGGTGACCTGCACGATCAACTACCGCGACCTCGGCCTGCTCGGCATGGGCGGCGACACCAAGATCACCAAGAAGTTCAGCTCTTCCCTAGACCCGTACCGCGGTGTCCGCGATGCCCCCTAACCCCCGCCCCAAGGCCCCCTCCGGCCACCGCCCCACCCCACCCGCGACGACCGGCCCGGGCACGACGCCCGCCTGCCGCGGCGCCTGGCGGCGTACGGTCGCCTACCTCCGCATCGACGCCCCCCGCGCCAACCGCCTGATCGATGCCCTCCGCAACCACCGCGGCGCCCTCAGCCCCGCGGTAGCCATCCTCGCCGTCATGATCTTCACCCTGGCCGGCCTAGTCATCGACGGCGGCCGCCAACTAGGCGCCAAATCCCGAGCAGTCGGCTACGCCCAGGAAGCCGCCCGCGCTGGGGTGGCGACCATCGACTTCAACTCCTCCGAGGCGAAGATCGACATCTCCAAGGCCGGTACGGCGGTAGCGAACTTCTGCGCTCAGGTCAGGACGAACGACCCGGCTGTCACCGGCTGCGGCGCGACCGAAC
Source organism: Kribbella monticola (assembly GCF_003261635.1). Classification (GTDB taxonomy): domain Bacteria; phylum Actinomycetota; class Actinomycetes; order Propionibacteriales; family Kribbellaceae; genus Kribbella; species Kribbella monticola. Next base: position 11,163 of record NZ_QFXK01000002.1, on the reverse strand, counting down.
TGGACGCCGAGCACCTCAAGGTCGACGTGCAGATCGACAACAAGACGAGCTTCCTGGGCATGGTCGGGATCAAGAACCTGACCGCGAAGGGCCAGGGCGAAGCACATGCCGAACAAGGCGTGAAGAAGGCCGACGACAGCCCGACCATCCCACCGATCGTCGTCGAGACCAGCCTGGAAGGTCCTGGCGCCCCGATCACGTCGGCGAATCCGCCCACCATCGACTTCCCCTGCCCGAGCTGGACGATCGGTTCACCTACCCCGATATGGACACCGCCGATCCCGATCCCCTTCCCGGCGTCCTGCACACCGACGATCACCCCCACGGACAGCCCGGATCCGTCGGGTCCGAACCCGTCCGGTACCGCTTCCAGCTCCAAGCCGACCGAGGGCGATCCGTCCTCGGCGCCGCCCGGTGGTGGCGCGCCCGCGGCGCCGGCCGTCCGGAGTACCGAATGAAAAGCCTGGTCCAGAAGCGTGTCCCCGCTTCACGAGGAGTTATTTTCGTGCGAAGTCCAGCGATGACCTTGGCAGGCGTCGTGACCGCGATCCTGCTGCTCGCCGGGTGCGGCGGGTCGGAGAAGAACAACGGCACCCTGCCGGTCGGCGTGGGCGACGACAGCGAGCCGACCGTCACGTTGTCCAGTCCCGCCCCGCGAACGAGCGAGCCGTCGACGCCCCGTACGCCGACCCGAACTGGCGCGCCGCCGCGGACGGCCAAGCTGACCGTCGTCACCGGGAACTACGGGTCGGTGCCTGCCGTCCAAGGCCTCGTGGCCAAGTACCCGCTCTACTTCCAGGCGATGGCGGAGGGGAATTCGGACCTGATCAAGGCGAACTTCCCCGCCTTCTTCTACGCGGACACGGCCATCAATGTGGAGACGGCGAAGTCCAACGGCTGGGTACTCCGCCCGCCGGCCAGCATCGTCGTGATGGGCGCCAAGCAACAGCCGAACGGAGTGGTGCGGGTCAGCCTGTGCCGCTCGCAGACCGCGCAGTACTGGAATCCGAAGACCAAGCGATGGGTTGTCACCGCCCCGCACGGAGCACCGCAGGCAATCGACATGGTGCGGACCGGGGCCGGCTGGACGATGTACCAGATGGCCAAGCCGATGCCGAAGGGCATCGACTGCTCGAAGGTGCGATATCCGGCCTAGATCGGAATGGCCGTCACTCAGTGGCGGTCGGCAGGCTTCGGAGGGCAGGATGCACCCGTTCGGCGCTAACCTACTGACAGCACAACCACCAGGAGTGAGGATGCGAAACAGGGTCGCCCGCAGTTTCATTGCCCTGAGCACCGTGCTCGGTTTGCTGATCGCCATGCCCTCGTCGCTCGCGGCGGCGGACACGGTCCACTCCGGCGACCGAGTCTGCAGCATGTACGCCAACTCGGTCGGCTTCGGCGCCTACTGCAGCAACGGCCAGGTTGCCGACGGCCCCGCACCGCCGCCCTGGAAGGATCGGCTGAAGCCGGGACAGGTCTTCATCCCCTGCCGGGATTTCGAGGTCCCGAAAGGCATCAAGCTTCCGGACCCGCCCGAGGGCAAGCAGTGGGTCCTGCGGCTGACCATCGTCCAGTACGACCTCAACTCGAACTTCGGTGGTGTCCACGCCCACTTGGAGCGCGCGATCGTGCCGGTCTCCGAGGAAGAGCGCAAGCAGTGCATGGGCAAGAACACGTACATGGACAAGTTCTGGACGTACTTCGACGAGAGCTATCCGGACCCGGTTCTGCAGGTCAATCCGACCTACACGCCCCGAGTCAACATCCCGGCCTACTTCACGCTCACCCCAGAGTCCTCGTATGTCTTGAAAAACTTCGGGACGGACCGGGACATTGCCAACTATGCCCCGGGTGAGCGGCTCACGATGCGGGCGCTGGTCAGCAAGATAGAGATCGATCCGGGCGACGGTACCGGCAAGTTCACCTGTCTCGGCGGCGTCCTTCCGGTCGACTCGGACGGATACGACGAGACCAAGGATCCTTTCCATCAGGTCAATCCGTGCAGTCACGTGTACAAGCGCTCGAGCGCCAACCAGCCGGACGGGATGTACACGGTGAAGCTCACGATCACCTGGCAGGTCGACTACTGGCGGAACAACCAGGACTGGAAAAACGTCGATCATGCCGACGTGCATGCGGTGCAGCGCCTTCCTGTGCAGGAAGTGCAGGCAATCGGTGGCTGACGGTGGGGTTATGGAGGGACGACGATGGTGAAGACGAGTGAGCCGGTGCGGTCTGCTCGGTTGCCGCAGCGGGGGTCGGGGAGTGCGGGGGCGGATCGGCTGAAAGGGCTGGTCTCGCTGGTCGCGATCCTGGCGATCGTCGGTGGGGTGCCGTACGTGCTGTTGCGGTTCTTCGGGACGCCGTGGCCGGACAAGATGCCGACCCGGGACCTGCTGTTCGACCAGTTGAGCACCGACACCGTGCTGGGCATCATCGCGTTCTTCATCTGGCTGGCCTGGCTGCACTTCGTGATCTGCCTGATCGCCGAGGCCGTCACGGAGATCCGTGGCCACGGGTTGTCGCCGCGGATCCCGCTCGGTGGCGGCTCGCAGAACCTTGCGCGCAAGTTGATCGCCGGTGTCGTGCTGATCGCGGGCGCCACGAGCGTCACGCTCCCGGTCGCGAACGCGGTGACCACCTCCGGCACCACGCCGTCGTCGATCAGCGTGACCCAGGGCGGCGACAACAGCAATGCTGCGAACTTCCGGCAGACCGAGGCCCGTAGTACGGTCCTCAGCGGTACGACGCACACCGGCGTACGGACGAACAACGACCATCAGGCCGGGCAGGTCGTCAAGTACACCGAGGTCCGGCCGCCGCAGGGCCGCAACTACGACTGCCTGTGGGACATCGCCGAGCGCTACCTGGGTGAGGGCCGGCGGTACAAGGAGATCTACGACCTCAACAAGTTCAAGCTGCAGCCCGACGGCCGTCGGCTGACGAACCCGGACCTGATCATGCCGGGCTGGCAGGTCCGCCTGCCCGCCGACGCCAAGGGCGCGGGCGTGCACACGGTCCGCGTGCAGATCGACCAGCCCGGCACGCACACCGAGGTGAAGCCGACCCAGGCCAAACCGGTCGAGACCAAGCCCAAGGGCGGCGGCACCGTCGAGAGCCGCACGTCGCACGAGGACGCGGCCGGCAAGGGCAGCCGCTGGTTCGAGGAGCAAGGCATCGAGAAGCCTTCCTCGATCGGGATCGGCAGTGCGGTCAACGACCCGACCGCGAGGAACGCGAAGCCGGGCCAGCCGGAAGTCGGCACGGTTCAGCCCCACAACCCCGGTACTGCGGACGCACAGCCGGGCGACCCTGCTGCCGGCGGGACAAAGGTGCCCGACGTCGTTCCCGTCGCCGCGAGCAGTCACGGCGTCGACCCGGTCGAGGCGGGGATCTACGGCTTCGGCGCGACGCTGCTCGCAGCCGGCATCGCGCTGGCGCTCAAGCGTCGCCGGGGCTGGGCCCAAGGCCCCGGTCCGAAGGCGGCCGGCCATCGGCAGACCGAGGTCGGCCTGCGACTGGCGGCCGACATCCCGACTGCCGAATTCGTCGACAACTCGCTGCGGATGCTCGGCGCGTCCATGGCCGAGGACAACCGGACGATGCCGAGGGTCGTCGCCGCACTCGTCACGCCCCGCGCGCTGACGCTGGTGCTCGCGCCCGGGGAGCCCCAGGCGCTGCCGCCCGGTCCGTGGCAGGCCATTGCCGACGGCACCAGGTGGGTACTGCGGCGCGCCTACGGCCCGCAGGGTCCCGTGGACGCACCCGCGCCGTACCCGACGCTCGTCACGCTCGGCCAGAATGCGGACGGCTCGACCGTCCTGATCGACCTCGACACTGCGAACGGCATCGTCAGCTTCGGCGGCGTCACCGACGCTTCGCGTGACGTCGTCGGTTCGGTAGCCGCCGAGCTGGCCACGAACCTGTGGTCCGAGGGCGCGCACGTCAGCATGGTCGGCTTCGGCGACGACCTGTCGACACTGGCTCCGAGCCGGCTGAGCTACTGGACGAGCCTGGACGACGCGCTGCACGAGGTGACCCGCCGTACGGACGCGCAGGTCCAGGCGTGCGGCAGGCGGGATGCCGACTCGGTGGCGGTCGCCAGGATGGCGTACCCCGATCCGCTGTTGTGGGGTGCCGAGATCATCTTCGTGTCGGCGCCGCCCTCGCCGGACGAGGAGCAGCGGCTGGCGCGGCTCGCGGCCGACCCCAAGCGCTGTGTCGCGGTGGTCGTCGTCGGGGACGTGCTCGGTTCGCCGTGGCGGTTCGTGGTGGACGAGAAGAACAACGCGGTCTGCCGGCTGCTCGGTCTCGAGGTCGATGCCCACAGCATCAATCCGGCCCAGTTCGCCGACCTGGTCTCGCTGTTCAAGACCGCCGAGTCGGAGGCGCTGGACAAGCGGCGGATCGAGCAGGACATGCCGGCGTACGAGTTCTCGTCTTCTGACCTGAGCCAGGCGGCGCCGGTCGAGGTCGACCTGCTCGGGCCGGTCGAGGTCGACGCCCGCGGCCCGATCGACGAGGGCCGGGTGCAACTGTCGACCGAGATCGTGGCGTTCCTGGCCAGCCAGGACTACGGCGTACACCCGAACGTGCTGGCCGGAGCCATCTGGCCGCGCGGCATCAGCGAGGAGCTGCGCGACGCCGCTCTCGAGCACACCCGCAACTGGCTCGGCCTGGACGCGATGTACGCCGACGAGTCGGGTCGCTGGATGCTCAACCGCAGCATCGTCCGGGTCGACTGGGACGTGTTCCGCACGCTGGCCAAGCAGGCGTCGCTGATGGACGACCCGCGTGGACCGTTGTCGACCGCGCTGAGCCTCGTCCACGGTCAGTCGTGGGCCAACCTGCCCGCGGGCCGGTACTCATGGCTGGCGGCATCCGGGATCGAGCGACGGATGGCCGAAGCGGTCGTCGACGCGGCGCTCAAACTGGCAGAGGCCAGCCTGCGCCACAACGACGGCAACCTGGCTCGTACTGCGTTGCAGACCGGGCTCAGCTTCTCCCCGGCCTCGGAGGACCTGTGGCGCGCGACTTTGCGCCTCGCAGCCCACTTCGGTACGTCCAGCGACGTCACCAACGTGGCCGGCCAGATGTACACCGCCCTCGCCAAACACGGCGGTCCCCGCGGCGCCGAGGCCGAGACCGACGCCCTGGTGGACGAACTCCTCCCCGGCTACCGCCGCCCGGCGGCAGTCGCGTAGTTCCGTAGTCAGAAGAACTCGGCCCCCGGGAAGATCCTCCCGGGGGCCGAGCTCTTGTTGTCGCTTGCTTGACGCCTAAGTTCTTGTTCTTTCGGCAGATCAGAGCGGGTTGGCGGACCAGGTGTCGCACGCGGTCATGTCGCCGGAGTCCATGCCGGTCTTGAACCACTTCATCCGCTGCTCGGCGGTGCCGTGGCTGAACGTCTCGGGGGAGACGCGGCCCTGGGCGCGCTTCTGGATCCGGTCGTCGCCGACGGCCGCCGCCGCGTCGAGTCCGCGGCTGATGTCGTCCTCGGTCAGACCGGTGATCAGCTTGTCGCCGTCCTTGTCGACAGCGGTGGTCGCGTGGTGCGTCCAGATGCCGGCGAGACAATCGGCCTGCAGCTCGGAGCGGACCGAGTCCGACGTCGGACCCTCGCGCGACTTGATCCGGTCGAGGATGCCGTACAGGTTCTGGATGTGGTGCCCGTACTCGTGCGCCACGACGTACGCCTCGGCGAAGTTTCCGCCCTTGGCGCCGAGCTCCTGCTCGAGCGTCCGGAAGAACCCGATGTCGAGGTACACCCGCTGGTCCGGCGGGCAGTAGAACGGTCCGACCGCGCTGGTGGCGGGACCACACCCGGTGTTCACCGAACCGTCGAAGACGCGCAGCGGTGCCCGGGTGTACTTCTTGCCCCGGCGCGGGAGTTCGGCGGCCCAGAAACCCTCGATCGAGTTCTGGTAGAAGACGAACCGGCACTCCGGGTTCGCCGTCAGGTCGGTGCCCTTCTTGCACGAATCCAGGTTTCCGGGCGCGGTGTTGCGTGTCACCGGCTGATCGCTGCTCCCACCCCCTCCGCCGGGCAGGCCGCCGTTCAGCAGCAGGATGACGACCAGCAGGATGATGCCGCCGATACCGCCGCCGACCGGGATCCCCATCCCGCCGGGCAGCAGTCCGCCGCCACCGCCTCCGCTGCCGCGGGTGTCCTCGACACCACTGGTGTCCAAGTCGGCGTCTGGATTGAATTTCACAGCACCTACACTAGAGGCCTGAGTCGGAAGAAGGGCACATGTCCGGTGTCCCAGGCGAGCACTGTGTTGCGCGCACTGGAGATCGGGGCTGAACCATCACTTCCGGCTGAGGCCACAGCCTCTATGCGGGGGACCGCGCCGTTTCGCGACGCTGCGCTGTCGACCGCTACCTCTCCGACATCCCCGACCTTGAGGACGCCTGCCCGCGATGATCACTGTCTCCAACCTCGAGGTGCGTGTCGGGGCCAGACAACTGCTCGCGCCTGCCTCCTTCCGGGTCGGCCCGGGCGACAAGGTCGGTCTGGTCGGGCGCAACGGCGCCGGCAAGACCACGCTGACGAAGATTCTGGCCGGTGAAGGGTTGCCGGCCAGCGGTTCGGTCACCTCGTCGGGTGAGATCGGGTATCTCCCGCAGGATCCGCGCACCGGCGACCTCGAAGTACTGGCCCGGGACCGGATCCTGGCGGCGCGCGGTCTGGACGAGGTCGTCCGGCGGCTGCGCAACGCCGAGAAGGCGATGGCCAGCGCGGACGACAAGACCCGCGAGAAGGGCATGCGCCGGTACGAACGGGCCGAGGCGGATCTGCACGCTGCCGGTGGGTACGCCGCCGAGTCGGAGGCCGCCCGAATCGCGGCGAACCTTGGCCTGCCCGATCGCGTGCTGGGCCAGCCGCTCGGCACCTTGTCCGGTGGTCAGCGGCGGCGGGTCGAGCTGGCCCGGATCCTGTTCGCCCAGGCGGAGACGCTGTTGCTGGACGAGCCGACGAACCACCTGGACGCCGACTCGATCGTGTGGCTGCGCGACTTCCTCAAGGGGTATGCCGGCGGCGTGATCATGATCAGCCACGACGTGAACCTGCTCGAGGAGACCGTCACCCGGGTCTTCCACCTGGACGCCAACCGGGCCGAGATCGACGTCTACAACGTCGGCTGGAAGGCGTACCTGACGCAGCGCGAGACCGACGAACGCCGCCGCAAGCGCGAGCGTGCGAACGCGGAGAAGAAGGCCACCCAGCTGATCGACCAGGCGAACAAGATGCGCGCCAAGGCGACCAAGGCGACCGCCGCGCAGGGCATGCTCAAGCGCGCCGAGAAGCTGATGGCGTCGCTGGAGGACGAGCGCGCGTCCGATCGCGTCGCGAAGATCTCGTTCCCGACGCCGGCGCCGTGTGGCAAGACGCCGTTGATGGCCAAGGAGCTGTCCAAGTCGTACGGCTCGCTGGAGATCTTCACCGACGTCGACCTGGCGATCGACCGCGGCTCGCGCGTCGTCGTCCTGGGACTGAACGGCGCGGGCAAGACCACCCTGCTGCGGGTGCTGTCCGGGATCGAGAAGTCCGACACCGGCGAGGTCATCGACGGACACGGGCTCAAACTCGGGTACTACGCGCAGGAGCACGAGACGCTCGACGTGAACCGGACCGTGCTGGAGAACATGAAGACGGCTGCCCCGGATCTGAACGAGACGCAGGCGCGCAGTGTGCTCGGCTCGTTCCTGTTCACCGGTGACGACGCGGACAAGCCGGCCCGGGTGCTCTCCGGTGGCGAGAAGACGCGGCTCGCGCTGGCCACGCTCGTGGTGTCCGCCGCGAACGTACTGCTGCTCGACGAGCCCACCAACAACCTGGACCCGGCGTCGCGGACCGAGGTGCTGAACGCGATCCGCTCGTACACCGGCGCGATCGTGCTGGTCACCCACGACGAGGGCGCGGTCGAGGCCCTGGAACCGGAACGCGTTCTGCTCCTTCCCGATGGCGTCGAAGACCTCTGGACCAACGACTACGCCGACCTGGTCTCGCTCGCCTGATCCGCACCGCCAGTTGGATGGATCCGGTTTTCCACAGGTGACGAGGACCGCACGGAAAGTGCGGACAGGTCGCGTATGTTCCATGGCATGACGGATCTCGGACTGCGATTGACGGTGGACGGGCCAGTGGCCCGGGTCGTGCTGGACCGGCCGGAGGTGCGCAATGCGCAGACTCCGGCGATGTGGAGCGCGTTGTCGGACTTCGGCGCCTCGCTGCCCGACGAGGTGCGCGTCGTCGTCGTGTCGGGGGAGGGGCCGTCGTTCTCGGCCGGCCTCGATCGCAACCTGATGATGGGCGAGCCGGTCGACGGCCAGGAACCGCTACTCACCTTGGGGAAGAAGCCTGCCGCTGAGCTGGACGAGCTGATCGCGCACTTCCAGGCCGGTTTCTCCTGGTTGCGGAAACCGGAGCTCATCACCATCGCGGCGGTGCAGGGGCACGCGGTCGGCGCCGGCTTCCAGCTGGCCCTGGCTTGCGATCTGCGGGTGATCACGCCGGACGCGAAGTTCAGCATGCGCGAGCCCGCACTGGGGCTGGTGCCCGACCTCGGCGGCACCCAGCCGCTCGTGCAACTGGTCGGCTATTCACGCGCCCTGGAGATCTGCGTGACGTCGCGCTGGGTCGAGGCCGACGAAGCACGTCAGCTCGGCCTGGCGAACATCGTCGTACCGGCCGACGAGCTGGCGGCAACGGTGAAGGATCTGACCGATGCCGTGCTCACGCCGCTCGTGGGAGCCGTCCGGGAGACCAAGGCGTTGCTGCTCGGCGCGGCCGATCGTCCGTACGAGGAGCAGTTGCAGGCGGAGCGACAGGCTCAGTCACGGCGGCTCGCAGAACTGATCGCGGCGTTCGGCTGAGCAACGGTCTGAGGCGTCGGGAAGCATCCGCTGACCTGAAGTGTTGTCAAGGTTGACGAGCTGAGTGCGGGAGGGGACTGGATGTCTTCAGGAATGCGGATGGGCGGCGGGATGCCCGGCGGTGGCATGGGCAGCTGGCGGCGCCAGGACGTGTCTGTCCTGGAGCGGAAGCTGACGAAGGGCACGCTCCGGCGGATCCTGCGCTTCGCCAGACCGTTCCGCCTGCACATCAGCGTCTTCCTGGTGCTGGTCGTGTTGTCGGCGTTCCTGGTGATCGCCTCCCCGTTGCTGTTCAAGAAGATCGTGGACGACGGCATCACCAAAGGAAACTCAGGCCTGGTGACCGCGCTCGCGCTGGTCGTGGCGTTGCTGGCCCTTGTCGAGGCCGGTCTGGGGTTGATGCAGCGATGGTTCTCGGCGCGCATCGGTGAGGGGTTGATCTACGACCTGCGGACCAAAGTGTTCGCGCATGTCCAGCAGATGCCGGTCGCCTTCTTCACTCGTACGCAGACCGGCGCGCTGGTGTCCCGGCTCAACAACGACGTGATCGGCGCGCAGCAGGCGTTCACCTCGACCCTGTCGGGCGTGGTCTCCAACGTGATCAGCCTGATCCTCGTGGTCGGCGCGATGCTGGTGCTGAGTTGGCAGTTGACCGTGGTGGCGATCCTGCTGCTCCCGGTTTTCCTGCTCCCGGCGCGGTATCTCGGCCGCCGGCTCGCGGCGATGACGCGCGAGCAGATGCAGTTGAATGCCGAGATGTCGACGGCGATGACCGAGCGGTTCAGCGTCGGTGGCGCCCTGCTGGTCACGCTCTTCGGACAGCCCGAGATCGAGAACCGGGAGTTCGGCGAGCGATCCGGCCGGGTCCGCGACCTGGGGATCCGGATCGCGATGCTGGGCCGGGTGTTCTTCACCGCGCTGACACTGGTCGCCGCGCTGGCAACAGCACTCGTGTACGGCGTGGGTGGCAACCTGGCCGTTCGGCAGACCCTGACCGTCGGGACGCTGCTTGCCCTCGTCGCATTGCTCGGGCGGCTCTACGGTCCGTTGACCGCCCTGTCGAATGTGCGGGTGGACGTGATGACCGCGCTGGTCTCGTTCGAGCGCGTCTTCGAAGTACTGGATCTCGAGCCGATGATCAAGGACGCTCCGGACGCGCGAGCGCTTCCCAAGGACGCTTCGACGGTGACCTTCGACCATGTCTCCTTCGCCTACCCGACGGCCGAGCAGGTTTCGCTGGCCAGTTTGGAGTCGGTGGCCGTGCTCGACAAGCGAGTCTCTTCGCAGGTCCTCGAAGACATCAGCTTCACCGTCGAGGCGGGCCAGATGGTCGCGCTGGTCGGCCCTTCCGGCGCCGGCAAGACGACCATCACGAACCTCGTGGCCCGCCTGTACGACGTCACCGGCGGCTCGGTGCAGGTAGGTGGGCACGACGTTCGAGAGGTCACGCTGCGATCGCTGCACGAGACGATCGGGTACGTGACGCAGGACGCACACATGTTCCACGACACGATCCGCGCGAACCTGGCGTATGCGAAACCAGATGCCACCGACGAGGAGATGATCGAGGCGCTTCGTTCGGCGCAGGTGTGGGACCTGGTGTCGTCCTTGCCCGATGGGCTGGAGACAGTCGTCGGGGATCGCGGTCACCGGTTGTCCGGGGGAGAGCGACAACGACTGGCGATCGCTCGGCTGTTGCTGAAAGCGCCGCACATCGTCGTACTGGACGAGGCGACGGCCCACCTGGACTCCGAGTCCGAAGTGGCCGTGCAGAGAGCCCTCGACACCGCGCTGGAGGGCCGTACGTCGCTGGTGATCGCGCACCGGCTGTCGACCGTGCGGAACGCCGACCAGATCCTGGTGGTTGACCACGGCAACATCGTCGAACGCGGTACCCACGAGGAACTGCTCGCCCTGGACGGCGAGTACGCGTTGCTCTACCACACCCAGTTCGCCGAATCAGGCTCCGCAGCAGGGGTGTAGCGGGCGGCAGAAGGGCGGGCCGGGACTATGCGGCACTCCCGGTCCACCAGCCCATCACCTCGATTTGGTTTTCCGGGCGAATCACACCGCGGTGTGCGTCCGATTCTTGAGAACTCAACAGCGTGCCGAAAGTCAATGCCGAAATTTAGCATTAACCCGTTTCACGGCATTGGATGATCCTGTCCGCCCCGGGCCTCTTCGAGGTTTTGGGTGTGGGGTTGTCTGTTGTTCGTGTTCGGATTCCTTTGAAAATATTGATTCAAGTCAGTTTGATTTGTTTCTGATGTTCAAAGGATC
>NZ_QFXK01000016.1 GCF_003261635.1 Kribbella monticola | reverse complement strand
CTCAATTTTAAATTCAATTCAGAAAATCGAAAAACTCTCTCATTTCATTCAGATCTCAAAAAACTTATTTCCGAGCACACAGAGAAAAAAAATCTAAACATGGCGGTGGCACCGACGGCGCGTGAGGAGAACGTATACATGGCAAAGCTGGCGGAGCAGGCCGAGAGGTATGAAGAGATGGTTGAATTCATGGAGAAGGTCTCCAACTCCCTTGGCTCGGAAGAACTAACCGTGGAGGAGAGAAACCTTCTCTCCGTCGCGTATAAGAATGTGATCGGAGCGCGTAGGGCATCGTGGCGTATTATTTCATCGATCGAGCAAAAGGAAGAGTCTAGAGGAAATGAGGAACATGTTAACTCTATCCGCGAGTACAGATCTAAGATTGAGAACGAGCTCTCTAAGATCTGTGATGGCATTCTCAAATTGCTTGATTCTAAGCTTATTCCTTCTGCAACATCTGGTGATTCTAAGGTTTTTTACCTGAAAATGAAAGGAGATTACCACCGCTATTTGGCTGAGTTCAAGACCGGTGCTGAACGTAAGGAGGCTGCTGAGAGTACTCTCACTGCCTACAAAGCTGCTCAGGATATCGCATCTGCTGAGCTTGCCCCAACACATCCCAT
>NZ_QFXK01000015.1 GCF_003261635.1 Kribbella monticola | reverse complement strand
GTGATTCCGGCACCCTCACAGATCTGTCCGCCGTCGCCGAACGCTCAGAGATCTGTGAAGATGTACACATCAAAGCAAAAGATTCACAAAGACAAAGATGCTGAACCATCTGAATTTGAGGTGTCTGTTGGACAGGCTTTGTTTGATTTGGAAAACACCAACCAAGAGCTGAAAAGTGAATTGAAGGATCTATACATCAATTCAGCAGTTCAAATTGATGTGTCAGGAAATAGGAAAGCTGTTGTTATTCACGTGCCTTACAGACTGAGGAAAGCTTTCCGCAAGGTCCATGTCAGGCTTGTTAGGGAGCTGGAGAAGAAATTCAGTGGAAAGGACGTGATCTTCATTGCCACCCGGAGGATAGTAAGGCCCCCAAAGAGAGGCTCTGCTGCTCAGCGGCCCCGCACCAGGACCCTTACTTCTGTCCATGATGCCATGTTGGAGGATTTGGTTGTCCCTGCAGAGATTGTAGGGAAGCGAACTAGATATCGCGTTGATGGATCCAAGATAATGAAGGTCTACTTGGACCCCAAGGAGCGTAATAACACAGAGTACAAGCTGGAGACTTTTTCTGCAGTTTACCGGAAGCTTTCAGGCAAAGATGTCGTGTTCGAGTACCCCATCACTGAGGCTTGAAGATACAAAATAGTGATGTTTGTTCTCTTTGATGCAAAACTACAAAATTAGTGGCT
>NZ_QFXK01000014.1 GCF_003261635.1 Kribbella monticola | reverse complement strand
GTTTGCATGGTACAAGGCTGCCACCGAGAATGAGCTTCACAAAGTACGCCAACCATATGGAGTGTTTGCATGGTACAAGGCTGCCTCCGAGAATGTGCTTCACAAAGTACGCCAACCATATGGAGTGTTTGCATGGTACAATGATGCTGCTAAGAAAGATCTTAATGACAATCACCCAGTGACGCCATACTTCTTTGAAACAGATTTACATCAAGGGAAAAATGAATCTTCAGTCTCTCAAAAACTACAATCCAGCACCCATTTTGCCACGCAAAGTTGTAGATTCAATTGCTTTCTCATCGGACAAAATTGAGGAAATTCTTAATCACTTCTCTGTTGATAAGGACTCGGAACGTGCTAAAGACATCAAGAAAACAATCAAAATGTGTGAAGAGCCTGCGGGTAACGGAGAGGTAAAACATTGTGCCACTTCTTTGGAATCTATGATTGATTTCACCTTATCTCACCTGGGAACAAACAATATTGTAGCAATTTCCACTGAAGTAGTGCAAACATATACCATCGAAAAAGTGGAAGAGAAAGCAAATGGCAAAGGTGTTGTATGTCACAAAGTAGCTTACCCATATGCAGTACACTTTTGCCATGATGTAGGAAGCACTAGGACATTTGTGGTGTCTATGGTGGGTGCTGACGGAACAAAAGTTAATGCAGTATCAGTCTGCCATGAGGATACTGCATCCATGAACCCTAAGGCATTGCCTTTTCAGTTGCTCAACGTTAAGCCTGGAGACAAGCCTATTTGCCATTTCACTTTGGACGATCAAATTGCCCTGTTTCCT
>NZ_QFXK01000013.1 GCF_003261635.1 Kribbella monticola | reverse complement strand
GTAGCAGAAACAAGCTTTTTGCCCTCAAATTCCTTCAGCTGACCAATTGAGTACTCATCAATGGCATCAACCATGTAAAGTACCTCATATCCCTTCTTCTTCAGTTTCTCCAGGAAGGGAGAGTTCTCAACAGCCTTCTTGCTCTCACCAGTAATGTAGTAAATATCATTCTGGCCCTCCTTCATTCTGGTTACATAGTCCTTCAAGCTGGTCATCTCATCACCACTCTTGGTGGAATGGTACCTCAGCAGTTCAGCGAACTTTGACCTGTTCTGAGAATCCTCATGGATTCCAAGCTTGAGGTTTTTAGAGAAGGCCTCATAGAACTTACTGTAGTCCTCCTTGTTCTCAGCAATTTCAAAGAAAAGCTCAACACACTTCTTCACCAAATTCTTGCGAATAACCTTTAGGATCTTGTTCTGCTGCAATGTCTCTCTGGAGATGTTGAGAGGAAGGTCCTCAGAATCCACAATACCCTTCACAAAGCTCAAATATTCAGGAATCAACTCCTCACAGTTATCCATGATAAACACACGGCGAACATAGAGCTTGATATTGTTGGGCTTCTTCTTTGTGTCAAAGAGGTCAAAAGGAGCCCTTTTTGGAACAAAAAGGACAGCCTTGAACTCCAA
>NZ_QFXK01000012.1 GCF_003261635.1 Kribbella monticola | reverse complement strand
CACAGAGCTGCTTGAGAGGGAGAGAGAGAGAGAGAGAGAGAGAGGACGGCACTGAAAATGGTGACCTTCAAATTTCATCAGTACCAGGTGGTGGGTAGAGCTCTTCCATCAGAGACCGATGAACACCCAAAGATCTATCGCATGAAACTTTGGGCTACCAATGAGGTCCGTGCGAAATCCAAGTTCTGGTACTTTTTGAGGAAGCTGAAGAAGGTTAAGAAGAGGAACTACGGCATTTGGTTGCGTTATCAGAGTCGCACTGGGTACCACAACATGTACAAGGAGTACCGTGATACCACATTGAATGGAGCTGTAGAACAGATGTACACAGAGATGGCTTCACGTCACAGGGTCCGCCATCACTGCATCCAGATCATTAAGACAGCCACTATTCCAGCTAAACTGTGCAAGAGGGAGAGCACCAAGCAGTTCCATGACTCCAAAATCAAGTTCCCCTTGGTGTTCAAGAAAGTCAGACCACCTACTAGGAAACTCAAGACTACATACAAG
>NZ_QFXK01000011.1 GCF_003261635.1 Kribbella monticola | reverse complement strand
GCTCAGTACTCCTCATCATCATCATCACCTACTCCATCAGCTTCAGCACCAACCTCCTCATAATCCTTCTCAAGGGCAGCAAGATCTTCACGTGCTTCACTGAATTCACCTTCCTCCATGCCCTCACCGACATACCAATGCACAAAAGCACGCTTGGCATACATCAGATCAAACTTGTGGTCAATGCGTGAGAAGACCTCAGCAACACTCGTTGAGTTGGAAATCATGCACACAGCCCTCTGCACCTTAGCAAGGTCACCACCAGGAACAACAGTTGGTGGCTGGTAGTTGATACCACACTTGAATCCTGTGGGGCACCAGTCAACAAATTGGATGGTGCGCTTAGTCTTGATGGTGGCCACAGCAGCATTAACATCCTTTGGCACCACATCACCACGGAACATGAGACAGCAAGCCATGTACTTGCCATGGCGAGGGTCACACTTAACCATCATAGAAGATGGCTCAAAGGCACTATTAGTGATTTCTGCAACTGAAAGCTGCTCATGGTATGCCTTCTCAGCAGAAATGACAGGGGCGTATGAGGAAAGCATAAAATGGATCCTGGGATAGGGGACAAGATTGGTCTGGAACTCATTCACATCAACATTCAGAGCTCCATCAAACCTCAAAGAAGCTGTCAGAGAAGATATAACCTGTGAGATAAGGCGATTGAGGTTGGTGTAGGTAGGGCGCTCAATGTCCAATGAGCGCCTGCAAATGTCATAAATGGCTTCATTATCCAAAAGGATTGACACATCAGTGTGCTCAAGTAGAGAATGAGTTGACAGGACACTGTTGTAAGGCTCCACAACAGAAGTTGAGACCTGTGGTGAGGGATAAATTGTGAAACCAAGTTTGGATTTCTTTCCATAGTCAACTGATAGACGCTCCAGCAGAAGTGACCCAAGACCTGAACCAGTACCACCACCAACAGCATTAAAGACCAGGAACCCTTGAAGACCAGTACAGTTGTCTGCAAGCTTTCGGATGCGATCCAAGCAGAGATCAACTATCTCTTTCCCAA
>NZ_QFXK01000010.1 GCF_003261635.1 Kribbella monticola | reverse complement strand
ACCCGCCATACCGCGACCCCACCCGCCATACCGCGAACCCACCCGCCATACCGCGAACCCACCCGCCGCCCTTCACCCCACCCGCCGTCCTTCACCCCATCCGGCGACCCTCAACCCATCCGCCGTCCCCTTAACCAGGCGGCGACCCCCGACCCACCCGCCTCCCGCAACCCACCCGGCGACCCCCGACCCAACCGGCGAACCCACAATTTGGGACGTCATCCCCTGAAATGAGGGGTTGCCCTGCGGTATCCACACCACGAACCCACAATTTGAAGGGGCAGCCCCTCAAATGGTGGGTTCGCCGAAGCCGGCCGGCGGAGGGGCAGGGGTGCTTGGGCACCCAAGTGGTGGGTTTGCCGGAGCGGGTCGGTGGAGCAGGGATGCTTGGAACCCTCAGCGGGTCGGTGGAGCAGGGATGCTTGGAAACCTCAAGGGGGTGCTGAGGCGAGCCGGGGGCTACTTGTCCTGCGGTCGGTCGGGGTCGATGACCTCGCCCTGGATGACGTCGTCGGACGGCTGGCGGCGGGCTTGTTCGTATTGTTCGGCTGTCGGTGGGCGGTAGGTGCCGGGCATGAAGCCGGTGATCGGGTTGCCGCCGAGCTGGGCGACGATGCGCCGGCCCAGGAAGCCCGACAGCACCTTGCGCGCGAGCGGCCGCGTGAACGGCAACACGAAGAAGAACCCGAAGATGTCGGTGACGAACCCCGGCGTCAGCAGCAGCGTCCCGCCGATCAGCACGAGCGCGGCGTCGGCCAGCTCACGACCAGGCATCCGCCCGGTCTGCAAGGCGGTCCGCAGCGCGTTCCAGGCCCGTTTGCCCTCCCGCTTGATCAGCCATGCGCCGAGCGCGCTCTCGACCAGCAGCAGCCCGACCGTGGGCCAGCCGCCGATCACCTGGCCGACCTGGATGATCACGTAGATCTCGATGATCGGCACGACCAGCAGTGCGACGGCAATGAACCACGGCATCGCTCTCAGCCCTCTCCTTGACTTAGACGGGCACCTTGGCGCGGTCGGCGGCAGGGGCCGGCGGGGTGCCGGGGTCGGCAGTCTTGCGGTTGCGGCGCGCCAGCAAGGCCAGCGCTGCTCCCATGATCCCCAGGCCGGACAAGATCCACTGCGGCCAGCCGCCGAGCCTGGTCGCCAGCGTCTCGCCGTCGCGGACCGGGACCGACGCGACGTACACGTCGGAAACGAACTGACCCGACTTGTGCTCGACCGTACCGTCCGGTCGGATCACTCCGGAGATGCCGGAGGTGGACGCGATCAGCACGGTCCGGCCGGTCTCGATCGCGCGCATCCGGGTGATCGCGAACTGCTGCTCCGGCTGCCCGGTGCCGCCGTACGTCGCGTTGTTGGTCTGCACGATCAGGATCTGCGCGCCGCCCTTGGCGACATCGGAGACCACGTTGTCGTAGGCCAGCTCGAAACAGATCAGATCGCCGTACGTCGTACCGGCGATCGGCATGATTCCCGGTCCCACGCCCGGAGCCGTCTGCCGGCCGATCATCTCCAGTCGCTTGATGTAGGGCAGCAGTTGGTCGCGGAACGGGATGTACTCGCCGAACGGCACCGGATGACGCTTCGCATAGCGCTGCCCGGGACCGGTGCGCGGGTCCCAGACGATGCCGGTGGTCTGCCGCTCGTTCGGGCCCGGCCCTTCGGTCACCGCGCCGACCAGGATCGGCACCTTCACCGCCTGGACGGCCGTCTCGATGTCCTGCCGGGTCTCGGCGTCCTTGTACGGATCGATGTCGGTCGAGTTCTCCGGCCAGATCACCAGATCCGGTTTCACCTGCGTACCGGCCAGCACCTGCTTCTGCAGATCGAGCGTCGCGTTCATGTGGTTCTTGGTCACCGTCCGGGCGCGGCCGAGGAACTCCAGCCCTTTGCCCGGGACATTGCCCTGCACCATCGCCGCGGTGACGGTCTTGCCGTTTCCCGCGGTCGACAGCGAGAGCAGCGACGTGAGGCCGACCAGAGCGACACCGACCACCAACGACACCAACCGCAGACTGAACGCGCTACGGCGTCGCAGTACGGCGTAGACGAGGACCCCGAGCAACGCGATGACGAAGCTGAGGCCGGAGATACCGACGTACGCCGCGAGCCGGCCGAGGTGGGAGTCCGAGAACGCCCAGGCGAGCCGGCCCCACGGGAAGCCGCCGAAGGGGACGGAGCCGGTCGCGAACTCGGTGGCGACCCATAGGCACGGGATCCAGAGCATCCAGAGCCGATGCTTGAGAGTCTGGCTGGCGAGTGCTCCGAACACGCCGTAGAAGAGGCCTTCGAGGACGGCCAGGGCGATTGCCGCGTCGCCGCCGATGACACTGAGCCAGGGCACCAGGACCAGGTAGTAGGCGATGCCGAAGCCGGAGCCGACCAGGAAGCCGCCCTTCATCGAGACGCCGTTCAGAGTCGCCAGGAAGAGCGGGATGGCGACCAGGGCGAGCCACGGGTGGTCGTGCGGTTCGAAGACCAGCCCGAGGCCGCAGCCGGCCGCTACCGCCACCAACACCCTGGGTAGTAGCCGACCCAACGCCTTCAGCCGCTCCACGCGCGCACCCCTTCGCCTCACCGACCCGGCCGATACCGGTCGCACGACGGTACAACGCGCGAGGCGCCCAGATGTATCCGGTCAGTAGCCAGCCGGGCCGGGCGGCCGGATTCCGAGAACCGCGAGGGCCGGAAGCCGGGCAAAAGGAAAGAGGCTCGGCGGGCCTTCGGACCAACCGGCTGGCCGCTGGATGCGAGCCACCCGGCTGTTGTCTACTGGGCGCCGAGCCTCTTCCACCTCTGCCCCGCGGGGGGCTAACCACCGGGGATCTCAGCCCCCGTCGACTCAAGCCTGGCACTGGCCTGGTCAGCGTCGCGGGATCTTCCGGTGGCCGAACTTCGTTGAACCGTAGGAGAAACGGGATATGACGACTCCCAAAACGATGCTCGCTCAGGGCGACGGTGTCAACCTCTGCCAGGGCCGCAACCGGCGGTTGTAACACTTTCGCCTGCGTCACCAAGCGTTTCGACGCTGCGTGATCGAAGTTACGTTACAGAGCGATCTCGGCACTCCACGTAATCGTTACCCAGGGCAACTAAATCGTCACTCAACCTTGCCGGGCCGGTACGACGACGACGCCGGTCGCCCGGGTGATCTCGAGCGGTTCCGCGAGCACCTCGGCGGCCGACTCGGACAGATCGGCGCGACCCCGGCAGACCACCCGAGCGACGAACGACAGCTCCCGGCTGCGGTTGCCGACCCGGGTGATCGTGGCGGTCGTCTCGACGACATCGCCGGCCCGCAACGGCTGGAGGAACTGCACGTCGGAGTAGGAAGCGAACAGTCCTTCATCTCCGTCGGCCTGGATGCACACCTCCGTCGCCACGTCGCCGAACAGGCCCAGCACGTAGGCGCCGTCGACCAGGTTGCCCGCGTAGTGGGCGTGGCTGTACGGGATGTAGCGCCGGTGGGTGACGCTCAGGCCGATCGTTGCCTTGGACATCGAGTTCGTCATGCGGTCCTCCGGACGGCAGCGTGCTTGCGACGGGTGACCAGGGCGTCGACGAGATAGCTCGCCACCTCACCCGGCGTGGTACCGCGGCCGAACACCCGGTCGACGCCGAGCTCGCCGGCCATCGCCTCGGTGAAACGGGGGCCACCGGCAACCAATACGGGCCGCGTCTCCTCGGAGTACGCCTCCCGGAAGGCCGCCGACATCTCCTTGGTGTTCAGCACGTGCGCCTCGCGCTGGGTGACCACCTGGGAGACCAGGATCGCGTCGGCCTTCTCCGCCTTGGCCCGCCGGACGAGTTCCGGTACGGCGACCTGGGCGCCGAGGTTGACCACCTTGAGCTCCCGGTAGTACTCCAGGCCCTTCTCCCCCGCGAACCCCTTGATGTTCATGATCGCGTCGATGCCGACGGTGTGCGCGTCGGTACCGATGCAGGCGCCGACCACGGTCAGCCGGCGGCGGAGTCCCTTGCGGATGGCAAGGTTCGCGTCCTTCGGCGACAGCAGCGGGTAGTCGCGCTCGATCACCTCGACCTTGCTGGTGTCGACGAGGTGATTGACCGGGCCGTAGACGACGAAGAAGGTGAAGTCCGGTCCCATCGGCTTGGCGTGCACGACCAGCGCCGGGTCCATCCCCATCTTGTTGGCCAGCTGGATCGCGGCTCCCTCCGCCCGCTTGTCGTGCGGGATCGGCAGTGTGAACGACATCTGCACCATCCCGTCACCGGTCGTGTCGCCGTAAGGCCGGATGATGCTCACTGCGCCTCCTCGAGCAGTTCGATGGCCGGGTTGTAGTACTGCGAAGAGCGGCGGGCGACACCGTCGAGGCCGCGACCCGCGTCCTGGGGACGCTTCATCAGGCCGAAGGTACCGTCGCCGATCGCGTTCAGCAGCCCGTCGTCGACGATGCGTTCCAGCAGGTCGATCGACTCGCCCAGCACCTGCCGTGCGCGGTTGGCGATGAAGCCGTCCGGTGCCGGGTGGAAGTCCTCATGAAGGTTGCCGGCGGCACCCAAAACGTAACGGACGTTCTGCAGGGCCAGGTCGCGGTCGGAGATCCACGGCGTCACCACCGCCTCGGTCATCATCCCGACCAGCAGGATGCCCTGCCCGGTCATCGCACCGACCAGATTGAAGAACCCGTCCAGCAGGTAACCGCGGAACACGTCGCCGGTCATGTGCCGCGTCGGCGGCATCCACTTCAGCGGCGCGTCCGGGAACAGCTGCCGGGCCAGCATCGCGTGCGCCAGCTCCAGCCGGAACGAGTCCGGGATCTCCGGCGTGATCTCGAAGGCGTGCCCGAGCCCGAGCTGCCAGTCCTCGAGCCCGGCCTCCTTGGCGAAGTACTCGTTCAGCAGCTGCGACACCGTGACCGTGTGCGCGGCGTCGACCGCGTCGGCGGTGGTCAGGTAGTTGTCCTCGCCGGTGTTGATGATGATTCCCGCGCGAGCGTGGATCTGCCGGCTGAACCGCTGGTCCACGAAGGTGCGGATCGGGTTGATGTCGCGGAACAGGATTCCGTACATCGAGTCGTTCAGCATCATGTCCAGCCGTTGCAGCCCGGCCAGCGTCGCGATCTCCGGCATGCACAGCCCGGAGGCATAGTTGGTCAGCCGGATGTAGCGGCCCAGCTCGCGCGACGACTCGTCCAGTGCCGCCCGCATCAGGCGGAAGTTCTCCTGCGTCGCGTACGTCCCGGCGAAGCCCTCCCGGGTCGCGCCCTCGGGTACGTAGTCCAGCAGCGACTGACCGGTCGACCGGATCACCGCGATGATGTCCGCACCGGCACGAGCGGCCGCCTGGGCCTGCGGGATGTCCTCGTAGATGTCGCCGGTGGCAACGATCAGGTAGATCCACGGCCGCTGTTCGGGATCGCCGTGCCGCTTGATCAACCGGTCACGTTCCTTGCGCCGGGCATCGACCTTCTTCAGCCCGGCGGCCGCGGCCTTGCGAGACGCAGTACGGGCTCTGGTCGCGTCCTTGCCTTCCGGCAGCCGGAAGGTGACCGACCCGGAGGCGGCCTTCTGCGCAAGGACGGACAGGTCTTCCGCCTCACCGCGCAGCAGCGCGTCCCAGACGGGTAGCGCGAGACCGTGTTCCAGGCCGACGTCCGCACGCACGGTGTCGGCCAGCCGGTTGACCCACGGGATGCCCTCGCTGTCGGCACCCGCCAGGCCGGCCAACCGCAGTACGGCACGTTCCACTGAGACCGTGGTGTGCTGCTTGGCGATGTTGACGATCGGCTTACCGGCCTTGCGAGCCAGGGTGCGCGCCTTGCGGACGGTGACCGGGTCGAGGTCCAGCTTCTTCACTGCACGGGTCACGAGGACCATCCTTCTGCGTCGAACACGGTGCGGCCGCCAACCACGGTCCGCCGACAAACAGGCACGGGTGCCTCGTCACTGAGATCCGGCAACACCGGTACGCCGGCGCGCGGATCCGTCGACCAGGCGGCCACCCGCTGATCCGGTGTCTGCACGACCAGCTCCGCGTCGCTCTCCCAGACGGCGTACGTCGCTGCCGTGCCGGGCGCGAGCACTCCCGCGTCGTCGATCCCGGCCGCGCGCCAACCACCCCGGGTGTGAGCGGCGAAGGCGGCGCGCACCGTGATGCGCTGCTCCGCGTCGTGGTGGAACGCGGCCGCCCGGACTGCCTCCCAGCCACCGAGTTCGGTCACCGGCGCATCGGATCCGAAGGCGAGTACGACGCCTGCGCGGGCCAGCGAGCCGAACGGGTTCATGCCCTTCCAGCGTTCGCCGACGCGTTCGGCGTACATGCCGTCCGGGCCACCCCAGTGGCCGTCGAACATCGGCTGCACGCTCGCGACGACACCGCACCGGGCCAGCGTCGCGATCGCGGCGTCGTCGACCATCTCGACGTGTTCGAGGCGGTGGCGCGCGGCAACGAGTGCCTGGACGCCGACCTTCTCGGCGGCGAGCTCGAAGCCGCGCGCGATGTTGTCGAGGGCGGCATCACCTATGCAGTGGAATCCGGCCTGGACGTTCCGCTCGGTGCACGCGATCACGTGCTCGGCGATCTGCTCGGCGGTGAGGTATGCGTGACCACGGTGATCCGGACGATCGGCGTACGGGTCGCGTAGCGCCGCAGTACGGGAGCCGAGCGCGCCGTCCGCGTTGAGGTCACCGGCCAGGCCGGCGAGCCCGTACTGCGTGACGTTGTCGAAGACGCCCGGCTCTCCCCAATAGAGCGTCGCGGCGAGTCCTGCTTCCTCGGCTGCCTGGCGGACGAGCGGAAGTTCCCAGAGCGGTCCGATGTGCGGGGCCGCCATCTCGTGGAACGCGCCGATGCCGCGCTCCCCCATCGCCTTGACCGCCGCACGCGCATCGGCAAGCCGCTGGTCAGGTCCGACCAGCTCACTGAGTGCATCCCGTACGGCGTGGTGCGCGTCGCGCTCGACCCGGCCGTTCTCTTCATACCCAGCTTGCCCCTGCAGATCCGGCACTGCAGCAGCGAGGGACGACGAGATGACACCAGAGTGACCGTCGACCCGGGAGAGGTAGACGCGGCGTCCGTCAGCAGCGCGATCCAGCTCGGCGTTCGTCGGCGGGCGCCCCTCCGGCCACTTGGTCTCGTCCCAGCCCGAGCCGTCGATCACCGCGTCCGGCGCCAGGGTCGCCGCGAAGGCTGCGAGACGGTCGAGGGCCTCCGAGAGATTCGTCGTACCGGCCAGGTCGAGCCCTGTCAGCAGAGCGCCCGTCTGTGCGGTGTGGACGTGGGCATCGACGAAGGCTGGCGTGACGAGCTTGCCCCGCAGGTCGACGACCTCATCAGCACCCGACGCGTAGGCGGCGGCGCTGGTGTCGTCGCCGAGCCAGCTGACCACGCCGTCGTCGAAGGCGATCGCGGTGGCGTGGGGGTCGGCGGGTGAGTAGACGGAACCGTTGGTCAGAAGTGTGCGCACAGGGCTAATCCTGCCCCTCCGCCGCGAGCCTGCCCTCGAACAACTCCCGGACACCCCGCTCCGACCGGAGCAGGTCCATCGCGTAGTCGGCGTGGCCCGGCACATAGCCGTTGCCCACCAGCATCGTCACGTCGGCCGCGAGGCCCTCCGCGCCGAGCGCGGCGGCCGAGAACGAGGTCGCCATGGAGAAGAAGATCACCGTGCCGCCGGCCGCCGTGGACAGCACAGCGCCGTGCTCACAGCCCGGTACGTCGACGCAAACAACCGTGATGTCGGCCGGTCCCCCGGCCGCTTCGACCGCCTGGGCGAGCGCCACCGGGTCGCGGGCGTCAGCAAGTGCGACCTGGTCGGCGAGCCCGGCGGCTTCGAGCTTGGTCTTCTCGGCCTCGACGGGCACGATGCCGATGGTCTTGGCCGCGCCCGCGCGACGGGCCGCTGCCAGCGAGAGCGAGCCGGATTTCCCTGCGCCGCCAATTACTGACACGACAGGCTTTGTGCCTTTGTCGACATAATGGGCCACCACTCGCGCGGTCAGAGCGGGCGCGCCGCAGACGTCCATCACCGCAAGCGACAGCTCCGGCACCAGGTCGTCGGGCAGCTTCGCGACGATCGACCGGGCGAAGAGGATCGCGTGTCCCTCGGCGGGGACCTGTTCACCGCGGCCGTCCCAGCGAGCCAGTCCGTCGGTGATCTGCAGCGGCGTCAGGGTCAGCGAGACGAGCGTCGCGACCCGGTCACCCTTCTGGACCCCGAGCGGCGACTCCGGGCCCACCTCCTCGACGACGCCGACGAGCATCCCGCCCGAACCCGTCACCGGGTTCTGCATCTTGCCGCGCTCGGCCACGATCCCGAGCACCGCCTGCTTCACCGCTTCTCCGTCGCCGTGGTGCGCCTCGGCCAACTGCCGGTACGACGCGGCGTCCAGGTTCAGCCGTTCGACCGAGATCCGGACCTCGTCCGGCCACAACTCGGGCGACGCGTCGAGCTTCCGCGCGGCCTGCGGCAGTACGCCGGCCGGTTCGAGCACGCGGTGCAGTCCGACAGGTGAACCAGCAGTGTTCGGCACAGGGCCTCCTTCGTCGAGCGGCTGGTGGCGAGACTCGCCGATGGCCGGGCAAAATACTACTCTGATAGACATCTGACGGAAATCTTGCGGTGTTCCGTTGGATCTACCATAAGTTCTATCGCTATCCTCACATGAGACCGACGCCGTAGTGGAGCCCCAGGAGGACTCGTGACCGATCTGATCAGCCCGGAGCTTGCCGCTGCCGAACTCAACGGGCAGCCGTACGCGTATCACCGGGCCGAGCTCGTCGAGCCCGACTGGACCCGGATGCCGGGGTTCAAGGACGTGACCGCCGAGGAGTGGCGCTCCGTGCAGTGGCAGCGGTCGCACTGCGTGAAGAACGTGAAGCAGTTGCGCGACGTGATGGGCCACCTGCTCGAAGAGCGCGTCTACGAGGACCTGGAGCGCGACCAGGCCGAGCGGGCCACGATGTCGATGCTGCTGCCGCCGCAGATGCTGAACACGATCGTGCCTGAGGGCGCCGACGACTACACGGCTGCCTTCTATGCAGACCCGGTACGCCGGTACATGCTGCCGATGTTCACCGATCGGCGCACCGACTGGGCGTCGCACCCGCACGCGACCCGGGACTCGCTGCACGAGCACGAGATGTGGGCCACGGAGGGGTTGACCCACCGCTACCCGACCAAGGTGCTGGCGGAGATCCTGCCGACCTGCCCGCAGTACTGCGGTCACTGCACCCGGATGGACCTGGTCGGCAACTCGACGCCGGTGATCGACAAGCTGAAGTTCACCATCAAGCCGCAGCAGCGACTCGACGACATGCTCGACTACCTGCGCCGTACGCCGGGTGTGCGCGACGTGGTCGTGTCCGGTGGCGACGTGGCGAACATGCCCTGGCCGCGGCTGGAGTCGTTCCTCACCAGCCTGCTGGAGATCGAGAACATCCGCGACATCCGGCTCGCCACCAAGGCACTGATGGGCATGCCGCAGCACTGGCTGTCCGACGACGTACGGGCCGGTGTCGAGCGGGTCGCTCTGCTCGGCCGTCAGCGTGGCGTGATGATCGCGATGCACACCCATGTGAACGCGGCTCAGTCGGTGACTCCCCTGGTGGCCGAGGCGACCAAGGCGATGTTCGAGGCGGGTCTGCGCGACGTACGCAACCAGGGCGTGCTCATGCGCGGTGTCAACGACTCGGTGCCGCAGCTGCTGGACCTGTGCTTCGCGTTGCTCGACGGCGCCACCATCACGCCGTACTACTTCTACATGTGCGACATGATCCCGTTCTCCGAGCACTGGCGGGTCTCGGTGAAGGACGCGCAGCACCTGCAGCACGGGATCCTCGGGTACCTGCCGGGCTTCGCGACGCCGCGGATCGTCTGCGACGTGCCGTACGTCGGGAAGCGCTGGGTGCACCAGTTGTCGGAGTACGACGAGGTGCGCGGCATCTCGTACTGGAAGAAGAACTACCGCACCGGGATCGAGCAGCAGGACCCGGAGGCGCTGAACCGCACCTACGAGTACTACGACCCGATCGACACCCTGCCGGCCGAGGGCCAGGAGTGGTGGAAGCAGCACGCCGGCGACTCGATCGCCAAGGCGACCGCTCAGGCCGCCGCCTCCCGCGAAGCCGCCGAGTCCCAGAAACTGATCCAGATCAGCTGACCCCTACCCCGCTGGTGTCGTCGCACAGGGGACCCCGACACCAGCGGGCGGTTTCAGTTCCCCTCCCACTCTCAGCTGCCAACAAGTAGGGTTCGGGGACTGATGGGGGTGGGTGCCATGGGCTGGTACAGCGTTCGGTGCGTGTTCCAGTTGATCGATGAGAACGACGACGAGTCGCCGTACGAGGAGCGGATCACGCTCTGGCAGGCCTCCGACTTCGAGACCGCTATCGAACTGGCCGAGGACGAAGCCGCGGAGTACATCGAGGGCACCACCTGGGCCTATCTCGGCCTCGCGCAGTGCTTCTACCTGGGCGACGACGTCAGCACGATCCTGTCCGGCACCGAGGTCTACTCGCTGATCCGCACCAGCACCCTCGCGCCCGACGACTACCTCGACACGTTCTTCGACACCGGCAACGAGTACCAGCGCCACGTCGAAGACAGCTGAGCTAACTCCTCAGCTTCCGCAGAATCCAGGCCAGCCCGCCAAAAGCGATGACGTTTGCAACCAACACGAGCTCGACGGCGAGCGAGATGCTCCGGTCGTACGCCGCTCCCAGCAACGCGCCCGCGATCAGCAGCCCGAGTCCGCGCACGAAGGCCAGCCATCCGAACGCCACGGCTCGCGAACTGCTCGGCACCAACTCCGTCACAACGGCCTTCACGGTGGAATCCAGAACCCCGTTGACCACACCCCAGATGGCAACGCCGATCCAGATCCACAACACACTGCGGCTGAACGCGAGCGCCGACGCGGCCGCAGCAACCGGTACGGCAAGCAACGTGAGCGGTCCCCACGAGTCGTAGACCCGACCCATCACCAGCCCACTCGCGCCGTCCACGAACATCGCCACGGCGAACAGGATGGGCACCTGCGCATCAGTCAGCAGCCCGTTGGTCTGCGCGTGGTACGCGAGCAGCGGGAACGAAGCGACGCCACACGACAGCACCGCCACAGCTGCCACGTACTGCCAGTACCGCGCAGGCAAGCGCTGCGAGGTCGCGGTGCCTGACTGAGGCTTGTCTGGGCTCTCTTCGTAGGCCAGCGGGTTCGGCACCCGCCGGCGCAGCCAGAACAGCAACCCGAGCACCAGCACGCCCGGGAGAGCCAGCACACCGAACGCGAGTCGGTAGTCGCCGTCGCGCCATCCCAGTACTGCGGCCAGCAGCAGCGGACCGAGCATCGCGCCGGTCTGATCGAGCGCCTGATGTACGCCGAACGCCCGGCCGCGACCCGTCTGCGCCGACGCGTGGGACAGCAGCGTGTCCTTGGCCGGCGACCGCACAGCCTTCCCGAGCCGCTCCGTGCCATACAGAAGCAGCGCCGGCGTCAGCACGCCGGTCACCCCGATCAGCGGAACACTGAGCACAGTGAGCCCGTAGCCGAGGATCGTCCACGTCCAGTAATGAGCAGTACGCCGTACCGCGTACCCGGAGACCACTCGCAGCCCGTAGCCGATGAACTCACCGGCCCCGGCAACCACTCCGACCACGGTGGCCGACGCGCCCAGTGTCGCGAGATACGGCCCGATGATGCTGCGGGCGCCCTCGTACACCATGTCCGCCAGCAGGCTGACGATGCCGAACGCCAGCACGAAATGCCACGGCCGCAGCATCCCGCGGCCCGGCGCGACACTCGGCGAATCAGCCACCAGCCCTCCAGATCTCAGCGCCGCGGGAGAGGATCAGAGCGCGGGCGGGCGGCGTTCGTACGGCGTACTCAGGACGATCGTCGTCGTCGTGGAGACGTTGGCACGGGCCCGGATCACGGCCAGCAGGTTCTCCAGCGCGGCCGGCGTGGCGACCCGGACGATCAGGACGTAGCTGGAGTCGCCGGCCACCGAGTAGCAGGACTCGATCTCGCGAACATCGCGCAGCCGCTCGGGCGAGTCGTCGGGCTGGGACGGGTCGATCGGGCGGATCGAGATCAGCGCAGTCAGCGGCAGGTCGAGCGCGGAGTGGTCGATCGTTGCCGCGTACCCCAAGATGATGCCGCGCTGTTCCAGCCGCTTGACCCGCTGGTGCACGGCCGAGGTCGACAGGCCGGTCGCCTTGCCCAGGTCGGTGAAGCTCATCCGCCCGTCGGACGCGAGCAGCTCGACGATCTTGCGATCCAGGTCCTCCACGAGTGTGACCCTACTGCCGCGAGACCCCGGCATGAAAGCATCGCCTCATGGCTGAGACGACCACCTCCACGACTGGTATCGCCGGACAGCGGCTGATGCTGCTCGACACGGCATCGCTGTACTTCCGCGCCTTCTTCGGCGTGCCCGACACGATGAAGGCGGCCGACGGTACGCCGACCAACGCGATCCGCGGGCTGCTCGACTTCATCGCCCGGCTGGTGGAGAACCACCGCCCGACCCATCTGGTCGCGTGCTGGGACGACAACTGGCGGCCGTCCTGGCGGGTCGCGCTGATCCCGTCGTACAAGGCGCAGCGGGTCGAGTTCGTGACGTCCGGAGGTGACCAGGTCGAGGACGTGCCGGACCGGCTGGAGATCCAGGTGCCGTACATCCGGGCCTGCCTCGAAGCGCTCGGGATCGCGATCGTCGGCGCCGCCGACCACGAGGCCGACGACGTCATCGGCACCTTGTCACATCAGGCGAAGATGCCGGTCGACGTGGTCACCGGCGATCGCGACCTGTTCCAGTTGATCGACGACGCGCGCGGGATCCGGGTCATCTACACCGCAGCGAAGGGTGTCGGGCGCGCGGAGGTGTACGACGAGAAGGCGCTGCTGGCGAAGTACGAGATCCCCGCCAGCCGGTACGCCGACTACGCCACGCTCCGCGGCGACGCCTCCGATGGGCTGCCAGGCGTCAAGGGTGTCGGTGACAAGACGGCGGCCTCGCTGATCACGGCGTACGGCGGGCTCGACGAGATACGTGCCGCTGCGGCCGATCCGTCGACGCCGATGTCGCCTTCGGTCAAGCGCAAGATCCTCGACTCCAGTGACTACCTGGACGTCGCGCCGAAGGTCGTCGCGGTGGCGAAGGACGCGCCGGTCGGGACGTTCGACGCGACCATGCCCGCGGCGGTCAAGGATCCCGAACGCTGGCTCGACCTGGTCGAACTGCTAGAACTCGGCGGCAGCGCCCAGCGCGTGATGTCCGCCCTCAACCTCGGCCCGAAAGCCTGAACCCCGTTCTGGAAGGAACTGCATGAGCCGCACCCTCGACCTCGCCCAGCGCTACGCCGACGACATCATCACGCTCCGGAGAGCGCTCCACGAGGTGCCCGAATACGATCTCGACCTGCCGAAGTCCCAGGCGCTGATCCTGCAGGCATTGGAGGGCCTCGACCTCGAGATCACCTTGGGCAAGGAGCTCTCCTCAGTCACCGCCGTACTGCGGGGTGGTGGCGGGCCTGGTCCGGTCGTGTTGCTGCGCGGCGACATGGACGCGCTGCCGGTGACCGAGCGGGTCGACGTGCCTTATGCGTCGAAGCATCCGGGCATGATGCATGCCTGTGGCCACGATCTGCACGTCGCCGGTCTGGTCGGCGCAGCGAAGGTGCTGCACGAGCTGCGGGCTGAGCTCGCCGGCGATGTGGTGTTCATGTTCCAGCCCGGTGAAGAGACGAGTGGCGGCGCGCCGATCATGATCCGCGAAGGGGTGCTGGAGGCAGCAGGCCGGCGGGCGGACGCGGCGTACGGTCTGCATGTCGGGTCGGCGGGGCAGCCGTTCGGGATGTGGAGCAGCAAGCCGGGCTCGTTCATGGCCGCGGCCGACCAGTTGCACGTGCGGGTCGTCGGCGCGGGTACGCACGGCTCGACGCCGTACCGGGGGAAGGACCCGATTCCGGTGGCTTGCGAGATGGTGACCGCGTTGCAGACGATGATCACCCGGCAGTTCGACGTGTTCGATCCGGTCGTCCTCACGGTCGGGCGGATCGCGGGCGGCACGAAGGAGAACATCATTCCCGACGACGCGTTCTTCGACGCGACGGTCCGGACGTTCTCCGAGCAGGCCCGGGCGAAGGTGCAGCTGACCTCGACGCGGCTGGTCGAGTCGATGGCGGCCGCGCACGGGTTGACCGCCGAGGTGCAGTACCAGATCGGCTACCCGGTGACGGTGAACAACCCGGACGAGTACGAGTTCGCCCGCGACACGATCGTCGATCTGTTCGGCCCGGACCGGTTCCGCGAACGTGCCAATCCGCGGTGTGGTGCCGAGGACATGTCCTATGTCCTCAACGAGGTTCCTGGCGTCTATCTCAACGTCAGTGCGTGCGCCGGCCCCGACCCGGAGGCGGCTGCCGACAACCACTCCCCCTTGGCCGCCTTCGACGACGCCGTTTTGCCGGACGCCGCCGGCCTCCTTGCCGAACTGGCCGTACGGCGTCTGGTCAGGGGGCTCTAGAGCTGTCGCGACCGGCCGCGCTCCGGCAGGAGTCCGCGGCCGGTCACGCGAGGTCGAGTTGGGCGCTGAGCCAGGGCAGGGTTCGGGCGAAGACGTTCTCGGCGAACTGCCAGACGTGGCTGCCGTGCTGGACGACGACTTCGGCGGGAATCGCGACCTTGTGACAGGCGGCGGCGAGCTGCTTCGACTCCTTGATCAGGAGGTGCTCGTTGCTGCCGTTCACGAACCTGCCGGTGATGTCTCGGTAGTGGCCGTGGCGGGCCATCACCGTGAGCGGGTCGTGGGCAGCCCAGGCCGCCGCCGACCCGCCGTACAGGGTCGCGATCGTCTGCGCCTTGGTGCCGATGTTCGGGCCGAGGTCGCCATCGATGTCGACGAAGTGCCCGAAGGTCTGCGGGTGCTCGACCGTCAGGCCGATCGCGCAGGTGCCGCCCATCGAGAAGCCGAGAACGCCCCAGTGGCGCGGGTCGCGGGACGCCCCGAAGGTCGCGATGACGAACCGTGGCACGTCCTTGACCAGATAGTCCTCGGCCGTGCCGTGCGGGCCGTTCACGCACTCGGTGTCGTTGTTGAACGACTCGGTGGCGTCGACGAAGACCAGGATCGGGGCGCGGCCCTGGTGGTGAGCCGCGTAGGCGTTACTGGCTCGCACCGCGCCACCGATGCGTACCCAGTTCTCGGGTGCGGCGTGCTCGGCGCCGATCATCTCGACGGCAGGCAGTGGACGGTGGCCGCGGTGGAACCAGACGGGCGGGAGGTAGATGAGTTCCCGCCGTGGAGTGAAGGTGGTCGTCGAGGAGGGGATGTCGACGCTGACCAGTTCGCCGGTCTGGCCTGCGTCCGGCAGCCGGCCGCCGTGCAGTTGCTGCAGGGTGATCTGCCCTGCGGGTGGTCGTCCTCGCAGCGCGGCTATCGCCGAACCGACCGTCGGGTAGTACCCGACGAATTGGTTCACGCTGTTGCCGCACACGAGGCAGGCCAGCCCGAGCGCAACCACACCGCTGACGGTCTGCCACCACCGGGCGCTTCGCCAGCCGACGGCCACGACCAGCAGTGCGGCCGCTGCCACTCCTAGCCAGACCCAGACAGACCTCGGTAGTGGATCCGTGATGCCGAACAACGACCGACTCGTAACGGCAGCACCCAAGGCGAGTATGACCGCCGCTCCGGCGATGAGGGGCACCCGGCGAGTGCCCCATCGTCGATCGCGCCGGACGACCGCTGCTGCCAGGGCGACAGCGGCCGTTGTCTCCATCGCCACCGGTAGCCAGCCACTGAGGAGAGAGATCCCCAGAACAACCACCACTGCCTCCCGGCTACCAGTTCCACCATCGAGCGAGCTTGCTCACTGCACTGACGCCGAAAACCGTTCAAAGGTTGTCGATGCCGATGTGACCTCCGCCGCCCGTGCCCTAGGCGAAGCGGGCGCCGCCGTCGACGTGCAGGGTCTCACCGGTCATGAACGGGTTGGTGAGGGCGAGCAGCGCCGCGGAGGAGACATCGGCGAGTTGACCGATCCGCCGCGCCGGCACCTTCGCGGCGGTGGTGTCGAACAGCTTCTGCTTGCCCTCACCCAGGCTGTCCCACGCGCCGGAGTCGATGATCCCGGGCGAGACGGCGTTCACCCGGACCGGCGCCAACTCCACCGCCAGCGCCGACGCCAGGAAGCTGACCGCACCATTTGTTGCCGTCGTCACCGTCTTTCCTGCCGACGGCCGCCAGCCGACGATTCCCGAGAACAGCAACATCGCGCCGCCCTCGGCGAACCGCGGCCCGAAGTGCTTCGCCAGCATGATCGCCCCGATCACCTTCGCATCGAACGCAGCCAGTACGGCGTCGCGCTCGAGCGCACCGAGCGGTCCGTTCGCGGAGGCATTCGCGACACTCACCAGATAGTCGACCGTCCCCACCTGCTCGGCCAACGCCGCGATCGACGCCTCATCGGCCAGATCCACTTCGGCCGCTTCGATCGAGCCGACGCCCGTCGAGCCGGCGCCCGTCGAGCCGGCGCCCGTCGAGCCGGCGCCCGTCGAGCCGGCGCCCGTCGAGCCGGGGCCCGTCGAGCTGGGGCCCGTCGAGCCGGCGCTGAGCGAGGCGGTCAGCTTCTCTCGGTTGCGTCCTGCGAGCAGCACTCGGGCTCCGGCCGCTGCGGCGTCAGCGGCGAGCCGGCGTCCGATGCCCGAACTGCCGCCCACGACGACCATCGTCCTGCCCTGTAGTTCCACGCTCATATGTCCTCCTTGATCGGTGCTTGCCCTTCTTCCAACGGGCTGGCGGCGCTCTCGCATCCCGTCGCGCCATGAAGCTTCTTGCCAGTTGCCATAAGCTGAACGAATGACGACTCTGCGAGCCCTGGAATGCCTGGTCGCGGTTCTCGACACAGGCTCGGTCACCAAGGCCGCCGCCACGCTGCATCTCTCGCAGCCGGCGCTGTCACACCAGCTGGCCGGTCTCGAACGCGAGATCGGCACGCCACTCCTCGAACGACTCCCCCGCGGCGTCCGCCCGACCACCGCGGGCCGCGCCGTTGCCGACGAGGCCCGCGCCGCGCTCGCAGCCGCCGAGCGAGTCGTCACCGTCGGCCAAGCCGTTGCCAAAGGCACCGAAGGTCACCTCCGCATCGCCTGCGCCGCCAGCATGACCGCCGGCCTCCTGGCCCCCGTACTGCGAACGTGGCACCGCCGTCGCCCGGGAATCCAGATGACCCTCGCCGAACTCACCAGCGCCGACGCCCTGGCAGACCTGGTCGAGTCCGGCCAGGCCGACCTCGCCGTCGGCCCTCGTCCGACGACCTGGCACGCCACCGTCGACCTCATCGGCACCGAGGATCTGGTAGCCGCGATGACTCCGAGCCACCCACTGGCCACGGCCGACTCGGTCAGCCTCGCCGACATCGCGCAGTACCGGACCATCGGCTATGACCCGGAGAACGGTCTGCACGCCTGGCTCGCCGAAGTACTCGCCGGCCACGGAGTCGCCCTCACTCCGGTCATGCGCACCCGCCAAACCACCACCGCAGCCGAACTCGCCGCAGCCGGCCTGGGCATCGCCCTCGTCCCCACCACCGCCCTCCCGTCCGGCTACACCGGCACCATCCGCCGTCTCACTCCACCGCTGACCCGCGACATCGTCGTACTGACGCCGGCCGCGGGCGACCCCGCAGTACGGGCCTTGGTCAACGAACTCGTCCGGCGCGGACTCCCGGTCCCGAAACCCATCGCCGCGCGGTTGACCGGATAGGGAGAATTCCCGATACCGCAGCGCCGGCCGGCGGCTGAGACTTCGTGCATGGCTGATCACACGAAGGACTTCGTCGACGTACCGGGCGGCTACTTGTACTACGAGCAGCACGGCCGCGGACCCGATGTCGTGCTCCTCGGCGGCGGCTTGGCCGACCTGCGGATGTGGGATTCGACCGTCGAGTGGCTGGCGGAACGAGCACGGGTCACGACCTGGGACTACCGCGACACCGGGTTGTCGGCACCGGCGTACGGGCCCTACAGCGAGATCGACGACCTCGCCGCGGTGATGGACGCGGCAGGTGTATCGCAGGCTGTGCTCGTGGGTGTGTCCGAGGGCGGTCGGCGGGCGCTGGGATTCGCGCATGCCCATCCGGAGCGGGTGACGCGCGTCTGCGCCGTCGCCGGTTCCTTCGGCGAGTTCCCCGACCCGTCGCCCGAGGAGACCGCGGCCCGTGAGGTGATGCGCCGCCACTTCGCCGAATGCGAGCGAGTGCAGGCCGCCGACGGCATCCCAGCCGTCTCCGCGCTCGACGTCGACGCCTGGTGCCCCGCCGCTCCCCCGAACGCCCGCCGCCTCCTGATCGGCCTCCAGATCGCCAACGCCCGAATGCGACTCATGCCCGAGTACCACGGCCTCGAACTCAACCCGCCGATCAAAACCCGCTTCGACGAACTCAAGCCACCGATCTCCATCTTCATCGGCAACCGCGACTTCCAAGCCACCCAGCTCTGGGCCCACCGCCTAGCCACCCAAGCCCCCAACGCCACCCTGACCACCGTCCCCACCGCCGACCACATGCCGATGTTCTCCACCCCGAACGAGTTCCGCGACTACGTCCTCGCCGCCCTCCCAACCTGACCCACCAGGAAACCCTCACCCGACGGCGTTACTCGTACAGGAGAAGGGAAAGGGGACGCCCGGGTGGGCGTCCCCTTCTCGAGGTGGTGGGTGGGTCAGGGGGTCAGGGCTGATTCGTCTTCGTCGTCGGTGATCAGTTGGGCTGTGGTGGGGACGGGTGGGACGGGGGTGGGGGTTGGCTGGTCGGCGTCGTGGTCGACGACGGCGGCGCTGAACTGGGCGTTGTAGAGGCGGGCGTAGGCGCCGTTCACCGCGAGGAGCTGGTGGTGGTTGCCTTGTTCAACGATCGAGCCGTCCTCCATGACCAGGATCAGGTCCGCGTCGCGGATCGTCGACAGCCGGTGGGCGATCACGAAGCTGGTCCGGTCGGAGCGCAGCGCGGCCATCGCGCGTTGCACCAGGACCTCGGTACGGGTGTCGACCGAGCTGGTCGCCTCGTCCAGGATCAGCAGTTGCGGGTCGGCCAGGAAGGCGCGAGCGATGGTGAGCAACTGCTTCTCACCCGCGCTGACGTTGCTGCCTTCCTCGTCGATCACCGTGTCGTACCCGTCGGGCAGGCTGTGCACGAAGCGATCCACGTACGTCGCCTTCGCGGCCGCGAGCATCTCTTCCTCGGTGGCCTTGAGATTGCCGTACAGGATGTTGTCCCGGATCGTCCCGCCGAACAGCCAGGTGTCCTGCAGCACCATCCCGATCCGCGACCGCAGGTCGTGCCGGCTCAGCTCGGTGATGTCGACGCCGTCGAGCGTGATCCGGCCGCCGTTCAGCTCGTAGAACCGCATGATCAGGTTGACCAGCGTGGTCTTACCCGCCCCGGTCGGACCGACGATCGCGACCGTCTGCCCTGGTTCGGCGACCAGGCTCAGGTCGGTGATCAGCGGCTTGTCCGGCGTGTACGAGAACGACACGTGCTCGAACTCGACCCGCCCGTGCGCATCCGTCACCTTCGCCGGCGTGGTCTCGTCCGGCACCTGCTCGGTGGCATCCAGTACTTCGAACACGCGCTCGGCCGACGCCACGCCGGACTGCAGCAGGTTCGCCATCGAGGCGACCTGCGTGAGCGGCTGGGTGAACTGCCGCGAGTACTGGATGAACGCCTGCACGTCACCCAGGGACATCGAGCCCGAGGCGACCCGGAGTCCACCGACGACCGCGATCACCACGTAGTTCAGGTTTCCGATGAACATCATCGACGGCATGATCAGGCCGGAGATGAACTGCGCGCCGAACGAGGCCTGGTAGAGCTCCTCGTTCTTCTGCGCGAAGCTCGCCTCGATCTCCTTCTGCCGGCCGAACACCTTGACCAGTTCGTGCCCGGTGAACGCTTCCTCGATCTGGCCGTTCAAAGCGCCGGTGTGCCGCCACTGGGCGACGAACCGGGTCTGCGACCGCTTGGCGATCGCCGCCGTCAGCACCATCGAGATCGGGATCGTGATGAGGGCGATCAGCGCGAGCGTCGGCGAGATCACGAACATCAAGGTGACCACGCCGATCACCGTGAGCAGCGAGGTGAGCAACTGGCTCAGCGTCTGCTGCAGGCTGGTCGAGATGTTGTCGATGTCGTTGGTGACCCGGCTCAGCAGCTCACCGCGCGGAGCACCGTCGAAGTAGCTCAGTGGCAGCCGGTTCAGCTTGTCCTCGACCTCGGATCGCAGCTCGAACACGGTCCGCTGCACGACGCCGTTCAGGATGTAGCCCTGCATCCAGGACAGGAAGAACGACCCGACGTACAGGGCCAGGACCAGCATCAGCACGTTGCGCAGGGCATCGAAGTCGATACCGACGCCGGGGATCAGGTCGATCCCACCGAGCAGATCGGCCTGCCGGCCGTGTCCGGCTGCCCGGGCCTGCTCGATCAGCTGCTCCTTCGTGACGTCTTTCGGCAGTCCCTTGCCGATCGCGCCGGCGAAGATGATGTCGGTCGCCCGGCCGAGGATCTTCGGGCCGATCACCGACAGCGACACGCTGCCGATCGCGAGCAGGATCACGCCGCCGACCTGCAGCCGGTGCGGCCGCAGCCGCCTGAGCAGCCGCTTCGCCGACGGGCCGAAGTTCATCGACTTGTCGCCGGGGATGCCGCCGGGTGGGCCGAACGCGCGACCGGTGGTCGGCCGCTCGGTCGACTTGATCGTCTCGGCCGGCCGTTCCTCGGCCGCGGTGTCTTCCACCTTCTGGTCGGTCATGCTGCTTCCTCCGCGGACCGCTGGGACTCCACGATCTCGACGTACGTAGGACAGGTCTGGAGTAGTTCGTCATGGGTGCCCTTGCCGACGATCGCGCCGTCTTCCAGTACGACGATCTGGTCGGCGTCGATGATCGTGGACACCCGCTGGGCCACGATCACCACGCAGGCATCGGCGGTGACCGGCGCGAGTGCGGCTCGCAGCCGCGCGTCGGTGGACAGGTCGAGCGCGGAGAACGAGTCGTCGAACAGGTAGATCTCCGGCTTGCGGACCAGCGCCCGCGCGATGGCGAGCCGCTGCCGCTGTCCGCCGGACACGTTCGTCCCGCCTTGGGAGATCGGCGAGTCCAGCCCCTGCGCCATCGCCGCGACGAAGTCCTTGCCCTGGGCAATCTCAAGGGCTTCCCACAGCTCGTCGTCGGTCGCGTCGGGGTTGCCGTAGCGCAGGTTGCTGGCCACCGTCCCGGAGAACAGGTACGGCCGTTGCGGTACCAGCCCGATCCGCTCCCAGAGCAGGTCCGGCTCGATCTCCCGGACGTCGCTGCCGTCGACCAGCACCCGGCCGCCCGTGGTGTCGAAGAGTCGCGGCACCAGGGACAACAGGGTCGTCTTGCCGGCGCCGGTGCTCCCGATGATCGCCGTGGTCTTGCCCGGCGACGCGGTGAAGCTGACATCACGTAGTACGGGCTCGGCCGCACCGGGGTAGGAGAATTCGGCGTTCTCGAAGACCAGCTCGCCGCGGCCGACGAAGGTCCTGATCGGCGTGACCGGCGGGCGTACCGAGGACTCGGTATCCAGTACTTCGCTGATCCGGTCGGCGCAGACGGCCGCCCGCGGCACCATGATCATGACGAAGGTCGCCATCATCACCGAGAACAGGATCTGGATCAGGTAGCTGATGAACGCGGTCAGCTCACCGACCTGCATCGCGCCGCTCTCGACCCGGGAGGCGCCGAACCAGAGCACGGCCACGGTGGACAGGTTCAGGATCAGCATCACGACCGGGAACACCAAGGCCATCAGTCGGCCGGCCCGGATCGCGGTGTTGGTGACGTTGGTGTTGGCCTCGCCGAATCGCTCGACCTCGTGCGGTTCCCGGACGAACGCCCGGACCACCCGGATACCGGTGATCTGCTCGCGCAGGACCCGGTTGACCGCGTCGATGTTCACCTGCATCTTGCGGAACTGCGGGACCATCCGGCTCGCGATCAGCCCGATCGATGCCGCCAGCAACGGTACGGCGACGGCCACCAGCCAGGACAGGCCGACGTCCTGGCGGACCGCCATGATGATGCCGCCGACCATCGTGATCGGCGCAGCGACCAGCATCGTGCAGGTGGTCACCACGAGCATCTGGACCTGGGTGACGTCATTGGTACTGCGGGAGATCAGCGTCGGCGCGCCGAACTGGTTCACCTCCCGCGCGGAGAACTCGCCGACCCGGTGGAACACAGCGGCCCGGACGTCACGCCCGAACAACGCGGCGGTCTTGGCTCCGAAGTACACGGCGCTGACCGTGCAGATGATCTGCACCAGGCTGATACCGAGCATCCAGCCGCCGGTCCCGACGATGTAGCCGGTGTCGCCCTTGGCGACGCCGTTGTCGATGATGTCGGCGTTCAGGGTCGGCAGGTAGAGGGAGGCGATCGTCCCGATCAACTGCAGGACGACCACCATGGACAGGTTGCCGGCGTACGGACGCAGGTGCGTACGCAACAGGCGAAGCAGCATCAGTTGCCCCCGGAGTGGTGGATGCGGACACCGTCGAGTGCGAAGTCGACGATCTCCTCGGCGGTCATGGTCCGACCGTCCGAAATCAGTGGGTGAGTGGCGGAGAAGGTGATGAGCCGGAGCCGGTGGCCGACCTCAGCGGGTGGATAGCGCAGCAGGTCGGCGTCCTGGCGGAACACGTCGACGAAGGCCTCGTCGACTCGTTCGCCGTCGAGTTTGCGGCGGGCGGCCTCGTCCGGATCCGCCTTCCAGTCGGGTGGGCGGTGCATCCGCATCGCCAGCAGCAGTTTGAAGACGCCGCGCAACCGGGTCTGGGTGACGTCCACGGCGGCGACCAGGCGCTCCCGCAACGGCAGCGTCCGGTCGATCGCCGCCAGCGCGTTGATCAGCGGGTCGACGTCGAACGCGGTCCTGATCGCGGCATCGATCAGGGCGTCCTTGCTGCCGAACGCGCGGAAGATCGTGCCCTCGGCGACACCGGCCGCCTCGGCGATCTGCCGGGTGCTGACATCGGTGCCGTACTCCTCGAGCAAGGGCAGCGTGGCTTCCACCAGCGCGGCGCGGCGCTCGTCCGGTGGAAGTGGGGTCGCTCTGGGGCTCACCCGACTGAGACTAACTGAGTGAGTACTCACTCACAACTCTGTTCCGGCGAAAATGCCGAGCGCGATGCGGACCCGGCGCCCTACCTTGTCCGTGATACCAGGACGCGGGGTCAGTTGGTGCGCTGTGGCTACACTCGCCCGGCCACTTCGTCCAGCGACTCAGTGAGTGGGGCTGACTGACCTTGACCTCGAGCACAGTTGAGGTCCTACCTTCGGAAACTGTCGGTGCCCTGCGGGACCATCGGCAGACCTCAGACATCCAGGCCGACCGAACCGCCGGAGTATCGCTGTGAGTATGGAAATGACCGCGTGGACCTCGATGTACCACGCCATGCACCGCCAAGAGGACAAGAGACCCTTCTCCCGGGCGACCCTGCGACGGATCCTCGCGTTCGCGCGGCCGCACCGGCGACAACTCGCGCTGTTCCTGGTGCTGAGCGTCGGCGCCGCGATGCTGGCGGTCGCCACCCCGGTGCTGGCCGGCCGGGTCGTCAACGCCATCGTCGGCCACAAGGACTTCAGCACCGTACTGCGGCTGGCGATCCTGATCGCCGTGATCGCCGTGGGTGAGGCAGGCATCGGTCTGCTCACCCGCTGGTTGTCCGCCAGCATCGGTGAGGGACTGATCCTGGATCTGCGGACCGCCGTGTTCGACCACATCCAGCGGATGCCGATCGCGTTCTTCACCCGGACCCGCACGGGCGCGCTGGTCTCCCGGTTGAACAACGACGTGATCGGCGCGCAGCGGGCGTTCAGTGACACGCTGTCCGGCGTGGTGAGCAACCTGGTCATGCTGCTGCTCACGCTCTTCGTGATGCTCCGGGTCTCGTGGCAGATCACCTTGCTCGCGTTGGTGATCCTGCCGATCTTCGTCATCCCGGCCCGCCGGATCGGCAATCGGCTGGCCGCGCTCGGTCTCGAGGCGGCGAACTACAACGCCACGATGAGCACGCAGATGACCGAGCGCTTCTCCGCGCCCGGCGCGACGCTGGTGAAGTTGTTCGGCCGGCCGGCGCGGGAGTCCGCGGAGTTCGCGGTCCGGGCCCGGCGGGTGCGCGACATCGGCGTACGGACCGCGATGGTGCAGTGGGTGTTCGTCACCTCGTTGACGCTGGTCTCGGCGCTCGCCCTGGCCGTGGTCTATGGGCTCGGTGGTTTCTATGCGCTGCGCAATCAGCTCGACGCGGGTGCTGTCGTGTCGATGGCGTTGTTGCTGACCCGGCTGTACTCACCGCTGACCGCGCTGGCGAGTGCGCGGCTCGAGGTGATGACGGCGCTGGTGTCGTTCGAGCGGGTCTTCGAGGTGCTCGATCTCGAGCCGCTGATCAAGGACAAGCCTGATGCGGGTGAGGTGCCGGCCGGGCCGGTCGCGGTCGAGTTCTCGCACGTGAGCTTTGCTTATCCTTCGGCGGACAAGGTGTCGCTGGCGTCTTTGGAAGAGGTCGCGAAGCTCGATACCCGCGGTGGCGTCGAGGTGCTGCACGACGTGTCGTTCCGGGCCGAGCCGGGGCAGATGATCGCGCTGGTGGGCTCGTCAGGAGCGGGCAAGTCGACGATCGCGCAGCTGATCCCCCGGCTGTACGACGTGGACTCGGGTGCGGTCCGCCTTGCCGGGGTGGATGTGCGGGATGTGACGGCCGCTTCGCTGCGGGACACGCTCGGCATGGTCACGCAGGACGGGCATCTCTTCCATGACAGCATCCGGGAGAACCTCCTGCTTGCCCGTCCGGAGGCTTCGGACCAGGATCTGTGGGATGCGTTGACCCGGGCGCGGCTCGGCGACCTCATCCGGTCACTGCCCGATCAGTTGGAGACCGTCGTCGGTGAGCGCGGGTACCGGCTGTCCGGTGGCGAGCGGCAGCGGCTGACGATCGCGCGGTTGCTGTTGGCGCAGCCACGCGTGGTGATTCTCGACGAGGCGACGGCGGCGCTCGACTCGACGTCGGAGGCTGCTGTGCAGGCTGCCCTGACGGAGGCGCTGGCGGGGCGGACCGCGGTGGTGATCGCCCACCGCCTCTCCACGATCCGGGCCGCCGACCAGATCCTGGTCATCGAGGACGGGCGCATCATCGAACGCGGCACCCACACCGAACTCCTCGCCGACGGCGGCCGCTACGAAGAGCTCTACCGAACCCAGTTCGACCAACCTGCCACGGAGGTCCCGGTGCCCTGAGGTTGGTGCGTCGGCTGGTCGAGCTGCGGCTGGGTGGTGCTTGGCAAGGTGGGTGACTGGATCGCCGGCGGCCGGCGATCCAGGTGGTGAATTCTGGGTGTTGCTCGTGAAGGAGGTTCGTCGGGTTGGCGGGTACGGCGGCTGTGGCGGGGCAGGCGGGGGCGTTGACCGGGGCGCTGGCAGGGTTGGCGGTGGTGTTTCGGGCAGCGGATCCGCCGCGGGACGGGCGGCTGGCGTTCTGGGATCCGGCGGGTGGGGCGTTGCCGCTCGGGGTCGGTGAGCAGGCGACGCTCGACCTGGTGGTGGATGGCGACGACGGCATCGGCGTACGGGCGACTCCTGTGATCGAGGTGCCGGTTGCGGACGCCGTACCGGTCCTCGGCCGGGCGCGGACTTCTCCGGGTGCGCATCCGTCAGCGGCCTTCTGGGGTGCGGTCTCACTGATCGCCCTGCAGTTGGTCGCCCGCGGCCGGGTTCTCCCCGGCGTCTCCCCCGCCGGCAACGACGCCTGGCGAGTTGGCCCCCTCGACGCCGCGGACATCGACCGCATCCTCCGCCTCGCCGAAGCCATGCCACCCAGCGCTCGCGCCCTCCCCCTCACCAACGACACCCTCCCCGAGACCCAAGCCTCACCCTCTACGGCACCTCCAGCCACCCGCTCGTCTTCTTCAGCTTCAAGAGGAGAGCTGGATAGCTCGACCTCTGGTTCAGGGTTGGGGTTGGGTGGGGTTCGGGTGCCGGTGGCTGAGGAGTTGGTGCGGGAGTTTCTCGACGCGGTCGCGGATGGGATGCCCCGGTCGCCGGCGGCAGCCAAAGCGCACGGGCCGCTGTTTGCGGCGAAAGCACCACAGCAGGTCCCACGGCTGCGGTCGTGGGCCGACGAAGTATCGGCCGGACTCGACACCGGCGTACGGGTCTCGTTGCGGGTGGAGTTGCCGGAGTCGCAGGAGTTCCGGGCCGACGTACAGCTGCACAGCCTCAACGACCCGACCTTGGTTCGCGATGCGGCGGACGTGTGGTCGTCGGACGTTCCCGGATTCGGTCCGCGCGCAAGGATCGATGCGACCCTGGCTATCCGCCGGGCAGCCCGAATCTGGGCGCCGCTCAACCGATTGCTCGACTCCCCCGTGCCCGACCGGATCGAGCTGGCCGATGAGGAGATCGCCGACCTGCTGGCCGGCGCAGCTCAGCGGCTGGCGTCGGCGGGCGTCGACGTGCATTGGCCGCGCAGCCTCAACCGGGCACTGACCGCTCGCGCCGCGATCACCTCGGCCGACGGTCCACCCTCGGACCTGCCTGGCTTCTTCAGCGGCGGCGCGACGCTCGACTTCAGCTGGCAAGTTGCTCTCGGCAACGACCCGCTGACCGAGACCGAGATGGACCAGCTCGCCGAGGCGACCCGCCCCCTCGTCCGCCTGCGCGACCAGTGGATGCTGATCGACCCGGAACTGGCCCGCAAGGCGCGCGAGCGCGTCCTCAAGCCGGTCACCGCCATCGACGCGTTGAGCGCCGCACTGACCGGCTCCGCCGAGATCGACGGCCGCCA
Organism: Kribbella monticola; assembly: GCF_003261635.1. GTDB lineage: Bacteria > Actinomycetota > Actinomycetes > Propionibacteriales > Kribbellaceae > Kribbella > Kribbella monticola. The sequence continues at coordinate 489,805 of NZ_QFXK01000010.1, read as the reverse complement.
GGTGAACATCACGCCGACCCGCTGGCTGGCGGAGCTCCGCGAGCGCATCGCGGATCCCGACCGGGTCGACGGCGTCGTCGAGCCGCCGGCCGCACTCCAGGCGACCCTGCGCGACTACCAACTCCGCGGACTGCAATGGCTCGTGCGGATGACTTCGCTCGGGCTCGGCGGCTGCCTCGCCGACGACATGGGCCTTGGCAAGACGATCACGCTCATCTCGCTCCACCTCCATCGCCAGGAGTCCACCGAGACGGCCGGCCCGACCTTGGTCGTCTGCCCCGCCTCGCTCCTCGGCAACTGGGAGCGCGAGGTGCAGCGCTTCGCGCCCGGCACTCCGGTACGCCGGTTCCACGGGTCCGGTCGATCCCTCGACGGCGCCGACTCGGGTTTCGTGCTCACGACGTACGGGACTCTGCGCCGCGACGCCGCCCGGCTCGCGGCGCATCGATGGGGGCTGCTGGTCGCCGACGAGGCCCAGCACGTGAAGAATCCGGCCTCCGGTACGGCGAAGGCGTTGCGCACGATCCCGGCGGCCGCGCGGGTCGCGTTGACCGGCACACCGGTGGAGAACAATCTCTCCGAGCTGTGGGCGATTCTCGACTGGACGACGCCCGGGCTGCTCGGCCGGCTCGGGACGTTCCGCAGCCACTGGGCCACGCCGATCGAGGCCGACAAGGACGAGGAGGTCGCCGAGCGGCTGGCGAAACTCGTCCGGCCGTTCCTGCTCCGGCGGCGCAAGTCCGACCCGGGGATCGCGCCGGAGCTGCCGCCGAAGACCGAGACGGACCAGATGGTTTCGCTGACCCGCGAGCAGGCCGTGTTGTACGAGGCGACCGTGCGCGAGTTGCTGGCTGCGGTCGAGGCCAGCGATCAGATGGCGCGACGCGGGTTGATCGTGAAGCTGCTGACCGGCCTGAAGCAGATCTGCAACCACCCCGTGCAGTACTTGAAGGAGGCCGACGGCGCGCGATTGACCGGGCGGTCCGGCAAGCTGGAACTGCTGGACGAACTGCTCGCCACGATCCTCGCCGAGGACGGGGCGGTGCTCGTCTTCACGCAGTACGTCGCGATGGCGCGGCTGCTGGAGCGTCATCTGGCCGACCGCGGGATCGCGAGTCAGCTGCTGCACGGTGGTACGCCGGTGAAGCGGCGCGAGGAGATGGTCGAGCGGTTCCAGGCCGGCGAGGTGCCGGTGTTCCTGCTGTCGCTCAAGGCGGCGGGGACCGGGCTGAACCTGACTCGCGCGGATCACGTCGTGCACTACGACCGCTGGTGGAACCCGGCGGTCGAGGACCAGGCGACGGACCGCGCGTACCGGATCGGCCAGACCCGGCCGGTGCAGGTTCACCGGTTGATTGCCGAGGGCACCATCGAGGACCGGATCGCGGCGATGCTGAGCAGCAAACGCGAACTGGCCGACGCCGTACTGACCGCCGGCGAAGGAGCCCTCACCGAACTGTCCGATGCCGAACTCGCCGACCTGGTCCAGCTGCGAGGTGCTCGATGAGCGCCGGACTGCAGCGGTGCCGACCCCGTCGCTCCGGGCTTGCTGCGAGGTGTCCGATGAGCGCCGGACTGCAACGGCGCCGACGCGCCGCTCCAGGCTTGCTGCGAGGTGCCCGATGAGCGCCGGGCTGCAGCGGTGCGTAGCTCAAGGCTCGGTAGGAGGTCGCGGATGAGCGGGGAGGTGGCGCGGGGGTTTGCGGCGTTCGCGGCCCGGCGTGGGAGTACGAAGGCGCGGTCGTGGTGGGGACGGTCCTGGGGGCAGGCGCTGGAGGACACCTCGCTCGACCTGGGACAGCTGAAGAAGGGACGCCGGTGCGCGAACTCCGGGCAGGTCGGCACGATCACGATCAGCCCTGGCCGGATCGCGGCGACGGTCCACGCGCCGGAGGACACCTACGAGTCGGTCGTCGTGGTCGATCGGCTGAGTCCGGACGAGTGGGCCCGATTCCTCGACCAGGTGGGTTCGCGGGCCGGGCACATCGCGGCGCTGCTGGATGGCGAGATGCCGCACGACCTGGTCGAAGCCGCTGCCGACGCCGGGGTGCCGTTGCTGCCGGGGATCGGCGATCTCGATCCCTCGTGCACCTGCGACGGGTGGGAACTGCCCTGCCAGCACGCGGCCGGCCTGTGTTACCAGGTCGGTTGGCTGCTCGACGAAGACCCCTTCGTCCTGCTCCTGATCCGAGGCCGTTCCCGCGAACAGCTGCTGGACGACCTGCAGCAGCGAGCGAGCGGTACGCCGCTTCCCGAAGCGACGCCGGCTCCGGGCGGAGTACCGGCGAGCGAGGTGTTCGCAAGCGGCGAGTCTGCCGCGTCGCCGGCGCAGCCCGAGCTGCATGCGTTGCCGGCGCAGCCCGAGCTGCATGCGTTGCCGGCGCAGCCCGAGCTGCCCGAGCAGCATGCGTTGCCGGCGCAGCCCGAGCTGCCCGAGCTGCATGCGTTGCCGGCGCAGCCCGAGGTGCATGCGTTGCCGGCGCTGCCCGCGTTGCCTGCCAAGCTGGAACTCCACGGGCTGGTGGTGGCGGGATTGCAGGCGCCTGCCGGCATGGAGCCTGCCAGCTTGCCGCTGCTCGCGCTGGACGCCGCTCGGCGAGCCCGTGCTCAACTCAGCGCGATCCTGAGCGGCTCCCCCGATCCCTGGGTCCTGGACGAGTGGCAGGACGCCGTACGACTAGCTGCCGACTATCCCGTGCTCGCTGACCGGCTCGGCAGCGCCTTCGAACGACCCAGCGAACTGGCCATCGGCGTCACCGCTTGGACGTACGGCGGTGCGCCCGGTCTTGAAGTTCTCGAGCACGAGTGGGAGCCGGATCCCGCAGAGCTCGCCCGCGCGCGGACCGAAGTGAGCGCGGCCTGGGATGACTCCGACCTGGTGTTCGAGGTCAACGCCAACCGGCTGACCGTCGCGGACCGTCAACTCCGGCTGGACCGAATCGGGCGCTGGCACCCGTATTCGCTCGTCGACAACGCGTGGCTGCCGACCGGCCCCGCCGACCGCGACCCCACCGCCGCCCTCGCCTCACCGGACAGCTGGTGAGGTCACCTGCCCGACGAAACACAGCACGGTCGACTGGTTTCGTCAGCGCCCCATCGGAGAGGCTGGCATGCGCGGCACGTCGTCGCAGAGGCTGGCATGCGCAGCGCGTCATCCGAGAGGCTGGCGCGCGCGGCACATCATCCAAGAGGCTGGCAGGCGCGGCACGTCATCGGAGAGGCTGGCAGGCGCGGCACATCGTCGGCGAGGGTTGCCGCCGGTGCGACGACGGCGGAGCGGGAGACCCGTGGTCGCCCGGTTCACGCCAGCAGTTGCAGAACCACGGGATGCGGACGACGTACGGATGACCCTGAGTTGAGCAGAGGAGTCGCTTCATGAGCTTCACCACCCGGCCTACCCTGCGCGGTACCTTCGGGATGGTCTCGTCGACGCATTGGCTGGCGTCGCAGTCGGCGATGCGGATCCTGGAGCTCGGTGGCAACGCTTTCGACGCCGCCGCGACGGCCGGGTTCGTCCTGCACGTCGTCGAACCACACCTCAATGGCCCGGGCGGTGAAGTCCCCGCGATCATCGCCACCGCGGCCGATCCCACTCCGCGCGTGTTGTGCGGCCAGGGAATCGCACCGGCCGGCGCCACGATCGACCACTTCCGCGCACTGGGACTCGACTTGATTCCCGGCTCGGGTCCGCTGGCAGCCGCAGTACCAGGGGCGGTCGATGCCTGGCTGCTGTTGCTGCGTGACCACGGCAGCCTGCCCCTGCGCACAGTGCTCGAGCCCGCGATCGGCTACGCACGCAACGGTCATCCACTGGTCGGCCCAGTAGGTGCCACCGTCGCGCGCGTCCAGCAGCTGCTCACCGATCACTGGCCGACTTCCGCAGCGCTCTGGTTGCAGGGCGGCCGGCCGCCAAGAGCGAACGCGCTGTTCCGGAACACGGCGTACGCCGACACCCTCGAGCGGCTCCTGATCGCCGCCGAGGGCGCCGGTCCGGACCGCGTTGTCCAGGTGGAGCGCGCTCGGCGTACTTGGCGCGAAGGGTTCGTCGCCGAGGCAGTCGACAAGTTCGCCCGCCTGCCGCATCGCGATTCCAGCGGCTCCGACCACGCTGGTCTAGTCACCGGAGCGGACATGGCGGCGTACCAGGCGAGCTGGGAAGAGCCGGCGACGTACGACTGGCACGGACACACCATCGCCAAGACGGGTCCATGGGGGCAAGGTCCCGCGCTGCTGCAGTCGCTCGCTGTGCTGGCCGAACTCGGCGATGCGGCTGACCTCGACCTGACCAGCGCGGCCGGAGTACACACGACGGTCGAGGTGATGAAACTGTCGTTCGCCGACCGCGAGGCCTGGTACGGCGACGGGGTGGATGTGCCGCTCAAGACGCTGCTCTCCCCCGCGTACGCCGCCGAGCGCGCGGCTCTGATCGGAGAGAGCGCGTCCGCCGAGCTTCGGCCGGGCGCCCCGGACGGGCGCGGCCCGATCCTGCCATCGGTTGCTACCGGCAACTATGAGCTCGACGCGACGACCGGCGAGCCGACCGTGTCGAAGGAGGGCGTCACCAAGGGCGACACCTGCCATCTCGACGTGATCGACCAGTGGGGCAACGTCATCTCGGCCACACCGAGTGGCGGCTGGCTGCAGTCGTCGCCGACGATCCCCGAGCTCGGCTTCTGCCTGGGCAGCCGGTTGCAGATGTTCTGGCTGGAGGAAGGCCTGCCGTCCTCGCTCGTCCCGGGTCGGCGGCCGCGGACGACGCTGACTCCGACCCTCGTACTGCGTGACGGCGCGCCCGTGCTCGCCTGCGGATCACCAGGTGGCGATCAGCAAGACCAGTGGCAGCTGCTGTTCCTTCTGCGGCACCTCGCCGGTGGACAGGAGCTGCAGGAGGCGATCGACGCGCCTGCTTGGCATACGACGAGCTTCCCCTCGTCGTTCTACCCGCGCGCGACGGAGCCGGGTGGCTTGACGATGGAGAGCCGCCTCGGCTCCGCAGTACGGGATGAGCTGGTACGCCGTGGGCACGCGGTCACCGAGGCAGGTCCGTGGAGTCTGGGCCGGCTCTGCGCGGTCAGCCGGGAGGCGGACGGCGTACTGGCAGCTGCTGCCAACCCACGCGGCATGCAGGGGTACGCCGTCGGCCGCTAGCGCTGGTCTACTCGGAGGACTCGTCTGGTGCGAGCGCAGCCGCGGCGGCGGCTTCGACGTGCTGGCTCGCGGCTTCGACGGCGGCAGCGCGGTCGGCGGCGGCGATGGCGTCGACCAGGCGGATGTGCTCCATCCACGAATGCGGCGCACGCTTCGGCGCACCGACCCGGAAGACCCAGTGGACGTGGTGGTACATCGCCGACGAGAGCGACGCGAGCCACCGGTTGCCGCTGATCTCGATGACGGCGACGTGGAACGCGCTGTTGAGCTCCGCGACCCGATCGAAGTCCTCCGCCTCGGTCGCAGCACTCGCGTCGGCCAGCAACGAGCGCAGCCGCTCGACATCCGCCGGGGTTGCGCGCTCGGCGGCCAACCCTGCGGCGAGGGTCTCCAACTGCTCCCGTACTGCGAACAGATCCCGGATCGCCGTCTCGTCCAGCGTCGCCACGACCGCACCGCGGCGCGGCAAGATCTGCACGAACCCTTCGGCCTCGACGACCCGCAACGCCTCCCGCACCGGATTCCGCGACACTCCGAAGTCCTCGGCCAGCCGGATCTCGGTCAGCCGCTCACCTTGCGCGTAGTCGCCGTCGACGATCCGCCGCCGCAACTCGGCGAGCACCTGATCCCGCAGCGCCAGATGATCGCCACCGATCGTCCGCACCCGTCCACCCCCGAACTCCCGCTCCACCCCGAGCTCCCCTCTCCCACCGGTCTCCGCAGCACCGTAGCGGAAACAACGCTCACCTTTACCGAAACGCAGCCGCCGTCCTGCACATCCGCGCTAACCCACTCCCACGCCCTCGCCCCTTCCCGGCGCCCCCGCCGCCCCTTCCCGGCGCTCCCGCCGCCCCACGCCCTCCTCCCGGCGCACCCGCCGCCCCTTCCCGGCGCTCCCGCCGCCCCACGCCCTCCTCCCGGCACTCGCGGCTCGACGGCCGCCCCGGAGTACGGGCCCCTGGTTCGTCCTCGCCCTGTGTTGGCCGGAAACAAACTTGTACCTGGGGATGGTTTCTTTCCAGCTAGCAGCGTCGACTGCGCCGAGGAATGCAGTTGCCGTGGTGGGGGTGGGCTGGTTACGTTGCGGGCTTGTCCATCTCAATCACGCCGTTGACCGATCCCGACTATCGGCCGCTCAGTCGCCGGATCGCCTGGCTGGCGTCCGACGCCGACGGCAACCCGGTCGGCTCCGCGTTCCTCCGCCTGAACAGCAAGGCGTCCCTGGCCCACCTGAGTGAACTCGAACTGGCGGTCCACCCGGCCGAGCGCCGACGGGGAATCGGGTCGGAGCTGCTCGCCGCCGCGGCGACCGCCGGCCGGGAGCACGAAGTACGGACGATTCTGGCCGATGCAACCATCGACTCGCCCGGCGATCACTTCCTCCGAAGCCGCGGCTTCACGGTCGGCCTGACCCTGATCTTCGCGCGGCTGTCATTGGCTGACGTCGACCCCGCCGCGCTCTCGGTCGCCGCCCCACCTGGATACCGCCTCGAATCCTGGTCCGGTGTCGTCCCCGACGAACTCGTCGACACGTACGCCGCGGCGCGGACCGCGATGGACGACGCGCCCGTCGGCGACATCCCTTACGGACCGGAGGTCTGGGACGTCGACCGCGTCCGCCACATCGCCAAGGTCGTCGAGTCCCGAGGCGAACACCTGCACACGGTGGCTGCCATCGAGCAGGCCACCGGCAAGATCGTCGGCTTCACCGAACTCGTCGTACCGTCCGACGGCAAGGGTGACGCCCAGCACTACGGCACCGCGGTCCTCCCAGAGCACCGCGGCAACGGCCTTTCCTTGTGGATGAAGGCGGACTGCATCCGGCGTACAAGATCCGCCTACCCGGACCTAGCCGGCCTCCTCACCGACACGGTCACCACCAACGCCCCCATGCAACGCATCAACACCACCCTCGGCTACCAAGAAACCCACCGCACCCACCGCTACACCCTCGACCTCACGTAACCGAGCCCTACAGGAGCCCGGCGAAACGGCTTGGGTACGGCGAGGCACGCGCCGACCGCATCGCAGGTGCGGAGCAGCGTGCCGAGGTTGGCCTCGTGCTTCGGCCAGAGCGGCGCGATCAGCAGATGATCCCAGCAGGTGTGGGCTCGTCTACGGCGAGACAAGTCCGATCGCAAGGTCAAAGCATGGACTGCGCGGACGCGAGGATCTTTTCGACTGCTGTGGTGGTGATCGGGTGGTAGCCGGGGCGGGCGGTTTGGAAGACGTTGGTGGCGAAGTCGCGGCCGGTGCCGTTGTCGACGAGGGCGCGGTAGACCGGGAGGACCAGTTTCATCCGGCCGACCCTGGTGAGGAAGCCCGCCAGTTCGTCGTACGCCGGTGTGTAGGTGCTAGCGGCAACGATCGAATACCAGCGGCGGGCGATCTCGCCGTTCGCAGTACCGGTGAGTCCGAACTCGCGGTCGAGTTGCTGCACCTGGTCAGCCGTCCATACGTCCGGTGCGGCATCCAGGAACCGCAGCCACTCGTGGGTGGTCCAGCCGGCCGCGTCCGGCAGCTCGCCACTTGCGAGCCACTTGTCGCGGCTCTGGTCAACGACCTCGAAGCGTGCCGACTGCGCGCGCTCGGCAAACGCGGGGATGCCCGGTTCGTCCAGCCAGGCAGCGATCTCGGCGTCGGTGACCAGGCCGGGGTGCTTGTCCAGCAACTGTTCCTGCAGGTGCGCGGCGAAGTGCTCGGAATTGATGCTCTGGAAGGCGAAACGGTCGAAGTAGCCCTGGAGGAACGGGTCGAACACCTCGCGCGAGAACCGTTCTTCCAACCAGGCAAGGAACCACGAACCCTTCAGCGGTCCGAGCCCGCTCGTGCCGTGGTACTCCGACTTGTGGTTGAGCCCCGGCAGTTCGAGCGCCTGTTCGGCGGGTGACAGCGGGTCGAACTTCACCACCGTCGCGTGTTGCTTGATCGCGGTCTCCATCACGGCGAGCTCCCGGCCGTACACCGCCTCGATGATCCGGTTCTCGACGTACGACGTGAAGCCTTCGTTCAGCCAGATGTCGTCCCAGCTGTCCTGGGTGACCAGGTTGCCGGACCAGCTGTGCGCGAGTTCGTGCGCGACGACGGTGACCAGCGACTTGTCGCCGATCACCACAGTCGGGGTCGCGAACGTCATCCGCGGGTTCTCCATCCCGCCGTATGGGAAGGACGGCGGCAGCACCAGGATGTCGTAGCGGCCCCAGCGGTACGGGCCGAACAGCGCCTCGGTGACTCGCATCATCTCCTCGGTGTCGGCGAACTCGGCCGCGGCCAGCTTGGCCATCTCCGGTTCGGCCCAGACCCCGGAGCGATCGCCGATCGGCTCGAAGACGAGGTCACCGGCCGCAATGGCCAACAGGTACGACGGGATCGGCTCGGGCATCACCACGTCGTACGAGCCCGTACGCCGGGAGGCCGTGCCGTTGTCGGCGCTCATCAGCACCATCAGCTCCGGCGGTGCCGTCACGTGCGCGGCATAGCTGAACCGAACGCTCGGGGTGTCCTGCACCGGCACCCAGCTGCGCGCGTGGATCGCCTGGGACTGGCTGAACATGTACGGCAGCACGCCGCCCGCGGTCATCGACGGCTCGAGCCACTGCAGTCCGGTCGCCGTCGGTGCGGTCCGGTAGCTCACCCGGACCCGCTCGTGCCGGTCGGTACGGATCCTCAGAGCAGAGCCGAGCTCTGCGTCCGGCACGGCCAGGCTGTACTCCAGCGGCTCCCAGCCGCCCTCGGTGGAGCCCTCGACCGCCAGCACGGTCAGATCGCGCGTATCGAGCACCAGCCGATCGCCCGGGCCACTCCAGGCGAGCGTATGCGTGGCGGAACCAGCCAGCACCTTGGCGGTGAAATCCAGGTCGAGCTGAAGCTCGAGGTGAGTGGTGCGGACCAACGCCGGTTCGGCGTAGGAGTGGCGGTCGTGCGTCACAGCGGGCTCCCGGGGCAGATGTCGTTCGCAGGACACTACCCATGCAAAGCTCCGATGACGCGGCCAATTAGAGCCATGGGCATCTCAGTGCCAAACCGCCTTTTTCAGCGGTATCGGGCGCTTGGGTGGGCGAGGCGGTGACAGTCCGCCGCAGCCGAGGTAGCAGACTGTGAGCGTGTTGCCGGAGAGTAGTGCCGAGGCCGTACTGCGGCGGCGGCCGTTCGGCTCGTGGCTGCTGGGTCCAGCAGATCAGAACCCACGGCTGTTGCGGATGCGGGTGCAGATACTGCTGACGGTCTTCGCGATCGGCACCAACGTGATCGGCGCGCTCGTCGTCTTCGTGCTCGCCGTGTTCGTGCTACCCGGTCCGGCCGGCAACCAGGAACTCGACCTGGCCCGCTCGATCGCCATCCCGGCGTACGTCGTGTTCGCCCTCGTGGTCGGGTCTTGGTGGTGCACCCGGCTCGGACTCCGAGTGACGAGTTGGGTCCTCGAAGACCGACCGGCGACCACGCGCGAGCAAATCGCGACCCTGCAACTGCCGTTGCGGCTGACGATGATCGAGGTGTTCCTCTGGTTGCTGGCGACCGTGATCTTCAGCCTGCTCACGCTCGTTCTGCGACCAGAGAGCGTTCTCCGCGTTCTCGTCACGACGTTCGACGGCGGCATCGTCACTTGCGCCGCCTCCTATCTGCTGAGCGAGTTCGCCCTCCGCCCGATCGCTGCCCGCGCGCTCGCCGACGAGGCTCCGCCGCGCCGGTTGCTCGCCGCCGGCCTGAAGGCGCGCACGGTGTTCTTCTGGGCGGTCGGATCGGGAGTCCCGGTCGCCGGTCTGATGCTGACCGCTGTCCTCGCGTTGATCGACGGCGATGTCACCGCGACCCGGCTCTCGGTGATCATCCTTGCCCTCGGCACCGTTGTGCTGGTCTGCGGCTGGCTCCTGACAGCGCTCTCTGCGCGTTCTGTCGTTGCTCCGGTCCGCTCGGTGCGCAACGCGCTGACGTTGATCGGCCGCGGCGACCTGAACGTCCGGATCCCGGTCTTCGACGGCACCGAACTCGGCTCGCTGCAGGCCGGCTTCAACCGGATGGCAGCGGGCCTTCGAGAACGCGAACGCCTCCGCGACCTCTTCGGCCGGTACGTCGGACCGTCGGTGGTACGGGAAGCCTTGAGCAGTGACACGCTCGGCGGCGAAGAACGCTTCGTCGCGGTGCTGTTCGTCGATCTGACCGGGTCGACCGAACTTGCCGCGACCCGGCCGCCGGCCGAGGTGGTGCAGTTGCTCAACCGCTTCTTCGCCGTCGTCGTCGACGAGGTGGACGAGCACGGCGGCTTCGTGAACAAGTTCGCCGGCGACGCCGTACTGGCCGTGTTCGGCGCCCCGACCGAGTTGGCAGATCCGGCAGGGAGCGCTCTCCGGGCGGGTCGCGCGCTGGCTGCCCGGTTGCGCGATGAGTTGCCCGAGGCAACGGCCGGGATCGGGGTGACGGCGGGAATCGTCGTCGCCGGGACGGTCGGCGACGTACGGCGGTACGAGTACACGGTGATCGGCGACCCGGTGAACGAGGCAGCGCGGCTCACCGAACTGGCCAAGTCGGTGCCAGGCCGCCTGGTTGCTTCCATGGCCGCCGTGGCCGAGGCGTCCTCGGACGAAGCCAAGCATTGGCAGGCCGGCGACGAGATTACTGTCCGCGGCCGAACCAAGCCCACGCGACTAGCTACGCCACGCTAGTGCCGGGCGTTGGGGTCAGCGGCCGCCGGCCACGTCGACCATGGAGCCCGTCATGTAGGAAGCGCGATCCGAAACCAGGAACGTGATCAGCGCGGCGACTTCGCCGGCCGTGCCCGGTCGTCCCAGCGGCGGCGTGGTTCCGATCCGCTCGAGCCGGCCCTCCGCATGGATGTCGGTCTCGATCAACCCGGGCCGGATCCCGAGCACCCGGATGCCCTCCTTGGCGACCTCGTTCGCGAGACCGATCGTCAACGTGTCCACCGCGGCCTTGCTGCTCGCATAGTCGACGTACTCGTTCGCGGACCCGAGCACAGCACCCCGCGACGACACGTTCACGATCACGCCGCCGCTCCCGCCGCGCGCGGTCGACATCCGGCGTACGGCGGCTCCCGCGACCAGAAACGCCCCGATGGTGTTGATCCGGAAGACCTTGTCCAGCCGCTCGACGTCGTAGTCTGCAACCTTCGCCGCGGGCGACACGATGCCGGCATTGTTGATCACGGCACCGATCGGCCCGAGGGCATCGGTCACCTCGTCGAACATCCGCTCGATGTCCTCGGCCTCGGCGACGTCGGCCTGCACCGCAACCGCGCGTCGTCCGACGCCCTCACAGGCAGCGACCACAGCCGCGGCGTCATCAGCCTGCGTCCGGTAAGTGATCCCTACATCCCAGCCGTCATTCGCCAGCGCGACCGCGGCAGCCGCCCCGATCCCCCTGCTCCCACCCGTCACCAACGCGACTCCGCGCACGATCTCCGTCATCCCCCAACCCTTTCATGCCTCAGGAAGCGGGCCTCACGAGCTGGATCTGCGTCTCGGTGTCCTCGAAGCCCAGGGCGCGATAGATGCGGATGGCAACGTATTCGGGATCGGCGACCATCACCAGTGTCTTCGCCCCCAGCTCGTTCAGCCCGTACGCCGCCGCCCGGTGCACCAACGTGCTCGCCAGTCCCCGGTTGCGCGCCTCGGAATGCGTCTGCACGTTCTGGAACCGGGCAGCGCCCTGACCGTCGGGCACCAGACCGAGAGATGCCAGCAACCGCTCGCCCTCGAACGCCCCGAACCAGAATCCCTGCCCGGACTCGACCAGTTCACGAGCAGACCGGGTACGACCTCGGCAGAAGTCCTCGTACGCCTGGTCGACCGTCATCGTGGCGGAGGCCAAAGACAACCCGGTCAGCTGCCCCCAGTCCCCGTCGCCCGTCAGCTGCCTGTACTCCGCGGCTTCGTTCGGCCGCGCCGGTTCGATCACGCGCGAGGCGGTCATCACCGAGTTCCGCTCCAGCTGGATGCCGGCGGCCAGTAGCTCGTCTTCGGCGCCGACCACTCCGTCCACGCTGTCGATGCCCAAGGCAACATGCTTCGCCTCGGGAAATTCGCTCTGGAACAACGCCAGGCGTTTCGTCGTGCCACCGGGCCCGAACGGCGTACGGAAGAGCAGGAAGTTGCCCCACCAGAAGGCCGGGTTGCGAGGCGTCCGCGCCACGACGTACTCGCCTCGATCGATCACCTCGCTCCCGGCCAGTTCGAGGAGTCTCAAATCGGTTCGGTAGCCCAGGCTGCTGATGTCCACCCTCCCATGGTGCGGCCACCGTCAAGACGATTTCCGGGACGCTTTCCATTGAGCGGATCCGGCGCTGCGCTGGGCGGCTTCGGCGATGTTGCGCTGCATGCCGCCGAACACGATGCCGTGGAACGGCTTGATCGCGTTCCAGTACAGGTGACCGGGCAGGCCGTGCGGATGGAAGAGCGCTCTCTGCCGGAAGATCGTGTTCCCGTCGGCGTCGGTGTCGACGATCAGTTCCAGCCAGGCGAGTCCGGGCAGCCTCATCTCCGCGCGGAGCCGGAGCAGCTTCAGGTCCTCGATCTCCTCGACCCGCCACCAGTCGAGCGGGTCGCCGACGGACAGATCCTGCGGATTGCGCCGGCCACGGCGAAGACCTGGACCGCCGAACACTCGGTCGAGCACTCCCCTGGCCCACCAGCCGAGCCGCCAGGAGTACCAGCCGTTGCCGCCGCCGATCCCTTCGATCACCGACCAGAGTCGCTCCGGAGTCGCCGAGACAGCGCTCTCCCGCTCGTCCACGTACAAGGAGCCGCCCGACCAATCGGGGTCACCTGGCAGCGGATCGCTCGGCGCACCCGGCGTGGACGCGGAAGCCCAGGTGGTGCTGACGTCGAACTCCTGCACCCGTTTCAACGCAAGCTCCACCGCCCGATCGAACCCGATCAGGCCGGCCTCGGGATCGGCGACGTACTGCGCGATGTCGTGCTCCTTGCACACCACCTCGTGGATCAAACTGTCCACGAGGGGCCTGGCGATGCTGCTGGGCACCGGCGTCACGAGCCCGACCCAATGGCTGGACAGCGAGGGAGTCAGGAGCGGCAGGGTCACGATGCGGCGCGGCTGGAGCCCGGCGACCGCGGCGTACCGCTGCATCATGTCGCGATAGGTGAGGACGTCCGGGCCGCCGATGTCGAATCCGCGGCTGACCTCGGCCGGCATCGAGGCGCTACCGACCAGGTAGAGCAGGACGTCCCGGACGGCGATCGGCTGGATCCGGGTCCCCAACCAGCGCGGTGTGACCATGAACGGCAGCCGGTCGGTGAGATGCCGCAGCATCTCGAAGGACGCCGACCCTGACCCGAGGATCACCGCGGCCCGCAGTACGGTCGTCGGAACACCTGAGGCGAGCAGGATCTCGCCGACCTCACGGCGCGAATCCAGGTGCGGCGACAACTCCTCGCCCTGCGGATAGAGCCCGCCGAGATAGACGATCCGCCGTATGCCGGCCTCGCGGGCGGCGGTACCGAACGTCAAGGCCGTGTGCCGGTCCCGCGATTCGAAGCGGTTGCCGGTGCCGAGCGCGTGGATCAGGTAGTAGGCGATGTCGACGCCCTGGAGCGCGGCCGCGACCTGCTCGGGATCGCCCGCATCCGCCTCGACCACCTCGACGTCGCCGAACCAGTCTCGGTCCCGCAGCCGCTGGGGATTGCGAGCCATCGCGCGGACGCGGAACCCGGCTTCGAGCAGTTCGGGAACGAGGCGACCACCGATGTAGCCGGTGACTCCCGTGACGAGGACCAGTGGTTTCTCCATAGGTGCTCACTGGTGCCCGCCGCAAGGTCGGAACATGCGACTCCCCAGCGGCTTGCTCGTACCGGTTGTTGACATGCAGCCAACTGGCTGCCTATTGTGAAAAGGCAGCTGAACGGCTGCCTGTTGGAGCGGGAGTGGGGATGGACGACGAAGTGTTCCGGGCGCTGGCTGATCCGAGCCGGCGGCGGCTGCTCGACAACCTGAACCAGCGGAACGGGCAGACGCTGCGAGACCTCTGCGCCGGGCTGGAGATGGCTCGGCAGTCGGTCAGCAAGCACCTCGCCGTCCTTGAAGCGGCGAACCTCGTCACCACGGTCCGGCGCGGACGGGAGAAGTTGCACTTCCTGAACGCGGAACCGATCAACGCCATCGCCGACCGCTGGATCACGCAGTACGACCGGCGGCGCGTGCAACTGTTCGCCAACCTCAAGATGACCTTGGAGAAGGAGACCATGAACGACTTCGTCTACACGACGTACATCAAGACGACCCCGGAGCGGCTATGGCAGGCGCTCACGGATCCCGAGTTCACCAAGCAGTACTGGGGGCTCTACCACGACACCGACTGGCAGGTCGGCTCGCCGATGGAGTGGAAGATGGGCAACGTGACGATGGCCGGGGAGGGCCAGGTCGTGTTGGAGCACGATCCGTACCGGCGGCTCGCGTTCACCTGGCACCGCATCACGCCGGAGTTCGCCGAGGCCGTCGAGATGGACGACGAGCTGCGCGCCAAGACCGCCGCCGAACCGCTGTCGCGGGTGAGCTTCGACCTCGAGCCGGACGGAGATCAGGTCAAACTGACCGTCATCCACAGCGGCTTCGAACCGGACAGCGCCATCCGCCCCATGATCGAGGACGGCTGGACCCGCCTCATCTCCGACCTCAAGTCCTTCACGGAGTCCCTCACCCCGGCTCCGGCAGTCGAGGTGTGAGTGGCTTTGGTGTGGGTCAGGGCTTCCGATGGATCAGGAGAGGGAGTACTGCGTCGGCGCCGGACTCGCGGAGCTTGGCGGCGGCGACTGTGATGGGCCATTGGGAGGACGAGGCGTCGACGACCAGGAGGACCGACTTGCCGATGATCGCCTGAGCGGTGGTGGGGTCGACGCTGACGCCGTCTCGCCACACGCGGGCCTCTTCGGCAGAGGAGAGGTCGTCGGCGAAGCCGGTTGAGTTGACTGTGAGTTCGGCTCGTTCGAGGCGGCCGATCTCAGCGAGGTGAACGGCGATCTCGGTGGTCAGCCAGCGATAGCCCGCCGCCGGTAGCGTGACGACAACCTCCGGCCGGCGCGACCACGCGTCGCGCCAGCGAGACAGAGCCGCGACGCAGCCTGCCTTCAGCGCGTCCATGGCCGCCGGGTCTCCCCCGGTCCCGGAGTTGAAGGTCTCGCTGATCACCTCACGCCACTCGGGAGCATCGGCGAACACCACCGTGCGCCCCGGCTCGGCCATCAACGCCGGCGGAATCTTCCCCTTCGCACCGAACGCTCCCCCGGGCCACATCTTGCGTGGTTCCAGCACGTGCGTCTCGCCGCGCAGCAACCGGGTGATCGCCTGCACGGTCTCCGGATCGGGCTTCGCCGTCAGGGGATCCGGCAACAGTCCGAGGCAGACGGAGCACCGCCCGCAGCGCTCGGCCGACGGGTCGTCCAGCGACTCCTGCAGAAGTTGCATCAGGCAACGTTCGCCGCGGGTGTAGGCCCGCATGATGTCCGCCTCGCGACGCCGTACGGCGACGATGCCGTCGTAGTGGTCCGCGTCGAACGTCCAGTCGGTTGCCGTCCGGATCCAGCCGCGTTCCACCCGCTCAACCGCGCCGTCCACCGCCAACTGCTTCAGCATCAGCTCGACCCGCCCCCGACGCAGCCCGGTTTCCGCTTCGAGGGAAGGCACCGTGGCCGGCTGATCCGGGCCGTAAGCCTCAAGCCCGCGAAGCAGTCGGTTCACCTGCTCAGGCACCGGAATCGTCGCTGTGGCGAAGTAGTCCCAAACCCCCGCGTCCGCAGGCGACGGCAGTAGCGCGACGACCGCGTGGTCGATTCCACGTCCCGCACGCCCGACCTGCTGGTAGTACGAAACCGGCGACGGCGGCGAGCCCACGTGCACGACGAACCCGAGGTCAGGTTTGTCGTACCCCATGCCCAGCGCCGACGTCGCCACCAACGCCTTCAGATTGTTGCCCCGCAAGGCGTCTTCGAGGTACTCGCGCTCGGACGCTTCCAGCCCGCCCGTGTACGCCGCGACAGGCACCGCGGCGCCATGGACCTCCTGGATGGCGGCGGCCAGGCGCTGCGCGTCGGAGACGGTCAGCGTGTAGACGATGCCCGATCCTGGCAACTTCGGCAGTTGATCGACCACCCAGGCGAAGCGGTCCAGCGGGGACAACGCGTCCACGACGGCGAGTTGGAGACTCGACCGGGCAAGCGGCCCGCGGAGTACGAGAGTCGACTGGCCCAGTTGGTGCGCCACGTCGTCCGTCACTCGGGCATTCGCGGTCGCGGTCGTTGCGAGGACCGGTGTCTGCGGGTTCAGCTTCTGGAGCACATCGGACACCCGGCGGTAGTCCGGCCGGAAGTCGTGCCCCCAGTCCGACACGGCGTGCGCTTCATCGATGACGAGCAGACCGATCTGTCCGGCGAGGCCGTCGAGCACCCGCCGGCCGAAGCCAGGATTGGCCAACCGCTCGGGAGAGACGAGCAGTACGTCGATCGCGCCCGATCGCAGGTCGTTCTCGATTCCGGACCATTCGTCGACGTTCGAGGAGTTGAGCGTCGCGGCCCGGAGTCCTGCGCGAGCCGCGGCGCCGACCTGGTCGCGCATCAGTGAAAGCAGTGGTGAAACCACCAACGTCGGCCCGGCGCCTTCGGACCTGCGAATCGCAGTCGCTGCCCAGTAGACGGCCGACTTGCCCCACCCGGTCGCCTGCACGACGAGGACTCGCGCGTTCGGCTCGCACAACGCTGCGACCGCGGTCTCCTGGTCCTCCCGCAACCGGGCGGCGTCACCGGCGATCGCGCGGATCACGCCCGCCGCGGTACTCGCCCGTTCGTCCGACAACTTCAGCAGTTCACCCATGCCGACGACCCTAGACGCCTCCACCCCCAGTTCGCTCGCCGCCGGCTCGAGCCTGTGGATAACAAGGATGGAGCCTGATCGAGCAGCAGGTCCGGCACAAGTGACTGGTTGCACGAAGCCGCCGACTCGAAGACGCCCGTCAGCTCAGCGGCAAGATCCCGGGTGGCATGGCTCCCCTGCCGAGTCGACGAGTCGCCGTGGCCCGGAGCCCTGCCCCGCGAGTACGTCGTACGGGTTGGCCAAAGCGCAACGGTCGAGCGAGAGGCAACCGCAGCCGATGCAGTCCTTGAAATCGTTGCGCAACTGTTCGAGATGCAGGATGCGCTTGTCGAGCTCCGCCTGCCAGCACTCGGAGATGCGCTCCCAGTCCTTCCGCGTCGGCGTCCGGTTGTCCGGCAGCAGCGCGAGGATTGCAGCCACCTCAGCCAGCGGTACGCCGACTCGTTGCGCGATCCGGATGAGCGCGACGCGGCGCAGCGTGTCCCGCTTGTACCTTCGCTGGTTGCCGGACGTACGCCGGCTGACGATCAAGTTCTGCCGTTCGTAGAAATGCAGTGCCGAGACGGCGACCCCGCTGCGTTCCGCCAACTGCCCGACCGTCAGCTCACCCGGCTCGATGTCCACGCGTGCCCTCTCCGATGTCAGACCTCAACCAATGTCGAGGCTAGCCGACATCCTCAGGCCGGAGCCAGGCGCCTGCCGACGCTCGCGGACATCAAAGCGGCCGCCGCGCACAGCCCGCCGGCGAGGTACCAGGCCAGGTTGTAGCTGCCCTGCGCATCCCGGATCGCTCCCGCGCCGGTCGCCGCGATGGCCGCGCCGATCTGGTGCGACGCGAAGACCCAGCCGAACACGATCGGGCCGTCCACGCCGAACCACTCCCTGCAGAGCGCGACGGTCGGAGGCACGGTAGCGACCCAGTCGAGACCGTAGAAGATGATGAAGACCCACACGCTCGGCTGGGCGGTCGGGCCGAGCAGCGAAGGCAGCACGAGCAGTGACAGGCCGCGCAGCGAGTAATAGGCGATCAACAAGTACCGCGGATCCCACCGGTCCGTCAGCCAGCCAGACACGATCGTGCCGCCGACATCGAAGACGCCAACCAGAGCGAGCAGCGAAGCAGCCGTGGTCGCCGGCATCCCGTGGTCGTGCGCGGCGGTGACGAAGTGTGTACCGACCAGCCCGTTCGTCGAGGCACCACAGATCGCGAACCCGCCCGCCAGCATCCAGAACGCCGGCCGATGCATAGCCGTCCACAGAGCGCTCAACGCTCGCATCGCGCTGTTCCCCGTCGTCTCCACGCGCTGCCCGGCGGTGCTTCCCTCGGGAGCTCCGTACGCCCGCAGACCCACATCGCTCGGGTAGTCCCGCAGGAACAGCAGCACGAGCGGCACTACGGACAGCGCGGCGCCGGCAGCGACCAAGGCAGGCACCCGCCACCCGTACGAGGCAGCAAGCCTTGCGATCAGCGGCAGGAAGACCAGCTGACCAGTAGCACCGGCCGCAGTCAGGATGCCGGTGACGAGCCCCCGACGCTCCACGAACCAGCGACCAGTGATGGTGGCGACGAATGTCATCGACATCGAGCCGGTCCCGACGCCGACAAGGAGTCCCCAGCAGAGCAGGAGCTGCCAGGACGACGTCATGAAGATCGTGAGGCCGCTACCGAGCGCGATCAGTACCAGCGCTCCGCTGACGACCCGGCGCAGGCCGAGCTTGTCCATCAGCGCGGCGGCGAACGGCGAGATCAGGCCGAACAGCATCAGGTTGATCGACACCGCGGCGGAGATCGTGGCGTGCGACCAGCCGAACTCCTCGTGCAACGGGTCGATCAGCACACTCGGCACCGAACGGAAGCCGGCGGCCCCGATCAAGGTGATGAAACCGACGGCGGCGACCGGCCAGGCGCGGTGCAGCCGGGCGGTCTTCTTCTCCAGAATCACTGTCACCCGGCGAGGATGCCGGAATTTCCCGCCCGCCAACAGTGGCCGGAATGCCACCATGTGTCAAGATATGGCCATGGCCTCCTCCAGCCACCTGCACGCGGTCAAGCCGCACCGGATCGCCGTGCTCGCACTCGAACCGGTGGTCGGTTTCGACCTCACCATCCCGCCGACCGTTTTCGGCAGCGCCACCCGCTCCGACGGCACGCCCCTGTACGACGTGCGCATCTGCGGGCTGACCACAGCGCCCGTCCGCGCCGCCGCGGGGTTCTCGCTGGTCCCCGACTACGGCATGGAAGCGCTGGCCGACGCCGACACAGTGATCATCCCGGGCACGTACATCCCCCAGCCGCGGCACGAGGGCACCCTGCCGGACGACGTCGCCGAAGCGCTCGCACTGATCCGTCCGGGCACCCGGATCGCTTCGATCTGTACAGGCGCGTTCGTGCTCGCCGCGGCCGGGCTGCTCGACGGCCGGCCGGCGACCACGCACTGGCAGCGCGCTGACCTGTTCCGGTCTCTCTATCCGAAGGTGCTGCTCAACGAAGACCTCCTCTTCATCGACGACGGCGACATCATCACGTCAGCCGGCCTGGCAGCCGGGGTCGATCTCTGCCTCCATCTCGTGCGGCGCGACTTCGGGAGCGAGGCCGCGAATCGGTCCGCCCGGCACTGCGTCGTACCGCCGTGGCGTGACGGCGGGCAGTCGCAGTACATCGAGCGGGTGATGCCTGATGAGGGCACCGAGGGAACCGGTCCGACGCGGGCATGGGCGCTCGAACGACTTGACCAGGAACTGAGCCTCAGCACGTTGGCCGCACAAGCGCGGATGAGCGTGCGGACGTTCAGCCGACGGTTCAAGGCCGAGACGGGTCAGTCCCCCGGCACGTGGTTGCTGCAGCAACGCGTCCGGCACGCGTGCCACCTGCTGGAGACGACGGACCTCTCGGTCGACCGCGTGGCGGAATCGGCCGGCCTCGGTACGGCGGCGTCGCTACGCCACCACCTCCGCACCGAACTCGGCGTCTCCCCGCTGGCCTACCGCAAAACGTTCCGCGCGGGCTGACAGCCCGCGCCGGCCCGCGACCCGCAGTACGCGATCAGACGATCGTCAGGGTGTGGGGGCGTTGGTTGAAAGACTCCACGCCGGTGTCTGTGACCACCACGATGTCTTCGATTCGTGCCCCCCATCTGCCGTCGGAATAGATGCCTGGCTCGACGCTGAAAGCCATGCCTGGTTCGAGAATTAGCTCGTTCCCACTGACAATGTACGGCTCTTCGTGCACGTCGAGGCCGATCCCATGACCGGTCCTGTGGATAAACAACTCACCGAGCCCAGCATCCGCGATCACCTCCCGGGCAGCCTGGTCGATCGACTCCGCGGTGACCCCCGGACGCACAGCATCGACGGCTGCCTGCTGCGCCTCCTGGAGGACTGCATAGGTCGCGAGTACGTCGGCCTCGCGCGGCTCTCCCACGCAGTACGTGCGAGTGGAATCCGAGTTGTACCCCGATGCGATCGGCCCGCCGATGTCCACCACCACGACGTCGCCCGGCTCGATCACCCGGTCGGAGACATCGTGATGCGGGCTGGCCCCGTTCGGTCCACTGCCGACGATGACGAAGTCGGCGCTCAGATGGCCCTCCTCGACGATCGCCGCGGCAATGTCGGCTCCCACCTCGGCCTCGGTCCGGCCGGCTCGCAACCATTCGCCGACGCGCGCGTGAACACGATCGATCGCGGCACCCGCCTCGCGCAGGGCGTCGATCTCGGCCGCTTCCTTGCGCATCCGTAGCTCTCGCACGATCGGCCCGGCGAGCACCTGGTCGACGCCGGGCAGCGCCTCGCGAAAGGCCAGGACGTGGAGGGCAGGCGTGCAGTCGCTCACCGCGACCCGCTTCGACCCACCCAGGCGCGCCGCGGCCACGGCGTACGGATCGTCGCCGTCGACCCAGGTGAGAACCTCGATCCCGAGGTCATCGGCCGGCACGTCGGCGAAACCGGGCGCCTCCATCTTCGGTACTACGAGTGCCGGGTCGCCGTCGGCGGGGATGACGAGCGTGGTCAGCCGCTCCCAGGAACCGCCCGCCTGGCCGATCAGGTAGCGCAGATCCGAGCCGGGGGCGATCAGGAGTCCGGTGCCGGCGGCGGCCTCCTTCGCTCGCTCCAACCGCCCACGCAGGACGGTGACGTCAGGGGTCTGGAGATGCAATGAACGTGAGGACATGGGTCGAGACTAGGCGAGCTCGCGGAAATTGTCGGAGCGAGTTGTTAGAACTTCTGCCAGCTGGATCGCCACCCCGAGACCGGCCTGCTTCGCGCACGGAAAGGCACGACCATGACGCTTCACCACGTCTCCCACGGAGAAGGCACTCCGGTCCTCGCTCTGCACGGCTGGACACCGGATCACCGGCTGATGACCGGGCCACTCGAGCCCTTCTTCGCCGACGTTCCGGGCTACCGAAGGCTCTATCCCGACCTCCCTGGGATGGGCGCCAGCCCAGCCGGGACCATCGACAGCTCCGACGGGATCATGGCCGCGCTGATCGAGTTCATCGACACAGAGATCGGCGACGAACCGTTCGCGGTCATCGGTGAGTCGTACGGCGGATATCTCGCGCGCGGCCTGGTCGCGCAACGGCCGGCGCAGGTGCTCGGGCTCGGGCTGATCTGTCCCATCGGGGTGGCACTCGAGCATGCCGAGCGGACCGTTCCCGACCATGTGGTTCTGGAGGTCGACCCCGGACTGGTCGAATCGCTCAGTCCACAAGAGGTCGAGGACTTCACCGAGATTGCCGTGATCCAGACGGCCGAGACTCTCCAGCAGTACCGCGCGGATGTGATGCCCGGCCTGGACGCTGCCGACACCGAGGCGATGGAGAGGATCCGGAAGAACTGGGCGCTGACGGTCGCGCCGGAGAGCGGCCCGGTGTACGAGCGCCCGACGCTGGTCCTGTGCGGGCGGCAAGACTCCATCACCGGGTACGCCGATCAGTACGCGCTGCTTCCCCACTACCCACGCGCCACCTACGCCGTGCTGGACCGGGCTGGACACAATCTCCAGATCGAGCAGGCGGGCCTGATGGGGGTCCTGCTCCGCGACTGGCTGGAACGCATCGCCAGGGAGGCCAACTGAGGCCGCCCGACTGGCGCTGCGCGGCTTGCCGAGGTGGCAACAGCTCAGCCTCCGACATGACCGGCCTCGACCACGGCCGGCGTCATCCGGCGGACCGGTGTCGCTGGTGGTGGGCGGCTACCGAAGCGCGGGAATTGCTCCAAGCTGCCTCTGCCGAGATTGGCTACTAGCCGGTAATGTCGGGGCATGGTGACTCGGAAGCGTCCGTTGGGTTGGCCTCTGCTCGTCGCGCTGACCAATGGGCGCAGCCGGGTTGCCGACGACCGGCTCGCTGCGGCGGTGGGCGGCAAGGTCGTGATGGTGACCGGCTCGTCGTACGGGATCGGTGAGGCGACGGCCAAGCGGCTGGCGCGGGCGGGCGCGACGGTGCTCCTCGTCGCGCGGACCGCGGAACAGTTGAAGGTCGTCGCCGACGAGATCCGCGCGGACGGCGGGAAGGCGTTCGACTATCCGGCGAACCTGGCGGACACCGCGTCGATCGAGCAACTCGTCGCCGGCGTGCTGGCCGATCACGGGCACGTCGACGTGCTGGTGAGCAACGCCGGCAAGTCGATCAGGCGGTCGGTCGCGGACTCCTACCAGCGGTTCCACGACATCGAGCGGACGAACTCCGTGAACTATCTCGGGCCGGCCAAGCTCGTGCTGGAGTTGCTGCCGTCCATGCGCGAGCGCCGGTCCGGGCACATCGTCAACGTGTCGACGGCTGGGGTGCGCACGCCACCGATGGCGCGCTGGTCGGCATACCTGGCTTCGAAGAGTGCGTTCGATGTCTGGCTGCGCTGCGTGTCGCAAGAGGTCCGGAACGACAGAGTGACGACATCGACCGTCTACATGGGGCTGGTTCACACGAGGATGAGTTCACCGACTCCGCTGCTCAATCAGCTGCCAGGGTTGAGTCCCGAGCAGGCGGCCGACCAAGTGTGTGCGGCCGTCGCCAACAAGCCGCACAACATCACGCCGCCCTTCGTTCGCCCGGCCGATGCCATCGGCAACATGCTCCGGGTGCCAACGGACCGGTTGCTCGAGCAGTATTTCCGCCGTACCGACAAGCCGAAGCGCAAGCCATGACGTCACCAGGACGATCAGAAGTAGACCGTGGTCGAGCGGAGATGAGGTCGATGGGGCGAGCGGGGATGATGCCGCGGCCGATCGGGCCGATGCGGCCGCCGGAGTGGCTGGTTCGTAGTGCTTCCGAGGCCGCGGGGGTATCGGTCGGGTTGATCCGGTCAGGGGTGTGGCGATCGGTGCGGCCGTCGCAGCTGTTGCCGATCGAGCGGGCGCTTCGGCAGTGGGGTCAGTCGATGGCGGCGCTCGGAGCCGTGGCGGCGATCAGGTACCCGGATCAGAACGCCGTGATCGACGAGCGCGGCAGCTTGACCTACCGGGAGCTCGACCAGCGCTGTTCGCAGCAGGCTGCCGAGTTGCACGCGCAGTACGGGATTGTTGCCGGTAGCAAGGTTGCGGTGCTCTGCCGGAACCACCGCGGTTTCCTCGAAGCGACGCTGGCGACCTCTCGGCTCGGCGCGGACGTGCTGTTCGTGAACACCGAGTTCGCCGCGCCGCAATTGAAGGCCGTGCTCAAGAAGCATCAGCCGGATCTGCTGATCCACGACGAGGAGTTCGCGATCGATGCCGAACTGCCTACCCTGCTGGGGTGGAAGGACCAGTCCAGCGCAGTCGGACTCGACGAGCTGGCAGCCGGTTCGGCGCCTCCCCCGCCTGTGCCGGACAAGCCGGGACACATCACCATCCTGACGTCGGGCACCACCGGTACGCCGAAGGCCGCGCCCCGAGCGCCGACCGCGGCCGGGCTGATCGGACTCACCGCGAGCATGCTGGACCGAATCGGCCTTCGCGCCGGTGAGCCGATGGTGATCTGCCCGCCGCTGTTCCACGGCCTCGGCCTGCTCACCTCGATGCTCGCTTTGTTCCTCGGCTCGCCGCTGGTCCTGGCCCGCCGGTACGACGCCGCGGCCGTGCTCGCCTCGATCGAGGCGAATCGGGCGGGATCCGTCGTCGCCGTACCGGTCATGCTGCAACGGATGCTCGCGCTCGGACCGGCCTGGATCGCCGGTTACGACCTCAGTTCGCTGCGGGCGGTCATCTCGGGCGCGTCCGCCCTCGGTCCCGCGTTGGCCGAGCGGTTCATCGCGCAGTTCGGGCCGATCCTGTCCGACGCGTACGGGTCCAGCGAGATCGGCATCGCGACAATCGCCACGTCGGCGGACTTGGCGGCCGCACCTGGCACTGTCGGCCGGCCGTGTCTCGGGAGTTCGGTGCGGATCCTTGGCGAAGACGATCAGGTGCTGCCGGTCGGCGAGGCTGGGCGGATCTTCGCGGGTGGCGGATTGGTGTTCGGTGGGTATTCCGACGGCAGTAGCAAGACCGTGGTGGACGGACGGATGAGCACGGGCGATCTCGGCCATCTGGACGCCGCCGGGCGGCTCTTCGTCGACGGACGCGAGGACGACATGATCGTCTCCGGCGGCGAAAACGTGTACCCGGTCGAGGTCGAGGACTGCCTGATGAGCCACCCGGGTGTGATCGACGCGGCCGTGGTCGGCGTTCCGGACGAGGAATTCGGCCAGCGCCTGATCGCGTACGTCGTACCGTCGGACGACGCCTCGCGAGACGCGCTTCCCGACGAGCTGATCGAGTACGTCCGCTCGAACCTCGCCCGCTACAAGGCGCCTCGCAAAGTGGTCCTCCTCAACACCCTGCCCCGCAACGCCACCGGAAAAGTCCTCCGCCGAGAACTCCCCACCACCTGACACCAAGCAAGCAGTCCGTGGGGGATCTCTTGCGGGGGTTGGGTGCGTTGGTGCGGAGCGGGTTCGGGGGGTTGAACGGGGGTGATGGGAGAGTGGAGGTATGAAGATCCTGGTCGGGTACGTGCCGACGCCTGAAGGTGAGGCTGCTCTCGAGGCGGCGGGCGCGGAGGCTCTGTTGCGTGGGGCTTCCATCCTGTTGCTCAACACCAGCCGTGGTGACACGTTTCTCGACAACCGGTACGCCAACTCCGAGGAGCTGGCCGCGGCCGAGACGAAGCTTCGCGAGCGGGGCGTCGAGGTGACGATCAAACAAGCAGTCGGTAGCGGCGACGTCGCCGGGGAGCTTCTGAAGGCCGCAGCCGAGGAGGAGGTCGGCCTGATCGTTCTCGGCCTGCGCCGCCGGAGTCCGGTCGGCAAACTCATCCTCGGCAGCACCGCACAGCGCGTACTCCTCGAAGCCCCCGTCCCGGTCCTCGCCGTCAAGGTCCCCACCTCACGCGACGACTGACCCCCGAGGCCAACCGGCCGCCCGAACTGCCGGCGGTCGGATCGGATGCCGGGTGGGAGCGGATGCCCGGATCGGATGCCGGGTGGGAGCGGATGCCCGGATCGGATGCCGGGTGGGAGCGGATGCCCGGATCGGATGCCGGGTGGAAGCGGATGCCCAGACCGGGGGGCCGGATCGGATGGTCCCGGCCGCGAACACCATTAACAGCCGCAGGACCGGCAGGGCGACCTGGGCGCCCGGATCGAGGAGTCCGCGGATTCTGCCCGGGCTCGACTGCGACGTGCCGGTTTCGCACTTCGAGGTGCCGGAATTGGGCGGCGTTCGGCGTGCGGATGGTGGCGTTAGAGTCGGGCATGGCTTGTCGGATTACTGAGCTTGTCATCGACTGTGTCGACCCGCAGCGGCTGGCGGACTTCTGGTGTGAGGTGCTCGGGTATGTCGAGCTTCGCTGGGACGGCGATGATTTGGAGATCGGGCCGCCGGAGGGTGGCGGGGCTTCGCCGATTCTGGTGTTCAACCGGAGTACTGCGCCGCGGCGGGGCAAACTTCCGATTCACTTCGATGTGAATCCGACCGATACCGATCAGGATGCCGAGCTCGAACGGTTGCTCGCGGCGGGCGCACGCAGGGCGGATGTCGGGCAGACCGGCGACGAACCGTGGCATGTGCTTGCTGATCCCGAAGGCAACGAATTCTGTCTGCTGCGCCGACGCGTCCAGCCGCTCAGCGGCTGACGGGCGAGGTGTCGGTGGGTAAACCACGTGAGCGGTTGGAGTCGGCCGCCTAAACTGGACTTCGACATGCCTGATGCCCGGACCGATTCGCCGCGTCCTTCCCCAGTTGCCTCCACCTCACCGGACCCGGCCGCCGCGCAGGGTGCGGCGCCACGCCGTCGCCGACGCCGCGGCAAGAACCCCAAGTCCCCGCGCCCGGCGGCCGGTGCGGAGAGTGCGCCCCCAGCCAGCACCTCCGAGGACGCACCGCCCCGCAGCGCTCCAGCGGATCGGCACCCAAGCAGCGCCTCAGAGAGCGCGCCCTCAAGCGGCGCCTCAGAGAGCGCGCACTCGCGCAGCGCCTCAGAGACCGCGGACTCGCGCGGCGCCTCGGGGGATGCACTCTCGCGTGGGGGTTCGGAGAGCGCGCACTCGCGCAGCACCTCGGAGAGCGCGCCCTCAAGCGGCGCCTCGGATAGCGCGCACTCGCGCAGCACCTCAGAGAGCGCGCACTCGCGCAGCGCCTCGGGGGATGCGCACTCGCGCGGCGCCTCGGGGGATGCGCACTCGCGTGGGGGTTCGGAGAGTTTGTCGGTCGGTGAGTTGGTGAAGCGGCTCGACGGGGTGATGACTGGGGATCGGGAGCAGCTCGGGCGGCGGTTGGAGCGGGTTCGCGGCATCAAGGAGACCGCCAAGCGCGATCAGGCGCTGCAGGGCGTCGCGAACGCGATCGAGCAGGCCGAGCAGAAGGTGGAGCGCCGGCGGCTCGCCGTACCGGAGATCTCCTATCCCGAAGAGCTGCCGGTCAGTCAGCTCAAGGACGACATCGCGGCGGCGATCCGGGACCACCAGGTCGTCGTGATCGCCGGTGAGACCGGTTCCGGCAAGACCACTCAGATCCCGAAGATCTGTCTCGAACTAGGTCGCGGCGTGCACGGCATGATCGGCCACACCCAGCCGCGCCGGCTCGCCGCCCGCACGGTCGCCGAGCGCATCGCCGAGGAGCTCGGCACCGAACTCGGCGAGACCATCGGGTACGCCGTACGGTTCACCGACAAGGTCAGTGAGCGCTCTCTGGTGAAGCTGATGACGGATGGCATCCTGCTCGCCGAGTTGCAACGCGATCGCGACCTGAGCCGGTACGACACGCTCATCATCGACGAGGCGCACGAGCGCAGTCTCAACATCGACTTCATCCTCGGGTACCTTCGCCAGCTCCTCCCCCGTCGCCCCGATCTCAAGGTGATCATCACCTCGGCGACGATCGACCCCGAGCGGTTCGCCGAGCACTTCGCCGACGCGCAAGGGCAGCCCGCCCCCATCGTCGAGGTCTCCGGCCGGACCTACCCGGTCGAGGTGCGGTACCGCCCGATCAACGACCCCGACGACCCGAGCACGATCGATCGCGACCAGACGCAGGCGATCCTGGATGCGGTCGACGAACTCGAGTACGAGGCGCCCGGCGACATCCTGGTGTTCCTCAGCGGCGAGCGCGAGATCCGCGACACCGCGGACGCGTTGAACGAGAAGTACGCCGCACAGCGCGGCCGACCGGGCGGTGGAGTCGAGGTCCTCCCCCTCTACGCCCGCCTGTCCAACGCCGAGCAGCATCGCGTCTTCTCCTCGCACGGCTCCAGCCGCCGCATCGTCCTCGCGACCAACGTCGCCGAGACCTCGCTGACGGTTCCCGGCATCAAGTACGTGATCGACCCCGGTACTGCGCGGATCTCGCGCTACTCCCATCGCACCAAGGTTCAGCACCTGCCGATCGAGCCGGTCTCCCAGGCCAGCGCGAACCAGCGCAAGGGCCGCTGCGGCCGCACCAGCGACGGCATCTGCATCCGGCTGTACTCCGAGGAGCATTTCGAGAGCCGGCCGGAGTTCACCGACCCGGAGATCCTGCGCACCAACCTCGCCTCGGTCATCCTGCAGATGACCTCGATCGGGCTCGGCGACATCGCCGCGTTCCCGTTCATCGACGAGCCGGACAAGCGCAGCATCACCGACGGCCTGCAACTCCTCACCGAACTCGGCGCGATCGACGGCAAGAGCCAGTCCGACCGTAACCGCCGGCTCACCCCGATCGGCAAGCAGCTGGCTCAGATCCCGCTCGACCCGCGGCTGGCCCGCATGATCGTCGAGGCCGACAAGCACGGCTGCGTCCGCGAAGTGATGGTGATCGCCTCCGCGCTCTCGATCCAGGACCCACGCGAACGCCCCACCGACGCCGAGGCGCAGGCAACCCAGCAGCACGCCCGGTTCCGGGACCCGAACTCCGACTTCCTCGGGTTCCTCAACCTGTGGAACTACCTGAAGAAGCAGCAGAACGAGCTCTCCGGCAACCAGTTCCGCCGGATGTGCCGCAACGAGTACCTCAACTATCTCCGCGTCCGCGAATGGCAGGACATCTTCGCCCAACTCCGCCAGGTCGCGGCGCAGATCGGCGTCACGCTCAACTCCGGCGGCGCCGCCGACCCGCAGAACGTGCACATCTCGCTGATGGCGGGCCTGCTCTCGCACCTCGGCATGAAGGATCCCGCCAACCAGCACCAGTACCTCGGGGCGCGCGGCGCCAAGTTCGCGATCTTCCCCGGCTCTGGTCTGTTCAAGAAACCACCGCAGTTCGTGATGGCCGCCGAATTGGTCGAGACCTCGCGGCTGTGGGCCCGGGTGAACGCGAAGATCGAGCCGGAATGGGCCGAGGACCTGGCCGCCCACTTGATCAAGCGCAGCTACTCCGAGCCGCACTGGGAACGCAAGGCCGGCGCGGTGATGGCGTACGAGAAGGTCACCCTGTACGGCGTACCGATCGTTGCCCGGCGCAAGGTCAACTACGGCAAGGTCGACGCCGAGGTGTCGCGCGAGCTGTTCATCCGGCATGCGCTCGTCGAGGGCGACTGGGACACGCACCACAAGTTCTTCCACGAGAACCGCAAGCTGATCGAAGAGGTCGAGGAGCTCGAGGAACGGACCCGGAGGCGCGACCTGCTGGTCGACGACGAGACGCTGTTCGCCTTCTACGATGAGCGGCTCGGCCCAGAGGTCGTCACCGGCCGGCACTTCGACACCTGGTGGAAGAAGGCGCGGCAGCGCGATCCTGATCTGCTCGACTTCGAGCGGTCGCTGGTGGTTCGTGAGGGTGCGGAGATCGAGGAGCGGGATTTCCCGCTCACCTGGACGCAGAACGGGATGACGTTCGATCTCACCTACGCATTCGAGCCGGGCACAGACGCCGATGGCGTCACCGTGCACATCCCGTTGCTGGTGCTCAACCAGGTCACTGCTGACGGTTTCGAGTGGAGCGTCCCCGGGTTCCGCGAGGAGCTGGTCACGGCGCTGATCAAGTCGTTGCCCAAGGCAGTTCGCCGCAACATCGTGCCGGCGCCCGACCATGCCCGGCGGGTGTTGCCGGCCCTGGATCAGAGTTCGGGGCCGCTTACGGACGCACTGGCACGCGAGTTCCGGTCGCTGCGTGACGTCCAGATCGAGCCAGAGGACTGGGACTGGAGCCGGATCCCGGAGCATCTGCGGATGACGTTCCGGGTCGTCGACGACCACGGCAAGACTGTGGCCGAAGGCAAGGATCTCGCCGCGCTGAAGGAACGCCTGAAGCCCAAGACCAAGGCCGCTATCTCCCAAGTGGCGTCGAAGGCGGTCAGCGGGCTGGAGCGCTCCGGGCTGACCGACTGGACCTTCGGCGACCTGCCGAAGACCTTCTCCGAGCACCGCAACGGGCTGACCGTCGCCGGCTACCCGGCGCTGGTCGACGAAGGCAAGACCGTCGCGATCCGGTTGCAGGAAACCGAACGCGACCAAGCGGCGGCAATGTGGACCGGCACACGACGGCTCCTGCTGCTGACGATGCCCTCGGTGATCGACGTCGTCCAGCGGAACCTGACGAACCAGCAGAAGATGACCCTGCTGGCCGGACCGCACCGCAATGTCGGTGACCTGCTCGACGACGCGATCTCCGCGGCGGTCGACCAGTTGATGGCAGCCGCGGGCGGCCCGGCCTGGAACCTCACCGCCTTCTCCGTACTGCGGGATGCCGTCCGCTCGGAGCTCGCGGACACCGTGCTCAAGATCCTCCAGCAGGTCGAGCAGGTGCTCGCTCACGCCCGCACGGTCGACAAGCAGATCTCCCGGGCATCCAGTCCGGCCCTGCTGGCCGCGCTCTCCGATGTTCGGGGTCAGTTGGAAGGTCTCGTACATCGCGGCTTCATCACCGAGGCGGGTGCGCAGCGACTGCCCGATCTGGTCCGCTACCTGCGCGGGATCGAGCAGCGACTGGACAAGATCGGCGCGAACGCGATGCGAGACCGGTCCGGGATGGCGATCGTGGACACGCTGACCGCGGAGTACGAGAAACGCCTGAAAGCAGTCCCCACGGGCAAGTATCCGAGCCCGGAACTCCTCGAGGTCCGCTGGATGCTCGAAGAACTCCGCATCAGCCTCTTCGCCCAAACCCTCGGCACGCCATACCCCGTCTCCGACAAACGAATCCGCAAGGCCCTGACTACCGCCTGAGCCACCCAGCCCCGGAGGAGTGGGAGACGTCCGAAGAGCCGTGGGTTGTGACCCTCGGCTCTTCGGACGTCATGGGGTGATTATGGGTAGCTGACCAGGTAGCGCTGTTGGGTGGTGGCGTTGGCGGGGCCGCCGGTGTTGTTGATGACGTTGGCGATGGTGCCGACTCCGCCGAGCGAGACCGCGACCAGGTCGTGGAAGCGGACGCCGGGGGTGTCCGGGACCTCGAAGGAGTGGCTGGCCACGATCGACGGGTTCGTCTGGAAGAACGAATAGCTGCCGACGCCCCAGGCTTCATGGGTGTTAACGCTGTTGGCCACCTTGTACGCCGCCCAGCCTTGCGTCCCGCCGCCACTCGTCCAGGCCGCTTGACTCGGTACGTCGTACGGCATCTCGTTCTGGTAGAAGTACGTCCTGCCGCCGTTGCCGTTCCAGAGCGTCTCGAACTGCTGGTAGTGCTCGACGAACAAGCCGTACATGGTCACATCGTTGCCGTTGACAACCAACCCGTTGGCCGCGGTGTTCACGTCCCAGCCGACCTGATCGCCGTGATCGGCCCGCCACAGCCACATATGGTCACCGATCACGTTGTTGCTGTTGACCTGCAGGCTGACCGTGGCCTTGCCGAGATGCGATCCGCCGCCGATCCGGACGAACACGTCGTGCAGCGAAGTCGGGTTCGTCGCGTGGTTCGCGCTCGACCCGGCCGGGCCGATCTCGACCAGGACGGGGCTGTTGACCGGGCCGGCGTCGATCAGGAGGCCGCCTAGCTTGACGCCGTCGACGTCGGCAACGGAGATCGCGCTCTTTCCCGTGTCCGGGGTCAGCGTCGCCATCCCGAGCCCGAGGACGACGGTGTTCGGCTTGGTCACCTTGATCGTGTCGGTCAGGTGGTAGACGCCCGGCGTGAACAGCAGGTGCTTGCCCTGATCAAGCGCCGCGTTGATCGTGGCGATCGGCGTGTCGGGTTTGGCGACCAGGAACTGGCTGAGCGAGATCGACGTACCGGCAGCAGGTCCGTGCGACCAGCTGGTGCCGGACGAGTTCTGGCGAAGGGCCGGGACGAACACGTTGAAGCTGCCCGCGTTGTCGACGTACAGGAACGGCTTCTCCCGGATCACCGGTGTGGTGCCGACGACGGTGTGGGCCGGGTCCGGGAAGTGCTGCGGCGGAGCGCCCGTCGTGCCGACGAACACCATGTTCCACACCGATCCAGTCCATCCGCCGAACTCCGAGTTCCGCGAGAACCACTGCTGCTGCGAGCCGGACACGACGGTGTTGTCGATCTTCGTGTCGGCGAACAGGCCACCACTTGCCCAGCCGTCGCCACCACTCCAGAGCTGGATCTCGGGCGCGCCCTTGAGGTGCATCCGGCGGTACGGCGCTGCCTGGGCGACCGCCCAGCGCTCAATCTGGCCGTTCGGCGGGGTCACCGCCATGTTCTCGGCCGAGCGCCAGAAGTTCTGGGTGGCGTTCTGCTTGTTGTTCGGGTTGTCGCCCTGCTGCAGCCAGTCGGCCTCGACCCGGACGTGCCCGTTGATGTTTACGTCGTCCGGCGAGAGACCGAGGCCGGCGACCTGGGTGTTGAAGCCGAGGTTGACGTCGGCGGCGTACGTGCCCGGCTTGAAGAGCAGCGCGTACCGCTCGGTGCCGAACTGGTTCGTGTGTTGCTGTGTGGCGACCTGGTCGAGCTTCGCTTGCATCTGCGCCTGCGGAGTGGCCGGGGTGAACACCGAGACGTTCGGACCGAAGTCAGGGTTCATCGGGTCGGTCGGCGGAATCACCGGTCCGCTCCCGCCGCCAGTGGTGTGCACTGCGAGCTCCCAGAGTGAGTAGCCGTACGCCGTACCGCGCTGGGTGCCGTTGACTCGCAGGTACCGGCCGGTGCCGGTGACGTCGAGGCTCTGCGTCCCGCCCGTGCCGGTCGTGGTTGTGTAGATCGAGGTCCATGGACCGGCCGCGTTATCGGAGACCTGGAGCTGGAACGCCTTGCCGTACGCCGTTTCCCAGCTGAGCACGACCTGACAGATCGTCTGTGTGCCGCCCAGGTCGACCTGGAGCCACTGAGGATCAGCTGCGGCACTGGACCAGCGGGTGCCGAGATTGCCGTCGACTGCTGCGGCGGCCGGGGTGCCACCGTTCTCGGTGCTCGACGCGGTCGCAGTCTTGCCCTGGGCGGTGTTGGCGGTGCCGCAGGTAGAGGGTCCGTCAGCGGTACCGCCGTACACCTGGAACTCCCACAGTGAGTAGCCGTAGCCGGTGGCGCGCTGGGTGCCGAGCATGCGGACGTAGCGGCCGCTGCCGGTCACATCGATCGACTGGGTGCCGCCGGTGCCGGTGGTCGTCGTGTAGATCGAGGTCCACGGGCCGTTGGCGCTGTCGGAGACCTGGAGTTGGAAGGACTTCGCGTAGGCCGCTTCCCAGTTCAGTACTACGCGGCTGATGGCTGAGGTCGCGCCGAGATCCACCTGCAGCCATTGGGGATCGGCGAACGCGCTCGCCCAGCGGGTGCCGGTGTTGCCGTCGACCGCGGCCGCGGCGGGGGTGCCGGCGTTCTCGGTGCTCGAGGCGGTAGTCGTCTTGCCTTGCGACAGGAGCGTGACGGCAGCCTGAGCTCTGCCGCCGGGCGCGACCACTAGAGCCGTCGCAATCAGGAGAGCGGCTGCCAGCAGAACCAGCCAGCGTCGGAGAGCCGGAGAGCGCGCTCCGGCGAGAGAAGAAGTAGGCATGAAGGAACCAATCAGGAGACGGATGGGCGGCATCGTCCTGCAGGGTGAGAGAGCGCTCTCTGAGAGAGTCGTCGGTCAGCTCCCACGTGTCAAGGGAACGTTCCCCGAGATCGGTTCCGGAACTCCGGTGTCCTGCGGCGTGCGAGAAAGACGGGCGGGTGGGGCGCTGGTTCCGGAACCTTCAGTCGGACAGATCCAAGGCGTCGAGGGCCTCTGAGAGCTTGGCAAGCACCGCCACAGCGTCAGCCAGTTGGTCCTCGCCGAGTACGCGGCTGAGCTGGCGGGCGTGCTGGGCGTGGTGCGGACCGATCGACGAGTTCGCGGCGCGCCCTTCGGGAGTGAGGGCAACCAACTTGGCGCGGCGATGGGCGGGGTTGTCGTGGTACTCGGCCAAGCCGCGGTCGACCAGGACGTCGGCGGTGCGTTGCACCGCCTGGCGCGTGATGCCCATCTCGCGCGCGATCGCCGACACCGTGAGCGGCTGATGGATGACGGCGCCGAGCACCTGCCACCACGTAGCCGTCAGCCCCGCCGGCCGAGCCAAGTGCTCGGCCAGCTCCAGGAACTGCCCGTTCAGCTTGAAGGTGGTCAACGCGGCAGCGCTGAGCAGTTCCTGTTCGCGCTTGGTCATCGTGCTGTCGGTTCCTCTGGTCAGGCGGACATCAGCTCGTAGAACCCGGCAGGGTCCCGCTTCCCGTACAGCTTGTACCAGGATGCGAGCACGTGCGGCTCCATCACCTCGAGACGCGCCAGGATCTCGCGCGCGAACTCGACCGGCGCCGACGCGCTCGCGGTGATCAGGTCGCCGTCAGTCACGGCCGGCTCGTCGCGATACAGCTCTCCGCCCTTGTAGCCAAGGCTGTCCAGGAACGCCGCCGCGTTGCTGGTGTGCGCCCGGTCGTCCAGCAGCCCGGCCATCGCCAGACCTCCGGTCGCGCCGCAGATCGCGGCAACGGGCACGCCCGCGTCGAGGAACTCACGGGCCTTCTCCGCGAACGGCACGAACGCCTCGGTCGCGAAGATGTCGTTGCCCGGCAGGATCAGCATCGCGCTGTCCGCCGGCTTCAGATCCGCGAGCACGACGTCGGGCGTGACTCGTAGACCGCCCATCGTGGTGATCGGCGCCGCGCTCGGCCCGACGGTCGAGACCGCGAACCGGCCCGGCGTCTTGTGCCACAGCGGCTTGTTGATGTGTGCCGTCGCGAACCCGGTCTCCCAGTCGGCGAGCGTGTCGTAAACGGCGAGGTGGACAACGGAACGGATGACTTCTGACATGACAACAGCCTGTCACTCTGACAACATCTTGTCAATCATCTACAGCAGAAATGCGAGCAGTCGCTCAAGCGTCGCGTCCGGCGCCTCTTCGGCGAAGAAGTGACCGGTGCCGACCGCTCCCCCGCTGAGGTCGGTCGCCCACTCACGCCAGATCTCCAGCGGGTCGTACCACTGAGCCACCGCGCCGCCGGGATCCCAGAGCGCCAGGACCGGGCAGGTGATCCGCCGGCCGTCGGCGCGATCGAGCCGATCATGCTCGTGATCCAGCGTGGCCGCCGCGCGGTACTCCTCGCAGATCGCGTGCACGGTCGCCGGATCCCGGAACTTCTCGATGTACTGCGCGCGCACCTCGGCGTCGAACACGTCCGGCCGGGTGGACCAGCCGTCGAGCAACTCCCCGACGAACACGTCAGGTGCTCCGCCGATCAGCGTCTCGGGAATCGGTTCGGGCGCCGCAAGGAACGACCAGACCCAGTAGCCCAGACTGAAGTCCCTGCCGGCGCGATCGAACGCGTCTCCGGTCGGCACGATGTCGAGCACCGCCAGCCGGTCAATCCGTTCGGGATGATCCAGCGCCATCCGATAGGCACACCGCGCGCCGCGATCGTGGCCGACCACTGCGAACTTGCGATACCCCAGCGCCTCCATCACCTCGACCTGGTCCCGGGCGATCTCCCGCATGCTGTACGGCGAATGGTCTGCCGCGCTGTCCGGCTTCCCGCTGTCTCCGAAACCTCGCAGGTCAGTGGCTACCACCGTGAAATGTTCTGCGAGGCCGGGCGCGACCCGATGCCACATCAGGTGGGTCTGCGGGAACCCGTGCAGCAGCAACACCGGCGGGCCCGTTCCACCACGCCGGCCTCTGATCGTCGTACCGGATGTCGGGAGCTCGAACTCCTCAAAACCTTCGAACAAGGCAGCACCTCCGTGCTTCCGCTGCCCGTTCCACCCGAACGTAAACGGACTGGACCAGAACCGGTCCGGGCCGCAAAAAGGCGCCGGCCGACCCAAAGAGCTGGGTCGGCCGGCGCCGCGGAGTACCGGCTGTTATTCCAGGCAGATCCGGAACGGGTGACCGGCCGGGTCCGCGTAGACCCGCCAGCCTCGCTCGTTCTGTGCCGGTGGGGCGTCGACGGGGTCGAGCGGCTCGGCGCCGAGCGCGACGACCGTCGCGTGACCGCTGGCCAGGTCGTCGACGATGAGGTCGAGGTGAAGTTGCTGCGCGTCCGTACTCGGCCAGGTGGCGGGTACGTAGTCCTCCGAACGCCGGAAGGCGAGGGTCGAGCCGGGGCCGGTCAGGCTCCGCCAATCGCTGTCACCGTGCTCGTCGATCTCGAGACCGAAGAGCGCTGAGTAGAACTGGGCGAGCTCCAGTGGATCCGGGCAGTCCAGTACCACCGAGCCGAGCCGCCCGGCAGTACTGCCCGGCTGCTCTGCCACCTGCGTCATCTGTCCTCCAGCTTCGTGAATCAGGGTCGTTCCCTGCGGCCAGGCCCGTCCTGGTCAGAAGGCCCGGCCGCCAACGATGACAGGTCGGACACCCCTCGCGCATCTTTCGACACGGCTTGTTGACACTTCAGTCGAATCGGCCGCGGAACTGGCAGAGTTCCGGTCATGACCGTCCCGCCCGTCGCGTTCGTGAAAGAGCGCCACGATGCTCCGCCCGGGTTCTTCGAGGTCGAGGCCGCCGGCCTGCGCTGGCTGGCCGTGCCGGGCGGCGTACCGGTGGTGGAGCCGCTCGAGGTCGCCCCCGGCCGGCTCGTCACCCCACGACTCGAGCCCGTACCGCCTACTGGTGCCGCCGCCGACGAACTCGGCCGGCGGCTGACGATCATCCACGACGCGGGCGCGCGGCACTTCGGCGTACCGCCCGACGGCTGGGAGACGGACGGCTTCATCGGCACGATCGAGTTGCCGCACGCGCTGGAGCCCGTGGAGTCGTGGGGCGCGTTCTATTCGGCGTACCGGATCCGGCCGTACGTGCGGACGGCGTACGACCGGGGCACGATCGACGGGCCACGGTTGGCGGCCTTCGAGAGGTTGTGCAGCAGGCTGGAGGCGGGCGCGTACGACGATCCGGCGGAGCGGCCGTCGCGGATTCACGGTGATCTGTGGTCGGGCAATGTGTTCTGGACAGCCGACGGCGTTCACCTGATCGACCCGGCGGCCCACGGCGGCCACCGTGAGACTGACCTGGCCATGCTCGGCCTTTTCGGCATGCCGCAGCTGGAGCGCGTACTACGGGCATACGACGAGGCGCACCCGTTGACGGAAGGTTGGCGCGATCGGGTCGGCCTGCATCGGCTTCACCCGCTGCTGACGCATGTGGTGATGTTCGGATCGGCCTACGTCGCGCCCGCGGTGGCGATGGCGCGGAAGTACGGCTGAGTAAGGCAAGGAGTTTGCTGAAAGATCTTGACTCCGGCAGTGAGCGGACGAACACTTCCGGTCATGGACCGACATCTTCGCCCCAGCCGTCGGGTCTCGCTCACCGGTCTCGTCACGACCGCCCTGCTAGCGACTCCCCTGATCGCCACCACGCCCGCCAGCGCCCAGCCCCAGAGCCACACTCAGACTGAGAGCCACAGCCAGGCGGTGCCCGCATTGATCCCACAGCCCACGTCGCAGCACACCCTGCCCAACCAGACCTTCACCCTGAAGCCCTGGAGCATCGTCGGCGTCGATTCGTCCGCCACGGAGAGCCGCGCTGCCAGGAAAGTTGCTGACCAGCTCACTGCACAGCTGCGACGCTCCACTGGCTACCGCCTTCCGGTGCTCCCGGTGCTGCCCGGCTTCGCCGACATCCGGCTGTCGACCAAGGGGCCGGCCTCGCTCGGCACTGAGGGCTACCAGCTGCGCGTCGAGCGCTCGACCATCACTGTCACCGCCGCTAGCCCAGAAGGCTTGTACCGCGGCGTCACCACGCTCCGGCAGCTCTTGCCCGCCAAGGCCGACGCGAGCACGCGGCAGGCCGGTCCCTGGCGCATTGCCGGTACGGCGATCGCCGACTCGCCGCGGTACGCCTACCGCGGCACAATGCTCGACGTCTCGCGGCACTTCTTCTCGGTCGCCGAGGTGAAGCGCTATATCGACCTGGCGTCGCTCTACAAGCTGAACAAGCTGCACTTGCACCTGTCGGACGACCAGGGCTGGCGGATCCAGATCGACAGCTGGCCGAGGCTCACGACGTACGGCGGCAGCCTGGAGGTCAACGGGACGCCCGGCGGCTCGTACACGAAGGCGCAGTACGCCGAGATCGTGCGGTACGCCGCTGACCACTACATGACCGTGATCCCCGAGATCGACACGCCTGGGCACACCAACGCGGCCCTGGCGTCGTACGCGGAACTCAACTGCGACGGGGTGGCGCCGCCGCTCTACACCGGCACCGACGTGGGCTTCAGCTCGCTGTGCGTCGGCAAGGACCTCACCTACAAGTTCCTCGACGACGTGTTCCGCGAGGTCTCCCAGCAGAACCCCGGCGACGTCGTCCACCTCGGCGGCGACGAGGCGCACTCGACACCGCACTCGGACTACCTGACCTTCGTACCGAAGGCAGCGGCTCTCGTCACCAAACAGCACAAGCGAGTGATGGGCTGGCAGGAGATCGCCGACACACCGCTGCCGGCCGGAAGCATCGCGCAGTACTGGGGTACTGACGACGAGCGGTCGCAGGAGCTCGCGCGGAAGGCCGCTGCTCAAGGCGCCAAGGTGGTGATGTCTCCGGCCAACCGGGCGTACCTGGACATGAAGTACGACGAGAGCACGCCGTACGGGCAGGACTGGGCCGGCCTGGTCGACGTGCGGACGGCGTACGACTGGAATCCGTCGACGCTCGTTCCGAACCTGCCGGCCAGCGCGGTGGCGGGTGTGGAGGCGCCGATCTGGACCGAGACGCTGGACGACCTCGACAAGCTCGAGTACATGGCGTTCCCGCGGCTGCCGGGCATCGCCGAGCTGGGCTGGTCGCAGGCGTCCGCGCTCGACTGGACGGCCTACAAGGCCCGCTTGGGCGGTCAGGGCTCACGGTGGGACGCGCTCAGCGTGAACTTCTACCGGGCCCCTGAGATCGACTGGCACTGAGTAGATGGGGAGTCCCGGGATCCGTCCGGGACTCCCTTGCTAGTTCCGCTGGAGGACGCGGTCGACGAGCCAGGCGGTCTCCTGGTCGAGGTCCTGCTCGGCGACAGTGAACACCGTCGGCTCGGCATCAGCGTTGTCGCGCAGCTCAAGGCGGAAGACGTAGCGATCGGGTTGCGGACGACCGGAGCCGAGTTGCTTCTGCTGCAGCCCGTGGGCGGCCTGTTCGAGCCGCTCGCGGTCCGGTTCGGCGGCGGCGTCGAGCTCGTTCTGTGCGACCAGCCCGGCGAATCCGCCGGTGCGTACCACTTTGAGGATCAAGTTCTGTCTCCGTCTCGGCTCGGATCCCCACTTTTGCCTGCCGCCGATCGGTTGTCCAGGCATCCGCGACACGCCGATGAAATCAAGGTGGGCCGACCCGCAATTACCCGGCGTACAGAGCGGGTTGTCCTTCCTTGTCGGCGAACGGAATCGCTTGCGGGAGCGGGGCGGATGGGAAAACAGCAGGTCGGCGTGGGTTTCGTTGTCTTCCGGCAGGGGCGGCCAGGGCCTGCCGCTGCCCGCCCGCGCTGCCACGAGCCGGACACGCAGCGTGGCGGGCGGCGACTTTCCGCGACACGTGTTCGCGGTCACCCCCCACACAGCGCCCGAGATCGGCTACAGTTATCGCGTTGCAGTTTTGGACTCCCACTGACTTTTGCTGTGCTGTACGGCCGGTTTCGTCGTCTGGGGCCTTTCGGCGACACGCGGTTCATGAGGTGTGGATCGCGTCTTGTTACAAGCCATCAAGGAGATAGACAACAATGGCTGTCGGTACTGTCAAGTGGTTCAACGCTGACAAGGGCTTCGGCTTCATCACCCCGGATGACGGTGGCGCGGACGTGTTCGCGCACTACTCGGCCATCCAGACCTCGGGCTTCCGCTCGCTGGACGAGAACCAGCGCGTCGAGTTCGAGATCACCCAGGGCCAGAAGGGCCTTCAGGCGGAGAACATCCGCCCGATCTGATCTCCGGATCAGCCTTCTAAGAACTGATTGAGGGAAGGGCCGCACACCGATCGGTGTGCGGCCCTTTCTGTTGCCCTGCGCATGCTTGTCCCGTGAACGCATAGCCGGTGGCCGATCCTGGGTACCGGCCCCGCGACAGCGAGGAGACCGATGACTGACGACCCCCACGCCCGCTACCTGCGCGAGGACGAAGACGCCGGCGAGCGGCTCGACCGCCAGTGGAACGAACTGCTGCAGGAACTGCGGCTGGCCCAGACCGGCACCCAGATCCTGTTCGCCTTCTTGCTCAGCATTCCGTTCAGCAACCGGTTCCAGGAAGCGGACGCGTTCACCCACGACGTCTTCGCCGGCACCCTGATCACCAGCGCGCTCGCGGTGGGCCTGTTCCTGGCGCCGGTGTCGTTCCACCGGATCCTGTTCCAGAAGAAGATGCGCGACAGGATGATCCCGATCGCGGGCCGGATGGCCGCCGGCGGTCTGTTCTTCCTCATCCTCGCGATCGCCAGCGGCGTCCTGCTGGCGATCGACGTCGTGCTGTCCAGGACGGCGGCCTTCATCGTCGTCGGGATCGTGCTCGCCTGGTTCGTCCTGTTCTGGTACGTCGTACCGCTCTGGGTCCGCCGCTCTACCCGCGCAAGCGGGGAATGACGTCCGCGGCCACCTCTTCCAGGACGGCCTCCGAACC
Organism: Kribbella monticola; assembly: GCF_003261635.1. Taxonomy (GTDB): domain Bacteria; phylum Actinomycetota; class Actinomycetes; order Propionibacteriales; family Kribbellaceae; genus Kribbella; species Kribbella monticola. Next base: position 449,450 of record NZ_QFXK01000010.1, on the reverse strand, counting down.
GCCGTACACCCCTTCGGCCCGCGGCCAGTGCGTGATGACGTCGGTGAAGCCGAGCTCCGCTGCCCGGCCCACCGCATCCTCGAACGCGGCAGCGCTGCTGAGCGCGTACCCGCCGTCGTCCAGCGAGAGGTAGCGATCGAGCGACTTCCCGGCCAGTACGTCGTCGAGCCGCCGGCTGAGCTCGGCGACACCGGCGTACCAGTCGTCGACACCCTTCTTGCCGGTGGTGACCCAGCCGGCGCCGTACTTCGCGGCCAGGCGGAGCGAACGTGGTCCGTTAGCGGCCATCACGAACGGGACCCGTGGTTGCTGGATGCAGCCCGGCAACGTGCGGCCGTTGCGCGTCTCGAAGTACTCGCCCTTGTAGTCGACGCCGTCGGTGGTGAGCAGCTTGTCCAGCAGTTCGACGAACTCGGTCAGCCGGTCGACCTTCTGCCGCGGGCTCAGGTCGTCGCCACCGAGGATGGTCGTGTCGATGCCGCCGCCGGCACCGATCCCGCAGAGGAAGCGGCCGTCCGAGATGTCGTCCAGCGCGAGGATGTCGCGCGTGAGCGTCAGCGGGTGCCGGAAGTTCGGCGAGGTGACGAAGGTGCCGAGCTTGATCGTCGACGTGACCATCGCGCCCGCCGTGAGCGTCGGCATCGTCCCGTACCACGGTGAGTCCTGCAGGCCGCCCCAGGTGAGATGGTCGTAGGTCCACGCGTGATCGAAGCCCAGTTCCTCGGCCCGCCGCCACTTCGGTGCCGCCGTCGACCAGCGGTACTCCGGCAGGATCGTGATTCCGAATCGCATGTGTCGCACCCTAACCGGTGGCGGCCGGGCGCTGAGCTCTGGGAATAGATTGAGTGTTCAACTATATTGGAAGGAGTAAGACTTCTTCGAGAGGCAGGACCGCCATGACTGTCGAGATCAGCCGGACGCCGGTGCTTTACCTGAGTCACGGCGCGCCACCGCTGGCGGACGACCGCGTCTGGACCGCGGAACTCGCCACGGTCTCGGCAGCGATCACCAAGCCCACGGCGATCCTCATCGTGTCGGCGCACTGGGAGGCGGCCCCGCTCACCCTCGCGGCGACCGAGACCGTGCCGCTGCTCTACGACTTCTACGGCTTCCCGGAGCGGTACTACGAAGTGCAGTACGCCGCGCCTGGTGCTCCGGAGCTGGCCGACCAGGTGCGCAAGCTCCTGCAGGCGCCCGGCAGGCCTGTGTACGACGATCCGTCGCGCGGGCTCGACCACGGCGCCTATGTACCGCTGAAGGAGATGTACCCCGACGCCGACATTCCTGTGCTTCAGGTGTCGATGCCGACCCTCGATCCGGCCGAACTGTTCGCGATCGGGCGGAAACTGGCGCCGCTGCGAGACCAGGGCGTGCTGATCATCGGCAGCGGGTTCACGACACACAACCTGCGGGCGATCAACCTGAGCGGCCGGCCCGACGGTCCTGCGCCGACGTGGTCGGTCGAGTTCGACGACTGGACCCGGCGAGCGCTGGCCGCGCAGGACGTCGACGCGCTGATCGACTTCCTGCACAAGGGGCCGGCGGCCGAGATCGCACATCCTCGAACGGAACACTTCGCACCGCTGTTCGTATCGCTGGGCGCCGCTGAGGATTCACTCGGCACGGCAGAGACCGTGGTAGACGGCTTCTGGTACGGCCTCTCCAAACGGTCCTGGCAGCTGGGCTGAGCCATCGTCCGGCCGCCGTTCGTGATCTTGTACTGCGCATCGAGCGGCACAGCCTCACGCTGCAGCGCCAAGAGTTCATCCGGCAAGTCCGCGCCCTCCCGGCGCTCGCTGCGGGTTGTAGCGTCCGCCGGGCGCTGTCGTGTGCGGGTGGCGGTTGTTCAGCGTGGTGGGGTTGGGAAGGTGGCGAGGGTTGTGGTGCCGATGCTGCTGATCCAGACCTTGCCGTCGCGCTCACGGACGCCGGTCGGCATGTGGAACTCGGGGTGCTTGCCGCGCAGATCGTGGACCAGCCTGCCGTCGTCGTCGTACGCCTGGATCTCGATGATGTCGGCGGCCTTCGGCTTGACCGCCTCGGGGAGGGCCCACACGAGCTTACGTAGTACGGGCGGTTTGGGCAGCAGGAAGTCTAGGAGCGCGTTGCGAGGGGAGCCGATGGCGACCCAGATCAGACCGTCGGAACCGCGGGCGATGTTGTCGGGCAGGCCAGGGATCCGCGCGACGAGAGTCGGCTCGGCGTCAGGCTTGGTCAGGTCGAGCTTGTAGAGCCCGTAGCTCGCTGTCTCGGCGAAGAACAGTGTCTTGCCGTCGCCGCTCAACGCGACGCCGTTCGGAAACGGGCGACCGGTGACGAGTCTGGTCAGCTCGCCGTCGGGCCTGAGTCGATAGACACTGCCGGTGCTGGAGTGCTCGAGCAGATCGGCCATCCACTCGGCGACACCGAAGCGCGTGGACGAGTCGGTGAAGAAGATCGTGCCATCGGGCAGTACGTCGGCGTTGTTGCAGAACTTCATCGGCCGACCATCGACCTCGCCGAGCAACGTCGCGATCCGGTTGTCCTTGTCGAGCGTGAGCAGCCCACGATTGGCGTCACAGATCAACATCTTGCCGTCCGGCAACCACTCGATCCCCAGCGGCCGCCCACCCGTATCGGCAAGCGTCGTGATCGTCCGCCCGTCCGCACTGACCCTGAGAATCCGCCCGTCCAGCAGCCCGGTGATCACACTCCCGTCCTCGTCGATCAACACATCCTCAGGTCCCTCCCCCGGCAACGCGACAACCTCCACGTCCAGCCCCCGCGGCCGCCGCGCCGCATCCACAGCCGGCGGATCCCAACGAACAGGCGCAATCCTCGACTTCAAGCTCATGCCCAGACAGTAACCACCCCCCACCAATCCGCAACCGGAACGACCGCCCACCCGTCGCCCCTCCGGCGTCGGGCGCTCCCACCCACCCCAGAACGCGGCTCCTCCGTCGCCGCTCAGCTAAGCAGTCGCCGAGCACATCCGATTCGCGTACATGCTGAGCTGATCAGCCGGGTCGGCGGATAGCTCGCGCGTCTCGCCTACCTCGCCATGAGACTCCCGGTCAGGACCACACCCTCGGGCACCACGAAGTGCTCTCAGGTTCCGTCGTGATGGCGTAGCGCAAACAACCACCTCGGCAGGAGTCCGTCGAGGAACCCGTGCCACCACGACACCCGCCCGAAGGTGTCGCGCCTTGGCAAGAGCGCAGCTCAAGCGGCGACGGAGGAGCGACGTCAAAGGGTGGGTAGGAGCCCCCGACGCAGGAGGGGCGGCGGGGTGGAGGTCACTCTCCGGTGGCGCCATCGAGGTGTTCTCGGAGGAGGTCGGCGTGGCCGTTGTGGCGGGCGTATTCCTCGATCATGTGGGTGAGGACCCAGCGGAGGGTGAAGCGCTGGCCTTCGTCTTCGCCGACGAAGTCGGGGTCGAGGTCGGTGATGGCGGCGCGCGCCCGGTCGACCGCTTCGTCGTAGCGGCGGAGGTCGTCGGCGTACGCGGCTGGGTGGAGGTCGTTCCAGTCGGCGTCGGGGTTGTCGGGTGAGGTGTAGGCGTAGATGACCGGCTCGTCGGTGAAGGTGCCGACGAACCAGCCGACCTCGACCTCGGTGAGGTGCCGGATCAAGCCGTGCAAGGTCAGCGGCGAGGGAGCGAGGACGGCGGTACCGAGTTGCTCAGGCGTCAGACCTTCGCATTTCCAGCGGAGTGTGGCGCGCTGGAAGTCGAGAAACGCGACCAGCGTCTCCTTCTCCCCCGCTTCCGTGGGCGGGTCGGGCCGTCCGTTGAGATCCATGGGCCGCAACCTAGTGCCGACCTCCGACAATTCCCGGCGCCAAGCTCCGTGATCCGCTTAAGAGACGCGCGGAGTGCCACTTGGAGGGGTCGTCAGTAAGACATGGGCGGCGCCAAGCCGGGCGTCGGTTCCGGTGGGGCTGTGTAGGCGACCGGCTCGGTGGCGCCCAGCAGGCGGCGGGTCAGGGCGTCTCGGGTGGACAGCAGGTCTTCGGCGGCCGCTCGTAGTTCTGCGTCGCCGGGTCGCGAGTCGTTCTCGGCGCCCAGGAGCACTGCACGGCGTACGAGCTCCTTGGCGAACGAAGCTGTCGTCCCCTCGGTCATCGCGACCACTTCCTCCACAGCCGCGGGGCTCAGCTCCAAGCCCGGCCCGTAGAGGGACAACAGCCGAGCGCGACCAGGAGCGTCAGGGAGCGGTATCTCGACTGCCAGGTCGACCCGGCCGGGCCGTTGACTCAAGGCCGGCTCCAGCAGATCGGCGCGATTCGTGGTGAGCAGGAAGGCGACATCCGCCTCCTCGGTAAGCCCGTCCATCTCGTTCAGCACCTGGAACAACAGCGGGCCTCCCCCGTACGCGTGGTCCCGTGCCTCGGCCACCAGGTCGCAGTCCTCGAGCACCACCAGCGCCGGCTGCAGCATTCGCGCCAGCCCGCAGGCCTCGGAGATGAACCCGATACTCGTCCCCGCCAGCAGCACCACCGTGAACTCAGGCAGCCGCGACAACAGATACCGCACGGTGTGCGTCTTCCCCGTCCCCGGCGGCCCGTACAGCAGCACGCCGCGACGCAGATGCTGACCGGCGGCGAGCAGCGCCTCGCGGTGCTCCGCAATGCCGATCACCTCGCGCTCGACCCGTTCCAGTACTCCGTCCGGCAGTACTACGTCGTCGCGCGAGATGTCCGGCCGCGCGTGCAGCCGGAACGGCCCGACCCCCCGCTCGAATTGGTGCCCCTCAAAAGACACCACCTGCCCGCGGAACACGTTGTGCTCCAGGATCAGCGCCGGCAGCTCCGCGAGGAAGCGCTCTCCCGCTTCCTTGCTGGTGGCAACGACTTCGAGTTGCACCATGGGCCGCCCGTACTGCGGGTTGGCGGCTCGCAGCAGCGCGACGTACCGGTCGTCGCCCTGACTCGCCAGGTAGAACCCGAACGCGACGCAGTCCATCTCCTGGTCGACCGCGATCGAGATCCGCTGGTAGTCGACCGCGCCGACGCCGTACTGGCGGTGGGCCGAAACCTCCAGCAGCTCGGAGAACGTGTAATGGCCGCGATCGGATCCGGCCAGGCCGACCACCTCGAAGTCGTCGAACCAGGCCTCGACGGCGAGCTGGACGTTCGGCAGATCGAAGGACGGGAACGAGGCGGCCACCACCGGCAGCTCCTCGGGTTCCACGCCGAGATGCGCCAGCAACCGCTCTCTCAGGCTCTCCCGCGCGTTTCCGGACGGAGGATTCTGCATCCGCTCCAGGAACCCGTTGAAAAGCCTGGCGAACTCCGCGACCTCATCCGGCTCGTCCATCGACACCCCTCGCTCGACCCCCGAGTGACCTCCACCCGAAGTCAAGCCTCGCCGCCCGAAGGGTCAGTACCAACGGCTGCAAGGCGGGTCTCAGGCATGATGCAGTCAAGACCGCAGAAGTTGCAGCGTGCTGGGCTTACGCTGAACAACAGGGTCCGGGGGGGACTCGCCGATGGAGGGGATCTGATGCGGCGTGCGGTGGTGACTGGTGGGGCTGGGTTTCTTGGGTCGCATTTGTGTGAGCGGTTGCTGGGCGACGGCTACCAGGTCGTCGCTCTGGACAATTTCGTCACCGGCAGTCCGGCCAATGTGCAGCACCTGCTGGAGTCGCCGGACTTCCGGCTCGTGCGGTGTGATCTGGTCGACTACATCCACGTACCGGGGCCGGTCGACCTGGTCCTCCATTTCGCCTCACCGGCCAGTCCGGTCGACTACCTCCAGTTGCCGATCGAGACGTTGACCGTCGGCGCCATCGGCACCCTGCACGCTCTCGGACTCGCCCGGGAGAAGGGTTCGCGGTTCATCCTCGCGTCCAGTTCCGAGACGTACGGCGACCCGCGCGAGCACCCGCAGCGCGAGGACTACTGGGGTCACGTGAACCCGGTCGGACCGCGGGGCGTGTACGACGAGGCCAAGCGGTACGCCGAGGCGCTGACCATGGCGTACCGGCGTACGCATGGGGTGAACACCGGCATCGCGCGCATCTTCAACACGTACGGCGAACGCATGCGACCCGATGACGGTCGGGCGATCCCGGCCTTCGCCACCCAGGCGATCCAGGGTCGGCCGCTGACGATCGCCGGCGACGGCAGCCAGACCCGGTCCGTCCAGTACGTCAGCGACCTGGTCGAGGGAGTCAGCAGGTTCGCGGCCTCCGATCACCCCGGCCCGATGAATCTGGGCAACCCCGACGAGCTGACCGTCCGGCAGATCGCCACCCGGATCCGCGAACTGGTCGGATCGACGTCCGAGCTCGTCCACATCCCCCGCCCCGAGGACGACCCGATGGTCCGCCGGCCGGACATCAGCCTGGCGACCAAGGTCCTCGACGGCTGGGAACCGCGAGTCAGCTTCGACGAAGGCATCACCCGAACGATCAGCTGGTTCAGGCAAGTGCTAGCCGCGAACAGCGGTGAGGAAGAGGTTGGCCGATCGGAAGAGCGCGCCGTCCACCCGTAGCGGGAGATCGAAGAGAGCGCGTGCCCGCTGCGGCGCCAGCAACGCCGGAATCTGCAGGAAACGCCAGAACAAGTTGGCGCCGTCCCGCGACTGCGGCTGAAACCCGGCCTGGCTCAGCAGTCCGAGCAGTTCCTCCGCCCGGTAGTTCGTGTGCTCGTCGCGCTCCCAAGCCATGTCACCACGCAGCCCGTCCGACGAGTCCTCGAACCGCTGCCGATAGACCTCCCGCCCGAACCGCGCGGCATAGACAGCGCGATGGAGCCGGGGCATCCGCAGCTTGGCGTTGTCCGGATCGAGAAACGAGAACACGTGCCGCGCCGGCACCGTCAGGACCAACAGCCCACCCGGTCGCAGTACGCGGTGAACTTGCGCGAGGGTCGATCGCTCGTCCCGGGTGTGCTCGAGCACGTCCAGCATCGTGACCGAGTCGAAGCACGCGTCCGCGAAGGGCAGCTCTTCACCCACGCGCACGAGGGGCCGGTCGGCTGGGCACGAGGCGAGATAGCCCGGATGCGGGTCCGCACCGACCACCTGCAGCGCAGTACGGTCCGCAAGCGCGGAGAGGAATGTGCCGTCACCGATCCCGAGGTCGAGGTGACGCCCCGTCCGCGACCGCAGCTGCTCGAAAGCCCAGGAATAGCGTGCGGTGGGGTGGTTCCTGAAGACGTTGTCAACAGCAACGGGACGAACAGCCAACGACATAACGGCTTCCATTGCAGTTTCGTCGACCTCGGCAAGTGGTTTCGTTGCTGCCAGCAACTGCTGTTCCTGCTCCGGATGCTCGGCCACCACTCGGCCGAGCTCAGCAAGGTCGCCCCACAAGGCGATGACGCGTCCCCGCGGCTCTTCGGCGCGGAGGTACTCGACCTGGTGATCGTTACGCATCTCGCCGCGCGAAGCCTCCCGGGCAACGGCGATCGGCACCTTGCCCATCCGTTCGACCAGCCGCACCGTGTTGCCCGCATGGCTGATCACCACATCGGCTTCCGCGAGGCGTCGCACCGTCTCCTCGTAGCCGATGAAAGGCGCGTGTGAGCACGGCGGCACCACCGTCGAGGTACCGGTCTGCATGAAGACCTCATGATCGCTGCACAACGATGAACACGCCGCGATCAGCCGGTCGAACGGCCAAGGGCCCATCCCGACCGTGACGAAGACGCTGAGCCGGCTCAATAGAGTTCACCGACGTTCACAGCGCGACGGTGCCGCGCCAGCAACTCAGGATGCTGAACCACCACCTGACTCGCCAACGCCGCGCAAAACCGAGCCGCCAGACCGGGCTTGCCGATCACGTTGAACGTCTCCACCCACACAGCCGGTACTCCGGCCAGCCGCGCGGCCACGAAGTACGGCACGGCCACTCCGCTCCCAGCCGAAACGACGAGCTCGATGCGACAACTGCGCAAGGTCGACCGGGCGCGCAGCACCGATCGCACCAGCGTGCCGAGGTCGCGAGGCCGAAGCTCGGGCTCCCAGCGAACGTCGTACGCGGCAAGCAACTCGGCCGTGTCCGGCGCCTTCACCGCCACCCACGACACCTGGTGATTGCGCCACCACGGGCGCAACGCAAGCACATCGAGCAGCACTCCCCCGCTGCTCGACACCAACAACGTCCGCCGGCCCCCCTGCGTCATCCCGTCATGGTAATCGGGATCGGCAACGGTTACAGTTCCCGGAACGCGGCATCGGGGGGCCGGCCGCGGAGGGGATCCAGGGGGAACCGAGTCATGGCCAGAACCCAGCCGGTGGTGCTAGTCGGTGGATCGGGGTTCGTCGGCTCGGCAGTGCGTGACCACGCCCGTACGTCGGGTCGCCAGGTCGTCGTCGTCGATCGGCGGCCGCCTTCGCACACCAGCGAGTTCTACCAGCTCGAGCTGCTGACCGATCCGCCCGACCTTCCCGGTGGACGCGTGGTTCTCCTGGCCGGCAACAGCGATCCGCGCTCGGCGCATCCGTGGCGGCTCGTGCTCGACAACGCCTTGACCACGGCGAGATTGCTACCCGCCCTGGCGGACAGAGACGTCGCGTTGGTCTCGTCCGCCGAGGTCTACGGGACCGCGCCGCCTCCACTCGCGGAGCACACAGCCGGTGAGCTTCCGCTGGATGACGCCACCCTCGCTGACTGGTGCGAGGAAGCGATCCAGCTCGCCCGCAATCCCTGCCCACCTTGGATCGCCGCGGCGCTGTGTCGCGAACTCGCCGAAGCCGACCCGTCCGGTCGCTGGGTCTACGGCCTGGCGAAACGAGCCCAGGAACTCCTCGTCGCTTCGGTGGTTCCGGCCAACCGGCTGACAATCTTCCGCGCGGCCAACCTGTTCGGCCGAGGTCAGGACCGTGTCGTTGCCCGCATCACCCGACGCGCCCTCGTCGGCCTGCCGATCCGCGTCACCGACAGCGTCCGAACCTTCGTCGCCGCAAGCGACCTGGCCGAGGCCGTACTACGGGAAGACGCGGCCGGGCTGCTCAACGCAGGCACCGGCAAGCTGCGCCTCACCGACCTGGCCAAACTCGTGCTCGACGAGCTCGAACTCGATGTGCCGGTGCAAGTGATGCCTTCACCTGCGGAGGACAGCAACGGCGACCTTGACGTCAAGCCCTTCCTCCGCATGCTCGATGTCGTCGAGGACGAACACCTCGACGCCACGTTACGCACGTTCGTTCGAAACCTCGCCAACGAGACAGAGTCACATCTCCAACCCCTTCCAGTGGTCGTTCCACCGCTCCCGTTCGCCCCCGACGTCGTGGCCGCACGATCCGCCGCAGCGCTGCAAACCGGCGTACTGAAGAGTGGTGGTCCAGTGACCACCAGGCTGACCGAGTTGCTGTCCGATCGACTTGAGCTGACCGACCAGCACACCTTGCTGGCAACGGCATCGGGTACTGCGGCGCTGCGTCTCGCCGTACTGGCCGTAGCGGGACCTGCCTCGCCCCGACAAGTCGCCGTACTGCCCTCCTTCACTTTCGTAGCCACTGCTGAAGCAATAGCGCAACTCGGCTACAAGCTTCGCTTCTGCGACGTCGATCCGTTGACCTGGACGCTGGATCCGGTCTGCCTCGAAACCTCCTTGTCACCAGGCGATGTGAGCCTGGTCGTTGCCGTCGACACCCTTGGCGCACCGGCTGACTACCCAGCACTCCGCACGATCTGCAGCCGGTACGGCGTACAGCTGGTCGCCGACTCGGCCGCTGCCCTCGGCAGCACCTCCAACGGGCGGCCGGTCGGCACGCAGGCCGACGCCCACTCGTTCTCGATGAGCTTTGCGAAGGTGGTCTCGGCTGCCGGAGCCGGCGGCTTCGTCGTCGTCCCCACCGATCGCCTGCACAGGTTGGTCAGGCCGATCGACTGGACCCGCTCCTCGATGCTCGGTGAGGTACATGCCGCCGCCGCGGTGGATCTCGTCGAGCGCCTGGACGTTCTCGTCGAAAGGCGGCAGCGAGTGGCCGAAGCGTATGCCGAGCTATCGCCGCTAGCGGTTCCTCAAGAGGTGAGGCCCGGCGACCAGCACGCGTGGGTTCACTGGGTCGCACGATTCCCCGACCGAGACCGGCTTGCTGAAAAACTCGGCCGTCGAGGCATCGGCACCAAGCCGTACTACGCGCCTGTTCTGCACCGGGAAGACTGGCAAAGCCTCGCTGAACCAGCCGTTGAGCTGCCAGTGACCGAAACACTGGCCGACGAGGTACTCGCACTGCCGATGTCGTCCGAGCTCAACCCGGCCGACGCCGAGCGCGTCGTCTGCGCAGTACTGGGAATCATGCAGTCCGGCGACCGATGACCAGCAACTGTTTGCCGAGATCGGCGAGCTCTCGACAGTTGGCCAACGCGCGCTCTTGCGAGAGTTGGCGGTCGTAGTCGGCAGTCAGAGCAGCCACCAAGTCGTCGCGGCCGATGAGGCTGGCGCCGACCAGCAACCCCGCAGTACTGAGCACTTCCAGGCCTGCCTGTTTGAAGGCGTCGCCCAGCGTGCCGGCGTCGAGTAGGTGGAGATCGGCCTCCTGGTCGTCGATGCGCCAGACACCGAGCCGGGTGTACAGCCTTTGCAGCGCCTCGCTGGTTCGGTCGGCACGCATCAACTCGACCACCAGGCCGAACAGGGAGTCGACCAGCACGCACAGCACACCGCCCGGCTTGAGCCAGGTGGCGCACCGGGCAATGGCCGCCGCCGGATCGGCCGTGTACTGCAAGGAGCCCATGGCAACGACAGCGTCCGCCGCTCCGGTCTCCAGTTCGACGTGCTCGACCCGATCGCGAAGCACGGTGAAGTTTTCGCCTTGCAGGAGTGCGGCCCGGTCGGACATCCCGAGCGCTGGTTCGATCCCGACCACCCGATGCCCCTGGTCGACGAAACGGCGCGACCAACGGCCGACGCCACAGCCGACGTCGATCACCAGACCAGGCGTCGTACCGATGGCCTCGCGGCACGCTTCCCACGCGAGGTCGTCGTACGCCTTGCGATGCGGTGCCATGAAGTGATCCTCGTACGTCGGCGCGAGCGCGTCGTACAGGGAGGCGGACGATCTCATGAAGCCGCGAGGCTGCGCAGGCCCGCGTGCCAGAGCAGGTTGTCGACGTGGCTGCTCGGCCGCCAGGCGAGGTTCAGCGCATAGTTGCTGCCGCACCCTTTGCAGTCCTTGGTGAAGAACCGGTCGTGGTCGTCGCGATAGCGCCGGCTGTCGATGATCTCGGCGATCGACTTCTCCCGGACGTTGTCGTGGGCATCGTGGGCCCAGCAACCACCGACCTCACCGGTGGAATGGATCATCAGCTTGAGCTGCGACTCGGCACACGGCAGGTCCGACTGCAGTACGTCGTCGAAATGCCTTCGCAGGTAGCAGAGTTCGGAGAAGTGCGGCAGATACCGGCCATCGGCTCGAAGCAACTGTTCCACCTCGGCGAGCACGGCGTTGATCTGCTCGGTGCCGATCCTCGTCTCCAGCGTCACTTGGCCGGCACGGAACAGGAAGGTGCGGTCGGTCGCGAGGTTCAGGTAGAGCTGGACCTTCAACCGTTGCGCGAGCCGCATCATGTCCGGCAGCGACTCGATGTTGGAGCGCATCACGGTGAAATTCATCCGGACCCGGAGCTTCAGCCGCGCGCGCTCCTCGACGAGTTCGGTCAGCCGTCCGATCGTCTTGTCGAACGAGCCCTCGACGCCGCGGACCCGCTCGTGGATCTCGGCGTCCGGTCCGTCGACCGAGATGTTGAAACTACGGACGCCGGCGTCGAGCACCGCAGTACGGCGTCTTTCGTCGAGCAGCACCGCGTTGGTGTTGACGTGCAGGTTGCGGATGCCGCGGCTGTAGGCATAGGCCATCAGCTCTGGGGCGTCCCGGCGCAGCAGCGGTTCGCCGCCGGTGAAGTTGGCCTTGACGATGCCGAGCGCGGCGAGCTGGTCGATGACGTCGCGCCACTCCGCGCCGTCGAGCTCCTTGCGGGTGACAGTTCGCCAGCAGGCACAGCTGACACATTTCAAGTTGCAGTTGTCGGTCAGGAACAGCTCGGCCGCCAGTGGCTTGACGTGCAAGGACGGACGGAGATGCTCCTTGACGGCGAGCCTGCTGAAGAACACGGCAAGCCGGGCCCTGTCCGCCCAGGGCCGTACGGGCAGAATTCGCACCGCTACCGCCCACCCAGTCGACTTTTGCGCATGCTGAAGGCCCCTCCCCCTCGCCAGCTACATCGACCGTAGACCAGATCCGTTACGCGCGCCCGGATCGTGGCCGTACCGGAGGATCCTCCGCAACGGCGTATAGGCTTCAGGTCATGACATCGACCGACGCAACGCCCCGTCCGTATAGCGCCTTCCCGGTCCGGATCGGCCTCCAGGTCCAGCCCCAGCACGCCTCGTACGCCGACATCCGGCGCACCGTGGCGGCTGCCGAGGAGATCGGGGTCGACGTGGCGTTCAACTGGGACCACTTCTATCCGTTGTCCGGCGAGCCCGACGGCCTGCACTTCGAGTGCTGGACGATGCTGGCCGCCTGGGCCGAGGCGACCGAGCGGGTCGAGATCGGCGCGCTGGTGACCTGCAACTCGTACCGCAATCCCGATCTGCTCGCCGACATGGCGCGAACTGTCGACCACATCAGCGACGGCCGGCTGATCCTCGGGATCGGATCGGGCTGGTTCGAGCGCGACTACGACGAGTACGGCTACGAGTTCGGTACTGCGGGCGGGCGGCTGGACGCGCTCGGCGAGGCCCTGCCGCGGATCGAGCAGCGCTGGACCAAGCTCAACCCGGCTCCGACCCGCGACATCCCCGTGCTGATCGGTGGTGGCGGTGAGAAGAAGACGCTGAAGCTGGTCGCTCAGCACGCGAACATCTGGCACGGCTTCGGCGACGCCGAGACGATCGCGCACAAGCACGCCGTACTGGACGAGCACTGCAAGACGATCGGCCGCGATCCGGGCGAGATCGAGCGCTCCACCGGCGTCGGGACGAAGACTCCGGATCAGATCGGCAAGTCGCTCCTCGACGTCGGCACCCGGCTGTTCACCGTCAGCGTCTCCGGCCCCGACTACGACCTCGGCCTCCTCCGCGACTGGGTGGCCTGGCGCAACGACGTCAACAAGGCCTGACCAGGGCTCCTCCACCATCGGCGGTGCTGGAACGCACCACCTGCGGTGAGTGGATGTGCTGACCACTCCTCCGCCAGCCTTCGCTTCGGGGTGCTGGCGGAGAGTGGACGGGGTGGCTGGATAGGATTTCGGGCATGTCTACGCTTCCGACGAACGGTTCCGTGCTGCCGATCACCCGGTGGGGTGAAGAGCCGATGCACCATGTGAACAAGCCCGTCACCGAGTTCGGCGAGGAACTGCACCAGCTGGTCGCCGACATGGTCGCGACCATGAACGCCGCCGAGGGTGTCGGACTGGCCGCGAACCAGGTCGGCGTCGACCTGCAGCTGTTCGTCTTCGACTGCCCCGACAAGGACGGCAACCGCCACCAGGGCGTCGTCTGCAACCCGAAGCTCGAGCTGCCCGAGGGCAAGGACCGCAAGCTCGACGAGGGCGAGGAAGGCTGCCTGTCACTGCCCGGCGCCTTCACCAAGTGCGCCCGTCCCGACTGGGCCCGCGTCACCGGCGTCGACGAGAACAACAACCCGGTCTCCTACGAAGGCACCGGCCTGCTCGCCCGTTGCCTGCAGCACGAGACGGACCACACCCAGGGCACGGTCTTCGGCGACCGCCTCTCCCGCAAGTACCGCAAACGCCTCTTCGCCGAAGCCGAGGAACTGGCCCCCGACTACCCCGCCGACTGGCCGGTCTCCCCCATGCTCAACGCCGAAGAACACTCCGACGAGGGCCTCAACGCCTGACTCACCAGCGGGCGGCCTCAAGGCCGTCCGCGAGGATCGCGGCAACCGATTCCTCAGCGGTCTGGCCGGTGGTGTCGACCCAGAGACCTCGCGGCGGGATGTCCTTGAGCCCTTCTTGGAGTGCCTGTACGGCGTCGGCCAGGGTCATTCCAGGGCCTTGCCAACCGCGATAGGAGTTCGAGCCGCGGGCGAGTTCTCGCGCGACGATCGAGTCGACCGACGGAGTCAGTACTACGAGGTGGGGCTCGGCGACGCCTTCGAACGAGTCGAGCCAGCGGGCGACGTACTCGCCGAGGATGATGTCGGAGCAGACGAAATCGAATCCGGCCGCGAGGTAGTGGCGTGCCACGAGCGCGCTGGCGTCGTACCGGAGTTGGAGCTGGCGAAGCGCTTCGGGCGACGGGTCGGGCGTCATCACGGCGGCGCCCGCGACGACCGCGTGGTAGTAGACGTCTCCGTCGACGGTGGCGGCCGGTGGGCCGAGGCGGGCGGCGAGCAGCGGCGCAATGGTGGACTTTCCGGCGGCCTGCATTCCGGTGATCAAGACGACTTTCTGCACGCTGGTCATCCCATCACGCCCGTCCAGCGCATTTCCGCCGACAAGCTGCCGCAATGACCGGTACGCCGAGCGGATCTCCGCCAAGGCGGCCGGTCACGCTCGACGACGTCACTGGCGATCTGTCTGCGCGGCTATTTCGCGCCGGCTGGGCGGGTGGCGTAGAAGGCCACGGCTGCGGAGGAGGCGACGTTGAGGGAGTCGACGCCGCCGGCCATCGGGATGCGAACCGTCACGTCGGCCCGATCGAGCACATGCCGCTTGAGGCCGTGCCCCTCCGTACCGAAGATCAAGGCCAGTCGATCGTGATGAGCAGCCGCCAGCTCGTCCAGGCTGACCGAGTCGTCGGTCAACGCGAAGGCGGCGGCCACGAAACCCCGGTCCTGTAACGCCTGCAGATCCCCCGGCCACGACGACAACCGCGTCCACGGCACCTGGAACACGGTCCCCATCGACACCTTCACGGACCGCCGGTACAGCGGATCGGCGCACGTCGGCGTCACCAGCACCGTGTCGACCCCCATCGCCGCGGCGGCTCGAAAACCCGCGCCCACGTTGGTGTGATCGACGATGTCGTCCAGAATCGCCACCCGCGAAACGGCCGGCAACCCGTCGAGCAAGGTCTCCAACGACTCCGGCGCCCGACGCCGGTACGACGCCAGCGCGCCCCGGTGCACGTGGAATCCGGTGACCTGCTCGGCCAGCTCTTCCGATACGACGTACACGGGTGCGGCGGGCCACTTCTCCAGTACGTCGGACAGCGACTCCAGCCAGCGCGGCGCGAGCAGGAACGACCGCGGCTCGTACCCGGCTTCGGCCGCGCGCCGGATCACCTTGTCGCCCTCGGCGATGAACAGCCCGTGCTCCTCCTCGAGCAACCGGCGCAGGTTCACCTCCCGCAGCTGGACGTAGTCGGCGAGCCGTTCGTCAGCCGCGTCCTCGACCGGAACCAGCGTCATCGGCGAACCAGCTGCTCAGCGGTGCCGCCGGCCATCGCCGGTGGAACGAAGGGCGTCATCCGAGCTCGCGCTCCACCGCGTTCCCCGACGTTTCCTGCACCAGCTTCGCCACTTCCACGACGTTGCCGATGACAACGATCGCGGGGGCGCCGATGCCTTCCGTCTCCATCGTGGCGGCGATTCCGGCGAGGTCCGAGGTGACCAGGCGCTGACCAGGAAGGGTGCCGTCGGCAATGGCCGCAGCCGGAGTGGCAGCCGAGCGGCCGTGCTTGATCAGGGTTTCGGTGATCTTCGGCAGGTTCTCCACCGCCATCAGCAGCACCAACGTGCCCTGTAACTGGGCCAACGCCGGCCAGTTGATCAGCGAGTCCGGGTGCCCCGGCGGGATGTGCCCGGACACGACGGTGAACTCATGCGTCACACCACGATGCGTCACCGGGATGCCCGACACCGCCGGCACCGAGATCGAACTGGTGATCCCGGGCACGACAGTCCACGCCACCCCCGCCTCGGCGCACGCGATCGCCTCTTCGAAGCCGCGGCCGAAGACATACGGATCGCCGCCCTTGAGCCGGACGACGACCTTGCCCTGCAGGGCCCGGTCGACCAGGATCCGGTTGATCTCCTCCTGCTGGGCCGATCGGCCGCGCGGAAGCTTGGCCGCGTCGATCAGCTCGACCTCCGGGTGCAGCTCCTCCAGCAGCGGCTGCGGGGCCAACCGGTCGGCGACCACGACGTCCGCCTCGGCGAGCAGACGACGTCCGCGCACGGTGATCAGGTCCGGATCACCCGGGCCGCCGCCGACGAGGTACACCCCTGGCTTCTTGTCCAGCGAATCACGAGCCCCGAGCGCACCGGCGCGCAACTCCTCCAAGATCGCGTCCCGTACGGCGGCCGACCGCCGGTGATCGCCGCCACCCAGTACGCCGATGGTCACGTGATCGTGTTGCCCGGAGGCTGGTGTCCACGCCGTCGCGCGGGATCGGTCGTCCGACCGGACGCAGAAGATCCGGCGCTCCTCCGCCTCGGCCGACACCTGATCGTTGACCTCGGCATCGTCGGTCGCGACCACGACGTACCAGGCGCCGTCCAGATCGCCCGGCTGGTAGCCGCGCTCGACCCAGCGCAGGTCGCGGTTGGTGAGCAGGCCCTCGATGGTCGGGGTGATCGCCGGCGAGATCAGTTCGATCTGCGCACCGGTCTCGAGCAGCCGCGGCAACCTTCGCTGCGCAACTCCGCCGCCACCAACCACAACCACCCGCCGCCCGGCCAACACCAGCCCGGACAGATAAGGCGCCCCCTCGCTCACGCCACCCCTCCCCCAGCAGCAGCACCCTCGCCAGCCTCAGAACCACCCTCGGCAGACCCGGGAGCGTCTTCACCTGAGGCGATGCCGGCGGATTCGAAGGTGGCCATTTCGGTCAGGGCTCGGACGGCGCAGGTCACAATGGGGTAGGCCAGGACGGCGCCGGTGCCTTCGCCGAGCCGGAGGTCCAGGTCTACGAGGGGCTGCAGGCCGAGCGTTTTCAGGGCTACCGCGTGTCCGGGCTCAGCTGAGCGGTGGCCGGCCACGCAGTACTCCATTGCGGCCGGGTGCAACGCCTGGGCGACCAGTGCGGCCGCGCCGGCGATCACGCCGTCCAGGATCACCGGCACCCGGTGCGCTGCCCCACCAAGGATGTAGCCGGCGAGGGCGGCGTGCTCCAACCCACCGTACGCAGCCAAGGCCCCGAGCGGATCAGACGCCGGTACTTCGTGGAGCGCGAGCGCGGCCGAGACGATCTCGGTCTTGTGAGCAAGCGTGGCATCGTCGACGCCGGTGCCGCGGCCGGTCACGTCGGCAGCCGTCGCACCCGTGAAGGTCGCGATCAAGGCAGCCGACGCGGTGGTGTTGGCGATACCCATGTCGCCGGTCAGCAGGCAGCGGTAGCCGTCGCCGACGAGCTTGCCGGCGAGGTCGAAGCCGATCCCGATCGCGGCCCGCACCTCCTCGTCCGAGAGCGCTTTCTCCACGGAGAGATCGCGGGTCCCGGCCCGCACCTTCGCGTGCACGATGTCCAGCGCCTCGACATCCGACGCGACGCCGACATCGACCACGCGGACGTCGACGCGGTTGTTGGCGGCGAAGGCGTTCACCGCGGCGCCGCCGGCAGCGAAGTTCGCCAGCATGGCGGCCGTCACCTCCTGCGGCCACGGAGAGACGCCCTGCGCGTGCACACCGTGGTCAGCGGCGAACACCGTGACGACAGCGGGCGCAGGCACCTCCGGCGGGCAGGCACCGGTCATCCCGGCTACCCGGATCGACAACTCCTCCAGTACGCCGAGGGAACCGGCCGGTTTCGTCAGGCTGAGCTGACGCTCCGTGGCGGCTCGCATCGCCGCCTCGTCTGCTGGGCCGATCCTGGCCAGGTACTCCTCCACCGCAGGGTCCTCCCACTAGCCTTCACCGCCCCGGAGCCCTCGACTCCGGTGCGCGACCGCCTGGACGCGGCCAAGGACGATCTTCGCATCCCCACGAACCCGCCCCGGACCGATCCCGCGATCTGTGGACAGTAATGTCGGAATCACCACATCGGACCACAGATCCGGAGGATCACGGATGTCGCTCGATCGGCCAGTCAGCCCGGACCCGTACGAACTGCTCCCGAAGGTCGGGTCCTTCACCGTCACCAGTACCGATGTCGCCGACGGCCAGCCGCTCGACGACGACCACGCCTTTGCCGGTGGCAACAAGTCGCCGCAGCTCAGCTGGGAGGGCTTCCCGGCGGAGACGAAGGGGTTCGTCGTCACCTGCTTCGACCCGGACGCGCCGACGCCGTCCGGTTTCTGGCACTGGGTGCTGGTCGGCCTGCCGGCCACCGTCACCGAACTGCCGACCGGTGCCGGCACCACCGAGCGGCTGGAGAACGGCGCCTTCCACATCCGGACCGACTTCGGCACCAAGGCGTACGGCGGTGCTGCCCCGCCGCCCGGCGACCAGGTGCACCGCTACTACTTCGTCGTGCACGCGATCGACGTCGAAGCACTGGACATCGACGGCGACGCGAGCCCGGCCGTAGTCAGCTTCAACCTCGCCTTCCACACCCTCGCCCGCGCCATCATCACCCCCACCTACCAGATCGCCGAGTAGACGGTGAGCGGCGGGAGCACTCGAGCTCCCGCCGCAGCCGCACTCAACACCTGAGCCCGCTCCTCCACACCCGAGCGCAGCGAGGCTTCCAGTGCCCCGAGCGAAGCGAGGGTTCCCTTCAGTCCTTGATGCCGGACTGGGTGACGCCCTGGATCAGGTAGCGCTGGAGGAAGGCGAAGATCAGGACGAGGGGCAGGATCGACACCGCGACCGCCATGAACAGTTCGTGGATGTTGATCGTCTGGGCCGTGACGAAGGTGGACATGGCGACCTGGATGGTCCAGGAGGAGGAATCCTGGCCGATCACCAGCGGCCACAGGAACGAATTCCAGTTGCCGATGAACGTGATGGCGGCCAGCGCGGCGAAGAACGGCAGCGAGTTCGGCACCACGATCCGCCAGAACGTGCCGAAATGGCCCGCGCCGTCGACCCGCGCCGCCTCCTCGAGTTCCCGCGGGAAATTGAGGAAGTACTGCCGGAACAAGAACGCCGCGAACCCGCTGAACAACGTCGGAATGATCAGCCCTCGAAGCGTGCTCACCCACCCCAGCGACGACACCACGATGAAGCTCGGAATGAACGTCACCGCACCCGGGATCATCAGTGTCGCCACGATCGCGTAGAACACCTTGTCCGCATGCCGATAAGGGATCCGCGCAAGCCCGTAGCCGGCCATCGAGGCCAGCAGCAACTGCCCCGCCGTCCCGAGCACGCCGACGACTGCCGAGTTGTACAGCGCTCTGGCCATCGGCACCTGGGTGTCGTTGAACAGTTCCTTGATGTTGCCCCACTGCAGGTGCTTGGGGAACAGCGTCCAGGACGGTGAGGTGATGTCAGCCTCGGTGGACAACGCGTTACGCAGTACAAGGTAGAACGGCAGCAAGAACAGGATCACCGCGATGAACAACGCGACCCAGCGCAGGATCAGGGCCACTCGGCCGAGCGTGCTGCGGGAATAGCCGATCGGTTGTGGGGCGCCGGTCGTACGATCGATGGCGGTCATCAGTCGCCCGCCTTTCCGAAGCCGAAGATCTTGTTCTGCAGCAACGTGACCAACATGATGATCACGGCCAGGATGAGCGCGCCGGCCGAGCCGTGGCCGAGGTCCTGGATCGTGCCGAGCGAGATGCCGTACAGGTAGACCAGCGGCGGCCGCGCGAAGTTCACGTTGCCGATCAGGTTGTAGAACTCGTCGAACGCCTGGTAGGCGGCGATCAGGTTCAGGATCAGCACCGCGACCGAGGTCGCCCGCAACTGCGGCAGCGTGATGTAGCGGAAGGTCTGCCAACCAGGCTTGGCGCCATCGACGTACGCCGCCTCGTAGAGCGTCGGCGAGATGCGTTGCAGACCGGCGATGAACAGGATCATGTAGAAGCCGAGCTGCAGCCAGAGCCGCACTGTCACGATGGGGATCCAGTACCACGGTGGGCTGACCGTGGAGAGCCAGGCGATCCCGTCGATGCCGAACCAGCCGAGGATCGTGTTCATCAGACCGAACCGGACGCCGTTGAAGATCGACAACCGCCAGATCAGCGAGGCCACGACGTACGAGCAGGCGGTGGGCAGGAAGAACACCGAGCGGAAGAAGGCGCGGGCGATCTTGACCTGGTTGACCAGCAGCGCCAGGGCGAGCGACAACACGAACGTCAGCGGCACGATGAAGATCGCGAACAGCGTGAACGTGCCCAGGCTGGACAGGAAGTTGTGGTCGGTGAGCATGTCGACGTAGTTGTCCACGCCGACGAACTTCGACGGGGTGACGGTGTTGTACGCCTCGAAGAAGCTGAGGATCAGGCTCCAGATGATCGGCAGGTAGGAGAAGATCAGCAGCCCGACGACGAACGGCCCGACGAACAGCCAGAACCACAGCGTGTTGCCTGCGATCCCCTTCGGCCGCCGGGCGCCCTTCCGCGCCGACTCCCTGGGGACAGGGGCCGGCGCGGTGCGCGTGCTCATCCGAACAGCCGGCTCAGCTCGGCGTTGACCGTCTTCTCCGCCTTGCTGATCTCACCGGCCGGGTCGGCGCCCTTGCGGATGATGTTGGTGAGCATGTCGCCGAACGCGGTGCCCATCTTCGGGGTCCAGGCCGGGTTGTCGGTGTGACCGTAGTCGGCGTTGAGCTTCACGGTGTCGGCAGCGACGCCGCTCTGCAGCTTCGCTGCCTTGGCCGCCAGGCTCTTGCGGGGCGGGATGTGGAAGCCGTAGTTGAGCGACCAGTCCTCCTGGAAGTCCTGCTTGTCGATCCACAGCCACTTGACGAACTTCTTGGCCGCGTCGACGTTCGGGCTCTTCGCCGAGACGAACTGGGTCCAGCCACCGGAGTACACCGCGGGCTTGCCCTGAGCGTCGAGGGCCGGGAAGGCGATCACACCGAGGTCGTCGCCGAGCGCCTTCTGCATGCCCGGCACTGCCCACATGCCGATCCACTGCATCGCACAGAGGTTCTGGTTGATCGCGCCTGGGTCGGTCCAGTCGGTCGGGGAACCGAGCAGGACGCTCTTGCTCGTATACAGCTCGTGCAGCTTGGAGAACGCCTGCGCCGCCCGCTCGTTGGTGAAGCCGGGCTTGTGGTCGTCGGTCAGGTAGCTGCCGCCGGACGACCAGAGGGCCGGCCCGCCGAGGGCGAGACCGCCGTC
Source organism: Kribbella monticola (assembly GCF_003261635.1). Lineage (GTDB taxonomy): Bacteria > Actinomycetota > Actinomycetes > Propionibacteriales > Kribbellaceae > Kribbella > Kribbella monticola. The sequence goes on along the minus strand of NZ_QFXK01000010.1, from coordinate 428,374 downwards.
GTTGCCGACGAAGATGCCCTTGACCTTGTTGGTGGTCAGCTCCTTCGCCGCGGCAATCAGGTCGTCGATCGTCTCCGGTGGCTTGATCCCGGCCTTGTCCAGCAGGCTCTTGCGGTAGTAGATGACCTGGGGGTCGACGATCATCCGGATGCCGTAGACCTTGCCGTCGACGGTGTTGGTGGCCAGATCGCCCGGCTGGAAGTCGTCCTTGACGTCGGCGATGATGTCGTCCAGCGGCACCACCTGGTTGCTCTTCACCATGCCGATGTTGAGCTGGCTCTCGAAGACGTCCGGACCCTTGTTCGACAGCAGGCCGGAGGACAGCTTGCTGCCGTAGTCACCCGGCGTCCACTGCACGCTGACGTTGGCGTCGGTGTACGCCTTGGCGTACTTCAGCGCGGCTTCCTTGGTGCCGGTCTCGCCGTACTGGTGGTACCACTGCGACAGGTTGACCTTGTTCCCGCCGCCGCCGGAGTCGGATGGCCGGCCGGTGTTGCCACCACAGGCAGCGGTGAAGGCGGCCAGGGCGGCCAGGCCGCCGGTGCGCTTGAGCAGGTCGCGCCGGGACATTCCGCGCGACGGCATGTGAGCAGGCATGGAATACACCTCCGAAAGCGGCGCCGCGGCCCTGCGGCGCAAGCGGTTCCGGATTTACTTAACGGCGTTAAGCATCTCCGGTTTCGGACACGTTACAACTAAGTCGAACATCGCAACAGCGCCGATGGTGTGACAGTTCGGGAACATCACCTGTCGACCATCAGGTACCCCGCGACATTACCGCTGGGTTAATCGTTGGAGAAGCGGCTTCACCCTGACGGAAAAGCCGCTCGTCCGCAAGACCGAAACGCCGATGGACCTGCCGATATCGCCACATTTGGACATCAATCGTCAGAATCGAACGCTCGCGCGCAGTTGGTGACAATTTTATGGGATTGCGATCCCAGTACCGCGTTACAGTGCCCTCATGGCAGAGCTGACGGCCAAAGGGCGGGCCACTCGGGCAAGGATTCTGGCGGAGGCGGCCGGCCTCGTGCTGAAGCACGGAGTGGCCGGCACGCAGATCGAGGATGTCCGCAAGGCGGCCGGCGTCAGCGGCTCCCAGATGACGCACTACTTCCGCGACAAACGGACGCTGATCAAGGACGTCATCGCCTGGCAGGCGGACAGGATGGTGCGACTGCATCAGGTTCCGGAGCTCGGCGAACTCGACTCGTTCGCTGCCTGGCAGCGGTGGGCGGACCTGATCGTCCAGCGGCAGGCCGCGCGAGACTTCCAGGGCGGCTGTGACTTCGGCTCGCTGGCCGGTCAACTGGTGGAGTCGGATGCCGAGACGCGCTCGGACCTCGCGGCCGGGTACGAGCGGTGGCTCGAGCTGTTCCGGAGCGGCCTGGAGATGATGCGAGCCCGCGGAGAGTTGCGCGAGGACGCCGACCCGGACGTCCTCGCGCAGTCACTCCTCGCTGCCCTCCAAGGCGGCCTGTTGCTCAGCCAGACCCTGCGCCGGGCCGATCCGCTCCGCAACTCCCTCGACGCGGCGCTCACCTACCTGGGCAGCTTTGCCGATCCCGGCCGTCGACCGGCCTGAGGTCAGAACGTCTCCCCCGCCTCGGCCTTCTTCACCAGCAGCGCCGACGGCTCGAACCGCTCCCCGTACACGGTGGCCAGCTCGCGGGCGCGCTCGGCGAAACCGGCGGGCCCACCGGCGTACGCGTTGATGTATTGCAGCGCGCCACCGTGCAAGGGCGGGAAGCCGATGCCGAAGATCGAGCCGATGTTGGCGTCGGCAACTGAGCGCAGCACGCCCTCGTCGAGACACTTCACGGTCTCCAGCGACATCGCGAACGCCAGCCGCTCCTGCAGGTCGATCAGCGGCGGATCGACCTCGTCCTTGACGAAGTGCTCCCACAGGCCCGGCCACAGGCGCTTCGGCCCGTCGGCCGGATAGTCGTAGAACCCCGCACCGGCCGCCTTCCCGCGCCGGTCGAACTCGGTCACCAGCCGGTCGGCCACCGCCATCCCGGGGTGGTCGTCGAAGGCGCCCGCGTTGTCCCCGGCCGCCCGCGCGGCATCGCGGATCTTCATCGGCAGCGTCAGCGTCACCTCGTCCAGCATCGCCAGCGGCGGTGCCGGGAAGCCCATCTGGGTCGCGGCTCGCTCGATCGTCACCGGGTTCACGCCTTCGGCAACCATCGCGGCGCCTTCCATCACCAGCGTGCCGAACACGCGCGACGTGAAGAAGCCGCGACTGTCGTTGACCACGATCGGCGTCTTCTTGAGCTGCCGGACCACGTCGTACGCCTGGGCCAGCGCCCGGTCGGAGGTCCGCTCCCCCACGATCAGCTCGACCAGTGGCATCCGGTCGACCGGTGAGAAGAAGTGCATCCCGACGAAATCGTCCGGCCGGTCGATCCCATCGGCGAGCGAGGTGATCGGCAGCGTCGAGGTGTTCGAGCAGAGCAACGCGTCCGGCTCGACCACGCCGGCGATCTCGGCGAACACCTTCTGCTTGAGCTCCTCGCTCTCGAACACCGCCTCGATCACCAGGTCACAACCGGCCAGGTCGTTCGGGTCCGCGGTCGGCGTGATCAGGCTGAGGAACTCCTCGACCTTTCCGGCCGTCGTCCGGCCCTTCTGCAATTGCTTGGCCAGCAGCTTCTCGGAGTACGCCTTGCCCTTCTCCGCGGCCTCCAGCGAGACGTCCTTGAGAACGACCTCGATACCGACCTTCGCGCATACGTACGCGATCCCCGCTCCCATCATCCCGGCACCCAGGACGCCGACCTTGCGAGCCTTGTACTGCGGTACGCCCGCCGGCCTCGACGCTCCGGCGTTGATCGCCTGCAGCTCGAAGAAGAACGCGTTGATCATGTTCTTCGCGATCTGGCCGGTCGCGACCTCCACGAAGTACCGGGACTCGATCCGCGAAGCGGTGGCGAAGTCGACCTGGCTGCCTTCGACGGCGGCGCTCATGATCGCGCGCGGCGCCGGGTAGGGCGCGCCCTTGAGTTGTTTGCGCAGGTTCGCCGGAAAGGCGGGGAGGAACGCGGCCAGCTTCGGCGAGGCCGGCGTACCGCCCGGGATCTTGTAGCCGTCCCGGTCCCACGGCTGCTTGGCGTCACCGTCGTACTCGTCGATCCATCGATAGGCGCTGCTGAGCAGTTCGTCCGCCGGGACGACCTCGTCGACGATGCCGACCGACTTGGCGTGCGCGGGTTTCATCCGCTGGCCCTGCAGCAGGACCTTCATCAGCGCATCCTGGAGCCCGAGCATCCGGACCGTGCGGGTGACGCCGCCACCGCCAGGGAGCAGGCCGAGTGTCACCTCGGGAACGCCGATCTCGATTCTGTTGTCATCAGCAACGATTCGGTGATGACAGGCGAGCGCGATCTCCAGCCCGCCACCAAGGGCAGCACCGTTGATCGCGGCAACGACCGGTACGCCGAGGGTCTCCAGCGCACGCAGTTGCCGCTTGACCTCCTCGATCGTGGCGAAGACCTCGGCCGCGTTCTCCGGCTTGATCTGCGACAGCATCTGCAGGTTGCCACCGGCGAAGAAGGTCTGCTTGGCGCTCGTGATCACGACACCCTTGAGGCTGTCCTTCTCGGCCTGCAAGCGCTCGACGGTCGCGCCCATCGCGGCGAGGTAGGAGTCGTTCATGGTGTTCGCCGACGCGTCGGGGTCATCCATCGTCAAGGTGATGACGCCGTCGTCGTTCTTCCAGTCGATCATGCCGCCAGCCTCTCGATGATGGTCGCGACACCCATGCCGCCGCCGACGCACAGGGTGGCCAGGCCGTAGCGGAGCTCGCGTCGCTCCAGTTCGTCCAGCAGGGTGCCGATCAGCATGGCGCCGGTCGCGCCGAGCGGATGGCCGAGCGCGATCGCGCCGCCGTTCACGTTCACCTTCTCGTGCGGGACGCCGAGATCGGTCATGAAGTGCATCACCGCCGCCGCGAACGCCTCGTTCATCTCGAACAGGTCGATGTCGCTCACCTCGAGCCCTGCCTTCGCCAGCGCCTTGCGCGCGGCGGGTGCGGGACCGGTCAGCATGATCGTCGGATCAGCGCCACTCACCGCGGTTGCGACCACCCGGCCGCGGGGCGCCTGCCCCAGCGCCTCGCCGGCCCGTTCGTTGCCGATGACAACCAATGCGGCACCGTCGACGATGCCGGACGAGTTGCCTGCGTGATGCACGTGGTCGATCCGCTCGACCTTCACGTACTTCTCCAGCGCGACCGAGTCGAAACCGCCGTGTTCGCCGATCGCCGCGAACGAAGCCGGCAAACCGGCGAGCGTCTCGACCGTGGTGCCCGGCCGGACCAGTTGGTCATGGTCCAGGATCGGCAGACCGTTGCGGTCGGCAACGGGGACGACCGAGCGGGCGAAGTACCCGTTGGCCCAGGCCTTTGCGGCCCGCGCGTGCGACTCGGCGGCGTACGCGTCGACATCGGTCCGGGAGAAGCCGTCGATGGTGGCGATCAGGTCGGCACTGACGCCCTGCGGGATGAAGTTCGTCCGGAGAGCGGTCTCCGGGTCCATCGCCCAGGCACCGCCGTCGGAGCCCATCGGGACGCGGGACATGGATTCGACGCCGCCGGCGAGGATGAAGTCCTCCCAGCCGGAGCGGACCCGCTGCGCGGCCTGGTTGACCGCCTCGAGGCCGGAGGCGCAGAAGCGGTTGAGCTGCACGCCGCCGGTGGTCTCGGGGTAGCCGGCCGCGAGCACCGCCGTGCGGGCGATGTCCATGCCCTGGTCGCCGATCGGGGTGACGACACCGAGGACGACGTCGTCGATCGCGGTCGGGTCCAGCTCGGGATGGCGGGCGCGCAACTCGGTCAGCAGGCCCGTGATCAGCTGGATCGGCTTCACCTCGTGCAGTGCGCCGGTGACCTTGCCGCGGCCTCGTGGTGTCCGGAACGCGTCGTACAGGAAGGCTTCACTGGCTGAGGTCATGCTGATCCCGTCGTCGGACCGGTAGGGGCATCCCGATTATGACAGTGATGGTGTCACAGTGAACAAGTGCTGCCCACTATGATCTGCGCCATGCCTGTGTCCCGGCCCTTGTCGCCCGTTCCTGCCGAGCCCACGCCGAGTGGTGAGCACGAAGCGACGCTGACCGTCGACGAACTGTCCGCCCGGGTCGGCATGACAGTGCGCACCCTGCGGTTCTACGCCGGCCGCGGCCTGATCCCCCCGCCCGTACGCCGTGGACGCGTCGGGTACTACGGCGCCGAGCACATCGCGCGTCTCGACCTGGTGCGGGAGTTGCAGGCGCACGGATTCACGCTCTCCGCGATCGAGGGCTACCTGGACCGAATCCCAGCGGACGCGACGCCCCAGGACATCGCTTTGCATCGCACCCTGCTGACCCCGTGGATGCGCGACCTGCCGGAGACACTGGACCGCGCGACCCTCGTACGCCGCACCGGTCGCGAGCTGACCGATGACGACATCGAGATGCTGGTCGCACTCGGGGTCGTGGAGCCGACACCGGACGAGGACGTGTTCCAGGTGGCGACCGCGCATCTCAGTCTCGGGGTGGAACTCCTCGACCTCGACCTGCCGGTGGAGGCCGTGCTCGACGCCGGACGGATCTTCGCCGACCACGGCCGCGCGATCGCCGAGGAACTCACCGAGGTGTTCCGGACCAAGGTCTGGCCGCACTACCGCGATTCCGGCGGGCCGCCCGAGCACATCCAGCAACTGGTCGAGCGCTTCAAGCCGGTCACGATCCAGGGTCTCGTGCTCGCCTACGAGCGCGCGGTCGGCGAGACCCAGCGCGACACGATCCGCCGCTCGCGGACCAAACCGCCCCGGCGCTGAGGAAATCCTGACACCGACCTGGACAACCGGTCGTCGAGGTCTCGCGTCGCAGCGGTATGAGGAAACTGCTGACCGTCGCCACCGCATGCGCCCTGACCGGCGCACTGTTGGTGCCGTCGGCAACTACTGCCCAAGCATCAGCACTCCATCCGGTCGGAACCGCGACCTACAACCTGGGCGACACCGCCTTCGAGCTTCCGCCGGACCAGGACGGTACGACGGCGCGCGCCGAACTGACCGCAGTCGTGCACTACCCGAAGGATCTGGCGCACCACCGCTATCCCGTAGTACTGATGTCGCACGGGTCGTGGATCACGTGCGCGGACCGTCAGGCGTGGGACGAACAGGACTATTCGAAGCTGGCCGCTTGGCCGTGTGCGAAGGGAACGCCGCCGCTGCCGAGTCAACGCGGCTACGACTACCTCGGCGAGAAGCTCGCGGCGCAAGGGATGATCGTCGTCTCGATCAGCGCGAAGGGCGTCGAACCGTCGTACCTGGGCCAGGACCAGGACGCGGCGCGGGCCGCCTTGATCGGCAAGCACTTGTCGATGTGGCAGAAGCTGAGCGCGACCGGCGGCGGACCGCTGGCCGGCAAGGTACTCGACCACGGTCGGCCGGTCGACTTCCGTGGCCACGCGGATCTCACCAACGTCGGGCTGATGGGGCACTCACGCGGCGGCCGCGGCACGTTGCTCGAAGCCGCCGATGTGAACCAGAAGAACTGGCCGGCCGGGGTGAAGATCAAGGCCGTCGTTCCGCTCGCGGCGGCCGAGCCGTACGCCCCCGACGACAACCCGGACAACCCCGAGTACACGCCGTACCGGATCACCAACATCCCCGTCGCCGTCTTCGTGGGGAGCTGCGACCGCGCGGTCGACGGACACCTTCGCTACCTCGAAGCACACAACAAGGCGCCGGTCTACGAGTACTACGTGCACGGGGCGAACCACGACTTCTACAACACCCAGTGGTCCCCGTCGAGCGGCCAGGTCGGCGCGTACGACGATGCCGCGACACCGAACCCGCCGAAGCCGGGCTACTGCACCTCTGACGACGACCCGCAGCGGGCCGACAAGCAACTGACCGAAACCCAGCAGCGGTTGGTGGCATCTACCTATCTGTCAGCGTTCTTCCGGCGGTACCTGCTCGGCGACCGGACGGCCGACCCGATCCTCACCGGCTCGGTCCAGCCACTGCGTTCCTTCGCCCAGCTCGACATCCGCAAGGACCTGCCGTAGGACCCGCCTGGTCCGGTCATGCCCGACCGGACCAGGCGGACTACTCGGCGCTGGACACGCGCAGATACGTCAGGCCGCGGAGGTCGAGGTACGTGTCGGTGGGTGTGTTGACGACGCGAAGCAGTACGCCGTCGCAGCCGCTGCAGCGCGCAACCATGCCCGGGGCATCCACATAGAGTCGTGCCTCGGCGAAGGCCCCCGTCCGGCCGCAGCCGTTGCAACGGCCGATCGCGGCGGTCAGGTCGACCGCGAACACCTCTCGGAGCGCACCGGCCGCGGCATTGCCGTCCAGGTAGGTCGGAACATCGGCGGTCATCGCGGTCCTCCTGTGGGTCCGAAGCGTTCGGTTTTCACGCGGGCCGGATCGTGGCCGGCGCCAACGAGCAGATCGGCGACCGCCTCCACGAACGGGGTCGGACCGCAGACGTACGTCGTCGGCTCGTCCTTCGGGCCGAACGTGATGGCGTCGAGCAGGCCGGCATCGACCCGGCCGACACGTGGCTCGCCGGGTGGCGCCTCCCGGGTGTAGGCGAAGGTGACCTCGACATCTTCCGACGCCGCGATCTCCTTCAGGTCGCTCAGGTAGATGACCGACGTCGGCCGGCGGACGGAGTACAGGAGTTTGGCCGGTGTCGTGCTGCCGGCCGCCGCGTGGGCGCGCAGGATCGCCATCAGCGGGACGACGCCCGATCCCCCGGCGATCAGCTGGATCGGACCGGTCTGCTCGGGCCGCCAGACGAACCAGCCGCCGACCGGACCACGCACCTCGAGCGGATCGCCGACCTTCAGCACCTCGACCAGATACGGCGAGACCTCGCCGTCGGGCACCTCTTCGACGGTCAGCTCGATCGTCTCGCCGGTCCAGGCGGACGCGAGCGAATACGACCGGGAAGCGCGATACCCGTCCGGTGCCGTCAGTCGTACGTCGAGATGCTGGCCGGCCAGGTGGCCGGGCCAGTCGGGGACGTCGACGACCAGGGTCCGGGCGGTCGCGGTCTCCTCACGGATCTCGGTGACCGTGCCGACCTGCCAGGTCAGTCGCCGGCGTAACGCTGTTCTTTCCATGGGTCTCCATACTCGTGATACCCGACGCTCTCCCAGAAGCCGAGATCGTCCGTGTCGGACAGGACCAGGCCGCGCACCCATTTGGCGCTCTTCCACAGGTACAGGTGCGGGACCAGCAGCCGGGCCGGGCCGCCGTGCTCGGGATCCAGCGGCTCCCCGTCGTACTCGTAGGCGATCCAGGCCTGGCCGTCGAGCAGGTCGTCCAGTGGGAGGTTGGTGGTGTAGCCGCCGTAGCTGTGGGCCATGGCGAAGTCGGCGCTCGTTTCGACATCGGCGAGCAGGGTGTCGAGGGAGACGCCCTTCCAGTCGGTGCCGAGCTTCGACCAGCGGGTGACGCAGTGCAGGTCCTTGGTGATCTCCTCGGCCGGCAGCGAGGTGAAGGTGGCCCAGTCCCAGCGGTGCACCTCGCCGGTCTCGGTGGTCACGGTGAACTCCCAGTGCTCCGGGAGGATGTGCGGAGTCGGGCCTGCCGACAACACCGGGAACTCATGGGTCAGGTACTGCCCGGGCGGCAGCTCCGTCCCACTCCTGCGACGTCCGGTGAACCCCGGCGACACGATGTCCATCAGGGACCTCCCTCGGCTCGAACTGCTGAGGGAAGTCAACCACGACTGCCGTCAGCTGGCGACGCCCGCGAACGCCAGTTGGAGGATCGTGTCGACCTGCGCCTCGGAGACCGGCTGGGTATGCAGCAACAGGCGGTAGTACAGCGGCGCGTAGAGCAGCTCCACGACGTCGTGCGGGTCGAGGTCGGGGCGCAGCTCACCTGACTTCTGCGCCTTCTGCAGGCGCTCGACGCACAGGTCCACGCGGGGCTGGATGACGGTGGCGACGACAGCGGCCGCGATGTCCGGATCGCTCTGGGCGGCGGCGATCAGGCCGCGGCTGTACGCGGAGAACATCGGGTCGTTGAAGGCCCGGACGACCAGGACCATCTGGGCGCGGAGGTCGGCGACGAGATCGCCGGTGTCCGGGAAGTCGAGCGTGTCGACGGCTCGTTCCATCAGCGCTTCGAGCAGGATCGCCGCTTTGGACGGCCACCAGCGGTAGATCGTCTGCTTGCCCACTCCGGCCCGCTTGGCGATGCCTTCCATCGTCAAGCCGGCGAACGACTGCTGCTGGCACAGCTCGAGGGCTGCCTCGAGGATCGCCTGCCGGGCTCGTTCGCTGCGTCGGTCGGGATTCGGACTGGTCATGTCCAGACCTTACAACAAGACGAGACGTTGTGTCTTGACAGTCGTTCGTCGCGAGACTTACCGTCTCGTGGTGAGACGATACGTCTCGTCCCTCCAGTCTCCGGGCCGGTCCCGGCCCGGGGCCAATCGAAAGGAATCGTCGTGCCCGAATCCACGGTTCGCAGGTATGCAGGTCTGTTCGGGATCATCGCGAGTGCGCTGATCGTCGTCCACGTGCCGCTCTACTTCCTCTACTCCGGTGCCCCGCCCGACTGGAACATCAAGACCCGCACCCTGATCGGCATCATCGGCTGTGTGTTCTACATCCTGTACTTCACCGGTCTGCGGCAACTGATCCACCAGGTCGACGTCGCGTCGGACTGGATCTCCGGCGTGATCCAGGCGGCCGGGCTGCTCTGGGTGGCGATGGTTTTCGTCCCGCAGTCGATGGAGGTCGGCGCCGCCATCTCCGTGGACCACGACATCGACACCACCAAGGAGGGCCCGTTCGCGGCCGCGCAGTACCTGATGCAGGGCCTGATCTCGCGCCTGCTGATGGGGCTCTTCCTGATCGCCCTCGGCATCGTCGTACTACGGCTGCGCCTGCTCCCCAAGTGGGTCGGCCGCTCCGCGTTCGTCCTCGCCGCGATCAACCTGGCCTTCGTCCCGGCGATCTTTTCCAATGACAACCCGTCGAACTTCTACGCCGTCCAAGGCTGGGGCACGACGGCCAGCATGGGCATGAGCATCTTCCGCAGCGCCCGCCGCACCACGCCCCTCCCCACCTCCCCCACCCGAGTCCCCACCCCGACCCGCTGACCCCACCCCCAGCCCTCCGGGCCCCGCCCCACCCGGAGCACTGGGGGTTCAGATGCCCATGGTTCGGCCGATGACTTCTTTTAGGATTTCGGTGGTGCCGCCGTAGATGGTTTGGATGCGGGTGTCGAGGTAGGCCTTGGCGATCGGGTACTCGGTCATGAAGCCGTAGCCGCCGTGGAGTTGGAGGCAGCGGTCGACGACCTTCTGCTGGAGTTCGGTGGTCCACCACTTCGCCATCGCGGCGTCGGCGACGGTGAGGGAGCCGGCGTTGAGTTCCTCGATACAGCGGTCGACGAAGACCCGGGCGATCTGGGTTTCGGTGGCCAGTTCGGCCAGCACGAAACGGCTGTTCTGGAAGGAGCCGATCGGCCGCCCGAACGCCTTGCGGTCCTTCACGTACTGCAGCGTGCTCTCGAGCACCGACTCGCACGCCGCCACCGCGACAACCGCGATCGCGAGCCGTTCCTGCGGCAGCTTCTCCATCAGGTAGACGAAGCCCTTGCCCTCTTCGCCCAGCAGGTTCGCCGCCGACACCCGGACGTCGTCGAAGAACAGTTCGGCGGTGTCCTGCGCCTTCAGCCCGATCTTGTCCAGGTTCCGCCCACGCTCGAACCCGGGCATTCCCCGCTCGACCACTAACAGCGAGATGCCCTGGTAGCCCGCGGACGGGTCGGTCTTGGCGACGACGATCACCAGGTCGGCGAGGATGCCGTTGGAGATGAACGTCTTCTGCCCGTTCAGCACGAAGTCGTCGCCGTCGCGGATCGCGGTCGTCTCGATCCCCTGCAGATCGCTGCCGGCACCGGGCTCGGTCATCGCGATCGCCGTGATCAACTCACCACTGCAGAAGCCGGGCAGCCAGCGCGCCTTCTGCTCGTCGTTCGCATAGTCCAGCAGGTACGCCGAGACGATGTCGACGTGGATGGCAAAGCCCGGCCCGCTCGCCTGCGCCTTGGTCAACTCCTCGCTCACGACCGCGTTGAAACGGAAGTCCCGCGCCCCGCCACCGCCGTACTCCGCCGGCATCATGAATCCGAGCAGCCCCGCCTCCCCGGCCGCGATCCACAGCTCGCGTGGCACGATGCCGGCCTCCTCCCAGCTCTCGTGATGCGGCAGGATCTCCTTGTCGCAAAAGGCGCGCGCGGTCTCCCGGAACGCATCGTGATCGGCATCGAAGAGGTGACGTTCCACGGGCGATTCTCCTGTCTGTACAGCGATGTCAACACTTTGTCCCGGTACTACGGGCCGCCCGGTTCAGGTCTGTACGGCGGCTCCGCTCGCGAGCAGCTCGTCGACTCCGGTGACTCCCCACTCGGTCAACGCCTCGCGAGTGTGCTCGCCTGGGCGCGCCGGAGCACTGCCGAGCGACGTCGGCGTACGGGAGAACCGTGGTGCCGGAGCCGGCTGCCGTACGCCGTCCTTCTCGACAAAGGTGCCTCGGGCAACGAGATGCGGGTGGTCGCCGGCCAGCGGCAGGACCGGCGAGACACAGGCGTCCGTGCCGTCGAACACCTCGGTCCACTCGGCCTGGGTCCGGCCGGCAAAGGCCTCGGCGAGCGTCTTGCGGAGCTCGGGCCAGTTCGCCACGTCGTACCGGTCCGGCGCGGTGATCCCGAGTCGCTGGACCAGTTCGTCGTAGAACTGCGGCTCGATCGCGCCGACCGCCATGTATTCGCCGTCCGCCGTCTCGTACACGTCATAGAACGGCGCGCCGGTGTCGAGCAGGTTCGTGCCGCGCTCCTGCTTCCAGTTACCGCCCGCCAAGGCGCCCAGCAGCACAGTGGTGAGGTGGGCGGCGCCGTCCACGATCGCGGCGTCGATCACCTGACCGCGTCCACTCCCCCGGGCTTCGACGAGGGCGGCGAGCACACCGACGACGAGATACAGGGATCCGCCTGCGAAGTCGCCGAGCAGGTTCGCCGGCACCTGCGGTGGTCCCCCGGCTCGTCCGATCGCGTGCAGCGCGCCCGAGAGTCCGAGGTAGTCGATGTCGTGCCCGGCCGACTGCGCGAGCGGGCCGTCCTGTCCCCACCCGGTCATCCGCGCGTACACAAGCTTCGGGTTGACCGCCTGGCACTCTCCCGGTCCAAGCCCCAGCCGCTCGGCGACGCCCGGCCGGAAGGCCTCGACCAGTACGTCGGCACCCGCGACCAACTGCAGTACGGCGTCGACCGCACCGGGCCTCTTCAGGTCGAGCGCGACACTCCGGCGGCCACGATTCAGCAATTCGAGCTCCGGCGGGCCGAATGCGAGCCCACCGCCCGGCCGATCGATCCGCAACACCTCGGCGCCCAGTTCGGCCAGCAGCATGCACGCGAACGGCGCCGGCCCGATGCCGGCCAGTTCGACGACCTTCACTCCACGCAGCGGACCCATTTCCATATTGTGACAGTACAACTGTCACAGTGGTCAAGTCACTGTCGGCTGCGTGGAGCTCGGTCGTCGTCGTGGCGATCAGGGTTTGAAGGTCACCGCCCCTGCGATCCAGGTGCCGGTGGCTGTTCCGCCGGCCGTGACCGTGCCGGTCGCGGTAGTGAGGCGATAGGCGCGGGACAGGTAGCTGGAGCTGACATTGATCGAGCCGATGGTGGTCCACCCGGCGGCCCAGGCCGGCGCGGCTTTGCCACCACTGAGGCTGACGACCCCCATCACGACCTCGCGTGGGGCAGTGGTGATCGCCGTCGGCCCGGAGGAGAAGGCCGCGGTTCCACCGGTCGCGCTCACGCTCTGGTCCAGAGTCTTGACGCCGACCAGGTCGTCCGCAGCCACCAGGTACGACGTACTGAGCGGGAAGCTGACGGTGATGTGAGCTCCGATCGCCAAGGCGTGGGTCGCGACCGCGGACAGCACCGTGATTCGGGCCAAGGTGGCATCCGTACGGGTCGTGGCGAGCGTGTAGGTGTTGCCCGCATCGTCCTTGGCAGTCGCTGATCCGAGCGAATCGGCGGTCCGCGCGGTGACGACGATCAGGTCGCCGGCGTTCGCGGCGCGGGTCAAGGTCAGCACAGCGCTGCTCTTCAGGGTGTTCGCGGACGCGGTCGCCAACTGTCCGACGTACGCCGGAGCCGGAGCGACCGTGACGGTCTGACTAGCGACGGTGCTCAGCCCACTGGTGTTCGTGACCGTTGCGCGGACCGTGTAGGTGCCCCCGTTCGGGTAGGTGTGGGTCGCGGTAGCCGAGGCCTGCGGCCCGACGACAGTGCCGTCACCGAAGTCGAACGAATAGGACAGGGTCTGTCCCTGCGGGTCGGTGGAACCGCTCGCGCTGGCGGTGACCGGCAACGGGGCTGTTCCTGTGGTCGGCGTTACCGTCAGTTTGGCGGTCGGTGCTACCGGTGCTGTCGTGGTGATCGTGGTGGTCGTGGTGTCGCTCAAGCCGTCACTGTTGACGACCTTGAGACTGAGCACGTAGCTGCCGGCCGTGGTGTAGGTGTGCGTGGCAGAACTGGAGGCTTGCGGTCCTGCCTTGGGCGTCCCGTCGCCGAAATCGAACTCGTAGCTGAGCGTCTTGGCTTGAGGATCGGTGGATGTGCTGCCGTCAGCGGTCACGGTCAGCGGGGTCAGGCCGGTGTTCGGCGAGGCGACAAGGCGAGCGGTCGGCGGCTGAGCCGGCTGATTGGTCGTCACGGTCGCGGTGGCCGTGGACGACAGACCGCTGGTATCGGTCGCCGTCACCTTGACCACATAACTTCCGGCGGTCGTGAAGGTGTGACCAGCCGTCGCACCCGACTGCGGCCCCACGGTAGTGCCGTCACCGAAATCGAACGAATAGGACAGGGTCTGTCCCTGCGGGTCGGTAGAACCGCTCGCGTCCGCGGCGACCTGGAGCGGGGCCGTGCCTATCGTCGGTGTGACTGTCAGTTTGGCGGTCGGGGCTACCGGTGCAGTCGTCGTGATCGTGGTGCTCGTGGTGTCGCTCAGGCCGTCACTGTTGACGACCTTGAGACTGAGCACGTAGCTGCCGGCCGTGGTGTAGACGTGACTGGTGGAACTGGAAGCCTGCGGTCCGGCCTTCGCCGTCCCGTCACCGAAATCGAACTCGTAGCTGAGCACCTTGGCCTGCGGATCGGTGGATGTACTGCCGTCAGCAGTCACGGTCAGCGGCGTGAGACCGGTGTTCGGCGAGGCGACAAGACGCGCGGTCGGCGGCTGAGCCGGCTGACTCGCCGTCACGTTCGCGGTGGCCGTCGACGACAGACCACTCGTATCGGTCGCCGTCACCTTGACCACATAACTTCCGGCGGTCGTGAAGGTGTGATCAGCTGTCGTGCCGGACTGCGGCCCGACGACAGTGCCGTCACCGAAGTCGAACGAGTACGACAGGGTCTGTCCCTGCGGATCGGTAGAACCGCTCGCATCAGCGGTGACCTGGAGCGGAGCCATTCCTGTCGTCGGGGTGACTGTCAGCGTTGCGGTCGGGGCTACCGGTGCCGTGGTGGTGATCGTGGTGGTTGTGGTGTCGCTCAGGCCGTCGCTGTTGACGACCTTGAGACTGAGCACGTAGCTGTCGGCCGTGGTGTAGGTGTGCGTGGTGGAACTGGAAGCCTGCGGTCCGGCCTTCGCCGTCCCGTCACCGAAATCGAACTCGTAGCTGAGCACCTTGGCCTGCGGATCGGTGGATGTACTGCCGTCAGCAGTCACGGTCAGCGGCGTCAGACCGGTGTTCGGCGAGGCGACAAGACGCGCAGTCGGCGGCTGAGCCGGCTGACTCGCCGTCACGTTCGCCGTCGCCGTCGACGACAGACCACTCGTATCGGTCGCCGTCACCTTGACCACAAAACTTCCCGCGGTCGTGAAGGTGTGACCAGCCGTAACACCCGCCTGCGGACCCACCACAGTCCCGTCGCCGAAATCGAAGGAGTACGACAAAGCCTCACCCCGCGGATCGGTGGAACCGCCCGCGTTCGCTGTGACCTGCAACGGGGTCGTTCCCGCCGTCGGCGTCACGGTCAACACCGCTGTCGGCGGAGCAGGCGGCGGGGCAACGTCCGGCTGGTACTCGTAGGCGCCGAGGTCGTCGTACAGGCGCGGCCCAGAAGCTTGCGAGTTGTTCGCGGAAGGGTCGCGAACCCGGTTGTTGCCAAGGATGTCGCGCGGCTGTGCTCCGGAGACGCCGGAGTTACCCCGATCGATCGCGAGGGACCCCGACCGCAACTGGAAATCGGAGCTCGGAATGTCGAAGAACAGCGGATCCGCCTGGACGCCGGCAGCCTCCTGCCCGGTCGCGGTCTGCATCGCCGCCAGCGAGGTGTACGGGGTCTTGAAAACGTACATCGTGCCGGCTTTGGTCAGCCAGACAAGGTTGTGATCCACGGTCGTGGTCGGCGGTGCGGAGTCCCAGATCCCGATGTTGCCGGCCCTGCGCGCGCAGGCGATGCCGTTGTACGCCGGGTAGACGGCGTTGTCGACCGCGATGTTGTTCTGGATTACGTAGTTGCCGGAGGTGCCCTCGACGTTGATTCCGGAGGTGCAGTTGCGGTAGACGGTGTTCGAGATGAGCCGGCCGCCGGTGACGTTGAGGTCGTCGATGCCGTGGTCGCCGTTGTTGTAGGTGACATTCAGCGCGGCCAGGTTGTCGTTGCCGCCGGTGAAGAACTGGAGCCCCGAGTCCTCGTTGTCGTGCGTGACGTTGCGCAGCACGGTGTTTCCGGGACTGGTGACGTTGATGCCGTTGGCGTTGCGTTGCCAGCCTTCGGCGTTGTAGCTGGCCTCGTTGTCGGCGACCAGGACGTCCGTGCTCGTGTTGGTGATGTAGATACCGGTGCCGTTGTTGTGGTCGGAAGTGTTGCTCGAGACCACCGACGAGTTGGTGGCGCGGATGCTGATGCCGGGCGCGGTCTGACTCTGCAGTGGCCGGCCGGAGCCCGCCACATGGTTGCCGCTGACAACTATATGGTCGCTCTTGGTCACGTAGATGCCGTCGGTGACCGTTCCGGTGAAGGTCAGATTGGACAGGGTGAAGTAGCTCTTCGCGGAGATGTAGGCGCCGTTCGTCACGCCACTGATCACAGGATTCCGGCCCGGCCAGGCAGTGACGGTGATCGGCGCGGCCGCCGTACCGGACACCGCGGGCTTGATCGTCTCGGCGTACGTGCCGTCGCCGATATAGGCGGTGTAGCCGGCCTGCAGCCGGCCGACACCCTTGGTGATCGTGCAGTACGGCGTCGCTGCCGTGCCGGGCCCGGTGTCCGAGCAGCCCGCGACTGTCTTGTCTACGTAGTACTGCGTCTTCTGCGGGGTCACCGGCGGGACACCGATGACGTACTCGTCCAGCACACTGCCCTGGGCGCATGTGGTGTCCTCTTTGCTGGCCGAAAGGTCGCAGACCGACTGGACCCGCAGGCCCGTGTCGGAGACGTCCACCCGCAGGTGAGCGAGGTGCATGGCGCGGAACGCGGTTCGCGGGTCCGTGCTGGTCCAGGGAAGCTCGAGCGAGCTCGGGCTGCCGACGGTGATGTGGGTGACGCCCTGGATCGGCTGGAAGCGCTCGTAGTCGTGCGAATGCCCGTTGATGTTGAGCACGTACTTGCTGTACGCCGTACCGAAGCCGTCCAGGATGTTGGCGAGCTGCGCCTCCCCGGGGTGGTAGCCGGTCGAGTAGGCCGGCCGGTGTCCGTTCGTCACGATGTACTTGATCGACGGATCGTTCTGGGCCTGGCTCATCAAGACGTTCGCCTTCGACTGCCAGTCCGCCCAGGCGCCGGTCCACGGCTCGGGGTAGTTGATGAACCGCACCGGCCCGGCGTCGAACCAGCCCCAGTCGTCACCACAGCAGGAGATGGCCGGCGACCCGGGCGAGGCCTGGGCGTTCGGCATCAGCAGGCGGCCCTTGTAGTTGCGCAGGTCGTCGGAGCCCGGGACGTCGTACTCATGGTTGCCCCAGGCAGGCATGTACGCCGCCGAGGTGCCCCACGAGTTCATCACGTCGTTGAAGTGCTGATCGATCACGGCGATGTTCGCGCCGGTCGCGTTCGCGTAGGTCAGGTCGCCGACCATCAGGACGAACGAAGGTTCGTCGTTGGCGATCGCGGCCAGTGTCGAGCTGAGCTTGGAGAAGCTGGTCGAGTCGCCGACGTCCCCGATCGCGTCGAACCGGAAGTTGCCGGCCGGTGGGGTATGGAAGGTCCAGTCCGGGCCACCACCGATCGAGTAGTGGTACGTCGCGCCCTTCGCCAGCCCGTCGAGCTGCAACTGCCAGAACGGCCCGGCCGACGACCACGGCGTCCAGGCGGGTGCTGTCCCCTGGGCGACGTTGCCGTAGCTGCTGGTCGGGCCCCACCGCACATCGGTAGCGTCACCGCGCCAGTCAATGGCCACCGAGGTCGCTGAGGTGAACGTGTAGTGCACCTCGTCGACGGCCTGGGCCGCGAAGCTCCTGGTCGGCAGCGCCGACATCGCGACCACCAGTACGACGGCGACGAACCATGCCCCGAAGCTCCGTGCCCACCGTGCCCTTCGTGCTGCGACCGCGAACAGCGGACGTCCCCCGACCAGCTCAGACATGACCCACCCCGATTGTTGAAAGCGCTGCTTTCACCGTAGGGAGCCGATCGATTGGTGGCCTCCTGCAAGAGACGTAGGCGGCCTACGCCGAATTGCCGCCGCATCGTCACCCTGCGACGACGCGCTCACTGACGGCAGTCAAGCCTCTATTCCGACCGTCGGCTGAGGTAATCGGCTCTACTCTCGGCAGCTGGCGCCAGCGCATGCCAGGCGAGCCAGATCACCAGCGCAGGAAGCAGTACGGATCCGATGACCAGGCCCAGCAAAATCGCAGACGCGAGCGGCGACTCGCCCCTCAGATGTTCGCTGTGGAAGATCGCGTGCGGCACCGAGAAGATCAAGTACGACGCCAGCGCGAGGACCACCAGGCGCCTGTCCATCCAAACGGCCGCGGCGAACAGGAAGACCGCAGTGCTCAAGGTGACGCCGCCGAAGTCTCGGAAGAGGTGCTCGCTGTACGGCGGAGTCCAGTCGATGGTGGGAACGTCTTCGTAGAAGCTCTGCGGAAACAACGCGGTCCACACTCCGAGGACCAGCTGGAGCGCGGCGAGCACCGACAGCGCAGTACGGATGGTTGTTCTCATGGCTGTACTCCGTAGCGGCCGGCGAGGTAGTCGTCGAAGGTTCGGTGCGTCGACTGAGTCGCTTCGGGCAGGGCGGCTCCGGTGGCGAAGGCGCGGAAGGTCTTGCCTGGCACGCGAATCGGGAGCACCGGGCGACGGGAATGCTTCGCCAGTCGCCATGCGCGGGCCAGCTCGGGGACGGTGATCTGCTCGGGACCGCCGAGGTCCGCGACCCGGCCGGACGGCGGACCGGCAGCGAGTTCGGTGAGACGATCCGCGACTTCTTCGACGGAAACAGGCTGCAACGGGATCGCGGGTGCCAGCAGAGCAGGCAGAAAGCGCTGAGCGGTCAGCAGCTCGTCGATCAGATCGTGGAACTGCGTTGCGCGCAGGATCGTGAACGGTACCGACGACTCGGCGATCAGGTTTTCGATGGTGACCTTGTCGCGGTAGTACGCCAGCGGGATCCGGTCGACGCCGACGATCGAGCTGAAGATCAGGTGACCGACACCGGCCGCCTTGGCGTGTTCGAGCAGGTTCCGGGTCTGCTGTACGTCGGCGTGCCGGCGGCTGGTCGCCAGGTGCAGCACAGTGGTGACGCCTTCGAGGGCGGCGGCGATGCCGTCGCCGGTCGTCAGGTCGCCGCGGAGGTGATCAGGGCCCGGTCGGCGACTGAGGACCCTGAGTTGGTGACCGGTCGCGCGGAGAGCTTCGACGGTAGGGCGGCCCAGAGAACCGGTGCCGCCGGTGACGAGGATCGTCTTCATCAGCGTGGTGTCCTTTCGTGTCACCAGCCTGGACTGGACAGCCCTCCGATTCGTGACAACTGCGCTCCGGCGAACCCGAGTTTGTCCGGGTTCATGGCGAGATCCAGGTCGGTCAGCAGGCCGTCCTCGAACTCGAAGAAGCACACCGCGCGGATCACGTCGGTGTCGACGGCAACGATCACCGGCGCGCCGTTCGCCTCGCCGAAGATCGGCACCATCCCGGCGCCGAAGCGTTGCAGTACGCCGATCAGGTAGCGGGCGACGCGGTCACGGCCGGAGACCGGGTTGCGCGCGGCATGGACCTTGCCGCCACCGTCCGCGCGAGAGACGACGTCCGCGGCGAGCAGGTCCGCGAGCCCGTCGACGTCACCGAGCCGGGCCGCGTCGAGGAAGCGCTCGACGAGTGCCCGCCACTGGCCGGGATCGACCGGTCGCGACCGCTGGGCCGTCGCCACCCGCTTGCGCGCTCGCGAATGGAGCTGGCGGGCGTTCGCTTCGGTGGTGCCGATCAGGTCGCCGACGTCGCGGTGGCTGTAGGCGAAGGCTTCACGCAGTACGTAGGCGGCGCGCTCGGCGGGAGTCAGCGTTTCGAGGATCTTGAGGAGCGCGAACGACACCGACTCGCGCTGCTCGGCGAGGTCGAGCGGGCCGAGATCGCGCAGTTCCGGTCCGGTCAGGACCGGTTCGGGCAGCCATTCCCCGACGTAGGTCTCGCGCCGGGCCCGGGCGGTCGTGAGCTGGGTCAGGCAGAGGTTCGTGACTGTCTTGGCGAGGAACGCGGCCGGCTCTCGTACCTGCGACGGGTCGACGGACTGCCAGCGCAACCAGGCTTCCTGCAGGACGTCGTCGGCCTCGCTGACGGAACCGAGCATCCGGTACGCGATCCCGAACATCCGCCCGCGCTGCTGCTGAAAGACCGCCAGCCGACCGGACTCACTCTCCACCCCGTCATCTTCACAGTCGCCGTCGCGCGTGACTCCGATGGGGCCGGTACAGCGCGTGACTCCGATGGGGCCGGTACTACGCCCGGAGGGCTTCGGCGGCGATGTCGAGGAAGTCCAGCAACCGCTCGTCGCGCCGGTGATCGGCGACCGCCAGGCAGGTCTCGGCCAGCACGCCGTCGACGACGGGCAGGTAGACCAGGTCGGGTCGGGGATACGCCGCGACCACGCTCTCCGGGACGAGCGCGATGCCGTGCCCGGACGCGATCAGCTCGAACTTCTCCTCGACCGAGGAGGTCCGGCGCGACGGGGTGTCAATGATCGATTCGCCGGCCAGATCGGCCATCGCCAGTTCGTCTCGGTCCACCAGCCGATGCGACAGCGGCAGGCAGGCGATTCTTCGTTCGCTGCCGATCGGGACGGTTCGCAGCCCACGGTCGTCGAACGGGCGCCGCAGATACCCGACGTCCGCCCGGCCGTCACGCAGTGGCCGATCCTGCTCCCACCAATTGAGGCGGACCAGGTCGATCTCGACGTCCGGGTACTTCGCGGTGAACGCGAGAACCGCTTCGGACACGTGCAGCCCGGAAGCGAAGGCGACGACGAGTCGCTCGACGCCGCGGTCGACCTCGTGCACGCGACGGATGGCGGAGTCGACACTGGCCAGCACGCCGCGAGCCTCCTCCCGCAACTGCTCCCCCGCCGCTGTGAGCTGCACGCTGCGCGTCGTCCGGACGAACAAGGCGCAGCCGAGTTCGCTTTCCAGGGCACGGATCTGGCGACTCAGCACCGGCTGCGCGATGTAGAGCTCCTCGGCAGCGCGACCGAAATGCCGATGCTCGGCCACCGCCACGAAGTACCGGAGCTTGCGCAGGTCGAGTTCCATACCTCGATCGTATCAATGGTGACAGAGAGGTATTGGACCTCGGGATTTTCAGCACGCAGAGTGAATTCATGATCGTCATCACGACGCCCACGGGCGATATCGGCAGCCAGGTTCTCACCAATCTCCTGTCTACCGACGAACAACTTCGCGTCACCGTGCGCGACCCCGCCAAACTGCCCGACAGCGCCCGCGAGCGCGTCGACATCGTGACCGGCTCGCACGCCGACGAAGAGGTCGTCGGCAAGGCGTTCGCCGACGCGGACGCCGTCTTCTGGCTCGTCCCGCCGAACGACCGGGCGCCCAGCCAGGAGGCGATGTATTCCGGATTCACGCAGGCCGCGGCACGTGCGTTCCCGGCGTACGGCGTGAGCCATGTCGTCGGCGTCTCGGCTCTCGGCCGTGGCACCTCCGTCGCCACGCAGGCCGGGCTCGTCACCGCGTCGCTCGCGATGGACGACCTGATCGCGAGCACCGGTGTCGCGTACCGGGCGCTCGCCAACCCTTCGTTCATGGACAACCTGCTGCGTCAGGTCGGCTCGATTCGCGACGACGGGGTGTTCACCGACACAGCTCTTCCGGATCGGCCTGCTCCGTCGACCGCTACTCGTGACATCGCCGCCGTCGCGGCCCGCCTGCTCCTCGATCGATCCTGGAGCGGGGTGGAGAGCGTTCCCGTGCTCGGTCCCGAGGACCTGTCGGCGAACGACATGGCCCGCATCATGAGCGAGGTCCTCGGCCGGCCGGTGCGCTACGAGCGCGGATCGCTCGACGCCTTCGCGGCCAGGCTGACCGGCTTCGGCCTCGGCGACGCGTTCGTCCGGGGCATGGTCGACATGATGCGCGCGAAGGACGAGGGACTGGACGACGGCGTACGTCGTACGGCGGAAACCGCGAGCCCGACGACCTTCCGGCAGTGGTGCGAGGAGGTCCTCAAGCCCGCCGTTCTCGGCTGAGGAGACCTGCTGCGCTCCAGGGCGACGGCGTGGCAAGGACAAGTCAGCGTTGGATCTTGACGAAGTTCATTACTGACGCTTTCATGCCTGAAAACGACTACTTCGATCATTTTGGTTGGATGCGCTGCTGCCGGCGCATCCAACCGATCGAAGCCCCGCCCGGGTCACAGAACAGGTGAGCACGATGACGATGGACAGAAGAGACTTTCTCCGCTCAGCGGGTCTCACCGCGGCCGCGGCCACTGCCTTCGCGGCGCTACCGGCCAGCGTGCAGCGAGCACTCGCCGCGCCCGCGCCGACGGGTGGCCTCGAAATGATCGAGCACGTCGTGATCCTGATGCAGGAGAACCGTTCCTTCGACCACTACTTCGGCTCGCTGCGCGGGGTGCGCGGGTTCAACGATCCGACCGCGAGAACGCTCTCCACGGGCCGCTCGGTGTTCCACCAGCCGGACGGCACCGGGTACGTCCTGCCTTATCCGGTGGCGAGCCAGTACATGACGGGCACTCCGCACGACTGGGCCACCGGCCACGCTGCCTGGAACTCGGGCCGCTACGACCAATGGGTCCCGCAGAAGACGAAGTACACGATGGCGACCCATCTGCGCAGCGAGCTGCCGTTCTACTACGCACTCGCCGACGCCTTCACGATCTGCGATGCGTACCACTGCTCCGAGCTCGGGCCGACCAATCCCAACCGGTTCTATCTGTTCACGGGCATGCTCGGTTACGAGCCGGGCACCACGAAACGGGCCATCGGCAACGATTCGTGGCAGAACCTCTCCCACCCCGGCTACACCTGGACCACCTACGCCGAGCGACTCGAAGCGGCGAACAAGAGCTGGCGGGTCTACCAGGAATGGGACAACTACGGCGACAACTCGCTGGACTTCTTCAAGACGTTCCTCGACGTGGGCAAGAAGGCACTCGCGAAGACCGTCGACCCGACCGGCAAGCCGTACACCAAGCTGGAGTTCTTCTACGACAACGGCGTACGGAAGGCGACTGCCGCCGACCGGGCGACTCTGCTTTCGCAGTTGGCTGCCGGAGTCGCCACGCTCACGACCGCGGAGCGGCGGCTCTACGATCGCGGGCTCGACCGGGTGGCGGCTGACCAACTCGTCACTGCGTTCGGTGACGACGTTGCCGCCGGCAAGCTCCCTGCGGTGTCGTGGATCGTGGCACCGGAGCCGAAGTGCGAGCACCCGTCCTGGGGTCCGGCCGAGGGCGCCAATTTCACCAAGGCGATCCTGGACAAGCTCGCGTCCAGCCCGGACACGTGGAACAAGACCCTGGTGCTGATCACGTACGACGAGAACGACGGGTACTTCGACCATGTGCCGCCGCCGGTGCCACCGGTGAGCACCGATAACGGGCAATCGACCGTCGCCGTCACCGACGAACTCGTCAACGGCGAGGCCATCGGGCTGGGCGCACGCGTTCCCATGATCGTGGTGTCGCCCTGGAGTCGCGGTGGAAACGTGTGCTCGCAGGTCTTCGACCACACCTCAGTGCTGCGCTTCCTGGAGAAGTGGAGCGGCATCGCCGAACCGAACATCTCTCCCTGGCGGCGTTCCGTCTGCGGCGACCTGACGACGGCGCTCGACCTGACGACGTCGAACGTCACCTATCCGTCTCTTCCCACGACGCCACCCACTCCCGGCTGGGACACGACTTATCCCGCTCCCCCGAGCACCCAGGCGCTGCCGGCACAGGAATCCGGCGTACGGACTTCACGACCGCTGCCCTACTCGCTCACCGCTTCCGGCCGTGTTGCCGGCGACAGGGTGTGGATCGATTTCGCCAACACCGGGACGGCCGGCGCCCACTTCTACGTCTACGCGAACGCCTTCCGCACCGACGGCCCGTGGCGCTACACGGTCGGAGCCGGGAACACGCTCTCTGACTACTGGATCACGGGTACGCCGCAGGGCGCCTACGACCTGACAGTTGCCGGACCGAATGGATTCGTACGGCGGTTGGCTGGCAATCGCATCACCGCCACAACCGCGGGCAACGCCAACCCCGAGGTCACCCTTCGCTATGCGCCGGCTGACAACCTCGTCTGGCTCAAGATGACGAACAGCGGGACCAAGGCGTGCGTCGTCACCGTCCGGACGAACAACCGCGGCGGCGGGCCTTGGACCTATCCAGTCGCCGCAGGCGCGACGGTCGAGGACTGGTTCAGTACGGCGAACGGAGCCGGCGGTTGGTACGACCTCACGGCGACAGCCGACACCACCGACGGCTTCCTCCGCCGCTTCGCAGGCCATCTGGAGACTGGTACACCGAGCACCAGCGACCCGGTTATGGGCTCGGGACGTCTCAACTGCACGGTGCGATCCTTCGACAGCCAGGAAACAATCAGCGAAAACGCTCCGGCGACCAAGGCGATCGACACCAACCTCGCCACCTACTGGCACACCAAGTGGACCTCGCCGGCCGACCCTTTCCCGCATGAGATCCAGCTGGACCTGGGTGCGGTGCGGGTTGTCACCGGTCTCACGTATTTGCCACGACAAGACGGCAGCCCCAACGGCCGCATCGGCAGCTACGAGCTCTACCTCAGCACGGATGGCACCACTTGGGGCAACCCGCAGACGACTGGAACTTTCGCCGACGATGCTGCCGCGAAGACGATCCGTTGCTGGCCGACGTCAGCGCGCTACCTCCGCCTACGAACTCTCAGCGAGGCCGGCAACAGAGGCCCTTGGACGAGCGCGGCTGAGCTGACGCCGCTTGGGTGGTGAGAGGTTCCCGGGTTTGTAGATGAGTGAGTGGTCGGCGAGGCTGCGACGAGAAGCGCCGCACTCGTCCGCCACGCTCACCGAGTTGCCATGAAGGTGCGGCGAGCCTGGCCTCGTGAGCCGAGCACCGATAAAGAAAGTGCGACGCGAGTCCCCGTACGCCGGTGCGACGTGCGACCTGCGACGCGGGACGCGTCGCAGGTACCGCCGTAGGCCGGCACGACGCGCCACGCGCGACGGGTGTCGCCGAACTCCGGTGCGACGCGCGACGTGCGACGCGTCGCGGGTATCGCCGTCGCCGGGACGACGCGCCACGCGCGACGTGCAACGTGGGACGCGCGACGCGGGTATCGCCGTACGCTGGGACGACGCGCCACGTGCGACGCCGACGCCGACGCCGGTGCGATGTGCGACGCGGATCTCCGTACGCCGGGTGTCGCCGTACGCCGCTGCGATGCGACCCACCGCAGTTGTTCAACTGCAGCGCCGAAGCGGCGCCCGGCGGCCGCAGCGGGTTGAGCGGCCGGGCATGCGGTAGACGAGTGGATCAGTCGAGCATCAACGCAGGAGGTGCGGAGCGGGTGGCAGTGCGCCGGTCAACCAAGGATCGCCACCGCAGTTGTTGAGCCGCGACGAAGGAGCGGCGACCCGGGGGTGGGTGGGTCGAGCGCCGACGCAGGAGGTGCGAAGCGGGTCGCAGTACCTCGGTCAACCAAGGATCGCCACCGCAGTTGTTGAGCCGCGACGAAGGAGCGGCGACCCAGGGGCGGGTGGGACGAGCACCGACGCAGGAGGTGCGAAGCGACAACCAAGGATCGCCACCGCAGTTGTTGAGCCGCGACGAAGGAGCGGCGACCCAGGGGCGGGTGGGACGAGCACCGACGCAGGAGGTGCGAAGCGGGTCGCAGTACGCCGGTCAACCAAGGCCCGCCACCGCAGTTGCTGAGCCGCGACGAAGGAGCGGCGACCCGGGGCGGGTGGGACGAGCACCGACGCAGGAGGTGCGAAGCGGGTCGCAGTACCTGGTCAGGTTGGTGCGCCGGGTGGGATGAAAGGTAGGGCGGCAGGGGCGCCAGCCGAGATGAGGTCGAGGAGGGCGTTGGTGTTGAGGTGTTCGTCGATTGCGTCGGCCAGGCGGTTGAGGCGGGCCTCGCGAAGTGCCGCGAAAGACACCGTGCCGTCGGGCGCCGCCTTGCCGACGAGAGCCGCGACCTCGCCGAGGAACGCGTGCCGCGCGGGGTCGTCGTCCATCAGGCCGTGCCAGATCGTCCCCCACACCACGCCCGCCCGGCACCCGCCAGGAAACTCATCCGCGTCCCCGACGACCCGGACGGAACCGTGGTGGATCTCGTACGCCGTAGGAGCCGGCCGCGCCAGCGTCTTCGCCACCGCGAACTCGGTTGCCACCGGCAACAACCCGAGACCGGTATGACTCCCACCGCCCTCAACCGAGTAAGGATCCTCGATCGCCCCACCAAGCAACTGATATCCACCACAGATCCCCAGCACAGGTCGCCCAGCAGAAACCCGCGCCACCACCGCATCCGCCAGCCCCGTCGAACGCAACCACGCGAGATCAGAAGTCGTCGCCCGCGACCCAGGCAGCACCACGAGATCCGCATCGCGGACCTCGGCCGGGCTCGCCGTGAAGAACACGCTCGTCGTCGGCTCCACAGCCAGCGCATCGAGGTCGGTGAAGTTGCTGATGCGCGGAAACCGCACCACCGCGACGGACAGTACGTCGGAGTCGTGCGCCGTCCGTCGCGCCGGGATGTCGAGCGCGTCCTCGGAGTCCAGCCACAGCTCCGGCAGCCATGGCAGTACGCCGTACGTCGGTCGTCCGGTCACCGATTCGAGCATGTCGATCCCCGGCTGCAGCAGCGACACGTCGCCACGGAACTTGTTGACGATGAACCCGCTCACCAGCGCCTGATCGGCCGCCGACAGCAACGCCACCGTGCCGAACATCGAAGCGAACAACCCGCCCCGGTCGATGTCACCGACCACGACCACCGGCGCCCGAGTGTGCTGCGCGAGACCCATGTTCACGTAATCGGATTGCCGCAGATTGATCTCGGTCGGACTCCCAGCACCCTCGCTGATCACCACGTCGTACCGCGACGCCAGATCGTCGTACGCCGCGAAGGCTGCCTTCGCCAACTCCGCGCGCTCCGTGAGGAACCCGCGCGCCGTCAACTCACCCCACGGCTCCCCCATCAGTACTACGTGACTTCGCTGGTCACTGCCCGGTTTCAGCAGCACCGGGTTCATCGCGGCCTCCGGCTCGGCGCCGGCCGCGATCGCCTGGATCCATTGGGCGCGCCCGATCTCGGCACCGTCGGCGCAGACCATGGAGTTGTTCGACATGTTCTGTGCTTTGTACGGCGCGACGCGGACTCCCTGCCGCGTGAGCCACCGGCAGAGCCCGGTCACCACGGTCGTCTTACCCGCGTCGGACGTAGTACCGGCAACCAGGAGAGAGCCCACGACCTGATCCTAGGAGGTCGCCGCACCGCCTCGGTGCCGCAGGTCTCCGCAGACCAGGTCGCAGGCCTCGTGCTCTCAGGCCCAGCCGGGCAGCTCGGCTCGAGCCCAACCGATCAGCTCGCTCGAGCCCAACCGATCAGCTCAGCTCGAACTCAGCTCAGCAGGCGTCAGGTCGTCGGTGGTCTCTCGTCGGCACCGGGTTGCTGACCGCGGCCGACACCTTGCTCCTCCGGCGGCAAGACCGGGGTGATCCGGCGGCCCTGGGCGTCGGTACTGGGAAGTCGCGGCGTCGTGCCCTGGAAGCGGGTGGCGCCGGCACGTTCTCGCGCAGAGAGCGGTTTCGCGACGTTCTCGAGCGACTGCCCCTCGGCGTCGACCCCGAAGAACCAGGCGATCAGACCACCGATCAGCATCACGGCGGCGCCGATGATGTAGCCGACCGTCAGCGGTCCGCGAGGCGGGTTGTCGCCCTCGCCGATCAGCGACGCGAACAGGAACGGTGCCACAACTCCACCAGTGAGCTGCGAGATCGCGAAGAAGAACGAGATCGCCTGCCCACGCAGCTCGATCGGGAAGATCTCGCTCACCGTCAGGTACGCCGACGAGGCGCCGGCCGAGGCGAAGAAGAACACCACGCACCACAAGCCGGTCAGCGACGCGGCGTTCAGCGATCCCGCCTTGAACAGCAGCGCGGTGATGAACAAGACGACCGCGGAGATCGAATAGGTGCCGAGGATCATCTTGCGGCGGCCGATGGTGTCGAAGAAGTGCCCGAGCAGCAGCGGGCCGGCCAGGTTGCCGATCGCGAACGGGAAGAAGTACAGGGCGACGCTGGAGTCGTTCAACCCGAAGTACGACTTCAGCACCAGCGCGTAGGTGAAGAAGATCGCGTTGTAGAGGAACGCCTGGGTGACCATCATCGAGAAGCCGAGGAACGACCTGCTCCGGTAGTCGCGCAACATCACCCGGGCGATCTCGCGGTACGTGATCGGCGGGTAGTCGACCACGTTGATGGCCTCGTCGTCGGTGACCTCGCGCAGCTCGCCGCCCTGGTTGCGGACGGTCTCCTCGATCCCGTCGACGGTCCGCTCGGCTTCCTCGACCTTGCCGTGGGTCATCAGCCAGCGCGGGCTCTCCGGGATGTGCCGGCGCAGGTAAATGATCATCAGACCCATCACCGGGCCGACCAGGAAGCACAGCCGCCAGCCCCACTCGACCGGGATGATGTCCTTGTTCAGGAACACCAGGCCGACCGCCGAACCGATCAGCGCGCCCGCCCAGTAGGTGCCGTTGACGCCGATGTCGACCCGGCCGCGGTACCGCGACGGGATCAGCTCGTCGATCGCCGAGTTGATCGCGGCGTACTCACCACCGATGCCCATACCGGCCACGAACCGGCACAGCGCCAGCGACCAGAAGTCCCAGGTCAGGCCGGCCGCGCCGGAGGCGATCAGGTAGACCATCAAGGTGATGATGAACAGGCTTCGGCGGCCCCACTTGTCGGTCAGCCGGCCGAAGACGAGTGCGCCGACCACCTCACCGGCCAGGTAGATCGAGGCGAGCAGCCCGACCTGCGACGTACTGAGCGACAGCGTCGCGCTCTCTTTCAGGACGTTGCCGACCAGGGAGACCAGCTGGATCTCCAGACCGTCGAGGATCCAGGAGACGCCGAGTCCGACGACGATCATCCAGTGGAACCTCGTCCACGGCAATCGGTCCATCCGGGCCGGTACCAGACTCGGTATCGCCTTGCCTTCGTTCAACGCATGCTCTGCACTCATCCGCCGCTCCTCAGCCTCGGCCGGGTCATCCGGGTTCCCGTACCCCGGGTCACCGACCCAAAACGGCCCGTCATTCCGCGAGCGATGGCTAGAGTTGCGGGCATGGAGAACGAGATCAGCATCGTGGACGCCCCGGACCAGAGCAGGTACGAGGCCAGGGATGCCGACGGCAATCTGATGGGGTTCGTCGACTACAAGCTCGCGGGTCCGGTGATCGCGTTCCGGCACGCCGAGACCCTGCCGGAGTACCGCGGGCGCGGAGTGGCCGGGCAGATCGCGGCCAAGTCACTCGACGATGCCCGCGAGGCAGGGCTGCGGGTCAAGCCCGCGTGCCCGTTCTACCAGGAGTTTCTGGCTTCCCACCCGGAGTACGCCGATCTGGTGGACGCCCGGTGAGCGCGCCGGTGCTGGGCAAGCTCGACTGGCGACCGGCCGCCGAGGTGCCCGAGTTGCTCGCCGAGCCGGTTCGGGCCGCGCTCGGCGACCTCCCGGCGTACGCGGTCGCGATCGACCCGGAGCTGGCAGACACCGCTGCCTTCTGCGCGGAGTACGACGTACCGATGGCCGCGTCGGCCAACTGTGTCATCGTGCACGGCAAGCGGGCGGGCGAGTCGACGTACGCCGCGGTGATGGTGCTCGCCACTCACCGGGCCGATGTGAACGGCGTGATCCGCAA
This sequence comes from Kribbella monticola, assembly GCF_003261635.1. Lineage (GTDB taxonomy): Bacteria > Actinomycetota > Actinomycetes > Propionibacteriales > Kribbellaceae > Kribbella > Kribbella monticola. Next base: position 398,952 of record NZ_QFXK01000010.1, on the reverse strand, counting down.
GCACCTCGGCGTGCGGAAGATCTCGTTCGCGGCGCAGGACGACGCCGTCGGCTCGACCGGGATGGAGTACGGCGGCATCACCGCGATCGGATTGCCTGCCGCCTGGCCGATCCTCGTCGACGAAGCGGTCGCGCAGGCCGGCCCCGTCGTGATCGGCAGCGGCATCCGCGGATCGAAGCTGCTGCTCGAGGGCGCCGAACTGGCCAAACTGCCGAGCGCCACCGTGCTGGAGCTAGCCGCTCCTGCTTGAGTTGTGGATACCATCAGGGCTGACTCGGCGAGACGGAGCGAGCAGCGGATGCGGGGTTGTACCGGGATGGTGTCATGACGGTCGCGGGCGGCGAGGGTGGGCCGACCGCACTGCGGATCATGCTCGGCGGACATCTGCGCCGGATGCGCGAGGCGGCGAAGATCAGTCGCGCCGACGCGGGCTGGCAGATCCGCGCCTCGGAGTCCAAGGTCAGCAGGATGGAACTCGGCCGGGTCGGCTTCAAGGAACGTGACGTCAGCGACCTGCTCGAGCTGTACGGGCTGACGGACGAGCAGGAGCGGGTCCGGTTGATGGAGCTCGCCCGTGCCGCGAACAACCCCGGCTGGTGGTCGCGGTACGGCGACGTGATGTCGAACTGGTTCGCCAACTTCGTCGGCCTCGAGGTCGCGGCGAAGTTGATCCGCACGTACGAAGTGCTCTTCGTACCAGGGCTGTTGCAGACCGAGGCGTATGCGCGGGCGGTCGTCCAGCTGGGGAAGGCGTACCTACCGCCGGAGGAGATCGAGCAGCGCGTCGCACTCCGGGTGACCCGGCAGCAGATCCTCACCAGACCGGACCCGGTCCGCCTGTGGGTCGTCATCGACGAAGCCGTACTGCGGCGGCCGATCGGCGGCAGCGAGGCGATGTGCGAGCAGATCGAGCATCTGCTCACGGTTTCCCAGCAGCCGAACGTGACGCTGCAGGTGATGCCGTTCAGCAACGTCGGGTACCCAGGTGCTGGTGGCGCGTTCACGATCATGCGGTTCCCCGAGGGTGACCTGCCGGACGTCGTTTACATCGAGCATGCGGCGAGCGCGCTGTTCCTGGACAAGCTCGAAGACCTGGACGAGTACGCCGCGATCATGGAGGCGCTGACCATTGCGGCCGCGCCGGTGAACGATACGCCCGGGATTCTTGCCGAGGCACTGGCCCGGATGAAGCAGTTGTCCTGAACCGTGCTGTTCAGCGCCCGACATGCTGAACCCCACCGCGGGACACGGTGGGGTTCAGGGGTCGACTGACCGGAGGGGGCGGCCCGCTCAGGCGACGGTGAGGGTGAACTTGATGTTGCCCCGGGTCGCATTGGAGTACGGGCAGACCTCGTGCGCCTTCGCGACCAATTCCTCGGCGGCTGCGCGCTCGAGGGTCGGCAGGCTGACGACCAGGGCGACCTCGAGGCCGTAGCCGGTGCCGCCGTTGATCGGGCCGATGCCCACCTCGGCGGTGACGGTCGAGCCGTCGACGTCCTGCCGGGTCTTGCGCGCGACGGTCTTCAGCGCGCTGTGGAAGCACGACGCGAAGCCGGCGGCGAACAACTGCTCGGGGTTCGTCCCGTCGCCGGTGCCACCCAGCTCCTTCGGCGGCGCGACGGTGACGTCGAGCTTGCCGTCGTCGGTGGCGGTGCGGCCGTCCCGGCCGCCCTCGGCGGTCGCGCGGGCCGTGTACAGAACCTTCTCTACTGCAATCGTCATCTGTGGTGTCCTTGTCAGTGGGGCGGGTGTCAGTGGGGCGGGTGTCAGCGGGTCGGGTCGAGGGTGAGCTTGCCGACCGTCCGGCGGGCGCGCATGTCCTCGTGAGCAGTGGCGATGTCGGACAGCGCGTAGTCGCCGCCGACGATCGGGCGAAGCTTGCCTTCGGCAGCGAGGCCGAACAGTTCCTTCAGCGGATCGCCGAGCAGCGCCGGGGTCTTGAAGCAGTCCGCCAGCCAGAACCCGGCGATCGTCTTCGAGCCCTTCATCAACCGGCCGGGCTCGATCGCCTTCGCCGCCTGGCGCGAAGCCGAACCGAACGTCACCAGCCGGCCGAACCGACCCAGCGCGTCGAACGACTCGTCGAAGGTCGGCCCGCCGACCATCTCGAGCACGATGTCGACCGGCTTACCGCCGTTGGCCTCGATGATCCGGTCCTTCAGTCCCTCGGGCTCGCCGTCGATCGCGGCATCGGCACCGAGCTCCAGCGCCAGCTTGCGCTTCTCCTCCGACGACGCGGTGGCGATGACACGACCGGCGCCCCAGAGTTTCGCGAGCTGGATGGCGAGCGTGCCGACACCACCGGCACCGGCGTGAACGAGAACCGACTCGCCCGGCTGCAAGTGGGTCGAGGTCTTCAGCAGGTGCCACGCGGTCGTGCCCTGCAGAACCAGAGCGAGCGCGTCGCCGTCCTTGACGCCCTCCGGCACGTCGAACGCGTACGGCGCGTGTGCGACGGCCTTTTCGGCGTACCCACCCGAGCCGACCAGCGCGACCACCCGGCGACCGTCCGCGGTGTGACCGACGACCTCACCGCCAGGGATCAACGGCAGCTCCGTCTTCGACAGGTAGCTGTTCTCCACCTGGTGGGTGTCGGCGTAGTTGACGCCGGCCCGGTCGACGGTGATCAGAACCTGTCCGTCACCCGCGACCGGCTCGTCGACGTCGCTGACCTTGAGGACTTCCGGGCCACCGAACTCGGTGATCTGTACGGCTCGCACGCTGATCTTCCCTTCACGGTCTGATTTGCTTCTCTACGGTGTACTATACACCGTACGTTAGCGATTCCGATCGAGACCCTTTGTGACGTGGGAGACAGACCGATGCCAGCCAGCCGGGCCAGGACGCCGCGCAACACGCTCAGCCCCGAGCTGATCGTGCGCACCGCACTCGAGCTGATGGAGTCCGACGGCACCAGCGCCTTCAGCCTCCGCGGCCTGGCCGCCGAGCTCGGCGTCGGGCCGATGGCGCTCTACACCTATTTCCGCAACAAGGACGACCTGTACGACGCCGTCCGCAATCACCTGATGGGACTGCTTCCCCCGGTGCCCGACGGGGTGCCGTGGCAGGACCAGGTGCGCGCGGTGTGCCGGAGTCTGCGCTCGCTGATGCTCCAACATCCTTGCCTCGCGCAACTACTCGCCGGCCGGCCGCTGAGCGGCCAGGAGACCGCGCGGGTGGCGGAGGGCCTGCTCGGCGTACTGCGTTCTGCCGGCTTCGACAAGGAGACCGCGGCGCGAACGCACACCACCCTCTTCACCTACGTCCTCGGCTCGACCTCCTGGGAAATCCAGATGGCCGCCGAACGCCGAGACCCCGAAGCCTGGCGCCGCCTCCGCACCACCATGGAGTCTCTCTCAGCCACCGAGTTCCCCACCGTCGTCGAGCTAGCCCCCGAACTCTCCCGCACCACAGGCGGCGACCCCCAGTTCAACTACGGCCTCGACCTCCTCATCACCGGCCTAGAACCCCACACCACCTAACTCGTACGACAAGCACCCGCTCCGCCCCTCCTACGTCGGCGCTCGACCCACCCACACCACCACGCCGCTCCCCCGTCGCGGCTGAACAGCGAACGCGCACCGGATGGGTCGTGATCGCGTGGTTGCCCGTAGTTTGCGCCGCCCCATTCACCCATCGGTCCCGCCAGCCTCGCCCATCCGGCGTGCCCGCTCCGCCCATCCGGTCTGCCCGCTTCGCCCGTCCGACCTTGGCAGCTCCACCGGCCGCCGTCCTCCGCCTCGACCCCGTCTTCGAACCGTGGGCCGAGCGCACCTTCCCGGATGATCGTGTGATGGTCACCGGGTAGGCCCGCGTTGCAGCGCCTCCAGCCCGTCGAGGATGGCCTGGAGGCCGAGCTGGAAAGTGTTGTCGGGCGCCGCGCCGTAGTCGGCGCCGTCGGTGTCCAGGCGGGCGCGCAGCCGAGGGAATTGTGCGGCGATCTCGCGAGCCTCGGCCTGGGCGTCGCCGATGGCCTGTTCGGCGTCACCGCTACCTTCGCGCCGCAGTTTGCGGGTGAGCGAGGCTGTCGCGGCTGTGCCGAGGGCGTTGCCGAGGACGAAGGTGAAAACGGCGGCCGCGGCCTGGTCGGCTGCGGGGCCGGCGAATCCCGCGGTTTCGTAGATGGCGAGGAGGTGGTCGTCATGGCGGGCCTTGCCGGGGCCGAACATGAGGAGGGAGCCAAAGGCCTGCAGCAGCCAGGGGTGGCGGGTGAGCATCGCGTACAGGTCGCTGGCCATGACGGTGGCCGCCGTGCGCCAGCCGACCTCGTCGGGGGCGGGCAGCGCGATTTCGTGCCACAGTTGGTCGCCGGCGAGGGCGATGAGGTTGTCCTTGCTGCCCACGTGCCAGTAGACCGCAGTGGCCGCTGAGCCCAGCCGCTGGCCCAGAGCACGCATGTTCAGACCCTCCAGCCCTTCAGCGTCCAGCAGGCTGATGGCGGCAGTGAGGATCTGTTCGCGGGTCAGTGTGCTTCGGGGCATGGATTCACGATAGCCCTGGACTTGCACGCCGTTCAAGAAACTCCTTGCACTGTGTTCAAGTCGTTCGCTACTCTCCACTTGAACACAGTGCAAGTCGCCGCGACGCCCGGATGGGCAGCTCGGCGCCGAGCGCGAACCACACCGATCGAGGGGAAATCGAGATGTCACACGATGCGCTGGCGGAGTTCATCGAGGAAAAGGCCAAGGAGCTCGGCATCCCGGGTGCGGCGGTGGCAGTCCTGGTGGACGGACGGGAGTTGACCGTCTGCCACGGCGTGACGAGCATAGACAACCCGCTGCCCGTCGACCGGGACACGCTGTTCGTGCTGGGCTCGGTCACCAAGACCTACACGGCGACCGCGATCATGCGCCTGGTCGAGCAGGGGCGGGTCGAGCTGGAGGCGCCGGTGCGCCGCTACGTTCCCGAACTCCGGCTCCCCGATGAGGGCGCGGCCGCGCAGATCACCATCCTGAACCTGCTCAACCACACCGCCGGGCTGGACACCCGGATGGTCTTCGACAGCGGAGACGGAGACGACGCGCTGGCCCGCGAGGTGACCCACATGGCTGAGGTGGCGCTGATCGGCCCAGTCGGAGGCCGGGCCTCCTACAGCCAGCTCGGCTACAACCTGCTCGGCCGGGTCGTCGAGAACGTCACCGGTGAGACCTACGAGGCCGCTGTCGCCTCACTCGTCCTGGAACAGGCCGGCATGACCGACAGCGTCTTCACCGCCGGACAGGCCATCACCCGCCGGTTCGCCGTGGGCCACAACCTCAGCGAAGGGGCGCTCAAGGTCGCCCGGACGTGGAAGGACACGCGCGGCAACAACCCGGGCGGCGGCCTGGTGTCCTCGATCTCCGACCAGTTGCGCTGGGCCCGGTTCCACCTCGGCGGCGGTGACCTGGCGCGGCGCATGCAGGAGCCGACGGTGGAACTGCACGGCTCCACGCTCGGCGACGCCATCGGCCTCGGCTGGTTCCTGCGCGACGTGGACGGCGTGCGCACCGTCGGGCACGGCGGATCGACCAACGGCCAGTTCGCCAACCTGCTACTGGTTCCGGAGCGGGACTTCGCCGTCGTAGCAGCGTCCAACGCCGGGCCCGACAACGGGCTGGAGTTCAACCAGACCGTACTCCGCTGGACGCTCGAACACTACCTCGGCGTGGTCGAGCGGGACCCCGAGCCGCTCCCGTACGACCCGCAGCGCGCCCATGAGATCACTGGGCACTACGCGAACGAATTCATGACGCTGATCATCGACACCGACGGTGACACGATGACGGTTGAATGCCGGATCAAGCCGGAGATCCGCGCGGCGGCCGACCGGGAACTGCCGGCGGACCTGCCGCCAGCCGGCCTCGGCCTGCTACCCGGTTGCGGCGACGAGTACATCGTCACTGGTGGCGGCCTGATCGGCCAGCGCGGTTTCCTCACTCGCGACGCCGACGGCGCCGTCATCGGGGCCGACATGGCCGGACGGTTCTTCAACCGGGTCCCGACACCCGCCGAGTGAAACCTGGGAACCCCCGGAGAGCACCGTAGGCGGGGCCGGTGACAGCCTCGCCCAGGTCCACAACATTTGACAATTACTCCCGCGCACCTGCGTTGCAGGTGATCCCGATGCGAGCGCGGCGTGAAGTCCCCCGCTTCGAAAACTCAACCCGGTCGTACGACCGGGGGTCGCAGGCCGAGCCATTGTTCGGCGTTCCAGGCCTCGAAACGTTCTACCTCGGTGAAGCCCAGTTTTGCCGCGAGGCGCATGGAGTTGGTGTTGGCGGACTGGGTGGTGAGGACTACCGATTCGCCGGGAAGGGCGTCGGTGAGCCAGTCGAGTGCTGCTGCGCACGCCTCGGCGGCGTAGCCGAATCCCCAGGCCCGCGGCAGGAACAGGTAGCCGAGATCTGCCTTCCCCGCGGCGGCCGGACGACCGTTCGCCGGGTTTCTCCTGAGCAGGACGTGGCCGATCATCGACCCGTCGAGTTCGACGACGAAGCTCCCGGGCCAGTGTGCCGGTGTCTCGGACAGCTCGCGTTCGAGCTCGTCGCGAGCACGCGGGCCGCCGAGGTAGGTGTGTACCTCTGGCGACGCGAGGAGTTCGATGAACGTCGCACGATCCCGGGGCGCGGACTCACGGAGTACGAGCCTCTCGGTCCTGATCGGCTCAGGCGGCCAAGCCACGGATGCCAGCTCTTCCATCCGCCGCACGCTAACAGGTGGTCGCAGGGCGAAGCGGGCGAGACTCAGAAGACCATGGTGACGATGGCGGCTATGCCTATGACGACTATGAGGGCGCGGAGGGCGGCTGGGGGGAGTTTGCGGCCGTAGCGGGCGCCGGCGAAGCCGCCGATGGTGGAGCCTACGGCGATCAGGGCGGCGGCTAGCCAGTCGACGTCGGCGACGATGATGAACAGAATCGCGGCCACGGTGTTCACGACCGTGGCGAGGACGTTCTTGAGGGCGTTCATTCGTTGCAGGTTGGCGTCCATGCCGATGCCGAGGATCGCCATCAGCAAGACACCCTGCGCCGCGCCGAAGTAGCCGCCGTACACGCCGGTCGCGAAGACGGCGGGCATCACCCACCACGCGCCGCGATGGGCGTGGTCGGGGAGGTTGATCCGCTTCGAGAGCCACGGTTGCAGGGCGACGAGGACGCAGCCGAGCAGGATCAGGCCGGGGACGACAGCCTTGAAGGCCGAGTCGGGGAGTTTGAGTAGCAGTACTCCCCCGACGATGCCGCCGACGAGGGACGCGGGGATCAGGCGGATCAGACGGCCGCGTTGGCCTTCGAGTTCGCGGCGGTAGCCGATCGCTCCGGCCGCAGTACCGGGTGAGAGGCCGACGCTGTTGCTGACGTTCGCCAGGACGGGTGGGATGCCGACAGCAAGCAACGCCGGGAAGGTCAGCAGAGTGCCCGAACCCACCACCGCGTTGATCGTGCCCGCGCCCATGCCCGCCAGCAGGACGAACAGCGCCTCGAACCATGTCATCGCTGCCAGACTCTACGCACCTGACACGGCACGCGCTCACCGGTCCGACCCGTGAACGCCCAACTGCAGCCAACATCACACCGCACAAACAGCACGCGGGCCTCCCCGACCGGTACCGCGAACAGCACGCGGCCCGGCTCCAATGAGCCGGGCCGCGTGGCGTACGTAGTACTGGTTGTCAGCGCTCCTGCGTCGGACCGTCCTGCACCGGCGCGGTCTGCTCCGGAGCGGAAGTGACCGCCGGAGGAGCAGCCGCCTGGCTGCGCGAGCTGACGGCCGCGTTCTGCGCTGCGGCGATCGCTTCCTGTACTGCGTTGTCGGCCTCGGCTACCGCGGCGTCGGGAGTCACCGACGAGCCGCCACCGCTGTCGACCTCCACCGCGTGCGAGTCGCCCAGGTCCGGCTCCGGGAACGGGCCTTCGGCCTTCTGGGTGATGCCGGCAATCTGGCCGACGGCGCTGCCGAGACCCTCCATCGCCTTGCCGATCTCGCTGGGGATGATCCACAGCTTGTTCGAGTCGCCCTGCGCGATCGACGGGAGCATCTGCAGGTACTGGTACGCCAGCAGACCCTGGTCCGGCTTGCCGGCGTGGATCGCGTTGAACACCGTGGTGATGGCCTGCGCCTCACCCTGCGCCTTCAGGATCCGGGCTTCCCGCTCGGCCTGCGCGCGGAGGATGCGCGACTCGCGGTCACCTTGCGCGGTGAGGATCGCGGACTGCTTCTGACCTTCGGCCGACAGTACGGCGGACTGCCGCATGCCCTCCGCGGTCAGGATCGCCGCGCGCTTGTCACGGTCGGCGCGCATCTGCTTCTCCATCGAGTCCTGGATGGAGGGCGGCGGGTCGATCGAGCGGAGCTCGACCCGGTTGACCCGGATGCCCCACTTGCCGGTCGCCTCGTCCAGCACGTAACGGAGCTTCTCGTTGATCTCCTCGCGGCTGGTCAGCGTCTGCTCCAGGTCCATGCCACCGATGATGTTTCGCAGCGTGGTCATGGTCAGCTGCTCGATCGCCTGGATGTAGTTCGAGATCTCGTACGTCGCCCGGACCGGGTCGTTCACCTGGAAGTAGATGACGGAGTCGATCGACACCATCAGGTTGTCCTCGGTGATGACGCCCTGCGGCGGGAACGCGACCACCTGCTCGCGCATGTCGATCGTGTAGCGCACCTTGTCGACGAACGGAGTCAGCAGGTTCAGGCCGGGCTGCAAGCCGACCTTGAACTTCCCGAACCGTTCCACGATACCGACGGTCTGCTGTTGCACGACCCGGACTGACTTGATCAGTGTGACGACCACCAATAAGGCGACCAATGCCAGCACTACGAGGAACGCGGTCACTTGACCCTCCCACTCGACAGAACCCTCAGGACGGACAGTCTTTCCTATCGACGGGCCACTGACGACAACGGTTCCCTCACGATCCGGCTCCCTGATTCGGCAGCTTTCCAAGAATGCGCAGGGTCGTTGTCGGCAGAGTCGCCGGCGGCAACAAATGTCCGTACTTCCGACAGTACTTCGCGGTAACACCCGCACAACCCGCGCCACACCGCCACACCGGCGGAGTTGGCGGCTGTTCAGGAAGCGGGGTCGGGTTCGGTGAGGTGAATTCGGACGGCGCGGGCATCGACGCCGGCTTGTTCCAGAACCTTTTGTTTGGGGTCGGCCACGCCCAGGAAAGGCGGCCGAACCAGCGGGACGAGCGCTTTCAAGCGAGGGTCCTCGAGAACAGTGTCGACAGCTTTTCGGTCACCGCCGCAAACCAGTACGTCGAGTTTCGCAGGAGCAAGGATTCGTACGGCGACTTCGGTGGCGGCCGCGAATGCCTCGCGCGCCTGATTGTCCCGGCGACGGGCGAACCGCTGCTGCGACCATCCGCCCGCCTTCGTCGTTCCCTGCACGTGCCGCGACCCGACCTTCGAGGCCTCCAGCACTCCCCCGGCGAAAACGCCCGCGCCGTACCCACCTCGCCGTACCAGCAGCAGCCCTAGTCGGCGGTCCGCCAGAACGTGCGCGATCAACCCGGCCGGCGTGAGCTCGGACAGCGGGCCGAACGGCACCTCGATCTCAGCGACCGCCCCGTCCTCAGCCGACGCGGTCACCCGGAGCGGCGTCACGTCGTACGAGGTCGGCCCGTGACGCTCGCTGAAGCCGGTCAGCCAGCGCTCGAGGCGGTTCGGGCCGACGGAGAGGATGCGGGTCACCGCACCGACGCTAGTGCATCCGGACATGCGAAAGCCCGGGCCACCTGACCCGGGCTACCGCAGTACTGGAAATCAGCCGCAGTACGGGGAACTCAGACGTTGAAGCCGAGCGCGCGGAGCTGGTCGCGGCCGTCGTCGGTGATCTTCTCGGGACCCCACGGCGGCATCCAGACCCAGTTGATCCGGAAGTCGTTGACCAGGCCGTCGAGCGCCATCCGGGTCTGGTCCTCGATCACGTCGGTCAGCGGGCAGGCCGCGGACGTCAGCGTCATGTCAATGATCGCGGTGGTGGTGTCGTCCACGGTCACGCCGTAGATCAGGCCCAGATCGACGACGTTGATCCCGAGCTCGGGGTCCACGACGTCCTTCAAGGCCTCGGTGACATCTTCGACGGCAACGGTCGAGCCAGCCGGCTTGCCGGCGGCTTCGAGGTCGACCTCGGGCAGCTCGATCTTCTCGTCGGTCTGGTCAGACATTGGTTGCTCCTTCTTTCTTCGCGAGTGCTTGGGCGGTCGCGTCGCGCCAGGCCGACCAGCCCAGCAGCGCGCACTTCACCCGAGCCGGGAACTGCGCGACACCCGCGAAGGCGACGCCGTCTTCCAGAACCTCTTCGTCGGGTTCCACATTCCCGCGACCCTGCATCAGTTCCAGGAACTTCTCGTAGGTCGCCATGCCCTCGATGACCTGCTTGCCGATCACCAGGTCGCTCATCACCGACGTCGCCGCCTGGCTGATCGAGCAGCCGACACTCTGGTGCGTCACGCCGGTCACGACGTCGCCGTCGAGCTCGACCCGGAGGGTGACCTCGTCCCCGCAGGACGGGTTCACGTGGTGCACCTCCACGTCGTACGGGTCCGCCAGCCCCGCGTGGTGCGGGCTGCGGTAATGGTCCAGGATGATCTCCTGGTAAAGGCTGTCGAGCTGCATATCAGTCCACCTTGAAGAATGACCGGACGAATCCGAGGCCGTCGACGAGCGCGTCGATCTCCTCGGGTGTCGTGTACAGGTAGAAAGACGCTCTGGTCGACGATTGCATTCCGAACCGCTCGTGCACCGGCCGCGCGCAGTGGTGCCCGGCCCGTACTGCGATGCCGCGGGTGTCCAGCACCGTCGAGACGTCATGTGGGTGAACGCCGTCCAGCTCGAAGCTGATCGCTCCACCCCGGTCGACGGTGTCGGTCGGCCCGAGAATCTTCAGCCCCGGCACGGTTTGCAACCCCTCCAGCGCGTACGCCGTGATGGCTTGCTCGTGCGCCGCGATCTTGTCCATCCCGATGCCGGCCAGGTAGTCCAGGGCGGCACCGAGCCCGACGGACTGCGCGATCGGCGGCGTACCGGCTTCGAACCGGGCCGGCGGCGGCGCGTACGTCGAACCGGTCATCCGGACGACCTCGATCATCTCGCCACCACCGAGGAACGGCGGCAGCGACGCGAGCAGGTCGTACCGGCCCCAGAGCACGCCGATGCCGGTCGGGCCAACCGTCTTGTGGCCGGTGAAGGCGAGCAGGTCGGCGCCCAGCGTCGAGACGTCCACCGGGAACTGCGGCACGGCCTGCGAAGCGTCGACGACCATCACCGCACCCACCGCGTGCGCCTTCTCCGCGATCGAGGTGATCGGGTTGATGGTGCCGAGCGCGTTCGAGACCCAGGTCAGCGAGACGATCTTCGTGCGCTCGTTGATCAGTTCCTCGATGTTGCTCAGGTCGAGCCGGCCCTCGCCGGTGACGCCGAACCAGCGCAGTGTCGCGCCGGTCCGCTCACAGGCGAGCTGCCACGGGACGATGTTGCTGTGGTGCTCCATCTCGGAGATCACCACCTCGTCCCCCGGCTTCAGCGAGGCACCGAGGGTGTGCGCGGCCAGGTTGAGCGCCTCGGAGGCGTTCTTGGTGAAGACGATCTCGTCGCGGTTGGTCGCACCGATGAAGGCCGCCACCTTGTCCCGACCGCCTTCGTACGCCGCGGTCGCCTCGGCACCGAGCTGGTGCATGGCGCGAGCCACGTTCGCGTTGTGTTGGAGGTAGTGCTCCTCAAGAGCAGCTACCACCTGCCGCGGCTTCTGCGACGAGTTGGCCGAGTCGAGGTAGACGAGCGGGAAGTCGTTCGCCAGGACCCGCGACAGGATCGGGAAGTCCGCCCGGACCGACTGCGTGTCCAGGGGACTGCTGAAGGTCCGGGCGTCGCTCATGCCTTGGCGCCTGTCTTCAGGAAGCGCTCGTAGCCGTTGGCCTCAAGCTCGTCGGCCAGCTCCGGGCCGCCCTCCTCGGCGACCTTGCCGTCGACGAACACGTGCACGAAGTCCGGCTTGATGTAGCGCAGGATCCGCGTGTAGTGGGTGATTAGCAGAACGCCCTTGTCACCCTTCTCGGCGAACCGGTTGACGCCGGTCGAGACGACCTTCAGCGCGTCGATGTCGAGCCCGGAGTCGGTCTCGTCGAGGATCGCGATCTTCGGGTCGAGCAGCTCCAGCTGGACGATCTCGTGCCGCTTCTTCTCACCACCGGAGAAGCCCTCGTTGACGTTCCGGGTGCCGAAGTCGGCGTCCATGTCCAGGTCGGCGAGCGCCTTGTTGACGTCCTTGACCCAGGTCCGCAGCTTCGGGGCTTCGCCGTCAATGGCGGTCTTGGCGGTCCGGAGGAAGTTCGACACGGACACGCCGGGCACCTCGACCGGGTACTGCATGGCCAGGAACAGGCCGGCCCGGGCGCGCTCGTCGACGGACATGGCGAGCACGTCCTCGCCGTCCAGCGTCACGGTGCCGCTGGTGACGTTGTACTTCGGGTGGCCGGCGATCGAGTACGCCAGCGTGGACTTGCCGGAACCGTTCGGGCCCATGATCGCGTGCGTCTGACCACCGGCGATGGTCAGGTCGACGCCGCGCAGGATCTCCTTCGGGCCGTTCTCGGTGTCGACCGACACGTGCAGGTCGCGGATCTCGAGTGTCGCCATGGGTTTTCTTCTATCTCCGTCTGCTTTAGGAAGCTTGATTCAGGGGGTTCTTGACGTCGACCAGCAGGTCCTCGCCGTCCACCCGGACCGGATAGACCGGAACGGGGTCGTACGCCGGCAGGCTGGTCGGCTCGCCGGTGCGCAGGTCGAACCGGGAGCCGTGCAGCCAGCACTCGATCTCGCAGTTGCCGACGTCACCCTCGGACAGCTGGATCTGCGCGTGCGAGCACTCGTCGCGGACCGCGAAGTACTGGCCCTCGCTCTTCACGACGGCCACCTCCACGCCGCCGACCTCGGTGGCGACGACCCCTTCGTCGGGGACATCGGCCACCGCGCAGGCGCGTTCGAACGTGTCGCTCATGCTCAGGCCTTGGCCTGCTCGGTCAGCGCCGCCGTCCGGGCCAGCTTCTGCTCGATCACCTCGTGCAGGTGCTCGGCCACCTCCGGTACGCCGATGCGGCCGATGATGTCGTTGAAGAACCCGGACACCACCAGGCGACGGGCCTCGTCCTCGGGAATACCGCGAGCCTGCAGGTAGAACAGCTGCTCGTCGTCGAACCGGCCGGTCGCCGAAGCGTGCCCGGCGCCCTCGATCTCGCCGGTCTCGATCTCCAGGTTCGGCACCGAGTCGGCGCGCGCCCCGTCGGTCAGGACCAGGTTCCGGTTCAGCTCGAAGGTGTTCGTGCCCTCGGCCGCGGCCCGGATCAGCACGTCGCCGATCCACACCGAGCGGGCGTGGTCACCGGCGAGCGCGCCCTTGTAGAGCACATTGCTCTTGCAGTTGATCGCCTCGTGGTCGACGAAGAGCCGGTTCTCGTGGTGCTGGCCGGACTCGGCGAAGTACACCCCGAGCAACTCCGCGTCGCCACCGGGACCGGCGTACCGGACGTTGGTGGAGAGGCGGACGATCTTGCCGCCGAGCGTGACGGCGACGTGGTTCAGCTTCGCGTCGCGGCCGATCACGGCGTCGTGCTGGCCGACGTGGATCGACTCGGTGTCGCCCTGCTGGATCGACACGACCCGGAGGTCGGCGCCGTCGCCGACGACGATCTCCACGTTGGCGGCGTACTCACCGGCGCCGGTGTGGTCGACGATCACGGTGCCGCGGCTGTGCCGGCCGGCCTCGATCACCAGGTGGCCGAAACCGCGACCGCCGAGCGAGGCGACGTTCACGTGCACGGGCTCGGTGAGCTCGGCGTCGTTCGGGATGCGCACGGCGAGCGCCTCGGCGGCGTGGGTCCACGCGACGGCGGCGATCCGGTCCTGCGGCGTCAACGCCTTCACGGCGTCGGCGGCGATCGTCTCGATCACCACCCCGTCAGGCCCGTGCGCGTCCATCTTGGCGGTCTCGGTGCCGGCCTCGTCGGCGAACAGCGCCTTGAGCGCCTTGACCGGGGTGAAGCGCCACTCTTCCTCACGGCCGTTCGGCACGGGGAAGTCGGCCACGTCGTACGACGTGGTCCGCTCGCTACGGGCCTGCAACGGCACCGGCGAGCCCGGTCCGTGGGAGTGCGCCTGGTTGCCGGTGGCAACCAGGGTTTCGGTGGCTGACATCAGCCGACGGCCCCTTCCATCTGCAGCTCGATGAGCCGGTTGAGTTCCAGCGCGTACTCCATCGGGAGCTCGCGGGCGATCGGCTCGATGAAGCCGCGGACGATCATCGCCATCGCCTCGTCCTCGGCCATGCCCCGGCTCATCAGGTAGAAGAGCTGGTCGTCGCTGACCTTGGACACGGTCGCCTCGTGTCCCATCGCCACGTCGTCCTCGCGGACGTCGACGTACGGGTAGGTGTCGGAGCGGCTGATCGTGTCGATCAGCAGCGCGTCACAGCGGACCGTGGACTTGCTGTGGTGGCTGCCCGGCGCGACCTCGACCAGACCCCGGTACGACGTCCGGCCGCCACCGCGGGCGACGGACTTGGAGATGATCGAACTCGACGTGTACGGCGCGTTGTGCACCATCTTCGAGCCGGCGTCCTGGTGCTGGCCCTCGCCGGCGAACGCGATCGACAGCGTCTCGCCCTTGGCGTGCTCGCCCATCAGGTACACGGCCGGGTACTTCATCGTCACCTTGGAGCCGATGTTGCCGTCGATCCACTCCATCGTCGCGCCCTCTTCGCAGGTGGCGCGCTTGGTGACCAGGTTGTAGACGTTGTTCGACCAGTTCTGGATCGTCGTGTAGCGGCAGCGGGCGCCCTTCTTCACGATGATCTCGACGACCGCGGAGTGCAGCGAGTCCGACTTGTAGATCGGCGCGGTGCAACCCTCGACGTAGTGGACGTAGGCGTCCTCGTCGACGATGATCAGCGTCCGCTCGAACTGGCCCATGTTCTCGGTGTTGATCCGGAAGTAGGCCTGCAGCGGGATATCCACCTTGACGCCCTTGGGGACGTAGATGAACGAGCCGCCGGACCAGACCGCCGTGTTCAGCGCGGCGAACTTGTTGTCGCCGACCGGGATGACCGAGCCGAAGTACTCCTTGAACAGCTCCGGGTGCTCGCGCAGGCCGGTGTCGGTGTCCAGGAAGATGACGCCCTGCTCCTCCAGGTCCTCGCGGATCTGGTGGTAGACGACCTCCGACTCGTACTGCGCGGCGACGCCGGCGACCAGGCGCTGCTTCTCCGCCTCCGGGATGCCGAGCTTGTCGTAGGTGTTCTTGATGTCCTCGGGCAGGTCCTCCCAGCTGGTGGCCTGCTTCTCGGTCGAGCGGACGAAGTACTTGATGTTGTCGAAGTCGATGCCGGACAGGTCCGCACCCCACGACGGCATCGGCTTGCGGTCGAAGAGCTTCAGGCCCTTCATCCGCAGGTCGAGCATCCACTCCGGCTCACTCTTCAGCGTCGAGATGCCTTGCACCACCTCGGCACTGAGGCCGCGCTTGGCGACGGAGCCGGCGGCGTCACTGTCGGACCAGCCGAACTTGTACGTACCGAGCCCGTCGAGCTCCGGGTGAGCGGTTTGCGTCATCGTGCAGTCCTCGCAGATTCGCTGTCGGAAACAGAAGAGGTAACTGGCTGCGCTTTGGTGGCGTGGCCAGGGATGTGCGTAGTACAGACACCGTCACCGTGTGCGATGGTGGCGAGTCGCTGGACGTGCTTGCCGAGCAGGCGGGAGAACACCTCGGTCTCGGCCTCGCACAACTGGGGGAACTGCTCGGCCACGTGCGCGACCGGGCAGTGGTGCTGGCAGAGCTGCTCACCGGCCCCGGCTTGCAGGGTGGAGGCGGCATAGCCGTCGACGCTGAGCGCCTGGGCCAGCACCTCCGCCTTCTTGCCCTCCGGCGCCGCCTCGAGCAGCTGCCGGTATTTCGTCTCCACGTCGGCCACCCGGCGCCGGGCGAACTCCGTCACTGCCGCTTCCCCGCCGGCTTCGGCGATGAACTGCAGCGCGGTGGCCGCCAGGTCGTCGTACGCCTGGTGGAAGGCGTGCCGGCCGGAGTCGGTCAGCACGAACACCTTCGCGGGGCGGCCGCGGCCACGGGGGCCGTAGACGCGCTCCTCGCGGGCCTCGGCGAGGCCTTCCTCGAGCAGGTGGTCCAAGTGCCGGCGGACCGCCGCGGGGGTCAGCTTCAGACGCTCCGCGAGCACCGCGGCGCTGGACGGGCCGTTGGTCAGGATCGACCGAGCGACCCGGTCTCTGGTGGACTCGTCCCGCGCGGCAGCCGTGCCCGAAGGCACCTCACCGGTCGACGCGGAAGTTTTCACAACATCAGTGTCGCGTAATTACCGGGGCCCTTCAAATAAGGCTCCCCTTACCGCTCCCCGGAGCCTCGCTCACGCCCAGGGGTGACCGTGAGCAGCGTCACCCGGGGGCGTTTCCTACACTGCAGTCGTGCCAGTCGCAGTCGAGATCGACAACCTCGTCGTCCGGTACGGCGAGAAGACCGCGGTCGACGGCCTCACTCTCACCGTAACCGGCGGAACAGTGACGTCCGTGCTCGGCCCCAACGGAGCCGGGAAGACCACCACGGTGGAGAGCTGCGAGGGGTTCCGCCGGCCCGACTCGGGTCAGGTCCGGGTGCTCGGCCTCGATCCGATCGCGGACCACGACGAGCTGATGCCGCGGATCGGGGTAATGCTCCAGGAGGGCGGTGCCTGGTCCGGCGTACGCGCTCTCGAGATGCTCCGCTACGTCGCCGGCCTGCACGCTCATCCGCTGGAGCTCCCCGACCTGATCGAGCGGCTCGACCTGGGTACCTGCGGGCGTACGCCGTACCGACGGCTTTCGGGCGGTCAGAAGCAGCGGTTGTCACTGGCGATGGCGATCGTCGGGCGGCCCGAGATCGTGTTCCTCGACGAGCCGACGACCGGGCTGGACCCGCACGGGCGCCGGGAGATCTGGCAGCTGATCCGCGATCTGCGCGACGACGGCGTGACCGTCGTACTGACCACGCACGCGATGGACGAGGCCGAGCAGTTGTCCGACCAGGTGCACGTCGTCTCCGCGGGCAAGCTGATCGCCTCTGGGACGCCCGACGTACTGACGGAGCACGGGGCGAAGTCGCTCGAGGACGTCTACCTGGCGCTCACGGCCAAACCGGCCAAGGAGACTCGATGAGTACTACATATGCTCCGCAGCCGGGTTCTGCGCCCTGGACTCGCAAGGTGTTGTCGCACGCTCGGATGGAGTTCCGGCTGCTGATCCGCAACGGTGAGCAGCTGTTGCTCGCACTGGTGATCCCGCTGGGGCTGCTTTTGCTGCTCGGTGGCACCGGGCTGGGCGATCGGCTCCCGCTCGGCGACGGGCGAGCTGTGGACCTCGCAGTACCGCGTGTGCTCGCACTGGCCGTGCTGTCTTCGTCCTTTACTTCACTGGCCATCGCGACCGGCTTCGAGCGCCGGTACGGCGTGATCAAGCGTCTCGGCGCCTCTCCCCTGTCCCGGACCGGACTGCTCGCGGGCAAGATCGGCTCGGTCCTGGCCATCCAGGTGATCCAGCTCGCCGTACTAGTCGGCACCGGCTTCGCGCTCGGCTGGAAACCCGTCGGCGGCGCTTCGGCGGTCATCGGCGTCGTCCTGATGATCGTGTGCGGCACGGCAGCCTTCGCGTCGCTCGGTTTGCTCATGTCCGGCATCCTCCGAGCCGAAGCCACCCTCGCCGCCGCGAACCTGCTCTACCTGCTGCTGCTCGTCGGCGGCGGCCTGATGACCCCGGTCGACGAATACCCCGCCGGCATGCAGTCCGTAGTACGCCTGCTCCCCAGCGCAGCCCTGGCCAACGGCCTCGCCAACTCCACCATCGAAGGCGTGATCCCATGGGCCGCCGCCCTCTCCCTCGCTCTGTGGTCCGCCCTCCTCGCCTACCTCGTCTCCCGGACCTTCCGCTGGGACTGACGAGGCCTGTATCTAGAGTGTGCCGGTGACCACGGAGACCACGGTGCGTGAGGACGAGGGTGTGACTGGGTTCTGGCGGTTGGTGCCGGAGCCGAGTCTGGATGTCGTTCGGCGGTGGGGCTGGGCGTCGGTGGTGGCCAACATCGGCATCGTGGTGACCGGTGGGCTGGTGCGGTTGACGGGTTCGGGGCTGGGTTGCCCGACCTGGCCGTCGTGTACCGATGCGTCGTACGTGCCGCACAGCGCGCTCGGGATCCACGGGGCGATCGAGTTCGGCAACCGGATGCTCGGGTTCGTGGTCGGGGTGATCGCGATCCTGACCTGGCTCGTGGTCATGCGGTACCGGCCACGGCGTACGGACCTGCGTCGCCTGGCGACCGCGGCCGCGCTCGGGATTCCCTTGCAGGCGGTCATCGGTGGCATCAGCGTGCTGACCGGGCTGAACCCGTGGATCGTCTCCGCGCACTTCCTCGTCTCACCGATCATCATCACGCTGACCGTGTCGATGATGCGCCGCTCCCGCACGAGTCCCTATCCGCACACTCCCCCGGTCGTTCGCGCGCTCGCAACCGCTTGTGTGGTTGCGGTCTGGCTGGCCGTTGCCCTCGGCACCCTTGTCACCGGCGCCGGTCCGCACTCGGGTGATCCCGACACCGGGCGGAACGGTTTCGACGAGACCGTGATCAGTCAGCTGCACGCGGATGTCGTGTTCGGCCTGCTGGGCGTGACGATCGGTCTGGTGATCGCGACGCGAGTGACGGCGACGTCCCGAGCGCTGCGCAAGCTCGCCGCCTGGCTGCTGGCGATGGAGTTGCTGCAGGGCGCGGTCGGCTTCACGCAGTACTTCACGGGCCTGCCGTGGGGCCTCGTGCTCATCCACATGTTCTTCGCCGGCGTCCTGATCGCCCTGGTCACAGCCGTGTACGGCGAACGCGGCACGCCGGCTACCTGACAGTCACCGACGACGCGATCGGGCGTGGTACCCGGGGCGTCCGGCCAGGTGGACCAGACGCCCCGGGGTGTCCGTCAGTACCGGACTCTTGCGACTGAGCCTGGGCCGAAGATGGGCGAGGCGACGTACACGACGCCGCTCCTGCTGACGCCGACGCCGCCTGGCAGGTTGAGCTGCCCCTTCGCCAGCTCGTGCCGGTAGCCGCCGCGCTGGTGACCGCCGCGGTACTGCACGAACAGGGCTCCGGCGGTTGCGCCGTTGAGTTCGAACTGCAGCCAGCTCTTCCGGGCCAGCTCGACCACGTAGATCTTGTTGCCGGGACCGGCACCGAGATCGACGATCGAGGTGTAGCCGTCGGCGTACCGCTGGCAGTTGCCCCGGTACGGGTGGGCCGGGTCGCACACTGCGCCGACCGAACCCGGCTTGATCCGCCAGATCTCCGACGTACCAGGCGTGGCCGGGAACCCGCGCAGCTCACCGAGGTAGTAGTAGCCGTCCGAACCGACGGTCACCGAGGTCGCCACACCTTCGGCGAGGATCGGCGTACCGGCGGGCGGCAGCGGGTTGCCGTCGGGATCCTTGGCCGGCAGACCCGACGGCACCTTCACCATCCGGGGCTTGATCCTGGCGACGGTCTTGATGGAGCCGTTCGGCCACACCCTGAGCAGGTCGTTGCCCGCCGCGTCCGACACCAGCACGGTACGGTCCCGCAGCGCCGCCACGCCGAACGGATTCGACTCCGTCGGAGCGCTCTCCTGGTCGTACGGATCCGGGTCGTGCGCCTGGTACTTCGCGATGTCGGCGACCACCTGAGCAGACCTACCCGGGCGCAGCTTGTAGAGAGTCGCTCCACCAGGCGGGGAATCCCCTTCAGGCCCGCCGCCACCGGTGAGCGCGTACGTCACACCCCAGACGTTGGTGTCGATCGCCGGCGGGAAGCCGCCCGGGACCTGGCCGAGCTTCCGGATGTGCTTGTTCAGCCCGAAAGCCCAAGCCTCGTACACGGAGCCGTCGGTCACGCTGTAGATGACCTTCCGCCCATCGGCGCTGACAGCCACCCCGCGAGGCCCGTCCAGCCCGGTCACCACCGGCTGAAGACTGCTGTGACTCCCACCCGCATCGGCCGGCCCGACCGACAACGTCGTACCGAGCAACGCCACCACCGATACCGCTGCTATACGTGCTTTTCTGACCCCCACTGCGTCCCCCTGACGCGCCGTCCGCCCCAGCTGGAGCCACTCCACGGACTTCCCCCATGGCAACACTCACGCCGCACAAGGTCAACGGGACAACTCCCAGCCACCAGCTGTTCACTGGCAGAAACGGGTACCTAGGCAACTATCTGTGCCTCGCCAGCCACAACGCGTGCTTTCTCAGGCGAAATGGGCTCGATGCCGTTAGCAACTACTAGCGGAGAAGTGGGTCGATGGCTGCTGCGATGAAGAGGAGTGCCAGGTAGATGTTGGAGAAGTGGAAGAGGCGCATCGGGCGGAGGGCTGCGCCTTCGGCGCCGGTGTTGGCTCGGGCGAGGAGGGCGAAGGCTTCGCGGAGGAAGACGACGCCGAGGACGACGGCTGCGAGCGGGTAGACGAGGCCGGTGCCGCCGATCGGCCAGAGGGCGATCGAGGTGGCCACCATGACGAGGCTGTACGCCAGGATCTGGCGGGCGGTGGCGACCGGGGTGGCGACGACGGGGAGCATCGGCACGTCGACCGAGGCGTAGTCCTCGCGGTACCGCATTGCCAGGGCCCAGGTGTGCGGTGGGGTCCAGAAGAAGACCACGCCGAAGAGCACCAGCGGGGTCCAGGCCAGCGAGTTGGTGACGGAGGTCCAGCCGATCAGGGTCGGGAAGCAGCCGGCGATGCCGCCCCAGACGATGTTCTGCACGGTCCGCCGCTTCAGCACCATCGTGTAGCCGAAGACGTAGAAGGCGTTCGCGGCCAGCGCGAGCAGCGAGGACAGCCAGTTGACCAGCAGGCCGAGCTCGAGGGTGGCGAGAATCCCCAGCACGACGCCGAAAACCGTCGCCGAACGCGGGCTGACCGCGTGCCGCGGCAGCGGGCGACGGCGGGTCCGGCGCATCTGCTCGTCGATGTCGCGGTCGAGCACGCAGTTGATCGTGTTCGCGCTGCCGGCGGCGAGGATGCCGCCCAGCAGGGTCGCCGCGACGACACCGAGTCCTGGCACCCCACCCGCGGCCAGGAACATCACCGGCACGGTCGTGATCAGCAGGAGCTCGATGATGCGCGGCTTGGTCAGACCGACGTACGCCTTGATCACGTCGCGCACCGACGGGCCCGGAACCGGAGACTGATCGATCTCCAGGGCTGGGTCGGTCGGCAGCGGCGCCGGGTACGACGTCGTCGCGGCTGGACGCGGGTCGACGGCCGTCACGAACACCTCGAACTGAGTGGGTTGACGCCGGGTTCCGGCGCTGACGGTTCGACAGTCTACGACGCCCCGTAGGACTCCCCTGCACCCACCCGCACCGAGGTGTCGGCCGGGGTACCGGTGTGAGGTCCGAGACGTTCGGGAACAAGCAACCCGGATGTCCGGTTGGCGAGGTATGAAGGGCCTGAGACGGCCGGGCGAGTAGGCTCGCACACGGTGCAGCGCGGGGGCGCTCACGGCACGGGACCCACGGGTCCGGCCGGTCCCTCGGACACCGACAGAGCAGTGTTCGCAGCCATCGAGAGGAGCGCCGCCGGCGTGACGGAGAAGACCAGCCCCAAGCTTGACTGGACCGAGCTCGACAAGCGTGCGGTCGACACCGTACGCGTGCTCGCGCTGGATGCTGTGGAGAAGGTCGGTAACGGCCACCCCGGTACGGCGATGAGCCTCGCGCCGGCCGCCTATCTGCTGTTCCAGAAGGTGATGCGGCACAACCCCGCCGACCCGCACTGGGCCGGGCGGGACCGTTTCGTGCTGTCGGCCGGGCATTCCAGCCTGACGCTCTACATCCAGCTCTACCTGGCCGGCTTCGGCCTGGAGCTCGACGACCTGAAGTCCCTGCGGACGTGGGGCAGCGCGACGCCGGGCCACCCGGAGTACCAGCACACCCCGGGCGTCGAGACGACCACCGGTCCGCTCGGCCAGGGTGTCGGCAACGCGGTCGGGATGGCGATGGCCGCCCGCCGCGAGCGTGGCCTCTTCGACCCGAACGCCGGCGCCGGCCAGAGCCCGTTCGATCACCGCGTCTACGTGATCGCCTCGGACGGCGACCTGGAGGAGGGCGTCTCGTCGGAGGCCTCCTCGCTCGCGGGTCACCAGAAGCTCGGCAACCTGACGGTGATCTACGACGCCAACAAGATCTCCATCGAGGACGACACGAACATCGCGTTCTCCGAGGACGTGGCGGCGCGCTACGCGGCGTACGGCTGGGATGTCCACGACGTCGACTGGACCAACGGCGGCACCGGCTACGAGGAAGACGTGCAGGCGCTGTACGACGCGATCGAGGCCGGTCACGCGGTCACCGACAAGCCGACCTTCATCCGGCTGCACACGATCATCGGCTGGCCGGCCCCGAACGCGCAGAACACCGGCAAGATCCACGGCTCGGCCGCGGGCGCCGCCGAGGTCGCCGCGACCAAGAAGATCCTCGGCTTCGACCCCGAGCAGAACTTCGAGGTCGCAGCGGACGTCATCGAGCACACCCGCAAGGCCGTCGAGCGTGGCAAGGCGCTGCAGGACGAGTGGACCACCAAGTTCGACGCGTGGAAGACCGCGGCGCCCGAGGAGGCCGAGCTGTTCGACCGGCTGGGCAAGCGGGAGCTGCCGAAGGGCTGGCGGGACGCGCTGCCGAGCTGGGAGGCCGATGCGAAGGGCGTCGCCACCCGCGCGGCCTCCGGTGAGGTGCTGACCAAGATCGCGCCGGAGCTGCCCGAGCTGTGGGGCGGTTCGGCCGACCTGGCGGGCTCGAACAACACCACCCCGAAGGGGCAGCCGTCGTTCATCCCGGCCGAGCACGCCACCAAGGAGTTCCAGGGCAACGAGTACGGCCGGGTCCTGCACTTCGGGATCCGCGAGCACGGTATGGGCTCGATCCTGAACGGCATCGCCCTGCACGGCCGCACCCGCCCGTACGGCGGCACGTTCCTCGTCTTCAGCGACTACATGCGTCCGGCGGTCCGGCTGGCCGCGCTGATGAAGCTGCCCGTGACCTACGTCTGGACGCACGACTCGATCGGCCTCGGCGAGGACGGTCCGACGCACCAGCCGGTGGAGCACCTGGCCGCGCTGCGCGCGATCCCCGGCCTCGACGTGGTCCGGCCTGCCGACGCGAACGAGACGGCGGCCGCGTGGGCGACGATCCTCGAGCACACCGATCGTCCGGCCGGCCTGGTGCTGACCCGGCAGAACGTGCCGACCTACCCGCGCGGTACGGACGGCTACGCGACCACGGAGAACGTGCACAAGGGTGGTTACACGCTGCTCGACACCGAGGGCACCCCGGACGTGATCCTGATCGGCACCGGGTCGGAACTGCAGCTCGCCGTCGAGGCCCGCAAGACGCTGGCCGACGAGGGCATCAAGGCCCGGGTCGTGTCGCTGGTCTCCCGCGAGTGGTTCGACGAGCAGGACGACGCGTACCGCGAGTCGGTCATCCCGGCCGGCGTACGGGCCCGGGTCTCGGTCGAGGCCGGGATCAAGCTGGGCTGGCGCGAGATCGTCGGTGACGCCGGGCGGACCGTGAGCCTGGAGCACTACGGCGCCTCGGCCGACTACCAGCGGCTGTACACGGAGTTCGGCATCACCGCCGAGGCCGTCGTACAGGCAGCCAAGGACAGCATCGCGGCGGCCGCCGAACTCGGTGGCAGCGGTGTTGCGCCGAGCCGGGCAGCAGCCGGGCCGGTCGGACCGGCCGACACCTACGCCGCGCCCAAGAACTGAACATCCACAACAGAACATTTCGGAGGGCTTCGGACATGACCGATCGTTTGAAAGACCTCGCCGACGCCGGGGTTTCCATCTGGCTCGACGACCTCTCCCGGCAGCGGCTCACCAGCGGCAGCCTGGAAACCCTGATCCACGACCAGCACATCAGCGGGGTGACCACCAACCCGACGATCTTCGCCAAGGCCATCTCCGACGCGAACGCGTACGCCGACCAGGTGCACACCCTGGCTGCCGACGGCGTCTCGACCGACCAGGCGATCCGGGTGATCACCACCGACGACGTCCGGAACGCCGCCGACCTGTTCAAGCCGGTCTACGACGACTCCGAGGGGGTCGACGGCCGGGTCTCGATCGAGGTCGAGCCCGGGCTGGCCCGCGACACCGCCAAGACGATCGCCCAGGCCAAGGAGCTGTGGGACACCGTCGGCCGGGAGAACGTGTTCGTGAAGATCCCGGCCACCAAGGAAGGCATCCCGGCGATCGCCGAGACGCTTGCCCAGGGCATCAGTGTGAACGTGACGCTGATCTTCTCGCTGGAGCGCTACAAGGCGGTCGTGGACGCGTTCCTGACCGGCGTCGAGAAGGCGATCGACAACGGGCACGACGTCACCAAGCTCGGCAGCGTCGCCTCGTTCTTCGTCAGCCGGGTGGACACCGAGGTCGACAAGCGACTCGATGCCATCGGCACCGATGAGGCGAAAGCCCTGCGGGGCAAGGCGGCGATCGCGAACGCCCGGCTCGCCTTCGAGGCGTACGAGGAGATCTTCTCGTCCGACCGCTGGCGCGAGATCGAGACCGCCGGCGCCAAGCCGCAGCGCCCGCTGTGGGCCTCCACCGGCGTCAAGGACCCGGCGTACAAGGACACCATGTACGTCGAGCAGCTGATCACCAACGGCGTCGTCAACACGATGCCGCAGGCAACGATCGAGGCGTTCGCCGACCACGGCGAGGTGCCGGGTGACACGGTCCGCGGCGACTACGACGCCGACCGTAAGGTGATCGCCGACCTCGAGGCGCTGGGCATCTCGTACGACGAGGTCGTGCAGGTGCTCGAGGACGAGGGTGTCAGCAAGTTCGACGCCTCCTGGACCGAGCTGCAGGACACCGTCACGTCGGCCCTCAAGGCGGCCGCCAAGTGAGCACTCCGACCGTCACCGCAGTCAACGGCGAGTGGGCCGAGACGATCGAGCGGCTCGTCGCGGAGAAGATCGCCTCCCGGATCGCGGCCAAGGACGCCACCATCTGGGGTCCGGAGGCCGAGTCCGAGTCGGCGATCCGGCTCAACTGGGTCGACCTGCACGACACCTCGCGGCCGCTGCTGGCCGAGATCGAGGCGCTGCAGGCCGACCTGCGCGCCGAGGGCCTGGATCGGATCGTGCTCGCGGGCATGGGCGGTTCCTCGCTCGCTCCCGAGGTCATCACCAAGACGGCCGGCGTCGAGCTCGTCGTCCTGGACTCGACCAACCCGAGCGTGATCGCGCGGGCGCTGGCCGGCGACCTGCAGCGCACGGTGATCGTCGTGTCGAGCAAGTCGGGCGGCACGGTGGAGACCGACAGTCAGCGGCGCGTGTTCGTCAAGGCGTTCAAGGATGCCGGGATCGACGCGGCTTCGCGGGTCGTCGTCGTGACCGACCCGGGCTCGCCGTTCGAGAAGCTCGCGGCCGACGAGGGTTACCGCAAGACCTTCCTGGCCGACCCGAACGTCGGTGGGCGCTACAGCGCGCTCACCGCCTTCGGGCTCGTCCCGTCGGGGCTTGCGGGCGCCGACATCGCTGAGCTGCTGGACCAGGCGGCCGAGGCCGCTCCCGCGTTGCAGGCCGACTCTGCGGACAACCCGGCGCTCCTGCTGGGCGCAGTACTGGCCGGCAGTGCGGGCCGGGACAAGGCGATCATCACTGCCGACGGCACTGACATCGTCGGGTTCCCGGACTGGGCCGAGCAGTTGATTGCCGAGAGCACCGGTAAGAACGGCACGGGGGTGTTGCCCGTCGCAGTGAAGGGCCTGCACGCACCGGAGCTGCACAGCGACGCGCCCGACATCGTCAACGCGCTGCTGGCCGACAAGGCGACCAGCGACGTACCGACTGCTCTGACCTCCGGTTCGCTCGGCGGACAGATGCTGTTGTGGGAGACGGCCACTGCTGTGGCCGGTTACCTGCTCGGGATCAACCCGTTCGACCAGCCGGATGTAGAGAGCGCCAAGAAGGCCGCTCGTGGGCTGCTGGACGCGCAGCCGGAGCCCGAGGCCGCTGCCTTCACCGACGGAGCTGTAGAGGTTCGGGCGACCGAGGACCTGCTCGACGGCGTCGACACGGTCAAGGGTGCGCTCGACTCGCTGCTGAGCAAGCTCGGCGACGACGGCTACCTCGCCGTGATGGCCTACTTGGACTCCGAGCGCGACGAGAACCTGATCGCCATCCGGCCTGCTCTGAGCAGCCGTACCGGCCGTCCGGTCACATTCGGCTGGGGACCGCGATTCCTGCACTCCACCGGTCAGTACCACAAGGGTGGCCACCCGCAGGGCGTGTTCCTGCAGATCACCTCGTCGGAATCGGCCGACGTCGAGATCCCCGACCGCCCGTTCTCGTTCGGCACGCTGATCTCGGCCCAGGCCGCGGGCGACGCCGGCGTACTGGCCGACCGTGGCCGGCCCGTACTACGGCTGCACCTCACCGATCCCGCCGCCGGCGTGGAGCAGCTGATCTCCCTACTCGACGCACCTGACAAATCGGAGGACGGCGGCGCATGACCGCAGAGCTCGACGAGGAGCCCACCGCCCCGGTGAACCCGCTGCGGGATCCCCAGGACCGACGGCTCCCCAGGATCGCCGGGCCTTGCAGCCTGGTGATCTTCGGCGTCACCGGAGACCTGGCCCGCAAGAAGCTGATGCCGGCCGTGTACGACCTGGCGAACCGGGGCCTGTTGCCGCCCGGTTTCGCCCTGGTCGGCTTCGCCCGGCGTGACTTCAGCAACCAGGACTTCGCCCAGATCGTGCACGACTCGGTCAAGGAGCACGCGCGGACGCCGTTCCGCGAGGAGGTCTGGCAGCAGCTTGCCGAGGGATTCCGGTTCGTTCCGGGTGACCTCACCGACGACGAGGCGTTCAAGCGGCTGAAGGAAACCGTGGACGAGCTCGACGTCAACCGCGGTACGGGTGGCAACCACGCCTTCTACCTGTCCATCCCGCCGGGGCTGTTCCCGCAGGTCGTGCAGCAGCTGAACGAGCACGGGCTGACCAAGGAGACCCCGGGCTCGTGGCGCCGGGTGGTGATCGAGAAGCCGTTCGGGCACGACCTGAAGAGCGCCCGGGAACTGAACCGGGTGGTCGAGTCGGTCTTCCCGCCCGAGGCGGTCTTCCGGATCGACCACTACCTGGGCAAGGAGACCGTCCAGAACATGCTGGCGCTGCGGTTCGCCAACGCCATGTTCGAGCCGGTCTGGAACAGCCACTACGTCGACCACGTGCAGATCACGATGGCCGAGGACATCGGCATCGGCGGCCGCGCCGGATACTACGACGGCATCGGCGCCGCCCGGGACGTGATCCAGAACCACCTCCTCCAGCTGCTCGCGCTGATCGCGATGGAGGAGCCGGTCAGCTTCGACGCCTGGTCACTGCGCCAGGAGAAGAAGAAGCTGCTGGCAGCCGTCAAGCTGCCGGAGCGCCTCGACCTGCACACCGCCCGCGGTCAGTACGCCGCAGGCTGGGCCGGCGGCACCAAGGTGAAGGGCTACCTGCAGGAGGACGGGATCCCTGCCGACTCCGCGACAGAGACCTTCGCCGCGCTGCGCGTCGACGTGGACACCCGCCGCTGGGCCGGTGTTCCGTTCTACCTGCGGACCGGCAAGCGGCTGGGACGTCGCGTCACCGAGGTGGCCGTGATGTTCAAGCGCGCGCCGCACCTGCCGTTCACCAAGACGGAGACCGAGGAACTCGGCCAGAACGCCCTGGTGATGCGGATCCAGCCGGACGAGGGCATCACGATGCGGTTCGGGGCGAAGGTCCCCGGCACGATGATGGAGATCCGCGACGTGAACATGGACTTCGCGTACGGCGGGTCCTTCACCGAGTCCTCCCCCGAGGCGTACGAGCGGCTCATCCTCGACGTACTGCTCGGCGACCCGCCGTTGTTCCCGCAGCACACCGAGGTGGAGCTCGGCTGGAAGATCCTCGACCCGGTGATCAACTACTGGGCCGAGCACGGCAAACCGGAGCAGTACGCTTCCGGTGCCTGGGGACCCGACTCCGCTCACGAGATGCTCGCCCGCGACGGACGCGCCTGGAGGCGGCCATGATCATCGACCTCACCAGCACCACGTCGGCCGAGATCGCCTCGGCCCTGCTGAAGGCCCGCCGCAACGCCGGCTCCCCGGCGATGGGCATGGTCGGCACCATCGTGGTCGTCGTCGACGAGGCCTCCCACCACGACGCGATGAAGGCGGCGAACGAGGCCGGTCGCGAGCACCCGTCGCGGGTGCTCGTGGCGATCCTGCGGCCCGGGCGGGGCGCGGGTGGCCTCGACGCCGAAGTACGCGTCGGTGAAGGGATTCCGGGCGAGGCGGTGTTGCTGCGGCTGCACGGCGAGCTGGCCAAGGTGCCCGAGTCCGTCATCACCCCGCTGCTGCTGCCCGACTCCCCCGTCATCGTCTGGTGGCCAGGAGGCGGGCCGAAGGTTCCGAACGAGGACCCGCTCGGCGCACTCGGCCGTCGCCGGGTCACCGATGCGGCCGCGACCCGGCGAGGCTCGGCGGACTTCACCGCGCGGGCTGAGGGCTATGCGCCAGGCGACACCGACTTCGCGTGGAGCCGGTTGACGCCGTGGCGGGCCTTGATGGCCGCGGCGCTCGACCAGTACCCGACGAAGGTGACCGGTGCCGAGGTGGTGTCGGCCAAGGGCAACGCGAGTGCCGATCTGATGGCTGCCTGGCTGCAGTGCCGCCTCGGCGTACCGGTGGAGCAGCGGAACTCGCGAGGACCCGGCATCACCGCCGTACGGATGTTCACGCCGGCGGGTCCGATCGCGTTGACGCGACCGGACGGTGCGGTGGCGACGTTCAGCATTCCTGGCCAGCCGGACCGGCCCGTCGCGTTGAAGCGGCGGAACACCTCGGAGCTGCTGAGCGAGGAGCTACGGCGGCTCGACCCGGACGACGTGTACGCGCAAACGCTCGGATGCCTCGTCGAGCGGGAGAAGATGCCCGCGTCGGCGAAGACTGTCAGCGACGTCGACCGGCGATCCGCCCAGACCGCGGCCGAGAAGGCAGCGGCCCGTACGACGAAGGTCTCGGGCAAGGCCGCCTCGCCGGAGCTCGAGGCCGCCGCCCGGTCGGGTGGGGGCCAGGCGTCCTCGTCCGCTCAGAAGTCTTCTGCCGCCAAGAAGACGGCCGGACGGAAGACCGCGGCCAAGAAGACGCCTGCCAAGAAGGCCAGCGCGGCGGCGAAGTCGGCGCGCAAGTCGGTCACCGCCAAGAAGGCCGTCGCGAAGAAGGCGCCGGCCCGGAAGGCGGCGGCGAAGAAGGTGGCGGGCCGCTGATGAGTTCGCCCGAGATCCTGCTCAACCGCGACGCCGAGGGCCTGGTCCACGCCGTCGCGGCCAGGCTGATCACCCGGCTGATCGACGTCCAGGCCGCCGGCGACATCGCGCAAGTGGTGCTCACCGGGGGCCGCGTCGCGGCAAAGGTCTACGGAGCCGTGGCGGAGTCGCCGGCACGGCACGCGATCGACTGGCGCCGGGTGGAGTTCTGGTGGGGTGACGAACGCTTCTTGCCCGACGGCGATCCGGAGCGCAACGAAACCCAGGCTCGGGACGCCCTGCTGTCGCACGTCGACGTCGATCCGGCGCGGGTGCACCCGATGGCAGCTGACAGCGGCCAGGGGGCGGAGGCGGCGGCTGAGGCCTACGCATCCGAACTGGCGGCCAGCGGAGTGCGGACTTTCGACGTACTGATGCTGGGCGTCGGGCCGGATGGGCACGTGGCGTCGCTGTTCCCCGGCTACCCGGAACTGGCCGAGAAAGACCGGTGGGCGGTCGCGGTCCACGACTCCCCCAAGCCTCCGCCAACGCGAGTGTCACTGACCTTCGCGACGCTGGCCCGGGCACGCGAGGTCTGGTTCGTGGTGTCCGGCGAGGACAAGGCCGAGGCCGTCGCCAAGTCCGTCTCCGGTGCGGACCTTCCGGCTGCGATCCCAAAGGGCCACGACCGGACCCTGTGGCTGATCGACGACGCGGCAGCTTCCCAGCTGTCCTGACGATACCGGCTCACAAACTGCCCTTGAGGAGCAACAGGAACCCCGGGTGGGGGTTGGCCACGGTCGTCACGTTGGCGACCACGGCCAACAGCATGACCACGGCTGGCACTGCCGTGAGCAGGCTGACCCAGCGACGTCTGCGCCACGCCGCCACCGACAGGCCGATGAGCACGGCGCCCACGATGCAGGCCAGCACGGCCTTCACCACGTGCCACCGCACGTACTCGTCGAGCATCACGTCCAGGGCGGGCGACAGCCGGCCGGTCGAGAGCTGGTCGCGCACCTGGGTCAGGACGGCGGCCAGCTCGTCGGCGGGGCCGGACGCCAGATTCGGCAGCAGCGTGCCGAAGGGCGATACGAATCCCTGGACGTTCTCGATCAGCAGCACGGCCGTGACGAGCGCGAGCGCCCCGAGCGGCAGCCGGAACCGCCGGAGCCGGACCGCCGTTGCCACCAGCACCGCGAGCAGCGGCAGGGCGATCAGCACGCGCACAAGGTGGTAGCGGAACTGGTGGTCGACGAGGTGTTGGAGGTCAGGAGGGAAGTCCTTGCCACCGCCCGACGACCAATAGGCAGCAAATGCGCGAGGGAAATCGTCCACCCGGCCGGGGGCTAGCAGCGGCGGGACGATGAAGAACGCGACGACCAGCAAACCTGCGATCACGAGGAGCCCAGCGTCACGCCGCCGGGCGGTGGTGGTGATCACAACAGGACTCTTGGTCGGATCGGCACTGTCGCCGCCTGGAGCAGTGGCTGTCATGCGCTCAAGTTAGGCGACCGCCGACAGCCCCGACAGCGCGCTGGGTGTACCGCTGGGGTAGCGCAAGCGCTACCTGATCGGTGTCGTTCTCGATCAGCCCGGGTGCTCTCGGAGACACATCAAAAGCCCGGGTCTTCCTGAGGCACAACGAAACCCGGGCGGCCCTTCTCCAGGGTGCCCGGGTTTTGTCGTTGCTCAGAAGATGACTTCGCCGCGGGCGCGGCGAGCGCGGAGCTTCTCGAGGGCCTCTTCGAGGATCTCGGCCGCTTCGGTCTCGCTGCGACGCTCCTTCACATAGGCGAGGTGCGTCTTGTACGGCTCGATCTTGGTGGGCGGCGGCGGGTTGTTGACGTCGGTGCTGGTCGGCAGACCACACCTCGGACAGTCCCAGGCCTCCGGGACCGCTGCCTCGACCGCGAAAACCGTCGCGGTCTCGTGTCCGTTGGCACAGAAGAACACGACGCGCTGCCGGGGCGCGGTGTCGCCGCGCTCCGCCTCGCCCATCGGTCCGGCGCCGACCCGGCTACCTCGAATCGCACTGCCACCACCAGG
This sequence comes from Kribbella monticola, assembly GCF_003261635.1. Taxonomy (GTDB): domain Bacteria; phylum Actinomycetota; class Actinomycetes; order Propionibacteriales; family Kribbellaceae; genus Kribbella; species Kribbella monticola. The sequence continues at coordinate 367,587 of NZ_QFXK01000010.1, read as the reverse complement.
CATGGGAGCTACTCCCCTCTCAGCCGAGCTTGTACAGCAGGCCGAGCGCGACGATGGCCGCGAACCAGATCAGGCCGACGCCGATCGTGATCCGGTCGAGGTTCCGCTCGGCGACCGAGGAACCGCCCAGGCTGGACGAGACCCCACCACCGAACAGGTCGGAAAGGCCACCACCGCGGCCTTTGTGCAGCAGCACGAGCAGCGTGAGGATCAGGCTGCAGATGACGACGACGATCTGAAAAGCGAGAATCACGAGGAGTAGCCTAACTGAAGGTCCAGGTAACGGCAGATACCGGCGAACTCGTCCACCTTAAGGCTTGCACCGCCCACCAGGCAGCCGTCGACATCCGGCTGGGCCATGATGCCACCTGCGCTGCTCATCTTCACCGACCCCCCGTACAGAATCCGTACCGAATCGGCCACGGACGGCGAGAAGGTCTCCTCCAGCCGGGCCCGGATCGCGGCGCAGACCTCCTGTGCGTCCTCCGGGGTGGCGACCTCGCCGGTACCGATCGCCCAGACCGGCTCGTACGCGATCACCAGTTTGCGCACGTCGTCCGCCTTCAGCCCGGCGAACGCGCCGTCGATCTGCTGCACGCAATGCGCCACGTGCCCGTCGGCCTTGCGGACCTCCAGCCCCTCACCCACGCAGACGATCGGCGTGATGCCGGCGGCCAGTGCCTTGACGGCCTTGGCGTTCACCAGCGCGTCGTCCTCGCCGTGGTACTGCCGGCGCTCGGAGTGCCCGACCAGCACGTAGCTGCAGCCGAGCTTGGCCAGCATCGCCGCCGAGATCTCGCCGGTGTAGGCGCCCTCGTCGTGCTGGGAGATGTCCTGCGCGCCGTACACGATCTTCATCCGGTCGCCGTCGACGAGCGTCTGCACGCTGCGGATGTCGGTGAACGGCGGCAGCACGGCTACCTCGACCCGCTCGAAGTCGTGCTTCTTGTCCTGCAGCGTCCAGCTCAGCTTCTGCAGCAGGTGCACGGCCTCGACGTGGTTGACGTTCATCTTCCAGTTGCCCGCCATCAACGGCGTACGGGCAGCGTTATCAGCCATCTTTAGTTCAGTCCTCTTCCAGCACAGCAAGACCGGGGAGCTCTTTGCCCTCCAGGTATTCGAGCGAAGCGCCACCGCCGGTGGAGATGTGCCCGAACTGATCGTCGGCGAAGCCCAGCTGCCGTACGGCGGCGGCCGAGTCGCCACCACCCACCACGCTGAGCCCGTCCACCTCGGTCAACGCCTGCGCGACGGCCTTGGTTCCACCGGCGAACGCCTCCAGCTCGAAGACGCCCATCGGGCCGTTCCAGAACACGGTCTTCGCAGCCGCGATCTGGGCGGCGAACGCGTTGCCGGAGTCCGGGCCGATGTCCAGGCCGAGCTGGTCGGCCGGGATCGCGTCGGCAGCGACCACGGTCGCGGGCGCGTCGGCCTTGAACTCGGGCGCGACCACGATGTCGGTCGGCAGCACGATCTCGACGCCCTTGGCCTTCGCCGTCTCCAGGTAGCCCTTGACCGCGTCGAGCTGGTCGTCCTCGAGCAGGCTCTTGCCGACCTCGTGGTCCTGCGCCTTGAGGAACGTGAAGACCATGCCGCCACCGATCAGCAACTTGTCGGCCTTGGCGATCAGGTTGTCGATCACGGCGAGCTTGTCGGAGACCTTCGCGCCACCGAGGACGACGACGTACGGACGGGCCGGGTCCTCGGTGAGCTTCTTCAGCACCTCGACCTCGGCGAGCACCAGGCCACCGGCGGCGTGCGGGAGCTTGCGGGCCACGTCGTACACGCTGGCCTGCTTGCGGTGTACTACGCCGAAGCCGTCACTGACGAACACGTCGGCCAGACCGGCGAGCTCGTCGGCCAGCGCACCGCGCTCGGCCTCGTCCTTGCTTTCCTCGCGCGGGTCGTACCGGACGTTCTCCAGCAGCAGGACCTCGCCCTCGTCCAGCTCCTGGACGGCTTCCTGCGCGCTGTCGCCGGTCACGTCGGCGGCGAAACGGACGGTGATGCCCTCGGGCTCCAGCAGCTCACCGAGCCGCTTGGCCACCGGGGCCAGCGTGAACTCCGGGTTCGGCTTGCCCTTGGGGCGGCCCAGGTGCGCGGTGACGATCACCTTGGCGCCCGCCTTGGCCAGCTTCACCAGGGTCGGCAGGCTGGCCCGGATGCGGCCGTCGTCACCGATCTTGTCGCCTTCGATCGGCACGTTGAGGTCGGAGCGCACCAGCACCCTGCGGCCCGCTACGTCACCGAGGTCTTCGATGGTCTTCACAGTTGCTGCTTCCTTCGCCAGAAATCGCTAACGTCCGAAGAACTGTGGGTCAGAGGGCACAGTTCTTCGGACGCAACGTCAGGAGTGGAACGTCAGAGCGAGGCGCCGACGTAGTTGACCAGGTCGACGAGGCGGTTGGAGTAGCCCCACTCGTTGTCGTACCAGCCGACGACCTTCACCTGGTTGCCGAGCACCTTGGTCAGGCCGGCGTCGAAGATGCAGGAGGCCGGGTCGGTGACGATGTCGGTCGACACGATCTCGTCCTCGGTGTACTTCAGGTAGCCCTTGAGCGCACCTTCCGCGGCGGCCTTGACGGCGGCGTTGACCTCTTCGACCGAGGTCTCGCGGCCCACGGTGATGGTCAGGTCGGTGGCGGAACCGGTCGGGACCGGGACGCGCAGCGCGTAGCCGTCGAGCTTGCCCTTGAGCTCCGGCAGCACCAGGCCGATCGCCTTGGCGGCACCGGTCGAGGTCGGCACGATGTTCAGGGCCGCGGCGCGGGCGCGACGCAGGTCCTTGTGCGGGCCGTCCTGCAGGTTCTGGTCCTGGGTGTAGGCGTGGATCGTGGTCATCAGGCCCTGCTGGATGACGAACTCGTCGTGGATGGCCTTGGCCATCGGGGCGAGGCAGTTCGTCGTACAGGACGCGTTCGAGATGACGGTGTGCTTGTCCGCGTCGTACAGCTCGTGGTTCACACCCATCACGACGGTCAGGTCCTCGTTCTTCGCCGGGGCGGAGATGATGACCTTCTTGGCACCGTTGTCGGCGTGCGTCTTGGCCTTGGTGGCGTCGGTGAAGAAGCCGGTCGACTCGATCACCACGTCGGCGCCCACATCAGACCACTTGAGGTTGGCGGGGTCCCGCTCGGCGAACGCCTTGAAGGTGTGGCCGCCGACGGTGATGTCATCCTCGGTGGCGGTCACGTCACCGGGGAAGCGGCCCAGGATCGAGTCGTACTTCAGCAGGTGGGCGAGGGTCTGGTTGTCGGTCAAATCGTTGACGGCGACGACCTCGATGTCGGCACCGGACGCCTGAACGGCGCGGAAGAAGTTACGGCCGATCCGGCCGAAGCCGTTGATACCTACGCGAACGGTCACGGGACTACGTCTCCTCAAACTAGCTTTCGAGCACTGCCGCTACACCCGAAACACTAGCCCAAGTGCCCACCCGGCTCACTGGTGCTATCCACAGCAGACCACCAGGACCGGCGAGTAGCTACCGGACCAGACCACCGAACGCGCGACGGCCCCGGGAATTCCCCGGGGCCGTCACGTGAAGACCAGTTGATGGACTGGTGCCTGCGGATCAGGCAGGGTCGAGCATGTCGGGGGTGAGGTTGGCCTCGGTGTTGGGGATGCCGAGGTCGGCGGCGCGCTTGTCGGCCATCGCCAGCAGGCGGCGGATCCGGCCGGCCACCGCGTCCTTGGTGAGAGCGGGCTCGTGCAGCTGGCCGAGCTCCTCGAGGCTGGCCTGCTTGTGCTCCAGCCGCAGCTTGCCGGCGACCTGCAGGTGGTCCGGTACGTCGTCGCCGAGGATCTCGAGCGCGCGCTCGACCCGGGCACCGGCGGCGACGGCTGCCCGCGCGGAGCGGCGCAGGTTCGCGTCGTCGAAGTTGGCCAGCCTGTTCGCCGTCGCCCGTACTTCGCGACGCATCCGGCGCTCCTCCCAAGCGAGCACCGACTCGTGCGCGCCGAGCCGGGTGAGCAGCGCGCCGATCGCGTCGCCGTCACGGATCACCACGCGGTCCACATTGCGGACCTCACGAGCCTTGGAACCGATCCCCAGACGACGAGCGGCGCCGACCAGAGCCAAGGCCGCCTCGGGGCCGGGACAGGTCACCTCGAGCGACGACGAGCGGCCGGGCTCGGTCAACGAGCCGTGTGCCAGGAACGCACCCCGCCAGGCGGCGACCGCGTCACAGGAGGCACCCGAGACAACCGCGGGAGGCAGTCCGCGTACCGGACGGCCACGGTTGTCGACGAGCCCGGTCTGCCGAGCCAGCGCATCGCCGTCCCGAACAACCCGTACGACGTACTTCGTCTGCTTGCGGATACCGGACGGGGAGATCACCACCACGTCCGACGGGTGACCGAAGATCTCGGCGATGTCCTTGCGAAGCCGGCGAGCCGCTGCGCCGCTGTCGAGTTCGGCCTCCACCACGATCCGGCCCGAGACCAGATGCAGTCCGCCGGCGAACCGTAGTACCGAAGACACTTCAGCCTTGCGGCAGCAGGGTTTCGTGACCTGAATACTGGTCAACTCGGACTTCACCTGTGCTGTCATCGCCATGTAGTGAATCCTCCCACTGCTGTCAAAGACCCTTGTCGATACCACCCGAAACGACCAACGGCGCGGAGACGGCGAGCTGTCAAAGACCCTTGTCGATACCACCCGAAACAACCAACGGCGCGGAGACGGCGAGCTGTCGGAAACCGTCGTGTCCGCATGGTTCCAACTCTTGGGTGCGGTCGCTCGTTACGGGGGGCGGCAACCTTTCCGGTGGGTGGTGTCGTTCCTTGGGGCGATGAGAGGAGTTGCCGAATGCGAAGACGTGACGAGGTGGACTTCACCGAGTTCGCGACCGCGGCCGTCCGCCGGCTCCGGCGTACGGCGTATCTGATGTGCGGCGACTGGCACCGAGCCGAGGACGCGGCCCAGGACGCGCTGGTCCGCGTCTACAAGGCGTGGAACCGCCTGGACCACGGCGGCGGCCTGAACACCTACGCGCACAAAGCCGTGGTGTCGGTCGTGCTCGACCAGGCCAAGAAGCCCTGGCGCCGGGAGCACGTCGTGGACCAACCGGTCGAGGAGTTGCTGGCCGACGCGGTCGGGACGATCGACGACCGCCTCCTGGTGGTGGAGGCCCTGACCCGGCTGCCACCACGCCAGCGCGCTTGCGTGGTGCTGCGGTACTACGCCGACCTCAGCATCGAGGACACCGCGACCGCCCTCGACATCGGCGCCGGTGCCGTCAAGAGCCAGAGTTCCCGCGGTCTTGCCACCCTGCGTCACCTGCTCAACCGTCCGGAGCTCGACGAGCCCGCCAACGACCGGGAAGAGGTCCTGTCATGACCACCGAGATCAAAGACCTGCTGGCCGACGCCGCCGACGACACCGCCCAGCCACTGGAGTACTCCATCGACGACGTCGTACGCCGGGGTCGGCGCGGGCAGCGTCTTCGCCGGGCCGGGGCGGTAGCAGCAGGTGCGGTCACCGCCGGCGCCTTCGTGACCGCTGTCGCCATCTGGACCGGCGGTGACGTGGCGAGGAACAACGGCGGCGGGATCCAGCCCGCCTCCGGCCCGACCGGCATGGTCACCGCCAAGCAGATCACTTGGGTGGCGCAACCACCTGCGGCGACCAACTTCACCACTGCCCAGATCCGGGCGCTCTGCAATGCCCAGGACTCCTCGGCCCGCGATGGGGTCGGGAACAAGGCTGGTGGTGGCACCGATCCCGTGACCAACTGGTCGGTCGAGGTCAGCCAGGGGCAGGCTCACTGGTTCAGAGCGATCCTGCTCTCCCCCGACCGTCTGCGGTACACCTTCTGCGCCTACAACAGTGACAAGGGCGAACCGCACGACACCTACAACCGCGAAGCGACCAAGTGGTTCGCGGAGCAGCCGTACCGGGTGACGACGTGGCCCAACGGCGCATGGGGCAAGGTGCCCGCGGGTGTGGACAAGATCGTTTTCGAGCTGCCTGACGGCACTCGATCCGTGGCCACCACCAAGAACGGCTGGTTCCTGTGGTTCACCCGGGAGCACGTGAACTACCTGCCGAACAAGCCGATCTGGGCGATCTACTACGGCGCCGACGGCAAGGAGATCGCCAGGTTCGACTCGAACCCGGAGAACCCCGCGCCCAAGCCACCGGTCTGCACGGGGAACGCGCACTGCCAGCTCGACCACATCGAGCCGCACCAGCCGGTGTTCCCGAAGTGACCTAGTCGAAGATCTCTCGGTAGACCTTCGCCAGCTTGGTTGGGTCGTGGTGGAGGTGGCGGTCGTCGGCGGCGATGTCGGCGATGACGAGGTCGGCGCCGAGGGAGTTCGCCGTACGGCGAAGGGAGGCCGGGTCGGGGACGTGGCCTTCGTCGGCCAGCACCACGTCGATGCGGAGTTCGGGGGCGTGGGCGGCGAGGACCTCCAGGTGGGTCTCCGGGGAGAAGCCGTCGGTCTCGCCCTTCTGCTCGCCGAGGTTCAGCGTCACCAGGCGGCGCGCGTTCGTCGCCTGCAGGCCGTGCGCGAGCGCCGGGACCAGCAGGTTCGGAATCACCGAGGTGAACCAGGAGCCGGGGCCGACCACCACCCAGTCGGCCTCGGCGATCGCGACCAGTGCCTCCGGGCAGGCCGGCGGATCGGCCGGGTCGAGCGCGACGTCGACCACCTTGCCCTCGGTCGTCGCCACCTCGGCCTGGCCGCGGATCTCGGTGATCACCTCGGGGTACAGCGGGTCGAGGCCGATCACCCGCGCGGTGATGTCGAGCGGAACGGCCGACATCGGCAGCACGCGCCCTTGTGCGCCGAGCAGTCTGCCCACCCAGTCGAGCCCGTCGACGGCTTCGCCGAGCAACTCCCACAGCGCGACGATGAGCAGATTGCCGACGGCGTGGTCGTGCAGTTCGCCGTCACTGCGGAACCGGTGCTGGAGCACGCTGGCCCACGTCCGGCCCCACTCGTCGTCGCGACACAACGCCGCCAGCGCCATCCGGAGATCACCGGGAGGCAGTACGCCGAGCTCGCGCCGGAGCCGCCCGGAGGAGCCACCGTTGTCGGCGACCGTGACGACCGCGGTCAGCTGGTCGGTGACGTGGCGCAGTGCGGACAGCGAGGCGGCCAGGCCGTGCCCACCACCCAGCGCGACGACCCGTGGAGCCCGTGACACTAAGCGTTCACTCCCGCCCGAGATCCCTGTGCACGACCAAGGTCGGTGAACCCTTCTCCCGCAGCCTCTTCGCGATCTCCTCGGCCATCGCGACGCTCCGGTGTTTCCCACCGGTGCAGCCGATCGCGACCGTGACGAACCGCTTGCCCTCGTTCAGATATCCGGTCCGCAGCGTGTCCAGCACGTCCACATAGTTCTGCAGGAACTGCTGGGCCAGCGGATGACCGAGCACGAAGTCTGACACAGGTTTGTCCTGCCCGGTCATCGGGCGCAGGTCGGGCTGCCAGAACGGGTTCGGTACGAACCGCATGTCGGCCACCACGTCGGCGTCGACCGGGATGCCGTACTTGAACCCGAACGACACCACGGTCGCCCGCAGCTCGATCTTCTCCTCGTCGCCGAAGGCGTTCACGATCCGCGCGGCGAGCTGGTGGATGTTCAGGTTCGAGGTGTCGATCACCAGGTCGGCGCCGGCCCGGATGTCGCCGAGCAGTTCGCGTTCGCGCTCGATCCCGGTCAGCAACCGGCCGTCGCCCTGCAACGGGTGCGGCCGGCGGACGCTCTCCTGCCGGCGCACGATCACGTCGTCGGAGGCCTCCAGGAACAGCGTCAGCGGCCGGTATCCCTTGGCCCGCAGGTCTTCCAGCGCCGAGCCGAGCTCGTCGAAGAACATCCCGGTCCGGACGTCGACGACGATCGCCAGCCGCGGCGACGCCCCGGTGCCGACCACCTGCTCGACGATGGTGGTCAGGAACATCGGTGGCAGGTTGTCGACCACGAACCAGCCGAGGTCCTCCAGTACGTCCGCGACCGAACTCCGTCCCGCGCCGGACATCCCGGACACGATGATGAGGTTGCCGCTCGACTCGTCCATCAGTTCTCAGTTCTCCCCGTGTCAATCCCCGTCCGGGCGATCCGCGGTCGCCAGATCCCCGTCGGTCACACCGGCCGGCGTGACGTCGTCGTCCAGTATCTCGCCCGTCGCCGTGTTCACCGACGGCGCCCGCGAGGTGTCGGCCTTCGTTGCCGCCGAGTTCACCGCGAGGACGACCGACTCCGCCGTACGACGTCCGAACCCCGGCAGCTCCGCGACCTCGTCCACCGAGGCCTGCCGCAGTTTCCGCAGCGACCCGAAGTGCCGCAGCAGCGTCTTGCGGCGCACCTCGCCGAGGCCGGGAACCTCGTCCAGCACGCTCTCGACCATCGACTTGGACCGGCGGTTGCGGTGGTGGGTGATGGCGAAGCGGTGCGCCTCGTCTCTCAGCCGCTGGAGCAGGTAGAGGCCTTCCGACGTACGGGAGAAGATCACCGGGTCCTCGTCGTCGGGGAGCCAGACCTCCTCCAGCCGCTTGGCCAGGCCGCAGACCGGGATGTCGCCGAGCCCGAGCTCGTCCATCGCCTGCCGCGCGGCCGCCACCTGTGGTGGACCACCGTCGACGACGACCAGCCCGGGCGCGTACACGAACTTCTTCGCGCGGCCGGTCTCCGGATCGATCAGGTTCGCGGTCGGGTCCTCGCCTTCCGGCGTCGCGGCGCGCTCATCCAGCAGCCGCTTGAACCGGCGGGTCAGCACCTCCGCGATCGAGGCGACATCGTTCTGCCCCTCGACTCCCTTGATGACGAACCGCCTGTACTCCGACTTGCGGGGCAGGCCGTCCTCGAAGACGACCATCGACGCGACCACCTCGGTCCCCTGCAGGTTGGACACGTCGTAGCACTCCAGCCGCAGCGGCGCCTCCGGCAGGTCGAGCGCCGCCTGGATCTCCTCCAGCGCCAGGTTGCGGGTGGTGAGATCGCTGGCCCGCTTGGTCTTGTGCATGGTCAACGTCTGCAGCGCGTTCCGCTCGACGGTCGCCATCAGGTCCTTCTTGTCGCCGCGCTGTGGCACCCGGATCGCGACCCGCGAACCACGCAGCCCCGACAGCCAGTCGGTGAGCGCGTCGAGATCCTCCGGCAACGTCGGCACGAGGATCTCGCGCGGAATGGTGTCGGTGGACTCCCCCGCATACATCTGCTGGATGAACCGCTCCACCAGGTCGGCGGTCGTCGCCGTACCGTCTGCCTTGTCGGCGATCCAGCCCCGCTGGCCGCGGATCCGGCCGCCACGGACGTAGAAGATCTGTACGGCGACCTCTAGCGGGTCTTCCGAAAGCGCGACCACATCCGTGTCGGTGCCATCACCGAGCACGACCGCGTTCTTCGCGAGCGCCTTCTCCAGCGCGCCGAGGTCGTCGCGGATCTTGGCGGCCCGCTCGTACTCGAGTTCGGCCGCGGCCGCCTTCATCTCCTTCTCCAGGCGGCGCACGTACGTCGCGGTCTGGCCGGACAGAAAGGCGGAGAAGTCCTCGACGATCTTGAGGTGCTCCTCCTGGCTCACCTGCCCCGTGCAGGGCGCGGCGCACTTGCCGATGTAGCCGAGCAGACACGGGCGGCCGATCTGGCGGTGCCGATTGAACACACCCTTGCTGCACGAGCGCATCGGGAACACCCGGAGCAGCAGGTCGACGGTCTCCCGAATCGCCCAGGCGTGGCTGTACGGACCGAAGTACCGCACGCCCTTCTTCTTGGGGCCGCGGCCGACCATCACCCGCGGATACTCCTCGTTCATCGAGATCGCGAGCCACGGATACGACTTGTCGTCGCGGTACTTCACGTTGAAGCGCGGGTCGTACTCCTTGATCCAGGAGTACTCCAGTTGCAGCGACTCCACCTCGTTGGCCACCACGGTCCAGTCGACCTTCGCCGCCGTCGTCACCATCGACTGCGTCCGCGGGTGCAGATTCACCAGGTCCTGGAAGTACGACGACAGTCGCGCGCGCAGGTTCTTCGCCTTGCCGACGTAGATCACCCGCCCGGACGCATCGCTGAAGCGATACACCCCAGGCGAATCAGGAATCGACCCCGGCGCCGGGCGATAGGAGGAAGGATCAGCCACGCACCAACCCTAGTTCGCCCCGCCGACAAGCCTCGAGGTGGTTTGCCCGCGCCATCAGTACTCGACGCTGGGGTGGTCGCGACGGTGGACACACGTCGTAGTACCGCTGGACAGCGCGGGCGTTGGGCGAGTGGCACCCGTCGAGCCGCAGTACTGATGGCGTGGAGCTCCGCCCCTTGCTGCCGCGTCAGGCACCGGCGAGCGGCCGGGGCTGGTGCGGTCAGGCGCCGAGGGCGTCGAGGGCGTCGAGGGCGTCGATCGTCGGTAGTGCGGCGCTCATGGCTGGTTCGCTTCTCGGTGGACCACGCGATAGCGCAGGTGGGTGGCGTCGCGACCTTCGAGCCGACGGATGGGCTCCAATTCGACGTGGCCGAGGCCGGTCGGCTCGAACAGGCGGCGGCCGCCTCCGAGCAGTACGGGGACGAGATGCAGTTCGAGCTCGTCGAGCTGATCGGCCGCGAGCAGCGCCCGTGCAGCACCCGCGCCGTGGACCAGCACGGCTCGACCCTTGGCCGCCTCTCGCGCGTCGGCGGCACAGGCATTGACGTCGGTGTAGAACTTCGCGCTGCCGGGTGGCTCGTCGTCCGGGTCGATGTGATGGGTGAGCACGTTGATCGGTACGCCGTCGTGGTGGTCGCCGTTCCATCGCTTGGCGAGCTCGAACGTACGCCGCCCGGAGATCACGGCGCCGGTGGCGACGGCCTCGGCGTACACCTGCCCGTTGACGCGCTCGGACATCCGGTCGTCGAGCCAGTTGAACAGCCGCCCGCCGTCGCGGCCGAGTTCCTGACCCGGCCGGTCGTCCGGCCCGGCGATGTACCCGTCGACCGACATCGACATGTAGAGCCGCAGGGGTGACCTATCCATCCTCGTTTCCCTTCGTCTGGAAGTCCGCGGGGGTCATCCGGTCGCCGTGCCCCGCGGGCCACTGGACGAGCTCGATCCGGCGGCCGTCCGGGTCGGCGATGAACGTGGTCTTCAAGCCGTCGTCGCCTTCGTGTCCAGGAGCGGTCGGCTCGATCCCGCGATCGGCCAGCCGACCGAGCGTGCCGGCCATCGACTCGACCTGTACGACGAGGTGGCTCAGGTCGGTGCCGCGTTCGACCGGCTCGGCGTCGTGAACGAGCTCGAGGGTGACGAACTCGTCGTCGGGGAGCTTGAGCATGGCCAGATGCCCGATCGGCGTTTCCGGCACGGCGCCGACGACCTCGTAACCGATGGCCTGGTAGAACGCCAGCGACAGCTCGAGATCGGTCACGCGCAGTCCTAGGTGCAACATCCTCATCGCGCCATCTCCATTTCGTCCTCCCCATGTGTCGAACAGCCGCGAGGCCTCCGGCGGACCATGATCCGAATCTACGAGCGGAGTGACGGATGGTCTTGAATAAAACGAGCACGGTCAGCCCCTGTTCCCGTGCTGTCGGCGCGTCTCGGGCGAGACCTTGCGATTGCGCGAAGGTCGTGTTGCGGGTTGTCCCATAGTCCTCGTTTGATCCCAGGCTGGGATGAGCGTCGGATCTAGCCTGTCACGCAGGGTGGTTGAGCACGACCGAGCGTGAGGCAACCGGGCCAAGCGCAGACTCGAGGGAGTTGCGCCCATGAACCCTTTGATCTCACCAAGACGAGTACTCGGCATCGCCGCGGCCACGAGCCTGGTTCTGACCGGCTTGGTCGCCACAGCAGCCGCAAGCGAGGCACCACCGGCCGCAGCCGGCGCGATCGTCCGCGGCGCCGGTAGCGCGACGGCGATTCCCGGGAGCTACGTCGTCGTCCTCGCGGGCAACCAGTCGGCCACGCAGACTCGGGTGACCACGCAGAGCCTGGCGACGTCGTACGGCGTGAAGGTGCGGCGGCAGTTCAGCTCGGCTCTCAAGGGCTTCTCGGCGGCGATGTCGGAGGAGCAGGCGAAGAAGGTCGCCGCTGACACCCGGGTTGCGTTCGTCCAGCAGAACCAGAAGGTCACGGCGTACCAGGACGACCCGCCGTGGGGCCTGGACCGGGTCGACCAGCGAGATCTGCCGCTGGACAAGAAGTTCGATCCTTCGGCGACGGCCGACAACGTCACCGTGTACGTCATCGACACCGGCATCTACGCCGAACACAAGGACTTCGGCGGGCGGGCGTCGGTCGGCACCGACACCCTGGGCGACGGCCAGAACGGCGTCGACTGCATGGGCCACGGCAGCCACGTCGCCGGCACCATCGCCGGGACGAGGTTCGGCCTCGCCAAGGGCGCCAAGATCGTCGCGGTCCGGGTGCTCGACTGCAACGGCTCCGGATCGACCGAGAGCGTCGTCGCCGGCATCGACTGGGTGACGAAGAACGCCAGGAAACCGGCCGTCGCCAACATGAGCCTCGGTGGCGGCGCGGACAAAGCGCTCGACGCCGCGGTGAAGGCCTCGATCGACTCCGGTATCACGTACGCCGTTGCTGCCGGCAACGACAATTCCGACGCCTGCACCGCCTCGCCGGCCGACCAGCCGGACGCGATCACGGTCGGCGCCACCGACGACAAGGATGCCAAGGCAACCTTCTCGAACTACGGCAAGTGCGTGGACGTCTTCGGACCGGGCGTCGACATCGAGTCGGTCGGCATCACCGCGCCGGACGCGACAACCAGAATGAGCGGTACGTCGATGGCCACGCCGCACGTGACCGGCGGTATCGCGCTCTACCTGAGCGAGCACCCGGACGCCAAGCCGGCCGAGGTGGCCACAGCGCTCGTCGCCGCGGCCACGCCGGACAAGGTCGCCAACCCGGGCACCGACTCGCCGAACAAACTGCTCTTCGTCGGCCAGGTGGATGCAGCGCAGCGCTGATCCGACAGACAGCACGGAAGCCCTCGGCCACCTGTCCGAGGGCTCCCGCAGTTGAGGGCTTCCGCAGTCGGTGGGTCAGGCCGCTGGGCCGACGATGTTGCCGCCCTTGACCGTAACGTTCACCGCGGCGAGCGGTGCCGGCGCAGGACCGTTCACGACGCTGCCGTCGGTGACGCTGTACTTGCTGCCGTGACAAGGACAGTTGATGGTCTTGTTCTCCACCGTGGCCACCAGACAGCCCGCGTGCGTGCAGACCGCCGTGAACGCCTTGAACTGACCGGCAGCCGGCTGGGTCACCACGATCTTCGCGTCGGTGAAGACCTTGCCGCCCCCGACCGGTACGTCCGAAACCGGACCGAGGACCGGTCCCGCGTCGCCAGTTGCCGGAGCGCTGGAAGACGGCCCGGAGGACGGCGCGGAAGACGGCGCCGAACTGGGCGCTGAGGTCGGATCCGAGGCGGCCTTGCTGTCGTCACCGCAGCCCGCGAGCACCGGCAGGGCGACCCCGGCCAGTCCGGCCACGGCCGCGCCGCGGAGCACCGCTCGCCGGTCCCGCAGGGTCTCGATCGCCCGGCCGAGTTCCGTCGTACTGTCGTCGCTCATGTATCTGGACCTCCAAGAGTCCTGGCCAAAGTAGTTGAACGCTCTGCTATTTGCTGTTCTACCCGAGGCCGCCAAATCGGGCCACGTCAGCAGGAACGTGCGGAACCGCCGATCGGTTCAGCGGGTGGCGCGTTGGACCAGCCGGGCAGCCAGTTCGAGCACCGCCCGGCGGGTGGCGGGCTCGAGGCGCTCCGGCTGGAGCGGCCAGGCGCGCGCCAAGTGGGCGTCGTACGGCAGTACTACGTACCCGAGGCCGCGGTCCGAGACGGCCGACTGCAGCCAGCGGACCGGCTCGGGATCGTCGGGCACGTTCTCGGCGATGATCACGAGACCCTTGTCGACCAGCATGTGCTGGCCGTCCGTCGTCAGTTGGTCGAGCAGGTTGATGCTGCTCAGCGCGTCCTCGCGCGCGGACGGGATGACGAGCGCGACGGCGTGCGCCGCGCCGGCGACGTACCCGGTGGCTTCCTCGAACAGACCTGCCGGGCAGTCGACCAGGGAGAGCGGGATCTGGTTGGCGCCGCCGACGTTCCGGGCGGCGAGGACGTCGCTGATCGCATCGGCGGTCGGTTCGGCGCGGGCGAGCTGGACCCGCGAGCCGGGCGTGTTGGCGATGCTCTGGTCGAGGCGGTGGGTGAGTTTGGCTTCGAGCGGAAAGGCGTCGACGGCGAGCACGATGTCGCCGCGCTGCGACGAGATCGCGTCCGCGAGCAACGCGGTGACGATCGACGTACCGCTCTGCGGAACGGGGCCGATGACGCCGATCATCCGGCCGATGCCGATCGGGCGGCGGATGATCGCGATGTTCTCCACGTCGCGCTGCATCCGGCCGGACGCACCGGCGATGTACGCCGCTTCGGCGGCGAACCGGCCGATCTTGCGGAAGAACCCGCCGGACGGATCCTCGTGCTGCAGGCCGACCGAACCAGTTGCCGCGGGCAACGGACCGGCCAGCGGGTCCTGGTAGGCGGGCGTGTAAGCGTGCGCGGCCGGACCGTCGTCCGCGGCGGGACCGTTCCATCCGCCGGCTTCGGGCTCGGACGGCGCGTTCCAACTGCCGTCTTCGGCCGGCGGTTGTTCCCACTGCTGCTGAGGTTGCTGCCACTGCGGGGGTGGCTGTTGTTCAGTTGCCGGCGGTTGGCCCCATTGCTGGGGCGGTGGCGGTTCGGCCGGTGGCGGCTGCACCCATTGTTGGGCAGGCGCCTGCTGGGGCGGGGGCGGCTGCTCCCACTGCGGCTGCTGGGGAGGCGGCGGCTGGACCCACTGCTGCTGTTGCTGTGGCGGTGGGGGTTGCTGCCAGCCCTGCTGCTGTGCCGGAGGTTCGTAGTACTGCGGTGGTGGCGGTTGGTACTGCGGTGCCTGGTAGGGCTGCGGCGGGTACTGCTCGGCGTACGGCTGCTGGTATGGCGCAGGCGGCACCTGCGGCGGCGGCCCGTACGGCGGCTGCTCGTACGCCGGCGGCGGGTACTGCGGCTGCTGCTGCGCCGGGTACTGCGGTTGCTGGTACGGCGGCGGCTGCTGCGGGTACTGCTGTCCGTACTGCGGCTGCGGCGCGTACTGCTGATACCCAGGCTGCTGCTGCGGGTATTGCTGCTGCGGGCCGGCCCACCCCTCCCCCGTCGCCGGAGGAGGCGGCGGCATCGTCGGCCCAGATGCCGGCGCGGCGGGCCGCGTCGGCACGGCCGACTGAGGCGCGGCCGACTGAGGCGCCGCCGGCTCAGGCGCGGTGGCCTGCGTCGGCTCAGCCGGCTCGGGTGTCGGAGCAACCGGGGCCGCGGCGGCCGGTGTGGGATCCGCCGCGGAATCGTCGTCGAGGCGGTTCATCAGCTCCGCCTGCCAGTTCGGCCCGGTCATACCATCCGATCAGAAGACTTTGAGCAGCCCGCTGAAGACCCCGAACGCTCCGAGGGTCAGCGGTACCAGCGCTACGACGGCCAGTACCTGGATCTGGTCCAGCACTTGGCCGAGCCGGACCTGCACGTGGTCCTGTGGCGTCCAGCTCAGGCCGAACGCACCGACCATCGCCACCACCACGAGTAGCCCGACTGCTACAAGTGTGCCACCCACCGACTTCTGCGACAGATCCTGGACCAGCGCGGCGACGATCACCCCCGCAGCGGTGAACAACCCGAGCACCTCAGCGGCCAACGGGTACAGGCGCGAACGCGCACACAGCAGCAGCGCCAGCAGCGCAGCGATCGACACTGTCCAGACCGACCCATGCAGCGCGAGCACGATCCCGGCAGCGGCGGACCACAGCGCGATCGCCGTCGCGGAGAGCGCCAGACCCACGTGTGCAGCGTTCAGCGCCGACTCGACGTCCGGCCGACCGATCTCGTTGCCGCTCGACCGCCGGTCGTCCAGCGCGGTGAGCCCGGACATCGACAGCGCGAGCCGCGGCAGTACGCCGAGCAGCAGCACCGCCACGACAGCCACCAGCGCGCTCAGCTTCTCGCTGGACACACCAGCTGCCACACCGACGATCCAGATCAGCGCGAAGATCATCGCCGTACCGCCGCCGACCAGACCGCCGCCGGCCAGGCCGGCCATCGCGAACAGCAGCGGACCGAGCGCCAGCCCGAGCGCGACGATCCCGGTCCGCATCGGCGTCGACCAGTCCTCCGAGCTGCCGAGCGACCAGGCCACGATCCCGAGCAATATCGGTGTCACGATGAGCAGAGTGATCGCGGTCGTCTTCTGTCCGGCGCGGCCGAGCACCACTCCACCGAGACCGGTGATGATCGCAACGACCAGCAACACGAAGGCTGCCACGTCACCGTCGACCGCCCGGGCCAGCGCGATCGCACCGGCGAGCAACGCGAAGATCAGCGCGGCACCGGCAGCCCAGTGCCGATGCTTGCGCTGGAAGGTGGTGCCGCGGCGCTCGAGGTCGTCGACGGCCTCCTCGACCACGTCGTACACGGTCGGTGGGGGTGGCACCTCGCCCTCGGCCGCCAGCCGCAGTACGGAACCGTCACCGATCTGCGCCGAGCCCAGGGTGAGCTCGAGCGAGACCGTCTGGCCGGTCGGCGTGGTCAGGTACCGGCGCCGCGGCGACGGGTCGATCGGCTCGCCGAGCATCCGCAACAGGTCCGGCATCAACCGGCCCAGCGGCTCGTCCACCGGCAGGACGGCGTCCATCTGGCGTTGCCGGCCGATGATGGTCACCCGGCTGTAGACCGCAGCCACCTGTACACCTCTCTGATCGTCGTTGCAGCGTTCACTTAGGCGGTCGGCAGACCGGTCGGCGTCCCCGGCGGCAGCAGCCGGCCGAGCAACGCACTGTAGATGTTCCAGTCGAGCTGGTTCTTGCCCTCACCGATCGGGTACCACACCGCCGGCGACGCGGTCGGGCCGATCTTGACCGGCGTGATGTCCGCGACACCCGTCATGTCCAGCGCCTTGGCCATCCCGTCACCGCGCAGCGCGTCGTTGCCGACGGCCATCGCCATCGGAACCGGTACGCCGACCCAGTGCGGCATCGCGTTCGTATCGGTGCCGCCGCGCGCACCCTGCGCGAAGAACGACACCAGCGTGAAGGCGTTCGCCAGCCGCTCGCCGACCTTCTGGATGGCGGCGGGAGTCGGCAGTCCGTCCGGCGTCGCCACGGCGAGGTTGATGATCTCCTCGAGCCCGGCCGGCCGCCGGTGGATCTCCACTGCACCCATCGCGCTCAGCCCGTCCTTGCCGCCGACAACCGAAAGCCAGGTCGGCTTCGGGGCACGCCGCCGGCAGTACGCCGTCAGCTGGCCCACGTTCCACGGCTGCGACACAGGCTCGGCAGTCCCCCACCCGGCCGGCTCGTCACCGGTCAGGTCCTTGAACAGCTGCTCGGCTGCCTTGCCGACGACCGTCGTCTCGAGGGCCTGGTACCGCACCCGCGCAGTGATCAGCAGCTGCGAGGGCAGCTCGAGGTCGACCGCGACGAAGGTCGGGCTCATGTCGACCTTGTCCTGCTCGCCCGCAGCGACGGCCTGGAACATCTGTCCGTCCCACTTGAGCTTCGAGCCGCCCAGCCCGTCGTACGCGCCCTCGCCATTCGGCTCGGTCACCACCCAGCGCGAGTCCCGCCCACTGAACAGAGTGGTCCGTACTGCGAAGGTCAGCCGCGTCGTCGCCGGCGTCACCAGCTGTACGCCGAGTCCCGCCACCTCGGCGGCCGCGAGCGCGTCCACCAGCCACGCGGACATGCCGACCACCGGGCGGTCCTGCATGATCACGACGACCTTGTCGGTGTGCAGGTCGATCCCAGGGCTCAGCTCGACCGGGTTAGGCATTGTTGCCTCCAGCAACATCGGCGACGGCGGGTCCGGTCGGCGGGTCGAACGGCGGCGGGGCGGGCTTCCACACCTGCCCACCGAGCCGCTTGACCAGCTCCGCGGCGTACCGGTCGGCCAGCTCCGGCCCACCGTTCTGCGGGTCGGCCCGGACCTCGGCCCACCACACCGGCGTCGGTACGCCGGCCAGCTCCGGCCCGAGCAGGCGTTCCACCTCGCCGGGCACCTGGATCAGGATCGGCACCTCCAACGAGGCCAGCGGCTCCCCTGCCGGGTTGCACAGCTGCAGTACCGCGCCGTCGGACACATCGCGCACCAGCCAGTCCGGCCCGGCGGCCATCATGCCCGCCAGCACGTCCTGGTACGACGGTCGCCCGTCGATCAGTGCCACCACGTCGTAGCTCACTGCTCTCCTCCGCCATCTGCGTCGTCGGTGGTCGGGGTTCCGTCCGCGAGGGCCGTCTGGATCAGCGACGGGCGTTCACCACGTCGTACGAACAATCCACGGCCGGACGGGAAGTTCCCGGGTGTCGCACCGGTGAACAGTGCGCCCTCTGCCCTGTCACCGGACAGCACCAGGCCGGCGGTGCCGGACTCCGTCACGGTGGTCAGGAACGGTTCGTACAGGGCCCTGCTCGCGCCGGCGGCCCGCCGGGCGATCAGGAAGTGCAGGCTGATGTCCCGGCCCGACGCGATGAACGGCAGGAAGGGATCCATCGGCGCCTGGCCACCAGTGGTCAGCAGGTCGTAGTCGTCGGCGACCACGACCACCCGAGGCCCGGCAACGGGCACCGGTGCGCCTTCGTTCGAGTCGTCCGGCAACCGCTTCTCGAGCTCACCGGCGACGCCCGCGGCCAGCCCAGCGCCGACCCGGCCGCTGGTCGCGTAGCCGCCGAGGTACGCGTCGGGCAGGAAGCCGCGCAGACCACGCCGCGGGTCCATCACCGCGAACACCAGCTCGTCGGAGCTGTACCGGTCGATCAGCTGCTGCATGATCAGTTTGAGCAGGTTGGTCTTGCCGGACTTGGTGTCGCCGAAGATCACCAGGTTGCCGTCGCGGTCGAACAGGTCCAGCAGGACCGGTGCCATCCGGGTCTCGTCCATCCCGATCGGCACGGTGACCGGCTCCTGCTGCGCGTTCGGCAGCGTCTTGCGCTCCAGTCGCAGCGGCAGCACCCGCACCTTGGGCGCGGTCGGTCCTTGCCACGCCGACGCCAGCGCCAAGGCCTGGCCCTGCATCGCCTCGGTCAGGTCGTCGTCCTGCAGCAGGCTGTCGACCCGCGGCAACGCGAGCTGCGCGAACAGCTTGGTGCGCGGCATCAGCACCCGGCCCGGGCCGGCGTTCCGCATCGTCTCCTGCAGCCTGCGCTCGATGTTGGAGTCGGACGGGTCGTTGATCCGCAGCTCCATCACCGTGCCGAACAGGGCCTGCGAGGCCATCCGTACGTCGGTCCACCGGATCATCGTCGTGACCACATGGATGCCGTAGCTGCTGCCCCGGCCGAGCAGGTCGGCGATCGGCTCCTCGAGATCGTCGAAGGTGGTCTTGATCGCGCCGTAGTTGTCCAGCACCAGCACGACGTCGGCCACCGGCAGCTCCGGGACCGCGCCCGCGGCGTGCATCGAGCGAAGCCGTTCCATGGTGTCGATCCCGCGGTCGCGGAACACGATCTCGCGATGGTCGAGCATGCCGCGGACCTCTTCGAGCGTCCGGCGGATCTTCTCCCGGTCGGTCCGGATCGCCACCCCACCCACGTGCGGCAGGTCGGCCAGCGGCTGCAGTCCACCACCGGCCAGGTCGATCGCGTAGATCGCGACCTCCTGCGGCGTGTAGCTGTGCGCCAGCGACGTCACCAGCGACCGCAGGAACGTGGTCTTGCCCGACTGCGGCCCACCGATCAACGCGGCGTGCCCACCGGCCTGGGTGAGGTCGAGCCGCAGTACGCTCTGCGTCTGTTTGCGCGGGTCGTCGATGACACCGATCGCGGGAGACATCGGCGGAGCCGGTACGGCGAACTGCAGCCCGCGCGGGCCGATGTCGACCGGCCCGCCGACCTGGTCCAGCGTGCAGACCTTCGGCAGCGGCGGCAGCCAGACCTGAGGCACCGGTGTGGCCGACGGCTTCACCTGGTCGACGAAGACCCCGAGCACCGTCGGACCGGTCGTCCGCTCGGTCGAGTCGTCCTCGTCCTCCTTCTCCTTGTCCGCGGCGGCCAGCTGGGCCAGCTCCGGCTGCTGGTAAGGCGTCACGAGGTACGGGCGTACGGCGGGACCGTCCTGCTCCTTGTCCTGGGTGAGCGCGACCGCGCCCTTGTACGGGCCGGAGACGTACGCCGCGCGGAACCGCTGGTAGACGGACGTGTCGACCTTGAGGTAACCGAAGCCCGGCAGCGGCGGCAGGTGGAAAGCATCCGGGGTGTTGAGGACGGTCTGACTCTCCTCCTCGGAGAACGTCCGCAGACCGAGCCGGTACGACAGGTAGGTCTCCAGTCCGCGCAGCTTGCCGCCCTCGACGCGCTGGCTCGCCAGCAGCAGGTGCACGCCGATGGACCGGCCGATCCGGCCGATCGACAGGAACAGGTCGATGAAGTCCGGCCGCGCGGTGAGCAGTTCGCCGAACTCATCGATCAGCACGAACAGGTGCGGGTACGGCGGCAGGGCGGGATTCTGCTTGCGCAGCAACCGGTAGTCGGTGATGTTGGCGACGTTGCCCGCGTCCTTCAGCATCTGCTGACGCCGCTGCACCTCGCCGGCGAGGCTGGCGTACGCGCGCTCGGTCAGGCTCGGGTCGTCGACCAGGTTGGTGATGATGCCGGCCACGTGCGGTACGCCGTCGAACGGCGCGAAGGTGGCGCCACCCTTGTAGTCGATCAGCACCATCGCCAGGTCTTCCGGCGAGTGCGTCGCGAGCAGGCCCATCACGAGCGTTCGCAGTACTTCGGATTTGCCGGAACCGGTCGCGCCGATGCAGAGGCCGTGTGGGCCCATACCCAGCTGCGCGGACTCCTTGAGGTCCAGCACGACAGGCTGGCCGGCGCTGTCGAGACCGAGCGGTACCCGCAGGAACGCCCGCTCGTTGCGCGGGGTCCACATCCGGGCCAGGTCGACGTTGCCTGGGTCATCGATCTGCAGCAGGCTCATGAAGTCGACCGTCTTGAGCGAGGCGTCCTCTTCGAGCGACTCCGCCGACAACCGCAACGGTGCCAGCGAGCGAGCCAATCCTTCGGCGGTGGCCAGCGGCGTGTCGTCGAGCTGCCCCTCGGCGGTCAGGTAACCGCCGCCGCGCAGGTCCTCGACCAGCACCTTGCCTTCTTGCACAGTGATCCGGATCGCGACGTTGCCGGGCTCCTGCATCCGGTCCGCGACCAGGTGCAGCACGGTGACGCCCACGTCCCCGACCGACAGCGTCTCGTCGTTGGTGACCACCTCGGTGGCGACCTCGCCGTACGTGTCGTGCAGGACCAGCATCCGCTGGATCATCCGGCGCGCGTCGCCGTTGCCGAGCGAACCCCGCTTCGCCTCACTGGCCAGCGTCGCGCGCGACGCCACGTCCTCGCTGATCAGCCCGGCCAGCTCGTCCGGCTTCTGCGCGATCCGGCGGAACGGGTGCGGGCCTTCCCGACGATCCGGGTCGCACGCATGCGGCAGCCAGCCGATCCACTGCCACTGGTCGAGCGACGCCGGTGGGAAACACGCCGCCAGCTCGAGATCCTCCGGCGCGTGGAAAACAGCCGCCTGCAGCAACAGAGCGCGAGCAATCCGTACGACGCCGTCGCGGTCGCCGACGATGCTGACGTTGCCGGCCAGGTCGAGCGGGATCGTCAGCGGCATGTCCGGCATCAACGCGAACCGGCGGGCCAGCGCCTCGGCCTCGGCCATCATGAACGGGTCCGGCGGATCCATCATCGAACCGGACGCGGCCAGCGTCGCCGGCACGACCGGCATCCGCCCGGTCGCGCAGCGGACCAGCAGGAAGTCGGGGTCGCTGCGGCGACGCTCCCACAGCCGGGCCGGATCGCGGACACAGTCGACCAGCGCGTCGGCCGGCGGGTTCAGCGCCAGCGCGGTCTTGCGGCTGGCACGTTCCATCTTGCCGAACTCCTCGCGGAGCCGTTCCAGGTAGTCCAGGTACCGGTTGCGCTGCTCGCGGCTCTCCTTGCCCGCCCGGCCGCGGGACGAGAACGCCATCCCGAACGTGCCGACCAGCGTGAGAAACAACACGCCGACACCGATCACCGCCGACGTACCGGTCCGCATCGTGCTCATCATCCCGACCGAACCGAGCACGCCGACCGCAGGCATCAAGGCCTGCATCGCATTACCGCCGGCCTTGCCGCGCGCGCCGGGCGGCGGGGTCTCGATCACCCGCGGTTGCCCGGTGTCGATGCTCCTGGTGCTCCGCGCCGGGCGGTGCACAAGTCGGGTCGACACTTTCTCTCCTCAGCTGAGCCGCTCGGCCCCTCGACTGAACTGTGTGAACGCCTCAGATGGCATGCTGCACCCGGACTCTAGTAGAGGCGGAGCTCACTACCGATGACCGATACACCGTTCGACGGCCAGCCACCGTTCGACGGCAGGCAGGTGCTGGACCTGGTCGCCGATCTGCTACCGGTGCTGTTGCCGGACGCCGAACTCGACCCGGCCGGCCCAATCGTCAAGCTGCGTTGGAGTCGCGGCGGATTGTCGTCCAGTGCCGAGGTCGGCCTGGTCGAGCTGATCGACCGATGCCGTGAGCAACCGAATTACCTGTGGCCGCGCACGGTCGACGACTGGCTGCGCGCCGTCGTCGACGAGATCGGTATCGCCACCGACGAACACCTGTACGGCGAAGTCGCCGCCCGGCAACGCGTTACGCTGCGACCGCGCGGCTGGTCCGATCCGAGCGGCAGCGTGCTCGCCGGCCTCAGCGTTCCGTTCGGCCGGTACTTCGAGATCGTGTTCGGCATCCAGAGCGGCTCGGACTGGCAGCGGCTGACCCAGGTCCGCCAGGTGATGCACGGACTGCACCTGCCGGACCGGCCGTCCGGACTCGACATGACGCTGAACGGCCTGACCGGCTTGACGTTCCAGCCCGTACCGGATGCACCCTGGTCCGTACTGCACCGGCCCGGCGACCAGACCGTCGGGATGGCCCTCGTCGACCACGACCGGCTGATGCCGCGAGCAGGCAACGGTCGCGGCACGCTGCTCGCAGTGCCGGCCACTGATCTGCTTGCGGCCTGTCCGGTCGACCGGCGCGAAGACATGCAGACCAGGGCCGACGAGTTCGCCCGCTGGGTCGCCAAGGCGCACGCCGACGCCGCAGACCCTTGTACAGCAGGGGTTTACTGGCTCGTCGGCGAGCTGCTCGCCGAGCTGCCGGTCGACCTCGACCGCTCCCCCGCCGTCGCGCTACCGAAGCCGCTCCGGACGCCCGCCTGGCGCCGCTGGCTGAACCGCTGACGGCTGGTTGCCCTCGGGCGGCCTTGTGACGGCGGACCGGCGCGACGACCTGGTCGTCATCGTCGCCGGGCAGGACTCAGTCGTCGTCCTCGTCGTCGTCATCCTCGTCGTCGTCATCCTCGTCATCGTCTTCGTCTTCGTCCGGGTCCTCCGGGCGGCGGGTCGCACCCGCTGCCTTCAGGGCCCGGGCCTCGGTCAGCGCGTCCTCGTACGACTGCCAGCCGGGTGACTCGTAGACCATCTCGTCGCTGACCAGGAACGTCTGGTTGGTGAAACCGTCCGCGGAGTTGAAGATCAGCCACTCCTCGTACGGCGTGACCTGGTACCCGGCGAACGTCTCAGCCGTCATCGCCGGTAGTCCGTCGGGCAGGTCCTCGTTGTGGTACTCGGCCAGCCGCGCGTACGCACGGTCCAGCGTCTCCTGGTCGATGCCCTCAGGCATGGCCTGTCCTTTCCTTCGCTGCTCTGGAAGTCACTTGGCCACCCAGTCCTGCCAGCGATCGGCGTGGGGCGCGTCCACCGAGGTGTCGGGGGGAAACTCGTGCACCCCACGACCCGGCAGATAGGCGGCGACCAGCCGGTCCAACGTGTGGCAGAGCAGCAGCGGCACGTCCGGGCGGCCCTCCACCAGCAGGTCGAAGACCAGCCTGGCCTCGTGCTCCTGGGCCGGCCCGCGGCCACCCAGCCAGATGTCGATCTGGACCGGGTAGCCGTCGAACGCCTGAACGTCCTCGGGGTCCGGGTCGACCTCGGAGTACGAGTTGGGCCGTACCTCGAAACCGAGCGTTCCGTCGACCGTCCGAGCCGGGCCGCGCAGACCGAACTCGTCGTCGGCCGCACCCGCCTGGTTCGGGATCGGCTCGAGTTCGAGCATCTCCCGCAGCAGCTTGGCTTCGTCCTCGACCGAGGCCGCGGTCTTCAGGAAGAGGATCTCCCGGTCGGCCATCAGCCCTCCTTCCGATAGGTCACGATGCGTCCGTCGCCGAGGATGATATGGACCTCCGCGGCGACCGCGCCCTTCGGCTGGCCGAGTGCCTTCTTGTACGCCCGCAGGACGTCCTCCTCGGTCAGCCCCGGGATGTTGCGGGTGTCGATCACGACCTCGCCGTTCGGCGGCACCTGGTGGCTGGCGTCGTTGATGTTCCGCTTGACCGCGTTCACCGGGTTGGAGCCCTGCTTCGGCGGGTCGAGCGTCTTGAACTCGGTGATCCGGCCGGCGTCGCCCGGGTCCTTGCGGACCATGCACTCGGGGTTCTTCAACCCCTCGACGGTGTGGTCCTCGAGCCGCCCGTCGAGCCGCCAGCCCTTCTCCTCGGCGAACTTGTCCGCGATCGCGCGCTCCTTGTCCTGGAACGCCCCGTCCGGATCGTGCACCCCGGGCGCGAATTCGTCACCGAGCGCCTTGTGATGGAACCCAGGATCGAACCCGTCCTTCCGGCTCTCCCCGAACGACGGATCCCCAGGCTCCCAATCGGACGCCCCAAAACTGTCACCAGCAGGGTGCGCCCCCAACTGCCCATCCCGCCACGCAACCCGCGGATCAACGGGCCGCTCCGGCGCAGGCGGGTCCACGCGATAGCTCTCTCGCGGGTCCACAGGCCGCTCAGGTGCCCGCTGCTCCACCCGATAGCTCTCCCGCGGGTCCACCGGCCGCTCAGGGTTGAGCCGACTGTCAATCCGGCCGGGATCGTGTGGCGCAGGCGGACCGTCCGGGTGCAGCGCGTTCTCGATCCGATTCGGATCATGCGGACGCGACGCAGGCGGCCCGTCCGGGTGCAGCGCATTCTCGATCCGGTTGGGATTGTGCGGCGCAGGCGGACCATCCGGGTGCAGCGCATTCTCGATCCGGTTCGGATCATGCGGCGCCGGCGGACCATCCGGGTGCAACGCGTTCTCAATCCGATTCGGATCATGCGGACGCGACGCAGGCGGACCATCCGGATGCAGCGCATTCTCGATCCGGTTGGGATCGTGCGGCGCAGGCGGACCATCCGGATGCAACGCATTCTCAATCCGGTTCGGATCGTGCGGTGCTGGGTGCTGGGCGTCCATCGGGTGGGCGTCCTTGGGCGGCGGCAGATCCCGGCGGGTCGACGGGTCCGGTGCGCGATCGTGCGCAGCTGGTACGTCGTGCGTCGGCTGATGCTGCGGATGCGCAGGATCAGCATGCGGATGTGCCGGATCCGCCAACGGGTGCGCAGGATCCGACCGCGGATGCGCCGCATCAGCCTGCGGGTGAGCCGGGTCCTGATGCGGATGCGCAGGATCGGAATGCGGCGACCGCGCCTCCGGCGTACCCGGACCATGCTCCGGATTCAGCCGCCGCCCGATCTCACCCTCACCCGGCACCTTCCCATCCTGATGCGGATGGGATGCCGGCGCGTCCGGCACGTGCTGGGTCGGATGCGGCGTGGCCGGCGTACCCGGACCATGCTCCGGATTCAGTCTCTGACCGATCTCACCTTCACCCGGCACCTTCCCATCCTGATGCGGGTGAGGTGCGGGCGCGTCCGGTGTATGGGTCGGATGCGGCGTGGTCGGCGCGTCCAGGACGTGCTGGGTCGGATGCGGCGTGGTCGGCGCCTCCGGGACGTGCTGGGTCGGCTGATTCGGCGCGTGCTGCGGCACCGGCGGCACCTGCTGGGTGGGCTGGTGTGGCGCAGGGTTGTGCGGCCCCGGCTGGTACGGGTTGTTCGGTACCGGCTGTTGTGGGGTCGGGTTGTGCGGGCCCGGCTGGTACGGGTTGTTCGGTACCGGCTGTTGTGGGGTCGGGTTGTGCGGGCCCGGCTGGTACGGGTTGTTCGGTACCGGCTGTTGTGGGGTCGGGTTGTGCGGGCCCGGCTGGTACGGGTTGTTCGGTACCGGCTGTTGTGGGGTCGGGTTGTGGGGCCCCGGCTGGTACGGGTTGTTCGGGACCGGGTGCTGGGGGGGCGGGGGGTTGTAGGGGCCCGGCTGGTGTGGGGGCGGTGGGGTGTGGGTTGGCATGGGCGGTGGGGTGGCGTTGACCGGGTGGCCGGGGGCCGCCGGAGACGTCCACGTACCGCCGGGCTCGCGTGTCATCACCTCGAGCTCGTCGAACGTCGCCTTGCCGTTGCCGTACTTCGGCGGCCACGGGCCGGTGTGCCCGCTCTGCGCGTCGGCCCAGCGGACCCGGCCCTTGTGGTCGACGTACGCGTTGAACCAGTGCCCACCGCCCGGCGGGATGGTGCCGTCCGGCAGCGGACCCTTGTGCCAAGCGCCGCCGACGATCGCGACCGTGCCCGGCGGCTTGCCCTTCAGGCTGTCCTCGATCTCCTTCAGTGCAGCGTCGGTGTACTCGCGGGAGTTCTTTGCCCCCGGCACCTTGATGGACTCCGGCCGTACGCCGGTGTTCTCGTACATCTCCCGCCGTTCGCCCGGCGGGATCTTGAAGTCACCGTTCGCCAATCGCGGCTCGCGACCCTGCAGCGTGTCGGCGAACGCACGGCTGGAGTCACCGCAGTTGTTGCGGAACGCCGGGTGCTTCGTCTTGAAGAACGGGTTCGCCGACTTGATCCATTTCTTGACGTTGCGGACCGGCGGATCGCCGACGGCCCGCTGGTGCCGATCGGTGAGCGAGCCGTCGTCGTCCCGGTTGTGGTACCGGTTCGGCTCGACCTCGTGCCGCGGCTGCCCGGGCGCACCGGACGGACCCTGCGGCGGGTGATGCGGCATCGGCGGCTGCTGCGGGGCATTCGGCTGATGCGGCGCGTTCGGTTGGTGCGGGGCGTTGGGCTGGTGCGGCGCGTTGGGTTGGTGCGGCGCGTTCGGTTGGTGCGGGGTGGTGCCGCGGGGTTCGTTCGCGTTGGTACGTGGCTCGTTCGGCGAACGGTCCGGGCCGTGGCCGCCGGGTGAGTGCGTGCCTGGCGTGTGCCCTGGTGCGTGCACGCCCGGCATGATCGGCGGTGCCATCGGAGGCGTTTCGGCGCCGCGTGGCGTCGTCGGTGCGTCCGGGGTGTGCGTCATCGGGTCGGGGTCGCGCGGGGTGCGCGGGCTGTCCGGGTTCAGGCGGTCGCCGATCCGGTTCGGGTCGTGCGGCGCAGGCGGACCGTCCGGGTGCAGCCGCGAGTCGATGGTGCCCGGCTCGTGCGGACGCCCAGGACCGTTCGAGTTCAGGCGGTCGCCGATCCGGTTCGGGTCGTGCGGAGCCGGCGGACCGTCCGGGTGCAGCCGCGATTCCACGTGCCCGGGCTGGTGCCCGGCCGGATCATGATGGGCCGCCGGGTGGTCCGGCGTGTGCGTGGTCGGGTGGTCCGGCGTGTGCGTGGTCGGGTGGTCCGGCGTGTGCGTCGTCGGGTGGTCCGGCGTGTGCGTGGTCGGACTGTCCGGCGAGTGCGTCGTCGGGTGGTCCGGCGTGTGCGTGGTCGGACTGTCCGGCGAGTGCGTCGTCGGGTGATCCGGCGTGTGCATGGTCGGACTGTCCGGCGAGTGCGTCGTCGGGTGATCCGGCGTGTGCATGGTCGGACTGTCCGGCGAATGCGTCGTCAGGGAATCCGGCGAGTGCGTCGTCGGGGAATCCGGCGTGTGCGTGGTCGGGCTGTCTGGGGTGTGGGTGCCGGGGGTGGTTTGGCCCTCGGGGTGGGTTGGGGTGGCGGGGTCGTGCGGCTGGGTGGGGCCGTCCGGACCGCCATGCGTGGCGGGAGAATCCGGGTGTCCGGTGGGCGCGTCGCCGTGGGACGACGGGGTGTCGCTGTGCCCGGCAGGAGTGTCCGAGTGGGCGGGGTTGTCCGAGTGCGACGCGGGGGTGTCGGAATGCGCGGGGCTGTCCGAGTGCGAGGCCGGACTGTCGGAGTGCGACGGGGTGTCGCTGTGCGGGGCGTCCGGGTTCGGCGCGTCCGAGTGGGCGGCCGGAGCATCGGAATGCGACGCAGGGCTGTCTGAGTGCGACGCCGGAGCATCCGAGTGGGAAGCAGGGCCGTCCGAGTGCGACACCGGGGCGTCAGAGTGAGGCGCCGGGGAGTCCGAGTGAGACGCCGGGGTGGAGTCGCCTGGGGACGACGGGGTGTGGTCGCCGCCGCCGGTGGTCGAGTGGGGTGTGGATGGGGCGTCCGAGTGGCCGGCGCTCGTCGTACCGGGGCTGCTGTCGCCGTGGTACGCGGGTGTGTGGTCGCCGCCGCCCACCGATACGGGCGTGTGGTCCGGTACGTGCGGGGCGTCGACGCCGACGTGGGCGCTGGGTAGGTCGATGCCGCGGCCGACCTTCGGGATGTCGAGGCCGCCGAGTTTGGCGATTCCGCCGATCACCGGTGCGTTGCCGACCTTGATCACCAGGTCGCTGACCTTCGGCAGTTTCAGCGCGAGGTCGAGCGCCGCCTGGCCCGGCCGGACGAACTTGCCGGTGACGTTGACGGCGATTTCGGCGCCCTTGGCAACCTTCGCCGCCACCGCGCCGTACTTGCCGGCCATCGCCGTGGCGCGCACGGCACCACCGGCGCCACCGGTGCCGACCGTGGTGATCACGTTGAAGCCGACCTGGCCGAGCGCGCGGCCCGGGTCCTCGCCCCACATGTCCCACGCGACCATGCCCTTCAGCACGGTCAGGCCGACGTTGTCCAGGTACGCCGCGGTCTCCGGGAAGGCGAGATGCATGAAGCCGGCCGCGCCCGGGATGGAGTACATCGCCGCGGACGCAAGCG
The DNA here is from genome assembly GCF_003261635.1 of Kribbella monticola. GTDB lineage: Bacteria > Actinomycetota > Actinomycetes > Propionibacteriales > Kribbellaceae > Kribbella > Kribbella monticola. The sequence goes on along the minus strand of NZ_QFXK01000010.1, from coordinate 338,701 downwards.
TCAGGCCGACACCCTTCCAGGCCTCGCCGCACTTGTTCCAGTCCGGCAGCTCGTGCCCGAAGATGCTCTTCACACCCATCGAGTTCAGCAGTGGCTGGATCGGGATCAGCGTGGTCAGCGCGTCGAGGGTGCCGAGCAGGCCGTCGACGAAAACGCCCTTCAGGACACCACCGGCGAAGTCGAGCGCGTCCTCGTACCACGGCGCGTCGTACTCCAGCGGCTTACCCCACGGCGGCTCTTTGTCCTCGTCGGCCGGCGGCGGTTCCGGGTCGCCGTCGCGGTGGCCGGTCTTCTCGTCCCACTTGCGGCCGCCGTACAGCGAAGCGATCTTGTTCGCGCAGCGGTTCTCGGCCTCGCTGATGGCCTGCATCGAGTCCGAGATGTCCTTGTGGAGCTGGTTCTCTTCCTTGACCCAGTCCTCGTTGTCGTCGATCTCGTCCTCGGGCGTGTCGCCGACCTTGCGCTTCCACGCCTCGGCCCGGCCCTTGACGCCGTTCAGCTTGGTGACGTTGTCGCGGACCTCGTCGACGAACTTGCGCAGCGCGTCGGCGACCTGGCTGAGCTTCGGACCGAAGTCCTCGCCCTCCTTCTTGACCGGCAGCATCGCGTTCAGCAGCAACGGCTTCTCCGGGCCGTCGACGTAGTGCGCGTCCATCCCGCTGCGGAACTTGGACTCCAGGTCCTGCGCGATCGAGACGATGTTGTTGCCCGTCTTCACCAGGTTGTCGGCGGCGGTGATGACGCCGGCCAGATCACCCTCGAACTTCGGGATACCTTCGACCTTGATCATTGACTGGTCTCCCGTCTCAGACCGCGTGCGGCGGCGGCTTGGGCTGCGAGGCCTTGACTTCCGCCTCGTACGCAGCGGCGGCGGAGTTGATGATCGCCTTCGGGTCGACGTTCTCGGCGAGCTGGATGCCGCGCTGGGCGGCCAGCGCCATCTCCGTCTGCCCGTTCTCGAGCGCGGTGAGGGCGTTCGCCGACCCCTGCAGGACGTCGCTGGTGCGTTTGACCATGCCCGGCAGCGAGTTCTTCCACTTGTCGGCGAACTCGCTGATCGCCTGACCGATCACGCCACCCTTGCCGTTCATCGAGGACTTGGTGGCGGCATCCTGCAACGATTGCCCCAGCGTCGTCCCGATGCCCTCGAAGTCGCCCGCGCGGGTCTGAACCTTTGTCAGAGCATCCATCGCGGCAGCACCTTCGATGCTCCACTTGACCATTCTCGACCTCTCCGACGCCCGCGACGATCGGGCTCAACGATGTGTAGCTGGACAGCACGGGACCGCACCAGCGCGCGCCTGGCGCGCTGGTCGTCCGATCCCGGAACAGGCGGTGGCGGATCAGCCGCCGGTCATACCGCGTACGGCGGTGGATGCCGCGCTGTGCGCGGTCTCGCCGATGCCGTCGAACTGCTGCAGTGTCGAGGCCAGCGACTTGATGATGCTCTGTACCTCGGACGCCGCGGCGTTGAACTTCGCCTCGACCGCGTCGTAGTCGTCCATCACCTTGGTCATGCTGGCGTCGGCGCGCATCGCCTTCACGTTCGCCTTGTGCTGCGACAGCAGCGACTCGATCTGGGCGGACAGGTTCTTGATCTTGGTCTGGGTCTCACCGCTGGCGGTGCTGTCGAACCCGGTACGACCTGACATATCAGCTACTCCCCGTCTCAGCGATTGCCGAATTTGGCGGCGTCGAAGTTCGCCGCGCCTTCTGACTTCTTGGCGGCCTGGGTCATGTCGGTCTCCGCCGTACGGACCGCCTTGTCCATCCCCTGCTGGCCCTGGGCGATCGCGGACATCCCGGCGTTCAGGTCCGCGGCGATCTTGTCCACCCGGCCCTTGAAGGCCATGAACGCGTCGTGGCCACCACCTTGGAGCTTGCCCTCCAGCGGCTCGGCGGCCGCGGCGAGCTGCTTGACCAGACCACCGAGGTCCTGCGTGCCGGTCCCCGTCTTCTTGGCCAGAGTGCTCAGGGTGTCTTTACCCATGTCCCAACGTGTGCCCACAGCTGTCCCTTCGAAGATTTCGTTGCCTGCTCTCGACGTTCCCCACGATAGACGTGGCCGGGGTCGCTCCCGGTTCCCTCCGATCGGCGTCAGGAGGTCTTGGAAACAGGCGCTTTGGGTGTTTCGGCCGGCCGGCCGGACGGCGTACCGCTGGGCAGTGGCGTGACCGGGCCGGAGACCGTCGCACTGGGTGCGACCGGACCGCCAGGACCCTTGCCCCGCTGGCTTTGGATGAACGAGTAGCCGACGCATCCCGCGCAGACGACCGCTGCGATCGCGGCGCTGGCGAAGAGCTTCGTCACCCCTTCGTCCAGCGTGTTGCGCGATCGCGCCGAGCCGAACAGCCAGGCTTCCCGCAGCCGTCGACGGCGGACCGCCACCGACTCGATCAGCTGGGTGTCGTACTGGCGCGCCACAGGTATCCCCTCGGTCCGGAACGAACAACGCGCCTAATCTAAACGGTGGGAGGTTCGCCCCGACCCACCCCCACCGCCACAGCGATCAGTCCGTACTACGGAATCTCGCGAGATCAGTCCGTACTGCGGAATCTCGCGGCCAGCTCGTCGGTGAACGCCAGCCCGCCCTCACCGTTGGTCAAGGCAACTATCGCTTCGCCGGCCGCCGGATCGACGAGCGCCAGATGCTTGAAGCCGGGGTTGTCGCCGTTCTGGTGCAGCACGATCGTGCCGTCCACTCGGGACCAGCATCCCCAGCCGAGCGTGCGAGCACCCGCCGGTACGCCGTACGGGCCGGTCATGAGTGCACGGATCCTGCGCGCGGAGGGCGAATCCCAGCCCCAGAAGGCGGACTCCAGGAAGCGGGCGTAGTCGGGCAGGGTGATGTCGAGCGTGCCGTACGCGCCGAGCCGATCCCGCGGCCGCCTGACCAACGGCCGGCCGTCGGCATCGTGAGCTATCGCATACTCCACGGACCCGTCCGGGCGGGCAGCTCCTGCGGGAGAATCCCCAGACGAACTGCCGCCAGCTCCCGTGGGTGGGTCGACGAACGAACTGCTGGTCATCTCGAAACGGTCGAGTAAGTCCTGCAGTTCCGTCGCGACCTTGTCTGCGCCGCGCGTGTTCTGCAGTGACTTAAGCAGGAGCTGGAAGCCTTCGCCGGAGTACACGACCTGCTCCCCCGGTGTCGCCACCAGCCGGAGTGGTTCTCCGTCGGGACGCCAGTTCGGCAGACCGGTCTGATGGGAGAGCACCAGCGCGGGCGTGATCCGGCCGAGCCTGGGATCCGGCGCGGCGCCGATGGTGGCGTAGTCGATGGCGATCGGCGCGTACAGGTCCAACTCGCCCGAAGCGGCCAACTCCAGCACGTACCACGCGAATAGCGGTTTGGTCAGGGAGGCGGAGTCGAAGACGGCTGCGGAACTCATCGGTCGCCCGGCGGCGGCCAAGCCGAAGTACAGCTCGGTTTGCAGCACGCCACCGGTCAGGATCGCCACGGCCGCGCCGGGCGCTCCTGACCGATGCCAGGACTTCTCGAGCCAGTCGACGTCTATCCGGCGGCCCGCCTCGCCGCGACCTTCTTTGCCGGCGCCTTCTTGGCAGCCGCCTTGCCCGCGGTCGACTTCGCCGCAGTCGTCTTGCCCGCCGTTGTCTTTCCCGCAGTCGTCTTAGCCGCTGAGGCCGTCGTGGCGGTTTTCTTGGCGGCAGCTTTCTTGACCGCGGTCGACTTCTTCACCCCAGTGGCGGACGCGGTGATCGCAGCGGCCGTTGCCTTCTTCGCACTCGGCTTGGCAGCGCGACCGTGCAGGATCTCGGCCAGGAACTGCCCCGTGTACGACGCGGGGTTGGCCGCGACCTCCTCGGGGGTGCCCTCGGCAACCAGCGTGCCACCGCGGCGACCGCCGTCCGGGCCGAGGTCGATGATCCAGTCGGCGGTCTTGATCACGTCGAGGTTGTGCTCGATCACGAGCACCGAGTTGCCCTTGTCCACCAGGCTGCCGAGCACGCCCAGCAGCTTGCGGATGTCCTCGAAGTGCAGACCGGTGGTCGGCTCGTCCAGCACGTACACGGTCCGGCCGGTCGACCGCTTCTGCAGCTCCGACGCCAACTTGACCCGCTGCGCCTCACCACCGGACAGCGTCGGCGCCGGCTGACCGAGCCGGACGTAGCCGAGACCGACCTCGTTCAGCGTGGTGAGGTGCCGGGCGATTGCCGGGATCGCGGCGAAGAAGTCCGCCGCCTCCTCGATCGGCATGTCCAGGATGTCCGCCACCGTCTTGCCCTTGTAGTGGACCTCGAGCGTCTCCCGGTTGTACCGCGCGCCGTGGCAGACCTCGCACGGCACGTAGACGTCCGGCAGGAAGTTCATCTCGATCTTCAGCGTGCCGTCGCCGGAGCAGGCCTCGCAACGGCCGCCCTTCACGTTGAACGAGAACCGCCCCTGCTGGTAGCCGCGGACCTTCGCCTCGGGCGTCTCCGCGAACAGCTTGCGGACGTGGTCCCACACCCCGGTGTACGTCGCCGGGTTGGACCGCGGCGTCCGGCCGATCGGCGACTGGTCGACGTGGATCACCTTGTCGACGTGCTCCATCCCGGAGATCTTCGTGTGCCGTCCCGGGATGGTCCGCGCACCGTAGATCTGGCGTGCCAGCGACGTGTAGAGGATGTCGTTCACCAGCGTCGACTTGCCCGAGCCCGAGACACCGGTGACCGCGACGAAGACGCCGAGCGGGATCGTCACGTCGATGTCCTGCAGGTTGTGCTCGCGCGCGCCGTACACGGTGAGCTCGCGGCCCTCGGTGAGCGGTCGGCGTACCGCCGGGATCGGGATCTCCTTGCGACCCGAGATGTAGGCGCCGGTGATCGAGTCCGGATGGTTGCGCAGGTCCTCGACCGTGCCGGAGACGACGACCTGGCCACCGTGCTCGCCCGCGCCGGGGCCGATGTCGACCACCCAGTCGGCGTGGTCGATGGTGTCCTCGTCGTGCTCGACCACGATCAGCGTGTTGCCGAGGTCCTTCAGCCGGACCAGCGTGTCGATCAGCCGCCGGTTGTCGCGCTGGTGCAGACCGATCGACGGCTCGTCCAGCACGTACAGCACGCCGACCAGGCCGGAACCGATCTGCGTCGCGAGGCGGATCCGCTGTGCCTCACCGCCGGACAGCGAGCCGGCCGGCCGGTTCAGCGCGAGGTAGTCCAGACCGACGTCGAGCAGGAACTGCAGCCGCTCGCCGATCTCCTTGACCACCCGCTCCGCGATCTGCTTCTCCCGCGGCGACAGCTCCATGTCGGCGAGGAACGCGTGCACCTCGTCGATCGACATCGCGCCGATCTCGGCGATGTTCTTGCCGCCCATCGTGACCGCGAGCGAGATCGGCTTCAGCCGGGCGCCGTTGCAGGCCAGGCAGGGCACCTCACGCATGTAGCCCTCGAAGCGGTCCCGGCTGGTGTCGCTGGACGCCTCGGCGTGCCGGCGCTCGACGTACGGGATGACGCCTTCGAAGGTGGTGTAGTACGACCTTTCGCGGCCGTAGCGGTTCTTGTACGACACGTGGACCTGGCGGTCGTGGCCGGTCAGCAGCGACTTCTTCGCCTTCGCGGGCAGCTCGCCGAACGGCGTACTGGTCTTGATCTTGAGATCCTTGGCCAGCGCGCCCAGCAGACGTTCGAAGTACTGCGAGACGTTCGCTCCGGCCCAGGGCTGGATCGCGCCCTCGTCGAGGGACTTCGACGGGTCCGGGACGAGCAGCTCCGGGTCGACCTCCATCCGGGTGCCGAGGCCCGAGCAGACCGGGCAGGCGCCGTACGGCGAGTTGAACGAGAACGACCGTGGCTCCAGCTCGTCGATGGCGAGCGGGTGATCGTTCGGGCAGGCGAGCTTCTCGGAGAACCGGCGCTCGCGCAGCGGGTCCTTCTCGTCGAGGTCGACGAAGTCGAGCGTGACGATGCCGCCGGACAGGCCGAGCGCGGTCTCGACCGAGTCGGTCAGCCGCTGCTTCGCCGAGCCCTTCACCGCGAGCCGGTCGACCACCACGTCGATGGTGTGCTTCTTCTGCTTGTCCAGCTTCGGCGGCTCGGTGAGCTGGATCGTCTCGCCGTCCACCCGGGCCCGGCTGAAACCCTGGCCGGTCAGCTGCCGGAAGAGGTCGAGATACTCCCCCTTGCGGCCGCGGATCACCGGCGCGAGCACCTGGAACCGGGTGCCCTCGTCCAGGTCGAGGACCCGGTCGACGATCTGCTGCGGGGTCTGCTTGGCGATCGGCTCGCCGCACTCGGGGCAGTGCGGCCGGCCGGCCCGGGCGAACAGCAGCCGCAGGTAGTCGTAGACCTCGGTGATCGTGCCGACGGTCGAGCGGGGGTTCTTCGAGGTGGACTTCTGGTCGATCGAGACGGCCGGTGACAGGCCCTCGATGAAGTCGACGTCCGGTTTGTCCATCTGCCCGAGGAACTGCCGGGCATACGCCGAGAGCGACTCGACGTAGCGCCGCTGGCCCTCGGCGAAGATGGTGTCGAAGGCCAGGCTGGACTTGCCGGACCCGGACAGCCCGGTGAAGACGATCATGGCGTCGCGCGGCAGGTCGAGCGAGACGTCCTTCAGGTTGTGCTCACGCGCTCCACGCACGATCAGACGGTCAGACACAAGCTCACTCTCAGCCGTTCTCGAGGGTTTCTGGGGCGGACCCGTGGCCTCGCCGAGGCTCCGGTACCCACTCCTGGGACATGCCCGGTCATGCTAACGAGGCCCACCGACAAAAACTTCCTTCGGCGATCCGGACCGGATCCACGGCCTCTTTCGAAAGCATATTCGATACTCTCAGGCCATGGTCGCATCGGAGCAAACGAGCCGGCTGCTGGCGGAGTTACCGTCCGCCGACCGGCGCCTGCTGGACTCGCTCGCCCGGCTCACGGATGCCGACATCGGCCGCCCCTCGCTGCTGCCCGGCTGGACGATCGGGCACGTGCTGACCCACCTCGCCCGCAACGCCGACGCGCTCGTGAACTTGTGCGACTGGGCCCAAACCGGCGTCCGCAAGCCGATGTACGTGTCGCGCGAAGCCCGCGAAGCCGACATCGCCGAGGGGAAGGCGCGGCCGCTCACGGAACAGATCGACGATCTGGTGGCCGCGGAGGCGCGGCTCCGGGAGCGGTTCGAGGATCTGCCCGAGGTGGCGTGGCTCACAGAAGTCTCCTGGCCGAGCGGAGTCGTCCGTACTGCGGACCAGATCGTCGTGGCGCGTCTGAACGAGGTGGAGGTTCATCATGTCGACCTGGGGCTCGGGTACACCTTCGACGACGTGCCGGCTGAGCTGCGCGAGGTGCTGCTCACTTACGTGACGGCGCGCTGGCCGGACGACGTACTGGTCGTACTGCGTAGCTCCGACAGCGAGTGGACGTCGCCCGAGCGGCCGGCTGGTGCAAGGATCGTCAGTGGCGACACTGCGGCTCTGCTGAGCTGGGTGCTCGGCCGCGACGACGGGAGCACGCTCTCGGCGGACGGTGAGCTTCCCGGCGTACCGGCGTGGGGCTGAGAGGACTGACATGGGAGAACACATGACGGAGTACCACGGCAATGTCCACGTCGGTGGGCCGGTGCAGACGCACGAACTGGCCAAGCTGATGATCACCAAGGTCGCCGTGGGGCCGATGGACAACAACGCGTACCTGCTGCGCTGCCGGCAGACCGACGAGCAGGTGCTGATCGACGCCGCCAACGATGCCGAGACACTGCTGAGCGTGATCGGTTCCGGCGGTATCACCCGCGTCATCACCACCCACCAGCACGGCGATCACTGGCAGGCGCTGGCCGAGGTGGTCGCCAAGACGGGTGCGACGACGGTCGCCGGCCGCGAGGACGCGGACGGCATCCCGGTCCCGACCGACGAGGCCGTCGGCGACGGCGACGTGATCAAGTTCGGTGAGCTGGGTCTCGAGGTGATCCACCTCGTCGGGCACACCCCGGGTTCGATCGCCCTGCTGTACGACGACCCGACCGGCGCGCCGCACCTGTTCACCGGCGACTCGCTGTTCCCCGGCGGCGTCGGCAACACCCGCGGCAACAAGAAGAACTTCGAGTCGCTCATTCACGACGTCGAGACCAAGCTCTTCGACCGGCTCCCCGACGAGACCTGGGTCTACCCCGGCCACGGCGCCGACACCACCCTCGGCACCGAACGCCCCCACCTCCCCGAATGGCGAGCGCGCGGCTGGTGATCCCGGTACGCCGTACGCCCGGCCCGCGCATCTCGTACTCCGTGCGCTTCGCCTGAGGCGGCTACGGAGGTGACCCCGGGCCCGGCGAGCTCAGGTCAAGCCGGGCTCAGAGGTGGCGGCGGGGCTCAGCAGGACGCCGGGTCTCAGAGGTGGCGGCGGGCTTCGGTTAGTTGGGTGAGGATGTTGGTGGCGCCGGCGGACTCGGCGAGGGCGGTGGCTTCGTCGGCGAGGAGGTGGGCGTCGGCGGTGCGGCCTTGGGCGGCCGCGAGGTAGATGAGGCCGACCAGGTTGGCGGCGACGCCGGCGTGGAAGCCTAGGCCGCGGCGGAGGGTGGTGGACTCCTCGAGCAAGGTGCGGGCAGTGTCGAGTTGGCCGACTTGCTGGGCGGCGATACCCAGGTGGCGGAGGGCGTAGGACAAGGTCAGCTTGTCGTCTACTCCGCGCGCGAGTTCGGCGGATCGTTCCAGGGCCTCGACGGCTCCGTCGGCATCCTTCCAGACGACCTGGTAGAAGCAGCCGATCCAGAACAGCGCCTCGGCCTCACCACGCTGGTCGCCCAGCTTGCGGTACAGCTCGGCCGCCCGCTGGAACAACGGCAGCTCGGCCGGATCTTCCTTGTCGCAGGCAACGAATCGCCCGTGCAGCACCCGGCCGCGCGCGAGCGCGAGGTCCGCCTCGACGGCATCCAGTTCCGCGTCGGCCTGCGCGAGAACACCTTCTGCGCCGTTGAAGATGGCTTGTTCGTAAAGCTCCCGGGCCCGCACCACCCGCTCGTCCACACTGCCTCCTTCGCGGCTCTCGTCCCGGCGATCCTAGGTCGACCCGGTAACCAACTAGCCGGTCGACAGCGGAGGCGCCTCGTCGATTTGTTCTGTCTCTTACTTGTCCACCGCGATCTAGGCTGCTGCGCATGAAGGGTTTCGCTGACTACCGGCCGGACGAATCGCGGCGGCCCGCTGATACCGCGATCTCGATCCGGGGAGCGCTCTCCGACGATCTCGAGGCGTGTGCGCGACTGATCGTCACTCGCACCGGCGGCAGCGTTTCCGATCGCAGAGAGCGGTTGCTGAGCGATCTCGAGAATCCCGATCGGTACGTCGCTGTGGCGTGCGCGGGCGAGGAGGTCATCGGGTACGGCGGGGTTGTCCGGCACCAGCTGGTGCCCGGGATGCCGGCCGACACCGCGCCGTCGGGGTACTACCTGATCGGGCTGATCGTCGCACCGGCCTGGCGTCGGCACGGGATCGGCGAACTGCTCACCGCCGACCGGTTGCGGTGGACAGCCGAACGCGCCGACGAGGTCTACACCTTCGTGAACCTCGGGAACGCGGCCATCCTCGACCTCCACCAGAGGTTCAGGTTCGAGGAGGTCACTCGCGACTTCAGCTTCCCCAACGCTCCCCTTGAGCCTGGCACTTGCGCACTACTGAGAGCGAGGCTGAACGGTTAGACCCGATCATCGGTCGGTCAGCTCGGCAGGGGCGGCGACGACGTCTACCAGCGCGCCGTTGCGGATGGCGGTGATCTCCGTACGCCGGCCGATCGCGTCGGCGAAGAGCTGACGTTGGAGCGACTGAGCATCTCGTAGAGGTGTGCCGTCGACGGCCAGGACCAGGTCGCCCTCGCGCAAACCGGCGGCGGCCGCCGGGCTCCCGGAGATCACCTCGACGACTCTCAGCGCGGTCCGCTGACCGAAGCGCTCTACCAGCTGCGGCCGCAGCGGAGCGGGTTTCGTCACCAAGCCCAGGTAGGCGCGGCGGACGCGGCCGTCGTGCAGGAGCGCGTAGATGATCCGCCGCGAGGTAGGGTTCATCGGTACGGCGAGGCCGAGGCCGATCCCGGCGACCGCGGTGTTGATGCCGATCACGCGACCGTTGCCATCGGCAAGCGCTCCGCCGGAGTTGCCCGGGTTCAGCGCGGCGTCGGTCTGGATCACGTCCTCGATGATCCGCTGCGCTGAACCCGATCGCACCGGCAGAGAACGCCCGAGAGCGCTCACCACGCCCGCCGTCACGCTCCCGGCCAGTCCCAGTGGGTTGCCCACGGCAACTACCAGGTTGCCGACCTTGAGCCCGTCCGCGTCGCCGTACTCCGGCGGGTCCGGGATCTCGCGGTCGGCCCGCAGTACCGCCAGGTCGGAGAGCCGGTCCACGCCGATCACGGCCGCCTGCGCCGTCGTACCGTCGGCGAACTCGGCGGTGGCGCTGTCGCCGTCGCCGACCACGTGGGCGTTGGTGAGCAGGTGCCCGTCGCCGGTCAGCACGACCGCGGATCCGGACGAGTCACCGCGCCGGCCTTGCACCCGCAGGCTGGCCACCCGTGGGATCAGCTGTTCGGCCACTCCCGAGACCACCCGGGAGTAGGCATCCAGTACGTCGTCTTCCGCCATCTCGCGCCTCCTGATTACATCATTACAGCGCAATCAAGCGGCGGCCGATACAGCCCTGGACACGACAAAGGGGCACCGATCGAAATCGGTGCCCCTGACGTCGGGCTGGCGAGACTTGAACTCGCGATCTCCAGTCCCCCAGACTGGCGCCTTACCAACTAGGCCACAGCCCGAATGCTCACTCCCGAAGCAGCGAGCGGGTAAACCTTACCCCATCCCTAAGGGTGGTTTTTACCAGGTCCGCACGGTCCGGTGGGTCAGTTCTTCGGCTTCTTCACCCGCGGCCGGATCTGGACATGGACCGGGCTGCCGACGAAGCCGAAGTCCTCGCGCAGACGGCGTTCGATGAAGCGCTGGTACGACGGCTCGAAGGCGCCCGAGGTGAAGATCGCGAAGGTCGGCGGCATCGTGGTGGCCTGGGTCCCGAACAGGATCTTCGGCTGTTTGCCGGAGCGGACCGGGTGCGGGTGCGCCGCCACCAGCCGGCCGAGGAACGCGTTCAGCTGGCCGGTCGGGACGCGGGTCTGCCAGCCGTCCAGCGCCGCTTCGATGGCCGGCACCAGCTTCTCCATGTGCCGGCCGGTCATCGCGGAGATGTTCACCCGCGGCGCCCAGCGGAACTGGACCAGGTCCCGGTCGATCTCCTTCTCCAGGTAGTACCGGCGGTCCTCGTCGACCAGGTCCCACTTGTTGTAGGCGATGACGAGCGCCTTGCCCATCTCCTCGACCGTGTTCATGATCCGCAGGTCCTGCTCGGTCATCGGTTCGGACGCGTCGATCACGACGACGACGACCTCGGCCCGCTCGATCGCGCTGTTGGTGCGCAGGCTGGCGTAGTACTCGTGGCCCTGGACGTTCTTCACCTTGCGCCGGATGCCGGCGGTGTCGATGAAACGCCAGTGTTTGTTGCCGAGGACAATCAGTTCGTCGACCGGGTCGACCGTCGTACCGGAGACGTCGCTGACGACGACCCGGTCCTCCTTGGCGACCTTGTTCAGCAGCGAGGACTTGCCCACGTTCGGCTTGCCGACGATCGCCACCCGGCGCGGTCCGCCGACCTCGGGGTCGCGCTCGGCCGGCGCGTCCGGCAACGCGGCCAGGACGGCGTCGAGCATGTCACCGGTCCCCCGGCCGTGCATCGCCGAGATCGGGAACGGCTCACCGATGCCGAGGCTCCACAGGTTCATCGCCTCGGCCTCGACGCGCTGGTCGTCGACCTTGTTCGCCGCCAGGACGACCGGCTTGCCGGACTTGCGCAGCACCCGCACGACGGCCTCGTCGGAGTCGGTGATGCCGACGGTCGCGTCCACGACGAACAGCACGGCGTCCGCGAGGCTGATCGCGATCTCGGCCTGTGCGGCGACCAGCGCCGCGAAACCGACCGCGTCCGGGTCCCAGCCACCGGTGTCGACGAGCGTGAAGCCGCGGCCGGCCCAGTTGGCGTCGTACGAGACGCGGTCCCGGGTGACGCCCGGAGTGTCCTCGACCACGGCCTCGCGGCGGCCGATGATCCGGTTCACCAGCGTCGACTTGCCGACGTTCGGCCGGCCGACGATCGCCACGACCGGCAGCGGGCCGGTGTCGTCGCGGTCGTGGCTCGGCTCCGCGTCGAACTCGTAGCCGGTGGGCAGGTCACTCATCAGGATCCTTCTGGTCTGGCACGCCCGGAAGCGGGTTGCCGGTGGCTGCGACGGCCGCCTGCACATGGGCCCGCAGCACGTCGCCGATCTGGTCGGCAATCACGCGTAAATCCGAGTGCCTCCTCGGAAATGGTACGCGCTCGACGGTGAAAGGTTCGCCATACACCACATCCAGCCTCGTCCCACGGGGTGGAAAGCGCTCCACGTCACCGCCGGGCTGCCTGGTCCCGAGCAGTGCGACCGGCAGGATCGGCGTACCGGTGACGGCGGCCAGATAGGCCACTCCGGTCCGGATCCGGCGGAAGTCCCCTGGTCCGCGCCTGCCCTCCGGATAGATGGTCAGCACCCGGCCCGCACGCAGTACCTGGATCGCCCGGCGGACGGCCAGTACGTCGTACGCCGACCGGTCGATCGGGATCTGGCCGACCCGGACCAGCATCTTGCCCTGCAGTCCGGTGAAGGCCTCGATCTTGCCGAGTTGGTGCACCATCCGGGGCGCGATCGCACCCAGCAGCGGGCCGTCGAGGAGCCCCAGGTGGTTCGGGGCCATCAGGACCGGGCCGGTGCGCGGGAACAGGTCCTCGTGGTGCACGGTCAGGTCGTAGCGCCGACGGAAGTACTGGCGGACCACCAGGCGCAGCGGCACGCCGAGCCGGTACGGCAGCGGGGCCAGGTCGTCGGTCCGGGGCAGCTCCCGGTGCCCGGTGAGTTCGGCGGTCATGACTCCCGGTCGCGAGGGGCGGCCTCGGCCTCCTTCGCCAGGCGGCAGATCACGTCGATGACCTCCTCCAGAGACAGATGAGTGGAATCGACCGTGACGGCGCCGTCGGACGCCACCAGGAACTGGGCCACGGTCGAGTCGTCGGCGTCGCGGCGGACGATCTGGTCGCGAAGCTGCTCCGCCGAGACCGCTCCCTCGGCGAGTTCCGCCTTGCGCCGGGCCATCCGGGCCTCCTGGTCGGCGGTCAGCACGACCTTCAGCTCGGCCTCCGGCGCGACCACGGTGGCGATGTCCCGGCCCTCGACGACGATGCCGCCGGTCTGCTGGGCAGCGGCGATGATCGCCTGCTGACGCCTGATCAGCTCGGCCCGGACCGCCAGGTTGGTGGCGGCCACCTTGCTCACGCTCTCGCTGATCCGCGGATCACGGATGGCTTCGGTGATATCGGTCCCGTCGGCGCCGACGGTCTGGTGCTGCGGGTCCGTCGAGATCGCGAGCTGGAGGTCGCGGGCGCGCGCGGCGGCCGTCTCGGTGTCCGCCGGATCGATCCCGTGCTCCAGCACCGACCAGGTGACGGCGCGGTACATCGCACCGGTGTCGAGATATTGCAGGCCCAACCTGGTGGCGACCCCACGGGCCGTGCTCGATTTACCGGAACCGCTCGGGCCGTCGACAGCGATGATCATGGCCCAGAGGTTACCGGTGTACGGCCCAGCCTCGCTCGGTCAGTACCCGGACCAGCTGGTCGACCGAGTCCGGCTTCACGTCCAGCTCGACCTCACCGACCGGACGGCCGGGGCTGTGGTCGATCCGCAGGTCCTCGACGTTCGCGCCCGAAGCGGCCGCATCGTTGAACAACCGGGCCAGCTGACCGGGCCGGTCGGGGATCGTGACGAGTACGGCGACGAGCTCGATGTGCGGGGCGCCGTGCTTGCCCGGCACGCGGACCGCGCCGGACACACCCCGGTTCAGTACGGCGGTGACCTCGTCCGCGGCTTCTTCCTTGCCCAAGGCAATGAGTAGCCGGTCCAGCTCGTCCCGGATGCCTTCCAGCAGGCCACTCAGGGCCGGCGAGTTGGCCGAGACGATCTGTGTCCACAGTCCGGGATCGCTGGCCGCGATACGGGTGACGTCGCGAACGCCCTGGCCGGACAGCTCCAGATGCGCCGCCGGGGCGTCGACCAGCGTGCCTGCCGCGAGCGACGACATCAGCTGCGGCAGGTGCGAGACGCGGGCCACCGCGAGATCGTGGTCCTCGACGGACAGCTCGACCGTGCGCGCACCGGCCGCCTCCGCGAGCCGACGTACCAGCTCGACGGCGTCCGGGGCGCTGGTCTCGTGCGGGGTGACCGCCCAGGTCGCGCCGTCGAAGAGATCGGCGCGGCCGGCGAGCGGGCCGTTGCGCTCGGACCCCGCCATCGGGTGGCTGCCGACGTACCGGGTCAGGTCCTCGGCCGAACTGAGTGTGCGAGCCTCGGCCAAAGGTTTCGACTTCACGCTGGCCGCGTCGGTGACGATCGCGTCGGTCTGCTTGAGCTGCTCGGCGACGACTGCGCCGACGTGGTCAGGCGGTACGGCGACGACCACGAGCTGCGGCTCGAGCTGCACCAGCCGCGAGCCGGCACCGATCCGCTCGGCCATCAGCGCGTTGTCGGGATCGGCGTCCACCAGCTCCACGACGACACCGAGCCGCGCGAGCGCGAGGCCGATCGACGTACCGATCAGTCCGGTGCCGACGATCCGGACCGGTCCGCGCAGCTCGGTCACTGGGCACCCGTGAGGTCGGGACGCAGGCTGGTGGCGCCGTGCAGGTAGACGTGCTGGATCTTCTCCCGCGACCGCGGCGACTCGGCGTGCACCATCATCCGGACCACCCGCGGCAGCGCGTGCGGCACGTCGATCTCCTGCATGCACATCAGCGGTACGTCGGTCAGCCCGATCTGCCGGCCGGCCACCGCGGGGAACTCCGAGTGCAGGTCGGGCGTGACCGTGAAGAGGATGCTGATCAGGTCCTCGGACTCCAGATCGTTCGCCTCCAGCACTGCCCGGACCAGCTCGGCGGACCGCTCGAGCAAGTGCTCGCGCTCATCCTTCTCGAGCTGGGTGGCTCCCCGGATCGCCCGTACCGCCACAGTGCCTGCCTCCTCGTTCGCGGCCATTTGCCGACAACAACCCTAGCCAGTTCCCCGCGCGGGTGCCCGGTCGTCTCGCATTCTGCCCCTACCGCAGCCGTTCGGCGGCGTCGACAGTCTGCTCGAGCAGGAGTGAGATCGTCATCGGGCCGACGCCGCCCGGTACGGGGGTGATCAGGCTGGCCACCTGGGCTGCCTCCTCGAAGTGGACGTCGCCGACGTTGCCTTCGTTGTATCCGGCATCGATCACGACCGCGCCCGGCTTCAGCCAGTCGCCCCGGACGAAGTTCGCCTTGCCTACCGCCGCTACAACGATGTCTGCCGTGCGCACGATGTCCGCGAGATCGCGGGTCCTGGAGTGCGTGTAGGTGACGGTCGCGTTGGATGCCAGCAGCAACATTCCGACCGGCTTGCCGAGGATCGGGCTGCGGCCGATGACGACGGCGTGCGCGCCTTCCAGCGGTACGTCGTACGCCTCGAGCAGGCGCAGGATGCCGCCCGGCGTACAAGACCGGAAGCCCGGTTCGCCGAAGGCCATCGCCGCGAACGCGTGCATGGTGACGCCGTCGACGTCCTTGGCCGGGGCGATCGCCTCGAACGCGGCCCGCTCGTCGATCTGCGCCGGCACCGGGTGCTGGAGCAGGATCCCGTGCACCTCAGGGTCTTCGGAGAGCTTGGTCAGCTCGGCGACGAGTTCCTCGGTCGTGGTCTCGGCGGGCAGCACGACGCTCCGCGAGCCGATGCCGGCCTTCTTGCTGCGGTTCTGCTTCATCCGGACGTAGGTGGCCGAGGCCGGGTCGTCGCCGACCAGCACGGTCGCGAGGCAAGGCTGTACGCCGGTCTCGTCCTGCAACTTCTTGGCCCGCTCGGCCGCCTTGGCCACCATGTCGGCGGCGAGGTCGGTGCCGATCATCAGCCGGGCAGTGGCTCCGGTCGAGTGGCCGGTGGTTCCGGTCGGCTGGGTGGTGGTTCCGGTCGAGGTCATGCGCGCTCCTTCGGGCGTCGACGAACAGGTCGGTTGCCCAGGCGCGCGGCTTCAGGTCGGCGAGGCCGACGGACCGTTCCCCGGTGGTCTTCCACCTCAACGCCAGTAGCGGTCCGCGACCGAGTTTACCGGTCCTCCCCCGGAGTCGCCGCCGCTGCGCGACCGATGTCAGCCTTGGCAGCCCGGAACACCAGCAATCGCGAGGTTTCAGTCACTGGCTCGCCACGCCAGCCACCGTGTACTTCGATTTCGCCGAAGCCGGCCTGATCGAGAGCGGTGGTGAGTTGGTCGGTGGTCCGGTAATGGAGGATGTTCGTGAACACGGCGTCGCGACCGTCGTCGAAGACGTTGTGCGCGTCGAACACCACCCGGCCGTGATCGACCTCGGTGACCTCGATCCACTCCCGCAGATGACCGGCCGGCGTGTCACGTTCGCCGTACGTCGCTTCGCGGATCCACTGCTCCCAAGCGCGCGTGGTGGGGTTGCGACTCTCGAAGCTGATGACGCCACCTGGCTTGAGGGCTCCATGGAGGGCTCTCAGGGCGGCGGGGAGATCGCTCACGTACATCATCGTGTTGCCGCTGCTCAGCACCAGATCGGCGTCGCCGGACTGCTCGACCACGGTCAGATCACCGTCGATCCAGGTGACGCTGTCCGCACCGGGTTGTCTGCGGGCGTAGTCGAGCATCGTCTTGCTCGGGTCGATGCCGATGACGTCGCGACCGGCCTTCGCCAAGGTGCGAGTCAGCAGGCCCGTGCCGCAGCCGAAGTCGACGATCTTGCTCGCGTCGAGTTCGTCGGCGAGGGCGCGAAAGTAGTCGTGGTCGATGCCGGACGGATTGTCCAGGTCGTACAACTCCACCAGCCGCTCATCTCCGAACGGGTCCTCAGTCACCCACGCACGCTAGAGCGCGCTCACACGATCACACAACGCAATTACGTCCAGGGTCCTCGCGGCTGGTCCAGACGACCCAGTGCGGCGGGCGGCCCAGAGCAGCCGCTGCGGTTCAGAACGACGCCGTACGCCGGGCGGCCCAGAGCGGCCGCTGTGGTTCAGAACGACGCTGTACGCCGGGCGGCCCAGAGCAGCCTGGCCCACTGCGACGTAGTACGCCCGGTGGCTCAGAGGAGGTCGGCGTGGTCGAGGGCGATGTAGGCGGCGTCGGTGCCGGTCATTTGGCCGGGGGTGCGGAGTTCGGCGCGGAACTCTTCGACGGTGAGCTCCACGGGGACGCAGTCCTCGGTCTCGTCGAGATGCTGTTGGCCGTCGGGACGGCAGCCGCGGGCGATCGCCACGTACTTGCGGAAGACCGATGACGAGGCTGCCCAGATCCAGCCGACGACCTCGATGGACTCGCAGGTGTAGCCCGTCTCTTCTTCCAGCTCGCGGCGACCGCCGTCGGCCGGTTCCTCGCCCGGGTCCACCAGACCGCCGGGCAGGTTGGTGACGACCTGATCGGGTCCGGCGCGGAACATCCGGACCGTGACGATCCGGCCCTCCGGCGTCAGCGGCAGCACGGTCACACCCGAACTGAACCCGGCATCGAGCTCCGGACCGAACACGTCCCAGTCCACTTCCCGGCCGTCCGGCAGGCGATACCGCCGGCGCTTGACGGTGAGAAACCCGTCGTATCCCGGCTTCTCCTCCAGCAACACCCACGGCTCAGGATCGGCAGCACGCGGGACCGACGAACCAACTCCCCCGGCAAGATCAGCAGCAGCCGCTGGGGAGGTTGGTTTCGCGGGATGAGCAGGGCCCGCCGGGGAGGTTGGTCGCCCGGCGGGTGTCGGGTCTGCTGTCACAGCGGGTTGCTGGTGTCCGGGTCCTCCGGCGGGGCGACTGGGGTGTCGTCCTCGACCGGCGGAGCGACCGGGGCGTCGTCAGCGGCGTCCGTGGACGAATCCGGTGTGGCGTCACCGCTTTCGTAGTTGCCGCCGTTGACCGACTCGGCCGCGGGCTCGGTGTGGGTGCCGGCGTCCGTCGTCGGCGAGGACTCCGGCCTCGACTCGGACAGGATCCGGGCCAGCGTCTCCTCCGAGATCCGCTTGAACTTGCGCATCTGGCTCCTGGTCCGGTCCAGGACCGCGACCTCGAGCTGATCCGGCTCGAGCTGCCGGACCTCGGTGCCGTCGTGGCCGAGGGCGTCGACCGCGAGGCGGAGCGCCCCGGCCAGCGAGATGCCCTCCGCATAGTGCTCGCCGATGTAGTCGGCGACCTGCTCGGCCGGACCACCCATCACGGCGTACCCACGCACGTCGGCGATCGAGCCGTCGTAGGTGAGCCGGTAGATCTGGTCCTGGGCGGTGTTGTTGCCGATCTCGGCGACCAGGATCTCCACCTCGAGCGGCTTCTCGCCACCGGAGGAGAAGATCGCACCGAGCGTCTGCGCGTAGGCGTTGGCCAGCGCCCGGCCGGTCACGTCGCGCCGGTCGTAGGAGTACCCACGCATGTCGGCCAGCCGCACGCCGGCGATCCGCAGGTTCTCGAACTCGTTGTACCGCCCGACGGCGGCGAACGCCATCCGGTCGTAGATCTCGGCCACCTTGTGCAGGGCTGGTGACCTGTTCTCCGCCACGAACAGGATGCCGTCGGCGTACTGCAGTGCGATCGCGCTGCGGCCCTTGGCGATGCCCTTCCGGGCGAAGTCCGCCCGGTCCCGCATCAACTGTTCGGGAGAGACGTAGAACGGAACGCTCATGGAAATCCTTGTCTTCGAAGCGCGGGCAGACTCAGGTCAGCGAACGGCTCAGGTCAGCGAGGACGCGGGGCCGTCGGGACGCTCGTGCCGCGCGGCCCACACGCTGTCGACGATCGAGGCGACCTCGTCCTCGGGCAACCGCTGGTAGCCGTCGGCGGTGACCACGCCGATCACCGGGAAGATCCGCCGCAACATGTCCGGCCCACCGGTGGCGGAGTCGTCGTCGGCCGCGTCGATCAGGGACTGGACCGCGACCGTCGCGCACTCCGTCGCCGACAGGTCCTCGCGGTACAACTTCTTCAGCGCGCCCCGGGCGAACAACGACCCCGAACCGACGCTGTGGAAGTGGTGCTCCTCGTAACGACCACCGGTGGCGTCGTAGGAGAAGATCCGGCCGCCCTTGATGTCCTCGTCGTAGCCCGCGAACAGCGGAACCACGGCCAGGCCCTGCATCGCCATCGCCAGGTTGCCCCGGATCAGCGCGCTCAGCCTGTTCGCCTTGCCGTCCAGGCTGAGCGTGGTGCCCTCGAGCTTCTCGTAGTGCTCCAGCTCGACCTGGAAGAGTCTGACCATCTCTATCCCGAAACCGGCCGAGCCCGCGAAGGCGACCGCGGAGTACTCGTCGGCGGGGAAGACCTTCTCGATGTCACGCTGGGCGATGATGTTGCCCATCGTGGCCCGCCGGTCACCGGCCATCACGACGCCACCGGGGAAGGTGGCCGCGACGATCGTCGTACCGTGCGGGACGTCGGCGGAGAAATCTGCCGATCCCAGGGAGCGTCGTCCGGGCAACAGGTCGGGCGCGTGCCCGGCCAGGAAGTCCATGAAGGACGAGCCACCTGGGACCAGGAAGGCTTCCGGCAACCGGCCGGAGGCATCGAATGTCATCTAGCGGTTCACTCCCCACCCTTTTGCACGAAACCGCGGACGAACTCTTCCGCGTTCTCCTCCAGCACCTCGTCGATCTCGTCGAGGATCGAGTCCACGTCGTCGTCGAGCCGTTCCTTGCGCTCGGCGGCGTCCTCGGTCGACTTGACCTCGGTGACCTCTTCCTCGGTCGTCGAACGCTTCGGCTGCTTGTGCTGCTGTCCGCCGTCCTTCGCCATGGCACACACCTCCTAGAACCGCAGTGGAGAGCCGCCCAACCGACCCTCTAGTGCGACCCTACCCGGCGGCGCCCCCAGTAATGGTGCGAACCAGGTCACTCGCGGTGTCGCACTGGTCAAGTAAGGCCCCAACGTGAGCTTTGGTACCGCGCAGCGGGTCCAAAGTAGGGATGCGTTGCAACGATTCCTTGCCGGGCAGATCGAAGATCACCGAGTCCCAGGACGCGGCGGCCACCTGGCCGGCGTACTGCTGCATGCAGCGGCCGCGGAAGTACGCCCGGGTGTCCGTCGGCGGGTGCGAGACGGCCATCCGGATCTCCTCGTCGCTGACCAGGCGCTGCATCCGGCCGGCCTTGACCAGCTTGTAGTACAGGCCCTTGTCCGGGCGGAGATCGGCGTACTGCAGGTCGACCAGGTGCAGCTTGGAGTCGTCCCAGTCGAGGCCGTCACGATCGCGATACGACTGCAGCAACTTGAGCTTGGCGACCCAGTCGAGCTGGTCGGACAGCTTCATCGGGTCGATCGCCAACTGGTCGAGCACGCTCTCCCAGCGCTGCAGGACGTCCTTGGTCTGCCGGTCCGCGTCGTCGCCGTACTTGTCCTCGACGTACTTGCGGGCCTGCTCCAGATACTCCACCTGGAGCTGGACGGCGGTGAGCTTGCGGCCGTCCTTCAAGGTCAGCAGGTGGGTACAGCTCGGGTCGTGGCTGACCTCGTGCAGCGCGGTCACCGGCCGGTCGACACTGAGGTCGTCGGTGAGCCAGCCGTCCTCGATCATCGCCAGCACCAGCGACGTCGTCCCGACCTTCAGGTAGGTCGAGATCTCGGACAGGTTCGCGTCGCCGATGATCACGTGCAGCCGCCGGTACCGGTCCGGGTTCGCGTGCGGCTCGTCGCGGGTGTTGATGATCGGGCGCTTCAGCGTCGTCTCCAGGCCGACCTCGACCTCGAAGTAGTCCGCCCGCTGGCTGATCTGGAACCCGTGCGCGTTGCCGTCCTGGCCGATCCCGACCCGGCCCGCGCCGGTGACCACCTGGCGGCTGACGAAGAACGGCGTCAGGTGCCGCACGATCGACGCGAACGGCGTGGACCGGCGCATCAGGTAGTTCTCGTGCGACCCGTACGACGCGCCCTTGTTGTCGGTGTTGTTCTTGTACAGGTTCAGCGGGGGCGCGCCGGGGATCTGCCGCGCCTGCCGGGCGCCTTCCATGATCACCAGCTCGCCGGCCTTGTCCCAGACCACCACGTCGCGCGGGTTGGTGCACTCGGGCGCCGAATACTCCGGGTGGGCGTGGTCGACGTACAACCGCGCGCCGTTGGTCAGGATGACGTTGGCCAGCCCGGTCTCCTCGTCGGTGAGCTGGCTGGAGTCGGCCACCTCCCGGCTGAGGTCGAAGCCGCGCGCGTCCCGCAGTGGGTGCTCCTCGTCGAAGTCCCACCTCGTCTTGCGCGCCAGCGGCTGCGTCTGGGCATAGCCGTTCACCACCTGGCTGGAGGTCAGCATCGGGTTCGCCCCGGGCTGGCCCGGCACCGAGATCCCGAACTCGGTCTCGGTGCCCATGATCCGCCGAACACTCATACGATCGAGCCTACGCGGTCAGGCCGACTAAATGCGTTGAAGTGTCCACAGGGTTCCGTGTGAGACTGCCCAAATGGACGAACTCGTGGCGTTGCTGGACTCCGACGGCCGAGTATGCGGCAGCGCGCCGCGGTCAGTGATGCGGCGCGACAACCTCCGCCACGCCGCCACCGGCGTACTGGTCCGCAACAGCGCCGGCGACATCTACGTCCACCGCCGGACCGCCACGAAGGACGTCTACCCGTCGTACTACGACTTCATGGCCGGCGGCGTGGTCGCCTTCGGCGAGGACCCGTACGACGCGGTGGTGCGCGAGCTGGCCGAGGAGCTCGGGATCAGCGGGGTCGAGCTGGTGAAGCTGCCCGAGGGCGACTATGCCGACGACGCCACGTCGTACCACGCCTATCTCTACAGCTGCGTCTGGGACGGGCCGGTCGTGCACCAGCCCGAGGAGGTCGCCTGGGGCGCCTGGATGTCGCCGGCCGAGCTGATCGCGAAGCTGGACGATCCTTCCTGGCCGGTGATGCCCGACACGGCCGCTCTGGTCGGCCCGCTGGTGAGGTCGTTCGTGTGACGATCACCGACAACGGTTGGGACAGCCGCGCCTGGCTGGACGGCGACTGGCTGCACCGCGCCCCCCGTCGCGAGGAGGTCCGTCCGCGTCTCTTGGCCGAGGCGCGCCTCCTCCCTTGGCTCGCGCCGCAACTCCCGCTCCCGGTTCCGATTCCGGAGCTGACCGAGGACGGCGTACGGCATCGTCTGCTCGTCGGTGAGCCGCTGACAGAAGCCAGTAGTGCGCTGGGCCGCGAGCTCGGGTCGTTCGTCAAAGCGCTCCACGAGATGGACCCGGTCGCGGCTGCGAAGCACGGGGCCCTGGATCCGGCAACTGCCGCGACCGAGCGGGCCGAGGTGATGGCCGAGATGCGCGAGAAGGTTCTGCCGCTGCTGCCGGAGCGGGAGCGCACGCGCGGGGCATCGTTGCTCGACGGCATCGGCGGCATCAACAGCGCGCTCGTGCACGGCGATCTGGGGCCGGATCATCTCCGCGTCCACGAGGGTCGCGTCACTGGCGTCATCGACTGGACGGACGCGCACATCGGCGACCCGGCGATGGACCTCTGCTGGCTGCTGCACGGCGCTCCGAAAGCGCTCTCCGAGGGCGTCGCCGAGACCTACCGCCCGAGCGACGAGCTGATCCGCCGTGCGTACGACTGGCACCGCCTCGGCCCGTGGTACGAGGTCGTCCACGGCCTCACCACCGATCGACCGGAGTTCGTGGAGAGCGGTCTGTCCGGCGTCCTGGCCCGGCTCTGATGCAACCATCGGGTGGGTGAGCGGCCACTCCCCGATGTGAAGATCATCCTGACCGACGAGACGGAGTCGCCGATGGCCGCCCGAGCTCCAGAGCCGACCGGGCCGAGCCCCGGCAGCATCTACCCCGGGCCGAGCCGCGGCAGCACCTCGCCCGGGCCCAGCCCCGGCAGCGCCTCGCCCGAGGCGGCCTCCAGCGGTAGTTCCGACTCCGGCGTGTGGGAGCGGCTGCGCTCTGGCGACCAGTCCGCCCTCGGCGAACTGTTCGACCGGTACGCCGACGACGTGTACGCCTTCGCGTTCCGGCGAACCGCCTCCTGGACCACCGCCGAGGACGTCGTCCAGGCAACCTTCCTGAGCACCTGGCGACGATTCCAGCGCAACCCGCCCGGCCCACTGACCGCCCCCAGCGCTCGCGGCTGGCTGCTCGTCGTCGCCTGCAACGAATGCCGCACCCTCTTCCGGACCGTTCGACGGTTCCGGAACCTGGTGGAGCGCTTACCTGATCCGCCACCGGAGACCGACCACGCCGCCGAAGTCGCCCGCCGGCTCGACGACGAACGCCGGATGTCCGCCATCCGCCAAGCACTGGCGAAGCTGCCCAGGCACGAACGGGAGACGCTCGAACTGGTCGTCTGGTCCGGCCTCACGCTGGCCGAGACCGCCGACGCGCTCGGCGTACCGGTCGGCACCGTCAAGGCCCGCCTGCACCGCACCCGCCGCCGCTTCCCCGACCTGCTCTCCCGCACCGCCCTCTCCGAGGAGCTCTCATGACCACACAGCTGGAGCCGCCCTCGGTACCGCCGCTGTCCGTGGACCAGCGCGCCCGGTTGCGCCGTCGCGTCATGCAATCCCCCGCACGGCGTACGCGACGTCGCTGGGCCACCCCGGTTGCCGCCGTGACCGCGGTCGCCGCCGTCATCGCCGGAGCGACCTTCGCCACCCACCAAGGCGACAACAGCCGCCCCCCGGTCAGCGAGTCGGTGGTACCTGACGCGATCAAGGTCGATCTCGGCCCAGCAAGCCCCGCCGAGTTGGCCAAGCTGCGGCAGACCTGTCGGACCGGTCTGCAGCAACCCGGGGACGAAGTCCTCTGGAGCCGGAAGGTGAAGCGGTTCGCGACTCTCACCAACGAGAAGAACCTCACCGGCGTGGTGGCTTTGATGAGGGTGGCACAGCCCAAGGCTCATCCCGGCCACAGCCTGGGGATCCTCTTCTGCACCGCTACTGGTGATGGCCAGGATGTCCTGGACAGTGGCTGGGTAGCGAGGCCGACGCCGGCTCAGGGGATGTCGGTCATCGACGAGTTGACCTACGGGATCAGCGGTCTGCCGCCGAACGGCGCTCCGGTGATCGAGTTCGACGAGGTCCTTGGGGTCTACCGCGTTCGGCCCGAGATCGCCCGGCTGCAGTCACGAGTGGTGTGGCCGGGCGGCGCGAGCCCGTGGTACGAGGGCGTGGTCCAGGACGGGATCGCCTACACGACTGCCACCGACGGTCTCACTCGATCACCCAAACCGCACAAAACGCCCGAATTCCGGGCCTTCGACAAGCACGGTCATCCCGTGCCCCTGAACAAGTAGCCGCGGTACTAGGGCTGGCGGCTGATGAAGCGGGAGATGGAGCGGGCCAGGTTGATGCCGACCAGGCCGCCCCAGCAGATGATGATGGCGAAGGCGCCTTCCTGGGTGGCGGCGATCGCGGTGATCGGGATACCGGCGGTGACGGACACGATGGCGAGCGCGAGACCGCCTGGGTCGCCTTCCCTGCTCGGCTTCGGCGCCTGCACTGGCGGCGTGGCGAGGTGCTGGGCGGTGTGCGCGTCGAGCTTCGCGAGGAACCCCTCGATGATCTCGGGCTCGTAGTCCGGCCCCAGCTCCTGCCGCGCCGCCACTGCCGCCCGCAGGTCCTTGCGGATCTCTTCCGTCGCCATAGGCCGACCGTACGCCGGTACAGGCCTCCGCGGGATAGGGGGAAACCCTGACCCCCGCCCCGTCCTCCACTCAGGGCTCCGGTAGACCCACCGCCCTGGCAACCACACCACGTTCGGTGGTACAAGCCAGTACGCAGGCAACGGAGGAGCTGCGCGGGCGGGCTTTCCGGCGTACGAAGGTCAGCGGGTATGGCGGTGTGGTGGTTGGCCGTTGCCGGAGGCGGTGAACTTGGTGGTCAGGACGGTTCGCGACGAGCCGTCGTCGGCGGTGAGGACGACTCGATGGTCGCCCTCGAAGTCGAGGAGCTCGGCGAAGACCTCCGTACCGGTTCCGGCTGGTTGCCCGTCGAGCTCCCATCGCAGCTGTTCGCCCGACAACGGCCTGCCGCTTGCGTCGCTCGCGAGCGCCCATAGGCGGATCAACGAGCCGGCCCGGACAGTGGCTCCGGAAGCAGGGGCAAGGATCGCCGCGTCCGGAGCCCGCCACGGTACGTCGACCCGCACGCTGTCGCTCACCACTGTATGGAAGCCGTCCGAGATCATCAGCTGCACCAGCGCGGAGCCGGCCGACATCGGCGTCACCGACACCGTCGCCTCACCTGCCCCCAGACCGGCCGCGAGGCTCTGCCAGGTCTGCCCGTCATCGCCCGACCACCGCAGCAGCCGCAGCGGCTTGTCGACGTACACCTCTTCGTGCCAACTGACCCGCAACGCATCCGGGGTCGCCTCGGCCTGCAGACCTTCGATCCACGGCGGCGCGTCAGCGGGCTCGCGCATCCAGACCTCCTCGTCGTCCCGCACGATCCGCAGCGTCCCGCCCTCCGGCGCCACCGGGACCATCGCGCGGATAACCCCTCGGTCCAGAGCCGCCTTGTCCCCGCACCCACCACATCCACCGCCGCCGCAGCCACCGCAGGCCAGCGTCTCGACCAGGTAGACCGGAGCCTGGGCGAGCAGCTGTCCCTGCCCGTCGATGAGGTGCACCGAGGTGCCTGGCAGCCGGATGCCGTCCTGCGACGGCGTCGTGTCAAGAGTGATGACGTGGTGAACCTCCAGTTGCCCTTCGACCATCCGGCCCAGCAGCACGAGCATCGGCCTGACCTGCGCACTCCCCCAGTCCGGCGGCGGATCCGGGATGTAGTGCGGGATCGGCCCGTCCAGGTCGAGCTGGACGTTCGGCGGCCGCGCGTCTGCTGGTCCTTGTACCCAGCTCGGGTTGAGGTGTTCGTGCTGCAGCATCCGCTGGTACTGGTACAACGACGGCCAGCGCGGGAAGCAGTACGACATGAAGTCGCGGCCGATGCCAGGCCTGAGCACGGTCGGCCCGGTGATGTCGAACCCGTACTCCCCGATCGAGGCCATCCGATTCTGGGCAGTGTCGTACGGCTCGTACGCCGGGTAGTTCGGGTCGATGTACGGATCGTTGGTCTGACCGCAGGGTGAGTGCTGGAACGACAAGACGTGCCCCAACTCGTGGCCCATGCTGCTGCTCTGGCCGACCGGTCCGGTCCCGACGCCGGCTCCGCCACCACCACAGCCACCAGTGCCGTCGAGCGGAATCGCGCTCGGCAGCATCCCGTAGTACAGCCAGCCCGGTTTGTCGCCGTCGGCAAGCTTCACCAGGTACATCCAGGCGAGGATGCTGTTCCACACGTCCGGGCACTTGCCGTTGAGGATCGCGCCGGACAGGGGGACGAACCAGTTCATCTGGCCGGCGACCGACAGCTCGGGGACATGGGAGACCGGATACCAGTTCACGGTGTCGACGACGGTCGACTGCAGATCTGCGAGCGTCGGCAACGGCAGGTCGACGTGGTTGCCGTTGAGGTCGTCCCCGGAGTACTTGATCGGGATCATCCGCACCTTGAGCTTCTGCAGCAGGCTGGCGTCGACGGTCTGGAAGTGCTCGGCCCGGTACCGATTGTTGCTCGCGGCCTGGACGGTCACCCGCAACCGGAACGTGCCGCGCATCAGCGCAGCCGGTATGACGAAGTTCAGGCTGTTGCCCAACGACCGCCGTTCGGTCGCGTAGTCGGGATTGGCCGGCGCGGTCACCACTCCGGGGTACTGCGCGACCAGCGTCCCGCTGTCCACCCAGACGCCGTACTTCATCCGCTGCATCACCACAGTGCCCTGTACGCCGTACACGTCGGCGAAGAGCGCATGCACATAGACCCGCACGTACGCCGGTTTGTCGGCGACCAGCCGGATCGAGTTGTCCGCTCCCCGATCGGCCGGATCGGTCAGATGCTCGGCCGCCTTGCGATACTGGATCACCTGGGTGACCTCGACGCCGTCGATGTAGATACCCGCCAGGAACGGGTTGAGCCAGTCCGCATCGGCCAGCCGCTGAAAGACACTGGAAACGTTGAATCTGGGCACGCGCCCACCCCCTGCCGCCACGCGCCCAGTTCCCCCCGAGCGCTCCCCTGCAGCAAGGCAAGCACGGCTCCCCGCCGCTGTCGACACCTCGGCGACAGGCGCCCGCAGTACAAGGACGTTCGAACAGGCCGGACAAGCACCAGCCGCCCCGGTCCGAGGTGGACCGGGGCGGCTGGGGTTACGTTGTTACAGGTACTGGCCGGTGTTGGTGGCCGTGTCGATGGAGCGGCCCGGCTCGGTGCCCTGCTTGCCGGAGATGAGCGTGCGGATGTAGACGATCCGCTCGCCCTTCTTGCCGGAGATCCGGGCCCAGTCGTCCGGGTTGGTCGTGTTCGGCAGGTCCTCGTTCTCCTTGAACTCGTCGACGCACGCCTGCAGCAGGTGCTGCACCCGCAGACCCTTCTGGTTGTCGTCCAGGAAGGCCTTGATCGCCATCTTCTTGGCCCGGTCGACGATGTTCTGGATCATCGCGCCCGAGTTGAAGTCCTTGAAGTACAGGACCTCCTTGTCACCGTTGGCGTAGGTGACCTCGAGGAAGCGGTTCTCGTCGGCCTCGGTGTACATCCGCTCGACCGTGCGCTGGATCATCCCGTTGACGCATTCGGCCTTGTCCCCGCCGAACTCGGCGAGGTCGTCGGCGTGCAGCGGCAGCGTCGTGGTCAGGTACTTCGAGAAGATGTCGCGCGCGGACTCCGCGTCCGGCCGCTCGATCTTGATCTTCACGTCGAGCCGGCCCGGCCGCAGGATCGCCGGGTCGATCATGTCCTCGCGGTTGGAGGCGCCGATGACGAGCACGTTCTCCAGGCCCTCGACACCGTCGATCTCGCTCAGCAACTGCGGAACGATGGTGTTCTCGACGTCGGAGGAGACACCGGAGCCGCGGGTACGGAACAGCGAGTCCATCTCGTCGAAGAACACGATCACCGGCATGCCCTCGGAGGCCTTCTCCCGGGCCCGCTGGAAGACCAGGCGGATGTGCCGCTCGGTCTCACCGACGTACTTGTTCAGCAGCTCGGGACCCTTGATGTTGAGGAAGAACGACTTCTGCCCCTCCACCCCGGTCCGCTCGGCGACCTTCTTGGCCAGCGAGTTCGCCACCGCCTTGGCGATCAGCGTCTTGCCACAGCCCGGCGGGCCGTACAGCAGGACGCCCTTCGGCGGCTTGAGCTCGTGCTCCAGGAACAGGTCCTTGTGCAGGTACGGCAGCTCGACCGCGTCGCGGATCTGCTCGATCTGCCCGGCCAGGCCACCGATCTGGGTGTAGTCGATGTCCGGGACCTCTTCGAGGATCAGCTCCTCGACCTCGGACTTCGGGATCTTCTCGTAGACATAGCCGGAGCGGGGCTCCAGCAGCAGCGAGTCACCGGCCCGAAGGGCGATGTCGAGCAGCGGTGTGGCGAGCCGGACGACGCGTTCCTCGTCCGCCTGCGCGATCACCAGAGCCCGCTCGCCGTCGGCCAGCAACTCCTTCAGCATCACCACGTCGCCCACGACCTCGAAGTCGCAGGCCTCGACCACGTTCAGCGCCTCGTTCAGCATCAGTTCCTGGCCGAGCTTCAGCGCGTCCAGGTCGACTGAGGGGCTTGCAGCGACCCGGAGCTTACGTCCCCCGGTGAACACGTCCAGCGTGTCGTCGTCGTTGCGGCCCAGGAAGGTCCCGAAACCGGACGGCGGTTGCGCCAGCCGGTCGACCTCCTCCTTCAGGGCGATGATCTTCTCTCGGGCCTCGCGCAGCGTTTCCGCCAACCGCTCGTTCTGTGCGGTCACGCTCGCCAAGGACGCCTGGGTTTCGGACAGTCTGCTCTCGAGCGACCGGCTGTCCGCCGGGTGCTCCAACAACCTCCGCCGCAACGCTGCGACCTCGGCCTCCAGGTACCTGACCTGATTACGCAGCTCTGCCGCGGTAGGACTCTCGTCTCCAGCCACGATCATCACCTCACCATGTGGGGCTCGACCCTATGGACCTTACCCAGAAAACCTCACTGAGCAAGCTGAATCCCATCACGTGTCGGTTGCGGATGAATCCGTTGCCCGCGGCGTGTCTTCGGGTGTATCGGACTTCCGGGGCCCGGAATAGTCGTCGCCGTACGCGCCCGGGGCCGGCCGGCGCTTCTTCCGGGGTGCCTGTACGCCGTGCGCCATCCGCCGAGCGGTCACCAGGAACGCCGTGTGCCCCTGCATCCGGTGCCCCGGCCTAACGGCCAGTCCCTCGACGTGCCAGTCGCGCACGAGCGACTCCCAGGCCCTGGGCTCGGTGAACTCGCCATGAGCCCGCAAAGTCTCCACGACACGGCTCAGCTGGGTCGTAGTGGCGACGTACGCGCAGAAGACCCCGCCCGGCACCAGGGCACCCGCCGCGGCGTCCACGCACTCCCAGGGGGCGAGCATGTCGAGTACGACGCGATCCACGTCCTCCTCGTCCAGCGACTCGACCAGGTCACCCACCTGCAGCCGCCAGGCCGGGTGCTCGGCACCGAAGAACCCGGTGACGTTCTTCCGGGCCACCTCGGCAAAGTCCTCGCGGCGCTCGAACGAGATCACCTGGCCGTGGATTCCGACAGCTCTGAGCAGCGCAGTGGTCAGCGCACCCGATCCGGCACCGGCCTCGACCACCTTCGCACCCGGGAAGATGTCGGCCATGGTGACGATCTGGGCGGTGTCCTTCGGGTAGATCACAGCCGCACCCCGCGGCATCGACACCGAGTAGTCGGCCATCAACGGCCGCAGCGCGAGGTACTCGACGCCGCCCTTCGAGCGTACGACCACCGCATCCGGGCCGTCGATCAACTCGTCGTGCTCGATCCCACCCTTGGTGGTGTGAAAGATCTTCCCCCGCTCCAGGAACACCGAGTGCCGGCGCCCCTTCGAGTCGGACAAGGTGACCCACTCGCCCGCCTGCAACGGACCATGGTGCACCCCGGAGAACGAGGCATCAGGAAAATCACGAAGATCAGACATAAGGCGCTCACCTTAACTTCCACCCCCACGCCACCCCCGCATCGCGCCCACCTCCGGAGCGGCCGGCCGAGCTGCACCCCCACCGGAAGAGACGGGCTGACTCCCCGTCGGAGGGTTCCCCCACTGTTCTAGCAATGGGGGAACCCTCCGACGGGAGTCAAGCCCACCGAGCTCGGGACCGTGGATGACGGGCGAGGTACTAGCGGGTGCGGAAGGCTGCTTCTACGTCGGCGGTGGCCAGGACGCCGTAGACCTGGCCGTGGGGGTCGAGGACCAGGTACTCCGTGGCCGGGTTCTGGCGGAGGGTGGTGAGGATTTCTTCGCCGGTGTCGTTGATGCCGATGATGTGGCCGGCGGCGATTCGGGTGGAGACTTCGCCGACGGTGGTCCACGGGCGCTGGTTGGGGGCGACCGCGTTGACGGCTGCCTCCGAGACGAGTGCGTGTGGCCGTCCTTCGCCGTCCATCACGACGACCGCGCCGGCTCGCTGTTCAGAGGCGAGGCGGACGGCTTCCGATACTGGCGTACCGGCGTGTACTGCGATCGCTCGGCGGGCCAGGGCGCGGACCTGCAGGGCGGGCAGTTTGCGGCGCAGGCGAGCCTGCATGAGGGACGCCGTGGAGCCCATCCAGAGGAAGAACCCGACCAGCAGGGCGATCACGAAGTCGATGAAGGTCGGCTGGCGGTCGAAGACCTCTTCCAGTACGACGGGGGCGGCGAGCACCGAGATCGCGATCAGCCGGCCGGCCCAGGCGGCGGCGATCGTGCCGGTGTGCATGTTGCCGGTCAGCTTCCAGACGAAGGCTCGCAGTACCCAGCCGCCGTCCAGGGGCAGACCGGGCAGCAGGTTGGTGACGCCGACGATCAGGTTCGCCAATGCGAGCTCGAACAGCGCGACGTAGCCGACGCCCTCGTCGATCGCCCGCGCGCCGAGGTACGCGAGTCCGCCGACGACCAGCGAAGCGAGCGGGCCGACGATCGAGATGGCGAACTCCTCGAACGGCGTCTTCCGTTCGCCCTCGATGTGCGTACCAGCCGCGAAGAAGCCGAGGTTGATCTCGGTCACCGGGATGTCGTACCGCATCGCCACCAGCGCGTGGGCCAGTTCGTGGATCAGGATCGAGACGGTGAAGGCGACCACGAAGGCGAACGACGCGACGTACCGCCAGCTACCCAGTTCCGGGAACTGCTCGCCGATGACGGTCGAGAAGCCGAGTGCGAGCAGTACGGCGACCGGGAGCCAGGTGACCCGCATGGTGAGCCGCACCCCTTTGACACGGCCGAGCACCCAGGTGCCGGGCGGTGGACCGGCAGGCTGAGCGGGACTCTGGGGATCATGCGACTCCGACATCGAGGTAACGCTACTGGTCCACCGGTAACACCGCGCTACACGCCCACAGTTAGCTGAGCCAAGTACCCGTCCTGCACGCTGCCGGTGACCGCTGCGAGCTGATGTACGCCGCTGTCGTCACCGAACACCATGTCGCGCTGCAGCGAGGTCTGCGCCAGGTTCTGCGTGCTCCCGTCGTAGCCACTCGTGGCGTAGACCGTCTTGCAGACGTCCTCCGGCAGGGCGAGCTGTGAAGTGGCGCTGATCTTCCCTGCAGCAGTCGCCTCGGACAGCGACGCGTACACCTCGAAGTGGATGTGCGGCCAGCGCCCTTGGTACGCCGCGGGGAACACCGTCGTGAAGGTGACCTTGCCCTGGGCACCGGCTGCCTGTACGCCGCGGAGGTAGTTCTCGTCGCTGATCTCGTCGTCGTACATCGAGTACCGCCCCAGCGCGTCGCAATGCCACACGTAGACAGCGGGGTACGGCCCGGCCGTCTCCTCGGGGATGTCCTGGACGCAGTCGGACGGAGTACTGGCCGAGGTGGACGGTGTTGTCGAGGTGGACGGTGTTGCTGAGCTGGACGTCGTACTGGTGGTCGGTGTGGTCGGCTTGTTCGCAGTACCGGTCGTGTCGGCGGCGCAACCGGCGACGGCGGCGATCCCGGCGCCGGCGAAGAGGCGGAGGACGTTGCGGCGGCGAAGGGTGCCGAGGTCGTGGACCAGGCCCAGATCGTGTTCGTGATCGTGCGTCATCTCTTGGTCTCCTCGATCGGCTGTTCTCCAAGAATGACGAGTGGTTCCGATCGTTTCCCCGGAGCCCGCTGGGAGTTCGCTGTGAGGTCAGGGGCGAGTTGTCCACAGGTGGGGTGCGGCGTGCGAGCGGAGTGTCGGTGGTCTCGCCTAGCCTTCCGGGTATGAGTGTTGCAGCGGCAGTCGATGTGCACGGCCACCCTCGCGGGGCGCTGTCCCCGTCCCGGGCGGCGGATTTCATGAGCTGCCCGCTCAAGTACCGGTTCCGGGTGATCGACCGGTTGCCGGAGAAGCCGTCGTCGGCCGCCGTTCGCGGGACTGTCGTGCATGGCGTGCTGGAGCGCCTTTTCGATCTGCCGGCCGGCGAGCGGACGCTGGAGCGTGCCGCGGAGATGCTCGAGCCGCAGTGGCAGCACGTGCTCGAGGCCGAGCCCGAGGTGGCCGAGTTGTTCGCCGAGGATGCCGGTGGTGAGGAGCTCGCGAAGTGGCTCGCGGAGGCCCATCAACTGCTCGGCAAGTACTTCACGCTGGAGAATCCGAACGCGCTGGAGCCTGCCGAGCGGGAGCTGTACGTCGAGACCGAGCTCGACTCCGGCCTGACCTTGCGCGGGTACGTCGACCGTCTCGACGTCGCGCCGACCGGGGAGATCCGGGTCGTCGACTACAAGACCGGCCGGTCGCCGTCGGAGTTCTTCGAGGCGAAGGCGTTGTTCCAGATGAAGTTCTACGCGCTGGTGCTGTGGCGGCTGCGCGGCGTCGTACCGGCGATGCTGCAACTGGTGTATCTGGGCAACGGCGAGATCGTCCGCTACGTCCCTGACGAAGCGGATCTGCGGGCCTGCGAGCGCAAGGTCACCGCGTTGTGGAGCGCGATCACGAGGGCGCTGGAGTCCGGCGACTGGCGGCCGAGCCCCGGCCCGTTGTGCGACTGGTGCGACCACAAGGCGCTCTGCCCGTCCTGGGGCGGCACTCCCCCGCCCCTGCCGTCCCGCTCGGTCGAAGAGGTCGCCCAGGAATCAGCCGGCGTCGACCTCGTCGGAGTCGACGGCTGACACCCGCCAGGGCACGACAGACGCGCCGGCGGGGTACGTGGTGGGGGCTGGGTGGGGTGTTAGCAGAGCGGGTTGAGGTCGGGTTCACACCGGTCGGTGCCAGGGGCGGGCACTGGTCTCGGATACCGTCCAGGGTATGAGTCACCCGCATCCCGACCTGGGAACACCGCCCCGCCTGCCGGACAACGCCCTGCGCATCGTCGCGCTCGGTGGGCTCGGTGAGATCGGCCGCAACATGACCGTGTTCGAGCACAAGGGCCGGCTGCTGGTGGTGGACTGCGGTGTGTTGTTCCCGGAGGAGCACCAGCCGGGCGTCGACGTGATCCTGCCCGACTTCAGCTGGATCCGGGACCGCCTGGACAAGATCGACGGCATCGTGTTGACCCACGGCCACGAGGACCACATCGGCGGCGTGCCGTACCTGCTGAAGGAACGCGGCGACATCCCGCTGATCGGATCGAAGCTGACCTTGGCGTTCATCACCGCCAAGCTGAAGGAACACCGGATCAAGCCCCAGACGATCGAGGTCAAGGAAGGCGACCGGCGCAAACTCGGCCCGTTCGAGTGCGACTTCTTCGCCGTCAACCACTCGATCCCCGACGGCCTCGCCGTGGCGATCCGGACCAGGGCCGGTGTCGTCCTGCACACCGGCGACTTCAAGATGGACCAGTTCCCGCTCGACCGCCGGCTCACCGACCTGCGCGGTTTCGCCAAGCTCGGCGAGCAGGGTGTCGACCTGTTCATGACCGACTCCACCAACGCCGAGGTGCCCGGCTTCACCACCGCGGAGAAGGATCTCGGTCCGGCCATCGACACGGTGTTCCGGACCGCGCCGGGCCGGATCATCGTCTCCAGCTTCGCCAGCCACGTGCACCGCATCCAGCAGGTTCTCGACGCGGCCAAGGCCGGCGGCCGCAAGGTCGCCTTCGTGGGCCGCTCGATGGTCCGCAACATGGGTATCGCCGGCGACCTGGGCTACCTGAAGATCCCGAAGGGCCTGATCGTCGACCTGAAGGAGCTGGAGAAGCTCCCCGACCGCAAGGTCACCCTGGTCTGTACGGGTTCGCAGGGCGAGCCGATGGCCGCGCTGTCCCGGATGGCCAACCGCGACCACATGATCCGGATCGGCGAGGGCGACACGGTCCTGATGGCCAGCTCGCTGATCCCCGGCAACGAGAACGCGATCTACGCGGTCATCAACGGCCTGATCCGCTGGGGCGCGAACGTCGTACACAAGGGCAACGCGAAGGTGCACGTGTCCGGCCACGCCAGCGCGGGCGAGCTCGTCTACTGCTACAACCTGGTGAAGCCGCGCAACGTGATGCCGATCCACGGTGAGTACCGGCACCTGAAGGCGAACGCCGCACTCGCCGTCGCCACCGGCGTACCGGCTGATCGGGTGATCATCGCCGAGGACGGTGTGGTGGTCGATCTCGACCAGGGCCGCGCCAAGATCACCGGCAAGGTCGACGCGGGCTACGTGTACGTCGACGCGATGACGGTCGGCGGGGTCACCGAGGCGAACCTCAAGGACCGCCGCGCGCTGGCCGAGGAGGGCGTCGTCACCGTCGTCCTGCTGGTTGACGCACACACCGGCAAGCTGGCCGAGCCGCCGGACTTCCTGGCCCGCGGCTTCGTCCACGACGACACCACCTTCAAGGCGGTCGAGCCGATCATCGAGGACACCCTCGCGAAGGCTGCCCGCGAAGGCATCGGCGAGGTGCACCAGCTCGAGGAGCTGGTCGGCCGCGCCGTCGGCAACTGGACCTACCGCCACTGGCGCCGCCGCCCGGTCATCATCCCGGTCGTCATCGACGCCTGACCCACCCGCCGGTCCTCAACGCCTGACCGCGCGACGAGCGAGACGGTGCCGGATGCACTTGTACTACGTGCGCCCGGCACCGCACTCATTCAGCGGTAGACGTTCACCCCGACGGCGTGAGGACGACGCTGATCATCGTCGCCCGGCTGGCCGCGTTCGTAGTGGCGGTCAAACCACCGGCGCTCCCCGTGGGCACCGGCGCGCCGCTGTCAGCGACCAGCGCAGCGATCAGTCCGCTGCCCGACCCGATCCGCACATCTCTGGTCACGGAACCAGCCGGCGCCGTCCAGTTCGTAGTTGTCGAGGACTTGTCCGCCCAGTAGGACAACAGCCACGAGCCAGCACTGCCCACGTTCACAGTCGGTGTCACATGCGCAGTCGTAGTAGTGGCGTCCGACCGCTGACTCACCACACCCAACGACGCACCGCTGTACGCCGTCAACTGCATCGCCACCTTCGTATACACGTCGAACGTCAGCCGCACAGCCTGGCCGGCGTCCGTCGAAGACGCGACCTTCGACCAGGCCATCGTCCGCTGCGATCCGGACACGACGTTCTCGATCGGAGTCCAGCCCGTGACCCCCGTCGGCCCGGTGACCGACGACGTCGTCAGATTCAGCGTCGCGAACAACACCATCACGTCGCCCGCGACCACAGTGCTCGGTATGGCGAAGGCCGGCGCCGTCGTGTTGCCGACGTACCCGATCCCGCCGTGGAAGCCGATCCCGGTGGACGTCGACCCCACTGTGACCTGATGCATGACGCGGTTGGTGAGCCCTCCGCCGTCGGTCACAGTGAGCGCGACCGTATAGGTGCCGGCCACTCCGTAGCTGTGCGACGGCTGCACTCCCGACCCAGTCGCGCCGTCTCCGAAGTCCCAGGCATACCCAGCAATGGGCCCCTCTGCATCTGACGACCCCGAGCCGTTGAAGCCGCAGGACAAGCCCGTGCAGTTGGACGTGAACGCAGCGGCCGGCGCTGTGTTCCCAGAGGGCACGGTGTAAGCAACGTGCAGCACCGGAGTCGCCGGGCCGTCATGCGACGACGCTCGCCGCTCCCCTGTGCCACTCAACGACAAGCCCAACGCATTACCCCTGCGCCAACCAGGCCGGCTGACAATTTCCTGCGCCACAGCACGGATGTCAGCTGTGCGCTGAGCTGTCCCCGCTTGCCCGGTCCCTGTCCACGCCACCGGGTTCCAGGTAGTGCGTGCCGAGGTTCGTGGACGTGAAGTCACAGTCGTCGGAGAGGTAGTGAAGGCGGCCGTGTCGTTCTCCGCCACCCCGTAGATCTGCACCGCGCTCGTCCCCGAATTGGCCCCTGCCGAAGTGAACTGCACCCACGCTTCGGTGATCGTCGCGCCCTGCGGCACCTCGAGATTGTCGAAGCGCAGCCCGATCGTCTGCGTGGTCGTACCGGCGTTGGGGATGTTCAGCGTCGTGCCGACCCAGTCCGCATAGCCAGTAGGACGTTGCTCGACATCGTCGAACGCCCGCTGCACCGGAGTGTCGAGCGGAAGCGCCCCACCCGCCGCGACAACCGACACAACCAGGTCATCGGATCCGGACAGCGCAGAGTCGCTCCCCACCGCCCGTACGACGTACGTCCCCGCGCTACTGAAGTTTGCAGACGTCTGCGGCGACTGTGGTGAGCCGAACGTCACGGTGCCCGGCCCACTCACCACCTGCCAACTGACCGTCGTCGATGCCGTCGGCAACCCGTCGTCCCGTACGACGGCTTGCAGGGTCAGCGGTTCGCCCACGTGTGTCGGCTGGTCGGGTCCTACCGAGACGACCGGAGCGAGGTTCCCGATCGGCGGCAGCGCGACCGACATCTCGTACAACTTGCCGTCGTTCTCCGACGGGGTCGTGTCGTTGTCCACGCCGCGGTCGACGATGTACAGATCCCAGCGACTCGGATCGTTGGTCGCCGGCGCGACGGTGATGCCGGCCGCGAACACCTGGTTCGAGGCGGCGATGTTGATCTTGTTCACCAGTTGCATGTTGCGGTTGAACTCGTACGCCGTCTCCGAGGCGCTGTCGACGACGAGCAGCGTGTTGCGGCCCGGGTAGAACCCGATCCCCTCCGGGTCGTCCACGCCGTACCGGCCGATGTCGAACTCCGTGTCGATGTCGTCACCGGTCGGGGCGACCCCGTTGAAGAGTCCATCCGGACCCGGCGAGACCCGATGGACATCGGTGTCCGCGCCCTCGAGCACGAACACCTCGTTGGTGGGCGGGAAGTACTCGACATCCTCGGAGTCCCCACCGCCGAAGGCCGCAGTACTGAAGGTCGTGCGGATGTCGTCGCTCGTTCCGTAGCGTCCGTCCGGGCCGCCTGCCAGTTCGTACACCCGCGCCTGGTCGTCGTCCGAGAGGAAGACGTGCTTGTTGGCGGGGTTGTAGCCGATGCCGGCCGGCTCGTGGGTGTAGCTGGTGGTGACGCCGGTGTCCTGCAGGACACCGGTACGGCTGGTCTCGTACAGGTTGACGTTGTGGAAGATGCTGACCTCGTCGACCTCGGCATCGGAGATCAGCAGGGTGTCGCGGTCGCTGTTGTAGGTGATCCCGGACGGATCCGGCGACGGCGGGTTGAAGTTGGACGTCAGCACGGTTCGGACCAGACTCGCGGTCAGGTTCGCTGCTGAAGCCTGCGGCGCGGACCAGACCAGCACCACTGGCATCACCAGCAGGACCGCGACCGCGCCGGAGACCAGCCGGCGTCTTCTCCGCGGTAGCTCGACGTGACGTCGCCTCAAATCGGACATGCTCATGAAAGCCCCCCAAGGCCACCCTGGCGACCCCTCGCCTGTTCCCGTCGGTGGCCTGTCACCCCCGAAGGTGCTCCTCGGTGACTGACGTGTCAACGGCTCGGCCCGGGTGGCGGTGGCCTCGACCGGACCGTCCTACGGATAGCGTTCGGGGCGTGACTGTGGACGGTTTCGCCGGCTCGGACCAGCCCCTCGACTCAGCGCCCGGCCCGGGGATCGCGATCCGGACGCTGGAGGTCGGGAAGAGCTACGGCCGCGGAGAGACCCGGATCGACGCGCTGGCCGACGT
The DNA here is from genome assembly GCF_003261635.1 of Kribbella monticola. Taxonomy (GTDB): domain Bacteria; phylum Actinomycetota; class Actinomycetes; order Propionibacteriales; family Kribbellaceae; genus Kribbella; species Kribbella monticola. Next base: position 300,675 of record NZ_QFXK01000010.1, on the reverse strand, counting down.
CAGTGTCGACTTCGGCAAGGGCCGGTTCACCGCGATCATGGGTCCGTCCGGCTCGGGGAAGTCGACCCTGCTGCACTGCCTCGCGGGTCTCGACCGCCCCACCACCGGCCAGGTGCTGCTCGGCGACGTGGACCTGACCCGGTTGCCCGAGAAGGCGCTCACCCACCTGCGCCGGGACCGCGTCGGGTTCGTCTTCCAGGCGTTCAACCTGGTACCGACGCTGACCGCGCTGGAGAACATCACGCTCCCCCTCGACCTGGCCGGGCGCAAACCAGACCAGGCCTGGCTCGACACCGTGATCGCCACCATCGGCCTGGGCGACCGGCTCACCCACAAACCGGCCGAACTTTCCGGCGGTCAGCAGCAGCGGGTCGCCTGCGCCCGCGCGCTCGTCTCCCGGCCCGACGTGGCGTTCGCCGACGAGCCGACCGGCAACCTCGACTCCCGATCGTCCGCCGATGTACTCGGCTTCCTGCACCGCTCCGTCCGCGACTTCGGCCAGACCGTCGTGATGGTCACCCACGACCCCACCGCGGCGTCGTACGCCGACCGGGTGCTCTTCCTCGCCGACGGCCGGCTGCGCTCGGAACTGCTCGATCCGACCGCCGACTCGGTCCTGGACGCGATGAAGCAACTCGAGGTCGGCTGATGCTCAAGCTCGGCCTCAGGTCGGTCCTCGCCCACCGGCTCCGCTTCGTCCTGTGCACGGTCGCCGTCCTCCTCGGCGTCGCCTTCGTGGCCGGCGCAATGATCTTCACCGACACCCTCTCGGCCGCACTGAAGAAGAACTTCGCCGGCAGCACCGCCGACATCACCATCACCCCGGTCACCGCACTCGACACCACAGCCGGTACGACGAGCGCCGAACCGCCGACGCTCAGTTCCGGCCTCGCCGACCGCATCGCCGCCGTCCAGGGCGTCGCCGGGACCGACCCGCAACTCCTCGTCGGCGGCATCCAGATCCTCGGCTCGGACGGCAAACACACCGCCACGTACGGCGTACCGATCTTCGCCTCCGCCTGGCCGCACGATCCCCGGACCGCGCCGTTCAAGCTGCTCGACGGCAACCAGCCGTGGGGCCAGAAGCAGCTCGGTCTCGACCAGTCGACCGTCGAGCGCGAAGGCTTCCAGCTCGGCGACCAGATCAAGGTGATCACCCCGACCCGAGCCGTGACCGCCACCCTCGCGGCAATCACCACGCCGATGCTCTCCGGTTCGTCAGCCGGAGCCCCGCTCGTCACGTTCGACGCAGCGACTGCTCAGCTCTTTCTCCTCGGCCACCCTGGTTGGACCTCCATCGGCGTCGCGGTTCACCCGGGTCAGGACCCACAGGCGGTCAGCAATGCGATAGCGGCCCTGGCCGGCCCGGATGTCCGCGTCCGCACAGCGGCTCAGGTCTCCGAAGAGGGCAAGAGCGCGCTGAGCGACACGTTCGGCGGCTACAGCGCAGTACTGCTGCTGTTCGCCGCGCTCGCTCTCTTCGTCGGCGCGTTCCTGATCGTGAACACCTTCGCCATGCTCGTCGCCCAGCGCTCACGCGAGCTCGCGATGCTGCGCGCCATCGGCGCCTCGCGCGGCCAAGTCACCGGCACGGTCCTCGCCGAAGCACTCGTGATCGGTGCGATCGGGTCGACCCTCGGGCTGCTCCTCGGCGCCGGCGTGGCTGCGGGACTGCAGTTCTCCTACCAGCACCTGGATCTCGCCGTTCCCAGTTCGGGCCTCAAGATCAGCGTGGCCACGATCATCGCGGCGTACGTCGTGGGCATCGGCGTCACCCTCGCCGCGGCGTACCCGGCCGCTCGTCGGGCCGGCAAGCTGCCGCCCGTCGCGGCGATGCGCGATGACGCCACGATCCCCGAGCGTTCGCTGCTGGTCCGCGTGATCATCGGCGGCTTCATGTTCCTGATGACGGCCACGCTCTACTTGATCGCCCAGAAGGTCCGCGGCCTGCCCGCCGCCATCCTGTTGAGCCTCGGCGCCGCCGTCGCCCTGCTGGCCGTGGTGATGACCAGCCCCCTGATCAGCCGGTACGCCGTACGCGGGCTGATGTCGCCGTTCGGCCGTCAGGCCCCGGTCACCCTCGGCCGGCGCAATGCCGAACGCAACCCCCGCCGCACCTCCGCGACCGCGTCCGCGCTGATGATCTCCGTCGCTCTGATCAGCGGGCTGGTGGTGATCGCCGCCTCGGCCAAGGCCTCCGTCGACCGCAACATCGCCGACGCGATCGGCACGTCGGAGCTGGTCGTCAGCAACGACGGCGGCGGCGCGTTCGCCGGCCAGGTCGGCGACCGGATCAGCGCCGTACCGGGTGTCTCGGCCGTGCACCGGGTCCGGCAGATGCCGGCCAAGGCGGACACCCGGATGTTCGACCTCCGCGGCGTCGACGACGGAAGCCTCGAGGGGCCCATCACGACGAAGGTCGAGTCCGGTTCGCTCGACGCGCTCGAGAGCGGCCAGGCGGTCATCCCTCGCAACGTCGCCCGGACCCTCGACCTGACCGTCGGCAAGAGCTTCCAGCTCACCACCGGAAGCGGCAAGCACCCGGTGACGGTCGGTGCCGTGATCGCCCCCAACCGCCAGCTCAACGGCATCGTGGTCTCCCTCGCCAGGTTCACCGAACTCGGCGGTGCCCCGACCGACACCACCCTGTACGTCGAAGTTGCCCAGGGCACCGATCTCGCCCCGGTTCGGCTCGCCGTCCTCGGTCAGCTGCACGACTACCCGACGCTGCTCGTCCGGGACCAGCAGGCGTACGCCCAAGGCGAGCGCAGGCCGATCAACGCCGCCCTCGGAGTGATCGGGATGCTGCTGGCGCTCGCCGTACTGATCGCCGTGCTGGGCATCGTCAACACGCTGGCCCTCGCGGTCGTCGAGCGGACCCGGGAGATCGGACTGCTGCGCGCGATCGGGATGGACCGGCCGCAGCTGCGCCGGATGCTGCAGGTGGAATCGATCGCCATCAGCCTGCTCGGCGCCTTGCTCGGCGTCGTCATCGGGGTACTTTTCGGCGCCTCGATCCAGGCCGTGATGGTCGACGACGGGCTCAGCGTGCTCGATGTCCCGGTGCTCCAACTGCTCGTCACCGTGGTGGTCGCGGCAGCGGTCGGCGTACTCGCTGCTGTTTGGCCGTCACGCCGCGCAGCGCGCCTCGACGTACTGCGGGCGATCGCCACCGAATGAGCCGGTAGATCGGGCCCGTGAACCGAAGCCACTCAGCGGTTTCACAGGTAGCCTGCGGGGTGTGCCGGGCAGTGTGCAGTCCATCGAGCGAGCTGCCGCAGTGCTGCGGCTGCTCGCGGCGGCGCCGAACGGCCTCGGGGTCGCCGATCTCGGCAACGCGCTCGGCCTGGCCAAGACGACCGTGCACGGCATCCTCCGCACCCTGCATCAGGTCGGTTTCGTGGAACAGGACCACAGCGGCGCGCACTACCACCTGAGCGACGCCTTCGGCCGGCTCGGCGAGACCTACCTGGACCCGAACGAATTGCGCAGCCGCGCGATCAACTGGGCCGACTCACTGGCTTCCCGCAGCGGCGAAGTGGTCCGCGTCGGCCGCCTGGTCGAGGGCAAGGTCGTCGTCGTCCACCACGTCTTCCGCCCCGACGACAGCGACCAGAACCTGGACGTCGGTACGACGTTGCCGCCGCACGCCTGCGCGCTCGGCAAGGCGGTGCTCGCGTTCGATGCCGGCGGGACGGCCAAGCCGCGCAAACTGGACGCCTACACGACCCGGACGATCGTCGAGCCGGCCAAGTTGCTCGACGAACTGGCCGCCGTACGGGCCAGGGGCTGGGCGGGTGAGTTCGAGGAGCACACCATCGAGCTGGCCGGGATCGCGGCGCCGATCCGCGGCCTCGGTGGGCTCGTGGTCGGAGCGGTCGGGCTCACCGGCCGGATCGAGCGCATCTGCGACAGCCGGCTGCGGCACCGGGCCGACCTGGTGACGATGGTCCGGGCCACCGCGGAGGCCATCGGCCGGGACCTGCGGGAGGATCGCTGATGGCTGAGCAGTACGTCGCGGCTGTGGACCAGGGCACCAACTCGACCCGCTGCATCCTGTTCGACCGGCGCGGGCGGCTGGTGTCGGTGGCGCAGCGCGAACACAAACAGCACTTCCCCCGGCCGGGCTGGGTCGAGCACGACGCGGCCGAGATCTGGCGCAACGTCACCCGGGTGGTGCCGTCCGCGATCCGTCAGATCGGCGCCGAACCCTCCCAGATCGTTGCCATCGGCATCACCAACCAGCGCGAGACCAGCCTGCTCTGGGACCGCCGGACCGGCCAGCCGATCGGACATGCGGTGGTCTGGCAGGACACCCGGACGGACCGGCTGATCAAGGAACTCGCCGGCACCGAGGGCGCGGACCGGTTCGCCGACCTCTGCGGGCTTCCGCTCACGACGTACTTCTCCGCGCCCCGGCTACGCTGGATGCTCGATCACACCCCTGGGCTGCGGGCTCGTGCGGAGCGGGGTGAGGTGCTGTTCGGCACGATGGAGTCCTGGCTGATCTGGAACTTCACCGGCGGTCCGGACGGCGGGTTGCACGCGACCGATGTGACGAATGCCAGCCGCACGATGTTGATGAACATCGAGACGTTGGAGTGGGACGACCAACTGCTCGCGGCCTTCGATGTGCCCCGGTGCGTGCTGCCGGAGATCCGGCCGTCGTCGGGGGTCTTCGCGACGGCAACCGAGGTGCTGCCCGGCGTGCAGATCGGGGCGGCGCTCGGGGATCAGCAAGCCGCGTTGTTCGGCCAGACCTGTTTCAGCCCGGGCGAGGCGAAGTGCACCTATGGCACCGGGTCGTTCCTGTTGCTGCACACGGGGAAGGAGATCGTCCGGTCGACGCACGGGATGCTGACGACGGTCGCCTACCAGATCGGGTCCGAGCCGGCGGCGTACGCGCTCGAAGGGTCGATGGCGGTGACCGGCTCGCTCGTGCAGTGGTTCCGTGACGGGCTGGGGCTGATCCACACGGCGGCCGAGATCGAGACGCTGGCGCGGACCGTCGAGGACAACGGCGGTGCGTACATCGTGCCCGCGTTCTCCGGGTTGTTCGCGCCGCACTGGCGCAGTGAGGCGCGCGGGGTGATCGCGGGGCTCACGTCGTACATCACGAAGGGCCATCTGGCCCGGGCGGTGCTGGAGGCGACCGGGTTCCAGACGCTGGAGGTCGTCAACGCGATGAACGCGGACTCCGGGATCGCGCTCACCGCGTTGAAGGTGGACGGCGGGATGACCGCGAACAACCTGCTGATGCAGTTCCTCGCGGACCTCCTCGATGTCCGAGTGGTCCGGCCGATGGTCACCGAGACCGTTTCCCTCGGCGCCGCGTACGCCGCCGGGCTCGCCGTCGGCTACTGGCCCGACCTCGAGGGCCTGCGCAGCAACTGGCATCGCGCCGGCCAATGGCTCCCCAACATGGACCCCGACCGCCGCGCCACGGAGTACGCCAACTGGCAGGCGGCAGTCGAGCGCACGTTCGGCTGGATCCGCCCCGATCAGTAACGTCAGACCGCAGCCGGTACTTCGTCCGTGATCGGCGCGGCGTGCGCCTCCTCGATCCCGGCCGCCGCGAGCCGGTCCAGCGCGCGCTCCAGTACTGCGGTGTCCTCCAGCGTCCGCACCTCGGTGATCTTGCCCCAGCGCATGGTGACGAACTGGTGGACGACGTTCTGATACCGCGTTCCGTCGACGAGCCCGACGTCCACGGTGACAGCGGTCGCCACTCTGGTGTGCCACGGCCAGCCGGCGACGAGCACGTCCCGCACCTCGAACGTTGTCTCAGGCAACAACCTGAAACAGCGCTGCCACCAGCGCCGCAGCGCCTCGTGCGTGTGCCGCTCGCCGGCCAGCGCATGATCGCCGTAGAACCGGTAGGTGAACTCGGGCGCCATCCCCGCCACCATCGCCTCCCAATTGCCCGCGCTGATCTCCGCGAAGACCTTCCGCACCTTGCCGGCCACGATCCGGTGATACATCCGCCCATCCCCTCGTCGGTGAGCTTCCGAGCCTAGGCCTAGTGAGTTCAATGACGCAACTGACTAGAATGCGGGCATGCGGAACACGAGCTTCGCCGGGATGCACTGCTCACTCGCCCAGTCCCTGGAGGTGATGGGCGACTGGTGGAGTCCGCTCGTACTGCGTGATCTCTACCTCGGCCTGGACCGCTTCGACCAGCTCGTCACCGACCTGGGCATCTCGCGCAACCTGCTCACCGACCGGCTGAACACGCTGATGGCCGCGGGCCTCGTAGCGCGTACGCCGTACCAGGAGAGCCCGGTGCGCTACGCCTACTCGTTGACCGAGGCCGGCAGGGAGCTGATCCCGGTCCTGATCGCTCTCACTGCGTGGGGCGACCGCTGGGCCACTCCACCCGCAGGTCAGCCGATCCGCTTCACCCACACGACCTGCGGCAAGGTCACCACCCCGACCGTCTGCTGCTCCGAATGCGGCGATCCCCTCACCACCGAAACCACCACCCCCTCCCCCGGCCCCGGCGGCCGCACAGCCCCCGGCACCGCCCTCATCGCCACAGTCATGACCCGTTGAACAGCAACGTCCGAAGAGCCGAGGGTCAGAGCCCTCGGTTCTTCGGACGCAAGCAGGTTGGTCAGGCCGGCGAGACGATGTCGGGGGCGCCGAGGCGGACCTTGTCGGCGGATTCGTCGTCGGGTTGGTCCTGGGAGTCGCGTTCGGACTGGACGCGTTGCTGGTAGAAGGAGACCTCGCGGTCAATGGTCTCCTCGTCCCAGCCGAGCACCGGGGCCATCAGCCGGGCCGCCGCTTCGGCGGCCTCGACGCCGCGGTCCCAGGCCTCGATCGAGATCCGGGTCCGGCGCGCCAGGACGTCGTCGAGGTGGCGAGCGCCTTCATTGGTGGCGCCGTACACGATCTCCGCCTTCAGGTAGTCCTGCGTACCGGGCAGTTGCTCGCCCAGTGACGGATCCTTCTCGACGAGCGCGAGCACCTCGTCGATCAGCGCGCCGTACCGGTTGAGCAGGTGCTCGATCCGGGCCACGTGCAGCCCCGAACGCTGGGCAATCAGGTGCCGCTGGTTCCACATCGCGTGGTACCCGTCGGCGCCGACCAGCGGCGTGTTCTTGGTGACCGACTTCGGGACCCGGCCGTCGAGGGCATTCGCGGCCGCGTCGATGGCATCCTTGGCCATCACCCGATACGTCGTGTACTTGCCACCGGCAACCACCACGAGCCCCGGCGCCGCATGTGCGACGACGTGCTCGCGGGAGAGCTTCGACGTACTCTCCGACTCCCCCGCCAGCAGGGGCCGGAGACCGGCGTACACGCCCTCCACGTCTTCCCGCGTCAACGGGGTGGTCAGTACCGCGTTGACGTGGTCGAGCAGGTACTCGATGTCCTTGCTGGTCGCGGCCGGGTGAGCCTTGTCGAGGTTCCAGTCGGTGTCCGTCGTCCCGATCAGCCAGTGCCGGCCCCACGGGATGATGAACAGCACCGACTTCTCGGTCCGCAGGATCATCCCGGTGCTGGACTGGATCCGGTCCTTCGGTACGACGAGGTGGATCCCCTTCGAGGCACGGACGTGGTACTGCCCGCGTTCGCCGACCATCGCCTGGGTGTCGTCGGTCCACACCCCGGTCGCGTTGACGACCTGCTTGGCCCGTACTTCGAACTCGCGGCCGCTCTCCAGATCCTTCGCCTGAACCCCGGTCACGCGCTCGCCCTGCCGAAGGAACCCGGTCACCTTGACCCGGTTGGCGACATGAGCGCCGTACGACGCCGCAGTACGGGCCAACTCCATCGTGTGACGCGCGTCGTCCACCTGCGCGTCGTAGTACTGCAGTGCGCCGACCAGAGCGGACTTCTTCAAGCTGGGCACCAGTCGCATCGCACCGCGGCGGGTGAGGTGCTTGTGGATCGGCAGACCCGCGCCGAGCCCGGAGCTGAGCGCCATGGCGTCGTACAGCGCCACACCTGAGCCGGCGTAGAACCGCTCCCACCACCGGTGCTGCAGTGGGTAGAGGAACGGCACCGGCTTCACCAGGTGGGGTGCGAGACGCTGCAGCAGCAGACCGCGCTCCTGCAGCGCCTCGTGCACCAGACGGAAGTCGAGCATCTCCAGGTAGCGCAGACCGCCGTGGATCAGCTTGCTGGACCTGCTGGAGGTGCCGCTCGCGAAGTCGCGAGCCTCCAGCAACCCCGTGGTCAGACCCCGGGTGGCGGCGTCGAGGGCCGACCCGGTGCCGACCACCCCGCCACCGATCACCAGGACGTCCAGTTCCCGGCCGTCCGCCATCGCGTCGATGGCCTCGGACCTCGCTTGCGGTGACAGAGCCACTGCGCCCACTGTGCTTTCCTTCCGTTGCCTTGCCTCTACTACCTCGTACTACGTGCCGCTGCCGGACTAGTCGACGTCCACCCAGTCGAGCGTGCGCTGGACGGCCTTCTCCCAGCCCTTGTACCCCTCAGCACGCTGCTCGTCGTTCCACTCCGGGTTCCAGCGCTTGTCCTCGTTCCAGTTCTGCACGAGTTCTTCCTTGGTCTTCCAGAACCCGGTCGCCAGGCCGGCCGCGTATGCCGCGCCCAGTGCGGTGGTCTCCGCGACGACCGGCTTGCTCACCGGTACGCCGAGGATGTCGGCCTGCATCTGCATGCACAGCTCGTTCGCCGTGACACCGCCGTCCACCTTCAGCACGTCGAGCTTCACGCCCGAGTCCTTCTCCATCGCGTCCGCCACGTCCTTGCTCTGGTAGCAGATCGCTTCCAGTGTTGCGCGCGCCAGGTGAGCGTTGGTGTTGAAGCGGGACAGGCCGACAATGGCACCGCGCGCATCGGACCGCCAGTACGGCGCGAAGAGCCCGGAGAACGCCGGTACGAAGTACACGCCGCCGTTGTCCGCGACCTGACGGGCCAGGGTCTCGGTCTCGGAGGCACCGGAGATGATGCCGAGCTGATCGCGCAGCCACTGGACCGCGGAACCGGTGACCGCGATGGATCCCTCCAGCGCGTAGACCGGGTCCTCGTCGCCGAACTTGTAGCACATCGTGCTGAGCAGACCGGCCTTCGAGCGGACCAGTTCGGTACCGGTGTTCAGCAGCATGAAGTTGCCGGTGCCGTAGGTGTTCTTGGCCTCGCCCGGCTTGAAGCAGACCTGGCCGACCGTGGCCGCCTGCTGGTCGCCGAGGTCACCCGTCAGCGGCACCTGACCGCCGAGCGGGCCGTTGGTGAGCGTCTCGCCGTACGTGTTCGGGTCCGACGACGGCCGGATCTCGGGCAGCATCTGCCGCGGGATGTTGAAGAACGAGATGAGCTCGTCGTCCCAGTCGAGCGTTTCGAGGTTCATCAGCATGGTCCGGCTGGCGTTCGTCACGTCGGTGACGTGCGAACCGCCGTCGGTGCCGCCGGTGAGGTTCCAGAGCAGCCAGGTGTCGGTGTTGCCGAAGACGGCGTCACCGGCCTCCGCGGCCTCGCGCACCCCGTCGACGTTCTCCAGGATCCACTGCACCTTGCCGGCCGAGAAGTACGTCGCCGGCGGCAGACCGGCCTTCTGCCGGATCACGTCGCCCTTGCCCTCACGGTCCAGGGCCGAGGCGATCCGGTCGGTCCGGGTGTCCTGCCAGACGATCGCGTTGTAGTAGGGCCGGCCGGTCTTGCGGTTCCACACCACGGCCGTCTCGCGCTGGTTGGTGATGCCGAGCGCCGCCAGGTCGCTCGCCTGCAGTCCCTGCGCGTTCATCGCGGTCCGGATCACCGAGCTGGTGCGCTCCCAGATCTCCACCGGGTTGTGCTCCACCCAACCGGCCTGCGGCAGGATCTGCTCGTGCTCCAGCTGGTGCTTGCCCACCTCGTTGCCGGAGTGGTCGAAGATCATGAAGCGGGTACTCGTGGTGCCCTGGTCGACGGCACCTACGAAGTCAGCCATGGATAGTCCTCTCCTCACACTTGGTGGTCATGCGGTGGCGGCCCTGGTCTCGGCCTCGGGATCGCCCTCGGGAATCCGGCCCGGCTCCTCGTCCTCGTCCGAGATCGGCAGGTAGCGGCCGACCAGCAGGTCGTACAGGGCCGCGCCGACCAGCGCGCCGATGATCGGTGCCACGATCGGCACCCAGAAATAGACGTCCCCGAACTGGTCCTTCATCGCTCCGCCGTAGCCGGTGAAGAACGATGCCAGCCGCGGGCCGAAGTCGCGCGCCGGGTTGATCGCGTACCCGGCGTTGGTGCCCCACGCCATCCCGATGCCGACCACCAGCAGGCCGACGATGAACGGCGCCAGGTTGGCCGCCGGGGAGGTGTTGCGCAGGTCGGTGATGGCCAGGATGACCATCATCAGAATCGCGGTACCGATGATTTGGTCGCGGAAGCCGCCCCACATGTGGACGCCGAGATCCATGCTGCCGTTGCCGGGCAGCGTCGAGAACACGCCCTGGGTCTTGATGGTCAGGCCCGGGTCGACCTTGTGCAGTGCCTCGGTGTAGTTCCAGCGAACCACGAGCGCCGCCAGGAACGCTCCGAGGAACTGTGCCACCGAGTACGGCAGCACCTTCTTCCAGCTGAACCCGCGGAACGCCGCCAGCGCGATCGTCACCGCCGGGTTCAGGTGCGCGCCGGTCATCCGGCCCGCCACGTAGATGCCCAATGTCACACCGAGTCCCCAGGCCCACGCGATCGAGTCGTGGTTCCCGATCCCGCCCGCGACCACCTGGGCCACGACGCCGACGCCGAACAGGATCAGGATGAACGTGCCGGCGAGCTCGGCGGAACACTCCCCCAGAAGGGTTTTCGCCTTGACCGCCTCAGTCGTAGCCATGCTTGGTCTCCCTTCCACCCCGTGACGACCACGGAGAACTGGAATCTAGGAGGGTCTGCGAGGCGGCACAACAACTCTCGTTCGACATTGTCGAACGCGGTGGTTGAGTGCCGGGCCGCGACACCCCGAGGCTCCGGCTACGTCTTTGGATGTACGGCGCGCGCCGGTGGAGTAGACGTCCGCCGGACGCCTGGGTACAGCCACGTTTCCTAGCGTCTGACCCATGATCGAGATCGAGGAGTTGACGAAGAAGTACGGCAACGCGGTGGTGGTCGACGGGCTCACCTTCACCGTACGGCCGGGCCGGGTGACCGGGTTCCTGGGCCCCAACGGAGCCGGGAAGTCCACGACGATGCGCATCCTGCTCGGGCTGGCCAAGGCGTCCAGCGGGACCGCGAAGATCGACGGACAGCCGTACGCCGCGTTGCCTGCCCCGCTGCGCCAGGTCGGGGCGTTGCTCGAGGCAACTCCGGTGCAACGCGGGCGTACGGCGTACCGGTATCTGCTGGCGTTGGCACAGACTCATGGGATCGCGCTCTCTCGGGTGGAGGAGGTGCTCGACGCGGTCGGGCTGACCTCGGCGGCGGGGCGGTCCACGGCGGAGTACTCGCTCGGGATGCGTCAGCGGCTCGGGATCGCGGCGGTGCTGCTGGGCGAACCGTCGACCTTGGTTCTCGACGAGCCGACGAACGGGCTCGATCCGGCGGGCGTGCACTGGTTACGCAATCTGCTCCGGGCTCAGGCGGCGGAGGGTCGGACGGTGCTCGTGTCGTCGCACCTGATCAGCGAGATGGCGCTCACTGCGGATCAGCTCGTGGTGGTCGGGCGCGGGCGCCTGCTCGCCGATCTGCCGATGGCCGAACTCACCTCCGGCCACGCCTCCCTCGAAGAGGCCTATCTCCAGCTGACCGGTGACGCGGTCGAGTTCTCAGGCGGTCTGCGATGAGCGGCGGCACTGTTGACCCGCGACGTGGTCGCGCCCTTGGGCAGTCTGCGATGAGCGACGGCGAGCAGGACGGGGTGACCTTCCGGCGCGTACTCCGATCCGAGTGGACCAAGCTGTCGTCGACGAACTGGAGCGTGCTGATCGCGCTCCCCGTGGTCTTCAGCGCTCTCTCCGGCTGGATCGGCCACACGAACCACGACCGGCCGACCGATCCGACGCTCAGCGTGGGCGGTGGCTTCCTGCTGTTCGCGATGGCGGTCGGGGTGTTCGGGCTGACGATGATGACCGGAGAGTTCCAGTCCGGCGTGATCCGGGCGACCTTCACCGCAGTACCGCGGCGCCTGCCGGTGTTGTGGGCGAAGGCGGTGGTCCTCGTCGTCGTGGCGACGCCTTCCTTGCTGGTCGCGTACTTCGGCGCGTTCCTCACGTATCAGGCGTTCACAGACAGCGCTCTCCGCGCTTCTTTGGGGGATCCGGGGATCACCCGGTCCTTGTTCGGAGCGGCCGGTGCCAGCGTGGCGGCCGGGTTGATGGCACTCGCGCTGGGAACGCTGCTGCGCAGTACGGCGGGCGCGCTTTCGGCGTACGTGCTCGGTCTGGTCGTTCTCCCGTCGGTGCTGCTGTCGGCGTTGCCCACCTCGTTCCACAGCGCATTGCCGTACTTCCCGACCCTCGCGCTGCAGGGCATGTTCCGGAACGCCTCCGAGGCGATGGTCCAGGTCGGCGACGCCCCCGACGTGATGCTCTCCCCGGGCCTCTCCGCCGTGGTGGTCCTCGGCTGGGTCATCCTGATGCTGACCTGGTCCGCAACCCTCCTCCACCGCCGCGACATCTGACCCGAACGAAGGTGACCCGTTGATCAGCCACGCAACCTGCCGGGCGTTCGGTGAGCTGATGAGGCGCGGATGGCGCGATTCGTTGCGCAGGCGGTGGGAGTGGGTGGAGCGGCGGTTCGTGATTCAGCCGCCGCGGCTGGTAGACGCGTGTCTGACGGTGCTGGTGGCGCTCATCGTCTTGCCCGCGAGCGTCGGCGCGCAGACCGAACCGGCGACGATCGGCTCGAGGCCAGGGATCGCCGCGGCGACGTGGCTGTTGTTCGCCGCCGTCCAGTTGCCACTGTTCTGGCGGCGGCGCGCCCCGGTCGCGGTCTTCTGGTCGATCCTCGCCCTCGTCGGCCTCTGCGTTCTGCTCGACGTCGCGGGTGTCTATCTCGTCTTCGCCCCGCTGTTCGCCCTCTACGGCCTCGCTCGGTACGCCCGACTGATCCATCTGGTGCCCGCGCTGGCCACCGTGCTGACCGCGGTCGTCGTCGCGATTCTCACCAGCAACGGCCACCTGCCGACGTTGATCGGAATCTGCTCGATCGTCGCCGTCATCTGCCTCCTCGCGATCTCGCTTCGCCTGCGGGAGAAGGCCGAACTGGAACGGATCCGCCACCGGCAGCAGGAACTCGAAACCCAGGCGAGAATCGCGATCGCCGCCGAGCGAACCCTGCTCGCCCGAGAGGTACACGACGTCGTCGCGCACAACCTCGCCGTGATGGTCGCGCTCGCCGACGGCGCCGCCGCGACGGCCGGCACCGATCCGGACCAGGCAACCGAGTTGATGCGCCAGTCGTCGACCACGGGCCGCGCGGCACTCTCGGAGATGCGGCGAATGGTCGGCGTACTCCGAGACGGCCAATCCCTGGCCCCTCAGCCCGGTATCGCCGACCTCGACGACCTGGTCGCCCAGGTCCGCGACGCCGGCTTGCAAGTAGAACTCACGATCGAAGAACCTCAGAGAGCGGTCTCCGCCGGCGCCGGCCTGATCATCTACCGGATCGTCCAGGAAGGACTCACCAACACCCTCAAACACGCCGGCCCCACCGCCCATGCCTCGGTCCACCTCCGCCACACCCCCACCGGAATCACTGTCGACATCACCGACGACGGCGCCGGCACGACCGCCCCCACTCCCGTCCCAGGCGGCCACGGCCTCCTAGGCATCACCGAACGCGCCACCGCCTACGGCGGCACCATCCACTGCGGCCCCCACACCCCCACCGGCTGGCGCCTGACCGCCCACCTCCCCCTGGATCCCACCTCCAATCGCGCCGAGCTGCCGCTCCCGGCTGAGCAGGAAGTGATGGCGTGATCAAGGTTCTGCTGGCGGATGATCAAGCGCTGCTGCGGCTGGGGTTCCGGGCGTTTCTCAACCAGGAGCCCGATCTCGAGGTGGTCGGAGAAGCCGGGAACGGCGAGGAAGCGCTCTCTCTGACCAGAACGCTCGACCCCGACGTCGTCCTGATGGACGTGCGAATGCCGGTGCTCGACGGGATCGAAGCAACCCGCCGGATCGTCGCCTCCGGTTCCCCCGCGAAGATCCTGGTACTGACCACGTTCGATCTCGACGAATACGTGTACGCCGCGCTGCGGGCCGGCGCCTCCGGATTCCTCATCAAGGACGCTCTCCCGGCCGACCTGATCAACGGCATCCGCGTGGTCGCCGGCGGCGCCGCGGCGGTCGCTCCAGCTGTCACCCGTCGGCTGATCGAACAGTTCACCCCGCACCTCCCCGAGCCACTCCAGCCACCCGCCGAACAGCCGCTGGAAGGCCTCACCGACCGCGAACGCCAGATCCTCCTCGAAATCGCCCGCGGACGATCCAACCGGGAGATCGCCGAGCAACTCCACATCTCCGAGCCCACGGTGAAGGTGCATGTCAGCCGCATCCTCACCAAACTCGACCTCCGCGACCGAGCCCAGGTCATCGTCCACGCCTACGAAACCGGCATCGTCCGCCCCGGCGCCCGATGATCCGACCAACCATTCGCGGGTCTCATCGCGTCACGGGGTGCACAGACGAGGTACCACCGGGTGCCTGACCAGCTGAGGGGAACGGGATGGCCGACGAATCTGGGGGATTCGCTCAATTCGCCACCAGCAGACATCGAGCGCTGTATCGCTACGCGTACCTGCTCGCCGGTGAACGAGGGCTCGCCGAAGATCTGGTCCAGGAGGCGTTGACCAAGACGTATGTCGCCTGGCGGCGGCTGCACGACTCCGCCAACGCCGACGCGTACACCCGCAAGGTGATCACGAACACCGCGATCACCTGGTGGCGGCGAAAGTCCTGGCATTCCGAGCGACCGCGGGACGACGTGCCGGAACTGCCGACCGGGCACCACGACGACAACGTGACGGCGCGACTGTGGTTGTGGGAGGAGCTCCAGGCGCTGCCGCCCCGACAACGTGCCGTCCTGGTCCTGCGGTACTACGAAGACCTCACGGAACGCGAGGCCGCCGCTCTACTGGGATGCTCGATCGGCACCGTGAAGTCCCAGACCGCCCATGGGCTGAAGAAACTCCGCGCCCGGCTCGGCCCCGACGCGGTACTGATCATGGAAACGGTGGTGGCGAAGTGACCGGCCTGTTGAAGGAGACCCTGACCGAGCGTGCCGGCGCCGTCCAGGAACCGCACCTCGACCTGGACGCCATCATCGGCACCGGCAACCGGCGGATCCGGCGCCGCCGAAGTACTGCGATCGCCGCCGTCGCCATCGCGAGCGCGTTGATTCTCGCGGGCGGAGTCGTCACCGCCAGGCACCTCGCCGACTCGGCGCAACCAGCCGGCGGCGTACCGACCTTCAAGGAGCGCCGGCCGACGTACTCGACGGGCGACAAGATCCATTACGGGCGGGACATCATCAAGGTGGGTCCGGAGAAGATCAGCTCGTTCGTCCAGATCGACACCGGCTTCGTCTACGCGGCCGACAGCGGCGCCGTCTACTTCACCGACGGCAGTGGCGACGGCCGCAGCGACGCCAAGCTCGGCACCGGCAGCTCGGGTGACCTGGCCGCGGACGACAGCGGCACCCTGGTCGGCTGGGTCGACGACAACGGCCCGGCGACCGACGAGTTCGTCCTGTACGACGTGGGCACCCGGCACGAGATCGCACGGACCACGCTCGGCAACGAGAAGAAGCCGGTCGAAGAGGGCCTGATCCCCCAGGTGCTTGCCATCGACAACGACATGGCGTACTTCGCCGCCAACGACGGTCTGCGCAGCTGGGACATCGGCGACGGAAAGGGCACTCTGCTCAAGGCCGGAGCCCTGCCGAGCGAATTGTCAGACGCTGCCAACGGCAAACTCGCCTATCCAGTGATCCAGCCCGGCGGGGCGATCGAGGGCATCGGAGTCGCCCGGACGCTCGGCCCGCGCAACGTCATCGTCCCCGGCGCCATCGACAGCGCGAACCTGTCTCCCGACGCCGCCCACGTCTTCACCGAGTCCACCGACACCAGCCGGCTGTTCCGGTCGGACGGCTCGGGCGAGATCAAACTCAAGTCCGACCATGCGCTGCTGGTACAGGCCGTCTGGCTCGACAACGACCGGTTCGTCACGCTGGGCATCAAGACCCTGGAGAGTCCGGAGAAGAACCCACTCGACCTCGTCACCTGCTCGGTCAGGACCGCCACCTGCACCACGGCGGTCAAGGCCTTCAGCCCCTATCCCCCGGACGACGGCAACCCGCCGCCGTTCCAGATCCCCACCGGCCACCGCCTGCCCTGATCGCCGAAGAACCGTCGAGGAGATTTTCTTCTCGACGGTTCTCGTCGTCTTGGCGCTACTCGGCAGGCGGCGTGTCGACCGGCCGGGCGGTATCGGTGCGCGCCTCGGTCCGGGGAGCTTCGACCGGGCGCGCAGTGTTGACCGAACGGGCCGTGCCGACCCGGGGCGCCTCGCCGCCGGGCTGGTTCTCCGGGAAGTGGCACGCCGTCTGGTGGCCGGGCGCCAGTTCGAGCAGGGGCGGTTCGACCGTCTTGCAGATTTCCTGGGCTTTCCAGCAGCGGGTGTGGAAGCGGCAGGCCGGCGGTGGGTTGATCGGGCTGGGCACGTCGCCGGTGAGCCGGATGCGTTCGCGGCCGCCCTTGCCCTTGGTGTCCGGGATCGGTACGGCGGACAGCAGCGCCAGCGTGTACGGGTGCATCGGCGACTCGTACAGGCTGACCCGGTCGGCGATCTCGACGATCTTGCCGAGGTACATCACCGCGACCCGGTCCGACACGTGCCGGACCACCGACAGGTCGTGCGCGATCATCACGTACGTCAGGTCGAACTCGTCCTGCAGGTCCTCCAGCAGGTTGACGACCTGGGCCTGGATCGACACGTCCAGCGCCGACACCGGCTCGTCGGCCACGATCAGCTTCGGCCGCAGCGCAAGGGTTCGGGCGATCCCGATCCGCTGCCGCTGACCACCGGAGAACTCGTGCGGGTACCGGTTGTAGTGCTCCGGGCTCAGGCCGACCAGTTCGAGCAGCTCCTGGACGGCCTTCTTGGTGCCGTTCGGGGTCTTCACGTGCTGCAGCTTGAACGGCGCACCGACGATCTTGCCGACCGTGTGCCGCGGGTTCAGCGAGCCGTACGGGTCCTGGAAGATCATCTGCACGTCTTTGCGCAGCGGTCGCATCCGGCCGTCGGAGAGGTGGCTGATGTCGCGACCCTCGAAGACGATCGTGCCGTCGGTCGGCTCCAGCAGCCGGGTCAGCAACCGGCCGGTGGTCGTCTTGCCACAGCCCGACTCCCCCACCAGCGACAATGTCTCGCCCCTGGTGACGGTGAAGTCCAGCCCGTCCACCGCCTGTACCGCGCCGGTCTGGCGCTGCAGCAGTCCCTGCCGGATCGGGAAGTGCTTCTTCAGACCCTTCACCGCGAGCAGCTCCTCGCCGAGCGGCGGGGTCGCGGTGCCCGATTCGATGTCAGTAGTGGTCACAGTTGCACTCCGTCGTTCCCGGATTCGGCGGTGATGGCTCGGGCCTGCCCAGCGGCGGCTTGCGGGGCGGCGGCCGTCACAGCTTCGGCTTGATGTCGGTCTCCCAAGCATGCTTCCGCTGCTCGGGCGACAGGTGGCAGGCAACCCGGTGACCGTCGCCGATATCCAGCAGCTGCGGCACCTCGGTCTCGCTGGCGCCGCCGTTCAGGCGCGCGTAGTTGCAGCGCGGGTGGAAGGCGCAGCCCGGCGGCACGTTGATGAGGCTCGGCGGCGTGCCCTTGATCGGCATCAGCCGCTCGGTCCGCTCCTGGTCGATCCGCGGCATCGAGCCGAGCAGGCCCCAGGTGTAGGGGTGCTGCGGGCGGTCGAAGATGTCCTCGGCCGAGCCGTACTCGATCGCGCGGCCGGCGTACATCACCTGGATGTCGTCGGCCAGTTCGGCGACCACGCCGAGGTCGTGGGTGATGATGATGACCGCGGAGTTGAACTCGTTCTGCAGGTCCCGGATCAGGTCCAGGATCTGCGCCTGCACGGTCACGTCGAGCGCGGTGGTCGGCTCGTCGGCGATCAGCAGGTCCGGGTCGCAGGACAGCGCCATCGCGATCATCGCGCGCTGCCGCATCCCGCCGGAGAACTCGTGCGGATAGGCGTCGACGCGCTTGTCCGGCTGCGGGATGCCGACCCGGTCGAGCATCTCGATCGCGTGCTTGCGGGCGACCGCCTTGGTCACCTTGTTGTGCACCCGGTAGGCCTCGATGATCTGGGTGCCCACCGTGTAGTACGGGTGCATCGCCGACAGCGGGTCCTGGAAGATCATCGCCATCCGCTTGCCGCGCAGCAGCCGGACCTCTTCGCGGCTCGAGCTGATCAGGTCCTGCCCGTCCAGCAGCACCTCGCCGCTGATCCGCGCCGTACCGGCTTTGTGCAGGCCCATGATCGACAGGCTGGTGACGCTCTTGCCGGAGCCGGACTCGCCCACGATCCCCAGCGTCTTGCCGCGGTCCAGGCTGAAGGTCAGGCCGTCGACGGACTTGACGATGCCGTCGTCGGTCGGGAAGTGCACCCGCAGGTCGCGGACCTGCAGGAAGGCGTCGTTGTTCTCGGTCACTGGAGCCGCACTCTCGGGTCGACGACGGCGTACAGCATGTCGACGACCAGGTTGGAGATCACGATGAAGAAGGCCGCGAGCAGGGTGACGCCCATGATCTTCGGCATGTCCTGGTCAGAGATGCCGGTGACCGCGTACTTGCCGAGGCCGTTCAGGCTGAACACCTTTTCGGTCAGGATCGCGCCGCCGAGCAGCAGGCCGAGGTCCAGACCGAAGATCGTCAGGATCGGCGTGAGCGCGGCCCGCAGGCCGTGCCGTACCACGACGACGTTCTCCTTCAGACCCTTCGCCCGGGCGGTCCGGATGTAGTCCTCGTTCATCGTCTCGAGCATGCCGGCCCGGGTCAGCCGCGCGTACTGCGCGGAGAACAGGAACGCGAGCGTGATCCACGGCAGCAGCAGCGACTGGGCCCACTCGAGCGGATTCTGGGTGATCGGCACATAGCTTCCGCCACCCTTGAACCAGCCGAGTTTGTAACTGAGATAGGTCAGCGACATCAGGCCGGTCCAGAAGATCGGCATCGAGACACCGGCGAGCGCCATCGTCATCGCTGCCCGGTCGAACAGCGATCCTCTGCGCAAGGCGGACAGCACGCCGATGGAGACACCGCCGATCAGCCAGAGAATCGATGCGCCGGCTGCCAGCGAGAGGGTGACCGGGGCTCTGTCGAGCAGATCCGGCCAGACCGGCTGCCGAGTGATGAACGAGTACCCCAGGCAGGGCGCCGGGCAGTGCTCGATCTCGGTGCCCATGTTGTAGCTCTCACCGACGAAGATGCCCTTCGCCCAGTGCCCGTACTGCACCACGATCGGGTCGTAGAAACCGAGGTTCTGCGCCGTCAGTTTGACGGTCTCCGCGGTCGCCGTCCGGCCGACGTACCTGGTCGCGAGAGTCTCCGGCGTCGCGCCGGCCAGTCTCGGAACCAGGTAGAAGATCGAGAACGTGATGGCGCTCACGACGAACAGCAGACCGACCGCAGCGATCAGCCGCCTGATGATGTATGTGATCACAGACCTCGGCGTCGGTGGCCGGTCCGGAAGAGACTCCCGGACCGGCCACCAAGTGCCTTCACCTACCTAATCTGAAGAAGACGGACGTGTTACGGCTTGCTCAGCGACAGGTAGTCGTACATACCGAACTGCGTGTTGACGAAGACGTTCGACAGGTTCTTGCCCCGGAGCAACAGGCTCTTGGCGTAGACGCCCGGGTAGATGACCGCCTGCTCCATCACCTTCTGGTCGATCTCGGCCCACATCGCCTCGCGCTTGGCGGTGTCGAGCTCACCCTGCGCCTGGTCGAGCAGCTTGTCGACCTCGGGGATCCGCACGCTGGTGTTCGACGAACCACCGGTCTCGCGGATGACCCGGGAGTCGGTGATCTGGGACAGGAAGCCGTAGCCGTCGTTCCAGTCCGCACCCCAGCCGTTGACGACCAGGCCGAGGCCGTTCTTCGCCACGTACGGCGGGTTGCCGGCGTAGGTGGAGAAGTAGTCCTTCTTCGGGAAGCCTTTCGGGGTGACCTTGATGCCGATCTTGGCCAGCTGCTGCTGGAACGCCTCGGCGGTCGCCTTCTCCTTCGGCCGCTCGTTGCGGTAGGAGATGTTGGTCGAGAAGCCGTTCGGCTGACCGCACTTGGTCAGCGACTCCTTGGCCTTGGTCAGGTCACCCTTGCCGTCCTGCGTCGGGTACAGGTCGAACTGCTTGTAGCCCGGGATGACCGGCGGCAGGATCGTCGTCGCCAGCGCGCCACCGGCGAACTCGCCGCCGTACGCGGTCTGGTACGACGTACGATCCATCGCGTACTCGATCGCCTTGCGGCACTCGATGTTGTCGAACGGCTTCACCGTCGGGTTGATCGAGGTGTACCAGAGCCGGGCCAGCGTCGGGTTGTCGGCACGGGCCTTCAGGGCCGGGTCGCCCAGCACCCGGCTCTGGGTCGCCGCGGTGACACCGGTACCTGCGAGGGCGACGTCCACGTCACCGGAGATCAGCC
This sequence comes from Kribbella monticola, assembly GCF_003261635.1. Lineage (GTDB taxonomy): Bacteria > Actinomycetota > Actinomycetes > Propionibacteriales > Kribbellaceae > Kribbella > Kribbella monticola. Next base: position 280,088 of record NZ_QFXK01000010.1, on the reverse strand, counting down.
GGTTGTCGATGTCTTCGGCGTCGACGTTCATCTGCATGTCGTAGCCGTCGGCCAGCGCCTTGCGGTTCGGGTCCGTCGCCTGGTCCCAGTTCGGGTTGCGCTTGAGCACGTAGCTCTTGCCGTCGGCGTACGAGGCGAACATGTACGGGCCGGACGAGATGACGTGCTGCTTCTGCTTCGCGCCCTGGTCCTTCGCCTCCGGCACCGGCGCCGACTGCGGCGTCATGGCGAGGTAGTCGAAGCCCGCGAACGGCGCCTTCAGGTGGAACACGATGGTGTTGTCGTCCGGCGTCGAGATCGCCGAGTCCGTGTTCATGCCCTTCGACTTGTACGGGCCCTTCCAGCCGGCCGGCCAGTTCAGCATCGAGTCGAAGTACGCCGGGCCGTCGGGGAAGACGGTCTTGTCGGTCGACCGCGAGACGCCGTACTTGACGTCCTTGGAGGTGATCGGCGTGCCGTCCTCGAACTTCAGGCCCTTGCGGATCTTGTAGGTCCAGGTCTTGCCGCCGTCGCTCGGCGTGCCGAGACCCTCGGCCAGGTCACCCACCAGCTTGTTGCTGGCGTCGCCCGGCGCGACCGTGAACATGGTCAGCGAGCGGGCGTACAGGCGCACCATGTTCCACTGGGTGGCGTAGTAGGTGTCGCCGGTGTCCACCGAGTCGGGGGCGCTCTCGTCGGCGAACTTGACGATGCCGCCCTTCTTGTCGGAGGCGTTGAACACCTTCGTCATCGCTGCGTTGAACTCAGCCTTCGCGGTGTCACCGCCCGACGAGCCGCCGCTGTTGTTGCTGCTGCCCCCACAGGCAGACAGCGACAGAGCGAGCACCACGGTGGCGGCGACCGCTGTCTTGATTCGTCTGGTGTTCATCGTTTCCGATCCACCCCTTCTTCTCAGGAGCTAGGTCAAACGGGGACTTCTTGGTGAAACTAGTGGGCCTTCGGGTCCAGGGCGTCGCGCAGACCGTCACCGAACAGGTTGAAGGCCAGAACCGTGATGAAGATGGCCAGGCCGGGCCACAACATGAAGTGCGGCATCGTGTAGAAGTTCACGGCGTCGGAGAGCATGCCACCCCACGACGCCGTCGGCGGGCGGATACCGACGCCCAGGAAGCTCAACGCGGCCTCGAACAGGATGTTCGTCGGGATCAGCAGCGTCGCGTAGACCAGGATCGGGCCGATCAGGTTCGGCAGGATCTCGGTGAACAGGATGTACGGCCGCTTGGCGCCGAGACTGCGGGCCGCGTCGACGTACTCGCGTTCGCGCAGCGACAGCGTCTGGCCGCGGATGATCCGGCCGATGTACGGCCAGTTGAAGAAGCCGACGATGAAGATCAGCAGGCAGATCCGCAGCGTGTTGCCCTTCAGCCCGAACGCCTCGTCCGGCATCACGCCGGCCAGCGCGATCGCGAAGACCAGCAGCGGGAAGGCGAGGAAGATGTCCATCAAGCGGCTGATCACGGCGTCGACCCAGCCACCGAAGAAGCCGGCGATGATGCCCATCGTGGTGCCGATCGCCACCGACAGCAAGGTGGCGAAGAAGGCGATCAGCAGCGAGATCCGCGAGCCGTAGATGACCCGGCTGAAGATGTCCCGGCCGTTCACCGGCTCCAGGCCCATCAGGTGGTGCCAGCTGATGCCACCGAAGGTGCCGATCGGGGCCAGCGTGCCGGTCTTGGTGTCGATCAGGTTCTGGTGGAACTCGTTCGGCGGATCGCCGAACAGCTTCACGATCAGCGGCGCGAAAACGGCCATCAGGATCAGCAGCACGATCACGACCGCGCCGACCATCGCGACCTTGTCGCGCTTGAGCCTGGTCCAGGAGATCCGCCACAGCGAACGGCCCTCGATCCGGGTGGTACCGGCCAAGATGGCTTCCGGATCTCCCGCCGCCGCTCCCCCGGGCTCGACCTCGAGTGGTGTGGTCACGCGATAGCTACCCCTGTCCGAAGTGTTGGTCGTCAGCCACGCGTAGCGGCTGCCGCCTAAACCTGCCGCCATAACCGTCCGGAGTCAAACGCCGGAATGGGTGCGTTGCCCGATCGTGATGACTAGGAAATCGTCCCGTATCGTGGACATCTCGCAGTAAAGCATGGTGTTACACCGGTAGTCGCCACCGGCTCGCGCAGTGTCACAACCGAGGTCACTTCCGCAGCGGCGAGAAGTACACGAACGACAGCGGATTCAGGCTCGCGCCGACGTTCTCGACGTCCTTCCCGGCCGCGACCGTGAGCCGCCCCTGCCAGGTCGGCAACGCCGGTACGTCGTGCGCGAGGACCCGCTGCAGGTTCTCCAGTAACTCTTCGCGGTCGAGGTTGTTCTGTTCCGCGATCTCTTGATCCATCAGCTTGTTGGCGTTCTGTGACCGGTAGGCGTTCTGGAACACGGCGCCTTCCCGCACGATCGGCACCAGATAGTCGTCGCTGTCCGGGTACTCCGGCGTCCAGCCGGCGTGGTACAGGTCGAACGCTCCGGTTTTCACCAGCTGCTGGTACTGCGGCCACTCGACGCCTCGCAGGTTCACCTTGAACAAGCCCGAAGCCTCCAACTGCCGCTTCAGCTCCAGCGCCTCAGCTCTGGCGCCGGGGCCGTAGTGACTCGGAGTCCAGCCGAGAGTCAGGGTGACCACGCCGGTCAGGCCGCCCTCGCGCAGGATGCTGGTGGCCGCCGCCTTGTTCGGCTCCTTGTACTCCGCCTTGAACGCCTCGACATGACCGCCGAACCCCGGCGGCACCACGGAGTACAAAGGCGTGACGTGATCGGCGTACGCCTTCTTGACCAGCGCCGGGCGATCCACGAGCTGCGCGACGGCCCGGCGTACGGCGGGTCTGCGGGCGACCGGCGACTTGAAGTTGAAGGAGAAGAACCGGGTCTCCGCGGACTCCGCCTCGACCACCTGAACCTTGTCGCCTGAGCGCAGCTTGTCCAAGTCGGTCGGGCCGAAGCCGTGCAGCGCCAGGTCCGCCTTGCCGGTGGTCACCGCCTGGGTGAGCGCTGCCGAGTCCGGCACGAGGTTGAGCTCGACGCCGTCGTTCAAGGCTCCGCGGGCACCGCGATAGCCGGTGAACTTGGCCAGCACTGCCTGACGGCCAACCTTGTACGACGTCAGTTGGTACGGCCCGCTGCCCATCGCCTTGTCGTTGAGCAGCTTCGAGGCCGGGTAGTACTCCTCGTCGACGATCGATGCGGCGGTCGTCGTGAGCAGGTACGGCAGGCGCGCGTCGGGCTTCTTCAGGTTGAACACGGCGGTCAGCTCGTCGGGAGTCGTCACCGACGCGACCGAACTGAACAAGGCGGCGGGGCCGCCCGGCGTCTTCAGCCGGACCATCCGGTCGAAGCTGAACTTCACGTCCGAGGACGTCAGCTCGTGCCCGTTCGGGAAGGTGAGGCCCTTCTTGAGACTGCAGGTGTAGATCGTCGGAGCGTCGTACTGGCAGTCGGCCGCGTCCGGGACCGGGGTCGGCTTGTCGGGGGTGATGGTCAGCAGGGTCTGGTAGAGATTCGCCTGCAGGGTCCGCGAGCCGATCTCGTACGGACCGGCGGGGTCCAGCGAAGTGACGGTGTCGGCGGTCACGACCTTGAGGATCATGTCCTTCGGCGCCGGTGTGCTGCTGCCCTGGCCGGCCGGATGATCGGTCTTCCCGCACCCGGTGAGTACCACGGCCAGCGATCCCACCAGTACGCCGGCGACCGCCCGGCGCTTCACCGCTTTCACCAATTCCACCCTCTCGACTTCGCGACCCGGCCCATGTGCCGGCCACCGCCGCGGCTGCCCCCGGAGGGCCTGGAAACGCTACCTCCCGGCCATCCCTAGCACCAAGACGGTACTGCGGCGCAGGCCCACCACGACCTGCCGGGGTTCGCGCTCGCCGCTCACGCCAGGAGTTCGCGGAGATCCTGCGGAGTGAACTGTTCGAGTGAATCGGCGACCAGGCGACGCGGCGCCGCCGGGATCGTCACCCATTGCGGTACGGCGAGCACGAAGGCGCCGGCCGCCGTACCGGCTGCTGTTCCGCCCGGCGAATCCTCGATCACGAGGCAGTCGGCCGGGTCGACCTTGAGCTCGGCAGCCGCGGTGAGGTACGGCTCGGGATGCGGTTTGCCGTTGCTCACCTCGTCGCCGGCCACGATCACGTCGAACAGGTCGGGCGGCAGATGCGACAGCACGGCGTCGATCATCACGCGGTACGACGCGGTGACCAGCGCGCACGGGATGCCGTCGCCCTTGAGCGCCGTCAGCAGCTCGAGCGCACCCGGCCGGAACACGACCTCTTCTTTCAAGGCGGCGACGACCTCGCCGTACATCCGCTCGGCGAGTTCCTCCGGCTCGATCGCGCCGGCCGGAATGCGCGACATCCACACGTCCACGGCGTGGCTCAGGTCGCTGCCGACCAGCGCGACGCAGTCCTCGACGGTCCAGGTCGCGCCGAGTGCGGTCAGCAGCTCGATCTGCACCCGCGCCCAGACCGGCTCCGAATCCACCAGCGTGCCGTCCATGTCCCAGAGCACCGCTCGCAGTGTCATGACCCAAGTTTCCCTTGCCCCTGTCGCTCCTCGCACGCGGGGTCCGCCTTGCGACGGGCGACGCGCTGTCCGTCGTACCGGGTGACGCTTGGGACCGGCGTACGGGCGACACTTCCGCTGCGGGTGAAAGCAGCCGCGCGGGGTGGGTGATGGACGTAGGCTGGCACCCTGCTCCCGGCCGGGCCGGGAGTCATCAGGAGACGACTAGGACAAGGGGGTGGCGGGAGTGGTAGATCTCGCGAACCTGAGGGACCCGGTCGTGATCGCCGCGTTCGAGGGTTGGAACGATGCCGCCGAGGCGGCCACCGGCGCAGTCGACCATCTCATCGACGAGTGGGACGCCGAACTCGTCACCGCGATCGACCCGGAGGACTACTACGACTTCCAGGTCAACCGGCCGCAGGTCGGGTTCGACTCCGACGGCGTCCGCCGGCTCACCTGGCCGACCACCCGGGTCTTCCTCGCCCGCCCGACCGACACCGGCCGCGACGTCCTGCTGATCCGCGGCATCGAGCCGAACATGCGCTGGCGCGGTTTCTGCCGCGAACTCCTCGAGCTCGTCGACGACTCCAACGCCCAACTCGTGGTCGTCCTCGGCGCGCTGCTCGCCGACGCCCCGCACACCCGGCCGATCCCGGTCAGCGCCTCGTCGTCCGACCCCGAACTGACGGCGTCGTGGAGCCTGGAGCCGTCGACGTACGAAGGTCCCACCGGCATCACCGGCGTCTTCGCCGACCTGTGCGGCACCCTCGGCGTACCGGCGGTCTCCATCTGGTCCGCGATCCCGCACTACATCGCCGGCACCCCTTGCCCGAAGGCGTCGCTCGCCCTCCTCGGCAAGATCGAGGCCCTCCTCGACCTGCCGATCCCCGAAGGCGAACTGCCCGAACTGGCCCGCGCCTGGCAACGCGGCGCCGACGAACTCAGCGAAGAAGACCCCGAGGTCGCCGAGTACGTCCAGTCCCTCGAGGAACAACGCGAAACGACGGACCTCCCCGAAGCCTCCGGCGACGCCATAGCCGCCGAATTCGAACGCTACCTACGCCGGAGAAACACAGACCGCCCGGAGTAGCCGGTACGCCGAACAGCCGCCGGCTTCGCGGCTCCTGCCGTCGCCCGCTCGACCCACCCACCGCCAGCACACCGCTTCTCCTTCGCGGCTGACGTACGCCGGATCGCAGGGACCGGCTCGTGTACCGACGGACAGGAGGTATCAGGGCGGCAACCCCGGTAGCCACCGTCGGGCTGGCAGCAACTGCAGCGTTTGCCGGACACGTCCTGTCGGTCGGTACGGTCAGAGCACGGAGAGGTCCCGTTCGCTCACGGAGCCTCACCTGCCGAGCCGCGCCCCGGATACGCCTACAGCTTGATGCCTAGTAGCGCGTCGACGGCGTTTGCCACGAGGGCGGGTGCCTCGGCGTCGTCGCCGTTGGTTTCGGCCCACTGGTCGACGGCTGCCAGGGCGGACAAGGTGTCGAGGTCGTTGGTGAGGGCGGCTCGTACGGCGTCGACTGCTGCCGCGCCATCCGCTCCAGCACCGCGGGAGATCGCGCCTCGCCAGACATCCAAACGCTCCTGCGCGGCGAGCAGATCCGCGGAGGTCCAGAACCAGTCCGTCCGGTAGTGATGCGCAAGCAACACCAAACGGATCGCCATCGGGTCGACGCCGGCCGCGCGCTCTCGCGAGACAAGAACGAGGTTGCCCTTCGACTTCGACATCTTCTCGCCGTCGAGGCCGACCATCGCCTGGTGCACATAGGCGCGCGCGAACGGATGCTCCCCTGTCGCCACCTGCGCCCCGCTGGCCGACATCTCGTGGTGCGGGAAGATCAGGTCCGACCCACCGCCCTGTACGTCGAACGTCATCCCCAGGTGCTTCAGCGCGATCGCCGAGCACTCCACGTGCCACCCCGGCCGACCCCGCCCGAAAGGCGAATCCCAAGCCGGTTCCCCCGGTCGCTCGGCCCGCCAGAGCAAGCTGTCGAGCGGATCCCGCTTCCCTTCACGCTCCGGGTCGCCGCCACGCTCGGCGAACAGCGCCCGCATCGTCTCCACGTCGTACCCCGAGACCCCACCGAAACGAGGGTCGGCCTTCACCGCGAAGTACAGGTCGTCGTCGACGGAGTACACGGCACCCGCGCGCTGCAGGTCCTCGATCGCGCCGGTGACGAGGTCGATCGACTCGACCACGCCGATGTAGTCCTGCGGCGGGATCACCTGGAGGGCGGTCATGTCTTCGCGGAAGAGTTGGATCTCGCGCTCGGCCAGCTCGGTCCATGCCACGCCGGTCGCGGTGGCTCGCTCGAGCAGCGGGTCGTCGACGTCGGTGATGTTCTGCGTGTAGTGCACGTCGTACCCGGCGTCTCGCCAGAGCCGGTTGATCAGGTCGAATGTGACGTACGTCGCAGCGTGCCCCATGTGCGTCGCGTCGTACGGCGTGATGCCGCACACGTACATCCGCGCGGGCCCGTCGGCGGGCGGCGGCACCTCGACCAGGCCGCCCGAAGCGGTGTCGTAGAGGCGAAGACGCCGGGCCGGCCCCGGTACGACCGGGATTTCTGGTTTCGTCCACGCCTGCATGGGACGGAGCCTATCCAGTCAGCGAATTCGCGCCACGATCCGGTTCCGATCCCCGGATCGGTGAGCGGGCGAACCCGATCATCGGCTAACCTCCGCCGCGATGAACATGTCCGGGGATTTCAGCGCAGCGTTCCAGAAGTTCGGCGCGACCGTGGCAGCCGCCGCGATCCAGCAGCAGGACCTCTTCAACGCCACGCTGGGCCCGAGCGACCGCTGGGCCGACCTCGAAGCCAGGACGCTGACCGGCGCGGACGGCGTACTGGACGGCGTCTCGCTCCTCGGCAGCTTCTCGCACGTCACCGGCACGTGGTTGTGGGGCTGGGCGAACCCGAGCTTCGAGCAGACCGACCGGGCGATCGCGCCGACGCTGCGGATCCGGGAGTTCGGTACGCAGTACGGGATCATCGAGTTCACCACCGGCGAGCTGGATCTGAGCAAGTTCCCGGCGCCACACCAAGCAGCGACCACCCTGGCCATCGCGGCCGGCGTCGTACTCGGCGGCCACGGCACCTGGTCGACCGCGATCAACGACGGCCAAGGTGCCGTCTACCTGCACGTCGACGACGGCAAACTGCCCACCGCCGGCTTCGACCCGATCGCCACGCCACGCCTGCTGCTGGCCGCGGTCGGCGCGTTCCCGGCCGACCACCGCCGCGTCGTCCGCGGCTACTTCAAACACTTCAAGATCCAGTACGCCGACACGCCGGCCGCCATGACCGGGCAGGCCCCTGACGGCAGCACCATCACGGTCACCTTCGACAGCCACGGCCGACTCGAACGCACAACCGTCGAGCCCGCCGACGACCCTGCAGCGGACTAGCAGCCAGACCAGCAGCGGAGCAAAAGACAGCCCAGCAGCGGGCTAGAACGCCGGCCAGGGAATCGCCGGCCAGTCGTCGCTCGGCAAGGGGAACATCCCCGTCTTCAGCAACGTCGCACACCGCTCCCGGGTCGCCGTCAGCTCGACGGCCGTGATCAGCTCGATCAACTCCTGCCCGAGCTTCCCCGCGAGCTGATCAGCCAGCTTGCGCACGTCCTCCAGCAACTCGTCCGGCACCGGCTCGCCGGCCCAGCCCCACAACACCGTCCGCAGCTTGTCGTCGGCATTGAACGTGACGCCGTGGTCCACCCCGAACACCCGTCCGTCACCCGGATCGAGCACGTGCCCGCCCTTGCGATCGGCATTGTTGACGATGGCATCGAATACGGCCATCCGCCGCAACGGATCGACCTCCGCATGCACGAGCGTGACCGGGTTGTGCCGGCCGTCGAGCGCGTCCAGTACGCCGACCCAGCCCTTCGGCACGCGCCCTTGCGGGACGATGTCGACCAGCTCGGTCTCCCCCGGTGCGCGCTCCACCTCGTCGATCCACAGCTGGACCATGCCCTCGCCGAGCGGCCCGTCGCGCAGCAGAGTCGGCGGCACCACGGACCAGCCGAGCGCCTCGGACACGACGTACGCCGCGTACTCGCGCTGGGCCAGCGTGCCGTCCGGGAAGTCCCACAGCGGCCGCTCGCCCTGGACCGGTTTGTAGACCACCGTCGCCGAGTCGCCGCCGAGGCTCACCGAGCCCTGGAAGGTGCCGTTGGAAGCGGCCACCAACCGTCCGTGCAGGGACAGTTCCCCGCTGCGGAGCAGGTCGAGATCGATCATTCCGGAACGTGCCTGCGGTAGCCGTTGGCGCGCGGGCAGATGTGTCCCTCCGGGTCGATCGGCCGCCCGCAGAACGGGCAGGTCGGACGACCCGAGGCCACCAGTGCAACCGCCCGCCGGGCGAACGCACGGGCCTGCTCCTCGCTGATCCGGACGATGAACACCTCGGCGTCGTCGGACTCCAGCGCCGCCGCGACCGGGTCCGCCTCCTCCTCCGCCGGGTCGGCGGCGACCACGGCGAACACCTCGATCACGACCTTCTCGGCGTCGGCTTCCCAGGCCAGCGTCATCGTGCCGGCCCGGAACTCCTCCTCGATCGGCTGCTCGAGCGGGTCGGTGTCGTCGGCCCCGACCGGTGTGACCGGATCGCGGTCGAACCGCCGGGCCACCTCGTCCAGCATCACGTCGAGCCGCTCCGCGAGCGCCATCACCTGTTCCTTCTCACAGGCCACCGACGTCATCCGGGAACCCGCCCGGGCCTGCAGGAAGAACGTCCGGGCACCGGGTTCACCGACGGTGCCGGCGACGAACCGGTCCGGATCGTCATACGAATGCACTACGCGCGCCATTCCCAAACCCTATCTACCGGCCGCCGACCACGGCGTCCGAGGACTGTACTGCGGACTTTCCGGTACTCCGGCCCTTCGTACCGCGGCCCTTCTTCGGCGCCTCCGGCTTCGGCACCAGCGAGGCGAGTTCGCTGCCGGTGTCGTTCAGCCGGACCAGGAACGGCCGGGTCGGGGTGTAGGTGATGATCGTCGCCGAGGCGGTGTCGACCACGATCCGCTGAAACGTGTCCAGGTGCTGGCCGAGCGCGTCGGCCACGATCGACTTGATCACGTCACCGTGCGAGACAGCCACCCAGATCGCGCCCGGGCCGTGGCTGGCGCCGACCGCCGCATCGTGCGTCCGGACGGCGTCGACCGCCCGCTGCTGCATACCGCGCATGGATTCACCGTTCGGAAAGGTGACCGCGGACGGGTGCTGCTGCACCACCGCCCAGAGCGGATCCTTCGCCAGGTCGGAGATCTTCTTCCCCGTCCAGTCGCCGTACCCGCACTCGGTCAGCCGCCGATCCGTTGCCGGACGCAACCCGTCGTGGTGCTTCGCGATCGCGGTCGCGGTCTGCTTGCAGCGGTCCAGTGGCGAGGTGACGATCGCGGCCAGCGGCAAGGCGGCGAGCCGCTCGGCGACCGCGGCGGCCTGCTGCAGCCCGGTTTCGTCCAGTTTCACCCCTGGGGTCCGCCCGGCCAGCACGCCGGAGGTGTTGGCACTGCTGCGGCCGTGCCGGACCAGAATCACCGTGGGCATAGCCGCACGCTATCCGGTCGGGACAAACTTCGGTGCCAGAATGGCCGGGTGATCGTCGACTGCGGGGTGTACGCCGACGGGGTACGCCGGGACCTCGCCAAGGAGCCGGAGATCGTCGCGGAGGCGATCGACGGCGACGACGGCTGCTTCGGCTGGATCGGCCTGTACGAGCCGTCCGAAGCCGAGATGACGCGGGTCCAGCACCTCTTCGGCCTGCACGACCTCGCCGTCGAGGACGCCATGAAGGCCCACCAGCGCCCGAAGGTCGAGCAGTACGGCGACTCGATCGTGGTAGTCCTGCGCACGCTCTGGTACGCCGAGACCGGTGACGCGGTCGAGACCGGCCAGGTGAGCGTCTTCGTCGGCAGGCGGTACGTGGTCACCGTCCGGCACGGCGAAGGCGCCCCGCTGACCACCGCCCGGGCCGAACTCGAGGAGCGCGCCTCGGTCCTCGGCCACGGCCCCGCCGCGGTGCTCTGGGCGATCTGCGACTCGATCGTCGACGGGTACGAGGAGGTCGCGAGCGCGGTCGAGGTGGACGTCGACGAGATCGAGTCCTCGGTCTTCTCCCCCGAACGCACCAGCGACGCCGAGCGGATCTACACCCTCAAACGCGAGGTGCTGGAGATGCTGCGCGCGATCGGGCCGCTGCGCGAGCCGATGAAGTCGTTCGCGCACGCCGCCGTACCGCTGATCAGCCGCGAGGCAGCGCCGTTCTTCCGCGACGTGGCCGATCACGTCGTCCGGGTCGCCGACCAGACCGAGGCGCTCGACACCTTGCTGAGCTCGGCCCTCAACGCCCACCTGGCCCGCGTCTCGGTCCAGCAGAACGACGACATGCGCCGCATCTCCGCCTGGGTCGCCATCGCCGCAGCCCCGACGGCGATCGCCGGCATCTACGGCATGAACTTCCGCCACATGCCCGAACTCACCTGGCACTACGGCTACTACGGCGTACTCGTCCTGATGGTCCTCATCTGCACCACCATGTACGCCGCCTTCCGCCGCGCCGGCTGGCTCTGACCCGTACTACGTAGCCGTGATCGTGCTGGTCATCAGCAGGATCAGGATCACGATGCCGAGCAGCACCCGGTAGAACGCGAAGACCTCAGTGCTGTGCTTGGCCACGAACCGGATCAGCCACGCCACCGACGCATAACCGACGATGAAGCTGACGATCGTGCCGACCAGCACCGCCGCGATACCCACGTCACCACTGAGCGCGTCCTTGAGTTCGAAGACCGCGGCACCGACCAAGGCCGGAATGCCGAGCAGGAACGCCATCCGCGTCGCCGCGACCCGGTCGAGCCCACGGAACAGACCCGCGGCGATCGTCGCCCCGGAACGAGAAACACCCGGGATCAGCGCGAGGCACTGGATCGCACCCATCACGATCGAGTCGATCAGCGTGATCTTCTCCAGCGGCCGCGCTTTGCTGCTCAGCCGCTCGGCCGCGACCATCACGAACGACCAGGCGATCAGCGAGCCGGCGACCCACCACAGGCTGCGCAGTGGCCCCGAGATGATGTCCTTGGCCAGGAACCCGACCACACAGATCGGCAGCGAGCCGACGATCACGAACCAGCCCATCCGGTGGTCGAACTCACCCCGGTGCTCGGGGTTGCGCAGCCCGCGGAACCACGCGACGGCGTACCGGCTGATGTCCTTCCACAGGAACAACACGACGGCCGCGATCGCGCCGAACTGGATCACCGCGGTGAACGCGGTGACCGCCGGGTCGTCGATCTTCAGGCCCAGCATCTTCGAGGCGATGGTCAGGTGGCCCGTACTGGAAACGGGCAGGAATTCGGTGAGCCCCTCGACGATGCCGAGGATGATGGCGTCCCAGATGGACATGGGGTGTCAGTCACCGATCCCGGCGTGGTCGAGGGCTTCGGCGACGGTGCGGATGGTGGCGATCCGCTCTTCGACCGTCGACTCGAACGGGGTGAGCGCGACCGTCGTCACGCCCGCTTCGGCGTACGCCGTGAGCTTGTCGGCGATCCGCTCCTTCCGCCCGAGTAGCGAGACGGAGTCGATGAACTGCTGCGGTACGGCGGCCATCGCCTCGCGGTGCTTCTTGGCCAGGAAGAGGTCCTGGACCTCCTTGGCCTCGTCGGCGTAGCCCATCCGGACCGCGAGCGCGTTGTAGAAGTTCTGCTCCCGGCTGCCCATCCCGCCGATGTAGAGGGCGGTGTAGCCGCGGATCGGGTCGGCGCAGGCGGCGAGGTCGTCGCCGACCACGACCGGGACCGACGCCACGACGTCGAAGTCCGCCAGTCCGAGGCCGGCCTGGCGGGTCTCGCGACCCGCCTTGATGTGGTTCAACTGCTCTCCCAGGTACGAGGGGTCGTTGAGGATGCCGAGCCAGCCGTCGGCGATCTCGCCGGCCAGTTCGAGGTTCTTCGGGCCGACCGCGGCCAGGTAGACCGGGACGTGGTCGCGGACCGGCCGGATCGACAGCTTGAGCGCCTTGCCCGGTCCGCCGGGCAGCGGCAACGTGAAGTGCTTGCCCTCGAACGCGACGGTCTCGCGGCGGAGGGCGGAGTTCACGATCGCAACATACTCACGCGTCCTGAGCAGCGGCTGAGCGAACGGCACACCGTGCCACCCCTCGGACACCTGCGGCCCGGAAACGCCCAGGCCGAGCCGGAACCGGCCGCCGGACAGCCGGTCGAGGGTCGCCGCGGTCATCGCGGTCATGGCCGGCGTACGGGCCGGGATCTGGAAGACGGCCGCGCCGACGTCGATGGTCGAGGTCTGGGCGGCGATCCAGGTCAGCAGCGTCGCCGCGTCCGAGCCGTACGCCTCCGCGGCCCAGGTGACCGAGAATCCGAGCGCTTCGGCCTCCTTCACCAGCCTGAGATGATCCAGATGATCGTCGCCGCCGAGGACGAAGCCGATGTTGAGTCCGAGTCGCATGACAGGCGAGCCTAACGAGCCGTTGTCGGCGGCCCGCAATAGGCTCGGCACATGCAGCAGCGCTATCTAGGTCACAGTGGCCTCGCCGTGAGCAGGCTGGGCCTGGGCACCATGTCCTGGGGCCGTGATACCGACGAGCACGAAGCTCGTGAGCAGTTGGCCGCCTTCGTCGCTGCGGGCGGCACCCTGATCGACACCGCCGCGGCGTACGGCGACGGTGACAGCGAGCGGCTGATCGGCTCGTTGCTGGGCGACGTCGTCGAGCGCGACGACCTGGTGATCGCCACCAAGGCCGGTTTCTCGGTACGCCGTGGCGAGCGGATCACCGATACCTCTCGTGGCGCCCTGCTCCGCGATCTGGAGGGTTCGCTGCGGCGGCTCAACGTCGACCACATCGACCTGTGGCAGCTGCACACCTGGTCCGACGACGTGCCGCTCGAGGAGACCTTGTCCGCGCTGGACCACGCGGTGAACTCCGGCAAGGTCCGGTACGTCGGAGTGTCGAACTACGCCGGCTGGAAGTCCGCTCGCGCGGTCACCTGGCAGCAGGCGTGGCCCGGTCGCGCAGTGCCGGTCTCGAACCAGGTGGAGTACTCGCTGCTCGCCCGGGACGCGGAGGCGGATGCGATTCGCGCGGCCGGCGGCCTCGGCATCGGCGTACTGGCGTGGTCGCCGCTTGGGCGGGGTGTGTTGACTGGGAAGTACCGGACCGGCATCCCGGCGGACTCGCGGGCGGCGTCTCAGCATCTGTCCAGATTCGTCGACCCCTACCTCGACGGCCGAGGTTCGGGCATCGTTGAGGCGGTGGCCCGCGCAGCCGACGGGCTCGGCTGGAGTCCGCTCGAGGTGGCGCTCACCTGGGTGCGGGACCGGCCGGGCGTGACGGCCGCGATCGTCGGGGCGCGGACGGCGATGCAGCTCAAGTCGGTGCTGGGAGTGGAGGAGCTGACCTTGCCGCCGGCCATCGCGGCGGCGCTGGAAGACGTTTCGTGAGGTCGTTGGTGAAGGTGCGGAGGTGTGGATGGCCGAATACGAGCTGCAACAGTTCGAGGTGTCCAGGACGGAGTCACGCGGCGCGGTACGCCGCCTGCTGACCGAGCACGCCGAGTACGGCGGCTGGGAACTGGCCCGCCTCCGCCGCTACCCCGACGGCACCCGCCGAGTCTGGCTCCGCCGCCGCATCATCAAGGTGATGCGCACCCTCTAACGCTCCCCCAGGAGCGCCGCGACCAACTCGCGCCGACTTCCGACGCCGACCTTGTCGTACGCCGCGCGCACGTGCTCCTGGACGGTGTGCGACGACAGATGCAGTTCCTCGACGATCTGCCGGGTGGAGCGACCTCGTAGTACGAGTGCGGTCACGCGCTGCTGAGCCGGCGTGAGGGCGTGTACGTCGAGCAGCAGCGAGCCGAGCTGAGCTGACGTCGCCGGCTCGATGACCACGGCGAGCTGCTCCTGACCACCTCGCAACGTCGAGGCGTGAACCGCGAGCCAGGTACCGGAACGGGTCCTCAGCCTCACGGCCTCCGCTGCCACGCCGGTCGGCAACTCGTTCAACCGCTGCAACCGCACCGCCGCCGCCCGCACGGGAACCGGCAACCCGCCCTCCCCACCCAGCTCGGCCAGCCAGTGTTCGGCCTCGGCGCTGATCGAGACCACGGTGAGATCCGCGTCCAGGATGATCACCCCAGGCCTCACCGAACTGCTCGGCTGCTCCTGACCGATCAGCAGACTCCGGCGTAAGCCCTCCGCCAGGTGCGGTCCGAGCCGCCTCACCACCGCGAGGTCCCCCTCGCTGAAGCCGTACTCCGACGTCTCCCGATGCAGGCAGATGACACCCCAACATCGGCCGCCCGAAACCAGCGCGGCGCGCAACTCGTCCCCCAGCCCCAACGGCGTCATCACCTCGGACGACCGGGAACTGGCCGATCTGTCGCCGCGCGTCGCGTGGTCCAGGGAACCGACCGGATCCGCGGCGTCAGCTAGTGCGGCGAACTTGTTGACGTCGGCCCGGCCGAACTCATTGGCCAGGAACTGTCCCGTCACCGCCCGGAGCGGATCCTCCGCGGTCGCGGAGGTGAACAGCAGGGTGGCCGGATCCACCGTGGCGAAGAAGGCCGCGTCGACGGTCAGGATGCCGCGCAGCCGACCGAGCACCTCGGTCCGCAACTCGTCGGTCCCCAGGCCCGCATAGCACCGCCGGATCAACACCTCCAGCCGGTCCGCCACCACGGCCATGGCTTCGATGCTACGCCTCCGCCGACCCGAGTTGCCGGCGGAAACCGAGATCGTCCAACCGCCCCCAGCGCTCGACGATGCGGCCGTCGCGCAGGCGGAAGATGTTGATGCCCGGAAGGCTCATGGTGCGTCCGGTCGGAGCCACCCCCATCAGCTCACCGCGGTGCGTACCGCTGGCCGTGAACCGCTCGACGACGAGGTCGCCCTCGGCGATCAGCTGGTGCAGGTCGCTGTGCCAGTCGGGGAACGCGGCCCGCAACATGGCCGAGGCCGCGCCCATGCCGTACCGGTCCGCCGAGGCACCGAACGGCGGGTCGTGGTTGATGAAGTCCTCGGAGAGGTAGGTCTCGACCGCGCCGAGATCCCCCTCGGTGAACAGATCGTCGATGAAGTCCCGGACGGTGATCTTGTTCTGCTCTGTCTGTGTCATGTCTGTCTGTGTCATGCCACCGATGGTCAGGTGGGCAGCCACGCCTCGGTACCCCACTTAGTTGGGGTATTTCACAGGTCGTGCTGGACCCAGACGTTCGGTTCGACGTACACGGCGTGGTCGTGCTCGACGCTGCAGTGCACCGGGACGAGCGCCTTCGGCACGATCACCTCGCCGGTCCGGTCGAACGGCAGTCCGGTCCACTCGCGCCACTGGTCGAGCGATCCGCTCATCACCATCGAGGTCGGCGCCACCTCGAGGATCCTGCCGCCCGCCTTCACATGCACCCGCAACCACGGATCCACTGGCAGCCCGTCGTCGCGGAACTGCTGGATGTACTCCGTCATCGGCTGCCTGGCATCCTCCTTGCCGTTCGGCCGGACCGGCGCGTAGAGCGTCTTGTGGCCCTTGGCCTTAACGCTCGTGCGCATCGCCGCGAGCATCTCGTGCGAGAGCCCGCGGCCGAGGTGACTCGGCCTGATGTTGATCTCGAGCGCACTGGAGACAGTCGGCGTACGGCCCCGCCGATGATCACTGACACCCCACTGCAGCACCCTGTCCCACCCACCTGCCGGAAGCTCGGTGCGATCCTCGTCCGGGAACACGAACGGAATGCTCCGCCCGTGCGCGATCAGCTCACCATCCTCCGTCGCCACCAGACACTGCTCGGGAAAGAACTCGAGCACCCGACCGAACAGCGAACCCGCGACCGGGTCCTGCAACATGAACTCCGGCCACCCGCCCTCGAACGCATACACGTCCTCCAGCAACTCAGGCCGCTCGGCAAGGGTCGTGATCGTGATCATGCCCCGCAGTCTCCCAGGGAGCGCTCTCCCCCGCAGCTCCCTTTCTCCCGCTGCCCACCGGTTTTCCAGCCCTACTCACCACCAGTACGCCGATCGCGACCGCGCTTGTCAGCAGTCCGGACCCGACCAGCGTCGGCTCAGCCCCGACCGCCGCGATCACGGGTCCTCCGATCAGCAAACCGGCCGAACTGCTCGCATTCACCACCACGGCCTGGCCGGCCAGCAACGCCCGGCGCTCAGCCCCGGCCGATGACCTGGTGATCAGAATCGAGACAGCCGCAATCCCCAGCACGACGGTCGTCCCCGACAGCGCACCGAAGGCAGCGATCGCGCCGGGCGTCGTCCACACGCCCATCCCGACCCAGCACAAACCCATGCAGGCCCAGGCGATCGCGGCCAGCGGTACCGGCGAGACGCGACGGACGACGGCCAGCGAGACCAAGGTGCCGAGCAACGCGCCCACGCCGTACCCCGACATGCCGGCCGCCAGGTACACCCCGGGCCGCCCCTTCTCGGCGCCGATCACCGACAACCCCAGCGTGAAGGAGAACCACGTCAGGCAGCCGGTACCTCGCGCGATCCAGCCGTACAGCACCTCGCTCCGCCCGCCCAGACTGCCCCGGATCGACGGCAGCTCAGCGCTGTCCAGAGAGCGCTCTCCAACGACTCTGACCGCAAGCAGCCCCGCCGACAACACAGCCGCGGCCTCGATCCACAGCAACTCGTCCATCAGCCCGACCGCGACGGCAGCCGCACCGATCGACGGGCCGACCACCATCCCCACTCGCCGGATCCCGTCCTGCCAGGTCAGCAACAGGACGGCCTTGTCCCGTCCCCATCGATCCCCTGTATCGGCCAGCAACGCACTACGCCCGGGAGTAGCCAGCGCATCCCCAGACCCCAACAGCAACCCACTCACAACCAGTACTCCGGCAGACAACACCCCGAGCGACGCCGCACCAGGAACCATCGCCAACGCCAACGCCTGTACCGCGGCAACCACCGCGAGCCGCCGCCCGGAATCGACCCACTGCCGCGCCCGCCGAGCCCACCACGGCGACAGCAACACCGGTACGCCGGCCGCGCCACCGGCCAACCCGGTAGCGGCCACCGAACCCGTCTCCTGCAACACCACCAACGGCAACGCCACCTGCGCAATCCGGAAGGCCAGATCGGCGAAACCGCTTCCCAGCAACAGAAAAAGCGCATCCCGTTGAGCTCTCACCCTTCAATCGTCGGCCCGGCCGCCGCTCGGCGGTAGCTGGCGGCAACTATCGGCAGGTCATAGCCTGTCCCTATGGCCTCATCACCTTCGGTCGATGATCTCCGGCTGGTTCTGACCATCGTCGGCACGGGCTCACTCGGTACGGCGGCGCGCGAACTGCGCATCTCCCAGCCGTCGGCATCCCAGCGCTTGGCCCGGCTGGAGCGCGCTTGCGACACCCAGTTGTTCACACGCGACACCCGCGGCGCCCGGCCAACTGCCGCCGGTCGCGAACTGGCCCGCCGCGCCGAACACATCCTCGGTCACCTCGACGAGGTGTACCCGGCCACCCGCGCCGCCTCGGCCGGCGACCGGCTCGTCGTCGGCACCTTCGTGAGCCTTGCCCCGATCCTCTTCCCGGTGCTCGACGCCGAACTCCCCGACGTCACCATCGACCAACAGGTCGACCACGGGCAGCACCTGGCGCAACTAGTTGCCGAGGGCACCATGGCCGCCGCCTTCATCGCCATCGCCGACCAGATGGTCCTCCCTCGCGGTACCACCGCCCGTACCGTCGGTCGCGACGAACTCGTCCTCTTCGTCCCGGTCGACGTTCCCCTGCCCGGCAAGGGGCGCCAGCCGCTGAGAGAGCGCGATCTCCCGTTCTCGACGTACGACCGAAGCGGCGACGCGATCCGCGCGCGCCTGATCGCACTGGGCGCCACAGCCCGTCGCGGTGTCACCCTGGGCACCACCGTCGCCATGGCCCGTCGCCGGTCCCAGTTGGCTCTGGTACCCCGCAGCGCCCTGTCCCACGAGCTCCGCCCCGGCGAACAGCTCGTCCCGGCCCCGTTCCGGCATCGCCTCACGCTGAGCATGGTCACCGCGACCACCGCACCGCCCGCCCTGGTCCGCCTACTCCCCCGCCTCCGCGAGGCTCTCCACCTAACCCGCTGACCAGCTAGCGTTTGGGCCGTGAGTAGCTACTCAGGCCCGCCGGGACCGCCGCCCGCCCAGCCTCCCCAGCAGCCTCCCCGGCCGAAGCGAACCCTCATACGGCTCGCCATCGTGTCCTTCGTGCTCGGCCTCGCGGTGAGCTCGATCTTCATCTGGCGCCTGGTACAGAACATCCCCGGCGAGCCCGCCGCGATTGCCGACGGCCCCGTCCGGCTGCAGCGAGACGGCCTGACCGTCTTCGCCTCATCCCCCGTGCCGACGAACTTCTGCACAGCAAAGGACGAGCACGGCGCCGACATCCCCCTGCAAGCCCCGAAGCGATCCGAGAAGTGGCCCGCCGCGACCCACACGTACTACGTCGTCGCGCACTCAACGGCCAAGATCCCGCCCCAGACCGTGACGGTCACCTGCACGGATGCGACCCAGCGGACGTACTACGTCGGCCAGCGCCACACCATGGGCACCTACCTGACTCCGGCTCTCACCGCCGTCGGCACTTTCGCGCTCTTCTTCATCATCGGCATCGCGCTCATCATCGCCGACACCATGAAGCGGAAGCGCACAACCCAGCCCCACCCCTACCCGCCGCGCCCCACGACGTAGCCGCAGCCCGCCACCTCCCCGACCTCAGGCGGCGGCGGGCTCGCAGTACGGGACTCAGGCCTCGGCGAAGAAGCAGTACCAGACTCAGGCCTCGGCGAAGAAGCGGTCGAGAACTCGGGAGCCGAACTCGAGTGAGCTGGTCGGGACGCGCTCGTCGATCCCGTGGAACATCCCCATGAAGTCGAGGTCCGGCGGCAGCTGCAGCGGTACGAAACCGAAGCAGCGAACGCCCAGCCGGCTCCACGACTTCGCATCGGTACCGCCCGACATCAGCAGCGGCGCCGTCCGGCTCTGCGGGTCCTCGGCCGCCAGGCATGCCTTCATCGCCTCGACCAGCCCGCCGCTGAACTCCGTCTCCAGCGCGATGTCCTCGATCACCGTCTCGCGCTGCACCTTGTCGCCCAGCAGCTCATCGATCGTGGCGAAGAACTCGTCCTCGTACCCCGGGAGGAACCGCCCGTCGACATGCGCCTCCGCGTCGCCCGGGATCACGTTCACCTTATAGCCGGCGTTCAGCATCGTCGGGTTCGCCGTGTTCCGGATCGTCGCGCCGAACATCCGGCTGAAGCTGCCGAGCTTGGCCAGCGTCGTGGTCATGTCCTCCGGATCGAGCTCGGTCCCGAGCACGTCCTCCAACGACTTGAGGAATTCCTTGACCGTCGGCGTGAGCCGCAACGGCCACTGGTGGTTGCCGATCCGGGTGACCGCCTCGACGAGGTTCGTCACCGCGTTGTCGTTGTTCACCATCGACCCGTGACCCGCCGTACCGCGAGCCTTCAGGCGCATCCAGTTCATGCCCTTCTCGGCGGTCTCGATCAGGTACAGCCGCAGATCGTCCTTCACCGTCAGCGAGAACCCGCCGACCTCGCCGATCCCTTCGGTGCAGTCGGCAACGGTCTCCGGGTGATTGTTGATCAGCCACTGCGCGCCGTACAGGCCGCCGGCCTCCTCGTCGGCCGTGAACACCAGCCTGACCGGCCGCCGCGGCTTCACCCCGGCCCGCTGCCGGGCCCGGACCACCGACAGCACCATCGCATCGAAGTCCTTCATGTCGACGGCCCCGCGCCCCCACACGCACCCGTCGAAGATCTCACCGGCGAACGGATCGACCTTCCAGTCCTTCGGATCAGCCGGTACGACGTCCAGGTGCCCATGCACGAGCAACGGATCCGCCGACTGATCTTCACCCTCCCAATGCGCCACGAGCGTCGCGCGCCCCGGCTCCGACTCGTAGATCGTCGACTCGATCCCGACCTCGTCGAGCTTGGCCGCCACGTACTCCGCGGCGTCGCGCTCCCCGTTGCTCTTGCCGTTGCCGTAGTTCGTCGTGTCGAACCGGATCAGCTCGGAACACAGATCCACCACCTCGGCGTCGGGCACGTACGGACGGTCGCTGGGAGTCGGCATAGTCATACCGCCATCCTCGCGCACCGCCCCGGTCAGAGCACGCTGAGCCCGTACATCTCCCCCAACGGATCCGAGATCAACTCGATCCGCGCACCATCGGGGTCCCGGAAGTAGATCGACGTACCGCTCTCTTCCAGATACTCCACCCCCGCCGCATCCAGATTCCCCTTCAACCGCTCCCAGTTGTCCGGCTCGACCGAGATCGCGAGATGGTGCAGCCCACCGAGCACTTCGGCGTACGGCCCGAGTTCGAGCCCCGGGAAGTCGAAGAACGCCAGCAGGTTCCCGTTCCCGATGTCGAAGAAGAAGTGGTTCGACCCCTCGTAGTCCCGGTTCCCCACGATCTCGGTCAACGGAAACTCCAACACCCCTTGGTAGAACCTGATCGTCCGCTCCACGTCGGCACACAACAACGCCGTGTGATGCAACCCCCGCGCCGACGAGGACCGCCCACCCTCCAGATACTCCCCCCGAATCCGCTCCCGCTCAGCCTCGATAGCTGCCAGATCAACCTCTCCCACGACCCCCACCCCTCTCCCGTCAACCACCGCCAACCCCTGTCCTTCAACATCAAACCACCGTCCCCCGCCGCCCACGACCGCCCCACCAACCCCGATGTGAATTCCCCCCATGTTCTTTGCTACTGTTCTCCGGTCAGCACCGCTCCGGCGGCGCAGACCACTCGTCCGGGTGGCGGAATAGGCAGACGCGCTAGCTTGAGGTGCTAGTGCCCTTTACGGGGCGTGGGGGTTCAAGTCCCCCCTCGGACACCAACCTTATGCACACGCGGGACAGGGCTGATGGACACGTCGGCGGCCCGTATCAGGTGGTCGTAAACGACCGCGACTCGTAGACCTTGATAAAGCTCCACTAGACGGTCACGAGTCGCCTCCCTGAGAGCCTCCGCCATATCGCCCAGCCCCAACACGGCTTCGCGGTAGTCGTCGGCACTCAGCCGCTGCGCCGGCTCCAGCGCATTCAGCCCAGCCTCGGCCGCCCGCTTCTCCATCACGGCCGCGTTGAACTGAGCGGTCAGCTCGCTCGGATCCCAGCCGGCCTCCATAGCGCGCTGAAGCCGCGCCATCGCAGACTCCGCGGCCTCGATCCGCTCCCGCAACCTGGTCTCAGCCTCCTCAGTCGTATCTGGGCCTTCTTGAGCACCGGCCATGAGAGCAACGGTTTCATCAAGATTGTCCGGACTGAACAGCCGGGAGACCCAGCCGTTGACCGCATCAGCGAGCCGGTCTTCACGCAGGTACACCGTCGGCGGATGGTCCATGGCACTCCTCGATCCCGGTACCAACGTCCGGGCCGCACACCGATAGAAGATCGCGTGCTTACGCCGAGCCCCTTCCATCTTCCGCCCACAGCAAGCGCATCGGATCGCGCCGCGAAACAGATAGTCAGCCTTCGGACCGACCTTCGTGCGCTCCTGCGACGCCCGCGGAACCCGCCCCGGTCCCCGCCGAGCCCGCATCTCCAACTGAACACTCGTGAAGTCCTCAACCGACACGATCGCCGGATGCGCAGGCTCCCGAGATCGAACAACCTTCGACTGCGCCGACCGCCGAAACCGCACCACATGCCCGGCCGCAACGTCATCCGGATCAAGCAGCTCCTCAACCTTGTGAGACCGCCCATAGATCGCGTACCCGGTGTAGCGCGGATTCTCGAGGATCGTCTTCACCGTCGTGAACTGCCAACCATCGCCACTCCGATGCCGGTTCTGCTCAGGCGTATGCGCCGACGGACACAACACCCCCTCGACATTGAGCGTCGCCGCAATCGCCTTGATCCCCAGACCCTCGAGATACATCCCAAAGATCCTCTGCACCACCGGCGCCGCGACCTCATCAACCGCAAGGACCCGCAGCCGGTACCCCTCCTGAGCCTTCCGCGGATTCGGATGGGGCCCCGCGTCGACCACCACATACCCGTACGGCGCCCGCCCACCCTGGTGCTTCCCATCAATCAGCACCTGCGCAGCCATCGCCGCCCTCACCCGCCGCTGCACATGCTGCCGCTCACTCTTCGACAACCCGCCGGTGATCGTCATCGCCATGTCATGCACCGTGTTCTCAGGGTCGAACCGACCACCAAGGCTCGGGATCCACAATGACGCCCCAAACCGATCGAACTTCGGCCACGTCAAACTGAACTGATTCCCAAACCAACACCGCGTCGCCTCCCCCACCACCAGCCCGTCCCAGCCGCGGTTCGGATCCTTCAGCGCCCCCAGAATCAGGCTCGCCTGCTCCCGACGCTCCCACGGCAACGACCGCGACTGCCCAATATCGAAGTACTCAGCAACGATCTCCCCACCCAACGGCTCAACAAATCGTTGAGCCTCCCCCATCTGCCACGCCTTTGAAGTCCTCGGATCCTGGTTGTCCTCCGTCGAGCACCGCCCGTAAAACGCCAGCCTGCCGATCCCACGACCTTCCGCGGGTGCAGCGGCCAATGCCTCCATCCCAAGCAACTCATCAAGAGCCGCCCACTGATCCTGCTGCTCGGCACTCAAGACGCTCGCCCCTCCGACTGGCAGCCGGGACCCTCACCGGCCCGCTTCCGTGCCACTTCTACAACAATCCTGCCCAGCACGCGAGCGGCCTGTGGATAGAGCACGGGCAACACTTCCGGGACCCGCACCCGCAGCTCCGGATCATCGGCCGACACCTCATCGCTCCGCCTCGACGTCGGTTCGCTTCCCATGCTCGATCAACGTCCGGAAATACGGGCTTTCAGCAACAGCTGATCCCCCTGCCACCGGTGACGACCTCCCTGGCTGGTCGCCTCACAGCAAGACTTGCCATCGCTTCTCATCGAAGTTCGGCTTCCATTTGAAGTCGGCCACTGGACCATGGATTCAAAGATGTCGAGGATCTTCCCGGTACGGGCGAGGGCAGATCGGCTTCCGCCCCCATCCGCCCTCTGACCTGCACGTTTGTCCGCATCCGTTCTCAACCCTAAACACCGTTTGCCGAGTCCCACGCAACAGAGACGGAGCAGAATCGATGTACCCGATGCGCAAGCAGCACGGAGACGCCTCGCGCAGGACTAGGAAACGCGTCTACTGCGGCCTGTTCGGGGCCCGCCAACCTGCGGACCGCTATCGGGAAGGCACCGACACGGCCAACGAAGCAGTCGACCGCGTCAGCCCCACAGGCTGACATACGATCTGTTATCGGCAACCTCTAATCGAGAGCTCGGCGGAGGGCAGCAGCGTGCTCCGCAGTGAGTACGAACTGGATGTGATCGCCTTCCTGGGGCGCTCGCATGTGCGGGCCGACGAAGGCGTCAATGAGGTACTCGCCGTCAGACATGCGGCTGAGGCTAAGAATTCCTGACACAACGGCAGGGTCACCATTGATGCTGGTCACCGGCCACGCGTTCTCGATGACAACAAGCTCTTCAGAGGCCATGGCGCGAAGCTAGCGGACCTCTAGCGCCAATGCCCATAGGAACTATCATCGGCGTGGCAACCCGCCCTGATCGGCGGCTCGATCACTCACGGGCTTTGATCGCCTGGAGGTACTGGATGCCGCCTTGGTTGACCGCGTCGGTCGCAAGGTCTCGGACCTGATCGAGGAAGTCGGACTCGCCGACGTCAGTCCGGACACTTGCCATCACCGGGGCGTAGCGATGCAAAGGTATCGAACCTCCGTCGTACGGGTATCCGACGTTGTCGATGGTTTCGATGATGAGCGGCTCGTCACCCGTCCACTCGACTCCCATCTTCACCTCGTAGTCGCGCGTGCCGTGGTGCTCGGCCGAACTGCGAAGGAGTGCCATCAGCGACGCCGTGAAGCGCTCCATTCGGTCGGAGCGCAGTCGACTTGCCGGTGCGAATTCGTCGCGCATCATGAGGTGGCCGCCGACATCTCAGCAGCACGCAGCTCATCGTTCTGGCCCGGGCTCGAAGCGCTCGCTCTCACCCTGGCGTACGACGCAGCGTGCCTCGGGAACGGACGGCCACCGGTCGACCGCCTGGGCCGCATCACACAACCGGTCCTCGTGGCGACCGGCGGACGACCCGACCCACACCTCGAAGGTCTGGCGCCCGGCTTCTTCGACGACGCCGCCGCGATCACAGCAGCCCTACCCAACGCCGTGCGCCGAATCATCGACGGCGAAACCCACATCGCCGACCCACAGTCGTTCGCGACCGTCCTCGAACAGTTCTTCACCTCAAGCCGAGACTTCCGCCAGCCGTCGCTGTAGCTGCTGCGCCCTTAGTCGCCATGCCGACCGCGACTTGAGTGGTTCACGGAAGGTAGCCAGTTACCTGCTGCGCACGCTGAGGAACTGCTGAATCTTGGCGAGTCCACCTACCGGCATTCGCCGACATCGGCGCTACCCCGTCTACCTCCCACGATCACTTGTCCAACGTGCGCAGGCCGAGTGGCGGGCGTAGCGCTTGGAGCGCGGGTTGCTAGAAGCACGTCGCTTCTTCCGACGCGGTTCGCCGACCAGCTGCACCGACCGGTGCCCGATTCCGCGGTGGCCTCGTTGCCTGCTCTGTGGTGACCTGGTGTCTGGGGATGACTTAACCGCGTCTGAGCCGCCGAAGGCTGTGGTTCCGGGCGCGTCGTCTGCATCCGGAACCACAGTCTTCGCGGATCTGATCAGAAGTCGGCCGCGCCCGTCGGGTTGCCGATGAATGGGGCGTCACCGTAGGCGTAGTGCTGACCGGTCTTGCTCACCATGACGTAGCCGCTGCCCGGTGTGTGGCTGATGTCGCTGATCTCGCTTGAGATACCAGCGGGTGAGCCACCCTTGTATTGCGCGTCGCCGTACGCGTAGACCTGGCCGGCCTTCGAGACCAGGACGTAGCCGAGCCCCGTCGGTGTAGGTGACATGGCCACGATCGCACGGCTGAAGCCGGTGGGGCTTCCTCCGTAGTACGTGGCATCGCCGTATGCGTAAACCTGACCCAGCGAGGTCAGTAGCCAATAGCCGTGGCCGGACGGGGTCATCTCGATGTCTACGAACGGCGCGCCGTACCCGGTGGGGCTTCCGCCGTAGTAGCCGGCATCACCGTAGGCATACACCTGGCCGCTGGCGCTCACCATGGCGTACCCCTGGCCGGACGGTGTGGCTGCCAGTGCAACGAGGTCGCCAGTGTGGCCGGAGCCGCCACCACCTAGATAGGGCGCGTTGCCGTAGGCGTAGATGTTGCCTGTCTGCGACAGCAGCCAGTATCCGTTGTCGCCTGTGGTGACCTTGGCGTCGGTGATGTGGTCGGCGCCAAGGGCCGGTGAGCCGCCCAGATAGCGCGAGTTCCAGGCGTACACCTGTCCGAGGCGACTGACGTCCATGTACGCCGCGGAGCCGATCATCCGAGTGCCACCGCCATTGTCCACGGTTTCGACCTGCGGGCTCGAGGTGATGCGGTTGTAGCGCCAAGAGGTGTAGCCGTTGAGCCAGGAACCGCTGGAGTCGGTGACGGTGCCGCGGGCGGTATTGGCCTCATGCCAGACCGTGAAGGTCGTGTGCGACGAATCCTTCCAGCCGGCGAACAGCACCATGTGCGAGGTCCCGTCGGGAGAGATCAGCGCGTCGCCCGGCTGCAGATCGGCCCGACTGGCCAGCTTCGTTGCATACGAGGGGAACTGGCTGACGACGAGGGACGTGGACAGTCCCCAGGCCATGGAGACGTACCCCGAGCAGTCCTGGCGGTACGACTTACCTGCGTACTCGGCATCGGTGTAGCACGAGCCCTGGTTGTACGGAACGTGCCTGGTGAGCCAGGTATTCGCGCGGGCCATGACGTGATCCCGGGTGATGGACGGTAGCCCGACCCCTGAACAGGAAAGAGCGCTGGCAGGTGCGGCGGTGACGACCTGGCTGATCGTCACGGGGACGGCGGTCAACAGGGCGGTCACGACTACAGCCGCGATTCGGCGAGCGGCACCTTGCGGTGCGCGCTGCAAGGTGTTCGAGCGGAAGGAACGCATAACTGCTCCAGGTTTCGTATTCACTAAGGCATTGTTTGCAACATCGTCGGTTTCATTTCAGACCGCATGGACTCCTACTTCGGCACGTAGGCGGCCACCCAGTCGATTTGTACGTTGCCCGCGTCGGTGTCGGCCGGCGGTCCGCCCGCCGTACGGGTCTCGGTTTGAAGCACCCAGTGCATGTGCGTGTTCGGAATGAACGCCGGGTTGGTAGAGGTACCGATGACCGCGCCGTCGAGGATGAACCTCACCGCTTGGGGTGTCCATTCGGTGATCGCGGTGTGCCAGGTACCGTACGCGGCCTGGGTCGGGTACTTGTCCTGGTCCAGCGGGCTCCCTCTGTGATGCATGAAGGCCTCGACGTGGCCGGTGAGATCGCCTTCCGGGAAGTCGATCTCGCCGTCGGCCCATTGCTCGCTGTCCGGCCAGAGCAGCCAGGCTGTCTTGTATCCGGCGACAGGATCAGCGCGGAACCTGACGGCGTACCGGCCGTACAGAAGACCGCCACCTGAACCGGTCGCGCCCTGGATCTTCGGCACCGGCGCCGAGACCATGTGGATGCCGTTCTCGGTGTGGAGGTACAGGTTCATCAGTCCGCCGGACTGAGTGATGACCTTGGATGGGTAGTAGGTGCCGTTCTTGCTGGTGTCCTTCCATCCGTCCGGATAGGCGCCCCACTTGGCGGAAACCGCGGCAGGGAACTGACCTAGGGGCACGGTGGTGGCGAAATTGTCGGTGAAGACCTGACGCCAGCCCGGCAGGTCTCCGATCGGCATGGATTGGCCTGAGGAGTCGCTGGGATTTGGCACACTCCACAACTGGGCAGGGCCGGCGTCGCAGGTGTAGACCCAAATGGGATTGCCGTCCGCAGTGCCGCTGTTTTTGGAAGCCAGACACAGCCCGGAGTTCGGATTGACGACGGTTCCGTTTGATCTGATGGTCCAGAGTTGGGCCGGTCCACGATCGCAGGCATAAAGCCAGACGGGTGTGGTCGCGGTGGTGCCCGCGCCTTTGACCGCCAGGCAGTAGTTCCCAGCCCGGATCGTGCCGTCTCCCGGCAAGCTCCATTGCTGACTGGACTGACCGTTGCAACTCCAGAGCACGATGGGATTGCCGTTGACCAGACGTCCACCACTGTTGTCGAGGCACTTGCCCCCGATGCCCTGGACAGGTCCGGTCAAGGTCGTGATCGCCGTCGCCGGATCTGAACCGACGAGGGTTGCGAGGAGGAGTACAGGCGCCAGGATGAAGCTCAGCGAGATACCTCTGTTTCGCCGTCGCCGCTCTCTGTTGGTCATGCGTCACCTTCCTGGTCGAACTGAACCGGAAGCCGGGGTCCTCTGACCTGGATCAACCGGCGATAGGCCAATCTCGCCGGTCCGATCTCAGGTAATGAAGGGGTTGCGCCACGCCCGGAAACGTTCCAGCCCGTCGCGAGCGGCGATCATCGGGCAAACTGGAACGTTCAGGGAGGCGCCGATGAGATCCAAGGCCGGTCATGTCTGATCCCGAGTCCCGACGTCGCCAGCCGGGTCCGCTCGGAGCCCTCCCCCTTGATCTCCCACCCGAGCGTCTGGCACTCGCTGCGGAACTTCGGCGAGGGCGCGACCTGGCGAACGCGAACCTCCAGGACCTCGCTCACTCGATGTACTCGTCAAAGGCCTCAATCAGCAGATGGCTCAGCGGACGAAGCCTTCCAACCCGGGAGCAGGCTCGCGATTGGGCCGAGCGCTGCGGAACCGACCCGGAGATCATGCTCGAACTGTGGGAACGGGCGAACGCCCCCGCCGGTCCCTCTGGAGCCACGGCGGTGAGCCGGGCCGATGCAGGAGCGGCTGAAGGCGCGGCCGGTGGCGAGGACGCAATTCCCATTTCTCGCCAGGTTCGTCGCAGGCAGCACCGACGTAGCTGGCTAGCGGCCTCGACGGGGCTGGTGTTGCTCTTCGGCGGTGCGCTGGCGATTGTGCTACCAGCTGCGAGCAGGTGCCGAATGGATCATCCGGTGGCGCTGCACGTCCCCGTCAAGAGTGGCCGGAATATGGGCATCACGGCCAAGGCGGACTGTGGTTTCGCCGGCAAGCGCACCTACATTCTCATTGAGGAGTTGCCGGAGGTCGATCCCAAGAATCCGCACCCCGTGTACTTTGCGAAGGTGCAGCTTCCCCGGCTGAAGACCGACGAGACAACTTCGCATCAGCTCCTTCTGGAGGAGCCGGTAGGGACCAAGGCCAAGTTCTACGTGATCAGCGTCGACGCCGGTGGCGCGCAAGCCATGGAGCAGAACAAGGTAGCCGACGAAGGACTCCTGCAGCTCCCCAGCGGAACGCGACAGGAGTCGGACACGATCTGGCATGTCAAGGAATGGGAATAGCCAGCAGCACACGGCGGGTCTTTTTGGTCGCCCTGTGGGTTCGATTCCAGCTTCGACGAATGCCGTGATCAACAATCATTCCTCACCGCGAGCTGCACCGAGCGACCCGTACAACCCGTCGACTGGCGCTGGGCCAAACTCACTACTTCTACCGGACTTCCAGCTTCCTCCGGCGAGCGCGATAGGCAGCTTGCCTGCAGGCGCCTGAGCAATAGGTCGCTGGGCGGCCGGTCCACTCTGGCGGCACCGTAGAGATGCAAGCACCGCAGATGCGTTGTGTGGGTCGAGCCGGCTCGCGCCACCCATGCCGGTGGCAGAAGAGCAGCAGCCCGGGATCCGTGTCGGGCGCACTCTGCCCGGTCTTCTCGTAGAAGCGTCGAATCACACGGTCCTGGATATGCGCAGGATTTGAAGGCCGTCCTCCAGCAGCGAGTCGCGGACGGCTTGGGAGAAGGCCGGATGGCAAAGCGTAGCGAGTGCTTTTCGCTCGATCTCAAGTATTCGCTCACGTGTTACTCCGAAAGGTTCAGCGATCTCGGCCGCCGTTCTCGGCTGTTGATCGAAAAGTCCAACCCGAAGGGCCAGAACCTTGCCCGGGCCCCGTTGCGGGGCCTGGGCGCTTGCGCCAGCCGCGGCTGTTTTGACTGTTGCGGCTCGAGCTGAGCCGCGATCCTCGGTCACCGGAGACAGCTGGAGGGCTGTCCATGCGCTCGCTAGTTGCTCGAGGCGTCGCCGGCGCACGGTCCACAGTTGGGTGCAGGCACCACTCCGCACCCACGGCTCGCTGGCCTCCTTCCCCACCTTCGCACCACCCCTTATCTCACTGCGGTCCGCCGCTCCGGATTTGCTGAATAGCCGGCAGGGAATGCCCAGCCGAAACACTTTCCAACATTTGCACTCGGCGACGGCCCGGAAATCCACTGTCTCCTTCCGGTCACGGATGTCGACACGGTCGTGATGCAGACATACACTCGCCGTGGGGGTGGGGAAGTGCTGACAGATCGCATAGATCTGCCTGGCAGAAAGCCGGCGAGGTTGACCGCAGGCATGGGGGTGTGCCACGCGGTCGCGATGCACCATGGCCTGAAACGGCAACGGCTCGCGAAGCGATCGCCGGCTGCCGCGACCGCAAATGGTTTCCGCTTTCTCCTCGAACTTCGCCGGAATTCTTCCAGCAGGATCGGGTTTCGGCCATTCCCTAGCGGTGCACGTCAACGGCGAGGAGAACAGTGATGTCAACTATCGAGGACTTGTATACGTCCACCATGCTGAAACAGACCGGCTACCTGGCCACCTGGCTGCCGGGGACGGGCCTGAAGCTCGGACTGATCGGCGAATTGCAGGGCAAGACTTTCGTCCCGAAGTCGTCGATCAAGACCCTCGGTGTTGAGTTCAAGAAGGCCAAGGATCCCGCCGCGACAAAGTCGATGCAGTTCAAGTCGTCCGACGAGATCCAGGTCGACACCAAGCTGTCCGGGAGCGTCTCGACCCAGGTCCCTTCGCTCCCGAAGGCCAAGGCCGGCGCGGCCGTCTCCTTTGGCCGGGACGCGGGCGTCGTGTTCTCAGCCCGCGGCGTCGTTGGATCGCGGATCGAAGACATCATCGCCCTCGAAGACGCGATCTGGGATCTCTGGGACCGCTACCTGTGGGATCCGGACTGGGTCGTGATCGTCGAACTCGTCACGACCGAGCGGGCGACCGTGCTCGTCTCCCAGGGCGGCTATGCCAAGGTCGAACTAGAGGCATCGGCCGACGCGGCCGTCGGGCCGGTCGATCTTGGTGACCTGTCGGCGGACATGACGGTGGTGTCCTCGCACGGCATGCACACCCAACTAGTCGGCGACGAAGGCCTGACACCGCTGTTCCGGGCCGTCCGGGTCAAGAAGGGTTGGTTCGGCGGCGGCAAGGTCGTCGGCATCCACGACGCGGCGGAGGCGTTCGCGCCTGGAGTCGTCCCGCGACGGGGCGCGGAACGCCCGGAAGGCTCGTTCATCGAGGACGCGACGGACTAGCGACCGCTGACATGCTGGAAGGCGAGTGCATAGGCACCGGTACCGTTCGGCCGCCGGTGCCGTACCTCGACCCGGTAACTCCCCGGCATCAGGGGCAGCTCGACGCGCGAGTTGCCGCCAGGACCGCCGTCCTCGACGTCGGCGAGGGCAGCGACCGCGCCGCCGGGCCCGTATACCCGCAACCCGAGGTCAGTAAAGCCCGACGTACCGAGGACGTAGTCCCCTGGCTCATGAACCTCGAACACGAAGAGTCCGACTTCGCCAGGCCGATCGATGATCGCTTCGACGGGTTCACCATCGCACTCCAGCAAAAGCGCCGCCGGATCCGTGAGGGGATAGTGCTGACCGATAAAACTGCGGTCGAGGTCGGACAGCGCCACGTTCCAGTCGACGCTGTACTTGCCGCCGGTCAGCGCTCCCGGGATTGGATAGATCATGATCGAGGCCGGATCGAACTCCGTGGACCGGGTCTGGCTAACGGAGTACTTCTTGATCACGTTGAGGTCGACCTGCTCCGGCGTCCAGGTGTTCGGCGGGCGCGCGTAATACTGGTAGACCGCGCGCAGGTCCCAGGGTATGCCTGCCTTCGGGCTCGAATGCTCGTGCACGCACCCGAGCGTATGACCGAATTCGTGCAGGACGACCCGCCTGTACAGATCGTCAGGACTCTTGCTGGTCAGCCGGCCGAGATTCATCGTGGCCGCGTCGGCCCGTACGCCGAGCGCCTCCGTGCCGATCAACGACCATGCCGCACCGGGATCGAATGCGATGCGTACTTCGGCCACGTGCGGATCGTCAACCACCTCGAAGGTGATCCGCGCGTGCCGGGTCCACTCCTGGGCGATCGTCGCCACCTTCGCCCAGACCGCCGGATCGCCGCCGAGGAAGCCGAGCCGCAGGACGCGTCCGGCGCTCCACATCCGACCGGTTTCGATCGCCATCCGGCGCGCGTCACGGCGCCGGCCACTGGCGTCGTACTCCTCCGGGGCGTTAGCCGGGCGCTCGGCGACCGACTGCTCGGCGACCCGCAACAAGGCGTTCTCGGCCACTACTCGATCGATGCATGTACGAAGTCGGGCCATAGCGGTCAGCGTCGCACCACGGCTCCTCGTTGTACAAGGACGGACGGCTGATGGCACTGCGCTTCATCGTGACGGTGAGCCGGGACTGGGACATCGCGGTGACCTGCCCCGACCTCGCGGACTGGAAGCCCCAGACCGACGGGCCGGCCGCCCTCGGTCGCCTCGACGACGGTCGAGGCGGATACATTCCCGCACCACGCTTCGTACTTCACCAACCTGACACCGATCACCGGACACTCGCCCCCGCGGCGGACGCCGCCGACCTGATGGCCCTGTACGACGCAGTCCGAACCCGGAGGGCCACTCCGGCCGAGCTCGCGACCTTCGGCCATTACCTGTTCGACGTACTGCTCGACAACGACCGTTGGGCCGAGCTCCTGCAGCTCACGGAACAGCACCGGGAGCTGGAACTCGCGCTGGCGCTTCCGCCCGAGGACATGTTTCTCGGACGACTCAATTGGGAGCTGCTGCGGTCGGACGCGGGGTTCATCGCGGCCGGTGCGCA
Source organism: Kribbella monticola (assembly GCF_003261635.1). Classification (GTDB taxonomy): domain Bacteria; phylum Actinomycetota; class Actinomycetes; order Propionibacteriales; family Kribbellaceae; genus Kribbella; species Kribbella monticola. The sequence continues at coordinate 247,528 of NZ_QFXK01000010.1, read as the reverse complement.
CGGCGTACGGGTTGCCATCACCAGGCTGGTCGTGCCGCACCACCCGACCGTCCCCCAACAGCTTGACGTACCGCCGCGCGCGCTGTTCGTGATCGGTACGTCGCTGCTCGACCGCGACATCCGCCCGGCGGCCGAGCTGCACACCCTCCTCAAACTCGCCCGGGACGGTCGCGCGATGCGGTACCGGGTGTTGGAAAGGGCCAAACCTAGCGCGATCCGGAAGGCGATCAAGGACTTCCAACCGGAGATCGTCCATTACATCGCCCACGGCGGCGTCGATCCGGAGACCGGCCGGGTCTATCTGGAGCTGAACACGGACGACGACGATGCTGAGCCCAAGCGGTACGCCGAACAGATCCTCAGCGACCTGCGACAGGCGGACAAGCCGGCCACGATCGTCGTGCTGAGTGCTTGCCTGACCGGTGGCGCACCGGGGGCCGAACGGCTGTTCGGCGTCCACGAGGCCGCGCCGCTGGCTGCCGCGCTGGTCGATGGCGGTATCCCGATCGTGGTCGGCATGGCCGGCCAGGTCGCCGACATCACCAGCCGGCTGTTCGCAAGGACCTTTGGCGAGTCCCTGATGCACGGCAGGCCGTTGGTGATGGCGACGGCCGACGCCCGCGCGACCGCGTTCGCCGACCCCGCGGATCCGATGTCGACCATCGATTGGGCGTTGCCCGCAGTTTTCGTCTCCAGTTTGGTGCCTACCGGCTTCCGCCCCCTCGACGGCGAGGCGACGGCTGCTTTGTGGCGCCAGATCGAGGGCTGGATCCGGGCGTACGACGGCGGCCACAAGCCGGTCTTCTGCGGCCGGGAGGCCTTCCTTCCGATGTTCCACAACCTCTTCGGCCCTGACGCGACCAAGTTCGGGTTGGCCGTCTACACGGCGGGCGAGAACACCAGCGGTACTGGCCGGACCCGACTCCTGCGCGAGCTCGCCGCACACGCACTGCGGGACGGCCATCTGCCGATCCTCATCTCCCTGGAACGTAAGACTCCGCTGACTCCGGACGAACTCGGGCGCGCGTTCGTCCGCGAACTGTCTCGCGTCAGGGTCGACGTTCTGGAGATCGGCGAGGCTTACAGTTCTCAGCTGCGGTTGCTGAACACCGTCGGTCGCGACGGGCTCCACCGCGATGTGGCCGGCGCCCTGGACGGCGACACTGTGACGGTCCGGGCAGTAGGTCGGGCGCTGCGAATCGATCTGGCCGAGCTGCGTAAGGACGCGCGGACGCAACTCCCGTACTTTGCGAAGTCGGCGGGCCAGGTCGTCGTGCTCCTGGACGACATCGATCGGTTCGCGGAGATGGTCGACGATGTCCTCGGCGACCACGGCCTCTTTACCGTACACGGACTCGGGACTGCGGCCGATCCGGTCCCGGTGGTGCTCACCTGGACACTCGGACGTACTGGCGATCCGTGGCTGAACCGACTGGTGCCAGGTCAGCAGGCGCAGCCCTTGCTGGAGGTCGCCGAGCTGCGCCCGTTCACCGCCGGTGACGCCGAGGATCTGCTGGCCTATCAGACCGTTCTGCTCAATCCGTTCCAGCCGGCGACCGCGCCGCAGACCAACGTGCTCACTCAGGCGTGGGTCTTCAATGCGAGGACGAGCGGCGATGCGCTCGGGCGCTGCTACGCAGACCTGCGCCGTACGGTCAACGGCATCCCGCGGAACTTCCACCTGGAGGATTTCGAAGCCTGGGCCAGGGTGGCGGCCGACGACGGCGTTCTCGTGGTCGCCCGCGACGAAGACAGGATGGCAAAGATGGTGGGCGGACGATGAGCGCCGAGCGGTCGGTCCAGGACCGTCAGCGTCACATCGCTCAGGAGATCGCTGGCGAGCGCCGTACCGCGCTCGATCAGCTGGGGCGGGAGGCCGTCCTGTGGCTCGCGGTGGTGCCGTCCTGGACGCGAACGTTGGCCCGTGCCTGCGACTTTCCCTCCCCGGATATCGACCAGTTCATCGACGCGGCACAGGCGGCCGGGCTCTGCCGGATCAGCCGGGCGACCCGCAGCGACGAGTGGCAGGAACTGCGGCTGCTCGTTGCCTTAGTCCCCTACCTGTCACCGGAACTGACCGCGAGGGCGCTCGAGCTCGCGCTAGCCACCAGCGATTCGGCGGTCCGGGCCGGAGCATTGGTCGATCTCGCCCCGCGCCTGGACACCGACCAGCTGCGCCGGGCAGTCGAGGCGGCTGCAGCCGGCCACGCACTGGGCGAGCTGAGCGCGACTGCCTTGGCGGGATTGCTTCCTTGGGTCTCGGCGTCCGAACGCGAACGACTGCTACCGATGGCGATGGCGGCGGCCGCGCAGATGACGCGAGTGGACCGTAGGCCTCAGTTGATGGGCCAGCTCGCGCGGCTGGCGAACGGCGACCAAGACTTTGTCGCTGCCACGGTCGAAGCCGCGCGGGTCGTTGAGGATCCGTATGATCGGGCGACCGCCTTGGTCGCCATCGCCGACCTTCTAGATGATCCCGCGGACGTGCTGCCGCAGATCGACGACGTCAAGGATCAGGCAGAGCGAGCTGGCCTGCGCGTCGACCTTGCACCCGCTCTGACCGACCCCATTGCCACTGTTCAGCTCGCGGCCGCTGAAGCCCGCGAATGCGCCGACCCTGGTGAGCGCAGCAGACTGCTTCTTGCAGTGACCAAGGCATTGGCCGACAGGGATCTAGGAGCAGCTGCCAACGCGGCTCAGGCGATCGAGGACGACCCCACCCGGGCGCTTGCCTTCGGACATCTCGCGGTCGTTGGCACCAGACCATTGGTTGCCATTGTCATCACGAAGAAGGGTGAGCCACACAGGTCCATTTCGTTGCTCGACCGAGTACGAGGGTTCGCCGCTGCGATAGGCGATCCCGTACTCCGGGCGACGGTTCTCGCGTCGATCGTCGACGATGTCGCAGACCGCCGCGGCCCAGCTCTGTCTGAGCTTGTCCAGCAGGCAATCGCGGCCGCGGACCAACTCCCCGACGACTCCGAGCTGACTCGGCCACTGGGCATCCTTGCCCCGGCACTCGATCGGGCCGGTTTCCCGGCCGAGTCTGCGACAATGGCCGAACGTGGACTTCGGGCCGCTGAGCGGATCGTCGACCCATATCGTCGAGTTCAGGCCGGTCTGATCTTCACCCGCCACTTGTCCGAAGACCGGGCCGCTCCGGTTCTGCAGCAGTACGTGCGTGAGGTCCAGTCAGTCGACGACCTCGCAGTACGGACCGCTTTGCTTGTTCGGCTGCTGCCGCAGCTGTCCGAGTCGCAGGCCACAGACCTGGTCCAGGTGTCGGCAACTGTTGTCCGTGAGCGTGGCAGTGCCGACGCTTTCTGGATGCCGGAATCCGCCCGCGCGGATCTGCTCGGTCGGTTAGACGGCGTACAAGGGTCTTCTGAGTCCGAACTGCATAGCTTGGTCGCCACGGTCGCCGGGAAGGTCCTCGCGGTACCGGAGGATCAGCGGGCGACCGGCGCGATCCGCCGCTGGGCAGCGCTTGCGAGCCAGATCGGCAAACCCGGCGCGGCAGCAGGAGTAGGTAGGTTCCTCGACCGGCAGGTCAGTCGCGCGCTGGATGTCCAGGACCTTCCCAGTGCGGTCGAGTGGACGGATGCCGCGTCCTTGCTGGCATCGACGCTCGGCAACGAGCTGGAAGGATCCGTGCGCTACGCGCGACGCCGGATGGAGCTCGTCTATCGCCAGCGCCAGGAAGCGCGCAACACCACTCCGCTGCTCGAGCGGGTAGAGCAACTCGCCGCTTTCCAAGAGCTGCTCGACGGCGACGGCGACACCTGGGCCCTGCATTTCCTCGGTTCCGGCGGGGTGGGCAAGTCCACGCTGATCAGCCATCTCGCCCGCAATCCCGAGGTCTACGCGATGGCGGTCGGCCGCGTCGACTTCGACTACCTAACGCCAGACTATCCATTGGAACGCCCAGGGCAGCTACTCCTCGAACTGATGGCAGAGCTTCAGTTGTACGCGACTGAGGAACACCAGGAGAATATCGTCGCCGCGTTCCACAGCCACGTCCTGACCCTGCATAGCCGCTGGGCCTCGATGAATCCAGGCGATCGGCCGCCCAGGCCGATCGAAGACCCCGACTTCTTCGCCCTGCTGCAGAGCTTCTGCTCGTACCTCATCCTGTTGCAGCGCCGGGTGGTGATCTTCCTCGACACCTGCGAGGAGCTCGCCCGATGGCAGCCGGGCGACGCCTTCATGCCCCACGTCGAGGCGACGTTCACGTTAATGGAGCAGCTACGAACGATGCTGGCCGAGGCCGGGGTGGACCTGCGCGTCGTCTTCGCCGGGCGACGTCCGCTTGCCGCCGGCAACGGACCGGGCGAGGGCCGGCCGGTCTGGGCCGTCCGGCGCCGCGAAAGTGGACGCCGTCTACCCATCCGCCCGTTCCTGCGGCTGCACGAGGTGCAGGGATTCACAAGCGCCGAGGCCATCCGGTATTTGCGGGAGGTCCGTCTGCTGACCGTCTCCGAGGAACTGCTGGTCGAGATCCTGGCCCGCAGCCAGGACACCCGCAAGCGCATCATTAAGTGGCCGAAGACGCCAACGACGCCGGCCGAGCGCCGCTATCTGCCGTTCGACCTCGCCTTGTACGCCGATTGGGCGCTCGCCGACACCGGTCTGACCGCCGACATCATCAGGCGTGGTGAGGTGGATCCCTACATCGACCGCCGGATCGTCGGCCGGATCAAGTCTGCCGATGCCCGGAGCCTAGTGCCTGCTCTCGCGCTGCTCCGCCGTGCAGATGCCACCCTCCTGGAACGAGTCTACGAAGGAAGATCGGACGACTTCCGTCCTGCGTTCGAATCACTGGCCGACCAAGAATGGATCCGACGGCAGTCCAAGCCGGACTCCCCCTCGGTGGTCGAACTGCAGGTCGAGCCGAGACTGCGCGAACGGCTGCTGACGTACTACGAGAACCTCAGCCGCGTCGCTGCCCTGAACCACGCCCGGGATCTTCTCCTCGAAGAGCTCCAGAACCGCCTGGCCCGACGGAACCTCAGCCAACTCCCACCACTGCTGGTGGACGACGCCGTCCAGATGCTCGACGACTACGCCGCGACGGACCAGCTCCACGCCCTCGTGCTAGATGCTGCAGGCAAACAGCGCTGGGACTGGATCGACGCCCTGGTCCGCCAACTCCTCGGCGACGACGGCCTGATCGGCCGCCGCAAGGACCACCCAGCCCGCGCAGTCGTCGAAGCAGCCCACGCCTCCTGGCTGCTCCACGCCGGCCACACCACCGAGGCCGTGCCCTTCTGGCACGCAATACTCAGGTCCGCCGATAGCGACCCGAGCGAAGCCAGACGACAATGGCTCCGCCAGCGGGCGACCCTCGGCCTGTTCGCGGCTGGCGAGGACATCGCTCCAGAAGTAGTCCTCGACCTGCTGACGGACTTCGACTCCGCCGCGGCTGATCGCGGCGAGCCCGAGGCACTCCAACTGATAGCTTCCTACTGCGCAGCCCTCCAAGTACTAGCGGATCGGCATGACCATTCCGCCGTCGAGCCAGCGCTGCTCTGGTGTCTCAGCGTCTCCCAACTCAACATCTCACCTGTACTGAAGGCTTATGCGCTCTGCCTGGCATCCCGTTGGCAGCTCAGCGTCGAGCCGAAGGACCGTGTCTACCTGACCGGCATGGCAACCTCGGCTGCGTCAGCGCTGGAAACAACAACCGAGCAGGCTTGGCTCGACCTTGTGCTGCCGGCATCGTTGCGTGACCGGACCCGCCTTGAGCTGTTCATCCTGCTTCAACGGCCAGACGTGACAGGTCAGCCGACCTTGTTCCATACCTGGGCGGTCGAAGCCACCCGGACGATCGAAGGCGACCGACTCCGCTCGCGTTTGCTTGAAGCGCAGATCGCGCGCACCCCCGTAGATCAGGAGGTCCTTGAACAGTATGAGAACTGGGACCAGTACCTCGGCGAACAGACGCCCATGTGTGCGGCCCACCACAACACATCCCCTCTCTTCGTCACCATTGCTCACGGACTGCTGGTAAACGGCCGCTTCGAAGCTGGTCTACGAATCCTTGAAACGCGACTGCAAGCCGCATCCACCACAGACCTGGTGACGGCCCGTGCGGCGGAACTCGGCATCCTGAACGTGGTGCGCCGGATGCGGCTACCGACCCACCGCTCCCTGGTCAACCATCACGCGCGCTCGGACGATCCCGAGCTCCGAGCGGCGGCACTCGCAGTACTGGCTCTTGACCGGCCACCAGCCGCGATGCTGGAGGTGGCTCCCGATATCTGGCGTTATCAGTCGCGATTCGAACCGGGAAGCTGGAAACGGCTGCGGGCACTTGGTGAGTCGGCCGGGTGGCAGCAAGAGCGAGATCGACCAACGGCCGAGCGGCTCGACCGCTTGGAATGGCGCTCATTAAACGGTGCTGATCGCCGGTTCGACCAGATCGTGCGTGACCTGCGCGAGGTCGAGGATCCGCACGATGTCGTGCGGCTCAGCGCCTTCGATGTCGCGACTAAAAGGCGGCTACCCGACCTCGCGCCGACAGTCGGAAAGCGCCGGCTCGGCGAGATCGCGTTCGAAGAGGGCGAACTGCTGGCCCTCCGGCTACCCCACGAAGGCGGAGGACTGCTCGCCCTTGCCTCCGACCTATTGGCCGAGGCGGGAGATGAGCTCGGAGCGCGGTTGGCGAGTCTGCGCGGCGCGATCGCCCGCGCTCATACCACGTCAGGCCGGCACTTGCCGAGCGTCAATCGCGCCGAGCTCGAAGCGGTCACGCGTAAGCTGGACCAGTTCCCGGCCACCGGCTCCGGTACCCCGACCCCGTCGCGAACGGGCTGGGCGCTACGCCGGAGCGCCGCGGCTGCGTGGGCCGCGAACGGCACGGCCCCTCGGGCAAGAAGTTCGGATCCGGTCGAACTGCGCTTGGCCGGACTTGATCGGCCGCGGGCCGAACCTTCTCGATGGCCCGACCGGCTCAACGTCACCGTCGGCATCCCTGTCGCGGTCGGAATTTTCGGTCTGCTGGCTGGGCTCGTGAAGTTGCTCGTCAACTCGACCGGCACGGAGTTGTCGCTGCTCGCCTCCATCGGCATCGTGATCGGCGCTGTGTCCATCCTCGCCTCCATAGGCGCCGCTTGCTTGCGAACCTTGCGCCAGGGACTACGCGGCATCGTCGGAACGCGATCCGACGTACGGATTCAGATCCGGCCCGGCGACCCCGTCCCGGCGAGAACCGCCTGGCCGGCCGGCGTCCACGCCACGATGCGACTGCGGATCCGCCAGTCGGCGCTCGCCAAGAACGTCTCGATCGTCCAGGGACTCGCCCTGTTCATCGACTTCTACTCAGCCCTGTTCAGCCGGCGAACAGCCCGAATTCTGGAGGCCCAGACCTCAGTGGAGAAGCTTGAGGCCTGGCAGACGCCCCGGCTCGCCACCTATCCGCTCGGTCTCACAGACCTGCCGTCGGAAATCGTCGATCCGCTGAAGCACGCGCGAGCCTCGAGCACGAATGCAGTGCTGCGGGTCTATCTGGACGTCCCGCCGGAACTTGCGGGCCTTCCATGGGAGGCGGTCCTGGCTTCAGCGACGGCTGACAGGCAACGTCCAGCGCCGACGACTGCACTGCAGGTGAGTCGCATGTCGGGAGCGCTGGCCGACGTACCGGCGCCTCCCCACCATAGCGGCAAGGTCGAGATCCAGGCGCCGTCCGCATGGACCCGTGGACTGAACGACCTGTGGGCGGCGCGAAGTCTCGTCGAACCGGCTTGGCCGCACTCGACGTCTGCTCCGCGATCCGGCGGCCGTGCCGCGATCGTCCATGCCATTGGGCGACCGGTGACCTTGCGGTCCGGGTACCAACTCCAGGTTTCCGAGAAACCGGCTGTTCGGCTTGATGTCGAGACCTTGACCGCCGGCGAGGACACGGCCCTCGTAGTACTGCAGGCACCGCCGTATCTGCTCCAGAGCCGGACCGCCACCGATCGGGAGGAGATGGCCCGGTTGAAGCTGTTGGCCCATGCCGTCTTCGCCAGCGGCACCTGGGCTGTCGTCGTCGTTCCCACCCTGCCGCCACAGCTCGCCACCACCGTCGGCCAGGAGTTCGCCAAGGCAATGGAAGCTACCACAGGCCGGTTCGCCAGGTCCGTCGCGGACGTCCTGCGGCGGCTGGGTGAACGCGAGGATCCACTCGCGCGGCGGCTACGGCACGCCCAGGTCGAGGCGCAGAAGCTCATCCGGGACTGGCCCGATTGGGCTACCGATGCCGACCGTCAATTGGGCGAGGAACTCGCCAATGACCTCTGCCTGTATATCCGCGATCGGGGACCGCTTGGCTAGCCAAGCAGGATTATGCAAGGAGCCCGCATTATGCCCTACACTCCTTGCCGGTCCGTTGGTTGCCTCGAACAACCAACGAAACGCAAAGAAAGCAGCTCATGCGAGTCGCAATAGTCACCGGAGCGAGCTCCGGCATCGCTAGCAGCGCAGCCGTCGAGATCACCCGTCGCGGCGTCCGCGTCATCCCTCCCAGATTTGGCCCCGGATCCTCGATATCCAGTGTCGTGTGATGGTTTCCGGCTCCACCACCGCGTCGACGGCCGATCAGCGGCTGAGCCAGCGACAGGTAGTTGCGCTTCTCACCTGCCCTTCCGGCCAGCTCGCCCGGTCAACACCGCCGGCTCAGAGGAAGCCGAAGTGCCTGAACACCATCGACGAACAGCGCGAGATCAAGGGCAGTCCCGAAGGCTCGCTCCCGACTCGCACGCCCGCCTGGCACCGTGACGATCACGCGGTCCGTCTCGCTGTACCTCCGCAGCATTCGCGCTTGTGCTGTCGACATGGGCGAGCGGCCCGCCCGAACCAGCGTCGCGAACCCGAACCCCCGCCTCTGCAAGTGATCCGTCAGCAACGACCAACCATCAGGCGCATAACCGACCTTCACCCAAACCCAGGCGTCGCGACCTTCTCCAACCCTGCTCCCGAAGAAAGTCCACCGGCCAACCACCCGTTGCCCGCCCAGCCCACGCCGAACGAACCGGCCAGCCTCAACACCCTCTACGGGTTGCAGATGGCCGGGCCGAGCGACGGACGCGCCCTGATCCGCAGCCTCCCTCGTGGGCCGTTGGCCACCTTCCGCGCCTGTCGAGGTGGCCGATCGTCTACCTGAGCATTGTCGCCAAGGCCTGTCCGGTTCGCTTGTGTCCGTCTACCTGAACCACGGCGCCACAGCCGCCGCAAAGACTCGATGCTCCTCCGCGAGTGAGGGCGCGGTCCCGCAACGTAGGCGAGCAGCGCGAGCCCGAACACCCGCGTAGGCGGCCGCCACTCTTGGCGTCAGTTGGCGGTAGACGTGTCTGACAGGTATCGACACGCCCCGTCCATGTCAGCAGGTACTAGGCCATGGATTCGATTTCAGCATGTGTTGCCATCGTGTGTGGAGAGGAGCGCCTGCGGTTACCGCGGCCGTCCTTCGCAGCGGTGGAGGCGCGAGGTGGTCTCGGTCGCGACGAGTACTGGATGCTCGGCCTCGACGAATGGCGCATGCGTGTAGGCGTGAGTTGGACCGGCGACGAGGACGCACTCGTTGGGGCAGTCGAGGTGCACACCGGCGCCCCCGCCGCAGGCACCACCGCCACCTACGTGAAGGCCACCCTCCTGGAGATAGCCCCAGCCCTCTCCACCCTCACCGGCGAACCACACCCACTAGCCAACCGTTGACCCAATCGTCCAAGCCGCAAGGCCCGGCCTCGAGCACGACGGCCTCTGCTTTGGCTCAACAAACCCTCGGAGCCAGCGACGCTCCGCGGCCATGTGATGAGGACGCCCAACGTGCGTCCACTTTCATGAGGACTCCAAGTCGGGCTTGGTCGCTACTCATCAGCCAGCTTCTCTAGGGCCGTCTCGATCCGAACGGCGGTATCCGGATCGAGACCCGGGACCTGTGTCTGCACCAGCAGATGCGCGGCGAAGCCATAGTCCGCCATCTCGTGTATTACCCGCTCTGCGGCTGACGGGCGGCAGGCAGCTCCATAGTAGAGGGCAAGCTGGAACAACAGTTCACTGTCGCCCGTAGATGCGGCCTCTCGTGCGAGGTCGCGCGCCGCCTGCTCCTGCCCGAACTTCGCAAGAAGGGGGACCAGAAGGCGTTTCGCCTCCTCCACACCTCGTTCTACCTGATCTCTGAGAAATTGGACCTTTCCCGAGCCATCACCTGCTGATTCGCGTCTATCGACAGCGGCCGTCAACGCTCCGGGCACCCCCAGGTCAACCAACCTGAGTAGCACGGACTCGCTTCCAGCAATGCTTTTCGCAGAGTCGCGCCACGCCACGAGATCCCACAAAATCTGTACTCGGGTGTCCCCCACAGCTGCCATCGCCAACGCCTCCGCGGCAAGGCCATCCCCTGACTCCTGGCGTTGGCGGACCAGTCGGGCCAACGGAGCCGCGTAGCCCAACCCGGAGGCCTTGACCGCAAGCTCATCAGCAGCGGTGGATTGACCGGACAGCTCCCTGCGCTCGATAAGCAGTTCCAAAGCAGCTAGATCATTTCGGTCTGCCAGCTCCACCAGCAGCCGATCGGCACCATCGAGGTCACCCGAGGAAATACGGCTGAGCGCTATGTCCCACAGCGCCTGGAAGGGATGCGGCTCATCGGCCAGATCCCACTGTCTCCCCCTATGGGCAGGCGTACTCCTGTTGGCTTGGTCGGCAGCACTCAAGGCAAACTGCTCAGCTGCAGCCTCATCTGCCGCTTCATGACGTCGGCGCGCAAGGTAGGTCAACGCGAAGACATCACGCCGTTCAATTGCTCCGATAGCCAGCTTTTCGGCGTCTGCGGGATCGCCCATCGCGTCTCGGCGACGTATAAGCGCGCGGAGGGCCTTGAGATCCCCGCTCTCTACAAGCCTGCGAAGTAGGGCCTCGTCCATCGTTCGATCCCGGACCGCATCGATACGTTTGGTGATTTCACCTATCGCCCAAACATCACCCAGATCGGCAGCTCGCTTCAACAGCTGCTGTGCGTGGCGATGCCGTCCTGCCTGCACTCGATGGTCATACAACTCGCGCAGAGCTAGTCCACCCTCCGATGAACCGTCCAGCGCCCAGAACTCTGCAGCATCAGATTGCCCGTCCGCCTCGTAGCACTTCACCAGTTCCCACCTGGCACGCCGCCCCCCAGCTCTAATAGCCGCTTGTCCGACCTTCCTTGCTTCGTCGATCCGCCCGGCTCGCTCCCAGCGCCGCGCCAGTTCTCGCAGGGCAGAATCATCGCCATCTTGGTCGGCTGCCTCTAGTGCGATCTCGTACGCCGCAACAGAATCACCCGCATCCTCTCTCAGCATCGAGAGGAACCAGAGTGCGCCGGCATACCCGTTGACCGCGGCTTCCCCTGCGAGCTCCTCAGCTAGTTCTCTGCGGCCTGTGGCGTCCCGGCGCCTGGCCAAATACCAAAGGGCGCCGGCGTCGCCGTACCCCGCGGCCTCACGCGCGAACTTCAGACCGCCAGATTCGTCCCCACTGTCGTCACAGAACTCCGCCAACTCGACGAGCGCGGCAGGATATCCGCGCGCCGCGGCGTAACGCGCGTCCCGCTCCGCCGCACCAAGGTCTCCGGCTGTCATTCGACGTCGCGCCAGTTCGAGCGTCGCAAAGACGTTGTCCACGGCAGCTGCCCGGACTAGCAATTGCTCTGCACCAGCGGCATCCCCTGCTCTGTCACGAAGGTCGGCGAGTCGTACAAGCGCGTAACCATCTTCGGCAGCGGCCGCTTTGCTCAACGTCGCCGCTCCAGCGCGGTGGTCGCCAGCGTCAAGTTGGCGATCTGCCAACTCATGGTAAGCAGGCATGTAGCCCGCTTCTGCAGCCTCACGCAGGAATTGCTTGCCGGAGTCGAAGTCCCCCTCGCTCTCGCGCCCTTGCACAAGCTTTCGGAGCCGATCGGCGTATCGGCTGGCCTGCGGCCAAGGCAGGATGAGCTTGGCGGCAGCGTGGTGAGCCGACCTGGTTCCGCGAAGGATCAGGAGATCCAACGATCGTTGATCTCCAAGGTTCGCCGCCTCCCGAAGCATCAACTCACCCGAGTGAAGGTCGCCTGTGGAGTCGTGGTAATGGGCAAGTTGCCTGAAGGCTGAGAAGTCGCCGAGGTCACCGGCTATTTCATAGAGGCCACGGGCGCGAGCCTTCCTGCCGCGTTGCTCAGCAGAGATCCCGAGCTGGATAAGGACGGCAGCATCGCATTCTGACCGAAGAGCAGCGTTCCAGAAACTGGCCGGCGGATAGTGGCTTGCCCGCTCCCGTCGAACGTGTTGTTCGACGTAGTCGGACAGACGGAGACCCGACCTCCGGTCATCGTGATCAGGCAACGGACGCACCGGAGAAAGAATTCCAGGCGCCCCACGCCATGACTCGACGAGATAGGCGATGGCCTCGTCGAACCACCCTGTCCCAGGATCGGTCAGATTCCAGACGTCGGGGTCCAGATATCCGGGCGCGGCGGAGCGAAGAAAGCTCTCCGGGGGCAGGAGCCAGTTTCCCAGCCTTCGCGCATCCACCGCCGCCTGGACAATCGCCTTCGCGTGTTCGGATGGCGCCCCTTCGTACCGACTGACCTGCTCCACACCCCCGGCCAGATGCTGCGTGACTCTGCTCCCCTGAGTCACGGCAAACCTGAGGCGAGGATCGTTCGCGATCGTTTCTGCGCTTCGCTCCAAATCATCGTCATCGAAGCTAGACGGGATGACCTGCTTCCGGGCCAGTCCGAGCAACCGGCTGGCGGCATTATGACCTGCCATCAGCTTGTTCCAATAGACTGGCCACATCGAGCCCAGGACGACTATCGGCTGCCCACCGGTTCCCCGGATCAACTCCTGCAGACGAGCGGCAACCTCTTCGCCCGCGTCCGACGAGCCAAGATACAACTGAGCTTCGTTCAGCCAAATGACAGTCCTTCCCTCGACCTGACTCATATCAAGAGCCTCAATGACTGCTCTTGGCCGCTGTGGACTCAGCGGATGCCACATCCGCCAGTCGGGCAGAACGTCGCGGATAGCCTCCCAGCAGGCTCGGGTCTTGCCGGTGGATGACCCCCCGACCAGCATGATCACCCGACTCTGCGACTTCGCACCCTCAAGCTCTGCCCGAAGCCACTCGTCGTGTCTGCGGTAGAGGTAGGCGGGCAGAACAGATGCCCCGACTTCATCAGTTTCAATCGCTCGATGGACCTCGTACACCAGAGCGTCCTCGTCGGACAGATCCCTAATCAGCTGGCCGAGAGCCGGACCGCTGCGCGTGGCGGCCGCCTTCTTGGACTTCGCCTCAGCAATGGCCTCCCTACGAAGCGCCCTCCACGCGTCGCCACCGCGTAGTCTGTAGCCATCGCGAGACTGCTGACCGGCCAGGAACTCCAGATACTTGATGAGGCGATCCTGATCAGCGGGCCTGCTGGCATTTGCCGCTTTACCCCGTGACCAGTCACTCAATGTTGAGACACTCAGATGAATCGCTGGGTCCTGCCGCCTACCCCAGGCGACCAGCGACTCGAGCGTCGGTACCTGAGCCGCCTCCCAGAGATCTTTGAACGCCGTATCGAATCTTGAGATGTCGTCCCCCACTGCAGCCAGCTGCCGGCCATCCGGTCCGGATCCGACCGGAATACCCGGAACAGCACTCTGACCTCGGCAGATTTGCAGGTTAGCGGATCGACACCGCGCATGTCAGTTCGTCAAGGCCTTCAACTGTCTCCAGGAAGACTCCGAAAGGGGAGACAGGCAATGATGTTGACTATTCAGCGAATCTTGGGTGATGCATCCCTCCTGGCTGGGACCGCGGGTCTCGTCTACGTCGGGACGATCGCGCTTGCGGTGGCCATCACGTTGAGAACATCCGATCTAGGCCGACGCCGCACCGGCCTGCAGATCCTGGCCCTCCTTCTCCGCAGAACCCGATGACCGCCCCTTTTGCGACGGCGCTCCGAGGGCCTCGATCCGGCTATCCATGGGGTGTTGTGATCGGCCAACTCCGCCGAAGAGTCCACCCGGCCAGCCTCGTCCAATGCATTGACTGCAGCATGAGCATTCGGATCCCTGATCCGGTGCGACGAACTCCACCCGGTCCAGTTCGAGAGGGCCCAGTGCCTGTTCGATCGTGGCTGTCACGCTGCATCGCCTCGCCGAAGCGTGCAGTGCTCCTGGCATCACGACCGGGGGTGGGCTCCTGGTTTGCTGAGTAGGGAGCGGGGACCCTTGTTGGGCTCGATGAGACTACGACCTTCACTCCGCGGCTGTGCCCAGTTGAAGTCGCCCAGCAGATCAAGCCCGTGGCTAAACCGTAGCGTGAACATTACTCACGGTGAGTAAATCGCTGGTGCCATTTCGATGCGCCACGCCTCAGGTTCCTGGTACGACCGGCCGTTCGCCTATCAATCCCGCCGCACAGGCGTTGGCCGAGCGTCCGCCCGCTCCACGACGACCGATTTGTCGGCGGCTGGCCGTACGGTTCTTGCAGCGGCACGTCGTCGTCGGCAGCAGTAGCCGGCCAGTCGCCGCGTCGTTCCGGCCCCAACTCGACCGATCACGAGCGAGGACGCAGTGTTTTGGCCAACCTGGATCGCAGCGCTGGCCAGATCGCCGGTCGAGGCGTTCCTGGAGCAAGTCCGGTCAGCCACCATCTATCCGCCCTCCCCGGCGGCAAGGTCCAACCATGGCGGACATCGCTGTTTACAGCAACCGACTTTGCCCTCTAGCCGGCGAAAATCTGCCTCCGATGAGATGACTTGGTCGTCGGGGTGGTCTGAATTGGACTCAGTCTCCACCTGACCGTCTGCGTCTCGCTGTGAGTGCCTCTGCCCCTGGGTGGGTCAAGAACGCCCAGTCGCTGCCAGGCTCAGCGTTACGCCCATAGATCGGTCGACAGGTAGTTGAGGACAGTGTCCGGAATGATCACTGCGATCGTCCCTCCGGCGAATTCACCCCGGAGAAGTTGCAAAGCTGCAGCGGAGTTCGCGCCGGCGAAGACACCCTGACGCGCGGCCAGGAGGCGGCTCGTGCTTCGTTCTTCGTCATGGGTCACGTGGGCGTAACCGCCCCGAGCTGCACGCCCTGCAGGTGAACCAAGTCCAGATCAGCCGCGACACGGTTTCCACAGCGAAGCATTTGATGGCAGGCTAATGCTCCCTGAGAGCTCGGGTTACCGCTGGCCAGGCAACCGGCGAAGTCGACAAGGCATCGATTGCGTCGCCGGCCCGCTGCCACATCTCCTGACCAGTGGTCGAATAGTGCGCATCGACGTCACTGCGGTTGTCGAACTGGTTTGAGCGGCACGCTCCTCGGCGATCTGCGACCCTCGCCGACCCCAGATTCGTCGACATGCTCGTGGATTGCATCACCTCCCTGCTCCACGATGCCCTCGGCGATCGTTCCTCCGCCATACGATGGGCCGAATGGGACTCTCTCGCCGGTACAAGCAGGGCGGCCATCACCGCGGCCTACCCTCACCTATGGTCTCGACGCTTCCCGATCTCAACCCGAGATCGCTCGAAACTGTCAAAGTCTCGTCAGGTCTCGGCACAACCAGGCGACCGCTTCCGCGGTAGTTGCTGCGGCAGCACTCCAGACGGCGCTCGGCCGCAGCCGTCGATCATCTGAGTGAGGGTTCTCAACCATTATGGTCTTCCAGCCGAGCGCATTGCCGGCCAGGAGGTCGATGTCACTGTCGCCGATCACATAGCGCGGGACGCTGCTCTCCGGCGCCAGCAGCTTTGCGAGCGCCAACAACAGCCCTGGTTCAGGCTTGCGGCAAGAACATGCCGAACCATGTCCGGGGGCGTCGAGGCAGTAGGCAAACGCGTCTATCCGTGCGCTCCGCAGTTGGAGCAACTCGGCGACCCGACGATGGACGCTGATCAGATCGGTGAACCGGCACCGCCCCCGGGCCGCGGCCGGCTGATTCGAGGCGATACCGCAGGCCACTCCGAGGCGACCCAAGCTCTCGATCCCTTCCGCTGCACCAGGTATCAGGGCCACGTCAGCCGGGTGGTACGGCGACGCGAACCGATCGATCTGATCGTCCATGACCAACTGATTCACCACCCCGTCGCGGTCCAGCACACAGAGCGCCCGCGCCTTCCGGGCGGGCAATCCCTGCAGGTTCCTCAAGAGCATCACGCCTTCACCCGGTCCTCCCAGACCGGGATCGCGGTCCGCAGTAGCGGGTGGCCAGCCAGCAAGTGCCAGACCGCCGCCTGCAGGCTCTCCGAGATCGGTGTGAGAAAGCCATGTTGACCATTGCTCGCCACCAGGCACACATCGGCGTACCGGGCGGCATAGCCATCAGCTCTCCCGACGATGGCAAGGGTCCTCGCGTCGACCTCGTTGCCGTATTCGATCGCGCGAACCAGGTTGGGGCTCAGATTGTGGTCGAGACTCCCGCCGCCGACCGACAGGATCAGCAGGCCGTCCCGATCCGAAAGCCGGGAGACACGCAACCAGTCGACGTATGCCGCCGGCCAGCCGTCGTCGTTGACCCGGGCGGTGAGTTCAGCCACGTTGTCACTCGGCGAATAACACTCGAGGAAGCAGAGTTTGCGGAAATCGGCGGCTGCGTGGCTGGCATTCGCCGCGCTCCCCCCGGAGCCGAGGACAAAAACCCGTCCATCTTGGTCGCGAATACTCGCAAGCGCTTCTGCCATTCCATTGATAACGGCCCGGTCGAGGGCCCGGACCGAGGCAACGAAGCTGTCCAGGTAATCCTTCACGTATTGATCTGACGGCATGTTCTCGGCTGATCCTCTCCAGCGATATGCTGATGGCTCCGACGGAATTGTTCAGGAAGAGGGAGAAGAGTGCATCACCCAGTAGATCTGCGCATCCGGCTCGCCCGGCCCACAGCCGGCCAGGACGAACTGCTAGCGGTGCAGAATGTGCTCAGCACAGGCATTCTCAGCAACGGCCCGATGATCAAGCAGTTCGAGTCCGGTTTCGCCGCCCTGCACTCGGCCGCCCACGCGGTGGCGGTGGCCAATGGAACGATCGCACTGCAAGCGATACTCATGGCGCTCGACATCGGGCCTGGTGACGAGGTCATCGTCCCCTCCATGTCCTTCGTGTCGACGGCTACCTGCGTACTCCACGTGGGCGCCGAGGTGCGATTCGCCGATATTCGCCCCGATACGCTGAATCTCGACGTCGAGGACGTCGCCCGCAGAATCACCGCGCGAACCAAAGCGATCATCGTCGTGCACTACGGTGGCCAGCCGGCCGACCTGGTGGCGCTCGGCGACCTCGCGGACGGGGCAGGGCTCCACCTGATCGAGGACGCGGCGCAGGCCCACGGCGCCAGGCTGTTCAACCACCCGGTCGGCGCCTGGGGTGCAGCCGGGATGTTCAGTTTCTCACCCACGAAGAACATCACCACCGGTGAGGGCGGAATGATTGTCACCAATGACGGGAACCTCGCCGCCCGGGTTCGCGAGCTGCGCAATCACGGAGCAAGTCGCGAGTATTTCCACGAAAGTATCGGATACAATTGGCGGCTGACTGAACTCCAAGCTGCGATCGGCGTGGTTCAAATGCACCGTCTCGAGCCCATCATCAGCCAGAAGAAGCTGAACGCCGAGGTTCTCTCGGCCGCGTTGTCCGAACACCCTCGGATCAGCACGCCGGCGAATCTCTCCGGGACCGAACCATCCTTCAGTCAATACACCGTCCTGCTGGACGGAACCATTGATCGCGACGCGGTGATGAAGCACATGATCGGCGCCGGGATCGAGACGAAGCGCTATTACCCGGCCATCCATCTCATGCCGGTCTTCCGGGATCACGGACCGTACGACCTGCCCGCCACCGAGGACGTCGACCAGCGGATGATCTCGCTGCCTTTTCACGCCGGGCTCGGTCCGGACGCCCTTCAGGAGGTGGCCCGGACTCTCCGGTCGGCCGTGGATCTCGAAGCGGAGGGATGACCAGCCCGTCCGGCTAGCTCCGGACGTGGTCACGTTATCGCCCGGGTTCGGTTTCCGTCAGGGATGCCGGGCGTGAAGGTCTTCCGAGTGCGCTGCAGATCTATGGGCCGGTCGGACCACCACAGCCCTTCGGCCGCCGACAGTTCGTAGCCGGCCATCCGGACAGCGGGCCACCGCGCGAAGTGGGGCAGTACGTCGATCCCGAAATCGCACGGCGTGAAATCCGGTAGTAGCGCTATGGCGGCCGGATCCGCAAGATAGATTCCCGCGTTCACCAACTGCGGCCCACGAACAGCTGGATCCTTCTCCCGGAACGAAGTGACCAGGCCATCGTCCAGTTCCACGGTGCCGCTGTCGCGGCAATCTTCCCGCACGTGCGCCGCCACCGTGAACTGCGACTCCCGCGAGCGATGGACCGCCATCATCGCGTCGAGATCCACCCGACTCAGATTGTCCCCATACCAGATCAGCACGGGCTGGCCGGCGCCGGCCGCCAGCCGCCGGACGGTTCCTGCGGTGCCGAGCAACTCCGGCTCGAACTCGTAACGCAGCGACACCCCGAAGGCGGCGCCGGAGCCGAAATGTGTCTCGACCACTTCGGGCAGATGATGGGTGTTGATCGTGATGTCCTGGTAGCCGAACCCCGCCAGGTGAGCGACGATGTGCTCGAGGATCGGTTTGCCGCCGACCTCGAGCATGCACTTCGGTCGCCCCGGCTCGGCACCGTTGATCCGGCGCCCCAGACCCGCCGCCAGAACTATCGCCCTACCCGGCGCTGCCATCAGATCCCCTCAGGACGCCGGCCTTGCGCATCGCGGCATCAGCCGTCGCCAGTGCCCGGAGATCGAACTGCTGATCGCGAAGCCACTCGACGTACTCGTGAACGCTCGCCTCCACAGGAATCGTCGGTTCCCAGCCGAGCCGCTGCAGACGGGACAGATCGGAGACGGTATGCCGGGTGTCCCCGACCCGGAAAGAACCATTCAGGTCCGGTTCGCGATCGCTGCCCAGCTCGTTCAGCATTATGTGCGCGAATTCGAGCACGGAGACCGGCCGCCGGCCACCGACGTTGAAGACGCCGACCTCGGATTCGTGGTCAAGCAGGAGAACATTGGCGGCCGCGACATCGGCGACGTTGACGAAATCCCGGATCTGGCCACCGTCCTCGAAACACAGCGGTGACTGCCCAGCAATAATTCCGAGCGCAAAGCGTCGCGCGATACCCGAGTAGGCATTATGCGGAGAATTCCGGGGACCTTGCACATAGGTGTACCGCAGGCACGCGGTGGAAATACCGTAGCGCTGGCCGAGACCGCTCGCGAGATCCTCGATCGCCCGTTTCGACACAGCGTAGGCGGTGTGCGGACTGGCAACCGACTCGGCAATCGTCAGCGGCGTCAGATCACCCGAACAGATCGGGCATCTGCAGTCCCAGTCGCCGACCGCCAACCGTTCCACCGGCCGTGGCCCAGGGGTGACCTGGCCGTGCTCCTCGCACCGATAGCTGCCTTCACCCGCAACCGCCTGCGACGACGCCGCCACAATACGGCTGATCGGCAGTTGCTCGGTCACGATGAGCTCGAACAGCAACGCCATGCTCTCGGTGTTCACGTGGATGAAACTGTGAAAATCGGTTTGATAGTCCTGGTAAGCGGCGAGGTGAACGACCCGATCGACACCCGACAGTGCCGTGCGGAGATCGCCGCGATTCGCAACGTCCCCGACGATGAGCTGGGCGGACGGTGACAGCCACGGCGGCTTGCCGGACGGATGGACGCGGGCCTGAAGGTTGTCGAGGACGACCACATCTTCGCCTCGGTCCACCAACAGGTCGACCGTGTGGCTGCCGATGAAACCGGCCCCACCGGTGACAAGTACTCTGCCCATGCCGGATTCCTCAGCCGCCGATCAGACGCAACAAGGCGGCTGCGGTCTCCGCCGGGGACGGCATCTCCAGGATCTGCTGACTGATCAGCTCGGATTTCTGCACAAGGTCCTCTCGCATCAGCAACGACTCGATCAGCGCCGCGTCGAGCTCTACCCAGTTCGTCTCGATCCCGGCGCCGAGCTCCACCATCGCCCGCGCGTTCAGGTACTGGTCAGCGGCGCCGGGCACGATCAACTGCGGAACGGCAGCCGCGGCCGCGGCCAACATGCTTGCCTGGCCGCCGTGATGGATCACGGCGCGGCTGTTAGTGAGAAGGCGATCGACGGGAAGCCAGCCGAAGACCGAGACGTTGAGCGGGATCTCGGCCTGTGGGTCGTATTCGTGTCCGCCCAGGGCCAGCAGGAAGCTCGCGTCGATCTTCGCCAACTGCGTCAGCAGCTGGCGAACGATGTCGTCGAATCCCGGCGCGTGCGGCTGAACGGTGCCGAACGTCACGACCACGCGCGGCCGATCCGGTGCGATCATCACCCAGCCGGGCAATTGCATACCGCCGCTGTACGGTATGAACCTCATCTGGCGGGTCGCGGGGCGTTGCGGCAGGATGCAGCGCGGCATGACGTCGATGATCTCCAGGTCAGGCGGGATCCCTTCGGGAGCGTATTTCTCGTACACCTCCGGCAGGTGACTCTTGATCGCGGTTGCCAGGTCCGGTCCACCGGTGAAGCCGTCCATCTGTTCGACGACCGGAATCCCGAGCCGGGAACCCACCAGCGCGCCACATCCCTGGAGCGAGGTGTGGACGACGAGATCTGGGCGCCAGTTGTCGGCCAGGTGACACATCGCCGGAGCGACCGCTGCAGCCTGCTGCCCGAACAGACTGCCGGCCAGCCGATTGCCCTCGTCGAGGGTGGCGGTGCCTGCGCTCTGCCGCGCTTCGAACTCCCGCTGCCACTGCGAATGTGCCGCGAAGAGTGCGCGGAAGTCCGCTCTCGGTGCGACATTGACGGCCTGGAAACCCGCGTCGACGGCAACCTGGAGGCCGCCGCTCGAGGCGAAGAGCACATCGCAACCAGCGGCTGCGAAGGCCCGGGCGAGCGGAACCACTCCGAGGACATGGCTCGCGCTCGGCGCCGGAGTGAAGAGAATTCTGGCTGGACTCGTCATCATCTACTCCGGGTTCGTACCGCCGAAGGCATCACTGAAGGCGAGATCCAGATGAACGCTCGTGCCGGCCTGAAGCCCATCTCCAGCGGCGAGTACCACCATCGCGCTGGTCCGTCGTCCATCCACCTTCGCCATCTCGCCGACCGCGAAGACACCCGGCACGGTCGTGCGGTAACTCCGGTTCACCGGCACCAGGTGCTCTTCGTCGAGGATGCAGCCAAGCGTCACCGCGAGAGTGGAATGCTGCTCTTTGGCCGCCCGTACGAACACTGAACCGAACTCGCTCGGTCCCTCCGCAAGGTCAAGCGTGATCAGGCCGTCCGGGGACCTGGTGACGTCCTTGACCATGCTGTCCAGGTAGACGATTCCGACCGACCTGATCGCCTCGCCGGTCTCCGGAGAAAACGCAGCCGGTCCCTCGCCGATGATGACGATCTCGGCGGCGAGCGCGGACAGGGACAGAGCCGTGGTCGCTGCCTGGTGATCGTTGCCGATCACCGCGGCCCGCTGCCCGCGAGCATCCCAGCCGTGGCAGAAGGTACAGCCGTACACACCGCGACCCCAGAATTCGCCGTACCGGTGATCGGAGAAAACGTCGCGCAGGCCGGTGGCGAGAACAAGTCGCCGGGCACCGCCCAGATCCTGGCCGGCGCCCGAAAGACGGAATTCATCGGGCTCGACGACTGCGCTCTCGACCGCGATCTCGGTGAGCTTGTAGCCGTCGAACCGGCCGAGTTCTTCGAGCATTTCGCGGCGTAGTTGATCAGGGGCCACGCCATCTCGGGCTGGATAGCCGTGCACTGCCGTCGCTCGCTTGTTCCGGCCTTGGCCGGTGTCGAACAGGTGAACGCTTCGCCCCATCCGAAGGAGCGTGAGCGCCGCGCTCGCGCCTGCCGGTCCAGCTCCTGCTACTGCGACGTCGTACACGAGGCGGATTCCTCTCAGCAGACAAAGAAGGTGCGTGTGAGGCCGAGGCCAGTCGGCACCACACGCACGTGATCCGGCCGTCGATCGACGGCCGCGCCAGCTAGCTCAGGTAGTCGATCTCGTTGTCGATGGCCTCACGAATGCTCGCCAGGACATCTTCCGGAATCGTCATCGTCACCATGCCCGGCTGCTTCCCCTCAAGTGCTGAAGCAAACCCGACGCAGTCCTCACCGGCGCAAGTTCGATTCCACTGCATTGAGTCGACATTCGTCACTTCGAAAGCAGGTTTCAGCAAACTCGCCACGTTGCCACACCCTCTCGTTGCAAATGATGGATCTCGCTGGAATTCACGACGTGATTACACACCGCCATGCAATGGTCACGGAGTATGACAACGATCGTCAAGGTCTTTTCCTGGAATTGCAGGAACCTGCAACGGAGGTTTTGCCGGCCGGCGCATCCACAGGTCCACAGCGGCCAGTTCGACACTGAGCCAGGGCGATGTCCATGGTCCCGGCCCCCGCTGCCAGGGACCACACCAGGTGCCGGCGTCGAGCAAGTCGCTGGTATGCGGCAAGCGGACGAGGAAGTGGTCGTCCGGGTCGGCGGCCGGCCCCCGGGCCGTCAGATCCACCAGCACCTCATGCCCTGTCCGACGGCCGGCCAACTGCATGGCCTCGGTGACCACGCGACCGGGCGGTAGCGCGGTCACTGGTCCGTCACCGATGACCAGGTCGCGGAAGACCAGAGCCGACAGTCCACCGTGGCCGGTCCGGGGAAGGCCGTTGAGTTCAGCCCGGCGAAGGTCGGCGGGGCGAGTGACCAGGCGACCGCAGGCGCCCAGCAGAGCGGGCTCGCGGAGGTAGCCCTCCAAATCAGGTCCATCCCCCCAGCCGGGGTCCACGATCCGCGCCTGCGGCCAAGGCTGCACGTCGTCTTCAGCTGTCAGACCGTGGAGCAGCGCTGGTAGGCAAATCGTGCCCAGGACGGCCGGCGGAAGGAGCAATCGGTCCGCGGACCACTTCGGCGACGGCGTCTGTGCCACCTCGGTGGCAGACCGCGGAATACGAGCGACGAGGCTGCCATGGTGTCCGAGGCGTATCCAGTCCTCGCACCACCGCCCATGAACTTTGGCGCCGTTGGCGAGCACCGTGAAACTCACTGTCCGGGTGTCCCGGCCGATCTCCTGGAGCCAGGCCGGACGGGTAAACCTCACCTCGGGGACGTCAACGTCCACCGCGCCGGTCGCCCCCGGGTCCGTCCCCACCTCGATCCGGGTCGACGCCGCGACGGCGAGCTCGTAGAGCTCCTCGATCTCGGCGGCCCGGTCCACCGGGTGGACTCGGTACGCCTTGCCGACCATTCCGTGCTGCTTGATCGTGAGGGCCGTCAGGTGTTGGGTCCGAACATCGTGGCCGAGGCGGCTCCAGGCCTCCTCGCGGCTGCTCGCCCGGGTCAACAGCCACTCGCCGGCCATCGTCATGAGCGCTCCCAGAAGCGCACGTTCTCGATGCCCAAGGCGATGCTGCGATCGGCAGTAGGCAACATGTCCCCGTTCTTCACGCAGAAGCCGAGACTCACCCGGGCCTCGTCCCGCGAGGCGATCGGTACCGCCTGCCGGAGGTTCTCAGCGGTGACCATCAAGGTCAGCGGACGTCCACGGCGCTCATCACCCGACGGACTCACATAGGTAGAGGGTCCGACCTCCAGTACGGCCAGGCCACGGAAGTAGCGCGCCGCCTCGAGCCGGCCGGGAATCATGAAGTCTCCGGCCGGGCCGGCCGCGAGCCGCCGCGCCCTCGTTTGCAGATTCACGAGCCTGGCCGGGACGTCGGCGGCGTGCGAAGGCGCCCAGGAGTGACCGGTCGGCGGTGTGAGCGGGTCACCGCCCCGGCGCCGGGCCAGCGGCAGAACCATCAACTGCCCTTCTTCGACAAGGGGGCCGACGGCCGGTGGCATGCCATCGTCATCGATCGACCGGCCTTCCAGCGGCAGGGACGAGACCGAGACATCCGGCGGCAGTACTGCGGTTCCTTCGGCGAGGTCGGCCTCTTCCGCAGCATGGCCGATCAGTTCATGAATCAGCACGCCCGCAAGGAATTCATCGCACCGGATGGTGACCGTGTCCCGGTTCAATGACCATTGATCGGGCGGCTGACCAGTCGATCGGGCGAGGTCGCCGATCGCCTCCTGCGCTGCGCGTGGAAGCTCGTTCACCGTTCCCACCGCCAGTCGTGCCGACCGTCCATCGCGATCGACCGCGGTCACCAGCCATCGATCGAACCTGTGGGTGTACGAGACACCGTCCGAGCTCGAGTAGTCGCGATGACCAACGAGCTGCTCGACTCGAAGTCCGATGCCGTCCATCCCGTCGGCAACACCGAGGGGTGGCAGCGTGGCAGTGTCGACGGTCCTGACCAAGCTGCTCAGGACCTCGGGATCCGGAGCCTGGTCATCGTGCACTGTCTCCCAGTGGCCGCCGGGTCCCAGCCGGCGGTGATGGACGGTGCTCTGACTGGTCGACCTGAGCCCGGTCCACGTGGAGCGCTGCAGGAAGTACTCCTTCGTCAGAGTCACATCCGTGCGTTCGTCCGCGTACACCGTCATCGTCGTCAGATCTCCGAAGGGGCGGCCAGCACGGCAACGCCTGTCTCGTCGATCGTCAGGACTCCACGGGAGGCAAGGGCTACCACTGCCACCATTGCCGTGCGAACAGCCAGTTCGCGACCGATACAAGCGTGTACGCCGTGTCCGAAAGAGAGGCTGTCAGCAGCGTGTCCCTGACCGTGGCCGCCGTCCTTCGCCGACAACTGGCGCTGGTTGGCCGATGACAGATCCAGCAGCAGTCGATCCCCTGCACTGACCTTTGTCTGCCCCACCATCGCGTCGGTCACGCACACCCGCGTCGCGACGATATCGGACAGTTGGCGCGAGGCCGCCATCACCAGCACCCGGCTGCCGGCCTGAGACGCGTAGTCGCGCTGTGCCGATGCCGTCATCGATGCCAGGGCCGAAACCGAGGCGACGATCAGGGCAGCGCTCAGGTCGGAAACGGCCATGTCGAAGACCGGCCTGCCCAGCAACGGAACCTCGGTCAGGTCGATCAGGCCGTGGCTGAGGGCGAACCCCGGAAGACCGTCGGGAGAGAGCAGACCATCGGCAGCCGCGTCCACCATCAGCTGGTGAGACTGCCTGACGAGTGCGCCGGCGACCGCCGACCGCCGATCCGAGGAGTACAGCTCGCCCGCCACCTTGAGGCGGCCGACGATCTCCAGTGAGGTTTCCTCGGGCATCCCGGCCAGCGCGTAGCTCGCCCGCCGGCTGTACGGGCGGATGAAATCGTCCAGCAGATCGAAGGCAGCCGACTTGACCGCCCGGTCGGCAAGCCGGGCAACCGCCGGCTGCAGGACATCCCGCTCGTAGCGGGCGATCCGACGCGGCGTCAGAGCTCCTACCAGCGCCTGCCGAAATCGATCACCGTTGCCGGCATCCGCAGCATCGACGGCCAGGAAGAAGCTCCTGGACACACCGGGGACGAACTCCTCGATCCTCGGTGCGCGGTACCGCTCATGGTCGGTCAGGACGATAGTGGCGACCTCGACGTCGGAGATGAGCCACACGCCGTCGCGGAACCTTTCGACCGCCGCGCCGGTGGCGAGACCGTCAGTCTTCGTCGACATCGTCACTGCCCTCGACCTCTCCCCTGCCTCCGAACAGTTGTTTGACCGTCGGCAGAGCGTTGTTCCCCGCCGACATCGCGGCTAGCAAGCGCAGCGCGTGCGGATGTACGCCGGGAATCGTCGCTCCTCGCTCGGAGAGCAGGCGGGTGGCCGATGACGCGACCGCAGGCATGGCCGACCATTTCCAGACTTCCTCGAACAGCACCGTCGCAGCGGCCAAGTCGCCATCGTTCACCGCGCTCCGCAACAACAGTCCTGCCCGCTCGCGGAGATGATCGGGCCCGCGCGAAAGATCGTCGGGCAGCTCGGCGGCGATCTCTCGAGCGACTTCCTCATATCCGGCCGCCTCGTGCTGCAACGCGCGGCCCAGCACCCGATCCTGGCCGGTGTAACCGCAGGCCCGCAGCGCCGCAGCTCGCGCGGCCGGATCGATCGAGTCGCCGACGATCAGATAGCCGTCCAGGTACAGGGAATCCGCGCCACACATGAGGAACTGGCGGACAGCGTCCAGCGGGGTCTCGACCAGAGGTTCGCCACCGGTGTTGAACGAGGTGTTGATCACCGCCGGCACTCCGACGACCTCCTTGACCTCTGCCAGCAACTCCGAGTAGATCCCCTCGTCGGCCGCCACGAGCTGATAGCGCACGCTGCCGTCCTGATGGCACACTCCGCGAAGCCGCTCGTCCCTGACCTTGGCGACGGACAACATGTAGTAGCCCAGGGCCTGCGGCAATCCGTCGAGTTCGAGCGCTTCTTGCGCGTAGTCCCCGTCCAGACTCAACCCCACCGGACGGAACCGCTCCCGATGCTTGACGCTGCCGTTCACCCGAAGTACCGATCCGGGCGCAGTGGCGTCGGTCAGAATGCTCCGGCCTCCCAGTGCCCTCGGCCCCCACTCCGAACGTCCCTCGAACCAGCACACCACCTCCCCGGCGCCGATCCTCCGGGCAACTTCGCCCACATCTGTCGGGCGAGCGTGACCGGACAAACCCGCCGCCTCGAACACGCTCGCGGTGTCGCGCGCGCTGTAACGCTTGCCGAGCCGCGGCGAGAACCGCTTGGCCTGTCGCGACCGCCACTCCTGGCCCATGGCCACGTACCAGCCATAAGCGGCCAGGCCGATCGCGCTGCCGTCGTCGGTCGCGGCCGGCTGGACGAAGACGTCCTGATAGCCCGACTCGAGAAGTCTCGCGTTCGCGGTGCAGTTCAGTGCCACCCCGCCGGCGTACGTGAGAAAACGGTGCCCGGTCGCCGCGCGCAGCGAGGAGGCGACATGGAGGACAGCGGTCTCCAGCCCGTCCTGCGCGTGTCTGGCCAGGTCGGCCGAGAGCCCGCTCGACCAGTGAATCGGCGCGTACTTCAGCCGAAGGTCGTCGATTGTCTCTGGTCTGAACTCGCGATAGCCGGGCCGGACCGGAAAAGACACCGCGGCCAGCAGTTCGTCGACCGCGGCCAGCGACGCAAGGAATCCGCCGTCCGGCTCGCAGCGGATCGTCGGTGCCCAGTCCGTTCGCGGCGTGCCGTACGCCGCCAGCGCCATGAGCTTTCCAGCGGCCGGCAGGCCCGCCTCCGACAAACCGGTGAGCGCCGAGAACACGTCGAAGTACATGCCCAGGCTGATCCGGTCGCCGCCTGCCGGGAACGCCTTGACCAGGGACAGATAACCGGACCCGTCGGCGCGGAAGCAGGTGCTGCTCTCGGAGGTACCGTCGGACAACCTGTGCCCCTGCTCGTCCAGGACCAGAATATCGCATTCGTCGAACGGAGCGACGGCGTAAGCGCTGTAAGCGTGCGCCAGATGATGGCTCGGAACCGGTGGCTCGACCACCTTGTCCGGGTCGACCGCCAGGTAGGTGAGCAACTCCGAACGGCAGGTGGTCACCGAACGGCCGCAGACGACCAGGCTCACGTCGTCCAGCGAGATTCCCTCTGCTCTCAGCACGTAGTTGATCGCCGCCAAGGGGGGCAGCACGATGCCCTTCGACTGATCACCGTAGAAGCCCTGGGACTTTTTGCGCCGGTCGATGCGCTCCTCCGCGATCGCCGAGACGATCTCGCCGTCCTTCATCAGGGCCGCAGCCCGGTCGTGGCTGGACATGCTGACGCCCAAGACGTATCTGTCGGTCATCGGAGCCCTTCGAATCGGCCGAACAGGGACCGTAGTTCGTCTCGGTTGGGGGTTCCGACCGAGGTCGTCGGTCCCGAGCCGCTTCGATGCTGGAGCGTCTCCGCGATCACCAGTTGGCTCATCAGGTAGGCGACAAAGATCTGCTGACTGCTGAGGTGGGGGGTTCGGTAGGACGGATAGCCACCCGACTCCTGGATGCCGTCGAGACCCGTCAGGATCTCCATCCCCAGATCGTTGGCGTGTTCGGCGTACTCCGTGCCCGGGTGTGGGCAGTAGACGTACGTGTTGATGCTGTCAACGACCCCCGTGGACAGCAGGGTGACGATCGCGTTGAGGCTGGTGCTGAGACTGTCCAGCGGCTCGGCGGGCGAGCCGATGATCCATTCCAGATGGGTCGACAGCCCTGCCTTCCGGGCAATCTCGACAGCCTCGATCACGTGGGCGAACCGCTGGCCCTTCCGCATGTCCCGCAGGATCGAGTCATTGGCGTTGTCCAGTCCGAGAAACACTCGGCCGGCCATCTTCGCGACGTCACCCGCGGTGTCCTCGTCGAGCATGCTCGAATGCGTGTAGACACCGTCCAGCCGGATGTTCCGGTCCGCGAAGACCTTGCTGACCGCGCGGGCATGATCCGGCTGCCGGGTGAACACCTCGTCTTCCAGGAACGACAGATAGCCTCGCTCGCCGACCACGTCGAGCAGCGTGTCCGTCTCCGCCGCCACCCGCTCCGCGGACTTCATCCGGTAGTTCAGCCAGTTCGGAACTCCGGCGCAGAACTTGCACCTGAACTTGCATCCTGCACTCGTCCGCAGGCTGAACGGCACCCTTCCCGGCACGGTTCTGGTCTGCTCGTCCCAGCGCAGTGAGCGCTCGAGCAGGTGCCAGGCCGGCATCGGCATGTCGTCAAGGTTCGTCGCCGTGGCGACGGCAATGGCTTCTCGCCCGTCCGGCGAACGAGTGATCAGGCTGGGATGCCGGGCACCTTCCACGCCTTTCAGCAGCACCTCGCCGGCGATGTCGCCGATCACCGTGTCGGCCTCACCGCTCACAAGGAAGTCGAGAGCGGGAACCTCGGTGAACAGACGCCCGCCGAGTACCGTCGGCAGCCGTCCGGTTGCCCCGATGACGACCTTCGGGTCCCGGCGCTTCAGCTCGTCACCGATGATGCGCATACCGAAAACCGTGGCGGTCGAACGACTCGGGACGAAGTAGTCCGCCGCGAAGATCACCATCCGGGCGGGCACCTCGTCCAGTATCTGCCGGAGGACGGGCAGATCCTTGCCCTCCTGCCAGGCGTCGAACAGGTTCTGCAGTGCCAGGTAGTCGACGGCGAGCCCGGCGGCCTGAACGCCCCCGGCAATAGTCAGTGGCGCCGAGTCCCACGGCTCTCGCACGGGATACGCGCTGGAGATCGCCTTGCGAAACGTCGGCCGCCGAAACGGCGAGACGATCAGGACATCAGTCATCCCGTTCACCCCCTTCACCGGCGAACTCGCCGGCGGCTCGCTGCCAGTCCGGGCCCCAGGCGATCACCGGAACACCCACCGCCGCGAGACGGCCTAGCAAGGCGAAGAGATCGGACGGCGAGCAACCGACCGTGCGCTCGATCTGCGGCAGGGATCCAGGCGCGTGCTCGAGCAGCCAGCCGACGAGCACAGCCATGTCGCCGTTGCCGTCGATGATCCGGCGTACGGTCCGCAATTGCACACCGCTCTCGCTCAACCGGACTCTGACCGCATCGGGGCCGGTGCCCAGCACGTAGTCGCCCGTCACGCCGCAGCCTTGTTTCGGCGGACCAGCGGGCAGGACAAATCGGCCGCTCTGACGTCCAACGACTGCGCGAGCGCCCGCGATCTCGATCCTCCTCCGCACACCTTGGCCATCCGGCAGGACGAGCACGGCGCCTGCAGGTCGGCCAGAGTCAGTTGCCGAAGCGACCGCAACGACTCCGAATTGCTCCAGACCTCCTCGAGCGAAGCCTTGCGCAGCGATCCGCAGAACATCGACGGTTCGCCCAGCATCAGGATGCTGGGATAGACCGAGCCGTCGCTGCTGACACAGAGCTCGTTCACGCCGGCCACATCGCCGATGTCGCGGCTTCGCGAGTACTTCGCTTCAGCCATCACACTGCGGTTGTTCCAGGCGACCTCGGCCTCGCCGGGATCGATGCCCGCACCGATCAGGGGCAGGTAGAACTCCCACGCGCTGGGTAGCGACAGTTGCATCTTCGGGAGTTCGCCGGACATCTTCCGCACGGTGAGATCCGTGAACTGCCTGGCCCACTCCGGCCACGGAAACTCGTAGCGGTCGAGGTGCTCCTTACCGTATCCGGCCGGGAAGAACTTGATCGCCACCTGAGCACGCGCTCCGAGCTCGTCGACCACCAGGTGATAGGTGGGGACGAGATCGTGCATCGTCGCCCGCGTCATCGTCGTGTTGACCGACACCGCCAGGCCCGCGTCGACAGCCCGTCGGATGCCTCCGGTGACCCGGTTGAACAGCCCGGCCTTCGCCGCGGGTGTACTTCCCGGCTGCGAGCGCAACTCGGCGAACCGGTCGGGCGTCGATCCGTCCACACTGACGTTGACCCCGAGTCCCGGACACCGGCTCAGGGACTCGAGCACCCTGTCGGTGAAGAACACACCGTTGGTGATCACCGAGACGCGCCAGCCGGGCAGCCGCGTCGCCTCCGCGAGCACCTCCAGCAGGCCGGGATGCATGAAGGGCTCTCCACCGGCGATCGCCAGACTCAGCACGCCGTGGCTGTGCAGCTCCTTGACGAGGGCCACGAGCTCTTCGGTTGTGTACTCATCGGGCAGCGGCTTACCTGATGCGCTGTGGCAATGAGTGCAAGCGAGGTTGCAGGCGTTGGTGAGGTTCAGGTCAACGTGCACTAGGTCGATCACGCCACCCCCAGGGCAGTATCGGCGAGAGATCGCTGCACTATGCTTACGGGCAACTACTGAGGGGTCAAGGGTTTTGCAGCTTGCTGCAATAGGTTAGGAGATTGCCTACAGGTAGGCGTCAGCCTGCAGTCCGTAGAGTTCCGCGTAGACCCCATCGAGCGCCATAAGTTCGTCGTGGGAGCCCGTTTCGACGATGGCCGCGCCGCTGAGGACGATGATCGTGTCGGCCATCCGGACCGTCGAGAAACGGTGCGAGACAAGAACCGTAATGGCTCCTGAGTCGGCCATGTCCTCGGACCGTCGCCTCGCCTCCGCCGCGAACCGCACGAACAACGCGTGCTCGGTCTCGGCGTCCAGCGCCGCTGTCGGTTCGTCCAGCACCATAAGTAGCGGTGCCGGCCGCATGAATCCCCGAGCCAGCGCGATGCGCTGCCATTGCCCCCCGGACAGGTCGGTGCCGCCCGGCCAGGACGGACCGAGCTGCGTTTCGAGGCCGTTGGCCAGATCGTCGACCAACCCGTTCGCATCGGCCTTCCCGACCGCCTGCAGAATCGCCGCCGGTTCGGTCATCCGGGTCTGGTCGCCGATTCCGACCGACAGACCTGCGGTGAACTCGAACTGGTGGAAGTCCTGGTAGGCCCCGGACAACACCTCTCGCCACGACCTCGCGTCGAGGTCCCTGATGTCGACGCCGTCGATCCTGATCTCTCCCTCGGTACACGGGTAGAAGCCGGACAGCAGCTTCACCAGGGTGGATTTGCCTGCTCCGTTGACTCCGACGACGGCGACCACAGAACCACTCGGAATGTCCGTCGAGACATGCCTGAGAACCCATTGGTCGGTGCCGGGGTACCGGAACGACACATCCCTGAGCTCGATACCGTGCCCAAACCTGTCCGGAGCCGGCTGTCCAGCCCCACGGGTTGCCGCCGCTGCGTAGTCCTCCAGCCAGGCCAGCCGGCGAGACGCATCCAGCCATTGCCGCAGTGAGCCCGCAGCCCCGGCCGTCATGCCCACGTACTGGGCCAAGCGGCTGCCTGCGGTGAGCACGAGCAGAACCTGGCTCGCCGTGACGCCATCCGTTCCCAGCACACTCAGCAGAGCCACTACGTACGCCGCGGCGAACAGGCCCCACGCACAGACCTCGGCGAGCGCCGTTCGCCACCGGGTCGCCGTGACGCCGCGCCGCCACGTCCGCCACTCTCGTCTCCGGCGAGCGAGCAGGTCGTCACCTCGATTGGTAACCTTCACCTCCTTGGCCGACGATGCCTTCGTCACCAGGTCGAACAAGTGCTCCGCCAGCCGCAGATGACCGAACGAACGCTCTTCGACCGCGGTCAGCACACCGGCGCGTTTCGAAGCGACCAGCAGGGGCGGTACGGCGAAGAGCAGAAGCAGGGCGAAGAGCGGGTTGACCGATGCCAGCAGAGCGACCGTGACGGCCACCCGGACTGCCGCGCCCGCAGTTGCGAACAGGTCCCCGTAGATCATCCCGAGCTGCAACACACCGTCGCGCAGAACCGCCAGCCGACTCAGATACTCGGGCCTCTCGTGATGCTCCAAGCCAGGCAACGTCGCCTGCATCCTGGCCACATGTCCCTCGATCGTGATCCGAAGGCGGAGCCTGAGGTTCCGTTCCACCCGGCTCGCGGCTGTCTGGAGCAACCACCCACCGGCCACGCAGACCGCCAGAGCCACTGCGGACAGGTAGACAAGACGACTGTCGTGGTTACCGATCCCTTTGGCGATCAAGGCCACCCACAAGGCGAAGGTGCCATCCAGGACAGCACCAATCAGGCTGACCGCCCCGGAGGCCACCACAAGCTTCGGTTCAGCGCTATAGGCGAGTCGCAGCGAGCGCCAGACCGCCACTCCGACGGGCGGCAGATCATCACTACGACGAAGATTCACTGCTCTCCTCACTGAACCTGAATGCCTGCAGTTTGTACATCTCGCTGTACCTGCCGTCCAGCGCCATCAACTGGTCGTGCGATCCTTGCTCGATCATCCGGCCGCCCTCCATCACGCAGATGTTGTCGGCCCGCCGGACGGTCGAGAAGCGATGTGATACGAGAATCGTCGTCCGCCCCCTGGTGAGGTCGATCAGCCGGTCGAAGATCTCCAACTCGGCACGGACGTCGAGGTGCGCGGTCGGTTCGTCGAGAATCACGATGCCTGCGCCGGCGCTGACCGCGTACAGCGCTCGAGCGAGGGCAACCCGTTGCCATTGCCCACCGGACAGATCCGTTCCGTTCTCGGCCCGGCGGGTCAGCACCGTGTCCAACTCCGCCACGTCGTCCGCCCCGGCCGCGGCGAGCGCCGCGAGGATGGCCGGGTCAGTGGCATCCTCTGCCATTGTGACGTTCTCGCGGAGGCTCAACTCGTAGCGGACGAAGTCCTGGAACACGACGGCGATCTGTTGGTGCCAGCTTGTCAGCCCGATGTCTCGCAGATCGGTCCCACCGATGCTCACCCTGCCTTCGCCCGGATCGTAGAGCCGGCACAGCAGCTTGACGAGCGTCGTCTTGCCTGCGCCGTTCTGCCCGACGATCGCGGTGCATTGTCCCTGCGGGATCGTGAAGTCGAGTTCGTCGAACACCGGCGCGCCCTGGTTGTAGCTGAATGCCACCCCGGAGAAGGCGATGTCGCCACCCCGCGATGGCGGTTCGACGGCCTGAGGAGGGGCTGCGAGGCGACCGATCTCCACCATCGTCTTCTCTAGGCCGACGATCACCGGAACGGGCTTCGCCGCAGTGTGGAGCCACCACGAGAAGTCCATCGTGCCGAGCGAGCTCGCAACCATTCCGAGCGTCACCATCGACACCACTTCACCCAGTGACAACCTGCCCGACAGACCGGCTCTCATCAGCAGTCCGAGGAACAGCACATTGGCTCCCACCAGGGCGACGATGGTGAGCGCAAGCGGTCGCTCCCGAAGCCTGATCGCCTCGACGGAGATCTCCAGCAGCGCCCGTCGCCGCTTGAGGAAGCGCGCGACCAGCCAGTCCGGCAATCCGAACAACCGGACCTCCTTGGCCGCCGACGGATTGACGGCGAGCCGGTAGGTGTAGTCGGCGTGACGTTGGTGTTCGGCCACCTCGTCGGACTTCCAGCTCCGCCAGGCGGCACCGCTGCGCATCAACACATGGGGCGATAGCCAGGCCGCTGCGACGACGATACCGATCCACCAACTGAACCCGTGCGCGATACCTATCGCAGCGAGTGCCCCACTGCCGATGAGGACGAAGGAGTTCCCGATCGCAGGCATGCAGTCCGCCAGCGTCGGACCGGTCATCCCGAGGTCGAACTCGCGGGCGAGGCTGAGGTCGTCGAGCACCTCCGAGCGCTCCAGCGGCGCGATCCCGTCGGGCCGGACGGCCGCCACCGCAAGCTTGTCGTGCAGCCATTCCCTGACCCGCAAGCCCAGGTTGGCGCCCACTTGTGCGTGGAAGGGACCCGCGACCTGCATGACCGCGAAGGCGCCGGCCACGAGAGTGAGGCTGGCCGTGGTCCCGGTTCCCGCCGACACCGACGTCACCAGGCTTCCGACGGCGTAGGCGAAGACCACCGGCATGAGTCCACGGACCACGATGCACAGCCACCACAACAGCGCCAGCAGCGGCGAGCTTCGCCAAACGACCACGAACAGGAGTTGCGCCTCGGCGGAGTTGCGGAGCCGGTCTAGCCGACCTCGGAGGTTCCTGGAGTGCGATAACCCGGTACTCAACTGCCGTCCTCCCCGTTCGATGATCCCAGCGCGTAGCAGTCCTCGACGGCTCGCAGGGAATATGACGCCGCTGTGCAGGTGCTCTTGTCAAACGGCCGTTCGAGCGCCGCCCGAAACGCTCGCCACTCTCGTCGCCACGACTTGTCGCCGGGACCATAGGACCGTACCGAGCTCTCCGGAACCCCGCCGCCGGGCGGTCTCCGGTTGATCGTCAGGCGAGGATCCCCGTAGCTTCCGCCGAGGCCGGTGAGCGCCAGGTGAGCTGCACGGCAATGCACATCGACGGCATATTCGTTCAGCCAGGCCGTACAACTGACCTGCAGCGTCGCCCACGGACCGCCGACCGGATCAGCGCGATCTGCCAGGTTCACGACGGCGTTGTCCTCGACCTCCATATCCCAGTAGGCGGTCCGCAAGATCGCGTTCTCGACCGGGAGAGGACCAAGCAGGTGATACGTCAGGTTCAAGAGGTGGCTGCCCTGATCAAGCAATTCACCACCGCCGGCCAGCTCACGACTGGCCCGCCATTCCCGGTCGTAGCCGGGCCGCCCGCCGTGGCCATACCGGGCGCGAACGAACATCACGTCACCGTGTTCGCCGGAACCCAGCTCGGCCAGCAGATCCGTGACGTGATGGTGGAAGAGGTGGTTATAGCCGACCCACAGCCATCGGCCGACTCGCTCAGCGACATCGATCAGCTCCTGGAACGCGGCCAGGCTGCCGGCGCCGGGCTTCTCGACCAGGACATGGCAGCCGGACTCGAGGCCGATCCGCGCAGTCTCCGCGATCTGCGCGTTCGGTGTCGCGACGATGAGGACGTCCGGATGACACTCTTCGAGCAGTTGGCCGATGTCGGTGTAGGTACGGGTCTGCCGCTCCGCGACGGCGCGCGCCCGCGGATCGGTGTCGACCACCCCGACCAGTCGCTCGTCGTCCAGATTCGCGACGCGGCGGCGACCGATGGCTCCGTACCCCACCACGGCGACGTTCAGCGCCGTTCCCGTCAGCACAGGTGCGCCCCGGCGTCCTCGAGCTCGACTGATCGGACCTGGACACCGCGCTGTTGGTAGGAGGTCCTGAGCCGGTCCGGATCCTTGGCGAACATCAGCAGGAATCCGCCTGCGCCCGCGCCGATCAGCTTGCCGCCGATGGCTCCGTTTGCTAGGCCCCACGCGTAAAGTTCGTCGATCGACGACGACGTGATCCCGGCCGAACGCTCACGTTTGTACATCCAGTGCTGATGCATTGCGTTTCCGAAGCCGTCCAGATCGCCACGGCAGAGCAGCTCCCGTACTTCGAACGCGATCTGCTTGATCCGGTCGAGGTTCTTCTTCATCGCCTCGGAGTCCGCGGCCAGCTTGATGTCCTGGTCGGCAAGAACGGAGTCCGCCGACCTCCGGGCCGCGGTATCGACGAGTAGCAACCTGCTCATCAAAGCGGAACGATGGACCGGTGACATCGGCACCTCGCCGACCGCGGCGCCACCCGCCTCGAGGCGGTACTCCTTCAGGCCGCCATACACCGCCACGATCGTGTCCTGCCGTCCGGCGTGACGGCTGAAGATAGCGCGCTCGAGCGCATAGGCGGCCACCGCCCGATCTCTGAGCGGCATCGCTACACCGCGCAACTCCTCGACCAGACGGACCAAGGCGACCGACAACGCGCCGGAGAACCCGAGCCCGGCTCCACTGGGCACAGAGGTCCTGAGCCAGACGGCTCGAGGAGCTTCCACGCCCTGGGCCTCGAACCACTGCCCCAGAGAATCCTTGACCAACGGGACCCACCCTGCGGATGAACGGCCCAGCCGGATCCGAACGGGCAGCTTGATGGCCGCCGAGAGAAAGTACCCGCCCCAGCGTTCGTAGTACGAAGCCAGGTCCGTACCGCCACCCCCCAGGCTGATGCGCGCTGGAGCATTGATCTCCAAGTCCACCGGTCGCCTTTCTGGCTGATGTTCTGGCAGGTGTCAGTTGCCCTTAGGCCGGTCACCGTCCCAGCAAGCCTCCGGAACGTACAGGAGGCATCACGATACGTTGATGCCCGGCCTCCTCGCACCGTGGTCCACCGCCGTCGTCCGCTCACGAGGGACGGCTAGTCATCAAACCGCCGGACAGGGTCAGCAGCTCTCCACGACTCGCGAAGGCCGCGCGACAGTCGCTGAACCGCAGGTAGCTTCGGGCGTTCCTGCTGGCGGAGGGCGAGCGCCTCGGCGCCCGAAAGCGATCGGACAACCGGTGGATCCAACGGCGTGGGTCGGATCACTCATCAGCGGCTATCGCGGCACGGCGGTGGTCGGAACGGCCGCCTCGCTCGGTCTGCCAGGTCTCATCGCCAAGGGGCACCAAACCGTCGATTCACTGGCCGCGTCTACCGGCACGACCCCCCACCGGCTCACCCATCTGCTCCGGGCTCTGGTGGCACTCGGATTGCAGATCGGGAGCGAAGACGGCCGGTTCTTGCTCTCAGCGTTCGGGGATACGCTGCTGGACGACCGGCCCGGGTCGCTGGGGCAGTCTGCGATCTACGCAGCTTCGTGCAGCGCGCCGGCATTCGTCGGGTTGACCGCGAGTCTGTTCGACGATACCAGTGCCTTCGAGCATCAGTTCGGTGCCGATTTCTATTCGGTAGTCACCGGGAATCCGGAGGTTCTGACCGCATTCACAGCCATGCTGGACATCCCCGGATATACGGCGGCAGTCTCGGCCGCTCTGGATCTGTCCCACCGGAGCGTCGTCGTGGATGTGGGCGGCGGCGACGGCGCACTGCTCGTCGAACTACTACAGGAACCCGCAACTCCGTGGTGTCTTGTTCGAGATACCGGCAACGGCGGACCACGGAGCAACCCTTTTTGGCGATCCTGCCTTGGAGGGAAGATTCGAGGTACAGACAGGAGACTTCCTGGTCGGTGTCCCGCCCGCCGGTGACGTATACATACTCTCCCGCGTTCTTGCGAATGGCCGGACAAAAGTGTCCGACTCATCTTGCGGACCTGCGCCGACGCGATGGCGGCCGACAGCCAGTTAATCATCGTTGAGCAATTGCTTCCCGAGCGGGCGGAAGCCGGTGCCTTCGCGTTCCTGGGAAACATGGACCTGGTCGTCAATTTCGCCGGCCGACTACGGACAGCGGGCGAATTTGCAGACCTGCTGCGGTCGGCGGGACTGGATGGCGCCAGTTTCACCGAGCTATCGATTTCCGGTGGGCCGGCCTGGGTCGCCATCAAGGTCGACCGAAAAATGAGCGTCGCAGATGCACAAACCGGCTCTGATCACTAAGCTCACTCCACCGGATCCCGGGAGCACCGCAGAAGAGGTAGCCGCGACCTATGCGAGACTTCGGCAGGGCCCATTAGTCTGGTCCGACAACATGGCGGCTCCTGGATCGTAAATCGCTACGAGAACATCAAAACCGCTGAAAAGAACCCCGGCTATCTTTTGGAGTGCACAGGACGTACTAATGCCACAGGCCAACAACGACGACCCGGTGGCAGCGATGGAATCCGATCCGCTTACCCATGGGCAATGGCGCGCAGCGGATATGGATTGATTCTCGCCTGCGCAACTGAATCATTCACTCGGTATCATTCGGCATTTGACAAATGCATGCGTAAATTGTTTTAGCCACTGTGGCGGAGACTTCCCAGCCGTAGTTCTGACGGCTATCGTCCGCGACAAAGGCGCCGATCGGCTCTGCGCAGCAGAGCGGGCTGCCACCTGGCGTAGGTGACAATGCCAGTCGTTGGGAGGTCCGGTTGACAAACCCGCCATCTCGGCAGTCAACGACTGTTCTCGCCACCCCATCACGACCTCGGCTGCGCCACATCTCGTCGCGACGCGCCGAACCGTCATCGACGGCCAGAACTAAGTACCCTTACCTGCCGATTCAACGGCCCGAACAACTCCCCGATCCACCGATTGACCGCCAGCGTGACCAGGTCCTCGCGAAGGTCAATCTGCTGCGGATGCGCGAGAGACCGCCACAACCTTGCATCATCGCCCGCTCCGCCGGACCGCGTAGCGCTGAGTAGCATGGTGCGCGACATTCTTCGCCGACTGCCGGTTACTGGCAGACCAATACACGATCCACGCTCACCGCGCGATGCGCGACGGTCGACCCGCCCCGGGCAGAAGGTAACCTTCGGCTGACAATCACCTTCTCTGGTACCTCTACTCATCTCCTAACTCATCTGATTTCGACGAGAGACGATGAGCGACATTGGAAGCTGGCGATCTATCCCCGGTTCCAGAAGGCAGTATCACGGGGTTCGGGGGATGGCATCAGAGTCGAGCTCCAGGCGTGTGGTTAAGGTGCGTGTTGCTCCTCCGACTTATCGGCGCCGCCAGTTCAGCGGGTACAAAGAGCGCTGAGCAGATCAGCTGGCACGGCAATCCGGCCCGCCGCCCTCGAAGTTGCTCATCCGGAACGCTTGGGTGGCGGAGCAGGCGCTGCGCTGGCTTTGATGTGATGAAAATCTGCGGGTGCCCACGATCGCGCGGGCGGGTACCAGTAAGGCGATGGTCCTCCGAGGTGAGCCCGGAGTCGGCAAATCCGCGCTGCTGGACGCGCTGGCGGCCAAGGGCACCGGCTGCCAGTTTGGGATCGAGTGCGAGACCGAGTTGGCGTCCGCCGGGCTGCAGCAGCTCTGCCAGCCGTCCATGGCCCGGATCGCCCGGCTCCCCCGGGCCGCAGCATGAGGCGCTCGGTACTGCGGTCGGCCTGCTGGACGGCATCGCTCCAGACCGCTTCCTGGTAGGACTCGCGGTTCTGAACCTGCTGTCCGAGGCCGCCGGCAAGCAACCCATCCTGTGCCTGGTCGGCGACGAGCAGTGGCTCGACCGTACCTCTGCCCGGATCCTCGCTTTCGTCGCCCAGCGCTTGGCCGCGGGGTCGGTCGTTATGGTCTTCGCCGTCCGGGAAGGTTCGGATCACGAGCTGACCGGACTCACCGAGCTAGAGATCCACGGACTCGACGACGCCGACTCGCGGGCGTTGCTGGAGTCAGTCCTGCAGGCCTGCTCGTGAACTCCAACCAGGACGTTCGCCGGCCGATGCACGGGCGTCACCGCCATAGCCGACTGTGCCCGGCCTTTCAGATCGATCCCAACGAACCAACGGGCGCCAACCTTGAGCCACGGGACACCAACACCAGCCGGTCAACGGCGGTCCCAGCGATCGCGGCTCTTCCACAGTTCGCTGATCGTGAAGGCGGCGCGGCCCTTCTCATCGAAGACTGCGAAGCCATGTTGAGCGCGATCTCGGCCAGCCAGGCATGTACGAGACTGCCGACGAATCGTTCCAGCCTGGGTCCGTTGCGCTTGCGATAAGCCATCGAGGTGCAGGCCCTAGATCTCTGCGATATTCTGCGGACATTCAAGCGTTTGCTCACGCAGCATTCCAGCGATAGCCAAGAAATTGGCGCACGACCAACGAGAACCGACAGTTGGTCACCCGAGAAATGCCCCCTGTTTTGGGAGGCTAGCCATGGCACGAGCCAGGGTCAACGGCACACGTCATCCAATTTGACAAGTGCTCGCCCGCCAAATAACTCACGCGCCACGGGCGGTCCGCTGAATGTGGTTGTTATTGGCAACCACATTCAAGGCTTGCGCCACCTCCATTCGGAGCGGCTGCACAGCGGGGGCGTCGGGTGACCGCCGTTGATAGTCCAGTCGCAGTGATCACCTTATCGACGGTCGGGTTGACCAAGTCGTGGGCGCTGCTGCTCAAGGCGAACCTACGCGCCAGCTCCCGCGGCACGCCACCGCCTGGAAATTGGACGCTGTCGTTCGTCGAGGTGCCCCGAAGGTCGACGCACAATTCGGTGCGTCGGTGCGTCGGTGCTCTCGCTCTAGACGACCCCTCCGGACGAACCCGCGTTAGTAGCAGGATCGCATGTCGGCATTCTCTTCCGACATTTCATACTGGCGAGGCATTTAATTTCGGACTGACCGTGGACCGTTTGACGTCGGGATCGTGCTAGCGTTTGGCACATCACTTGGGGGCTCTGTAGCGAATACCGGGGGGTATAGCGTGACGAACAAACATTCACTGGGGCATGCCCCGAGTTGGGGCAACATTGTCGCCCGACGCCAGGGATCCAGGCGACGCCGGCTGGTTACTGCCCTCGTCTCCGTTCTGGCGCTCGTGGCCAGCTCCTTCGCAGCCTTGGCCGTGGTGTCGTCGCCACCTGCGTCGGCGGTGATCAATGGAACAACACCTTCGACGGCGCCGTCTTGGTTTGTCTACCTGGAATGGAAGACCAAGCACTAAACGTTCAACTGTTCCGGCGCGCTCGTCAGTCCTCAATGGGTATTGACGGCTGGCCACTGCCTGGTGGATGCGGGAACTCTCGCCAAGGCAACTGAGATCACCGTTTGGGTCGGCTACAAGTCGTCGAAGTCCAAGGGGACGAGGCGGGGAGTGTCCTCTATTGTCAGACACGGATACTCCGAGCACGATCAGTACATACAGAACGACGTCGGGCTCCTGAAGCTGGACAAGAGTATTAGCACAGCGAACGCCGCGATTCCGGTAGCCCCGAGTGGCGCCGCCTATGAGGACAACCTTCCCGTCGTCCTGTGGGGTGCTGGCCGCACACAGCCGCTGGGTTCTCTGTTCGGAGGGGTTGGCACCCTGCACACAACCCGGCCAGGCGACTGGAGCCTGGCGCCGGGCTGCGACCTGGCCTCCTTCGACATCATCTGCTTCCGGTATGACCCTAATGCGACATCCCTGGGCGCGTCCGGTGACTCTGGCGGGCCCTGGGTGGCCACCGTCGATGCGTCGCCGGTGCTGATGGCTCCCTTCACTGGTTACGCGGACGAAGCAGGCGAAACATACGCCTATGGCACGGCGGCGGGCTACGCCGCCACCCTAGGCTGGTTGCGTTCGACGGCCGGCATTCCGCAGATCGCGCCGGGCAACATCGTGCGCGACCCGGCGACGGCACAGGCGTGGCTTGTCGGCAGCGACGGGTACCGCCGATCCATCCCGGACGGAGGCACCTACCTGTGTCTGACCGGGCGGGGTGCGACCGTGAGCAACCTTCCCCGCGCCCAGATCAATCTCATCCCGCTTCGTAAGCAGAACGCGACATGCGGCGCAGATGTCAGCGCCCTGCTGTTCGGCACCTATAACTCTAGCGAGCTGGATTGGGCCGCGAGCGTTTTGAGCTCGGCCGGCTACAGCCCCACCGTCGAGTACTCCGACGTCCTTCCTGACCAGATCTCGCAGTACTCAGAGATCTGGCATGTTTCCATCGAACCGCTGAGCGCCGCCGATCGGGATCGGCTCGTCATTTTCGCCAAGAACGGTGGCGGGGTGTATCTCACAGGCGAGCGGCCCTGCTGCGAGACGATCAACGCCTCCACCGCCGACATCATCAACAAGCTGATCGTCAGTGTTGGCGGAATCCAAGTCGGCGGGTTAGGCGACCCGTTCTTCGACACCGGGCCGCTGCCGCTCAACCCGTCTGCCGTGGGGGGACTCACAACACAGCCGTTCTCGGTGCACACTTGGCAGCCGTCAGCGCCGGGCGGGATGGGCAACGTCTCAGGCAGTAATGTCGTCTCAACCAGTGCGCCGGGCACGTTCGACCCAAACGCCACGGTCGTGGCGGCGGCCTGGGGAAGCACCGAGGTGATCGGCGGAGGACGTCTGGCGGTATTTATGGACGTGAACTGGCTCGAGGACTCTTACCGCGACGAGGCCACCGCCCCGCTGCTGGTGCAGAACCTTGCGTTGTTCCTCAGCGGACTTGCCGCACCGCCTAAGGCTCCCATCGCAGTCGCCGTTGGGCTCTCAGCGGACGGAACGTCGAAGGCCGGAGTTCCCAGTCGTCGTTCGGGCCCCCTCGTCACGTCGAAGGGCACTGCCGCCAGGTAGCCGAGTGCTCGAGCTGCTTCGTGCTGCCGCTGCTGTGACTTGGCAGCGGCAGCACCTGATGGTGCTAATCGATGGCCTGGACGAGAACAGCTCTGAGGAAGCACATCCACTGCACAAGTGGCTCCTCGGCGAGGCAGACATGCCAGCCGGAGCTCCTTTCCATGCATCGAGCCGCGCCGTGCCCACACTTGATCTGCCCGAACAGCACCTATTGCGCGCCCACGTCGACAGGATTGCCCGGTCACATGCTGCAATTAAGATCCGCTCCTTGGCTGTCCAGGAACTGAGTGGTGCTCTGAGACCTGTAGATGACATGCGGCGCGAGATTGCTGGTCGTGTGCACTCGTGTGGCGGCGGCATCAACCGTCCAGATCTCGGGGTCCTGGCTCCGCCGCCGCAAGTGGACTCCGCGCATCAACGGTCCGGCTGCGGCCATCGACCAGTGGTTTCACCGCACCGCCCGCGTCGTAGAAGACCCAGAGACCAGGAAGGGCGCACTGACGTTTGCACACGAGACTCTGCAGGAGGCGGCAGAGGCGCATTTCGCAGCGGCGATCGGCGACAACCGAAGAGACCTCCACTCCTGGGCGGCTGAGTGCCGCGCTGAGGGGTGGCCTGTCGGCACACCGACCTACTTCCTCACCGCGTACCCGAGCCTCCGAAGGCGCCTACACGATGCTCCTCGCGTGGCAGCGCTCGCCTCGACGCTCCTCGACACAAGCGCATCTTCCTCAGGTTGAATACGAGACCTCGGGAATCGCTACCGCTGGCAAGGTCATATTTGTCTCGATCAACTACCGACCCGCGCCGGAAACCCCTATCCAGCAGCGCTTCATGAGGCTAGGGACACCCTCGACTGGATCCGCGACCACACGGATGACCTCAAAGGTGACGGTCGGATCGCGGTCGGCGGACAAAGCCCCCGGCGCCCCCTCGCCGCGACGATCCTCGCGCACCAGAAGGGGATCTAGTCACCGATGGCGTCCCGAGGCGCGGCGCGCGTAGATGGCTGCGGAGGTTTCGTCCGACACCGCTTGTTGGCGAGTTCTGACACCGCCGGGCACGTGTCGGTGCCGCGGATGTTGGTTTGCGTCGACACCGCTTCCGCGCCCGACGGGTGTCAGGTTGTCCGCTGCTTTGTGGCTTGGGCCAGACGGTAGGAGTCGGTGCCGGTCTCGAGGATGGTGCCGCCGAAGGTGAGTCGGTCGACGATGGCTGCGCATAGCCGGGGGTCGGTGAAGGTCTTGGTCCAGCCGCCGAAGGACTCATTGGACGCGTTCGCGACCGAGGCCTTCTCCTCACGCTCGGTGAGGACCTGGAAGAGGAGTCTCCGAACTCGCACAATCGACCCACCGACGGTTTCCGACGTATCTTCTCCCAAGGTGGAGATCGGAGGTGCTACGTGAGCAATCGACGACTAGCGCCTGCACGCATCACGCGCTTCTGGATCCCTGAGGACGGCAGGTACGAGCTGACTCCCCGAGGGTGGCTTGCAGACCCTGAGGACGACTCCTATTTCAGATCTAACGCCGAGGCAGTGCCGACAACGGCATTGAGAGATTTCAGATGCCTCGTGCTGCTCGGCGAGCCAGGCATGGGCAAGACGGCAGCGCTGGCCGCAGAGCGTGCCCTGCTACCTGACGGATTCGACGGAGAGGATCTCCAGTGGAATCTTGGGCGGTTCGCCAGTGAGCTCCGACTGGAGGAACGCGTCTTCCGCGATCCACGGATCCAGGCCTGGTGTGCTGGCGAGGGCGAACTCAGCATGACGCTTGACGGCTTCGATGAGGCTCACAATCGCATTCCGAGTCTGCATTCCATGCTAGCGGACTACCTCGATGCCTGGCCTTGCTCCAGATTGTGGCTCCGGATCGTTAGCCGGGCTGCGGAGTGGCCGTCGTCACTGCCGGCGAAGCTGGAAACGCGCTTCGGTGCACTGAAAACCTATGAACTACTTCCGCTCCGGAGGAGGGACGCCGGGGCCATTGTGAAGGCGCAGGGCTTCTCTGCTCCTGACTTCCTGACCGCGATCGAGGCCGCACGTGTCGTTCCCCTTGCGGCACGGCCATTGACTCTGAACCTCCTCATCGCTGCCAGGCACGAAGACGGGCGGCTACCTGACA
This sequence comes from Kribbella monticola, assembly GCF_003261635.1. GTDB lineage: Bacteria > Actinomycetota > Actinomycetes > Propionibacteriales > Kribbellaceae > Kribbella > Kribbella monticola. Next base: position 203,169 of record NZ_QFXK01000010.1, on the reverse strand, counting down.
GCACGGTCGAACTGTACGAGCGGGGCCTGCTGGCGTTGGCCGACGAGCTGAACCCTGAGCGCCGAGACTCGGGCGCACCGGTCTTCCCACCACAACACATCCTCAGAACCGCTGAGCGAATGGCCGCGATCTCAATCTTCGGTGGCAAGCCGACGATCTGGACCGGACCGTCCGTAGAGGCCGACTCCAACGACCTGCATAGCGACGAATGCATCGAGCCCGGCGCCTACGATGCCGGCATCGGACCTCGGGAGATCCTTCGAGCAACATGGCAGACCGCGCTGTTCTCCCGCGCCGGCAATCGACGTCTGGTGTGGTCTCATGCGACGTTCGCGGATTACCTCGCCGCAAGGTGGGTGCTGTCGCAGAACCTGCGCCCACAGGAAGTTCGTTCTCTTTGTGCCGGCGACGACGGAGGCACATATTCTCGCACTCGGCAGATGGTCCCATGGCTTGTGGCCATGAGACCACAGGAGTTCAGATGGCTGCTGGCGTCGGACCCTGCGGGGTTCTTGGCTGGTACGGTCGAGCCATCCCAGGAACTCCGTTCTGAGCTTGTCTCCGCGCTCTTGACGGCCCTCCGTGCAGGATCTCTCTACTACAGCTACGACTGGAATCTTGCTGTACTCGCACATGACGATCTGAGCAGCCAATTGCTGCCTGTGCTTGCGGATGAGAGCCATGACGTAGTCCAGTTCGCCATCACGATCGCGCGACAATGCAACCTTCTCGCGCTCAGAGAGCCGCTGGCCGACATAGCGCTTGATCCCGCGCAGCGCACCGATCTACGCACGAGTGCCGCCCTTGGCGTCCATGATCTGTCGGCCGAAGACCCCACCGACAGACTCGCCAGTCTGCTGTTGGAACCGGAGGGGCTTGGCGAACGGGTCGATGACGAGTTGGCGGCAGCCGCACTCATGGCCTCATGGCCTCATGCAGTGTCAACCGCTCGAGTTTTCGAACTGATCGGCGCCGGCAACCGTCGCCGCGGACTCGGCCTGCACTCCATATTCGTAAGCGATTTCGCAGCCCGACTGACCGACGATGACCTGGAGGCAGCCTGCGCCTGGGTGACGAGCATTGCCGGTCAGTTGGCCAGCTCTCGCCTCACCGGGCTCATTGATTCGGTGGTACGACTCTGTGTCCATCACCTCAATCTAAGGTCTGCGCAGGAAGCCCTGAAGGCCCTGGTCAGGGAGCAGGCGGATACCTACGAGCCTCTCTTCGGCGAAGAACGCCTCGGAGCCCACCTAACCACAGACGACCGGCACATGATCGCCCTGGTTCTGTTCCAGGACGCGACCTTGGATCAGATCTTAGACCTCATCGAGTGGACCGGCCCGCACGAATCGACATTGCTGACGTCGGCTGATTTCGGCTGGCTCATAGAGAAGTACGTGGCCTCGGAGGGACCTCTCCAACAAAACATTGGTCACGCAGCGACACACAGCTACAACCCGGCCGACACGGAGCACAGCAGCATCGTATTGGGACTTCCCGCCGATCATCCGGCAGCGAAGTTGTTTGCCCACTGGCGGCAAGTGATCGAGCTGGACTCGCCCGAGGCTACGACGGGGCGAGAACGGCTGGCTGTGCATCGTGAGCATCGAGAACGTCGAGATCGGCGCCAGGCCGAGATGGAGGAACGAGGGCGGCTGATCAATCCACGTATTGCGGAATGCATAAGCGCTGCATTGCTAGGTGACCTCGAAGCATTCTGGACGGCCACACGATTGGTCACGATTCGGCCGACAACGGATCGTCCCGCGGACGAACTCAACCCGGACATCACTGCACACCCCCGTTGGACGGGCCTCCCTGAGTCAGTTCGTCGAGACTTCGTCTCCGCGGCAGTCACCTACCTGGCCGACGGTCACCGCTCCCCCGGAACGCCAGTCACCCAAGAGCTTTCGCGACTGCCATCACGTGCCGCCTTTCAGGCGCTTGTCCTGCTGTTACGAAACCGGCCGGAGGTGCTCGACGGCCTGGCCCCATCCGTTTGGAGAGACTGGTCCCCAATCTTGATTGCCTGGCCAACAGCAACCAATGGCGCTAGGCCCGATGACAAGGAGACGCTCCTCCGCCTAGCGATGCCGCATGCGCTTGATGCTCTTATCACCGCGCTCCTGGCCATGGTCGACAGGGCAATCGAGAATAGCGAGCCCCTCTTCTACGTGAAAGAACTAAGGACCCTTGCATCCGACGACCTCGCCGATGCTCTCCTGACGCGCCTCCGGCGCCCTATCCCCGCTGTCCCCCGCGAAGGCCTCGTCGAAGCACTCATCGAAACCCATCCCGACCGAGTCGCTTCGCTCCTCCTCCAATGGGTCAGTGACGAGGAGTTGGCACGAGATCCGGATCGAGGGAGTGCCGCTGTCAGCTGGCTCTTCAAGATCGGTCCGAGACAGGCTTGGCCAGCCCTTCGGCACTTGCTGGATGCTGCGCCCAGCTTCATGGAAAGCGCGATAGTTGCGCACGTCGCGCACAGCTACACCCGTGAGGTGCTCGACCTTCCCGAAGATGCCTTGGAGGATCTGTACGTCTGGCTTGAACACCACTTCGCGACTGCAGAAGATCCACACATCGAGGACGCACACATGGTCACTCCCCGCGAATCACTCGGCGAGTGGCGAGACAACATACTGGATATGCTCAGGAAGCAAGGAACACGGCAGGCTGTCGATGCCATCGCCCGGATTACCACGAAATTCCCCGACCGGCCCTGGTTACAAAGAGTTCTCATCGATGCTCGGGCAGCACGAAGAGAGCAGAGCTGGCAACCATGGACCGCCGGCGAGCTGGACCTGCTCGCCGACAGGAGCAGTGCCGCCCTGATCCGGACAGACCACGACCTGTTTGATGCGGCCCTTGATGCCTTCAGCGAGATCCAGAACAGGCTGCAGGGGGACACGCCGACAGCAGGCCTCCTTTGGGACACCTACTCCGGACGACCGAAGACCGAAGACCAGATCTCCGACTTCCTTGCAGATCAACTCAGCATCCGCCTCCACGACCGTGGCACCGCGGTGAACCGTGAAGTTCAGGTACGGCGAAACCGGCCGAGCGGACTTCCAGAACGCACAGACCTCCGGATCGAGGCCCTGCCTTCCCCGACGTCACCCGGCTCGCAGCCCATTCTCCTTCCCGGAGAAGTCAAGGGTGCGTGGAACAGCGACCTCTTTGCCTCTGTCCAAGACCAGCTCGTCAATCGCTATATGGCCGACTTCCAAACGAGCTTCGGCATCTTCGTCGTGCTCTGGTTCGACGAGGAATCATGGACCGACACGACCGACCGTCGCAGAGGGGCGGCACTCAGGCGCGGTCCACGCGAACGGCTAGCAACAGACCTTGGAGCGATAGCCGCCCAGCTCCGCAAGCACGGGCACCTCGTCGGCATCGTCGTCCTCGACGCGTCCCTCAGACGACAACGCCGACCAGTCCTGCCCGACTAGAAGGCAGTGCTCGCACCACCTGTCCCCGTGGGTGATAGGACGACTATCACGCCGGGCAGCATGTGGTTAAGGTCAGCGGTGATTACTGTGGCGGATGAAACACTGCTGGCGTTGGCATTGCATGTGTTTCGCGATGACTAGGCACGCCGCAGCATCAACGAATTCCCGTTCTGGACAAGCCGCTGTTGCCGGTCCCTAGGGCCCTCGGGATTGCATACCGGTTCAGAGCGCGAGTAAGGCCGAAGCGACTCACCTCAGCCCGCAGTCTGGGTGGCGCGCGCCTGATGGGCAGTGCCGTAGGGATTGTCGATGATGTATCGCCAGGTGCCGTCGGCCGTCAAGCGTGCGACGTCAGTCGTGCAGCCGCCCTCTTTTACGTCCTCGCAATCCTTGGCCGATCGCTGCGGATCTCCGCCGCGGTGCTCGGCATACAGCAGGCCGCTGAAGCCAGGAGGTTGACTGATGCCTGCTACGGGTCTATCAGCGGGTCCCCGTCGGGGGATACACACGAAGGCACTGGGCAAGCGTGCTCACGTCGAGTGTCTCGAGGGCCCAGGCGAGCCATTGCGGCTCGCGATCGAGGATCCGGGCAATGAGATTCAGTTGCTCAGGGAGAAGCAGATCACGATGAACGACGATCGACTCACGCACTTGCCTGCCGGGCAGGGGACGCTTGAAGGCCATACCGAAAGGGCCTACTACGTCATTCGATTCCAGGTCGCTTGATCTCAATGCCCTGGTCCAGACAATTCCAGCGACGTGGTGCCGGTCTTTGAGCAAGGGCCTACTCAATTCCGCCAGGGCGGCGAGCTTGTCCTCGATCCCCATCCCACTGAAGGGCGTGAGCTGGTGAAGCCCGCCATGATCTTCGATCCAGATCCAGGCAGGGCCCGCACCACGGGTCTGCGCCGCCTTTCGATCAATAACACCCGCGAGCCGCCGACTCTGATCGACTGCAACATCTGGACCAATGAGCTTGCCACCGCTGGCATCCGCGCGAGGCTGAGCCGTCAACTTGGCCGAGCCAAGATCCACTACCCCCGGACCGCCGCTCTCGAGGCAATGTGCAACAGCAGCAACCACGGCCTTGCGCCAAGCCTGCTCACGAGCCACGTTGAGAAATCCGGGAACATAACCAGTCCACGAAACATCAGCGCTCTGCCTCCACAGCCACATCACGTGATCGTCATAGGCCAACTCGTCTTGGTTGGGCACCGGCAGCGAGGACACGATCTCAACGAAAACCTCACACCCTCCGGCACGAATCAGGACATCACCCGGCCCACCGCGGCTCTTCGACGGTTCAACGAACACCTCAGCACCCCGGGCCAAACCCTGTGCCGCCAGACGCGCCTGCGCAAGGCTGTGCCTGAGGCGGTGCCCAGTGATGTCGGTGCGCAGCTCCTTCAGAACCGACTGCACCCCGGGGATGGAACGCTGCTTAAGGACCTGCAGGCTGCTCCACCACCGGAGCGTTTCGACGTACGCCGCGGACGCCGCCGCCTCGCTGAGAGCGAGCAATGGCGAGGTGGCACCAAACTCGGCGATAAAGTGCCTGGATGCTGGATCAGTAGCCTTCGGCAACCATGAAGAGCCGAAGAGCGTCTCCAAATCAGCAGCAGCGAGAGAGGCCAGGGCTCGTCCCTGCGGGGTCAGATAGCCGGCCGTATCCACACCACCGAACCAGGCGTTCCAGTCGAACGCTCGTTCGCCGCGATCAATCGCCACCAGAATGTCATGCTCAGCCGCCTCCACAGGCTCAAGACTCCCCCATCAGCCCACGACTGACCAATCATTTCAGGAAGCAGCTGACTGTGGCTCACTGCATCGATGCGGGCTGAACTTCCAACCCTGCTCACCGACCGGGAACGTCGGCCACGGCTTCGCACAGTTGGCGTAGAACTTGTGCTGCACCCGCAGACCTGGCGGAGTGGTGACTGTCAGCACTCCCAGGGCTGTTGGTTGATGTTTTGCGGTGACGTCCCAGCGACGAGCTCGATGTATTTCACCGACACCCCGTCAAAGCTGCCGAAGATGATCGCCGCGCCATCCCCGAAGATCGCGAGGTTCGGGGCCGGGTTTGATTCGGTGAGCGGTCCCGGAACCTCCTTCAGCCGCTGCTGATACGTTGCCCGAAGCTTCTTGAGCGTAGTTCCCACTCCGATGCCCTCAGGAATTCTAGCTCTGGGGCTCTTGATGAGAATTCCGTCGAGATCTTCCCTGCTGCCGTCGCGAAACTCGGTTCCACCCGGATCGCTGCCTCCCAGCGCGGCTACGACCTTCGGCGACAACTCATAGTGGACGTCGCAGACCTCGTTCACCGCATGAACGTACCCAGTCGCGATCGCGGTACGACTCGACATACCAACCCGCAGCGGTCCCAACCGACCAGGACGCAAGGTGAAGTCATTGACCGCAGGTCGAACCTCGACATGCGCCTCGAAGGCGGCGGAGTCCAATTGGCTGTCCGCGAAGTACTCGCCGAAGGTGAAACCTAGCGAGAACGAGAAGAGCGCCAGAAGCACGCGACGGGCGCCAGCCGCAGCAACGCCCAACTCCCGGCATCGAAAGCAGGAATGTGCGCGCCAACGTCGATGATGAGGTTCTTGATGTCGTCGTAGTTCGAAACGATGCATTGGTAGAGGACGCCGCTGGCCTTCCCCCAGTCGGTTGTTGCGAGATCATGGATGCACTGCCAGGTGGCGACTACACTGACAAGCGCCGCGATCGCCGGGTGTGCCTTACCGAGCGCGCTGCTCAACTCGTGGTAAACCAACCCGGCGACCGCATAGGAAAGATCTGGCACCGCCGACAGAATCGGGCCGTGCACACTCCGCACCTGTGACTCCGAGAAACCCATATGCAGCTCTGTGGACGGTGGCAGGAACGCGACGCCATCGAACATCGACCTCGCATCCGCCGGCACCCGGACCTGATCGGCAATCCCCCATACCAAGATATTTTCTGGGAGCGTTACCCCCGGCTGAGGACCACACCCACCTCGGTGCAACGGCCCGCCGCAGGCCCATCCCATAGCCGCGGTTGACCGCGACCTTAATCACCAGGATCTGCGGATCCTTCGGGTCACTGCCAGCGCACCACCGCATCGGCGAATTGGCCTCGTCAAGATATGTCACGGAAGTTGCCCAGTTCGGCACGTTGCCTTCGCAGCGGAGAGCATCCGCACGGTCCCCGCTGAGCGTTCCGACGGTCGCGAGGATATCGTCCCAGATCGAGAAGTGATGCACCGTGGCGCTCAGCATCCTCCGATCCGACGAAAGCTGCGTCGGCACGGGGATCCACTGGTGCGTCTGTGTATCGAGGTACGCAAGCGCGGCGGACTGGCCGGCAGGAACAGCATTGGATAGACGCCGGGTCAGCACCGCCCCAGCCCCCCCAATCGTCGACCCCTCGAGATCAATGCCAACCGGAGCACCACGGCGACTGCTGGACAGCGGCCCTGCCGGCCATCCACCGCTCGGTTCTAACGGCTGCAAGTCCAGCTGCAACGTTCCCTCGGGCCGTGAACCCGACGGTAGCCGTGCAGACCACTCGCCGTACAGCACTACCCCGCCAGCTGATCCAATCGTTTGCTCCACCTGAGACGTCGGAAGCGCGCTCGACGTCGCTTGGGTCGCCCCCTGTTCACCATCCGCTTTCGGAACCGACGCGCGCGTACATCCGCTCGTGCCCAAGACCCCCACAGCCATCATGGCAACTAACCAACGAGCCATTGTCATCGCAAACCCCAATGATGCAATCGGCACGCCGCCACACACCGTTACAGCGAGCCCGACTCACCACCACAACGCGCCGAGTGCTGCTGCTCAGCCAGGCGCAAAGGAAGGAACGTCCCATGAGATTCTCTTCGAAGGCCCGGGTCGGAACGGCGGTCGTCGCCGCAGCCGGACTCGCCGTCGCCGTCGCGACCACCGCCGACGCCAGCCCCCGACTAACGACGACGAACTACTACCTCCAGTTCACGAATCACGGCGGCTACGTGGCACAGACCTGCTACCACTTGCTGCCCGCCGCCGTCGCCGGCGACTACTGGCACCAACCGCCGGAATCCCACCACCCGGCGCGCGCACATCCCCTCCGGTGCCACATCAGTGGAGGTGAGCTTCGACCGGCTCGATGCCAGCCACTTCCGCGAGTACGCCAACAAGACGCTCTCGAACGGCCGCAATTGGGCTACTTCATGCTCGCGACGTCTTCGGCACGTACGCCACCGGATCGGTCTGCCCGGACTAGGCATAATCAGCTGTCGGCTCGGATGGTGATCGCCGAGCCATCCGTCAACGCCGAGAATGTCAGGCCCGCACTGGTCAGGGCAAAGACATCGGAGTGGTGTGCGGCCGATATAATGCCGACGCGGTCTGCTCGATCACCTACTGTCCAAACCTCGACAGGTAGATGCGCGTCGACGATCCGCAGCGTCACTGCCAGCGGCGCGGACGGGGCCGGCTCCATCGGTACGTGAAGCTTCGCGGATGCCTCTGACGACGAAAGAAACTGCCGCAGAAGACCGGTCGACGCATCCCGGGTAACGTCGGCAAGATCCTCGATCTCACGCGGCGTGGCATCGAACTCTTCGATCCACCCCTCGATGTGGAGCAGCCGCAGCCAGTCGACGACCTGCTCGAGTTGCCTGCCGTCGGATGCCGCACGCTGTCCCACCACATAGGCCAGGCGCCGAGAGCGAACGCCGCGCCCCAGCAGCCCGATGGCCTGCTGGGTGTCAACTCCATACCTGATCATGTATGTCAGGTCTTGTGGCAGTCGCGTAGGTGACTCGATCTCTTCGAGGATCACATTCGCTTGCTCGATCACGGCACCGACGGTCCAGCTGAAGAAGTGTTCGAACGCACCGCTGATCGCATCAACTGTCTGCTCGAGCCTCCAGGCCGCGTTCGTGACGGTAGGGAGAAGCTCCGCGGCCAGGGAGGGGACGTCGAGGCCACCCATCCAGAGTTTCAGCGCAGGCACAGGTGGTACGACCAAAGTCGACCTGCTGCCGACCGTGGACTTGAACGTCCACGCCTTGCCGCACTCGGGCAGGGCCAGCAACGCCCCGAACGCATCCACCGATGCGAAGATCTCCAGCGTTTCGTCGACGGACAGCGTCTGCTTCGTGCCCTCACCTTCCATGACCGGGTGAGCCGAGTGAGTCTCAACGGCAACGGCCGTCGCGACATTCTCCAACGCACGGGCACTTCCCAGAGAGGTCCCCGCGGTCGCCCAGCGGTGCCGGCTCTCCGAAGGGGTCCGGTCATACGCTTCGCGGACACGTCGTCCGAGCGCCAGCCAGCGCTCGGCCAGCTCCGGGGGCATCTGAGCGAAACCGAGCAGCCGCTGCACGGCGCCGGCGATGTGGAAGCTCGTCAGCATCTCTTCCAGCCGCTGCTGTGCCGAGAAGACGAACCACAGAAACGACGCGAAGTCCGCGGTTGCGCTGTCGGCCAGCTGGAAGATGGCATCGGCACTCGCCGCCAGCAGGCCCTCGGCCTCGGCAAGCTGCTCCACAGCCCTCTCGGACATCAGCGATGACTGGATTTCGAGATCCTCGTCGGCCGGCCGCAACTGATCGAAGTCCGCGGGTTCGGGTTTCTGCTGCAGCGCGAGGATGATCCAGCCCTCGGTTTCGCGTCCAGCGCGGCCCGCCCGGCCGACCGCGTTGAGCAGACGTGCCGGATCGAAGTGCTGCGCCGGGTCCTGGGTCGGGAATCTCGTTTCGGAGATCAGCACGGTCCGCACGGGGAGATTCACGCCGTCGGTGAGCGTCGTGGTAGCCACCAGCGCCACGATCTTCTCGGAGCGGACCCCCTGCTCCAGCGCGTCCAGAACGTCGACAGGCAGTCCGGCGTGGTGGTACCCCACACCCTTGCGAAGGCAGCCCACGAGAGGGTGTTCCTCGCCGATCCGCTCGACGAGAAAATCGACGAGATCACCCGTCCGGGTACTGTCCGGCAACTGCGCGGCGAGCGTCTCGGCCGCGCCGCGAGCGTAGTCCCGGCGAGAGACGATCATCAGCAGGCTCCCGGCGTGCAGGAACACGCGGGCCGCAGTGGCACAAATCTTATAGAAGGGTGTAGTCCCGGAGCTGACATTGCGCCGGTCAGTTCCATCTGGCGCGAACTCGAAGCGCTTGGCGCCGAGCGGAGAGTCTCTTCTGGTCCACAGCTCACGCGTTGATGCCTCGGCCGGTTTGATCCGTAAGGTGCCGATGACGTCGTAGTCCTTGCGCAGCGGATGCGACTTCGACCGGGTGCTGCTCACACGCTCGGTGTCCCACAGAATCGTCGAGTTCAGGATGCCGTGAAGCCGCCGCGGACCACGCCAGGACGAGGAGAACAGGACGCTCTCGCTGCTGTCGTCGAGCCAGCTCGCGACCTGCTTGGCGTTGCCCATCACCCCGGACAGCAGGACAAGTCGGGTGTCGGTGGTCGCGAGCAAGGCGAGAAGGGATTCCAGCAGGAATCCACGGTTGGGTTGTGCCACCAGGTGCGCCTCGTCGATGACGAACATCGAGAAGCGGGACAAGACACCGTCAGGATCGCGGCGCAGCATGTGGGCGAGACGCTCCGGTGTCATGATCTCGACTGTGTTGCTGCCAGACCAGAAGAACCGGAGCAACTCGTTGAGGTCCAGTGACGCGAAATCTGGAAGGTCGTCCCCGAGGCCCTTCTGCAGAATGCGCAATCGGCTCGCGAGTGCCTGACGCATCTCCCGGCCGAGACTCCGCAACGGAGTCACGTAGCAGACGTCACCGCTGCCAGTGGCCAAATGGTGGCAGATGATGATTTGCGCGAGCAGAGTCTTGCCTGCGCTGGTCGGAACCGACAACAGGAGTCGCTTTGTCGCTGGATCCAGGGGATTCAGCTCGGTGCGGCGGAGCAAATCACGCTGGGGCGGCCACAAGGTCAGCACCGGCGGACTGCCGATGGTGAACGCTTGTGCGAGCTCATCAGGCGAGCCGGGCGGCAGGACGCGCCAGATGCTGGCGGTCTCCATCCCGTCTGCGATCGCCAGCAGGTGTGCCGCCACCCAGCGCGCGTCATGATCACCCTCACCTGCCGTCAGATCGACGACCGAACGCAAGGCCGCACGAGCCTCCGCCAGCCGTGAGCCATACCCGTAGCGAAGGAAGATCACCAGGTCCTCCACCGCGGAGACGATCTGCTCGCCCGGGCCGAACATCGTCGTGACCAGGCTGTCCATCTCGATCAGGTCCCGCGTGGCAGTGATCTGACGCTTCCAGCCGACCAGCAACTCCGAGACCCGGTTGAAGTCCAGGCCGAGGAACGCGACGCCGGCACGGATGGCCATCAACGAGAAGGACCGTCCGATCGAGGCGGACTCGGTGAACGGGACGACAAGCACCTCGCCACGCTCCTCACGGTCGCCCGGAGCCACGTCGGCCAGGTCAGCGTCGACACGCCTCCAGATCGCCGTGGCGTTCGGATCAAGGTCAGAGCGTCGGTACCCCACCTGAGCCGCGAACGCGAACGTCAAGCGCTCGACGGCCGTCCGTCCCTCGGCTCCCAGCGCGAGATCGAAGATGTGCGCCGAGACCCGAAAGGCCCGCTGCTGACGTACGGGCGTGTAGAGGCCCTCTGCGTTCGCGGCGGAAGCAACAGCGTGCAGGTACCAAGCGGCTGCCAGCACTGCGTCGTCGACCTCGCCAGGACCGACGAAGGCTCGTACCTCGATCTCCGCGATCAAGTCGATCAGTTCGTCGACTGTCGGCAGCGCACCGTCAGGGTGACCGCTTCCGAGCGCGTCGGCCAGGTCTTCTGCCTTCAGAGCGCGGTCCACAAGTACTCCCTCACAGTGACAGCGATCTGATCGAGCTCCTCGACGCTGACGAGTAGCCCCTCGAGCTGGCCGGGCTGATCGAACTTCATGAAATGACCGCCCATCGTGGTGAAACACGCATTCGGCGGGGGGACCTTGTCGGAGGCGACGCTCACTCCTACCCCCGCACGCGGGTCGCCGTCGATCCACAGGTCGGCGAGTTCCTTGCCGAGATCGCCGACCGCCCCAGGGCTCAGCGACAGGGGTGCCGTCAACTTGGCCAGGTATTCCTCGGCCCTTTTGGACACCTGGGTGTAGGCCTTGCCTGTCGCGTTCGATATCGAGCCGACGCCCGTGTGCTTCTTGGTCTCCCAGAGCCGGAAGAACGTGGTGCCGGTGCCCGTCTCCGTGTAGAGCACCAGGCCGTCCGCACCCTGCTCCGTGACGGTGAACTTGGGCGGCTCGAGCCGCAAGATCGTGCGGGACGGATCCAGCAGATCCCGAGCGTGGAGATACCAGAGCCACTCCCCGACGTGTCCAGTCAGGTGATCGAGGGACTTCGGCTTACCTGGCACCCCGAATACGTCGTTCACGAACGCGGCCAGCAGATCCCGGTCCCCCCCGATCAACTTCGTGCCGGTGGTCACCGAGTCGAGCCAGAGCTGCTTCACTCGGGAGCGCCCGCCACGACTCTCCATGACCTCTTCGGCGATGATCCAGGCGACCGCCGCACGCTGAGCGTCCGTGAGCCCGATCGCCTTGACGTGATGCCAGCGGCAGGTGTGCGCAGCACCGGCATGTGCCAGGGAGCTGGACAACAGAGCATCGAGCTTGTTCGCTACCGACCTGGCGGACTTCATCGCTTCGACGGCGTCCACGGGCACCGGGGTGACGGCCACCGCGGCTCCCATCTTCGGCGTAGACATACGTGCCACCCGGTCCCTCCTCGCCCAGAACTGTGCCGCGGAGTGTCGGTCGCATTCTCACGTCGGGTGGGCTGACTTCAGGTTGTCGTCGGCCCGGAGTCCAGGCTAGGTAGTTCGGAAGACACCTGCGACCGGGACACGCCCTGTGAGGGGAAGACGCCAGCGGCGGCGGAGCTTGACCTACCGCTGCTTCCTCTCACCCGCTCGGCCGGCGCCGACCTCATCCTGTGCGCCTTCAGCCGCCACGTGGTGCGACGCCCTGCAGACTGGCCACCCACCGTGCACCTAACCGGCTATTGGTTCCTCGACAAGGACCCGCAGTGGGCACCGCCACCGAACTCACAGACTTTCTCGCCGCAGGTCCACCACCGATCTACGTAGGCAGCGGCAGCCTCGCACTCGGCTGCCGCGGGACTCCGCGCCGGACGCCCGACCCCTCGTCGTCTGGCCGACCTTCTCCGACCAGCCTTTCTGGGGCGAACGAGTCGCCGCTGGCCAAGTCACTCGCCCGCGACCGAACCACCTCGGGCGCTCAGCGCGCTGCGCGGCACCTGCAGAACGAGAACGGAGTCGAATATGCCTGCGACATGATTGTCCGCCGGGAGGCGTGACTAATTCTGCTGCCGATGGCATGCTGAGCACTCCTTCGTGGGGGGAGCAGGAATGGATCCGATCTCACTGATCCTGGGGGCGCTGGCCGCCGGCGCACTGAAAGGAATCGGCGATGCCGCCGGTTCGGCGATCAAGGACGCCTACTCCGGTCTCAAGGAGCTCGTCGCCGCTCGCTTTCAGGGGAACGACAAGGCAGCACTGGCACTGACCGCCTACTCCGAGGACCCGCAGACATGGGCCCTGCCCCTGAGCAAGGCGCTCGATGAGGTGGACGCGGGCCAGGACGAGGACATCCTCCGCGCCGCCCGCGCGCTGATGGAGCTGGTGGATCCGCCCGGCGCCGCGCAGGGAAAGTATGCGGTGACCATCCGCGACAGCCAAGGCTTCCAGGTCGGCGATCACAATCAGCAGTCGAACACCTTCGGCGCCGGCTGACGGGCCCGTTCCTGAGCAGGAGATCGATGCCGGAGCATTCCGACGAAAGCCCGAAAGTGGAGATATCGCACTCCCAGGGTTTCATCGTCGGCGACTACGCGACACAGCACAACACCTTCGTCCGCGCCCAGCGCAGGACACGGAGCCAGCAGATCACCGATACGGCCGACCAGTTGGCCATCGCTGTCCGTCGGCAATGGCGATACGAAGCGACCTGGCGCCAGCTCGACGATCCGTACGCCCTCCCGGTGAGCTGGCAGGCGGCGGACCCGGCCTTGGTGGCCGGCTGGGAAACGATCCAGCGCATCGCCAGCAGCGGTCCGGGCTGGCCCTCCGGCGGATCGGAGTCCTGGGCGGCCGGCCCTGAAGAACTGGCCGGCTCGGGACCGGATCTGCTCGCCACCCTGACCCGGGTCCCGACCGGCCGGCTCGTGGTCCTCGGTGAACCGGGATCAGGTAAGACCATCCTTCTGCTCCGGCTGATTCTCGACCTGCTGGAACGGCGCGAGCCGGGCGGCCCCGTGCCGGTCCTTGCCCCACTCGCTTCCTGGGATCCCGAGGAGCACGACCTGTACGGCTGGATCGAACGCTGGCTGTGCACCGAGAACACCGCCCTCGCGACCAAGCTCAAGCACGGCCCCCCGGTGACACTCGCCCGGGGGCTGCTCGAGGCCGGACTGATCTTCCCCCTTCTCGACGGTTTCGACGAGATGCCGACGCACTTGCTCACCTCCGCGCTGGGGAAGATGAACTCTGCTCTGCAGTCCGGGCAGCGACTGGTTCTGGCCTGCCGAACAGATCTCTACAGCCAGGCGCTGAGCACCGCCGGAGCTCAAAAGACCAAACTCGCCGGAGCAGCCGGCGTCGAGCTCCGTCCGCTGGATCCGGCGGTCATCATCGATTACCTCACGGAGTCCGCCGGCGGCCCGGAGGCGGATACGCCGTGGCCGGACATCGCGGCCGCTGTCGCCGCCGACGACCGGGGTGCACTCGCTCAGACCTTGACGACGCCGCTGATGGCGTCGCTGGCCCGCGCCATTTACAACCCTAGGGTCGACGAGCTGATCTCCGAGGTTCCGCGCAGCCCTGCCGAACTGCTCGATACAGACGTCTTCGCCACGCGCACAGCGGTCGAAGAACATCTTTTCGACCAGTTCATTCCGGCCGCCTACCGGCCCTACCCGGACAACCTCAAAGGCAACCGCTGGAGCGCCCCCAAGGCCCAGCGGTGGCTGACCTTCCTGGCCCGCGATCTGGAGCACCGTCAAGGCGGCACCACCGACATCGCCTGGTGGCATCTCACCGGAGCCGCACCGCGCCCGACGGTCGGGCTCCTGGTCGGCTTGGTGGCAGCCGTGGCCGGAGCCCTGACGATCCCTTGGCGAGGCTGGGGCGTCGGCCTCATCACGACGCTCGCGATCGGGCTGGTGATCCGCGGACGCGTCAAGCCCGCCAAGCCGGGCCTGTCCCGTGCGCTAGCCGGCGGCATCCTCGGTGGCGAGTTGGCAGCGTTCATCGCGTTCCTTGTCTTCGGCGCGGGTCCGGGCAACACGTATGTCGCCGCCTTCGTGGCGGGTGGTGTTGCCGTGGGCATCGTCTCGGCACCGATGAGCAGCTTCAGCGTCGGGCTGGTCAGCGCGCTGGGCGGAGAGCTGGCGATCGCGTTCTACGAGCGCGCCGGCTTCACCGATCCGGTGCGAACATCGATCGGCGACGGCTCTTACCTAATCAACGGCGTGGCGCTCGGCCTGGTCGCGGGACTGTGCGCGAACCTACTGAATCGCCGGGCACCGGCCCGTGGGTTGCGCTGGTCGTGGCGTGGCTTCGCAGTCGGAGCAGTTGGTGGCGGTCTCTTCGCGATCGTGGTGTCCCTCACCATCCATGCGGGGGCCGCGATGATCGGTGGAGCGCTAGCGATCGTGACCGGCGGGCTGGCCGGTGGCCTTTACGAAGCCGCCACCCCAACCGACCTCGCCAAAGCGAACTCGCCGGCCGTCGTTCTGGCACGGGACCGCAGCACGTTCCTGGTCTCCCTGGCACTGGCGCTGCCGCTGTGCGCGACCATCGGCCTCAACACCGCGCTGAGCCCGCCGGACCCCTTCAACGGATCTCGCAGCGGGGCCGGCTTCGGGCTGGGAGTCGGTGTCGCCCTCTTCATCGGCATCGGCTGTGCCTTCGCCTTCTTCCAAGCGACGTGGGGAGGCTTCATGATCGTCCGCGTCTGGCTCGCCACGTCAGGACGACTGCCGTGGCGGCTGATCGCGTTCCTCAAGGACGCGCACACCGGGCGGGGCGTCTTGCGTCAGTCGGGCGCCGTCTATCAGTTCCGGCATGCCGAGCTCCAGCGACGGCTGGCCCGTCACTGACGAGAAGGGTTCGTCACTTCCGCAAGGTGCCGCAGAACCGCCGAGTACGACTCGACGAGGCCGGTCTCGGCGTATGCCAGCCCGTGCTCCCGGCAGTACTGCTCGACGATGGGCTTCGCCTTCTTCAGGCAGCACACCGGCATGGTCGGGAAGAGGTGGTGCTCGATCTGATAATTCAGGCCGCCGAACGCGCGCTCGATGACACGACCACCACGGATGTTCCGGGCGGTCGCCGTCTGGCGCTGGAGGTAGTCCGTCCGCGCCCCTTCCGGCCAGACAGGCATTCCTTTGTGATTCGGAGCAACCGTCCCGGTGATATACGCACCGAATCCCCTGGTTGACCATGGTGAAGGCAGCGATCTTCAGCGGCGACATTGTCGCCATGAGCGCCGAGCAATAGCCGGCCACATGCACGGCCAAGAGCGCCGATTCGATGAGTACGGCGCGGCCCGGCAGCTTGCTCAGATTCTTAAAGTGACTGAAATGCAAAGCAAAACCCTGGGCCAGAAACAGCAGCGGAAAGAAATAGACAGCCTGGTACTTCGACACCCACGATCGGCCGGTCCACAGGCGCCGTTCATCTGCCCAGAGCACGATGACGCTGTTGCTGATATCGGGATCGAATCGGGGATCGTTCGGATGCGCGTGGTGTTTCCGGTGCCGTTCGTTCCACCAGCCATGGCTGACCCCGGCCGCGAGATTGAGGTGGAGGTAGCCCAGCACATTGTTCGCGCGTCTCGATCGGCTGATCTGACGATGGCCCGCGTCGTGGCCGATCATCGCCATTTGGCTGGTGACAATCGCCAGATAGGCGGCGATCGGCACCTGCCACCACGAGTCGCCCGCCGCAGCGAACAGCAGCACCCCCAGAGCGAAGGCCAGGAGATTCGTACCGATCCGGCGGACGTAGTAGCCAGTGCGCGGCTCGAGCAAACCCGCCTGCCGGACCAGCGAGCGCAGCTCCCGGTAGGTGCCCCGGGCAATGGCAGGTGGCGCTGTTTCGTCAGCCATCGGAGCCCCCCGCGTCGCGGCCGGCCAGGATGAACTGATTGACGTCGAAATGCCCGGCCCGAAAACTCGCTTCGCAGCTGGCGAGGTAGAACTCCCAGGTGCGCTGAAAGACATCACCGAAGCCCAGCGCCTGTACT
Source organism: Kribbella monticola (assembly GCF_003261635.1). Classification (GTDB taxonomy): domain Bacteria; phylum Actinomycetota; class Actinomycetes; order Propionibacteriales; family Kribbellaceae; genus Kribbella; species Kribbella monticola. Next base: position 186,433 of record NZ_QFXK01000010.1, on the reverse strand, counting down.
TCGTCCGCCGCATCGGCGAAGCTTTCGCGCCAGATCCGGAGCGTCTCGGCGAAGTGCGGCCCGAAGGCCATCCGATCGACGATCGTCAGGCCGGAGTGCTGCCGCAGAGCTGCCGCGAGCGCGGGCGCGGACGGTGGCTTGAAGCCGGGGAAGACATACTCGTTGACCCAGGTCCTCGAGTTTCGGCTGCTGCTGAAGCGATCCGGCCGCATCGTGATGACCTGCAGCCCGATCCGCCCCGAAGGCGCCAACTGCTGCTCGAGCACCTCGAAGTAGGCGGGCCAGTACTGCTGGCCGACCGCCTCGATCATCTCGATACTGATGATCGCGTTGTACTGTCCGGCGCCCAGCTCTCGGTAGTCCCGCAGCTCGGCCGTGATCCGCGACTCCAGCCCGCATTCCCGGACACGACGCTGGACAAACTTCAGTTGTTCGGCCGAGATCGTGACGGTGCGCACCTGCGCTCCCCGCTCCGCGGCCCGAATCGCAAGACCGCCCCAGCCCGTTCCGATCTCCAGCAGCCGGGACCCGGGCCCAACCTTCACCAGGTCCAGAAGACGGTCGTACTTCCGGTTCTGGGCGGCCGCCAGCAAACCTCGATCCGCCAGCAGCCGCCCGTCGTCGCCTACCTCGAAGAGGGCCGACGAGTAGGTCATCGACTCGTCCAGGAACAGCGCGAACAGGAGGTTCGAAAGGTCGTAGTGGTGACTGATGCTTTGCCGCGCGCCGGCGAGCGAGTAGGCATCGCCATCCCCTCGCCGCTGGGAGACAACAGGTCGAAGAGCGCGCAACCAGGCACCGGGCCTGCTGTCGGTGGCCGCCAGGAGGCGGCACAGCAGCCCTACCAGGTCCTCCGCCCCCCATGCCCCGTCCTGATACGACTCCCCAAGCCCGCGGATCCCGCCGGCAGCCAGCCGGCCGTAGAATGCCTCGGCGGAGTGAATGACCACTTTGTGAGAGTCTGATGGCCGGGCCGCCGCGGCCATCTCCTTTGAATCAATTAATTGAATATCCAGACGCTTGGCGAGCACCGGAAGCAATCGGGAGAATAGTTCGGACCGCACCCGTATGCTAGGCATCGGTCCCGGTCGCAGCCGCCATCCCAATCGGCCCTCGTCCGGGCTGGCATTACTCACTTGATTCCAGCATTTGAGTGATTCCTCCCGAATCCCGCCGGGCAGTCGCCCTCCGCAACTCAAGTAGAACCTGAGGAATGGCCGCTCAGCAAGATCCGGAACTGAATACCGAACCCACCCACCGACCTCGAGCTCGACCCCAACTGACGATCGAAGTGAGGTTCGGGCAGCACTACAGACCCTGCTGGACGAGGACGACACGGCGGACCTGATCGATTCCGATCATCAGCACGCAACGAGGTCGCACGCGAGGGCAGGTTGCACGGCCTCGAGAAGGTCCCTCGGGCGCCAACTCGACCTGATGGTCGGCGAATCGGATCCTGGAATCAGCTTCGCCTATTCCTCCTGTACAGCCGGCGGAACGCGAGTCCCCGATTGCTGCTCCGCGCTCGGCGCAACTGATCAGTCTCGGGGCGATCGTTCGAGCATCTCCGGCTCAAGCTCAAGGCGTGTGGTTAAGGTGCGTGTACCCCCTCGGACACTGTGAGGGTCCAAGTTCTTGGGACTGGACCCGGTTCTATGAGTTGCCCGGTTAGACCATCAACTGCGCCACCGCCCCGGACTGCTGCACGGGACGTCCATGGCGCCCGGGATCTCGTTAGCCCTGGCACGCTGACTTGGGTGTACTACTGCAAACAGTTACGTCGCCCCGACGGGTGGACGGACGAGGATCGAGCCGGGCTGACCAGCCTCATCCAGGGCGTCGACTAGCTTCGGCAGCGGTTGGTTAGCGCGCCGCATTGGCTTGCGGATAGGAGGGCGGTTCAAGCGGTTGTCTCATGACACGTCTGCATCAAGATCACCGTCGCCTCGGCCAAGTGGAGCCTCGAAACTCGAGGAAGCCGGATTTCGGCAGATCCGGTAGTTGGAGCGGCGTGGTCACGGACCCGCGACGCAGTCTGTCACGGTGGTCCAGCGCTGGCACTTGCGTGCGCCTGCCGCAGTCGCCGACGCACATGCTCGCCGCGATCGCGCAGACGCACAGGTGATCCTGGCGGTGTGACAGCAAGTTGTCGTCCGCAGCGTGCCCAACGGGTGTCGCCCAGAGTCAAGGTCCGCGCGAACCATCGCTGGCCTGGTCGCATGTCCCACGGGTGAGCTTATCGAACACCGCGACCTGCCAGAATTCACCTTCAGTCGTGCCCGCCGATCGCACGTAACGCGAGGTAGCACCCTTGAGCCTTCCACGCCCATCGCGTCGGGACGTCGAACAGACCTGGGACCGGCACTCGTACCGGCCATAAGAACCGTCCTGCTTCTGGACAGTCTCTTGAAGCCATATCTGCACATCTCAGTGGGGACATTTCGGAGCCATGCCGATCCACGCTCTTTCTGTAGGCTATGGCGGCCGAGATCATCAGCGCGGCTGGTCCAGCTTGGACGATGCGACCACGACTTGAGCCGGGCGGAGGAGTTGAGCGCCAAGCAGGTAACCCGGCCTGAGCACGTCGAGAACGTCGCCGTGAGTGTGGCCGTCTACCGGTTCGCTGCGGACAGCCTCGTGCAGCCGCGGATCGAAGGAGCTTTCCTCAGGAACGGCACGTACTCCTTGCCGCCGCAGGATTTCCAGCAGCTCGTCAGCGATACTTTCCAACGCTTCATCGCCTTCTGGCGGAACCAACGACCGGATGCGATCGACGACTAGGAGCACGGCTCGGAACACTGGGCCGAGCAGTTGCTCGCCGAAGCCCCCGCGGCTGCCCTCCAGCTGCTTGTACAGCTCATCGAGTTGCCGGTCCTTCACCTTGTCCTCGAGGAGCCGACGCTGGAAGAGGTCACGCAACCCGGAGATCTCGTCGAGAAGCTCCGCCAGCGACGGCTTCGTGCGTTCAGACTCCATGACGGGCGATGCCGAGCAGCTTCGCGTTGTGCTTCCAGACCGGCATCCGGTGAAGCACGACGTACAGCGTGACGACAGCGGCGATGATCAGGATCCCGAGGCCGTTGTAGGCGATCAGCAGGAGCCCAACGAACGCGGCGAGCGCCCAGCCGCCGAGACTGGAGTGGAAGAACTTCACCTGCTCGGCCCGTTCGGCCAAGTCGAGGTTCTCGGTCAGCGATGCGCGCAGCGCCTTGTCGTCGTACTTGAGTTTCAAGGCTCGTCCGGACATCTGCTGGGTGACCCTGATCTGCGCCTCCGAGGTGAGGATGTATGTTCCGCCCTGCATCCGCGACCACTTCGTCAGATTCACATCGTGCAGCGCCAGCGCGAGGTAGTACTGGAAGAACTCGACGGCCGGGTACTCCTTGACCACCGCCTCCATCAGTTCGAGCGCCTTCTCAGGTGCGCCCTGGTGGATGAGGATGTTCGCGATCGCGGTGCGATACACCGGATCCCCGGGTTCCAGTCGCAAGGCGATCTCGTACTCGTTCAACGCCGGAACCAGTTGCCCCCGCGCGGCGTAGGCCTCGGCCAGGTCGAAGTGATATCCCGCGTTGTTCGGCTGCAGCCGGATGGCCTCGTTGAACTCGAACTCCGCGTCGCCGTACTTGCCCATCAGGAACGACGAGTTGGCCCGGATCGACCAGGCCTCATGATCCGCCCCATTCACCGCGATGGCTTCGCGGGCCGCGTAGTACGCCGAATGGGCGTTGTTCTGCTCGAAGTATTGCCGGGCTGCGACCAGCCAGTCACGATGCTTGTCGTCGGTACTAGCCGGCTCGACCTGCCGCGGTCGTGCCGTCCTGATCTGCTCGTCGAAGCGACGCCGCTTGGCCGGGTCGAGCAGGACGCGCTCAGCCTCCGCCAGATCGCGGATGCGTTGCTCGGCCTGCGCACGTTTGACCGGATCGGCCTGGGCCGCCCGCTTGTTCCACGCCCGCCGCTGCTCCCGGATAGCCCGCTTGACCGTCTCATCATCGACGGTCTCCGCGATGCTCAGGAGCTCGTAGAAGTTGACCAGCTCCAGTGTGTCCGTCATAACTCAGCCCACCCCTAGTTCTTTGTTCTTACGGATAGCCTCGGCGAGTTCCTCGTCGGTGAGGTTCGCCACGTTGTCGAGCTCGAACGTGCCCAGCGATGCACCCGCGGTGAGATCGATGACCTCGACCTGAATCGTTTGATCGATGTCGTAGTGCAGGACCACCTGAATCGGTGCTCCGGCGTCGTACGGCGGAATCTCGAGTGGCTGTCCACCGTCGGGATAGCGCCCCTTCGTGACCAGCCGGACATACCCGGGATCCTCGTCGTCCCCCTGAGTGACGTGCACCCGGATCGCTGTCTGTCCGTCGTCCGCCGTACCGAAGATCTCCGCACCCTGGCTCGGAATCTTGGAGTTCCTGGCGACGACGACGGTGTTGCGCGGTATCCGCTGATCGTTCAAGGCGATCACGCCCAGGCCCTGCGACGTCACGTCGCTGATCCGCGGCGCCGGGCCGTCCAGGATTGGCCCATCGGGACTCAGCAAGTTCGCCTGGATCGCGGCGCCCAAGGCGACCAACTCGTCAGGGTTGTCGACCCGGAGCGGTTGCCGGCCGGAGATGTCCGCCACCATCCGTGGCACCATCGGCATCCGCGTCGAGCCGCCCACCAGAAGGACGTTGTCGATGTCGCTGAAGGCCAGACCCATCTCCTCTACCAGCGAGATCGTGAGATCGCGGGACTGGTTCAGGAGATCGGCGGTGATCTCTTCGAACACCTCCCGCGTGATGATGATCGACTTGGTCACTCCGCCACCGCTCAGGACGACCCGGGCGGTCGTCGCCTGGCTCAGGACGTGCTTGGCCATTTCGGCCTTATCCCTCAGGTCGGCCTCGGACTCGAAGGTCTGGCTCAGATCTCGTCCGCCGGCTTGCCGAAACTGATCGTTGAGCCATTCCATCAGGCGGTTGTCCCACTCGAAACCACCCAGCTCGTGCAGCCCGTCGGTTCCGATCACGTCGAAGTCACCGCCCGCGATACGCAGCACGGTGACGTCGAACGTGCCGCCACCCAAGTCGAACACCAGGACCGTCGCTTCGCCGGGATTGACGAACCCGTACGCCAGCGCTGCAGCGGTCGGCTCGTTCAACACACGCAGGACGTTCAACCCGGCGATCGTGCCCGCGTCCCTGGTCGCCCGCCGCCGCGCATCATCGAAGAACGCCGGCACGGTGATGACTGCATCCGTCACCTGGCCAGCACCGAGCACCAGTTCGGCGTCCTCTTTCAGCCGGGTCAGGATCATCGCCGAGATTGCCTCGGGACCGTACTGTTCGCCGGTCGAGGTCTCGAACTTCCAGTCCGGGTTGCCCATCTGACGCTTGACGAATTGCACCACATCAAGCGGCGCGGTGACCGCGGAACGTTTCGCCATCGAGCCGACGAGGACGGATCGGGCGTCATCGAACAGCACCACCGACGGAGTGAGCCGCTCACCTTCGCGATTCGACAGCAATACAGGCTTCCCGGTCGGCATGACAGTGGCAATAGCCGAAAAGGTTGTCCCCAGATCGATACCGACGATCCGGCCGACCGCCGCCATCTAGGCCCTGCCCGGATTCATGTGTTTGAATTTTCCGAGCGCGGCGGACTCGGATTCCCGATCGGTAAACCAAGACACCGTTCGGCAGTTGTCGCTGCAAGCAATGCAGCGGATCCCCTGCGCCGGACGCTGCTGGCGCCGACAATGGCCGCAATAATAGACCTCGTTCTCCGCCATCGCTGTGATTCCTTCCTTGTGGTTTGTATTAACTGTGGCTTGCATTAACTGCGGGCTGCGCGGCTTGCTCGCCATTGCACCGGCGAATACGACACCTCCCCCTTGATGTATCGTCGCGGAGCCGTATCTCTACTTTGTCATTGATGTTGCTGCTTCGGCCAGGAAGAGCCTGTCAAGCAGGTGGATCAAGGTGGGCAGCTAGCATGGGCAACCCAGGCAGCTGGCCTCCGGCGCACTGAAGCGCCGGAGACCGCTACTGCGCCGGCCGGTCAGGCTGGCTGCACGGCGTTCACTTCCGCTGTGACGTCTCGCTCGCACGCCGCCTGGACTCGGCAATCAGCGCCTTCTTCCGCTCTTCCTCAGCCTTGACACGGAGCCGTTTCTGCTCGCGCGCATACTTGTCGAGTTGCGCCTGGTCCGCTTGGCGGCTCTCACCTGATACTGGCTGCGGTGGTGGCAGATCTGCCATCACAATTCCCTTCTGTGAATTTCTTTGGCGTACTGTAAATGGACGCACACCTAAGTCAGAGATCCGTGTCCAACCATCTCCATGACATGAGTTGCGGATGGGCTGCACGCTCGGCACGGACAATTTCCCGGAGCGACTCGACGAACCTCTCGAGGTCGGGGTTTGCCGCGACCAGCCGCTCGCACAATGTGCTGATGATGGCCAGCTGTTTCGGTTCGAATTCTCCGCCCCCGCGCTTCTGGTACAGGGACTCAGTGATGCTGGCCATCATCTGGCATTGCTCGGTCGTTGCACCCGGATACTCGGCCATCAAGGTCACGGTGAGCACTGCGTCGGGTGCTGTAGTGGCCTGCGGAGCGCGGGACTCTCTGGCGCGATCGAAAAGGCCCATGAGGTCACTTGCTCTGCGGGCACTTCGGAATCTGTGAGCAGCGGTGGTCGGAGAAGTTGTTGATACGGGCTTCCTTGCACCAGGCGCACTGACACGTACAGGCCATGATTCACTCCTCAGGTTCGCTCAGATGATCGCTTCAGATTTGCCACGACGACGCCCTGAGCTTCAGCAGTTGTCGTGACACTGACATCTGACGGACAGGCGGCATGGGTGCTCTCCGTCTGGAGGGGCTGCAACGAGTTCCGCCCTCAGAGGCGCGGCGGCCTCTTGGACGGAACAATGACTTCGCGTGATTGACATCTACAGGGAGTCACGGTTTGGTTGACCATTGGGGGATCGCACCGGCCGGCGAGAACGCCGGCCGACACGATCCATGACGTGCGACTAGCAGTTGATTTGCGGGGCGAACCAGAACATGAGTCCAGTCCAGATGTTGGCCGAGCCGATGCAGTGCCAGATCATGATGCCCACCTCCTCGGTGGTGAGTAGGGACGTTTCGCCCCACTCACCGATCCCGATCGGCATCACGGCGGAGGTCTGGGGATGACCACCCGGATCGACCTGATCGCCAAGGAACTGAACAACCTGCATCGCGGCCGCGGCCTGTACGCGCCCGACGTGGTGCACCGGCTCGGCCCGTTGCTGTCCGCGCTGATGTTCGGCGACAACGAGCCGGACGAGGCACTCGGACGTGGCCTGATCAGCGCCCATCTCTTCGACGCCGCGCGGACCCTGCAACCCGACCTGGAGAAGGTGTTCCTCGCCGGGCTCGCTGTTGGCGACGACTCGCCCTACCTCACCACCAGGCTGGAGAACGTCGGCGTCGAGCTCGACCGCGGCCCGCGAACCATCATCCGGCGGCTCCGCGAGGCGAACCGTGCCGTCGCGCAGGTCCTGGTACGCCGGACCAGGGTCGATGATGATCCGAACCCCTTCAACGCAAGGGGCTGGTACGTCGACCGGATCGAGTCGCACGCCATCATCGGCGACCGGCCACGGTTCATCGGTGTCCGCGACATCAGGGTCACCCACGACGGCGTGGCGACGCTGTGCGAGTCCTTCAGCGTCCCGCACCTCCCGGACGGACCGGACGGCTCGAAGATCCAGGTCGAGGCCACCGAGGGCTGCGAGCTGCTCCACGTCGATCGGTACTCGACCAGTTCATGGCTGCTCACCATGCATCTCCCCCGGCCCTTCAACACCGGTGAGACCCACCGGGTCGGCGTCAGCGTCACCATGCCGTCGCGAGCCTTCATCCGCCCGTACAACGCGCTCGTCGCGGTCCGGCGTACGCGCTCCTTCCTGGCCAGCGTGCGGTTCGAGGACAGCGACGAGGCGAACGACGTCTGGCGGTACGACGGTGTGCCGCCGCCCGTCATCGAGGACGGTCAGCCGACCGAGCATCACCTGACCCCCAACGGCGACCACGCCGTGGTCGCCGACTGGCCGGACGTGCGGCAAGGCCTCGCCTACGGCATCGGCTGGGCCTGAGCCGCAGTGGGGAGCAGCAGATCGTCCAGCACCTCGCCGACAGCACACCGCGGCTCGGCGCCCAGAACCTCGAGTGAGGATTGACGCAAAGCCGCCTCCGAAGGCATCCCGGCAAGCGTCAATCGCCGGAACCGCTGCCGCAGATCGCTGACCACCACCATATCGGCGGGCTGCACCTGCTGCGAGGAGGCCCTGTCGTACTCGTCGTCCAGCGGCACCACGCAGGTCTGCAGCGGATGCAGGATCTTGTCGTTCACCCAGGCTTTACCTGCCACCCGGCCGGCGGTCTCGATCACCGCCTGGATGTCCTTCAGCAGCTCGGTCCGTGCCGTTGTGGTACCGATGCCACGCAGTACTCCGTCGTGCGAGCTTTTCTCGTTGGACCAGGCATCGACCGGCCACGCCGAGCTGGCGCGGCCGTCCCGGCAGGCATAGCCACGCATCATCCGGAACAGCGTCTGCAGCCACCCGGCCTCGACGCAGTCGTCGAGCGCCTCGTTCACCCGGCGGGCGGGGCCGTCGTTGCGGGTCGGCTTGGCCGGCAGTCCACGGCATACCCGCGCCTCACGCTCGTAGTCCGCCACTTGCGATCCGACGATGGTCCGCACGTAGCCGGGTCGCTCGGAGAGCAGCTCGACCGACTCGCCGAGCTGCTCGAGCCGACGAAGCACCCGGCCGTAGATGTCGTGCATGATGCCCAGGCAGTCCGAATCCCGGCAGAGCTGGTGCACGGTCGCGACGCCCGAGCTGTACGGCGCGACCCGCGTCGGGCACGCGGGCCGGCCGGCGACCACATGTGCGCGCCGCCGCAACGTCGCAGTCCCGAACCAGACGAACTCGGCAAGTAGTGGATCAACAGTGCCAGACATGCTCGGTGAGCCTCCCCCAATGAACCTGCGACGCCAGGTCGTCCGGACGCCGCCTTGCGGTCCATCGTCAAACCCGCGGTCGCCAGAACCTCGGGATCGGGGGGAACTGTCAACTATCTGTCCGGTCCGCCGTCACAGGTCCGCCAGGACCAGTCGCCCGACAGGTCGTTCGGCGATCTCGTCGTACTGCAGCCACGGCGCCAACGCCACCGATCCCCACGGCATCACGATTAGCGGCGGCGGCGACAGCAACACTGCGGAGGTGCGCCGTCCGTCGTCCGGGACCGGGTCTTGTTCGCCCAGTGCGTCTGCCAGCAGCGACGCCAACGGACCAGTGGCGACACCGGGGTCGTCGGAGACGTACGGCACCGACTGAGCCCGGATGACTTCGAGAAGCTCCGCCATCAGCCCGCAGTCGCCCAATTTGAAAACAGCCTCGATGGCCATCGCATGACCTCTCATTACGTAGGACGCGATGGCTGATCGATCTTTGCTGTCCCCCCTCGCGTACCTGAACTCCTGGGCGATGGTCAGGGCGGCGATCGCCGACTCGACCGCTCGTTGCACCCTAGGGATGTTGGTGAGCCAGAGCTCGGCGGCGCCCAGCGCTGCACCGATCGCCGCCGAGTGCGCGCCCGCCGCCAGTTCGTTCCGCCACATCGCGTCGAACCGCAGGGCCCCGGCCTCCGGATGACCGCGGACTACCTCCAGGAGCGCTTCGGACTGCTCGATCATGGTCGAGATCCCACGGGGAAAGCCACCGGGTGGGTTGGCCTCGATCTCTGCGAGTAGCTCCCGTCCGGCGTGCAGATCAGCTGCTGCGTCCGTAAGGCACCCGAGCGCACTGTTGATCCGGGCGCGGGTCGCGTAGGCAGCAATCACCAGATGTGCTTGCAGTACTGGGTCGAAGTCATGGATCGCGCGGTCGAGCAGCTCGATCTCCTCGCGGCCGCCGATGCCGGCTCGCATCCGGGTCAGCACCGACCCAAGCATCCGCACCGCGGCCAGGTCGTCGCCGGGGAAGGTCCACGGGCCGGTCACTGTCCCGATGCCGGCCACGATGTGCCGGAAGCGCGTTCGCTGCTCCTCGTCGCCGACCGCTTCGATCAGAGACCAGGCGCGCCGCGCGAAGCGCTCGGCCGTGGTGGCGTCCGAACGCATCACCGCACACTGCATCTGGCACAGCAGCCACTCCGCCTGGAGGTACGGTTCCACCTCCGTGAGCCGGCGCTCCCCCAGGTTCAGCTGCACCAGCGCGGCGGCCACGTCGTTGTCTTGGATACAGATGCCCGCGGCAACGATGTGGATGTGTGGCGGGAGCAGGCCGTCGGGGGCCCAGTCGGGTCGCGACAACAGTCTGTCCAGTAGTGGACGCATCCGCCTGGCCGGCGCATCGATCCGGTGCAGGTGCTCCACGGCCCTGAACTGTGCGGCGTAGGCGTCCTGCAGTAGTTCGAGGTCGGCGGACGGTTCGTTGATCTCGACCAGGATCGCGGCCTGCCAGGACCACTCCGCCTCCGCGATCGGCTGCTCGAGGTCGGCGTACGCGATGGCCAGGTTCACCGCGCAGCCGATCTGGTCCTCGGGTTCGGTCACCATCGCGAAGGCCGTCGTCCAGTCGTCGACGGCGGCCGGCAGCTCGGACTCAGGACGTGAGCGGGCACGCTCGAGATAGGCGTCCGCGACCGTCTCCCGGTCGACCTGATCGGCGTGTTCGATGATCCAGGTGAGGTCGTCGACACCATGGCTGCTCCTCGTCGACGTCGCCCGGACGATCAGGGTCCAGGCCATTTCGGGACACGGCGAGATCCGGACGAGTTCGCAGACCGCGTCCAAGCAGCTGAGCGCACTGGCGGTCCATTCGTCGTCGTCCTCGGGCGCCAGCCGGCGCAGGTATTCGAACAACTCCTCCGCAAGCGCTTCACGCCAGACGCCCGGCTCTGCTGCCGTGTCGGTGACGGCGACCATCCGTCGTACGACGTAGCTGGTTTCCTGCCCCGAGGCAATCAGCGTCTCGAACCCTGCGAACAGATCCTCGAGCGCGGTTTGAACCTCCTCGTCGGGCCGAGTCATGAGTTGGTCTCCGGAGCCAGATAGGTCGCGAGAGACGCCCAGAAGAAGGGCGAAACGTCTGGAGTCGGGCGCTTCTTCCACGCACACAACTGCTGGACCTGCCAGGCGCGAAGAGTATGCACAGGCTTGGCGCTGCGATGCGCGTGCAGTACGGCGCGCGCCAGTCCCGTTGTCGGGCCCGACGCGTCAGCGGGTGCATCAGCAGGCAGCGTCCATCTGGTGCAGGTCACCAGATGCGCACCCGCGTTGACCGCCGCTACGGGCAGGCCGCTCGCCTCCATGAAGCGGGCATCGTCACTGCCACAACCGATCAGCGCGACCCGCGCAGGCGACGGCCAGGTCTGCGGCTCGGCCAGCCATTTGGCCGCGGTCAGCTTGTCGACCTCTCCCCCGCGCTGGAACACCAGCGCGGTGGCCGCCGGCTCGTCCTGCTGACCTGCTGCGATGTGACCTACGTACAGGAGACGTGACCACAATCCTCCGGTCAGCGCCTCGCCGGCCATGGCCGCGCTCATCGAGTAGTCACCGGGGGCTACGGCGTCCGCTGCGAGGTCAGTGACCAGCCCGACCGGGAGTCCGCCCGGATAGATCGAGTAGTCCTGACGCGCGGTGTTGCGGGGTGGACCGGCATCGACGATCGCCAGGCCCGGCCCTGTCGGGGTGAAGCGGGCTGCCGTACGGACCCGGGTCGCAATGATGCCCGGTGACATCGCTCCAACCAGGACGGCCGCCTCGACCAGCCGACGGTTGTCCGAGTCGATCACCAGGGCTTCCCACGGGAGGTTGGCGAGCCAGCCGCGGGTAGCCACGTACAGGGTGTGGGTCCCCGCTTCCAGCGCTTCGCACAGCATCGGTGGGAGCAGACGTCTTCCCAGCAAGGTGGCGAGCCGGCGTTCGTGGTCGGGGTCGAGCAGAGCACTCTTGCCAGCTCGCGGAGGGATGTCCAGCGCGGCAAGTTCCTCGTCGCGGGTGTCGCGGATGATGCCCGCGTCGACCGCGCTGGTGCCGGTGCCGCTGTTCAGCAGCAGCGACCAGGCGACATCGTCACCGACCGGCTCCAAGGTGAGCCGCCAGACCTGGGTGGTCATTCGGACCTCGGCGCATCCGCGGCGTACCAGACCTCGGCAGCGCTCGGACCGGCCGGACCGCCGACAGGGTCGAACACAGGAGGCGTGTCCGCCTCGGCCGAGCCGTTCGGTCGCCAGACGTTGAGCGGCGTACCGCCGCCGGTCGCCCACTGCGCCAAAGCCCTGCATTGTCGTGCTTCTGGTCCGCCGACGCCGTCCGGCAGTCCGCTGTAGAACGTGGCGGCGCGAGTGAGCGCCTGCGATGCCGTGCTGAGTAGGCCGGCCCGCGATCGTCCGGCGGCGGCGAGGCGGAGGGCGCTCAGCCCTCTGGCCGCCCACCGTGCCGCGCTCGCGCGATCCGCGGCAGGTCCGATCGGAGCCCGATGACGGGTGCCGCGGGCGTGGACGTCGATGAACAGTGCCGTTTCGGCGACCCGGCTGATGTGTTGCAGCACCGCCGGGTCGAGCTGGTGCGTGCCCATCCATGCGCCGCTCTCCGCTCGCAGTTCCAGGTCGATACTTGCCAAAGGCAATGGCCAGGAGGAGGCGTACAGCGTCGCCTGCAGCCGGCCCGGCCGGTCAGCCGCCGCAGCCGGAGCCGCGAGCACGGCCGCATGCGGGGCCGGTGGAAAGAGGTCGACCACGACGGACAATGCTCCGCCCCGGATCGACCACGACACCGCCTCTTCGTGGCGAGCGGTCGCGCGAGGTGGGGTCCGGTCCCAGTCGACCGGCCCGTTGCCGTGCCACGACGGCAGGTCGCCGTGGCCGAGGTCGTCGGCGGGTTGCGGCCGTAGCTCGTCCAGCACGGCCCAGGCTCCGTCGGGATCGGCACCGCTCAGCCCCCAGGCGGAGATCGCGGTCAGCAGCTCGATCTCGTGGACGACGTCGCTGTGCAGCCGGCCGCCGGACTCCAGCTGGAGCTCGGCGGTGCGCAGACCGTCCAGAATCACCTCGGCGACTTCCGCGGTACGGCGAAAGTCCGAATCCGTGCCGCGAGCTCTTCCGGACCACTCGATCAGGGCCGGCACCCAGTCGAGGATCGCCAACGGGGCGTGGTGTTCGGGATCGAGGAGTTCGGTCAGGCCGGCCTCGAGGGCGAGTTGCTCGACGACGACCAGCGGCAGGTCGAGTGAGACCGGGCTGCGCTCGTGCAGCCAACGGAGGATGCCGAGTCTGACCAGGGCGTCTCGTTCGGGCGATGCCACCAGCTCGGGCGCCGGGACGTCGACTCCGCGTGCTCTGCCGGCGACCGCCGTACCGAAGAGGCTCTCTGTGGCCTCGGCCGGTTCGCCGGTGAGCCGCAGCTGTGGCACGTTGTGAGGTGCCATCGGGTCGACGACGAGCACGCCGTCGGTCAGCGCGACGAACACGAGACCGGCGGCACCGACCGGTTCGGGACCGATGACGACGGCGCCGTCAGGGGCGGTCCGGACTTCGATCTCGTCAGGCATCGCCGTCCTCCTCGGTGAACAACGTCGGGAACTGGTCGCGCAACTCGTCCGGAGTCAGCACGAGCTCGCTCCAGGCGGGCCCATACTTACGATGCACGAATTCGACGTACTCGGTCGCCGTGCCGGTGAGCAGCGGCTGGTGTTCGACGAGCACTGCATAAGAACGATTACAGCGCTTCAATGATGGCGGATCGGTGGGTGGCTCAAGCATCCACTGCGGCACCACCTCGGGCACGGCCTTGTCGAGGGCTGGACCGAGCAGCCGGTGGATGTCGGCTGCGGCCAGTACCGGCCGCTCGTTCCGCTCGTGCGCATGCAGGCCCATCCAGACCTTGCGGACCAGTGCCATCGACAGCACTTCCGAGTACTCGCCGACGTCGCCCTGCCTTGCCGTCAACTGCTTCCCTGCCGACGAGCATCCGAACCACACCCTGATCTTGGCGGCGATCTCGAGTGTCAAGGACTCGTCGACCGGACCGGTAGCGACCGTTCGCGTCTGCTGCCGGTTGTTCCACACCTGTACGGCGTCCGCGAGCCGTCCGGCATCGGCCGACGCGATCGAGATGCTGCGCAGTGCGGTCCGGTGTTCAGGTCGCAAGAGGCCGAACCCGGCGCAGGCGCGGCGGACCTCTTCGTCGGCGCACGTGCGTGGATCATGTCGACCGGCGCCGATGAAGTACAGCCGATAGCGTCCGCACACGCTGCGGTCGGTGCCGAGCTGCCAGGAGTTCTCTCGCCGGGCATGGACAAACGGCGGTCGCTCGTCACTCCCCAGACCGATCGACGACGGCCGATCCCGATGCGGTGAGGTGTCCCACTCACGGTGGTAGTCCTCCAGGTACTGCGTAACGAGCTCATCGTCGGTGAGTCGTTGCGGACGGCCGGTGAACCTGAGCAGCAGGTGTTGCGCGACCTCCTGCGGATCGAGTCGGGCCGGCGGATCCTGAACGTACGCCGCACCGACGACGCTGCTGACCGGCTCACTCAGTGCGCTTCTGGTGACCTTGATCCCCTGCTCCGCGGCGAGCTCGACCGCCGTACCGACGATCCGCAACTGGAGATCCACCGCCTCCGCGATCAGCGGTCGGTGCTTGTCGATCATCGCTTCGACGATCGGCAACCGCTCGACGCTCAGTGGATCGGTCGGCTGTGGTGTCCGGCCCGTCTGCCAGCGCGCGAACACGATACGGCTCGCGATCTGCCGCAGGACATCGGTGCGTTGCGCCCCCCAACCTCTCGCCAAGCGCTGCGTCCACTCCGGCCCGCTCAACAGCTCGAACAGCAGGCTGTGCACGGTGGGTGTCGGTGTCATCCCGCCCCCGGTTGTCTGATCGTGAATCTCTGTCACCTGACGGACACGCCGACGACGAAGCCGCCGGCCTGCTCGGTCAGCAGCTCGATCCCGCTCCCGCCGGACGACGGTTGCCAGTCGAGCGCGATGCCCTTGTCTTCCAGTGGTTCGTCGGCCAGCAGAAGCTGCTGACCTGCTGCCAGCGTGAAGTCCCGCACCTCAATCCTGTTGCCTTGAGCAACATCTGGGTCGATCCGGGCGGCATAGCCGTCGGAGATCAGGTAGACCGGCAGCCCACCGGAGACGGCGACCGCACCGGTCCGTTCCGGTGTCAGGACAACCGCGGCCAACTGGACGGCGACGGCGTCGAGGACCCTGCCTTCCTTGGTCAATTGAGCTCTGGCATCGCTCAACATGGCGATCGGGTCCTTGCCGTCGGTGAGACAGGCGTCAACTGCCAACTCGGCAAGGCCGGTCGGGCCGACAGCTCCGGCGAAAAGGATGGCGACCGCTCCGGCTACGTGCACCCCGAGCGCGGAGTCCGAGGTACACGTCAGGCGCCAGCCGTTGACACCGACGGCACCGGCTCGGCCGGGCCGGGGACGAGATCGCAGGCTGATGATCATCGGCGGTACCTCCAACGGCGCCAGAGCGCCCGCAACACTCGGACCAGCGGGCCTCGCGATGGTTGCTGCGGCGCTTGCCGGGCAGCTTCCCGGGCGGCCAGCGTGCGTTCCAGATAGGCGCGCGCCCACGCATCGAGCTCAGGACGTACGGCCGCTCCTTCCAGATCGGCCTGTGGTGCGGTGAGCACCATCACCGCATGGTGGGCGGCGGCATCGACGTCGTTCGGAGTCGATGCCAGGCTGCGGAACCATTCGACGTTGGTCGACCGTGGCGTCAGGCAACTCGCAGCCTGCTCGGCCAGCGCGTGGCTGCGCCGCCTCGACAGGACGGCGCTCAAGAGGTGAGCCAGCAGCAGATCGTCCGTCGGCACCTGCCCCACCGCCGGGCGCCGGGCCATCAGTTCCAACGCGACCTGGAACAGGTGCCGCCACCTCTCGCCAAGCTGCCGCAGGTCCTGGTACTGCGGCCGGCGGGCCAGAATCTCCAGCGCCGACGACTCGAAGAGTCTGGTGACGATCGTGCCTACCTCGGGATCGCCGTGCAGCGCCTGCGTGGCCAGCACGCCCAGCCCGTCCCGATCGCAGCTGCGTCCGTGGAAGTCAGGCGGCGACTCCGGATCGAGGCACCAGATGAGCTCGGCCGCCGCACGGTGCTCGTTGATCAGGTTGAGCCGACGACGTTCCTGTACGTCGACGAGTCCGACCACCTGAGCCGGACAGGCCTGTTGTGCCCAACCGATCAGGCGCTCCAGATCGCGACCCAGGACCAGCCGGACGGTGTCCGCCCAGTGAGCGCCCATGGCCGCGACCAGCTCGCGCGGACCCGCGTAAGTCGTACCGGCGAAGGTGAAGACGTATCCTGTTTCCGGCGTCTCGACGGGCGGCGGGGCCGGCTGGGGCGGCGACAGCACATCAGGCACCGGCTCACCGGCGAGCCAGCGGGCGATCTCGTCCGGCCCGAAGCGGACTGAGCTGTCCCGAATCAGGAGTCCCTGGATCAGCCGTCGCCACCGGTTCTCGAGACCTTCCGGAATCTCCGGATCGCGCTGCGCGAGCTCGGCCCGGATGGTCGCGGGGCTGTGGAACTGTCCGTTGGGGCGTTGGTACGGATGCCGGCCGGTGCCGAGCTCGACCAGGCACATGCCCAGTGACCAGTAGTCCTGAGGGCGATGGACGACGGTCCCGGCCTCGGGAGCCTCGTACGCCGCAGTCGCCTGCTGCCCTGGCCGGACCGGATCCAGCTCATCGACCAGTACGACGGACTCGGTGTCGCTCAGTTCGATGCGGAACTGATCGATGCGCTCGACCAGCAGGTTGGCCGGCTTGATGTCGCCGTGCACGGCGAACCGTCCATCGGCTTTTTCGGTGTGCAGGATCGCGAGGGTGTCGGCCACCTGCCGGAGGACCGCCTCCAGCTCGTTCGTGGTCC
Source organism: Kribbella monticola (assembly GCF_003261635.1). GTDB lineage: Bacteria > Actinomycetota > Actinomycetes > Propionibacteriales > Kribbellaceae > Kribbella > Kribbella monticola. Next base: position 169,494 of record NZ_QFXK01000010.1, on the reverse strand, counting down.
GTGGTGTTCGCGGCCACGCACCACCCGCGGCGAACACCTCGTAGAGCGAACGCGCCGGGCGGTACGGCATCAGCTCGAAAGCGACCCCGTTCTCGACGTGGGTCCGCAGCAGCGGGGTCAGCGAGGCGCCCTTGGTCCGGCAGTGCTCCCAGGCGTCCCAGACCCGCTGGCGATCATCGCGCCGGCTGCGATACGCCTTCACTACCACCTCGCCGTACTGCGCGGTCGTGAAGCGGGTGATCCGAGCGTGCTCGCTCCAGGGCAGCTCGGTGCCGTCACCGAGGTCCTGCCAAGCCGGAGGACGGGTCGGCAGCTCCTCCTCGTGGTCCGCGCGGTCGGCCTCCGTCGGTGGCGGAGCCTGGCCGTTCGGCGTCGCGGCGGACGGCGGATCGATCTCGGTCGGCGGTGGCGGAGGCGGCGACAGCAGGGTGGTGGTCATCGGCGTCCCGCCAGATCGTCGAGGATGGCCAGCGACAGGTAGCAGTTGCGGGCCAGCCGCAACGAGCCGCGGGACTCCAGACGCTGCGGCCCGGATCCCCGGATCGCAGTCTCGTCGACGAAGGTGTTGTTGGTGGATCTCTCGTCCACGATCAGGAAATGATCGGTCAGCACGTTGACCTGGACGTGGTTGCGGGAGACGTTCGGGTAGTTGTCGAGCAGGTGCGCGAGCGGGCTGTCCGCCGTCCGTTGCCGACCGAGGACGAAGTCGTTCCGGGCGATCGTCACTGCTCGGCCGTCCAGGTTGACGAGCACCTGGACCTGATGGTCCGCGGCCGGGGCGACCGGCCGCGAGATGCCGGAACTCTGGATCGGCTGTGGTTCGGCCCAGCTGACCTCATCGGACATCCGTTCGTGGCCATTGACGCAGGTAGTCGCCCACTCGTCCACGAAGACGTGGCCGCACTGCGCGCAGGTCAGTCCTGCCATGACGTGCCCCGGAAGGTGAGTCCGGCCGCGGCGGCGCGCAGGCCGAGTTCCGCGAGTACGCCGGGTGTGGGGATGCCGATCATCCTGATCTCACCGTCGGCGACGTCCAGCTGGACCCGGCGCCGGTCCGGCAGCGGAGCATCGACGTACCGGGCCTTGCCGAGCGGGGTCAGCGCGATGAGCTGCTGGTTGTCTGAGCCGCGGAGCGGGAGGTGGCCGGCCTCGGCCTGGACGAAGGGTTCGGTGATGATCGCGTCCGCGCCCGCGACTAGCGCGCGTCCGCTGCCCAGCACCCAAGAAGCGGAACGGCCGGTATAGACGAGGATGTCGGCCGTCGGCCTGGTCCGGCGGGCACCGGCGATCAGTGCTTGCAGTGCTTCGGGTTGGTCGGTGGGCTCGCCACCGCTGATCGTCACGCCGTCGACCTCGTCGAACGAGACGAGCCAGTCCAGAACGTCGTCGACCTGCCGGCGGCTGGACCCGGGCGTACCCCAGGTGTCCTGGGCGACGCAGCCGGGGCAGCGGATCGAACACCCCTGCATCCAGATCGCGGCCCGGTCGCCGGGTCCGAGCGCCTGCACCGGGAAGGCCGTCCGGCTGATCAGGATCTCCATCCTCAGCCGCCCGTCTGCCGAAGGCCGTCGGGCGTGAGCGCGTCGACCCGCAGTACAGAGCCGTGACCGTGCTCGAGGAGTTCGCGGCCGAGCGGATTCACCAGCCGGCTCTCGACGACGTTCTTCACCCCGCGGCCACCGAACTGCCGAACCTCTTCGCCGGCGACGATGTCGCCCAGCTCGGACAGCACCTGTACTCCGAACCGGACCTCGACGTCCCGGCGTGCCTTGACGGTGCGGCTCAGGGTGTCGACCTTGTCTTTCAGAAGGTCGCGCGCGGTCTGCTCGGACAGGTAGTCGAAGACCAGGATGTTGTCGCCGATACGGTTCAGGATCTCCGGTCGCTTGAGCACCGAGGTGAAATGCCGGTTGACCTCCGCCCGAACCTTCGACTCGACCTGGTCGTACGGCTCGCCCGGAAGGACCAGCGGCTTCCCGCTGTCGATCTCACCGTCGCGGCGGTAGATGCCCAGGTTGGAGGTGAAGACGAGCAGCGTCTCGCCGAAATGCACTGTGCTGCCCGAACCGTCGGTGAGCCGGCCGTCTTCCAGGATCTGCAGGAACTTGTCCAGTACCAACGGATGCGCCTTGTCGATCTCGTCGAACAGCAACAGCGAGCAGGGCCGCTGCCGGACTGCGTTCGTGAGCTGACCGCCGGACTCGTAGCCGACGTATCCCGGTGGTGAGCCGATCAACCGGGCCTCGCTGTGCGAAGTCGCGTACTCGCTCATGTCGAACCGGACCATTGCCTCCACCCGGCCGAAAACGGCGATCGCGAGTTGCTTGGCGAGGAAGGTCTTGCCGACACCGGTCGGTCCGGCCAGGAAGAGGACGCCCCGCGGCCGGCTCGAGTGTTCCGACTCGTCCCAGTCGGACAGGCCGGTCACGCTGCGGCTGAGCACGTCGACCGCTTGACGAACCGCCGGCTTCTGCCCGCGGACGAGGCTGATGCCCGAGTCACCGGGTGGTTCCTTCTCGAGCAGGATGCGACCGGCTCGTACGACGCGGGCCCGCATCGCGTCCGAGCGCCAGGGCGACTCGCGCAGACCCGACCTGGTCCCGCGCACCGCGTCCTCGAGGTGGGCCACCTCGACCTTCCGGTCAACCGCGAACCGGCCTACCTCCCGCATCTGTGCCTGGGTCATGCCCTCGCACAGGTCGGCAAGTTGCCAGCCGGCCGAGGTACGCTCGTCTTCGCTGAGGTCGCCGTATCCCTGGAAGCCGGAGACGACCGAGCGGGCAACTTGTCGCCGGGTGGTCTGGTCCGGCAACGGGATCGACAGAACATGGACGCCCCTGGTCATCAGGTACCAGTTGGGCAGGTCGTGCTCGCGGTTGACCGTCCACAAGACGGTGTTGAAGAGCTGGCCACGGGTCCCCCCGGACGGCTGCGGTACGGCGGCGAGCGCCCGTTGCTGGGCCACCGCGAAGACCTCGCGCAACGGGGAGGCGGACGAGCTCTCGGCGAGGCGTTCGGCGCCGATGACGATCAGGGCGGCGCGGCCGCTCATGCCGGTACCACTCGGGCTGAAGGCGTCGACCACGCGCAGTGCCGTCATCAGGGACTGCGCGTCGCCGATCACCTGATCGCCGGACTGTCCGCCGTGACCACCAAGGAGCTGGCCGGCAAGGCCCGGTGCCGCCTCCGCAATCGGCGTGAGACCGCCGTCCACACTCCACTGGAGCACCAGTGAGTAGCCCGAGTTGAGGAGTGTGCCGGTGACTGCGTGGGTGAAGGTCCGCCACACCGGTCTGCCATCGCCGGCAGGAAGCAGGTGTTGCTCGTTCGGGGCGCCGACGAGGACGAGGTGCGGGCTGGTGGCCAGGCGGATGCTCAGTTCGCTGAGCCACTCCGGACGATCGTTCATGGTCATTCTCCGTGGTGCTTGTGGTGTGGATCAGGGACCGATCCGTTGGTTCTCGTTTTCACGACGGCCGTCGCGAGCGGTGCCGTCTCCTCGTTCTCCACTTCGCGATGGATCGTCTGAAGGCCCGCCTGACCTGCTCGTTGCTCTACTTCGGCAGCCGCGCCGCAGATGGCGTCGTACGAGCCTGGGGTCGGGGTGCGGCGTTGGCCGAGTTCGTTGGTGATACCGACCTGTTGGGCCACCGCGGCGCCGCTGACCACCCGGACCGTGACACCGCGGTCGTGGCCGGCGTGGGCAACGAACAGGTCGGTTCCGACGTCGACCTCGTAGCCGAGGTCGCGCCAGTGGCCGGCGAGGATCGCGAGAGTGTGTGCGTCGTCCTCGTCCTGGCTGAACTCCTGCCGGAGTTTGGTGGCGCTGACGACGAGCGCTTTCGACGGTACGTCGTGCCCGTCGGCATACCGCTCGGCCGCCGAGGCGAGGTCGGACTGCAGCTGCTTCACCTTCACTCGGAGGCTCTCGCGCAACTCGTTGCCCAGGGCACCCAATGCCTCGGTGATCGCGGCTGCGTGGTCGAGCTCGCCCTGGCTCCGCTCGCGATTGCGAGACCTCGCGATGGCCGCCTCGGCCTCCTCCTTCAAGGTCTCGATGGCCGCGCTGCGCTGCGCTGGCGATGCCGACCTGACCTCGGCCACGGCCGTCGTCACCGCTTCCGGTAACGACTCGACGGCGGGCACCCGGGCGAGAAGCGACTCGACCAGGCGGTCATCGGTCGCCGTACGAGCACGCGCCCGACTGAGCTGTTCTGCGAGTACGGCGGTCTGCCCCGAAGGCCGGTCGACATCTGTCGTGTTGTCGAAGGCCGCATCCACAGCTGCCCGCGACGGCAGCGCCTCGGCCGGGGCCGTCGCGGTCAGCCGGTCGAGTTGCGCGAGCATCCGTTGCCGGGCCCGCTCGACCCGGCCGGTACTGATGGCCTGGTTGAGGGCCACGACGCGGCGGACCTGGGCACGCTGGGCATCGGTCAGCTCGAAGCTGACGACTCGTTGACTGCTCACACCGGGTTCCTTTCGTCTTCACGCCCTGACGGACAGAACCGGGATCGGTTTGTCCGTCAGTGCGAGGCAGTAAGCCTTGCGTGGCGAAAGGGAAGCAACGATGCGAGTAGGCGGGAGTGCCGACGCGACCGAGCCGACGTCCGGTACTGAGCAGCTCGGCCCGCGGGAGCGACGCCGGCTGCGCCGGGATGCGCTCCGGGTGGCCCGGCAGGACGAGCCTCTGCTCGAACTGGACAACGGACCACTGACCACCCAGGAGCGAGAGCTCTTCTTCGCCCAGCGGAACGAGGCGCTCAGCCGGCTTCGGCAGATCCTGACATCCGAGCTTCTGTCGGCGGTTGAGGAGCTCGCCGTACTGGATCGGCAGATCACGGAACTGCGGGAGCAGGTGGATCGCGACCGCAGGCAGCTGGACCAACTGCAGGCGACACTTGCACCGACGCCCGAGTTGGACCAATTGACGCGTGCACGCCGGGCGCGGGTGCGGCGACGGGCCCTGACCGTGGCCGAGGCGGCGGCTTCGAAGACGTCCACGGAACTGGCCGCAGCGGTTGAGCGGCAGGCGAAGCTGGTGGCCAAGGTGCGGACCGTGAACCTGCGGTACGCGACGGAGCTCGAACTCGTCCACAGGCTGGCGGTGCTCCGGCGGTCGACCTTCGACGAGAGCCTGGTCAAGCATCACCGGCATCGCAGCTTCCTGGCGGATCGGCTCGATCAAGAGGTGCCGCCAGTACCGAAGGAGCTCGCCGAGCAGCTTGTTGGGATGGGCGGCAGGGCCGGCGAGGTGACGGAATGACCAGCATGTCCGTAGACGAAGCGGTGCCCGGAATCACCCAGCGGATCACGGCCTGGTTCCGGCGGCTCCTGCAGCCGGCCGCAGATCTCGAGATCGACCGGCAGAAGCCGGCCCTCTTCGAGGCCTATCCGTCATGTCCGGATCCGGCCGGACTGGTCCTCGAGATCCGCGACCGGATCGACGAGCTCTACGCCCGGGGCGCGATCGACGAGGGGACGCCGCGGGTGCTCGAGGACCGGGTCGAGCTTGTCCGGGACCAGTGGCAGCGCCAGATCGCCCTCGAACACCTCGAGCGGCGGCGCAAATACGGCTATGAACTCGCCGAACGCCAAGGCCACCTGGATCGCACCAACGCCCGGATCGAACAACTCGAGTCCCGGCTCAGGGACGTGGATCTCGCCATCCAGGCGGAGCGGACGAAAGGCAGGTCATGAGCATCTACAACGTGACGTCGATAGCGCCGCAGCGCTGGAACCGGTTGGCGCGGGAGATCGGCTGGTGGGTGCTGGTCCTCGCGCTGGCAGGAGTCGACGGCTGGGGCTTCTACCTGAACACGCAGCTGCTGCTGAAGGATGCCACCGACACGATCGCGCTCGTCGTCACGGCCGGCTGTACCGCAGTCTCGATCCTGCTGCCCTGGATCTTCGGTGCCACCCTCAGCCAGCGCCGTCGACGTGAGCACATCACGCTCCCGACCCTCCTGGCGACCTCCCTGTTGTGGCTGACGCTGGGGACGGCGATGGCCGTTATCCGGCTCACGTTCAGCCCTATCGGAGACCCGACCACCCTGGGCGCCGTCATCGATGATCCGTTCGCCGGCAACTCGGCAGCGGATTCCAACGCCATCCGCGAGCGGGTGTTCGTCGCCATCCTGCTGGCGATCGTATTCTCGGCGACCGCGATGCTGGCGTCGAAGCATGCCTACGACCGGCAACGCCAGCGCTTGGTGAACGAGCTGGCCAGAGAGCGCGACTGGCTGCTCCGCCACCTCAGGCGTGCGCGCGAGTCAGCCACCACGGAGGGTCATCTACTGACCGAACTGCGATCCGACGCCACCCGGCTGCGCGAGGCGCAGCTGCTGGAGGACGAGCTGGCGGAGAGCTTCGCCGGCATCGCCCACGAGGAGAAGGTCGAGCGCATCAGCCGCAACCTCGGCGAGCCCGAAGCGACCGAAGTACTGCTCACCTACGACCACCGCCGACGCCGTACCGACCCCGGAACCTGAGGAACAGCTCATGCACGTACTACGTATTGTCACGGTCGGTCTGGTCAGCGCCGGCCTGCTCGGACTGACCGGGTGCGGCCCGGCCGAGCAGCATGGCGGCGCGACGGCACTGGTCATCGGGAACCGGCAGAACATGCCGGCGCCCACGCTGACCCAAGCCGCTAGCACCGCCCTGAAGGGCGCGATCGAGCGTGGCGACCGGCTTGTCATCGTCTCTGTGACCGGGGAGCCGAGGGTGGTGGCACAGAGCAATCTGGCCTGTCCGTACGGCACCACGAAAGCCTGCGAGCAGTTCACCAAGCAGCGGCTGGCCGAGATCCCGTCGATCGTGACCAAGTACCCCGCGGATGCCAAGGAGGCCAGCCTGTTCTCCGCGATCAAGGTCGCCCGGGACAACATCAGTTCATTGGACGGGCCGAAGCAGATCATCACCATCGACAGCGGCCTCGACACCACCGGGCCGCTGACGATGAAGGATCTGTCGGTGCTCGACAGCGACCCGGTCGCGATCGGCAAAGAGTTGAAGGCCGGACACTACTCGCCCGATCTCAACGGAATCTCAGTGCTGATGACCGGACTCGGCCAGACCGCCGCACCTCAAGGACGCTTGACCTCTCCGGACTCGGCCCGGCTGACCGCTTTGTGGACCGATGTCCTGTCGGAGGCAGGAGCAGTGAAACCGGTTCAGATCGCGCCGGACTCGTTGCCCGCCGGCCCCCGTGCGGCTTCGCTGCCCACCGTCGGCGTGACGAAGCGACCTGCTCCGCCGAACCCGAAGAATCTCTGCCGGCAGTTCAGGTTCAACGAAGCGCAGCTCGGCTTCGCACCGGACAAGGCCACCTTCGTCGACCGGAACCGCGCCCGGGATGCGCTGCGGGACCTGGCGAAGGGACTCAAGGAGACCGGGTTCAACGTCGTGCTCACGGGCACCACGGCGTACAAGGAGAACAATCCCGCTAATCCGTTGTCCAAGGCTCGAGCCAACGCCGCGAAGGGGATCCTAGTCGAGCTGGGAATGTCGGCCCAGCGCATTCTGACCCAAGGTGTGGGCATCGACTGGACCGGCTACCGCCATCCGGACGGCCCCGTGGAGGCGATCTCAATGCGCCTGGTCCTGATGGACCCGACCTGTCCTCGCTAAGCAGACCAATGGGGTGCGATGCAACGAGTTACCACTCGATGCATCGCACCCCAACAGGTCTCGTCAATCACTGGCCGACTCTGCTCATCGGCTCAGCACGACGATCTCATCCCCCTGAACGGTATCCAGCACACGGACATCCTCCCCCCACCTATTCGACACCGCCAGCGCGACGGCGCGAAGACCTACTCCTCCAGCTCAAACCCGCGCTTCACGGATGCTCAGCGACCTTCACCCCGATGCTGCACGGAGCGTAGTCAGCAACGCCATACCGTGCCGGGTGAGAAGCGTCGTCGCTCGACTCACCCCGTGGGTGAGCCGCACCCCTAATGCGCCAGTCCCAGGTGCTTGACCACGTCAGCAGCGATCTCTGCTCGAGTGCTCATTCCGTACTTCCCGGCGATGTTCTTCAGATGGGTCTTGACGGTGTTGATGCTCGTCGGCCGCAACTGCTCGGAGATCGCCTGGTTGCTCAGTCCGTCAGCCAGCAGCACAGCAATCGTCTGCTCGGCAGGTGTCAACGTGTTGAACCGCAGGGTAGGCCGGTCATCGACCAGCAAGGTCATCTCGACCAGCTCTGCTTGGATGCGTAGGCAGTCGGTGGTGACATCAGCCAGCACGCCGCGAGCGCGGTCTACGGTGATGCCAGTATCGTCCAGTACCTGTTCCGCCCGTCGCCGTACCTCCCCGATCTGCTCAACCAGGTACTCCACCATCTGATCCGACGTCAGGAAACCATCGCCAACGGCGTCGTCGGTCCCAGATCTCAACACCCCGAGCGCATCGCGATCCTCCTGTTCACGCGACAGCACCCGGCCGATCACGTCAGCAATCCACTCGAAGGCAGCCACTGCCTCCCCGTTGTAGACGCCCGGCTCATAGCTCTGCATCGACATCATCCCGAACACCGCGGGCCCATCGAGGGTCCGAGACAGCAGCGGCACAGTCACAGCGTCAGCTGAGCGTTTGTGGACATCGCCGAACCCGATTCCCCCATTCAGCAAGAAGCCATGATCGAAGTCGAACCGATAAGTCCGCTTGTTGGCGAGCAGCCAGGCGGTCAGTCCGTCCCGACCGATGGTGTGGACATCCGAGTCGTCATGCCGCGCGCCGTCGTAGTTGTAAGGGAATCGAACCCTTGTCCCCGCATGGATCAGACCGACATAGAACGCGTCGACAGGTGCGATCTTCGTCATCACCACCCGCGCGTAGTCGTACAGCGCATAGTGGTTGCCGATCAACGAGCCTGACATCTTCTTGAACGCCTCGTGTAGAACAATCGCCACACTCGGACTGACGTTCGGACGAACGCTCCTCGCGGACACCAACACCACACATCCCCACCTACTCGCGAACCTGCACCCAGATCAGTTCAGCCCAGTCCCACTCCGGACCTATCGTGCGCGGAGGTCGATCTGTTACCGAGCGTCATCAGATCACGATCGTGGTACCGGCCAGGGCGCGTTCAGAGCCCTGACTCAAACAGGGATCTCGAGGCGTGTGGTTAAGGTGCTTGTTGCTCCTCGGACACAGTAGTTATCCGCGCCGTCGGCCAAGGGGTCGATTTTCACGTCGACGATGTGGTCGGCGTGTTGGTGGATCGGCGGCAGCTGGAGCAGGTTGTGGGGCTGCGGTCGCTTCTGCGCTTCGGCTCGGTTGGAGGCTTGCGGGCGTCGCGCGGACGGCTGGGTCGTGATCGAGCTGCTCGACGGCTTGTGTGCGAGCGACTGAGAAACTACCCGATCGCCTTTCGGCTATCGGGTGGTTGGTGTTCAGCAGAAGCGTTTTTCGTCTGTGGACCACCAGCCGGGGCCGTATTCGAGCATCGCTATTACGTGGATGCAGTAGCCCTGGGGGGCGGCCAGGGCGCCGGCGTACTCCGAGAAGGTGCCGTACTCGACTGACCAGTCGCTGTTGTCGGTGCGGCCCCAGATCTGGATCTTGTGGTCGCCGGCGGCGTGGTCGGCGGTGAATGCGCAGAGGCGACCGCCTCGGCGGTAGAGATACTCCCGTCCTTGCACGCGTGTGGGGTCCGATTCGAGGTGCAGGTGGCGCATGCTCACGAAGGTGCCTGCCTCGCAGTACTCCCTGGTCCACAGGTTCCACCCCGGCTGCAGACTGAGCACGGCTGAGGCGGTCAGCTCGCTGGTGCACAGAACGACGAGAGACAGTACAGCGACGGCGGTAGCGCGCAGTACAGACCTGCGCGGGCGCCGATCGAGTTGCCGACGAAACATCGATCCTCCCCTGAATGACGTGTCCCCTACCCGAGTTGTAGGCGGATGCTAGACCGGCCTCCGGCGCCGCACCAGAGTTCGGCGTCGGGTGCATTCGCAGCGGATAGCCAGCCTTGCGCACGCGACAACGCTGTTCGGCCGGGCGAGTAGGTCAGCGGCGAACGTCGTGCTGCTACTGCGGAAGGAGGCGTGGGGTGAGCACATGCAGGTAGTCGCAGTCCGGTTCGCCGTTGCCGTTGGCACCGGTCAGTACGGCGGGCTTTCGCGCACCCGTGTACGCCGTGGTCAGCTTCGCGCTGTCGAACGAGTTGATCGCGTCGAGCAGGAGATGCGCGGTGAAGGCGATAGTCAAGGCGTCTCCGGTGCCGGTACTGGCCAGAGTCTCAGCTCCAGACGCGTCGTCGTCCGAGCCGGCGCGGACCCGGAGCGTGCCCGCGCCGTGCTCGAGCCAGATCGGCGTCATGCCGTCGGCGACGACGCTCAGGCGTCTGACGACGTCTCGCAGGGCCAGGCGGTCGACGGTGGCGCTGATCGGGGTGTGCTGGGGAACGATCCGCCGGTACGACGGGTAGGGGCCGGTCAGCGTGCGGACCCAAGCCGAGCGGGTGGTATTGCGTAGGTGAAACGTCTCGCCGGTGAGTGAAAGCAGGAGGCGGCCGCCGTCGCCCGCGAACGCCCGGGTCAGCTCGGCCAGTACCTTCGCCGGCACAAGCACCTCGTACGGGTTCGCTTGCTCGGTCACCTCGACGCGGGCGATGCCCAGCCGGTACCGGTCGGTGCTTGCCAGCTCGACCGCGTCGCCTGAGAAGTTGAGGTTGATCCCCGTCAGCGCCGGGACCACGTCGTCCCGCGCGGCGGAGACAGCGACTTGCTCGACAGCCGCGGCGAACGCGCCGGCCTCGAGCGCCAACTCGTACTCCGCTGCAGGTGAACCGGTTGCCGGGTAGTCGGCCAGTGGTAGCAAGGGAAGCGAGTAGACGGCATCCCCGCAACTGATGGCGAACCGGTGACCATCTGCGGTGAGCGTGACCGGCCCTGGTGGGAGCAGCTTGGTGATCTCCGCGAGGATTCGTCCCGGGACGAGACAGGTGCCTTCGGCATCGATCTGACAGTGCAGGCTGATCCGGGCCGACACGGCCTGGTCCGTGCCGGAGATTGTGGCGCCGTCCGGACCGGCCGTGAGCAGCAGGCCCAGAAGGATCGGCGTACCGGTGTGACGAGGTAGGCCTTTCGCGACCCAGCCGACGGCGGTCGCGAACTCTTGTTGATCTGCTCTGAGCTGCACCCGCCGCAGCTTAGGAGGGCCGGTGAAGCGCCGAACCTTCAGCTAGATCGAAGGTGAGTGACCGCTGCGACTGTGTCGAACAGATGCCGCATCAGCTGTTCAGACTTTGCGGATGAAGGTGAGGTGCGTGACGCCGCTCGGCGTTGAGATCGCCTCGATGTCGAACGCGTCCTCCAGGGACTCCTGGTTGTCCCAGAGGCGTTCGCCGCGGCCGAGGACGATTGGGACCACGGCGAGGTGCATGTAGTCGATCAGTCCCGCGGTCAGGAACTCGCGGATCACCGTGGCGCCGCCGCCGAGCCGGATGTCGGCGCCGTTGGCGGCCGCTCGCGCCTGCTCCAAGACCTCGGCCGCCGGCGCGTCGACGAAGTAGAAAGTCGTACCGCCCGCCATCTCGATCGGCGGCGGCGGACGGTGCGTCATCACGAACGTCGGCGAGTGGAACGGCGGGTTCGGCCCCCACCATCCGGTCCAGTCCGCGTCGTCCTGCCAGCCGGGCGGCCCGAACTTGTTGGCGCCCATGATCTCCGCGCCGATCCCCGGGTCGTGCTGCCGCGCGAACGCGTTGTCGACACCCTGCGTCCCGCCCGACTCACCCCGCATCTGCTGGAAGTACTGCGTGCCGACGTACCAGTCGTGCAGCCGTTCGCCGGCATGACCGAACGGCATCTCCCTGGACTGGCCCGCACCGGTGCCGAACCCGTCCAGGGAGATCGCGAAGTTGTGCACTCGTACCTTTGACATGTTTCTGATCCTCTCAGGGCTAGCGTTCACCCTTGAGTCGGAGCAGTCACGGCCTTCTTGACATCAACCGAGCATGACGTCCGCGACGCGGTTCCGCAATTCCGGAAGTCGCGAGTAGAACACGTCACCTGGGCACACCGTCGTCGAGACGTAGTCCCGGTGCCCGACGATCGCCGCGTGCGGGTCGAGGTTGTACTTCGTACAAAGCCAGGCGCACGTCAGCACCGACATATCGAACAGCGCGACCGTCGGGTTCACGCTCGTGTAGAGGCCCTCGTGCTCGATCCCGATCGTGTGGCTGTTGTTGTTCGCGGTCTGCGCACCGAGGACGTTCTGTCCGTTGTTGATCGCCGACAACGACTTGCTTCGGCCCTCCATCAGGAAGCCCCCGCGGCTGATCGTGAGCTGGTTGCCGATGTCGATCCAGCCGTTGGTGTCCATGTGCAGGTCCTGGATCCAGTGCTGAACCTTGTACGCCGCCGCGAGCGAGTAGTCGGTTACGTTCGCACTCGCGGTGTGGTGGATGACGATGTGGTCGGGCTTGCCGATCACCTGGGTCGCCGAGGTGGGCGGGCGCGCCGACCACTCGGTACGCGTGTAGCAGCGCGGCGCCGGAGCTGCCTGCGCGGCTTGGGGCAGCAAGGCGCCGCCGAGCAGTACGCCGCCGGCGGTCGCGCCGAGCAGCGCACGCCGGGAGACCCGGGCACGTTGGATATTTCCTGGGGCGGTCATGCTAAAGAAAATTCCCTACGAACGAACCCGCGAAACCGAACCAGCGGTGATCTCGCCTCGCGTGGTTCTCGACGGAGGTCCGGCGCTTGGCGGGGGTCGCTGGTTTGGGTTGGGCGGCGTACGGTCGAAGGGGCTTCGGGAGGGGTGACCCGTGCGAGCGCGCCGTTTTGATGCAGGGAGGGTGCCGGACGGTGGTGGCGCGCGCTCGCGGGAGGGGGCGGGTCGGCGCGATGTCGGTGGGGTGGGGCGGCGCCGGGTCGATCGGGAGTCGGTTGTCGTGCTGCAGCGGGCTGCTGGGAATCGCGTTGTGGGGCAGTTGCTGGCCGGACGTGCGCCGGTTGTGCAGCGTGCCAGTTATGGCCTCGACAAACAGACGAGCCAGGACAAGTACGTGAACGACGCCGTCAAGCTGTGGACAACGCAGCCCGGTATGTCGCTGCAGAAGTTCGCCGATGCCCTGCTGAAGGTGATCGGGGTGGAGTTGAAGGGGTACGGGGTTCCGTTCTTCGGGTGGACATTCGTCTCCGACGCGGGCGCGGCAGGGCTTTTCGACTCCGGGGTCTGGAAGGTCAAGGTGAATGTTTCGAAGTTCAGCAGTAGTACGACGGCGAAGCGCCTCAAGGATCTGACCGAGGCTGAGGTCACGGATGTCGTCGGGACGCTGTATCACGAGTCGCGTCATACCGATCAGGATGTCTTGATCATCCGCACGCTCCTCGATCAGAAGAAGACGGTCGACCAGATCTTTGCGGACACCAAGATCCGCAAGGACGTGATCAAGGCGGTATCGGCTTCGAAGTACGGCGATCCGCTGGACGCCGATCAGATCGCTCATGCGAAGCGCATGTTCGACGTCATGTACGGCGCGCACAAGGAGTTCCTCGAGTTCCTCATGCGGCACTCGGACGCCTTTGAAGGTCTCGTGACCTTGGCGGCGCCGGGCTCCAAGCTCTCGGCTGCTGCCGCACACCTGAAGACCTTCGACACCTGGCAGTCAGCCGTGCTGCAGCCGAAACTCAAGCAAATGAGCGCGGCGAAGAATCTGACCCCGGCCGAAACGGCACTCCGCCAGCGACTTCAGGCGGTCGATACTTCGTTGACGAAGCTCGTCGCCGATTGGAAGAAGGTCACCGGGACGAAGCACCCGACCCCGGTGGAGACGGGCGACCTCCGAGAGCTCGCGGCAGACGCCCGGGACGCGATAACCGAGGCGTACGTGAAGCTGGAGGGCGAGCAGGACGCCTTCCGGGTCGAGGGCGAGGTCAAGGCGGCGTTCGCCTCGAAGGTTGCCAAGCCTTAGCACCGCAGTGGTAAATACCACCGTTGGCGCCTCCGGGCGGCAGGAAAGTGCAAATAGCAGAGCTTGGTATTTACCAGTATTCTGCCCTGGAATTACTTATGCTGGATTCGTTCCAAAAGATGCGCGAAACTCTTGCGGTTCGCTCGTGCGGGATTCATGCTCGACCATCAGGCAGCCATTCCGCCCGATCTTTGCCGTGAAGGAGAACCGAGTAGCCATGTCACGTCAGCGAACGACAAGCTTCCTCGTCGCAGCCGTCTCGATCGCCTCGATGGTGGGTGGTGCGACTGCCGCCGTCGGGTCGACCGGGCAGGCCGGCCGCAGCACAGGTGCGTGCGGCGTACTGTTCGACGACTTCCAGTACAAGTCGGCCACCGATCCTGATCTCGCCGCACACGGCTGGAATGCGCGCAGCGAGATGGGTGGCCCAGGTGTGCCGGGTTCGGCGTGGCCGGCGAGCAACGTCTCCTTCGTCAGCTCTGGCGGCCAGACGGTCGCTCAGCTCCGGGCGACGACGAACGGCACAGCCGCCGGTACGACGAACGCCGAGCTCCGCCGGACCACCATGAACCTGCGCAACGGGACCTACGCGACCCGGGTCCGGTACGCCGACAAGCCGGCCGCCGGACCCGATGGTGACCACATCAACGAGACCGCGTTCGCCATCGGCCCGACGAGGTTCGACTACGACCCGATCTACAGCGAGCTCGACTTCACCGAGTACCTGCCGAACGGGGGCTGGGGCGAGACGGGCCCCATCAACTACCAGACAAGCTGGCACACGTTCCGCGAAGACCCGTGGGACGCACGGACCGCGGAGAATCACCAGAACAGGTCGCTCGACGGCTGGCACACCTATGTCACGCAGGTCGGCAACGGCCACGTCAGGTACTTCATCGACGGCAAGCTCACCGCCGACCACACCGTCGACCAGGACGGCAACACCGTCCTGCCGCGCCAGGACATGAGCATGAACTGGAATCTGTGGTTCATCGACCTGGACGCACACCAGGGCACGGCAACCAGCGAGTACCGCGAGCAGGTCGACTGGGCCTACTACGCCAAGAACGAGACGGTCTCGCCCGCACAGGCCGACGCTCGCGTCGAGAAGTACCGCAATCACGACACCCGCTACCAGGACACCATGATCAACACCGGGAACTGCGAGAACTACCAGCCGCCGGAGCACTGAGCTCAGCACGAGCTGTGGCGCATGAATCAGCCCGGGCCTGATTCCTGCGCCACAGCAGGTGAAACGACGCCTGCGCAGCCGCCACCCGGGCCGCCGCGGCCGGTGGGACCATTCCGAAGCAGTCAGTCGAGCCTGCAGGGCGGCGTAAGATGCGAGACCTTCCGGCGTCGACAAGGATGGGTCCTCGTGGCAGGCAGCGTGCGCAAGCGAGATCGGGCACGCGAGTACCTGCTCGGCCTGGTCGAGTCGCGGCCCGTCGGTGAGGCGATCCCGTCCGAGCGCCAACTGTCTGCCGAGCTCGATATCTCCCGTCCCACCCTGCGAGCAGTCGTCGACGACCTGGTCCGCGACGGCCGGCTGGTGCGCGAGCACGGCCGCGGCATGTTCGTCGGCAGCGCGAAGGTCGCTCAGCAGATCACCGGCACCCACGCAGCGACGGCCCCCGGGACCTGGACCAGCAGAGTCCTGAGCCACGCCACGATCCAGGCTGGCACCCTGATCGGCAACCGGCTCCGGGTCACCCCCACCACACCGGTACTACGGATCGCCCGGCAACGCCTCGTCAACGGCGACCCGATCTGTCTGGAGACGATCCACGTCCTGCAGGAGCTCGTCCCGGACTTCGACGTACAAGTCATCGAACAGAACTCGTTCTACACGTTGCTCGAAGAGCGTTATGGCGTGATCCCGACCGACGCCGAGGAAACCCACGCGGCGGCAGCGGCCGATGCCATCGAGTCGGCACTGCTCGGCCTTCCGCTGGACGCGCCCATCCTGATCCTGGAGCGAACCACCCGGGACCAGAACGGCCGCAGGTTCGAGTTCACCCGCGCCGCCTACCGCGGTGATCGCTACCAGGTCACCACCCACCTCGGCCTCACCAAGCCCACCGCCGATCCTCCAAACGCCGAATAGTCCCCCGGCCTGGAAGCCGCACTCAGCTGATTGTCAGCTTGGGACATCTAGCCTTCGGGACCATGCGAACACGAGTGTTCCCGGCTCCCAAGGTCCCCGCGGTCTTCCTCATGTTCTGGGTGATCAAACTGCTGACCACCGGGATCGGCGAGACGGGCTCTGACTTCCTCGGCACCGTCAGCATCCCGCTGGCCGCTGTCATCGGCATCGGCGCCTTCTCGACAGCTCTGTACATACAGCTGAAGGCCGAGACCTACCACCCAGTGCGCTACTGGGCCACCGTCCTCGGGGTCGCGCTGTTCGGGACAATGATCGCCGACGGACCGCACGTAGCACTCGGTACGCCGTACTGGTTCGACTCCATCGTCTACCTCGTACTCCTCTGCGGTCTGCTCACCTGGTGGCAGCGTAGCGAGGGCACCATCTCGGTGCATTCGATCACCACCGCGCGACGCGAGCGGTTCTACTGGGGCGTCGTCCTGCTGACGTTCGGTCTCGGCACCGCTGTCGGCGACGCCACCGCGATCGATTTCGGGCTCGGCTTCACCTGGTCGATCCTGCTCTTCGCCGTGCTCATCGTGGTGCCGCTCGGCCTACGGAAGCTCGGTCTCAACGCCACGGTGGCGTTCTGGGCGTCGTACGTGCTGACCCGGCCGCTCGGCGCTTCCGTCGCCGACTGGCTGGGCAAGGGCACCCACGACGGCGGCGTCGGCTGGGGCACCGGCCCCGTCACCGGAATCGGCCTGCTCCTCTTCGCGGCACTCGTCGCCTACCTTGCTCTGACTCACAGCGACGTCGACCACGCCGCCGTCCACGCCCGTGACGCAACGGCCAGCGAAACGGACCTGGCCCTGGACGCAACGCCCTAGAAGCCGTCCCCTCGCGTAACCACCTGACCGGCCCCTGCGGCTGTACAGCGGATGTGCAGGTGTCTGTATGCCGTGCTTCTAGCGTCCACTCCGAGAGTCAGTCGATCGAGGAGTGAATGCTGTGGAGTACCTGACCGTTGCGAGCCAGGCGTTGCTCACCGCGGTCTTCGGCTGGGCAGCGATCGCCAAGCTGCGGGGGTTCGCCACCTTCCGTCAGTCGGTACGGACGCTCGGTCTACTGCCCAACCGGTACGCCGGCGTCGTCGCAACCGGGATCGTCGCGACCGAGTCTGGCTGCGCGCTGGCCGTGCCGTTGTCGGCCGCCGTCGGCCTGATCGCCTGCCTTTGCCTGCTCACGCTCTTCTGCGTGGGCATTGTCGTGCTGCTCATGCGCGGTGTCAGCGCGAACTGCGCCTGCTTCGGCGCGACTGGCGCTCCGCTCGGCCGCAAGCACCTGGTCCGCAACGGTTTGCTCGCCGCGATCGCGCTCGGCGGGCTGCTCACCAACACCGCCGGCGATCCCCATCCAGGCGGCGTTCTGACCGCAGTGTTCGCCGGCCTGATCGGCGCCGCGCTGCTGGTCGCTTTCGACGATCTCGCCGAGTTGTTCACGCCATCGACCGCACGCTGACACAGGAGTTCTCATGCCGTATCTGACTGTCGCCGTCGTTCTCCTCGCTGTGCTGGGCATGCTCAATCTCCTTCTCACGCTCGCGATCATCCGGCGGATGCGAACCATGAATCCCGTCCAGCTACCACCCGAACCGCTCCCCATCGGAAGCGCGATCCGTCCGTTCACCGCGGCGACGATCGACGGACAGACCCTCTCGGAGCACGACCTGCGCGGCGGCCAGACCCTGGTCGGGTACTTCTCCCCCGGCTGTCCGCCCTGTGAGGCTGCGCTGCCGCGGTTCGTCACGTACGCCGCCGGTCTGGATCGCGAGCGGGTCCTCGCGGTGATCGTCGACGGCACCGCAGCAGACGCCGCCGATGATCTCGCCGCGGTCGCCCGGGTGGTGGTCGCCAGTGAACGCGACAGCGTGGTCGATGCCCTGTCGGCGCACGGCTACCCGGCGGTGTTCCTGCTCGACGAGGACGGCCGGGTCGCTGCCGCCGACACGACGGTCGAAGGCCTGCCGATGGTGACCGCGCGGTGAGCAGATTCGCCGCGACCCGTTCGGCGGTGCTGCTCACGTGGCAGGCAGCGCCGCACCTGGTGATCGGCCGGGCACTCGTCATGGTCGTTCAGGGGGTCGCACCGCTTGCCGCAGCATGGTGCACGAAGTACACGCTGGATCGCTTGACCGGGCCTGATCCAACCGTGGCCCTGGTTGCGCCCCCGGTCCTGTTGCTCGCACTCAGTGCGTTGCTGGTCGGTGTCCTTTCGCCGGTCGACAACTACCTCGGCAACGAGCTCGGCCGACGAGCCGGGCTCGTCGCCCGGCGCCGCCTGTTCGATGCCGTCGCCGGGCTGCAGGGCCTGCGGCGGTTCGAGGATCCCGAGTTTCTGAACCGGCTCCGGGTCGCCGATTCCCCGGGATCCAGCACGCCATGCCAGCTCCTCAGCGAGCTGCTGAGCCTGGGCAAAGCTCTGGTCGTCGTCAGCGGCTTCGTGACGTCGATGCTCACCCTCAGTCCACTCGTCACCGGCGTGGTCGTGCTGGCGGCAGTGCCCGCCGTACTCGCGCAGCTTGCGATGAGCCGCCGACGTGCGGCCCTGCTGTGGAACACCAGTCCGCTGGAGCGACGGGAGATCTTCTACAGCAGTCTGCTCACCCAGATCCAGGCGGCGAAGGAGATCCGGCTGTTCGGCTTGGCCGGTTTCCTCGGGGATCGAATGCTGGCGGAGCGACGGTCCGCCGACGTACTGCGGCGCGGAGTCGACCGTCGTGACTTCGCCACCCAAACAGGCCTCGCGCTGCTCGCCGCACTGGTCAGCGGCGCCGGCCTTGTCTGGGCGGCGTTCACAGCGGTCGGCGGCAGCCTCACCGCCGGTGACCTCACCATGGTGGTCGCCGCGGTTGCCGCGTTGCAGAGCGGGATCGGCGGTGCGGTGATGGCAGTTGCCGAGCTCAATCACGATCTGCTGGTCTTCGAGCACTTCCGCGAGGTCGAACGGACCGAGCCCGACCTCGTCGAGCCGGCCCGGCCCAGCGCCCTGCCGGTACTGCGGCATGCAATCGAATTCCGCGATGTCTGGTTTCGCTACGGCGAGGACCTGCCGTGGGTGCTGGCCGGTGTCAATCTGACCATCCCGGCCGGCTCGGCGGTCGGCCTGGTCGGGCACAACGGCGCGGGGAAAAGCACGCTGGTCAAGCTGCTCTGCCGCCTGTACGACCCGACTCGTGGCGCGATCCTCTGGGACGGCGTGGACCTTCGCGACGTCCCGGTCGCCGAGCTGCGCCTGCGCATCGGAGCGGTGTTCCAGGACTTCATGTGCTACGACCTGACCGCGGCCGAGAACATCGGCCTCGGCGACCTGAGCGCGATCACCGACCTGAAGCGGATCGAGGCCGCCGGTCGCAACGCCGGTGTCGACGCGGCGATTCGCTCGCTGGGCAAGGGCTACCGGACCCTCCTCAGCCGCAACTTCGCCGACGAAGCCGTCGAAGCCGACGAGTCGGACGAAGACGACGAGGCCGGCGAAGGGCCTGGCAGCACCGCGTTCCTGTCGGGCGGCCAGTGGCAGAAGCTCGCAACCGCCCGGGCGATGCTGCGCGAAGACCGCGATCTGATGATCCTCGACGAACCGAGCTCCGGCCTGGACGCCGACGCCGAGCACGATCTGCACAACCGCCTGCGCAGCCTGCGTCGAGGCCGCACCAGCGTGCTGATCTCGCACCGGCTCGGCGCACTCCGGGAAGCGGACCTGATCATCACCTTGTCCGAGGGCCGCGTCATCGAGCAAGGCAGCCATCACGCCCTGCTCGCGCGGAGCGGTGTGTACGCCGGTCTGTTCCGCAAGCAGGCCTCCGGTTATCAGTTGGAGGAACTGGCCCAGTGATCCGGCCGCTCCTCGTCGCCGCTGTGTTGTCGGGGACGATCCTGTGGTGGGTACGCGGTCACTATGTCGTCATCACCGTGGACGGCAGCAGCATGGAGCCGGCGTACCGGCCCGGAGACCGGCTACTGGTCCGCCGGACCTCGGCCGACAAGCTCCGGCGAGGAGACGTCGTCGTGGTGACTGCGTCCCCGTCGACGTCACCTCCGTTCGGCGCTGTCGGCGACCGCCGATGGGTGGTGAAGCGGATCGCCGGCCTGCCCGGAGAGGTGGTGCCGCCCGAGGTCGCCCGACGCGTGCCACAGCTGACCGTTCCGGCCGGACAGCTGATCCTCCTGGGCGACAACGCGGCCAACAGTGTCGACTCGCGGACGGCCGGCGGCTACGCGATCGACCGGCTGCTCGGCGTCGTACTGCGGCAGCTCGGCCGATGACGGTGCGCACGAACAACGCAGTACGTCGTACCTGTATGCACCATCGATCCCGATCTGTACGCCGCGTGCCTAGCGTCAGCGTCAATCCGGTCGACCGACCGGCTGACCAAGGAAGGACTCGCATGCTCACCAAACTCAGGGCGGTTGCGGACCAGGCGCTGGCGCGGATCGTGCCACAGGCAGAGGCGTCGGCCTGTCCCGTGACCTACTACGACTACAAGTGCCTCGACCACGTCAAGTTCCGCCGGACGTGCTACCGGAACGTCGAGTGCGCGACCATCAGCTGCGGTGCCTGGCAGCACATCGGGAGCTGCTGACCGTACGCCGTCCCGGGGTGGCAGGCGTCACCCCGGGACATCGCCGGCCGGTCACGCGGTTGCCAGGGCCGTGTCCCGCTCGGGGTCGGCGGAAGGATCCGCGGCGGCCACGAGCACCTGGGATCGAGCGGTCAGCTGCCCCACGACCTCGCACAGGTCCAGCGCCCGAGCCAGCTCGTCCTGGGCGTCGGCAACGCGGCCGAGGCGATTGAAGACCTGCATCCGGGCGATCCGGCCCTCCCGCTCGAGATCACGGGCCGACAGGTCGACGGCCAGATCGACCAACGCGTCCAGGTGGAGCAGCGCGTCCTCAAGCTGGTCTGAGGCGAGATACGCCCGCCCGAGCTGGTACCTCGTGTAGGCCTGCCCAACGCGGTCTCCGACCCGGCTTCGAATCGCCAAGCTAGCCAGTAGATGTTCGACGGCCTTGGCGTTGTCACCGGCCCAGCGCGCGTTCATCCCCTGGGTGTTGAGCAGGATTCCGAGTGCGACCTCGTCGCTGTCGCCGACCAGGCCCAGGGCCTCTGTCAGCAGGGATTCGGCCGCATCGAAGTCACCGCTTTCGGTGCTGAAGATCGCCAGCGTGTTGAGGGCGGACACGAGCCGGGTGGTCTGGCCCGTCTTCCGGCCCAGCTCGATACCCCGTGCCACGTAGTCGCGCGCAAGCGCCCGATTGCCGAGTCGCTGATGACAACTCGCCAGATAGCGCCAGCACTCGGCTGCCTCGACGGTGTCGCCGTTCCGCTCGGCGATGCGGGCCAGTGTCTCGTTGAGCTCGATCGCTTCGGGCAGCCGCTGGTCACGTTCCAGGTCGGTCGAGAGCGCGTCGACGATGACCGTGGTCGGTAAGTACAGCGCTGCCGAACCGCGATCAGCAATCCCCACCATTGCCCGCAGCGCCTCGCGCTCGGAATCGAACCAGATCGCCGCCTGGTCGATCGTGTCGCACTCTGGACGCTTTGCCTGCTTGGCGATCGACAACACCACAGGGAGATCACGTCGTACCGGTCGGAACTGCTCGCGCGCCTGCCGGGAAGCTTCGGCGCAGTAGCTGAAGACACGGGCCAGCGCAGCCTCGCGTTCGGATTCGGCCAGCTCGTGCTCGGCAAGTTCGGCAGCGAACAGGCGCAGGAGATCGTGCAACACGAATCGGCCCGCCCGAGGCTCGACCGCATGCAGGTCGACAAGACGCCGAAGCGCCGACTTGAGCTCTGCCTCGGTGACATCGGCGAGAGCGGCCAGCACCTCCTCGCCGTACGTCGGCAACGGCAGTGCACCCATCAGCCGGAAGAGCTCGGCGGCCGTGGATTCGCCGGGCTTGTCGCCGAAGCGCAGTGCGTCGAAGGTCGCCGCGAAGGCCGCCCGGACACTGACGTCATCGGTGCTCAGCTCGTCGAGGCGACGCCGGTCGTCAGCGAGCTGGCGGGCCAGCTCGGCGAGTGACCAGTCCGGACGCGAGGCGCGACGGGCTGCCGCGATTCGAAGGGCTAGTGGCAGTCGCCCACAGAGCTCGGCCACATCCGCGACAGCACCCTCGTCCTGCTCGCCGGGCGGCCCGTACTCCGTCAGCGTGGCGCGGGCCGCCTCCGGCGACAGCACGTCCAGCGACAGACACAACGAGGCGTCCAGCGTCGTGAGCCGACGCCTGCTCGTCACGAGAGCGGTGCAATTGCCGCTGGCCGGGAGCAGTGGCAGCACCTGCTGGGTGTGACTGGCGTTGTCGAGTACGAGCAGCAGCGCGCGATCGGCTGTGATCGTGCGGAACCGGGCGGAGAGTTCGTGCTCGTCGAGGCTGGTCTGGTGCGGGTCCCCCAACGCGCGGAGGAGTCCGGCCAGCGCGTGGACGCTCGAAACCGGTTCGAGTCCAGTCGTGGTGCCGCGCAGGTCGACGTACAGCTGTCCGTCGGGATGTCTCCCGGCGAGCAGATGCGCGGCGCGCAACGCAAGCGCGGACTTGCCGACTCCGGCCTGTCCGTCGATCGACACCACCCTCGGCTGGGCCGGGTCCCGGGCTGCACCGGAGCAGACCGTCATGATCGCCGCCAACTCGTCATCGCGGCCGACCATCACCCGGCTGTCCCTCGGCAGCTGCCGAGGAATGTCGGACACCGGCGCAGCGGGAGTCCTGACAGTGCCTTCCAGGGCAGGGTCCCTGGCCAGGATCGCCTGTTGCAGATCACGTAGCTCTTGGCCCGGCCGCATACCTAGTTCGCGGTCCAGTGCGTCGGCGGCCGCACGATAGGCGGCCAAGGATCCGGCGACATCACCGCTTCGGTACAACGCGGTCATGAGCACGGCCCACAATCGCTCCCGAGTCGGATGATCGGTCAGCAGCACCCGTACTTCGGTCACCGTCTGGCGCAGGTCGGCAAGCTCCAACCGCAGCAGCAGGCTGTCCTCCAGGACGAGCAGGCGCTGTTCGTCGAGCAGACCGAGGTGCCGGGCCAGCGGGATATCGCCAGGCAAGTCTTCACCACATCGGCCGCGCCACTGGTCGAGCGCCTCGCGCAGCAGGATGTCCGCCGCCGACTGATTCCCGGCGGCCAGTTCCGCCCGGCCACGCGACACCAGTTCGCCGAACCGCTCGACGTCCGACTCCCCCGGAGCGACGACCAACTCGTATCCGCCGTCCCGGGCCAGCAGGCGATCGCCGATCACCCGGCGCAGGCCGGACGCGTAGGTTCGGAGGTTCGCGGTCGCCGATTGCGGCGGCTCGTCCCAGAGCAACCCAGCCAACCGTTCGAGCGCGACCCGCCGGTTCGAGTTCAGCAGCAGCGCCGCCAGCAGCCCGCGCTGCTTCGGCCCACCCAGCAGCAACTCCTCGCCACCACACGTCACCGACAGCGGCCCAAGGACCCGGAACTCCACCCGCCGCAACGACGCCTCCAGCGCCCCCCACCCCTTCGCGTATCGAAGCAGACCCGCCTGAGTCTACGAACTCAAGCCGCCTTGCCGCCTGTTGGCAAGTCGTCACCCGCAGCGAGGTCGTCAAGTTTCTGGCCCAAGTGAGCCAGTGGCGTCCTAGGGTCGCGGCAGTGGCGGCGCCGGTGGGCGGTGGCGCCTGGAGAAGGGTGGGGTGGATGGACATCAACCGGAGGCGATTGCTGGCGTTGGGTGCCGGGGCAGCGGCTGTGGCGGGTGCGGGTGGGGTGGCGACGCCTGCTGCGGCTGTGGATACGAGCAGTGCCGGCGCTGTGCCGTCGGATGCGGCGCTGGCGCGGAAGCTCGGGCTGCGGAGCAAGTACGCGAAGGGACAGCACTATGTGATCGGCGGGCACGGTGAGCCGTTGGTGTTGCTGCCGGGTTGGCCGCAGACCTGGTGGGAGTTCCACAAGATCCTGCCTGCGCTGGCGAAGCGCTACACCGTGATCGCCGTCGATCTTCGTGGCATGGGCGGATCGGACAAGCCCGCGGACGGGTACGACAAGAAGACGATGGCGCGCGACGTCTACGAGCTCGTCCGGCACCTGGGCTACGACTCGGTGAACATCGCCGGCCACGACATCGGCGCGATGGTCGCGCACAGCTTCGCGGTCAACCACCGAGCGGCGACGCGGAAGGTCGTCCTGATGGATGTCGGGCACCCCGACGAGTCGCTCTACCAGCTGCCGTTGCTGGTCAAGCCCGGGCAGGGCTTCAGCCTCTGGTGGTTCGCCTTCAACCAGGTTCAAAGCCTGCCGGAGCAGCTGATCGCCGGCCGTTCGCGGTACGTGGTCGACTACTTCATGAATGCCTTCCCGCCGGACCCGTCGATGATCGACGAGCTCTCGCGGCGGGTCTATGCCCACGCGTACTCCGGTCCGGAGGCGATCCGGGCCGGCAACGCGTGGTACCAGGCCTTCCACACCGATGTCGTCGACTTCGCCGGCTACGACCGCATCACGGCACCGTTCCTCGGGCTGACCTCGGAGTACAGCTACGACACCATGAAAGCCGTGTGGGCCAACCAAGGCACCGACGTACGCGTCCACAAAGTCCCCGGCACCGGCCACTTCCTCGCCGAGGAGAACCCGCAATCCGTCATCGCAGAACTGACCGCCTTCCTGGGCTAGCCCGCAGGCGACGTCTAGATGTTTTGGGACAGGCCAGAAGGTCGGCGACAACTCGTCATTCGCCGAGCAGGAGTCGCAGGTCCTTGCGGAAGCGGTCGGGATGCGGGATCGGGGCGAGGAACCTGCGCTCGACGTCGAGGCGGATTCGTTCGGCCGCTTCGAACGTGGACTCGCCTTGCGGGGTCAGGACGACCACGTTGCGGCGGCGGTCCTCCGTACTGCGCCGGCGCTCGACGAGACCTCGTTCTTCCAACCCGTCCAGCAGGTCTCCGATCGACGTCCGGTCGACCCGAAGCCGCGCCGCGACCTCCAGCTGTGACAACGGCTCCCCCGACGCGACGGCCGACAGTACGGCGAGATCGCGGCCGTTGAGCCCCTGTGGCGCCAGCGCTGCCGCTTGGGCCTCGGTGAGTTCGGCCAGCACGTGCTTGAGCAGATACCCCAACCGGTCGGACACCATGCTGCCCAATCTACCGCTCTCCTGATCGTCAGGTGCGCTGATCATCAGTTACGCTG
The DNA here is from genome assembly GCF_003261635.1 of Kribbella monticola. Classification (GTDB taxonomy): domain Bacteria; phylum Actinomycetota; class Actinomycetes; order Propionibacteriales; family Kribbellaceae; genus Kribbella; species Kribbella monticola. Next base: position 144,271 of record NZ_QFXK01000010.1, on the reverse strand, counting down.
ACGATATGACTGTGACCTTCGGCCTGAAGACGACCCCGATGCATGTCCCGTACGCCGATATTCAGCGCGTCTGGCTCGAGGCCGACGAGGCCCCGCAGATCCAGGACGCGTGGCTGTGGGACCACTACCTCCCGCTCGCCGGCCCCAAGGACGGCGAGATCTACGAAGGCTGGACGCTGCTGACAGCACTTGCCGCGCAGACCGTCCGTCTCCGCTTCGGCCTGCTCGTGACCAGCAACCGCATCCGCCCGCCGGCGGTGCTCGGCAAGATCGCCACCACCCTCGACGTCATCTCCGGCGGCAGGCTCGTCATGGGCCTGGGAGCCGGCGGCACCCACCAGCCGGCGGGCCTGAGCGGAATCCCCGGCCCCAACCCGGCCATCGAGGAGTACGCCGCCTACGGGCTGACGCTGGTGCCGCCAGGTGAGGGCGTCGACAGGCTTCGCGAAACGATCCAGATCCTGCGCGGGATGTGGACCGAGGACGTGTTCGATTTCCACGGCCGCTACTACACCCTCGAGCAGAACCGGAACGAGCCGAAGCCGATCCAGCGACCCGGCCCGCCGCTTCTCATCGGCGGCTGGGGCAACCGGATGCTGCGACTCGTTGCGGAGTACGCCGACAGCTGGAACATCGGCGGCCCACCACACACCGACTTCGACACCCTCGCCGACCGGCTACGACGGCTCGACTCGGAGTGCGAGCGCATCGGCCGGGACCCCGCCACGATCAGCCGCTCCCTGCAGCAAATCGTCTCGTACTCCGACCCGGCGGAGACGCGCGCGATCGTGCGCAAGGCGATCGCACTGGGCTTCGATCACATCGTCCTCTCGCTTCCGCGACCGTACCCGGACCACGCCGTCGCCTGGCTGATCAAAGAAATCATCGAACCAACCTCCTGAAATGATTCAGTTTCATCACGCCTGGCGTGTTCGGATCTGAACGTTCGTGCCCACCTCTGATCAACGGATGGACACCGCTCGGTGCGGGCCGGATATTCCTGAACAGGTAAAGCCGTAGACCCTCGAGCGCTCAGAAGAGGCAAAACGATGAACGGAAGACCGCCCCATTCCCGCAGCACCGTATTACGTCGATCGCTGACCCTGCTGGTGGTGGCCGCCCTTGCATTGGGCGGCCTCGTCGCGACGTCGACGCCGGCCAGCGCCACCACCAATCAGTTCCGAGGTATGAACTGGGCCGTTCTCGGTGACAACTTCAGCAAAGGCCCGCTCGTCATTTCGGGACTGAGCCAGACCGACAGCAACGCGACCGTGCGCGCCAAGGCCAATGCCGTGTACGACGATCTGGCGGCGGTCGGCGTCAACACCGTCCGGCTGCCGATCAACACCCACACCGTCGGCACGACCTGGTGGAACAACTACCGCGGCGCCATCGACGCCGCCGCCGAGCGCGGATTCAAGGTCATCCTCGCCTATTGGGAGGACGGCGCCGCTTCGGGCGGCCGGGTCACGGACTACGCCGCGTGGAACACGATGTGGTCCCGGGTGACCAGCACCTACGGCGCGAACACCAACGTCTATTTCGAGCCGATGAACGAGCCGCACGGCTACAGTTCGGCGGACTGGCGGAATGTCGCGGCGGACTGGCTCGACTACCACTATTCGGCCGTGCGCAGCCGAGTACTCATCGGCGGCACCGGCTACAGCCAGGACCTGCGGGACATCTGCAACGACAGCCGTTTCAGCGGCACGCTGCTGTCCTTCCACTACTACACGTTCTTCTACGGCCCGATGACGTACGACGCTTTCCGCAGCCACATCCAGACCCGGCTCGGAAACTGCGCCTCCCGCGCGGTGATGACGGAGTACGGCGCGCCGATGTCCACCGGCCTGAACTATGCGAATTCGAGCAGCACCGACAACTACGTGCGATATCTGCGGGCCGTCACCCAGGTCATGCGGGACAATCAAATGGGTGGCACCTATTGGCCCGCACTCGGCGGAAAGCCCACCGACGGCGGCAATTACGACTGGTATTCGATGTTCGCCCTGAGCGGCAGCGGCACCAATCTCAACCTCACCATCCGCAACTCCTCCGGCCGAGACCGCATCCGATACGGCTGGGGCCTGTGACCAGCTGACAACAACCCAACACAGAGGGCAGATCGGCCACCACCGATCTGCCCTCTCGCAGTAGCCCGAGGCGGGCTCCGCGGCAGAGCCGTCATGACGGAGCCGATGATCGAGTACGAGTTGACTTCGGCCGACCTGGCGTCGGTGCGGTTCGTGATCTCGCCGCTGAGCGAGGCCGTGCTCAGCCTCCGCGTCGTACAGAACCCCGCGCGGTACCCGTTCCACCAGGCCTGGGTGCGGCAACTGCCTGAGCTGCGGCAGCTACCTGACTTCGGCATTCTGCTGTCGTCACTGACCTCTCGCGGCTGGTCGCCCGACTTCCTCAGCCCGATCCCACCGGCGCCGTACGCCTGTTTCGACGACGAACTCGCGAGGGTCGCCGGCACCGATCCCGAGCAGGTCCAAGCTGATCTCGCCGCGATCTCAAGTCCGGTACGGCGAGAAGGCGCGCCATCAGTTCGAACAGCGACCGAACTCCTGTCCCGCCTGGTGTCCGGGCTGCAGGCGTACTGGACAGCCGCGATCGAACCGCACTGGCAGCAGTTCAGGGCGGTCCTCGAAGCCGACATCGGCTACCGCAGCCGAGTCTGCGCGCGGGACGGCCTGGGGGCTATGTTCTCGGGTCTCTCCGATCGCCTCAGCTTCACTCCCCCGCTCGTGCGAGTCGAGATCCCCGGCGCGCTGTCCCGTCACGTCGTGACCGACGGCGGCGGGCTCGCTCTCATGCCGAGCCTGTTCGCGTTGCACACCGCCGTCCCGGCCAATCCAGCCGGACCGCCGTTGATCGTCTACGGCGCCCGCGGCGTCGCGACTGTCTGGGAGGAGGTCTCGCCAATTCCTTCGGCTGCGCTTGCGAACGTGCTCGGCGAGACCCGAGCCGGCTTGCTCACGCGACTCGCGGAACCCGCGAGTTCCAGCCAACTCGCCCGCCGCCTCGGGATCAGCGTGTCCGCGGTCAACCAGCATCTCCGTGCACTACGGGCTGTGGGTCTCCTGCAGTCGACCCGAGTCGGCCGGTCCGTGGAGTACCGGCGTACCGCTCTCGCCGAGGAGATGTTGAAGGACCTGGCTTCATCCATGCCGCCGCGGTAGCGGCCCGCTGACAATGGTCCGGCCTGCCCACCAGTGATCTGGACTGCCAATGACTCCTGCAACGTACGCCGTCTCCGACGTACACGGTCACGTCGCCGAATTGAGATCGGTCCTGTCGGCAACTGGTCTGACCGACGCAGCCGGGCAGTGGACCGGTGGCCGTTCCACGTTGTGGTTCCTGGGCGACTACATCGATCGCGGTCCGAGTGGCCTGGCGGTGATCGACCTGGTGATCGGGCTGCAGGCCGGTGCCGCTGCGGCGGGCGGCAGGGTCGGCGCACTGCTCGGCAACCACGAGGTGCAGTTCCTCGCTGCTCATCGGTTCGGATCCGAGCCGGTACCCGCACTCGCGCCGTACTCGGACTGGCACAGCGGCTGGCGCGCCTTCGGCGGACGACAGACCGACCTCGACGGGCTGCAACGCCATCACCTCGACTGGCTGACCGGCCTACCTGCCCTTGCCCGGCACAACGAAGTACTGCTGATGCATTCCGACACCGACCGCTACCTCGAGTTCGGCGCGACCATTGACGTCGTCAACATCGAGACAGCCCGAGTACTCCGTTCCGCCGACGTCGACGACTGGGTTCGGCTCTGCGACGTACTGAGCTCGCGACGCGCCTTCCTCAACGGCAAACTCGATCGCGTCCTCACCACCTACGAGGTCGACCAGGTGGTCCATGGCCACAGCACGCTCACGAAACATTTCGGCCTGCGATCGCCGAGCCGCCCTTACCGGTACGCCGACAGGCGCGCCACCGCGATCGACGGCGGCGTTTTCGACGGCGGCGCCCTCCTCCTCGCCACCCTCTGAACCGTGGACCCCCTGACCTTGCTCCTGGCGTCCACGGCCGCCTTCGCACTAGCCTCGCTGTCCGCAGTAGCGGGATTCGGCGGCGGTGCGTTGCTCTTGCCGGTGTTCACCGCACTCTTCGGCCTGCGGGTCGCCGTACCGATGCTGACCTTGACCCAATTGTCGAGCAACGGCGCCAGGGCCTGGATCAACCGCCGTGAGCTGCACTGGCCACTGGTCGCATGGTTCGCGCTCGGAGCGATCCCATTCGCAGTAGCCGGCGGCCTCCTCCTCGGTCATGCACCACTGGCGCCGCTGAAACGCCTACTCGGTCTGTTCTTGATCGCCGTGGTCGTCTGGCGTCGGCTCCGCCCCTCGCCGCGCCCACCCAGCGACCCGGCCTTCGCCGCTGTCGGAGCTGCCTCCGGGCTCGGCTCGGCCCTCCTCGGCTCCGTCGGCCCGCTGACCGGACCTTTCTTCCTCGCCTACGGCCTGACCCGCGCTGCCTACATCGGGACCGAAGCGACCAGCGCGCTCCTCATGCACCTGACGAAAATCGTCACGTACGGCGGCACCAACCTCATCAGCCGGCAGACCCTGCTCCTCGCTGTGGCCCTGACCCCCGCGACTCTCCTGGGCACCTGGACCGGCAAGCACGTCCTCCGCCGTACCACCGACCGCCTCTTCATCACCTTGGTAGAACTCGCCCTACTCACCGCCGGCACCATGTTCCTGGCCGGCCTCTGAGCACCCGCGGGACACGCGCCCCGTTCGACGGGCTGGGAAGATGGGCTCGTGGGAGCTGCTGAGGACGAGGTCGTGAGGGCTGCGCTCGAGAGGGCGGAGGCGTTGGCGGCGAGGGATGGCGAGCGGTTGTCGGCGTTGCTTCATCCTGAATTTCATTGGACTTCGCATCGTGGTGAGCAGTTCGATCGGGACCGGTATGTCGCGTCCAACACGTCGGGATCGCTGGTCTGGCATACACAGGTGCTGACCGACATCGAGGTGGTCGTGGTCGGTGACGCCGCCGTATTGCGTTGTGTGGTGACCGATCAGGTCGATGCGGGAGTAGGAGTCGAAGCCTTTCGGATGCCTATGACGCAGACGTGGGTCCTGGTGGCCGGCCGCTGGGTCTGCCTTGCCGGTCATGCCGGGCCGCGCGTCGTCACGGCCTGAAACCCGAATGCGGCACCGGGCCGGTGTGCGAGAGGGTGTTGCTATGAGCATCGAATCGTTTCGGCTGGATGTTTCGCAGGGCGAGCTCGACGAGCTTCACAGGCGTCTCGATATGACGCGCTGGCCGGAGGAGTTGCCCGGCGTCGGGTGGGCGTACGGCGTACCGCTGAAGTACTTGCAGGAACTCGTGCACTACTGGCGGCACGAGTACGACTGGCGGAAGGCCGAGGCGCGGCTCAATGAGTGGGAGCAGTTCACCACCACGATCGACGGCACTCGCATCCACTTCGCGCACGTCCGATCGCCCGAGCCGGACGCGACACCGCTACTGATCACGCACGGCTGGCCCGGATCGATCGTCGAGTTCCAGCAGATCGCGGGCCCACTGACAGACCCACGCCGGTACGGCGGTGATCCGGCGGACGCGTTCTCTCTGGTGATGCCGAGCATCCCCGGCTTCACACTCTCCGGACCGACCCACGAGACCGGCTGGGAGGCTGCCCGAGTCGCCCGTGCTTTCGCCGAGTTGATGCAACGCATCGGGTACGACCGGTACGGCGTACAAGGTGGTGACTGGGGTGCGGCGATCTCGCAGGAGCTCGGCAGGATCCACCCCGAGCGCGTCATCGGCGTACACCTCAACCTGATCCCGGGCGCAGGGGCAACCTCCGAGCCGACCGAGGAAGAACTCGCGCCGCTCGATCCCGCGGAACGCGAACGCACGTGGGCGTCATGGCACCGGTTCGAGGGCTGGCTCAAGGAGAAGCAGGGGTACGCCGACCTGCAGGCCACCCGTCCGCAGACAGTCGCCTACGCGTTGACCGACTCCCCCGTCGGGCAACTGGCCTGGATCGCGGAGAAGTTCGAGGAGTGGTCGGGCAGCCCGATCGATCGCGACCACCTGCTCACCAACGTGTCGCTCTACTGGTTCACCAGGACCGCCGGTTCGGCCGCGCGGATCTACTACGAGCGCAACCATGCCGCCTCTTCGGGTCCGATCGAGCCGTCCACCACGCCCACGGCACTCGCCGACTTCCCCGATGACAACTTCATCCCGCTGCGACACATCGCGGAGAAGACGAACAACATCGTCCGCTGGACGTCCTACCCGAGCGGCGGCCATTTCGCCGCCCTGGAAGAACCGGAATTCCTGGTCACCGATATCCGCGCTTTCTTCCGCGACCTGGCGAACCGTCGCTGAGTCAGGCGGTGAAGGTTCTGCGGTAGAGGTCCGGGGTGGTACCGAGGGCGTCCTGAAAATGCCGGCGGAGGGCGGCCGACGTACCGAAGCCACCCAGACCGGCGATCCGTTCGATCGGCAGGTCGGTCGTTTCGAGGAGTTGCTGGGCGCGCTGAACGCGTTGATTGTTCAGCCATTCCAGCGGTTTCGCACCGGTCCGCTGAACGAAATGCCGGTGCAAGGTGCGGACGCTGACCCGAGCATGCCTGGCGAGTTGCTCGACAGTGATTCCTTCGTCGAGGTGCTCGAGTGCCCACTGCATGGTGAAGCCGATGCTGTCGCTGGTTGGCGGGGCAGGCCGCGGATCGACGTACTGCCGCTGATCGCCTTCCCGCTGGGGTGGCGCGACCAGGATCCTCGCGACCTGGTTGGCGATGTGGGCGCCGTAGTCCTTGCGTACCAGGTAGAGGCAGAGGTCCGTGCCTGCTGATTTGCCGGCCGACGTCAGCACGTTGCCCTGGTCGATGAACAACGGCGCCGGGTCGACGATGACGTCGGGGTGGCGCTCGGCCAGCGTCGGCGCGTGCATCCAATGCGTCGCCGCCCGACGTCCGTCCAGCACGCCCGCGGCGGCCAGGACGAAGGCGCCGGTGCAGATCGACACCATCCGGGCGCCCCGGTGCGCGGCGGCTCGTACGGCGTCGACCAGGTCGGGTGCCGGCCGCAGACCCGCGTCGTGGCAGGCCGGCAGGATGACGGTGTCCGCGACGGCCAAATCGTCGTACGTGTACGGCGTTGTCGCGGCGAACCACCGATCCACCTGCGCTTCCGGCGGGCCGCAGACCTTGAGCGTGTACCAGTCGGTGCCGGTCAGTTCGCTGCGATCTTCGCCGAAGATGGCGCACGGGGCCGCCAGTTCGAAGATCGGCACGCCTTCGCTGAGCGCGAGGGCGACGACATGGGTCATGTCCGAAATTGTAGCAATGCGGTCAGATCGGTCACTGTTGAGCGGCTGCCCGCCCAGCCACGGTGAAGATATGACTCTTCAAGACACCACTGAGCAAGTGGAGCTGAGCGGTGCCGCAGTGATCTTCATGTCGGTCGCCGCCGCGCTGGGCACCTCGACCCTGTACGTTCTCCAGCCGTCGGTCGCGGAGGTGGCCGGCTCGCTAGGTTCGCCGATCGGCGACATCGGCCTGGCGCTTGCCTGCGGACCGATCGGCTACCTGCTGGGCCTGCTGGTCCTGACTCCGTTGGTCGACCGGTTTTCACCTCGGCGAGTTCTGGGGGCGCAATTCCTGGCGCTCGCCGTCACCCTGGCCGCCACCGCGACGGTCCAGGATGTGCCGCTGCTGGGGCTGCTGATCGCGATCACCGGTACGAGTTCCGTGGTCGGCTCCGGGATGAGCTCCATCGTCGGGCGGCTGGCGGCGCCGCACCGGCGTGGCACCACCTTGGGGATCGTCACGTCCGGGATCTCGGCCGGGATCATCGGCGGGCGGATCGTCGGCGGATTCCTGGCCGATCACTTCGGATGGCGGGCCACCCTGCTGATCTTCGCCGCCGCGAACGCCGGGTTGGCCCTCTTGTGCGTGCGCCTGCTGACCAACAGCCGGGCAGCTGTTTCCGGGAGCGTCCTCGCCACCATCCGTTCCATTCCCGGGCTCTTCGTACGCCATCCGGCCCTGCGGTCGGCCGCACTGCGAGGCGCCCTGTGGTTCTTCGCGTTCTGCACCATCTGGTCCGGCCTGGCCGTCGCCCTCGCGGAGCCGCCCTTCAGCTACTCGCCGGAACGCATCGGCTTCTACGGCCTGGCAGGGCTGTCAGGGATCGCAGCAACACAGGTCGCCGGACGCTGGACCGACCGCGTCGGCGCCCGCAAGGTCATTCTGGCCGGCCTGGCGCTGGCGGTGGCCGCCACAGTCATCGGCGCCGCCACCCTCCACCTTCCGGCCGTGACGATGGTGTGCCTGGCGCTCTTCGACGCCGGCCTCTTCGCAGCCCAGGTGGCGAATCAGAGCACGGTGCTGGCCATCGACCCTTCCGCGCCCGCGCGCTTGAACGGCGGCTACATGGTGGTGTACTTCGTCGGCGGCAGCCTCGGTACGGCGTACGGACCCTCGGCCGTGGCGTGGTTCGGTTGGGGTATCACCGCACTGACCACAGTCGCCGCGATGCTGATCGCCGCACTCCTGACGATCCTCAGCCGGTCACGGGGACGGCGGAATCATGAAGCTGGTCATAGCCTGAGCGGGTGAAGAGCGCTTTGGCGGAGTTACGGAGGCTGATCGTCGCGGCGGCCGGTCGCGAAAGGTGGTCGACGGGCTGATGCTGTCGATCGTCGATGCGCCGACTCCGCCGATGTCGTCGTTGGCCACACCGACGTTCGCGCTGGTCGCGCAGGGGCGGAAGCGCCTAGCGCTCGGCGACCAGGTCTTCGAGTACGGCGCCGGCGACTACCTCGTCGTATCGGTCGACCTCCCCGTCACCGGCCATTTCGTCGAGGCATCCAAGGACCGGCCGTGCCTGGGAGTGGGGCTCGCTTTGCGGCCCGAGGTGATCGCGTCGCTGCTGCTCGACGCGGCCGATCGACAGCCACCTGGTCCGTCCATCCGCGGCCTCACCGTCAGCGCGGCGCCGGCCGAGCTGGTCGACGCGGTGATCAGGTTGCTTCGCCTGGTGGACGAGCCGGCGGACGCACCGGTACTGGCACCGCTGATCGAACGCGAGATCCTCTGGCGACTGTTGCGCAGCCCACAAGGCGCTGCCGTCCGCGAGATCGGCCTCGCGGACAGCAGTCTCTCGCACGTCGCCCGGGTGATCCGCTGGATCCGCGACAACTACACCGAACCGTTCCGCGTCGATGAACTGGCTGCGATGGCGGGCATGAGCACCTCGGCGTTCCACCGGCACTTCCGCACGGTGAGTGCGATGACGCCGATCCAGTTCCAGAAGAAGATCCGGTTGCAGGAGGCGCGGCTGCGGATCGTCGGTCTCGGCGAGGAGGTCACTCACGCCGGGTACGCCGTCCGCTACGACAGTCCGTCGCAGTTCAGCCGGGAGTACCGTCGCGAGTTCGGTACGCCGCCCAGTCGCGACACCGGGCGGACTCGCGAGGAGGCGTCGTACCAGACCTCACCGTAGAGCAGGATCGTGCATGTTGCTGCTGGCAATGATCTAACAGTTCGCGTGGTTCTTCGCGTCTACTGGACGAGCCCGTTCAAACGACATTCGAAGGACTGACACGATTATGCAAACAGCTGTCATCACCGGCGGGAGCTCCGGCATCGGCCAGAGCGCCGCGGTCGAGCTCGCCAAGCGCGGCGTCTCGGTGATCGTGAGCTATCACGGCAATCCCGACGGCGGCCTGGAGACGGTCGAACGGATCACGAAGGACGGCGGTACGGCGGTGGCGCTGCCGCTCGACGTCGGCCGGACCGGCACGTTCGCCTCCTTCAAGGACGCGGTCGCCGACGTACTGCGGGACTGGGACCGCACGTCGCTCGACTACCTCCTCAACAACGCGGGGGTCGGGCAGCAGCCGGTGATGTTCGAGGACACCACCGAGTCGTTGTTCGACCAGATGCTGGGTGTCCACCTCAAGGGCCCGTACTTCCTCACCCAGACCTTGCTGCCGCTGATCGCGAACGGCGGCGCGATCGTCTACACCAGCAGTACTTCGGCGTTGCCGAACACCCACCCTGAGCCCGGGTACTCCGTGTACGCGAGCATGAAGGGCGCCCAGCTGGTGCTCGTCCGCTACCTGGCCAAGGAGCTCAGCAGTCGCGGCATCCGCGTCAACGCCGTAGCCCCTGGCGTGACCCGGACCCGCCTCGGCGACGACGCGTTCGCTCGCTACCCCGAGCTCATCCCGCCGATCGCCGCCCGCACCGCCCTCGGCCGCATCGGCGAACCGGACGACCTCGGCAAGGTGATCGCCTTCCTCCTCTCCCCCGACGCCACCTCGATCACCGCCCAGACCCTCGAAGCCTCCGGCGGCTACGACCTCTGACCACGTCGGTTCCGCATCAGCCGTCTCGGCCGGTTCAAGAGAGATCGGCGCGTACGGCGGTCGTCGCCAGCGTGACGTACTGCATCGTGAAGCGACCGCCCAGCGCGTCGATCGCCTCGCCGACCGCGCCGAGGATTTCGGCCAACTGATCGGGACGAAGCCGGGTCAGGCCGCCCGTGGTGGGCAGCAGCGCCAGCCACTGGTCGCGCGAGTAGGACTGCTCCCAGTCGAATCGCCACTGGTCCGGTTCGCCGAACTGTCCGGTGGCGCGTAGCTCGTCGGCGATCTTCGCGTACCCCGCTTGATAGATCTCCAGCGGACGTCGCCCGGACTGCGCTCCGAAGGGAGAGTCGGGCACGACCCGACGGAATGCCCGCGCGAACGGCTCGGCCACTTCGGCGGGCGGCTCGAACACGTGCCCGAAGATTGCCAGCCGGCCGTGCGGACGTAGTACTCGAGCGGCCTTCTCCGCTCCAGCCACCGGATCCACCCAGTGCCAGGACTGAGCGGCGATCAAGGTGTCGAACGTCCGGCCGGCCGGTTCCCAGGCTTCGAACGTCGCCACCTCCACCTGCAGACCTCGGTCTCTGGCGAACTCGGCCATCCGGGCGTCTGGCTCGACGCCGAGCACCGCACACCCGGCCGCCTGGAACTGACGAGCCGCGATCCCGCTCCCGCAGCCGACGTCGAGCACCTCCGAACCCGGACTCCCGGCAACGACCCGTCCTACCAGCTCGTCGGGATAGCGCGGTCGGGCATCGTCGTAGCCCTGCGGGTCCACGCCGAAGGACTCGGCCATCTGCCGAGCTTGGTGCAGCGACGGTCGCTCGGGCTGCTCTCGCGGTAGAGTGGGCATGCGTTCACTTTAGTGGGCGCATGCCCATTTGCCAATGATTGCGCTGGAGGTCCGGCGCTCAGAGGAGTTGAGGTGCCGACTGGCGTACACCTTCGCGACGCGCGACAGCAGCTGTTCGACGCTGCCGAACGGGTCCTGCTGCGAGACGGTCCCAACGGGCTCACCAGCCGGGCGGTCACTGACGAAGCCGGCTGCGCCAAGGGCGTTCTGCACCGGCATTTCGCGGACTTCGACGCCTTCCTCGCCGAGCTTGTGCTCGATCGGGCCGCGCAGCTCGAAACGCAGGCGCAGGCGCTGCGCGAGACCGTCGGCACCGGGACTGTGGCCGACAATCTCACCGGTGCGCTGACCAGCTTGTTCGGGCCGGTGCCGGTGGCGATCATTCCGCTGATCACGTTCCGGGACGAGCTGCGGGCGCGACTCCGGCAGGTCAAGCCGGGTGGCGGTATCGCGATCCTCTCCCAGGTCACCTCTGCGGTCTCGGCGTACCTCACCGACGAGCGCGCGATCGGCCGTATCTCGGCCGACGCCGACATCGACTCCCTCACCCTCTCCCTGGTCGGCGGCGGCCACCTACTGTTCGCGGACCGCGACCCCGGTCCACCCGACCCGGCGACCATCCACAACCTGGTCACCACGATCCTCGCCGACGTCACCCACCGCCGCTCACGCTGAAGCAGTCCGACAAGTTGCCAGCAGCAACAGTTGTCGCCAGCTGGCGCGTGACTCAGAGATCTTTGCGGAGGTAGCGGTTCGAGTGGCCGAGCGGGTTGGCCAGGGTCAGGTCGATCGGCCCACCAAGGAGCCGATTCCCAATTCGCCGAGGAATCCGTCCCGGCTTCGGCGGGACGGCGTGTACGGCTTCGGCGGGACGGCGTGTACGGCGGTTCGATCGGGGTACCCGCAGGGATCACTGTCACCCCGAGGAGGAGTTCATGACTGCCACCGATCCGGACGTGATCGACGTCCTCACCACCGACCACCGCGAGGCCGAGGAACTCGTCGCGCAGATCACCTCGACCGCCGATGCCGAGCAGCGCCGCGATCTGACCGACCAGTTGATCGCCGAACTGGTACGGCACTCGGTCGCCGAGGAGATGTTCGTCTACCCCGCGATGCGCGACCACCTCCCGAACGGCGATCAGGCCGTCGAGCACGACACCCAGGAACACAAGGAACTCGAGCAGCTGATGAAGCAACTCGAGGGGGCGGACACCGGCAGCGCCGAGTTCGACGTTGCCTTCGGCAACCTTCGGCAGGTGCTGCTCGACCATGTGCGGGACGAGGAGGCCGACCAGTTCCCCCAGCTGCGAGCCCACATCCCGGCCGCCAAGCTGATCGACCTGAAGGAGAAGGTCGAACTGGCCAAGAAGGTCGCACCCACCAGACCGCACCCGTCGGCGCCGAACTCCGAACTCTTCCACAAACTCGTAGGCCCCGGCGTAGGCCTGGTCGACCGCCTCCGCGACCGCCTCACCAACCGCTCAACCTGACCACCTACGCCGTACGCCGCTCCCGGCGCCCTCGTCTCGTGAACCGATCGGGTCGGTTGACCATCAAAGCCTGTCGGTAGGACACACTGAGGGCTTATTCGGAGGGCATCATGAATCGGAATATCAAGCTGGCCGGCCTGGTAACGGGGGTTTCGGTTGCTGCCGTGGTTGCGGGCGCGCTGGTTGCCGCGCAGCAGACGCCGACGCTTGCGGCGGCATCCGGTGGGGGCGGCGTCAAGCCGATCGACAGCGTGAGCCACCCCGCGCCGACGAAGCCAACCACGTCGACGACGTCGGGCAAACCGTCGAGCTCGACCACCTCGGCGGCGAGCAAGCCGGTCAAACTCACGCTCGATCTCGGCAAGCTGAAGCAAGGAGCAGCACCGAGTACGGCGTACGTCGATGGTCGTACCGTGCGCTTCGGCCAAACCCAGTTCACCTTGCCGAGCTCGGACGGCCCGGTCTGGGACGTTGCGAGAGCAGGGACCGACAGCGCTCTCGTCCTGCACAGTCCGAAGGACGACGGGAAGGGCGTGCTCACCACATGGACCGGCGGCTCGCGCCGGGAGTCCGTCAGCGACGTCAGCTCTGTGCTGTCGTCGACTGATCAGACGACCAGCGCGTACGCCGTTCAGCCGACTGCCGCGGACGGCACGGAGCTCGCCCGTTTCACGCTGGTCTGGCGCGACAACGCCAGCGGCACGAAGTACTCGCTGCAGCGCACCGGCGAGCACGGGCCGGTCGTGCACGCGGTCCAGGGCAGCGAGGTCTACTTCAGCGCGTTGTCCAAGAGCGGCAAGCAGACCCTCTACAAGTGGATCGCCGGCGACACTGCGCCGAAGGCGATCAGTGCCGCACCGTCGCCGTCCGCGGTGTCTTCGGACCTCCAGCTCGCGGCGTCAATCGTTTCGCAGGCCAACGACGGTAGCTGCACCGCGCTCGTCGACCTGGCCTCGGCCGGCAAGCGCTGGACGACGTGCACCTATGCGGTCGACGAACTGCGGAGTGGAAGCGACTTCGCACTCGGCGGACCGGCGTACCGCGACGGGTACGGCGACGGCCTGTTCGCGGCGCTGGATCTCAAGACAGGCAAGGCGATCCGTGAGTGGTCGGGCGGTTCCGAGGTCGCGATCATCTCCACTGTGATGGAGGACACCGGCCACGTGCTGGTGCTCGCCGAGCAAAGCGGCCGGACCGCGATCGCCCGCTGCGAACCGAAGACCGGCACCTGCGAGCTGGCCGCTCCGTTGAAGAAGGGCACCGGCGAGAGCAACAACCGGCCGTACCAGCTCGGCCACTGACCCACCGAAGGCGGTGCGGCCTCCTCTACAGCAGAGGAGGCCGCATCGCCTTATTTTGTTGGCGTGTAGTCGACCGAGTCGAGCACTCGCTGAGCCTGTGCATCGTCCTCGGCACGCACCTGGATGCGTACCAGCGCGCCGCGAATCTCCTTCACCCGCTCGTACGTCGTCATGCCGGCCGGGCAGCCCACGTACTTCGCCGTCGCCACGGAGGGCTTGTCGACCCAGTCGGACGACACCGTGCAGCCCGTCGGAACTGGGAATCCAGCAGCGCTAGGCAGCTCGCCGGGTGGCAGTACCCCGGCGAAGACACCCGGCACCTTCCTGTCGGCCTTGCTCCACGAGTCGTTGTCGGCGCTCACCAGTAGGCCAGGCAACGTGTTCGTCGATCCCTGCGGCCGCCAGCCCTCGCCGGCCCGAGTACGCGCCCAACTGCGCGGCAACTCGACCGACAGCACCTGCTGCTGGTCCACAACTCGCACCCGCTGACGCTGTACGCCGTACTGCCAGCCCAAGTAGCCACCCGCGCTCCCGAGCACGGCCGCCGCGATCGTGGCGGCCACCCACGGTCGCACCGAAGGACGACGCACAGTCGCAGGAACCAGAGCAGCCGCCCGCAACGCCACGGCGAACGACCGCACGTCCGGCCACCGTTGCTCCCGGTCCTGGCTCAACCCGCGCAGGATGACCGCGTCCACCTCGGCAGGAACATCGTCGCGGACCGTCCGCAACGAGGCCGGCGGCCCCTCCACGGCAAGCACCGCAGCCAGAGTGGTCGCGCCGTACGGCGGTTGGCCGGCCAGCGCGGCATAGGTGACCGCGGCCAACGCGTACAGGTCGGCACGCGGATCCAGTACGTCGCCGCGCACCTGCTCCGGCGCGACATAGGCCGGCGTACCGCCCGGCATCGTCACTCGCGACACCGCGTCGAGAGACTTGCCCAGCCCCAGGTCGCCGAGCATCGCCCGCTCCCCTGTCGGCGTACTGCGGAAGAGGACGTTCTCCGGCTTCACGTCGCGATGCAGAACACCGCGGTCGTGCAGTTCCTGCAGGCCGGTGCTGACGTTGCCGATCAGCTCCACGGTGTCGGTCAGCGGCAGTGGACCGGCCTTGATCCGGTCGGCCAGCGTGCCGCGATCGGCGTAGGTGAGCACGAGGTACGGCCGGTCGTCGTCGGTGGTGCCGGTGTCGTGTACGCCGACGACGTACGGCGACTCGACCTTGCGCAGGAAGCGGCCTTCCTCGACGAAGCGTCGGCGTACGTCGAGATCGTCGACCCAGTGCTCCGCCAGCACCTTGACGGCGACCTCGGCGTCCAGCTCTTCGTCCCGGGCGAGCCACACAGCGGCGAAACCACCGCTGCCGAGCCGTCGGATCACCGCGTAGCGGCCGAAGTGGGAGGGCTGGACCATGGCGTCATTATGCTCAACGCCATGGCGAACGACGCGGACGCGCTCGACGAACTGGCCCGGCGCGCTGCGCAGGATCCCGCTCTGCTGGACGAGCTCATCCGCCAGGTGCAGCCGCAGGTGATGCGGATCTGCCAACGGGTGCTGCCGCATCGCGCCGACGCCGAGGACGCCTGCCAGGACGCGCTGCTGGCGATCGCCACGAAGATCGGCACCTTCTCCGGCCGGAGCCGGTTCTCCACCTGGGTTCACGTGGTCGCCTCGAACGCCGCGCGCGAGACCTACCGGCGCCTGAAGCGCCGCGCGGTCGAGAACACCGCAGCCTGGCAGGACGACGACCGCCCGGCCAGGTACGACCGGCCCGATCCGCGCACGACCAGCGTCGTGGCCGGCACCCGGCTGGACCTGCTGGACGCGCTGGAACAGTTGGAGACGGACCTGCCCGAGACGGTCACCTCGGTGATGCTGCGCGACATCTACGAGCTCAGCTACGACGAGATCGCCGACCAGGTCGGGATTCCGGTCGGCACCGTCAAGTCCCGCATCAGCCGCGCCCGCGCCTCCCTCAAGGCCCACCTACTCCCCCGCCAAGACTGACCACCGGGCAGAGGCGCCGCCTCTTTCACTTCCTGACGGCGGTGGACTGAGCCAGCCGGATCGTAGGTTTCGGCACCTCGTACGTCGTGGTCGCGGCGCCGTCCATCGCGGCGAGAACGGCCTGGCCGACGACGATTCCGAGGCCGTGGACATCGACGGTGACGACGCTCAGCGCAGGATGGGCGAGCCGGGCGACCGCGGTGTCGTCCCAGGCGATGACGGACAACTGGCCGGGAATCTCGACGCCCAGCTCCCTGGCGACCGCGAGGCCGCCGACCGCCATCAGGTCGTTGTCGTAGACAACAGCGGTCGGGATCCGGCGGCCGGTGAGCAGTTGCCGGGTTGCCGCCCGGCCGGAGTCTTCGGAGTAGTCCCCTTCGACGACCGTCCCCTGGATGCCCCGCTCTTCGCAGGTTGCCATGAACGCGTCGTCGCGGGCCTTGCAGTGGGCCATGTCGCGCGGACCGCTGACTCGGGCGATGTCGTCATGACCGAGATCGGCGAGCGCGCGAACCGCTGCCCGGGCGCCCTCCGCGTTGTCGACCTGCACCGTGGTGATCGGAACCTGCAACTCCGGACCGCCGAGCAGGACGGCCGGCACCCGCAGGTCTTCCAGTTCGGCCAGCCGCGGATCGCCGATGCGGAGGTCCACCAGGACGATGGCGTCGACGAGGCCGCGGGCCGCCCACCGATGCCAGATGTCGATCTCGCCGGCGACCTCCGCGGTGAACTCGATCAGCAGGCTGCAGTTCCGGCCGGCGAAGTACTCCTCGATGCCTTGACTGAGGTCGGCCATGAACGGTTCCAGGCCGAGCACCCGGCCGGCACGGACCAGCGCCAGCCCGACGACGCGATCCCGAGCCCTCACCTGCTGCATAAACTGCCCTCCTGGGTAACCGTTGGCACTATATTCACAGATCTAACTAAGTCGGCAAGACGGGCGGACCTCATGCAGCAGGGCAGTGACTCCTCGCGAGCACCGGGCTACGAACCGGCGCCGACGAGCAGCCGTGCCCTCATTCTGGACAGCATCCGTTCCGCGGGCACCCTCAGCCGGGTCGAGCTCACCCAGATCACCGGTCTCACCGCGCCCTCGGTCACGGCTCTCGTCCGCCGCCTGATCGACGACGGCCTGGTCGGCGAGGCCGGCCGCGGCACGTCCACCGGCGGCAAGCCACGGACCTTGCTGCAGATCAGATCGGCAGCCCGGTACGTCATCGGTGTCCATCTGAGCTACGACAGTCTCACCTACGTCCTGGTCGACTATGCCGGCGGAATCCTGGCCCGCTGGCGGCGGGACGGGCCGGGCGAGGACAGCGACCCCGAGGAGGTCGTCGAGCGGATCGCGACCCAGACCGGCGAACTGATCGAGCGTGCGGGCATCGACTCCACTCTCGTCCTCGGCCTCGGCTTCGTCTGCCCCGGCCCGCTGATCCGCAACAACGGCGTCGCCTCGGCTCCGCCGATGATGGCACGCTGGGTGGGATTTCCGGTGCATCGTCGCCTGGAGGAGCGACTCGGCCTGCCGGCGCTGCTCGAGAACGACGCGACCGCTGCCGCCGCGGGGACGCGGCTGACCACGCGCCACGACGTCTCCGTGATGGCCGCATTGTTCATGAGTGAAGGAATCGGCTCCGGTCTGCGGCTCAACGGCAGCATCTATCAGGGGGCCCACGGCAACGCCGGCGAGGTCGGGCACATCTGTGTCCAGATCGGCGGTCCGCGCTGCTGGTGCGGGAGCACCGGCTGCCTCGAGGCGGTCGCCGGGCCGGCCACGGTGATCGCGAAGGCCCGCGCGGCGGGGCTCGACCTCGGCTCGCACCGGCGTACCGGCATCGCGGCCTTCGCGGCCATCGCACGGCTGGCGCTGACCGGGGACTCCCGGGCCGAGGCGATCATCAAGGACTCCGCGGCGTGGCTGGCGCTCGGCGCCCAGGCGATCACCAACATGTACGACGTACAGGTGCTGGTCCTGACCGGTCCGGCCTTCGCCGTCGCCGGGACGATCTACCTGCCGATCCTGCAGGAGCGGATCCTGAGCTCGGCGTTCGGCCGAAGTGTGACCACCGAGGTGATCCTCGACGAACGGGGCCACGACGCCGCCGCGATCGGCGCCGCCCTGATGATGCTCAGATCCGAGCACGCCGTCACGGCCTAGCCGCCACACCCACCCGAACCACCAGCCGGCACTCTCCCGCTGCCGGCCGCCCTCGGCTTCATCTCGCGCGGCCGGGCTTCACCGTCCGCTGTCGAACCGTTACCGGTCAGACCCTTGCGCATCGTTTGTTAGGCAAACTAAGTTACCCGCTCAAAGAAGCTTAACCGCTTCATCTCCTGTGCTCCTGGTGGCGTCAGGTGATGCCCCGCAGGCCCCGCCCTCCGGGCGGAACGACCGTTCCCGGAAAGGAATCAACCAATGCTCCGGAACCCGACGAACCGTACGAGGATGCGCCGCCTGCTCGGGGTAGCGGCCTCCGCAACGGCTGCCGCAGTCCTGCTCGCCGCCTGCTCCGACGCCGCGGGCAACCAAGCCGGTGGCTCCAAGGATGCTTCGATCACCATCGCCGCCGGCGCCATCACCACCAAGAACTTCAACCCGTTCAGCACCACCGCGCTGCAGCCGACGCTCGGCGTCATCTACGAGCCGCTGTACTGGTACAACTTCGCCAAGCAGTCGGACCCGACACCGGTGCTCGCCAGCGGCTTCTCCTGGAACCCGGCCGGGACCGAGCTCACCATCAAGATCCGCCCGGGCGTGAAGTGGAACGATGGCCAGCCCTTCACCGCGAAGGATGTCGCGTTCACCTTCAACCTCGTCTCGAAGACACCCGCTCTCAATCCGTCGGGCCTGGCCGCGACGGCCAAGGCGGTCTCGGACGACACCGCCGTACTGACCTTCAAGTCGAAATCGCTGATGCAGGAGCCCGCCGTACTGGCCAACCAGGCGATCGTGCCCGAGCACATCTGGAAGGACATCAAGGACCCGACGACGAACCTGAACGAGAATCCGGTTGGAACCGGTCCGTTCAAGCTGAAGTCGTTCACTCCGCAGAGCTTCGTGCTCACCAAGAACGATCAGTACTGGGAGCAGGGCAAGCCCGCCATCAAGGAGGTGCGCTACATCCCGATCGAATCGGCGGACGCCGCCAGCGCCGCGCTGGTCGCGGGCAAGGTCGACTGGGCCAGCGCCTATCTGCCGGGCATCGACAACATCATCAAGTCGGGCAAGAACCTGTCGTACGTGAACACCCCGGTGATGACGACCCTGATCGTGACGTGTGCCAACGCGGGTCTCGGTTGCACCGGGCCGCAGACCGACCCCGCCGTCCGCAAAGCGATCTACCTCGCCATGAACCGCGAACAACTCGCCAAGCTCGCCGGTGGCGGGGTCGCGGGCGTCGGATCGCCGACCCTGCTGCTGCCCGATCGTGACCGCGACTGGATCGCCTCGTCCGGATCCGCCGCCCTTCCGCAGTCCGCCGACGCCGCAGAGGCGAACAAGATCCTCGACGCCGCCGGCTGGACCAAGGGCGGCGACGGAATCCGGACCAAGGCCGGCAAGCGGCTCTCGCTGACGATCCAGACGGTCACCGGCTGGAGCGACTACATCTCGATCAACGACACCCTCAAGCAGCAACTGGCCGCGGCCGGCATCGAACTCAAGCCGAGCCAGGTCTCCTGGAACGAATGGAACGCCGCGCAGACCAACGGCAAGTTCCAGCTGTCACTGGACTCCGTCGGCCTCGGCGCGTCCACGAACCCGTACTTCGTCTACAACGGCAAGCTGGCGACGGTGAACACCGCGCCGGTGGGCAAGACGGCGACGGCCGGCAACTTCGCCCGGTTCTCGAATCCGACCGTCGACGCGGCACTCACGGCGGCGGCAGGCACGGCCGACAAGGCCGCGCAGAAGGCTGAGTTCGCCAAGATCCAGGCCGTCATCTCCGACCAGCTCCCCTACATCCCGATCTACGTGAACTCGATGCTCACCGAGTTCAACACCTCGCGCGTGACCGGCTGGCCGACCAAGGACAACCTGTACGTCCTGCCCGCGGCCTGGAAGGCCTGGGACGCCGGGATCGTTCTCAAGACGATCACGCCCGCCGGCTGAGCAGCGCAGGCGACCGCTGTGCGCTACCTACTGCGAAAACTGGTCTTCTACGTCGCCGCCCTCTGGGCCGCGCTGACCCTGAATTTCCTGATTCCCCGGCTGATGCCGGGGAACCCGGTCGACCTCATGTTGTCGAAGCTGGCGACCAAGGGCCCGGTCACGCCGACCACCCGAGCGGCGATCCAGGCGCTGCTCGGGACGGACACGAACGGCTCGCTGTGGAGCCAGTACGGCAAGTACCTTCACCAGTTGGTCTCCGGCAACCTGGGCACGTCGATCGCGTACTTCCCCGCCCCGGTCTCGCAGGTCATCGGCCAGACGCTGCCCTGGACCGTCGGCCTGATCGGCCTGGCGACGGCGATCTCGTTCGCCTTCGGGATCCTGCTCGGCCGTGCCGCGGGCTGGCGGCGCGGTTCGTGGATCGACAACCTGATCCCGGTCACCACCATGCTGCAGTCGGTGCCCTACTTCTGGCTCGCGCTGCTGTTGCTGTTCCTGCTCGGCAGCACCTGGCCGATCTTCCCCCTCAACGGTGGGTACGACGTGTACTCGGTGACACCGGGATGGAACCTGCCGTTCGTCCAGTCGGTCGCGTACCACGGCGCGCTGCCGGCGCTGACCATCGTCGTGTCGTCCGTCGGCGGCTGGATGCTGGGCATGCGCAACATGATGGTTTCCACCCTGTCCGAGGACTTCGTACTCACCGCGGAGGCGAAAGGACTCACCCCGCGCCGGATCCGTTCGCGGTACGTCGCGCGCAACGCGGTCCTGCCGTCCATCTCGGGATTCGCGATCTCGCTGGGCTTCGTGGTCGCCGGTTCGATCGTGACCGAGGCCGTCTTCTCCTATCCCGGCATCGGTTCCGCCCTGTTGCTTGCCGTGAGCAACAACGACTACGCGCTCATGCAGGGCGTGTTCCTGATCATCACCCTCGCGGTGCTCGGGGCGAACCTGCTGGTCGACCTCCTGTACGGCGTCATCGACCCGCGCACCCGTGCGCGGTCCTAGGAAGGGGTGAATCCGATGGAGACGACCACTCAAGGGACCACTCAAGGCAGCGCTCAAAGCAGCCCGCAAGGCAGCACTGAGGCGGCGGCGCCGTCGGCCACCGCGGAACGGCGGCCCGTCACCCGGAAGAGGCGCCTGTTCCCGCCGATGACACTCAAGCTCGGCGTCGGTCTGAGCATCGCCGGTCTGATCGTCCTGTTCGGGCTGATCGGCCCGCTGGTCGTCGGCGATCCGTCGACGGTCCGTGACATCGGGCTGACCGGTCCGGGGCACGGCTTCCTGCTCGGAACCACGCAGACCGGGCAGGACATCTTCGCCCAACTCGCCTACGCGACGCGCGGCTCGCTGATTATCGGCGTCGTGGTCGGTGCGATCACGTTGCTGCTGTCGTCCTTCTTCGGTCTCGTCGGCGCCTTCGTCGGCGGCTGGGTCGACGAAGCGTTCTCGCTGCTCACCAACATCATGCTGGTCATCCCCGGCCTGCCCTTGGTGATCGTGATCTCCAGCTACGTACCGAACAAGTCCATCTGGCTGGTGGCGGCGGTACTGGCCATCACCAGCTGGGCCGGATCGGCGCGGGTCCTGCGCGGCTTCACTCTCAGCGTGCGCAGCCGTGACTACGTGCTCGCCGCCCGGATCGGCGGCGAGAAGCGCTGGCGGATCCTGCTCGTGGAGATCCTGCCGAACCTGATTCCACTCCTCGCGTCGCAGGTGGTCTTCGCGGTGATCTTCGCGATTCTCGGCGAGGCCGGTCTGTCGTTCCTCGGACTCGGGGCGTCCGGATCGTTCACCTGGGGCACGATGCTCTACTTCGCCCAGAACGGACTCTCGCTCCGGCTCGGCGCCTGGTGGTGGTTCGCGCCGCCGGGCCTGTTGATCGCGCTCTTCGGCGCGGCTCTGTCCCTGATCAACTTCTCCATCGACGAGATCATCAACCCGAAGCTGCGCTCGCAGACGCGGGCCGAACGCAACCGCTGGGGTATGAGCCGCGAGCAGCGCCAGGCGGCCGCGGAGGTGACCGTATGAAGCCCGCCGAAACGGTGGACCACCCGGTTCTCAGCATCGAGAACCTGAGCATCGACTACCTCGCCGAGACCACCGTGCACGCAGTACGGGAGGTCTCTCTGACCCTGCGACGCGGAGAGATCCTCGGCCTGGCAGGCGAAAGCGGGTGCGGGAAGTCCACGCTCGCGTACGGAATCACGCGGCTGCTGAAACCGCCGGCCCTCATCACCGGCGGACGGGTGGTGTTCTCGTCGCGCGAGGGCTACGACATCGATCTGTCGAGCCTGAGCGGTGAGGACCTGCGGGCCTTCCGCTGGGACAAGATCGCGATGGTCTTCCAGGGCGCGATGAACTCACTCAACCCGGTACTGCGGATCGCCGAGCAACTCGAAGACGTCTTCACCACACACCGGCCGGAGCTGGACAAGGCCGAGCGGCGCCGACGCTGCGGTGAACTCCTCGAACTCGTCGGCGTCGACCGTGCCCGGCTCCGCGCCTATCCGCACGAACTGTCCGGCGGCATGCGGCAACGCGTCATGATCGCGATGGCGCTCGCACTCGAACCGCAGGTCCTGATCATGGACGAGCCGACCACTGCACTCGACGTGGTCGTGCAGCGCGAGATCCTGCTCGAGATCACCCGGCTGCGGTCGGAACTCGGCTTTGCGGTCGTCTTCATCACCCATGACCTTCCCCTGCTCCTCGAGATCAGTGACCGGATCGCGGTCATGCGGGCCGGCCTGATCATCGAGCTGGACGACGCGCTGACGCTCTACACGAACCCTCAGCATCCCTACACCAGAAGGCTTTTGTCGTCGTTCCCCAGCCTGACCGGCGAGCGCGGCGACTTCATCCGCAGCGGCGTCCTCACCGGCGACATCGCGCTGGAGGAGACCGAACAGACCGTCGAGGCCGCGGCGGCCGAGGATGTCCTGATCGAGAAGGCAGGTGAGGCACGATGACCGTGCTGGAGATGCGCGACGTGGTCAAGGACTACCGGCTGCGCAACGGGCTGCGCAGTACGCGGCTGCGCGCGGTCGACGAGGTGAGCTTCACCCTGGAGCCCGGGCGCACGGTCGCCCTGGTCGGTCAGTCCGGCTCGGGGAAGTCGACGATCGCGAAGCTTTTGATGCAACTCGAGCGGCCCAGCTCGGGCGAGATCCTGGTCGACGGCGAACCCATGCCGTACCGCGGGGCGCGTGCCGCGGCTTATCGCAAGGCCGTGCAGATGGTGTTCCAGGATCCGTTCGGGTCGCTCAATCCGTACCACACCATCGGCCATCACCTCGCCCGTCCGGTCCGGCTGCACCACCCCGCCTTCTCGCGCCGGCAGGTCGCCGAACGGGTGCTGGACCTGTTGCGCCGCGTCCGGCTGGACCCCGATTTCGCCGACCGGAAACCGCACGAGCTGTCAGGTGGTCAGCGGCAGCGGGTGGCGATCGCCCGCGCGCTGGCGCCGGAGCCGGCGATCCTGGTCGCCGACGAACCGGTGTCGATGCTCGACGTGTCGATCCGGCTCGGCGTACTCAACCTGCTCGCGACCCTGCAGCGCGAGGAGAACCTCGGGGTCCTCTACATCACCCACGACCTCGCGACGGCCCGGCACTTCAGCGACGAGATCATGGTGCTGTACCAAGGCTCCGTCGTCGAGCACGGGCCGGCCGACGAGGTGATCCTCAACCCCCAGCACGAGTACACCCAATTGCTCGCCGATGCCGCCCCCGCTCCCGAACGCCGGCTGGCCAGGCATCGCCAGCCGACCCTGGCCGCCAGGGAAGGTGGCGGGCAGCAACCGCTCGGTTGACCGCGTCGCGGTACCGGTCCGGGTGACGTGGACCGTACGGTTGGGGCGTGAGCACCTTAGGACGCCGGTTGGACGCGGCCCAGCGGCGGCATCGGCGGCTCGGGTTCCCGCTCGCCGTGGTGTACAAGTTCTTCGACGACCAGGGCAGCTACCTCGCGGTGATCGTCACGTACTACGCCTTCGCCGCGATCTTCCCGATGCTGCTGATCTCGTCGTCGGTTCTCGGCTTCGTCCTGCAGGGCAACAAGGACCTGCAGAGGGCTGTCCTGCAGTCGGCGCTCAAGGAGTTCCCGATCGTCGGCACCCAGTTGGCGACTCCGCAGGGTCTGCAGGGCAGCACTCCGGCTGTCATCGTCGGCACACTCGCCGCCGTGTACGGCGTGATCGGGCTCGGCCAGGCGGTGCAGAACGCGGTCAACGTCACCTGGGGCGTTCCGCGCAACGGCCGTCCCGATCCGTTCCGGGGGCGCCTGCGCTCGGGGGCTCTGCTCTCGCTCGCCGGTCTCACCGTGCTCAGCTTCGCCACCCTGACCGTCCTGGTCGGCAGCCAGGTCTCGCTGTCCAGCGGGGTGGCCAACAGCATGGGCTGGCTCGTTTCGATCGGTTCGGTCCTGGTGCTCACCGCCATGCTGACGCTGTGCCTACGGCCGGGGCGCAGGCCACGGCCGGCTTTTCGCAAGATCGTCCCGGGTGCGCTGTTCACCGCTCTCGGCTGGCATCTGCTCGAGCGATTGGGCGGCGTCTACGTCAACGACGTACTGGCCAAGACCAGCGAGGTGAACGCCGTGTTCGCACTGACGCTGGGACTGATCGGGCTGATCTACGCCGCCTCGGTCATCGCCGTCATCGGCGCGGAACTCAACTCGGTGATCGCGCACCACCTGTACCCGCGCTCGCTGCTGGCCCTGTTCACCGACTCGGCCACCGACCTGACCCCGGCCGACCACCGCGCCTACGCGATGTACGCCCAGGCGCAGCGCCACAAGTCCACCGAAACCATCGCGGTCACCTTCGAACCACCCGCCGAAGAGGCCCCACCCGACGACGGGCCGGCTGCGGGTCCCAGCTGAGGTACGCCGTCGAAACCGACACCGGGTGGTCGGCAGATCGCTCTGTGTCAGTATTCGTCACCGGGTCGGCAGACGTTAGTGAATCTCCATCCGTTCACGGCCTTCTGGCCCTATCGCAGGCGGCCTAGTCCTGATCACAATGGGCGGCGGAGCTGTACCAGTAGGTCATCATCCTGAGGGGGGCGAGATGACCAAGATTTTGGTGATCGACGATGAACCGGACCTGGTCCGATTCGTCCGGGGAGCGTTGGAGACCGAGGCCTACCAGGTCCTCACGGCCACGAACGGGCACGACGGCATCCGGCTGGCGCTGACCGAGCGCCCTGATCTGATCGTGCTCGACCTGGTGATGCCGGGCGTCCACGGCGAGGCCGTGCTGTCCGCCCTGATGGCACAGGACCCGCGCCTGCGGGTGCTGATCCTGTCAGCCAGCCCGGACGTCCAGCTGCGGATCTCCTGTCTCGAACTGGGCGCGGTCGACTTCCTGGCCAAGCCGTTCGCGGTCCGGGAACTGATCGCCCGGGTGCGCAACCGGCTGCAGGAGACCTCCTCGTCAAAGCGGCGAGAGATCCTCCAGGTCGGCGACATCGTGCTGGACCTGCAGGCGCGGCGGCTGGTGGTGGACGGCAAACCGACGGTGTTGTCGCAGCGGGAGTTCCTGCTGCTCCTGCACCTGATGCGCAACCCGGGTGCGGTCTGCTCGCGGCAGGAACTGCTCTCCGAGGTCTGGGGCTACGACTTCGATCCGGCGACCAACGTGGTCGACGTCTGTATCGGCAGGTTGCGGGCCAAGGTGCGGCCCGACCTCATCCTGACCGTGCGCAATGTCGGTTACCAACTCCAGAGCGCCTGAGTTGCGGACCGTACGACGCCCCTGGGCCGGTCCGGCCGTCGACGCCTGCCTCGTCGTCTTCGTGCTGGCGATGATGGGCCTGATGGTGGCGCTGCCGGGCCACGAGGCGGCGCCGTTCCACATCATGTTCCTGGCCGTCGCCGTGGCTTACGGCTTCCGCGTCTGGCCGGTCCTGCCGACCGCGGTGCTGCTCGTCGCGATGACCTTGCCGAGCGGGTGGCTGATGTGGACCCACGCCGAGGAGGGCCTGCTCGCGCGGGCCGAACTGGCCGAGGTCCCGTTGCTGCCGATGGTGGTCGGCGTCATGGTCTGGCATGCGCAGCGCCGGGCGACCGCACTGCGCCAGGTCGAGGAGATGGCCGCGCGGCAACTGGCCGGGGTGGAGCGCGAACGAGAGTTCTTCCGGGACACCTCGCATGCGATCAGGACGCCGGTGACGGTTGCCCGGGGTCATCTGGAGCTCGCTGCCGGCAGCGCGCTCACGGACGGCGCCAAGCAGAATGTCGCCGTGGCGCTGAACCAGCTGGACCGGATGTCGGCGTTGTCGAACCGCTTGCTCGCGCTGGCCCGGCTGGACTCGGGCGGGGGACTGAGACGCCAACCGACCGACCTGTCCGAACTCGTCGAAAGTCTCGGCACCAACTGGTCGGCGAGCGCCGACCGGCGATGGCAGCTCCGCAACGAGCCGACCAGCACCGTCGCGCTGGATCCGGAGTGGATCACCCTGGCCATCGACGCGCTGATCGAGAACGCGGTGCGCTTCACGTCCGACGGCGACACCATCACGCTCGGCTGCCAGTCGCTGGAGAGGACCTGTGTCGTCACGGTCGCGGACTCCGGTCCGGGAATCGCGGCCGACGACCTGGACAAGGTCTTCGACCGGTTCTGGCACCGGATGCCACCCAACGGGCCGATGGGCAGTGGTCTGGGCCTGCCGATGGCCAGGGCGACCGCCATCGCGCACGGTGGTTCACTCACGGCCGCCAACCATCCGCTGGGCGGCGCGGTGTTCGAGCTCACGCTGCCGCGTTGACCGCTCGATGACAAGCCTGTCATCTTTCTTGCCTCGACGGCCTCTCGGCGCGCAGCCTGATGAGGACTGCGTACGTCGACACGCTGGGACGGCACATCCCCCGTTCGCCTCAACGTCGTGCCGCCGCCGGCTCACCGGCTTCCCCCAAGCCGCGGCCCGCCACCGGCACCCTTGGCCGGCGTACGCAGGTCGCTCTCCACCAGTGGACACCGACCGTTTACGTCGTTTGCATGATGCAACTATTCTCGCCGCTTCCTACCTTGGATACATGAGACCGACCAGGACGCTGGGACCGTGCGCGATGGCGCTGGTGCCGGCTGTCCTGCTGGTGATCCCCACCCAGGCGGCAGCCACAACCACCACCCTGTACGTCGACCGGACGACTTCGTGCTCGGACTCCGGGCCAGGCACCAGCACCACGCCGTACTGCACGATCGGCAGGGGTGTGAGCAACCTCGCCGCGGGTCGCACCCTCTACATCGGCAACGGCAGCTATGCCGAGACCATCAAGCCCATCGTCTCCGGGACGGCGTCCGCACCGATCACGATCGCCCGCTGGCCGGGACGCAGCCCGACCATCGTCGGCTCGAGGTACTACGGCGCGAACCTGACCGCTCTCAGCTATGTCACCGTCTCCGGGCTGACCTTCGCCGGAACCGTTGCCGACGGCATCTATGTGTCGAAGGGCAGTCATCTCACCGTCACCGGCAACACCGTCACGGGCGCGGGTCGCCCGGCCCAGAGCAGGACGGCACCAGGGATCAGCATCCGCGGCGCCACCTCCTCGGTCGTCAGCGGCAACTACGTGCACAACAACAACGGCACCGGCATCTTGCTCACTGCCGGCGCGACGGGGATCACCGTGTCCGGCAACACCGCGAGTTTCAACGCCGACGGCTTCCAGCGCAACGCCAACGGCATCGACGTGATCAGCCCGGGCAACGCCGTACTCCGTAACGTCACCCATGACAACGAGGACTCCGGGATCCAGTTCTATTCCGGCGGCAACAACAACCTGGCGGCGCTGAACGTCAGCTACAACAACGGCGACCACGGCATCGACAACCTCAACGTCACCGGCGGCCGGATCATCTCGAACACCGTCTACCGCAACTGCACCACCGGCATCAACGTGGAGGGTACGTCGGGGAGCTACCACGTGGTGAACAACATCGCCGTCGACAATGCCGTCTACCCGGCCTACCGGGGCATCTCCTGCGCCCGGCGGGCGGGCAACATCGGCATCTGGGACTCGGCGCCGGCCAGCACCGTCGTCGACCACAACCTGGTCTGGCTGACCACGACCGGGAAGCTCTACGCCTTCACCTCGACGTACACGTCGCTCGCGGCGATGCAGGCAGCCACTCATCAGGAAGCTCACGGCGTGCAGGCCGATCCCCGGTTCCTGTCCGCCGGCACCTGGAACCTGCGGTTGCGCGCCGGTTCGGCCGCGATCGACCGCGCCGACTCGGGCACCTCCGGTGCGCAGGCGACCGACTTCGCAGGCGCTGCGCGGTACGACGATCCCGCGACGGCGAACACCTTCGCCGAGGGCCTCCGCCGCTACGACGACCTCGGGGCGTACGAATTCCGGGGCTGATCGCAGTCACCGTCCGTGAGATTCTTACCGTACGGAGCGGGTGAACGGTAGATGACGAAAAGATGACCACCCGATGACGGAACCGTAGAACGGCCCCGTTCAGGCGGGCGAACGCCTGTACTGGAGCCCTGGGACCGAGACGTGCGTCCTTGGGGGGCTCGTCGAAACGGCACGGCGGCGTGACCGTCAGTAGCCGAGATCATGAGCTTGAGGCAGCACGGAACCGCGGGGGCAGCGGTTCGCTCGGTGATGACTCTGAGGGGGGTCACAGATGAGTGCTGTCAGTGCGCCGGAACCGTTGGTCGGCCAAAGTTCTCCGACCGGCGGTCCGGACCAGACGATGAGGCTGTGTCACGACCTGCGGCAGTACGTCGCCGCGGGTCTGCTGTTGTCCGAGCCGAGAGCCGGGCAAGAAGCCGGGCAGACCCGGATGACCTTGATCCACCAGCAGTTCACCGCGATCGCCGAGTTGCTGGCCGCCGAGTTCGACCGCGGCCAGGGCACCGGCGCGGTCAACCTTTCGCGGCTCGCCACCGAGTGCGCGGACGTCGTCCGGCTGACCCATCGGGGCCGGATCACCGTCACCCGCTCCAAGCACGTCCTCGTCGACGGCGAGCAGGCGCTGCTGCGGCGGGCGGTCGGCAACATGCTGGACAACGCCTGCCGCGCCGCGGGCCCGAGCGGGACGGTCGTCGTCAGCGTCGGCCTGGACGCCGATGAGGCGAAGGTCGAGGTGGTCGACGACGGCGCCGGTTTCGGCGGCATCCAGTCCGGCACCGGACACGGCCTGCAGGTCGTCGCCGCGGCCGTGCGCGCCTGCCGCGGCCGGGTGGAGATCTCCAGCGGACCAGGGGTCGGTACCACGGTCCGGCTCTGCGTCCCGGCGCTACGGCATCCGGTCCGGCCGGCATGAGGCTCGCCGTTTGCGACGAGCAGGAGTTGTTCGCGTCGGTCCTCGCCACCGCGCTCGACCAGCAAGGCCACCTGACCGTACTGACCACCCATGAACCGGCGGTACTGCTGAGTTCCGCCGCCGAGGCCCGGATCGAAGTCTGTGTCCTCGACATCGTGACCGCCCGACCGTCCGCGGTCCAGGTCGCCGAGCGACTGGCCACCCTCGATCCCCGGCCGGCCGTCGTGCTGCTGACCGACGCGTGCCAGGACGGTGTCTGGGAGGCCTACCAACGAGGGCTCTTCCGAGGTGTCGTCAACAAGGCCTGCCCCTTCGCGGTGCTGACGTCGGCGATCGAACGGGTCGCGGCCGGCGAGCAGGTGTCCGAGGGCTGGCAACCGCCCGAGCGGCGACCGGACCACGGGGTGGTCGACGCCCTGACCAGCCGCGAACTCGAAGTACTGCGGCTGGTCGTACAAGGACGGTCCACCCAGCTGATGGCGGACGAGCTCGGCGTGAGCCGGCACACGATTCGCACCCACGTGCAGCAGATCCTGCGCAAGCTCGGTGTCCACGGCAGAGGCAAGATCGCCCGCGTCGCCGAGGCAGCCGGTCTGCTCGACGAGGCATCCGTACTGCGGGCCGGCTCGCCGACTGCCGAAAGGCGGTCGCGATGACGGCCGGCGCCGCGGGGGCGGTCATCCTGCTCGTCGACGACCACCGGGTGTTCGCGGAGGTCCTGCGCGAAGCACTGCTCGCACAGGACGGAATCGACCGCGTCACGCACGCGGCCTCGCTGGCGGCCGCGCGGGTGCTGCTCGCCACCGATCCACCCGATGTCGTGCTGCTCGACCTGGTGCTGGCCGACGAGTCCGGCTTCGAACTGCTCGGCGAACTGGCCCGCAGTACGAATGCCCCGGCTGCGATCGTGCTGTCGGGCAGTAGCGACCCGCGGCTGATCGTCAAGGCACTCGAGCGTGGCGCCAAGGGATGGCTGTCGAAGACCACTCGGCTGGACGCGCTGGTGACGGCGGTGTGGCAGGTGCTCGACGGCCAGATGTAC
Organism: Kribbella monticola; assembly: GCF_003261635.1. Classification (GTDB taxonomy): domain Bacteria; phylum Actinomycetota; class Actinomycetes; order Propionibacteriales; family Kribbellaceae; genus Kribbella; species Kribbella monticola. The sequence goes on along the minus strand of NZ_QFXK01000010.1, from coordinate 113,830 downwards.
CTTGCGCCGGCCACGTTGCGGCCGGTACTGACCCATCTGCTGAAGGACGCGCGGGAGCGCGAGGAGGCAGCCGGCTTCGTCGCCGGCCTGACACCCCGCGAGCTCGAAGTACTGCGCTGCCTGGTGTCCGGGATGACCAGGGCCGAGGTCGCCCAGCACCTGTTCGTGTCTATGAACACAGTGCGCACGCACGTCCAGAGTCTGCTGCGCAGCTCGGAGCAGCACTCGGCGCTGGCACTGGTCGCCTTCGCCCGGTCACACGGCGTGAAAGGTATCGACGAATCCGGCGATCTCCCGGCCGTTCACAGGGCCGAATCGTCTTATTGACGTAGGTGTTCTCACCTCCTCGTCGGGCGCGGGAGCTGTTCACAGCCCGTAGCGTCGAGGTCAAAGCAGGGGCTCTGAGGGGGGCTACGGGATGACGACCCGAATCAATGCTGTGCCGCGCGCCGTACCGGCCGAAGAGGTCGAGGTTCCATTCGCCGACTGCTACATCACCACCGCCGCACAGCAGGCCGCACTGCGCGTACTGCGGTCCGGCTGGCTGACCACCGGCCGCGAGGTGGCCGCGTTCGAGACCGAGTTCGCCGAGTACGTCGGCGCCGACCACGCGGTCGCCGTTTCTTCTTGTACACAAGGGATCGAGCTGTCGCTGCGTTCGTTCGGACTGCCCAGCGGCTCGCTCGTCCTGACCTCCACGATGACGTTCTGCGGAGCGGTCCAGGCCATCGTGCACGCCGGCCTGCAACCGGTTCTCGTCGATGTCGATGTCAGCACCGGAATGCCCACACCGGCCACGGTGCGGGACGCGGTACGGGCCTACGGGCCGCCGGCGGCGATGACTGTCGTGCACTGGGCCGGCGACCTCGCGGACGTGCCGGCGCTGGCCGAGGCGGCCGGGCTGACCTTGGACCGGATCGTCGTCGACGCGGCCCACGCGCTCGGCACGTCGGCCGGGACGACACCCATCGGGTCGCAGTGCGGGGCGACCTGTTTCAGCTTCTACGCAACGAAGAACCTACCGCTGGGCGAAGGTGGCATGGTCACCACCAACGACCCGGACCGGTCCCGATGGTTGCATCAGGCCCGTTTACACGGGATGACCGCCGACGCCTGGCGGCGCTACCTGCCCGGTGGCAGCTGGCGCTACGACGTCGGTGAGGCCGGCCTGAAGGCCAACATGACCGATCTCCAAGCAGCGATGGGACGCGCACAGCTGACCCACCTTCCGGCCTGGCAGCATCGCCGCGCCCAGATCGCGGCCCGGTACGACGCCCTGCTCACCGCGCAGCCAGGGGTCGCACTCCCCCACCGCCCTGCTCCCGGAACCGGCACGCATGCGTGGCATCTGTACCCCGTCCGGCTGGCTCCTGACCTCAACAGGGACGAGGTGATCGCCGAGCTGGCACAGCGACAGGTCGGAACCTCGGTGCATTTCATCCCGGTCCACCAGCTCACCTATTTCGCCCGGATCGCGTCAGTTCCCCCGACCGGGATGGCAGGGGCCGACACGCTGTTCGGCCAGCTGCTGTCGCTACCGATCCACCCCCGGCTGACCGACGCCCAGATCGATGCCGTCTGCGCGGCGCTGGCAGACGCGACCCACCAACGGTTCACCAGAAAGGGAGCGTCATGAGTCAGCCTGTGCTGCAACGGCGGGACCAGACGAACCTGTTGCGGACGATCGTGGTCGGTGCCGGCGAGGCCGGCCTCGCCCTGGCCCGCGACCTGCACCGGGTCAGCTCGTTCGGCCTCGAGCCGGTGGGGTTCCTGGACGACGACGCGGCCAAGCAGGGCCGGCGCTTCGGCGGACGCCGGGTGCTGGGCACGCTGGCAGACCTCGAAGAGGTCCTGGACCGCAACCGCGTCGACGTCGTCGTGGTGGCCATCCCGTCGATGCCGACCCACGAGGTGAAGCAGCTCGGTCTGCGGGCCGCGGCGCAGGGCGTCACCGTGCTGCACCTGCCGCCGTTCCTGTCCGCATTGCAGCGCCAGATCGCGGGCACCGACATGCGCGCACTCCAGGTCGGGCCGTTGATCGGCAGGCCGGAGATGCATGTGGTCAGCCGCGGCGCGGCCGAGGCCATCGCCGGCAAGCGGGTCCTGGTGACCGGCGCGGGTGGCTCGATCGGCAGCGAACTGTGCCGTCAGGTCTACGGCTTCGGACCGGCCGAGCTGGTCATGCTCGACCACGACGAGTCGAACCTGCACCGCACCCAGCTCGACCTGTGGGGCGAGGCGCTGCTGGACACCGAAAGCACCGTGGTGGCCGACATCCGCGATGTCGAGCGGATCCATCAGCTGTTCCGCGACCATCGCCCGCAGATCGTCTTCCACGCGGCGGCACTGAAACACCTGCCCGTACTGGAGCGGCATCCGTGTGAGGGCGTGAAGTCGAACGTCCGCGGCACCGAGAACCTGGTCGAGGCGGCGATCGCCTACGACGTCGAGCGGTTCGTGCTGATCTCCACCGACAAGGCTGCCAACCCGGCTTCGGTGCTAGGGGCAACCAAACGGCTCGCCGAACTCGTGCTGGAGAGCCATCACGGCTCCGACACCGGGCTGACGGCCGTCCGTTTCGGCAACGTGCTCGGCAGCCGCGGCTCGCTCCTGCACGTGGTCCGCGACCAGCTCGCCAGCGGCAGCCCGGTCACGGTCACCCACCCAGACGTGAACAGGTTCTTCATGACCATCGAGGAGGCTGTCGGGCTGGTCCTCGAAGCGGCCAGGATGGCCGACTGCTCCTCGACGTACGTGCTCGACATGGGCGAACCGGTCCGGATCGTCGACCTGGTCCGCAACTTCGCGAACCTGCTGAACATCCGCGACGTGCAGTTCCGCTACACCGGCCTGCGGCCCGGCGAGAAGCTCACCGAGGAGCTGTTCGGCCGCGAGGAGGAAGCGCTGCCGACCGATCACCCGCGGATCTCGATGACCCGGCCGCCGCACGCGATCCAGGGCTTCCGGGCCGGCCTGCGCGAGCTGTACGACGCCGCCTCGCACAACCGTCCCGACGAGGTGTTCCGCCATCTCCGCACCCTCGTTCCGGAGTACACACCGGCCCCGGGCCTGGTGTCCGCGGTCACCGCCGGCGCGCCGTACCCCGATGACTTCTGAGCCCGAGCTCCCACCCGACGACAGCGAGTAGAGATGACCACTGAAGCCAGGCCACCACTGAACGTCCGCGTCCTCGATGCGACCGTCACCAGCCCCCCGACGGTCTTCGATGACCCCAGCCTCCTGCCGGCCGATCACTCCACCGTCGCAGCGCTGCGTCACCGGGTCGAGGGCGCGGACCTGGCCGCGCCGCCGGTCGTGCTGCCCGACTTCCACCACAAGTCCAAGATGGAGCTGCCGTCCAGTGTCGCGGTCGCCACCATCGGCACGATCCGGCCCGACCTGACCAGCTCGTCGGTGAACTGCGGGATGGCCCTGATCGCCGTCGACTCCGAGGTTCCGGACGACCGGGCCGTCGACGCCTTCATGCGAGCCGTCCGGAGCCGCTACCCCTATCCCACCCAGGGCACCCGTGAGCTGTCCCGCTCGGAAGTGGTCAGGGCGGTCAGGGACGGGTCGGAGTTCAGTGTCGAGCGCTGGGGCGCACCCGCCGAGGACCTCGAGCGGATCGAGGAAGGCGGCCGGCTCGAACTGCAACGCTACGGCGGCATCGAGCGGCTGGAGTCCGAGCTGCCCGGCGTCGCCTTCCAGCTGGCCCGGTACCGCTTCGGCACCGTCGGCCCGTCGAACCACTTCGTCGAACTCCAGCGAGTGGAGGAGATTCTGGACCCGGAGCGCGCGGCGAAGCTCGGCGTGACCGAGGGCCAGTTGACGATCCAGTACCACGGCGGCGGTGGCGTCTTCACCGGTGAGATCGGCCGGCTGTTCTTCCGGCGCAAGGACTACCCGCGCCAGCTCAAGGCGGTCAACGCGGCCCTGAAACCGTGGTTCCACCTGCGCTCGGCCAGATCCTTCGCCCAGCTGAAGGCCCGGCTGAGCCTCTACTTCACCGACGGATGCGCTCCGCTCGAGCTCGCCGGCGACGAGGGCCAGCGCCTGATGCTCGCCACCGCGGCCGCGATGAACTACGGGTTCGCCTTCCGTACCGCGACGTACGCCGCGCTGCGCAAGATCGCCGCGGAGTCGTTCGGCGGCGCGATCGGGCGGCTCGTGGTCGATTCACCGCACAACAGCATCTACGAGGAGCCCGTCGGCGGCGCGACGGCGGTCGTGCACCGCCACAACTCCTGCCGCGCCTTCCCGGCCAGCATGATGACGCCGGGCACCACGTTCGCCGACACCGGTCAGGCCGTTCTCCTGCCCGGTACGCATCGCACCTCCAGCTACCTCGCGGTCGCCGGTGACAACGCCGCGACCAGCCTGTACTCCGCGTGCCACGGCGCCGGCACGGTCGTCAAGGACCTCGTCACGCGGGGCGTCTCCGACAACGACCCGCTCGGGCGCAAGACGCGCCGCTACCGCTACGACGACGTCGCTCCGACCGACGCCTACCACTTCGACGACCGCGGCGTCGATGCCGCGCTCGACGTCCTCGTCCGGAACCGGCTGGTCAAGCCGGTCGCCCGGATGCGGCCGGTCGCTGTTCTCCACTAAGCACCGTCAGACCCAGGAGGGGATCATGAACCAACGGCTCAAGTACCTGGCGGCCGGAACCGCCACGATCCTCGCCACGTCCGGGCTGGCAGTGGTCACCAGCAGTACGGCAGCCGCGGCAGGCACGGGCTACTGGGTGAACAACACAGCGGCCAACTGCAGCGACACCCTGGCAACAGCGGGCACCCAGGCTCAGCCCTTCTGCACGATCTCGCAGGGAACCAAGAAGGCGATCGTGCCGGGCGACACGGTGCACGTCGCGCCCGGTACCTATCGCGAGCAGGTAACCGTCAACGCCTCCGGCACCGCCGCGGACCCGATCACCGTGACCGGCGACGGCCCGGGCGTCGTCATCCTCGGAACGCGCGCCCTGAGCGGCGCGGCCCTCTGGACCGCGACGAGCACGACGGCGTGGAGTACGCCGTACGCGCCGCCTTCGCCGCCACGGCAGGTGTTCCTGGACGGTCAGCGTCTCGCAGCTGCGGGCTCCGCGACCACCACCACCGCGAACAGCTGGTTCTACGACGCGGCTGCCAAGCTCCTGTACGTCGATGCCGGCGGCACCAATCCGGGCGACGGCCACGCGATCGAGGCGGGCGCCCAGTCCTTCGGGGTCACCGCGAGCAGCCGCTCGAACGTTGCCATCAGCAACCTCGAGGTGATCCGGCCGAACCTGGCCGGCGTCCGGTTGCTGTCCGCGACGGCGACGACGATCGATCACGTCACCGCCTCGCAGTCCGCGAGCAACGGCATCCTGATCGACACCTCGCCCGGTGGCGGGATCACTGTCCGGGCCGCAGCGGTCGACGGTTCGCTGTCGACCGGCATCCGGATCGCCGGCTCCAGCGGCGTCACCGTGACCGGGTCGACCAGCCATCACAACGGCCTGCACGGGATCGGCCTGTCCACCTCGCCGAACAACCTGATCGTCGGCAACACCGCCTACGCCAACACGTCCGTCAACCCGGCCGCCACCTCGGCCGGTATCGACGTGAACACCAGCTCGCCGGACAACACGGTCAGCAACAACGTCACGTACCAGAACCAGGACACCGGGATCCAGGTCTACAACGGCTCGCACCGTGCCTTGGTGGTCCGCAACATCTCCTACGCCAACGGCGACCATGGGTTCGACACCCTTGCCTCCACCGGAGTTCGCTACCTCAACAACACCTCCTACGCCAACCGCCGCGACGGTATCTCCGTCGAGGGCAATGCCACCGGCGCGACCCTGGCCAACAACCTCTTGATCGACAACGGCGTCAGCGCGACGGAGTACGACCTGTACGTCGATGCCGGGTCGGTGTCCGGTTTCACCGCCGACTACGACAGCGCCTTCAACCACACGGCAGCCCCGACCACGAAGGTCGGTGGCACGATCTATCCGAAGCTGTCCGGCTACGCCGCCGCCAGTGGCCAGGAGACGCACGGCTCGTCGACCGATCCGGGCCTGGTCGCCCCCGCCTCGGGTGACTTCCGGCTGAGCGCGGGATCGACGGCCGTCGACTCGGCCACCTCGGTGCCGGCCGGCTTCCAGCCAACCGATGCCGCAGGCAACCAACTCGCCGACGACCCGATCATCGCCGACACCGGCGCGGGCAGTCCGGCGTACGCCGATCGCGGCGCGCTGGAGTTCCAGCCGGTGGCGGGTGTGACCAACTACCCGCCGCACGCCGCGCTGGTGCTGAATCCCACCGCGATGAGCACTCCGCCTTCGGTCCCGGTGACGGCGGACGCGAGCGGCTCGAGCGACAACGACTCCAACGGCATCGCGTCGTACACCTTCGACTTCGGCGACGGCACCGTCGTCGGGCCGCAGCCTGCGCCGACCGCCACCCACACGTACGCCGGTGCCGGCAGCTACGCGGTCACCGTGACCGTCACGGATGCCGCCGGCCTCACCAACTCGGCGAGCGCGCAGGAAGTCGTCAGCTCTCGTCCGATCCAGACCTACTCGGTCGAACAGACCAACCCGGCCTGCACCGACACCGGCCCCGGCACCGTCGCCGCACCCTTCTGCAGCATCGGGGCGGCCACGAGGAAGCTTCTCGCCGGTGACACCGCTCTGGTCGGGCCAGGCCAGTACCGCGAGCAGGTGACGATCACGACCAGCGGAGATCAGGCCAACCCGATCACTCTGAAAGCGACCTCACCGAGCGCAGTCATCGTCGGAACCGACGACGTCTCGGACGCGGCGGGCTGGACCGCGACCGGGACCACCGCCTGGAAGCACACCTTCACCGCCGCACCCAGCCAGGTCTTCCTCGACGGCCAGGCGTTGCCCAAGGCAACCAGTGCCACCAGCACCACACCGAACAGCTGGTACTACGACGCCGCCACCACCAGCCTGTACGTCGACACGGGTGGCACCAACCCGGCGACGGGACACACCGTCGCCGCGGGCGCGCGCAGCTTCGGCATCCTGCTCCGCCAGGTCAGCGACATCGCCGTCTCCGGGTTCGCCCTGCGTCAGCAGAACTTCAACGCCGTCGACCTGGACCGGACCCAACGCGTCACCCTCGGCAACCTCGACATCGCCCAGGCCGGTGCGCCCGGTATCACCGTCGACGCCTCCAGCAACGCGAGCCTGACCGGCATCCAGTCGGCCTTCAACCTCTCGATCGGCGTCCGGTTCTTCAACTCCACCGACAGCGAACTCCGCAACTCGGTCACCCACCACAACCAGCACCACGGCGTCAGCGTCCAGGGCAGCACCCGGGTCACCGTGGCCGGCGTCAGCAGCTACAGCAACAAGCGGCTGTCCGCCCGGCTCGCCACCGGTATCGACGTCAGCTCCTCGTCCCAGCAGACCCTCGTCGAGGCAAACCTTGCCTACGGCAACGACGACTCCGGTGTCGAGGCCTACAGCGGCTCGACCGGGACCACGATCCGCCGCAACGTGGTCTACGACAACGGCGACCACGGCATCGACACCTCGTTCGCGCCGGCCACCACGGTGCTGTCGAACACGGTGGTCCGCAACGCGACCGCCGGGATCAACTTCGAAGGCGGCTCCACCAACTCCGTCAGCCGGAACAACGTGGCGATGGACAACGCCGTCGGCAGCACCCGGACGATCGGCGACATCCGGGTGGACGAGGCGTCCAGCCCTGGTACCACCCTCGATCGCGACCTGGTCTTCCAGACATCGGCCACCGGGAATCTGTTCGAGTGGGCGTCGACGGGCTACACGACGATCGCTGCCTACCGGACCGCGAGTGGCCAGGAGCCGGCCGGCACCGCCGCCGACCCGCGCTTCGCCGACCTCACCGGCCGCGACCTGCACCTCACCAGCCGGTCCCCCGCCATCGACGCGGCCGACACCGCTGTGACCGGCTGGACCGCGACCAACCGCGACGGTACGGCGCCCGTCGACCACCCGGCGATCGCGAACACCGGCGTCGGACCGATCCTCTTCGCCGACCGCGGTGCCTTCGAGTACGTCGGTCCGGCGGCCAGTGCGACCGTCACACCCGCGACCGGGTTCGCTCCTGTGGACGTGACCGTCAACGGGTCGGCCAGTGCGGCTCTCGGCGCGCCGATCACGACGTACCGGATCGTCTGTGGCAACGGGACGGTGCTGACCACCGCGAGCGGCATCTGCCAGTACGTCGCGGCCGGCACCTTCACTCCGACGCTCACGGTGACGGACTCGTCCGGTCTCAGCGACACCTGGACCAGCGCGCCGATCGTGGTCAAGCCCAACGGCCTGCCGACAGCGCGAATCACCGCGACGCCAAGCCAGGCCTACCGGCCGCAGGCGGTCGTCCTGAACGCCGGCGCCTCTTCCGACGCCGACGGCAGGCCATTGGTCAGCTACACGTTCGACTGCGGCAACGGCCAGACCTCGGCCGCCCTGACGACCTCGTCGTACACGTGCAGCTACCCGAACGCGGGCAGCTTCACCGCACGGGTGACGGTGCGCGACACGGCCGGCGCGACGAGTACGGCGACGACGGCGGTCAAGATCCTGGCCGACGTCGCACCGACCGCGGACCTCAGGCTGAACAAGTCCTCGGTCAAGTTGAAGCAGTCCGTCACCGCCGACGCGTCCGGCTCGACCAGCGTCGACAAGTCGCCCATCGCGACCTACCAGTTCAGCTGCGGCAACGGATCGGTCCTGCCGGTCCAGACCACGCCGACCGCCACCTGCAGCTACACCTCGATCGGGTTGTTCGTCGTCAAGGTGACGGTGACCGACACGGTCGGGTTGTCCAGCTCCGCCACCAAGACAGTGCTGGTGCTGCTGTGAGGCACACCAACGGACGAAGGGCACAACGATGACCATCGAAGAGATGTTCCGTCGGATCGTGCGGGCCCACCTGGGGATCATCCTGGTGTGTGTGCTGCTGCCGGTCGCCGCGGCATTCGCGCTCCAGTCGAGCAAGCCGCCCACCGCGCTGGCCTCGATCCGGCTCCAGGTCGTCTCGGGCGCACCGCGTTCGGCGACCGAGGCGGAAGGGATCAGCAGCCGGGTGCTCGCGCTGGCGACGACGCCCGGCCTGCTGGAGGCGTCGCTGAAGAAGGCCGGCGCGCAACGCGATCTCGCCGACTTCGCCGCCACCCACGTCGCGGCGCAGCGCCTCGGTGAGTCGTCGATCGTCGAACTGAGCGTCACCGACCGCGACCCGATCGCGGCCGGACAGATCGTCGCCGCGCTGGCCGAGCGGGTCGCGCTGTTCATGAACAGCGGCGACCGTTCCGCGTTCAACGCCGCGATGTCCAAGCTGGACAAGCAGGTCGACGACGCCACCGCGCACCGGAACAAGCTGACCCAGCAACTCGCCGGTATCGCCGACATCAACGCGCGGGCCAATCTGCAGACGCAGATCCAGTCGGCTGACCAGTTGCTGTCCCAGCTCACCACCCAACGCGCCTCGCTGACGATCGCCGACGCCACCCGCGACCTCGTCGTACCGGTCGGCGACAAGCCGGACATCACCCAGGTGCGGTCGTCGATGCTGCCCCAGGCGGCGCTGGCGTTGCTGCTCGGCCTGATCCTCGGCCTGACCGCGGCGGCGGTGCTGGAGACGATCCGGCCACGGGTAGCCAGCGTCCGCGCACTGGCTCATCTGCTCGAGGCACCTGTGCTCGGCAAGTCGTCCGAGGAGATCACCTCGCTGCGCAACACGATGGCTCTGGCCGCCCGCCGGCAAGGCGTCGACGCGGTCGTCCTGATGGGCGCGGACGACTCCGACGCCGACACGGTCAGCCACCTGCTGTTCGCACTGGCGAGCTTCGCCTCCGCTCCCCATCGGGCGAAGAGCACGACGCCCGGCGGAGCCGAGGACGCCGCGGAATCCACACTGCTCGGGCTCGATGCTCCGTTCGCCGATGTCCGGTTCACCGGATTGTCGGCAGTCACACCGCAGGACGAGATGACGGCCGGTGTGGTGGTCGTGTCCGGCGGCAGCCTGCTCCTGCGCCGGCTCGACGACCTCGACGACGTTCTCAAGGCCGTCCGCTGGCCGGTGCTAGGCATCGTCAACGGTCCCGCCAAGCGTCGCTTCGGCGGGCTGCTGTGACCGCCGAACCGATCACCCGCACGCTCCTGCACACCGCCGGCCAACGGGTCGCCGTCGAAGAGTCCGCGGTCGCCACGGTTCTCGCGGCAACGGGCGGCGCCGAGCGCGGCTGCGACGACGTGGCCAACCTCGTTCTCTCGCTGGAGCGATCCAAGCAGCGGTTCGCTACCTCGGGCTGTGAACCGGTCACCCGCGGCGTGTGGGCGACGGGCCGGCACGAGGCGATCATCGCGAGCGCGGGCGGTTCTGGATTCAGCCAGCTCTGGTCGATCGACGAGGACGGGCTCCGGGTCATCAGCCGCTGGACGCCGTCGGTCAAAGAGGCGGCCGCGGCACGGCTGCTTCCGGCCAGGCATCACGCGCTGACCGGGCAGGTGCTCGTGCACTACCCCGCGCTCTGGCTGGCCATGCAGCAAGGCCTCGCACCGCTGCACGTTTCGGTCGTCCGGATCGACGGGGTTGCTGTGCTGCTGGCCGGTCCGGGCGGTGTCGGCAAGTCCAGCCTGGTCGCCCGGGAACTGGCAGCAGGCGGCCGCGCCACCTGCGACAACCTCGCTGTCTCCGACGGCACCATCGCTTATGGGCTGGCCGAACCGATCCGGCTGCCGGCCGAGCTGACCGAGGCGGGCGGCCGCAAGACCTACCACGGCCGCCGCGAGCAGGGCTGGGAAACGCGGCTGCGATCGCTGCGGCCGGACCTGATCGTGGTCCTGCGCCGCGGGCTCCAACCGGATCCCCGGTTGCGGGTCGTCAGCGAGTCCCAGGCCGCCCGGGCCATCGTCGCGGGCACCTATGCCGCCGGTGAACTGCGCCGGTTCTGGCCGACCGCCGCAGCCCTCGCGATGGCGACCGGTTGCGGACCCGCCCACCCACCGGTCGAGCAGGTCGCCGCCACCCTCGCCTCCCGGCTGCCTTGTCTGGAACTCCAACTGGGTCAGCAGCCCGGAGCCCGCCTGGCCGAGCTCCTGCACCCGTACCTCGATGCTGTCCGCACCAAAAGCGTGTCCTGATGACGGCACGGATCGAGGTCGCCCAGATCGTCACCCGCTTCATCGCCGGAGCCGGTGGAGTCGCCCTGCGCGGCGTGCTGCCGCTGGACCCGGCCCGGTACGCCGTCACGATCGTCACCGGTCAGGGCGGTCCCTTGACCGAGCGGGCCCAGGCCGCCGGCTTCCACGTCGTGATCGAACCGTCCCTGGTCGCACCCCTTTCGCCGCGCGACGACCGGACCGCGCTGCGCCGTCTCACCAGGCTCTGCGAGACCGATGGGTACGACGTGGTGCACACCCACAGCGCCAAGGCCGGAGCACTGGGGCGCCTCGCGGCACACCGTGCCGGGGTTCCACTGATCGTCCACACCTACCACGGCTTTCCCTTCCATGAGTTCCAGAACCCGGTACGCAAGGCGGCGTACATCGCCATCGAGCGCAGGCTGGCCGCGATCACCGATGCGGTCCTCGCGATCGGCAGTGGTGTTGCGACGGAGGCGCTGCGCCGAGGGCTCGCCAAGCCGTCGACCCTGCGAACGATCGCGCCGGTCGTCGAGGCGATCACTGTGCCGAAGACCACCGAGACTCGTGCTGCCGCGCGGGCCGCACTGGGCCTTGATGACGTCACTCCGGTGGTCGGCACGGTCGGGCGGATCGACTACCAGAAGGCACCGGAGCACCTGATCGCGGCAATCGCCAAACTGCAGCATCGCGACGTGATGGCCGTCTGGATCGGCTCCGGGCCAGGTCTCGCGCGAGCGCGGGAACTTGTCGGCCAGCAAGGGCTCCTGGATCGTTTCGTGTTCGCCGGCGAGCGATCCGACGTCGCTGGTCTGCTGCCCGCCTTCGACGTGTTCGCGATGGCCAGCAGGTACGAAGGGCTTCCCTGTGCCGTGGTCGAAGCGATGCGCTGCGGAGTGCCCGTGGTGGCGACCGCCGTGAACTCCGTGCCCGACCTGGTCATCCCGGGTGAGAGCGGAGTACTCGTCCCGCCGGGCCGGCCGGAGCTGCTCGCCGACGCCATCGACGGCGTACTGGATGATCCGTGTACCGCGGAGCGGATGGTCCAGCAGGGCCGGCTGCTGGCGGGAGCGACGTTCGATGCCGAGCGGCTGGCCGCAGTACTCGACCAGGTCTACTCCGGCGGGCTGACAGCAGGTCTGGTGGCGCGGTGAGCCTCGCGAAGCCGGCCGGCCGGTCCCCGCTCGTCACGTCACCCTGGATGACGCTGTGCCCACTCGGCACCGTCGAGATCGACGTCCGGAGCGGCGACGTCGTCCTGGCCGCGCTCGAGCCGGACCGGCCGGTGGTGCTGGTCGACCAGCGCCCGTTCAGCCGCCGCCGGTTGCGCCGGCTGGCGCGGCGGCTGGCGCTGGAGATCGAGCACGAGTTCATCGTGCTGCCGACCCTGCGCCGGCCGATCGTCCTCGTCGACGACACCGAGCCGTCGGTCCGGCATTTCTGGACCACGATCGCCACCGTCCCGCCGGGACTGGCGTTCAGCGTTCTGCCGGCGTCGGCACTGATCGGTCTGGCCCGGCGGCTGCCGTGGAGCTGGACCGGGGCGGCCGCACCCGGCCGCGCTCTCTTGGGGAGACGACCATGACCGAAGCACCTCGCCCGATCAACCCCCGGCCACGGTCGGTGCACGAAGTCCTGTTCGCACCGGACACCCGGGGCATCCTGATCGCTGCCTCGCGCGATCCCGACGCCAAGCTGACCTTCATCGTCACCCCGGCACCGACCGCCTATCCCGGCCGGCCGGCCGGCGCGATCGCGGTCAAGATTCCGGCCACCGCGGCCGCCGCGGCGGCGATCCGGCACGAGACCGAGATGCTGTTCGACCTGCGCGATGCCGACCTCGGCGGTCTGGCCGGCATGGTTCCGCAGTACCTCGAGACGCTGGACAGCGACGGCCTGCCGGTGCTGGTGTCGACTGCCTTGCGGGGCAGGCCGATGAGCGTGACATATCACCACTGGCTGCACACCGCGCGGCCTCGCTCCGTCGCTGCGGACTTCGCCCTGGCCGGTGGCTGGCTGCGCCGGTTCCAGCGGGCGACCTCGGGTGAGGGGAGCCGGATCCACTGGGCCGAAGAGGTCGCCGACCAACTGCGCGACCGCTGGGCCGGCCATCAACAACTCGAAGCCGCTCTGCTCAGGCTGGCCTCGGCCGACCGCCTGTTGAGAGCCGAACGGGTGTTCCGCTCGATGGTTCACGGCGACTACTGGTTCGGCAATCTGCTGGTACGCGACGGCGTGATCACCGGTGTCGTGGATTGGGAGTGCGGTGCTCGCAGCGGCTGGCCCCTGCGAGACCTGGTCCGGTTCGCGGTCAGCTATTGCCTCTACCTGGACCGCCACACCCGCCCCGGACGCCGGGTCCTGCGGCACCGGGGACTGCGGCGTACCGGCTTCGGCGCGGGGATCAGCTACGGACTGCTCGGGGACGGCTGGCTGCCCGAGCTGGTCCGCTCCTACCTTCGCGAAGGACTCGCCACTCTCGGTCTGCCCACCGAGCTCTGGTACGCCGCGGCGCTGACCGGCCTCGGTGAAGTGGCCGCGCTGGCGAACGACGACGAGTTCGGCAGCAACCATCTCGAGCTGCTCGCTGGTCTGCCGTCGTCGGCGCCGGGCCAGCAGGAACCAGAGGTGAGTTAGATGACCGTCACCGCTTCGCCCCGAGCTTCCGGCCGGATCGGCCGCACCGGCCGGCCGCGCGGCGACGTACTCGCCACGATGATGGGCCTGACCGTCTGCCTGCTGCCGTTCCTGGTCCCGGCCGGACCTGGCAACAGCGCTCTGGCCGACGTCGGTATGACGTTGTGCATCGGGCTCGCCCTGCTCTGGTCGGTTCGCGAGCAGATGCCGGTCAAGGTGCCCTATCTGCTGGGGACAGCGGGGTTGCTGCTCGGCGGCGCATTCGCGGCCTACGTCGCGCAGGCGCCTGTCGGTGTCGGCCTCGTACTGGCCCAGGACGTGCTGCTGCTGGCCTGGGGTGCGGCACTGGCTTTGGGTCGCCACAACCCGGCGATCGTGTCGGCCGTGACGCGCGCCTGGTGCCGGACCGCGCCCGTGTACTCCGGCGTGATGGCCGTGGCCTACCTGCTCGGCATCAACGCGCTCAGCGGGGTCTCGGCCAAGGACGGCGTTCGCGCGTCCTACACCTTCGGCGATCCGAACCTGGCCGGCAACTACCTGGTCGTGTCCTTGTTCGTGATGGCGGCGTGCAAATGCCCGCGAGCCCGTGGCGTACGGCGAATCGCCTACGTCCTCGTCCTGGCAGCCATCGGCTTCACCGGATCGAACGGCGCCATGCTCACCCTGCTGGTCGGACTCGTGCTCGCAGGCACCGTGTCCAGATACCGGCGCAGTGGCGCAGTCGCCGGCCTCAGCGCACTCGCCGTGTCGATGCTGCTGGCCGGAGTGGTGTTCACGTTCGTCATGCCGCGGGTCGACCTGGGTCAGATCCGCGAGGCGGCAGCCGGCAGCGTCCCACTGCTCCGCGATTCCTTCGGCCGTAGTGCCAGCTCCACCGGTGAACGCGCCACGATCGTGCACGAGGGAACCCAGCTGTACTTGCACGGGGACGTCACCGGGTACGGCCCGTCCCGGACGAAGGCCGCGCTGGCCGCGCACCAGGCGCCCTACGTGAAGGAGGCGCACAACGACTACCTCGCGACACTGCTCGAACGTGGCCTGATCGGTGCGCTCGGGCTGCTGGCGCTCGGCCTGGCCATCGGTGTCCGGTGCTTCCGGCTGGTGGTCGGCACCTTGCCGGATTCCTATGCCGCGCTGGTGCCTAGACCCTGGCTGCTCGCCGTCATCGGGCCGATCATGGCGACAGCGGCGGGATTCTACGAGGTACTGCACTTCCGGCATCTATGGACCTGGCTCGGTCTGGTCGCCGCGCTGGTACTCGTCCTGCAGGACCAGCAGAAGAAGCGGGTCCCATGAGCCGCCCGCTGCGTTTGCCCCTCAGCGGCGAGGTGTTCCGGACCGTTGTGGCGAACACGTCTGCCCGGGCCCTGGCGATCACCGGGCTCACGCTGGCGACCGTGCTCGTCGCGCGCACCGGCGGCCCTTCGGCTGTTGGTGAATACGCGTTGCTGCGGATGTTGCCCGGTCTGGTCGGGGTGCTCTGTGTCCTGGGGCTTCCAGGAGCACTTGCCTACTTCCTCGCAGTACCCCGTCGGGACCTGCCGCGACTGTGGCCGACTCTGATTGCCATCGGCTTCGGCGGAGCCTTGCTGGGCACCGTGGCATGGCTGGCGGCTTCACCCGCGATCGCGCACGTGTTCTTCCCACAGGAGTCCACGCTGATGATCGCGGCGGCCGGCCTGACAGTGCCCACGCAACTGGTACTCACCGTGGGGAAGACGACCCTGCAAGGGCTCGAAGACCGCCGCGGCGGCGATGTGGTCATCGCAGCCGAAGAGCTGGCCTTCCTGCCCTGCTACCTGTTGCCGCTGGTGACCGGGATTCACGGTGTCGCGGCGATCGTGATCGGTCTCGGGCTCGCCGACCTGGTCGTCGCGGTCGAGGCGTGGCGCCGGGTGAGCCGTTTGCTCGGCTGGCGGCGGTTCGGACTGGCGGCCGGCGGCCAGGGCTGGTTCGGCCGGCCCGATCGCGCGCTCGGCGGCCGGATCGCGTCTTACGGCTTGCGGGGGCAGGTCGGCGGGCTCATCACGTTGCTCAATCTCCGGCTGGACTTCGCGATTCTCGGGGCGATGGCCGGCCCGGCCGTACTGGGCAGCTACGCCGTCGCCTCGAAGTACGCCGAACTGCTCAGGCTGCCCGGCAACGCGTTGACCTGGGTGTTCTATCCCCGTCTTGCGAAACTCGGGCAGCGCGAGGCGGCCGCGTCCGCGCGGCGGATGATCCGGCCCACCTTGATCGGGATCCTGCTGGCGGCGATCCCGGTCGCGCTGCTGACGTCGCCGGTGATGCGGCTCCTGTACGGCGCGTCCTTCGGGCCGGCCGTGACGCCGGCACGAGTCCTGCTCGCCGGCATGCTGCTCGCGGGAGCGTCCGGGGTCGCGAGCGCCTACCTGTACGGGCGGGGAACGCCCGGGCTCAACTCGCTCGTCCTCGGCTTCGGCCTTCTGGTCACCGTTGTCCTCGATGTGCTTCTGATTCCCTCGCACGGTGCGCTGGGCGCAGCCATCGCCTCCACGGCTGCCTACCTGTCCACCGACGCCCTCCTGATCGGCGTCCTGCTCCGGCTGAGCGCCGCGTCAAGGACAGGCCACGCCAGCGCAGTACAGGTGACCGAGGTGTCGGCATGAAACTCGCCGTCCTGGCACTGCCTGTGCTCATCTTCGTCGCCGGGTGCTCCGGCGGGCCACCGGACGCCCATCCCACCAGCGCATCGTCCGGCATGACCAGCACCGCCTTGCCGCCGCGGCCGACCGGCGGACCGACCGGCGTGTCCTTGCCGTCCACGGCACCCGGACCCAACTTCACTTCAGACCGCTACGTCGAGCTCGCGAACGCGCTGCACAAGCGTGGTGTCGACATCTGGTGGGAGACCGACCTGGTGGCCCGCTGGCTGGAGGGGCCGGCCTCGTTCGACCAGGCCATCGACCGGCTCGGCGCGCTGGGGAAGGTGCCGGGGGTGGTCGGGTTCAAGGTGTCCGACGAGATCGGGTACCACGACGGCCTGCAGACCGTGGCGGAGGCGGCACAGTTCCTGCGGACGGCCAAGACGCGGCTCGCACAGGTTGCCCCAGGCAAGCAGTTGCTGGTGGACGCGATCGTGCCGGAGCTCGGTTGCCTGCCGTGGCGCGGGGGCAACCAGCAGGGCTGCGCACAACGCGTCCGGCTGAAGTATCCGGCGGCCACCGCGGCGGCCGTCGAGGGCTACCTACGGGCGAAGCTGATCGACCGGCTCGACCTCAGCACCGGTCTGCTCGAGGACGCGACCTATGCCAAATGGGGCCTGACCAAGCGGGAGGCCCAGGTGGATGTGTGGAACCGGGTGAAAGCCCAAGGGTGGCCGCAGCTGACGATCCTCCAGGCCCGCAAGGCACTCGCCGAACCGGACGGCTACCAAGGCGACCCGGGACAGGCGAACGACGACGCGGTCACCTACATCGACGTACCGGTCGCGGCCGGAGCGCGTGCGGTCGACATCTGGACCTGGCGCCAGGTGTACCAGGGCAACGTCGTGAGCCTGCTCGGGCCGGGCCTGTCCGGGAACCCGCTGTGGACCGAACTGCTCCGCCGGCGCGCTGACGGCCGGCAACTCATCACCCATATGACGCCGTCCCAGATGCCGGCCGACAGCGCCGGCTTCGGTCGCGAGTGCGACCTGGCCGCGGCCGCCTTCAGTGCGGTCTTCGTTGCCGCCGGCACCGGTTGAGGAAGAGGAGTCCACCATGTCCCAGCTCGTTCGCACCCGCAACAAGTCGTCGGCCGGCCGATCGGAGTACGGCGTCGGCCGCACCCGCCGGGTAGTCGACGTCGTGGTCGTCGTCCTGCTGTCGGTCGTGGTCGTACCGATCGTCGCACTGGTTGCCGTTGGCATCCTTCTGACCGATGGCCGCCCGGTGTTCTTCCGACAGTCCAGGGTCGGTGAGAACGGAGTGCGCTTCACGCTCTACAAGCTGCGAACGATGCGAGTGGTTGCCTCGGGCCCCGAAGTGACCGCCGCGGCGGACGTCCGGATCACCCGGCTCGGCGCCGTACTGCGCCGTACCGCCATCGACGAACTCCCCCAACTGTGGCACGTACTCCGAGGCCAGATGACGCTGGTCGGACCGCGCCCGGAAAGCGATGCGCTCGCCAGCCGTTACCCTGAGTCCTGCCGGCCGATCCTGCTCGCGCGCCCCGGACTCACCGGCCCGGCCCAGCTCTACTACCGGGAGAAGTCCGCGGTGGCTCCGCCGAACTGGTCCGACGTCGAGGCCTACTACCTGCAGGTGCTGGTCCCGCTCAGAGTCACCGCGGACCAGGAGTATCTGCGCCGCCCGACGCTCGGGCGAACGCTGCACTACCTCCTGCTGACGGCGTTGTTCGTGACCGGCCTGGCCGACGTCCAGCGATCGGTCGGGAGTCAGACCGCTTCGGAGTAGGGCTCGTCGCGCTTGATGTGCAGCGAGTCCGCGCGGGCGTTCAGGCAGTCGCCGGTGCGGAGATCGAACTCGAAATTGTGGCCGAGACAGCGCAGTACGCCGTTGACGACGACACCTGTCTCGGCCAGATCCTCCCCGGCGTGCGGGCAGAACCGGCTGACCTGGATCGTCTCGCCGTTCACGGTCAGCTCGATCGTCTCCTCGGGATCGCGCGCCGCCTCGAATTCTTCCACCGCCCGCAACGCGGCCCGATCGGCGTGCTTGAGCAGCCCGACCAGGTAGTCGTTGTACTGGTCGGGCTGACGGCGTGCGGTGAAGCGGAGCGACAGCAACAGCTCCTCCCACCGCGTGCGCCCCGACACGACACCGTCGAGCCAGCGCCCGTCCAGGATCAGCCGGTAGTCCGCATGGCAATCGCCACCGTCCAGATCGACCCGTACCCGGTCCGGCCCGATGTGGGCGTCCCACACGCCACCGTTGGGCCCCTCGACCTCGAAGCGGACGGTCATGCCGATCCGGGCCAGGAAGTACTCCGACAAGGTGCCCAGCGACTCGAAGTGGGCCTTGAACCTCTCGGCCAGGCCGGGCGCCGGCGGCGGGTTGGCCGCCCAGACAGCATCGATCGCCGCGCGCCGGCGTACGGCGTACTCGGCGAGGTAGTGCCGCCTCGCCTCCGGGCCGGCGTCGAGCGAGAAACCCTGCCACTGTGGGTCTCTGGTGACCGCGAGACTGCCGAGGTCCACCTGGTCGCCGGGGAGAAGGCAGACGCCCGGTTGCTCGGGCAGCCGGTCCGCGAGCCAGGCGAGCGCCTCGCCCTGGTCGGGGAAGATCCCGCCGGGCCGGAGTCCACTGTTGAGGTCGAACAGGTCGTCGTCGAGAAAGCAGGGCGGGCCGGCGTACGGCATGACGAGTCGTGGCTGGACCTGACGGACCAGTCGGGTGACGGCCTTGAACTTGCCGACCCTTTTGATCGTGGCGATCCGCTCGCGCTCGACCTCGTCGTACTCGTACCGCACCGGGTGCCAGCTCGCGCCCGACATCTGCGCGCCCATCAGGTCGAACTGGCCGCCGACCTCGGTCATCGCCCGTCGCGTCTGGGCGAGTGAGATCCGGGCGTCGTTGGTGTGCAGCACACTCCGGCCGGCGAGCTTGATCAGTACCGCGGAGTCGTGGCTCATCGGGCACTGCTCGGGGATCACCGTCAGCCAGTCGTCCGGGCCCAGCGGATGTCGCTGCCAGGCATCCAGTACGACGACGCGGGTGCGGCCGATCGCCCGGAGCCGGCGTTGCATGATCGTCGACGGGTAGCGCGGAATCACCACCGGAATCTCTGCCGGAAGCCCGGCGATCAGGTCCAGGTCGAGGTGGTCGAGGTGCTCGTGCGAGACGACGACCAGGTCCACGTCGAGCAGGTCGGGGGTGAGCAGGTGCGAGTTGTCCGGGAATGGGAACCACGCGCCGAGGAACGCGCCGCTCATCGACAGCCAGGGATCGGCCAGGAGACGGATGCCGGGTGCGTCGAGGCGCAGACCGGCATGACCCAGCGCGGTGACCGTCGGCTCACTCATGTTCCCAAGGCTCCCGGGCGAACCGGGGCGGATCATCACCCGCCCGGACGAGAACCCCTACGCCGTCTGGCCCAGGCCCTGCCGCGGCTACTGTCGGGGAATGAGCGAACTTGTGCTGGATGCGCCGATCGTCGCTGTCGTCGTCTATCCCGATCGGGCCCGGGTGACCCGCAGGGGCCGGATCACCGTGCCGACGGGCGATCAGACCGTGTACGTCGAACCGCTGCCGCTCGCCTTGCAGGAAGACTCGGTGCGGGTCGCCGGTCGCGGGCCGGCCACCGTGGTCGGGGTCGACGTGGCGATGCGGCATCACTCGCAGGCGCCGGACGAGACGGTGGCCGACCTGGAACGCCGACGCCGCGAGGCCGAGGCCGAGGTCGCCGAACTGGTCGATGCGGATGACGTCCAGGCCCAGCTCGACACCTTCCTCGCACAGCTCGGGCGGCGCGCCGGTGGCAGCTTCGCGCGGACGCTGGCCGCCGGCGAGGCAGGCTCGCAGCTCGGCGAGTTCACCGAGTCACTGGCTGCCCGCCTGTCCGCCGTCCGGTCGAAGCGTCGCGAACTGGCCGGCCGGCGGCAGGAAGCCGAGGAACGCCTCGCCGCCGCCGATCGCCGGCTGGCCGAGGTCGCGCAGCAACGCGTGCCCGATCGCCGCTCGGCTGCAGTCGCGTTGGCGCTGGAATCCGAAGCAGACGTGGAGATCGAGCTCTCGTACGTCGTACCGGGCGCCGGCTGGACCAGTTCGTACGACGTCCGTCTCACCGGCGACGATCTGACCCTGAACTGGTACGGACTGATCACCCAGCACACCGGCGAGGACTGGCCCGAGTGCGACCTGACGCTTTCGACGGCCCGGCCGATGGTGACCGCGAAGGTGCCCGAGCTCGACCCCTGGTACCTCGACCGCTATCACCCACCGGTACCGGTCTCGGCCCCGCCCGCGCCGGGTGGACGCCGGATGAGTCGCGACGCCATGCCGACCGCGTTCGCCGCCGCCGAGAGCGTTCAGGCCGCGGCACCTGCCTTCGCCGACCTCACGGCAACTGTCGAACAGGGCGTCACCGCAGCGACCTACACTCCCCCGCGACCGGTCGCCGTGCCAGCGGACGGTGCTTCCCACCGAGCGACGATCGCCTCCGTCGACCTCGACGCCGAGCTGGACTACATCACCGCACCGGTCCGGTCCACCGACGTCCATCTGCGGGCCACGGTGGTGAACTCGTCGGCGCACACGTTGCCCGCCGGGAAGGCGGCGGTCTTCCACGAAGCGGACTTCGTCGGCTCGGCGGCCCTGCCCCTGTGGGCTCCTGGCGAAGAAGTCGAACTCGCGCTCGGCCTGGACGACCGGATCCGCGTCGAGCGAAAGCTGGTACGCCGTACGGCGAGCAAGGCGACGCTCGGCTCGACCCGCCGCCGCGAGGTCGAGTACGAGACCAAGATCGAGAACCACACCCCGCGCACGGCCCGGATCACGGTGCTGGACCAACTACCGGTCGCGCGCGACCACGAGATCGCCGTCAAGCCGATCAGCACCGAACCCGAGCCGGCCGAAGTGACCGATCTCGGCGTCGTCACCTGGAAGCTGGACCTCGCCGCCGAGGGCGAGGTCCGCATCAAACTCGGCTTCCGCGTCGACACCGCCAAGTCCGTCGACCTGACCGGCTGGCGTGAATGAGGGTTATGCGGCGGGAGGAGTATCGAAGGGAGCGCTCCAGGTCTGGTTGGGTTGGTGGGTGCCGCAGGCGTAGGTGGCGACAGTCGAGTTGGGGTTGGTGAAGTCGCTGCCTGCGATGTCGACGCAGACGCCGCTCGCCTGGCGTAGCTGGCCCGAGCGGCTGTAGGTCCACTTCTGCGAGCTGTCGCCTGCGTTGCAGGTCGCCAGCCGCAGGCCGGTCGAGTCACCGGAGATGCAGAGCGTGCTGTTCTGCAGGGACGAGATCACGCCGGTCGGCTGGCGCTGCCATTGCTGGTTGCTGTTGCCGGTGCAGGAGTACAAGGCGACCTTGTGACCGGCCGCTGCGCCCGTGTAGGCGTCCAGGCACAGGGCGGAGGCCTGGAACGCGCTCTGCGGAGCCTGGATCTGGCCGACGGCGATAGGCGCTCCACAGCTTCCCGGATCAACGGTGAACATCGCGGTGTCGTGGCTCGCGATGGTCGTGCTGATCGTCGATTGGACCGAGAGATTCGTGTGCGTCCAGAGATTCCGCGCCGTCCGGGTGCAGCTCGTGTTGCCGAAGCCGAGACGGGCAAGGTCCAGGCTGTAGTTGATCGAGGCCGCGTTCTTGTTCAGTACTGCGACGGCGCGGCGGCCCCCGGCGAGCGGCTTGACCACGACGTCGACGCCGGCGCTCACCGAGGAGTTGTCGCGGGAGGCGAGATAGCCGCCCGCGCCGAGCGAATCCTGGTCGACGGCGATGATGTCGCTGTTCTTCAGGATGGCCAGCTGAGCGGCGTACGTCGTGGGGTCGGCGGCCAGCTTGCGGATGTCGGAGCTGATCATCAACGGGGAACCCATCGCCGACCAGAGCGCGAACTGGCTGCGCTGCTCGGCCAGGGTCAGTTGGTTGTTGTCACCGATCAGCAGCATGTCCGCGTCGTTGTGGTTCCCCGGACCGTCGTACCGGGCCAAAGCCACGGTGTCGTTCAGGTTCTGTAGCACGCCGCCCTCGTAGTAGTCGCCGCCGTGCGGCCAGTTCCAGGCGGAGGCGTTGTCGCCGTGCCAGACGGCGATGTCCGGGCTGACCCGCCACATCTGGCCGAGTGTGCGCACCCAGTCCAGCGAGTTGTACTTCTCGGAACTGGTCGGGCCGTAGCCGGCCGGAGCGGACTCGTTGAAGAGGATCTTCCTGCTGGTGTTGGCCGTAGCCGTCTTCAGCGCGTTGGCCATCGTGGTGAAGATCTGCTGCCGGTTGCTGGTCGTCGTCCCGCAGTTGTCCAGCTTGAGGGAGTCGATTCCCCAATAGGCAAGGGAGTTCGCATCGGCTTGTTCGTGTCCCAGCACTCCGCCCGGCACGCCCTGACAGGTGTTGACGCCCGACGTGCTGTAGAGACCGGTCTCCATCCCCTGGCTGTGCACGTAGTTGGAGTAGTCGGTCAGCTCCCAGTCGAAGCCCGGCTGACTGCTACCACCCCAGGTGGCCGCTCCGTGCAGGTAGCCGGCGCTGGTGCGCTGCATCCAGCAGTCGTCGACGGTGAGGTTGGTGTAGCCGGCGGCCACCAGCCCGGTGTCCTTCATGGCCTTGGCCTGGTCCTGCATGAACTGCTGGAACGAATAGCCGGTACGGGTGCCGTCGAGGCGGGCCTGTGCGGCGCAGGTGAACCGCGCCCAGTTGTTGAAGCCCATCATCGGTTTCACGCCGATCGGCGTACTGGTGTTCGCGGCCACGCTGTCGGCAGCGGCGGGCCCCGCGGCGGCCACGCCGAGCCCAGTTCCGGCCAGTACGACGGCGGCGGCCAGTGCAGCCAATCTGTGGCGGTGGACAGCGATCATGCTCATCTCCTGGGGTGGGGGCGGCCTACGGGCTTGAGCAGCTTGCGCACACTGTCTGCACATTGTTGAATGAAGACTGCAGTTATGCGCAGTTATCAGCACCAAGTGCAAGCATCATGGAACCGCCCCTGATCACTGTCAAGGCGCCGGACCCACGTTTTCGCCAAACGGCGGTGCCCCCGTTAAGGTCTCCCGCGTGTCCCTTCTTGATGTCGCCGCACCAGACCAGGAATCGCCGGAACCAGTGGAGCGCGACGTCGCCGATGTCGGCGTTGCGACCGCGCGGATCGAGTGGGCGGCCGCGGCGCGGGAGTTGCTGCTCGCCGCGGCGAAGAAGTACCACGGGCTCGTGCAGCACAAGGACCTCGCCAACGGCGTACAGGACCTGACCGGTATCCGCACCAAGCAGGCGACCCGGTTCTGGATCGGTGGCGTGCTCGCAGAGGTGTCGGCCGAAAGCCTGCGGCGCGGGGAGCCGATGTTGTCGGCGCTGTGCGTCAACCCCGACGAGAGCGTCTTCGACGGGTACGCCGCGATCGTCGGCGCGGCCACCGGCACCACTCCCCCGGACCCCGATACCCACGCCTCCCACGAGCGGCTCGCGATCTACCGCCACTTCAAGGCAGCGGGTCTGCCGGCCGATGGCGGCAGCGCGATGATCCCGCCGAAGCTCGGCGCCGCCCGGGCGCGCGCCCGCAAGGCCGCGATCGCCGAGCGCCCGATCAACAAGTGTCCCCAGTGCAACCTGCAGACCCCGGCCACTGGGGTCTGCGACACCTGCGACTGAGTCGGGCATCTCGAACTCTGGCTGTGACCGGAGTTTGGGCTTAGCCTCGGCTGCAGGCAGGCACCGTGGGGGTGCCGGCCGGTACGCCGGAACCCGGGGGGGTTCGGTCACGGGACCGATGGGCTGACAGCGGCGACCTGGGGGGTCACCTTGACGTTCGACGTGGCCTCCTGCGGTGACGGCGTCATTCGCCTTCACGGGAGGCCCGCGCATGCGATCCACGCTCCACCGAGCAAGTCCCCGACGTACCGTCATGGCCGGTTTGTCCGCCGGTCTGCTGCTCGCCGCCACGCTGCCTACGACGGGGGCGGTCGCGGCAGACCCGTCGCCCCCGGGCGGCCGGAAGTTCACGGCGACGCCACTCAGCCTGGCCAGTGTCGTCAACGGCGCCAAGTCGCCCAGTGGTCAGCTCGCCAAGAGCGATCCCGCACTGATCAACAGCACGTCGGCCAACCAGGTCCGCGTGGTCGTCAAGCTCGACTACGACTCGCTCGCGGCCTACCGCGGCGGCCTCAAAGGCCTGCCCGGCACCAGCCCGTCCGTCACCGGCAAACGCCTGGATCCCAAGGGCACGAACGCCACCAAGTACTTGAAGCACGTGACCGCGATGGAGAACGACTTCCTCGCCGCGTTGCGGACCAGAGTCCCGAGTGCCCGGGCCGGACAGACCCTGCGCACCGTGTACGGCGGTGTCGCACTGAGCGTCCCGGCGAACAAGGCCCGCGATCTGCTGAAGTTGCCGGGTGTCGCGGCGGTGCAGCAGGACAACCCACAGCAGTTGCTGACCGACTCCAGCGGCGACTTCATCGGCGCCCCGACGATCTACAACCAGCTCGGGGGCCCGGCGTCCGCGGGGAAGGGCGTGATCGTCGGCATCCTCGACAGCGGCGCGTGGCCCGAGCATCCGTCGTACGCCGATCCGGGCACGCTGCCGGCGCCACCGGCTACCGCTGACGGCGCGCCCCGCGTGTGCGACTTCGGCGACAACCCGCTGACACCGGCGAGCGACCCGTTCGTGTGCAACCACAAGCTGATCGGCGGACGGCCGTTCCTCGACACCTACAACGCGGTGATCGGTGGCGAGGTCTACCCCGACTCCGCCCGTGACTCCAATGGTCACGGCACGCATACCTCGACGACGTCGGCCGGTGGTCCGGTCGCGGACGCGAACCCGCTGGGCATCAGCCGCGGGCCGATCCGTGGCATCGCCCCCGCGGCGGCGGTCTCGGTGTACAAGGTCTGCGGCGCGGGCGGCTGCTTCCCGTCCGACTCGGCGGCGGCGGTCGCCCGGGCCATCCTCGACGGAGTCCGGGTGATCAACTTCTCGATCTCCGGCGGCAGCGACCCGTACAGCGATCCGGTCGAACTCGCCTTCCTGGACGCGTACGCCGCGGGCGTGTTCGTCTCCACCTCGGCCGGCAACTCCGGTCCGGGTGCGAACACGACCGATCACCGCAGCCCGTGGGTCACCACGGTCGCGGCCTCCACCCAGAGCCGGACCTTCCGTTCGACGGTCACCCTGTCCGGTGACGGCGCGACCGCCACCGTCTCCGGTGCGTCGATCACCGCGGGCATCAGCACGCCGGCGCCCGTCGTACTGGCTGGTTCCACACCGGGTTACAGCGACGCGACCTGCAACACGCCTGCTCCTCCAGGCGTCTTCGCCGGCAAGATCGTCGCCTGTCAGTTCACGTCGGGCCGAGTGATGAAGGGCTTCAACGTCAGGCAGGGCGGCGCGATCGGCATGCTGATGTACAACTCCGCGCCGTTCGACGTCTTCACCGACAACCACTGGCTGCCGGCCGTCCAGCTCGAGAAGCCCGACGCCGACATCCTGCTGTCCTTCCTCGCGGCGCACCCGGGCACCACCGCGTCGTTCACGCAGGGCTCGAAGACCACCTGGCAGGGCGACGTGATGACGTACTTCTCCTCACGCGGCCCAGGCGGCGACTTCCTCAAGCCGGACGTCACCGCTCCCGGTCTGCACATCCTGGCCGGCCAGACGCCGACACCCGAGTCGCCGGCCGAAGGCCCGCCCGGCAACCTCTACCAGGTGATCGCCGGTACGTCGATGTCCTCACCACACGTGGCCGGCGCGGCGGCACTGATCTTCGCGCTGCATCCCTCCTGGACGCCTGGCCAGGTCAAGTCCGCATTGGAGACCACCGCCAAGACCACGGTTACCAAGCCCGACCGGGTCACCAAGGCCGACCCCTTCGACGACGGTGGCGGCCGGATCGACCTGACCAAGGCCGGCGACCCAGGGCTGACCATGGACGAGACCGCCGCGAACTATGCGGCCTCGGCCACCGACGCGCTGAACCGGATCGATCTGAACCTGCCGTCGGTGAACGCGCCGACCATGCCGGGCCTGATCACGGCGACCAGGACCGTCAAGAACGTCACCAACCAGACGCTCACCTTCACCGGTTCCGGCACGACGGTCGCCGGAGCGAACATCACCGTGCTGCCGCCGGTGTTCTCCGTGAAGCCCGGTAAGACGCAGAAGCTGACGATCGCGATCACAGCCCCCGCGCTGGCCGACGGTCAGTACTTCGGCCAGGTCGACCTCAAGCAGGCCGGCGGAAGTAGGGCACTGCACCTACCGGTCGCCTTCTTCCGCCAAGAGGGCATCGTGCCGATCGACCAGACCTGTACGCCGTCGAGCATCGCGCGGAACACCGGGCAGTCGACCTGCACCGTGACCGTGCAGAACAACAGCTTGCAGACCACCGACGTCACGGCGGCCAGCACGCTGAGCTCGCAGCTCCAACTCACCAGCGTCACGGGCGCCACCAAGGTCGGCACCCAACTGGCGACCAAGACCGCCACGCTGGCCGGCCGGCAGCCTGACCGGCCGGTCATCGCGCCGGGTACGAGCCCCGCGGGGTATCTCCCGCTGGATCTCTTCGGCATCACGCCGACACCGATCGGCGACGAGCAGGCGCTGAACTTCAACGTCGCGCCCTTCGTCTTCGCCGGGCAGACGTACACCAAGCTCGGTGTCGTCTCCGACGGCTACTCGGTCGTCGGTGGTACCTCCGCGGCCGAAGACGTTCAGTTCGCGCCGCAGAACCTGCCCGATCCCGCGCGACCGAACAACGTGCTCGCCTCGTACTGGACCGACCTCGACGGCACCGGAGCTCCGGGCGTGCTGGCCGGCAACCTGACCGACGGTGTCAACAACTGGCTGGTCATCGAATGGCGGGTGCATCTGTTCGGAACCACCAACCTGAAGGTGTTCCAGCAATGGATCGGCACCAACGGGGCCGAGGACATCTCCTACACCTACGACCCCGGCAACCTGCCGGGTGACCCGGGACCGGCGTACGGCCTCACGGTCGGCGCCGAGAACTTCGAGGGAACCGGCGGCAGCCAGATCACCGGTCCGCCGGTCGAGGACTACCGGGTGCAGAGCACACCGGGTGCCCCGGGCGGATCGATGACGTACTCGATGAACATCAAGGGTGTGCAGAAGGGCACCGGCACGGTCACCACCGGCACCTCAACGCCACTCGTCAAGGGCGTCACCATCGAGGTCGACAAGATCACCGTCAACTAACCCCACCCGTTCACCTGCTTGACCAGTTCGGGCCGGATCCTCCAGGATCCGGCCCGAACTGCTGCCTGCGACTGTTGCGCGAGCCGCGTGCCGCTCGGTACAGTCAGTCATCTGTTAAGAAGGTTTACAAATAGCTCTGCTTCCCCTGACCCCGCCCCGTTAGGCCGAAGGAGCACGACGTGTCCTTGTTCCGCCGTACCGCCTCGTCCGCCGCAGTTGTGGCGTTGTTGCTCTCATCCGTGACGATTGCTCCGGCCCGGGCTGCTGAGATCGTGCCCTCGCAGCAAAAACCTCTCACGACGTCGAGCTGGCCCGGTGGCGGCGCGGTGACCGTTGCCGATGGCACCGATGTGTTCGGCGACAACCTCAGCGGGCTCTCCTTCGAGAGTCCGGGCGTCTTGTGGGCGGTGAAGAACGGACCCGGCACCTTGTACCGGCTCGTCCGTGACGGCGCGCTCTGGCGGCCGGACGCGATCGGCGGGCGAGCGGTGAACTACCGCGACGGCAGCGGCGATCCGGACGCCGAGGGCGTGGTCCGTACGCCGGACGGGTTGCTCGTGGCAACCGAACGCGACGGCGACGACAGCGGCACCAGCCTGGCCAAGATCCTCCGGTTCGATCCGTTGTCCACGGCGAAGTCGGTCAACGCGACGGCGGAGTGGGATCTCACCGACGACCTGCCGGCGGTGGACGACAACAGTGGTCCCGAGGCGATCTCATGGATCCCGGACTCGTTCCTCACCGCGCGCGGCTTCCGCGACCAGCGCACGAGCACCGCCTACACCCCAGGTTCGTATCCCAACCACGGCACCGGCCTGTACTTCGTCGGCCTCGAGGACAACGGCATGGTCTACGCGTACGCGCTGAACCAGTCCGGCGGGACCTTCACCCGCGTCGCCTCCTTCGCAGGCGGCTTCGCGACGATCATGGACCTGGAGTTCGAGCCGGAAACCGGTCTGCTCTGGTCGATCTGCGACGACACCTGCCATGGACGCAGTGCGACGCTGTCGATCACCAGCGGCAAGTTCACCGTCTCGCACACCTACGCTCGGCCGGCGCAGTTGCCCGACTACAACAACGAGGGATTCGCGATCGCGCCGCAATCCACCTGTACTGCGGGGCGCAAACAGGTCCTGTGGGCCGACGACGGCAACGACGGCGGCCACGCGCTCCGCGCCGGGACACTGCCTTGCAACACCCCGGCGCTGCCGAACTGAGCCTAGGATGCGCTCATGGAGCGACTCGAAGTCGATGGTGGCCGGGTGGTCGAATACGTGGTCGAGGGACCGGCCGGCGGCCGGCCCTTGGTGATGCATCACGGCACGCCAGGCGTTGCGATGACGCTGGCGCCGATCGCCGAAGCGGCCGCCCGGCACGGTCTGCGCTTCGTGACGCACAGTCGGCCGGGCTACCGCGACAGCACCCCGCAGCCGGGGCGCCGGGTAGCCGACGTGGCCGGCGACGTCGCCGTACTGCTCGATGCTCTCGGTGCCGACGAGTTCGTCACCCTCGGCTGGTCGGGTGGCGGCCCTCATGCGCTCGCCTGCGCAGCTCTACTGCCGGAGAGGTGTCGCGCCGCGGCGACCGTCGCGGGCGTAGCGCCGTACGACGCCGACGGGCTCGACTGGCTGGCCGGTATGGGCGAAGACAACGTCGTGGAGTTCGGAGCAGCGGCCAACGGCAAGGACGCGCTGGAGGCCTTCCTCGCCGAAGCGGGTGCCGGACTGAAGGATGTCCAGGCCGACGATATCGTCGCGGCCTTCGGAGACCTGTTGTCCGAAGTCGATCAGGCCGCCCTGCGCGGTGGGCTCGCCGATTTCCTGGCCGCCTCCTGTCGGGCCGCGGTGTCCCGCGGGTACGACGGCTGGCGCGACGACGATCTCGCGTTCCTCAGCCCGTGGGGTATCGACCTGGCCGGCATCGGTGTGCCGGTGTCCATCTGGCAGGGCGACCAGGACCGAATGGTCCCGGGCGGCCACGGGCGCTGGCTCGGCGACCACGTCGCGGGCGCGACCATCCAGCTGGTGCCCGGCGAAGGCCATCTGTCCTTGATACACAACGTCGACGACATCGTGGCGCGGCTCGCTGGAGCCTGACCTGAGCAACGGCGTACGGAACGTCGGTGGACTGCGGGCAGGCTTAGCATGGCGAGGTGCTGATGCTCCTGCCGTCGATCCTCATCACCTTGCTGTCCGCACGCTGGGTCTGGCGGAGCGCCCGTGAGACGCTGCGCCTGCGCGCACTCCGGCGTACCGGCATCCGGGTCACCGGCGAAGTGATCGACAACGACGCCCAGAGCAGGCCGTACTACGGCGGCGCTCTGCTCTACCCGGTCGTCCGCTACCAGCTCAACGGCACCATGCACCAGGGCACCATCCGGAACTGGATCGGCAAACTGGAACTCGGCAGCGGCGTCCCCCTGCTGATCGACCCGGCCGACCCCTACTCCCCCGCCGCAGCCGACCGAGACACCGTCACCCGCGGCCTGATCGCCGCCACCATCACCCTCCTCCTCTGTGCCCTCCTGACCTGGTGGGCCTACACCATCCGCTTCCACTGATCATCGTCAGTTGAGGGCAGCCGGCGACTCGGCGTGGGGAATCAGGAGTCGCGGGCTCCCCGTGCCGTTGGCCGGGACGCTCCAGACGTCGGAGTCGCTGCTACCTCGTGGAACGGCGTAGCCGATGGTGTCCTCGTCCAGCCACGATGGCTGGTCGTCAACGCTGCGCGTCTCGGCCAGCGGAGTCCGTACGCCGGTGGCCAACTCGAGGACGGACAGGCGCCAGCCCTTTGGCGGCTCGCCGTCGATGGCCGACTTGAACGCGATGCGCTTGCCGTCGGGCGACAGTGACGGGCATTCCACATTCCGTGCGATGGTGCGGACCGTCTTGGCGGCGATGTCACCTTGCACCAGATACCGATGGCCCGCGGTGGACATGGTGGCGTAGAAGTGATCGTCGTCGGCAGTGAACGTGATGCCCCAGAAGTTGAGGTCGGCGGCCCGATAGGGATGGTCGTCGAGGGTCACCGAGAGGAACTCGAGCGAGTCGATCATGTCCTCGCTGCCGAGATCGATCAGTCCGGCTCGGGTGGAGAAGCGTCCATGGTTGTACGAATCGCCGGCCACGAACACGGTCCAGGCGACCAGCCGCCCGTCTGCGGAGACCCTGGTGCGATTGGGCACGCCGACCAGCGGGATCGCCTTCCGTACTGCGAGGTTCTTGTCCAGGATCGCGATTTGGAAGGTGCTGAGCGCGCCGTCCTGCCGCAGACAGGTTCCGGTGCCACCCGCGGCGTACACCCGCAGACAGGTCAGCGATGACACCGAGCGTGGTCCATCAGGGCGGTCCTTGGCGACCTGCGCCAGGTGTCCCCTGCTGTCGGCCGCCGTACTGCGGAACAGGATCCGCGGGCTGCTGCCCGCCAAGCTCAGCTCCTCGGTCTCCGCGGCCACCGGCCTGTGCTCACGCCTCATTGCGAATGCGCCGTAGCCGACACCGATCACCGTCAGCAAGAGGGCCCCGAGGAGAGCGACCAGAACCCGGCGCGTCACTGCTGGTCCCCCTTGCCTGCGTTCGTGGCTGGAAGACCGCGGAGCAGCAGCGCCACGACGAGCACTGCCAAGACGACCAGGGCCGCCGCGATGCGGGTCGCTCCGGCCGGCCCCCACACGGTCCAGGCCAGCCCGAACAGTATCGACGAGATCAGGTAGGACAGCGCCTGTGCAGTCTGGATCAGCGCGATTCCCGTAGTACGCACCGCGGTCGGCAACACGGGACCAGCGAGTGCGATCAGTACGCCGTCCGTCGCTGCGTAGAAGAGACCGTAGAGCACGAGGACCACCGCGAGCAGCGAAATTCCGTCGAGCGGGCCGAACAGTAGAAGGTAGACCAGCACAAGAGTGGTGTAGCCGCCGAGGACGACCTTGAGTCGGCCGATCTTGTCGGCCAGCACGCCCAACGGCACGGCGAACACCAGGTAGGACAAATTGGTGCCTACGGCAAGTAAAGGGAACCAGCCGATGCTCAGCTGTTCGCGTCGCTGCAGCAGCAGATAGACGAAGCCGTCGCCGATGGTCGCTAGGCCGGCCAGGGCCGCCGCCAGCACCAGCCGGCGTACCGGCGCCGCGCGCAGCAGGGCACTCGCCGCGGACAACGTGACGACACCCTTGGACGGCTGCGCGCCACGCCGGTCCCGGACGAACAGGACCAGCACCAGTACGCCGAACGCGGCGATGCAGAAGCTCGCGACGAACACCGCGTCGTACGCCTGCGCGGTGGCGGCCAGGATGCCCAGCGCCACCAGCGGCCCGGCGAACGCGCCGATCGTGTCCATCATCCGGTGGACTCCGAACGCCCGGCCGTAAAGGCGAGGCGGGGTGGACAAGGTGATCAGCGCGTCCCGTGGCGCTGTCCGCAGACCCTTCCCGGTCCTGTCGACGGCGATCACCGCACCGATCGCGCCGACACTGTTGCCTACAGCAAGCAACCCGAGTTTTGCCAGCGCGGACAGCGCGTAGCCGAATCCTGCGACGGACTTGCGGCGGCTGGTCCGATCGGCGAGATAGCCACCGACCAGCCGCAGTACGGCGGTCGCACCGGTGTACATGCCATCGATCACGCCGTACGCCGCTGGGCTCAGATGCAGACCGAGCACCAGGTAGACCGGCAGTACGGCGGTCACCATCTCGGAGGAGATGTCAGTGACCAGGCTGACCGTGCCGAGTGCGAAGACGTTACCGCTCAGCATCAGCAGTGCACGCCTGCGGAGCGGCTTCGAGGTTTCGTCGCCGGCGTGCGGCTGGTCGATCGTGGACAGGTACACGGTGCGACCTCCGATGGGCGAGGGCGGTCAGTTCCAGACGTTGGTGACGGCCGGCGCCGAGTTCAGTTGCGAGAGCCCGTAGGCGCTTTCGATCGTGCTCAGGACGTTGTAGTGGTTGATCTGGTTCGAGAAGGAACCGACCTGCGTGTGCGCACCGACGAACGTGGTGAAGATGTGGTTCGACGAACTGCCGTTGTCCTCGTCGAAGGTGACGATGAGCAGACTGTTGTGCGTCTTGGCCCATTGCGCGTACGCGTCCAGGTTGTTCTTCAGCCAGGTGTCACCGGTGCCGATCGAGCAGTCGTGCATGTCGTTGCACATGTTCGGGCTGACGAACGCCACGGTGGGCAGGCTCGCGTAGTTGCCGGAGCCCGGGAAGTCGCCGTACGTGAGGTTGCTGGTCGAGGGCACGGTGGTGAAGTTCACCCAGCCGTTGTGCTTGCGCCGGTACTCGCCACTCGAGCAGCCGGTGTAACCGTCGGAGGGCAGACCTTCGGAGTACCCCTTGAAGGTCCGGCCCGCGCTGATCAACTGGCTGCCGAGGTTGCTGCCGCTGTAGGTGTGCGGACAGCTGTCGTCGGTGAGGCCCTGGGTCTTCCCGGAGAAGATCGCCAGGTAGTTGGGCTCGCTGGGATGGGTGACACCGTAGGACTGGGTGAACTTCGCCCCCTGGCCGGCCAGGCTGTTGAAGTACGGGGCGCTGGAGCTGCCGTTGAGCTGCGAGTACGCGTGGTTCTCGAACATCACCAGCACGATGTGGTCGAAGACCGGCACGCTGGTCGCTGCTTGCGCGGTGGGCGGGGTGGCGGCGACGGCCGTCGCCGAACCGACCAGAGCCGCCACCGTCACGATCGCGGTCGCAATGCGCTGTCGAATCACGGATCCTCCTCCTCCGATGAGCTGACCCCGACCGCACGGTCAGGGCAGCGACCAATCCTCGGAGCCGACGGCCGCCCCGGACGGAATGCCGCAAGCACCGCAGATGTGCGGGAGATGAACACTGCGCGATCGCTCATCCGAGTCGGGCAATCGCACCGTGTGACACCAACCGGGTGGCGGCATTGCTGAGCCGTATTCGCCGATCGATGCCTTGGCCAACAGCCACTGGCCGAAGGTCGTCGGGATGGTTACCCTCGGGCTTGGGGGGAAGACCAGATGAGCAAACCCACCATCCTGACCGTCGACGACGATCCCATGGTGTCCGCCGCGATCTCGCGGGATCTGCGGAACCGCTACGGCGACGACTATCTGATCGTCCGGGCGAGCTCGGGCGCGCAAGCCCTTGCAGTGCTGGCGAAACTCGCGCTGCGCAACCAGCCGGTCGCGCTGATCGCCGCCGACCAGCGGATGCCGGAGATGACCGGGATCGAGCTGCTCGAGCAGGCGCGCGTGCACGCACCCGGCGCGAAGTACCTGTTACTCACCGCGTACGCCGACACCGACGTGGCGATCAAGGCGATCAACGACATCGGCCTGGACTACTACCTGCTGAAGCCCTGGGATCCGCCCGAGGAGCGGCTGTTCCCGGTGGTCGAGGACCTGCTCGACGACTGGCGCCAGGCCAATCCGGACCACACTTCCGACGTACGGGTGATCGGCAATCGGTGGTCCGATCGCAGCCACGAACTGAAGACGTTCCTCGCCCGCAACTACGTCCCCTACCGCTGGTACGACGTGGAGCGGGATCCCGAGGCTCAGCGGCTCGCACAGTTGGCCGAAGCGGTTCCGGCGGAGTTGCCGCTGGTGTTGATCCCCGACGGCGACACCCTTCGCTCGCCGTCGACCCTCGATCTCGCCGGTGCACTGGGCCTGCGAACCACTGCGCAGCAGCCCTTGTACGACGTGTGCATCGTCGGCGGTGGACCCGCGGGTCTGGCCGCCGCGGTGTATGCGGCATCCGAGGGCTTGAGCACGGTCATCGTCGAGCGCGAGGCGCCGGGTGGGCAGGCCGGGCAGAGCGCGGCGATCGAGAACTATCTCGGATTCCCCAAAGGCCTGACCGGCTCGGATCTGGCTCAGCGCGCGGTCGCGCAGGTCTCGCGGTTCGGCGCCGAGATGGTGCTCGCCCGCCCGGTCACCGGGTTCGAGACCAGAGGGCCGGTGCACGCCGTACAGGTCGAGGGCGCGGGCGAGATCGAGGCCCGCGCGGTGATCGTGGCCACCGGGGTCTCCTACCGCCGGCTGGACGCGGCCGGGCTCGCCGAGCTCACCGGCCGCGGCGTGTACTACGGCGTGAGTGCGAGCGATGCGAGCCAGTGCCAGGGCGACGACGTGTACCTCGTCGGCGGCGCCAACTCGGCAGGTCAGGCCGCGCTCAACCTGGCGCGCTACGCGAAGAACGTCGTACTGATCGTGCGGGGCGATTCGCTCGAGGCCACGATGTCGCGGTATCTCATCGACAAGATCGCCGCCACTCCCAACGTGCACGTGCGATGCCGCAGCGAGGTGGCGTCCTGCCGCGGGAACGGGCACCTCGAAGCGATCACCATCGCCAACCGCGACACCGGCCGCGTCGAAGAGGTGCCGGCGAGCTGGTTGTTCGTCTTCGTCGGCGCCTCGCCGCGGACCGAGTGGCTCGGTCCTGACGTACTGCGCGACGCCAAGGGATTCGTGGTGACCGGCCAGGAACTGCTGGCCCACGACAAGGTCTGGCGGTTGCCCAGGGCCCCCTTCGCGCTCGAGTCGAGTGTGCCCGGCGTCTTCGCGGCCGGCGACGTACGACTCGACTCGATGAAGCGAGTCGCCTCGGCGGTCGGCGAGGGCGCCATGTCGGTCTATCTCGTACACCGCTATCTGGCGACGGTGTAGGCCATGCGAGTCGACGATCTTCGCGGGCTCGGGCTCTTCGCCGGGCTGACCGACGAGCAACTGCAGGAGCTGATCGACGGAGGTTCCGAAGTACTGATCGAGCCCGGGGCGAAGCTGTTCACCGAAGGCGACCACGCCGATCACTGGTGGGTGCTGATCGACGGCGCGATCGAGTTGTCGCGACACGTCGGCCGCGAGGACTCGGTGGTCGGGCGGCTCGACGTACCGGGTCGCTGGGCCGGTGGCTTCAGGGCGTGGGACGAGCGTGGCGTCTATCTCGCGTCCGGGCGGGGCGTGCAGGAAGGCCGCGTACTACGGGTGCCGGCTCCGGTACTGCGTACGCTCACCGACGCCTGGTTTCCCTTGGGGAGTCACCTGATCAACGGGGTTTACGGAACCGCCCGTTCCATCGAGGCGACTGCGCGGCAACGCCAATCGCTGGTCACGCTGGGAACTCTCGCCGCGGGCCTTGCGCACGAGCTCAACAATCCCGCGGCCGCCGCGACGCGTGCCGCCGACGCGCTCGAAGCGGTCTGCCAGACACTGATCACCTCGCTCGATCGCCTGGCCCAAGGAGAGATCTCCGCGCCGCAACTGACAGCGCTCGACAAGCTGCGCCGCGAAATTCAGCCGGCCGCGGTCGGCCTGGATCCGCTCGACATCGCCGATCAGGAGAACGCCCTGGCCACCTGGCTCGGGCGGCACGGCGTGGAACGCGACTGGGTGATCGCACAGCCACTGGCCGCGGCCGGGGTCGACGTCGCCTGGTGCGAGCGCGCGGCCGCCGTACTGGATGCGGACAACCTCGAACCAGGGTTGGAGTGGGTGGCGAGCACCTTCGCCGCGACGACGTTGCTGTCCGAGGTGAGGATGTCGACCCGGCGCATCTCCGACCTGGTCGCGGCCGTCCGGTCGTACTCGCAGATGGACCGCGCTTCGTTGCAGCCCACCGACGTGACACAAGGCCTCGAGAACACCCTGGTGATCCTCGGACACAAACTCCGCGACGGGATCGAGGTGGTCCGCGAGTACGGCGACCTGCCCCGGATCGACGCCTATACCGGCGAGCTCAACCAGGTCTGGACCAACCTGATCGACAACGCCGTCGACGCGATGAACGGCAGTGGCACGTTGCGCCTCCACACGCATGCCGAGGGCAACGAGATCGTCGTCGAGATCACCGACACCGGCGAGGGCATGTCACCCGAGGTCGCAGCCCGCGCCTTCGAACCCTTCTACACCACCAAGGACGTCGGCAAAGGAACCGGCCTCGGCCTCGACATCGCCCAACGCATCATCACCGAACACCACAACGGCTCCATCACCGTCACCTCCACCCCCGGCAACACCACCCTCCACGTCCACCTCCCCACCCACCAAAAACCCACCCCCTGACGCGCTCAGGTTGATGGGTGGGATTTGTTCATTATTTAGGATATAAAACTGGCACCGAGTGCGACAGGAACCGAATCCCGGAGGTAGTGATGGCGCAGGACGGTAAGCCCACGATCGTGTTGGTGCATGGGGCGTTTGCGGAGTCGGGTGGGTGGGGGCCGGTTGTCGACCGGCTGCAGGGTGCGGGGCACCGGGTGGTCGCGGCTGCGAATCCGTTGCGGTCGGTGGCGTACGACGCGGCGCAGGTGCGGGCGCTGGTCGACACGATCGACGGGCCCGTCGTGCTGGTCGGGCACTCCTACGGTGGAATGGTGATCAGTAAGGCCGGCGCGGCTGCGGAGAACGTCAAGGCGCTGGTGTTCGTCGCCGCGTTCGCACCCGAGGCCGGCGAATCCGCGGCCGCACTGTCGAGCCAGTTCCCGGGCAGCACACTCGCCGAGACGTTGCGGCCGGTGCCGCTCCCGGACGGCAATCAGGACATGTACGTCGCGCAGGAGCTGTACCGCCAGCAGTTCGCGGCCGACGTACCGGAGGAGACCACCCGGCTGATGGCCGCTACTCAGCGGCCGATCACCGTCGCCGCGCTCAACGATCCGGCCGAGGGACCGCAGGCCTGGGCGTCGGTCCCGAGCTTCTTCCTGATCGCCGAGGCGGACAAGAACATCCCGCTCGCCGCGCATCGCTTCATGGCCGAGCGCGCCAAGGGCGAGGTCGTCAGCATCGAGGGCGCATCGCACGCGGTGTTCGCCTCTCAGCCGGCCGAGGTTGCGGACCTGATCCTCCGCGCGGCCCGGACCGGCGTGCAGTAGGGCGCAACGGGGTACCACTGGCCTCGACAGGAGTTGACTGGCTGGTCGGGAGGGCGAATGACCGGGATGCGGGTGCTGACCTACAACATCTTGTCCCGGGATCACGCGGACGGGCCTGGGCGGGAGAAGGTGCTTCGAGCCGAACTCTCGGAGTTGCGGCCGGATGTCGTTGCGCTGCAGGAGGTCACCCGGACCGAGGAGCTCGACCAGGCCCGTGAGCTTCTGGGTCCGGACTTCACGATCATCGATCACCCGTCGGAGCCGTCCGACCCGGTCGGGGCATGCTTGGCAACTCGGTGGCCTGTGGGCGACGTCCACAGCCTCGATCTGCAGGTCGCACCCGGCTCGGTCGGCTTGCCGTGGGCGGGTGCGATCGCGGTCGAAGTACGAGCTCCCGAGCCGCTCGGAACCCTGGTGGTCGTTCACCACAAACCGAACTGGCAGCTGACCGGCGAGTATGTGCGGGAGCGTCAGGCCGTCACCGCCGCACGCTGGATCGAGGACCTGGTCGGCGGCCGGGACGATCTGCCGGTCGTGCTGCTCGGCGATTTCGACGCGGACACCCAAGCCGCCAGTATCCGGTTCTGGACGGGTCGCCAGTCGCTCGACGAGCTGAGTGTGCGCTACGAGGACGCGTGGGAAAGTCTGCACGGCGACGAACCGGGCCATACCTTCAGTCCGAGGAATCCACTCGTACTGGAAGGGGAAATGAAACGCGAGCGCGGGCGCCGGATCGACTACATCATGGTCCGCTCCGGCATCCACGGACCGCTGCTCGACGTTCGCGCCTGCCGCATCGTGTTCGACGAACCCGTGGACGGTGTCTGGGTCAGCGACCACTTCGGGCTGTTCGCCGAGCTGGTGCGTCCGGCCCGTCAGGTCGGCGCCTGGGACCGACCCTGAGGAAGTCGTACTTCGCGTCAGGCCGCTTTGGCAGCGGTTTGGGTGACGATGGCGGCGGCGACCTCGCGGAGTTTGACGTTCTCGGTCTGGGAAGAGCGCACCAGGAACGCGAACGCGCGGTGCTGATCGAGCCGGTACCGCTCCATCAGGATCCCGACCGCCGTCCCGATCTGGCCTCTGCTCTCGAGAGCGCGGGACAAACTGACGCCCTGCCTGTTCCAGCCGAGCAGCACCGCCACGCAGTTGGCGAACATCGCGCCGATGTAGCGGTCCTCCGGTCCGAAGGCGGCCGGCTCGTCGGCGTACAGGTTCAGCGCGCCGCGGACATTCGGCTCGGCGCGGAACTGGAACGACAGCTGGGACCGCAGCCCGAGTTCGGCGGCCCTCGGCCCGTACTGCGGCCACCGCGAGTCGCTCCCCAGCTCGTCGACCTGCACGAGCTCGGCGTTCAGCGCGGCCTCGACACACGGGCCTTCATGTAGTTCGTACTGCGTCTGGTCGGCGAGGTGAGCCACCTCGTCCGTGGGAGCCAGGGTCTGGATCGTGCCGTTCTTGCTCGTCACCGAGATGCTGGCGTGGGTCACCCCGGCGATGGTCTCCACCACGCTGGCGGTGATCAGCGCAAGAGTGCCGTCGAGGTCGTCCGACTGACGCAACGACTCGGCGACCGTCGTCATCAGATCAGCAAACTCAGGTAGTTCCATCTCGCTGCTCCCCTCGGGAGGACCAGCGGTGATGCGGCGGCTCGCGCGTTGAGGTGTCCTAGGAAGGACGAGCGGCGCACGGAGGTGGTGGTCGCCGCTGTTCGAGGGTGTGTCCAGCGAGCGGCCGCATCACCTGGTCAAAGGCATCGAAGTTGTCGGATCTCCTCACCTCCTCCGATTCGGTCAATCCAGGTGCGCGCGCGGAGGACCGCGCTGCCGGCCCTGCGGCGGACGCGTCGGGGACGTGCCCGCCGGCCGGAAACCGTCATGCTCCGAGCGGGTGCCCGGTGGTGGCGCACCCCAGCCGCCGGCCGGAGGACAGAGCTTGCGCCGGGGCGGCTGGCACGGTGTCTCCCAGCTGGCGGTGATCAAGGCGTCGAACTCGGCGCGCAGCAGGTCGCTGTCGTCGAGCACGAGGTCGAGGAAGACCTCGTCGACGGGCGTCCGCCGCTGCACTGCCGTCATCGATCTCACCCACCAACAAGATGGCTCTGTCCCGCGGCCGGGGACGGCTCGTCAGGCGTTGATCTGCTTGCGGTCACCGCTGTCGTTCGCGGTGATCGAGATCTTGCGCGGTTTGGCCTGCTCGGCGACCGGGATCTTCAAGGTCAGCACGCCGGCCTCGTAGTTGGCCTGGATGTTGTCGGCGTCGAGGGAGTCACCGAGGAACAGTTGCCGCGAGAACGCCCCCAGCGGCCGTTCGGCGACCTGGACCTCGACTTCGTCGCCGAGTTCGAGCGGCCGGCGTTCGGCCTTCACCGTGAGGACGTTGCGTTCGACATCGAGCTCGATGGCATCCGGCGAGATACCGGGCAGATCGAAGGAGACGACGTATTCGTCGCCCTGACGGTAGGCGTCCATCGGCATCGGGGTCGGCCTCGACCACGTGCCCGTAGCCTGACCGCCGAGGAACTGCTGGGCCAGCCGGTCGAACTCACGGAACGGGTCAGTGCGCATCAACATCGTCCTTACACCTCCTGAAGTCGATTCCACGGTGGTGTCAACACGCACTTCCCTTATAGCAAGTCATCCGAACGATGACAAGTATCTCCGTCATCCAATCGCTGACAACTGTGCTTGCCGCCGTTCAGCCGCGGGCGACCATCAGCCAGCTGACCTGGATGTCCGGTGAGCGGGTCGGGGCGATCGTGACGGTGATCTTGCCGTCTGCGCCGACCGGTACGTTGCTGTAGGCCGCAGCGTCGTTGCTCCCGGTGAAGAGGCGTTGCTGGTCGACGACCGAGCCGTCGATCGTCACCTGGGCAGCACGGTTCGCCCACGGCCACGGATCGAAATAGCCGGCGTGCACGGTGTAGGTCCCCGGCTCGAGTCCTTCGAAGGTGTAGACGAGTGGCTCGTGGTTCTTGGCGTACCGCAGCGTGCTGTAGAGATCGCCGTTCGCCGGACCGGCAGGCGCACTCGCGCCGGTGTAGCCCCAGGTCTTCCCAGTGGCCGGATCCAGCCCGAGCGGCTGCTCAGGGTTCGAGTTCAACAGCGGCCCGGCCGCCTTGGTCAAGGTCTGCCAGTCGGTGGTCGCCACGCCACCGGCATTGACGGCGTACCGCAACCCCTGCGGTACTACGACGATCGGGCGGGTGAACGTCCGTCCGTCCGCCAGCGTCCCGCGGACGTTCGCCGGTCCTGGACGGGCAACGGTCGAAGCGTCCCAGGTCACGGCCAACTGCTTCGACAGCGAGCCCGTCTTCACGCTCACGCTGGTCGGCAGCGTGCTCGTGTCGCCGAGCGCCACGTGGTCCGGGAGGTGCGTGTCGACCGTCCACCGCCGGTACGCCGGGAGGTCGCCGAGCCGCCACTCCTGGTCGGGACCGATCGACAGACTGCCGCCCTCGCCGAACTTCATCGGCATCCAGACGTACGGCGCGGTCGCCAGCGAGTCCGGCGTCCACCGGTCCCCCATGAACACGAACTTGTTCTGCTGCTGGTCGTAGGGAATCACGGCCGTGCTCTGCGAGCTGAACGTGTTCGCCGCGCCGGGTCCGCTGATCGGACTGCCCTGATCGGTGAACTGGCCGAGGATGTTGTCGGATGTCGCGTACTTCGCCGGGTTCGCGTCCCAGCCGGTAGCGCCCGAGGTGATCAGGTAGTAGCGGCCCTCGGACTTGAACATCGCCGGCGCCTCCCGCTGGTTGCAGGCCAGCGTTCGGACGAAGTCCTTGCCCTGCACGGCATTCTCGGGCCGCGCGGACAGATAGGTGTAGTCGTGGTTGAGCTTGGAGATGTACATCGTCCGGTTCTCTTCGGACGCGTAGATGATGTACGCCGTACCGTCGTCGTCCACGAACAGGTTCATGTCCCGGGCCATCCCGCCGGCCGGGTCGAACGAGGAGCCGGTGCCGCACCAGGGCACGGAGTCTGTGGGCACATGGTTCAGCCGATACGAGTCGACCCAGCGGAACGGGCCTTTCGGCGAGTTCGCGATCGCCACGCCCGCCTCGCCTCGCGCGTACGTCGACGCGCTGGTCGGCGACGAGGGTCCGTCGGAGTGCACCCACATGATCCACTTGCCGGTCGCCTTGTTGTAGATCACCTTCGGCCGCTCGAGGATCGACGGTTTCGCCCAGCCGTCGGTCCGGACGCTGTTGGTCGACAGGTCCCGCCAGACGACCTCCTTCTGCGCGGCGGTGTAGTTCTTGTAGAGCTTGCCGAAGTACTTGTCGTCGAACTGTTCCGGCGAGCTCATCGTGCGCAGCGCGAGCCCGTCGTTCTTCCAGTTGTAGAGGTCGTACGAGGAGTAGACGTGCACCCCCGGGCTGTCGTAGTACCCGTTGCTGCGGTCCTCGCCGTACCAGTACCAGATCCGCCGGCCGTTCTCGTCGGTCGCCGGTACGACCTGTCCGCCATGGGCCTGGATGATCTGGCCGTCGGTGTCGCGCCATTCGAGGCCAGGGCGGAACGAACTGTATTTCTCCGAAGCGGAACTGGCCGGCGCCGTGACCAGGCCGAGCACTGCGAGGGCAGCGCTCACCAAGGCCACGCCGCGAAGCGATCTGGACAGATTCATCGTTCTCCTAACTGGGCGGTGCGGAGATGTGGCGAAGCTGAAAAGAACTGTTCGTGGCGACGACCCACAAGGCGCAACCAGGCACGACAGCGAGGCCGGCCAACGGGACCTGACTGACGATGACGAGGGCCAGTGCCAGGACGCCGAGCGACAATAGACTGAGGGGCCAGCCCCGTACGCCGGTGTAGACGGCGAGGCGCAGCAGTGCGCCGAGCCTCAGGTCTGGCCTGGCGGCCACAAGCACCAACGCAGTAAGGGAAGTGGTGAGGACAAGCACCAGCAGTACCACCAGCAGCGGTACTACGGCTGCACCTGGCAGGCGGCCGTTCAGCATCTTCAGATCCGAAAGCAACACGCCCGTCAGACCCGCCGTGATGGAGG
The DNA here is from genome assembly GCF_003261635.1 of Kribbella monticola. Taxonomy (GTDB): domain Bacteria; phylum Actinomycetota; class Actinomycetes; order Propionibacteriales; family Kribbellaceae; genus Kribbella; species Kribbella monticola. Next base: position 71,379 of record NZ_QFXK01000010.1, on the reverse strand, counting down.
TGACGGCGAGCGCGCGCCGGCTGAACGACAAGACGAGGCGGAGCAGCGCACTCACAGGAGGACGCGGGTCGTCGAGGGCGAAGTACGCGAAGGCCCCTGCCGCGGCCGGGCCGAGCGGAAGGGCGAGCAGACCGAAGAACAAGGGGTATCGCAACGGTGCGTCGACAGCACCGAGCGCCAGCATCAACGGCAACCCGGCCACGGCCAGCACGAGATTGACTGCCAGCACCCGATGCGCGAACGACCAGAGCAACTCCCACGCGTCCGCGCGGACGTTCACCCGCGACAACGGCGAGGCCATCACTTCATCCCGCTCGTCGCGATGCCCTGCACGAAGTACTTTTGGCCGAGCAGGAAGATCACCAGGATCGGCAGCACGGACAGCACCGAGCCGGTCATGATCATCGCGTACTCCGCGTCGTACAGCCCGACGAACGAGCGCAGTCCCAGCTGGATCGTCCACAGGTTGTTGTCGGTCAGGTAGATGAACGGTCCCATGTAGTCGTTCCACGTGTTGACGAACGTGAGCAGCGCGAGGCTCGCCAGCGCCGGCTTCGACAACGGCAGGATGATCCGGGCCCAGATGCCGTACTCGCTCAGCCCGTCCAGCCGCGCCGCCTCGCTCAGCTCGTCGGGAATGGTCAGGTAGTACTGCCGCATCAGGAACACACCGAAGGCGCTGAACGCCTGCAGCAGGATCAACGACAGGTGCGTGTTCACCAGCCCGGCCTTCTGCATGATCACGTACTGCGGAACCATGTACGCCTGCCACGGCACCGCGATCGTCGCGATGTAGGCGAGGAACAACGCGTCCCGGCCGGGGAACCGCACCTTCGCGAACCCGTACGCCGCGAAGCTGCCCGTCAGTACCTGCAACGCGGTGATCGTGAGACTGAGGAACACCGAGTTACGCAGATACGTGAGCAGCGGGATCCGCGACCAGATCGAGGTGAAGTTCTGCCAGTGGAACTCGGTGGGGATCCACCGGACCGGCACGCTGAAGACGTCCGCGTCGAGCTTCAGCGACGACGAGACCATCCAGGCGAACGGCACCAGGACCGCCACCGAGAGCAGCCCGAGCAGCAGGTAGGCGAGCGTACGGCGTACCGAGAACCCCTGCCGGCGAAGGGGGCGCGGTGGCTCGGTGACCGGAGTCTCCGGCCTCGCCGGGGGTGAGATCGTCAAGGTCATCGCTCGCTCCTTCGCTGCAACCGGAACTGGATCACGGTGATCGTCAGCACGATGACGAACAGCACCATCGACACCGCCGACGAGTAGCCGAACCGGCCCTGGACGATGCCCTCGCGGTAGATCACCTGCGAGAGCACCAGCGTCGCGCGGCCGGGGCCGCCCTCGGTCATCACCTGAATCAGATCGAACACCTTGAAACTGGAGATGGTCAGCATGATCAGCACGAAGAAGGTGGTCGGCCGCAGCGACGGCACAGTGATGTACCGGAACCGCTGCCAGCCGCTCGCCCCGTCCACCTCGGCCGCCTCGTACAGCTCGGCCGGGATCGTCTGCAGCCCGGCGAGGTACAGGATCATGTAGTAGCCGAGGTCCCGCCACACGCTGGCCACGATCACCGCGGGCATCGCCCAGGTGGTCGAGGTGGTCCAGCCCGGCGGGTGGTCGATGCCGACCGCCCGCAGGAACTGGTTCACCGGGCCCTGGTCCGGGCTGAGCAACATGTTCCACACCACCGCCACCGCGACCAGCGAAGTGATGTAGGGAAAGAACAACGCGGTCCGGAAGAACCGCACCGCCTTCAGCTTCTGATTGAGCAGTACTGCGAAGCCGAGGGCGGCGCACAACGTCAGGGGCACGTGCCCGACGGCGTAGTACGCGGTGTTCTTCAGTGCGGTCCAGAAAGTGTCGTTGTGGATCATCCGCTGGAAGTTGGCCAGCCCGACCCAGCGGGGCGTGCTGTAGGAATCCCAGTCCAGGAAGGACAACGCAAGCGAGGCGATCACCGGCACCAGCGTCAGTGCGGCGAAGCCGATGAAGTTCGGCAGGATGAAGCTCCAGCCGACCCAGGTCCGGCTGCGGCGCCGGGGCCGCCGCGGCGCGGACACGGCGGCCGCTACCGGCCCGGACGCAGGGGCGGACACGGGGGTGGTCATTGCTCAGCCGACCTCGTTCTTGACCCGCTTGGACATCTCGCCCAGGCCGTCGTCCAGCGACTTCTGCCCGGTCATGATCAGTTCGTGCTCCTCGGTCAGGATCTGGTCGACGTCGGAGGACTTGTCACCGACCGGCATCTCCAGCACCACGGTGTCGGGCTTGAACGCCTTCTTGGCCAGCGCGTCGCCGGGCACGCCCGGCAGGCCGAAGTAGGTGTCCAGGATCGCCTGGGTCTGCAGCGACGGCGTCACGCCCGCCTTCGCGACCGCGGTCGCGCCGGCCTCGCCGGAGGCCCATTCGACGAACTTCTTCGCGGCGTCGGCGTGCTTGGAGTTCTTGTTCACCGCGAACGCGGTCGGCGAACCGAAGGTGGTCGTCTTGCCGTCCGCGGCCCGCTGCGGCAGCGGCGCCATCCCCCAGTCGACCTTGGTCTTGCCCGCCTTCGTGTCGGCCAGCAGCGTCGCGGCATACCAGGTCCCCATCGGCATCAGGGCGGCTTTGCCGGTGGAGAACATCGTGTTGTAGCTGACCTTCTGGCTCTTGGCAGTTGCCCACGGCAACAGCGCGCCGCTCTTCTGCAGGTCCAGTGTCATCGCGTACTGGTCCTTGAAGAAGCCGTAGTTCCCGCCGAGCAGATCACCGCCGCTCTGAGCTGCCGCGGTGGCCTGGACGACCGAGCGCCAGGTGTGCTGGTACGTGCCGTACACCTTGGCCTGGCCGTCGCCCTTGGTGAGACTCTTCGCCAACGTGGCATAGTCGGCCCAGGTCAGATTCTGCAGCTTGGACTCCGGTACGCCGGCCTGCTTGAGCAGGGTCTTGTTGTAGTAGAGCACCCAGAAGTCCTGGCGATAGGGCAGCGCGAAGTACTTGCCCTCGAGCTCGTAGGACTTCAGTCCGGAGTACTTCGCCGGGTCCAGCGCCTTGGCCTGATCCGTCATCGGCAGCAGCTGACCGCGGGTACCGTAACGGGCGTAGTCGATGACGTTCTTCATCGTCAGTACGTCGGTGGTGTCGCCACCGGCCAGCATCGTGGTCACCTTCTGCTGGTAGTCGTCGGCCAGGATGTCGACCGGCTCGACCTTGATCTGCGGGTTGGCCTGCTGGAAGCCGTCGATGATCGCCTTGAACTCCGGGGTGGTGGCGTAGTTCCAGAGCGCGACCTTGATGGTCTGCGGCCCGTCGGCGGCGGCCTGCCCGGAGGAGCCACCTCCGCAGGCGGTGAGCAGGGCCAGCGCGGCGGCGCCGGCGATGGTGGTGACGAGGTGTCGCTTCACGACGTTCTCCTTGGACTTCGGTACGGCGTAGGTGGCGGTCAGGCGGTTCGAACGGTTCAAGCAGTGAGGGGGAAGATGTCGGCGGTGATCCGGCTCCGGAGCGGTTCGCCGGCCAGCCAGCGGGTGAGCTCGGCGAGCACGTGGTCGGTCAGCCGATGGATCTCGGTGCCGAGGGAGCCGGCGATGTGCGGGGTCACCATGACGTTGTGGACCGAGCGCAGCGGCGAGTCGGCCGGCAGCGGTTCGGGATCGGTGACGTCGAGGATCGCGAACAGCCGCCCAGTCCGGCACTCGGCTGCCAGGGCGGCTGAGTCGATCAGGCTCCCCCGCGCCGTGTTGATCACCGTGGCGTGGTCGGGCAGCTGAGCAAGCTCGGCCGCGCCGATCATGTGGTGCGTGCTCGGCAGAGCGGGCGCGTGCAGGGACAGCACGTCGACCCGGGGTAGCAGCTCGTCGAGCTCGACCAGCTCGGCACCAGCCGCTTGCACCTCGACCGGATCGGCGTACGGATCGGCGACCAGCACGGTGGAGCCGTCGAGGGTCCGGAGCAGGTCGACGACCCGGCGGCCGATCCGGGAGAAGCCGACGACACCGATCGTGCGACGGAAGTTCGACAGGTCCCCGAAGCCTTGCAGCTGGCTCCAGCCCCGGTACGCCGTACCGGCATCGGCTGCCAGGAACGGTGCCTTCTTGCCGGCGAAGATGATCGCCGCCAGCGTGTACTCCGCGACCGGGACGGCGTTGGCGTCGGCGCCGCTGGTCACGACGATGTCGCGCGACCAGAGCACGCTGTCCGCGAGGGAACGGACGCTGCCCGCCGCGTGGAAGACGGCCTTGAGCCGCGGCGCCGAGGCGAGCCGGTCCGCCGTCAGCCGGGGTACGCCCCACGAGGTGACGAGCAGGTCGGCCGTCTCGAGCCGGGCGCGCGCTGCCGCCGAGTCGAGCTCGTCCGTCCAGATCGGTTCGGGCAGCGCTACCAGCGACGCGAGCTGGTCGAGCCTGGCCTGGTCGAAGTGGGCGTCGAACGCCTCGCGGTTCATCACCAGCAGCGCTTCACTGCGGCAAGCGGTTACCGTTGCGGTCATGTGAACATGAGATGACCACAGCGATCACATCATCTACGGCTCGTCCGTGATCGTTCGCAAACGTACAGACTCGAACATCGGAGGTTGGTGCCCGTGTCGGACGACCGGCTGTTCGGCCTGCAGCGCCATGAACGGGTGATGGACGAGCTCCGGCGCGCGGGGGCCGTCCGGGTCAAGGAGCTGGCCGACCTGCTCGGCGTCAGCGAGCTGACGATCCGGCGCGACATCGCCGCGCTGGCCGCCCAGAACCTGCTCACCAAGGTTCACGGCGGCGCGACGCTGCCGACCGATCTGGCACCACCCGCGCGCCGCCGGGGCCCGGCCTCCCCCCGGTTCACCATCGGGATGGTGGTCCCCTCGCTGGACTACTACTGGCCGCCGATCGTCGGCGGGGCGCGATCAGCTGCGGCCGCGCTGGGCGTGGCGATCCAGCTCCGCGGATCGACGTACGACTGGGCCGAGGACCGTCGCCAGATCACCCGGCTGATCGAAGCCCAACAGGTGCAGGGGCTGTTGCTGGCGCCCAGCCTGGAGGGTGACGTCGCCGAGATGATCGACTGGATCGGTCAGCTGCCGGTGCCGGTGATCCTGGTGGAGCGGCAGCCGCCGCGCTGGACGCGGACGAAGTACCAGGTCGAGTGGGTCCGCAGCGATCATGCGCTCGGTGTCGAGGTCGCCGTGCGGCACCTGTACGACCAGGGGCACCGCAATCTCGGCCTGCTGCTGTCGAAGGGCAGCCCGACCTCGGCCCACCTGGCAGCCGGCTGGGACGTGGTCTGCACGGACCTCGGCATCCCCGCCGATCTGGTCATCCGCGAGTCCGTGAACATGGACCAGCCGGGCCATCGCGACATCATCGCCCAGCTGTTCGACCGCTGCCGTACGGCGGGTATCACGGCCCTGGTGATCCATTCGGACCCGGACGCGATGGCAGTCGCCCAGTACTGCGCGGAGCAGGGCATCCGGATCCCCGAAGAGCTGGCGATCGTTGCCTATGACGACGAGATCGCGCATCTCGCGGAGCCGGCGATGACCGCGATCCGGCCGCCGAAACCGATGGTCGGCCGGACCGCGGTGGAACAGATGGTCGCCCGGCTCACCGAGGGCCGGCGCCGGCCGGCCCAGCGGATCCTGATCATCCCGGAGTTGATCATCCGGGACTCGACGATGCCTCGGACGGGCTAGAAAACGTCCAGGGACAAGGATTCCGAGCCGCCGTCTGACCAGGTGACCTCGATCTGCCGGCCGTCGATGCGGAGCCGTGGAAGAGGTTCGGACCCACCGCCCGAAAAGGTGATGAGGGCAACAAAAACCTTTCCGGCTGTGGCCGGCCCACACAACAGGGGAACAGCAGTGTGGTTGCCCAGGGCACTCGACTTCTCCGCCCGCCGCAGATCTGCGACCTCGAAACCGGACCGTCCTTCGACGGACGAGACCAGCTCGCCAGCCCGCACCTCGGCGCGATGGTCGAGCGACTCCCCCGTCGGCGGGTCGTCGGCGGACAACGGCCAGCCTGACAGCTCGAGGACATGATCCGGCCCCACCTCGGCCTCGGTTTCGATCAGTGCGGCGCGGACCTCGTGGCTTCCGCGCAGCAGCGACCCCATCGCGACCCGCGGCCCTGCGACCACTCCTCCCCCGCGACCCGAACCGTGTTCCGGCCCTTGGTCCTCGTCCGTCCGCACCCAATGCGTGGACGCCATCGAGACGTTCGGGCTCACACCCACGAACCCGTTGCGATGCGACAGCCCGAGCTCAGGGTGAATCAGGCCGATGCTGTTCTCGAGTGGCTGTGCCCAGAACGGCTTCGCCATCGGCGGCATCGTGTGGGTCGAGTAGCCGAGCCGGGCATACAGCGGCGAGTCGGCCCGTTCGTCCCTGGCCACCGAGTGGTCGGTGCCATGATTGACGACTCTCACGATCCCGTCGGCGCGCGTCCCGCTGACGATCCAGCCGGGCTCGGGGAGACCGAGGGTGAAGTCGGAACGCTCGACCGGCAACGGTTCCTCGGGTGCTGTCCAGACCGGGTGGTCCGCCGGCAACATCAGGCCCAGCATGCCTTTCACGGCCCAGTACGGCGAGCCGAAGCCGGAGTACGACTGCGCGATGGCCGGCCATTCGGCGTACCAGCCGAGGTTGAGTAGGCCCCGCTGGTCCGGGACGCCGCGGTTGAGGAAGTGGCTGAGTATGCCGGAAGTGGCCCGACGCAGTACGCCGGGTGTGAGGTCGGTGGCGCCGGTGATCGCGCCCATCCAGAACGGCGCGGCCGCGGCGAAGCGGTAAGTCAGACTCCGGCCTTGGACCAGCGGCGATCCGTTACCGCCGACCAGGTGCGCCGCGGTCGACAGGAACGCGGAAAGCCTGTCCCGCCAGGCCTTCTCCAACGCCGGGTCGCACAGGTCCGGGTCCATCGATGCCCAGAGCAACGGATAGACGTGGAGCGCCCAGCCGTTGTAGTGGTCGAACGCGCGCTCCGGCCCGTCGGCGTACCAGCCGTCGCCGCGGTACAGCGACTCGTGCACGGCGAGTCCGCTCGCGATGTCCGCCGACGACCACGGGCCGCCGACCGATTTGAGGAACGTCTCGACCACGATCTGGAACCAGACCCAGTTGATCGGCGGGTACTGCGAACCGACCACGGTCCCCAACCAGGCGACGATCTTCTCCCGGTCGGTGTCATCCAGCCGGTCCCACAACCAGGGCCGGCACAGGTGCAGCCCGAGCGCGATCGAGCAGGCCTCCACCTTGGCCTGCCCGAGCTGGTCCGGGCGCGGCCAGGCGTGCGGCGACGCGGGATCCGTGCCGGCCCGTAGACCGTCGGCGTACCACGCGGCCAGGTGGTGCGGATCGTTGCCGTCGTCACCTTTCAACCGGATCGCCATCAGCAGGAAGGATCGGGCGAACGCCTCCAGCGAATCGCTGTCCGGCCCGTAGGCACTGTTCGGTCCGGGCAGGTCGATCCGGGCGTGATCAGCTGAGGCAAAGGTGCGCATCGAGAGCAGCAGCCGGTCGGCGATCCCGCCCCAGGCCTCGCGGGTCAGGCCGGTGTCAGTCACGGGTACTCCTCGTCAGGGTCAGTTCGAAGGTCCGCCGGTCTGCGCCGACGTCGATGATCAAGCGATGAACAGCCGGGCCCCAGACGTCCGTCAGCAGGTCGTCGTCGACCGCCTGCGTCTCCAGCAGCCCGGTCCCGAGACCAGCTTCCCATCCCAGCTCGGCCAGACCACCGCTCAGCGTCTCGATCACCAACCGGCCGGCCTCGTGGCTCACGGGTCGCCCGGCGATCACGAAGTGCTCGGTGAGCTCGGTTTCGGCTGCCCAGGAATCCACGATCCGAACGGATCCTTCGCCGCGGTCGAGCGTCGCCACCCTGCGGAGCTGTCCGGTCGGATAGGCGTCCGAGAGGTCCACCTCGGCACCGGCGTCCCCGCGTACGGCGAAGTCGGTGGCGCGCCATTGCCGGCCCGGCTCCTGTTGCTTGCCGTCGACAACGGGCACGTTGTGCCACTCGCTGCGGACCACCCACTGCTCGTAGCGACGGTCGGAGAACGAGATCGCCGTGTAGGTCGGCTGACCGAGGTCTATCAGCACCGGCGTCGCGTCGAGCGCCGCAATGACCGTGCCCACGTCGTTGTGGTTGTGGTTCTCGTCGTTGTGACCGCCCTTGACCGCAAGCGCCCAGCCTTCGGCGGAGCCGTCGTACTGCCGGGTGACCAGCAACTGCACGTCGGGGAGCCAACTCCATCGCGGCAACGGCAGCGGTCCGGGTTCCGCCTGCCACCATTCGTCGTCGGCGAGGGCGAGTAGTGCGCGGCCGAGACCGAACGCCGGCAGGCGCTTGCCATGGGCAACTGCTTGGGCCACGACGGCAGCATCCCCGCTTCTGCGGCCCCAGCGGTGCAGGACGTCCCAAGGTTGCTGCGGGCTCGGTCTTGCCGGACCGTCCCCTACGTTCACGTACCAGTCATCGCCCAGCGCCATCCGCTGGGGATACCGGGCAACCTCCGGGAGCGGGTCACAGTGCCACGGATCGAAGCCGCCCTGCGTCACGCGATCGAGCAACTCCAGCGCGCTCGCCAGGCGGGCGGGCCCGTTCCACCAATAGGCATAGCCTTCGTCGCAGCCGCCGTCCGCCGGGAGGGCGCGAAGGTAGCGATCGAGGCCGTCGACAACCAGATCCACCACCTGCGCGCGAGCGACCGGGTCGGTCTCGAGGAAGAGGGCGGCCGCGAGGATGTGCCCGTGGATCCACGGATTCCAGTTGTGCAGGTGACCGTCGAGGCCGAGCCAGTGCCAGCGGCGGTCATCGACGAAGGGCCGGAGTACGCGACGGCGTGCCTCCTCGCGTAACCGCCGCCGCAGGCCCGGGACGCGCTCGTCCAGTGCCGGTCCGAGGACGAGGTCGGCCCAGGCGAGGATCTCCACGGTCTCGGCCGCGCCTAGATCCAGATACGGCTGCGCCGGGTCTGCGACCACCTCTTGCCGTCCCGTCGCGAACGACTCGTGCGCGGCCCAGCACCAGGTCGTCTGCTCGCACAGCAACAACAATCCGTCCGCCGCTTCGTCGACGTACTGCTCATCCGCAGTCAGCACCGCGGCGAGGACAGCTGTGCTCGTCCGCTGCCGCAACTCCCCCGCCGGCCCCTCGTACGCCGTACGCACTCCGTCACGCCAGTAGCGGGCGAAGTCGGAGAGCAACGTGTGCGGCCACGGCTTGCCGCGATCCGCGTCCGCCCGGGCCAGAATCTCAGCCCGGGCGGACGCGGTCCGCGAATCCCAAACGGCACGATCCCTCAGCTCCGGTACACCGACGCGGTCCCTCGCCGAGTCCAGCGCCGCCGACCGGATCGCAGGAGTCAGGGCGTGCCAGCGGTGCGCGATCGACATTCGACCACCTTCGCGCGTACCGGCGCCTGGCGGCCAGTTGCCGAACAGAATCGATCACAGTCGTTCAGAGTCGAAGCCGGCTGGCGTGCCCCGGGATCAGCCCCAGGGTGAGCTGACGAGCCAGCTCACGTCATCGGCGTACGCGTTGGTGCTGTCGAAGGCGTTGGAGCCTCCGTTGGCCGCGATGTAGACGATGTTGTTGTAGTGCCGGACGTACCGGTCGGAGAAGTTGAGCGATCTGAGCGAGACGCCTTGACCATTGCGGCCGCTCTCAGGGCAGAACGTCGCATCCTGAGCGAACTGCGACGTACCGTCGTTGGCCTGCAGATGGAGCTGGTAGTTGTAGTGCCGCAGGTATTGCCCGGATGTGTTCCTGGACTCGAAGGACACGCAGGAGCTGTTGCCGAGGCCGGCCCGCACGGTCCAGGACGCGTTGCCCTTCTCGGTCGTGGAGCTGCCGCTCCCGATGACGGTGGTGTCGACGGTCGAACCGGTGTGGTGGATGTAGCGGTCAGTACAGCAGGCGGTGGTGGCGCGCAGGGAGACGGCCGAGCCGGGAGTCAGGCCGGTCCCACTGGAGTTCGTGGTGTAGCCGGCCGCGGTGATGTTGGCCTGCACGGCATTCTCGGTCGAGTCCGACGGATAGCCCGACGTCATCACACCCTCGTAGAAGGTGCCGCGAGCACCGACACTGTTGTCGCCACCGATGCCCAGGATGATGGCGCCTTCCTTCTTCATCGGGTTGTAGCCCGCAGCATTGGGACGAACCCCGTCGTAGAAGGTCGATACGCCACCGGACTGTGCGTTGCCGCCGCGGATCGCCCAGCGGTTCTGGCCGCCCTTGACGATGGCGGTCAGGAAGCGGTGGCTGATGGTCGGATCGTTGGCGTTGTTCCCGGTGTTCACCCCGGAGAAGAGACCGTTCTCGAGGTCGGCCATGATCCACGGGCCGTTGCCGGCGCCCGAACCCCAGGACCTGCTGTTGCCGAAGTAGATGGCCTCCATCGTGCCGTTGCCGTTGTCGTGGCTGTTGGTCTCGGCATTGCCGTAGTCGAAGCAGCAACCGCCGTTGTAGTGGGTGCCGTCGAACACGGCGTACATGCCCTCCGACTGGTCGCCGGTGGCGACGCCGTTGGTGTTGTTGTTGCGGTAACCGGTGCCCGGGGCAACATAAACGCCGTACGCCTTGTGGCCGCCGACGGTGATCGGCGCCGCGGAGGCGTTGGCGAGGTTGTCGTACCCGCCCGCGGCCGGCCCGCTGAAGCCGCCGGGAGGCGCCTGCGTCAGGCGGTTGTTGCGGCCCGACTGGTCGTAGATGATCGTGATCAGACAGGTGGTTCCCGAGCAGAACGAATCCTGCGTCCCGGCGTTCGCGACGCCGCCGGCGGTCAGCGGGGCGATGTCCCGGATGGCGTTGTCCGACGCGCGCCGGACCTGGTAGAGCGGGCCGGTGTAGGACCCGTACAACGCCCGGGTGGTGCTGTGCGCGGCGACGCACGGCGTACCACCGGCCGCGTACAGGTCACACGGTCCCTGGGTGGCCGCCTGGGACGTGCCGCCGCCGACCACCAGGCTCGCGACGAGCGCGCCGGCGACGGCAAGCGCCGCCTGCGGGAGCAAGAATCTCGACCTTCGTGCCATCTGCTGATCCTTCCGTTGCATCCGAGCACCACTGCCGGATCCCCCGACCGGGACATGACTCAGCAGCACGCCGGGTCGCATCACCACGACGTGCTTCGGCCAGGTCCAGCCGATCGGAGAAAACGGGGCGGAGCGAGTGTTAGCGCTAACATAGCGCCACCTCCCACCGAGGGCAATGGCCAAGTTTCGGTCCGTAGCCGCAGGCCGCCCTCAAGAGGCCGGCGCTTCGGCGCGCGTCCGCTCGACCGCGTCGGCGGTGCGGGGTGCGAACGGGAGGTCGAAGAGGGGGCTGGGGAGGTGGCGGTGGAGGAAGAGGCAGAGGTAGGTCAGGAGGGCGGTGAGTAGGACCGGCTCGGCGATTGCGGCGGTCCATTGGATGGCTGGGCCTGCCGACGACAGAGGTTTGATCAGGGCCGCGTGGATCAACGCCAGCAGGGGCAGGTGGATGACGTAGATCGGGAGGGTCCGGCGGCCGATGCTGGTGAGTGCTGCAGTGAGGCGCTCCCAGCGGGACACCAGGCCGGCGGCTGTGACGCCGAGGACGATCGCCACCCCGCTCACCAGCGGCCACAGACCGAACCAGGTCTTCGCGTCGAAGATGGCGATCACGGCCAGCAGGACGACGTACGGCGTACCGACCAGGAACAGTCGTCGCCACCTTGCCCGCGCGGCCAAATCTTCGATCAAACCCTTGCCGTAAAGGCCGGCGAGGAAGAAGACCAGGTTCTGGTAGACGCCGCCACGGTCACCTGGGACGTCGAGCCATCCGGCCGAAGCCATTGCCGACAAGGCGAAGGCGAGACCGAGCACCAGCCACGACGGCACCCGGCGGGCCACTTTGGCGATCACGAAGTAGAGCGCGAGGGCGTACAGGTACCACAGGTTCGACGGCGTGATCGTCAATTGTGCAAGGAACTTCAGCGGGCCGTCCGCACGCTCGGTGGCGAAGTCGGGCACCAGGGCGAGTACGGCGGTGTGGACGATCAGCCAGAGGACGTAGAGGTAGTAGAACTTCGCCACCTTGGTGCGGACCACTGCCGACCAAGGACGTTGCACCGCACGAACGGCGAAGAAGCCGGAAACCGCGAAGAACAAGGGCATCCGCAGCGGCAGCAACTGCTCGCCGAGCGTTCCCCACAGGCCGCGCACCCGGCCACCGATGTGCCAGTCGACCTGCAGGTAGTGCTTCATGATCACATGCCACAGCACGACCAGCAGAATGCAGATGCCCTTGGCAACATCCGCCCACGAGATCCGGTTCGCCTTCACCATGCTCGAGAATTTAGGCGGATCCGGGCACGTTGCCATCGGCCCCAAGTCGGGACGCCGCCTCATCCCTTGGTCTGATGAGACCGCGGCCGTCTCCGCCGATGGCACGATCTTTCCGGCCGGCGGCGGACGAACCTCAGTGCTTGCCCCGGTTGGTTGCTAAGAGCATCGTCGCGGCGAAGACCGAAGATGCGACGTCAGTCGGCGACGGCGATGTCGGCCACCACCGCGTAGTGGTCCGACGGTGGCAGGCCGTCGTCCTCGTTGAGGCCGGCAAGCCACGACCGGTACCGACTGGGTTCGGTTGCGGAGAGGATGTAGTCGATCCGGTGGTCCGCCAGCCATTCGCCGTGTCCGAGATACGGGTTGCGTGAGCTATAGGTGTCGCCCTCCGGTGAGCAGTCGTACAAGACGGACAGCAGTCGGCCGATCTCCGGCCGATCGGGTGGCGCGTTCAGATCACCTGCCACGAACACCTTGTCGCCGGCTGCCGACAGTTTCTCCACCAACTCGACCAGTGCGCCGGCCTGCTCGGCTCGCTGTGTGTCGTGGTCTTCCTCCCAGTCCAGGCAGGTGGTGAGGAAATGCAGACTCCGTTCACCGAGCCGTATCTCTGCTCGCAAGGCGATGGTCTCGCCCGCCAACGCGTGTCGCTCGATTCCGAGGAAGGGGTAGCGGCTGAGAACCGCAAGACCGAGCTGTACGCCGGGGTCCGGGTCGCGCGGCATCCGGGACGGGGCGAACGTCGACGACAGCCTCAGCTCGGCGCCGAGCATGCTCGCCTGACTGGTACCGTCCGCGGACCAGGTCTCCTGGAGCGCGACGAAGTCGACACTCTGCGCATGGATGGTGTCCACGATCGCGCGGTGCCGCCGCGGCCAGTTGTCGTCGAACCGCCCCCACACGTTCCAGGTCATGAAACGCATGACCTGCCAGTACCCCCAAACCAGGACGCAAATCAGTCAAAAAACACGGGCGATCGTGTCGAGGACGGCTGCTGGGTTCCGACGTACTGTCTGACGGATGGTTGCTTAACCAGTGCTGGGAGTGCACGGATGGGCCTACAGGAACAGGTACAGAGCGAGATCGACAGGCTGGTCGAGGCTGGAGCCGAGACCGGGGTGCAGGTCGCTGTGTTTCGCGAAGGCGAACTGGTCATCGACGCGGTGGCCGGTACGGCGGACGCGGGGCGGCCGCTGACCTCCCGTACGCCGATCTTCAGCTTCTCCACGGGCAAGAACGTGTCGGCCACTCTCGCGCACCTGCTGGTCGCGCGGGGTCATCTCGACTACGACACCCCGGTGACCGACGTCTGGCCCGAGTTCGGCGTAAGGGGAAAGGCCGCCGCGACGCTGCGGCACGTGCTCACCCACACCGTGGGTCTACCGGCCATGCCGCGCGAGATCACGCCGCGCGAGCTTCCCGACTGGTCCAGGGTCTGTGAGTCGCTGGCCGCCGCCGAACCGCGCTGGCGACCGGGTGCGGCCACGGGCTATCACTCGTACACCTTCGGCTACCTCGTCGGCGAGCTCGCCCGCCGCGCAACCGGGCGGCCTATGCACGAACTCCTTCGTGAGTGGATCACCGAGCCGCTCGGCATCCAGGGACAGCTGTACTTCGCCGTACCGCGTGAAGTACTGCCGGACCTGGCGCGGGTGGACCAGCAACCACAGCGAGCGCCCGCCGAAGCCGACGCCGATGCCGTTCTCGCGCCCTGGGAGAGCGGGCCAAGCGCCGATTTCGGCAACGACGCCGAGCTGCTCGGTGCCGACATACCGTCGGTGGGCACCGCCACGGCGTACGGGCTCGCGGCCATGTTCGACGCGGTCCTCCAGGGCAAGCTGGTCGATCCCACACGCCTGACGGAGGTCGCGTTCGAAGGCACCGACGAGGTCTTCGGTACGCCGGCGCGCCTGACGCTCGGCTACCCGATCGGCAGAATCGGCGCCCCCGCCGAGGAGAACTCGAGAGCCTTCGGATGGCCCGGTGGCGGGGGAAGCTATGCCTACGCCGACCCTGACCGAGGTGTCGCCTTTGCCCTCACCAAGACGCGCCTGAGTCCGGACTTCGACACCGCTGTCTCAGTCACCTCAATCCTCGCCGCCGATCTCTGAGATTCCCGGCGCGAGGCCGACAACAGAAGGAGAATTCCCGTGGACAAGACCGCGACACCGCCGCAAACGACCCTTGGTCCGTTCTCCGTGCCCGGCGCGGACGTGACGCCTTGGGAGGACACCGAGTTGGCCTTGCGCCGGATCCACAAGTTCCAGCTCTGCACGGTACGCCGGGACGGCCGTCCCCACGTCACACCGCTGCTGGCGATCTGGGCGTTCGGCGCGATGTGGTTCACCACCGGCGCCGAGGAGCAGAAGGCCAAGAATCTCGCCGCCAACCAGCACTGCGTCCTCACCGCGGGAACGGAAACCCTGACCGGGACCGACTACGTCATCGAGGGCACCGCGACCCTGGTCACCGACCAGTCGACAAGAGAAGCGGCGGCCGACGCCTTTGAAGAGTCCTACGGCTGGCAGATCACCCGTAAAGAGGGCACCTGGCATCATCTGTCCAAAGCCGTCCGCAGCGGGGACGCTCAGCTGTACCGCGTCCAGCCGACCAAAGCCTTCGCCTTCACCACCACCAGCAGGTCCGCCGAGACCCGATACACCTGGACCTGACCTTTCTGAGTGGCAGAGAGGACACAAAAGTTCAGCACCAAGTGATCAGGTGACGAGCGGCCCACCGCGTGTCGGGCGGGAGGAAATGGGGTATCGGGGGGCTGGGTTCAGCAGGAAGCCTCAGGCCGGAGCGCGTGGAGCGCACGGAGGAGGCTTTCATGACCGAGATCAGGTCCGTTCGTCCGCCAGAGTCACGAGCCGTCCACCCTGTCTTGGGTGCCGCCGGTGTCGACGAGCTGCCGCCGAGAGCTACGCCCGATACGGGGCCGTCGATCGCTGAGCCGGTGGACGCCGAGCTGCTCAGGTCGCTGTTCGCGAGCACCGTCGGGGGAACCGTCGGCTTCGAGGAGGAGCTTCTGCTCGTACGTCGGGACAGCTGGCTCCCCGCGGATGCCGCTGGGCTGGTCAACAGCATCGGCGACGCGCGGATCAAACCTGAGCTCCCGGCGTGCCAACTCGAGATCGCGACCTCTATCCACACCGAGGTCACTGGCGCTGTCGAGGAGCTCCGCGCCTGTCGTGCCCTGATCGCCGCCGCGTGCGATCCAGAGCTGGCCCCGATCGCCACGGCCGTCCATCCGCTGCTCGACGGATCCGCCGCGCTGTCCCGCACGGATCGGGCCGCTGCGCTGAGAGTTCGCTATCCCGAGGTCATCGGCCGCCAACTGGTTTCGTCCCTGCAGGTGCACCTGGCCTTCGGCGATGCCGATTGCACGCTCGGTGTCTACCACGCGCTGCGCGACCTCCTTCCGGAGCTGGCCGCGCTGGCGGCGTCCGCTCCCTTCGCCGCCGGACGGGACACCGGTCTGTGCTCCATCCGCCCGGTCATCGCCTCGCAACTCCCCCGCCAGGGCGTGCCTCCGATCATCGACTCCTGGGAGCAGTACGCCGACAACCTGACGTGGCTGGCCCAGGGCGGAGCGGTGGCGGACGCCGCCGAATGGTGGTGGGAACTCAGGCCGCATCTTCGGTACGGCACGCTCGAACTCCGGGTCCTCGACGTCCAGGCGACCACCGATCAGACCAGCGCGATCGCCCGGTTCGTCCATGCCCTCGCGGCTCAATTGACCGACCAGTACCACCTCGGCGAGCTCCGGCCGCCGAGTCCGTCGTGGAAGATCACCGAGAACCGCTGGGCGGCTCTCCGAGACGGAGTCTGTGGCGAGTTGCTCGACCTTCGAAGCGGGGAAGCCCGGCCCACCAGTCGCTGTCTGCACGATCTCATCGACGGTGCCGAGCCCTACGCGGCCGGCGACCTGGACGGCGTCCGGGCGATGGTCGAGGAACCCCCGGTGAAGCAGTTGCGAGCACTCGGTCCGCAACGGGTCGTTCCCTGGCTGGCGGAGGTGTTCTCGGTATGAAGCTGCTGACCTTGCCCGGGGTGTTCGCCCCGATCTCGGACTCCTGGATGCTGGCCGACGCCATTCGCCAGGAGGACATCGGTCCGCACTCGCTCGCGCTCGATGTCTGTACCGGCAGCGGAGTCCTTGCCCTCACCGCCGCGGCGTGCGGTGCGACGACGACCGCGGTCGATGTGTCCCGCCGAGCGCTCCTCACCGTGCAGCTCAACGCGAGACGATCGGGCGTGCGCGTCCGGACGCGCCGCGGACGGACCTTCGCACCCGTGGCGGGCGAGCGGTTCGACCTGATCGTGAGCAACCCGCCGTACGTGCCGTCGCCGAGACCCGACGTCCCGCGCCGCGGGCCGAGTCGCGCGTGGGAGGCCGGTCACGACGGTCGGATCGTCCTCGACGACCTGTGCGATCAGGCGCCGGACCACCTGCGACCCGGCGGAGCCATACTCCTCGTGCACTCTTCCCTGATCGGAACCGACACGACCCTGAACCGGCTGGAGCAAGCCGGACTCACGCAGGTCGAGGTACGCAGCCGCCGCCGAGGACCACTCGGACCGCTGATGCGCGCCCAGCAGCTGGCCGGCACGATCCCCGCCGACATCGACGAGGAAGAAGTCGTGATCATCCGGGCCAAAGCCCGTCGCTCCTGATCGACCGCACCGGCGCCCACTGCCCAAACCCGGCACGCCGACCGGCGACCCGCCGCCCGTCAGGCGCGGCCGCCGGTCGTCGGCACGTCAGGGGCTGCCGCCGGTACGTCGGCACGTCCGCGGCCGCCGCCCGGTCGTCGGTGTGTCAGGGGCGGCGCCAGTCGTCGGAGGTGAGGTGGCTGCCTGCCATCGGGCCCATGTTGAGCATCCCGCCGTCGGCGGCGATGCTCGCGCCGGTCACGTAGGCGGCACCCGGTGAGGCCAGGAAGGCGATCACGGCCGCGATCTCGCGCGCGTCGCCGGGCCGGCCGAGCGGTACGCCGGGACGTTTCGTACCGCGCGGATCGTCGTCCTCCTGGCCCGTCATCGGGGTGGCGATCTCACCAGGCGCCACCGCGTTGGCGGTGATCCCGTACTCCCCCAGTTCCAGCGCCAGCGTCTTGATCAGCAGGCCCAGGCCGCCCTTGGCCGCGTCGTACGGCGCCGAGCCGACCCGCGGCTGGTGCTCGTGCACGCTCGTCACTGCGATCAGCCGGCCACCACGGCCCTGCTGAATCATCCGGCGGGCGGCCCTTTGCAGGCAGAGGAAGGCTCCGTCGAGGTCGACCGACAACACCTTCCGCCAGTCGTCGAAGGACAGCTCCACGGCCAACTCGCTGGTGCCTGTCCCACTGTTGGCGACCAGCACGTCGACACCGCCCAGTATTTCGGCCAGGTCGTCGATCACGTCGGCCGCAGCAGGCAGATCGAGCAGATCAAGCTGCCGCACCTCGGCGCGGCGGCCGAGCGACCGAACCTCCTTGGCTGTTTGCTCGGCGCCCTCGGAGTCGCTGTGCCAGGTCACCCCGATGTCGAAGCCGTCGTTGGCCAACGCGACCGCGGCCGCCTTGCCGATACCGCTGTCAGAACCGGTGACTATCGCTGTAGGCATGCCGCGCCGGTACCCCGCAGTACGGCGTCCTAACGGTGGTCAGCTGGCGTGGTTGACGGTGTCGGTGATGATGCCGGCGGCGACGTCGTGGAGTTTGACGTTGGTCGACTGGGACAGGCGCACCAGGAAGGAGAAGGCGCGGTCGTTGTCCAGCCGGTAGCGCTCCATCAGGATGCCGACGGCCTGCCCGATGGTGGTGCGGGTCTCGAGTGCCTGGGTCATCGTCTCGCCCTGCCGGGCCCAGCCGAGGGCGAGCGCGATCAGCCGGGCGAACATCATGCCGAACTGGCGCGTCTCGGAGTCGATCGCATACGGACGGTCGAAGTACAGGTTCAGTGCGCCCCGGGCGTGTGGAGCGGCCTCGAACTGGAAGGCCAGCTGGGATCCCAGGCCGAACAGGCAGGCCGCCTTGGCCCCGTAGCTCGGCCAGCGCAGGTCCGATGCGAGGTCGTCCACTTGGACCACCGGCTGCCCGTAGGCGGCCTCGTAACAAGGCCCCTCCCGCAGTTCGTACTGCAGTTCGTCGGCGCACACGGCCACCGGATCGGTCGGTGCGAGCGTCTGGATCCGGTGATTCCTCGCCGTGATGGAGATACTGACGTGATCGACTCCCGGAACGGAATCAGCAGCGGAGTGCGTGATGACGTCGAGCGCCTCGGCCAGATCGATCGGCAACTGCAGTGAGTCGGCGACGTCCGTCATCACGGCGATGAGTTCCCTCAACTCCATGCTCGTATCCCTCCGTCCGGAGGCATTCCAACGATTGCTTCGACAGTACGCCTGATCCGGGCCGTTGCCGACGGCTCTCCTCGCCTGGACGCAACCGACGCCGTCTGCTTACCGTGGAAACAGGTTGAGTGAGCAGCCTGGATCCCACCTCGCCAGTGAGGATTGCCTGTTGCACCAGCCCGTCGACGACCCCGGCCCACAGTTCCGGTGGGCAGCCCGCTCGAGCTCCGAACTCGAGATCGGCCTGGACTTCACTCCGCCGTTGCTGATCGCCCGGCTGACCGGCCGGCTCACCCACACCTCGCGCAAGCCGTTGCGCTCGATCCTGCACGACGCGTCCACGCAGCGGCCCGAACGCCTGGTGCTCGACGCGACACTGCTCTCCCATTGCGACGAGGCCGGGTTGGCGGCGCTGGCCAACGCGATCAACCACAGTGCGGCGGAGTTGCCCGTGGGCGTCGCCGGTTTTCGGCGGGCCCAACGTCTGCTTCTGCACCGGCTCTGCGCCGATCGGACTCAGCAACTCCGGACGTTCGAAACGGTCGCCGAAGCCGTCGACGCGATGCTGGCCGCTCCAGGCGCCGCTCTCCCCGATCAGCAGACCCTGCTGGCCGAAGTACGGCATCTTCACCGCGCGCTGTTGTCCCGCGCAGCCATCGATCAGGCCAAGGGGATTCTGATGGCCGTCTACGGGCTGGAGCCCGATGCTGCATTCGCGATGCTCACCTGGCATTCGCGGAACAGCAGGGTTCCGCTCCGCGTTCTCGCGGAGCACTTCGTGGCAGCGGTCCGCCGGCGGCAAGGTGGACGGCTCGAACCGGTCACGACCGATGCCCTCCTGGCCGACATCGCCGCTGGCCTCAGGAGCGGGAAAGACACGCTGGCCTGACGGCCGTTGCGATCGAGCGGGCGTGAGGTGGCGATTCGCGGATCAGCGATCGACGGCCGGATCAGCGATCCTGACCGGTACCACGTTCGCCCTTGCCCTCGGCATCGTCGACGAGCTGCTCGGCCACCCGGTTGAGCTTGACGTTGCCGTGCTGGGAAAGCCTGGTCAGGAAGGCGAACGCGCGTTGGTCGGTCAGGCTGTAGCGCTCCATCAGGATGCCGATCGCCTGCCCGATGGTCCGCCGCGTCTGCAGCGCAACCTGGAGGTTGTCGACCTCCTGCGCGTACCCGATCGCCAGCGCCGACTGATGGGTGAAGAGCTGCCCGAGCGACCCCAGGTCCGTGAACGAGCCGACCGCGGTGGAGTAGAGATTGAGCGCGCCCTGCGATCTCGGGGCGTCGAAGAGCCGGAGCCCGGCCTGGGCCCGGATCCCGACCGCCACCGCGGTCGCGGCGTACCGCGGGAACCGCGGATCAGCGCCCAGGTCGGGCGAGACGACGTGAACGGTGTCGACGGCCGCGTCGTAACAAGGACCTTCCTGCAGGTCGTACTGCGCTGCGTCCACACCCCACAGCACGTCATCGGTCGGCGCCACCGTCTCCAGCCGGCCGTCGCTGTGTTTCACCGTGATGCTCGCGTAGTCGACCTCCGGGAGGACCTCCACCGCGGCCACCGTGATCCGACTCAGCGTATGGTCCAGGTCGCCCGGCGTCAGCGACTTCACCAGCCGGGCGGCTGCCTCGATCAGTTCCGCATCATCCATTTCCGGCCGGTACCCTTCCCAAGTTGGTTGAAGCGATCGGCCGCTCTCCGGCATACCGCGCCGTACTGATCATGACCGTTTGCGCGCGTCCTCGATGACCCCGTTCGCGGCCTGAGTCAGGCTGACATCGCGGTCGGCAGCTCGCTGGACGAGCAGGTCGTACGCGGCACCCATGTCGACGCCCGAGAGCTGGGCGAGAACGCCCTTGGCCTGCTCGATCACCGTCCGTCCGGCCAGCGCGGCCCGGATCCGCTCGTCGAGCTGACCGGGGCTGAGTTCGGCGGACTGGATGATCACCACGGCGGCGATGTCCGCGAAGGCCTGCGTCAGCTGTTGGGCCTCCCCGTCGGCTGTTTCCGGCGCACTGTGGAAGGCGTTCATCGCACCGATCAACCGGCCGTGCCACCGCAGCGGAACCGCATGGACCGCGTGGTAGCCGGCGGCGATGATCGCCTCACCGACCTTGCCCCAGCGCTCGATGAGCTCCGCATCCACGGCGACCGACAACGCGGAGCCGTCCTGAGCCACGTCGACGCACGGTCCGGAGTCCTGCTGGAGCTGGTAGAGCTCGAGCTCGGCCGCCTGGTGCGAGGTGGCGCTCAGGATCTCCAGCGAGCCGTCCTCATGTTTGACCAGGAGGCCGATCGCGTCCGCGGCAGTGAACTTCGCGCAGTCGGCCAGTAGCCGGGTCAAGGTGTCAGTGACGTCGTCTTGCTGGACCATGGCCGCGGCGGCGTCCACGAACGCTTGTGAAGCGGTAGCGGCAGTCATGGAGTCTCGCTTTCGGCGTCGTCGGTGAAGTGCAGGTGCCGGCTGGTGATGAGATCGGCCACCGCTGCCAAGCTGATGTCATGGGAGAACGCGTGCGCCCGCAGCAACGCGAGCGCGTCGTCGGGGCTGATCCGTAACTGGGCCACCACCATGCCGGTGGCCTGATGGATCTCCGACCGAGTCGTCCAGGGCCCCGAGCCGAGGGAGAATTCGACCGGCGGGTCCTTGACCAGGGCGGCGCCGATCGCGCTCGCGAGGAACTGCGCCTGGCCCGCGTCCGGCAGTTCCATGGTCTGCTGGTGGACCGTCAGCACCCCGATGACCCCGTCGTTCCACGGCCGGATCGGTACGGCGTAGAGGACCGCGGCGCCCGGGACCTTGCGGGCGGCTTCGGTGAACAGCGGCCACGGCCCGGTCTCGGCCCGCAGGTCGGCGACCGCGATCTGTTCGGTCACGTACGCCGTCGGGCCCGGCCCCTCGCCGAGCACCTCCTGCAGATCCTCCAGCCGCGCCGCCAGGTCGTCCGTCGTACAAAGCGTGACCCGCTCGGGCTGCGTGTAGGACAGCGTGAGCGCCGCGCCGTCCCCCGACATCATCGCCAGGTAGGCACGGCAAAGGCGCGCCTCCAGCTGAAGGTCGTTGTCGTCCTCGGCGATCAATCTCGCCAGCCGGGCCAACAGGGTGGTCCGATCCAGGTCACCCATCCGCCGTCACCTCGTCCGTCCCCAACCTGTTGTCCGTCCCGGCCGGGTCCCGCACCGGACGCCAACCTCCACAATCCCACGGGCCGGTCCGGCCGGCGGGAAATCGGGCCGAGGATTGCACAAGTTCGACGAATCGCAGCTATTCCGGTGGGCACTGGGGGCCGGCAGATGCCGCTCGGCATCGCGCCGGTGAATTGATCACCGGCTGCAGCGAAAGGACGACGTCATCATGGTTGACGCTGCATCGCGAAACATGACCAGGACCACGGTTCAAAAGGCAGCCGTGGCGGTCGCATTGGCATTCCTCCTCGTCGGGGTGCTCGGATTCATCCCGGGCATCACGACGAACTACGACACGATGATGTTCGGCGGGCACCATTCCGACGCCGAACTCCTGGGCCTGTTCCAGGTCTCGATCCTGCACAACATCGTGCATCTGCTCTTCGGCATCGTCGGTCTCCTGCTGGCCAGGTCCGTCGCGGGTGCGCGTAACTATCTGATCGGCGGCGGCATCGTTTATCTGGTGCTGTGGGTCTACGGCCTGGTGATCGACCAGGCCAGCGCGGCCAACTTCGTACCGCTCAACACGGCCGACAACTGGCTGCATTTCCTGCTCGGCGTCGCGATGATCCTGCTGGGTCTCGTGCTGTCCCGGCGGCCCGTCGCGGCCAGGGGGTCGGCGCACTGATCCTCGCCTGCACGGAGCCGGCAACCTCCGCGGCGGTCTGGTAATGTTCCCCTCCCCTAGCGACGATTTTCGGCGTTTCGGGTGGGGTTCGTTCCTCACTCGTCCCGGAGGTTGTCGTGCGGAAAGGCTCACGTTCCCGGCGTGATTTCCAGTGGTTGCTGCTCGGGCAGACGACCAGTCAGTTCGGTGCCCAGGTCAGTGGCATCGCCATCCCCCTGCTGGCCGTCTCCACCTTGCGGGCCTCGCCTCTGCAGGCCGGTCTGGTGACCGCGGCCGGCACCGTGGCCTTCGCGGTGATCGGTCTGCCGGCCGGCGCCTGGATAGATCGGGTACGCCGCCGGCCGGTCCTCGTCGCCAGTGACCTGTCCCGCGCGGCCCTGTTGACCTCGATCCCGGTGATGGCCTGGCTCGGGATGCTCACCATCACTCAACTCGTCGTGGTCTCGCTGCTGATCGGCGTGGCCCGGGTCTTCTTCGACGTCGGCTACCAGAGCTACCTGCCCGACGTGGTCGGCAAACAGCGACTGATCGCCGGGAACTCAGCGATGGAAACGGTCCGGGCCTCCGGACAGGTCGCCGGACCAGGTCTCGGTGGCTGGCTGGTCGGGCGACTCGGCTCCGCGAACGTCCTGCTGATCCAGGCGATCACACTGGCCGTCTCCGCGGGTTGTCTGCTCGCGATCAAGGTCCGTGAACCTCGGCCCACCTCGCAGCAGGAGCACACCCGCCTACGAGGACAGATCAAAGAGGGCCTTGAATTCCTGAGCCGATCGCCCGTACTGCGGGCCTTGACCGTGACCAGTGCGGTCGGGAACTTCTCCTTCGCGGTGGCCTCCGCTGTGAACTACATCTTTCTGGTGCGCACCCTGCGACTGTCGCCGGCAGCGGTCGGCGTACTGCTCGCGGTCGGTTCGGTCACCGCGATGCTCGGCGCAGCCCTCACTCCCCGGTGGGCGAACCGCTTCGGGTCGGCGCGGATCGTCTGGTTGTCGTTGCTGGTGACCGGGCCGATCGCGTTGCTCGGACCACTGGCCCGGCCCGGGTGGTCAGTGGGCCTGGTCGTGCTCGGCACGGCGGTCGGTGAGCTCGGACAGATCGTCTACGCCATCAGTTCGGTCAGCCTGCGCCAGCAGCTGTGCCCCACGGAACTGCTCGGCCGGGTGAACGCCAGCGCGCGCACGCTCATCATGGCGCTGTTCCCGGTCGGGGCTCTGTTCGGCGGAGTGCTTGGCGAGTGGTTCGGCATCCGGCCCACGTTGTGGATCGCCTTGACACTCGCCGCGCTCTCCCCGCTGCCTGCTTACCGGGCTCTTCGGCAGTTCAGGACTGCCGAAGAGGTCACGATCACTCCTTCTTGAGCTCCTGGACCTTGCCTGCCGTCTTCTCCATCAAGTTCGGCAGATCGGTGGTGCCGTAGAACCTCGCGTCCGGCCGGGTGGGGGCCGGCATCGGCGCGGTGGTGGTGGGTCCGTCGTGGTACGTGAACTCGCCGTTGCCGTCAGGTGTCGGCCCCTTCGCCCAGGAACCTTCACTCGCGGCCTGACCGTCGCTGAAGTTCTGGTACTGGTACGAGACCTCCGTGTATTCCTTGTTCTGCGGGAAGTTGCTCGGCACCGGGAGAAGTTCCGCGCCCTCCTCGCGCAACTCGGTGGCGGCCGCCAGCCACATGTTCTGGTGCATGGTGTCGCGCGCGAGCAGGAACGAGAGCAGGTCGCGGACGCCGTGGTCGTCGGTCATGTGGTAGAGCCTGGCGACCTGCACCCGGCCCTGCATCTCGGCATTGGCGTTGGCCTGGAAGTCCGCCAGCAGGTTGCCGCTGGCGGTGATGTAGCTGCCCTGCCAGGGATTTCCCATGCTGTCCACGGCACGGGCGCCGGCTCCGGCGACGATCGCCTGCTGGATATCGGTGCCGCCGATGACGGCCGCGACGGTCGGGTCGTCCTGGACGGCGTCGTCAGTGATGCCGAGCGGCGCTTTCTCCAGCAGTTGCGCGATCATCGTGGCGAGCATCTCGACATGGCCGACCTCTTCGGCCCCGACCCCGAAGACCAGGTCGCGGTACTTGCCCGGGGTGTGCATGTTCCAGCCCTGGAACATGTACTGCATCGCGACGGTGATCTCGCCGTACTGACCGCCGAGCACCTCCTGCAACTTGCGCGCATAGACCGCGTCCGCGCGATCCGGGGTCGATTTGAACTGCAGTTCCTGACGGTGGAAAAACATCGTTGCCTCCTGTGAGCGGGCGAACTGCGAATCCGCGAGGTTCCCGCTCGGCGGCGCTATTAACGTGCCGGGTACTACGCCTGGGTACCAGGGCCGCGAAATGACGTTTGCGGAACTGGGGAGGAACCATGAGAAACAAAGGGTGGGCGTTGGCGGGTCTTGCCGCCGGAGCATTGGTCGTCACGTCCTGCGCCGGGGTCGGCAGCAAGGACGACGCCGGCGGCAAGGCGGGATCGGCCGGCTCGACACCCACCGGAACCCTTAATGTGATGGGTTTCAGCGGTGAGGACGAAGTGGCGCAGTCGCGTATCGCGGCCTTCAAGGCCGCTTATCCGTCCGTGACCGTGAAGAACAACAAAGGCGACTTCGACGCCCAGCAGTTCCTCACCGCGGTCTCCAGCGGCAATGCGCCGGACGTCGTCTACATGGCCCGCAACCTGGTCGGCACCTACGCCGCCAAGGGCGCGATCCTGCCGCTCGACGATTGCATCAAGAACAACGACATCGACACCGGCCAGTACCGCGAGGCCGCGCTGAACGAGGTCAAACTCAAGGACAAGACCTACGGCATCCCGGAGTTCTACACCGTCACCGTGAATCTGATCAACAGCACGGCACTGGCCTCCACCGGAGTACAGACCGCCGATATCCAGACCACCGACTGGGACAAGCTGGAGCAGACCGCGAAGAAGCTGTACAAGGCGAAGAACGGCCGGCCGGCCCGGATCGGCTACGACCCCCGGATGCCCGACTTCTTCCCGCTCTGGGCGCTGAACAACGGCGTCGAGCTGATCAAGCCCGGCGGCGAGCCGAACCTGAACGACCCCAAGGCCGTCGAAGCGCTGACATATGCGATCAAGCTGGTCAACGACCAGGGCGGTTGGTCGAACTTCAAGACCTTCCGGGACACCTTCGACATCTTCGGGGAGAAGAACCAGTTCACCCAGGATCAGCTCGCGGTGATGCCGATCGAGAACTGGTACCTGAACGTGCTGCTCGACTCCCGGCGCAACGGGCTGAAGCTGCAGTCGACGATGTTCACCGACCGCCAGGGCAAGCCGATCAGTACGCTGGGCGGCTCGGCCTGGGTCGTCCCGAAGGGCGCCAAGAACCCGGACGCGGCCTGCAAGTGGGCCAAGACCCTGACCGCGGTGGACACCTGGCAGAAGGCGGCCGAGGCCCGGATGCAGACCGTCGCCAAGGACAAGACGTTCTTCACCGGCTTGTTCACCGGCAACAAGGTCGCCGACGAGCAGATCAAGGCGAAGTACCTGAAGCCCAGCGGCGATCCGGGCTTCGACCAGGCGATCAGCAACTACTACGCCAGCCTGGACGTGGCCAAGCCGCTCAATCCGTCCCCGGCCGGGGCGGAGATCGAGGCGGCCTGGAAGAACGCGGTCGGCAAGGCGCTCGGTGGTAAGGCGACGCCGCAGGCCGCGCTCGACGCGGCGCAGACCGAAGCCAAGGCGGCCTTCGACAAGGCGAGTCAGGGCTGATGCCGCGCAGTGAGCTGGTACGCCGGGAGAACCGGGCCGGCTGGTTCTTCGTCCTCCCCTGGGTCGTCGGCTTCCTGGTCTTCACGGCCGGTCCGATGATCGCCAGCCTGGTGCTGTCCTTCACCGACTACCAGATGATCCGGAGCCCCAACCCGGTCGGCTTCGACAACTATCGCGCGCTGTTCGACGACCCGCGGGTGCTGAAGTCGCTGAGCAACACCTTCGTGTACGCGGCGATGTTCGTACCACTGGGCACTGTCGCGGCTCTCGGGCTCGCGCTGATGCTGCAGCGGGTGGGTCGGGCGAGCGGGTTCTTCCGGACCGCGTTCTACCTGCCCGAGATGACACCCGCGGTGGCCGCGGGTGCGATGTTCCTGCTGCTGCTGAACGGCCAGCAAGGCCTGGTGAACAAGGTTCTCGGCTGGTTCGGGATCAACGGCCCGAACTGGACCACCGACCCGAACTGGCTGAAACCGTCGCTCGCGATCGTCAGTCTGTGGACACTCGGCGGCACCGTGGTGATCTACCTCGCCGCGCTCAACGGCGTACCGCGGCAGTTGTACGAGGCGGCCGAACTGGACGGCGCCGGACCGATCACCCGGCTCTTCCGGATCACCGTGCCGATGATCTCGGGCGCGCTGTTCTTCACCGTCATCACCAACACGATCGCGGCGATGCAGATGTTCGACCAGGCGTACACGATGTTCTACGGGCCGCAGCAGAAGGCCGCCGCGTCGGAGGAGTCACTGGTCTACATGGTCTACCTGTTCCAGAACGCCTTCCAGTTCTTCAAGATGGGCTTCGCCTCGGCGATGGCGTGGCTGCTCTTCGTGATCATCCTGGCCATCACCTTCGTTCAGGTCCGGATCGGCAACCGGTACGTCTACTACCACGGGGAGCGCTGAGGTATGACGATTCCCTGGCGCCGGCTGCCGTTCCTGGCCCTCCTGATCGCCGCGACCTTCCTGTTCGTCTATCCGCTGGTCTGGTTGATCAGCGCATCGCTCAAACCGCGTTCGCAGGTGTTCGACAACCGGCTGATTCCCGCGGTCTTCCAGCCCCAGAACTATGTCCGGGTGTGGGACGCGGCCCCGGTACTGCGGTGGCTGGTCAACTCGCTGACGGTCGGCTTCATGGCCGCCGCCACAGTGACACTGTCCAGCGCGCTGGTCGCGTTCGGCTTCGCCTACTTCCGGTTCCGCGGCCGCAACCTGCTGTTCGGCATCGTGTTGTCGACGATGATGCTGCCGGGCGCCGTGACGATGATCCCGGTCTACCTGATCTGGAACCGGCTCGGTCTGATCGACACCCAGATCCCGCTGTGGGCGCAGAACCTGTTCGGCTCGGCCTTCTACATCTTCCTGCTCCGTCAGTTCTTCCTCGGCATCCCGCGGGAACTGTTCGAGGCGGCCCGGGTGGACGGTTGCGGCTACCTGTCGATGTTCCGGCGGATCGCCTTCCCGCTGTGCAAACCGGCGCTGGTGATCGTGTTCGTGTTCGAGTTCAAGGCCAGCTGGTCGGACCTGATGAAACCGCTGATCTACCTGCAGACGCCCGAGTACTTCACGATGCCGCGCGGGCTGAAACAGCTGATCGACGCGTTCGCGCTGTCCGGTCACTACGAGTGGGAGATCGCGATCGCGGCGAGCGTGATCGCCGTCGTACCGATGATCGTGTTGTTCGCCTTCGGCCAGCGCTACATCCTCGACGGGGTCGCCACCACCGCGCAGAAGGGCTGAACCGGTTCGGGCCGGGCGAAGAAAATGCTCGTCCCAGCGGTACGGGGGCGCGTAATGTCGGCCCCGTTGGGATCCTTGCCGAGGGGAGAACCGTGAGTCAGCCAGCTGCGCAAACCGACTACCCCGACCACATCGACGCTGCCGTACTGAAGATCGCCGGTGTCGTGGTGCTCGGGGCAATCATGTCCATTCTCGACATCACCGTGGTGAACGTCGCCCTGCCGACCTTCCAGGACACCTTCGGCTCACCCCAGAGCCCGGTCGCCTACTCGACCGTGGCCTGGACCGTGACGGCGTACACGCTCGCGCTCGCGACGGTGATCCCGCTGACCGGCTGGGCCGCCGACCGGTTCGGCACCAAGCGGCTCTACATGACCGCGATCTTCCTCTTCACCGCCGGATCCGCGCTCTGCGCGACCGCGTCGAGCATCGACATGCTGATCGGCTTCCGGGTCCTGCAGGGCCTGGGCGGCGGCATGCTGATGCCGCTCGGTATGACGATCATGACCCGGGCCGCCGGACCGCACCGGATGGGCCGGCTGATGGCGATCCTCGGCGTGCCGATGCTGCTCGGCCCGATCCTGGGCCCGATCCTCGGCGGCTGGCTGATCCAGGTCGCGAGCTGGCACTGGATCTTCCTGATCAACGTGCCGCTCGGGGTGATCGCGCTGATCTACGCGTGGTACGCGCTGGCACCCGACCACGCGGAGCGCTCGGAGTCGTTCGACTTCCTCGGGGTGGCGCTGATGTCGCCCGGGCTCGCGCTGTTCCTCTTCGGCGTCTCCTCGCTGCCGGCCAAGGGCGGCGACTTCGGCGCGCCGAGGGTGTGGGTGTCGATGCTGATCGGCGTCGTCCTGATGGCGACCTTCGTCTGGCACTCGTTCCGGCCGGAGCACCCGCTGCTCGACCTGCGGCTGTTCCGCGACCGCAACCTCACCGTCTCGATCATCACGATGTTCCTGTTCGCCGCGGCGTTCTTCGGCGGCCTGCTGCTGGTGCCGACGTACTTCCAGCAGATCCGCGGTGAGTCGACCCTGCACGCGGGCCTGCTGGTGGCGCCGCAGGGACTCGGTGCGATGGTCACCATGCCGATCGCAGGCCGGCTGGTGGACAAGATCCCGGTGGGCCGGATCGTGCCGGTCGGGATCGCGCTGATCGTGGTGGGGATGTTCGGCCTCACCCAGATCACCGCGACCACGTCGTACGGGCTGATCATCGTCATGCTGGTCGTGATGGGTTTCGGGATGGGCGCGACGATGATGCCGCTGTTCACCACCGCCCTGCGGACCTTGAACGGTGCCCAGGTCGCCCGCGGTTCGACGCTGCTGAACATCAGCCAGCAGATCGCGTCCTCCTGCGGGGTGGCGACGATGTCGGTCATCCTGACCAACCAGCTCAACGACTCGCCGATCATCCCCGGCACCCAGCAGATCCCCGGCCTGAGCGGCGGACTACGCGAAACCCAGGCGGCGATCCTGTCCAACACCCGCCCGGACAACATCGCTGCCCTGCACCTCGACCCCGCCGCCATCGCCCGCGGCCTGGTCCACGCCGCGTCCGCGTTCTCCCACACCTACTGGGTCGCTTGGGTCCTCGTCACCCTCACCCTGATCCCAGCCCTGATGCTCCCCCGCAAACGCGAAGAAAACCGCCTGGCCGAAACCGACGTCCCACCCGCAGTCGTCTGACGACCGCCTCCGGTACGCCGCCCGCCGCGACGGCGTACCGGAGCGGCCCGCAAGTTGTCCGGCTCGGGTGGGTCAGGCGGACTTGACCTCGTGGTGGAGTAGGCGGGTTACGCCGATGGCCAGGGGGATCAGGACCCAGAGGGTGCCGGAGACCGCGATGTGGGCCCAGTCGGTGGGGTTGAGGGTTTGCTGGGCGAAGGTGGGGGCCATGGCGGTGTTGAGGTCGAGCCAGGGGGCGACCTTCCCGAGGGCGTCGACCATCGAGAAGAGGAGGTTCCAGGCGATCGGGAGTACGTAGTACAAGACGACCGCGGCCGCTGTATTCATCAGCAGCATGCCGAAGGCGAAGCCTTGCACGATGCCGATAAGTTGCAGGGCGAAGAAGTCGCGCACGTTGGCGGCGCCCACGTTCCAGGTGCCGGCGCCGTCCAGGAACGCCATGCCGGCCACGTTGCTGAGCGCGGCCACACCGAGCGCGACGACCACCGCTGCCAACCCGACCAGCGTCACGGCGAGCAGCTTGGCGACGGCGATCCGCAGGCGGCTCGGTTCGAGGGTGAAGGTGACCAGGCCGGTGCGCTGACTCCACTCGGCCGTGACCGCGAGAATCCCGAGCACAGGAAGCAGGATGCTCTGCGGCGTCGCGGCCGCACCGACGAAGTTCAGGAACGTCAACTGGTCCGGATCGGCGACGAACAGGAACACGGCGATGACCGCCACCGTGATCAAGCCGATGGAAATGAGCAGCCAGAACCCTGCGCGGGTGTCGACGAGCTTGCGCAGCTCGACTCGCAGCAGGCGGTTGAACGGGACGGCTGTCACCGTCGGATCGGGGGAAACCATCAGGTCGGACGAAGTCGCGGTACTCATGCGGTGACCTTCTCTCGTGCGTCGTCGGCGGTGAGCTGCAAGAACATTTCCTCGAGTCCGGCGCCGTCCGCGCCACGCAACTCGGTCACCACAACGCCGTACTGCGCGGTGGCCGCGGCGACCTGCTCCCGAGTGGCCTGTACGACGTACGCGCCGTCGTGGGTGCGCCGACAGCTGAGCCCGGCCGCGTCGAGGCAGGTCGCCAAGGCAGCCGGATCGAGCCCGCGGACCAGGGTTCCGGCGGCGTCCAGAAGGTCGGCTTTGGTGCCGTCGGCAACGATCACGCCGCGGCCGATGACGACCAGATGGTCGGCGATGATCTCGATCTCGTGCAGCAGGTGCGAGGACAGCAGGACTGTCCCGCCACGGTCCGCGAAGCCTTTCAGCAGTCCGCGCATCCAGTGGATACCGGCCGGGTCGAGGCCGTTCGCGGGTTCGTCCAGGATCAGCACCTGCGGATCGCCGAGCAGCGCGTGGGCGATGCCGAGCCGCTGCCGCATGCCGAGGGAGTAGTTGCCGACCCGGCGGTCACCCTCGTCATCGGACAGGCCGACCAGCTCGAGCGACTCCTCCACCCGTTGCCGGTGAAGGCCCATCAACAGCGCGCCGAGCCGGAGGATCTCGCGGCCGGTGCGGCCGGCGTGCTGGGCGGAGGCGTCAAGAAGCACGCCGACATGGCGACCCGGGTTGGGCAGGTCGGCGTACGGGACACCGAGGATCGTGCTGCGGCCCCCGGACGGCGGCGTCAGGCCGGTCATCATCCGCATCGTGGTCGACTTGCCGGCTCCGTTGGGACCGAGGAACCCGGTGACGGATCCCGGTCGTGCCTGGAATGAGACGCGGTCGACGGACTGGTACGCGCCGTACCGCTTGCTGAGTTCTTCGACTGTGATCATGAGGTCGAGCCTGGCGCCGAGGGCAGCCTCCGCACATCAGTCGCAGTGCCATCTCCGCAGACCACGGACCAGACCTCGGGGTAGCCCGTAGTAGGGGGTCGGCCCCCGACCGCGGTCTGTGCCTCGGAACGGCCAGGTCCCGTACGGTGAGCTCGTGGACGCCTACGAAGCCGCGCCACCACCTCCGCTGACCCGTTGGCAGTCGAGGTGGCGCTACCTCTTCGCCGTCATCGCAGGCGCCGTCTTCTGGGTGGCAACCCTCGCCAACGCCTACGACTGGGTCCTCCGGCCGTATCTCGTCTTCGACCTCTGCCTCGGCGTCGCCAGCGTCGTGTTGATGCGCTGGCGCCGGCGTTATCCGTTGCCGGTCGCCCTGCTGGTGAGCGCGATCGGGGCCCTTTCGTCCGCGGCATCGGGAGCGGTGGTCGTCACTGCCTTGTCCCTGGCGACGCGACGGAAGTGGCCCGAGATCGTGCCGCTGGCGGTGGTGGGACTGGTCGCCTCGATCGTGTACTTCGAGACCCAGCCCGGCCAGGAGGGCCTGGCGATCTCGGTGACGTTCACCCTGGTCTTTGTGAGCGCGGTCATCGCGATCGGCATGTATGTCGGGGCTCGGCGAGACCTCCTCGCAACGCTGCGCGAGCGAGCCGATCGCGCCGAACGCGAGCAGGATCTGCGCGTCCAGCAGGCCCACGTCACCGAGCGGGCCCGGATCGCGCGAGAGATGCACGACGTACTGGCCCATCGCCTGTCGCTGGTCGCGTTGCACGCGGGCGCACTGGAGTACTGCCGCAGTCTGAGCGACGACGAAGTGGCCAACGCGGCGGCAATCACCCGGCAGAGCGCCCATCGAGCCCTCGACGATCTGCACGAGATCCTCGGCGTACTGCGGACGCTCGAACCGGACGCGCCACCGGAGCCGCCGCAACCGACGCTCGTCGACCTGCCGGCGCTGGTCCGGGAGGCCACCGGATCGGGCGCGAGAGTCCGGCTGCACAACCAGATCGAGAACCTGGCTGACGCGCCCGAGGCGGTCGGCCGCAACGCGTACAGGATGGTCCAGGAAAGCTTGACCAATGCCCGTAAGCACGCACCGGACACGGCCGTCGACGTCACGCTGAGCGGGCGGCCGGGTGGGCAGCTGATGCTGGAGGTACGCAATCCGCTGCGACTTGGCGCCGCGGTGACTACTACGCCCGGCTCGGGTCTCGGCCTGCTCGGGCTCACCGAGCGCGCCGAACTGATCGGTGGCCGCCTCGAGCACACGAGCGCCGATGGAGACTTCGTGGTCCGCGCCTGGCTACCGTGGCCGGCATGACCGAAGCTGCCGGTGACCCGATCCGCGTCGTGATCGTCGACGACGACGCGCTGGTACGGACCGCCCTCGCGATGATCCTGCGCGACGACGCCGGGATCGAGCTGGCCGGCGAAGCGGACGACGGTCAGGCCGGGCTCGACCTGGTCGCGCGGGTGGC
This sequence comes from Kribbella monticola, assembly GCF_003261635.1. Lineage (GTDB taxonomy): Bacteria > Actinomycetota > Actinomycetes > Propionibacteriales > Kribbellaceae > Kribbella > Kribbella monticola. Next base: position 38,557 of record NZ_QFXK01000010.1, on the reverse strand, counting down.
GCCGGACGTCGTACTGCTGGACATCCGGATGCCGCGCCTGGACGGTCTCGAGGCGCTCAGCCGGCTGATGAGCCGGCCGGCGCCACCCAAGGTGATCGTGCTGACGACCTTCGACGCCGACGACTACGTACTACGTGCGCTTCGCGATGGCGCGAGTGGGTTCCTGCTCAAGCACACCCCACCCGCAGAGATCGTCGCGGCCGTCCACAAGGTGGCGGCCGGCGACCACATGCTCTCCCCCAGCGTGACCGCCCAGCTGATCGCTCGGTTGCGGGAGACCGACCCGGAACCGCGGCGAGCCCTCGACGCGCAGGCTCTGACCGGGACCCTCACCGACCGCGAACGCGAGGTGGCCATCGCCGTCGGCGAAGGGAAGGCGAACGCCCAGATCGCCGCGGAGCTCTACCTCAGCATGGCGACGGTCAAGGCACACGTCTCCCGCATCATGGTCAAGTTCGCGGCCACCAACCGGGTCCAGATCGCCAACCGCCTCCACGACGCCGGCCTGCTCTGACCGGCTTCATCGCCCGGCGCGGTACTCCGCGACTCCGGCGACGCGATGTCAGAGAAGGTGGAGTTTGTCGAACGGGGAGACTACGCGCAGCAACCTGCCGCCACCGAGGTCGACGACGACCGCGTGGGTGCCCTCGACGGCGGTGATCCGCCCGAGGCCCTCCTTGTCGTGGGAGACCCGGTCACCTTCTTCGAAGGTCTTGACCGGCTCGGGCACCCGAGGCTTGAAGGGACTCGTGGACAGGTGACGACGCGTCGTCGCGCGGGAGGGCTCCATCAACCCCAGTATGCCCCTAATCCCCAGCGTCCGCCTGCCCCGGCCATCGCCGTCGACGGCTCAGCGACCGGCCAGGAGCAGTGCCCAGGGTGCGGGCCAGTGATTCTCACAGGGGCGACGGGAGTCGTTGACGGGTCAGGATGCGGGCATGAAGCGACCCCTGATCATGCTGATCGCTGCGGTGGTGCCCGCCGCCGCGATCATCCTTCCCGTAGCGTCCAGTGCCGCGGCCGACAACACCGCCGCTACGACAACCTGCTCCCCCGTCCCGGTCGCCGCGCCTTCCGGCACGAAGGTGGTGTCGGTCGACGCCGTGGCCAGGCCGGGCGGCGACTTCACCTTCCCGAACGCCTACCCACCCGCCGACCCGATCACCGACGTACCGGCCTGGTGTGACGTCCGCGTCGTCGTGACCCATCCCGGCGCGAACGACACCGTCACCGTCAAGATCTCCCTCCCCCAGGACCCGAACAACTGGAACGGCCGGTTCCAGGCGACCGGCGGCAGCGGCTACTCGGCCGGCGACATCAGCGAACTCAGCATCCCGCTGATCGGCGCCGTCAAGAAGGGGTACGTCGGCGCGGCCACCGACGCGGGCGTCAAGGACGGCCTCGACGCCAGTTGGGGGCTCACCGCGGACGGCAAGACCAATACCGGTCTGCTCACCGACTTCGCGTCCCGCTCGGTGCACGACCTCGCCGTGATCGGCAAGGACGTGACGGCGAAGTTCTACCAGCGCGCCGCGAGCTACTCGTACTTCACGGGTTGCTCGACCGGCGGCCGCCAGGGGTACGCCGAAGCCGAGTACTACCCGACCGACTTCCAGGGCATCCTCGCCAACGCGCCCGCGGTCGACTGGAACCGGTTCGAGATCGCCACTCTGTGGTCGCAAGCGGTCTTCAACGAGGAGCACGTCGCACCGACCAAGTGCGAACTGGACGCGTTCACCAACGCCGCGGTGGCTGCCTGTGATCCTCTCGACGGGGTCAAGGACGGCGTCATCGACAACCCGTCGAACTGCACCTGGGACACGCGTCGGCTGATCGGCACGAAGGTGCTCTGCGACGGCAAGGAACTCACCATCAGCAAGGCGCTCGCCGTCGCTGTCAACAAGCTCTGGGCCGGCCCGGTCACGCCGTGGGGCAGGAAGCTCTGGTTCGGCCAGAACAAGGGCTCGTCCTTCGACTTCATTGCCTCTTACAACAAGCCGTTCACCGTTCCGGACCAGTGGGCCAAGTACTTCGTGACGAAGAACCCGTCGTTCGACAGCACCAAGCTCACCTACGCGTCCTTCGAGCGACTGTTCACCTCGGCGACCACGCAGTACGACGCTGTCATCGCCGACAACAACCCCAACCTGTCGAAGTTCGCCAAGGCCGGCGGCAAGCTGCTGACCTGGCACGGTCAGTCCGACCAGCTGATCCCGACCCTAGGCACCGTCCACTACCGCCGGCAGGTCGACGCCTTCTTCGGCGGAACCAAGCGCGTGGACGACTTCTACCGGCTGTTCCTGCTGCCGGGTGTCGATCACTGCGGCACGAAGCTCTACAGCACCGGTCCCCTGGTCGATCCGGGCGCCGACCTCGACGCCTTGGTCAACTGGGTCGAGAAGGGTGAAGCACCGGCCACCCTGCCGGTGACATCGCCGGACGGCACGACCACCCGCGACATCTGCCGCTATCCGATGGTCAGCCACAACTCCCACTGCATCACGCCCTGACCAACTGCGCAGCGACGGCCCCGGACGATGATCCGGGGCCGTCGCCTTTCCCTGCAGAACAAGGCGATTTCGTCAGAGGCGATCGGCGTCGATCACTGCACGCGCGAAGTCGTGCGGGGCCTCTTGGGGGACGTTGTGGCCGACGTCGAAGGTGCGGTGCTGGTACTTGCCGGTGAAGTGGTCGCGGTACGAACTGCCGTTGCCGGCGGGCGTGAACGGGTCGTGCTTGCCGTCGACGGTGATCGTCGGCACCGCGATCTTCGGGGCGTTCTGGAGCTCGGCTTCCAGCGCGGCGTACTCCGGCTCGGGTGGCAGCAGGCTCTGCCGCCACCGATAGTTGCCGATGACAATGGCTTCGTAGTCCGGGTTGTCGAAGGCGGCCGCGGTGCGTTCGTAAGTAGAGGCGGCGAAGTTCCACGTCGGTGAGTTGAACTTCCAGATGAATTCACCGAGTTCGCGCTTGTACAGGTGCAGCCCTTTCGCCCCTCGCTCGGTGGCGAAGTAGTACTGGTACCACCAGGCGTTCTCGGCCGCGGGCGGGAGCGGCATCAGGTTCGCCGCCAGATTGGTAATCAGATAGCCGGTCACCGACACCAGCGCTTTGACCCGCTCCGGCCACAACGCGGCGACGATGTCCGCGGTCCGCGATCCCCAGTCGAAGCCGGCCAGTACCGCGCGTTCGATCCCGAGCACGTCCATCAGCGCGAGCAGGTCGAGCGCGAAGGCGGCCTGGTCGACGTGGCGCGGGGTGGACGCCGAGCGGAACGTCGTACTGCCGTGGCCTCTCAGGTACGGCACGATGACGCGGTAGCCGCGCGCGGCGAGCAGCGGCGCGACCCGCTCGAAGCTGTGGATGTCGTACGGGAAGCCGTGCAGCAGTACGACGGGTGTACCGCGCGCCGGCCCGAGCTCGACGTACCCGACATCGAGAACACCCGCCACGACCTGCCGCACGGGCCCGAACGGACGACCCTTGGTCGCATAGGCGGTGCCGGCTGTCACTGCTGGGACCCCGCCTGCCGCAAGCGCCGCGACCCCGGTGGTCCGCAGGAACTGCCGCCGGCTTTGACCGTGGGAACTGCTGGTCGACATGAGAAAACCCTTCCGCTGGTGAGGAACGTTTCGATTCAGCTCCACACTCCCCCGGCCGCCGCCGAGCCCGCGCCCGTAGAACACCCTGGCGCACTCACCCCGGGGGCCGGGGCAGGTCATACACGTTGTAGTCAGCCGATAACACAGAATGATGAACGGTGGGCAGCGGTGATTGTTCAGATGGTGTTTGCCTGCGGGCCGCCGGTGCCGTGAAGGATCAGGCCGCAGTACGACCGACTTCAATGCAAGGAGCTCCGCCATGTCCCTCGATCGCCGTTCCGTCCTGCGGGGTGCCGCCGTCGGCGCCACGGGTGTCGGATTCGCCGCCGTCGGCGCCGTCCCCTCGCTCGCCGAGGCCACGCCCGCGCCCGCCTCGCGGCCGTACCCGACGAACCGCCCGTTCCCGCCGCTGATGGACGACCCCCAGGGTCTGCTCGCGCTGCCGCCGGGCTTCAAGTACACCGTCGTCACCCGGGCCGGCGAGACCAAGCTGAAGAGCGGCCAGCCGACCCCGGAGCTGCACGACGGTACGGCGGTCTTCGCGGCCGGCCCCAGGAGCTACACGCTGATCCAGAACCACGAGATCGGCGCGAACTCCGCTCTCGGCGTACCGCAGATCCCGGGCACCGTGTACGACGAGGGTGTCGGCGCGGCCGGTGGCTGCACCGTGATCTCCGTCGACTGCGACGGCAAGAACCACGGTGAGTGGGTCGGCATCTCCGGCACCCTGACCAACTGCGCCGGCGGCCCCACTCCTTGGGGCACCTGGATGACGTGCGAGGAGACCGAGAACAAGGCCAACGGCACGACCCGGCTGAAGGACCACGGCTACGTGTTCGAGGTCTGGGGTGACGGCAAGACCGCTCACCCCGTGCCGCTCAAGGCCCTCGGCCGCTACGCCCACGAGGCGCTCGCGATCGACCAGGACCGGCAGCACATCTACCTGTCCGAGGACGCGTCGGGCCCGAACGGATCGTTCTACCGCTGGAGCGCCCCGGCCGGTTACCGGCTCGGCAAGGAAAGCTGGAAGGACCTGCAGAACGCCGGCTTCGGCAAGCTCGAGGCGATGGCCATCCTGGGTGACGACGGCAAGCCGATCCCGGACGTCGCCTACCTGACCTCGGCCCAGTTGCTGCGGCCGTTCCGGGTCGCGTGGGTGCCGGTGCCGGACCGCGACGCGGTCACCGTGTCGACCCGCAAGCAGTTCACCGACGGCCAGGTCACCCGCGGCAAGAAGTTCGAGGGCGTCTACGGAACCCACGACGGCGTTTACGTCGTGAACTCCTACGCCAAGTCCGGTACGACGGATGTGCCGGCCGACGCCGTACCGCACGACGGCATGGTCTGGTTCTACAACTACAAGTCGAAGACCATCCAGCTGGTCACGTACTTCCCGTCGAACCCGGCGGCGGAGAACGGTGTCGGCTACGCGGACCTGAACTTCGACGGGCCGGACAACGTCACCGTCACCCCGTGGGGCTCGCTGATCCTCGCCGAGGACGGCAACGCGAGCAGCCACGTGCTGAGCGCGACGCCGGGCGGCCCGACGTACGCGATCGCCCGGAACATGCTGAACGACTCCGAGTTCACCGGGCCGACCTTCTCCGCGGACGGCAAGGTGCTGTTCGTCAACATCCAGACGCCCGGTATCACGCTGGCCATCACCGGCCCCTGGCGCGACTACCTCGGCTGAGCAGCCAACGCCGAAGAGGTGACACGGCTGACCGTGTCACCTCTTCGGCCGCGGGAGTCCTACTGGCGGACGTCCTACTGCGAGATGTCCTGGACGACGTCGCCGGTCGCCGCGTCGGGCATGGCGCGGGCGATGTCCGCCTGGGCCAGCATGCCGACCAGGTCGTGGCCGTCGATCACCGGCAGCCGGCGGACCTGATGCTTGCTCATCGTCGCCAGTGCCTCCTCGATGCTGTCGTCCGCGCCGATCGTCACCGGCTTGCCCTGCCCGAACTGGCCGGCCAGCGCCGTCGCCGGGTCACCGCCGTCGGCCAGGCACCGGACCACGATGTCGCGATCGGTCAGCACGCCCTTCAGCCGGTTGTCCTCACCGCAGATCGGGAGCGCGCCGACGTCGAGGTCGCGCATCTTGCGAGCCGCGTCGACCAGTGTCTCGTTCTCGCCGACACACTCGGCACCGGCTGTCATCAGATCCCGTGCTTTGGTCATCGTCTTCAACTCCTCACCGAACTCTGCTGGCTGCTCTACGGACAGCCCTGCGGTTCCCCTCCGCAGCCGATCGAAACCCCCGCGATTCCCCTGGCAGGCAACAACAAATCGCTGCGCCGGGAGACAGTGAAGGAAGCTAGCGGGCGTCCTGGTCGAGGAGGCGGTTCACCGAGCGTTCGACGACGGCGCGGGTCTTGTCGTCGTCGAGGTCGGTGCCGACCTTTTCGACCGCATCCGCGATCGTCCGTCCGTGTTCGTACTGCTCGACGACCCTGGGATCGACATAGGACGCACGGGCGACCGTCGGGGTGTTGCCGAGATGGTCGGAGACCTCTTCCAGCATGTCCTTCACCGCGGCGTTCAGCGCCTTCTTGGTGGCCGGTGGATCCGCTTCGGCCAGGTCGACCGCGGCGTGCACGGTGGCGGTCCAGGTGCGCAGGTCCTTCACGGTGTAGTCGTCCCCGACCAATTCGTGGAACCGGTCGTTGACCATCCCCGCGTCGATCTCGTGGTACCCGGACTCGTCGCGGTAGACCAGCAGCCGCGGGCTGTCGTGGCGAGCCCGCTTGAGCGACCGTACGGCGGCCACCAGGCGGTCGTCGTCCAACGAGATCTTGCGCTGCTGGCCGCCCTTGGCCACGAAGTCGAAGACGACCTGGCCCTTGCTGACCCGGACGTCGTCGCGCAGCAGCGTGGACGCACCACGGCTGCCGTACTCCTCGGCGTACCGGGTGTTGCCGGTGCGGAAGACACCGTAGTCCAGCATTCTCAGCGCGACCGCCAGAACCTTGCTCCGGCCGAGCCCGTCGGCACAGAGGTCCGCGTCGACGGCCTCGCGGAACGCGGGTAGCTTGCGCGCGAGACGGCGTACGCGGTCGTGTTTGTCGTCGTCCTGTGCCGAGCGCCAGTCGTCGTGGTACAGGTACTGCCGCCGGCCGGCCTGGTCGGTGCCGATCGCCTGGATGTGCCCGTTCGGGTAGGGGCAGATCCACACGTCGCGCCAGGCGGGTGGGATCGCCAGCGTCCGGATCCGCTCGATCACGTCGGCGTCCTCGATCCGGCCGCCCTCGGTGTCGTGGTAGCTGAAGCCGCTGCCGCGGCGCCGGCGGGTGTACCCCGGCTTGTCAGGATGGCTTCGACGCAGTCGCATGCCGTCCCTGTACCCGGGCCGATTCACGGCCGGCCGGAGACGTTTCCAAGCCACTGCCAGGGGTACCGCGGGCCATGGACGAAAAGCACGTGGTGGTCACCGGCGGGGCCGGATTCCTCGGCAGTCATCTGTGTGAACGCTTGCTCCAGCAGGGCCACCAGGTGACCTGTCTGGACAACTTCCTCACCGGATCCCCCGGCAACGTCGCCCACCTGCTCGACAATCCCGCCTTCACCTGCACCCGGACCGATCTGACCGAGTTCGTGCACGTCCCGGGCCCGGTCGACCTGATCCTGCACTTCGCGAGTCCCGCCTCGCCGATCGACTATCTCCGGTTGCCGATCCAGACCCTCAAGGTCGGTGCCATCGGCACCTGGCACGCGCTCGGCCTGGCCAAGGAGAAGGGCGCCCGCTTCCTGCTGGCCAGCACGTCGGAGGTGTACGGCGACCCGCAGGTCCATCCCCAGCCGGAGTCGTACTGGGGCCACGTGAACCCGATCGGCCCACGCGGCGTGTACGACGAGGCCAAGCGGTACGCCGAGGCGCTTACCACCGCCTACCGGACCAGCGAAGGCCTGGACACGGCGATCGTGCGGATCTTCAACACCTACGGTCCCCGGATGCGACCCAGCGACGGCCGCGCGATCCCGACCTTCATCCGGCAGGCGCTGGCCGGCGAACCGCTCACCGTCGCCGGCGACGGCAGCCAGACGCGCTCGGTCTGCCATGTCGACGACACGGTCAGCGGCATTCTGGGGCTGGCCTTCAGCGCGCACCCGGGTCCGGTGAACATCGGCAACCCGGACGAACGCTCCGTCCTGCGCATCGCCGAGGACGTGATCGCGGCAACCGGCTCGCAGTCGGCCATCGAGTTCATCGATCGCCCGGTCGACGACCCCGCCGTACGACGGCCCGACACCACGCTGGCCGAGCAGTTGCTGAGCTGGAAACCCCAGGTGGACTGGCAGGAAGGGCTCAGTTCGACGGTTGCCTGGTTCCGTGACGCACTTGATCCCGAGCGGCCTGCAGCACTTCAGGGACGGTGATCCGAAGCAGGGCCGCGTCGGGTTGATCGGCATGCGGGTCACCCGGCGCCTCACCGTGGTACAGAACGGTATGCCGGTCCAGATCGATCGCAGGACCCCACCACAAGGGCGGCGTGGGGCCGAACAACGTCACCGATCTGGTTCCGACCGCGGTGGCGAGGTGGGCAACTCCGGTGTCGCCGGACAACAGCACGGCCGCTGCGGCGACCCGACCAGCCAGCTCTTCAACAGACAAACGTCCACTCAGATCCTCCGCGCCTGTTTCCCGAGCCAGGAAAGCGCACAACTCCACTTCCGAACCAGTCAGTACTACGTGGTGCGAGTCCTCGCGCAGTTCCCGGATGACCTCGATCCACCTGTACGGCGGCCATTGCCGAGCGACGCTGGCTGCTCCTGGATGGACCACGACCGCTTCGTCCGGCGCGGCCTGGACAGGAAGCCGGAGATCCTCGCGAGAACACGACCCCACCAACCGGCACCAGCGATCCACCTCATGCTCATCGAGACGCCAGCGGCTACCGCTGCGATGACCCGCGGCGGCACAGTTGAACGCCACCAGGTGGTCCGGACTGCTTGCCTGCAGCAACAGATGGCTCTCCGGCCCGCGACCGTGCAGATTGACAGCGGTGTGCCGGCCGAGCGAGCGCCCGGGCGGCGGCCCGGACAGCCCGTCGGTCGGCACCACGTCGTCGACTAGTCCCAGCCCACGAAGCCAGCCGGACACGGGTTGCCGACCGGCCAGGAGCAGCGGGCGGTCGCCGTACAGTCGTCTGAGGCCCCTCAGCGCCGGGACGCCCGTCAGCGCGTCACCGAGGCCGAGGGCCCGCAGGATCAGGACCGGCCGGGGCACTACGGCCAGGAGGGTTCGACGGACGGGCAGATCACCAGTTCGCGGATCTCGACGCCGGCCGGCTGACCGAGCGCGAAGACCACGGCGTCGGCGACGTTGGCGGGATCGTTGAGCATGGCGTCCGGTCCGGGCTTGTACTGCTCCGGACGACCGTCGAAGAACGCCGTCTGCATGCCACCTGGCACCAGCATGGTCACGCCCACCCGCCCGGCCGTCTCGACGGCCAGCGCCCGCGTGAACCCGACCACGCCGAACTTGGAGGCGCAGTACGCCGTTGCGTCGCTGAGGGCTCGCAGCCCCAGGGTCGACGCCACCGTGACGAGCCGCCCGCGGGTCCGCTCGAGACGTGGTACGGCCGCTCGAGCGATCGCCGCCGTACCGATCAGATTGACGTTGATCACCCGGACCCAGTCCTGCAGGTCGACCTCGTCGATCCGGCCGCAGGCGTCGACCCCGGCAGCCGTGACCACCCCGGTCAGCGGGCCGCCGAGTTGCTCCTCCGCGGCCGCGAGCGCCGCTTCGGCGGAGGCGGGATCGGCGAGGTCCGCCTCGACCCAGCCCACGTCGTCGACCGGCTTCTGCCGATCGACGGCGACGGCGGTCCCGCCGTGTTTGCGTACCGCGCGAACGACGGCGGCGCCGAGTCCACTCGCGCCACCAGTGACGGCTACTCGGTCCAAACTCATCGGGTGCTTCCTTTCTCGAGGATCGCGGTGGTCGAGCGGCCCGGCAGGTACGGCATCAGGACGACTCGGCCACCCCAGCTGGTCACCAGAGGGTTCTCGGGCAACATCTCGGCGGTGTAGTCGCCACCTTTGGCCCAGACATCCGGGCGCAGTCGCTGCAGTGCCGCGCGGGGATCGTCGTCGTCGAAGACGACCACGGCATCCACGCACCGCAAGGAAGTGAGGACCCGGCACCGGTCCTCCGTCGAGTTCACCGGCCGGCCGTTGCCCTTGAGCCGCCGGACACTCTCGTCGGAGTTCAGCAGGACGACCAGCGCGTCGCCGAGACTCCTGGCGGCCTCGAGCGATGCGATGTGGCCGGCATGCAGGATGTCGAAGCAACCGCCTGTGGCCACCACCGTGCCGCCGGCTGCACGCACCCGCCGTACCACGGCCTCGGCATCAAGGCTCTGCCCCACAGACGCCGTCTCCGAAGTCGCCTGCACTCCCCCGGCAGCAAGCCAGTCCGCAGTGTCCTGTACTGCGGCTTCGACCGCCTCGCTCGTCGTCGCGCCCGCCCCGAGCTTCGCAGCGACCGTGCCCGCGAACCGGTCCCCCGCTCCGCAACTGTCACCGCTATATCTGAACGGCACCGGCGTGAACTGGGCCTGCGCTCCCCCGCTCGCCGTGAACACGCCATTGCTGCCGTCGGTCACCGCGACCGACCAGGCCTGCCACCGCTCGCGAAGCTCCACGGCCAGCCGGTCGGGATGCTCGACCCCCGCAGACCCGAAACGAACGGCCTCGGCCTTGTTGGGTGTCACCACCGTCGCCCCCGCGACCGGCTCGGCTCCGCGCGGATGCGGGTCCCAAACCAGTGGCCGGCGACCTGCCCAGTCGGTGAGAACACGCCGTACCTCTGGGTGGTTCAGGACGCCCCCGCCGTAGTCGGACACGAGCAGCGCATCCGCTTCTTTTAGAGCCGCTTCCAGGGCAGCCACGTCGCAGCCGCCATCACTGCTCGCCGACGCCTCGACGTCCATCCTCAACAAGGACTGCCCACCGCTGCGAATCCTGGTCTTGCACCGGGTACCGGGTGAGGTCAGCACCGATGTCACCGGGATCCGCTGCGTCAGCAGGTTGAGCAAGCGCTTCGCCGGCTCGTCATCGGCCAACGCGGTCAGCAGGTGCACCGAGACCCCAGGCCTGTCCAGCAGGACGGCCGCCAGCCCCGCGCCACCGGCCCGGTCGCTTTCCGACCCGATCTCGACCACGGGAGCCGGAGCATCCGGCATGATGCGCCGTACCTCGCCCTCGATGTCCCGGTCCAGCAGGACATCTCCCAGCACGACGACGCGCGCGGTCATCGGGACACCTCGGCGGCCTGATCCGCCCAGCGCACCGATGGCAGATGCCGCTCGACCGCTGCGCAGAGCGCGTGGACGGCGATCAGATGGATCTCCTGGACCGCGGTCGGCGCCGCCGTCTCGACGGCCAGCGTCTGGTCGGCCAGGTCCGACAGCGGACTCCGGCCCGGCCCGGTCATCGCCCAGACCTGCATCTGCCGATCGCGTGCGTCAGCCGCGGCGGCCAGCAGGTTCCGGCTCCGGCCACTCGTCGACAGCAGGATCAAGACATCGCCGGGGCGGCCGTGCGCCCTGACCTGGCGGGCGAAGATCCCGTCCGGGCCGAAGTCGTTGCAGATCGCGGTCAGGCTGGACGTCTCCGCGTGCAATGCGATCGCCGGCAGCGGCGCGCGGTCGCTCTCGAACCGGCCGACCAGCTCGGCAGTCAGGTGCTGCGCCTCGGCCGCGCTCCCACCGTTGCCGGCGGCAAGCAATTTGTGACCGGCGACGAATGCGGTGGTGAGCTGTTGCCCCCAACTGTCGATCAGCCCGGCCTGCCGGTCGAGGCTGGCCAGGCCGTTGCGCAGGTGGCCGAGATGCTCTGCGACGGTTCCGAAGCGCGCCATCAGGACACCCTCCCGGTGATGACCGACGCGCCGATGCGCCGGTAGATCTCCTCGGTGGCAGCGGCGACTCGCGGCCATGTGTAATGACGCCGTACCCGGGCAGCTCCTGCTCGGCCGAGCCGTTCACGCCGGCCGGGGTCGGCCAGCAGATCGCGCAGTGCCGCCGCGAGCCGGTCGGGATCCCGAGGAGGAACCAGGAGTCCGGTGACGCCGTCGACCACGGTGTCGAGCAGGCCGCCGACTGCCGCACCGACCACCGGCCGGGCGCAGGCCATCGCCTCCAGCGGCACGATGCCGAACGGCTCGTACCACGGTGTGCAGGCCACCACGTCGGCCGACAACATCAACCCCGCGACGTCATCGCGAGCAACCGGACCGATGAACCGCACCCGGTCGGCCACCCCGAGCCGATCAGCCTCGGCACGCAGTCTGCGCACTTCAGGATCGTTGTCGAATGCAACGACTGGACCGCCGGCCACCACCAGCTCGGCACCGGGAACCTCCGCCAGCGCCGCGATCACGGTGTCGACACCCTTGCGCTCGACCAGCCGCCCGAGAGACAGAATCCGCCCGCCCGGCCCACTTCGCCACCACCGGTCGTCGGCAGCACCACTGAACAGCTCGACCCCACACGGTACGACGTGCAACGACTCGGCCGGCGCTCCGAGCTCCAGCAGTTCGCGCACCTCGTCCGTCGCGGTGGCGATCACCGCGTCCGCAGTACGGGTCAGTCTGGCCTCGATCTCCAGGCGGCCGGGCGGGCTGGTGTCCCGATCACCTTGATGGCGTCGTTTCACCACTCCCAGGGCGTGGAAGGTCTGCGCGAACGGGAAGGCGGTCAGCCGGCGGGCGTGCTCGCAGGCGAGACCGGACATCCAGAAGTGCGCGTGCACGACATCGGGGACGGCGGACGACCAGCGTGCGCCGAGCCATCGGCCGAACGCCGGCATGTACGGCAGCAGGTCGTCCTTCGCGACCGGTTCGGGCGGTCCGGCCGGCACGTGGACGACCTCGACGCCGGGTCCGAACGGGACCCGCTCCGGGAGCGTGGCGTCGTCGCGGCGGGTGTAGACCTCCACGTCGTGGCCGCGATCAGCCAGAGCCGACGCGAGCGCGGCCACGTGGACGTTCTGCCCACCGGCGTCGGCGCCGCCCAGGACAGCCAGCGGACTCGCGTGTTCCGACACCAAAGCGATCCTCATCGGCAGACCTCCTTCAACAATCCGTCCCAGTCATCCAGGAAGCGAGTGAGTCCGAACTGCCGCAGCGCATGGGCGCGCGCGGCCTGACCGCGCGCCCGCGCCTCGGCCGGATCCCGGCGCCAGCGCTGTGCGGTCTCGATCAACCGATCGGGGGCGGCGCTGACCAGACCGGCCTCCGGTGGCACCGCTTCGTAGGCGGCGGTCGCGCCCACCGCGAGCACCGGCAGCCCGAGCATCATCGCCTCGATCAGCGAAAGCCCCAGGCTGGTCCAGCGATAGGGATGCAGGTAGCCGAAATGGCGGCCCATCCGCTCGTGCAGCTCGGCTTGCGACAGGTCGTCCACGCGAGCCAGTCCAGGGATCCGGGCCGGCAACTCCGCGGTACCCATCCCGTAGACGCTGACCGGGACCTGCTCGGTGACGCGGGCGACCAGATCGGTACCGGCCACCCGCCACCGGCGTACCGGTTCGTTGATCGCGGCAACCAGTGAGTCGTCGTCGCCGACGTAACCGTAGCCGTGGTCGGGAACGCCGTGCTCGATCACGAAGGCCGGCGCGATGCCGTTGTCCCAGACCGTCCGGTTGAACTCGGTGACATGCACGATCGGCACATCCGCCCGGGCCGCCAGCGGATGCTTCCACTCGGCAACGTCTCCCCGTGGCGTGTTGTGCTCGACATACACAGCCGGTACGCCGTGCCGCCCCAGCGCGCGCCCGGCCCAGCGCGCGAACAACTCCACCTCGCAGGGGCGCTGCAGCAGCACCACGTCGAGGTCGGTGGTTCGCAGCGCCTCGGGAGTGATCTCGCGGACCGTGTCCGGCCAGTCGTAGGTCTGGGCCCTCCCTTTGCCGTCCGCGCTGCGATCGGGCAGCACCGGAACGTAGTACTCGTGCGGCCCTTGGACGAAGGACGTCATCCAGGCCGCGTGCACATGCCAGGCGAGGATTCTCATCCTGCCACCTCCTCGATCAACTTGCCGACGGCAACGACTACCTCGTCGGCGGCGATGCCACTCAGACAGGGGTGACCCGGGATCGGGCACTCGCGTGCCCTGCTGCCGCGGCACTCCGCCTGCTGATCGCCGAGCAGGATCGAAGGGACCTGCCACGGCGCCCACTGGCCGGCCGGGACGACCGGGGCGAACAACGAGACCACCGGCGTACGGACGGCGGCGGCGAGATGGGCCGGCCCCGTGTTGCCGACGACAACACAGGAGGCGGCCCGCAGTACTTCGGCCAGCCGGCCGTAGCCGGTCTGACCGCCCAGGTCGATTCCGTTGCTTCCAGCAACCACCTTGGTCAGGTCCCGCTCGGCCGGTGAGCCGGTCACCACAACCTCGTGGCCGGCTGCCACCAGCGCGTCGACCACGTCGGCGAGCCACTGCGGGCCGGCGGCCCGGGCCGGTACCGAGGCGCCGGGGTGAACGACGACGTACGGGCGCTCCGGCTGTTCGGCCGGCCTGGTTCGGCGCACCGCCAGACCGCCGTCGTCGCCGGGCGGCAGTTCGTACCCGGCGGCCCTGACCAGCGAGAGTTGGCGGACGACCTCGTGGTCGGCCGGCGCGCGGTGGCGGAGGTCGAGCAGCGCACCCGGGTAGTCCTCGGAAGCGGCCGCGACGTTCTGGATCCCGGCCATCCGCAGAATCAGGGCCATCGGCAACGAACTCTGGTGGTACGAGGTGAGCACGAACGCCGCACCGAGGTGGGCCAGCGACAACACCTCGATCAGGGTTTCCACGCTGCGCCGATCCACGGCGGGCGGGCGGAATCCGGTCCACGGACAAGGCCAGACAAGGAGGTCGTAGATACCCGGTAGCAGCCGGGCCGCCTGCTCTCCGGACGGCGCGACCAGCAGCACGACCCGGTCGGTCGCCGCGACGGCCCGGATCGCCGGACCGGCGAGCAGAACGTCGCCGTCGTTGTCGAGCCGCGTGATCAGAACCGTTCGCATCAGCGACCTGCCCCGGAAGCGGCGAGGACGTGATCGACCGCGGCGGCCAGATCGGGGGCGGTCGTGCGGGCGGCCAGGATCTCGTCGGTCCTGGTCTGCCGATTGGGCACCAGGACGGACCGCGCACCGGCCGCCTCGGCAGCGGCGAGATCGGCCGCGATGTCGCCGATCACCACGATCTGACGCGGCGGGACGCCCAGTTCGGCAGCCGCCGACAGGACCAGCCCCGCCGCCGGCTTACGGCATGCGCAGCCGTCGGCCGGCGCGTGCGGGCAGACCTGCCAGGTCTGGAAGGGGCCGATCAGATCGTCGATCCGGCGATTCACCTCGGCCACCTGCTCGGCCGTCAGCAGCCCGCGGCCGATCCCGGACTGGTTGGTGACGACGCCGACCTGCAGGCCGGCGGTGCGCAGTCGCTCGACCGATTCGCGGGCGTGCCGAACCAGCTCTACCCGCTCCGGATCGCCGTTGTAGGGAACGTCTTCGACCAACGTGCCGTCCCGGTCGAAGAGCACCGCGCGGACCGGTCCGGGCCACGCCGTACTGCGCCGGTGCCGCCATGCTCCTCGCAGTCGATGCCAGACCGCGGCGAAGGGCAGTACCACGGAGGTCGCCGTCATCCGCGCGATCTCATCGGGAGTGCGTGGCCCCGGTGCGATCCGGCGAGCGATGAGCTCAAGCGTCAGCCCCAGCCACGCGACTCCTCCCAGTCGCCGGTACTTCGTCGCCAGAACCGCTGCCGCGACAGTCGCCACGTGTGCTTTGAAGCGTCCCGGCGGGCATTCGGCCAGCCGACGCCAGTGGCGGCCGTAGATCGCCCGCATCAGGGCGTCGTCCGCATTGCCGCGTTGCACGCGGACACTGACCCAGAAGCCTTCACGACGCACGGGATGGATCACGTACCGGCCACCGCGGGTCAAGATCCAGCCGGCCCGGCGGATCCGGAGCGCCAGTTCGGCGTCCTCGCGGTAGGCCCGCGGGAACCGCTCGTCGAAACCGTCGACATCCTGCAGAGCCTGCCGGCGGTACGCCATGTCGGCTGTCGCCCACCGCGCGGTCTCGAGCCCCGCCGTAGAGCGCTCCCAGTCGGTGCTCGGCCGATCCGTCGGTCGCGGTACGACGATGGCGCCCTGGATCCCAGCCGTTGAAGGGGCCGCGCTCTCGAGATCCGCGAGCAGGTCCTCCGACCAGGTGCCGGAGAGCCGGACATCGTCGTCGAGGAAGGCGATCCACTCGGTGTCGGCGGCCCGCCAGCCGAGGTTCCGCGCGCGGGCCGGACCGTGGCCGCCGGCCTGCAGGATCGTCGCGTCGACCGGCAGGCGGCCCTCGGGTTGGCGCCGGTCGTCGACGACATAGATCGCATCGGGATGGTGGACCTGAGCAGCCAGGTCGTCCAGCAGGTCGAACAGGCCCTGCCTGCCGACCGTCGGAATCACCACCGACCAGGTTGTCATCGGAACGCCTCGGCCCGGCGGACGACGTGAGGTCCCAGCACCAGCAGGCCCACCGGCGTCGAGCCGAACAGTTCGAGCGCGTCGGACGGACTGTCCACCATCGGCCGGCCGGCCGTGTTGAGGCTCGTGTTCACCAGGACCGGCAGGCCGGTTCGCCGCTCGAACTCGGTGAGGAGTTGCGCGAGCAGCGGCTCGTCGGCCCGGTCGACGGTCTGGATCCGCGCTGTGCCGTCGACGTGCACCACTGCCGGGATGCGCTCTCGCCAGGCCGACGCGACCTCGTGCACGAACAGCATGTACGGGCTCGGCAACGGTCCGTCGAAGATGGCCGCCGCTCGCTCCGCGAGAACCAGTGGCGCCACCGGACGGAACTGCTCGCGTCCCTTGATCTCGTTGAGTCGCTCCAGATTCTGCCGCCGGCCCGGATGCGCCAGCAGGGACCGATGACCGAGCGCCCGCGGCCCGTACTCCGAACGCCCCTGGTACCAGGCGACGATCTGGTCGTCCGCGAGCGCCTGGCCGACCACGGCGGCCAGGTCGGCAGGCGTTTCGAACGGCAACGCGGCCTGCCGGAGACGAGCGGCCAACGCGTCATCGCTCCAGCCACGCCCGAGCGCTGCCGTCGGCATCGGGTCGGGCCGACCATCGGTCGCGCTGAGATGGAGCGCCGCGCCGAGCGACGTACCGGCATCTCCTGCGGCGGGCTGCACCCAAACGTGGTCGTAGGGACCCTGCCGGGCGATCACCGAATTGGCGACGCAGTTCAGCGCGGTGCCGCCGGCCATCGTGAGCGCCTTTGCACCGGTCTGTTCATGCAGCCAGCCGGTCAGTTCCAGCAGAACTTCCTCCAGCCGGCGCTGGACGCTGCACGCGAGGTCGGCCTGGGCGTCGCTCAGCTCCATGCCGTCCTGCGCCTTGGGCGCGTACGCCGACCAGTCCACCGGCTCGGTGACGAACCCACCGTCGCCCGTCGTCCGGACCAACTCGCGAAAGTCCGCCAGGTGCCGCGGCTTTCCGTACGACGCGAGCGCCATCACCTTGTACTCGTCGCTCGAACGCAGGAAACCCAGGTGCTCGGTCAGGTCCTCGTACAGCAGACCGAGCGAGTGCGGCAGGTCCTGCGTGGCGAGGATCTGCAGCTCAGGTCCGTCGTACAGACCGGCCAGGTGGGACGCCCGCTCGCCGCGACCGTCGAGGACCAGACAGGCGCTGCGCTCGTACGGCGCAGCCAGGCCGGCCGATGCCGCGTGGGCGACGTGATGAGGTACGAACCGGACCTTGTCCGGATCGAGTCCCGGCAGTGCGGCCGCCAGGAACCGCGGTGCCCGGCGGGCATAGTCGAGCCGGGTCGCGTCGCCCGGGTCGGAGACTCCGAGCCCGGCCAGGTCTACGCAGAGTGACGGGTCGAACGAGTATCCGACCGCGTCGAGGTCTTCAGGTCGCAGGCCGGCGGCGTCCAGGCACCAGCGCATGGACTGCTCGGGCAGTTCCCACGCCGACCATGGAACCGGCCGTTTTCCGTGCTTGCGCCGACTGAATCGTTCCTCTTCGGCGGCGGCCACCACCTGTCCGTCGACGACCAGTGCGGCCGACGGATCGTGGAAGATCGCGTTGACGCCCAGAACCCGCATGTGCTTGACCTCCTTCACCCGGGGGAGCAGCGGAGGTACCCGGCCGAAACGCTCGTACACGTCGAGTAGCGCTTCTTCTCGATTCGCGCCCGAACCGCTACAGCCTGATTCGGTTCGCGGAAGCTGGGTACGGGGGCCCGATCCGGCCCGTGGCCCAGCCCTTCGCCACACTGCCGGTTCGGCGAGTGGGTGTGCTCCATGGCCATCAGCGATTCAGTTCCCCAGCCCGGCACTTCCGTCCGGCACCAGGCGCGTCCGCTGCGCGATCAGCAGGCCACCGAGGTGGAGCGCCTGCTGCGACTTGCCGCAGGCGCACCGGAGTACCAGAAGGCGCGTCTGCTCGAAGAAGCCATCCTGGCGGGTATGCCGATGGCGCGTACGCTGGCGGCGCGGTACTGCCGGCGAGGAGTGGA
Organism: Kribbella monticola; assembly: GCF_003261635.1. GTDB lineage: Bacteria > Actinomycetota > Actinomycetes > Propionibacteriales > Kribbellaceae > Kribbella > Kribbella monticola. The sequence continues at coordinate 20,440 of NZ_QFXK01000010.1, read as the reverse complement.
CACCGAGGACGTCCACCAGGTCGCCTGCGTCGGCCTGGTGAAGGCGGTGCGCGGGTACCGGCCCGGCGACGACACCGACTTCCGGTCGTATGCGCTGCCGACGATCCGCGGCGAGATCCGCCGGTACTTTCGCGATCGGGCCTGGATGGTCCGGCCGCCGCGCAACATCCAGGACGTGCAGTCGGCGATCAACGCCGCCGAGGGCGAGTTGGCCCTGCTGCTGCAGCGCTGGCCGACCGCCGACGACCTCGCCACCGCGCTCGACCTCTCGGTGGCCGAGATCCTCGACGCCCAACGGGCCCAGGGCTGCTTCCACCCGACCTCGCTCGATGCCAACGTCGTCGCCTCACCGACGCTGTCCCTGGCCAACACCATCGCGGACGAACGCGACACCTACGAACTCGTCGACGACGTCGAAGCACTGCGGCCAGTGGTCGCGGACCTGCCCGACCGGGCGCGGCTGATCCTGCACCGGCGGTTCGTCGAACATCGCACCCAGGCCGAGATCGGCGCCGAGATCGGCGTCAGCCAGATGCAGGTGTCCCGCCTGCTCCACGAGATCATGCAACTCTTCCGCGCCGCCCTCACCGCTTGAGCCATGGACAGGTTGCACAAGTTCCGGCCGCGCAGAGGTTTGTCGCGGGCGTCTGCGGCTACCCCGATGTCATGAGCAACCACCTCGCGTCAGCCGATCCCGCGAATCCGCGAGGGCGGATGTCCGTCGGCGATCGGGTCGTGCTGCTCGCCGCGGTTGTCGTTCTGGCGGTGAGCGGGATTTGGCTCGCTGCCTCTACGGCCACTGCGGCTAGCAACAGCAGCGGCGACAGCGCGGCGGTAACGGTCGCCTCAGTAGCGGCTGCCAGCCCGAGCCCGCTCCCGGCCGGCGACAGCGACGGGGACGCGAACGACTGGACCGGGACGCCGTTGGTCTTCGTAGGTCTGCTTGCAGTGTTACTGGTTGCCGCCAGCGTGATCGTGGTTCGCTACCGAAGTCACCGCAACAAACCGGACCGGGAGCAACGATGACCGAAAAGTCCTTCCGCAAAGGCGATGCCGTGGAGTGGGACAGCCACGGCGGTACTGCGCAAGGGAAGGTGGAACGCAAGATCACCGAGCGCACCGAAGCCGGTGGCCGCACGGTCGACGCCTCTCCCGACGAACCGCAGTACCTCGTCCGGAGCGATAAATCGGGTGGCACCGCCGTCCACAAACCGTCGGCGTTGCGGCGGATCGGCAAGAAGTCCTGATCACTTGACCGAACAATTGCACACCTCTGGAGGCGATGATGAGTTTTGATCGGCCTGGCGTGAATGAGCAGAAGACCGTCAGCGATACCGAGGTCAACGACGCGCTGGAGAACGGTGACACCGAGACGGAGTTGGCGGATGTCGACAACGTCGAGCACGACGACGGCCGGCGTTCGCCGGGGCCCGTCGAGAACGACGAACGGCAGCCGCCTAGTGAGCAGGACGTCACCAGCGGCGAGCGGGGCAACCCGGTCGAGCCACCTGACTGATCAGGCGTGGAACCGGCCGCTGGCTGGGCGGAATCGAGGAAGCCAGCGGCCGGGTCTTCTTACCGGAGTTCTGCGTCAGCCCCACCAGTAGAAGTGGTAGCCGCCACCGCGGTAGTAGATGTGGGTGACGATGTACTTCTGCCCGTAGTCGAACCATTTCTGCACGCAGCTGGTGTAGTCGTAGCCGCACGCGACCTCGCCTTCGGACTGGACGCCGGTCGTGACGGTGGTCTGTGCGTGCGCCGCGGTCGTGGTGCCCACGACGGCCGTTAATGCAAGCCCGGCGGCCGCGATCAGTCGTGTGAAAGTACTCATGAGGTGGTTCCGCCCTTTCGTCCTCGGCAGTTGCCTTGCGCAACATCGTTACGCTCTGTTCCACCGCCGGTACCCTCTGCGATCAGGCCTAATCACCTCCGGCAGATGATCAGCTGTCGGCACCCCGGCCCGTGCGGGCCTGCAACTCGTCGATCAGCCGGGACGCGTCGGCCTTGGTGAGCTCGGCCGGCACCTCGACGCCGGCTTCCTGCGCCAGCGTCTCGAGGTACGACGCCTGCGGTCCGGTCATCGGCTCGTCCCCCGTCGTCCAGTCCTCGGGATCCTTCTCGGGCACCGGATTGACATCCATGATTCCTCCTGTCGAACAACCGCTCGATTACTGGGCACCCCGGTACCCAGGCCGGCCGCGCTCAATCAGGTCAATGGACGCATGAACGTGCGGTCGTACCGCAGCACACAGCCGCTCTCGTCCCGGATCTTGTCCGCGGCGACGAAATCCGGATCGACCCCGAAGAGCGCCCGGTACTTCTCGTACTCCGCCAGGCTCGGGAAGCTGAACAAGGCCAAGGCCCGGTCGCTCGCCCCCTCCGACGGCAGGTAGTAGCCGTGGTGGGTGCCGCCGTGCCGGCCGACCAGCTCGATCCAGCGCCGGCCGAACTCCTCGAACGCCTCGATCTTCGCCGGATCGATGACGTACTCGACCACACAGGTGATCATCCCGAGCCTCCTTCTCGTCGGCTGTCGAGTGCCCGGCGTCCCGGGCCGGAAACCCCACCCGCGTGGCGGCGCACCCGCCGGGGTACCGGTCGGTCGTGACGAGCGTTGGCCGGCCGTGACCAACCAGTACGGCGTACCGCCTCCCCCGCGTAGCGCGTTGACGCTGCGCCTGGTCCTCGCGACCTTCGGCCTGCTCGTCTGCGCCGCCGCGGCAGTCGTCTTCGCCGTGCTCGACCTGCCGCTGCCCCTGATCCTCGTCGCGGCCCTGCTGGCCGTGGTAGCCGCCGTCGACCTCGTCGTCATCACCCGCCGCAAACTCCACGGCGAACCGGGCTGACCCCGATGCCCCGCGGCAACTTCGTGGTGCGTTAAGCCGGCTCTTCGTCGCCGAGTTCGGTGAAGAGAGTGAGCTGGATGCCGCCGGGGGTTTCGAGGCGGGCGTTGAGGGAGTTCCAGGGCGTTCGGGTGGGCTCGGCGATCACGCTGGCACCTGCATCGGCAAGCTGGGCGGTGACGGCGGCGGAGTCGTCGACCTCCAGCGCGACGCGAAACTTGCCCGCCACCCGGCGGCCGACCTCCACCTTGTCGATGAAGTCCGCCTGGTTCGGGTCGGCGATCTCCAGCGTCGCCCGACCTGCCTCCAGAATCATCACCCGGCCGTCCTCGGACGAGTACGACTCACGCTCGGCCAGCCCCAGCACGTCGCGGTAGAACGCGACCGCCTCGTCGTAGTCCGTCGCCGTGACCACCAACCGAAGTTCCTTCACACCCATCCGACAACCTCCAGGTCGACACTCCACCACCATGGCCGAGGCCCAACCTTACGTCCGCCACCGGGCACCGGGCCTGCGGGCATCAGGACATCGACCGCGCGGTTGCCGATAGCAACTTTCTCGAGCACGAAGGGTCGTGAGGTCCGGGCGGACGGGACCTTCGGCCCTGACCGTTCGTGGTGGTTTCCGGCTGTACTCGGTGGGAGCCGCGCCGACCCCGCCTGCTCGAAAGGGTGCGATGACATGAGTAGCTCCGTTGCCAACAACCCGGCAAGGGGCCATGGTGGGGAGGGTGACCCCCGCGACGAGGTCGAGGCGATGACTACTTCGCAGTCGCCTGCCCGCGCGGCCACGCGCTCACCCTGGCTGATGCTGGCGATGGCGACCATCGGGTTCGCGGTCAACTTCTGGGCCTGGGCGCTGATCAGCCCGCTCGGCCCGCTCTTCCGGACCACCGGCTCCCTGGGTCCGCTCACCGAATCCGACGTCGCGCTGCTGGTCGCCGTACCGGTGGTCGTCGGCTCGCTGGGCCGCATCGTCGTGGGCGGTCTGACCGATCGGTACGGCGGCCGGGTGATGTTCCCGATCGTCTCGGGTGTGACCATCCTGCCGATCCTCTTCATCGCCTTCGCCGCCCTCGACTCCTACGCGCTGCTGCTGGTCGGCGGCTTCTTCCTCGGTATCGCCGGTACCGCGTTCGCGGTCGGCGTCCCGTTCGTCAACGCGTGGTTCCCACCCGACAAGCGTGGTCTCGCCATCGGCGTCTTCGGAGCCGGAATGGGCGGTACCGCGATCAGCGCCCTGACCACCGTGAAGCTCACCGACCACTTGGGCGCGAAATCACCGTTCCTGATCACCGCCGCGGTGCTGGCCTGCTACGCCGTTGCGGCGTGGCTGGTCCTGCGCGACGCCCCCGGCCGGGTCGTCCCGACCAGTTCGCTGGCGTCGCGGATCTCGGTCAACGCGCGGCTCGCGATCACCTGGCAGGCGTGCATCCTCTACGCGGTGGCCTTCGGCGGGTATGTCGCCTTCTCGGTCTACCTCCCGGCGTACCTCAAGACCGCGCATCACCTCACCGCGGCCGACGCGGCGAACCGGATGGCCGGCTTCGTCCTGATCGCCGTCATCATGCGACCGGTCGGCGGCTGGCTCGCCGACAAGGTCGGCGCGATCCCGGTCCTGGCGACCGGCTTCGGGATCGTCGTGGTCTGCGCCGGCATCTCAGCCGGTACGCCGCCCCTGCACGGCATCGGAACGCTCGCCTTCCTTGCCATGGCGGCCGCACTCGGCTCCGGTAGCGGGGCGACGTTCGCCCTCATCGCCAAGGTCACCGAGCCGTCCCGGGTCGGCGGGGTCACCGGCTTGGTCGGTGCCGCCGGCGGACTGGGCGGCTTCATCCCGCCACTGATCATGGGCTACGTCTACGGTCGCACGGACTCCTACGCCATCGGCTTGTGGCTGCTCTCCGGTACGGCGGCCCTCGCGCTCCTGCTCACCCTCACGATCGTCCGTCGTACCGCCACCAAGGGACAGGAAACGCGTTGACCCGTTCAGAGCAGCAGTCCGGCCTCGGGATGGACGGTTCGTTCACCGAGGCCCTCGTCCGGACCAGACGGTTCTTCACCCGGGGCACCGTCTCGGACGACCTGCGAACCATCACCAAGGCGGGTGGGCGCGAGGCCGACGACTTCTACCGCGACCGCTGGAGCCACGACAAGGTCGTCCGGTCCACTCATGGCGTGAACTGCACCGGCTCGTGCTCGTGGAAGGTCTACGTCAAGGACGGCATCATCACCTGGGAGACCCAGCAGACCGACTACCCGTCGGTCGGCCCGGACTCCCCGGAGTACGAGCCGCGGGGGTGTCCGCGCGGCGCGGCCTTCTCCTGGTACACCTACTCCCCCACCCGGGTCCGCTATCCCTATGTGCGCGGCGTCCTGCTCCAGATGTTCCGCGAGGCCAAGGCCCAGTACGGCGGCGACCCCGTGAAGGCGTGGGAGCACATCGTCGAGAATCCCTTGCGGGCCAAGGCATACAAGTCGGCGCGCGGCAAGGGCGGCCTGGTCAGGGCGAGCTGGGACGAGGCCAGCGAGATCGTGGCCGCGGCTCATGTCCACACGATCAAGAAGTACGGCCCCGACCGGGTGGCGGGCTTCTCCCCCATCCCCGCGATGTCGATGGTCTCGCACGCGTCAGGTGCGCGGTTCGTCAACCTCATCGGCGGCTCGATGCTCAGCTTCTACGACTGGTACGCCGATCTGCCGGTCGCGTCGCCGCAGGTCTTCGGCGATCAGACCGACGTCCCCGAGTCCGGCGACTGGTGGAACGCCGGCTACCTGATCATGTGGGGCTCCAACCTCCCGGTCACCCGGACTCCGGACGCGCACTGGATGACTGAGGCGCGGTACCGCGGCCAGAAGGTCGTCGCGGTCGCCCCGGACTACGCCGACAACGTCAAGTTCGCCGACGAGTGGTTGCCCGCGAAGCCCGGTACCGATGCTGCTCTCGCGATGGCGATGGGTCACGTCGTCCTCAGGGAGTTCTTCGTCGACCGCCAGACGCCGTACTTCACCGAATACGTGAAGACCTACACCGATCTGCCCTATCTGGTCCGGTTGGAGGAGACCGCCGACGGCGAGTACACCGCGGGCAAGTTCCTCACCGCCGCCGATCTGGCGGAGCACTCCAGCGACGAGAACGCCGCCTTCAAAACCGTCCTCCTCGACTCGCGCACCGGCGCGCCCGTCGTACCGAACGGCTCGCTGGGACACCGATACGGCGAGGCCGGCGTCGGCCAGTGGAACCTCGACCTCGGCGACGTCGATCCGGCCCTGTCGCTGCTCGACACCGCGACCGAGTCGGTCGTCGTCCGGATGCCACGTTTCGACACCCCCCGATGGTGCCGCCGCGGAGCTTCCCAGAGGCGTGCCGGTGCAACGTGTGGAGGGCCACCTGGTGACCACCGTCTTCGATCTCCTCCTTGCCCAGTACGGCGTCGGCCGCGGCTCCTTGCCCGGCAGTTGGCCAACCGGCGAGAACAACGGGTACGACGACGCGTCGTCGCCGTACACGCCTGCCTGGCAGGAAACGATCACCGGTGTGCCGGCCGCCACCGCCGCCCGGATCGGGCGCGAGTTCGCCCGCAACGCCGAGGAGTCCAAGGGCCGGTCGATGATCGTGATGGGCGCCGGCACGAACCACTGGTTCCACTCGGACACGATCTACCGCGCCTTCCTCACCCTGACCAACCTCACCGGCTGCCAGGGCGTCAACGGCGGCGGCTGGGCGCACTACGTCGGCCAGGAGAAGGTCCGCCCGATCACCGGCTACACGCAGATCGCCAACGCGCTCGACTGGAACCGGCCGCCACGCAACATGATCCAGACCGCGTACTGGTACCTGCACACCAACCAGTTCCGCTACGACCAGTTCGGGGCCGACACGTTGGCGGCCACCACCGGCAAGGGACGGCTCGCGGGGAGATCGACGGCCGACGTGATCGCGCAGAGCGCGCGGATGGGCTGGATGCCGTCGTACCCGACGTTCGACCGCAATCCACTCGACCTCAGCGACGACGCGGCGGCCGCCGGGCAACCGGTCGGCCAGTACGTCGTACAGCAACTGAAGGCCGGCGAGCTCGCTTTCGCCGGTGAGGATCCCGATGCCCCCGGCAACTATCCGCGGATCCTGTCGATCTGGCGGGCCAACCTGCTCGGCTCGTCGGGCAAGGGCAACGAGTACTTCCTCAAGCACCTGCTCGGCACGGACTCGTCGCTGCGCGCGACCGAGACACCGGAGGAACTGCGACCGGTCGACGTCACCTGGCGCGACCAGGCGCCGGAGGGCAAGCTCGACCTGCTGATGACGATCGACTTCCGGCAGACCAGTACGACGATCTTCTCCGACGTCGTCCTGCCGGCCGCGACCTGGTACGAGAAACACGATCTCAGCACCACCGACATGCACCCGTTCGTGCACTCCTTCAACCCCGCGATCGCGCCGCCTTGGCAAACCCGTACCGATTGGGATGCCTGGCAGACGATCGCGGAGAAGTTCAGCAGCCTCGCGGCGACCCACCTCGGGGTCCGCAAAGACGTGGTCGCCGTGCCGCTCACCCACGACACGCCGGACGCGATGGCCAACCCGCACGGTGTGGTCCGCGACTGGAAGAAGGGCGAGTGCGAGCCGATCCCCGGCGTCACCATGCCCAAACTGGTCGAGGTCGAGCGAGACTACGGCGCGGTCGCCGAGAAGCTGAACGCACTCGGCCCGCTGATGGACAGCCTGGGCGCAACGACCAAGGGCGTCACCTTCGACCTCGGCAAGCAGGTCGACTATCTCCGGGCCAAGAACGGTGCCGTCCGGGGCGGCGTCGCCGACGGCAGGCCCTCCCTGCGGAAGGACGTCCACGTCTGCGAGGCGATCCTGGCGATGTCCGGGACCACGAACGGACACCTGGCGACGCAGGGATTCAAGACGCTCGAGAAGCGCACCGGCGTACGGCTGGCCGACCTCGCCGAGGAACACCAGGGCAAGCAGATCACCTTCGCCGACACCCAAGGGCCGCCCGTTCCGGTGATCACCTCGCCGGAGTGGTCGGGCTCCGAGACCGGCGGTCGCCGCTACTCGCCCTTCACCATCAACGTGGAGCGGAAGAAGCCCTGGCACACACTGACCGGGCGGATGCACTTCTACCTCGACCACGACTGGATGACCGAACTCGGCGAGGGTCTGCCCGTCTACCGGCCGCCCCTCAACCTCGCGGCACTGTTCGCGGAGCCCGCACTCGGCAACGTGTCCGACGGGTCGGCGGGTCAGGTCGAGGGACTTACCGTGCGCTACCTGACCCCGCACAACAAATGGTCGATCCACTCCGAGTACCAGGACAACCTCTTCATGCTGTCGCTGTCGCGCGGCGGCCAGAACGTCTGGATGAGTGACCGGGACGCGGCCAAGGTCGGAATCCAGGACAACGACTGGATCGAGGCGGTCAACCGCAACGGCGTCGTGGTCGCCCGGGCGATCGTCTCGCACCGGATGCCGGAGGGAACGGTGTACATGTACCACGCCCAGGACCGGCTGATCGACGTACCGCTCGCGGAGACGTCCGGCAAACGCGGCGGCATCCACAACTCGCTGACCCGCCTGCTGGTGAAGCCGTCCCACCTGATCGGCGGCTACGCCCAGCTCACCTACGCCTTCAACTACCTCGGGCCCACCGGCAACCAGCGCGACGAGGTCACCATCATCCGCAAGCGCAGCCAGGAGGTGACCTACTGATGAAGGTCATGGCCCAGATGGCGATGGTGATGAACCTCGACAAGTGCATCGGCTGCCACACCTGCTCGGTCACCTGCAAGCAGGCCTGGACCAACCGATCGGGGACGGAGTACGTCTGGTTCAACAACGTCGAGACCAGGCCCGGGCTCGGCTACCCGCGGACGTACGAGGACCAGGAGAAGTGGCAGGGCGGCTGGGAGCTCACCAAGCGCGGCCGGATGAAACTCAAGGGCGGCGGGCGCCTGAAGAACCTGATGACGATTTTCTCCAACCCCAAGCTGCCGTCGATCAACGAGTACTACGAGCCGTGGACCTACGACTACTCGACTCTCACCGACGCGCCCGCGCAGGAACACACCCCGGTGGCCCGGCCCAAGTCGCTGATCAGCGGCAAGGACCTGAAGATCGAGTGGTCGGCCAACTGGGACGACGACCTGGGCGGCTCGACCGCGACCGCGCACCTCGACCCGATGCTGGCGAAGATCGCCGACAAGGTGAAGTTCGAGTTCGAGCAGACCTTCATGTTCTACCTGCCCAGGATCTGCGAGCACTGCCTCAACCCGTCATGCGCGGCGTCGTGCCCCAGCGGTGCGATCTACAAGCGCGCCGAGGACGGCATCGTCCTGGTCGATCAGGACCGGTGCCGCGGCTGGCGCAAGTGCGTCTCGGGCTGCCCGTACAAAAAGGTCTACTTCAACCACCGCACCGGTAAGGCCGAGAAGTGCACGTTCTGCTTCCCGCGCATCGAGGTCGGCCTGCCGACTGTTTGCGCGGAGACCTGCGTGGGCCGGCTGCGCTACATCGGCCTGATGCTGTACGACGCCGACAAGGTGCTCGAGGCAGCTTCCACCACTGATGACCAGGGTCTGTACGAGGCCCAGCGCGACGTCTTCCTCGACCCGTCCGACCCTGAGGTGATCCGCGAGGCGGAGAAGGCCGGGATCGCCCGCAACTGGATCGATGCCGCCCAGCGCTCCCCCGTCTACGCGCTGATCAACACCTACAAGGTCGCTTTGCCGCTGCATCCGGAGTACCGGACGATGCCGATGGTCTGGTACATCCCACCGCTGTCCCCGGTCGTCGAGGTCGTGGCAGAGACCGGTGAGGACGCCGAGAACAAAGGCAACCTCTTCGCCGCGATCGACGCCCTGCGGATCCCGGTCGAGTACCTCGCCGAGTTGTTCACCGCCGGTGACGTCGGACCGGTCGACGCCGTACTGCGAAAGCTCGCGGCGATGCGCTGCTACCTGCGCGACATCAACCTCGGTCGCGACCCGGACGCCTCGATCCCGGCCGCCGTCGGGATGAGCGAGGAGGACATGTACGACATGTACCGCCTGCTCGCGATCGCGAAGTACGACGAGCGCTACGTGATCCCACCTGCTCATGCCGAGCAGGCGCACGCTCTGGAGGAGCTGTCCACGGAGTGCTCGGTCTCGGAGTACGGCGGTGGTCAGCACGACCTGTTCGGTGAGGGCTCCGGAGTGCCGACGCCGATCGCGGTCGAGAACTTCCAGATGCTGCAGGACCGGCAGACCTCCGACTCACTGAGCGGCCCGGAGAACAAATCGGGTCGGGTCAACCTACTGAACTGGGACGGCAAGGGCTCACCACCCGGGATGTTCCCGCCGAAGGACGCCGACTCGTGACCGGCCGACGCCCCAAGCCGGTCCTGCCGCCCGACCAGCTCTCCATCGCGTGGCAGTCGGTCTCGCTGCTGCTCGACTACCCCGACGAAGACCTGCTCGCCCGAGCCGCCCTGCTCCGCTCGGCCTCCCGCGAGCTTCCGGCCGCGATCGGCGAATCCCTCCGGTCCTTCCTCGATCACCTCGAAGCAACACCGTTGCCCGATCTCCAGGCCGACTACGTCGAAACCTTCGACAACCGGCGACGCTGCAACCTGTTCCTGACCTACTTCGCTCATGGCGACACCCGCAAGCGCGGGCTGGCGCTGTTGCGCTTCAAGCAGACCTATCTGCGCGCGGGTTTCGAACCCGGCGAAGCCGAACTGCCCGACCACCTCTGCGTAGTACTGGAGTTCGCGGCCACCATCGACCAGCGGCTGGGTCGCGACCTGATGCTCGACCACCGGGCCGGACTCGAGTTGCTGAGACTGTCACTACGCGACAAGCGCTCGCCATGGGCGCCGCTCATCGACGCGGTCACGGCAACTCTGCCGGCACTGCGTGGAGAGGAGCGAGACGCCGTACGCCGGCTGGCTGCCGAGGGACCACCGGAGGAAGAGGTCGGCCTCGCCCCGTTCGCCAGTCCTCAGTTCAGTCCCGGGACCACCTCGCTGCCGATGCCGACCTTCCCCGGAGGTCACCGATGAGCGAGTTCCTCTTCGTCGTCGTCCCGTACCTCTGCCTCGCGACCTTCGTCGTCGGACACCTGTGGCGCTACCGCTACGACAAGTTCGGCTGGACCACCCGCTCGTCCCAGCTCTACGAGAACCGGCTGTTGCGGATCGGCAGTCCACTGTTCCACTTCGGCCTGCTCGGCGTCGTCGGCGGACACATCATCGGCCTGCTGGTACCGGAGTCGTGGACAGACGCGGTCGGCATCAGCGAGCGCATGTACCACGTCGTCGCCGTGGTGGGCGGTCTGCTGGCCGGACTCATGACGGTGGCCGGGATGGCGATCCTGATCTACCGGCGACGTACGGTCGGCCCGGTCTTCTCGGCCACAACCGTGATGGACAAGGTGATGTACGCGTTCCTGGCAGTCGTGATCGTGCTCGGGATGTGGAACACGATCGCCGGGTCGATCCTCACCATCGGCGGCGAGTACGACTACCGCGAAGGCGTCTCGGTCTGGTACCGCTCGTTCCTCGCCTTCAACCCCGACGCGACCCTGATGGCTGCGGCTCCGCTCGGATTCCAGCTGCACGCGCTGGTCGCATTCGGCCTCTTCGCGCTGTGGCCCTTCACGCGCCTGGTCCACGTCTTCAGTGCGCCCCTGGGCTACCTCACCCGTCCCTACATCGTCTACCGCAGTCGCGACGACAGCCGCCTCGGCAGCCATCGCCCCCGCCGCGGCTGGGACCGCACCGGCTGACCTGCTCTCTGGTTTCAGCGGGGTCGGACTACGCCCAGGGTTTCGCGGGCTATCTGCCATTCCTCGTTGGTGGGGATTACGAGAACGGCGACTTGGCTGTCGTCGGTGGAGATTCGGCGCGGATCTGTGCAGGAGGCGGTGTTGCGGTCGTGGTCGATCGTGATGCCGAGGCGGTCGAGGTTGGCGAGGGCAGCGGCGCGCATAGCGGCGTCGTGTTCGCCGATGCCGGCGGTGAAGACGATCGCGTCGACCGTGCCGAGCGCGGCGTAGTACGCGCCGACGTACTTCTTGATGCGGTAGCAGAAGACGTCGAACGCCAACTGCGCCAGTTCGTCGCCGGCCGCGCGTCGCCGGGACAGCTCGCGGAAGTCGTTGTCGCCGGCCAGACCCTTCAAGCCGGAGCCGAAGTTCAGCAGGTGGTCGATCTTGTCCAGCGACCAGCCGAGTTCGCGCGCCAGGTGGGCGTGGATCGCCGGGTCGAGGTCGCCGGAGCGCGTGCCCATCACCAGGCCTTCGAGCGGGGTCATCCCCATCGAGGTGTCCACGGAGAGGCCGCCGCGTACGGCGGTCGCCGAGCAGCCGTTGCCGAGATGGAGCACGACGAGGTTCACGTCGCTCGGCGGCCGGCCCAGCATCCGCGCGGCCTCCGCCGAGACAAAGGCGTGCGACGTGCCGTGGAATCCGTAGCGGCGGACTCCGTGGTCGGTCGCCCACTCGTGCGGTACTGCGTACGTGTGTGCTGCCGGCGGCAAGGTCTGGTGGAAGGCGGTGTCGAAAACGGCGACCTGTGGGAGGTCAGGGAACAGCCGAAGGGCCACTCGCATGCCGGCGAGGTTGGCCGGGTTGTGCAACGGAGCCAGCGAGATCAGTTCGGAGACCCTCGTGAGCAGCTCGTCGTCGATCAGGGCCGGCTCGGCGAAGTACGTTCCGCCGTGCACAACTCGGTGGCCGATGGCAACCATGCCGACCTGGTCCAGTGCGGGCCCATAGGTGCCGAAGGCATCGATCGCCGCCTGCAACGCGTCCTCGTGCGACGACGCGGTCAGCGCCGCACTGGTCTCGCCCTGGGGTCCGCGATGGGTGTGCCGGCCTTCGCTCTCGCCGATCCGCTCCACCAGGCCGCTCGCCGCAGCCGCACCGGAGTCGGCGTCGACCAGGCTGTACTTGAGCGAGGACGACCCCGCATTGATCACCAGGACGTAGGCGCTCATCGGTTCCTTCCAGCGGTTTGCTGTGCCTGAATCGCCGTGATCGCGACGGTGTTGACGATGTCGCGCACGGTCGCACCACGGGACAAGTCGTTCACGGGTTTCTTGAGCCCTTGCAGGACAGGCCCGACAGCTACCGCGTTCGCGGATCGCTGCACAGCCTTGTACGTGTTGTTGCCCGTATTGAGGTCAGGGAACACGAAGACGGTGGCCCGCCCGGCGACCGACGACTCCGGCAACTTGGTCTTCGCCACGGCGCTGTCGATCGCGGCGTCGTACTGGATCGGTCCCTCCACCAGCAACGCGGGAACGCGCTCTCTGACGATGCTGGTTGCCTTGGACACCTTTTCGACATCGGTCCCGGAACCCGATGTACCGGTGGAGTACGACAGCATCGCGACCCGGGGCTCGATGCCGAAGGCGGCCGCGGTCGCCGCCGACGAGATCGCGATGTCCGCGAGTTGCTCGGCGCTCGGATCCGGGTTCACCGCGCAGTCGCCGTACACGAGGACCTGGTTCTCCAGGCACATGAAGAACACCGAAGAGACGACGGAGACGTCGGGCAGCGTCTTCACGATCTCCAGTGCCGGCCGGATCGTGTGCGCGGTGGTGTGCACCGAACCCGAGACCATGCCGTCGGCCAGACCGAGCTGGACCATCATCGTGCCGAAGTACGAGACGTCCTTGACCACGTCGCGGGCCTGCTCGAGCTCGACACCGCGATGTCTGCGCAGCCGGTGGTACTCCGCGGCGAACCGCTCGCCCAGCTCCTCGTCGTCGGGACTGACGATCCGGGCCGCCGAGATGTCCACCCCGAGACCGGCCGCCTTCGCGCTGATCAGCACCCGGTCGCCGAGCAGCGTCAGCTCCGCCACGCCGCGGCGCAACAGGACGTCGGCCGCCCGGAGGATCCGCTCCTCCTCACCCTCCGGCAGCACGATGTGCTTGCGGTCGGCAACGGCTTCGTCGATCAACTGGTGCTCGAACATCAGCGGCGTCACCGCGCTGCTCCGCGCCACCGCCAGCCGGTCCAGCAGCGCCGCGCCATCGACGTACTGGTCGAACAGCGCCAGCGCGGTGTTGACCTTGCGCGGCGAGTCCTTGGTCAGCCGGCCCCGGACGGCGGTCAGCGCCGTCGAGGTCGCATGGGTGCCCAGGTCGGTCTCGATCAGCGGCAGTGTGTTGCCGACGCCCTCGATCAGCCGCAGGATCTGCGGCGGCAAGGCGAAGCCGCCGTTGAGGAAGATCGCCGAGATCTGCGGGAAGTTCTGCGAGGCGTTCGCCATCAGCACGCCGACGACCACCTCGGGACGATCGGCGGCCGTGATCACAGCAGCGCCTTCGAAGAGCCGGTCCAGCACGTTCGGCATGGTCATCCCGGCGATCACCAGCCCGCTGGCCTCGCGGGACAGCAACCGCGGGTCTCCACTCAGCAACCGCCCGTCGACCGCACTCATCAGATCCGCCACCGCGGGCGCGCTGAGCAGCGGCTCCTCCGGAATCGCGTACGCCGGTACGTCGGCCTCCGACAACGCCGCGACGATCGGCTCGAGCCGGTCCGCGTCCACCCGGTTGGCGATCACCGCGAACAACGAGCCGTGGTTGGCCGCGAGTTCGGCGGCTGTGATGTCGGTCAGCGTGCGCAGGTCCTCGGGGCCGCGGCCCGAACCATTCAGGACGAGCAGCACCGGCGCGCCCAGGTTGGCGGCGATCCTCGCGTTGTAGGAGAACTCGGTCGGCGTACCGACATCGGTGTAGTCGCTGCCGACGATGACGACCGGATCGCCGCGATCGGCCACCGCGCGGTATCGCTGCACGATCTGATCCAGCGCGGCATCGGGGTCTCGGTGCACCTCGTCGTAGCTGACGCCCACGCATTCGTCGTACGACAACGAGACGGCGTCGTGGGAGATGAGCAGGTCCAGGACGTAGTCGCGGCCGCCGTACGAGGCGGCGTCGGGGCGAACGATCGGCCGGAATACGGCTACCCGCTCGACCCGCTTCGACAGCTCCTGCAGCACTCCCAGCGCCACCGTGGACTTGCCGGTGTACCCCTCCACCGACGCGACATACACGCTGCTACCCATACCCCGCACCCTAGTCCGCGCTCCCTTACCGATCGCCAAGCTGCTCGTCACGAGGGACCTAGGTCCCACCGTCAAGGGCCCGATGGCAGCTACGCCCCAGCCCCGTCGCGGGTTCTCATGGAGACCGGAGGCGACAACGATGAACACGGCGGACCGAGTCGGGAACAACCACGGAAGATCCGGTGGGGATCTGGCCCGGCGGGTTCGTGCGCGGCGGCTGGCGCTCGGGCTGAGCCGTGACGAGGTCGCCGAGCGGGCGCGGCTGGACCCGTCGTACGTCGACCGGATCGAGAACGCGCCGGTCGCGCTGACCGGCGGCGCCCTGATGCGGTTGGCCGGTGCCCTCGATCAGCCGCAGCGGCCCGCCGGCGCCGGCCCAGCGGCGCTGCATCCAGTGTTCGAGACGATGGACGACGACGAGTGCCGCCGGCTGATCGAGCCCGGCGGCGTCGGCCGGGTCGCGTTCCAGCTGGTCGGCCGGCTGAACGTCGTACCGGTGAACTTCGGCATGCACGACGGCGCCGTCGTCTTCCGGACCAGCGCGACCACCGCACTGGGACGCTACGGGTCCGGCGCCGTCAGCTTCGAGATCGACCGACTCGACGAGGGAATGCACCAAGGGTGGAGCGTCCTGGTCAGCGGCACCGCGCGGCAAGCCGACCCCGAGAAGACCGAGCAACTTCGCGAGGCGATGGACGTCGACCCGTGGGCCGGTGGCGACCGCGAGGTCTACATCGTGATCGAACCGGAGCAGGTCAGTGGACGACGCGTTCGTGCCTGGTGAGGTGGCGAGATCACTTCGGCGGTTGCTGGCGGTTGGCCCGCTCAACCGCGTAAACGGCCGCCTCGGTCCGGCGCTCCATCTCGAGCTTACGCAGCAACCCCGAGACGTAATTCTTCACGGTCTTCTCAGCCAGGAACATCTCCTGCGCGATCTGCCGGTTGGTCTTGCCCTCAGCGATCAGGTCAAGGATCTTGCGCTCCTGCTCGGTCAGCGACTTGTACCTCGGATCGTCGTCCTCCACGGCCGGATGCCGCAACCGCTCCAACACCGCCGTCGTCATCGCCGGGTCCAGCAACGACTCCCCCGCCGCCAGCCGGCGGATCGCACCAACCAGATCCGTACCGCTGACCTGCTTCAGCAAATACCCGGCCGCACCCGCCATGATCGCGGTGAACAACGCCTCGTCGTCGGAATACGACGTCAACATCAAGCAGGCAGGCGGGTCGTCCATCGCCGACCGCAACTCCCGGCACACCGTGATCCCGTCACCGTCGGGCAGCCGCACATCCAGGACCGCGACGTCAGGGCGCAGCGCCGGGACGCGTGCGATCGCGTGCGCGGCCGTGCCCGCCTCACCGATCACCTCGATGTCCTCCTCGGCCTCCAGCAGTTGCCGCAACCCAAGCCGGACCACCTCGTGGTCATCGAGCAAGAACACCTTGATCGCCATGTCGTGCCACTCCCGCAGTCGCAGTCAGTCCTGACCACCACACTAGACCGCCACCACCCTCGAAAGGGGTCACGATGAGTGCCCCGCCCCGCCGCTTCGACCACACCGGTCTGCAGGTCCTGGAAGACGACGAATGCCTCAAGCTGCTCTCGTCGGTCCCGGTCGGCCGGCTGGTGTTCACCAAAGCTGGCCTGCCGGCCATCCGGCTGGTCAACTTCTTCGTCGACGACCGGACGGTGATCTTCGCGACCGCCGACGGCGACAAGTACCGCGCCGCCGAGCGCGAGGACGTCGTCGCGTTCGAGGTCGACGAGTTCGACCCCGACCGGCACCTCGGCTGGACCGTCACAGCCACCGGCCGGCTCTCCGTCGTCGACCTGGACGACGCCGTCCGTGCCAAACCGATCCGCGCCTGGGCCCCGAACCGCGACCGTCACCTCATCCGCCTCACCATCGAGGTTCTCGAAGGCCGCCGCCTCCTCGCCTGGGCCCAACGCCCCCACCCGGCAACAGACGAGCAGTGGCCTGCCCCTGGGCAGCCCCTGAGCTGAGGAGATCCACCGCAGCCCCCCCGTGGGCTCAGCTCGTTCAGTCCGCGGTGCGGAGGTGGAAGGCCTCGACGGCGGTGGGAAGGGTGAAGAAGACGTTGTCCCGGCCGAGGCGGTCCAGGAAGCCGGCGGCCTCGAGGTCGTCGCGGAGATCCTGCTTCACCCGGGCCAGAGCCAGCACGATGCCGCGTCGAGCCAGGTCCTCGCGCAGCGCATCCAGCGCGTCGACGGCGGTGATGTCGATCTCGACGTTGGCCTCGGCGTTCAGGAGCAGCCAGCGGACGGGCTCGGTCGAGGCGTCGACTGCCGCCAGCGCCCGGCGGTGGAAGTTCTCGGCGTTGGCGAAGAACAGCGGCGAGTCGTAGCGGTACACGACCAGTCCGGGCACCGGCCGCGCGGTCGGGTAGTCGTCGAGGTCGTGCATGCCCGGGATGCCGGGGGCGATGCCGAGAATCCCGTCGTGCGGCCGGGCGACCCGCCGGAACAGGTCGAGGACGGAAAGGCCGACAGCCACCAGTACGCCGTACAGAACGTCCAGCGCGACCACGCCGACACAGGTGGCCAGCGCCAGGACGAACTCGCTGCGCCGGAAGCGGGCGATCCGCCGGAACTCGCCCAGATCGACCAGCCGCAGGGCCGCGTACACGACCAACGCGCCCAGAGCGCCGGTTGGGAAGGTCGCCAGGAGCGGGCCGGCGAACAGAAGGGTCGCAACGACACTCGCCAGCGCGACGAGCGAGTACAACTGGCTCTTCGCACCGGCCGCGGCGGCAACCGCCGTACGGCTGCCGCTACTGCTGACCGGAAAACCGTGCAGGCCTCCGGCGGTCAGGTTGGCCATGCCCAGGGCGAGCAGTTCCTGGTCGGCATTGACCCGCTCGTGTCGCTCGCCGGCGAAGGCTCGCCCGGTCAGCACGGTGTCGGTGTAACCGACGAGGGCGACGCCGACCGCGGGCAGGATCAGCAGGCGCAGGTCGTGCAGGGTGATCGACGGCAGCGCCGGTACTGGCAAGCCTGAAGGAACGTCACCGATCAGAGCGACGCCGTGGCTACCCAGGCCGGTCGCCGCTGCGACGGCAGCTGCGAGTGCCATCACCAGCAGCGGCGCCGGCAACCGAGGCAGCCACCGGGTCGCCGCCAGAAGCAATGCCAGAACAGCCAGCGACAGAACGACAGTGGCCGGATGCCAGGCCCGGAACTGCCGAAGCGCCGACAGCAACTCCTCGATCGGCGACTCCCCCGAGACACTCCGCCCGGTCATCCGGCCGAGCTGGCCCGCGATCATGATCACAGCGATGCCCGCCAGATAGCCGATCAGCACCGGCTTCGACAGCAGGTCCGCCAGGAAGCCCAGGCGGAGCAGCCACGCAACCACGCAGACGACGCCGACCAGCAACGCCAAGGCGGCGGCCAACGCGATGTACCGCGAGGGATCGCCGACGGCCAACGCGCCGAGAGTAGCGGCGGTCATGAGCGCGGTGGTCGACTCCGGGCCGACCGACAGCAGCCGCGAAGTACCGAGAAACGCATAAACCGCGAGTGGACCGAGCACTGCCCACAAGCCGGCCACAGGCGGTAGCCCGGCCAGCTGGGCGTAGGCCATCGCCTGCGGCACCAGATAGGCAGCCACCGTCACGCCGGCGATCACATCCGCCCGCAGTCCACCCCGTACACCGGTGAGCCCGGTCGCCAACTTCACGGGGTCAGTATGTCGTCAGCCAATGCACGATGGATCTTCGCGAGTGCCTTCAGGAGCTGAGCACGCTCGGTCTTCGTCAGAGTCGCGGTGATCCGGTCCTCGAGCCGCTGGCGTTCCTCCTCGACGGGCTGCTGAAGGGCGCGGCCGGCCGGGGTCAGCCAGAGCCGGACGAGCCGATGGTCGCGCGCGTCGGGACGCCGTTCGAGCAGGCCGGCCTCGGCCAGCCGGGTGGCGAGTTTGGTGACGGCCGGGGTGGTGACCTTGACCGAGGCCGCGATCTCCCCCGGCGTACGCCCGTCCGCTGCCCACAGCGCCGCCAGCAGATAGTCCTGGCCCAGCCGCAGTCCATGCCGCTGTACGGCGGCATCGGCGGCCGCGCGCAGCAACTTGGACGTCTTGCTGTGCAACTCGAGGAACTCGGGCATCGACGGACTCCAGCCTTGACGGTCGAATCGTTTACCGGTTAACGTTCGGACGAAATCGTTAACCGGTAAAGGAGTCTGCCATGCTGCTCGTCACCGGCGCCACCGGACACGTCGGTCGCCTGCTCGTCGAAGAGCTCACCGCGCGCGGAGCCGCCTTCCGCGCGCTGGTCCGCAACCCGCGCGACGACCTTCCGGCCGAGCAGGTGATCGGCGATCTCGACCGCCCGCTCGACCTGCGCGGTGTCGACGAGGTGTTCCTGCTGGTCCCTGGGACCGGCCTCGAGCACACCGTCAATGTCGTCACAGCGGCACGAGAGGCCGGCGTACGGCGGCTGGTGTACCTCTCGTCGTACGCCGTACTCGGTGATCCGGTGCCCGCGATGGGCCGATGGCATCACGAGCGGGAGCGGCTCATCCGCGATTCGGGGATCCCGGCAACGTTCCTGCGGCCGACCGGGTTCATGACCAACGCGTTCGACTGGGTGCCGACGATCAAGGCCGGAGGTTACGTGCTGGATCCGATCGGGCCGGGCCGCTCGGCGCCGATCGATCCGGCGGACATTGCGGCCGTCGCGGCGACCGTGCTCACCGAGGACGGTCACGAGAAACGGGAGTACACGCTAACCGGGCCCGAGGCGTTCACCCTGGCCGAGCAGGTCGCGATTCTCGGCGAAGCGATCGGTCGCAAGCTCGGCGTCCGTCCGGTCGAGCAACCCGAGGACGCGGTTCGGTTCCGGTATCCCGAGGGTGCGCCGCCGGAGTTGGCGGCCGCGATCGTCGAGGGGCTCATGCTGATGCGCGCAGACACGGTGGGCTTGCGGACGGACGTCGTACGTCGACTGACCGGTCGCGGGGCGCGCACCTTCGCGACCTGGTGTCAGGACAACGCAGCCGAGTTCAGAGAGCGGCTGGAATAGCTCGGCAGCGATCGGCACGGCGTGCGCTGGTGGCTGGTCACCGGGAGCGGTCGGGCCGGTTCCCTTTCCGGCTGGGGTTCCGTACGGTGGCGGCATGGGTGGGAATGATGACGGGCAGCGGCTGACCTGGGACGAAGGTGCGCTCGGATTCGCGGGGCTGTCGAGGGTGCGGCTGGACGCGCTGCTGCAGGAGTTGCTGGGCCGCGTCGACGAGATCCTGGACTCCCAGGAGCGGCTCCGGGCCCTGCTCGACGCGGTCGTCGGGATCGGCGCCGACCTCGACCTGAACAGCACGCTCGACCGGATCGTGACCGCCGCCTGCGAGCTGGTTGGCGCCCGGTACGGCGCGCTCGGCGTGGTCGGCCACGACGGCAAACGGCTGGTCCGCTTCATCACGCACGGCGTGACCGCCGAGGAGATCGCGGCGATCGGCCCGTACCCCGAAGGCCACGGCATCCTCGGCCTATTGATCGACCACCCGAC
>NZ_QFXK01000001.1 GCF_003261635.1 Kribbella monticola | reverse complement strand
TCGACTTCTACAACAATCAACGCCGACACACCGCACTCGGCGGCCGACCACCCATCAGCCGACTGTCACCAACCTACTGACCGAGTACATCTAGATCGAGGTTCTAGATCCAGGGCAGGGCTGAGCGTTCCGACCAGTACTCGTAGGGCTTCTGCGCGAACTCGGTCAGCGGGCCGGCCGTGGCTTGCCGCAGGTTGCTCTCGAGCTGCTCCGAGGTGGTCGCGCCGCTGAGTACCACGTCGGCCCACGGCTGCGCTGCTGCAGCGCTGATGGCCAGCGAGTCGGGCGCGACACCGTGTTTGGCAGCGAAGGTATTGAAGGGGGTTTCGCCGGCCTTGGAGGTCAGGCGGCCGTTGGCCACGGCTTCCTTGACCACCACGAACCACCCGGCGTCGTGCGCCTCGGCAAGCGCCGTACCGGCCGATGGCTCCAGCACGTTCCACGTCGACTGCACAACCGTGAACGGGCCGCCCAGCTTCAGGGCTTCGCGCAACGTCTCGGCTTGATGCGGCCCACTGGTCGACAGGCCGACCCGTACGCCGTCGGCCGCGAGTTCGCCGAGGCGGTCGAGCAGCTTCGTGTCGGAGAGCGCGGGGCTGTCCGAAGTCAGGCTGTGGACCAGGTAGAAATCCGGTCGACCGCCAAGGGCCGCGAGGGTCTCGGGCCACTGGCGTTCGAAGGTCTGCAGCGAGTGGTCCTTCACCTCGTGCGTTGTGGCGTCGTCACGCCAGTCGGCGACGTACGTGTAGCCCCATTTCGAGCCGATGGTCAGCTGACTGCGGCGTTCAGGCGTCAGCCACTCGCCCAGGAAGACCTCGGCCAGACCGTACGAGCGGGCCGCGTCGAAGTACCGGACACCGGCCTGCCACGCCTGCTCCAGCAACTCGTGCGTCCGGCGACGAAGATCCTCGACTTCACGACCGGGCGGGAGATCCTGGTCGTGACCGAGATTGATGTACCCCGGCCGTCCGAGCGCGGCCAGTCCCAGGCCGATCCGTGCAGTCATGTCATCGATCGTCCCACCCGCAACCAAAGGCGTCTGACCCGAGACGCGCCGTACGACGAGTCGCCGCGGCGCCTTCGTCGCCTACCGTTTTGAAGTGTGACCGATTCCCGCCTGCCTCCGCCCGGCACCGTCGTCCGGCGTACGACGGCTCGAGTCCTTCCTGTCCGTGGTGACGGGAAGGTCCTGCTGCTGCACGGGTGGGACCCACTGATTCCGGCCCGGCCGTACTGGTTCACGATCGGCGGCGGCGTCGAAGCCGGCGAGACGGTTGCACAGGCCGCGAGCCGCGAACTGCGCGAGGAGGTCGCGCTGCTGGTACCGGCCGAGTCGCTCGGCGAACCGGTCGCGACGAACACGATCGAGTACCAGTGGGGCGGCTGCCCGATCATCCAGCACCAGACCTTCTTCGCGGTGCGCGTGGACGCGGTCGAGGTGAGCTTCGCCAACCAGGAGGAGCTCGAACTGGCGACGATCAGCGACCACGGCTGGTGGCACCCCGACGACCTGGAGGCGACCGGTCAGGCCGCGCACGTCACCATTCCCGGGCTGCTCCGGCAAGCCGTGAACGCGATCGAGCTTCGCAAAGCGTCCTAGACCGCAGCGGGCTGCTAGCGGGCGCGGGCTTCCTTCAGCACCTTCTTCTTGACCTTCTTGTCCACCTTGTAGTGGACGCGGTCCAGCCGCTCCGCGCAGCCGGCATCAGCCAGCCGCTTCAGGACCACCGGGCACTTCTTGCACCTCGGCTTGTCCTTGCAGCACTTCTTCTTCGCGGTCACGGACGGCACCAGGCGAGTGTAGGTGAGGCATACCTAACCGTCTACCTGACAGCGCAGTCTTCGTGGCGCACATCACTGCAACTGTTCGGTGAGCACGCGTCGCGCCTCGGTGAGCGATGGGCCGTACCAGGTGAGATGGCGGCCCGAGACGCATTTGGCCGGCCCGGCAAAAGCCTCGGGTCCGTCATTCGGTGCGAACGCATAGGGCTCGTCCGGCAGAACAACGACGTCGTACTGCGGGAGTTCGGCTGGATCGAACTTCGGATAACGCTCGAGAGAATCCGCCAGCACGTTGTCGATGCCGAGTCGCCGCAGCACATCACCCGCGAACGTGTCCCGCCCCAACGCCATCCACGGGCGCCGCCAGATCGGCACGATCGCGCGACGACGCGGCCCGGCGTACGGCGTACTCCAACTCGCGGTCGCATCGACGAGCCATTGCGGGACGTCACCGGTGATTGCCGACAGCATCCGGCGAAGCGAGCCGAGTGATTCGTCGAGTGTCGTCGGCGCGGTGACCCAGACCGCGATTCCGGCCGCCCGCAATGTCGCGAGATCGGGTTCGCGATTCTCTTCGGCATTCGCGATCACGACATCCGGCGCGAGTTCACGAATGAGTTCGAGATCAGGGTTCTTCGTTCCCCGGACGCGGGTCACGTCGAGGTCTTCGGGATGCGTGCACCAGTCCGTCGCACCGACCAGCAACTCGCGATGCGTGGCCGCGATCGCTTCCGTCAACGAGGGCACGATACTGACCACCCGACGCACTCGCGACGGCAACGCGAGCACTGTTCCTACGTCGTCCTGCATGGCAGTGAAACCTGTCTTCCATGGGTCGTTCGGCAGAGGTTGCCGAGGACAACACTTGTGCCGAAGTGCACCGAATCGGCCGATCCGGGCCGACTTCGCGTGCGTGTCGCCAACAAATCTTTCCCGGCTTCCGGCCTGCTCCGGCCGCGGTGAAAACCCTTCTGCACAAGGATTTTCGCACTATTCACCCGGATAGCATATCCGGACGCCTTAAGCTGCACACGTTTCAGGTGCTTTACGTAGCCACCAAGTGTTGTCATCATCATGACGACGAGGAATCCACCGTGGTTTTCCTCAGCCGCACCAAGGAGGCAGAAGTGCCAGCCAAGAAGGCAGCCGCAGGGAAGGCGACAGCCAAAAAGGCTTCTCCCGCCAAGAAGACTGTCGCCAAGAAGGCCAGCGCCGCGAAGACGACCACCGCGCGCAAGGTCACCGCAGCGAAGAAGACGACAACGGCGAAGAAGGTGACTGCGGCGAAGAAGGCACCAGCCACAAAGGTCGCCGCGAAGAAGACCACGGCGAAGAAGACCGTGGCCAAGAAGGCGCCGGCGAAGAAGGCCACCGCCACCAAGACCGTGGCGAAAAAGGCACCGGCCAAGAAGGTGACCGCGAAGAAGACGGTCGCGAAGAAGGCACCGGCCAAGAAGGTGACCGCCGCCAAGAAGGCACCGGCGAAGAAGACCACCGCCAAGAAGACCGTGGCCAAGAAGGCGCCGGCGAAGAAGACCGTGGCGAAGAAGGCACCCGCGAAGAAGGTCGCCGCCAAGAAGGCTCCGGCCCGCAAGGTCGCCGCGAAGAAGGCGCCGGCCAAGAAGGTCGCCGCGAAGAAGGCGCCCGCCCGGGTGGCTGCGAAGAAGGCGCCGGCCCGCAAGACTGTCGCCAAGCGCGCGACGACGGCCCGGAAGGCCCCGGCCCGCAAGGCCGCCGCGAAGAAGGCCTGATCCGGCGAAGTAGCCGAAAAGCTGCGGGGCACCACCGATTTCCGGTGGTGCCCCGCAGGCGTTTTCTGAAGCATTCAGTCGTCGTTCCACTTCGGGTCGTTGTCCCAGGCCTCGTTGCGTTCCTGGACCTTCTCCAACGCGCGGGCCGCCTCTTCCGGCGAGCTGTACGGCCCGAGTCGCTCGGAGGCCTTGTCGCCTTCATAAGGCTCGACCTTGCCGGTCTTCACGTTGTAGTACCACTCGTTGCTGTGATCGTCGGACATAACGGATGACCACCTTCCGATCGCCTTGTCGCGTCTGAAGTGCCCAGCGCACTACTAGAATGATCCCACCATGTCGCTTCTCACTCCTGGCATCATCTCGCCTCGCCGTCCGGTACCCGCGTCCATTCCCCGGCCGGAGTACGTCGACAAGCCCGCGCCGACGCCGTACGAAGGCTCGTACGTGACCGCGCCCGAGTTGATCGAGAAGATGCGCGTCGCGAGCAAGCTGGCCGCGCAGGCGTTGCAGGCGGTCGGTGCGGCCGCCAAGCCAGGAGTGACGACGGACGAACTCGACGCGATCGGCCATGAGTACCTGGTCGAGCGCGGCGCGTATCCGTCCACGCTGGGCTACCGCAACTATCCGAAGTCCTTGTGCACCTCGGTGAACGAGGTGATCTGCCACGGCATCCCCGACGACCGCCCGCTCGAGGACGGCGACATCGTCAACGTCGACATCACCGCGTTCCTGGACGGCGTCCACGGCGACACCAACGCGACGTTCCTGGTCGGTGACGTCGACGAGGAGAGCCGCCTGCTGGTCGAGCGCACGCAGGAAGCGCTGAACCGTGGCATCAAGGCGGTCAAGCCGGGCCGTCAGGTGAGCATCATCGGCCGCGTGATCGAGTCGTACGCGAAGCGTTTCGGGTACGGCGTGGTCCGCGACTTCACCGGGCACGGGATCGCCACCTCGTTCCACTCCGGGCTGATCATCCCGCACTACGACGACGAGCGGTTCGACGACGTGATGGAGCCGGGGATGACGTTCACGATCGAGCCGATGCTCACCCTCGGCAGCTATGACTACGACTTGTGGGACGACGGCTGGACCGCGACGACCAAGGACAAGTCCAGGACCGCGCAGTTCGAGCACACCCTGGTCGTCACCGACACCGGCGCCGAAGTCCTCACCTTGCCGTGAACGTGCGCTACACGCAGTACGAGCGCGCGCATCTGCTCGGCATCGTCGCGCTGTGCGAAGCCGAAGGCTGGCCGAGCTTCCCCGCCGACCACGAGCGCGCCCACGCAGTACTGACTGCCCCGGGCGTGACCTCAGTAGTTGCCGTCGACAACGATGGTGAAGTCGTTGCCTTTGCCTACCTCCTCAGCGACGGCCACATCCAGGCCTACCTGGCGGAACTCGCAGTCGCCGCCACCTACCGTCGCCAAGGCATTGCCCGAGCTCTCCTCGAATACGCCATGCCGTTGACCGGTGCCCAACGCATCGACCTGGTCACCGACACCGCCGAGGACTTCTACTCCTCCCTCCCCCACCACACCTTCTCCGGCTTCCGCATCTACCCCGGCTGGAAACCCACCGACTCATAAAGCCGCCGCGCCGAAACGTTGCCCTCAGCAACGCGCAGGGCCACCTCGGTACCAACCGTCGCCAGCAAACCGCGCGCAACCCCAAGGCGGCGATGTGCGGGCGCCACGAAGAGCTCGATGATGAACGGACACGCCGGCGTATCCGGCCACGGCGCACGCTCGACGACCAGCAACGCACCGACGAGCCGATCACCCGCCACCGCCAACCAACTCCAGTCGGCACTCAGCGGGCCGTAGGCGCCGTCGAAGGTCGCGCCGATGTCGTCAATCGCCTCCGCCTCGCTCGCGCAAGCAACACCCGGCTCATACGACTCGAAGTACAACCGACCGAGCTCCGTGGTGTCGGCGCGAGTCGGCGTCCGGAGTACGACGCCTGCCGGCAGCGAATCAGCCGTCGACACACGATCTGAGCGGACCAGGAGCATCTCTCGGGGCGCTATCGGTTGGAGGCGTTTTGGATGAAGGTGGCCAGGTCTTCGGATTGGCGCAGCCGGGACTCTTCATTGACGTACATCATGTGGCCGGCTGGGTAGTAGCGGAGTTCGATGTTGTCCCGGAGTTCGGCGGGGATCTGCAGGCCGGCGACGGTGTGTTCGGTGGCGAAGTACGGGGTCGCGCAGTCGTAGTAGCCGGAGGCGATGTGGACTTTCAGGTGTGGGTTCGCCCGCATCGCCTCGGCGAGTTTGTCGGCGACGGTGACGTGCTTGCTCTCGAACTCCTTGAACGACCAGTCCTTGGCCGCGTCGCTGCTGAGGAACTCGTACGGGAGATCGTTGTGATACTCCAACTCGGCCCGCACGTACTGGTTCAGCGCTGCCGTGTAAGGCCCGATGATCGCGCGGAACGACGGGTCGTCGGTCGACACCTCACCGGCCGAGTCCGCATCCCATCCGGTGAACCTGCTGTCGAGCCGCCCGACCACCTGCCGGCGCGAGCGCAACAGCTCGGCGAAGAAGCGGGTGTGCTCGATCCGCAGGTTCACCCGGTCGAGGTAGTCCTCCGACAGCCCGGTCAACGACGCCAGCCGGGTGATCACCTCGGCCCGGTAGTCGTCCGGCAACCGGTTGCCCTGGGCAAGCGCATTCGGATACCGGCCGGCGGCGTACCGCTCCGCGTCCGCGAGTACGTCGGACAGCTCCCGGTCCGGGATCAGCCCGTGGTAGTGCGCGGTCGCGGCGTACGACGGCAGGTACAAGGCGTACGGCAGGTCGTTGCCCGGCGTGAAGTCGAGCGTCGCGAACTCGAGTACCGCGGAGATCAGCATCACGCCGTTCAGGTACATCCCATACCGGTCCTGCAGATGCGCGGCCAGCCCGGCGGCGCGCGTCGTACCGTAGGACTCGCCGGCCAGGAACTTCGGTGACATCCAGCGCCCGTTCCGCGACGTCCACAGCCGGATCACTTCACCGACCGACTCCAGGTCGCGGGTGAACCCGTGGTACTCCCCCGGCTTCTCGCCCTCGACCGCGCGCGAGTATCCGGTCGACACCGGGTCGATGAAGACCAGATCGCTGTGCCGCAGCAACGTCTCGGGGTTGTCCTCCAGCCCGTACGGCGGCGGCACGAGCTCACCGACGTCGCCCGATACCGCGCGACGCGGCCCGAGCAGCCCGAGGTGCAGCCAGATGCTCGACGATCCCGGACCGCCGTTGAAGGCAAACGTCACCGGCCGCTGCGAGACATCCGCATCGTCGAGCGTGTACGCCGTCAGGAACACCTCGGCCTTCGGCACATGCCCGTCGAACTTCCCCTCGGTCAGCACCTCCTGCCGCAACACGACCCGCCCCGTGGTGGCCGTGTACTTCAGCGTCTCATCACCAATCGCCAACTCGTGCCGCGTGCTCACCAGATCGTCGACCGGCGTCACCTTCGCCGCTGCGGTACTGGTGTTCTCCTCGGGGGTCGTCATGCCCGAAAACCTATCAGCGCGTTTCCCCACCCGACTCGCGTTCCGACCGAAGCGCCGCACCCACCAACCCACGTCGTGACGAGCGGTACCGAGCGACAGGAGGTATCACCCGGATGAGGCCAGCGCGCTCTCTGATTGAGCGGGGCGTCCAAGGGGCAGGGCTGACACGTCCTGTCTGTCGGTACGCCGTACCGACGGGAAGTGCAGGGCAGGTGGCGGGCAGCGTTGTGGCGGAATTCGAGATTCAGCTGGGCGGCGTTGCGGCGGGTGCGGGGACGGCGCGGATAGGGTTTTGGGTATGGCGGTGATTTTTCATTTGGCGTTTGTGGGGCAGTGGGAAGCGGCGCGGGAGGCAGGGTGTTATCGGTGGTCCACCCGAGGGCAGTCGCTGGATGACGGGGCGGCGTTCATTCATTGCTCGTACGCCGATCAGGTGGCGATGGTGGCCAACTCGTTCTACGCCGATGTGACCGAGCCACTGTGCGTGCTTGTGATCGAGGTCGAGCGGCTGGTGTCGGCGTTGTCCGACGAGGACCTGGACGGGATCGGGATGTCGTTCCCGCATCTGTACGGGCCGCTCAATCCGGACGCGGTCGTCGAGGTCCGCCCGTACGAGCGGGGCGCGGACGGCCGTTGGCCGGAAGTCGCGGCGCAGGCACTATCCTGAGAGCGAACGGGTCGGTCGGGCGATCGCGTCGTTCATCGGTAGTGCCGCGGTTTCGCGGTCACCCGGTGGCCGCCGAGGAAAGTCCGGACTCCACAGGGCAGCGTGGTGGGTAACGCCCACCCGGGGCAACCCGCGGGACAGTGCCACAGAGAACAGACCGCCAGCGGCTTCGATGGACCCCGTGGTTCATCGGAGTGCGGGTGAGGGTGAAACGGTGGTGTAAGAGACCACCAGCTCCCCAGGTGACTGGGGAGGCTCGGTAAACCCCACGTGGAGCAAGGCCAAGAGGGCGACGGGCGACCGCCGCCTGCGCGAGCGTTCGAGGGCTGCCCGCCCGAGCTCGCGGGTAGGCCGCTAGAGGTGCCCGGCAACGGACACCGTAGATAGATGATCGCCGACCACAGAATCCGGCTTAAAGACCGGCCCGTTCACCCAACCACCCCAAGCCCGAGCCCGAAGCCCGAAGCCCGACCTAGTGGCAGCCGTCGTCGTGATGATCCGCCTCGGGGATGCGGCCGGGTGGTAGTTCCCAGGGTTCCTGGCGGCCGAGCGCGGTCAGGTCGATGACGGTGCCGCAGAAGCCGAGGGAGTCGGTGCCGCGGCCGTACGTCGAGTAGGTGTGGTGGACGGCCTCGCCGGTGCGGAGGAAGCAGCTCATGCCGTGCAGGTCGAACGGCTGCTCGCCTTGCACGAGGCCGGCGTTGGGCGTGGCTTCCCATTCGGCCTTGGTGCGGTAGTTGTACTCCAGCGGCAGCACCGATTCGTCGAGCGTGACGTGGAAGTCGTAGTTGAAGCTCGTCCCCGCCGACGAGTACCACGGGAACGTCCAGCCCCGCTTCTCCTTGTAGGCGGCGATCTTCTCGTACGGCGCGCGCGACACCGCGGCGTACGTGGTCTGCATTTCGTGCAGCCCGTCCAGCCGGCCGATGTCGTCGGACAGCCACGTGCAGTTCGGGCAGCCCTCGTCCCATTCCGGAGCGAACATGAAGTGGTACACGACCAACTGCAGCCGTCCTTCGAAGAGGTCCAGCAGCCGAACAGGGCCGTCCGGACCGGTGAACACGTAGTCCTGCTCCACCAGCACCATCGGCAGGCGACGGCGGTTCGCGTTCAGCTCATCGCGACGCCGCGTGAACTCCTTCTCCTCCGCCAGGAACTTCTTCCGCGCGGCCAGCCACTCCGAACGCGACACGACCTCAGGCAGCTCCATGCACTTCTCCCGTTCACCGGCACCCCGGAGCGGAGTGCGTTCGCTGCAGACGTCGTAGCCGTCCTGCCCGGCTCGACATCCCGAACGCTAGCCGGTGAGGTCGAGTTCGTAGTACTGGCTGAGTACGCCGTCGGCGAAGCGTTCGTCGAGCTCGTCGCCGGTCAGCCGGAAGCCGCGCGCGAGGTAGATGCGCCCGGCCGTGACCTGCTGATCGGTGGTCCACAACACCATCCGCTTGTAACCGGCCGAGCGCGCGAACGCCAGACACGTGTCCACCAGTTGCGCCCCGAGCCCATGGCCTCGCGCGGCAGGATCGAGCAACAGCAACCGCAGCTTCGCCGTACCGTCGTCCGGTCCGCGCACGCAGAAGATCGACCCGACCCGCTTGCCGTCCAGCTCAGCGATCCAGGCCGCCTCGTACTGCGGGTCGTGTGAGGCCGCATAGTCGGCGACGATCCCCGCCACCAACTGCTCGAACTGACTCCCCCAGCCGAACTCCGCCGCATACAACTCCCCGTGCGCCATCACCACCCAGCCGAGATCGCCCGGCTCCACAGCTGCCCGGATCACCGCCTCACTCATCGCCCAACTCCAGTTCGTAGTGCAGCTCGATGAGGTCCAGCCCGAACGCCCGATGCGGACGCTTCCGCGTCAAGGTGAACCCGCGACCCGCGTACATCCCCTGTGCGGTCACCAGCGGATCGTTCGTCCACAACTTCAGCCGGCGGTACCCCGCAGTACGGCCGAACTCCACAGCCGTATCGAGCAGCCGGCCGCCGAGGCCGACCCCGCGCCCATCCGGATGAACCAGCAGACAGCGCAGTACGACGGTGTCGGGCTCATCACCCGGGAGGCAGAACGCGCACCCGAGCCGGCGACCGTCCTCGTCGACCGCGATCCACGCGGCGCCGCGACCGGTCTCCTGCTTGCTCGCGAAGTCGGCAACGTACCGCGCGGTGAACGCCTCGAAGCCCTCGTCGAAGCCGAACTCGCGCCGATAGACCTCCCCGTGCGCCATCACCACCCAGCCGAGGTCGCCCGGCCGGCCAAGGTTTCTGATTTGCATTGTGCTGCCCCGCTCTACTGACACGACTGTTTCAGTGAGCGATACTAACCCCGTGGCCACGACGAAACCAGCCCCCTCCGCGCGGGAGACCGAGTTGCTCGACCGCGCCTATGCGTACTCGCTGACGCACGGGCTGGCCGATCTCTCGTTGCGCCCGCTGGCGACCGCGATCGGCTCGAGTCCGCGGGTGCTGCTGTTCCTGTTCGGCAGCAAGGACGGGCTGATCCGCGCCCTGCTCGCCCGGAGCCGCACCGACGAGCTGGAGCTCCTCCAGGAGATCAACAGCCGGTACGACGATGCGCCCGGGCTCGAGGTGGTCGCTCGGGAGTTGTGGAGCTGGCTCGCCGCCAAGGAGCGCCGCCCGCTGATGACGTTGTGGGTCGAGGCGTACGGACGGTCCCTGGTCGCGCCGGAGGGACCGTGGGCCGACTACGCCCGCTCGACCGTGGCCGACTGGCTCGAACTGCTCGCGACAGCGCAGCCCGAGCGCGAGCGTGCGAGCACGCGCGGCGAAGCGCGGCGTACCGGCGTACTGGCCATGTTGCGAGGAGCGCTGCTCGATCTCCTCGCAACTGGCGACACGGACCGCGTCACTGCAGCCGTCGAGAGGTACCTAGCCGACTAGCTCGAAGGCGATCGTGCCGGCGCTGATGTCGGCCTGGATCAGTTTGACGCGGACCGGCTGGCCCAGCGGCAGCGGGCTCTTGCCGGTGACGCGACCCTCGATCGCGACCGTGGACAGTGCGACGATCCCGCGAGTCTGCTCGCGGTCGTCGACATCGGTGATCACGCCGTCGAACTCCGACCCGACCTGGTCCGCGACCAACCCCGCCTCGACCATCGACACGATCGCGCGTTCGTAGGCGTGTGCCTTGCGATCGGCCTCGTCCATGATCTTCGGGATGTCGTCCATCGACTCGCGGACCCAGTCCGGCACCGGGGTGTCGGCGCACAGCGCCACGCAGATCTCGCCGGTCCAGCGATCCACCAGCCGGCGCAGCGGCGCGGTGACATGGGCGTACTCCGATTTCATCGCCGCGTGCTCCGGCTGCTCGGGCACCCCACCGGAGAAGGCCGTGTACCCCGCGCCGCGGAACAGCACCGTGCAGGCCGCGAGCATCGCCGCGTGGGCCGGCACCTTCGGGTCCAGACCGTGGATGAACTGCGCGTACGACGTACCGACCGGCCACGCGATCCCCAGTGCCTTGGCGGTGTTCTCCAGCTTGCGGCGAAGGTCGTCGTGGGACTCGGGCAGCGTGCGCAGGATGCCGATCTCGCCGTACATCATCAGATGCGCGGCGGCCATCCCGGTGAGCAACGAGATCTGCGCGTTCCAGCCCTCGACCGGGAGCGGCGCGCGGAACTCCAGGCTCCATTCACCGTTGCCGGCGACAACTTCCTGATCGGGGATCGGCAGGTTCACGCCGCCGCGTTCGAGCTCGCGCTGCTCGCGGAGCTTGCCGACCTCGCGCAGCAACTGGAGCGACTCCGACGCAGTACCGGCATCGAGGTCCTGCTGTACGCCGGCGTAGTTGAGCTTGGCGCGCGACTTGACCAGGGCGCGCTTGCAGTTCACGTCCGTGCCTTCACCCGAGGCGTCGACCTGGATCGTCCAGAGCAAGGCCGGCCGGACCTGGTCGGGCAGCAACGACGCCGCGCCCTCGGACAGCTCCGGCGGATGCAGCGGGGTGCGCTTGTCGGGTGCGTAGAGCGTCTCGCCGCGCTTGCGCGCCTCCACGTCGATCGGGTCGCCGGGCTGGACGAACGCGGCGACGTCGGCGATCGCGTAGTACACGGTGTAGCCGTCGCCGTTGCGCTCGATGTGCAGCGCCTGGTCGAGGTCCATCGAGTCGGGCGGATCGATCGTGACGAACTCGAGGTCGGTCCGGTCCAGCTCGGGCAGCCGCGGGTTGTCCGCCGCGGCCAGCGCCGCCTGCACCACCTCGGCGGGAAACTCTGCCGGTACGTCGAGTTCGCGCCGGATCGCCGACAGCGACGCCCGGAACACCTCGGGGACTTCCTCGGCGAAACGCACCCTTTGCAACGGCACCCGATCACTCCGTCCACTCAGCCCACCACTCCGTCGTGGTGGGTTGTCAGGGTCAGACTAGCGAGGGCTGGAGGTTGAAGGACTTCAGCGACGCCAGGCCGTCGGCGTACCAGTGGATCTCGGTGATGCTCGCGGGCCGCAGTTCCATCCGGAACAGGGACGTCATCGGGGCCTGCAGGACGCCGCGGACCATCAGTTTGATCGGCGTCACGTGGGTGACCACGACGACCGTCTTGCCCGGGTACGCCGCCAGCACCGAGTCGCGCGCGGACCTCGCTCGCCGCGCGCAGGCGTCGAACGACTCGCCACCGGGCGGCGCGACCGACGTCGACTCCATCCACGCGTTGAGTGCCTCCGGCCACTTCTCCTGCACCTCGGCGAACGTGAATCCGTCCCACTCACCGAACGAGCACTCGATCCACGCGTCGTTCACGACCACGTCGAGCCCGAGCGCCCCGGCGACAACGTCCGCTGTCTGCCGCGCCCGCAGCATCGGCGACGAGATCACCGCGTCGACGCCACCAACCTTGGACAGGTACTGCGCGGCCGCGTGCGCCTGCGCAACCCCGGTCTCGCTCAGCGCCGGATCGGCTCCACCGGAACCCGAGAACCGCTTGTCCACGGTGTGCGGCGTCTCGCCGTGCCGCAGAAAGATCAGCTGCGTCGGCGGCTCGGTCTGCGCACCCCAACCACGCATGGCCTTCTGCTGATCGCTCGCCTCGGTCGGTACGGCGGCTGCTGCGGGAGCCGCCTCGCTAGGGTGGCGCGGAACCGGAATGCCGTCGAGCGCCATGTTCGCCAGCGCGTCGGCGGCCGCGTTCTGTGCGCGGGGCACCCAGGTCCACTCGGTCCCGAACGGCGCCAGCGACTGCGCCTTCATCGCCAGCGGCTTCATGTCCGGGTGCTTGATCTTCCACCGGCCGGCCATCTGCTCGATCACCAGCTTGGAGTCCATCCGCACCTCGATCGAGGCATTCGGCGCGTACTCCGCGGCCAGCTCCAGCCCGGCGATCAACCCGCTGTACTCCGCGACGTTGTTGGTCGCGATGCCGATCGTCACCCCGGCCTGAGCGATCACCTTCCCGGTCTCGGGGTCGCGCACCAACGCACCGTACGACGCCGGGCCGGGGTTGCCGCGCGAGCCACCGTCGGCCTCGACGATCACGTGGGTGTAACTCATACGCTGCTTTCCGAAGTACGGACCAGGATGCGGCCGCACTCTTCACAACGCAGTACGGCGTCGGGTGCCGCCGCCTTGAACTTCGTCAGGTCGGACGGCGCCAGCTCCATCCGGCAACCCATGCAGCGCTTGCCGACCAGCGGCGCCGCACCGATCCCGCCGTTGCGCTCACGCAGCTTCTGGTAGGTCGTGATCAGGTCGTCCGGCAGCTCCGCGGCCACGGCCGACCGCTTCTCGCCGAGCACCGAGCGCTGCTCGTCCAGCTCCTTCAGCGCGGCGTCCCTGGTGCTCTCCAGCTCGGCCTGCCGGCCGGCGAACGCGTCGGCCCTCGACCGCAGGTCGGCCTGCACCGCCTCGGCAGCCTCCAGCCGCTCCATCACCTCGAGCTCGGCGTCCTCCAGGTCGGCGATCCGGCGGTCCAGCGAGCCGATCTCGTGCTGCAGGTTTTCCAGGTCGCGCGGCGAGGTGACCGCGCCGGAGTCCAGGCGCTGCTGGTTGCGGGCCTTGCGCTGGCGGACCTGGTCGACATCGCTGTCGGCCTTCTTCTGCTCGCGCTGCAGGTCGCTGACCTCGGTGTCGGCGGTGACGAGTTCGCGGTCGACCACGGACTTCTCCGCGCCGAGCTCGGCCAGGGCCTGGTGCTCGGGCAGCGACTTGCGCTTGTGGGCGACCTGATCCAGCTGCAGGTCGAGATCCTGCAGGTCCAGTAACCGGCGTTGGACGGCGGGCTCGGCGTTCAGGGTCGGCTCCTTATAGCTCAGTTCAGTTGTCAGCTCACCCACCGTCAGAGCCGCGAGGTCCAGGCGTCGGTGCAGAGCGTCGAGATGTGAGTGTCCACGGTACTGCCCCGAGCTCGCAAGGCAGCAATCCACCTGCCGTGGTCAGAAGAACTGGCTGACGATCTCGGTGGCCAGCGGCTGGAGATCCTTCGTGCGTGTCGTGTCGAGCCGGCCGGTGCGGCCTTTCGAGAACGCGAAGTCGAGCTCCAGGAAGACCCCTTGCCCGCAGTCGACCACCAGCACGTTTTCGGTCGCGCCGGTCTTGAGCTTCGCCTCGCGACCCGCGATCTTCGGCGACTGGAGGTCCGACTGGTAGGCGAGCGACGACTGGTTGCCGATGCCCACGACCACCTGGAGGCGATGTGTCTGCTCCACGTACGTGCAGCTCTCGTCGCGCGTGGTCACCGGCTGGAGACCGGCTCCGAGGAGCCTGCCGACGGCGGCCGTACTGACCGCGCAAACCACATTGGGATCCGCCTTTGCTCGCCGGAGAATCTCCGCGGCACCGTTCGGCGCATCCACCGGCACGTAAGGCTGGCACGGTGTCCGGTCATCGAGGTTCAGGTCCACGCAGGCGCCCGGCCGAGGTGAGTCAGGTTCGTCCGCGCGCAGGTACAAGGGGTACTGCGCCGGGGCACGCTTCGGTGCCGGACCGGCGAGAAGCGTCTGGGCCTTCTTGACCAGCTGCTGTCCTGCGGCGCAAGTCGGCGCAGTGATGTCGACCCGGATCCGGTCGTTCGGCGCCGGCTGCCCGGAAAGTCCCTGGTCCCACGTCAAGCTGCACTCCTTGTACTCGTCCACCCCGACCGTCCGGCCGCCGATCCGCAGCGTCTTCTTGAACGCCTTCAGCCCGGTCCCGTACCAGATGCCGAGGCTCGCGGTACGGCCGCTGCATCCGTCGACGAAGTCCGATGAGGCGCCGCCGAGCTGCAGCGATCCGACCGGCTGACCGAGGATCGCGCTCAGTACGGCACAACCGCTCCAGCCCGCCAGCGGTACGTGCGCCGGAGTGCCCGCCTTGGTCAGCACCGCAACGGCCGCCGCCGCGAAGGCATCGGCCTCACGGCAAGCGGATTCGGGTCGCGTGAACTTCGTGGAACTGAAGAAGCGGATCGAGTAGTCGAAGGACACCGGCATCCAGACCGTGCACTCGTCGTCGAAGCGCTGCCGGTAGATCCGGGCCCCGCGCACCTCGCCGAGCTCCCACCCGAACCGTTTGCTCCGGTCACCCCACGCGCCGAGTTCGGCGCGGATCAAGGCGTGCTGTCCCTCGATCTCGCAGCCGTGCGGACCGGTTCTGCTGATGGTCGCCTTGCCGAGGCTCGGCGCCTTGGTGGGATCGAGCAGCCTGCAGGCGTCGATGCCGGTCAATGTCGAGACGACCCTGGCGAGGTCGCGGTCCTTGGGAACCGCTGCCTTCGGGTGCGACACGGAGGGCAGGCCGGCCGGCGTACCGGTCGGCTGTGGGCTCGCCTCCGGCTTCTCGGCGGGTCCGCAGGCGGACAGCAGACCGGCCAGCACCAGCGCGACGGGCCCCAGACGCACGTTCATGGGCGCCACCCTAGAGCCGTTCGGGTCTAGTCCAGCCTGGTTCAACTGGCTTTCAGAAGCGCGCGGTCCAGGCGTCCGTGCAGATCGTCGACACCGTCGTGTCGATCCTGAATCCCCGCTCGGCGAGACCTTCTGTGACCAGCCGCTCGGCGTCCTCGAGCCACGGCCACTCGCTGGCCCAGTGCGCGACGTCGACCAGCGCCGGGCCTTCGTCGTACGCACGCGCCTCGGTCGCCGGGTGATGCCGAAGGTCGGCCGTCACGTACGCATCGACCCCCGCGGCCCGGACCCGGTCGAACTCGGAGTCGCCCGCTCCCCCGACGACAGCCACGGATTCGATCCGCCGCTGCGGATCACCCGAAACCCGTACGCCGTGCTCCGTCCGCGGCAGGTTCGCAGCCACCGTCGCAGCGAACTCCTCGAGTGCCAGCGGTTCAGCCAGTACGCCGATCCGCCCGCCGCCGAGATCGCTCGGCAACGCGGCCAACTCAAAGATGTCGAACGCGGGCTCCTCGTACGGATGCGCAC
Organism: Kribbella monticola; assembly: GCF_003261635.1. GTDB lineage: Bacteria > Actinomycetota > Actinomycetes > Propionibacteriales > Kribbellaceae > Kribbella > Kribbella monticola. The sequence continues at coordinate 130,121 of NZ_QFXK01000001.1, read as the reverse complement.
TCCTGATCGCCTCGACCGCCGCCCGCCGGCGATGCCGCGGCAGCACCATCTCCACGCGCGACTCCGGCACAACCTCGATCTCGCCCACCTTGCCGATCGCCGGATTCGCACCTTCGAGCGGGCGGAACGTGCCTTCGCCGGCCGACGTCCACGCGGCACGGTCGTAGTCGCCGATCTTCCCGGCACCAACGGCCGCGAGAGCGTCGATGACCTTCTGGGTGTCGTCGACCGGCACATAGACGACGAGCTTGTCCATCGGATCCTGCGGCAAGGCCTTCAGCGGCCGGGTGTCCTGCAGGCCGAGCTTCCGGGCGAGGGCGTCGCTCACGCCGGGGTTCGCGTTGTCCGCGTTGGTGTGGCAGACGTGCAGCGCGGTTCCGCTCTTGATCAGGTCGTGAATGACCTTGCCCTTGGGCGTGGTCGCCGCGACGCTGTTCACGCCGCGGAGCAGCAGCGGATGGTGGGTGACGAGCAGGTCGAAGTTCGCACCGATCGCCTCGTCGACGACCACTCGCATCGGGTCGACCGCGAACAGGATCTTCCGCACCGGCTGGTCGAGGTCCCCGGTCACGAGCCCGACCGCGTCCCAGCTCTCCGCCCAGGCAGGGTTGTACAACTCGTCGAGGACGGCCAGCACATCACCAAGTCTCGGTTCCACGCCACCATCCTGCCGCGTCGAGGCGCGAGACGGCCGCAGGGGGCAGCCGCCTCGCGTCGCGTAGTACGCGATATTGCCTAGATGAGCCAGGCGGTCGTGTCGGACGGGAGCTTGTCGCCTTCCAGCGGGCCGCTGGACAGGACGACCGCGCCCTCGGGCAGCTCGATCGGGGCGGCGCCGAAATTGGTGACCGACTGCCAGCCGCCCGGGCGCTTGAAGTGCAGGGCCCACTCCACGCCGTCGACCCACTCGAGGCCTTCGCTGGTCTGCAGACCACGGCGTACGGCGAGGGCCTTGCGGTAGAGACTCAGCGTCGATCCGGGGTCTCCTTCCTGCGCCTCCACGGAGTACTGACCGAACCACGTCGGCTGCAGCAGGTGCGACCCGCCCGCGCCGAAGCCGAACGACAACCCGCCGATCGTCCAGGGCAGCGGCACACGGCAACCGTCACGACCCTTCTCGGCGCCCTTCGACCGGAAGTACGCCGGGTCCTGCAGGCTCGCCGCCGGCAACTCGCCGACCTCCTGCAGCCCGAGCTCCTCACCCTGATACAGGTACGCCGAACCGGGCAGCGCCAGCATCAACAGAACCGCCGCCCGCGCCCGCCGCAGCCCTTGTACTACGTCGACTGTGGGCTCCGTGCCGTTGCTGAGCAGCCACGCCTTGCCGTCCTGCCAGGCGCCCTCCGGATCGTTCGGCAGCCCGTACCGCGTGGCGTGCCGGACGACGTCGTGGTTCGAGAAGACCCAGGTGCTCGACGAGCCGTTCTCCTCGGCGAGCGCCAGGTTCTCCTCGATCACCTTGCGAAACTTGCCGTAGTCCCAGTCCGCCTGGAGCAGATCGAAGTTGAAGGCCTGGCCGAGGCCGTCTGCACTCGCGTACCGCGCGCGGCGGGCGGCCGGCACGAACGCCTCGGCCACCGCCGAGCGGGGCGGGTCGTACTCGTTGAGCACCTTGCGCCACTCGGTGTAGATCTCGTGCACCTCGTCGCGGTCCCACAGCGGGTGCAGGCCGTTGGACTCGGACTGGCGCGGCAGGGTGGTCTTCGAGGGCAGCGGCTCACTGAGGTCCTTGACCAGCGCGTGCGCGACATCGATCCGGAAACCGTCGACGCCGCGGTCCGACCAGAACCGCAGGGTGGTCAGGAAGTCTGCGCGGACCTCCTGGTTGTGCCAGTTGAGGTCGGGCTGCTCGGCCGCGAAGAGGTGCAGGTACCACTGTCCGTCATCAGTCCGGGCCCAGGCGGAACCACCGAAGACGGAGTCCCAGTCGGACGGCGGCTCTGCGCCATCCGGGCCGGTCCCGTCGCGGAAGATGTACCGGTCGCGTTCAGGTGAGCCCGGTTGTGCGGCCAGGGCCTCGCGGAACCACTCGTGCCGGTTCGAGGTGTGGTTGGGGACGATGTCGACGATCAGCTTGATGCCTGCGGTGTGCAGCGCCTCGACCAGTTCGTCGAAGTCGGACAGCGTGCCCAGCCGGGGGTCCACGTTGCGGTAGTCGTCGACGTCGTACCCGCCGTCGGCCAGGGCGGACGGGTAGAACGGGCTCAGCCAGACGGCGTCGATGCCCAGCTCGATCAGGTACGGGACCCGGCTGATGATGCCCTGCAGATCGCCCACGCCGTCGGCGTCGGAGTCGGCGAAGCTGCGCGGGTAGATCTGGTAGACGACGGCCTGCCGCCACCAGTCGGGGTCGGACGATGCGCGTGCGGGGATCACCTGATCTGTGCTGGTCAAGAGCGCCTCACTCGGTTGGTCCCGGCGACCGGCGGTCCGGCGGTGTTTCCGGCGGATGGCGGCGGGGTTGCCGGTTGATTTATATAGACTCTAAATTTAGATTCTGCAGTATTGTGCGCGGGCGGTTGCGAGGAGGTCAAGGGGGAAAATGACGAAGACGTCGGCGGCCACACCACCGCTGTTACGCAGGGTCAACGCGGGCAAGTTGCTCGGCGTGCTGTCGAGCACCGGCGTGATGACCGGTACCGGCCTGATCGAGGCCACCGGGCTGACCCGCGCGACGGTGCATGCCGTCTGCAACGACCTGATCGCGATGGGCTGGGTGGTCGAACACGACCCCGGCCGCGACGACAGTATGGTCGGCCGGCCGTCGCGACGGTTCGAGTTCAACAGTCACGCAGGGTATGTGCTCGGGATCGACGTGGGCGCGGCCAAGACGACCGTGCTGCTGGCGGATCTGCGCGGGGAGACGGTGGCGAAGGCCGGGCGGTCGTTCCAGCCGTCCACTTCTGCCGCCGAGCGCACGTCGCATGTGCACGACGCGGTCGCCGAAGCGTTGTCCGTTGCGGGGATCACGGACGCCTCGGTGCTCGCGGCAGGAGTAGGCGTCGCCGCGCCGGTGGATCGGGACGGCAACATCCTGGTCGACGACGAGTTCTGGCGGCAGTTCGACACCGGGCTGACCTCGCGGCTGACGTCGTTGCACGGCTGGCCGGTGCTGCTGGAGAACGACGCGAACCTGGCAGCACTGGGCGAACACTGGCGCGGCGAGGCGCGTGGCGTCGACGACCTCGTCGTACTGCTGGCCGGTGAACGGTTCGGGTCCGGGCTGATGGATTCCGGCCGGCTCTTGCACGGCAGCCGCGGCGGGGCCGGCGAGATGGTGTATCTCAAGCTCGTCGAAGGCGTCGGCGATACGCACGGCATCGCCCGGATCGCCCGTGAACAAGGGATTGCCGCGGTCGCCGCCTCCGCTCCCACCCGGCTCCGGGAACTGCCCGGGCCGGTCACCGCCGAACTCGTCTTCGCCGCCGCGGCCGACGGCGACAAAGTTGCCCAAGGCATCCTTCACGACATCGCCACCCGGACCGCCCGGGTGATCGCCACCCTCGGCATCGTCTTCAACCCGGCCCTGGTGGTCATCGGCGGCGCCGTGGCCTCCGCCGCACGCTCGCTCCTCCCCCAGATCGAAGCCGACCTGGCCACCTTCACCGCCACCCCGCCCCGCGTCACCACGTCATCCCTGGGCGACGCGATCGTCGGCGTCGGCGCGGTCCGCCACGCCCTCAACTACGTCGAAACCCACGCCCTCGACCTAGACCTCGCCCCGCGCCCCTGACCAACGATCCGAGGGCTGGCGGGAAGGCAAGGTGGAAAGAAACAATCGCCAGGTGCAAGTTTGTTTCCACTCGGGAGGCCCGCATGAGTGAGCAGGGGTGGCGCGAGTTCTTGACGGCCGACGGCCTGGACGACTGGGTGGTGTTGCACGGCGGCGCGGTTGCTGTCTTCAGGACCCAGTCGTTGAGCGATGCCGCCCGCCTTGCGGTGGCGATCGCAGAGACCTCCGGCGTCGAAGGCTCGGGCGTCCGGCTCTCAATCGACGGCGAGCAGCTCGGTGTGCGGTTGAATCGCGGCGTCTGGAAGCTGGAGGCCGGCCACATCGAGCTCGGGCGGGCGATCTCGGCGACTGCGCGGGAGTTCGGTGCCGTCGCCGATCGGGCGAGTGCGCAGGAAGTCTCGCTGGCGATCGCGGCCAAACCCGAGTCGATCGAAGTCGGCTTCTGGCGCGCCGCGCTCGGATACTCGCCGCTGGACGACGACAACGCCATCGATCCGCTCGGCCACGGCTCCACTGTCTGGATGCAGGAACTCAACCCGGACAAGCCTCTGCGGCACGCGATGCATATCGACGTGTCCGTCGCTCGCGAACACGTCGAGGCCCGCGTTGCGGCCGCCCTGGCTGCCGGCGGACGCATCGTCGACGACTCCGAAGCCCCCCGCAGCTGGATCCTCGCAGACCGAGCCGGCAACCGCCTGTGTATCTGCGGCTGGCCAGACGGTTCCACCTTGCCCGAGCTCACTGAGTCGCGTTGACTCCTTGGGCACAGCCGGCTCAGGGTTGTCTGGTGAGCGCCTTGGCCACCTCTTCGAGTACGACGAGGTTGCGGCCGTAGGTAACGGCGGTGGGGACTGCGGCGGGGACGAGGGCGCGGTCTTCGGGGATACCGGTGCAGAGGACGAAGACGTCGCCTTCGTGGCTCTGGAGCAGGTGGTCGAGGGCGGCGCGCATCCACGGCGTACGGACTGCGTCCTGGAGGGCGACGACCAGGGGACGGCCGATGGCGGCGTTCTGGGCGGTGGCGAGGGCGGCGGAGTCCTCGCCGCGGAGGACGACGCCGTCCGAGGCCGGCGCGACGCGGGCGAAGACCTCGGGAAGGCCACTGAAATAAGGGTTCCAGGCGGGGTGCAGCCCCTGGGTCAGATCGACCACGTACGGCGAACTGCCGAGCGCCGGGAACTCCTGGCGGGCAACGATCCGGGCGGCCACCTCGCGCACCGGGGCACCGTCGAGACCGGCGGCCCGGTTGCGCGTCGCCAACGAGGCGGCGAGCGAACGGACGCGGCCGGCGGCGTCGGCGAGGCGCGCCTCGTCGAGCGTTCCGTTGCCGACGGCATCGACCAGGCGGGCGGTCAGCGCTTGCGGGTCCGCTTCGCCGATCGCGATCATCGCGAGGTCGGCGCCGGCCCGGATCGAGGCGACGGTGGCGTCCTCGATCGACTGGGTCGCCGTGATCGCCTGCATCTCCAGGGCATCGGTGGTGATCACACCGGTGAAGCCGAGTTCCTCGCGGAGCAGGCCGTGCAGGATCCGCCGGGACAAGGTGGCCGGCTGGTCGTCGTACGCCGAGAAGACGATGTGGGCGCTCATGATGACGTCGGCGCCCGCGTCGATGGTGGCTTTGAACGGGGCGAGTTCGACGGCGGTGACCTGTTCGATCGAGCGGTCGACGCGGGGCAGCGCGAGGTGTGAGTCGACGGCGACGTCGCCGTGGCCCGGGAAGTGCTTCGGGCAGCCGGCGATCCCGGCGTCGCGGACACCCTCCAGGAAGGCGACGCCGTGCCGGGCGACGACGGCTGCCGTCGTACCGAAGGAGCGGGTGGAGATCACCGGGTTCGCCGGGTTGCTGTTGACGTCGACGGACGGCGCGAGCATCAGGTCGATGCCGAGCGAGGCCAGCGTGGCGGCCGCGTCGCGGGCCGAGGAGCGGGTCAGGTCGAGGTCGTCGAGTTCGCCGAGGGAGCGTGGTGAGGCGAGCGGCCAGGGGTTCGCCGGGGCGAGGTGGCTGAACTCGCCGCCCTCGTGGTCGATCGCGATCAGCAGATCGGGGCGTTCGGAGCGCAGTACGGCGGTCAGCGCGGAGACCTGCTCGGCGTCGACGACGTTGCGGGTGAAGAGGATGACGGCGCCGAGTCCGGCCGCGACCGCACGGCGGAGCTCGTCCGGAGCGGTCGTCCCGTTGAACCCGACGATCAGCGCACCGGCGGCATCCCGATCCAGCGACTGCGGCGGCGGGGCGGCGAAGGTCCTCAACTGTTCACTCATCTGCCCACCCTCTCCCGCTTCCGTACCCCGCCGCCACCCGGCGTCCATCACACAGCCGACCGCGACCAAGCGCGGACCAATGCTGTGGCGGGGTGTGACGAAGCGCGTGGAAATCGGGCGGTTGAGAAGTCTGGAGGCTATCGTTGTCAGCGTTTGTCAGGGCATATCTCAGGCGGTGACCTGCGCGTTCACCGGGGATTAGGTCCTGTTTCCTCTCGCTCAATGACCCGGTTACGGATAACGTTGTCTCCCGACCTGTCCGCCGCTTTCGACGGAGCTCCATCACCGTGACTGTGCAGATCACCCGCGTGTCCTCACCCGAGTTGTTCGTCGGCCACGACGACGACCCGCGCCAGGTGCTGCGGATCGAGCTCGACCGCTCCGCCGCCGACGGCGCGTTCACCGTGCAGGTCGCGGGCGACGGCGTCTCCGGTACTACGGAGGTTCCGGCCGGCGACGGCGCCACCCTGCTGGAGGTGCCACTCGAGGTCAGCCCGGCACTGCGTACGCAGTACGGGACCTCTGTTGACGCCACGGTGACGGTGATAGCGGGCGACCGTGAGCTGGCGGCCGACAGTGGGCAGGTCACCATCGCGGAGCCGGGCTGGACGATGGTGATGGTGTCGCACTTCCACTACGACCCGGTCTGGTGGAACACACAAGCGGCGTACACGACAGGCTGGGACCTGCTCGGTGCGGACGGCACGACCCGACCCGTCTACACCCACAACGCCTTCAGTCTGGTCGACGCGCACCTCAAGCTCGCGCTGCGCGACCCGGCGTACTGCTTCGTGCTGGCTGAGCTGGACTACCTCAAGCCGTACTTCGACACCTTCCCCGAGCACAGGTCCGTACTGCGGCGCCTGATCGCCGAGGGCCGCGTGGAGATCATCGGCGGCACCTACAACGAGCCGAACACCAACCTGACCGGCGCGGAGACGACCATCCGCAACATCGTGTACGGCGTGGGCTACCAGCGCGACATCCTCGGCGGTGACCCGCAGAACGCGTGGCAGCTCGATGTGTTCGGGCACGACCCGCAGTTCCCTGGGTATCTCGCCAAGGCGGGGCTGACGGGCAGTGCGTGGGCCCGTGGCCCGTTCCACCAGTGGGGACCGCTGCGACAGGCCTGGAGCGACCCGAGGTCCGGCAGCGCCACAGTGATGCAGTTCCACAGCGAGTTCGAGTGGATCAGCCCCAGCGGTGACGGCGTACTCACCCACTACATGCCCGACCACTACGGCTCCGGCTGGGAGCTGCAGCACGCACCGAACGTGACGGCGGCCGGCGAAACGGCGTACGAGCTGTTCGCGCGGCTGAAGACCGTCGCGGCAACCAAGAACGTCTTGCTGCCGGTCGGCGACGACTACTCGCCGCCGAGCACGTGGATCACCGCGCTGCACCACGACTGGGCAGAGCGTTATGCGTGGCCGAAGTTCGTCTGCGGAACGACGAAGCAGTTCATGGATCGCGTGCGGACCGAGCTGGACGAGTCCGGGCGCAAGCCGTCGCCGCAGTCGCGGGACATGAACCCGATCTACACCGGCAAGGACGTCTCGTACATCGACACCAAGCAGGCCCAGCGTGCTGCCGAGGTCGCTGCCGTCGATGCCGAGAAGCTGGGCACGTACGCCGAACTGCTCGGGCTCGGCCGGTTCGCGGAGGCTTCGCTGGACAAGGTCTGGCGCCAGCTCGCGTACGGCGCGCACCACGACGCGATCACCGGTTCGGAGTCGGACCAGGTCTACATCGACCTGCTGACCGGCTGGCGGGAGGCGCACGACCTCTCCGACGCGGCACGGTCCGCCGCCTTGGAGGCGTTCGCGGCGCGGATAGACACGAGCACCTTCGGCTCGGACGCAGTCGTCGTCACCAACACGTTGTCGTTCACCCGCACCGACCTCGTTTCCCTCCCAGTGGAAGGCGATGTGAGGGTGCTGACGGCCGACGGCATCGAGGTGCCGTCGGTCGTGGACGGTGGTCGGCTGACGTTCCTCGCCGAGGACGTGCCGTCGCTGGGATGGCGCACCTACCAACTGACCGCCGGTACTGCGGGGTCGTGGGGGCCGGGCGACTCTGCGGATGCTGTCGAGAACGAGTTCTTCCACGTGACGGTCGATCCGTCGCGAGGTGGCGCGGTCAGCTCGATCCTGGAGAAGCGGTCCGGACGTCAGGTACTGAAGGGCCTCGGCAACGAGCTTCGCGTCTACGAGGAGTACCCGGATCACCCGCGATTCGGTGAAGGGCCGTGGCATCTCACCCCGTCCGGGCCGGTGGTCGGTTCGTCCGAGGCGCCCGCGAAGGTGCTCACCCAGAGCGGGCCGCTCGGCAGCAGGGTGGTGAGCCGCGGCGAGGTGGACGGGATCGCGTACGAGTCCGTGATCACCTTGTACACCGGGCTCGACCGGGTCGAGTTCACCACCCGGATCCTCGACCACGCCCAGTCGGATCGGCTCGTCCGGGTGAAGTTCCCCGCCGACGTACCAGGCGCGCTGCCGTTGAGCGAGGTCGCCGGCGCCGTGGTGGGTCGCGGCTTCGGCCTGATCGACGTCGACAGCGAGCAGGCGCCGTGGACGCTGGACAATCCCGCGAACACCTGGTTCGGGCTCGGCTCGACCGCTCGGATCTCCCTCCTCGATGCTGAGGGCAACGAGATCGGCACCCGCCCGATGGCGGTCGCGGAGATCGTCGTACCGGACGACACCGAACCGGCCGAGGTCCGTGACCTGGTCGTCGCACTCGCCCGCGTCGGCGTCACCGCCACCACCTCGCTGGCCGGCGGCTCCCGCTACGGCAACCTCAAGGTCGACTCCAACCTCCCCGACCTCCGCATCCTCGTCGGCTCCAACCCCCTGACAGATTCTCTCCTGAGGAAGAGCCCCAACAGCGCCGCAGGCGCTCGAGCCGGCGCGGGCACGACGGCGGGCAGCGCCGCAGGCGGTGGAGCCGGTGCGGGCGCGACGGCGGGCAGCGCCGCAGGCGGTGGCGTGCAGGCGAGAGTCGGCGCAAGCACGCCTGGGGCGAACGGCGCCGGAGGCGCTGGAGCTGCGGCGTACTTCGTTCCGGCTGAGACTGCGTTGGCTGAGGTGTGGCAGCCGAATGCTGACGTGCGGGGAGTGCGGGCGATCTCGGCGTTGGTGTTGCCTGATGCGGCTGCTGTGGAGCGGGCCGTGGCCGAGTTGGCGGAGGCTCGGATCAGCGCGACTGTGGTGGGTGACGGCGTCGTCGAGGAGTTCGTCGACGCGACCGTTGCGTTGCTGACCTATGGGCTGCCTGGGTTCGCAGTGGATGCGACCGGCGCTCTGCACGCATCGCTGCTGCGGTCCTGCAGCGGCTGGCCGGCGGGGATCTGGATCGACCCGCCGCGTCGGTCGACACCCGACGGCTCGTCGTTCCAGCTGCAGCACTGGACCCACGAGTTCCGGTACGCGTTGACGGCGGGCGACGGCGACTGGCGCGCACAGCACCTGCCGTCGCGCGGCCAGGAGTTCTCCTCACCGTTGCTAGCGGCAACCACCACCGCACACGACGGCCTGCTGCCCGCCGCCCATTCCCTCCTCCAGGTATCCCCCGAACGAGACGTCCTCGTCTCCACCGTCAAGCCCGCCGGAAACCCGATCGCCCACGGTTCCGGTACGCCGTCCGACCCGCGCGAGGGCGTCACTCTTCGCCTGATCGAGGCCACCGGCCTCGGCGCGACAGCGACCATCACCTCCGCCGTTCCCATCACCGGCGCCTGCCACGCGGATCTTCTCGAACACCGAGGCGCACCCCTGAATGTTGCTGATGGCAAGCTCACGGTCGACCTGGCCGGCTCCGCGGTCGACACCTTCGTCCTCGACGTCGAGTCCACCGAACCGGCCGGGCCCGCCGTCCTCGGCCGGCCAGCCGAGGTCGCCCAGCCGTCATACTCGCGCTACTGGCTGCACAACCGCGGCCCGGCCCAGATGGGTTTCCTGCCCGTCAGCCTCTCGGTCTCCCCCACCATCGCCCGCACCGCCGGTAAGCCTTTCGAGGTCGAACTGGTGATCGCCAACCAGTACGTCGATTCCGTTGCCGAGGGCACCCTCACGCTCGACCTGCCGCCCGGCTGGACCTCGGACCAACCAAACGTCCAGATCGAGCTCGAGCCGGGCGGTTACGTCCGCCACCTCGCCAAAGTCACGCCGGCCGACTCCGAACCCGGGCAGTATTTCGTCGCGGCTCGCGTGACCACCCGAACGGACGAGCTGGCCGGCGGCGCCGGAGTACAGACGGTCGAGGATGTCGTCACCGTGTTCGTCGGCGACAGCCCCGAACTCAAAGCGACGATCGGTTTCGCACTGCCACCCACCGAGCCACCCGAGCACGGATCCGGTGCCGTCGAAGGCGAACCGGGACGGCCCACCGGCTTGACCGTGACGCCATCGACCGAGGACCTGCGGCTGACACCTGGCACCACGCAGACCCTCGAGCTCACGTTCGCGAACAACACCTTCTCGGAGATCCGGGCCGAGCTGCAGCTTGCCTCGCCGTACGGGACCTGGTCTTGGCTGCCCGAGCCGGTGCAGGCGGTCGTAGTACCGCCCAGGTCGTCGGTAGTCGTACCGGTGCCAGTCGTGGCGCCCGCGGATGCCACGCCGGCTCATGCGTGGGTGCTGCCGAAGGTGATGTGGTTCGGGCGGGCGCAGTACGCACCGACCGTCCGGCTGGAGATCTCGTGACGGCCACCCTCCAGCACGGCCATGGTCACGGTCACGGCGCAGAGCACGCGCCGCCGGAGGTGATGGGCTATCTGAACGGCCGGCCCGTACCGCGGGTGTTGCTCGACGACCGCCTTGCGACCCTCCGCGCCAGTGATGCTGCCTGCGTACTCCCCCGGCAGGACAGTCGAGAAGGGCGTCAGCTCGCCCGCTGGGTCGCCCAGGTCGTCCTCACCGAGCAGCTGTGCATCGACGAACTGGCACGCCGCGAGGACGTAGTACCGCAACCCCCCGCGAAGCCTTTGGACGTCTCCACCGCGATCGCGGTCGGCTCGATCACCGCCGCCGCCATCGCCTGCTCAGAGCCCGTACGCCGGTTGGCCGCTCTGGTCAGCCAGGACGTGCGGATCCCCCGCGCTCAGCTCGAGTACGCGGCAGACGTTCTCGGAGAGGAGCCGCCGAGCGACCCCGACGTACCGGTGGCTCGCTGGCACGCCGAGTTGCTGGACAGTGCCCGGCTGGAGTCGTTCGCTCGCTGGCTGAACGCGGCCATGTACGAACGGGTGCGGCTGGTGCACGGCCTCGAGCACCCGGGCGACAGCTCGCAACCTGACAATCTGCACCGGCACTGACGGGGGGACCATGAGCGACGAGGCAGTGACCGTACTCGGCATCGACATCGGCGGCACGAAGATGGCCGCCGCGATCGTTTCCGCCGACGGCCGGCTGGTCCGCGAGGACCGGATCCCGACGCCGGCCGGCGACGCCGACCAGGTGTTCGCCGCGTTGAGTGAGCTGATCGACCGGGTCCGTGACGACGCTACGCCGGCGGCCGTCGGGATCGGGTCGGCCGGGCCGCTCGACCAGGAGTACGGTCTGGTCTCGCCGGTGAACATCGGTGGCTGGCGGAACTTCCCGCTGGTGGACCGGGTACGCGACCTGGTCGGCGGCGTACCGGTCAGGCTCGGGGTCGACGGTCACTGTTTCGCGCTCGGCGAGTTCTGGACCGGGGCCGGACGCAGCGTCGACAACCTGCTCGGCATCGTGGTGTCGACCGGAGTCGGTGCCGGTCTCGTGCTCGACGGGAAGCCGCTACTCGGTCAGTCGGGCAACGCGGCCCACCTCGGTCACATGGTGGTGGACCTCGATGGCGAAGCGTGTGCGTGTGGGTCGTACGGCTGCGTCGAGACCTACGCCAGCGGGCCGCGAATGGTGGCCCGGGCGAAGCGGCGCGGGTGGCGAAGCGGCGAGGTCGTCGACGCGGCTGTGTTGTCCGCCGACGCGGCCGCCGGTGACGAGATCGCACTCGCGGTCTTCGACGACGGCGCCCAAGCGCTTGCCGCAGGCATCGTCGCGACGGCGGTCACCGTGGACCTCACCACGGTGGTGATCGGCGGCGGTGTGGCGAAGGCCGGGGCGGTGTTGTTCGACCCGGTTCAGCGGTGGGTGAAGCGATTCGCCCAGTTACCGTTCGTCGCCGAGTTGACCGTCGTACCGGCGCAGCTGCCCAATGCCGGCCTGATCGGGGCCGCCCGGCTCGGCTGGGACGCACTGAAACCGGCCGGTCTCGCAACTGCCGGACAATCTGACAGTAGCCCGCGACCGGGTGCCAGATCCGGCAACGATCCCAGGTTCGGGCAACCAACGACGGTGGATGCCTCCGGGTAGGCGCGTCCGGCAGTTGGCTCCACCGTCACCGTCCTGACACGGTGAGCAACCCTCGCACACAGCCGATCCGTGCGGAAAAGGGTCTCCCGAGCAATTTTGTGCAGTTTTTACTCAATTGCCGAAAACCCTGTAACGATCGGCCCTGCCCACGCGATGCAACGGATGGATGGGGTGGGGGCACGTCATCCAAGGGCAATCAGGGGGGCCTGCATGCCAGGGATTGACCGTACGCGTGTGCGGCGGAAGGGCGACCTTCCGCCGCCCGCGCGTGCAAAGCAACGGAGGCACGCACGTCCACCAGCATCGTCGCGCGCGATGCACGACCGTAGGGACAGGTCCAGATGGACGTCGTAGTACTCCTGATCTTCGCCGTTTTCTTCACCGTCCTCGTCGGCCTGACGATGACGGGGAACGGCCGGTTACGCGCTGCTGTGCGCCGGCCACGTTTCTTCCAGCTGGTGGTCGTGCTCGCGGCCCTCGCCACTGTCCCCGTCGACCTGTACGCCGTGATCAACGGCACGGTCGGTCCGGGCGGCGCGGCGATCGAGGACGTCGCGGGCCGCCTGCTGCTGTTGAACGTCGCCGCGTCGTGCGGCGTCGCGGCCCTGCACGAGGCCCTCCGGGGCCAGGCCATCTCGTCGGCACCGGCCTCGGACGACTCCGAGGTCGAGGAACCGCTGCGGATGGGCGTGCTGGGCTGGACAGGCCCATTGATCGCGCTGGGCGTGGTCACCGTCGTGATCGCGCTCGGGTCGTTGGGGAACGGACCCGAGCTCGGCAACGTCGGACCCGTCTGGGCCTGTTATTCCCTGCTCATCTGCGTGATCAGCGCCTTCGCGCTGCTGCGCCGAAGGGCCGGGAGTGCGATCGATCCTCGGGAGGGATGAGGATCGACGCGGGTTCTGCACCGCGGACGGTGGGCCGGTGGCTGCGGGAGGGCCGCCGCCGGGGCAACACCCCCGTCCACGGTGCAGAACCGACGTCCCGTGCCCCGCGCACTGAGCGACAACCCGTGTGCCGCTTGGGTGTGCTCCGCTTCTCGTGACGGGGTTACCCCATTCCCACAACAGTGGGTGAACCCCGACAGCAGGAGTCCAGCCCTCATCGCGGTGACGTCAGGCCTTGAGCCACTCCGGCTCGGGGAGGCGGGCGCGGTCCAGCTTGCCGCTGGCGTCGAGCGGGAGTTCCTCGATCGGGATCAGGTCGGCCGGGACCAGGTAGATCGGCAGTTCCTTGGTGAGTTCGAGCAGTAACCGCGCCAGTACTGCGGGGTCGCTGTCCTCGAGTACGACGTACCCGATCAGGCAGGTGTCGCCGGCCGGATCCGTGTTGGCCACCACGACCGCGTCCACCACGCCGGGCAGGTCGGCGAGCACGTATTCGGTCTCACCCGGCTCCACCCGGTGACCACGGATCTTCACCTGGTCGTCGACCCGGCCGAGGTAGTCCAGCGTGCCGTCGGTCCGCCAGCGGCCGAGATCCCTGGTGCGATAGAGCCGCCCACCCGGATGCGCCGGGTCGTCGACGAACGCCGCCTCGGTCTCGTCCGGTCGGCCGAGGTAGCCCTGGGCAACGGAAGCGCCACCCAGATGGATCTCGCCGATCGCACCGACCGGTACCGGGCGGAGCGCCTCGTCGAGTAGCCGGACCACCACGCCGTCGATGGGCCGCCCGATCGACGGCCGCTCCTCGGCCGGGTCGACCTGGTGGATCGTGGTCACCACCGACGCCTCGGTGGGCCCGTACTCGTTGTAGAGCACGCAGTCGGGATGCGCCGCCAGGAACTCCTTGATCCCATGGGTCAGCACCATCGCCTCGCCGCCCGCGACGATCTCGCGCAGCGCCGGCAACCTCGGCAGCTCGGGCATCGTCGCCAGCAGCGCGGTCAACGGGGTGAACGTCATGAACAGCCGCTCCACCTCGTACTTCGTGAGCGCGGCGACCACCTCGTCGGGGTCATACCGGTCGTCTTCGCCGATCACCACGAGCGCCGCACCGGACGCGAGTGCGGTGAACAGCTCCTGCACGTGGACGTCGAACCCGAACGAGGTCCACTGCAACGTCCGCAGCGAGCGCCTCGTCCGCAGGTAGTGCCGGACCAGGTTGACGGGGCCGCGGTGCGGTACCGCGACGCCCTTCGGGTTACCGGTCGAGCCGGACGTGTAGATGCAGTAGGCAACATCATCGGCCGCGGCACGCACCGGCGGTGCCTGCTTGGCCCGCGGATCCCCGTCGACAGCAGTCACCGGAACGAGTCGCAGCCCGAGCCGATCGGCCAGCGCCGCGTCGTCCCCGACCAACGCGACCGCCCCAGAGTCGGCGACCATGAACGACCACCGCGACTCCGGTACGCCCGGGTCCAACGGGAGGTAGGCCGCGCCGGACTTGAGCACGGCGAGGACGGCGATCACCAGCTCGGCACCACGAGCCACCCGTACGGCGACCAGCTGGCCCGGCTTGACGCCGAGGTCCACCAACTGCCAGGCGACCGCGTTCGATCGACGGTTCAACTCGGCGTACGTCAACTCCCGGTCGCCCTGAATGACGGCGACCGCGTCGGGGGTCCTGGCGACCTGCTGCTCGAACAACGTGTGCAAACCGCTGAGCTCACCGGCGACCACGGCGTTCCGGCGTACGCGACCGATCGGGCCTGACGGTGCCGGCTCCCCTTCGAGCTCGTTGAGGAGTACGCGGTCGGCTTCGATCGGGAGCATCAGGTCGGGCAGGCTCAGTTCCGG
The DNA here is from genome assembly GCF_003261635.1 of Kribbella monticola. Lineage (GTDB taxonomy): Bacteria > Actinomycetota > Actinomycetes > Propionibacteriales > Kribbellaceae > Kribbella > Kribbella monticola. Next base: position 115,035 of record NZ_QFXK01000001.1, on the reverse strand, counting down.
GTCGGCGATCGCGCGGCGCAGTACGGCTTCGAGGTAGTGCAGGACGCGCTCGATGGTCGCCTGGTCGAACAGGCCGGACCGATAGTCCGCAGTACAGCGGATGCCGCCGGGGTGATGCGCGAGGCGAAGCCGCAGATCGAGGCCGGGCGCCAGGTCGTCGTCACCGGGCTCGAACTCGACCAGGACCTGGAAGAGCGGATCCTGCTCCAGTACGGCGAGGTCGACGCTCGCGTGGTCGAAAGCGGCGATCGTGATCTCACCGACCCGCTGCGCAAGATCACCGAGCTGCGGCTCGCCGGACAGGTCGATGCGAAGCGGAAGCGCGCGGGTTCCTCTCGTGGAGGTGTTCTTCGCGCCGCGAAGAGGCGCCGTGCCGATGGTGATGTCATCCTGCGCCGCAAACCGCCCGAGCACCGTGCCAACAGCCGCCAGCATCGTCATCAACGGACTGACCCGCCGCTCCCGACTGAACACGAAAATCGCGTCGCCCAGCTCGGAATCAAGCTCCAGCGCTGCGGAGGCAACCTCGGGCCGCGCCGCAGGCCGCGGCTGATCGGTCGGCAAAACCAGCGGCTGCGCCCCCGCCAACATCCCCCGCCAGAACGCCAGATCACCACCCCGCCTCTCCTTCGCACCCTCCGCATCCTTGCCCCCCGCTACCTCCGCGCCCCCAGCGGCCACCTTTGCCCCCTCGGCGCCCCCAGCGACTACCTTTGCGCTCTCGCTGTCCTCCCCCGCTGCTGCCTCCACGCCCTTCGCGACCGCGCTCCCCGCCGCCCCAGCTTCCTCCGCGGCCCCGGCGTCCTTCGCAACCCGCGCTTCCGTCGCGACCGCGCTCTCCGCGGCCCCGGCGCCCTTCGCAACCCGCGCTTCCGTCGCGACCGCGCTCTCCGCCGCCCCGGCGCCCTTCGCAACCCGCGCTTCCGTCGCGACCGCGCTCTCCGCCGCCCCGGCGCCCTTGGCAACCCGCGCTTCCGTCGCGACCGCGCTCTTTGCTGCCCTCGCCTCGCCCGTTGTCTCCGCGGCGTCGGCGATCCCCGCCTCGCCCAACGTCCCCGCGTCGCCAGCAGCCTGCGGGTTCGCCGTGCCCGCGTTCTTCGTGTTCGGGTCGGTGGCGGTTGATTCTTCAGCGCTGGTTGGCTTTTCAGCGCGCGTCTGCTGGGTGGATTCGTTGAGGAGGGCGAGTTGTTCGTGCATCAGCTTGGTGACGCCGTCGACCAGCTGACCGGCGACGCGCAACTGCTGCGACATCAAAGCCGCCATCCCCGAACCAGGTAGATCAGCCGCACTCGTCGCCGCCGCGGCAGCGTCGACCTTCGCCGCCAGTTCCGCCAGCCCAGACCCGAGCACAGCCAACGCCGTCCGCGAATCCTTCCCCCCAGCAGCACCAGCCCCAGCAGCACCCGCCCCAGCAGCACCAGCCCCAGCAGCACCCGCCCCAGCAGCACCCGCCTTAGCAGCACCCGCCTTAGCAGCACCCGCGTCAGCACCACGCGCCTCAGCACCACCCGCCTTAGCGCCACCGGCCTCAGCACCACCGGCCTCAGCAGCGCCCGCCTCGCCAGCATCCGCCTCAGCAGCATCCGCCTCAGCGCCACCCGTGTCGTCGGTACGCGCGTCGCCGGCACCCGCCTCGTCCGCCCGCGCCTTCTCCGGCACCGCCTGCCGCAGCAGGTCCAGCGGATCGACCGCACCATCGGAAAGGTTGCGCGAGGCAACAGCCGACGCAAGCTTGTGCGGCGTATCCAGCTCGTCGAACAGCTCACTCACCGCCAGTTCGACCCCGAACCGCTGCCCAACCTCCTCAACCACCCGCAGCATCGACAACGAATCCGCACCCAGTTCGGCGAACGTGTGATCCACCGTCACGTCATACGGATCAAGCCCCAACTGCTCCCCAGTCAGATCGAGTACGACGGCCAGCGAATCCCGGTACCTCTCCGCCACCTCATCCGCAGCACGGGCACCTCCGCCAGGCGTCTCCACCTCGGCCGCCTGCTCGCCCAAGGCCGACGACCCAACACCGCTCGCCACCTGAGGCACAGCCGCCTGCCCGCCGTCCCCCGACGACTCGGCGCCGGCCAGCCCCTCGCCCTCAACCACCCGCTCGTCGTCACCCGACGACTCGACCGCACCCGCAGACGCAGACCCGGCGTCACTCGAAGAGTCGGCCGCATCCGCGGACGCAGACTCGGCGTCGCTCGGCGACTCAGCGTCGTCCGGGGACCCGAACTCGGCTACCGCCTCGCCGTCGCTCGAAGAGTCGACACCGACCCGCGCCTCGACCGCATCGGACGACTCGGGCTCGCTCGCTTGCTCGCGGTCGCTCGGCGGCTCGATCTCGTCCGGCGACTTGAGCTCGACCACAGGGTCCGGATCGGCGTCGCTCGACTGCTCGGCACCGTCACGCGACTCGGCTTCGGCCGATTGCCCATTGTCGCTCGACGACTCGACGCCCATCAGCGACTCGGCTTCATCGGACGACTCGGGCTCGCTTGCTTGCTCGCGGTCGCTCGGCGGCTCGACCTCCGGCGACTTGGGCTCGACCACAGGGTCCGGATCGGCGTCGCTCGACGGCTCGGCAGCGTCACGCGACTCGGCTTCGGCCGATTGCCCATCGTCGCTCGACGACTCGACGCCCATCGGCGACTCGGCTTCATCGGACGACTCGGGCTCGCTCGGTTGCTCGCGGTCGCGCGCTTGCTCGCGGTCGCTCGGTGGCTCGACGACAGCCAGTGACTCCGCTTCGAGCGCCTGTTCGGCGTCGCTCGACGGCTCGGTGGTGGGCGGGGTCTCGGTGGTTGCTGGGGTGGGGGCGGCTTTGAGTTCGGCGGGTTTGGCGGGGTGGGTGTTTTCTGCGGGGAGGGCGAACGGGGAGTGTTCTTCGGGCTCCTCGGGGGTTTGTTCGGTGAAGCCGTTCGAGCTCGGCGGGTCGAGGGGGATCTTCTTCAGTGCTGGGCGGAAGCGCGCTTCGCCACCCTCGGCACGCATGACCGGGCGCGCCGCAGTACCGAGGTCTGTTGCTCCGGGCAATGAAGATGCGACGGGTGCCGCGAGTGGGGTGCTGGTGGTGTCGACCGGGTGGTGGACGCGGCGGAACGGGTAGAGCGGCAGAGGTACGCGGCCGGCGTTCGGGTAGACCTTTGACCAGGCGATCTCGGTGCCTTGCGCGTACAGCTCGGCGAGGCCGTTCATCGTCGCGAGGACCGGGTCCTGGCCGAGGCGTTGCGCGGGGATCCAGGTGCTGTTCGGCGCGATCCGCCGGCCCGCGGGGCTGAGTACTGCGTCCGGCCCGAGCTCCAGGAACCGACGGCACCCGGCCGCGGTCAACGCCTCCACCGCGTCACCGAACAACACCGGCTGCCGCAACTGCCCGACCAGGTAGTCGCTGTCGAGCGCAGTACCGCTCTCGAGCAGTTCACCGGACCAGCTCGACACCATCGGCATCCGCAGCGGACGCAGCGAGATCTGTGCGACCACGTCGGCGAACTCGCCAAGAATCGGATCCACCAGCGAGCTGTGGAACGCCCGATCGACGTCCAGCCGCTGCCACGACACCTCGAGCCGGTCGAGCTGCTCGGCGAGCTGCCCGACGATCACCTCAGTACCGGTGAGCACGAACGACTGCGGTCCGTTGCCTGCGGCAATCTCCACGCCAGAGGACTGCGCGAGCTCGCGTACCCGATCGGCGTCGGCACGAACCGCCACCATCGCACCCGGTACCGTCCCGCGCTGCATGAGTTCGCCGCGCTTAGCTGTCAGCCGTACGCCGTCCGCCAGCGACAGCGCGCCGGCCACGCACAATGCGGCGTACTCGCCAACGCTGTGTCCCACAACCAGCGCGGGCTGCACACCGAACGACTGCCAGAGCCGCGCCAACGCGACCTCGAAGGCGAACAACGCGGGCTGAGCCGTCTCAGTCGGCCACACGCCTTCTGACCCGCCAGCGGGTGTCAGTAGGAGCTCCAGCAGGCTGCCGCCGAACTCCTCGGCGTACACCTTGTCGCACTCGTCCAGCACCGACCGGAAGACCGGGAACCGCGCAGCGAGCCCTGCAGCCATCCCGCGACGGGCAGCACCCTGGCCGGTGAAGGCGAAGCCAAGTGGGCCGGGCCCACCGCGCGGTACGGCGACGGCTTGCGCAGTACCGAGTGCCTCGGCCAGCTCCTCTTCGGACGCGCCCGTCACGGCTACGCGATGACGGTGGGCCTGCCGGCCGAGCGCCGCAGTACTAGCGAGGTCGATGAGGCGGTGGCCGGTGCCGTGCTCCAAGTCGGCGCGGAACAGCTCAACGAGTTCGGTGAGCGCCTCAGGGTCCGGCGCCGACAGCGGGAGGACGACAGGGCCGTCGTCGCCACGGCGTACCTGCCGAGGTGCTTCTTCGAGGATGACGTGTGCGCTGGTCCCGCCGACATCGAGCGCGCTGACGCCGGCGCGCAACGGCGTACCGGATTCCCACTCGCGCAGCTCGGTACCGATCACGAACGGGCTGTTGGTGATCGGGAGTTCGGGATCGACCTTGGTGTGGTTGATGGTCGGGACGAGCGTGCGGTGCTGCAACATCAGCACGGTCTTGATCAACCCGGCCATGCCGGCGGCGCTGTCGAGGTGGCCGATGTTCGGCTTGACCGAACCGATCGTGCAGAAGCCGACCTTGTCGGTGTGCTTGCGCAGTACGGTCGCGAGCGCGCGGAACTCGCGGGCGTCCTCGACGGCGGTCCCCGTCGCGTTCGCCTCGATGTAGCTGATCGAATCGGCTGGTACGCCGGACTTCTCCAGCGCGTGCTCGATCAGGTCGGCCTGATCGGTCTCGTTGCTGACAGCGGAGCCGCGGATCACGGCGTACACGGTGTCGCCGTCCTTGACCGCCTGGTCGAGACGCTTGAGGAGGACCGCCGCGACACCGTTGCCGCCGACGGTGCCATCGGCGGCGGCGTCGAAGACCCGGACATGCCCGGTCGGCGACAGGATCGACTCCGGGCTCGGGTGATAACCCGTTGCCTGCGGCACGTGTACTGCGGCGGCACCGGCGAGGGCGAGATCCGCGTCGCCCGACCGCAACGCCTGGCAGGCAAGGTGAACCGCGACCAGTGACGACGACCACGCAGCCTGTACGCCGATGGCCGGGCCGGTGAGTCCGAGGCGGTAGGCGACTCTGGTCGCGAGGAAGTCCGGCGGCTGGTTCTGCTGGGTGTAGAGGTTCATCCCGGAGCCGGCGAAGATGCCGATCCGACCGGCCGCTCCGGCGTGACCGCCGTGTTCGAGCGCGTGCTGGCAGACCTCGAGGAAGATCCGCTGCGCCGGGTCGGTCAGCTCTGCCTCGCGGTCGCTCAGGCCGAAGAACTCGGCGTCGAACGACTCCACGTCGTCGAGCGCACCACTCACCGCCACCAGCTCTTCGTTGCCGAAGGCATCTTTCGCGCCGCCGACCTCGTCCGGGGTGAACCGGCGCAGACTCTCCACCCCGCCGGCCAGGTTGTCCCAGAACTGCTCCAGCGTGTCCGCACCCGGGAACCGCGCGGCCAACCCGATGATCGCGATCGGCTCGGCCACCTGCTTCTTGGCCGGCTTTCTTGCCGGTTTGCCCTGGCTTCGCACCTGCTCAGTCGAATGCGCCGCCGCCGTACTGCGGAACTCGTCGGCATGCCGCTCCAGGTAGTTGCTCAAAGCAAGAATCGACCCCTGCTCGAACATCACCGCCCGCGGAAACTCGATCCCCAGCACATCCTGCAACCGCGTATGCACCCGAACCATGGCAACGGAGTCGACGCCCAGCCCGATCAACCCGGTCCGCTCGTCGACGTCCTCGCCCAACACGCCACGAAATACCCCAACAACATCCGCAACCCACGCGCCCGCACTCCCGACACCGGCCGCCACGACCTCGGGCGCCGCTACACCTTCGGCGAAGTCGTCCCCTGCTGCAGCCCCACCAACAACCGCAACCTTTGCCGCGACCCCAGACTCCCCTTCACCGTCACCGGTCCCAACCAAGCCTTCATCGGTTCCAACCTCAGCTTCAGCAGCTCCGCCCCCAGCCTCACCAGCTTCGCCCACCACCTGCTCAGCTGCGGTCGACACCTCGTCGGAGTCGGCGACCAGCTCGCCGGACTCGGCCGAGAGCTGGTCGGAGTCGGCTGACAGCTCGCCGGACTCGGTCGACGGCTCGTCCGACTCCGCGGGCGGCTCGTCGGATGCGGCGGGCGGCTGCTCGGAGTCAGCTGAGGGCTCGTCGGACGCAGCCGGCGACTCGTCGGACTCAGTCGGGGGCTCATCGGCTTTGGCCGAGACCTCGTCGGACTCGGTCGACGGTTCGTCGGATGCGGCGGCCGGCTCGTCGGATGCGGCGGGCCGCTCCTCGGAGTCAGCCGAGGCCTCGTCGGACTCGGCCGATGACTCGTTGGACTCGGTCGATGGCTCATCGGCCTTAGCGGAGACCTCGTCCGATTCGACGGCAGCGTCAATCGCCTCGGCGATCTCCTCGGCACCTGACGCAGCCGAAGACTCGACCTTCATCGATGCGCCGACTTCTTCCGCGTCAGCCTCGACACCCGGTTCGGTACGCTCAGCATCCGCAGCCCGTTCAGTGGGCTCAGCGTCGGCGACTTGTTCCGCAGGCTCACCATCGAGGGTCGGTACATCGGCCGCTCTCGTCACGGCAGCCGGCGCGGCCTCCACCGACTCGGCAATCTCGGTGGGCTCAGCATCTGCAGACGCCGCGGCAACAGCCGACTCCACACCCTCGGTCGCTACCGTGCGCGCAGCATCCGCAGACACGACGGCAACAGCCGACTCGACAGCCTCGGCCGCTTCCGTGCGCGCAGCAACTGCAGACACGACGGCAACAGCCGACTCAACACCCTCGGTCGCTTCCGTGGGCTCAGCGTCGGCGGACCGCTTAGTAGGTTCGCCTCTGGGAGTCGGCACATCGGCTTCGGCCGCCACGGCAGGAGAGTCGCTTGCTTCCGACGGTTCGGCGTCGGCCGGCGGCTCACCGGCTTCGCCCTCGGGCGCGCCTCCATCGGCCTCGCTCGCCACGGCAGCAGGAGCAGACTCCGCCGCCTCATCGCCGACCGGCGCGTTTGCCTCGACGGCAGGCTCCGGCCCGGTCGACTCAGCGGTTCCGGCGATCTCCGACGGCTCGACATCCGCAGAGGCGACAACCTCGACCAGCGCAGCAGACTCGGTCGCTTCCGTCAGCTCACCCTCGGCAGCCGCTTGCCTCGACCCAGCGTCAACAACCGGTTCGGTGGACTCCGCATCGACAACCGGTTCCGTGGGCCCCGCGGCAACAACCGGTTCGGTGGTTCCCGCGTCAACAACCCGTTCCGTGGGCTCCGCATCGACAGCCGGTTCGGTGGGCCCAGCGTCAACAACCGGATCCGTGGAGTCCGCATCGACAGCCGGTTCCGTGGGCTCACCGTCGACAACCGGCGCATTCGCCCCGCTCGTCACGGCAGCCGGCTCAGATTCCCCCGACTCGGCAATCTCGGCCGGCTCGTCATCTTCAGACGCGACGGCAACGCTCGACTCGCCACGCTCGGCATCCGCAGCGGCGACCTCGGTCGGCTCAGCAATCTCCGTCGCTTCCGTCGGCTCTGCCTCGGCGGTTTCCGCGGGCTCAGCGTCGGCGGCCTCCGCCGGCCAACCATCGGCAATCGACGCATCAGCCTCACCTGCGATGTCGGTCGGCTCGGGGCCTGTCGACTCGGCGGTCTCTGACGGTCCGGCGATCTCGGAGGGCTCGACCTTCGCAGAGGCGGCGGCCTCGGCAGGCTCAGCCGCTTCCGTGAGCTCAGCGTCGGCGGCAGGTGCCTCCACCTCGTTTGACGCGGTGAGAAGCTCGGACTCGGGGGCCGCGGCCGCTTCCGCGGGCTCAGCGGCGGGAGCAGGCGCCTCGGGCTCGTTCGGCGCAGTGAGCGGGTCGGGCTCGGCTGCGGCGGTTGGCTTCTCGGGCTCCGCGTCCGCAGCAGGGGCCTCCACCTCGTTCGGCGCGGTGAGGGGCTCGGGGTCGGGGGCCTCGGTTGGTTGCGTGGGCTCAGCCCCGGCAGCTTCCGCGGGCTCAGCGTCGGCGGCAGATGCCTCCACCTTGTTCGACGCGGTGAACGGGTGGGGCTCGGCGGCCTCGGCCGCTTCCGTGGGGTCAGCGGCGGGAGCAGGCGCTTCCGGCCCGTCCGACGCGGTGAGCGGGTCGGGCTCGACGAACTCGGTTAGGTTCTCGGGCGCAGCGTCGGCAGCGGCTGTCTCGACCTCGTTCGGCGCGGTGAGCGGGTCGGGGTTGGGGGACTCGGTTGGTTGCTGGGGGTCAGCTTCGGGCGCCTTGGCGTCGGCGAGTTGGGGCGGGTCGGTCGGTTCGGGGTCGGTCGATGGGTGGCCGGCTTCTGGGGTTTCCGGGGTGATTGGCTCGGGGCGCCAGGCGTCTGCAGGCGGCTCGGTGGGGTTTGGGGGTGGGGTGGTGGTGTGGCGGTTGGCGCCGAGGGTGGGGCGTTGGGGTGGGGTGGGGATGGAGTCGGCGAGGGTACGGCGCCAGGCGAGGCGGACGACCGGGAGTTCGGTTGTCTGCTCGGAGTCGTCCTCGGCGGCGGCGGGCGCGTCGTACGGGGTGTTCGCGCGGAGCGGTTCGCCGTACGGGGAGTTGGGGGCGTTGAGGCTGCCGTCGATGAAGCGTTGCTTGAGCAGCGGGCGGAGGATCTTGCCGCCGGGGGTGGTCGGGAAGTGGCGGCGCGGTACGCCGACGACCTGAGCCGTGAGTTTGAGGCGGTCGTGCAGGATCCCCCGGATCGCCTCGGCTACAGCGTCAGGTGAGCCCTCCTCAAAGGGTTCGGTGGTGGCGAAGAAGACGACGAGTCGTTCGGTGCCGGACGAGGCGTCGGCGATGCCGCAGGCGGCGACCAGGCCGAGTTCGGCGCCGGGCACGGAGGCGGCGACGGTCTCGATGTCGTGGGCGTAGTAGTTCTGGCCGTTCAGGATGATGCGTTCGGAGTCGCGGCCGGTGATGACGACCTGGCCGCCGGTGATGAACGCCTGGTCGCCGGTCGCCAGCCACTTGCGGGCCGGCCAGTTCCCGGCGGGGAAGGCGGCCCGGTCGGCGTCGGGGTTGCCGAGGTACCCAGGCGTGACCCGGGCCGAGGCGATCTGGAGCTGGCCGATCCGGCCTTCGGGCAGTACGGCGCCGTTGGGGCCGACGATGCGCACGGTCGCGCCGGGCGCCGGCGTACCGACGGAAACCAGCGAGAGTACACCGGGAGCTTCCGCCCGCGTCTTGCCGGGCCGCGCGACGGCGACCTTGCCGGCCGTGGCCCGCTGGTCGACCCATTCGACGACGCCGGTCGGTGGGATCCGGACGCGGTGGACGTTCGGCGTCAGGCCGGGCCGGGCGAACGTGATCCCGGTGACCGTCTCGGTCATCCCCCAGGCCGCGACGAAGGTCTCCGGTACGACGCCGAAGCGGTTCGTCAGCCTCAGGAACTCGCTCATCACCGGGACCGTGATCTGCTCGCCGCCGCTGACCAGGCTGCGCAGCGCGGACAGATCCCAATGGCGATCGGGCTCGCCGGCGATCGCGGCGGTGACGAGGCGGTAGCCGAAGTTGGGCGCCCAGGAGTGGTTGACCCGGTGAGCGTCCATCAGGTCGAGCCAGCGGAGCGGGTTCGACAGCACCCAGTCGGTCGCGACGTGGATGTTGGTGCAGCCCGCGAACACCGGCAGCAGGTGGTACAGCAGGAACGCGCCGCTGTGGTCGAGCGGCAGCCAGTTCAGCGTGGTCTGCCCGGGCCGGACCGGCAGCATCGCCGGCGTACCGGCGGCGAACTCGACGAGGCCGCGATGCGTGAGCTGGATGATCTTCGGCGTACCGGTGCTGCTGCCGGAGGACATCATCAGTACTGCGACGTCGTCGGCGGCCGGCCGGTGGAACTCCGAGGTCGGCTCGTGTCCGGCCAGCGCGTCCGGATCGAGGACCGGAAGCCCGAGGTCGTCCGGCAGGTCCGACGGACGGCCGATGAGCACGGTCCAGCCGAGCAGATCGGTGACCTTGCGGAGCCGCTCGCGACCCTCCTCGGTCCGGTCGCCCTCGGCGGCCGGGGCCATCAGCAGCGGCCTGATGCCGCCGAGCGTGCAGGCCCAGAACGCGGCGAAGAACCCCACCGGCTCGGTGCAGTGCACGACGGCCGGATCACCAGCCCGTACGCCGTTCGCGCGCAGGCCGGCCAGGATCCGGGCCGCGAGCTCGAGGAGCGTCGGGAAGTCGAGCCGGGTCTCGCGGCCGTCCGGGCCGATCTCGACGACGCCCGACGTACCGAAGTCGCGGGCGGCCCGCAGCAGCGCGCTGGGCAGGTCGCGCGGGTACCCGGCGGGGATCATCAACGCCGGCCCGGTACTGATCGCCGGCCGATCCGCCCCGTTCCTCACCACACGACCACCGCCGCACGGGACGAGGCGACCACCGCCGCGCGGGTCGGGGCGAGCACCGCGGCGGGGGTCGGGGTGGGCCCGGGGACCGCAGCGAGCGGCGGAGCTGGTGCGAGGGCAGGCCGCGGGAGTGCGGCGGGCTCCGCAGGTTCAGCGGAGGCGCCAGCCAGTCGGCGACCCACGGACACGCGCCTCCCCAACTGGACGGAGCCGGGCTCAGGGCATACCCGTCTCGCTAGCTCTCACCGACAGAACAGGCCCCGTAAAACCGCCGGCCGAAGCGAGTCCGTCACCGGGCACACCCGGTGCGTCATCGTCCGACCGACAGCCGTGAACCCTACCAGCCGACAACGGGCCTGGCAGAGTCAGTTCCGGCAGCCGAAGGTTAAGAATCAACCCGTCGGCTACTAACGGTGTCAACGAGCGTCGAAGGCTTGCGATACGTGATCGAAGGGAACGTCCGCAGTGCGGTCAGATCGCACCGTGGAGGCCCTCCAGAGGGCCCGCAAAGGGAGTTGGGAGTGGGCGCTGAGGGGATCGAACCCCCGACATCTTCCTTGTAAGGGAAGCGCTCTACCGCTGAGCTAAGCGCCCTGGAACTACTGCTTGCCGAACCGAGCGAGGAGTCTATCCGAGACCGGGGCGAAGTTCCGCCAAGGCCCTGGCGTAGTCGTTCGGGTCGCGGGCCTCGGCGATGCCTTTGACGATCGACCACCGAATCACACCTGCCTGGTCGATCACGAACGTCCCGCGCGCCGCACAACCCCGGTCGGCGTCGAAGACCCCGTACTGCGAGGCGATGGCCCCGTGCGGCCAGAAATCGGTCAGCAGACCGAATTCGAGCCCGGAGGCGTCGGCGTACGCCCGCAGTGTGTACATCGGGTCGCAGGAGACCGCCAGGATCTCCGCGGCGGCGGCGAGGTCCGGCCGGTCGCGCAGCGCGGTCAACTCGCTCGTGCACACCCCGCTGAAGGCATACGGGTAGAACACCAGCACGACGTCCCGCCGGTCCCGGAAATCCGAGAGCCGGAGGGATTCGCCGTGCTGGTTGCGGGCGACGAAGTCCGGTGCCTGGCTGCCGACCGCGGGGACGGCAGCGGTCACCGGCGGATCACTTCTTGACCCGGGGCGACTTCGGCATCATCAGCTTGGTGGCCGACCAGTCCTCGGTCGGGCTCAGGCTGCTGGTCGTGGACAGTCCGGCGGTCGGTGCGGCTTCGGCGATCTCGCTGGCGTCGACGTAGCCCTCGCGGCCGACCTTCGGGGTCATCAGCCAGACCACGCCGCCGGCCTTCAGATCGGTCAGCACGTCGAAGAGGGCATCCACCAGGTCACCGTCGTCCTCCCGGAACCACAGCAGGACGGCGTCGACCACCTCGTCGGTGTCTTCGCCGGCGAACTGCTCACCGGTCAGTTCCTGGATGGCGTCGCGGAAGTCCTCGTCGCAGTCGTCGTCGTAGCCGAGCTCCTGCACGACCCAGCCGGTCTCCAAACCGAGCCGGGCAGCGATGTTGGGCTCGCCGCTCTTGCCGTCCGCGTGGTCCGCGGTCGCGCTCACGTGTCCTCCTCCGTCGTCCCCACCTTCGCGGGGGTAGGCGTCAGTAGCAGTAGTCCATCGTGGCCTACCGCGTCGCGCAAGTATGCACGAGGGTTCCGTGACGTGTCCGGTATGCGCGTGCCGTGGACGTTCCGTGTCCGCTGCGACCCGGCCCCGGCGGCCGGAAAGTGCATCGTTGTGGATGCAAAGTAGAACGCATTCCGAACAGGTGACAGGATTGCCGGGAGGACCGACCTAGAGAGAACGGCAGGACACCGTGGCTTCCGGACACGAACCACCAGCCATCATCACCGAGGGGATGCCGACCCAGCTCCCCGACATCGACCCCGACGAAACTCGTGAATGGGTCGAATCGCTCGACGCCGTGCTGGACGAACGCGGCAAGGGCCGGGCGCGCTACCTGATGCTCAAGCTGATCGAGCGGGCCCGGGAGCGACAGGTCGGGGTGCCCGCGCTGCGCAGTACCGACTACATCAACTCGATCCCGCCCGAGCGGGAGCCGTGGTTCCCCGGTGACGAGCACATCGAGCGGCGGATCCGGGCCTTCATCCGGTGGAACGCCGCGGTGATGGTCAGCAAGGCCAACCGCAAGGGCCTCGAGGTCGGCGGTCACATCGCCACCTACCAGTCCGCGGCCAGCCTGTACGAGGTCGGTTTCAACCACTTCTTCCGCGGCAAGGATCACCCCGGTGGCGGTGACCAGATCTTCATCCAGGGTCACGCCTCCCCCGGGATGTACGCGCGCGCCTTCCTCGAGGGCCGGCTCAGCGCCGACCAGCTCGACGGCTTCCGCCAGGAGGTCTCCCGGGGCGCGCACAAGGGCCTGTCGTCGTACCCGCATCCGCGGCTGATGCCGGACTTCTGGGAGTACCCGACGGTCTCGATGGGGCTCGCGGCGCTGGACTCGATCTACCAGGCCCGCTTCAACCGGTACCTGCACCACCGCGGCATCAAGGACACCAGCCAGCAGCACGTCTGGGCGTTCCTCGGTGACGGCGAGATGGGCGAGCCGGAGTCGCTCGGCGCGATCGGCCTGGCCGCCCGCGAGGAGCTGGACAACCTCACCTTCGTGATCAACTGCAACCTGCAGCAGCTGGACGGCCCGGTCCGCGGCAACGGCAAGGTGATCCAGGAGCTGGAGGCGTTCTTCCGCGGTGCGGGCTGGAACGTCATCAAGGTGATCTGGGGCCGCGAGTGGGACGCGCTGCTGGCGCAGGACCACGACGGCGTCCTGGTGAACAAGATGAACACCACCCCCGACGGCCAGTTCCAGACCTACTCGGTGGAGTCCGGCGACTACATCCGGAACAACTTCTTCGGCGGCGACCAGCGGCTGCAGGCAATGGTCCGCAACCTGTCCGACGAGGACCTGCGCAAGCTGCCCCGCGGCGGTCACGACTACCGCAAGGTGTACGCCGCGTTCAAGAACGCCACCGAGCACGTCGGCCAGCCGACCGTGATCCTGGCCCAGACGATCAAGGGCTGGACGATCGAGGCGCTGGAGGGCCGCAACGCGACCCACCAGATGAAGAAGCTGACCTCGGACGACCTGAAGGCCTTCCGCGACCGGCTCTACCTGCCGATCGACGACAAGGACCTCGAGGACGCCTACAACCCGCCGTACTTCCACCCCGGCACGGACTCGCCGGAGCACCAGTACATGATGGAGCGGCGCAAGCAGCTCGGCGGCTTCCTGCCCGAGCGCCGGGTCCGGCCGAAGACGCTGAAGCTTCCTGGCGACGCCGTCTACAAGCCGCTCAGCAAGGGCAGCGACAAGACCCCGGTGGCGACCACGATGGCGCTCGTCCGGCTCTTCCGCGACCTGATGAAGGACCCGGAGATCGGGCACCGGATCGTCCCGATCGCCCCGGACGAGTACCGGACCTTCGGGATGGACTCGATGTTCCCGACGGCGAAGATCTACTCGCCGCACGGGCAGACCTACGAGGCGGTCGACCGCAACCTGCTGCTGTCGTACAAGGAGTCCGAGAAGGGCCAGCTGCTGCACGAGGGCATCAGCGAGGCCGGCGCGATGGGCTCGATGATCGCTGCCGGTACGGCGTACGCGACGCACGGCGAGCCGATGATCCCGTTCTACATCTTCTACTCGATGTTCGGGTTCCAGCGCACCGGCGACCAGCTCTGGGCGCTCGGCGACCAGCTCGGCCGCGGCTTTCTGATCGGCGCCACCGCGGGCCGTACGACGCTGACCGGTGAGGGTCTCCAGCACGCCGACGGGCACTCGCCGCTGCTCGCCTCGTCGAACCCGGCCGCGGTGCACTACGACCCTGGGTTCGCCTACGAGGTCGCGCACATCGTCAAGGACGGCCTGCGCCGGATGTACGGCTACGGGCTGGACGAGAAGAAGCCCTTCGGTGAGGACGTCTTCTACTACCTGACCGTCTACAACGAGCCGGTTCCGCAGCCGGCCGAGCCGGAGAACCTCGACGTCGCGGCCCTGCTCAAGGGCATGTACCGCTTCAACGAATACGAGACGGCCGAGGGCGACGACGTACCGCGGGTGCAGTTGCTCGCGTCCGGCGTGGCGCTGCCGTGGGTCCGCAAGGCCCAGCAGATCCTCGCCGAGGAGTACTCCGTGGCCGCCGACATCTGGTCGGTCACCTCGTGGAACGAGCTGCGTCGCGACGCGATCGCCGCGGAGGAGCACAACCTGCTCCACCCCGACGAGGACGAGCGGGTGCCGTTCATCACCCAGCAGTTGAAGGACACCAAGGGCCCGGTCGTCGCGGTCAGCGACTTCATGCGCGCGGTGCAGGACCAGATCTCCCGCTGGGTGCCGAACGACTACACCTCGCTCGGGACCGACGGCTGGGGTCTGGCCGACACCCGGGCCGCTGCCCGCCGCCACTTCCACGTGGACGCCGAGTCGATCGTCGTCGCCACGCTGGAGATCCTGGCCAAGCGCGGTGACGTCAAGCGCGAGGTAGCCGCCGAGGCCGCCCGCAAGTACCGCATCGACGACCCGACCGCGGTCGCCGGCGTCAAGCAAGAGGGCGCCGGAGCCTGACGTAGTGCCGCGAAGGGCCGTCCATCGATTCGGTGGACGGCCCTTCGTCGTTTGCGACAAATGACGCAGACGATGAGTAGCAGGATGGGTAATTCAGTCGACGCGGACGGGGATGTGCGGCTCCTACCGTCAATCGCATGAATACCGAGAGCATTGAGACTGTCATCATCGGAGCTGGCCAAGCCGGCCTGTCGACCGGCTATCACCTGCGGAAGCTGGACCGGGAGTTCGTCATCCTGGACGGGAACGCCCGGCTGGGGGACAACTGGCGGGCGCAGTGGGACACCCTTCGGCTGTACACGCCGAGGAAGTACGACGGCCTGCCGGGTCTGCCCTTCCCCGGCGACCGCTGGTCGTACCCCGGTAAGGACGAGGTCGCCGACTACCTGGAGTCCTACGCCGCCCGCTTCGACCTGCCGGTGCGGACCAGCACCCGGGTGGACCGGGTCGAAGCGGCCGAGGACGGGTACGTCGTCACCATCGGCGACGACCAGATCCTCGCCAGGAACGTCGTCGTTGCCACCGGAACCTTCGGCCGTACGCCGTACGTACCGGAGTACGCCGTGGATCTCGATCCCGCGATCCGCCAACTCCACTCCAGCGAGTACCGGCGTCCCGGGCAGTTGAAGGATGGACCCGTTCTCGTGGTCGGCGGATCACACTCCGGCACCGACATCGCCTACGAGACCGCCATGACCCACCCGACCGTGCTCTGCGGCCGCGACCCCGGCCAGATCCCGGTGCGGCTGGAGAAGAAGGGGGCCCGGCTCTTCTTCCCGGTCTTCCTCTTCGTCGGCAGGCACCTGCTGACCCGGCGTACACCGATGGGCCGCAAGGAGATGCGGGAACTGCGCTACCACGGCGGCCCGATGCTCAGGGTGAAGCGGGAGGACCTGCTCGCGCGCGGGGTCGAGCGGGTCCACCACCGGGTCACCGGGGTCAGCAACGGGCGGCCGATGCTGGACGACGGACGGGTGCTGGACGTCGCCAACGTCGTCTGGAGCACCGGATTCCGGCAGGTGTTCGACTGGATCGACCTGCCGGTGTTCGGTCCGGACGGGTGGCCGGAGGAAATGCGCGGGGTCGCCGCCGGCGCACCTGGCCTGTTCTTCTGCGGCCTGTGCTTCCAGTTCGCCTTCGCCTCGATGACCCTGCCGGGCGTGGGCCGGGACGCGAAATACGTTGCCGAGCGCATCGTGGCCCGCTCGGGAGCGATCCGTTCTGCCGCTGCCGCGTGACGCTCGTCCGCGCGTATCCTCGGCGGGAAGGGGGCTACGCGATGGGCATCGTCGACGACCTCGAGCAGGCACGCAGGGCGTTCGAACAGCGGGACTGGGCCACTGCCTACGACCAGCTGGCAGTGGTGGCCGACCTCGGCCCCGACGACCTGCTGAAGCTGGGCACGGCGGCGTACCTGGCCGGCGACGACGACGCGTGCGTCAGGGCGCTGCAGCGTGGTTATCAGGTCGCTGTCGACGGTGGCGACACCCTGCGCGCCGTCCGCTTCGCTTTCTGGCTCGGGCTGGTCCTCAGCGTTCGCGGCGAGGTGGCGGTGGCCGGCGGCTGGTCGGCCCGGGCCCAGCGGCTGCTCGCGGACCAGCCCGCCGACGTGGTCGAACGCGGCTACCTGCTGATCCACGACTTCTTCCGGCACCTCGACCAGCAGAACTTCCCGGGCGCGGTGCGGGTCGCGGCCGAGATCACCGAACTCGGCCGCCGGCACGCTGAACCAGATCTGCTGGCCGAGGGCCTGGTCTGCCAGGGCCGGACCATGATGTACGCCGGCCAGGTGCCAGAAGGACTCGCGCTGCTGGACGAGGCGATGGTCGCGGTCGCCGCCGGTGAACTGTCGCCGATCTTCGCGGGCAACGTCTACTGCGCGATGATCGAGGCCTGCCAGGAGGTGCTCGATTTCGGCCGCGCCTCCGCCTGGACGACTGGCCTGACCCGCTGGTGCGACAGCCAGCACGGGCTGGTCCCCTTCACCGGGCAGTGCGCGGTGCACCGCGGCCAGATCTTGCGCCTGCGCGGAGCATTCGAGGAGGCGCTGGAGGAGTTCGAAGCGGCCTGCCGCCGCTATGCGGCCTCGGGGATCCAGGGCGCTGCCGGGTTGGCGATGAGTGAGGCAGGCGACGTACTGCGGATCCGCGGCGCCTATGCCCAGGCCGAGAAGTGCTACGAGCAGGCCTCGGGGTTCGGCTACGAACCCCAGCCCGGACTCGCGCTGCTCTGGCTCGCTCGCGGCCGGCTACCTGCGGCGTCTGCGGCAGTACGGCGGCTGCTGGCCGAGAATGCGGGCCTGGTGCAACGATCCCGGCTCCTCCCCGCGGCGGTCGAGATCCTCGTCGCCACCGGCAGCGGCGACGAGGCCGAAGCGGCGGCGGCCGAGCTGGCAAAGATTTCGGAGAGCTTCGGCTGCAGCGGCCTGCGCGCGATGGCCGCGTACTGCGCCGCGCTGGTCGCCGTCGCCGCCGGTGACCCCGATCGCGCACTCCCGCAGGCCAGGCAGGCGATGCAGTTATGGGGCACCTTGCAAGCGCCGTACGAGGTGGCTCGGAGCAGAGTGCTGGTCGGCAAGGCGTTCCGGGAACTGGGTGACGACGACTCCGCGACCCGCGAGCTGGGTGCCGCGCTCCGGAGCTTCGACGAGCTGGGTGCCGCGGCGAGCCGCCAAGAGGTCGAGAAGCTGCTCGGCCGGAACGCGCTCGGTGGCCTGACCCAGCGCGAACTCGAAGTTCTGCGACTGGTTGCCGCTGGCAACAGCAATACCGCGACCGCCCAGCAGCTCGTGCTCAGCGACAAGACCGTGGCGCGACACATGTCCAACATCTTCGCCAAACTCGACGTGCCGTCCCGTACGGCGGCGGTCGCGTACGCCCGCGAACACGATCTCCTCTAGTGCCCAGCAGTGAAAAACAAGGTGAGACCGGAGCGCGGACAGACCTAGCCTGAACCCATGCCTGAATTGATCGAGCCGACCCTTTCGCTGCGGGACTCCTGGTTGAAGTCGGCGGCCGAGTGGGGATCGGAGACCCAGCACGGGTCCGGTCTGCAGGAGGACGACCAGGTCGGCACCGTCGAGGGATTCGTCCGCTGGATCGAGCGGCTGCGGCGGCAACGTGACGCGGTGGTCGAGCCGGGCCGGGTGCCCGCGTCGTACTGGTGGATCGTCGACGACGGTGAGTACGCCGGTGCGATCACGCTGCGGTACGAGCTGAACGAGCGCCTGCTCGACGGCGGCGGGCACATCGGGTACGGCGTACGTCCGTCGGCCAGAGGTCGCGGTCTGGCGACGTGGGCGCTCGGCCAGGTGCTCGACCGGGCTCGGGCGAGCGGTCTGGACCGCGTGCTGGTCACCTGCGACGACGACAACCTCGCCTCGGCCCGCACGATCGAGCGCAACGGCGGCGTACTGGAGGACGTCCGCGACACCTGGCTCGGCCTGACCCGCCGCTACTGGATCGACCTCTGATCCGACGGTAAGCGGGCTTCACTCTCCCTTGTGGGGTTACCCCATTGTTCCAGCAGTGTGGTAACCCCACGACGAGGAGTGGACCACATGGCGCGGCGGGTTCACTCCATCCGCAGGCGGGCGGTGAGGGCGTGGCCGAACATCAGCTCGGCGTCGGCGATCGCCGCGGTTGACGGGGCGATCGTGCGGGCACCGTCGGTCGTGAGTCGCTGGTAGGTGACCGTTTTCAGGAACTTGCCGACCCACAAACCGCCGGTGTAGCGGCCGGCCCGGCCGGTCGGAAGGACATGGTTGGTGCCGATCGATTTGTCGGAGAAGGCGACGGTTGCCTCCGGGCCGATGAAGAGGGAGCCGTAGTTGCGGAGGTGCTCGGCGTACCAGTCGTCCTGGCTGGTCTGGATCTCCAGATGCTCCGGAGCGTACGAATCCGAGATCTCGACGACCTCCTCGCGCGACGAGCACACCACGACCGTGCCGTGTTCGCGCCAGGCCCCGCCGGCGACCTCGACGGTCGGCCAGTCCCCTGCCAGCCAGCGCTCGACCTCGGCGATCACCGCCGTACCGAAGTCCTGCGACGTCGTGATCAACAGGGCCGGGCTGTTGAAGCCGTGTTCGGCCTGCCCGAGCAGATCGGCTGCCACCAGGCGAGGATCGGCCGACTCGTCCGCGATCACCGCGACCTCGGTCGGCCCGGCCAGCAAGTCGATGCCGACCCTGCCGAACAGTTGCCGCTTCGCCTCCGCGACGTACGCGTTCCCGGCACCGACCACCAGGTCGACCGGTTCGACCTCCTCGACGCCGAAGGCCAACGCAGCAAAGGCCTGTACGCCGCCCAGGCACACGATGACGTCGGCGCCGGCCAGGTTCATCGTGAAGAGCTGGGGACCGTAGATGCCGCGGCCGTCCCGGGGCGGCGCGACCGCGACGACCGTGTCCACCCCGGCCACCTTCGGCACGGTGACGGTCATGATCGAGGACGCGATCAACGGATACCGGCCGCCGGGCGAATACGAGCCCACCTTCGCGATCGGCACGTGCCGATGGCCCAGTACGACCCCCGGCATAGTCTCGATTTCGAGGTCGGTCATCGTCGCGCGCTGGGCCCGGGCGAACCCCTCGACCTGACTGCGAGCGAACTCCAGCTGCTCAGCGAGCTCCTCATCGACGACAGCAGCCTTGATCTCGTCGGCCGGTACGACGAACGACTGCGGATCCCAGCCGTCGAGTTGCACCGACCAGCGCCGGATGGCCGGCAGCCCTTCGCGCTCCACCTCGGACAGGATCCGGCTGACCGTGTCGATCACCTCCTGCTGCCGCTCGACCCGCTGCGGCCATCCGGTCTTGAGGTACTCGGCCATGACGATGCCTCCACTGCCCGTAGCGACGTGCGATCGCCGCGAAGATACGCGCCGGACACCGGCCGGCGTAACGGCCGGAACGGACCGGGGTGGACCACGTCGGCCCCGCCCACCACGCTGTCGCCATTGGTCTACCTGGCGAGCCCTGCTGACTTTCGACACCCCCGATTGGTGGTTGGGGTTTCCAACCAACTACGGTCGGCAGGATCGGTTTTCGATGGACAGGGAGTAGTCGAGCGTGTCCGGAACGCAACAGGCAACGGCCGGGGAGAAGACCTTCTTCGGGCATCCGCGCGGGTTGATGACGCTGTTCACCACCGAACTGTGGGAGCGCTTCAGCTACTACGGGATGCGCGCGATCCTGCTGCTGTACCTGACCGACAAGGCGCACGGCCTCGGCCTCGGCGAGTCGCTCGGCCAGGCCGTGGTCTCGATCTACGGCGCCTCGGTCTACCTGCTCTCCGTCCTCGGCGGCTGGCTGGCCGACCGGGTGATCGGCGCCCGCCGTACCGTCCTGTACGGCGGTGGCGTGATCGTCACCGGCCACATCTGTCTGGCGCTGCCGGTCGAGGGCATGGCGTACGCCGGGATCGCTTTGGTTGCCCTCGGCACCGGATTGCTCAAGCCGAACGTGTCCACGATGGTCGGGACCCTTTACGCCAAGGACGACACCCGGCGCGACTCGGCGTTCTCGATCTTCTACATGGGCATCAACATCGGCTCGTTCTCGGCGCCGTTCGTGGTCGGGTTCCTGCGCCGCGAGTTCGGGTTCCACGTCGCGTTCGCGGCCGCCGCGGTCGGGATGACGCTGGCGCTGGTCGCTTATGTGCTCGGGCGGCGGACTCTGCACGGCCGCGGCGACACCCCGCCGAACCCGCTCACCGCCGACGACCGGCCGACGATGCTGAAGATCTCCGCCGCGGTCGCCGCGCTGCTGATCGTCGTGTTCGCCTTGTCCGCCTGGCGTTCCGGCGGCGTCGGCCCGAAGCCGGTGGTGGACGCGATCTCCTACCTGTGCTTCCTGGCGCCGATCGCGTACTTCACCATGCTGCTCCGCAGCCCGTTGGTCACGCCGACCGAACGCCGCCGCGTCCGGGCGTACATCCCGCTCTTCATCGCCGCGATGCTGTTCTTCATGCTGTTCGAACAGGCCGCGACGACGCTGACCACGTTCGCCGCGGACCGGACCGACCTGAACCTGTTCGGCATCTCGATCTCGCCGGAGTTCTTCCAGTCGGTCAACCCGTTCAGCATCATCGTGCTGGCGCCGATCTTCGCCGTGATCTGGATCAAGCTCGGCGATCGCGGACCGAGTATCGGCCAGAAGTTCGCCACCGGGCTGCTGCTGGCCGGCATCTCGTTCGCGGTGATGTCGCTGGCGTCGTCGATCTCGGGGAAGGACCTGGCCTCGCCGCTGTGGCTGGTGCTGGTCTACGTGATCCAGACCCTCGGCGAGTTGTTCCTCTCCCCGGTCGGCCTCGCAGCGACCACGATGCTCGCGCCGAAGGCGTTCACCAGCCAGATGATGGCGCTGTGGTTCCTCGCCCCGTCAGCCGGCCAGGCGATCACCGCCCAGGTGGTCCAGGCGACCGCGGGCATCTCGGACACGGCGTACTTCGGCTGGCTCGCCGCCGTGACCATCGCCTTCGCGTTGGTCCTCTACTTCCTGGCGCCGTGGATCCGCCGCCACGCCGACGTGCACGACGAGACTCCCGCTACCGCAGCGCACTGAGGACGGGCGGGATCACCTCGGCTGCGATCAGTCGGAGGGTCTCTGAGGCGCGGGTATGGGCGAGCCCGGGCAACCTGGCCCAGTGCGCGAACTGGCTGAACCGCAACTCACGGGCAAGCGCGATCAATCGGCCGGCGACCTCGGCCGGAGTACCGACGAGATAGTCGTCGCGGTTCAGTTTCGGCTGCTTCTCCTGGCCGGCGTACTGCGCGAGTTGTCCTTCCAGGTAAGCGATTCCGGGCTCGGCTTCGGCCCACGCCTGGTCTGCGTCCGGCGCGACGTGCAGGATGCTCGTGCAGACCAGTGGGAGGTCGATCTTCAGCTCGTCGAGCAAGCGGCGCCGCGCGAGCAGGTCGGCCGGCGTCGCGCAGTACACGATCACGCCGTCGCCGAGCCGGGCTGCGCGTTCGAGTCCGGCCTTGGTGACTCCGCCGATGAACAGCGGGATCGGGCGCTCGGGCTTGGGAGTCACCTGATTGCCTTGGACATCGGGCGCTTCTGACCAGGCTTGACGCAGTACTGCGATGCCTTCCTCGAGCAGGTGGGCACGGTGCCGGCGCTCGACCCCGAATGCGGCGAACTCCTCCGCCGCGTAACCCTGGCCGATGCCGAGGACCAATCGGCCGCCGGAGATCAGGTCGACCACCGCGGCGTCTTCCGCGATCCGGAGCGGGTGGTGCAGCGGGAGGACGAGGATGCTGGTCCCGATCCGGATCCGCTGCGTCCGCGCGGCGACCGCCGCCGCCATCACCAGCGGGGAGGGCAACATCCCGTCTGCCGCGAGATGGTGCTCCGGCATCCAGATGGTCTCGAAGCCGACTTCCTCGGCGACCGTTACCTCTTCGAGGCAGTCGGCGTAGTACCGGGTCATGGATTCTCGGTGCGGCAGCGGTTGACGGAAGTCGTGAAGGATGCCGAAGCTGGGTTGCATGCCTTTCAGGCTCTTCGTCCGAGCCTTTCTGCGTCCAATGCCTTCTGCGGGTGGATTCCATGCGTGCGCGGCATGATCAGCCTTGGGAGGGAGCCGGATCCCGCTGTGGGGTGAGGATCTGGGCTCGGTAGATCGAGATGCTCGGTACGTGACTAGCACTGAGCATCCGGTACCACGCTGGGCCGACCGCCTCGCGCACGTGATTCCGTTCCTCGTCCTCCCGTCGGGTCTTTGGCGACTCGGCCTGGTCGCCGGCTCCTCGATGGGCATGCTCGACGACGCCGGCCATCCCGCCCACCTGCACGGCTTCGGCGAACACCTCTACGTCGTCTGCCTGACCCTCTTCTCCGAAGCAGTCGCCCTGACCGCCTTCGGCATGGTCCGCCCTTGGGGCGAGGTGGTCCCCCGCTGGATCCCCTGGCTAGGCGGCCGCCGCGTCGCCCCGTACGCCGCCATCATCCCCGCGACGCTCGGCAGCCTCGCCCTGATCGCCCTCTGGTCGTACGCCTTCCGCAGCGGCTTCACCGGCGACTTCATCCCGTTCTCCTCCGACACAGCCGCCGCCCTCATGATCACCTGCTACGCCCCACTCAACCTCTGGGGCCCAGCGCTCCTAATCCTCACCTACGCCTACTACCGCCGCCGCACGACAACCCCCTCCATCCCACCCACCCCCCAACACCCCACCCCAACAGCGGCCCCCTAACCCCACCCCAGAACCCACCCCCGCAACCACCATCAAAACCAGCAACCACCACCAAGCCACCACCCACGACCCCGCCCCCGCACCCACAGACCGCCAGGCCGACACGAAGTCCGCAGACCGCTCCAGTCAGCACCCAGCCGACGAGCACCGCAGACCGCAGACCAGCACCGCTGCGGGTCGACGGTTCAAGCGGCTGCAGCGGGAATCACCCTTCGTACCGTGCGGGTGCGGCTCGACCAGCCCGTCCCCGCACCATCGCCATCGCCATCGCCATCGCCATCGCCATCGCCATCGCCATCGCCATAAGAGCATCCCGCCGACGCCAGATCTGTACACCGGCAGGCAGCACCCACCCGACGCGAAGTCCGCAGACCGTCGCGGCTCGGACACGGCCGAGGCCTGGACGCAGGGCAAAACCTGGCCAAGGTTTGCAGGCTCCGGAACCCTCCAAACCTGGCCAAGTTTGCAGGCTTCGGAGCCCTCCGGGACCAGGAGTTTGGTTCGGTGGGGGTTCGTGGTGCTATCCGGTGTTGAGGTTTTCGGGGCCCCAGGGGGCGAAGTCCGGGGGTGCGATCAGGGGTGGTGGATCGTTGACGAGTGGGTAGGCGCGGACCGGGCGAAGGTGCTTGCCGGTGGCATCAACTCGTTCGCTCGACACGGGTGTCTTTGCTTCTGTGTCAGGGCAGGGCTTTGCGTCCGAGTCGTCCCAGACGTTCGGACCATGGTGGAGGCCGGCCGGATGGCGGGGTGGGGGTGGGTCGGCCCAGGTCGGGCGGGATACGTGAACTGTGCCGTTGGTGATGGTGACGGTGTAGTGGCCGTGGTCTACGTCGGTGTGGTGGGCTCGGCAGAAGAGGGCGAGGTTGTCGATCGAGGTGGGGCCGCCGTCCAGCCACGAGACGATGTGGTGGGCGTCGCAGTAGATCGGGGGCGCTCCGCAGACCACGCAGCCTTTGTCGCGCAGGTTCAGGGCCTTGCGCATGGCGGGGGTGATCAGTCGTTTCGCCCGGCCGACGTCGAGCGGCTGGGACTCCGTACCCAGCACGATCGGGATGATCTCGGCGTCGCAGGCCAATCGGCGTACGGCACCTGCTGAGAGGGAATCGCCGAACAGCAGGTCTCCGGTTGCGTTCTTGCCGGACTGGATCAGGTCAGCGAGGTCCATGGTGACGGTGATGTGGGGTTTGACGCCGCCGCTTCCGGGGAGTTCGCCCGCCGAGGCAGCCGACTGCAGGACGTCGCTGAATCGGTCGGCCTGCCGCTTCTCCCGGGATCGCGGGTCGGGCTCACCGTCCAAGGACTTGCGTGGCAGCGTGCCGGGCTCGATCAGCGTCCGCAGTAACGCGGCCCGTTCGTTGGACAGGTATCCGCCGAACTTCACACCCTGGTCTGCGTTCTTCAGCCAGAACGCCTCTCGCCGCGCCGCCGCTTCCTCGGCCGGTTCGAGGCCATCCGTGTCCAGTACCTCGCGGACCTGCTGACCTAGCCGAGCCAGCTCCCAAGGCGCCAGGTGTCGCGCGGCCTCCACCATCTGCTCCTCGGCGACGACCAGCTCCTCCACGGGGACCATCGCAGCCGACGGCACCGCCTCGAGAGCCGCGACGATCGCCTGCGCCTGGGCCGGATGCAGCAACACCGGCAACAATTCCGGCGCCTCCGCCGCTGGGGCCTCGGCGTACTGGAGCAATGGGTCGTTGCCGCGTGGGGCGTGGGGGTCGGGTAGTGCAGCGGATGCCGCCGCGGCCTCGGCGTACCGGATCAATGGGTCGTTGCCGCGTGGGGCGTGCGGATCGGGCAGAGCGGCGGATGCCGCCGCGGCCTCGGCGTCCTCGACCTCGCCCAGCGGTGCTTGGGGGTCGGACAATGCAGCGGATGCCGCCGGGGCCTCGGCGTACTGGATCAATGGGTCGTTGCCGCGTGGCGCGTGCGGGTCGGGTAGAGCGGCGGATGCCGCCGGGGCCTCGGCGTACTGGATCAGTGGGTCGTTGCCGCGGGGGGCGTGGGGGTCGGGTAGAGCGGCGGAGACTGCCGTGTACTTCGGTAGGGCCTTGGCGAAGGTCAGTTCGCGGCGTACTGCGCCGAGGTTGCGGCGGTGGCGTTTGGCGATCAGCCGGGCGGTGTCGTGGGCGTGGATCTCCTTGGCGTGACCGGTGTCGTCCAGTCGCACCAGCAGCTCCAGCCGATAGGTCTCCAGGAGCGCGAGCTGGGCATGCAGGGCATCGAGAGCGGCGAGCGATTCCTCGCCACTCATCATGCAGGCCGGCCGCAGCTCCGGGAGTTCCATGCAGCCAACTCTAGACGCCCCCGCCGACAGTTTCCGAATCGTCAATCCCCTTGAAAACAAGGAGATTGACGATGATCAAGATCCAGCCATGTTATCCACAGACACGCCGAGACCGAACACGTATCACCCCGATAGCAGCGGAGTTTTCCCCAAGGCTGTCAGCGCGACCGAGGACGCGGCTTCAACCGTGTACCAGGAAGTGCCGGCGCCGGCAGGGGTGCACCGTCGTAGCCGGAGACCATCGGGAAGTGGTCGTTGCCATCAGCATCGATCGCCGCCATCCAGTCGTTGCGCGCAGCAACTACCTCCTCGTGCGTGCGGCCGATGAAGTTCCACCACATCACCAGTTCCTCTTCGAACGGTTCGCCGCCGAGCAACAGGCAGCGGGCACCGTCCGGGGCAGCGGTCAGCTCGACCGACTCGCGGCCGCTGCCGAGGTAGGCCATCTCACCGAAACCTGGTGAGAGCTCACCGACTCGCAGGGACCCGTCCACCACGAGTACGGCGTACTCGAAGGCCGCGGTCAGCGGGAGCGAGACGGTGCGACCCGCTTCGATGTGGAGGTCGGCGCCGACGAGCGGTGTGTACGCCGGTGCCGGCGACGTGACTCCCCCAACCGTCCCGAGCATCACGGTCGCCTCGGCGCCGTCGAGTACCAGGGTCGGCAGATCGGCGTACGCGTTGAACGCGGGCGGAACGGTCGTGCGCGCCGAATCGGGCAGCGCGACCCAGAGCTGCGCGCCATGGAGCGTCGGCGGCGCGCTGGGCAGGGAGACCTCGGAGTGCGCGATGCCGTTGCCCGCGGTCATGATGTTGAGTTCGCCCGGCCTGACCATCGCGTGCGAGCCGACGCTGTCGCGGTGCTCGATCTCGCCCTCGAACAACCAGCTGACGGTCTGCAGACTCGTGTGCGGGTGTGGTGGCACGAGCATCCCGCGATCACCCGGTACGTCGTACGAGTCGACCCGGCCGGTCAGGTCGTCCGGGCCGTAGTGGTCGACGAAGCACCAGGCGCCGACCATCCGCCGGTTCTTGTTCGGCAGCAATCGGCGGACCTTGGTGGTCCGCCCGAGCACCACCTGCCGAGCCTCCAGCAACTCCTCCACCGGCCCCTCGGCCACACCCGCCGGGCAGACGACCTCGTCCGGATCCTTCTCCAGATCACTCATACGACGAGTATGTACTTCGCCGGTCAACTCATCGTCGGCCGAGCCTGCGCGAACGTCCACCGATGTCCTTCGAGGTCCTCCGCCTCGTAGCGCCGGTACCCGTGCTGGTGGATCTCGGCGACGATCTTCGCGCCGTACGCCGAACTCCGGGTGAAGTGCGCGTCGAGATCGTCGACGTACACCCAGATCGCGTGGTCGACCGGCCGTTCGCTGACAGGGTGCTCTGCGAGTTTGAAGAGCAGGATCGCTCGCCGGCCTACGTGGAGTTCGAGCCAGTCCGGGTGCCCGCCTTCGGCGGGGATCTTGTCCCAGGAGTCCAGTCCGAAGACGGTGTGCAGCCAACGCGCGGCCGCGGCGGGATCCTCGTAGTACAAGGCGATGGCGAGCCGGTCGAGCTCGCGCGGCTCACCTGGTGCGGAGTCGTGACGGGCGATCCAGGACGGGAACCAGTGGATGACGTTCGGCCAGAAGTAGAACGCCTTCTCGCCGCCTTGGCGCAAGGTCTGTTCGACGGTGACTCTGGTGCCGCCGTTGAACGCTTCGAAGTCGATCCGGGTCTCGGTGTCGTCCACTTCGCTGCGATACGCGAATCGCTCGCCGGGCTCCCAGACGGTGATCTCGCCGAGTACGAGGACGTCTTCGGTGGTTGTCTCGGTCGCCGGTTGGTAGACCTCCAAGATCCGGCCGCCCACGCCTGGTTCGATCTTCATGCCCACCGCCCGGGCGGAGTCGAAGAAGTTGATCGGGCCGCGGACCCACCACAGGTCGATGTCGTCGGTGAAGACCCGGAACGCGGTCAGCGGATCGACACCGACCTCGACCGAGGCGGATGCGGACTGCTTCGTCACGATGTCTCCCCGGTCTGCTCGACGTACTTCTTGAACGCCCCCAACTGCTCCTGCCAGTGCGCCTGCACCTGATCGAGCCAGGCCTGTACTGCGACCACCGGCTCAGGGCGCAGGCGGAACACGCGCACTCTGGCGTCGTCCGCGAGCCGCTCGTCGGTGACGACTCCCGCCGACAGCAGAATCCGCAAGTGCCTGCTCATCGCCGGCGAGGACGTCCCGGTCGCCTGCGCCAGCCGACCGGCCCGCTGCGGACCCTCGCCCAACAGCCGCACCACCTGCCGCCTCGTGGGGTCGGCGAGGACCTCGAAGAACCGATCAACCGAATCGTCCACCATGTGTCAATAGTTACCGGTTCTGTTAACTATTGGCAATAGGTGGATGTTGTGCGTCATCCTCGTCGCATGCTTCCACCTCTGGAACCCGCGACCATCTACCTGATCGTCGGCCTCCCCGGCGCCGGGAAGACAACTCGCGCGAAGGAGCTGGAGCTCAGCGCGCCCGCCCTGCGACTGACGCCGGACGAATGGCAGATCGCACTGTTCGGCGACAAGAACCCACCGGACAAGCGCGACCTCGTCGAGGGGAAGTTGATCCAACTCGGGATGCGCGCGGCCGAACTCGGCACCGACGTCGTCTTCGACTTCGGCTTCTGGGGCAAGGACGAACGCTCGGCACTCCGCTGGATCGCCACCATCATCGGCGCCCACAGCCAGGTGGTCTACCTACCGATCGACCACGAAGAACAACGCCGCCGAGTCACCACCCGCTTCGCCACCACACCGAACGAGACGTTCCACATGAGCGACGTAGAACTCACCCAATGGCGCCTCCAATTCGAACCACCAGACGACGAGGAACTCCGAGGCACCCACCTCCCACCAGCCCCACCAGAGCACGCCACGTGGTCCACCTGGGCCTCGGAACGCTGGCCGTCGCTACCCGACATCTACACGCTCGCCACCGGGTAGTCGCACACCCCGCTCGCCTCGCGGAGGAATTCGAGCCCCGGCCGGAAGTGCCCGTACGCCGGGCGGCCGGGTCGACGCGAGCGAGTAGCCCGACCTCGCCACTCGACACACGAGCGCCGAGCCGCGGGGCTTCACCCGATGATCCAGCTCGCGGCGCCAGCATCTGAGCCGCGACGAAGGAGCGGCGAGACCGGGTGGGCGGGTGAGCGCCGACGCAGGAGAGCGCGAAAATGGGTGCTCTTAGGCGTTCGTCCACTCCAGTAGCTTTTTGGCGTCCCAGGTGTTGATGACGTTTTCGATCGCGACGTCGCATTCTTCGGCTCGTTCGCAGCCGTAGGGTTGCCAGTCCAGCTGTCCCGGCGCGTGGGCGTCGGTGTCGATGGAGAAGACGCAACCGGTCTCGACGGCCAGGGAAAGGAGGCGCTTCGGCGGGTCCAGGCGTTCCGGCCGGGAGTTGATCTCGACCGCCGTACCGAACTGGCGGCAGGCCTCGAAGACGACCTCGGCGTCGAATTCGGACTCCGGGCGGGTGCCGCGCCCGCCGGTGATCAGGCGGCCGGTGCAATGGCCGAGGATGTCGACGTGGGGGTTCGCGATCGCGCGGACCATGCGCTCGGTCATCGGTTCGGACGCCATCCGCAGTTTGGAGTGCACGCTGGCGACCACGATGTCTAGCCGTGCCAAGATCTCCGTGTCGCAGTCGAGCGAGCCGTCGTCGAGGATGTCGACCTCGATCCCGTTCAGGATGGTGAAGCCGTCCAGCTCGTCGGCCAGTTTCTTGTTCAGCTCGGCGACGACCCCGATCTGCTGCAGCCGCCGCTCCCGGGACAGTCCGTTGGCGACGGTCAGCCGCGGCGAGTGGTCGGTCAGCGCCATGTACTTGTGCCCGAGCCGGGCCGCCGTACGCGCCATCTCCTCGATCGGGCTGCCCCCGTCGGACCACTCGGAATGCAGATGCAGATCGGCCTGCAGCGCCGCGCGCATCGCAGTACCGGAATCCGTCAGCGAACCAGCGGCTTGTTCCAGTTTGGTCAGGTACGACGGAGTTGCGCCGTCCATCGCTTCCAGGATCACCGCTTCGGTCTTCGGCCCGATTCCCGGCAACTCGGTCAATGTGCCGGCCCGCTTCCGGGCCCGTACCTCGGCCGCGGGCAGCGCCTCGATCGTGTCCGCGGCCCGCCGGTACGCCTTCACCCGGTGCGTCGGCTGCCGGTCCCGCTCCAGGTAGTAGCCGATCGCCCGCAGCGCCTCGACCGCCTCCGCCACACCCGCCTTGTCGCTCATGACCACATCATTGCGCCTCGGGGGGACAACTGTGAGCTTCTGTATAGAAGGTGGGGCTAGGGTCGGAGGATGGCAGCCAAAGGGCACAAGGCGCGGGCGGAGCGGTTGCAGAACGCGACCGGGGCGCTGGCGACGGCTGCGATGGCGGCGATGGACGAGAAGCTGCCGTGGTTCGGGAAGCTGTCGGCGCAGGACCGGTCCTGGATCGGGCTGGTCGCGCAGTCCGGGATCACCGCGTTCGTCGACTGGTTCCGCGACCCGGACGCGCATTCGTCGATGCCGACCCGGATGTTCGGCTCCGCGCCACGCGAGTTCACCCGGGTGATCTCGCTGCACCAGACGGTCGACCTGGTCCGGACCACGATCGAGATGATCGAGAACACGATCGGCGAACTGCTGCCCAGCGAGGACATCCCGTTCGTCCACGAGGCGATGAACCGGTACGCCCGCGAGGTCGCCTTCGCAGCCGCGACGGTCTACGCGCAGGCCGCCGAGATGCGCGGCGCCTGGGACGCACGACTCGAAGCGCTCGTGGTCGACTCGGTGATCCGCGGCGAGGCCGACGAGTCGGTCCGCTCCCGCGCCTCCGCCCTCGGCTGGACCAGCTCCGGTACTGCGGGCGCCGGTACTGCGGGCTCCGCTGAAGTGGCCGTCGTCGTCGGCCGGGCGCCGTCGAGCGAGCCGGGCAGCACCAATGTGGCCGACGCCGTACGGCATGCCGCTCGGGAAGCCGGGGCCGATGCTCTGTGTGCGATGCAGGGCGACCGGCTGGTGATAGTACTCGGTGGTACGAGTAAACCTGTCGAGATCGTACAAACGCTCGCCGAGTTCTTCGGACCCGGCCCGATCGTCGTCGGACCGCTGGTCCCGGACCTGATGTCGGCCGTCACCTCCGCCCGCGCGGCCGTGGCCGGACTCCGCGCGGCACCCGCGTGGCCGGGTGCGCCGCGACCCGTCCATGCCGACGAACTCCTGCCCGAGCGGTCCCTGTCCGGCGACGGTCATGCCCGGCGTCAGCTGGCCACCGACGTCTACGGCCCGCTCACGATGGGCGACGGGGTGCTGCTGGACACCGTTTCGACGTACCTCGATTCGGGCGGTTCGATCGAGGCGACCGCCCGGGCGATGTTCATCCATCCCAATACCGTCCGGTACAGGCTGAAACGTGTGGGCGAGATCACGGGGTACTCGCCCGGCAATCCGCGCGACAGTTTCACACTGCGTGTCGCACTGAGCCTCGGCCGCCTGCTCAACCCGGAGCCGGGCGCCTCCGTTTTATAGGATTCCTACAAAGTCGGCCCAGTAGAATTCGTGCCACATTGTGGCCCGGAAACCGCTCGGCTCAGGGAGAGTTGTCACGTGCTCGTCATCGTCGCGCCCGGACAGGGCGCCCAGACCCCAGGTTTCCTCGAGCCCTGGCTCGAGGACCCCGCCTTCGAGAACCGGCTGCACTGGCTGTCCGCGGTCGCCGGTCTCGACCTGGCCCACTACGGCACCAAGGCCGACGCGGACACGATCCGCGACACGGCGATCGCCCAGCCGCTGCTGGTCGCGTCCAGCATGCTGGCGGCCCTCGCGGTCTTCCCGCACCCGTCCGACGCGTTCGCCCAGATGGGCGCGGTCTCCGGGCACAGCGTCGGTGAGATCGCCGCTGCGGTCGGCGCCGGCGTGATCAGCGCCGAGCAGGCGATGGTGCTGGTCCGCGAGCGCGGCAAGGCGATGGCCGCTGCCGCCGCGCAGACCGCCACCTCGATGACCGCTGTCCTGGGCGGTGACCGTGACGAGGTGCTGGCGAAGATCGCCGAGCACGGCCTGACCGCGGCGAACGACAACGGTCCCGGCCAAATCGTTGCCGCCGGCACCGTCGAGGAGCTGGCCGCCTTCCAGGCCGATCCGCCCGCCAAGAGCCGGCTCGTCCCCTTGTCGGTGGCCGGTGCGTTCCACACCAAGCACATGGCCCCGGCGGTCGAAACGCTGGCCGGCTATGCCCGGTCGATCACCACCCACGACCCCCGATCGCGGCTGATCTCGAACCGCGACGGCCAGATCGTGCACGACGGCCAGGACGTCCTGCGCCGGCTCGTGCAGCAGGTCAACGCGCCGGTCCGCTGGGACCTGTGCATGCAGACGATGGCCGACCTGCAGGTCACCGGCATCCTGGAGATGCCGCCGGCCGGCACCCTGACCGGCATCGCCAAGCGCGCCCTGAAGGGCGTCGAGACGTTCGCCCTGAAGACCCCGGACCAACTGGACGACGCCCGCGCGTTCGTCGAGAAGCACGGCAGCCCTTCCGAGATCGACGCGTCGCCGACCTGGCGGCTGCTGGTGGCTCCGATGAAGGGCACGTTCACCCGCGAGGGTCAGACGCAACGCGAGCCCGGCGACGCCGTCGCGGCCGGAGAGGTGGTGGCGAAGGTGAAGAGCCTGCGTGACGAGCTGGAGGTCAGCGCCCCGCACGGCGGCATCGTGGTCGAGTGGCTGGTGGAAGAGGGCGACCCGGTCTCCCCCGGTCAGCCGCTGGTCCGGCTCCACCCGAGCGCGGGGAACTGACATGGGCGGCCAGATCAACCAGTCCATCGGCGCCGAGCACGCCGCAGTACTGGGCCTCGGCTCGTACCGGCCCCGCCGCGTCGTGCCGAATGCCGAGATTCTCGAGCAGATCGACTCCAGCGACGAGTGGATCCAGACCCGGTCCGGGATCAAGGAGCGCCGCTGGGCCGATCCGGACGAGACGATCCTGATGATGTCGACCAACGCGGCCAAGGAAGCGCTGGCCGACTCCGGTATCGACCCGGCCCAGATCGGCTGCGTCGTCGTCGCCACGGTCACGCACCTCTACCAGACCCCGGCCATCGCGACCCAGCTCGCCGTCGCGGTCGGCGCACCGACGGCCGCGGCCTTCGACATCTCGGCTGCCTGCGCGGGGTTCTGCTACGGCATCGCGATGGCGAGCGACCTCGTCCGCGGCGGCAGCGCGAAGTACGTGCTGGTGATCGGGGTCGAGCGGCTCAGCGACATCACCGACCGGACCGACCGCGGTACGGCGTTCATCTTCGCCGACGGCGCCGGGGCGGCCATCGTCGGACCCTCCGACGAGCCGGGTATCGGCCCGGTCGTGTGGGGTTCGGACGGCACGCAGCACCAGGTGATCAGCCAGAAGGAGTCCTGGCAGGAGGCGGCCGGCAGTTACCAGTGGCCGCACCTGACGATGGACGGCAACCCGGTGTTCCGGTGGGCCTCGTTCGAGATGGCCAAGGCCGCTCAGCAGGCGCTCGACGTGGCCGGGGTGAAGGCCGAGGACCTCGACCTGTTCATCCCGCACCAGGCGAACGAGCGGATCACCGACGCGATGCGCCGGACCCTGAAGCTGCCGGAGACCGTCAAGGTCGCCCGCGACATCCAGCGGCAAGGCAACACATCGGCCGCATCCATCCCGCTCGCGATCGCCACGATGCGCGAGGAGGGTGAAGCCAAGTCCGGCGACCTCGCCCTGATCATCGGCTTCGGCGCCGGCCTGGTGTACGCCGCCCAGGTGGTCCGGCTCCCCTAAAAGATGTCCGGGACGGCTCAGGTGGCCGGCCCGGCGATTGTCACAGCAAATTCCGAAAGGGAAACCACAAAGATGGCCAGCACCGAAGAGATCCGTTCCAACCTCGCCGAGATCGTCAACGAGATCGCGGGCATCCCGGTCGAGGACGTCCAGCTGGAGAAGTCGTTCACCGACGACCTCGACGTCGACTCGCTCTCCATGGTCGAGGTCGTCGTGGCCGCCGAGGAGAAGTTCAGCGTGAAGATCCCCGACGACGAGGTCAAGAACCTGAAGACCGTCGGTGACGCCGTCTCGTTCATCGAGCGCGCCCAGAACGGCTGATCGAGACCACTCGATCTGTGCTGGCAGCCGTGTCGGCTCACCGGGTCTTCGTGATCCGGTGGGCCGCCGCTTCCGGCAACCACCACCGGCCGGTACGGCGTACGCCGTACCCGCGGCTGCTGCAGTTCCACGCCAACTCGACCCACAGCTCTCACGCCGAAGGATGAGGTAACCATGTCGAAGACCCGAGTCGTCGTCACCGGGCTCGGAGCGTCCACCCCGGTCGGGGGCGACGTCGCCAGCACCTGGGACGCACTGCTGGCCGGCAAGTCCGGCGCCAAGTTGCTGACCGCGGACTGGGTCGAGGAGCTTCCGGTGAAGATCGCCGCGCCCGCCGCCGTCGAGCCGACCGAGGTGATCGAGCGGGTCAAGGCGCGTCGGCTGGACCGCAACGCGCAGTTCGCCGTGGTCGCCGCCCGCGAGGCCTGGGCCGACTCGGGCCTGGCCGATGTGGAGCTCGACAAGACCCGGCTCGGTGTCGCCATCGCCACCGGTATCGGCGGCCTGCTCACGACGCTGACGAACTACGACCTGCTGCAGAAGGGCCCGCGCCGCGTCTCGCCGCTGGCGATCCCGATGCTGATGCCGAACTCGGCCGCCGCCAACGTCGGCCTGGAGCTCGGCGCGCTCGCCGGCGTGCAGACCCCGGTCTCCGCCTGCGCCTCCAGCAACGAGGCCATCTCGCTGGCCGCCGACCAGATCCGGCTGGGCCGCGCCGACATCGTCGTCGCCGGTGGCGCCGAGGGGTCGATCACCGCACTGCCGCTGGCCGCGTTCGGTCAGATGATGGCGCTCAGCAAGCGCAACGACGACCCGGAGCGCGCCTCGCGTCCGTGGGACGTCGACCGCGACGGCTTCCTGCTCGGTGAGGGCGCCGGCGTCCTGATCCTGGAGAGCTACGACCACGCGGTCGCCCGCGGGGCGAAGATCTACGCCGAGTTCGCCGGCTCCGGCATCACCGCCGATGGCCACGACATCGTCCAGCCCGACCCGACCGGCTCCGGCGCCGAGCGCGCGATGAACCTCGCGCTGCGCGAAGGCGACCTGGCCACCGGCGACATCGTGCACATCAACGCGCACGCCACTTCCACACCGGCCGGTGACGTCGCCGAGGCGGTGGCGATCCGGAAGGCACTCGGCAGCGCCGCCGACCACGCGGTCGCAACCGCGCCGAAGTCGATGATCGGCCACCTGCTCGGCGCCGCCGGCGCGGTCGAGTCGATCGCCACCGTGCTCGCGTTGCACCACCGGGTGGTGCCGCCGACGATCAACCTGGACAAGCTCGACGACGGCGTACAGCTCGACATCGCCACCGAGCCGCGCAAGCTCGGCGACGGCGACATCGCCGCGCTGAACAACTCGTTCGGCTTCGGCGGCCACAACGTCGCGCTCGCCTTCAAATCTGTGTAGCTCCGTCTGATGTAGCCCCTGTCCGCCCGACCTGGAGAGCCTGATGACCACTGCACCCGTGAAGCCGGCGAAGTTGCCGCGCGAGCAGGACCCGCGCAATCCGGTCACCAGGCTCACCGCCCTGCTCGACCCCGGCACGCTCGAGCTGATCACGCCGGACGACCTGTCCGGCATGCTCGCCGTCCGGGGCACGATCAGCGGTGCGCCGGTGATCGCCTTCTGTTCCGACGCCACCGTGATGGGCGGGGCGATGGGCGACGAGGGCTGCGAGGTCGTGGTGAAGGCGTACCAGGTGGCCCGTCAGGAGGAGTTGCCGATCATCGGGCTGTGGCACTCCGGTGGTGCCCGGCTCGCCGAGGGTGTGCTGTCGCTGCACGCGGTCGGCAAGATCTTCTTCGAGATGACCCAGGCCTCGGGCAAGATCCCGCAGATCTCGGTCGTGCTCGGCCCGGCGGCCGGCGGAGCGGCGTACGGTCCGGCGCTGACCGACGTCGTCATTCTCGGGCCGGAGGGCCGGATCTTCGTGACCGGTCCGGACGTGGTCCGCTCGGTGACCGGTGAGGACGTCGACATGCTGCGCCTCGGCGGTCCTGAGCCGCACGGCCGGCGATCAGGCGTCGTCCACATCACGACCGACTCCGAGGCTGCCGCGATCGAGAAGGCTCGCCGGTTGGCCGACCTGTTCGCGAACCAGGGCGACGTGTCCGCCGACGTACCGGACACCAACCTGTCCGGGTTGCTGCCGGAGTCGGCGAAACGCGCGTACGACGTCCATCCGCTGGTCGGCGGGGTGCTCGACGAGGAGTCCGGCGTCGAGCTGCACCAGCGGTGGGCGCCGAACATCGTCACGACGCTCGGCCGGCTCGGTGGCCGGACCGTCGGCGTGATCGCGAACAACCCGCTCCGCCTCGGCGGCTGCCTGGACGCGCTGTCGGCCGAGAAGGCGTCCCGCTTCGTGCGGATGTGCGATGCCTTCGGCGTACCGATGGTCGTGCTGGTCGACGTACCGGGCTATCTGCCGGGTGTCGGTCAGGAGTGGGACGGCGTCGTACGGCGTGGCGCCAAGCTGCTCCACGCGTTCGCGGAGTCGGTGGTGCCGCGGGTCACGCTGGTGACCCGGAAGACGTACGGCGGCGCCTACATCGCGATGAACGCGCGGTCGCTCGGGGCGACTCGGGTGTTCGCGTGGCCGCGGGCGGAGGTGGCGGTGATGGGTGCGATCGCCGCGATCCGGATCCTGCACCGGCGCAAGCTGGCCGACGTACCGATCGAGCTGCGTCCGCAGGTCGAGGCCGAGCTCGCCGCCGAGCACGAGAAGATCGCCGGCGGCATCGAGCGCGCCCGTCAGATCGGTGTCGTCGACGAGGTCGTCGAGCCGAGCGCGACCCGCTCTGCCCTCGCCGCCGCCATCGCTACCGCCGAGTCCGGCGGCCGGGTCCGCGGGCAGCACGGCAACATCCCGCTGTAGAAACCCCAACCAGACAAAGAGAAAGGCGCGGACCGTATGGTCCGCGCCTTTCTACGTGGTGCGGCCGCTGTTGTACGACAACCGGGGGTGTCCCGACACCCGGTGGCCACAGCGGCCACGGCTTTGTTTCCCTGCCCTTGGCCTCAACGTCTGTCCAACAGCATGGTCGAAAACTTGGAAGAAATCTTCCCTTCGGCGGCTTTCTTCTCAACTTCTCAGGAAACTCCTAGACGACCTGGTGCAGCCAGCGAACGGGTGCGCCGTCGCCGGCGTACCGGAACGGTTCGAGCTCGTCGTCCCACGGGCGGCCGAGCAAACGCTCGACCTCCTCGGTCAGATCGGCCTCACCGCTCGCGGCCTTCAGCATCGCTGCTTTCAGCCGCTCCTCCGGCACCATGATGTCGCCGTGCACACCGGTGGTCGCGTGGAAGACGCCGAGCGAGGGAGTGAACGAGTACCGCTCGCCCTCGACGCCGTTGCTCGGTTCCTCGGTCACCTCGAACCGGAGCTTCTGCCAACCGCGCAGAGCCGACGCCAGTTTGGCCGCCGTACCGGCCTCGGCCTGCCACGACAGCTCGGCCCGGTAGCTCCCTTGAGCTGCGGGCTGCGGCGTCCAGTCGAGTTTCACGGGCACGCCGAGTATGCCGCCCGCCGCCCACTCGACATGTGGACACAACGCCGACGGCACCGTGTGGACGTAAAGCACGCCACGAGTTGTCGCCACCGGGACCTCCTGTGTTCGAGGGGCGCCTTCCCCAGCGTTCTCGAACCTGGACCGGAAAGCCCGGCGACAGCAGGTACATCTTGCACCACCGACCCCTCCAACACCAGCAACCTCGCCGTGTCAACTACATCACCGTCGTGTCGCGGTCCCGCAAACCGCGCGAAGTCCCCCGCACCTGCTACCCACTTCGGCGAGGGACTTCACGCGGCGGGACCGACCGTCAACGGTCCTGCGGCCGCTCGGTCACCAACAACGGCTCACTGCGCAGGGCTGTTGTGGTACGCCGCGATCTTCCATTCGCCGTCGCGCTTCGTGAAGACCCACGTCGCGTTCACCTTCGCGCTGTCCGGCAACTCGGTCTGACCGGCGAACAGGATGCCGGATTCGCTGACGACGATCGCGGCGTCGTCGCCGAGGAAGCGCAGGCTGAGCTGCTTGTTCTCCGTCGAACTACCCTTGAGCGGTCCCGCGAACGCCTGCGCCATGCTCTCGCCAATCACGTCGCGGCTGCCACGGAGTGAGCCGGGCATGATCGCGGTGGCGTCCTCGGTGTAGTCGGCAACCATCCCGGCGGCGTCGCCGTCCTCCCAAGCCTGGTAGGACTTCACCAGCACGGCCTGGATCGCGGCCTCGTCCTGCGCACGACTGTCTGACATCGAGATCTCCTCTGCGAGCGTTTCGACCGGCCGATCCGGTCAACTCGCGAATACATACCGGCGGCCCGGCCGGAACTCATCGCAAACGCAGAAGAAACCTTTGCGACAGGAAGCGTCGTCAGTCGTCGAGCCGACCGGCCAGACCGAAGGAGGCGAAGATCTCGGCCTCCTGGAACACCGAGTTCCGACTGATGCCCTCGGCGGTGACGGTGAAGATCTGCACCGTGTGCAACTCGTACCCGTCGCCCGTACGCCGGTACGCAGCGAACCCGGGTTGCCCGTTGGCCGCGATCGGCTCCAGTCGCCAGTCCGTGCCGGCCTTGTCGAAGACCCATTCCATGAACACGCCGTAGTTGGCGGTGCCGACGAACCAGTTCACCATCGGCGGCATCTCCATCAGCACGTCCTCGGTGAGCAGCCGCTTGAGCCCCTCGACGTCGGCTCGCTCGAACGCCCGCATGTAGCGATCGACCCAGGCGCGCTGCTCAGCCGCGGACGGCTCACTGGACTGATCCTGCACAACCCCGGCGTCCTTCACCCGGGCCCGCGCCCGCTGCAAGGAACTGTTGACTGAGGCAACGGTAGTGTCGAGCACCTCGGCGGCCTCTGCCGCAGAGAAGCTGAGCAGGTCGCGCAGAATCAGCGCGCCACGCTGACGAGCCGACAGGTGCTGCAGTGCGGCAGCCAACGCGAGTCGAAGGCTGCTGCGGTCGATCGCCGCGCGCGCTGGATCACCTGACCCAAGCAACGAGTCCGGCAGCGGCTGGAGCCAGGGAGTTTCGCCGTGGACGAGTGGTCCGCGAGGATCCGACGGGGGCACCAGGCCTGACGGCAGCGGACGGCGGCCTCGGACCTCCAAGGCGGTCAGGCACGCGTTGGTGGCGATCCGGTAGAGCCACGTGCGCCGTGAGCTGCGGGACTCGTCGTACTGGTCGCGGGCCCGCCACGCTCGAAGGTAGGTGTCCTGGACAAGGTCCTCGGCGTCGTGAGCAGAGCCGAGCATGCGGTAGCAATAGGCCAGCAACTCCGACCGGAACGGTTCGATCAGCTGCTCGAAGCTTGCTACCTCTGTCGCCACCCCACGCACCCCTTCTGCCGCTGTCGCAAGGAACCTATCCGCAAGCGCCGACAATCAGGCCGAGTCGCGGTGGATCAGGCGGGTGGGGAGGATGAGGGGGCTCGGCTCTTTGCCTGACATCAGCGAGAGCAGCATGCGGGCCATCTCCCGGCCGAGGGCCTCGATCGGCTGGTTGACGGTGGTGAGCGGCGGCGTCGTGTGGCGAGCGGCCGGGATGTCATTGAAGCCGATGATCGCGACATCGCCGGGAACCGTGCGGCCGGCGCGAGCGAGCGTCCGGAGCGCGCCGATGGCCATCTGGTCGGAGGCGATGAAGACCGCCTCGAGGTCAGGGGCCCGGTCGAGCAGCCGGCCCATCGCCGTACCGCCGCCGTCCTCGCTGAAATCCCCCGGCTCCACCAGCGAGTTGTCCAGGCCGGCGACGGCGAGGGCGTCCTGAAACCCTTGCAGACGGGCGATTCCGGCCCCCTCGTCGATGCGGCCGGTGATGGTCGCGATCTTGCGCCGGCCCGACGCGATCAGGTGTTCGGTGGCGAGCCTCGCTCCCCCACGGTTGTCGGCGTCGACGTAGTACCGCGCCTCGATGTTGAGCGGCCGGCCGCCGAAGACGACCGGCACCGACGCCTGCTGGGCAAGCGCCGCGAGCGGGTCGTCGCCGTGCAGCGACATCAGCATCACCCCGCCGGCCTGGTGGGTTCGCAGCAACTGTTCGAGCCGGGCCTGGCCGCGGGTGGAGGTCGCCAGGGACAACATCAACTCGAGGTCGGTCTCCTCCAGTACAGCGTTGACGCCGACCACCACCTCGGCGAAGAACGGGTCGGCGAACATCGCCGGGTCGTCGCCCGAGATCGCCAGCACGACCGATCCGGCCTGCTTCGTGGCCAGCGCGCGAGCCGTTGCATTGGGCACGTAACCGAGGTCGTCGACCGCCCGGCGTACGGCTTCTCGTTTGGCGCGGCTGACGTGCGGCGCGTTGTTGATCACCCGGGACGCGGCGGACCGCGACACCCCGGCCCGCTCGGCGACCTCGTCAAGGGTCGGCTGCCGCCTGGGGGTATCGGTCGTCACCTGGTCCAAGGTAGTCGTCCCAACTCGGCCGAGGAGCACCGACCTTCGTGCGTCCGGTGAGCAGGCGCCCCAGTCGACCCCGAGCAGGTCACTCGGGGCCGGATACCGGGAGCGCTTCCAGTCGACCATAGAGCAAAGCCGGGGACCTGAGAAGTGCTCGGTTTCAGAGCGGATCTCGCTCTTGACACGCCGGAGTGCCCTCGGAACCATGCTCAGAGGCGCCGCTGCTTCAATCACCGAAACTGAAA
The DNA here is from genome assembly GCF_003261635.1 of Kribbella monticola. Lineage (GTDB taxonomy): Bacteria > Actinomycetota > Actinomycetes > Propionibacteriales > Kribbellaceae > Kribbella > Kribbella monticola. The sequence continues at coordinate 74,764 of NZ_QFXK01000001.1, read as the reverse complement.
GCGCTCCCAGCCCATTTCCCCACTCCCGGAGGCAGCCCCTATGTTTCCTTTCCGAAGGCGAGCAGGTACCGCCCTGACCGCTCTGGTCCTCACCGTTCCGCTGGCTGCCGTCGCCACGGACAGCGTCGCGCTCGCCGCGGACACGCAGTACGAGCGGGTGCTGAACGGGACATTCGACTCGGGTAGCGAGAGCCCGTGGTGGACCAGCGGGAACACGCCGGCGAGCGTCGTCGACGGCCGGCTGTGCGCCGACATCCCAGCGGGCACAGTCAATCCGTGGGACGCGCTGATCGGGCAGGACGACGTACCGTTCGAGAGCGGTCAGCCGTACACGCTGCGGTTCGACGCGTCTGCCTCTCGCCCGGTGGACATCCGGTCCGTGGCGCAGTTGGGCGCCACGCCGTACACGTCGGTGCTGAACGAGACCGCCAGCGTCACCACGACGCCGCAGACCTTCACCTTCACCGCGACCTCGAGCGTCGACAGCGCACACGGCCAGGTCAGCTTCCAGGTCGGCGGCGCCACCACGGCGTACACGTTGTGCCTGGACAACATCAGCTTCGTCGGCGGAGTCGTGCCACCTGGTGGGGTACGGGACTTCGGCTCGCCGGTGCGGGTGAACCAGGTCGGCTATCTCACCACCGGTCCCAAGCGGGCCACGTACGTGACGGATGCGACCGGCCCACTCGGCTGGCGGCTGCTCGACTCGACAAGCGCCACCGTCGCGACCGGAACCACCACCCCGTACGGCGCGGACGCGATGTCGGGCGAGAACGTTCAGCTGATCGACTTCGGAGCAGTTCGCTCGAAGGGGAAGGGCTATCGGCTGGCCGTCGGTGACGACGTCAGCGAGCCGTTCGACCTCGGCGACGACATCTACAAGTCGCTGCGCGGCGATGCGCTCGCGTACTTCTACAACAACCGCAGCGGCATTCCGATCGAGGCCCAGTACGTCGGGGACGCGTACGCGCGGGCAGCCGGGCATCTCGGGATCGCGCCGAACAAGGGCGACACGTCTGTGCCGTGCTTCCCGGGGACGTGCGACTACAGCCTCGACGTACGGGGTGGTTGGTACGACGCGGGCGATCACGGCAAGTACGTCGTGAACGGCGCGCTCGCGGCCTGGCAGCTGCTGGACCTGTACGAGCGGTCCGCGACGCATCGGGATCGTGGTGTCGCCGATCGGACGTTGCGGATTCCCGAAGCGGGTAACGGCGATCCCGACGTACTGGACGAGGCGAAGTGGGAGCTCGACTTCCTGCTCCGGATGCAGGTTCCGGCCGGGCAGCCGCTCGCCGGGATGGTGCACCACAAGATTCACGACGAGAAGTGGACCGGGCTGCCGTTGGCGCCGGCTGCGGATCCGCAGCAGCGGTACCTCTATCCCCCGTCGACGGCGGCCACGCTGAACCTCGCGGCGGTCGGCGCGCGGTGTGCGCGGGTTTACGCGCACTGGGACAGGAAGCTCGCCGGCCGGTGCCTGGTGGCTGCCCGGACGGCATGGAAGGCCGCGTTGGCCCATCCGGCGATCTACGCGCCCGCTGGGGGCGAAGGCGGCGGGGCGTACGACGACACGAAGGTGACGGACGAGTTCTCGTGGGCGGCTGCTGAGTTGTTCGCGACGACTGGCGATTCGTCGTACAAAAAGTTCACCACCACGACACTGTCGGCCGCGGACGGCTTCTCGTGGCAGGAGACGGGCGGGCTTGCGGATCTTGCCCTGGCGCGGATGCCATGGCGCTTGTCACGGCCGGAGTTGGCGAAGCTCGTCGTACGGATCAGCAAGGTGGCCGACAAGTACGTCGCCGATCTGCGCGCGCAGGGCTTTGCGAATCCGTTCCTGCCTGCGGACGGGAAGTATGTCTGGGGATCGAACAGCGCGGTCGCGAACAACTCGATGATCATGGCAACGGCTTACGACCTGACGCATCGGAGCAAGTACCGTGCTGCGGCGCTGGAGGCGATGGACTATCTGCTCGGGCGGAACGCGATCAATCAGTCGTATGTGACCGGGTACGGCGAACGGGCCAGCCACAACCAGCACCACCGGTTCTGGGCGCACTCGCTCGATCCGTCGCTGCCGTCGCCGGCGCCCGGATCCCTTGCGGGTGGACCGAATTCCGGCCTGCAGGATCCCGTTGCCGAGCGCAACCTTCAGGGCTGCGCCCCGGCGACCTGCTACCTCGACGACATCGGGTCGTACTCCACCAACGAGGTCGCGGTGAACTGGAACTCGGCACTCGCCTGGATGACCGCCTTCGCCGACAGCACCGGACGCCATAGCTGAAACCAAGGGCCCGCCGTACGCCAGTGCGGCGGGCCGCTCGGTACGCCGTACGGCGGGCCGCTCGGTGCGCCGGGCCCCTCGGTTCGGCGGGCCCTCGGTTCGCCGAGGCGGCGGGCCGCTCTCGTTACGGGAAGCGGGAGGCCAGGGCGACGCAGGCGCCGGCGGCCGCGAGGGTGAAGAGCATGGCGATCCCGGCGAATCTCGACGTGATCTCCTTGTCGACCTTGTCGTAGCCGACCGACGAGCCGATGTCCTTGTAGACGTCTTCGAGCTCGCCCGCGGACTCGGCCGTGTACGCCTCGCCGCCGCTGATCTCGGCGACGCTGCGGAGCTCGGCGCGGTCCGGTGGGACCCGCTGGCGGATGCCGTCCATCTCGATGAAGCCCGAGTCGGTGCCGAAGGTGATCGTGTAGACCGGCGTGTTCTTCGCCTTCGCCGCCTGCGCGCCTTCCTGCGCCGTCCGCCCCACCGTGCGCTTGCCGTCCGACAGCATCACGATGCGCGCGGGCGCCGGGTCGTTCGGGTGCTCCGGGTCCGGGGGCACCTGGGTCAGCGCCTGCAAGGACGTGAAGATGCCCTCACCGGTGGCAGTCGATTCGGCCAGCTCGAGCCCGTCGATCGACCGTACGACGGTGGCCCGGTCGGTGGTCGGCGGGACGATGATGGACGCCGTACCGGCGAAGTTCACCAGCGCCACGTTGAACTTGGCGGGCAGCGCGTTGACGAAGTTCTTCGCCGACTTCTTGGCCGCCTCGAGCCGGTTCGGGTCGACGTCGGTCGCCATCATCGACAGCGAGACGTCGATCGCGACCACGATGGTCGCCCGCTCGCGCGGCACCTTCACCTCGGCCTTCGGCTGGGCGAAAGCAAGGATGCAGGACGCGGTCGCCAGCAACGCGAGCACCACGGCCACATGCCGGCGCCACTGCGGCCGGCGCGGTGCGACCCGGTCCAGCAGCGCGATGTTGGTGAACCGCAGCGCGTACTGCGCTCGCCGGTGCTGCAGGAAGATGTACCCCGCGACGACGAGCGGGATGAACAACAGGAACCACAGTCTGGCCGGAGACAGGAACTCCATCAGCGAGCCACTCCCTTCGGCGGTTGATGCAAGCGCGGTGCCATCCGGCGGTAGGCGAGCACGAACCGCACGGTGTCGGCCACCCAGTCGCGATCGGTCCGCAGGACGAGGTGTCCAGCTCCTACCCTACGCAGTGCGATCCGGGTCCGTTCCCGCTGCGCGAGCGCGGCCGCGGCGTACTCGTCGCGGACCCGGCGCTTGCGGGTGTCGATCTCACGGATCGCGCCGGTCTCGGGGTCGCCGATCATCACGACGCCGATATTGGGCAGTTCCAGCTCGCGTGGGTCGATGATCTCCACCGCGAGCACCTGGTGCTGCGCGGTGAGCTTCCGCATCGCGCGCTCCCACGACGGCTCCAGCCGGCTGTCGACCTCGCCGTCCTCGGGGGTGAGGAAGTCCGACACGATCACGCGCAGACCGCGTTTGCGTTGCGTCCGGGCCATCGAGTCCAGCGCGCCGGCCAGATCGCTGCGGGCCTGGAGTTCACCGTTGTCCTGCTCGGCCAGCAAAGCGCGGAGCAGACCGTAGAGTGCCAGTCGGCCGGACCTGGCCGGCCAGCGTCGCAGCGACGAGTCGCGAAGCATCAGCCCGCCGAACCGGTCACCGAGCCGGTGGGTGAGGAACCCGACGGTCGCGACGGCGGCGACGGCGAGCTCCCGCTTCTCCAGCTGCGAGGTGCCGAAGTCCATCGAGGCGGACAGGTCGACCATCGCCCACGTCTCCAGCTCGCGGTCGGCGATGAGATCGCGGACGTGCGGAACCGTAGTACGGGCAGTGACGGCCCAGTCCATCCGGCGGACGTCGTCGCCGACCTGGTACTCGCGGGCCTCGGCCAGCTCGGTACCGGGGCCGGGCAGCAGGCCCAGGTGTTCGCCGTGCAGGTAGCCTTCGAGCCGCCGGACGACCGTGAGCTCGAGCCGCCGCAGCGCACGCTCGGGAGCGAGCTGCGAGATCGTCATCGCAGCCCGCGGGTCTGGTCGGTTGGCCATGCGGTTAAACGAACTCGGGGCGGCCGCTGCCGTCGTTGCCGTCGCGCCAGACCGGCTGCGGCGGGGGCACGGTGGCGAGGATGCGTTCGACCACCGCGCGCGGGTCGATGTTGTCGGCGACGGCGTCGAAGGTCAGTCCGAGCCGATGACCCATCACGTCGAGCGCGACGGTCTGGACGTCACTGGGCAGCAGGTAGTCACGCCCGTGGATCAGCGCGAGCGCCCGGCCGGCCGAGACCAGGCCGAGGGTGGCCCGCGGGCTGACGCCGAGCTCGATGATCGGCTCCAGATCCGGCAGGTGGAAGTCCGACGGCGTGCGGGTCGCCATCACCAGGCGTACGGCGTACTCCGCGACCAGGTTGTGCACGAAGACCTGCTCGGCCGAGCGCTGCAACTCCATGATCGTCTCGGGCTTGAGCATCTGGCGCGCCTGCGGCGGGTCGACACTCATCCGGCGGAGGATCTCGAACTCCTCGTGCCCGCGCGGGTGCGGCACGTCGATCTTGACCAGGAACCGGTCCCGTTGCGCCTCGGGCAGCGGGTAGACGCCCTCGGACTCGATCGGGTTCTGGGTCGCGATCACGATGAACGGCTTCGGCATCGGGAAGGTCTGGCCGCCGATCGACACCTGCCGCTCGGCCATCAGTTCCAGCATCGCCGACTGCACCTTGGCCGGCGCCCGGTTCACCTCGTCGGCGAGGACGAAGTTCACGAAGGTCGGGCCGAGCTCGATGTCGAAGGCTTCCCTGGTCTGCCGGTAGATCCGGGTACCGACGATGTCGGACGGCACCAGGTCGGGGGTGAACTGGATCCGCGCGAACGAACCGCCGACCACCGAGGCGAAGGTCCGCACGGCAAGCGTCTTGGCGACACCGGGGACACCTTCGAGCAGGCAGTGTCCCTTGGCCAGCAGGGACACCATCAGGGTCTCGACCATGTGCTCCTGCCCCACGATGACGCGTTTGACCTCGTTGATGGCCTCGCTCACCAAGTGGGACTGCTGGGCGACTGACCCAGCGGGCACAGTGGTTTCGGTCATGCCTGTCCTTCCGGGGTCCACTTCGGACCGTAGCTGCTCGCGAACTGCCGCCATTCCATCAGATCCCCGGGTCCGGCCACGACCGCGCCCCGCCCGTTCCTCTCCCCATCCTCCCCACCCACCCAAATCCACAACCCAGTACGCCGTCCGCCGCGGGCTGGGCGACAGTGCTACCGGGTGTCTGGAAGGATTGGTGGCGATGACCGCGACCGACTCCCGACCCGACGCGCCGCCGGCAGGACCTCCAGCAGGTCCCCCGGCCGGGCCGCCGTCCGGCTCACCCGCCCGGGTGATCCCGGAGGGTCTTCCGCTGCTGCCGGAGGACCCACCGCGGGTCGGGGACTTCTGGCTCCGGAGCAGGCTCGGCGCGAACGCGGCCGGCTATCTGTACGCGGCGAGCGACGAGACCGGCCGATCCGCCGTGGTCGCGATGATGACCGAGGGTTCCGCCGACGACGCCGCCGCGCGGGACCGGTTCGTGACAGCCGTCGACAACCTTCCCGACGAGGCGGTCCTCGCGCACAACGACACCGACGACGACGACCTTGCGCTCTGGGTCGCGCTCGGCCCGATCCGCGAGGACGACGGGTCCAGCTCGGCGGCCGACGAGCGCCTGATCGCCGAGCGCCGCGGCGAGGAAGTGCTGTCCGCCGTCCTGATGGACCGCATCCCGCAGCTCGGCCGCTTCCGCGGCCCCGACTTCCGGCACCACTGGGAGAACCGTCGCCGCCCCGGCCTGTTCCGGATCTGGCCGCTCCCCTGGCCCGCCGTACTACGGCCCGCCTCCCGCCTCGCCCTCGCGCTGGCCCTCCTGACGATGGCGATCATCATGGCCGTCGCGATGTTCATCGCCTGGTTGCTGTTCAGGAACGCGCCCGAGGTCGACCCGGGCCCGGTGATCCCGACGAACTCGAACGGGACGACCACGGTCACAGTCACGCCGACCACGCCGCCCCCGGCTACCGAATCGCCCAACAGCCCGGGCCCCTCGCAGACCCCGGGCAGCCCGACGGTCTCCCCAACCGGCCCGATCCCCACCGACATCCCGAGCGGCACCGGCAGCCCCGGCGACGACCCGGGCGACCGCTTCTGACCGACCGGCAAGCCACGGCCGATCGATCAGCCTCGGCCAACGCCAAGGTGCTCCAGCTTTCGGTCTGCACCGGCGGCAAGGATTCAGCCGGTCAGTAGCTTTCTCAGTTCGTGGTCGGTCCACAGCGACGCCGGTACGGGCTGGCGGACCAGGGCCGCGTCGGCGCGGATCTCGGCCGGGCTGGCCGCGCCGATCAGGACCGACGTGACGGCCGGGTGCCGACTCGGATAGGCGAGCGCGGCCTGCGGCAGCGATACGCCGTACGCCTCGCACACTGCCGCGATCCGGCGGGCGCGGACGTTCGTGACGTCGACGTTCGCCTTCTTGGACCGGTCGATCTGCAGCACCTCCGGGGTCAGTACCCCGGAGACGATCGCCGCCACCTCGCGCGCCTGGCAACGATCGAGCAGCGGCCGGGCGGATTGGTCGAGCAACGAGTACTGGCCGGCCAGCAGGACGGTGTCGACATCGGTGTCGCGAACGAAGCGATCCAGCTGCCGCCAGTCGTCCATGGCCGCGCCGATCGCATGCAGAACGCCTTGCCCGCGGAGCTCGTGCAGTACCGGGTACGCCTCGTCGATCGCCTGCTGCCAGTGCTCGCCCGGATCCTGGATGAACACGAGATCGAGCGATTCGAGCCGCAGCCGCTCGAGGCTTTCGGCGAGCGAGCGTTTGATCCCCGCGGCGGAGAAGTCGGCCCGCAGCCCGCGAGGCGTCACGATGCCACCGACCTTGGTGGATACGAGGTACTCGCCGCGCGGGTGCCGGGCTAGCGCCGTACCGAAGCGTTGTTCGGAAACGCCCAGCCCGTACGCCGGGGAGGTGTCGAAGAACCGGATGCCGGCGCCGTACGCCGCATCGATCGTGCTGGCCGCCCGGGCATCCCCGTCCGGCGCGGGCAGATTGCCGATCGGCGATCCACCGAGGCCGAACCGCGGCGGCCGGAACCGGTGCGTCGAGCGGCTGAGGAGGACATGACTGGGAGCGGTCATCGGGCTCCTCCCATCCCTGGCCGGTGTAACTACCAGGATCAGGGCTCTGCGACGACTTCGCATCTCGACCGACGCACTGCATCTCGACCGGCGCAGCACCACTGCCCAGCAATGCACCACTGTCCGGATTCAAGATGCAGAGGTGGAACCCGCCCCGGCTCCACCCCTGCATCAGCTCATCGGCCTGCCGCGGTCAGGAAACCTTCGGCGCCCAGTCGAGTCCCTCGGGCCCGTCGTCGCCGGCGATCGGACCGGTCAAGGAGTAGCTGTGGCTGCCGTCCGGCAGGTAACCACGGACCTTGAACCGCTCGTCGGTGTCCTCCGGATCCGGCAACGCGTTCCGGTTGAACTGCAGCGCCGCGATCTTCTTCCCATCCGGCGACCAGGCGACCCCGATGTAGAAGATCCCTTGCGGATAAGCCTGGTAGCTGATCCGGAACGGTTCACCGGCGCCACTTCGCGGCAGCGAGACGAGCTCGGTGTGCTCGGCCCCGCGGTACCGGTTGGTGATGAAGGCGATCTTCTGCGAGTCCGGCGACCAGTCCGGGTAGTTGTTGATGACTCCGACCGGGCTGGACGTCAGCGTGCGCGGATTCGTGCCGTCCGGATGGACGAGTTTGATCGTGTTGCCGGTACTGAAGGCGATCCGGCTTCCGTCCGGTGACCACGCCGGCGAGGTGAGCCGGCCCGTTCCGGCCGGTGCCGTCCAGATCGGCGAGCGCGCGCCGGTTCCGACGGCGATCCGATCCAGCTGCGAACCATAGGCGGTGACGATCGAGTGACCGTCCGGCGACCAGGCCAATCCGATCGCGTAGTGCTCCCCGTCAGCCGGGTAGGTGTAGAGCAGCCGCTCGCTGCCGCTGCTCAACGTGCGCGTCCAGACCGAGTAGTCCCGGACGAAGGCGACCTGCCGCCCGTTCGGCGAGAACTTGGGCCGGTCGCCCGCTATCTCGGAGCTGTACGGCGCCGGCGTCCCGCCCGGCACGACAACCAGCCCCCCGAACTGCACGAACACCAGATTGCCGTTCGCCGGCGTGGCCGCGTCGGCCGGTACTGCGGTGGTTGCTGCCAGCCCGATCACGCACAGCGCAGCCACCATCGATCTGAGTCTCATCTGCTCCCCCACGGAACGCCCGACCGCGTGGTCCCCCCACGCCTTCCCGCGCACGCTACGGAGCAGAACCGACAACTGCAAGTCCGGGCCGGCTGCAACAAGCTGCAACCGGCCCGGCCCCTGGTACTACGTCAGCGACCCGAGGTGTAGAGGTCCTTCACCTCCGTGTCGGTGAGCGCACGGTCGAACAGGTGGACCTGGTCGGCGCTCCCGTCCAGGTAGTCGACGGAGTTGCCACCGAACTTGGCCCGGCCGATCACGGTGTGCCCGGTCGACGTCGAGTCCAGGCTGCAGGCGGCCTTCGTCGCCACGAGTTCACCGTCGACGTACAGCTTCAGCTCCCCCTTGGCGGCATCCCGTACGCCGGTGAGGTGATACCACTGGCCAGGATTCGGCTTGGTCGGCGACAACGCCCGCAAGCCGGTGAAGCTCATCGCGAACCGCTGGTCGGCACCGGAGTACTGCAGGAAGAACGCGCTGTCGCGATCGCCGTCCTGGCTGACCACGGTCTGGAAGGAGCCGTCGGCCTTGTTCAGCTTCACCCACGCCGACGCGCTGTAGCTGCCGGCCGTATCGAGAAGTTGCGCACCGGTGTCGACGAACTGCCCGGATCCGTTCAGGACAAGGGCTTGTCCGTTCTTCCCAGGTCCGAAGGTCGCGCCGCCGACGAGCGTACCGTCATTGTTGCCGACGGCATCTTCTGTCGTCCCGTCGAGCGGGTAGAAGTGGATGCCGTCGATCCCCGGCGTACCGGGTGGTGGGGTCGGGCCGGAGGTGCCGGTGCCGCCCGCGCCGCGGATGATCGACTCGTTCACCGCGCGGACCTGGGCGAAGTCCATCTTCGGGACCTGCCGGTCGTAGGTGTAGAAGCCGTTCAGCTCACCCTCGACATCGGTGATCTGGGTGTAGACGGAACCGCTGATCCCACAGGAGTTGGCAGACCGCAGTACGTCGCGCTGGTTCTCGACGTACCGGCGGGTGAGGGTCGCGCTGTCCGGCGTCATCTCGTACGCGAAGCCGTCGCCGAACCACATGTGGCCGGGCACCTTCAGTCCGAACCCGCCGTGCTCGCCGTCCACCGAGACCCGATCGCCGGCCGGACTCGGTGTCGCCGGGCCGAGGTACGCGTGGTGGTCGATGATGTCGCCGCGCCCGGAGTCGCCCAGCGAGTCGCAGCAGTTCATCCCGCTGTGGGCGTTGACGAGTCGCGAAGGGTCCTGCTGCTTCACGCTGTCGGCGATCCGGCCGGTCTCGGCGAGATCCCACTCGCCCCAGCCCTCGTTGAACGGCACCCACGTGGTGATCGACGTGAAGCTCTTGTGCTCGTCGACCAGCTCATGCAGCTCGGACTTGAACTGGGCCTGCCAGGCCGGCGGGATCGGGTCCGGCTTCGTGGCCGGCATGTCCTGCCAGACCATCAGGCCGAGCTTGTCCGCGTGGTAGTACCAGCGATCGGGTTCGACCTTGATGTGCTTGCGGACCGTGTTGAAGCCGAGCGCCTTGTCCTGCTCCAGATCGAACTTCAGCGCCGCGTCGGTGGGCGCGGTGTTCAGCCCGTCCGGCCAGAAGCCCTGGTCCAAGGTGGCCAGGTTGAACAGGATCTTGCCGTTCAGCGCCATCCGAAGCTTGCCGTCGGCCCCTTTCACCTTGCCGACCGACCGCATCCCGGCGTACGAACCGACCTGGTCGACGGTCTTGGCGCCGTCGATCAGTTTCACCTTCAGGTCATAGAGAAACGGGCTGTCGGGCGACCACAACTTCGGATTCCTGATCGGCAGCCTGAGCTCGGTGTCCGCCTTGCCACGAACGGTCCCGACGACGCGCTGACCGTCGTACGCCGTGGCCTCGACGGTCAGGCCGGCCGGGCCGCTGGTGTCCGCAGTGAGCCGCAGACTGCTGGCCGGCAGGTCGGGGGTGATTTGGAGGCGGTCGATCGAGGAGGTGGCGACGGGTTCCATCCAGACGGTTCGCCAGATGCCGGAACTGCCCTGGTAGAAGATGCCGTGGTCGGACACCTCACGCTGCTTGCCGATCGGCTGGAACGTCTCGTCGGTGAGATCCTCGGCCCAGACGATCAACTCCTGCGGGCCGGACCTGTGCAGCACACTCGTCACGTCCACGTCGAAGCCGTCGTAGCCGCCTCGATGGGTGGCGACCTGGCGGCCGTTCACCCAGACCTTCGCGTCGTAGTCGACCGCGCCGAAGTGCAACAGCAGCCGCTTGTTCTTCCAGTTGTCCGGCACGGTGAAGGTCCGCCGGTACCACATTCGGTCCTCGTGCCGCTGCACACCGGACAGCGCCGACTCGATCGGGTACGGCACCAGCACCTTTTCGGCCAGTGTCTTCCCGATCGGCGGCGCTTCTCCGGTCGCGGCGGCCGCGAACTCCCACAATCCGTTGAGGTTCTGCCATTGCGGCCGGGTGAGCTGCGGACGTGGGTACTCCGGCAACGCATTGCTCGGCGACACCTCAGCCGTCCACGGCGTACTCAGTGGCGGCGTCCCGGCGTGCCAGCCACCTACCGGTACTGCGGCGTCCGGTGGCGGCGCCGCGGTGGAACTGCCGGCCGCGAGTGCGGTGGCGGCGAGGAGACCTGCCACCGCGACCGCGGCCACTCGTCGCATCGAGGTCGATCGGCTCATCTGTGCGTCCCTTTCGTGGGCGGAGAAAGGTCGAGTCCATTACAACGCTGTCATGACGAAGCGTGATCGAACGGACACGCACGTTATTCAAAGCCGAGGCTCACAGAAACGCAAGAGCTCACCCAAAACCGAACATCCGCCACCCGCGCGAGGGCAGCGGATGTCGGACGCTGTCAGGCCGGCAGAACGCAGACGGGAATCGGTGTGCTGAAGTCCGACGCCCTGGTGAGCGCGCCGGTCTGCACGTCGACGTGGAAGGTGGTGACGTTGCCCGAGTTCTGGTTGGCGACGAACAGCAACGTGCCGGTGCGGTCGAGGACACAGTGGCGCGGCCAATTGCCGCCGCACGACGGCGTCGCCAGTAGGCGAAGCGAGGCGCCGGCCGCTTCGACAGCGAAGACCGCGACGCTGTTGTGGCCGCGGTTGGTGAGGTAGACGAAGCGGCCGTCCGGCGACACGATCACCTCGCCGGGGTAGTTCTGCGGCGATCCGGCCGGCACCGTGGGCTGGCTGGCACCCGGGGTGAGCTTGCCGGTCGTTCCGTCGTACCGGCAGACCGTGATGGTGCTGTTCACCTCGTTGGCGACGTACGCGTAGTGGCCGTTGGGGTGGAACGCGAGGTGCCGCGGGCCGGCGCCGGTCGCAACCTTGGCCTGCGACTTCTGGATGAGCTTGCCGGTCGCTGACAGCGTGGACGTGTAGATCGAGTCGGTGCCGAGGTCGACGGCGAGGATGTACCGGCCGGTTGGATCCTGCACCACCTGGTGCGCATGTGGAGTCGCTCCGACGTGCTTCACCAGATCTGTCCGCGCGCCGAGGCTGCCGTCAGCGCGGACAGGGTGAACCGCGACATCACCCGAGCCGTAGTTGGCGCTCAGCAAGTACTTGCCGTTGGCAACCAGCGCGAGATGGCAAGGCCCGGAACCGCCGTTGGGCTGGCGATTCAGCACCCGCAACTTGCCGGGGGCATCCACCGCGACCGCGGTGACGCCTCCACTCGTCTGCTCGTTCACGGCATAGAGGAATCGACCGGACGAAGCCATCACCAGGAAGGACGGATCCTGTACGCCGGTCAGCGAGCCAGTGGACGTGATCGCCCCGGTGGTGCCGTCGTACGTCGCGAGTCCGATCCCGGTGCCGCCGCCGTCCGCCGAGGTGTAGGTGCCGAGATAGAGCGTCCCGCTCTCCCGGCAACTCGCTCCGGCTGGCGTGACTCCCACTGCGGCACTGCCGACGGCAGCGGCGGTGAGTCCGAGGAAACGACGGCGGCTCGTACCCATGAACATCCTCCGAGGTGTGTGCCGGTTCGACCACACACAGTGGCCCACCCGGAGCGATGTGGCAAGACATACAATCTGAGTTGCACGCTACGCAACAGGTACGCTCAACCAGGCGGGATCGCCCGCCGGTGAGCTGAAGCGCACCGTGGTCCCCAGCGAGCTCCGGCCGAGATACCGCGGGTCGACCGTGTCGACGACCAGGACCAAGTGATGTCCTGCCGGCACCTCCCAACTGGTTGCCTCGAGCCGCATGTCCACCTCGCGCGCCACTCCGGGAGTCACCGCGCGCAGGGTGAACGGCTTGTGCGAGATGAGCGATCCACCGCCGAGCGCGTCGACGTCGTACAGGTAGGCAAACAGCGACGTGTTGGCGCCGCTCGGCGTCACCGTCACATGCAATCGCGGCGATCCGTTCACCACGGTCCTCGAGCTGTACGTCGGCCCCGACCAGACTCCGGCGAAACTCCTGTCCACCAAGGGCATCGCGACACCGGTGGGGATCGAGAGCAGACCCTGCAAAGCGCCGGACAAGATCGCGACGCCGCTGTCCGCCACGGTGGGAACGCCCGCCCCGATGGCGTTGGACCAGCCAGTCGCGGCACTCCCCTGCAGCGCGCCGGTCCTCGACAACCCGGCCGGCTTCGACAAGTACGACGTACGCGGTGTGCCGACGGCTGCCCAGTTCGGGTAGCTCCGCCAGACGCCTCGCTGGGACTTGAGTTGTACGGGTGCTTCTTGATCGGCCCCGTTGTCTGCGCCGGTCAGGAAATGCCGGAGCCACGGGGCCAGCTCGTCCCAGACCTCGTTCGGCAGGCCGATCGCACCGGTCACCTCGGGCGTCGCATGGTCGCCGTGCGCGAAGAGCAGCCGCTTCGGCCCGGTCAGCCGCGTGAAGAAGTCCGTGTACTGCGTCGGCGGGAAGATCGAGTCCTCGAAGGCGTTCGCCAGGAAGACGGCTGGATGGTTGGCGTTGATCTTGTCCACCATGGTCGCGGCGGACCGGACCGGCGCGATCGCCTCGGCCTCCGCGATCGCCCCGTCGAAGTCGCCGCCGACGAATTTGGTCTGCAGCGACTGCATCTCCGGACCCGGCCTGCCGGTGAGGTTGCCAAGGGCAAGGAGCGCCGCGACCGACTGGAGATTGACCGTGTCGTGCGGGTTCAGCGAGGCGATCAGGTCCGCCCAGCCGCTCATCGCCCCGACGGCTTTGATCCGCGGGTCCTGTGCCGAGGCGAGCAGCGAAACGCCGGCGCCGTACGAGATACCGACCGCGGCGACCCGCGAGGTGTCCGCGGGAGTGTGCTCGCCGGCCCAGTCGATCACGTCGCTGACGTCGGCGACGGTCGGCGGCCCCGCTATGTCGATCCCGCCGGCCGAGTCCCAGAACCCGCGGCTGGAGTACGAGATCACCTGGAATCCTGCCGTCGCCAGCTTGCTGCCCTGACCGACGTACTCGACGTTCGGCACACCCCAGCTCGACGGCATCACCACGAGCGGGAACGGCCCCGCACCCTGGCCAGTCGGGGTGAGCACGACGGCACCGAGCTCGGTCCCACCTGCGCCGGGGATGCGCTGGTACGCCGTACTGAACCCTGGTGCGGCTTCGGCTGGGATCGGGGCCAGACCGACGCTCGCGGCGATCAGGGCGAGGGCGATCACGAGTCTGCGCATCGGTGACCTCCGACTGGTGTTACTGGGCGGTTTTACCGAAGGGTAACCACCTCTGTGCCGGCCTGTCACTAGCTGGATACTTTGCGTCAGAACAAGTCGAGTCCGGTGGCTTCGACCGACCAGGCCCACAGCCGCCGCGCCAGCTCCGGATCCTGCGCCGTTCTGGTCGGGCGGACGATCTTGGGTGCGCCGCGGAACTCGAGGAACGACGGGCCGACGTACGAGCCAGGCGGTAGGCCGGGCAGCGTCGCGGCGTACAAGGTCGGCATTGCTCCCGCCGCCGCGGACTGAGCGACGAGCTTGGTGCCGAGGCCCAGGAGTCGCGACTCCAGCGTGACGCCGTCGAGCCCGGCGCCTGCCGTCTGGAGATTGGTCGAGGCGTAGCCGGGGTGTGCGCCGGCGCTCAGCAGGCTGGATCCGGCGGCGCGGGCACGCCGGTCGAGCTCGAGCATGAAGAGCAGGTTGGCGAGTTTGGACTTGCTGTACGAGTCCCATTTCCGGTAGCCGTTCGCGGCCCGGAAGTCGCCCTGACTGATCCCCCGCACCGACTTGTGCATGAACGAGCTGACGGTGATGACTCTCGGCCGGTCGGCTCGCATCAGCAGCGGCAGGAGCTGGGCAGTGAGCGCGAAGTGCCCGAGGTGGTTGGTGCCGAACTGCAACTCGAACCCGTCGACGGTCTGCCGGTACGGCGTCGCCATCACGCCCGCGTTGTTGACCAGCAGGTCGAGCGGCTCGGTGAGCTGCGCGGCGGCCTTGGCGACGCTCGTCAGATCGGAGAGATCGAGCTCGAGTACTTCGGGCGTCTGTCCCGTGGTTGCCTTCAGATCCGCGGCCGCTCGGGCCGACTTCTCCGGATTGCGCGCGGCGAGGATCACCTCGGCGCCGTGCCGCAGAAGCTCGAGCGCGGTCTCGTAGCCGAGTCCGCTGGTCGCGCCGGTGACGAGGGCGCGGCGCCCGGTCAGGTCAGGGATATCCGCAGTGCTCCAGCTCATGCGCCCACAGTAGCCAGTGGGCGCATGAGCCTCGGCTCTTGCTAGGACAGGATCTTGCGTGCCTTGAAGGCGGTGGTCACCTGGTCGGCGGCCGCCTTGCCGTAGAGCAGGCGAGCGGACTGCACGGTCACCCGGGCAGCGTCGGCGAACGAGGTGTCCGGCGCGTAGAAGAACGTGCCCTGCAGGATCACCTTGTTGGCCTTGGTCCGGCCGAGCGACTTCTGGATGTCCCAGAGCGCGTTCGACCAGATCTCGCCGTCGTCGTGCACCTCACCGTCGATGTCGTCGGTGGTCTTGCCCGTGTCCGTACGACGCAGGCAGTGCTTCGGCCCGTCCGTGTACGACGTGGAGTCCCAGTCCATCACGCAGGGGATGTCGTACCCCTTGCTGACCGGGATGGACTGCTGCACGGCCCAGTAGTCGCCGAAGCCCTCGCCGATCGCTCCCGCCTGCTCGGACTCGCCGAAGCCCGGGACGACGTCGTCCTGGATCGCGTGACCGTACTCGTGCCAGATCACCTCGGCGTCCTCGGCGTCGTCGACGCCACCCTCGCCCATCGTGATCATGTCAGTCGACGGGTCGTAGAACGAGTTGTCACCGGCGAACGTGTTGATCGAGAAGTCCTGCGACTCGTTGTTCACGTCCTTGAAGCCGAGCGAGTGGATGTACTCCTGGGTCTGGTTGACCTGGTAGTACGCCTCGACCTGCTCGAACTTGTCGCTGTGCCGCTGGTAGACGAAGGTGTTCGTCTTGCTCGACGCGAGGCCGCCCTTGGCCTCCTTGATGTTCACATAGGTGCCGTTGAGCTTGCCCGACCCGTCCAGGTTGCGCAGGATGACGTTCTTCTGCGCCAGGAACAGCGCGTCCTGGTTCTGGTCGTTCTGGTCGGTCAGGTTCTCGTTCTTCAGCGTGACGACCGGGTTCGGGTCGAACACCGAGCCCTTGCCGTCGGCGTTGTGGCTGATCACCTTCGAGTCCACGACGGCGCCCGACTTGGCGTCGACCAGCGAACGGCTGACACCTTCGCTCGAGCGCGACGTGACGTTCCAGACCAGCCGGGCATTCGGGCCACCGATGACAGCCAGCTGGGCGGCGCCCTGAGTGGCGGTCGGCGTCGGCGTACCGTTCTTGTTCGGTGCCGCGATCCGGCTCCGGGCGGCGCGCGCCGTTACGACGGTGTTGGCCGACTGGGTCGCCGTTGCCGCGGGCACCTTTGCGCTCACGTCGAGCGAATCCGGTACGGCGTCGCGGCCGTCGTTCGTCTGGACGACCTTGCCCGACTTGTCTGTGTGCTGGGCGTAGTACCCGTTGATCACGGGCAGGCCCTTGAAGGTCTGCTGGTACCAGTAGTGCTTGCCGAGCAGGGATGTCTTGGTCTTGATCAGCTTCAGGTTGGCCGGCACTGCGACAGTGCTGGTGCCCTTCGCCGGCGCGGCCCCCGCTGCGCTGGTGAACGACATCCCGAGTGCCAGGACCGCCGCTGTGGCAGTCATGGCCGCGACCGCCTGCCGGCGGCGCAGGTGCTTGGTCATGCGCATTCCCTCCCATGGTGGACGACCGTGGTGGTACGACTACGATCCGTCGCGACACTAGTTCGCCGGACACCCTGCTGGGAAGCAAAACTTCGCGTCATTCTGACGGGGCAAGGGAAAACATCTAGTTGTCTGCTTGCGCCTGCTTGCGCCCTGCATGGGCCTGCTCGCGTCTGCTTGGGTGGCGAGTAGAGGACAGGATCTGGCCTGAACCTTTCCTAGAGTTTGCTGCAGACCTGAGGAGAGGATCGGCCATGACGAAGCTGAGTCTGCGCGCCCTGAACCGTGCCACGCTGGAGAGACAGTGGCTGACCGAACGCCGTACCGCCACCGCACTCGAAGCGGTGGAGCACCTCGTCGGCATGCAGGCCCAGGTCCCCCTCTCGCCGTACGTCGGCCTGTGGTCGCGGCTGGCTTCCTTCGAGACCTCCGAACTGGCCTCGCTGCTGGAGAACCGGCAGGCGGTCCGCGGCTCGATGATGAGGGCAACGATCCACCTGATGTCTTCGCGCGACTTCCTGGCGATCCGGCCGCTGGTCCAGCCCCGTCTCGAACGGGAGGTCTTCGCCAACCAGACCTACGGCCGCAAACGCCTCGAGGGCCTCGACATGGATGCCGTCCTCGCCGCCGGCGCCGCCCGCCTGGCCACCTCCCCCGCCACGGCAGCCGAACTCCGCGAACACCTCCAGCCCCTCTGGCCCAACCGCGACGCCCCATCCCTGGCCCACGCCGTACGCTGCCTGCTCCCCACTATCCAGATCCCACCCCGCGGCGTCTGGGGCAAGTCCGGCAACCCCACCATGTCGACCGCCGCCCTCTGGCTCGGCTCAGACGTGACCCCAACCCCGTCGATCGACAACCTCGTCCTCCGCTACCTCGCCGCCTACGGCCCCGCCTCGGTCGCCGACGCCCAATCCTGGTCCGGCCTCACCCACCTCACCGAAGTCTTCGACCGCCTACGCCCCCAACTCCGCACCTACACAGACGCCGCCACCTCCCGAGAACTCTTCGACCTCCCCACCATCGACCTCCCCCCAGAAGACCTCGAGGTCCCCACCCGCTTCCTCCCCGAATACGACAACCTCCTCCTCTCCCACACCAACCGAACCCGCTGGCTCTCCGACCCCCTCCGCGAACGCCTCCTCCAAGAGGTCCTCACCCGAGGCGCAGTCCTCCACGACGGCCGAGTAACCGCAATGTGGAAACTCATACGGCAGGGCAAGAAATCCGCCACCCTGGAAATCGAACCCCTCACCAAACTGACCAGGCCGGCCCGCACCGCAATCTCCACCGAAGCCGAACACCTACTAACCTTCGCCACGCCGTCGACCGCGGCCACTGAGATCAAATACCTCTAGCCACTCCCCCGAACCACAAGCCTGCAAAAGCAAGCCGAAACCGCAGCCACTAGCGCGTATGTGCGCTTATCAGCGACTACCCTCCAGCGCCTGAACGCGCTCTACCACGGACGGCGTACTGGACATCAACTGCGACCGCCGGCTGCCTTCCCGCCCCAACGTCTGCTGATGCTGCATCTGCCACCCGTAGAACACCTGCACCAACGTCGCCCCATACCCCATAGCCGCAGCCCGCCGATCCGCCTGCTTGACATCTCGTCGGCTCAGCCAAGCAAGAATCGGTGGAGCGACGAACGGAGTCAAGAAGAGCAGCGGGAACGTGAGGCTTTTACCGAAAGTCAGTACGGCGAGAAGAATGCCGACGTACGCGATCAGGAGGAAGCCCCCAATAGCGCAACCGACCGCTGGGACTGCCCTCATCAGCCGCATAATCGCCCGCGCCGCGATCAAGGCGCAGCGGGCGGGGATCGAATACCAGAAGCTGAGCAGGCTCAACCAGGTGCGACCACCTAAATGGTGACTGAGTTCGTGCGCGAGAACTGCTTCCAGATGCGAGCCAGGCAATGTATAAAGCGCCCACCTGGTGACCGCGACCGTGTGACCGGGAGTAGGACTTGCGTTGACTTCGTCCGACTCCTGTACCCATAAGAAGTACTTGGTCCCATCGACACCAGCACGTCCAGTCGCCTGCTGCCAGACCGGCATGAGCCGTTGTTGCTCGACCAGTGTCGGCTTGCGCAATCTGAACAGGTAACGAGCGACAAGGTCTTCGACTGGCCGAAGAAAGACCACGGCGCCGGACAACACCCAGAGCAGGACGATGATCCAGCCCCACCCGAAGCCGACAATCCCTGCCAGCCATGAGACGACTACGAAACTCCAGAAGAACCACGGCACAGCCGAGAAGAGTGCCGTTGCCGCGGAGATCTCGACCCGCCCCCGTGGCTCAGACCGACCTCCGGCGTCCGACGGCAACTGCGCCCTGGGTGGCGGCGGAAGGGGGTTCGGCGGGCCGTACGGGGGTTCTGTTGGTTGCCACGGGTTTTCGCCCGCGGGGCCGTTGTGATCGTTCGGATCATACGGGCCGGTCATTGCACACTCGCTTCCTCGGGCGGGAGATCGACACTGGAGAAACTTACGGTTCTCGTCACCAGAGCGAGACGTGAACATGGTCGTAGTGCCCACCGGTCGCATCGGTTGGGTTGTATACGCCACCGCCGTTGTACGGAATCCAGGTGCCGCGCCGCGCAGACCAGATCTTGCCGTACCAGATCACGTAATGAACTCCGGTTTGCCCAGCGGTCTGGATCGCCCAATTCGCGATCTGGTCTCCGCGCGCCTTCGCCGCCGGGGAGCGCCGCGCATCAGCGCCGACCATCACGTCACAGGCTCGCCCCTTCGGATGGTCGCTGGTGGGATTCCAAGCGTGCGCATCCCAGCAAGTCATGCTGAGGGCTCCGAGGGTCTTCTGCGCCTGCGCCACCCACGCCGCCGTTCGCGGAGTGACCATCCCGCCGGTCCCAGTCGGGTCCGTCACGGTCGCGTCCTGTTCCGGCCAGACCCCATTAACCGGTCGTCCCGCGACCAGCCCCTGCCCGCATTCGTCCTCGGCGAGATTCTCGTTGCCTTCGTTCGGTGGGGCGCCGCCAGCCCGGCCGGCGTACGGATCTCCTGATCGGTTCAGGTCGATGCCGGCGGCTGCCGCGATGTCCTTCGCCTCTTGTTCGTGCTGCGCGTACAGATCCGGATGTCCTGAGGCCTGGACGGCTTGAGCCGCGTCGTTGTAGGACATCTGCGGCCATCCGTCGATGTCGACCAGTCCAGGCGGGCTCGGCGCTGCCGCCCCGCCGAAGAACGCGTTTGCCGCATAGCGAGGCTTCAAGATCTGGTCCCGGTCGCCCCAGCCGGTCGAGGGCCGCTGCTGAAACAACCCGACGGAATCCGCGCTGCCGTAGGTCAGGTTCTGAAGCTGCGATTCCTGCAGAGCCGTCATCAGTGCTACCAGGGTCGCCTGACCAGGCAGGCCACGATGAACAGCTACTTCGTCGATGATTTTCGCGAACGCTATCTGGGTGTCTCGCAGCGACCCGCCAGGATTCGGGTCGCCACCCTGGCCTGGTGCCAAGGGCGAACAAGCGGCCTGCGACGTACTGGCGCCTCCGAAGGGGGCAAGCATCAGCAGACTCACGACACCTACCAATGCGAGCACCCCTGTCGCCTTCAGGAAAATGCCCCTATTGGCGAACGTGACAGCCCGGCCCAAATCGCGCTCGTCGAACATCAGACCTCCCGCACGGCGCTCATGGACCGGTCCCGCCCGATACGTCGCTGATGAGCCACTGGTCGTTCTGACTTACCACGGTGATGAGGAGCGGTAGGTCGAATCGCTGCGCGCTCTTGCCCGTGACGTTGATGGTGACCTTGACGAAACGGGTGATTCTGGTCGGCGTGTCGACCGGCGCAGCATCCGGCTGTGGAGCGCTCACGGATGCCGCCAGCACGGTCGACTTTCCAGCGTCCTTCTTGAGGGCCTCGTAGGTGGGATCGCCGGCCGAGCTGAAGCTGGCGGCGACTTCGGGTGTCGTGTATTTGGCACATTTCGCAACCAGCGCCGCATAGGTCTCGGCAGCAGGATCGCGGGTATAAAACTCGCGCGCCCAGGCACCAACGACCTCAGACGCCTTGGCGGTTACCTCAGCACCAGGTCGCCTCGTCTCCGGGGGTGGTGTCGTTTGTACCGACGACGGAGCCCCGCTCGGGAGGTCGGAGCCCGTCCGACTCGATGCCG
Organism: Kribbella monticola; assembly: GCF_003261635.1. GTDB lineage: Bacteria > Actinomycetota > Actinomycetes > Propionibacteriales > Kribbellaceae > Kribbella > Kribbella monticola. The sequence goes on along the minus strand of NZ_QFXK01000001.1, from coordinate 53,906 downwards.
GCACTGTCGGAAGCACGACAGGTCCGCCAGGAGTGAGCAGGCCCACCGGCTTCTTGTCCGAGGAATCGTCACCGCCGAGAAGCCGTGGCAGACCTCCGCCCAGCCCGAGAATAACGATTGCCAAGAGGACGACGACCGCAATGACCGCTACCGGACTTGTCGGTTCAGCCTGGCGCTGACTTCGAAGCCAGTCCATCCGCTGCGCGTGGTCATCGCGCCGCCAATTCTTCTTGGCTCGCCGCCGGCTCCGGCTGTCGAGCTCGTCCAGATCATCCGGGTAGTCGTAGTCGGTGCTCATCAATGAGCGCCAACCGTCGGGAGCCTGAGGGCGAGGGCGATCCGAGGTCCGGTCGTAGTCGCCGGCCGATTCACCTCTGTTGGCGCGATTCCCCGGCCTGCTGTTGGATCCCTCCCGACGGTCGGGTGCATCGCGCCGTCTGCGTGCCATCGACCATCACCTGCGCGCCGGCACGTGGACGGTTACGCCGTCTTTGGTGAAGGAGGAGTACTCCCGGAAGCGACGCTGTTGCTGCCCGGGCGAGCGGCGCCGGACACGCGGAGCCTTCGGCGGCCCTTCCCGAAGGCTGGCCGACGGGGTGCTGATCCGTGGCTCGTACCGAACGTCGCTGGCAGTACTGGGTTGAGGCCGCCGGGAGTGACGTCCCTTGGGTGCGTCTGCTGACCCACCCTTGGCCGACCCACCTCCGGCCGCGGCCGCCGGAGCGGCGCCGGCAGCCGAGACCGAGATGGTCCGGCGGCCTTCGGTTCTCGACTGAGTCCGAGCCCTGGCCAAGTTCAGCGCCGAGGTCGTCCGCGTCGAGCTTGCGCCGGCTCCGCGTACAGGCTCTCCACCGGTGTGCTGACCGGGAGCCATTCCACCAACTGCCCCCGCGCCACCATCAGCTCTCCGACGTTCGGCTCCGGTCGTCAGCTCGTGAGGACTGCTCCCCGAACCCGCACGAGCCAGCACACCCGCCGCAGGTGCCTGCCGGTAGACCCGCACCGACGAAACCCGCTGGGTTCCTCCCTCACTCGGAGCGTTCCTTTCCCGACTGCGTTCGGCTATCGACGGCGCGGAGCTTCGGCTGCTCAATGCACCGAGCATCCGGCGAACGGCTCCAGTCGCACCCCTACGCGCAAGCCCCCCGAGCATGATGCTGCCCGCACCGGGCCTCATCATCGTGGTCAGATTGTCCAAAAGCCGACGCAGTCGGAAGCCCGCGATCAGAACGGCGATTGCCAGACCACTCACCGGCAACCATCCGAGCGTGCCGCTCAGGCTGAACACGGCCGTCACCAAAGTCAGAGCGGTACCGAAGACAAGCATCGCCAGGAATGACTGCAGGACCAGACCGATGAGTGCTTCGAACCAGTTCAATCCCCATTGGCGAGGACGGCCCGGAATGATCCACAAGCATGCGAAAAACACACCGACCACCAATAACAACAAGCATCCCACGAATGCCATCAACGCCGTGAACGCCAATGCGATGTTCAAAAACGCGAAGAGCGTGGCAGCGATAGCCGCCAGCATGACAACTCCCACACGACCGAAGGCATTGTCCCCCTTGGTCCATTTCACGGTCGCCGCGTCACCGCCGCCTTCCGCCGGAGTCACCACCGTGTCGACGTACTTCTTCCGCGCGTCTGAGTCCGTGCCCGCATCCAGCATGCCCTTGCCGTATCGCTGACAGGCCGCCAAGGACCCGAACTCAGCAATGCACCACGGCGTAACGGCAAACCCACGCCAACTGGCGTCAGCGGATTTCCTGAGAAGGGTATCGCGCGATGTGCCGCTGAATCCTGGCTCGGGCCAGGCGATTGGACTCTGCATGGTGGGGCCCATTGCGTCGGATGAGGCGCTCATCACCGCGCCCGCCCCCAATTGCCGGGCTCCATCCACTCCTTTGAGCCAGGTCGCTGGAGCGAGCGCAAAGCTGATGCTCAGCACACCCGCGACCAACACCCAGACCAATTGTCCCAACGCACTTCCACTACTCCGACGTTGTGCATACGCCGCGATCGCACCGAATGCGAGCGCAGAAGGTAGCAGCCAGCCGACCAGTTGCGTGCTGGTAGCGCCGATCGTCGTGGACGTCGCCTCTGTCAGAGGCTTGATGTCGGTGAAGGAGAAAAGCCACCAGCCCACTGAGATGGCACCCCTAGTGATAGCGACGATGTACATCATCACCAGATGTGCATAACCGTTGAAAACAGCCTCTAACGGATCGCGAATGCTTGTGTCGAAATCGAGGCCGTAGACCATCGGGCTGTATTGCTCGAAGAGGGTTCTGGTGTCGCCGTGGGTTAGGTCGGGGGTGGGGAGGAGGTCGGCGAAGCCGGTGGGGTTGGTGGGGCCGGTGTTGGGGTCGGCGGCCAGGGCTGTTTGGCAGAAGAGGATGGTGCTCACAGCCACGGTCGTCAGCGCAGTACGGAGTCTGCGCGGGGACCTCATGCGACGTGCTCCTTTTTGGGGGAGCTGGTGGGGGTTGGGTCGTCGTCTGGGGTGGAGGGGTACATCGCCTCGTTGTAGGCGGCTTCGTCGGCTTCTTGGTCGTAGACCTCGTCGGGGCCGATGGGCTCGTCGTAGCGGCCGGAGTGGGTGCGGGACTGGGGAGGCGTTCGAGGGGGATGTGGAGCCGTTAGAGGGCGCTGCGGAGCCGTTGGGGGCTGCGGGGGCGGGGGCTGCGCCGTTTTGTTGGGCTACCTGGGGGGTGGGGGAAGACACGGCGGGGGGAGGTGGCGTGGGTGGGGCGTGGTGGCTTGAGGTCTCTACGACCGGCACCGACGGGAGCGGGTCGTCCTGGATCGGTTCCTGGGTGTGGGCGGCTGCTTGGGCGTGGGCTTGGGCTGCTGGTTCCAGGGCGTCGTCGAGATCCTCGTAGTCGTCTGCGAAGGGGTCTGGGTTTTCGTACGGGGCGGCGATCGGGACGGTGGGTTCGAGGTCGTGTTCCGACTCCGGGGTGGTACGCAGGAGGTCGGCTACGCGTTGGCTCGGGATGTCGATCTGGACCGTGGCTACCTCGTCCCAGCGGTCGCGCATGATGCAGTGGCCGTGGCGGATGCTCTTGCCGTTGGCGGCGGTGTTGATGCCGCGGACGAGGGTCTGGTACGGCGGGGTCTGCGGGCGACCCAGGAGCTCGAGGAGTGAGTCCACCTGTTCGCGGGAGCGCAGGCTGAAGGCGAAGAGCGTGGTGATCTGCTCGACCAGGCCGGGGAGTTTCAGGATCGACGCCGGGTCCTGGGTGTCCAGGACGAGGGAGGCGCCGAGCGCACGGCCGACCCGGGCGATGTAGTCGAGGAACGAAGCGCCGTCGGGGGTCTTGGTGAGCAGGTGGACCTCGGGCACGATGACGACCTTGGAGCGGCCGCGGAACTCACGGCGACCCGTCGTACGGACCATCCAGGCGAGGCAGCCGCGGAGGCAGGCCATGCCGACGCGTTCGATCGGGGACCACGATTCCGGGGCCGATTCGGGCGAGGGCAGGGTGAGGCCCGGCATCTGGACTACCCAGAGGCCCGGGTTCGTGGTCAAGGAGGACAGGCCCGAGGGTGGGCCGGCGACGACCGAGCCGAGGCCCGTCTCGACCAGGTCGCGCAGGGCGAAGCCGACCGTGCGGGTGGTCTCGGATTCGGAGGCGCAGAGGCGTTGGATGACGCCCCACGACGACGGGTCGGGCGACTGGATCTCGGCGCGGGTCGCCGCCATCACGGGAGCTTCGGCGGCACCACGCAGATGTGGCGGGAGCAGAAGCATCAACTGCGAAGGCGCCTGCAACAACGCGTCGTCGACGGGCAGCACACGAAGGAGGTCGGCCGCCCCGGAGAACTGGGCCGTGATCTCGATGACAGCAGTCGGTACGCCGTACTCCGCGGCCACTGCCGAAACACCGGCCGCGTCGCCCTTCAAATCCAGAAGAGGAACCCAGGCGCCGGCGAAGGCCGAGTCCAGACCACCGAGCATCGCGGCCGTCGTCTTGCCTCGACCCGAGCGGCCGAGGAACAAAGTCGTCGTCGCGTCGCCAAGGGCCGAACCAGCAGCGGCGTCGAAGCGGACCAGGCCGGGCGTGGAGCCGGTCAGGTAACCGATCGCCGGGCCGGTCGCGTCGCCGATCGAGGCGCCGCCCCAGAACCAGGAGCCGAAGAATGCGGTCGATTCGCGGACGTGGCCGAGATCCGGCACCCGGAGCTGGTCGCCTGGCAGCGATTCCAGCCAGAGATCGCGCTGCTCGTCGGCGCCGGCGGCCACAGTGATACCGCGGTCGGCATAGTGCGCGACGACCGCGTCGACATAGGTCTCGAGGTCTTCGCGCGTATCCGCGCTGACCAGCAGTCGTGGGTGATCCTCGACCAGCGTCAGGCCGGACCGGTTGATGTCGCGCTTGACCTCGCGCATGATCCGCTCGGTCTCGACGATCTCGTCGGCCGTCTCCTCGGCGGTGCCCTTGGCAGCCGAGCGCCGCTGCTCCTTGGCGCTCTTGCGGGTCTCGTCGACCAGGTGCCGCGCGGTCTTCTTGGTCAGCACCCGGAACCGCACGGACGCCTCGACGGTCACGTCGATCTCGTCGCCGTCGTCGTCGATCGCCTTGATCTCGCTCAGCGTCCGCAGCCATTCCCCGGCGCCTGGGGTCTCCAGCTCCTCGGGGAAGTCGGTCATCGCGAGCACGGTCGTGTACGCCGCGATCTGGCCGCGGGCGTCGTAGATGCGCAGGTGGTCGGTGTACGGCACGACCCGGCCGGACGTCAGCCGGGCCAGCGAGGCGCCGGTGATCAAGCCACGGCGCGGCGCGGCGACGGCTCCGCGGTGCATCTCGCGGCTGATCAGCCAGGAGATCACCTCGGCGGGTGCGGTGTGGGCGCGCCAGACGGTGGAGCCGAGCTGGCGGCCGAGCTTGCGGACGCGCTCGTCCAGGTGCGCGAGTTCGCGCGCGCTGACGCGCCACGACGTCGTACCGAGGGCGTCGCTGATGGAGCCGCGGACCTGCGCGGTGGCGCGCGGGTCCCGATCGCTGAGGTGCACGCCGAGCGCGACGTACCGCTCCGGCATCCGCATCTCGTCGATGCGGTCGGCGCGGGTCTGGGCCCAGGCCTCGTGGTCGCCGAGCCGGTAGTGGCCGGCCACGCTGTCGAGGTAGTCCTGACCGGTCGAGCGGCCCCAGACGACCTTCAGGTGGCTGAGCCGGTCGCCGAGGATCGTCGCGGCGGCACTCACCGCGGCGTCGAGGGCGGCATCCTGCTCGGCCTCGGTGGCCAGGTCGGTGTTCGCGACCGAGATCAGGAACCACGCCTCGGCGCTGCGCTCGGTCACCAGCAGACCGTCGGCGATGGCCACCAGCCGGGGCGGTGGCAGGCCACGGTCCCGGCCGATCCCGACCAGGTTCAGGAACTTGTCAGCGATCTTCATCAGTGCCTCTTCCCCGACGGTGTCCTGCGGCTGACCTTCTGGACGTAATCCGCCCCCAGCAGGCGAGCACGCTGGCTCACCGTGATGTCCGCTCCCGCGCGGACCTGGGGATCGATGTCGACCACGACCTCGCGATCCCATTCCGGCGTCACCCTGGCTCTCGCCAGGTTGGCCACCTTCTGGGTCGCGATGCGCTCACGCCATGGCAGGTACTCCGTCTTGTCGGCGGCCCGGGCGCCGAGTCCGATGATCGGGCGGTGGGAGCGCAACGCGTAGCGGACGGCGAGCGCCCACTCGGTCACGCGGCGGCGGCGTTCGTGGTGCTTGCCCGCGCGCCAGCCGAACGCGGTGATCACGAACGGCGGTACGACGTACAGGCTGACGGTCGGCTTCTTGGGCACCCCGATGAAGGGCACCAGCAAAGCGATCCAGGCGATGATGATCACCGCACCGAAGATGATCATCCGGCGACGGGCGCCTTCTCCGAGGTCGATCCCGAGCAGGTCGTACTGCCGGGTCTCGATCTCGAAGTGGTGGGTCAGGGTCCGGCCGACGCGCATCAATTACCTCCGGACAGCAATCCCCAGAAGCCCTTGAGCACGTTGATCGTCTGGTTGTTGGCATAGATCAAGCCGCCGACCAGGACGCCCGCGGCGATGTGGCCGAACAGCTCGCCCCACTCCCGCTTGAAGTAGTGCCCGATCGCGCGCAGGACGAGGATGGCGATGAAGATGTTCCCCGCGATGACCAGGACCCAGTCCTTGAAATCCGCGCCTGTCGGGACGTTGGGGTCGGCGAGCGGCACGACGAGCTCCACCACGCTCGCGGCCAGTTGGTGAGTCATCATTGCGGCATCTCCCTTGTAACGGTGGTCATCCGACGGCAGCCACTTGCCATCGTTGTGCTCCGTTCACGGCGACCGTGCGCCGCAGCGTGAGCGTGTAGGTCTGGTCGAGGGTGGTGTCCCCAGTACCGTCCCAGGTGACGGCGGCGGTGGCTTTTCGCTCGTCGTCGTTTCCGATGTAGACCTGCCAGTCCTTCAACTGGTCCAGCTTGACCGTTCCGCCCAGGCTGCGAATGGTCACGCCCGGCGCGGTCACCGCGGCCACCTTGGTGTCCGATTCGGCGTACGCGCTGAAGAACGCTTCCGCGTCCTTCAGGGTTGCCGCGGTCAAGTCGTCGTCCGGCGCGGCCGCCTCGGGCATGTTGTCCGGTAGTGCGGCCCGGTCGTCGGGCATGAAGGTCGGCGCTCCGCTGACGACCACGCGCGACGCCGTACGGGCCACTGGCACCGAGACGCGGCGCCAGCTGTACTGGCCGCCGACCCAGTTGCGGCCGCTGCGGGTGAACGGGCGCACCTGCACCCGGACGTCGACAACTGCCGCGACGCCACCCGGATCGACGGTGACCTCCCCCGCGTACGCCGCGTTGGCGGTCTGTTTACCGCGGCCGTTCCAGCCACCGCGCGCGTCGAGGCCGGCCGCGAGGTCCACGCTGAGCTGCTGCGGCCTGGCGTCGGGGTTGTCCTCGTCCCAGTTCAGGTACGAGACGGCGAAGCGGGTCGCGATCGCCCGGGCCTCGTTGGCGGGATAGCCCGACTGGCCGCTCACCACGGTCGAGGGGGTTCTGTCAGGCCGGATCCAAGACCGCACACCCGAGATCGCAGCGAGCAACAGCACGGCAACCACCAGGCCGCGGAAAAAGCGCCGTGCCCAGGTCGAGAACGAGGATTCCGGCTCGGTCGACCAGGGTGTCTGATTCGGCTCGAGAGGCGCCTGCAGTGGCATTGGGGCGGCGTGGGCGCCGTGCGGTGATCTCTGCCGAAGCCGCTCCGGCGGGCGCGGGCCTTGCTGAGCCGGTTGGCCGGGCGCCGTCGTACTGCGGTGGGCGGGCGGCTGCTGGGGTCGCCGAGGAGGCGCCATGACTCCACCCGCATCCGGCGGCGGAGCGCTGTACTGCGCCGCTACACCCTGTGCCTGCCGAGGCGTCGGCGACACCGGTCCATCGGGGTGGGCCCACCACTCCGGTGCGGTGTTCTGCGGGCGTCCTTTGCCCGCCTTCTTCGGACGGCTTTGCTTCGTGCGCCGCTGGTCCGCCCAGTGCTCACCTTTTGGCGGCAGATTCAGCAACGTTCGCCACCAACTCATCGCTACCCGCCCCTCAGACAGCAGTTACGCGGACAGTAGCCGGGAGAATACGGCAAGCAACTGTCCTCCGGGAGTCCTGAGGCCAGGATCCGGATGCTAGATCGCTCCCCGCAGCCATACTGTTACCCCACTCGCGCACAGATGCACACCTCGGTTCGAAGCGTGACACCTTCGGTACCGTCGCCATAGCTCCTCTCTCATGCCCGACCCGCTTCGATCAGGCTGCGCACACCCTGCCATACGGACCCGACAGCTTCGAAAATCCGTGCGAACAACATGGTAAGCGGACCGCACCAACTGATCACGCATAGTAACCGATTCCCGTGCCCAGCCTGTGGAAAACCTTGCCGTGGCGAGGGGGCGAAGTACTAGGCTTTTGAACGATCACAGATCCCCACGGAAGGACTGGCATGGAGACTCGGCGGCTCGGGCGGCTCGAACACCAAAGCTCGGTACTGATTTATGGCGCGGCGGCGCTCGGCGGGGTCGACCAGGACGTGGCGGATGCCTCGATCCAGCTCGCGCTCGATGCCGGCATCAACCACTTCGACGTGGCTGCCGACTACGGCGACGCGGAGCTGCGGCTCGGACCGCGGATGGCGGAGATGCGGGACCGGATCTTCCTGGCCACGAAGACCGGTCGGCGCACGTACGACGAGGCGTGGACCGAGATCAACCGGTCGCTGGAGCGGCTGCAGACCGACCACGTCGACCTGATCCAGATGCACGCGGTCTGCGATCTGGAGAACCTCGACCTGGTCACCGGCAAGGGTGGCTCGCTGGAGGCGGCGATCCGGGCCAAGGAGGAGGGCCTGGTGCGCGCGATCGGTATCACCGGGCACACCGCGGCCGCGCCGTCGGTGCACCGCGAAGGGCTGCGCCGGTTCGATTTCGACAGCGTGCTGACGCCGCTGAACTACCGGTTGTCGACCGATCCGCAGTACGCCGACGACTACGCCGAGTTGGTGGAAGCCGTCCGGGCATCGGACGCCGCCCTGATGACGATCAAGATGATCGCCCGGCGGAACTGGCAGGACGGCGAGGAGAAGACGTACGACACCTGGTACCGGCCGTTCGACGAACAGCGCTACATCTCGGCGGCCACGGCCTGGCTGCTGAACGGGCATCCGGAGATCACCGGCCTGGCAACCGCCGGCGAGACGCGGCTGCTGCAACAGATGATCACCGCCGAGAAGGAGCGCGCCGACATCACCCCCGAGGCGGCCGCCTCGATCCTCGAAGAAGTCGACGACTACAGCTCCCCCTTCATCTCCATGCCCTGGTAGTTCATCCGCTTCAAACACCTCCTGTACTACGTACGCCCGGTCGCCGACGCCGAAGGTCCCTTCGCGTCGACGGCCGGGTTGCCACTGCGAGCGGGTTGCCCCGGGCAAGCCGGGCCTACCCTGAGCTGCCCGGCTCATGGGCGACAGGGGAAGACGAAGGCTGACCAGGCAGGCGTGCGCCGGCTGAGCGGTGCTAGGGCGCTGGCTGAGCGGAGAGGCCGGCGCCTGCTCAAGACGAGCGGCAGGTCGGGCGTGGCCGCCTGAACCGGGGCGGCAGGTCGGCGTGGCTGACGCGAAGCGGTAGGGAGGGCGCGGGCTGAGCGGAGCCGAGGCCGGCGCCTGCTCAAGACGAGCGGCAGGTCGGGCGTGGCCGCCTGAACCGGGGCGGCAGGTCGGCGTGGCTGACGCGAAGCGGTAGGGAGGGCGCGGGCTGAGCGGAGCCGAGGCCGGCGCCTGCTCAAGACGAGCGGCAGGTCGGGCGTGGCCGCCTGAACCGGGGCGGCAGGTCGGCGTGGCTGACGCGAAGCGGTAGGGCGCGCGTGGCCGCCTGAAGCGCGGCGGCAGGTCGGCGGGCCGCCTGAAGCGGGGCGGCAAGTCGGCGGGCCGGCTGAAGCGGGGGCGGCAAGTCGGGCGTGGCTGGAGGGGAGGCGTTGGCGCGCGGGAGTGGCGCAGCTGACGGGGTGCTGCCCGTCTGGCGTGGGACGTCTTGATGGGCCTGTAGCGCGAGGTGGGGGCGTGGCGGGAACAGGGGGCGGGGGTGTGGTGTTGTGGTGGGGGTAGTCGTCTAACTTCCGGAGGTTGTAGTGGCAACGGTCGAGCTGTCCCAGCAGAACTTCGACGAGGTCGTCGGTTCCGACGGGCTCGTCCTGGTGGATTTCTGGGCGGAGTGGTGTGGTCCGTGCAAGATGTTCGGACCGGTGTTCGAGAAGTCGTCCGAGAAGCACGAGGACATCACCTTCGGCAAGGTGGACACCGAGGCGCAGGTCGAATTGGCGCAGGCGTTCCAGATCAGTTCCATCCCGACGTTGATGGCCGTTCGTGACGGCGTGGTGCTGTACTCCCAGCCGGGCGCGCTTCCGGCCGCCGCGCTGGAGGACCTGATCGGGCAGCTTCGCGCGGTCGACATGGACGAGGTCCGTGCCCAGATCGCGGCCCACGAGGCCGAGCACGGCACCGAGCCGCACACGCACTAGCACTAGCACTAGCACTAGCACTAGCACTAGCACTAGCACCAGCACCAGCAGCACCACCAGCAGCAGCAGGAGCAACGGCAGCAGTTGCAGTAGCACTTGCAGCTGCAGACAAGCGGATAAAACAGCAGGGCAGTCGCACATGGCGCATCGTGTGCAACTGCCCTGCTGGTCTGTGGGCCGGGGGTGATTGCTCGAGAGCGTGGCTCCCGGAATCTTCGCGCCGCGCAGGGACGGGCAGATTCGGGGAGCCACGCTCTCGCCGCATCAGGCCCCCGCGGCCCGGTGCGGCTACCCCGCCAGTCAAGGCGGGTCGATCGGTCCCGGCCGGCTGGGACAGGGGGTTGTCAGCAGCCAGCCGACCGGGGGGTCGTGGTGGATCGGCCGAGAGCACGAGCGCAGGGCCGAGCCGGGGATTGCTGGTGAAGCGGTCGAAGTGCGAGACCAGAGCCGGCCCCGAGGTCAGCGGAGGAAGGCGCCCGGTCCCGCGGTCAGCGGTCTGGGTTGGATCCGCAGGAGGCGCCCGGTCGCGCGGTCAGCGGTCTGGGTTGGAGCCGGAGGAGGCGCCCGGTCCCGCGGTCAGCGGTGTGGGTTGGAGCCGGAGGAAGGCGCCCGGTCCCGCGGTCAATGGAGGGGGTCAGCGGAGGGGGTTGAAGGGGGTTAGTTCGTTGGGGGTGGTGCCGGTGGTGATGGTTTCGGCCAGGAGTTGGCCGGTGATGGGGCCGAGGGTGATGCCCCACATGCCGTGACCGCCGGCGGCGAAGACTCGGGGTGAGGCGGTCGCGCCGATCAGGGGCAGGCCGTCCGGAGTACAGGGGCGTGGGCCGACCCACTCGTCGGTGCGGGCGTCCAGGTCCGCGTCGCGGAGCAGGGGGCGGGCGGCCTCGACGATCGCGTCGATCCGGCGCGGGTCGAGCGCCGCGTCGGCCTTGCGGAACTCCATCATCCCGGCGACGCGGAGGCGGTCGCCGAGCGGCGTACAGGCGATCCGCTGCGCCGGGAAGTACACCGGGCCGGCCGGCACGTGCGCCATCGGGACGCTGAAGCTGTACCCGCGCCCCGCCTGGACGACGGTCCGTACGCCGAAGCGGCGGGCCAGGTCGCCGAGCCAGGCACCGGTTGCCATCACGACGGCGTCGTACGCCTCGCTCTCGCCGTCGGCGGTGACGATGCGGACGCCGCGGATCTCGTCGACGATGTCCGAGACGTTGGCGTCGGTGACGATCTTGCCGCCGCGGGCGACGACCGAGTCGGCGAGCATCTGGACGTACTCACCGGGGTTGATGAAGCGCTGGCCGTGCAGCCGGATGGCCGCGCCGATCTCGTCGGACAGCGACGGCTCGATCTCGCGGGCGTCGTCGCCGGTGATCGCCTCGAACTCGATGCCCTGGCCGGCCGCGTGGATGTGCTCGATCTCGTCCAGCAGCACGGTCCGCTCGGCCTCGGTGCGGTACGCGGCGAGGAAGGACTTCGCCTCGTAGGTCTCCGCCTCGACGCCGGCCTTGGCCAGCAGGTCGAAGGCGCCGAGCGCCTGGCGGTTGATCGGGACGAGGGACTCCATCGCGGTCTTCCAGCGTCCGGCGGTGCTGTTGCGAGCGAACCGCGTCAGGAACGACAGCAGTCGGGGGCTCGCAGTCGGCGGTACGTAGACCGGCGAGGAGGGGCTCAGCACCGCACGGACGCCGTATTTGAGGACGGCCGGTTCCGGCAGCGGGGTGGCGAGGCCGGGAGTCAGCCAGCCGGCATTGCCCCAGGAGGCCCCGGCGGCGACGCCCTGGCGGTCGAGCACGGTGACCTCGATGCCACGCTCCTGCAGGAACCAGGCGGTGGCGAGGCCGACCATGCCGGCGCCGACGATGGCGACCCGGTCGGGGACGATGTGTGTGGAAGAACCAGCAGCGACCATGTATCGATGGTGCCGCCGCGCCGAGGCACTGTCATGGTGCGATCGCACCATTGATGCGTGAAATGACAGTGCTCAGCGCACAATAACTTCATGATCACTGCGCCTGACCTGGTCGTTGCCGTCGGACCGGCTCTGTTCGAAGTCGTCGTCCGCGGCCACGGGGACGACGAGGTCCGCGATGTCTTCCTCGCCGACCCGCAGGAGGCGGCGACCGGTCAACCCGGCGACCTGGTACTCGGTCTGGGCCTACGTGACGCCGAGGACGCCGTCGAGCTCCTGGAGCGCTGCGCCGCCGGCAACGCGTCAGGAGTCGTACTACGGGCCGCCCTCGCCAGGGATCCCCTGGTGGTCGCGACAGCCGAGCGGTGGCTCATCACGCTCGTCGCACTCCAGCCGAGCGTCACCTGGGCCCACGTCGTCTGGCTACTGCGCGGCGTGATCGACAGAGCGGCAGCACCCGACTCCCCCGTCGCCGGTGACGCCGGAGTACACCAAGAGCTTTTCGCACTCGCAGACGCCGCAGCAGCGATCGTGGACGCTCCAGTGACCATCGAGGACAACCAGAGCCGCGTACTGGCGTACTCCTCCGGTCAGGACCTCACCGACCCCACCCGCGTCTCCACGATCGTCGGCCGTCGGGTCCCTGCCGAGGTCATCGCGCACTTCCGCGCCCGCGGGATCTTCCGCCGCCTGGCGAGGTCGAGCGAGCCGTTCCTGGTCCCGAACGGCCCCAACGGCATCCGCCCGCGCCTCGTCGTACCGGTCCGGGCCGGGGGTGAGTGGCTCGGGTCCATCTGGGCGGTGGTCGACGGGCCGGTCAGCGACGAGGTGACCGCCGAACTGAGCAACGCGGCCTCTGTCCTCGCACTGCACCTCCTGCGGCTCCGGGCTCAAGCCGACGTCGCGAGGCGCAGTGCCATCGACCGTCTGCGCACTGTCCTCAGACAGTTCTCACCGGACACCACTGTCGACGTACGCCTCCCACCGCCACCGTGGCGCGTCGTAGCACTCGGCTCCCCCAGCGGGTACGACGTACCGCAGCAGCTCGACCTCTGGGAGTCGACGGGTCGCCGGCACGGGTGGAGCGAGCCACAGCTGGCCGATCTCGACGGCACGGTCCTAGCGGTCGTCACAGACGCGGACGGACCCGGGTCGTGGCGCTGGTTGCGCCGACTCATGGTCGACCTGGTCAAAGACGCCCCCGGTACTACGGCGGCCGCAGGCGGCCGCGCACGTGGCCCCGCAGACCTCCCGAGCTCCAGGGCGGAGGCAGTCGAGCTCCTAGGCCTCGTACGCCGTGGAGCCGCGCCGGGGCCGGCCATTCGTGTCGAGCAGGCCTGGCACCTGCTGACCGTGCACCGGGCCGTCACCTCGCTGGATACGACCAAACTGGACGGTCCGCTGGCCACGCTCCTGAGGCACGACATCGAGCACGACACCGACTTCGTCGACACCTTGCAGGCCTGGCTCAACTACCCCGGCCAGCCGCAGCAAGCGGCCAAGCAACTCCACCTGCACCCGAACACCCTGCGGCACCGGATGAAGCGGATCGGCGAGATCGCGACGCTCGACCTGTCCGATCCGCGCGAACGGCTCGCTCTCCAGCTCCAGATCGCCGCCGTCCGGACCGAGCACTGAGACCTACGCCACAGGCCTGGGTAACAAGGCTTCATATTCCGGCAATCGTTGAGCAACATCCGGATGGAATTGTTGAGGTCACAAGGGAGGCCGGGTCGCTCGCACAGCAGACTCGATCACCTGACGGACTTGTCTCAGCTTTTCACCAGGATGCTGAGGCAAACCGTCCCAGCATTTCACCAGGATGCTGGGACGAACGCCCGAGCTTTTCACCAGGATGCTCGGGCACCGCGTGGCCCGGCGATTGTCTGAGCGATCGCCGGGCCCGCGCGTTTTCCGGCGGCAGCAGACAACCGGCATAAGACAACCGGCATCAAGCCAGCCGGTTGACGATCGCGCCGTAGAGCCCAGGCAGGACAGCCGCCGCCGGCACGATGCGGGGAGTGAGCAACGACCTGTTGCGGGCCCACAGCAACGATGCGGTGAGGAAACGAGCCTCTCGCGAAACCCGTCGCCAGGCCGCGTCGTACGCCGCGGGACGATCCTCGACCACACAGCGCACCAGTTCCGCGGAGGTACGCAAGGCCACGGCGATCCCTTCGCCGGTCAGCGCATCGACATATCCGGCCGCGTCGCCGACCAGCATCACTCGACCCGCGACGCGACTACGCACCCGCTGACGCAGCGGCCCCGCACCCATCACCTCGGAAGCCGGCAAAGCACCCTCCAGCCGGCGCTTCAAAGCAGGAAACGCCTCGAGATGGGAATCGAAAGACCCCCGGGCCGAAGTCAACACAGCGACACCGACGAGGTCGTCCGCCACCGGCGTCACATAAGCCTCGCCGAGCGGCGACCAATAGACCTCCACAAGCTCGGTCCAAGGCGCAGTCGAGAAATGCCGCCGCAGCCCTCGCCGTACCTCCCCCGACCTTTCCATTCCCAACCCGAGTTGACGCCGGGTCGGTGAATGCAACCCATCGGCAGCCGCCAAATAGCGGGCGGTGAGCCCGGCCGCAGTGACCGACGAAGCGTTCTGACTGATCGCGTCGACCCGGCTCGCGATGACCGGAACCTCCAGCGCAGCAAGGCGATCCAGCAGGGCGGCCTGCAGCACCGTACGCCGTACGCCGAGTCCCGGGCCGGCCCGGAAGCGGGCGTCGACACAATGCGAGGAATCCAGATACCGGATCCCGGCGAACGGCCGGCCTTCCAGACGAACGCCGAGCCGCTGCAGATATTCGACCGCACTGTGCGCGATCCCTTCGCCGCAGGCCTTGTCGATCGGCCCTTTGCGCGGTTCGACCACGACGACCGACAGCCCCGCGAGCGCGGCCCGGATCGCGGTTGCCGCACCGGCCGGACCGGCCCCCGCGACGAGAAGGTCGATCACTTCGTCAGCGCACCGTCCAGCGCAGCCTCTTCGGCGCGGATCCGGACGGTCAGCAGCGGGATGTTCAGCACGAGGAACACCACCGCCGTGATCCAGGCCGTATGCACCAGCGGCAGGGCGATCCCCTCAGCCACCACCGCGACGTAGTTCGGATGACGGATCCACCGATAGGGGCCGGCGGCAACCAATGACAATCCCGGTACGACGATCACGCGGGTGTTCCACTGATGGCCGAGCACCGTGATGCACCACCACCGCAACCCCTGTGCAAGCAGCACCACGGCAAGCATCGTCCACCCCAGGGCCGGAATGAACGGCCGGTCCGCGACGATCGCCTCGACCAGACAGCCCGCCAGGAACCCGGTGTGCAGCACGACCATGAACGGGTAGTGCCCCTTGCCGGTCTCCACCCCGCCCCGCTCGAAGCTCCACCGGGCGTTGCGCAGCGACACCACCAGCTCCGCGACACGTTCCAGGCCGACCAGCACGATCAGTACGACGTACAGCCACAACGACGTTGACATCACCACTCCAGCAGGACGAGCTCGGAACAGAAACCGGGGCCCATCGCCAGCAGGACGCCCATACCTGAAGGATCCAGCCGCAGGGTGTCACCGAGCACGTGCAGGACCGACGATGACGACAAGTTGCCAACGGCGTCCAGCGATCTCCAGGTCACGTCGAGCGCGCCGGGCCGCAACCCGAGCGTCTCCGACACCGCCTCCAGAACCTTCGGGCCGCCGGGATGAGACACCCAGGTCCCGATCTCGGGCACGGTCAACCCGTGGTCGCCGAGGAATGCCCCGACGTCCCCACCGAGGTACTTGCGCACCACGTCCGGCACGTCCGCACCGAGCACGATCCGGAACCCACCCGACCCGACGTCCCAGCCCATCACCCGCTCGGAGTCCGGATACAACCGGCTCCGGGTCGCCACCACCGAAGGCCCGGCAGCAGCCGGGTGGTCCGAACCGGTCAGCACCACCGCAGCAGCGCCGTCCCCGAACAACGCGCCACCGACCAGATTGGGCAACGACGAGTCGTCCCGCTGCAGGGTCAACGAACACAACTCCACCGACAGCAGTACTGCGACGTGCGTCGGCCAGGCCAGCAAGTAGTCGTGCAGGCGGGCGATCCCCGCCGCTCCCCCGACGCAGCCGAGTCCGAACAACGGCAGCCGCTTGACGTCCTCCCGCAGCCCGAGCCGCATCGCGACCCGCGCGTCGATCGATGGCGCGGCCACCCCGGTGACCGTGGTGAACATCAGCACATCGACGTCCGACACGGACAAGCCCGCCGCTGCCAGCGCCTCCGAGACGGCAGCCGCACCGAGGTCGACCGCCACCGAGATCCACGCATCGTTGGCTTCGCCGAAGTCCTTCAGTACGGCGTACTGCTCCAGTGGCAGCGCCAGGTGTCGATGGGAGACGCCGGCGTTCTCATGCAACCGGCGCAGCAGGGCGTGCCCCTTGCCGTCGGGCAGGCAGATCTCGGCGAAGGCGTCGGTGAGCTCGTGCTGTTCGTACCGGTGGGGCGGGAACGCGGCCTGTGCCGCGGCGATCCGGGTCATCGTGGCATCGTTGCTCCGGTGAGCAGCCTCGCGCGCACCCTCAAGGGTCTGGGGATGGCATCCCATCCGGGTCCGACCGTCGCCGTCACCACCTTGATCACGGTGGTCGCCTGGTCGGCCGGCCGCAACGCCGCCGGCTGCTTCCTAGTCGCCGCAGCAATCCTCACCGGCCACCTCTCGATCGGCTGGAGCAATGACGCGATTGACGCAACCCGCGACACCAGTGTGGCCCGGAAAGACAAACCGATCGTGCTCGGACTGGTGAGTCGCCGGACGGTCGGCATCGGCGCGGTCGTGATGGCGATCGCCTGCGTGCCGCTGTCGCTGGCCAGCGGACTGCTCGCGGGACTGGTCCATCTCGTCGCCGTGGCAGCTGCCTGGGCGTACAACCTGAAACTGAAGTCCACCCGAATCTCCTGGTTCCCGTACGCCGTCGCGTTCGGCCTGCTGCCGTCCTTCGTGACCCTCGGTACCGCGGACACCTGGGCGCCGTGGTGGGCCACCGCCGCCGGCGCGCTCCTGGGTGTCGGTGCCCATCTGGCAAACGTCGTACCGGATCTCGCGGACGACCTCGCCACCGGTGTCCGGGGCTGGCCGCAGCGGCTCGGGGAAGCCGCCCGGGTGCTGGCGCCGCTGCCGCTCGCGGTCGCCACGGCCCTGCTGGTGATCGCGCCGGACGGCCCGATCGGCGCAATCGGCTGGATCACCCTGGCCGTCAACGCAGGCCTGCTGGTCGCGATCGTCGCCTGGAAGAACGCGCCCTTTCTGGTCACCCTCGCCGTGGCGGCCGTCGCGATCGTCACCCTGGTCATCCGCGGCGACGCGCTGACCAGCTAGCACGACGGCGGCGACGCGCTGCCCAGCTGGCTCGGGCCGCGGCTTCCGTCATCCGGGGCCCGCCGGCGGGCTAGCTCGGCTGCGGTTTCAGTGGGGCGTTGCTGCCGAGGATGGCTGCGGTGAGCGCTTCGGCCGGCTCCTTGGCGGCGCGGGGATTCGTGATCAGCACCAAATCGATCGCCGGCAACTCCGGCAGCCCCGCGCTCGGCGGCGGCTCGACCAGGTCGACCGGCATCAGGCTGCGCGCGAAGATCGCAATCCCGAGCCCGGCCCGAACCGCCGCCAGTACGCCGTTGACGCCTCGCACGATGCACGTGATCCGGCACGACCGGCCGGCCTGCTCGAGAGTCTGTACGCCGAGTGAGCGGCTGAGGCTGGGTGCCTGGTACGCCACCAACGGGACCGGGCCGTCGGGTGCGATCCGCGTGCCCGAGATGCCGGCCCAAACCAGCGGGTCCCGGCGGACCAGCCTGCCGTTCAGTTCGGAGCCCGCGCCCGCCGTGTGCTTCACGTAGGCCAGGTCGAGGTGACCGGACTCGACCCGGCGGAGCAGATTGGGGCTCTGGGCAACGGTCAGTTCGAGATCGATCCGCGGGTACAGCTGGCGGAAGTCACGCAGGATCCGCGGCAGCGGCGTCAGCGCCAGGTCGTCGGTCACCCCGAACCGCAACCGCCCGCGCAACTCCGATCCGGTGAAATACCCGACCGCTTCCTCGTGCGCGGCCAGGATCGTCCGGGCGAACCCGGCCATCGCCTCGCCGTCGGCGGTCAGCGTCACCGTCCGGGTGTCGCGGACGAACAGCGGACGCCCCACGGCGAGCTCCAGCTTGCGGACGTGCTGGCTGACGGTCGGCTGGCGGATCCCCAACCGCTCCGCCGCCTGCGTGAAACTCAGCGACTGGGCAACGGCGAGGAACGTACGCAACTGGTCCGGATCGTAAGCCACAGGCCCACCCTTTCATTGCAGGACGCAATAAGACTAATAGGAGTAATTCGCTGTCGGAACCAGCTCTCCAACGTTGAGGATGGAAGAGACCTCCCCTGACAGCCCACTGCGTAGGGATGACTCTTGACCACCCGGGCCACCGGTTCTGTCCATCACGTCCCCGACTTCCACACCCATCGCGACACCCGAACTCCCGTCGACGAGCTCCCGGCCACTCAGCGCCGGCCGGGCTTGAAAGACACCTTCAGCGCTCTGCAGGTCCGCAACTTCCGTCTGCTGGTCAGCGGCCTGTTCGTCAGCTCGACCGGCGGCTGGGTCCAGCGCATCGCGCAGGACTGGCTGGTGCTGACGCTGACCGGCAGCGCCACCGCCGTCGGCATCACCACGGCACTGCAGTTCCTCCCGACCCTCCTGCTCGGCCTGTACGGCGGAGTGATCGCGGACCGCTTCCCGAAGCGCAAGATCCTGCTGGTCACCCAGTCCACGATGGGCACCCTCGCCGGGATTCTCGCCGTTCTCGCCCTGACCGGCGGAGTGCAGGTCTGGCAGGTCTACACGCTCGCGCTGATCCTCGGCCTGGCCACCGCCGTCGACAACCCGACCCGGCAGTCGTTCGTGACCGAACTGGTCGGCCGCGAGCGGCTCCGCAACGCGATCAGCATGGTCTCGTCCACGTTCCAGCTCGGAGGCCTGATCGGCCCGGCGCTCGGCGGGGCGATGATCGGTGCCATCGGCACCGGCTGGGCGTTCGCGCTGAACGCCGTGACGTTCTTCGGCTCGATCTCCGCGCTGCTGATGATGCGCGAGCACGAGATGCCCGGCCTGAACGCGTCCCGCAAGGCGAGCGCGGGCATCCGGATCCGCGACGGCCTGCGCGACGGCGTCCGGTACGCCTTCCACGAGCCCGCCGTCCGCTGGGCCGTCGTCCTGGTCGGCATCTTCGGGATGTTCACGATCAGCCTGCCGGTGACGCTGACCGCGTTCGCCAAGGTGGTCTTCCACACCGGCGCCACCGGGTACGGCGTACTGAACTCCGTCGTCGCCGTGGGATCCCTCGCTGGGGCGCTGTTGTCGGCCCGGCGGATCCGTCCGACCCGGTTGCGGAACCTGGTCGGGATCGCCTCCATCCTGGCGATCACCGAGATGGTGGCCGCGATCCAGCCCTCGTTGTGGACCTTCCTGCCGCTGCTGTGCGCGCTCGGGATGGCCACACTGATGTTCCTCACCGCCGCCCAGTCGATGGTGCAACTGACCACGCCCGACGGGCTCCGCGGCCGGGTGGCCGGCATCTACAACCTGGTCTTCATCGGCGGCGGCGCGATCGGCGGGCCGACGGTCGGCTGGATCGCCGAACACTGGGGTGCGCGGACCGGTCTGCTGCTGGCCGGGCTGATCCCGGCCACCGCGACGGTTGCCATCGGCATCACTCTCGCCCGGGCCGGGCGCTTCCGGGTGGTCGTTCACCGCTCGCCGCGTTCGCCGTGGCTGCAACCATCGGTCCGGCTGGGCCTCGAGCAGGTCCCCGTCCGGCTCGCCCGGCCCGCGGCACCTCGGATCGACCGGCCGTTCCCGTTGGTCAGAAGGCATCACCGAGGCGGCGACCCGGCCCCGCGCCCCCGGCGTACGAGGCGCAAGCCCCAGCACCACTAGACGCAAGCCTCAGCGCCACAGACGTAAGCCACCACTAGTACCGATCGCCGGCAGGCCCCCCAGGTGCCTGCCGGCGACAGGGATCAGGGCGCGTCGACCAACTGGACCGGCGGGACCTTGACGGTGCGGTGGTGCGGGGTGCCGCCCAGGATGACCTTGCGCAGCGACACGTTGTTCTTGGTGTTGGACTCGAACAGGCGGTTCTCCGGGTTGGCGACCACCTGCACGTAGTACGTGCCGTTCTTGAGGTCGGTCACGTCGAACGACTGGCCCGGGAGCGACTGGATGTAGGTGTCACCGGAGCCGACGTCGAGAACCTCGCGGACCGACAGTGAACCGTGGTTGCCGCACGCGGTGTGCAGGTCGGTGTTCTGCGGGTGCCACTCGGCGTTCTTGACCGTGTAGTCGATCGAGTCGGTCGCGGCCAGGCAGAAGGCTTCCTTCTGGCTGCGGACGACCTCGGTCTGGTTGCTGGACAGCAGGCTGTAGCGGGCGAAGTCGGTGAAGTGCCAGTGGTTGTGGCCTTCCCGGGCGTCCCATTCCATCGTCCCGGTGTTCTGGTAGCCGACCTGCTTGCCGTTGGCGTCGTAGAAGTACTGGTAGGCGTCCATCAGATCCTTGCCTTGCTGACGGAAGCCGTCGAGGACCAGCTTGGACGGACCGGCGTTCCACACGTTCGCTGCGAACGACAGGTAGTCGCGCTGGGCACTCGGGCCTTCGTCGCCGGGGGCGACCGTGATCTGCCAGGCCGGCAGCGGACGCAGGTCCGGCTTCGGGCCCTTCGGCACGCTCGCCTTACCGGTCGGCCGCTTGGCGTTCGGAGTCAGCGCGGCGCTCTTCATGGTGCCCGGCTTGAGCGACTGGGCGACCTTCGACTTGCAGCCTCGGACAACGCCGTGACCCGGGTCGCAACCCTGCTCGTCCTGAATCGTGACGTTGAGCGTGACGGCGGAGTCCGCCGTACCGATCTTGAAGTAGTCGCGGTACTGCTTGTTGATGCTGATCTTGGCGGTGTACTTGCCGACCGGCAGGTCGGTCGGAGCCTGTTCGTCGTAGTAGTTGTAGGTGTTCGCCGACCAGCCGGCCTGCAGCCCCCAGACCGCGCCGAGCGTGAACGGGTTCGCACTGCATTCCGACGGGTACGGCGAGGTGTCGGGCGCGTCCGGCCGGGTCCGGGAGCCCTCACCGTTGAGGCAGAAGGCCTGGTCGCGGTCGAGCACCTTCTTGCCGGTCGCGTCGGTCAGCGTGACATGCAGGAACTTGCTGAGCCCCGACCAGTCCGTGACCGAGCCCTTCGGCAACGAGACGGGATACCCGCCGACGTACTGCTTGGCGACGATCGGGTCGCCGTACGACTTGCGGGTGGCGCGGATCTCGACCGGCTTCTGGCCGGCGACCACGTGCGTCCCGAAGTCCATCATCACGCCGTAGTCCGGGATCCGGTCCAGCGTGACATCATTGCTTCCGGCAACCAACTTGAGCGCCGGCGTCGCGGCGGCTCCAGCGGTTGCCTTGTCCGGGCCGGATGTTGCGGCACCGGCGGCGCCGGCGGCCGCGGCCACCAGTGCCGCGGCACCCGCGACGGCGATCGCGGTACGGCCGAATTTCCTTGAAGTGTTGATGGTTTACCCCTCCCATACGAGCGGGCCCGCCTCCCGGGCCGCGCCTCACTTACACGGGGTATGACGGAGCCCGGTGGTCGCAATGTTGATGTCAGTTGTGTCGCAGTTGAGTCACAGCACTACGGGCAGTTACCAACGGCTGTTACTTGACGTTGTAAATTAAGCGCACCTAGGCTCGGCACCGTCCGCTCCCCCAGATCTCGGACGCGACGGAGGAACACATGTCAGTCCGCCCTACTGCCGCCCCGCAACCCCCGCCCGTACGCCGAACCCGCGCCCGCCGGCGTACCGGCGTCGCCGCTCTCGCAGCTGCCGCCCTGGTATCGGCAGCCGCGATCGCCCCAGCCAGCGCCGGCATCCCCGCCGCCAAGACGCCAGTGCCTGCCAGCTATCCACAGGTTGCGGCCAAGCCGTACATGGGGTGGAGCAGTTGGAGTCTGCAGTCCACCAACTATCCCGGGGTGAACCCGGACGGCCCCGGCTGCTTCATCAGCGAGAAGAACATCCTCACCCAGGCGCACGCGCTGGCGACCAAGCTGAAGCCGTACGGCTACGAGTACGTCAACGTGGACGCCGGCTGGCAACTCGGCGGCGACGAGTACGGCCGCCCTGTCGCCAATCCCGCCCGCTTCCCGCGCGGGATGAAGGCGCTCGGCGACGACATTCACCAGCTCGGGCTGAAGTTCGGCATCTACACCGTCGTCGGTCTCGGCTTCGACGTCTACCGCGACGGCAACACACCGATCTACGACGCGCCCGGCTGCTTCACCCGCGACATCGTCTACCCCGACCTGCGCACGACCAACGGCTGGGACCAGGCGTACAAGATCAACTACGCCAGCCCCTGCGCGCAGAAGTACGCCGACTCGATCGCGAAGACCTTCGCGAGCTGGGGTGTCGACTTCATCAAGATGGACGGCGTCGGTCCCGGCTCCTGGAAGGGCGCTCCGGACGACCCGAACCACAACAACACCGAGGACGTGGAGTCCTGGTGGCGCGCGGTCCAGAACGCCGGCCGCCCGATGCAGTACACGTTGTCGTGGTCCCTCAGCCACCGGTACGCCGACACCTGGAAGGCGAACTCGAACGGCTGGCGGATCGACACCGACGTCGAGTGCTACTGCGACACCATCGTCCGCTGGACCGGCTCGGTGGTGCAGCGCTGGTGGGACGTCGCGCAGTGGGTCGACGACGCCGGACCGGGACACTGGAACAACCTCGACGCGCTGAACGTGGGCGTCGGCGCGATGGACGGCGTCAACGAGACCGAGCGCCAGACGTACATGACGTTCTGGGCGATCAACTCGGCGCCGTTGTTCGCCGGTGACGACCTGACCAAGCTCGACGCGTACGGGCTGAGGCTGCTGACGAATCGCGAGGTGATCGCGATCGACCAGGCCGGCGTACCGGCCCGGCCGCTGAACCAGAACCAGTTGCAGCAGACGTGGTACGCGAAGAACGCCGACGGCAGTGTCACGGTCGGCCTTTTCAACCTCGCCGACAGCCCGGCCACCGTGGCCGGCCGGTTCGACGAGCTGGGCATCACCGGCAAGGCCAAGGTGCGAGACGTCTGGGCCGGCAGCAACACCAGCGACGTCAGCGGCCAGGTGAGCGCCACGTTGCCTGCCCACGGGTCGAAGCTGTACAAGATCTACCCGAACAACCTCGGCGCGGTCTCGAAGCCGGCCAACGTCAAGGCGACCGACGTCAGCCGGACGACGGTGACCCTGAACTGGCGGCCGAGCACCGGCGCCACGTCGTACAAGGTCTACGCGAACGGCAAGCAGGTGGCGACGAGTGCGTCGACCAGTGTCGTGGTCACCGGGTTGCTTCCGCAGACGCAGTACACGTTCGAGGTCAAGGGTGTCGACGGCGGCAAGTCGTCGGAGGCGAGCGCGCCGGTCACGATGCTGACTGCGAAGTCGGGTGGGCCGACCCGGTACGAGGCGGAGGCATCGACGAGCACGCTGACCGGCAACGCGAGCGCCAATGGGTGCACGCTGTGCTCGGGTGGGCAGAAGATCGGCAACATCGGGTACGACGCGTCCGTGACGCTGAACGGCATCACGGTGCCGACGACCGGGACGTACCTGGTCAAGATCGCCCACACCGACGGCGACACCAGCCGGCAGAGCATGCTGACGATCAACGACGCCGACACCTACTGGGTGAACTACCACGGTCTCGGCGACAACGACTGGGGTACGCCACAGGTGGTCTACCTGCCGGTGAAGCTCCAGGCCGGCTCCAACTCGATCAAGGTGAGCAACCCGAACGGCTACATCGCCGACATTGACTGGATCACCGTCTGACGCTTACGTCCGAAGTACCGAGGGCCCTGACCCTCGGTACTTCGGACGTTGCGCGCTTATGGTGGGCAGATGAGCGGATACCCCGAAGTGGTCGGGCGGATCGATCACGTGGAACCGGTGCCGCGGCGGATCCGCGCGACGCTGGGCGGCCGGGTCGTCCTCGACACGCTTGACGCGAAGTACCTGTGGGAGTTCCCGCCCTATCCCCAGTACTACGTGCCGCTGGCGGACGTGGCGGACGGCGTACTGGTCGATACGGGTGAGACAGAGCAGCACGATCGGGGCAAGGCCCGGGTGCACACGGCCGGGAAAGGTCAGGCTCGCGTGTACGACGACGGGGTGGCCGCCGGGCTGGTGCGCTTCGACTGGGACGCGATGGACAGTTGGTTCGAGGAAGAGGAAGAGGTCTTCGTCCATCCCCGCGACCCGTACAGCCGGTGCGATGCGATCAGGTCGTCGCGGTCGGTCAAGGTGGAACGGGACGGGCTGGTGCTCGCCGAGTCGTCGTCGACCGTGATCGTCTTCGAGACCGGGTTGCCGCCGCGGTACTACTTCCCCCGGCTCGCCGTGAACTTCGAGCACCTGACGCCTAGCGAGACCAGGACCGCCTGCCCTTACAAGGGCCGCACGACGGGGTACTGGTCAGTGGGCAAGCATCCCGATCTCGCCTGGAGCTACGACTTCCCGACGGCTGCGCTGTTGCCGATCGCCGGACTGATCGCGTTCTTCAACGAGCGGGTCGACATCACCATCGACGGTCAAGCGGTCCCGCGCCCGCGAACGGCGTTCTCCGGCGGGATCCCACCCTCAGATGGCTGACGTGCCGGCGCCGTCCATGGTGATGACGGCTCCGGTGACATAGCTCGCCCGCGGTGAGGCGAGGAAGGTCGCGACGTTGGCGACCTCCGCCGGCTCGCCCGCGCGACCCATCGGGATGCTCTGGACCATCTCGGCGAGCAGTTCTTCCTTGGGCCGGCCGGTCGAACGCACCGCGGCCTCCAGGCCCTCGTCGACACGACCGGTCAGCGTCATCCCCGGGTTGATCACGTTCACCCGGACGCCGCGGCCGGCGTACGCCTTCGCGTAGCCGACGGAAGCGAGCATCAGTGCCGCGTTCGCCGCGCCGCCGCCGATGTGCAGTTCGTTGGCCTGACGCCCACCCTGACCGACCACGTTCACGATCGCGCCGCTGCCACGCTCGGCCATCCCGCGAATCACGGCGTCGATCGCGTGCATGTAGGTGAAGTACTTCGCTTCCATCGCCGCGTGCAAGGTCTGGCTGCTCAGCTCGTCGACCGGCGTCCGCCGGGCCGCGCCGGCACTGTTGATCAGCACGTCGACCGCCCCGATCCGCTCGAAGACGACCTTGGTCGCGTGGGCATCGGTCAGATCTGCCGCGACGACGTTGAGCGCCAGACCCTTGGCGGCCAGCTGTTCCTTGGCCGCCGCGAGATTCTCCGCGTTGCGGGAGATCGCGATCACCTCCGCGCCCTCCCAGGCCAGCGCCTCCGCACACGCCAGCCCGATCCCCTTGCTCGCCCCGGTGACAACAGCGGTCCGGCCGGTCAGTTGCAGATCCACTAGTGCCCCTCGTCGAATTCGTTGCGGGCAGCAACGATGTCGTCCATGTGTGTGTAGGCCCAGGTGCGCATGGTGGCGACCGCCGCGCTCAGGCTCACGCCCAGCGGCGTCAGCGTATACGTGACGGTGATCGGCACAGTAGGAACTACGTCACGCCGTACGACGCCATCGCGCTCCAGGTGGCGCAGGGTCTGGGTGAGCATCTTCTGCGTGATCCCCTCGATCGCCGCCTTCAGTTCACCCGAGCGCAGCGTGCCCCGGCTCTCCAGCGTGCTGATCACGAGCATCGTCCAGGTGTCACCGATCCGGCCGAGGACCTGACGCGTCGGGCAGGCGCCCTTGGTGGCGTCCCACCTGCCGCTGACCTGGTCGGTATCCATTTGGTGCCTTTAGCAGTAGAAAGTGCCGTCTTCCACGACCCGATTCAGGGCCCGTAGCTTCGTTGCCGAGTCTAGTGAAGGAGGAGTTCGGTGTACGCAGTGGTGCCGGTAGGACCTGGGAAGGTCTCGTTCGGCGAAGTGGAGGAGGTTTCGGCCGGGCCCGGGGAGGTGTTGATCGAGGTCGCCGCGTTCTCGGTCAATCGAGGCGAGACGTTCCAGCTGGAGACGGATCGACCCGGGTGGCGGCCGGGCAAGGATGTTGCCGGGTCGGTGATCCGGACGACCGAAGACGGTCCTGCCGTCGGCACGAGAGTCGTCGCGCATCTACCGCACTCGGGCTGGGCCGAGCGTGCCGCAGTACGGGCGCAGCAGGTCGCAGTACTGCCTGATGCTGTTTCGTTCAAGCAGGCCGCTGCGTTGCCGCTGGCTGGGTTGACCGCGCTCCGGCTCCTGCGTACTGCGGGAAGCGTCGTCGGCCGGCGCATCCTGCTGACCGGTGCGTCCGGCGGGGTCGGACACTACTTCACCGAACTGGCGGCCGGGGCCGAGATCACCGCCGTCGTCTCGTCCCCCGAGCGCGGCGCGCGGCTCCTGGAACTCGGCGCAGAGGCGCTGGCGTACGACGTGAGCGATGCGCGCGGACCCTTCGATCTGGTGCTGGAGTCGGTCGGTGGCAGCAGCCTGCCGGTCGCGCTGTCGAAGCTGCGGCCAGGTGGGACGCTGATCTGGTTCGGCCAGGCGAGCCGGGAGGCGCCGCGGATCGACTTCTTCGACTTCTTCGCCGGGCCCGAGGCGGCTTCGATCAAGCACTTCCACTACGACTCCGAGCCGGCGGACGGCCCCGATCTGGCGACCCTGGTGCGACTGGTGGCGACCGGCCGGCTGCATTCGGAGCTCGGGCGGATCGCGGACTGGTCGGAGACCGACGTCGTACTCGACGAACTCCGCGACCGGCGGATCCGTGGCAACGCAGTACTGATGATCAGGAAGGAACAACGATGAAGGACCCGAAGACCGTCGTGACCCGGTACGTCGAGGCAGTGGCGGCGGGCGATCTGCCGACCATCGAGGCCAGCTTCTCCCCCGACGTCGAATGGACGTATCCGGGAGACCTGCCGCTGTCCGGTACGTGGCGTGGGCGGGATGTGGTGATCAACGACTTCCTCGGCGCGGCCGCGGGCAAACTCTTCGCTGCCGACGCTCCGGTGGTGATCAAGCTGGTCAACATTCTCGCCGACGGCGACCAGGTGTTCGCCGAGTGGACAGCTCAGGCGACCGCGCTGTCCGGTGCGACGTACGACAACCGGTGCGGGGGCGTCTTCACCGTTCGCGACGGGCAGATCGTTGCCGTCCGGGAGTATCTCGACACCGACCATGCCCGGCGGGTTCTGTTCAGCGCCGGATAGAGCCATCCAAGGGGCCGCAGGCAACGAATTGGAATTGGCGCTCGTGCGGGCTTGATCCGGTCAGTACTATCAGTAGTCAGATCGACACCCTTTGTTTCGACGTTCAGATGCCGTTAGCACCGACGCCGGAGGACCCGTGCCGACCATGACCACTTCCGATTCCCATGCCCACTCGCCGCCCGAGCGCGGCTCGTGGCACCTCATTCTTCGTCATGACCTACCAGCCTCGCTGGTGGTCTTCCTGATCGCGATCCCCCTCTCACTGGGAATCGCCGCCGCTTCCGGAGCCCCGCTGATCGCGGGCCTGGTGGCCGCCGTTGTCGGTGGGATCATCGCCGGAACCTTCGGCGGATCCCCCTTGCAGGTCAGCGGTCCTGCCGCCGGCCTCACCGTTGTCGTCGCCGGACTGGTCACCCAGTTCGGCTGGGCCGCCACCGCGGCCATCACCTGCGCAGCCGGTCTCCTGCAGATCCTGCTCGGCATCACCCGGATCGGCCGGCTCGCACTGTCGTTGTCCCCGGCTGTCGTGCACGGCATGCTGGCGGGCATCGGTGTGACCATCGCGGTTCAGCAGTTGCACGTGGTGCTCGGTGGCCGGGCGCAGAGTTCCCTGATCGCCAACGTGGCCGGGCTTCCCGCGCAACTGGTGGCCCATCATCCCGGCGCGGTACTGGTCGGCGTACTGACCGTACTGCTCCTCCTGCTCTGGCCAAGGTTGCCGAAGGCAAGGATCGTTCCGGCGCCGCTGGTCGCGGTGGTCGTCGTCACTGCGCTGGCCGCGATGCTCAAGATCGACGTCACCCGGGTCGACCTGCCGAGTGCTCCGCTACAGGAGTTGATCGTCCCGGTGCTGCCCGAGGGCGGCGCGCTGCAGATCGCCACCGCAGTGCTGACGGTTGCCCTGGTCGCCAGCGTCGAGTCGTTGCTCTCTGCCGTTGCCGTGGACAAGCTTCATCGCGGCCGACGCACCAACCTCGATCGCGAGCTGATCGGTCAGGGCATGGCGAACGCGGTCTCCGGCGCCCTCGGCGGGATGCCGGTGACCGGAGTCATCGTGCGCAGTTCGACCAATGTTGCCGCTGGAGCGCGCACTCGGGCGTCGGCGGTCCTGCACGGTGTCTGGATCGCGGTGTTCGTGCTCGCCGCCGGCGCGATGCTGGAGCTCATCCCGATGGCCGCACTGGCCGGCGTACTGCTCGTCACCGGTCTTCGCCTGGTTCAGCTCGCCCACATCCGCACACTGCGACGCCACGATGAACTCCTCGTGTACGTCGTGACCGCGGCCGGGGTAGCCGTTCTCGGTCTGGCCGAGGGGGTGCTCGCGGGGCTTGCACTAGCCCTTGTCCGAGTGCTCTTGCGGCTCGCCCGGGCCACTGTCACCGCGACCGAAGAGGATGGAGTGTGGGTCGTGCGAATCCGCGGCGCGCTCGTCTTTCTCGGAGTGGCTTCGCTGGTTCGCACGTTGCGGACGATCCCGGTCGGCACGCCCGTCCGGGTGGAGCTTCAGGTCGACCACCTCGACCACGCGGCGTACGAGGCGATCGAGGACTGGCGACGCGGGCACCTCGCGCGCGGCGGTTCGGTCGAGCTCAACCGAGCGGCGTTCCGGGCGGCGCTGCACGGCGAGTCGACGCGGTCGCGCTGGTTGCACCCGTGGCAGCACGGTCAGGTGGTGCTCGAGCCGGATCAGCGGATCTCGATGCTCGACGGCATTCGGGAGTTCGAGGCGTCGGCTGACCCGATCCGGCCGATACTGGCGAAGCTCGCGGCGGACGGGCAACGTCCGACCCAGCTGTTCATCACCTGCGCCGATTCGCGGATCGTGCCGAACCTGATCACCACGACCGGACCGGGCGACCAGTTCTGCGTGCGGAACGTGGGCAACCTCGTCCCGCCGTACGGCTCGAACAGCTCGTCCGTCGCGGCAACCATCGAGTACGCCGTCGAAGTGCTCGGCGTCGCCTCGATCGTGGTCTGCGGTCACTCCCACTGCGGCGCGGCGGCGGCCGCGCTCGACGGCGTACCGGACGAAGGCTCAGCGCTGAAGAACTGGCTTCGCCACCTGGACGCATCCGTACGCCGGTCCGCTCGGGCTCCGGAGATCGCCGACCCGGTGACCGGGGTCAAGTTGTCGGCCGCGGACAAGTTGTCTGTCACCAACGTGGCGGTGCAACTGGAGAACCTGCGGAGTTTCGACTGCGTGCAGCGGGCCGAGAGCGAAGGCCGGCTGGAACTGGTCGGGCTCTGGTTCGACATCGGTGCGGCCGCGGCCCGGCTCGTGCTCGACCGCGAGCCCTACCTGGTCCGCGCGGACGAGGAGCTGGCCACGGCCACCACCCCGGCCGACTGATCGGTCGCCCCGAGCAGGGCGGGTGCGCTGTCCCGGCGTACCCGCCCGTTCGGTTTGAATTGCTTCGGCCGGAAGACGATGAGCAGTGGTACGGCGAGGGTGATCGCGATGAGGCCGTCCGACCAGTAGTGGTTCGCCGTCACCACGACGACGGTGAACGTCAGCACCGGATGTGCGATCCACAACCATCGCCACCGCGAACGGGTGGCGCGAATCATGAAGACGGCCACCATCAACGCCCAGCCGACATGCAGACTCGGCATCGCGGCGAACTGGTTGGCCAGACCGCTCTGGGCGTCCGGACCGTACACGGATTGCCCCAGCAAAGCGCCGGTATCGATCCAGCCCGGCATCATCCGCGGCGGTGCCAGCGGGAAAACGAGGTGCCCGATCAAGGCCAGTCCAGTCAGCGAGGCCAGCGCCCAACGAGCCTTCGGGTACTGCGCGGCGCGGCGGATCATCAACCACAGCAGCACGAGCGCGGTCAACGGGAAGTGAACGAACTCGTAGTACCGGTTGGCCGTTTGTGCCAGGTCGGGGACGTGCAGAGCTGCTCGCTGGACGCTCGCTTCACTCGGAAGACCGAGCTGCGACTGCAATTGGATCAGGCGGTGGGCGTGAGCGAACGCTTCCCCGGCGTGGCCCATTGAGAGGTATCGACCGAGGTTGTAGGCACCGAACAGGAACGCCACGAACAGCACTTCACGGAGAACGCGCCAGAGCTTGGCTCGCGGTGCGTCTCGGGGACATGGCACCAAGCGCAGATGGCGGCGACCTTCGTCCGGCGGCTTGTCATCCCGAACCCCCCGCTCGACCGGCCCTATGTGAACTTGTGCCATCCGCAACCCCCTCCAAGAAACCGAATGCCTGTTCTCTATAGACCAACTGTTCCGCCGAATCTCATCGGTCCGCAAGAACGGTCATTCGTTTTCGCTTGTGATCCCGCACACGCAGGACTCTTCCAAATTATCGCAATATAGTGATAGTTGCGAATGATATGAAGATGCTCACACCTTGTCGGCTTGGGCCGGGGTGGAGGTCAGGCGACCTGGGGAGTGGGGGCGGTGAAGGTGTTGCAGGTTCTGGGGTCGGGGGTGGTGTACCCGGCGAGGCTCCAGGTGGCGGCGTTTTCGGTGCTGCCGTGGTCGCGCTTGGGGTCGATGAAGTTCCGGACGACGGCCTGCCAGTCGGTCAGGTCCTCGTCGCCGATCAGGTAGGTGTCCTGCTCGGCGCCGAGAGAGACGCCGCTCAGGCAGTTCGCCTGGAGTTCGACGCGCCGGCTGCCCTGGAGGGAGAGGTCGATGCCGTTGAGCGGCAGTTGCCACTGGTATTCGGCTTTGAGGATCCCGGTGAGCGCCTGGAGGTGATGCCCGTACTCGTGGCCGAGCAGGAACGTGAGGTAGGCCAGCGTCTCGCCCGGGTTGTCCTGCCAGCCGTCGAGAAAGGCGGTCGCGTCGACGTAGATCGTGTCGCCGCAGTAGTAGCCGTCGCTGTCGTCGACATCGCAGGGCGACGACGGCGACCTTCCCTTCACCACGACCAGCTTCGGCGGCTTGAACCTGAAGCCGGCTTTGCGGATCACCGGCGCCCAGGCCCGGTTCAGACAACGGAGAAGTTCGGTCTCGAAGGCCCGGACATTGGCAACCGAAGTGGGCTCCTGCTCCGGCTGGATGCAACCCGTGGCCGGCAGCTTGCCGACCCGGTAGAGCGGGTTGTTGGTCAGCTGCGCGGGCTGCGGCGGGGCCGACGCGACGTCGTCAGCGGTCGGATCGGCGGACGACGGCGTAGTACTGGGCAGGGCAGCGCGTGCCTTGGCCGCCTCTGATGCCTCGGCCGCTGCGACGGATGCTTCTGGGTCGGCCTGTCCGCCCTGATGGCGGTCCCAGCTGATCGCACCCACCGCGATGATGCCGAAGGCAAGCAATGCAGCGCCGCCGGCGATCAGCTTCCGCCCCCGTGTCCGGTTCACCCGCAGACCATAGCCCGCAGAGGCAGTGTCGACCGCCGGCTGACATCAAGCTGCAACCTCAGACGGTGACGCGTCGTGACGCGACCAGTTCACCTCCGGAGTAGCCGTCGGCGCGCAGGAGCTGGCCGGCGGTGACGTCGGGGACGGTCACGTTGACCGGGTCAGCGGCCAGGTCCTCCGAGCTGATCGGGCGGTCGCCGAGGTACACGTCGACACGGTCGATACCGTCCACGTCGAGGCCGACCGTCAACGTGGTACCGGCCAGTGAGACCGTCACCCCGAGGCGCCTGATCGGCATCGCCGCGAGCAGGGCGCCGGCGGCGTCGAGCAGGTCGACGTTGCCTTCGAGCAGGTCGGCGCGGGTCATCTTGTGGGTGGCGTCGGGCCGTACGCCGAGGTCCTCGACCGGCGTACCGGACAATTCGCCGACCCGCAGGGTGCGGCGGATCGCGACCCGCATGTTCGCGCCGTTGGGCAGCGCCTGGTACGGCGAACTAGCGTCCGGTGGCGCGGGCTCGTTCAGCAAGGTGGTGAGCAACCCGTGGGTCCACACGTTCGCTCCACCGGCGCCGGTGTTGTCGTCGACGCCGAGGATCTTGCCGACCCGGTGATCGGCGAAGCCGGCCGCGAAGATGTCGGTCGCGGAGTACACCCTCGCGTCGGTGACGAGGACGACCGGGCCGTAGTACGTCTGGCCGATCTCGTTCGCACCGTCCTCGGGTGTGATCGGCTTCGCGGCGGAGAACGCCGCGCCGGTCTCGGTGGCGAGGTCGAGTGAGTCGAACCATGGTCCGAGGTCGATACCGGCCGGGTTGTCCTTGTGGCGCCGGCACAGCCGCAGGTTGAGCGGCGTACTGATGAACTGGACCGGCTCGGGCGAGATGTACCGCGGCGTCATCGTCTGCAAGGTGAACTCGCTGGCGTAGA
Organism: Kribbella monticola; assembly: GCF_003261635.1. Classification (GTDB taxonomy): domain Bacteria; phylum Actinomycetota; class Actinomycetes; order Propionibacteriales; family Kribbellaceae; genus Kribbella; species Kribbella monticola. The sequence continues at coordinate 21,455 of NZ_QFXK01000001.1, read as the reverse complement.
TGTGCCCGCCGCCGTTGTCGCGGACGTCGACGATCAGCCCGTTCTGGGGCAGCGCCGCCGCGAGCCGGACGAACTCGTCGCGGAACGCGATCGGGTCCGGGACACTGAAGGTGAAGATGCGCAGGTGACCGAAGGTGCCGTGCGCGGTGACGACCTCGCGGGCCCGGAAGACGCCCGGCATCGTAGTCGCCAGGTCCGCGCCGCCGACCGCGACGGGCTTCGTGAGTTCGGCCGACGTCTGGCCTTGTTCGAGGTCGACCACCTCACGAACGTAGAGCGCCTTCTTGGCGCGCGCCTTCTCGTCGGAGTCGAGGTCGAGACCCATCGAGGCCGACGCCGGGGTGACCGCGTCCAGGTTCGTCATCGGTGGCAGGTTGGTGGTCACCTTCCATTGCTCACGCAGTTCCTGGGCGGAACCGTCGAGGCCGACATAGCTCAAGGTGACCCAGTCCTCGTCCGGCGGCGCCTGGATCACCAACGGCCGCAGGGTCAAGGATTCGAGACCGCGGGCGAGGTTCGCGGCGTCGTTGCTGCCCGCGAACTGGGCTCCGTTGAGCGCGACGGCGCGCGCGATCGGCGTACCGTTCCAATGCGTCACCTCGACGCCCGGGCCGAACTGCGGAGCGCTGTAGCCGGTGACGATGGTGGTGATCAGGTAGTGCTCGCCGGTCGTGTCGTAGCACTTCTCGATCATGAACGGCAGGTAGGCGATCTTGCCCGCGAACGGCGCCGGCAGCAGGTAGTTGGTGTGCAGGTCGCGGACCGAATGGAAGATGCTGGACATCTCCCGGTGGAACATCCATTCGGCTTCCATCGACTCTGCGGTACGGCGCTCCATCCGGGCCCGCATGACGCGCAGCCGCTGCAGCGGATTCACGGCGTGCATCGCGACCTTCTCCGGCAGATGCACGTAGTTCTGCTCGAGCAGCACCAGCGCCTGGTCGACCAGCAGTTTCCGCTGGTCGAGCGTCAACGTCCCCGCCGACGCGAGAAACTGCGGCAATGGGACGGTCGCAGCTTGTTCCGCGGGCGCGGCGGCCTTCTTTGCGGCGGCGCTCTTGTTTGCAACGATCCTGTTTGCGGCTGCCTTCTTTGCCGCGGACTTCTTCGCAGTGGTCTTCTTTGCCGCGGTCTTGTTTGCGGCGGTCTTCTTTGCGGCGGTCTTCTTTGCGGCGGTCTTCTTCGCTGTCGTCTTCTTGGCAGCGGTCTTGCGTGGTCCAGGCATGACTCCCCCAAAATGCAGCCCCTCCCCTGGGCCGCGATGCCACTACCGTCCGTCGCGGCCTGGGCGATGTCAACGGCTCGGCACGCGGTTGTCCTGATGGCCAACGCCTCGGCGGTGAACAACGATCGAGCGCATGCGGATCACACGTTCACTGATGACGGCCGCCCTGTTGATCGGCCTTTGCCAAGCACCGACGGCGCACGCTGCTGCGTCCTTCCCGCGCATCGACGCGTCGGGGTTCCAACTGGTCTCGGGAGACACGTTCGCGACGTACGGCGACCGGGTCACGGCACTCGAACAGAAGCCCGGGCTCACCCCGGTCGGCGTCACCGAAGTACTGGCTGCTGCCAATCGGACCGGGCGCGCGCTGTGCCATTCGACGTACCTGACGGCCGCTCTGAATCCGAAGGGGTTCTGCTGGCAGGACGGTGAGGACGACGATGAGAACGTGTGGATCCCGCAGGGCGTCACCGGTTCGGGCGACGCGGGAGGTGGGCGGCGCGTGGTGGCGGCGAGTTGGCACAACGCGAACGACACCGCGATCCGGGTGTCGTTCGTCGACCTGACGACGTACAAGTACCGGCATGTTCTGCTCGTCGAACCGACCTCCGACGGCAACTTCACCGCGATCGCGGGACACGGACACGGCATGTTCTGGTCCGGCAACAAACTCGTGGTCGCGACGAGCGGTTCCGTACTGCGGGTCTTCGACCTCTCCCACATCTGGCGGACCGACACGTCGACCGGCGAGGTCGGATTAGGTGCCGACGGCAAATACCACGCGCTCTGGCACGCGTTCGCACTGCCGCAGATCGGGGCCTATTGGTACGCCGGTGGTGGGTGCGCCAACACCACCGGCACGAAACCCTGCTTCGCGAGCCTCGGTATCGACCACTCGGGCAGTGGTTCCTTCGTCGCCGCCGAACACACGACCCGAGGCGGCGGCCGAATCGTCCGCTGGCCGCTGGACGAAGCCGCCGGCCTGCCGCGTGCGGTCGATGGCGTGGTCCAGGCGGTGGAGGCTTTCGACTCGCCGGTCTGGGGGATGCAGGGTGCGGTGTCTTACGAGGGGAAGTTCGTGATCACGGGGGTGTGTCCGGAGTACGCAGACAACATCGGCGACGGCGTCGACTACCCAAGCTGCTTACACCGAGGAGTGGGCGGCAGCTCCACAACCGTCTGGACAAAGGCACCCCGAAACACAGAGAACCTCTCCTACTGGCCGGCGACAAACGAGCTATGGCTCCTGAGCGAACAACTCCGAGAACGAGTGGTCGCCCACATCCCTTGGAGCTGACCTACTCGGAGGGCGGACGTCGAAAGAGGGTGCGGAGCGGGTCGTCGTACCAGCAGCCCGGCAGAATCTGTCGGCTCGGCACGCTTTCTAGCCGGGTTGGTGTTCCCCCAGACCGGCAGTGGTCGGCTCGGTGGGCGCGAGCTACGCTCAAATCCGTCGCCAGCAGTCGGCACATCCAGCACACTGCCTGGCTGGATGTACGCCACCCTGATGCGAAGCCGGTCATCGGCTAACGACAACCCGCATGCGACCGCCCACGGCACCCGCCTTCCAGCCGTGGCGTAGGAGCGGCGTCTCGGGGTGGGTCGAGCAGCCGACGTAGGAGGGGCGAAGCGGGTTGTAGTACGGCGGTGGGAAGCGGGTCGGCGTATGGGGTTCGAGCCGCGACGAAGGAGCGGCGAACCGGGGTGGGTGGGACGAGCGGCCGACGAAGGAGGACGCGAAGCGGGCCGTAGTACCAGCAGAATCTTCCCGGCCCGCCACGCTTCTACCGAGCCGCGACGGAGGAGCGCCGAACCGGGGTGGGTGGGTCGAGCGGCCGACGGAGGAGGACGCGAAGCGGGCCGTCGTACGTGGGTTGACCGGAGGGCTGCGAGGATGGGGTGATGAGTGAGGTTTGGGACAACATCACCTCGGCGCAGCCTGCCGTATCGGTGCAAGTGGTGGTTGCTACCGGGGTGGTTGCGTTGGCGCTGATCGCGTGGCGACCGGTGTGGCGGCATACGCGGCAGGTGGTGACGATCGCGCATGAGGGTGCGCACGGCATCATCGCGCTCGTTGTCGGGCGCAAGCTGGCCGGGATCAGGCTGCACTCCGACACTTCCGGCGTCACCGTTTCGCGCGGTCGGCCGACGGGACCGGGGATGATCGCGGTTCTGCTGGCCGGTTACCCAGGACCTGCGTTGTTCGGCCTGGCAGCTGCGTTCGTCCTGAGTCGCGGGTACGCCGTGGCGTTGCTCTGGGGTCTCCTCCTGGCACTGGTGATTCTGCTGCTGCAGATCCGGAACCTCTTCGGGCTCTGGTCGGTAGTTGCCTTCGGCACCGTGGTGTTCGCGGTGTCCTGGTGGGGTTCGCCGTCGGTGCAGTCAGCGTTCGCTCATCTGCTCACGTGGTTCCTGCTGCTCTCGGCGCCCCGCGCGGTGCTCGAGTTGCAGCATTCCCGGCGCGGCGGTGGCGGCCGCAGTTCCGATGCCGACCAGTTGCGCCGGCTGACCGGCGTACCGGCGTTGTTGTGGGTCGGCGCGTTCGGTCTGGTGACGCTCGCGTGCCTTGCGCTCGGGGTCGTCTGGTCCGGTCTGCTGCCCAACTGACCCGAGTGGCGCCGGGGTGAGCCCGGCGCCACCGAGTTGGTCAGTGCTTGGTCGGCTGACCTGTCGACGGGTCCAGCCGGAGAGTGCCGTGCGAGCGGTGGCTGAAGTCGAACAGGTTGTTCAGACTTCCGGCTTTCTCGTCGAAGGAGTAATTGCCGACCTGGCCGAGGTTCCAGTTCTCCTCGACGAACCGCAGTACCGAGGTCTGGTCGGTGGTGGAGTGGTCGACGAAGTTCTGCTTCGCGTACTGCGAAACAACGAGTAAGGGCAGCCGGGGTCCGTACCCGCAGCGGTCCTGGTAGCCGCCGGCGATCCGCGCCGGGTTGGTGCCGCAGTTGTTGCCGTCGGTCAGCCCGTCGTGGGCCGGGTCGTTCGACTGGTTCACGACCGGGCCGACCTGGTGGTCGTACCAGCCGTCACTGTCGTCGTAGGCGATGACGACAGCTGTGTTCTTCCAGTCCTTCGACTTCTGCAGCTTGTTGATCGTGTCGACCACGAAGTGCTGCTCGTCGAGCGGCGTGGAGTAGCCGGCGTGACCGTCCTGGTACGCCGCCGCCTTCAGGTAGCTGACCGCTGGCATGTTGCCGTGGTTCACGGCAGCCCAGAAGTCGGTCAGGTCGTACTGGTGGTTCGCCGGGCCGTTGTGCCCGATCTCCTTCACCGAGGCCGGGCGTACGTGCTGCAGGTTGGCCGTGCTCGCGTAGTACTGGAACGGCTCGTGGTGCGGGATGTAGTCCTTGCTGGTGACGCCACCGACGTCGGTGTGGCTGGCATTGCAGTCGGCGAAGCCGCCCTGGAACCAGCCCCAGCTCACGCCCTTGGCGTTCAGCAGGTCGCCGACGTTCTTGTTCTTGGGGTCGACCGACGCGGAGCTGTCCCGGGTGTCGCACTTGTCCCCGGCCGGCTGCGGGTCGCCGATCATCGTGCCGCTGGCAGCCGGTACGGCGTCGGCGTCGGCGCTGAAACCGTGCGTCTGACCGGAGACCAGGTTGATCGCGCCCGGCGTCGAGGGACCGTAGTTGGTTCCGTACGAGTTGTCGCTCATCGCGAACCGCTGCGCGTAGTTCCAGAGCCCGGTGACGGTGTTGCCGTCGTAGTACCCCATCACCAGGCCCATCCCGTGCCCGTAGTCCGCGCAGGTGCCGGCTCCCCGGCCGACCGTCTCGACGACCCGGTCCATCAGGCCGGAGTGCACGGCCTTCTGCTCGTCGGCGTAGTTGTGGTCCTGGTCGCAGGTCTGCGCCTGGTCGCGGCCGAGCCGGAACGGCTGGACCGAGTTCGGGTTGTTGGGCGCGAGCAGCGGGGTGTTCAGCCCGTTGACGCTCGGCGTGCCCGGTGCGGCGGTGAAGCGCGGCTCGCCGACCGGGTTGGCGGCGGTCGGGTAGGTCGCGAAGTAGTGGTCGAACGACACGTTCTCCTGGAAGATCACCACCAGGTGTTTGATCGGTGTCGTCGTCCGCACGCTCTGGTCATGGCCGAGCGCGACCGCCGGGACGGCGGCTCCGAGCAGGACGAGCGACCCCAGAGCGGCCACGAGCGGAATCCGGCGGGTACTCCTGACAGACATGACTTTCTCCTTCGAAACCGTTGCACTGCGGTTCTTGAAAGACCACCGGAAAGTAACACCGCCAGGTGGACGGCGCGAGACTCAGCCTCGGCCACCTTCGATCGGGCGATCCCGCTGCGCCAGCCCCGGTTCGCCGTACGGGTAGTCCGCCGCACCCGGATCGCTCGCCTCGTCCAGCGCCGCCCGCTCTTCGTCGGTGAGGTGCAGGTCGGCCGCCGCGAGGTTGTCGTCCAGTTGCTCCGTCGTCCGGGCGCCGAGGATCACCGATGTGACCGCCGGCCGGTCCACCAGCCAGGCCAGCGCGACCTGCGCCATCGAGATCCCGCGAGCCTCGGCAATCCGGCGGACGGCGTCGACCACCTCGCGGACCCGCTGGTTCTTGCTCCGCCGGTGCCACGACTCGACACCGCGGTTCGGATCTTCGCCGAGCCGCGTCGCGCCGGTCGGCTCCTCGTCGAACGAGTACTTGCCGGTCAGCCAGCCACCGCCGAGCGGTGACCACGGCAACAGGCCGAGCTTGTTCTCGATCGCGGCCGGCACGATCTCCCACTCGATCTCCCGGACCAGCAGGTTGTACTGCGGTTGCAGCGTCACCAGCGGCGACCAGCCGTGCCGGTCGATCAGGTCGCACGCTTTCTGCAGCTGCCAGCCGGTGAAGTTCGACAACCCGCCGTAGGAGATCTTGCCGGCCCGGACCGCGTCCTCGAGGAAGCCGAGCGTCTCCTGCAACGGCGTGATCGGGTCCCACGCGTGCAGCTGGTAGAGGTCGATGTGGTCGACACCGAGGCGGGTCAGCGACGCATCCAGCGCCCGCCGCAGATGGCGACGCGACGTACCGACATCGTTGGCTGTGTCACCGGTCGGGAACCGACCCTTGGTAGCCAGTACGACGGTGTTGCGCGCGGAGCTCGTCGCCAGCCAGCGGCCGATGATCTTCTCCGAAGCGCCGGCGGTGTAGACGTCGGCCGTGTCGATCAGGGTGCCGCCAACCTCGACGTACCGGTCGAGCTGTTCGTGCGCGCCCGCCTCGTCGGTTTCGTTGCCGAACGTCATCGTGCCGAGCGCGTACGTCGACACGATGGTGCCGCTGTTGCCCAGAGTGCGGTATTCCACAGCTTGCTCCCTCGAGATCGGGGACAGAGGACCGCTTGCCACCTTAAACCGCCTTCCGACCCGGTGACGCAGAACTGTCGGGAGGTCGCGCTACGGTGGTTTTCGATCGCATGACCCGAAGGAGAAGAACCGTGAACACCAGCGAACTGCTGCTCGATTCCTACGGCCGGATCCAGGAAGTCGTGCACGGCCTGCTCGACGGCCTGGACGACAAGACCCTGAGCACCAGGCCGGAAGACAGCGGCAACTCGATCGCCTGGCTGGTCTGGCACCTGACCCGGATCCAGGACGATCACCTGGCCGATGCGGGCGGCTACGAGCAGGTCTACACCGCCGACGGTTGGCACGAGCGGCTCGGACTGCCGTTCGACGCGTCCGACACCGGCTACGGGCACTCCGCCGACCAGGTCGCGGCCGTCCAACTCTCGGCCGACCAACTCACCGGGTACTACGACGCTGTGCACGCGCGTTCGGTCGACTACTTGAAGACGCTGACGGGCGAGGACCTCGACCGCGTCGTCGACAAGAGGTGGAACCCACCGGTCACGCTCGGCGTGCGACTGGTCAGCGTCCTCTCCGACGACCTGCAACACGCAGGCCAGGCGGCGTACGTCCGCGGGCTGCTGAGCTGATGCCGTGGGCAACTGATGCTATGGGCAACTAATGGAGTGCAGCGATCTCGGCCCGCCACAAGGTGAGCGGGCCGCCGACCGGGCCTGACAGCAGGTAAAGGGCGCCGGCGACCAGCACGGTCTGCGCGACTTGCTCAGTCGGGCCGGTCACGTCGCGGACGGTCCATTGGGTGTCGTCGCCGATCAGTACCTTTACCCTGCCGCCGTCAGCAGCGAGTTGGATCAGCTTGCCGTCAGACTCGACGGCCGACGGCACCCGGTCCTTGTCGCCGACGGCAACTTGGGGCACGCCCTGGTACCGCGTGGCCTTGTCGCCCTCGATCTTCCAGATCGCGAGCTTGCCATCGACGTACCCGGAGGCAAGGCAGGTCGTCTTGGTGCAAGTGATCGCCCGCACCTCGCTGCGAGTGCCGGCCTCGGGCAGCTCGAGCCGCGACCAGCCTTGGTTGAGCCGGTTCGAACGCCACAGTGCGGCATGCTGTTCGACGAGATTCGGCCCGAGCTTGACCTGCGAGCCGCCCAGCACGATGTCGTCCCCGGCGACGGTGCCGGAGGTCGGACCGACCAGGAGAGCAGCGGAGCTCTGCAACGCAGTACCGGCAACGTTCTGCCGGACCCACTTCTTCTCACCTTCCGGTAGCCAGACCGCCGCGTCGAGGCCCGAGACCGCGCTCCCCCACGTGCCGAGCAGCGCGCCACCGCTCGGCGTCAACACGGCCCCGATCACGCCACCGGCATTCTGACCGCCGAACGTGTTGAACTCCTGCGGCTTCTCCACCACTCCCGAAGTCGTCCCGGTCCAGACCGTGTAGCGGGTGTTTGAGTGCGCTCCGCCGGCCGCTCCACCCAGCGCGAGGATCGTCGTACCGTCGATCGCCACCGACTGCCAGATCGCTTCGAAGGCATACGGGCTGGTCGGCTTCAGCGGGATCGGCGTCAATTTGCCGTCGGCGGAGCGGATCGTCAAGCCAGGAACGACTTTCGCGCCCCGGTGCCGCAGGCCGATCAGCAGCTTCTCGCCGTCGGGGGTCAGCGTCACCGGTTCCCCGCCGGCCGGCAGGTCGACCTTCGTCCAGGTCACCGGATCGCCCTGCTGGGGACCCTCCGCGTCGGAGTTGTTACAGGCGCTGACGATCAGGGTCGCTGCCAGCAGCGCCACCAAGGCTCGGTTCGGCATCCCGACATTATGTGCCGGGCCGATCCGGCCAGCTACCCCGTCGAGTCAGCGGTTCTGCGGCAACTTCGTGGTGCGTTTGCGGGTCGTCCGAGGAGCCGACGGCGGCGGAACGACCGGTCCGATGTCGCCGTCCGGCGCGGTGTCGAGATCGACGATCACCGGCGCGTGGTCACTCGGGCCGGTGCCCTTGCGGGCCTTGCGATCGACCCACGCTGCCTTGACCCGTTCGGCGACCGGATCGGAGGCCAGGACGAGGTCGATCCGCATCCCGAGGTCCTGGTGGAACATGCCGGCCCGGTAGTCCCAGTAGCTGAAGACACGCTCATCCGGCCAGCGATCCCGTACGACGTCGTGCAGCCCGGTCGACATCAGGTCGGCCAGCGCCTGCCGCTCCGGCGCGGTGACGTGCGTCGACCCGACGTACGCCGCCGGATCGAAGACGTCGGCGTCGGTCGGGGCGATGTTCATGTCACCGCAGACGATCGCCTCGGCAGGGCCTGCCGCGACAACCTCCTTCAGCGCGGCGAGCCAGGCGAGCTTGTAGCGGTAGTGATCGGAGTTCGGCGTCCGCCCGTTCGGCACGTACAGCGAGTGGATCCGGATCCCGCCACATGTCGCGGCGACTGCTCGCGCCTCCGGATTGGGGAACCCGGGCGCACCCGCGATGCCGGTGACGACGTCCTCCAGCCCGACCTTGGAGAGCAGAGCGACGCCGTTCCACTGCACCTCGCCGTACAGGGCGGTCTCGTAGCCGCGACCGGTCAGCTCCTTGCCCAGCAACGCGGTGAACGCGTCGTCGGCCAGCTTGGTTTCCTGCAGGCACACCACATCGGGCTGGCGCTCATCGAGCCAATCCAGCAACCGTGGCATCCGCTGCTTGACCGAGTTCACATTCCAGGTAGCTACTCGCACCCGACCTACGTTAGGCGATCACCCGGTGCGGCCGGTACGGCGCTTCGAGGCGCGACCGTTCGTCAGGCGTCAGGGTGACTCCGAGGGCGGTCACGGCGTCCTCGACGTGCCGCGGTTTGGTGGCGCCGACGATCGGGGCGGTCACGCCGTTCGCACCGAGCAGCCAGGCGAGGGCGATCTGGGCGGGCGCGACACCACGCTCCTTCGCGAGTTCACGGACCGCCGCGACGACCTCGAGATCACCGGCGTCGTACAGGTCGTCGGCGACGGGGTCGCTGCCCGAGCGAGCCGTAGTACCGGCTTCTCGTGCCAGCAATCCGCGAGCGAGCGGGCTGTACGGGATCACGCCGACGCCCTGGTCGATGCAGAGCGGGATCATCTCGCGCTCTTCCTCGCGGTACACGAGGTTGTAGTGGTTCTGCATGGAGACAAAGGGAATCGGCGCGACTCCCTGCGCCTTGGCGAACTGCCACGCGGCCATACTCGACGCCCCGAGATACCGAGCCTTTCCAGCCCGTACTACGTCCGCGAGCGCCTCCATCGTCTCCTCGATCGGCGTCTCGTCGTCCCAGCGATGGATCTGGTACAGGTCGACATAGTCGGTGCCGAGCCGGCGAAGCGAAGCGTCGATCGCGTCGAGGATGTGCTTGCGGGACAGGCCGCGATCGTTCGGCCCGGGCCCGGTCGGGTAGTAGACCTTCGTGGCCAGCACGTAGTCCTCGCGGCGCGCGAAGAGCTTCCGCAACAACCGGCCGGTGAGCTCCTCGCCGGTGCCCTTGGAATACGCGTCGGCAGTGTCGAAGAACGTGATGCCGGCCTCGACGGCCTGCCGCACGATCGGCTCGGCGGCGTCCTCGCCGAGATGCCACTCGCGGGCACCACCGGTGCCGAAACTCATCATGCCCAAGCAGATCCGCGAGACCCACAACCCGGTCGAGCCGAGCCTGGTGTAGTCCATCTCAGTTCCCCGTCCGGGCCGCGTTGAGCTCCGCGAGCGCGGAGAACACCCGCTTGGGTCGCCAACTGGTGCCGTCGGGATTCATCGCCACCAGCCCGTACGCCGCCAGGTCGAGGTCGTGTCGCGGATCACCCGGCTGATGCGGCAACTCGTACCCGGCGAAGCTGAACCAGAACGCCGCCGCCAACTCGATCCGGTCGAACTCCTCGACCAACTCGTACAGATAGCTCACCTGCTCGTCCTCGTGCCGCTCGAACTCGCCCGCGATCGCCGGCGGCTGCACCGATCGGTCGACGATCGTCCAGCCGATCCCTCCGCGGTCGCCGGCACCCTTATAGGTGCAACACCCGAACTCGGTGATGGCGACCGGCTTCCCCCACTTGAGCCGGGCGGCCAGCTCCTCGCCGTACGCCGCCTTGTTCTGCGCGTCGCGGTAGGCGTCGATGCCGACGATGTCGTAGAGGCTCCAGTCGACGTCCTCCCACAGGCCCGCGGCATAGGTGATCCGGCCACCGAACGCCTCGCGGGCCGCCGCGACCAGGCGTTGTTGCACCTCACCCCAGCGAGCGAGGCCGGCGTGCAGTTCGGCCAGCTTGGCCGGGTCGGTCCAGGTGGCCGGATCGGTCATCACCGCCATCCGGTCACCATTGGTCTCGCCCGGGACGAATCCCTTGCAGAAGATGGAGAGTTCACACCCGAGGACCAGGACGACTTCGTGCTCGTACTGCCGCAGCTCTTCGGCGCGGGCGGCACAGTCGGTGAGGAAAGCGATGAACTCGTCCGGTGCCAGGTCCATCGGAATCGGCGAGAACCAGAGATCGAGGCCTGCTTCGAGGGCGGCGGCACCCGCGACCGTGAGGCGGTCGAGGTCGTTGCCGGAGACGCGGACGGCGGGGGCATGCAGTTCGTCCGCGATGGTCCGCAGCTCGCGGCGGACCGTGTCCTCGTCGAAGTGGTTGCGGGTGGATCGGCCGTCGAACGACAGCCCGGTGTCGTAGTTCACCCCAAGAGCGCGCATGCTCAGCAGGCTAGCAGCCAACTCATACTCAGTATATTTTTTATCCGGGTATGGGTTCCGTAGGCTGACCCTCGTGGATGAGCAGCCGCGGCACGGCCGCCGGGAACGGAAGAAGACCGAGGTCCGGACCAGGATCTCGGACATCGCGACCGCTTTGTTCCTGTCGCGCGGGTTCGACGAGGTGTCGGTGTCCGAGGTCGCGGAAGCCGCCGATGTGGCTCGGCCGACCGTGTTCGCGCACTTCCCGCGCAAGGAGGATCTGGTCTTCGACCGGTACCCCGAGGCGGAGGCCCTCGTCGTGGCCGCGATCACCGACCGGGCCGCCGGTAGGTCGGCAGTCTCGGCGCTGGCCGAGTTGCTGGTCTCGCTGGCCTCGCAGGGACATCCCTTGTCGGCGATCCGGACCGAGTTCGCGCCGTTCTGGCGACTCGTTGCGCAGTCGCGGGCCCTGCAGACGCGAGCCCGGGAACGACTCGAGCACCTCGAACGAGCGATGGCGCGAGCCATGGCAGACACGGGGGTGCCCGAGCCCGAACTCACCGCGGCACTCGCCGTCGCGGCGTACCGGACCGTCCATCTCGCATCGGTTCAGCGGGTGCTGGCCGGTGAGGATGCGGAGGCTGTCGCCGCCGAGCACCTGGTCCGCGTTCGCGCCGTCCTCGACGGTCTGGCCGACCACCTGTGAGTTCACCGAGCGGTCGTAGGGTGGGTCAGTCCACCGGCAGTAGCTGACTGATCACGCCGGCCGTTGAGGAATGCCAAGGAGGAGTCATGGGACGTGCCGACCATCGCCACCGTCTTCTGTTGATCAGTTGCGTTGCGACCCTCGGATTGCTGGCCACGGCGAACCCGGCGGCGAACGCCGCGACAGGACGAGCGCCGCAGTTCTCCCCCGGTGCAGCCGGCGCGGGCGATCCTTACTTCCCTGACATGGGCAACGGCGGCTACGACGTCAGCCACTACGACATCCGGCTCGCGTTCGATCCCAAAACCAAGGCGATCAACGCGACCACGACGATCCTCGCCCGGGCTACCCAGAACCTCTCCCGCTTCGACCTCGATTTCCAGGGACCGCTGAAGATCAGCAAGCTCTCGATCAACGGGCGGTCCGCCTCCTTCACCCGCAGCGGTGCGCAGGAGTTGGTGATCACGCCGGCGCACGGCCTGCGCCGGGGCAGCAGGTTTGCCGTCTCCGTGACCTACGCCGGCGTCCCGCAGAAGATCGACGACCCGGCGCTGGGCATTTCCGGCTGGGTCGCGACCAAGGACGGCGCGGTCGCGCTCAACCAGCCCATCGGCGCGGCCACCTACTATCCGGTGAACGACACGACGGACGACAAGGCGACGTACAGCCAGACCGTCACCGTCCCGACCGGACTCAACGTGCTTGCCAATGGCGAACCGGGACCTACCACCAAGCACGCAGGCCAGACCACCTTCCGCTGGCACATGAACCAGCCGATGGCCAGCGAACTGGCCATGCTCGCGATCGGGAAGTACAACGTCACCCGCAGCGTGATGGCCGGCCTGCCGAACATCACGGCCATCGGTCAGTCGATCGACACCGTGGCTGGTCAGGGCAAGGTGCTAAACCAGACCACGGCGCGGATCATCCAGTGGGAGTCGTCGGTGTACGGGCGCTACCCGTTCGGCTCGACCGGCGGCATCATCGCCGACGTCGGCGTCCACTACGCCCTCGAGACCCAGGGCAGACCGGTGTACGACCAGCGCACCAGCAAGGTCAGCGGCGACCTGCTCTCGCACGAACTCGGCCATCAGTGGTTCGGCGACAGCCTGACTCCGGTGCACTGGTCGGATATCTGGCTCAACGAAGGCTTCGCCACCTATTCGCAGTGGCTCTACCAGGAGAAGTTCAACGGCGTACCGGTGAAACAGAGCTTCACAGAGGCCTACAACGGCGAGAAAGACTGGACCGGCAAGGTGGCGGATCCGGGGCGCGACCAGATCTTCGACGACCTGGTCTACAGCCGCGGTGCGATGACGTTGCAGGCGCTCCGCCTGAAGATCGGCGACCGCGCGTTCTTCCAGGTGCTCAACCAGTGGCCGACGACGTACCGGCACGGCAACGTCTCGACGCAGACCTTCATCCGGTTCGTCGAGCGGCTGACCCATCGCGATCTCGGCGCGTTCTTCCACAGCTGGCTCTACCAGGCGGGCAAGCCGACGCTTTGACATGCTCGCCAGGAATGGATCGGGCGAGCGGGTGGTTGCTCCCGTGGGGGTCTGCCGCGTGATCATTCTGAGGAGAACGTTGTGAGCAACGCCGATACAGTCATCGCCGCCCTACGGTCCGGGTACGACGACCTCGCTGAGGTGGTCGAGAAGCTCAGCGACGCCGAGCTGACCGGGCCGTCGGGTGCGGCCGAGTGGGACATCTCGCAGGTGCTCAGCCACCTCGGCAGCGGCGCGGAGATCATGACGTCGACCGTGCGCGCCGCCTTCGACGGGAATCCCGCCCTCGGTGGCGACTACAACCAGTCGGTCTGGGACCGCTGGAACGCGATGTCGCCCAAGGAGCGCGCGGACGGCTTCGTGGAGAAGAACGAGACCCTGATCGCGCTCTTCGAATCGCTCGACGCGACTCAGCGCGAGGAGCTGCGGATCGAGCTGGGCTACCTGCCGGAGCCTGCTGATGTGGCGACCGTCGGTCGGATGCGGCTCAACGAGTTCGCCTTGCACTCGTGGGACGTTCGCGCAGGGCTGGACGAGAAGGCCACCGTCGCGCCGGAAGCGGTCGTCGAACTGTTGGAAGGTCCGAACAACCTGATCGGCTGGATCAGCAAGCCGGCCGCGCTCAACGGTTCGTTCTCCGTGATTCAGGTCACCACGTCCGAGCCGGCTTCTGAGCTGACGCTCCATTTGAACGATCCGGTGAGCATCGACAACGCTCCGGCCGACAACGCCGATGGCACGTTGACGTTGCCGGCCGAAGCCTGGCTGCGACTGCTGGCCGGACGGCTGCGGCCGCAGTACACGCCGGAAGGTATCCAGACCACCGGCGCCGCCAGCCTGGACACCCTTCGCCAGGTCTTCGCCGGCTACTAAGCCGTACTCCGTCCGTCGGCCGCGAGCTCCGCGGCCGACGGACTCCCGCTCAACTGGCTCGTGCTCGACGGGCTCGTGCTGGATGAGCTCGTGCTGGATGAGCTTGTGCTGGCGTGGCCGGTGGTCGCTAGCTCGTGGGTTGTGGTCGCCAGGTCGTGGTTTGTGGCGGCCAGTTCGGGGGCCGCGGGGCTGGTGCTGGCGAGTTCGAGGTCGGCGCGGGACTGGGGCAGCATCCAGGCCAGCGGCTGGGACAGCACCTGGCCGACGACGGACTCGCTGATCTGGAGAAGGTTGGCGATACGCCGTACGGCATCTGCTTCGTCGACCGCCGAGTAGAGCAGGTGGACCACTTCGTGCCGGTGCGCGAAGACCACCAGCGCGGCCGCGGCCAGGCCGGGATCCGCGTGAGCAGGTTGAGTGTTTTCCCCGTGTTTGTTCACAACAGGACAACGCCTGTTCTCGTGGATTGGTCACGGCGGCAGCGAACCGCCGGCGTCGGCTACTCCCCCGCCGTCGTCGACTGGCGCCGTGGATCCCGACCGAGCACATCAGCAGCCGGCGGGTGTACAGGCCTCCGCCGGGGCGGGATTTCGACGGGCTGACACCATGGGGACGTGCTCAGACTTCGCCGCTCGTCCTGGCCCACCGAACTCACCGACGCCGTACGGATCGCCGCGCGGCACTCCACCAGCGGCAAGGAAGAGATCCTGGCGGCTGTCCAGCTGACCACCGGCCACTGGGTCGCGGGGACTCGAGCCGCCGTCTACCTGCCGACCGAGAGCACGACCGCAGTACGCCGCGTCGGCTGGGAGCACATCGAACGCGCCTCCTGGAACTCCGAGGAGTCCATCCTGCACGTCTACGAGACAACAACGTTCGGTACGCCGTTGCGCGCGACCGATCTCCCCGTCGACGACCCGGGCCGCTTCGGCCAACTGCTCCGCGAACGTGTCGACGCCAGCGTCGTCATCCAGCGGCACGTTCCGCTGGCCGGTAAGAAGGGCGTCCGGATCGTCGGGCGCCGCAACCCGGCCGACACGAACGCGCCCATCGCGTGGAACTTCGTTCTGGACAAGGGATTGGAGCCCGACCAACCCGGCCTGCTCGACCGCGCCGAGGCGGCCCTGGCCGGCGTACGGGACGAGTTCGGAGTCTGACCCGGAAGCGGTTTCAGCCTGGAAACGAGACGCCCGGAATCCCATTTTTGTAGTTCGCCCCGGGCCTGCTAACCTAATCCGGTCCTCAGGGATCGGAAGCAAGAAACACCCCGATCCCGCGTAGCTCAATTGGCAGAGCAGCCGGCTGTTAACCGGCAGGTTACTGGTTCGAGTCCAGTCGCGGGAGCAACACCACCACAGGCCGACTCCACCGGAGTCGGCCTGCTGTCATTCTCCGCCCTACACAGGCCGACCCATCCGGAGCCGGCCTGTTGTTGCAGGCCTGCAAACTCGGCTCGCGCTCGAACCGTCGCCGTACCTGTCCAGGCGCCCTCTCTCCCAGCACCTTCTTCAACGGCTACTTGCGGCCGTCCTTGCGGCGGTCGATTGCGCGCTGGATGCGGTGTTGCGGCTGACCTGTCAGCTTGGCGATCAACGGCACCCGGAACCGGTACGCCGCCACGGCGCCCACCACGAGTACCAAAAAGATGAACCAGCCCATCGAACGCTCCTTCACTAGGACCAGCTCCCATCATCGCCGACAACAGCCCGCCACAGCTCAGTCATCACCCTGACCAGTCCCTGGTTTCCCACCACGACCCGATACCATCACCCAGCGACGCCGACACACCCGTCGCCCGGGGCGGTAGCTCAGCCGGTTAGAGCAGGGGACTCATAATCCCTGGGTCGTGGGTTCGAGTCCCACCCGCCCCACCACGTCAACCATCATCCGGCCAAACAGGCCCACCTCGTCTTATGCCGCTGTCAGGATGTTCTGTGTCCACTTCGGGGACCTGGGAGTGACAGGCGGGGATCTGACTGCCGCCTGCACCGCCTGCCAGACCAGCCCGACATCACCGACGGCTGGCCACCAGCGACCCCACACCCATGGCAGCGCGACCTGACTGGACTTCGAGGCACGGTGCAAGGCCTCAAGGGGTAGGGCTCACCGCGTTCGCCGGCAAAGCAGCCGTGAACCGTTCGGCAACGGCGAGGCCGCTTGACCTTCACACCGTGTCAAGGCTCACCGTTGAGTCATGTTCACCATCGGAGACTTCGCCGCCTTCGGTCGGGTGTCGACGCGGATGCTGCGGCACTACGACGCGATCGGCTTGTTGCGACCGGCCGGCGTCGACAGCGCAACCAGCTACCGGTACTACACCGCTGACCAACTGCGCAGGCTGAACCGGATCGTCGCGCTCAAGGAGCTCGGCTTCACCCTCCAGCAGGTCGGCGACATCGTCGACGCGAAGGTGGGGCCCGAGGAGCTGCGCGGCATGCTCCGGCTCCGCCGCGCCCAGCTGGCGGAGCGGCTGGCCGAGGATGCGATCCGGCTCGACGCGGTCGAGACGAGGCTCCGGATCATCGAGAAGGAGGGGCACATGTCCACTGACGACGTCGTACTGAAGACGATCCCGTCCGTCCGCGTCGCCGAGCTGTCGGCCGTGGCGGCGAGCTACGAAGGACCCGACGTCACGCCGGTGATCCAGCCGCTGTACGGGCAGATCTGGGAGCGGCTAGGCGCAGCGAACATCCAGCCGGACGGTCCGCCGGTCGCGTACTACGAGAAGACCGACGGCGAGGCTGTCGTCGTCCACGCCGCCGTGACCGTCAAGCCGGACCAGGCAGCCAACGGCGACTTCCGGGTCGTCGACCTGCCCGAGCTGACGACCGCCGCGACGATCGTCCACCAGGGCTCGATGAACGATGCCGACCAGAGCATGCAGATCCTCGCCCGGTGGATCGACGACAGCGGCTACCGCAGCGTCGGCTACGCTCGCGAGGTCTGCCTGGCCTTCGACCCAGACGACGAGTCCAAGTGGGTGCACGAGTTCCAGATCGAGGTCACCAAGCCCTGACGCACCTAGCTCACCCCCGCCCCGTCCGTCCGGCAACTGCTACCGCCGGCCGACAGAGCCACCCGGCGGCCGGACATCAGTCCTTCTACCAACTTTCCAGAGCGCGGCGTCACGGGCGGATGTAATGGACGCTGTTCTCGGGTCGGCGTCGGCACGCTCGCGAGAAGGTATGAGTCCGGTCATTGCTCGAGCCAGGCTCCGCACCGGAAGGTACGGGGCCTGGCTCGAAGCGTGAGAAGCGTGTCAGTCGCGGGTCAGCAAGCTGCGGCGGTGAGCCTGATGCGGTACACCGGGTCCCAACTGAAGAACCTCTTCAGCGGGGGCGCCACACACCCGAGTTCCCCACCGACCTGGTTGTCCCAGCGCGCTGCGGCGCTACCTGTCTGGTTGTTCATGATGTATCCGAACCCGTTCCACTGCGACAGGGAGTAGCCGTCGTAGTGCAAGAACTTGAAGACATACGAGCCACTGCCGTACGGCACGACCGCGCAGGCATAGCCCGGGTAGCAGAGCGTTTCCGCGCCACCGGAGATGAACACACGCTCGACAGCCGGGTAGGTCGACGGCGCCGCGGTTACAGTCCGTGTGGACGCGGTGGGTTTGAGTGCATGGATGACGATCGCTCCATCTGTACGGGCGGTCGCCACCTGTGCGGTGGATGGAGCGACTGTCTGCGCCTGAGCGCCTGCCCCGGTTGCTGCCACGATGAACAAACCTGCCAGTACGCCGGCAGCCGCGGCAATCTTGTGTCTTCCGACCACGAAGTCCTCCAGGTGTGCTGCCCACCGCCTGGGGGCGGCGGGTCACCGCACAGGACGCTAAGGGGAACTCCAACCGCCCAGCCAGGTTTTCGAGCAATGTCGAAATCAGGAAACGCCCTGGCGTAAAGGTCCCGGGTCGGGCGGAGGGGGTGCCCGACCCGGGAGTCAGCTACCTGATGGTGAGGTTGCGGATGTTGGTGTTGGGGGCGGTGAAGACGAGGTAGACGTCTTGGATGCCGCGGGTTTGGTGAGGGTTGAGGGCTGTGGTGGTCGTCGTCCAGCTGTAGTGGTCGGGGGTGGCGGGGACGGAGAGAGTTCCGACTACGGGGCCGGTGGGGCTTCCCAGGTGGAGTTCTACCCTTCCGGTTCCTGCTGCGGAGCGGGAGACGGTGGCCTGGAGTTGGGTGGCGCCGTGACCCAGTTGGACGTGCTGGAAGGAGATCCAGTCGCCTGCTGACGTCTTGCCGACTGCGTCGCCGCGGACCTTCGTGGCGTCGATGAGTTCGATGCCCGAGTAGTCGTCGAAATCGGTGGCGGCCGTGGCCTTGCTGAGGTCCCGGGGCGGGATCACCTCGCCGCGGACGGCCACCGTCGTACGGGCTCTGATGTCGGCCGATGAGCTGCCCACCTGGATGTCCTGGAGGGCGGACTCGACGACCCACTTGTTCCGGGTGACGTCCCAGAACGCCAGGTCACTCGCCTTCACCTCGAAGGAAACGGTACGGCGTTGGCTGGGTGCGAACGCCAATCGCTGGAACCCGCGAAGCGTCTTGATCGGTTGGGCCACTCGCGAGTTGCGCTGAGAGGTGTAGAGCTGGACAACCTCCTCGCTCGCGGTCTTGCTGGTGTTGGTCACGTCGACGGTGACCTTGAGCCGTCCGTTCGCCGGGATGACCGGCGAGCTGACCCGAAGTCCGGAGTACCGGAAGGTGCCATAGGTCAGGCCGTGGCCGAACGGGTAGAGCGGCGCCGCCCGGTGGTACTGGTAAGTCCAGCCGGCCTTGATCACGTCGAAGTCGAGCGGAGCGGGCAGCTCCTTGTCCGTGCGGTACCACGTCTGCGGAAGCCGGCCGGATGGCGAGTAGTCCCCGAACAACACGTCCGCCAAGGCGTGACCGGTCTCCTGGCCCGCGTGCGAGGTCCACAGGACCGCCTTCGCCTGCGTCCAGTCACCCGTCAACGGGTAGCTGGACTCCAGCACTACAACGGTTTTCGGGTTGGCCGCGGTGACGGCCTTCACGATCGCCTGCTGGCCGGCGGCCAGGGCAGTGTCTTGGCGATCGTTGTCCTCGCGGCCGTTGATGAACGGAGTACTGCCGACCACTACGACCGCCGTGTCCGCCTTCTTCGCGGCAGCTACCGCCGCGGCCGTGCCGCTGACGAGGACCTCTCGGCTGAACTGGGCCGCCGTGTCCTGGGTGGCCGCACCGATGCTGAGCTTCCCGTCGGCGTCGATAACGATGTACTGGTTGGGGCCGTTCCAGGGCTCCTTGACCTCGTTGCCGCGGTATCGGAGTACGTAGTTGCCTCCTGCAAGCTTCTCCAGGCCGAACTGCTGCTGTACGAACCAGCCGTTGGGCTTGTCCTGGTCGTTCGCCAACCCGTTGCCGCTGCGCGAGACATACTTGCCGTTGGCAGCCGCGCGCAACGCCAGGCGCCCGCCGCCCCAGTCGAAGACGTCCAGCGACTGGGCAGCACCCGCGGTCGCCGCGTCGGCGGTCAGAGCTCCACCAGTGGCTCCGGCCGGTGCGGTCACATACTTGCCGGTGGCAACTGAACGGAGCGCGATCCGGTCCACGCCTTCGGTGGTGGTGACCGTGCCGGCGGCGCCGAGGCGCTCGGCGATGCCTGCGCTCGGGGTGATCCGGTACGGCATCGTGCCCGAGTACCAGTCCTCGTAGACGGTGTCGGCCAACTGACCGATCACCGCGACATCTTTGGTCTTCGCTGCATCGAGCGGCAGCGCCTGCTGCTTGTTCTCCAGCAGTACGACCTGCTTGCGGGCGGCTTCGCGAGCGAGCTCGCGGTGCGCCGGAGTGTCGATGCTGTCCGGGCCGATCTTCTCGTACGGGTTGCGCCCAGCCGGGTCGAACTCGCCCAGCCGGAAGCGGACCGAGAGCAGGTGCTGGACGGGCTTGTCGATATCAGCTTCGGTGAGCAGGCCCTTGGTCAGCGCCTCCTTGACGGCGGCAACGGTCGGGCCGCCGTTCGCGTCGTTCTCGGTGAAACTGTCGAGGCCGGCCTTGATCGCAGCGGCCGCACCCTCGGCGGCGGTCGGGTAGTAGCCCTGCAGGCCACTGACGTTGCCCGCTCCCCCGGCGTCC
The DNA here is from genome assembly GCF_003261635.1 of Kribbella monticola. Lineage (GTDB taxonomy): Bacteria > Actinomycetota > Actinomycetes > Propionibacteriales > Kribbellaceae > Kribbella > Kribbella monticola. The sequence continues at coordinate 1,079 of NZ_QFXK01000001.1, read as the reverse complement.
CCGACGATCATCAGGTCATCCTTCGACCAGGAGCGCACCGTCTCGCCGAGCTCGGGTGACACGTGGGTCGGCCTGCCGTTCAGCAGGTTGTACGACGCCATCACGCCGGTGGCGGCTCCTGCGGTGAGGGCCGGCTGGAACGCCTTGTATTCGTACTCGTGCAGCACGCGCGGCCGTACGCTCGCAGAGATTACGGCGCGGTCCGTCTCGACGTTGTACGAGGCGAAGTGCTTCAAGGTCGGGGCGGTCTTGAGGTAGCGGGGGTCATCGCCCTCCAGACCACGCCCGTACGCCGTGGCGATCTCGCTGGTCAGCAGAGGATCCTCGGCGTACCCCTCCTCGTTCCGGCCCCATCTCGGGTCACGCAACTGGTTGACGACAGGTGCCCAGAGGTTCAGGCCGTTCTTCGCCGGGTCGATCTTGTTGAAGGCTCGCGCCTCGTCGCCGACGGCCGAACCGACCCGCTTGATCAGGCTCGGATCCCAGGTGCTGCCCAGGCCGACAGCTTGCGGGAACACCGTCGCCTTACCCAGCCAGGCGACGCCGTGCAGCGCTTCGGTACCGGTCTTGAATGAGGCGATCCCCAGTCGCGGGATCGCGGGCTGGTACTGGTGCAGCAGCGAGATCTTCTCGTCCAGCGTGAGTCGGCTGGTCAGGTCGTTCACCCGGGTTTTCAGCGGCAGGTCCGGGTTGCGGAACTCCGGCAGCGGTTCAGCCCGGGCGGGTTGGCCCACCAGGAAGGCGGGGACGAGCAGCAGCGCCACCAGGGCGGCCCCAAGTCGATGGCGATAGGTCATGGCGGTTCCCTCCGGCGATGAATCGAAGCGCTTCGACTATCGGGGCAAGAACCCGCCTCGTCAAGAGCAGACGAGGCGGAGTCGAGGTGGATTCCGCCCACCCGAGGTGCAACCGGCGGCTGTCACGAAGGGCGACGGCGTTCGGCGAGCGTCGGTCGGGGGAAGGGCGACGGCCCCGGTGTGCGGCGGGCGGGTGTGCGGGGGGCGCGGGTGCGGAGGGCGCGTGTGCGGAGGGCGGGTGTGCGGAGGGCGCGTGTGCGGAGGGCGCGGGTGCGGGGGGCG
>NZ_QFXK01000092.1 GCF_003261635.1 Kribbella monticola | reverse complement strand
CCGGTGTCTTCCGGCGCGCGCGGCAGGTCGGTCAGGCTGCCGACGGTAGGGGTTCGAGGCGGTCGCGGAGGGTGTCGAGGATCTGGCGAAGTACCCGGGAGACCTGCATCTGGCTGACGCCGACCTCCCTGCCGATCTCGGACTGCGTCCAGCCCTCGACGAACCGCAGCTCCAGGATCCGCCGCTCGCGTGGCCCGAGGTCTTCCAGCACCGGCTGGAGCATGTCCACCGCCTCGAGCTGACTGACGGCCCGGTCCTCCTCCTCGGCCATGCAGTCGGCCAGCGTGAGGCCTTCCTCCTGCCCGGCCGGGCGATCCAACGACAGGGTGTTGAAGCATCCCCGCGCCGCCATCGCCTGCTCGACCTCGCCCGCCTCGATACCGAGGTACGACGCCACCTCGTCGATGGACGGCTCGCGCCCGAGCCGTTGTTCCAGCTCCGGCAGTTTCGCCGCGACGGCACCCTGGATCTCCTGCAACCGGCGCGGAATCCGCACCGTCCAGGCGCAGTCGCGGAAGTACCGCTTCACCTCGCCGCGGATGGTCGGCACCGCGTAGCCGATGAACGGCGTCTCCGCATCGAGGCGGTACTTGGTAGCGGCCTTCATCAGCCCCAGAAAGGCGACCTGCTCCAGGTCTTCGATCTCCGCCCCGCGGCCCCGGAACCGATGGGCGATACCGCGGGCTATCTCCAGATTCAGCTCGACGATGCGATCGAGCAACTCCTGCTGCTCGGCCGGATCGCTGCTGCGCTCCCGGAGTTCGAACAATTCGATCGTCGCCGCCTCCCGGGCGGCCCGATCGCCGGCCGACGAACACTGCGCCGGCAACGACTGCTGACTACTTTCGATCACAGAAACAGTCATCTTTGACCTCGCGACATTCAGTCACGGCGCGGCACCTCTCTGGACCGCGGTCAAATGGCCCCTCTCAATTACCCCATGACTCCAGCGCCATGTATGACAATTGTGTGTCGGCCGAGCTGGCCGGCAGCACGCTAGGCGTTGGCGCGACGGGCAGTGGATTTCGGCCGGGCCGCCCGGTGATGCGACAGGTCCGGGTCAGCCTCGTCCCGCGACGCGGCCTTCGGCGTGGGGCACACCGGACCCCGCCGGACCGGGCCGCCGCCGAGTCTTCGGCTCTTCCACTGCTTCTCGTCGTAATCGTAGTAAGTATCGACGCCGCCCACAGTCATCAACGTTCTCCCGCCAAATCGACAACTCGATCCGGCTGCTGACTGCTTAACAGACCGCCGCTAACAGATTGCCACGATTCGAACGCACACACCAGTCCCGTTCCCGGCACAAGCGGATCACAACTGCTCACGGTCGCTGCAACCGGCTGGTCGCGGGGCCGTCCAGGATCTCGCCGTCCGGATCGAACCGCGAGCCGTGACAGGAGCAGTCCCAGGTGGTGTCGGCCCGGTTCCAGACCAGCCCGCAGCCCAGGTGCGTGCAGACGGGTTTCACCAAGTGCAATTGGCCTTCGCGGTCCCGGTAGGCGCCGACAGTCTCCTTGCCGTGCTGGAGGAGGCCGCCTTCACCCGGCTCGAGGTGGTCGACGCCACCCGACAGGCGGGCGACGTGCCCCGTGGCGAAGTCCTTCCCGACACTCAGATTCTCCTTCACCAGTTGGGCAACGGCCGCCACCCCGCCGATCCGGTTCGCGGTGTAAAGGTCGGCGTCGGGATGCGTCCGGCCGGCCACGAGATCGGCGAGGATCGCCGCCGCGACCGTTCCTTGCGTAAGGCCCCATTTGTGCATCCCGGTTGCGACCAGCAGCCGGTCGCTGCCGGGCGCAGTACCGATGTACGGCAGCAGGTCCGGCGTGGCATAGTCGTGCGCCGACCACTGGTACTCCGCACTGATCTCGCCCGTTCCCCAGGTCGAGCGGACCCAGTCCAGTAAGGCCTCGTAGTTCGCGTCCGTGTCCGCGCGAGCCTCGGAATCGGCATCGCCCGGGCTGGTGGTTTCGGGTCCCGCGCCGACCACGATCAGGCCGTTGGGGCCGCCGCCTGGCCAGGGCCGGGTCGACCGGACCGGGTCGTCGACGCTGATGGCCATCCCGGCCGGCGCCGGTACGGGCAGGCGTACGGCGATGCCCCAGGACCGCCGGGGCCGGATCCTGGCGAAGTACCCACCGGTCGTGCCGAGTGGCGCCAAGGTTGCCATCACAGCGTGCCGGGCCGCGACGGTCGCACCGTCGGCTGTAGTCACGGTGACGCCGTCGCCGCTGGTGTTCACCTCGACGACGCGGGTCCGGTCGAAGATCCGGCAGCCGCGCTCGACGGCCGCCCGGGTCAGCCCGGCGAGGTACTTGGCCGGGTGAAGCTGAAGCTGGCCGGTGAATTCGACGCCGGCGATCGCCTGCGGAAGGCCGATCTCGTTCCCGGCGACGAACGACGCGGGCAGACCGAGCTCGGCGGCCAGCGCCGCCTCACGCTTCAAGCCCGCTTCCGCTGTGCCGTCGGTGGTGTACGCGAAGGACGAGGTCCGGGTGAGCTCACAATCGATGCCTAGGGCAACTGTCCAGTCGGCGATCCGGGCGATCGCGGCCTCGTTCGCCGCGCCGTACCGGGCCGCCGTCTCGCGGCCGTGCCGATCCACCAGGTCGCTGTAGATCGCCCCGTGCTGGGAGGTCACCTTGCCCGTCGTGTGCCCGCTCGTTCTCGCGCCGATCCGCAGCGCCTCGAGCACGATCACGTCGGCGCCGTCGTCGGCAAGCAAGAACGCAGTCGTCAGACCGATGACACCGCCGCCGATCACCACCACGTCCGCGGTCGACTGACCGGCCGCCGGCTCGAATCGCGGCATCTCGGCGGTCGCCAGCCACACGCTCTTCCCGCTCACCGGTGACTCCCCGACTCAGCGGGCTGGTCGGGTTTTCGATCGCTTCTCATGACCGTCCGGTACCCGGGGCCAACCAGGCGGACGCCGGACCGGCATGCACAATTGCAGGGTGTCCGATTCAACCGAACAGTCCGAAGACCTCGCTGAGATCGCCGCCGAGATCTCCGAGCTGCTTCGCAAGCACGACCGCACGGTCGCGGTCGCGGAATCCCTGACCAGCGGGAACATCGCCTGCCGGCTGGGCGCTGCCCCGCAAGCCAGTGCGTGGTTCGCCGGTGGTGTCACCGCCTATGCCAGCTCGGTGAAATTCGAGGTGCTCGGCGTGACGCCCGGTCCGGTCATCACGTCCACCTGCGCGGTACAGATGGCTGACGGCGTCGCGCGGCTGACGCATGCCGACTATGCGGTCGCCGTCACCGGTGTCGGCGGTCCCGACCCCGAGGAAGGTCACCCGGCGGGGACCGTCTTCGCCGCGATCCACACCACCTCCGGCACCGACTTCGCCGAATACCACTTCGACGGTTCCCCGGAGACCGTGGTCAGCTCCGCCACCCGCGAGGCCTTGCGGATGCTGCTGACGGCACTCCGCGACAGCTAACTGGACAGCTTGCGCAGGGCCGGCCCCAGTTCCTTGCTGAAGAAGTCGAAGAACCCATCCATGTCCGGCCCGGCGTTGATCAGGGCCAGCTGGTCGTAGCCGGCCTCGACGAACGGCGTGGCGATCTCGAGATGCCGGGCAACGTCCGGACCACAGCCGAACTGCTCGCGCAGGTGATCGGCGGTCACCAGCTCGGTGGCGGCCGCGAAGTTCACCGGGTTCGGCAGCTCGGCCTGTACCTTCCAGCCGGTGAGGCCGAACCGGAACAGGCGCCGCGCCGACTCCGCCGCCTCGTCCTCGGTCGGCGCCCACGCCAGCGGTACTTCGGCGTACCGGCGGCCGTCGCCACCGGCTTGTTCGTACGCCGTGACGAGGTCCTTCCGCGGCTCCGTGGCGAACAGCGCATCGCCCAGTTCGCCGGCGATCCGGGCCGCCGCCGGTCCCCCAGCGGCCACCGCGATCCGCGGCAAGGTGTCCGGCAGGTCGAAGACCCGGGCGTCCTCCAACTTCAGGTGCTTGCCGTCGTAGGAGTGATAGCCGCCGCTCCACAGCAGCCGGATGATCTCCAGCGCCTCCCGGAGCATCTCGTGCCGCTTGGCGACCGGCGGCCAGCCCTGGCCGACCACGTGTTCGTTCAGCCGCTCCCCGGCACCGACACCGAGCGTGAACCGGTCGCCGGACAGCAGCGCGGTCGTCGCCGCCGCCTGCGCCACGATCGCCGGGTGGTAGCGGATGAACGGACAGGTCACCCCGGTGGCCAACTCGATCGTGGAGGTACGCGCCGCGGCCGCCGCGAGCATCGAGAACGCGAACCCCGAGTGCTCGTGCTCCGGCACCCACGGGTGGAAATGGTCACTCACCTCGACGAAGTCGAAACCCGCCTGTTCCGCCCGGACCGCCTGGTCGACGATCTCGACCGGCGAGTAGGCCTCCGCGATCAACTTGAACCCGAGTCGCATGCGTTCCTCCTGAGATGTCTGGGTGCGCGGCAGGCCGCGGTACGGCGACGGCTACGCAGTTATCCGTCGGACGGCGAGGGTCGCGTGGTCATCCGCCGTACGGCGGGCGTTCGGCAGGCAGCAGCCGGACGCCGACCTGAGCCGCCTTCAGCTCGACCGCCTGTTCGGGACGGCCCAGGCGCAGGCCGATCACGCTCGGTGGAATGTTGTCGGCGGCAAGTTCGCCGAGCTCGGCGATCTCCTGGTCCGTCCACGGTTCGCTCGCGTTCCGGTACGACTGCGGCACTGCCATCGGTTCCACTTCTTTCAGCTCATCGGTCCCTCACCCGGTTCCCGATCCGCCACATTCGAAAAGGAGTCACCCGAAGGGCGGAGCCGGCCCCCATCTCGGTGAATGTGGCCGTCGTTCCTGGGTACCTCGTGCAGATGACTGACACGCAACCCCGCGCGCTGGTGACCGGTGCCTCCAGCGGTATCGGCCTGGAGCTCGCCAAACAGTTCGCAAGCCATGGGTACGACCTGGTGGTCGCGGCCGAGAACGACGCGATCGAATCCGTCGCCGTCGAGTTGCGGACCGCCGGTACGACGCCGGTCCAGGTGGAGGCGGTCAAGGTGGACCTGGCCACCTCCGACGGCGTACAGCGGCTGTACTCCGCGCTCGGCTCGCGCCGCGTCGACGCGGCGGCCCTCAACGCCGGCATCGGTCTCGGCGGCGCCTTCGCCGACAACGACCTGGCCGCCGAGCTCAGGATCATCGACCTCAACGTCAAGTCGACCGTCCACCTCGCCAAGCTGCTCCTGCCGGACATGCTCAGCCGCGACGAAGGCCGGATCCTGATCACCTCCTCGATCGCCTCGACCATGCCGGGCTCGTTCCAGGCCGTCTACAACGCCAGCAAGTCGTTCCTGCAGTCGTTCGCCGAAGCTCTGCAGAACGAACTGAAGGACTCCGCCGTCAGCGTCACCTCGCTGATGCCCGGTCCGACTGAGACGAACTTCTTCCACCGCGCCGGTATGGACGACACCCCAGTCGGCCGGTCGGACAAGGACGATCCGGCCGAGGTCGCCAAGCAGGCCTTCGAGGCCCTGCTGGCCGGCAAGGACCGGGTGGTGGCCGAGTCCCTGATGACGAAGGCACAGGAGCTGGCCAACAAGGTCCTTCCCGACAAGGTCAAAGCCGCCGTCCACCGCAAGATGGCCGAACCCGACTCGAAGTGACACCAGCGCCGGCCGACCTCAGCGGCGCAGGTCCGTTCTCCAGAAGCCGATGCGGGGGCTGGTGTGGTCGAAGGTGGCCGGCAGCGGGTCGCTGAGCTTGGCTGTGGTGGCCGGATCGACATCCAACTCGTACTGCGAGACGACATGGCTGACCGCTGCGCTCGTGGTGAGCAGGACGACATTCCGCCCCGCGCACCGAACTCACGATGACGAACTCCGTACCGGCAGGCGCCCTCCCGTTTTCCCACTCGGTCTCCACGACCGACTCCCGCAGTACGACGAGCGTCGTCGGCCACAACCGCAAGCACTCCTGTACCGCGGCGCCCGCGTGGGCGAGCAGCGGCGACTCCTGCGGGCGCGCGGCCTCGGCAGCGATGGGTACGGCGTACTCCGGACGCGCTCCGACGACGCAGAGCAACCGCCACAGCGCGATCCCGGCGGCGTCGAAGGCGAACAACCAGTGCGGAACCTGGCCCGCGGGATCGAGTTCAGCGGTCGAGTCCTGACTGAGACCTTCGACCAGGCTGGCCGGCTCGGCGGCCCCGACATAGCTGTCGAGCAATTGCCGGAAGCGTGCGTAAGCCGCCTTGTTCCGGGGGCGGAACTCTGCCCAGTTCGCATCGGACCGCAGGGTGTCGAGCAGGTCGGAGAGTTCCTTGTCGTCAGCCGCTTTGTCCCCGAGCACGATCCGTCGTACCGCGCGCGACCAGCTCGTTGAACTCTCTGCGCGGGTCTCGCAGCGGCGGGTCGGTGACGAGCACGGCATGCGGCTGGAAGTGCCGAAGCGCACCACGCTTGTCTGCCGTTGCGGCCGCGAAAGGATCGGGCGTCCCGGCCAGCAACCGGTGCACGTGGTTCGGGTCCAGGACCAGGCCGATCGTCCGGCCGGGCAACCGGAGCAGCAGCGGGCCGGCGCCGTAGGTGTCCCGGAGACGACGGATCCGGGCCAGCGCACGCTCGTCGGTCCTGAGCCGCTCGCTGAGCAGCGACATGGTCGGGCGGCGCTGAATCGCGCCCTGCGCTACGACGGGCAACAGGACGTCGCGGACCGCCCGCGCAGCGTCCAGGCTGGAGGCGATCGGCAGCTCGGCTGACATGCCGTCCTGGTGCCCGTGCCCCGATCGGACAAATCAGACCGCGGCGCAGGCGGTGTTTGCCGCCGGGTACAGGCGGCGCAGAGTCGCGCCGATCGTGCGGGCCCGGAGAAGGAGGAACTGGAATGGCTGCGGATGTCGTCGATCTGATCATGCAGGATCATCGAGAGGTCGAACGACTGTTCGACGAGCTGAAGGACAACCCGGAGAAGCGGGTCGGCCTGTTGCCCGTGCTCACCACCTTGCTGTCGGCGCACAGTCGCGCCGAGGAGTCCGAGGTGTATCCCGCAGCCGCCGCCGAGGCCGGCGAAGCCGACGAGGTCGCGCACAGCCAGGAGGAACACGTCGAGGCGGACGAACTGCTGGCCAAGCTCGCCGCGACGGATCCGGAGAGCGCGGACTTCGACCAGGCGCTGCAGAAGGTGATCGATGCCGTCAGCCACCATGTCGAGGAAGAGGAGACCAAGGTCCTTCCCGGTATGCGCGCCAACCTGAGCGACGAACGGCGCCAGCAGCTTGGCGAGGCCTTCGCGGCCGCCCGCAAGGAACACCTGGGCGACCAGCCGGACGACATCACCCGCGAGCAACTGTTGCAGCAGGCCCGTAACGCCGACGTCTCCGGGGTCTCGTCGCTCGACAAGGACCAGCTCCAGAAGAAGCTGCGCCAAGAGGCCAGCGAGTAATTCTCGCTCCGACAGGAAGACGCCCAACGGAACTGGTGGTCCGTTGGGCGTCTTCCTGTCCGCCGGTCTCCGGCGGGACTATCCGACGGTGATCCGATCGATGTCCGGCGCCCACCCGGTGGAGTTGACGAACGAGACGCTGTTCGCCGTACCGGCCTGGAGCGTCCGGGTCACCGTGACGGAGGCGACCGTGTTCCAATCGGCCGTCGCGGGGAAGTTCACCGACTGTCCGTTGACGACCGCGGTCCTGGCGACCGCGGACGTGTAGTAGATCGTGATCGACTTCGAGCCACCGGTCCCGCCGTTGACGCCCTGGATGGCCAGCGTGCCGAGGTTGTTGCCGATGTAACCGACCTTGGACCCGCCCGAGCAGGCGGAGCACGAGGCGACGACGGCGCCACCCGCGAGACTGTTGCCGGCCGCTTCGGCTTCGTAACTGGCCGGGGTACTGCCCGATCCGACCGTGACGGAGCCCAGGCCGACCCATCCGTCGGCGTTCTGGGTCGCATTGGCGAACCGCAGTTTCTTGGCAGCGGCCGAGGTCGCCTCGAGCGGGTTCTTGACCCGTAGTACCCACTGATAGTTGCCCTGGGCCACAGTGGCGAGGTCGACCGGCGTCTGGAAGTACTGCGGATAGCCGAAGTCGCGGTAGGTGGGATCGCTGCCGACGCTCCAGTCGGGGAACGCGCGGATCTTCAGTGGCTGGACCGTGCGCAGGTCCCAACTGGTGTCCCAGGTCTTCACCACCGTACCGGCGCTGTTCTTCAGCCCGACCGTCATGGTCCAGGGGTAGTAGAACGGCGCGACCCCGGTGTTGCTGATCTGTACGCCGAGGTTTGTCGTGCCACCGGCCGTGTTCTGGAAATAGGCCTTGTCGACCGTCAGGTTGTAGCCCATCAGCCGGACCGCCGCCCCGACGTTGGTTTTGGTGGGCGCGTAGTTCGCCGACTGCTCATTGATCTTCCAGGTGGTGTGTTCGAGTTCGATGCACGCCTTCATGTTGTCCACCGCACCGGAGCCGCCAGGCCAGTTGTCGAACGCCGTCGCCTGGATCTCCGGCCGCACCTCGCCACCCATGGAATCGTGGATCCACTTGTTCTCCGTGCCGGTGGCGAGATTGCGCTGCAGTTGGGCGTACGACGCGCCGCCCAGCGACTGCGGCAGCGTGACTCCGGCCAGTGGCGAGCCTTCCCGGTAACAGAACGAGTCGTCGTGATAGCCGACGTCGCGGCTGTTGGCCGCGCCACCGGCGGCATCGGGATAGCGGATCTCCAGCTTCGTGGTGTTGAAGGCGTTGTCGTAGGCATTGATCAGCTGAGCGGCGTTCGCGTCGGTGGGCATGTAATTGGGCAGCCCGTCGGACGTGTCGGTGTCATACGGCCAGGTGTGCCATTCGCCCCACAGGCCGACCAGGCCGAGATGGACGAACCCGAGCCGCGGATCACTGTCGTACCGGGCCCCGAAGGCGGCGATGAAGTTCTTCAGCGCGTCCAGCAGGAACGGGCTGTCGTAGTCGGGCTCGGTCACGTTCCAGTAGGTGTCGGAGCGGTAGGTGACGTGGCCGTTGAAGCAGGGCGGGATCGCGTTCGCCGGATGGGTTCCGGTACCACCGGGGTAGGCCAGGTAGAAGCGGATCGCGGCCTGATTTCCCTGGCTGGCGGTCTCGGCCAGCATGTTGTCGAGAACGGACCAGTTGTAGCTGCCGCAACTGGCCGCGTTCGTCATCACCTCGGACAGGCCGAAGTAGCCCCAGGTCAGCGCGTGCGGGTAGCCGGTGTTCTGGTTGGCGCCCGGCGAGTAGAACCGCGCGAAGCCCTTCAGCGGATTGTCCAGCGGGCCGTCGGCGGCCTGCAGGGTGTGGACCTGCAGGGAGGGATCAGGGGTGGCCGGTGCCGCCGGTCGGGGCGGCGGGCCGGCCGGAGCCGCTGCGGCCGGACTCAGCGCCGCCAGGCTCAGGCCGAGTGTGGCCGTGACGGCGGCGATCGCGACCAGCAGGCGGCGGCCGCGGGGGTGAGGATGCATGGCTTCTCCTTGGGCGAATATGAAGAAGTGTTGACAAACTTCCGAATGTCTACATCATTAGTCCAGGGCGGGCCGGCTGACAAGAGCTCGTCGACACCGATCGAAGGACGCCAATGGGGCAGCTCAGGCAACGAGACGACCGTCGGGTCGGATGGCTGTTCGTCGCGCCGGTACTGGTGGGATTCGCCGTCTTCTACGCGTATCCGGCCGCACGCGGCGTCTGGTACTCGCTGACCGACTACACGATGCTCGGTACGCCGTCCTTCGTGGGCGCGGGCAACTACACCGACCTGCTGGCCGACCGGCAGTTCTGGAGTTCGATGCTCGTCACGGCGTACTACGTCGTGCTGAACATCGCCTCGCAGACGGTGCTCGCCATCGTCGTAGCCGGACTCATGCACAGGCTGACCCGATCGGTCGTGCTCCGGGCGACGCTGCTGCTGCCCTGGCTGGTGCCGAACGTGACCATCGGTCTGCTGTGGATGTGGCTGCTGGACACCAACCTCGGATTCGTCAACCACCTGCTGCACGCGGTCGGGCTGGGCACCGTCGGCTTCTTCACGGATGCCAACTGGGCGATGCCCGCCATCGCGGGAATCAACACCTGGGCCTACACCGGCTACACCGCGCTGCTGCTGTACGCGGGGATGCTGCAGATCCCGCAGCACCTGTACGAGAGTGCGGCGATCGACGGCGCCGGCGAACTGCGGATCTTCGCCAGAATCACGCTGCCGCTGCTACGACCGGTCCTCGCGCTGGTACTGGTCGTCTCCCTGATCGGCTCGTTCCAGATCTTCGACACGGTGGCCGTCACGACCAAGGGCGGCCCGGTCTCAGCGACCCGGGTCATCTACTTCTTCATCTATCAGCAGGCCTTCAGCTACTTCCATATGGGCTACGCGGCAGCGGCCGCGGTGTTCCTGGCGCTGGTGCTCGGCGTGTTCACCTTCGCCCAGTTGCGCCTGCTCCGGGCGTCGAACTCGGACCTGGCATGAGAGGGCCCGCGATGAACTCTTCCCAGCGCTTGCGGCCGGGACGGATCCTGGCCTGGGTGTTCCTGGCCGTCTTCCTGCTGGTGACGATCTTCCCGTTCTACTGGATGATCCGGACGGCGATCACACCGGCCGCGGACCTCTATCACGACAGCGGTTCGCTGCTTCCCGATCAGCCGACGCTGATCAACTTCGCGCGGGTGCTCGGCCTGACCAGCGAGGCGGAGGCCAGGGCCGCGGGCGGCTCCGGGGCGCACCTGGATTTCAGCCGCTACCTGCTGAACTCGGTGATCTACTGCGGGCTGATCGCCGGGGTGCAGACCCTGCTGTGCTCGATGGCGGGCTACGCCTTCGCCCGGCTCAGGTTCCCCGGCCGCGATCTCACCTTCACGCTGCTGGTCTCGGCCCTGATGGTGCCACCGATCTTCACGCTGTTGCCGAACTTCATCCTGGTCAAAGAGCTCGGCTGGATCAACACGATGGCCGGGATGGTCGCGCCCACGATCCTGATGACACCGTTCGCGGTCTTCTTCCTGCGTCAGTTCTTCTTGTCGCTGCCCCGCGAGGTGGAAGAGGCGGCCATCCTGGACGGTGCCGGGCCGTGGGGCCTCTTCTGGCGGGTGGCGCTGCCGATGAGCCGCGGACCGCTCATCACGATCGGGCTCACGACCACGGTCTGGGCCTGGAAGGACTTCCTCTGGCCGCTGCTGGTGGGCCGGGGCGAAGAGCACCGGCTGGTGACCGTTGCCTTGGGCGTGTTCCTGCAGCAGTCCCCCAACACCCAGCCGGACTGGACCGGCCTGATGGCCGCCTCCACCTTGTCGGTGCTGCCCGTTCTGCTGCTGCTCGTCCTGCTGGGGAGACGACTCGTGCAGTCACTCAGTTTCACCGGCGGCAAGTAGTGCTCGCTGTCGGCAAACCCATTCATCGGAGGACACCATGAAACGCATCATGACCACGGGCGCGGCGCTGCTGACCTTGTCGCTGGCCGCCTTGACGGGCTGCACCTCGTCGGACGGTTCCGGGTCCGGCGGCGCGGTGACGCTGGACTACTGGTTGTGGGACGACAACCAGAAGGCGTCGTACCAGGCGTGCGCCGACGCCTTCCACACCGCGAACCCCGACATCACCGTCAAGCTCACGCAGACGGCCTGGGCGCAGTACTGGCAGAACCTGACCACCCAGTTGGCCGCTGGTGACGCGCCGGACGTGTGGACGGACCAGGCGTCGTACTATCCGCAGTTCGTCACCAGCAACCAGATTCTCGACATCCAGCCGTTCGTCGACCGCGACAAGGTCGACCTCACCCAGTACCAGGCGGGACTGGCGGATCTGTACGCCAAGGACGGCAAGCGGTACGGGCTGCCGAAGGACTGGGACACGATGGCCCTGGTGTACAACACCACCCACCTGCAGGCGCAGGGCATCACCGCGGCCGCCTTGAAGAACCTCACCTGGAACCCCACCGACGGGGGCAGCTTCGAGCAGGTGATCGCGAAGGCCACCGTCGACGAGAAGGGCCGTAACGGACTCGACCCGGCCTTCGACAAGTCGAAGGTGAAGACCTACGGGTTCCTGCCGGAGTGGGCGGACGGATCGCAAGGGCAGAACGGCTGGGGCAATCTTGCCGTCAGCAACGGTTTCGGCTTCCTCGACAAGAATCCGTGGGGTACGAAGTACAGCTACGACGACCCGAAGCTCGCCGCGACCATCGACTGGTTCAAGTCCCTCATCGCCAAGGGGTACGCGCCTGCGCTGGACAAGGCGTCCACGCTGTCGCGGGACGCCCTGCTCGCGGCGAGGAAGGGCGCCATCACCTTCGCCGGCTCCTGGATGATCAACAGCTACCTCGCCCCGGACGCCAAGGTGAAGTTCGCGTTCGCGCCGCTGCCGACCGGCCCGGTCGGCCGCAAGACGGCCATCAACGGCCTCTCCGACGCGATCAACGCCGGCACCGAGCACAAGGAGGAGGCCTGGAAATGGGTCAAGTTCCTCGGCTCGGCCGACTGCCAGAACATCGTCGGCGGCAACGGCGTGGTCTTCCCGGCGATCAAGGCCGCCGGTGACAAGGCGCTGGCGGCCCACCAGGCCAAGGGTCAGGACGTCCAGGTGTTCGTCGACGAGGCGAAGGCGCCCGGCGGAACCTTCTTCCTGCCGATCAGCGAACACGGCAACGAGATCTCCCAGGTCGTGCAGGACGCCGTGCAGTCCGCGGTGCTCGGCCAGTCCGATTCCGCAACGGCCTTGAAGAAGGCCAACGACCAGGTCAACGCCCTGTTCAAGTAGAAGGAGAAGCATGACACTGCTGTTCGAGCTGGCCGGACACACGATCGCTCTGGACCACGAGGGAGCCGGCGAGCCACGCCCGGCCGACGGAGGCATGATCCTCCCGGCGGGGCGGGTGGCCCTCCTGCACGGTCTCGGGGACGGCCTGTTCTACCGGCACGGACAGAACTCCTGGAGCCCGTGCGGGTGGCGCAGATTGTCGGGGCAACCGCTGCGCATCGCCGACCCGGTACGCCGGGTCACGGCCGACGACGACGCCTGGGACGACCCGTGCAGCCACCACTCGTCCGCCGTCGCCGCGATCCAGGGCGAGAACGGCAACGTGCTGTTGCTCGGGGCACTGGGCCTCGGGGTGCCGCGGTTGACGGCTGACCGCGACACCCTGTCCGGGTGGTACGAGTCGGGTGCCGCGCCCTGGTTCGTTGCCTATGGCCCCGAAGACGCCGTCTTCGGGGCGTACACCCGTCACCTCGCGGCGCACCTGGGGCAAGGCCGCAACCGGGCCGGAAACGTCTGGTGCTCTTGGTACGCGTACTACGAGGACATCACCGAACAGCAGCTCAACAAGGACATCGACGCACTGCAGGGCCTGCCTTTCGATGTGGTGCAGGTCGACGACGGCTGGGAGGAACGCGTCGGCGACTGGCAGCCGAACCAGAAGTTCCCCTCCGGCATGCGGGCCCTGGCGGAGCGGATCACCGACGCCGGCATGACCCCCGGGCTCTGGGTGGCGCCGTTCATCGCGTTGCCCGATTCTCGGCTCGCCCTCGAGCGCCCCGAACTGCTGCTGCGTGACCAGCACGGAGCACCGGTCGTTGCCGGCTACAACTGGGGAACCGGCTACTACGCCCTCGACGTCACCCTGCCGGCGACCCAGGCTCATCTGGTCGAGCTGACCCAGCGGCTCGTGCACGACTGGGGCTTCCGCTACCTCAAGCTCGACTTCGTCAACGCGGCCGCGGCGCCCGGCGTACGGGCTGATGGGACCGGTCGCGAAGAGGCCTACCGCGAGGCGCTGGCGGTGATCCGCCGGACCGCGGGCGACGACGTGTATCTCCTGGGCAGCGGCGCCATGCTGCTGCCGTCGCTCGGGATCCTCGACGGACTTCGCAGCGGTCCCGATGTGGCACCGATGTGGCAGAACTACGCCAGCGACGACCCGTCCGACGCGATGGCCCGCAACGCCGTCATCAACACTCTGCACCGGCTCTGGCACGCACCCGTGGCCGAAGTGGATCCCGACGTCGTCTACTTCCGCAGCCGGCTGAACCTGCTCACCGAACAACAGCAGTCCTGGCTGCGCGACCTCGCCGTCATCTGCGGCTTCCGCGCGGTGTCCGACCCGCCGTCATGGCTGCATCCCGGCGAACTGCAGGCGATGACGGAGTACCTGAGCGGCTCGCCCGAGACCGAGCGGATCGGCCGGTACAGGTACCGCATCGACGGTCGCGACACAGACTTCACGCCTGCGGTGGAGCCGCCGGCCGGCTCTGCCTACCCCATCGGCTGACCACCGGCCGGTCGGTTGCTATTCACCCGCCGGTTTGTAAAGATCGTAGTGTTATTAGGGGTGGGCGCTCGGGCGAAGGAGCAGACAGGCCGTGACAGCTGGCGCCGGCACCGGCGTGGATCTTCCGCGGCTCCGTGAGCTCAACTCGCTGACGATCGTCCGGGCGCTACGCGACCACCCACCCTCGACGGTGACCGAGCTGTCCCAGCGCACCGGTCTGTCCCGCCCGGCCGTGGACCTGATCGCCCAGAACCTGGTGGCCGCCGGCTGGGCCAGTGTGATCGAACCCGGGTCCAGCAGCGCCGTCGGCCGGCCCGCCCGCCGGTACGAGTTCCGCAGTACCGCGGGTCACGTCCTCGGCGTCGACGTCGGGGTGCACAAGGTGCTGGCGCTGCTGGCCGATCTGAACGGCGACGTGCTGCAGAGCCATCGCGTGGCCGTCGCCGCGGACGCCAATCCAAAGGAGCGCCTCGCCGCTCTGGACGAAGCGATCCGCAAGTGCCTGGCCGCGGCGAAGCAGAAGCCCGCGGACCTGTGGGCGGTGACCATCGGAGTCACCGGGCCGGTCGACGCCAGCGGGCGCACCAGCCTGTTCACGCCGATCCCGGGCTGGCAGCAGGTCGACCTGCCCTCCCACCTCGCCCGGCGCTTCTCCTGCCCGGTGATCGTGGAGAACGACTGCAAACTGGCCGCCCTCGCCGAACGATGGAAGGGCGCGGCGGACGACGCGAGCGATGTCATCTATCTGCTGGCCGGCATGCGGATCGGCGCCGGCCTGATCCTCGACGGAGTACTGCGACGCGGGTACGGCGGAGCCGCCGGCGAGATCGGCGCGCTCAAGCAGGTCCGCTGGCTGGCGGCGCCTTCCCATCTGGAGAACTGCCCCGGCGTACCGGCGAGTGTCAGCCCTGACGACGCCGCCGCCTGGGTCTTCGAAGCTGCCCGGCAGGGTGACCGGCACGCGAAGACCGCGGTCACCCGTTATGTGAAGGACCTCGCGGTCGGCGCCGCCGCATTGGTGCTCGCTCTCGATCCGCAGCTCGTCATCTACGGTGGCGGCTTCTCGCGCTCGGCCGACCTCGTCCTCGATCCGCTGAGAGCCGAACTCCAGCGCCTCTGCCTGCGGGTGCCAGAGGTCCGTGCCTCCACTCTCGGCGCCGACTCGGTCGCCCTCGGCGCGATCCGGCTCGCCCTGAACGAGCTCGACGACCGGCTCTTCAGCACGACCCTGTCGTCGCCGGCCGCGCCGAGCGGCGCCTAGCCGGGCCGGCTCACGGGAGTGGGTTGCCGCCGGTGATGCCGATGCGTTCGCCGGTGATGTAGCTGGAGTCCGTCGACGCGAGGAACACGTACGCCGGTGCGAGCTCGGCCGGCTGACCGGCCCGGCCCAGCGGGGTGTCGGCGCCGAACTCGCTGACCGTGTCCGCCGGCATCGTGGCCGGGATCAGCGGGGTCCAGATCGGGCCGGGCGCGACCGCGTTCACCCGGATCCCCTTCGGGGCGAGCTCCTGGGCCAGACCCTTGGTGAAGTTGAGGATTCCGGCTTTCGTCGTCGCGTAGTCGAGCAACTGCGGTGACGGCTGGTAGGCCTGGATGGAGGTGGTGTTGATGATCGCCGAGCCCGGCGGCAGATGCGGGACCGCCGCCTTGCACAGCCAGAACATGGCGTAGAGGTTCGTCTTCATCACCCGGTCGAACTGGTCGGTCGTGATGTCCACGATGCTCTCCTGCGACATCTGGTACGCCGCGTTGTTCACCAGGATGTCCAGTCCACCCAGGTCCGAGAGCGCCCGGTTCACCAGCTCGACGCAGTGGTCCTCCGAGCGGATGTCTCCCGGCACCGCCACTGCCTTGCGGCCGGCGTCCTCGACCAGCCGGCAGGTCGCCTGCGCGTCTGCTTCCTCGCTGTCGAGATAGCTGATCAATACGTCGGCGCCCTCCCGCGCGAACGCGAGCGCGACGGCCCGGCCGATCCCGGAGTCGCCGCCCGTGATCAGGGCGCGCCGGTTCTCGAGTTTGCCGCTGCCGCGATAGGACTTCTCGCCGTAGTCGGGTTCCGGGGTCATCTCGCCGCTGAGCCCGGGATGCTGCTGGGACTCGCGCCCTTGGTGGTCGGGCTTCGGGTACTGCGTCGTCGGGTCGATCAGCGTCTCGTTCACAAGCGTGCCTTCCATGTCGTGGTCGCCGCGCCCCGGTATCCCGTTGCGCCGGTTCCATGCGCGGCTAACGACGGCGTGTCCGCTGCCTGGTGATCGCACCGACACTGAACAGGACTGCCAACGCTGTAAGTGCGACGGTGAGCCAGCCGGCCCGGTAGTCGAGCCCGTACCCGCGGCCGGCGATGGCGACGGTGATCGCCACCATCATCGCCGTACCGACTTGTGCGGCAGTGTTCAGCAGGCCGGCCGCACTTCCTTGTTGCTCGTCCGGTACGGCGGTCCCGAGCCCGTACGCCGCCACGGCGCCCATCCCGTTCCCCAGCCCCGCCAGCACGAGCGCAACGATCAGCGCGGCCGTCGTCGACGAGACCCACACCGCGAACCCGCCGCCGAAGATCAGCAACAGGCCGACCGCCAACGTCCGCCGCGGACCTGTTCGCGGCATCAGCCGTCCGGCCAGGCCGGCCGCTACGACGGCACCGAGGCTGAACGGCAGGATCATCAACCCCGCCGAGGCCGGGCTGAATCCCTTCTCTGCTTGGAAATACACGGTGCCGACCACCACCAGCGAACTGGTCGTGGCCGTGATCCCGAACGACCCCAGCAGCCCCGCCACAAAGCTGGGACGCCACAGGCCGGCGGGCACCAACGGCCGCGCCGTACGCCGTTCGCGAACCACCAGCCACGCCGCGGCCAGGACACCGGCCAACCCCAGCGCCGCCGGGACCGGCCAGGGCTTCGCGGTCGCGTTGGCAGCGGCGACCACCGCGCCGACCGCAACGACCTGCAACACCACCGAGCGCGGATCGAACCCCGCCGACAACTCCTCAGCAGGTCGGTCCCTCTCGACCAACCGCAGCAGTACTGCGACGAGCACCGCCGTGACCACGAGGTTCCCCCAGAAGATGGCCCGCCAACTGACGGCGGACGTGGTGAGCCCACCGACCAGAAGGCCGGCTGCACCGGCGAGTCCGCCGCAGGCATTCCATGCACCGAGAGCCCGCTCCCGAGCATCCTTGGACTGAGCGACCCGGGTCAGTAGGACCAACGCATTCGGCACCGAGATCGCGGCGGCCACGCCCTGGATCCCGCGGGCTGTCACCAGCAGCGAGAGCGTCGGCGCGGCGGCCGCGACGGTCGAGCCGATCGCGAAGACCAGCAGCCCTGCCACCAAGGTGCGGCGGTGCCCGAAGCGGTCGCCGAGCCGCGCCGCCAGCAACAGGAGACTGCTGAAGCCGACCGCATAGACCGGCACCAGAAGCCCTGCCTGGGCAGCAGAACCGCCGAGGTCCGCCAGCATCCGCGGCATCGCGGACACGACGACGGTCACGCCCATCACATCCACGAACTGGACCGTGCACAGGGCGACGAGACGACCGCGTGAGTTGGCCATGACCCGACTCTAAAATAACGGTTTTAGATCTTCAAACCGTTAGCGTGTTGCCCTAGACTGCTGTTCGTGGGCATCGAGCTGACCTGGGCGTGGCTGGAGGGCTACCCGTCGCTCGACTTCGCGAACACGGTGATCCGGCGCGGCTGGACCGAGCACGAGTTGGTGACCTCGGTCGACGACCTGGAGTCCTGGCTCCACGCGGCGGCGTTGCCCGCTCCCCGGCCGACGACTGTCGACGAGAACGATCTGCGCGCCTTCCTGCACCTCCGTGACGCTGCGCTGCGCCTCCTGCGTGCGGCAGCCGGCCACGGCACCTGGCACGAGTCCGACGTACGGACGCTCAACGAAACGCTGCTTGGTACGCCGGAGGTGATGGTGCTCGGCGAAGAGCCCGGGTCGCTGGTTTCACGCGCTGTCGGCTCCCCCGCCCCGTTCACGCTGCTGCTGGCGAGGCTGGCCGCCGCCGTCCGCGACGTACTAGCAGGCCCCCGGGCCGACCTGGCGCTGTGTGACGCACCGGGATGCGGGCAACTGTTCTTCCAGCGCCGCACGAACCAGGCGTGGTGCGGTCCGGCCTGCGGCAATCGCGCCCGCGTCGCCCGCCACCACACCGCCGGCCACGGCTAACCCGCGTTCCGCGCCGGGCAAGCGCGGCGTTTTCGGGCTGGGCTAGTGCGGCGTTTTCGGGCCGGGCTGCTGGGCACCGGGGACGAGTAGGTCTTCGCCGCCGAGTTGGGACGGATCCGATGGCGCATCACGAAGTGTCGACGACGGTGGATGTCGCACCGAACATCCTCTTCGAGTACC
Organism: Kribbella monticola; assembly: GCF_003261635.1. Taxonomy (GTDB): domain Bacteria; phylum Actinomycetota; class Actinomycetes; order Propionibacteriales; family Kribbellaceae; genus Kribbella; species Kribbella monticola. The sequence goes on along the minus strand of NZ_QFXK01000092.1, from coordinate 174,356 downwards.
TCTCCGACGTACAGAACCTGCCGAAGTACCTGCCCAGGATGACCGGCGTGCACGAGACCGAGCCGCTCCCGGAGACCGCGCAGGGTGCGGAGGCCCGGCGGCCCAAGGAGCCCGTGCATCACGAGGTCGAAGTCACCGCCGAGGAACCGTCCGGACAGTCCGTCCGCAGCGAAGCGTGGATCGATGTCGTCGAGGAGAACCGCACTCTTCGCTGGGGAGCGCCGGGCGACTCCGACTACCACGGCGAACTGGAGGTCGACTTCGTCGCCGACGGGACCTCCCAGCTCACCGTCCGGCTGGACACCGAGCACGCGGACGACCCAGCGATCGACGACGAACTGCGAAAGGCCGTCGAAGGCATCAAGACCTCGATCCAGGGCTGGTCGCCCAGCTCCGCGTAATCCCTACTGGGCGTATTCCTTACTGCGGAAGCGAATCGGCCTTGACCGCGTTGCGTTCGCCGAGTGGCCGCGGCTCTCCCTTGGTGGTGTCCCGGGCCGTCTGCTGCTCGGACTCCGCGTTGATCTCGGCGCCGAGCAGTACGGCGTACGCGGTCAGCCAGAGCCACAGCATCAGGACCACCACGGCCGCAAGGCTGCCGTACGTCTTGGCATAGTTGCCGAACGTCTCGACGTAGATCGAGAAACCGATCGAGGCGACCAGCCAGATCACCGTCGCGACGGCGGCTCCGACCGACACCCAGCGAATCCGCGGCGCATCCCGGGACGGCCCCAGCCGGTAGACGACAGCCAGGGCCACGGTGATCAGCAGGACGGCAAGCAGCAGCCGAACCACCTCCAGTACGACGCGCAGCGGGGCGGCCAGATCACTCCCGATCGCCGCACCCGCAGCGAACAAGGCGATCGCCAGCAGAACGAAGACAATCGCACCGAGCGTCATCCCCAGCGCCAGCAACTTGCGGCGGACGAAACCGCGGGTCTCCTCCTCGTCGTACGCGAGGTTCACCGCGGTGAGCAGATACCCGACGCCACCGGACGCGCTCCACAACGCGGTCGCGGCGGCGATCGCGACGCCGATCCCCAGCCCCTGCCGCGGCGCCGACGTCAGGGCGTCGATCTGCTGGAGCAGCAGATCGCGCCCCGACGCCGGCATGGCCGCGCTCAGATCCTCTGCCTGGTTACGGATCTGAGCCGGATCGGCCACCAGCCCGTAGGTCAGGACGGCGGCGACGACGGCCGGGAACAGCGACAGGAAACCGAAGAAGGCCACCCCCGCGGCGAGCAGCGGGACCTGGTCGGCCTTGGCCTCGGCCCAGGCCCGCCGGGTCACCTGCCACCACCCGCGCGCGGGGATCTCGGTCGGCTTGCCGGCCTCTACTCCCGGTACGTCGTGCCGTCGGCCGTCGTTCATCAGCTCGGCGAGCCCGCCTGACGGACGGTGTCCGCCGAGTCCCTCGCCCCGTCGGCCACCTGCTGGGCCGCCGAGCGTCCGTCGTCGGCCACGTCACTTGCCGCCTGGGAGGCGGACTGCTTGACGTTCTCGACGGCCTGCTGCGCCGGTTCCTGGAGATTCTCCTTCATTTCCTGGGCCACCTGCGCGGCCTCTTCCTTCAAGGGCGCGGCGGCTTCCATCGCCTTGTCCTTGGTCTCCTGGGCCAGCTCGCGTTCCTTGGTCGAGGCCGGCATCGCGGCGGCCGCGACCCAGCCGGCCGCGAAGGCGATCACGCCGGCCGCCAGCGGCGTACCGCGCGTCCGCGACCGCGCCATGTCGGGTGCCGAACTGACGGCGTCACCGACCCTGCTGCCCGCGTCCTGCACTGTCGACACCGCCGAGCCGGCAGTGTCGCCGACCGATCCCACCGAACCCATCACATGCTCCTTCAATCGGTGAACGCCGCCGCGGGCTCGCTCCACCCGCCGCTCGACCATCCGGGTGGGGCTGACCTTCTCCGTCAGGGCGTCGACGTCACGACCCACGTTGCGCCGGGTCTGCTCGATGTTGCGCTTCAGCTCTTCCGGGTCTTCAGCCATTTCGCGTCCTCCTTGAGTGATTCGACCGTCTGGTCGGGTTTCGGGCTGACCTCCTGCAGTTCCTTGCGTCCCCTGGACGCCAGGACCGCGGCCACGATCGCCCAGATGACAGCGACGATGAGCGCGGCCCAGATGAGATCCATCGCCTCGTCCAGGGCCCACATCACCGTCAGCGAGACGAACAGCGCCGCCATCCAGCCGGCGAACGCGGCGCCGCCGAGCAGGCCGGCGCCCTTGCCGGCCTTCTTGGCCTCGACCTGAAGTTCGGCCTTGGCCAGCGCCAGCTCCTGGCGGGTCAGGTCGCCCAGATCGTTGGTGAGCTGGGAAACCAGCTCACCCACCGATTCGTCAACCGACGCCCGGTGCGAGCTGCTGCCGGGTGGCAGTCCGTCGACGGTCATGTCACTGCACCTGTCCCGGCCCGAAGCGGGGCGTCACGGGAGCCCCCGGGTCCGGGTCGGGCGCTACCGGGGTGGGCATCGGAGGAGGCATCGTCTCACCGGCCGGCTGAGTCGGCATCGGAGGAGGCGGGGTCGTCGTACCGACCGGCGCGGCGCCCATCGGAGCGGCCGGCGGCGGGACGAGATAGTCACTGCCCTGCTGGCCGGGTGAGCTCAGGCCGTTCGGCGAAGCCGGCCTGCCCGACGAGCTGAAGTCGTTCTGCGTGTCGGGGCTACCCGCTGCCAGTGCACGCGTCAGCCGGCCTGCGACGACACCGGCCGCCGCGGCCACCAGGAGGAAGGTGCCCGGCTTGCGGCGTGCGAAGCCGCGGACCTCGTCGAGCAGTTCACCGGGCTCGTGGTTCTGCAGGAAGTCCGCCGCCTGGTGGCTGAAGTCGGCACCGTGGTGCGCCAACTGCGCGCCGAGTCCGGACTGGCCGTGCTGGGCCATTCCGCGGAGCTCGTCGCCCACCGAACGGAGGCTGTCGGCCGCCCGCTGCTTCTGCTGGCCGGCCTGGCCGACCAGTTCGTCGCGCGTCTGACTCGCCAGGCGCCGGGTCTGCTCGCGGGCATCGGACGTCACGTACGACGCCTTCTCCTTCACGGATTCCGCGACCTGGCGGGCAGCATCGGCCGAGGTCTCCTTCAGCTGGCCGGCTTCGTCCCGGGCTGTGCTGGTGACACCTTCGGTGGGCGGACTGTCGATATCCGCATGGTGGTTCGTCGTGGGCGACATGCAACTACTCCCTTCAGGAGCTGTAGTTGACGTCGCGAGACAACGGCCGGTCCGCGCGATCTGCGGGGACGGCTCGGGGAATCTGCGGGTGGCCCGCCGGGAACAGCGAGGGCCGCGACAACTGTGCCTCGCGACTGGAACGAGAGGAATGAAGTGGCACACTTCCGTACCACCGCCGAAATCTGAGGGGCCTGTACCCCAAGGCAAACAGGCCTGTCAGTTCGTCGCGGTCAGTTCGTTCCGATCGCCAGGCAGCGAACAGGTTGTCGCGGCCGTGCGGTCAGCCGGCGATCGCGTAGAGGGAGGTCGCGCGCCCGGCCGCGGTGCCCAGATGCGGATCGGGATCGAGCAGTCGGATGCAGGTGCCGGTGCGGTCGGCGAACACGGCGTACCGGCCCAGCGAACTGTTGATCGGTGCTATCAGCCAATCCAGGTCGGCATGCGCGTCGAAGAAGGCGTCGACATCACCGACGTCGTACACACCACCGCAGCCGAGTGCGGCTTCGGCAGGGTCGCGGACCAGCACGATGGTCGCGTCGCCGCGGCGGGGCGCCAGGAGGGCGGTGTCGTCATCGGGCCAGCCCACCGGGTCGAGGCCGAGAGTGCGGTAGTAGTCGACACTGGCCTCCAGGTGTTCGACCGGACGGCATTCGAACAACAACTTCATCGCTTTCCCTCCTGCTTGGTCTGCTCGGCCGGTTCCTGACCCGCCCGGCGCCGGCCCGCCTCTCGTACCGCGAGAGTCCGGGCGCCGATGTCCGAGATGCGGTCCGCCAAGGCCGGGTGATCACGGGTGAGCTGTACGCCGGCCGCCGCGAGCGGGCCGAGCAGCGCGGCGGAGTCGTTCTGGCCCAAGGCGTCATGGACCCGGTCCACGCTGGCCTGCGCCGACCGGTCCAGATCGGCCAGCGAGGCCACCTGCCCGGCCAGCCGGCGCAGGTCCGCCGCGTTCTCCCTGGCCCAGCTGGCGACCGCGCGATCGCTGGCCCGCTGCTCCCGCGCGGCCTGGACCCGCTGCTCGCCGTTCATCGTCGGATCGGCGGCATTCGGGCTGATCCTGAGATAGCGACGCTCGGCCGCCTGCCTGCTGGCCACGCCGAGCGCCGGCGCGAGCTGGGCCCAGCTGACCCCGCCGGCTCGCGCGGCGTCGATCAGCCGGGGCTCCCACTGGCTGAGCTGATCCCGGACCTCGCGGAGCCGGACGAGCGCATCGAGCACCTCGGCCGGGTCCTTGTCGTCGAGGCCGGCCAGTACGCCGACGAGAAACGCCACGGCTTCGCTCACGTCCGGCTCGGCGCCGGTCTCGGGGCCGGTCTCGTCCAACTGGTTCGGGTTCGCGGTCTCAGCCATGTCCAGGTCCTCGGGGTCGGAGTGGCCGCAGGCAGCGCGGCTTCGGCTCAGGCGTCGATCTGCTGCTGCTCCGACGACGCGCCGCCGATACTGATCTTGCGGGGTTTCGCCTGCGCGGCGACGGGGATCTTCACGGTCAGTACGCCGTTGTCGTACGCCGCCTCGATCCGGTCCGCGTCCAGGGTGTCGCCCAGGAACAATTGCCGGGAGAAGACGCCCAGCGGGCGCTCGGCGACCTGCATCTCCACGCCCTCGGCCACCGCGGCCGGCCGGCGCTCGGCCTTCACCGTCAACACGTTCCGCTCGACGTCCAGGTCGATGGCCTCGGCCGGCACACCCGGCAGATCGAAGACCACGACGAACTCGTCGCCCGACCGGTAGGCGTCCATCGGCATCGGGTTCGGCTTGGACCAGGTGCCGGCGGCCGTGCCGCCGGTCATCAGCTGGGCCAGCCGGTCGAACTCACGGAACGGGTCAGTGCGCATCAACATCGTTCCACCTCCAGACGATTCGACTTGTCGGTGTCAACACGCAGCAGTTTTATACCCCGTCATCGATCCGATGACAAGTCCTCTGTCGTCATCTTGATGACACCGTGTCGCGCTCAGAGCTCCTGGTCCAGCCAGACCCGGTCCCGCAGCGGAATCCCGTCGATGACGATGCCGTCGGGATAGCCCGCCTCCGGCCCGAAGACGTCCCGCTCGATGCTCAGCATCCGAAATCCCTGCCGCTGATAGAACCGAAGATTGCCGGTGTCCGCCGCGGCGGTGGACACCGTGATCCGCCGTACGCCGCGCTCCCGGCAGCTCCGCAGCGCGGCCGCCACGAGCATGCGGCCGACGCCTCCGCCACGCCGCTCCTCGGCCACCGCCATGCTCTTCAGCTCGACCTCTTCGCCCTCGCCGACCAACTGCAGCTGCCCGACGACCTCACCGCTCTCCTCGGCCACGAAGATGTCACCGAGCGGCAGGTACGCATCGATCCCCTGCTCGGAATCGTCCGCCTCCCGGAACAGCGGCCGCAGCACCTCGCGATCCCCTTCGAAGAGCCGAACCTGCACCTCGCGGCCGGGTGTCATCGCACGCCACCGGCGGAACTGAGGCTGCGGAGGTGCTCGATCATGGTGTTGACAGCGACCCGGAGCGGCGCGGGGTCACGCCGGATCTGACTGAGCAGCAGACCGCCCTGTACTGCGGCCAGCAGGGCGACCGCCAGCTCGCCAGGATCGGCGTGCTCGGCGAGCTCACCGCGATCCCGCATCCGCTCCAAACCGTTGCGCAGCAGGGCTTCCCACGACTCGAAAGCGTTGGCGAGCTGGACCCTCGCCACCGGATCGGCCTCGGACAGGTCGCTCGCGAGCGATCCGAGCGGGCAACCGCCGACACACTGCACCTTGGCCAGGATGCCGATCATCAGATCCCGCCAGTTGCCGAGACCTTCGAAGTCGTCCAACCCGTTGAGGCCCTGGTGCTGGACCCCCATCACCTGGCCGGCCTGGTGATCGACCACGGCGAGAACCAGCGCGTCCTTGCCCGGGAAGTAGTGGTAGAGCTGCGACGGACTGACACCGGCAGCAGCCTGGATGTCCTCGATCGTCGTCCGGGCAACGCCCTGCTCGAGCATCAGCTGGGAGGCGGCCTGCACGATCCGGTCGCGCGTCGCCTGTCCTTTGCGGGTCAACCCGTCCGTCGCCATGGTTCGAGCGTACACAGAATTTTGGAGTTGATACTCCATTTTTCGATCCGCAGGATCGGAGCATCTACTCCAGAGCTACCGACCGAACTCGCGCCGCGGATGGCCGAGCGGGGCCACGGGGCGATCGTCAACGTGACCACGATGGTCGCCACCTTCGGCATGGCCGGCATGGCCTTGTACGGGTCGAGCAAGGCGGCCCTGCAGCTGCTGACCAGGTCGTGGGCAGCGGAGTTCGGGCCGTCCGGCGTACGGGTGAACACGGTGAGCCCCGGCCCGACGCGCACCGAAGGCACCACACCGATGGGCCACAACCTCGACAACCTGGCCGCCACCGCACCCCTCAACCGGGTAGCCACGGCCGCCGAGATCGCCGCCGGCATCGTCTTCCTCGCCTCGGACGCCGCCGCCATGGTCCACGGCGCAGTCCTCCCCATCGACGGCGGCCGCCTGGCCGTCTGAGCTGGTCGCGGTGACGGCCGGCGTCACGATGTGCCGCCGGTCGTCACGCCTGAAGGGTGTCAGTTCGAACCCTTCCGAAGGAGGACGACATGTCCAGCATCAGCGACACGAGGGCGATGACCACCCAAGAGGCCGGTACTCCGGCCGGCGCGGCGACTGCCGTGGCGAAATTGATCCGGTTCCTGGAAACCGGCGTCGCACCGGACGGGCTGTTCACCCCGGACGTGTTCATCGATCTCACCCTGCCGCAGTGGCGGGTGCAGGCCACCACGCCGGACGAACTCGTGGCGATCCGGCTCGCGGGCCACCCGGCGCCCGGGCAGGTACGGGTGACCCGCGTCGACCCGACCGACCGCGGGTTCACCATCGAGTTCGAGGAACGCTGGGAGCAGCAGGGCCAGCAGTGGTACAGCCGCGAGATGATCCGGGCGGACCTGACCGGCGCCCAGATCTCGGAGCTGTCGGTCTACTGCACCGGCGACTGGGACGAGGCCAAACAGCGCGAGCACGCGGCCGCCGTACGGCTGATCAGGCCCTGAACACCCCTCGCAGGGCAGCGAGAAACCTACGATGAATTCGATGGTCACCTCGTCGACGGTCCGCGACCTCCTCGACCGTGCCGACGCTGCCCGCGCGGCCGGTCGAGGAGACTCCGCCGCGAGCCTGTACGACGAGGCGGCGACCCGCAGCCGCGCTGCGGACGACCTTCCAGGCTGGACGGAGGCGGTGCTCGGAGCAGCCGGTGTTCAGCTGTTCGGCGCCGAACCCGGAAAGTTGCCGGCTCAGCTGTACGACGTACTGGTCCGCACGACCGATGACAGCACACGGGCGCGGCTGGCGGCCGCACTCACTCGCTGCTGGGTGTACGCCGGTGAGGCCGGCCGGGCAGGTCAGTTCGCGACCGAGGCAGTGGCGTGCGCCGAGCGGACGGGTGCTCCAGAGTTGATCGCTGACTGTCTCGATGCCGCGCTCGCAGCCCACTGGGGTCCCGACGATCTCGCCGTACGCCGGTCGCTCACCCAACGGCTCGACGACGTGGCGGCTCATGTCCTCGATCCGGATGCTCGCCTGCAGGCGCATCTGTGGGGGCTGCAGGTCGCCTGCGAAAGCCTCGACCTGCAAGCGATTTACCGGCAGCTCCGGGCGCTCGAACGGCTGGGCGAGGAGTCGGCTCGCGCGCGCTTCTTCGCGGCGTCGCGCCGGCTCATGCTCGACCTGTTGCAGGGCCGTACCGGCACCACCAGCCGGCTCACCGCGATCGCCACCGAGGCAGCGGACCAGGCAGGACTTGCCGATGCCTGGCTGGTGCTGGCGGCGATGACCGCCTACGCCGCCGCGCAGGCAGGCGACATCGAGACCTGCACTGCGGGAGCCGAGACCGCCGAGGCTCTGGCCCGGTCGGAAGGCATCACCGTGCTTTGTGCCGAGGCCGCCTTTCTCTGGGCACGCACCGGCGACCAGAACCGGACTCGTGCCCTCGTCCACACCTTTCACGGCAGCACGCTCGACGACCTCCCCCGCGACGTGAACTGGCTGCTGACGCTGCAATGCGTTCTCGAGGCAGCCTTGGCCGTCTCGGATCGCGACCTGGTCGGCAGAGCCGCTCAGCTTCTCACCCCCTATCAGGACCGAGCGGTCTTCAACGCCGGCGCGGTGATGTTCCACGGGGTCACCGACGACACGCTGGCCCGCGCGGCAGCAGTGCTCGGTGATCCAGCCACGGCCGGCCGGCTCCGCGCCCGCGCCCTGGCGACCTACGAGCGACTCGGCGCCGGATGGTGGCGGGACCGGCTCGCCGCCTGGCCGCTCGCGGACGAACCAGTTGCCCAGGACAACGATCGGGTCCAGTTCCGGCCGACCACCGACGGTCTGTGGCTGATCGGCCGCGACGGCGCCGCCACCCCGCTGCGCGAACTCCGCGGCTTCGGCTACCTCAGCCAACTGCTGCGCCGGCCGCGCCACCCGATCGGGGCCCTCGACCTGGTCGGCGCCGAGGCCGCCGTCGAATCGGGACTCGGCGAGATCCTCGACCAGCAGGCGCTCCAGGCGTACCGGCAACGCCTGCGGGACCTCGACCACGAACTCGCCGAAGCCGACGACTGGTCGGATCTCGAGAGGCAGGCCGCCGTACGGCTGGAACGTCAAGCGCTGCTGGACGAACTCGCGCGAGCCACCGGTCTGCACGGACGCCCCCGCACCACCGGCTCCAGCCAGGAACGCGCCAGGGTCGCCGTGAAGAAGGCCATCACCGCCGCCATCGACCGGATCGCCGGCAGCGACGAACCCCTCGCTCACCATCTGCGAACGACCATCCACACCGGCCTCACCTGCACCTACGACCCTGGTCCCGCCGAGAGTCCACACTGGATCCTCGACTGAGGCCCCACTGGTGTCGGCCTAGACGACGCCTGCCTGCTGTTGACCCGCGCGGAAGAAGGCGAGCACAGCTTCCGAGTCGGGAAGGTCGGTCATCATCCGGGTAGCACCGAAGGAGGCGTTCCAGAAGGTGCCGGTACGCGCGGCCCACGGGCCGACGTACGCATACGGCTCCGGGATCGTGTCATCGCCGGGTGAGACGCCGTAGTTGACCTCGTCGAGCGTGATGCCGACATCGAAATGCTCAGGCCACAGGACCGGAGTGGCATCGGGGTCGAGCGCGCGGAGGGCGGCGTCACCGCGGGCGAAGGCGTCGGCGATGAGGCGGGCAGCGGCTGGGTCGAGGTCGATCGCCGAGTCCGGGTCGATCTTCGGGCCGCCGGAATAGACCTCGTCCAGCCGGCTCGCCTCGACGCCGGCCTGCTTCGCACGCTCGGCAAAGGTCCCGCCGGAGAGCTCGATCGACCCACCCGGTACGACGAGCAGGTCGCCGTCCACGCGGAAGTCCGGCGCGGCGACGGTCGCGAACCCGCCCGGTACGACGCGCAGCCGGATCCCGCCGCCCAGGCGGTGCTGCGGACCGGCCAGGATCAGCTCGGCCACGCCGTGCAGCGCTCGCCGCGTGCTCACCAGTTTCTGCTCGTCCATGGTTCCCAGTCTCCTCGTGTAACGCCAGGCGCCCTGACGGCACTGACCCTTCAGACACGTTCGTGTCGCCGAGGTGGGGAGGCGTTACATGGCCGGGGACGGATGGCATCGGGTCGAACCCGTCGACGTACCGGAGGACGGCCGGGTTCGCAGTGTGATCGTGGACGGCCGGAGCGTCGCTCTGGCGCGCTGCGGGGCCCGGCTGGGAGCACTGGACAACCACTGTCCACACCAGGGCGGGCCGCTCGGGGAGGGCTCGATCGAGAAGGGTCTGCTGCGCTGCCCGTGGCACGGGTACGACTACGACCCGATCACCGGGCAACCCCCGGAGGGGTTCTCCGACGGGGTGACCGCCTATCCCGTCGACGAACGAGCCGATGGGGTCTACGTCCGGCTTCCCGGCGTACCGGAGGCGGTGCGGACGGTGTCGGACGTGCTGGTCGAGACGTTGGTTGCCCACGGCATCAGTCATGTCTTCGGGATGGTCGGGCATTCCAATCTCGGGTTCGCCGAGGCGATGCGGCGCGCGGAGGAGCGGGGTGAACTCACCTATATCGGCATCCGGCACGAGGGTGCCGCGGCCTTCGCGGCCGGCGCCTACGGCAAGCTCACCGGCCGTCCCGCCGCCTGCTTCGCGATCGCCGGCCCTGGTTCCACCAACCTGCTGACCGGCCTGTACGACGCCAAGCTCGACGGCTCCCCCGTTCTCGCCGTCTCCGGCCAGGTCCCGTCCAAGGTGCTCGGTCGCGGCGCGTTCCAGGACCTCGATCTCACCGCGGTCTTCAAGGACGTCGCCGTCTCGAGCACCGCGATCCAGGCCGGCAGCGACCACGCCGAACTGGCCGGTCTGGCCGTCAAGCACGCGATCGACGGCCGGGGTGTCGCTCATCTGGTGCTGCCGGACGAGGTCCAGGTACTGCCCTCGGACTCCCCCGCGGCAACGCCTCGCGGACGACTGTCGGCCCGCCGGATCCGTCCGGACGAGGACGCGTTGACCCGCGCCGCCATGCTGATCCGTGACGCCCGCAGACCGGTGATTATCGTCGGCCACGGCGCCCGCGGTGCGGAAGCCGAAGTACGCCGGCTCGCCGAGCACCTCAACTCCCCGGTCCTGACCACCTTCAAGGCCAAGGGACTCGTACCGGACACGCATCCGCTCGGCGCCGGAGTCCTCGGCCGCAGCGGTACGCCGGTGGCCAGCTGGCTGATGAACGAGTCCGATCTGCTCGTCGTCGTCGGCGCCTCGTTCTCCAATCACACCGGCATCGCGGCGTACAAGCAGATCGTGCAGCTCGACGACGACCACGCCGCGATCGGCCGGTTCGACGCCGTCACGGTGGACGTACTCGGCGACGCGGCACTCAGCCTCACCGCCCTCATCGATCGGCTGCCGGAGACGAAGGCCACGGATCAACGTCCCGATGTCGCCGAGCGCTGGGCGATCTGGCGGGCGGAGAAGGCGCGCCGGGCGAACGACGACCGCGGTCGCGGTGTCTCGGCGGCCGCCGTCTTCGACGTACTCTCCCGGCACCTGCCCGCTGAGGCTGTCGTGACTGTTGACGTCGGCAACCATGCTTACTCACTCGGCCGGTATCTGGAGTCGAAAGGTCAACCGGTGTTGATGTCCGGCTACCTCGGCTCGATCGGCTTCGGCTATCCGGCCGCGCTGGGCGCCTGGGCGGCAGCACCCGGCCGGCCGATCGTCGCGGTCACCGGCGACGGCGGCTTCGGTCAGTACGCCGCCGAGCTGACCACCGCGGTCAAGTACGGCATCGGCATCAAGCACGTGCTGCTGAACAACAACGCGCTCGGCAAGATCAGCAAGGAGCAACTGGCCGCCGACTATCCCGTCTGGCACACCTCACTCGTCAACCCCGACTGGGCGCAGTACGCCCGTCTCTGCGGCGCGACCGGCCTGCGGGTCGACCGCCGCGAAGACCTCGAGGCGGCGATGACCGAACTGTTCGCGACCGACGGCCCGGTCCTGCTCTGCATCGAGCAGGACGCCGAACTGCTGTGAATCCCCTGACCCACAAGGAGAAAACCGCAATGACCGACACCCGATACGACGACTTGCGCGCGCTGTTCGTCAACTGCACCCTGAAGCGTTCACCCGAGCCGAGCAACACCGAAGGTCTGGTCGAGGTGAGTCGCAAGATCATGGAGAAGCACGGGGTCGGGGTCGAGGTGATCCGCGCGATCGACCACGACATCGCCACCGGCGTCTGGCCCGACATGACCGAGCACGGCTGGGAAGTGGACGCATGGCCGGCGATCCAGGAGAAGGTGATGGCGGCCGACATCCTCGTCATCGCCGGCCCGATCTGGCTCGGCGACAACAGCTCCGTCACCAAGCAGGTGATCGAGCGGCTGTACGGCAACTCCTCGATCCTCAACTCCGCGGGCCAGTACGCGTACTACGGACGCGTCGGCGGGTGCCTGATCACCGGCAACGAGGACGGCGTCAAGCACTGCGCGATGAACATCCTCTACAGCCTGCAGCATCTCGGCTACACCGTTCCGCCACAGGCCGATGCCGGCTGGATCGGCGAGGCCGGCCCGGGACCGTCGTACCTCGACGAAGGTTCCGGTGGACCCGAGAACGACTTCACCAACCGCAACACCACCTTCATGACCTGGAACCTGCTGCACCTGGCCCGGATGCTCAAGGACGCGGGCGGCATCCCGGCGTACGGGAACCAGCGGTCGGAGTGGGACGCGGGCTGCCGCTTCGACTTCGAGAACCCGGAGTACCGCTGACCCGCGGTACCGGTAAGGCAGGGGTAATGAGCCGAACGCCTTCCAGCGCGGGGTTTGTCCACTACCTTCGAGTTGTGGTCACACCCCTGCCGCCGGACGAGGTCCTCCTCGCCGCACTCCGAGCCGGCGACGAGGAGGTTTTCGCGCGGCTGCTGGACGGCTGGTCCGCCTCGATGCTGCGGCTCGCGCGCAGCTTCGTGTCGACGGCCGCCAGTGCGGAGGAGGTCGTCCAGGACACCTGGCTGGCTGTGTTCCAGGGCATCGGCAGGTTCGAGGGCCGGTCGTCGCTGAAGACGTGGGTCTACCGGATCCTGGTCAACACCGCACGCAAGCGCGGCGTCCGCGAGCAGCGCACAGTGCCGTGGGCGAGCCTGAGCACCGACGACGGACCGACAGTCGACCAGAGCCGCTTCCGCGGCCCGGAGGATCCGTACCCCGATGGGTGGCTGACGTTTCCGAAGATCTGGCCGAGCACCGAGAGCGAGGTGCTCGCCAGGGAGGTGCGAGGTGTCGTGGCCGCTGCCCTGGAGGGACTCCCGGCCCGGCAGCGGGTCGTCCTCACCCTGCGCGACATCGACGGCCAGAGCGCGGACGAGGTCTGCAGCCTGCTGGAGATCTCGACCGCCAACCAGCGCGTCCTCCTGCACCGCGCCCGCGCAGCCGTCCGCAGCCACCTGGAGCAGTACTACGCGGCGACGACGGGCGGCGCCTCATGACGTGTGCACAGCTGGTCGAACTCGTCACCGCCTTCCTCGAAGGAACCCTGGACAGCGAGACCGAACGACGATTCGTCGAGCACCTGGCGATCTGCGAGGGCTGCGAGATCTATCTCGACCAGATCCGCCGCAGCATCGACGAAGTGGGCCGACTCCGCGCGGAAAGCCTCTCCGAGGAGACCCGCGACCGGCTGCTCGATGCCTTCCGCAACTTCCCGCGCGACAGCTAGTACCTGCGCGCCTGCTGCTTCACGAGGGGCCGCAATGCCGGATGTCCAGTTCACCAACCTCTTCGCCGTCGTCCTGGTCGCGCTGCTGGCGCCGCTGCTGCTGGGGCTCGCACCAAGACTGCGGATCCCGGCCGTGGTCCTCGAGATCGTCGCGGGCATCGTGTTGGGACCGCACGGCCTCGGCCTCGTCGACATCGACCTGCCGGTGCAGATCGTCTCGCTGCTCGGTCTCGGATTCCTGCTCTTCCTGGCCGGCCTGGAGATCGACGTCCACCGGCTGCGCGGCCCAGTACTGCGGCTGGCCCTGCTCGGCTACCTGATCACGCTGGTGCTGGGCGGTCTCGCCGGCGCCGGTTTCGCCGCGGCCGGCTGGGTGCACAGCCCGTACCTGCTCGCGGTCACCTTGTCCGCGACCTCGCTCGGCCTGGTCGTTCCGGTGCTCAAGGACGCCGGCCAGGTCGACGGCGAAGTCGGGCAGTCGACCATCGCGGCCGCCTCGATCGCTGACTTCGCCGCTGTGCTGGTGCTGTCACTGCTCTTCTCCGCCGAAGGCGGCAGCGCGGGCGAGCGGCTGGTGATGGTGGCGCTGTTCGCCCTGCTGGTAGCGACCGCGGGGTTGGTGGTGTCGACCGCGGCCCGCTCGCGACGGATCGGAGCCACCTTGGTGAGGTTGCAGGACACCACGGCCGAGATCAGGGTTCGGGCCGCGGTGGTGCTCCTCGTCGCCTTCGTCGCGCTGGCCGAGCAGTTCGGCCTGGAGACCATCCTCGGGGCGTTTCTGGCCGGTGCCGTCGTGGGGCTGGTCGATCGCGACTCCAGCTCGCACCCGCAGTTCCGGGTGAAGCTCGCGGCGCTGGGCTACGGCTTCCTCATCCCGGTGTTCTTCGTCACCAGCGGACTACGCCTCGACCTCGGCGGTCTGCTGGCCGATCCGGCCGCACTGCTTCGGGTCCCGCTGTTCCTTCTGGCGCTCTTGGTGGCCCGCGGCGTACCGGCGTACCTGTCGGTCCGGGCGCTCGGCCCGCACTCCACCGCGGCGGTAGCGTTGCTCCAGGCAACCTCTTTGCCGTTCATCGTGACCGCGACCCAGATCGGCGTCACGACCGGCCTGATGTCCCCCGTCACCGCCGCCGCCTTGACCTGCGCCGGCCTCGTCTCCGTCCTGGTCTTCCCCGCCATCGCCCTCACCCTCCTCAAACAACCCGCCGACAGCCGACCGGTCTGAGACCACATCCTTGGGGAGCCGGTTGTGTGCCCCGACCACGCTGTTCGTACGGCGGCGGCCTTTTAGCGTGTCTGGCGTAGCCGACCGGGAGGACTCACTATGCGCCGCCGCCATGCACTACCCCTCGCCGTGACGACTTGTTTGCTGATCGCGGGCCTTGCACCGCCTGCCGTGGCCGGACGGTGCTCCGGGGTTGCGGTGCCTGGCGCGGAGTATCAGGAAGTTGCTTGTCTCGCGGATCTGACGACTGCTGGCACCGTGGCTTCGGGGCATACGAATCCGGCCGACTTCGCGGGGCTGACGCATGCGGGGCTGCCTCAGCAGTCGGGAGTGCCTGGCGTTCAGATCGACGGGTACTTTCCCGACACCTCGCACACCAACGCGAACCATGGGTGGAACCACGACTCGCAGTTCGTACTGCGGCTGCCTGCCAACTGGAACGGTGGTCTGGTGGTGAGCGGCTCGCCCGGGGTACGGGCGCAGTACGCGAACGATCGCGCGATCTCCGACTACGTGCTGGCCAAGGGCTATGCGTTCGCGGCGACGGACAAAGGCAACACCGGCGCGAACTTCTTCACCGATGGGGTCAAGCCGGGTGACGCGATCGTCGAGTGGAACCAGCGGACCACCCAGCTCACCCGCGCCGCCCGGGCAGTCGTCGCCCAGCACTACCACCGGCCGCCGCGCGAGGTGATTGCCGCCGGCATCTCCAACGGCGGCTACCTGGTCCGCTGGCAACTGGAGAACCACCCCGAGCTGTACACCCGCGGCGTCGATCTGGAAGGCACCTTGTGGACAGCCGACAGCCCCAACCTGCTGACCTTTCTCCCGCCCGCAATCAGGGGCTACGAGCAACAATCTCCGGCCCGGATCGCCGCAGCGGGCTTCGATCCGCGCTCGGACTTCCTCTGGGACTATCACTATACGGTCTACTGGAAGCTGACCCAACGGATCTATGCGGCCGAGCTCGATCCGACGTACACCGGCAGCGAGGCGGCGTACGACTACGCGAGTCGCCCTGCCGCCCACCAGGCCGTACGCCGAATCGCCCTGACCGGCCGCATCGGGCGCCCCCTGACCACCATCCACGGCACCCTCGACAGCCTGCTACCGATCTCGCAGGACTCCGACGTGTACGCCGAACTCGTCCGCCGCGCAGGCCGCTCCAACCTGCACATCTACCGCCGGATCGCCAACGGCAACCACGTCGACGGCCTCGCGGACGCCTTCCCCGACCGGCTGGTCCCCCTCGTCCCTCTTCTCCAGCAAGCCATCGCCCGCTAACGGCCGGTGGCGCCGTCGATCTGTTCGCGCAGGATGTCGGCGTGGCCCGCATGGCGGCCGGTCTCCTCGATGAGGTGGATGAGAAGCCATCTCATCGACGGCGGCTCGCCCTTCCGAGGAGTCCGGGGTGCGGGCTGGGTCAGGTCGGTGTAACTCTTGATGACCTCGTTCGACCGGTTGACGGCTTCGCGGTACGCCGTGACGACGGTCTCCACCGTGTCGGTCGGGACCGGCCGCATCGTCGCAGCCCAACTGCTGACGTCCTCGCCCAGGAAGTAGAACCGCTCGACAGCCGTCAGGTGTTTGACCAGCCCGAGCACATTGGTGCCCGAGGCAACTCCAGCGGTCCGGACCTGCGGTTCAGGCGCTCCGGCAGCCTTCTCGACGATCGCATCCCTGAGGTAGTCGAGAAATGCCAACAGGACCGTCGATTCGTCGCCATCGGTTCGCGGCGGACCCGTGTCCGCCCGGCGAGCCCTGGCAGTCTTCGTGACCATCAGCTGTCACCTCCGCCGCCAGCGTGGACCGCAGGTGATCCGTCGTGCAAGGAAAATTGCGGATCCGCAATCATGGGCACCATGGCAACTCAAGAAGACGTTCTCGCCGGCGTGGGACCACGGCTGCGGGCCCTTCGCCGGAGCCGAGGGGTGACGCTTGCCGGCCTTGCCGCCGAAACAGGCCTGACGGCGAGTACCTTGTCCCGGCTCGAAACCGGGAAACTCCGTCCCACGCTGGAACAACTGCTCCCGCTCGCCCGCGCGCACGCGGTACCGCTGGACGACCTCGTTCAAGCCCCCCTGACCGGGGATCCCCGCATCCACCTGCGGCCCGTCCGGCGATTCGGGCTGACCGTGATACCGCTGACCAGGCGGCCCGGCGGGATCCAGGCCTACAAGGTGATCTACCCGCCCGCGAACCGCGAACGCTCGATCAAGCTCCAGACCCACGACGGGTACGAGTGGTTCTACGTCCTCAACGGGCAGGTTCGCCTCATCCTCGGCGACCAGGACCTGCTCCTCGAGGCCGGTGAAGCGGCCGAGTTCGACACCCGATTGCCGCACGCGATCAGCAGCGCGGGTAACCAGCCGGCCGAGTTGCTCACCTTGTTCGGCGCGCAAGGAGAACGCGCCCATCTCGCCCCACGCCGGTGAAGGTCAACTCCTGACGGCGTTCCCGGCCTTCGTCCAGTTCTCGTGCAGTTTGTCGAGGTAGGACTGGGCCTGAGCGCCCGGCTTGGCGCCCGCCGCGAAGGCGTGCATGTTCCGCGCGCCCGTGTTGTAGCCGAGGGCAAGCAATTCGTCCCGGCCGAACTTCCCGCCCGTACGGCGCGGCAACCGGGCAGCCAGGTCGTGCAGATGCCAGGCAGCCGCCTCGATCGCCAGCTCCGGATGATCGGGCAACTCGTCCCAACGCCGGCCGGCGAAGGAACGGCCGCGCCTGACCTCCTCGAAGGCGGCCCGGTGCATGTTGGCGATCCCGAACGCCGCATCGGGTTTGAAGTGTTGCCAGGAGCGTTCGAGCTCCGGGTTGTGCGGCTTGTAGTCCTCGTTGTAGAGGATCGCCATCAGCAACTGAGCGCTCACTCCGGCCCGAGCCGCCGACCCGCGAACCTGGACGGCGAAATGCGCCGGATCGTAGTTCACGAACCAGTCCCCGGAAGCCTCACCACTCGGCTCCGGCGTAACCGTCGACTCGGACGGACCACCCGGCTTCGGTGTGCCACTCGGCTTCACCGTGTCACCAGGCTTCACCGTGGCACCAGGCGTCGGTGTGGCACTCGGGTTCGCGGCAGTCGGCGTACCGGCAGCCGTGGGAGTGGTCGGCGTCTTCGGTGAGTCGTCCCCGCGGGCAGCCCACGCCGCGACCACAACGGCCCCGATCGCGACCCACCACCAGCCCTTACTCACTCACGCCTCTCGTCGCCGCGGCACCGGACCACCAACGATACCGAGCACTCCACGCGATACCGAACAACTCCGCGCCCGGCCCGGCAACCCGCACCGGGCGGCTCAGGTGACACATCCGAGCCACCGGTCGGCAAACAGCGCGACGACCTCTGGACACGCTCTGCTCCAGTGTGGTCACATTCCGCTGCATCAGATTTACAACGCTGTAGATTTCCTCCTCCAGGAACGGAGTTCCATCGTGCGGACGAGAACAGCGACCACCTTCCGCCGCCTCTGCCCCCTCGCCCTCGCCGCCTGCGCGATCGCCGCGAGCACAGTCGCCCTACCCGCCGCATCCACCACCGCGGCCGCCACCGACACCCCCACGGCCACCGTCACGGCGGCAAGCCGAACGATCGTCGCCGGCAACGCCCGGTTCCAGGTGCTTTCCCCGACGCTGATCCGGACGGAGTACGCCGGTGACGGCCGGTTCCAAGATGCGCCGACGTTCAACGCCGTCGGCCGCAACGCCTTCCCTGCAACGCCTTTCACCTCGACGACCTCCGGCGGCGTGCTGACCATCCGGACCAGCGCGACAACCCTGACGTACCGGCTCGGCTCAGGTCCGTTCGACGCCGGCAACCTCGGTCTCCACCTCAACGCCGGGAACGCCGTAGTCGCCGCCTCGCCCTGGCATCGCCTGACCTGCCCGGTCGGCGCGCTCTGCGAAGCCGAGGACCTCACCGCCGACGGCCTCGGTACCGCGACCGACCACAACGGCTACACCGGCGGCGGCTTCCTCGCCGGGTTCGAAACCACCGGCGCCCAAGTCTCTGCAGATATAAGCGCCGCAGAAGCAGGCACCTACACACTCACCGCCCGGTATGCCAATGGCACCGGCGGCGACGGCAAACACGAAGTACGGACGCTCAGTCTGTCCGTCGACGGCGGCCCACCGACCACGCTGACCTTCGCCCCGACCGACGGCTGGGATTCGTGGGCGCTCGCGTCGGCTCCGATCACGCTCGGCGCCGGGCATCACGTCGTACGGCTCAGCCGATCCGCCGCCGACTCCGGGAACGTCAACGTCGACAGCTTCGCGGTACTCGAGCCCGGCTCCGGCTATCCGCCTGCGAGCGCCCGCGCGTACGGCGACTGCGCGTTCGGCGTCAGCTGCGAGGCCGAGGCAGGTCTCCCCGGTGGCTCGGCCAGGTTGGCGAGCGACCACCCGGCGTACGCCGGACGCGGCTTCATCGCCGAGCTCAACGACGGGTCGAGCCTCACCCAGCGCGTCGTCGGCGTTCCCGCGGACGGCACCTATCAACTCTCCTTCCGCTACGCCAACGGCACCGGGGGCGACGGCAAGCACGAGACCCGGACCGCCACCGTCACGGCAGCCGGCGTGACCCGTACGGCGTCCTTCCCCGCGACCACCGACTGGGACACCTGGAGCACAACCTCGGTCCCCGTCGATCTCAGTGTGGGCACGAACGAGATCGTCCTCGCCTGCCCCGGTACGTCGAGTTGCCACGTGAACCTCGACTCGCTCGCGGTCACCGCGACCGGCGTACCGGCTCCGCGACCGCACCTCGCCCTCGGCGGGTACCGTCGCGGGCTGGACGGTGTGAACGGCGACAACGGCACGCCGTCCACCACCGAGGGACTTCTGCATCGAGACGGCTGGTACCTCCTCGACGACACGACCTCGGCGCTCTACGACACCGGGAGCCGCAGGACAACGCAGCGACCGGCGCACGGCGCGAACCCGTACCAGGACGGCTACCTCTTCGCATTCGGCCATGACTACAAGACGGGCCTCGGCGACCTGGCGACGCTGACCGGACCGCCGCAACTGCTCCCCCGCTGGGCGTACGGCGTCTGGTACTCCGAGTACTTCGATCGCACCGCCGCCGACTACCGCGACACCATCCTGCCGAAGTTCCGCTCGAACGGCGTACCGCTGGACGTGCTCGTCACCGACACCGACTTCAAGGCGCCGGACACCTGGAACGGCTGGGAGTTCGACCGGACGAAGTTCCCCGACCCGGCCGGCTTCTTCGCCTGGTCGAAGTCACAGGGCCTGCACAACAACCTCAACATTCATCCGAGCATCATGGGCTCCGACCCACAGTTCGCCCAGGCACAGGCCACCGCGAAGGGGAAGCTGACCAAGTCCGGCTGCGGCACCGACTGCTACGTCTTCGACTGGGGCGATCCGGACCAGCTCAAGGCCTACCTCGACCTGCACGGCGAGATGATGCGACAGGGCAACGACTTCTGGTGGCTCGACTGGTGTTGCGACAGCTCTCGTTCCAGCCTGGCCGGCGTCACCCCGGATGCGTGGATCAACCAGCAGTACGCCGATCTCGCCGCGCCCGCGATCGGCCGCGGGTTCGTCATCTCACGCGCCTACGGGTCCTTGCAGGCCGGTGGCTACGGTGGCCCGATCGGTCTGGCGACCGGTCCGTGGGCGGACAAGCGCAGTACCTTGCACTTCACCGGTGACACCTCGTCGACATGGGGCACGCTGGCGATGGAGGTCGGCGTGACTCCGGCCGAATCGGCGGCGACCGGCATGTCCGCGATCAGCCACGACATCGGCGGCCACAACGACACCACCGGCCTGCCCGGCAGTGAGATCTACACGTCCGGCGGGCAACAGCGTCGTACGGCCAAGCTGCCCGACGACATGTATGCGCGCTGGGTCCAGCTCGGGACGTTCCAGCCGATCGACCGGCTGCACAGCAATCACAGCGACCGGCTGCCCTGGCAGTACGGGCCCGCGGCGGCAGCTTCGGCGACCCGATTCCTCAACCTGCGCGAGAATCTGGTGCCCTACACCTACACGCTCGCCCAGCAGGCGGCGACGACCGGCGTACCGGTGGTCCGACCGACGTACCTGGAATATCCGGAGGAGCCGACGGCATACACGGCCGCCGGGAGCGAGTACTTCTACGGGCCGGATCTCCTGGTCGCTCCGGTGACGACGCCGGGGACTACGGCGACCACCACCGTCTGGTTTCCGCCCGGCCAGTGGACGGACTACTTCACCGGCAAGACGTACGCCGGTGGAACGACCCAGCAAATCACGACAGGCCTCGACACCATGCCGGTGTTCCTCCGGGCCGGCGGCATCATGACGACACGCACTGCGAACGTGGCGAACGACGTACAGAACCCGTTGACCAAGGCAACGGTAACCGTCGCGACCGGCGCCAGCGGAACGTTCACGCTCTACGAGGACAACGGCTCGACGACGAACAAGGCGCAGAGCGCGAAGACGAAGCTCACCTACACCGAGAATCACGGCAAGCACACTCTGACCCTCGGTCCCGCACAAGGCCGATTCCCAGGTCAGGTGAGCGCACGGGAGTGGACGGTCAAGTTCCTCGGCGTACCGACGGCACCTGCCACAGTCAGCGGCAGCGGCGACTGGTCCTGGGACGCGACCACCCAGAGCCTCACCGTGAAGGTCAGCTCCACCCGCCGGATCTCGTTCTGAGACTCAGTCGAAGGGACCCGTGCCCGGTTCGACGTTACCGCCGCCGAGCAGGTCCGAACTGTCGGTGCTCCGGCCGGGCTCGGGGATCCGGTCGGCGTACCGCTTGACCCGGGCGATCGCGAGCAGGATGGGAAGACCGACGAGCCCGACGACGAGCAGCAATACGCCGGGGAGCCGGTAGCCGGGATCGCGCACCAACAAGATCCCGGCTACTGCCGAGCCTCCCGCGAGTGCGCCCCAGGGGCCGATCGTCCAGCGTCGTGCCATTCCGGCGACAGCCAGCCAGCCCGCTACCACGGCGACCACGGCCGCAGCAGTCGACGCCGCGCCCCCGTCGAGCGTTGCCGCAGCCACCAAGGCCGCGACGAGGACGAGGAGAGCAAGCCACGCAGGAACGCGTGGCGCCGGTCGCGAATCGCGCAGTTCGGTCACGGCGACTCACAGTACAAGCCCCCGATCCGGCACGGCAAAGGTAGAGCCTGCTGTACTCCGATCCGCCCGGCAGCTGGATGGTTCGGCGGCCGCTGCGTTCCTAGCGTTGGGACCAACCACAACGTCCCTCAAGGAGCAGTCATGACTGAGCCCTCCCGCCCAGATCTCAAGCACCGCATCGGCTTGTCCGGCAGGCGGTTCGCGGTGGCGGTCACCGCTGTCGCGTCGCTCACCGGTCTCGCCGGCGCAGCAACCCTCACCTCAGCTGCGCCGGCGGCCGAAGCCGCGACCAGCCGACCGCACAACGCCGTCCAGGACAATCTGAACAAGCTTGTCCAGGGCAACAGTTTCCCCGGCGCCATCGCCACCGTCCGGGATCGATCCGGCCACGTCCGCACCTACACGGCAGGCGTTGCAGACCGTACGACGGGTGCGCGGATCGCGCCCGGCAGCCGCGTCCGGATCGGCAGCAACACCAAGCCCTTCACCTCGACCGTCATCTTGCAGCTGGTCGGCGAAGGAAAGATCGGCCTCGACACCCCGATCGAGAAGTACCTTCCGGGCATGGTCCGGGGAGACGGCATCGACGGCCGTCACATCACCGTCCGGCAGTTGCTGCAGCACACCAGCGGCATCCCGGACTACGACGACATCCTGGTCGACTTCCTGCCGCTGCAGCACACCTACTGGGAACCGCGCGAGATAGTCGACGTCGCGCTGCGGAGGAAGGCTTCCTTCCCACCCGGCACGAGCTGGGAGTACAGCAACACCAACTACATCCTGGCCGGTCTGATCGCCCAGAAGGTCACCGGCCGTCCGATCGGCGAGGAGATCACCCGGCGCGTGATCAACCGCGCGGGCCTTCGCGACACCTACTGGCCGTCCTTGGGTGACCAGCGCATCCTGGGCCCGCACCCGCACGGCTACTACAAGACCACGCCGAACGGCAAGGAAACCGACGTCACCGAACTCGATCCGTCCCTCGGCTGGTCCGCGGGCCAGATGATCAGCACACCCGCCGACCTGAACCGCTTCTTCACCGCACTCATCGATGGCAAGCTCCTGAAGCCCGCGCAACTCAAGGAGATGCTGACCACCGTGGACGCACCGGACTTCGACGTCGTCAGCGGTTCGAGGTACGGCCTGGGCATCGCCCAGCTCAAGCTCTCCTGCGGCGGTACGGCGTGGGGTCACGGTGGCGACATCTTCGGCTTCGAGACCCGCAACGCCGTCACCACCGACGGCCGCGAGGCAGCCGTGGCGGTCACCGCCATGCCCACCACGATCGAGGACGCCAAACGAGTAGCGAAGTCCCTCGACACCGCGCTCTGCAGTTAAAGCGAAACGACAGTGCCGGTCGTCCGGGCCTCTTCGGCGGCCCAGACGACTCGGTGCGTTGCAAGGCTGGTGGCAGCGTCGGTGGGTAGCAGGGTCGGATCGCCCGACTCGACTGCTCGCAGGAAGGCGGCCGTGAGTTCCTGGTCGCCGCCGCCGTGGCCGTCACCGTCGGCCTCCGGTACGGCGAGGAGCTCCTCCTCGCCGGTCCGGAAGTCGACCAGCCGGATCGTGCTGCCGTCGCCGTCCAGGAAGCCGTGCGTACCGAGCAATCTGGTCCGGCGATGCTCCATCGGGGTGAACGCGCTCATCGTGAACGAGCAGGTGGCACCGTCCGCGAACTCCAGGTTCACCACCTGATGATCGACGACGTCGTTGTCGCAGGCATACACGCATCTCCCGTACGGCCCGGTCCGGAGCGCCTCGAGTACGCCGGCCTCGGTGCGCTCATCGGTCACCGCGCCCAGCGGCCAGAAATGCTGATCGGAATCGGCCAGACAACCGAGATAGAGACGCTTGGCCGAGTATGGGCAGCTCGACTCCAACGGACAGTCGACACAGCGCGCCGCAGCTCCGGCCGGTCGCTCGGAGGCGCGGAAATGGGTCAGGCTGCCGAACGAGCTGACCCGCGCCGGCGCCGCGCCGAACAGATGAACGAGCCAGTCGAGGTCGTGACAGGCCTTGGTGAGCAGCATCGGCGCCGAGGTGTCCGCGCGCCGCCAGTGCCCACGGACGAACGAATGTGCCTGATGCCACCAGCCGACCGGCTCCAGGTGCTGCACGTTCACCAGCCGCCCGATCCGGCCGGACCCGAGCAACTCCTTCACCATCCGCGTGTACGGGGTGTACCTCAGCACATGGCAGACCGCCAGGATGATCCCGTTGCGTTCGGCCGCGCTCGCGATCGCGGCGGCATCGTCCTCGGTCGTCGCCATCGGCTTCTCCAGCAGCAGGTGATAGCCGAGATCCGCCAGCCGGACGGCGGGATCGCGGTGCAACTGGTCCTGGGTGGCGATGATCGCCGCATCGGCCAGCCGGCCGGCGTCCGCGAGCTCGGCCCAGTCGGCGTACAGGTGTTCGGGCGGTACGCCGAACTCGGTGCCGAGTGCCGATCGGCGGCCCGGATCCGGCTCGGCGATCGCGGTCACCCGGGCAGCTCCGGAGCCGACCGCGCCACGGGCGTAGAGCTGTCCCCGCAGGCCGCCGCCGACCAGGGCTAGAGTCACGGTTGTCATGGATTCCTTTCTCCGAATTATTAAGGAGTCCATCATTATTGACACCAAAGACGACGAACCTCAAGGGGCGGACGATGACCGAGGAGCCGAGCGGCGGCGACCTGTCGAGGCTGCGGCAGCTCAACGCACAGGCGGTCCTGCGCGCGCTGCGTGACGACAAACCGCTGACGCTGACCGAGCTGGCCAAGCGAACCGGCCTGTCCCGGGCGTCGACCGAGGACGTCGCCCGGGAGCTGATCGAGCGCGGCTGGGTCGCCGAGGCCGAGCCGACCGCCGGTACCGTCGGCCGGCCGGCCCGGCGCTACCGGTTCCGCGCCGATGCGGGACGAGTGCTCGGCGTCGACATCGGCGGGCACTCGATCCGCGCGCTGGTCACCGATCTCGACGGTGCGGTCCAGCACTCCACCAGCGTGCCGGTGACTCCCCAACTCGGCCGCAAGGAACGCCTCGCCGCGCTGGACACCTGCGTGGCCGCGGCACTCACCGGCGCCGACGTGACCGCCGGGCAGATCTGGTCGACCGGCGTCGCCACGACCGGCCTGGTCGACGGAACGGGGAAGGTGATGCTGTCCGATTCGCTGGCCGAGTGGACCGGCGTCGATCTGGCCGCCCATCTCCGCAAGCTGGTCGGAGCACCGGCCCGGGTGGAGAACGACAGCAAAGTGGCCGCGCTGGCCGAATCGTGGCGGGGCGTCGCCCGGCACGCCAAGGACGTGGTGTTCCTGCTGGCCGGCGTACGGACCGGTACCGGCCTGATCATCGACGGCAAACTGCACCGGGGGTTCGGCAACGCAGCGGGTGAGATCGGCGCCCTGCCGGCGATCGGCTGGCTCAAGGCGCCCGACCAGCTGCGCGCCTGGGCGGGCGACAAGGACGAGTTCGAGGACGTCTTCCTGGCCGCCCGCGACGGCGATCGCGCGGCCGTCCGCGCGGTCCGGCGCTATACCCGCGACATCGCGATCGGCGTCTCGGCGCTGATCCTCACCCTCGACCCGGAGTTGCTCGTGATCGGCGGTGGCTTCTCCCGCTCGGCGGATCTCGTCCTCCAGCCGCTGCGCGCCGAGCTGGACCGCTGGTGCCTGCGGACGCCCGAGATCAGGGTCTCGACCTTCGGCGACGAGGGGGTGGCGCTCGGCGCCGTCCGGCTCGCCCTCGAACAGGTCGAGTCCCGCCTGTACGACGGCGCCGAGCTCTCGCCGGCCGGAATCGCGGGTGCCTCGGGGCGACGGGCCGCCGGCCCGGCCGGCGGCAGGTGATTCGCGCCGACCCCTTGACATAATTTCCATGGACTCCATGATTAATCCCAATCACCGGGATGTGTCTGGAGGACCAGGATGTGGATGTCGAAGAGGCTGGGCGCGGTCGCGCTCGCGACGATGCTGGCCGTGTCGGCCTGTTCGGGCGGCGGTGACGGCAAGGCAGCCGCCGCCGACCCGAACGCGAAGGTCACCCTGTCGTACGGCGTCTGGGACGCCAACCAGAAGCCGGTGATGGAGACGCTGGCCACTGAGTTCACCAAGACCCACCCGAACATCACCGTCCAGGTGCAGCTGACACCGTGGGCCGACTACTGGACCAAGCTCAAGGCCGCGGTGACCGGTGGTGCGGCGCCGGACGTCTTCTGGATGAACGGCCCGAACTTCCAGCTCTACGCCTCGAACAAGGTGATCGCGCCGATGCCGGGCGACGCGGACCTGTCGGTCTACCCCAAGCCACTGACCGACCTCTACACCTTCGAGGGCAAGCCGTACGGTCTGCCGAAGGACATGGACACCGTCGCGGTCTGGTACAACAAAAAGCTCTTCGACGCGAAGAAACTCCCGTATCCGAAGGACGATTGGACCTGGGCGGACTTCACCGACACCGCGGCGAAACTCAGTGACCCGGCCAAGGGCGTCTACGGCACCGCGGCCCAACTGGGCAGCTTCCAGGAGTACCAGTACGACACGATCGCGCAGGCCGGCGGCTACGTCATCTCGCCGGACGGCAAGAAGTCCGGCTACAGCGACCCGAAGACCATTGCCGGCCTGAAGTTCTGGACCGACCTGATCGAGAACAAGTCCTCGCCCGACCTGAAGACGATGACCGACACCACTCCGATCCAGCTGTTCGAGGCCGGCAAGATCGCGATGTACTGGGGCGGCTCGTGGAACGTCTCCGAGTTCACCGCGAACAGCTATACCAAGGGCAAGGTCGACGTCGCCCCGCTCCCCCGCGGCGAGAAGCAGGCCACCATCATCCACGGGGTGGCGAACGTCGTCTCCACCAAGACGTCGCACCCCGACCAGGCCTGGGAGTTCGTCCGCTACCTCGGCTCGAAGCAGGCCGCGGAGATCCTTGGCCAGAAGGGGCCCATCCCGGCGTACGACGGCACGCAGACCGCGTGGGTCAAGGCGCATCCCGAGCTCAAGCTCCAGACCTTCCTCGACTCGGTGAGCTACGCGGTGCCGTTCCCGGTGTCGAAGAACACCGCGGCGTGGAACGAGGCCGAGCTCACCTACCTCACCAAGGCCTGGACCGGTCAAGAGCCGATCGACAAGGCCGCCACAGAGCTCGCCCAGGCCATGGACACGTTGCTGGCGAAGGAATGACCACGACGATGACCCCACCGCACCGATCCGCGACCGCGGGTGCGCGGCGCGGAGCGGAGCGCGGTGGATGGCGGAGAGGCCGGGCACCGCGGCGGGGGCGAGGCCCCAGCCGCCGGAAAGAGGCGTTGTGGGGCTACGCCTTCATCGCTCCGACCGGCCTGGGGATCGCTGTCTTCTACCTCTGGCCGGTCCTGCAGACGGCGTACTTCTCACTCACCGAGTGGGGTGCGTTCGGCGGCCACACCTGGACCGGTCTCGACAACTACCGACGGCTGAGCAGCGATCCCGAGGTCGGCCGGGCGTTGGTCAACACGCTGACCTATACCGGCCTCGGCCTGCTCAGCATCCCGTTGGCGATCGGTTTCGCCGTCCTGCTCAACCGCAAGGGCATGCGGTTCGTCGGGTTCTACCGCACGCTGTTCTTCCTTCCCGTCGTCACGATGCCGGTAGCGATCGCGATGGTGTGGCGGTGGCTCTACAACGGCGATTACGGGCTCATCAACTACCTGCTGTCGCTGATCGGGATCGACGGACCGAACTGGGTCGCCGATCCGGCGACCGCCCTGTACGCGTTGGTCGTCGTCGGCGTCTGGAGCAGCGTCGGCTACAACCTGATCATCTTCCTGGCCGGGCTGCAGGCGATCCCCAAGGAGTACTACGAGGCGGCCGCCATCGACGGCGCCGGCCCGTTCCGCCAGTTCTTCAGCGTCACGCTGCCGCTGCTCTCGCCGACGGCGTTCTTCGTGTCGGTGGTCTCGGTGATCGGTTCCTTGCAACTGTTCGACCTGGTCTACGTGATGGCAGGCTCCGGCGCGGGCGCCCGGGCGAATCCTGCGTTCCCGCGACTGGAGACCGTCGTCCAGTTGTTCTACGACCGGGCGTTCGTGACGAACGACCGTGGTTACGCGGCAGCGATCGTGATGATGCTGCTGCTCGTCATCGTCGTCCTGACCGCCGTGCAGTTCCGGTTCCAGAAGAGGTGGGTGCACTATGCGTAAGAACCTCGGGGTGCACACCATTCTGATCGCCGCCGCGCTTGCGATGGTGGCGCCGTTCTGCTGGCAGATCGTCACCTCACTCAAGTCGTTGAGCAATGCAACGAAAGTTCCGCCGTCGCTGCTGCCCGAGGGCCGCTGGGACAACTACGGCAAGGTCTTCGACGTTCTGCCGTTCGGTCATCAGTTCCTCAACACCGTGCTGATGGCCGGGCTGCGCACGATCGGGCAGGTGCTGTTCTGCTCGATGGCCGCCTATGCGTTCGCCCGGCTGCGGTTCCCCGGACGCAATGTGCTCTTCGGGATCCTGCTCTCGGTGCTGATGGTGCCGCCGCAGCTGTTCATCATTCCGCAGTACCAGATCATCTCCTCGCTCGGCTGGCTCAATTCCCTGCAGGCGTTGGTGGTTCCGGGTCTGTTCAGCGCGTTTGGCGTCTTCCTGCTCCGGCAGTTCTTTCTCGGTCTGCCCAAGGAACTCGAGGAGGCCGCGGCGATCGACGGCGCCGGACCGGTACGCATCTACTGGTCGATCGTGCTGCCGCTGGCCCGTCCCGGCCTGGTCGCACTCGCCCTGCTGGTCCTGCTCTGGTCCTGGAACGACCTGTTCTGGCCGCTGGTCGTGAACACCGACCCCGGCAAGATGACGCTGTCGGCCGGCCTCGCCTCCCTTCAAGGACAGTTCCAGACCGACTACCCCGTCCTGATGGCCGGATCGCTGCTCGCCTCCCTGCCCATCATCGCCGTCTTCACCGTCCTGCAACGCCAGTTCATCCAAGGGATAGCCACCTCCGGCATCAAAGGCTGACCCCTTCCGCCGCCCCAGAAGGACACCGCCATGAAATCTCTCCGCCCACTCGAACTGCTCGCCGCCGTGCTCGCTGCCACCCTCGCCGTCGTCTTCCCCGCCCACGCAACCACCAGCGCGCTCCCGGCAACCGATGACCCCGGGACTCCGCTGACCTACACGCCGGCGACCGACAACTTCGCCAACCCCGAGCGCGGGCTCTACCACCACACCGGAGACTGCGACAAGACGGACTTCTCGCTCGCCACTCTGCAGAGCTATCGCACCGGCCAGGGCATCTCGCTGGTGATGTGCATCTTCTACCTCGCGGAGTACAAGAACTCGGCGATCGCGCAGTCCGCACTGGATCATCTCCAGCAGCAGCTCGCGACCGTCCGGGCAGCCGGCCTCAAGGTCGTACTGCGGTTCGCCTACACCACTTCGACCAGCGGAGACGACGCGCCCTTGTCCCGCGTGAAGTCCCACCTCGACCAGCTCGCGCCTTACCTGAGCAGCAACAAGGACGTGATCACCGTGATGCAGGCGGGCTTCATCGGCGCCTGGGGCGAGTGGTACTACACCAAGAACTTCGGCAACGCCGGCGTGATCAGCGCCGCCGACTGGGCCAACCGCAAGGCCGTCACCGACAAGATCCTCAGCGTGCTGCCGTCGGACCGGATGATCCAGGTCCGTACACCGAAGCTCAAGCGGACGCTCTACTCGACCAGCCCGGTCACGTCCGGTCAGGCCTACAACGGATCGGCTCTCTCCAGGGTGGGTCACCACAACGACTGCTTCCTGGCGAGCGCGGACGACTTCGGCACCTACGAGAACACCTCGGTCGAATATCCCTACCTGCAGTCCGACACGACGTATGTGCCGATGGGTGGCGAGACCTGCGGCACGAACCCACCACGGTCGAGCTGTCCCACGGCCCTGACCGAACTGGCGCAGTTCCACTGGTCCTACCTGAACACCGACTACGAACCCAACGTCCTCAACTCGTGGAGCACCGGCGGCTGCCTCGCGGACATCACCAAACGACTCGGCTACCGCTTCACCCTGCAGAACAGCACTTTCCCGACCACCGCCACGCGAGGTGGCAGCCTCCCCGTGACGATCAACCTGCACAACGACGGCTTCGCCACCCCGTACAACCCGCACAGCGTCGAGCTCGTACTGCGGAACACGTCGACCGGAGCCGCCCAGCGACTGGCGATCAACACCGATCCGCGCCGATGGACGGCCGGTTCGACGACCACCATCTCGCAGACGCTCACCATCCCCGCAGGCCTTCCGACCGGCAGCTATGCCCTGCTCCTCAACCTGCCCGACCCGCAACTGTCCAGTCGCCCCGAGTACTCCGTGCGCTTCGCCAACCAGTCCACCTGGGAGCCGGCGACCGGCATGAACTCGCTCCTCCGCACCCTCACCGTCAGTTGATTCAAGGAGACCGCTGTGAAACGACTGTTCGCGGGTATCGCCCTGCTGGGGCTGGTCCTGCCGACTCAGGCTGCTGTTGCCAGTAGCAACGGATCGAAGACCACCACCCGGACCTACACGTCGTCCACCGACGTGATCGCCAACCCGGAGCGTGGTTTCTACCACCACACCGAGACCCACTACTACGCGGACGGCACCGGCTACGTGCCGCTCGACGTGACGACATTGCGCAACTTCCGGACCCAGGAGAACATCACCCAGATCCTGCGGGTCTTCTACCTGGAGAAGTTCGCCGGCAAGGACGTCCTCGACAAGGCCTATCTGGACAAGGTCCGCGCCGACTTCAGGACCGCCCGCGCGGCCGGGGTGAAGACGATCGTCCGCTTCGCCTACGCCCTGCCCGGCGACGGGTGGCCACCACCCACGCCGTACGGCGATGCGCCGGTGGCCCGGGTGCTCAAGCACATCGCGCAGTTGACACCGATCCTGCGTGAGAACGCCGACGTCATCGAGCTCGTGCAGCAGGGCTTCATCGGGTTGTGGGGCGAGGGCTACTACACCGACTACTTCTCCGACCCGGCCGACCCGAGCATCGTCACCGACCAGAACTGGGCCGATCGCAAGGCCGTCACCGACGCGCTTCTCCGCGCGCTCCCCCTCGACCGGATGATCCAGGTGCGCACGCCGTACATGAAACAGCGCATGTACGGTCTCCCGACCGGGGCTGCGGGTGGGCTCGACGCCGCGCACGCCTACGACGGGTCGCCGGTGGCGCGGATCGGACATCACAACGACTGCTTCCTGGCCAGTCCGGACGACTTCGGTACCTACCTCAGCGATCCGCTCGAGCTCGACAAGGATTTCGTTGCCCAGGACACCAATTATGTGCCGGAAGGCGGCGAGACCTGCGCCGTGAACTCGCCCCGATCGGACTGGCCGTCCGCTTCCGAAGAGATGGCTCGGTTGCACTTCTCGTTCCTGAACACCGACTACAACCAGGATGTACTGAGCACCTGGGGCGACAACGTCGCCACCGCGAAGAAGCAACTCGGTTGCCGCTTCGAACTGGTGAAGGGGACCTTCACCGACAGCACCCACCCGCACGGCAAGGTGACGGTCAGCCTGGACATCCGCAACAGCGGCTGGGCTGCGCCGTACAACCCACGGAAGGTCCAGCTGATCTTCCAGAGCGCCAAGCACACCTACAAGGTGACGCTGCCGGTCGACCCGCGCCGCTGGGCTCCCGGCACGACGACCACACTCACACAACAGGTGAACGCGCCCGTCGTACCGGGCCGGTACCGCCTCCTGCTCAAGGTCGCCGACGCGTCGCCGCGGCTGCAGGGCAACCCGGCCTACTCGGTCCGGTTCGCCAACGTCGGCACCTGGCAGCCCGCGACCGGCTACAACGATCTCGGTCAGGTCGTGACGGTCAGGTAGGCCCTATTGACCGGCCCCGTCTGTGATCCGGAAGACGGGACCATAGCGGCCATCGGCGGCGGCCTTCAGTACCGTCTTGCCGCCGCCGATGGTCAGCTGGACGGCTGTGTTGCCGCTCAGCCTGGTCGCCTTGCCGCTCAGGGAGACGTCGTTGAGGACGATGTCGCCCTTCGGGTTGCCGAGGACAACGACGTACAGGTCGTTGCCTCTGGCAGTGAAGACGACTTTGTCGCCGGCGGCCGTGGTCGTCGACGACCTGGTCCAGGGGCGGGTGCCATTCATCGCCTCGCGGTTGGTGCGTAGCCACGAGCCGACTCCGGTCAGGCAGCTGAGCTGCGCCGGGACGATCTTGCCCTCGCCGCCGCTCGGGCCGACGTTGAGCAGGAAGGCACCATTGTTCGCGGCCGCTTTGGCCAGGGAAGCGATCAGGTCGGGCGTCTTGGCGTAGTCGGCCTCGGTCTCCGCCCGGTTGTAGCCGAACGAGCCGCCGATCCCCCGATCCTGCTGCCAGAACTTGGCCTGGATGCTGTCGAAGTCGGTGTACTCCGGGGTCCGGAAGTCGCTGTGCGGCACGTCGGCCGGCGTACTGATGCTGTCGGCAACATCCTTGTTCTTGAACAACGGTTTCATCAGCGTGTCGAATCCCCAGCGCATCGGCTTGGGACTCATCACCTGGCTGCCGAACGACGCCGTCCGCCAGCGGTCGTCGACGACGCCCTCGGGGACCGTGTTGTAGTAGTCCGCGATCAGCGAGTAGAGCCGCTTCGAGCCGGTAGGCCAGGAGATGTCGTTCCAGAGGATGTCCGGCTTGTACCGGTCGATCAACTCGTGCATCTGGTCGATCGCATATCGGCGATAGTCCTCGCCGTAGCGCAGGTAGGAGTAGTCGCCGAGGGTCTGCACGACCTTCTGCTGGAACGTCCAGTCGACACCGCCGGAGTAGTACATTCCGAACTTCAACCCCTGCTTGCGTACCGCGGTGGCCAGCTCCCCCATCAGGTCCCGCTGGGCGTGGAAGTCAGGCGCGTGCGGATTCCGTACTGCGGTGGGCCACATCGAGTACCCATCGGCGTACTTCGCTGTCACCACGACGTACGAGGCACCGGCTGCCTTGAACTGCGCCGCCCACTGGTCCGGGTTCCAGTGAGTGAGTCCGGCCGTGAAGGTCTTGGCGAAGTCCGCGTACGGCGCGTCGCCGTAGTGCTCCCGGTGGAACTTGGCGGTTGGCGACGTCGGGTCCTTCATCGCGTTCGCGTAGTCCTCGGCATACGGGTTCCGCGTGATCGCGTGGTCGTACTGGGTTTCCAGCAGCTTGTTGAAGGTGGTCCCGGTCGGCGCGTAGCCCGGCACGGAGTACAGGCCCCAGTGGATCATCACGCCGAACTTGGCATCCTGGAACCACTTCGGCAACGGGTGCTTGTTCAGCGACTTCAGATCCGCGGTGTAGGGCCCGGAGGTCGTCATCTCCGCCTTGCGCCCGTCCTGCCAGGCCCAGATCTTCGTCCCGGCAAGAAAGACCAGGACGAGGGCAAGGGCCAGTACTACGAGTCCGCCGAACGCGCGGCGAATCCGGTGCCGCTTCTTCTTCGGAGGCTGCTGAGGCTGGATCAGTTCGCTCGACATCCTCCCAGCCTCGCCTCTCCACCCCCCTCACCGAGTCCCCCAACAGCATCAACTCAGCAACTAAAGGTTGACCCCGGCACCGCCCACCGCAGCCCTAGCCCGGTGCCGCCGGCGCATCGTCGTGCGGAACAACCGTTAGCCTGGGGAGGGTGGCTAGTCAGTCGGAGGCGGGGATGCTCGCCGCGTTGATCACGCCCGGTTCGCGGGCCGCGCCCGGGTACGACCGGCCGACTCCGCGGGACCGCGTCGTTGACGTCGCGTTCGTCGTGGTCGGCTTCCTGCTCGGAGCGCTCGGACTCGGCGACGTCGCGAGTACGGCGAGATTCGACCCGCCGGGTTGGCTGATTGTCACCACCTGGATCGCATCCGCGTTGTCACTGGCCCTGCGGCGCCGGTGGCCCGTCGGTCTGGCCGTCGTCCTGATCCTGCTCTCGGTGTTCTTCCCGCCCGTCGGTGGTCCGAGCGTGCTGGCGCTGTTCAGCGCGGCTGTCCATCGCAGGCCGGAGGTCAGCCTGGCGCTCTGCGGAGCGGGCGTTGCCTCCGGCATCGTTCAGTTCTGGGTCTACCCGCCGGCCGGGTCGGCGTCGTACTGGCTGGCGGTCGGCATCGCCGCGTTGGGTTGTCTGGTGCTGACCGCCTGGGGCATCGTCGTGCGGACCCGGCGGGAACTGATGGCCTCACTCACCGAACGAGCGGTCCGCGCGGAGACCGAGCAGAGGCTGCGAGTCGAGCAAGGCCGACAGCAGGAACGCGAGCGGATCGCCCGCGAGATGCACGACGCGCTCGGCCATCGGTTGTCGCTGCTCTCGGTCCACGCGGGCGCCGTCGAGTTCCGGCCCGAGCTACCTCCCGACGAACTCTCCCGGATCGCCGGCGTCATCCGCAGCAGTGCCCGAGATGCAGTCAGCGACCTGCGGGAAATCGTCGGCGTACTCCGCTCGCACTCCACGGCCGACGGTCCTCGCCGGGGCATTGCCGAGTTCGACGACCTCGTCGCCGACTGCCGCTCGGCTGGCATGACCGTAGAAGTTGCCGTCGGCATCGACCTGACCACAGTCCCGGAATCCGTCGGCCGCCATGCCTACCGCATCGTCCAGGAGGGCCTCACCAACGCCCGCAAACACGCCCCAGGCCAACCGGTACGCGTCGCAATAGACGGAAAACCCGCCGACGGGCTGACCATCGAGATTCTCAACCCACTGCCCCCACCCAGATCCCGCGACTCGCGCAGCTCGGCCGCCTGGGCCGGCTTCGAAGGCCCGGATAGCTCATCCGACCTCGGCGGCTCGGGTGGCTCGGCCGGCTCGGGTGGCTACGGAGGCTTGGGTGGGCCGGGGTCTCAGGTCGGATTGATCGGGCTCGGTGAGCGCGCTTCGCTGGTGGGTGGTCGGATCGAACACGGCGAGACGCGGTCCGGCGACTTCCGCCTGGCCGCCTGGCTCCCCTGGCCGAAGGACGCACGATGACAGTTCGCCTCTTGCTGGTCGACGACGATCCGCTGGTGTGCGCCGGACTGGCAGCGATGCTGGGCGGCGTACCGGAACTGGAATTGGTCGGCCAAGCCGGTGATGGGCGCGAGGCGATCGACGCAGTACGGGATCTCCGGCCTGACGTCGTGCTGATGGATATCGGGATGCCGGTGCTGGACGGCGTCGCGGCGACCGCGGCGATCCGGCGGCGTACGGATCCACCGGCCGTGATCATGTTGACCACCTTCGGCTCCGACGCATACCTGCTCAGCGCGTTGCGGGCCGGCGCATCCGGCTATCTGCTCAAGGACGCTGCCCCCGCCGAGATCGTCGACGCCGTACTACGCGTTGCTGCCGACGAGTCCGTGTTGTCGGCGCGATCGACGCGTCAGCTGATGGACTACGTGAGCTCGACCGATCGTGACGGCCGCCGGGCAGCGGCCGTCACGACCTTGAGTGTGCTCACCGGTCGCGAGCGCGACGTCGCGCTGGCCGTTGCCCAGGGCAAGAGCAATGCCGAGATCGCCGACGAACTCGATCTCGGCCTTGCCACCGTCAAGACCCATCTGACGCGCGCGCTACGGAAGCTCGAGCTGAACAACCGGGTGCAACTCGCCATCCTGGCCCACGACGCGGACCTGGTTTAGCTCAGCTTCAGGTAGTCGACGTTGAACCCGCCGGTCTCGCAGAACAGCGTGACCACCTGCTCGCCGGCGGGCAGCGTCACCTGTGTGTGAATCGACTGGTACGCCGCCCAGCCGCCCGTGTCCGGCACCGAAACCTTGGCCAGTACGGCGCCCGACGCGTCGCGAAGCGAGATCGCATCGGGTGCGACCGCACCGGTACCGTTCGCGACGCGGAACTCCACGTCGTAGGTGCCGGCCTGGGCGACATCCACCCGGTACTGCAACCAGTTGCCGGCCGCCGTCCAGCCGACGTTCTTGCCGCCGCTGGCCGCCGAGTTGCTCTCGATGAAGTTCGCGCCGCCGTCGGTCCAACCGTGCTGGGCGACATACGACTCCGCCTCGATCTTCTCGCCGATCGGCGTACCGTGCGGGCGGACGGTCACGTGCAAGGTCACCTCGTCGTGCGCCGCGCCATCAGTGACCAGGAACTTCAGGTTCAGCTCTCCAGCCGTCGTCGGGTGAAGTGTCACCACGCCGGTGGTGGCGTTGAGGCTGACGCCATC
This sequence comes from Kribbella monticola, assembly GCF_003261635.1. Taxonomy (GTDB): domain Bacteria; phylum Actinomycetota; class Actinomycetes; order Propionibacteriales; family Kribbellaceae; genus Kribbella; species Kribbella monticola. The sequence goes on along the minus strand of NZ_QFXK01000092.1, from coordinate 138,522 downwards.
CGGCAGCTCGGTCGCGTAATACGCGAGCCGGTCACGATCGCGGTCGGTCGCCGACAGCTGTACCTGCGTGGTGGAGTACTGGTCGGCGACGACATCAGCCACGGCACGCAGTACGGGAGCGTGGTTGCCGTGCGCCGACGGGACGTCGCCCTGCCAGCGGTAGGTGGCATAAGAGTTCGCGGGAACCGTTGTGGTGAACGACTTTCCGGCGAGGAGCACGCGGACCGTCTTGGGAGTCGCGTTGCTGTTGCCGAGGATCGCGACGAAGTGGTTGCCGCGGTCCTTGTAGACGACATTGGCGATTCCGTCCGTGCTCGCGCTGGACTCGACCCGTACGTCGTCCGGCGTGAGGTACTTGGCGAACTGGCCCATCGCGTACAACTCGTCGCGGACGCTGAACGTCTTCGTCGTGGTGTCGACCTTCACCAGCCGGTTCGGCCACTTCGTGGTACGGCCGACCTCTTCCCAGTCGATGTTGTTGTCCCGCGCGGGAGTCCAGTGCAAGGTGCCACCGTCCTGGTCGGTGGTCTGCGCCCACATGACGTACGACGAGGCGTCCAGCCGGAAGTAGTTCAGGATCGTGGCGGGACTCAGGTCGCTGGTCTCGGTCATGTGCACCGGCTTGCCGGTCTGCTCGTACGCGTCTCGCATCACCGTCGGGTCACCCCAGTACGGGTGGAACGCGATCGCGTCCGCGGCCTTGGCGGCCAACGGATCGTTGAGAATCCGGTAGTAGTTCTTGGTCTCGGTGCTGTTCGGGTCGCGCCAGTCCCAGAAGTTGAAGTCGTGCACGTAGAGCTCTGTGTGCAGGCCGGCCCGCTTGACCTCGCGCTTGATCGCGACCGCCAGCTTCTGCTGCTGCTCGACGCTGATGTCCATCGCCGGGTAGACGACGTCGATACCGGGCTCGTTCAGCAGGGTCAGGGCGTCGACCTTGATCCCGTGCTTCGCGTACGTCTGCACGTACTTCACGTAGTACCGGGCGAACACGTCGATGGCATCGTCGCGCAACTTGCCGACCTGGTAGTACGACGTGGTGCTGCCGGGCTTCAGCGCGACCTCACCGGTGAACTTGTTGTTCGTCTTCATCCAAGCCGGAGCGCTCCAGGCCGAGGCGAAGAAGGTGGCACGCGGGTTGTAGCGCTGGATCAGCTTGACCGTGTCGACGATGTGCGCATCGAGATCGCGCTGGATCGAGAAATACTTCAGGTCTAAGTCTTCGGTGACGCCGGGCGGCAGTTCGTCGTACGACCAGAACGGCAGGTGCTCGATCAGGTCAGGGCTGCCGATGGTCAGCCGGAAACGGTCGAAGCCTGCGCCGGTCCTCGGGTCGACCAGGAGCTTGATCGCACGGTCCCGCTCGGCCGGGGTCAGCTTCCAGAGATTGGAGACGCTCGTCTCGTCGAGGGAGAAGCCGATACCGGAGTAGCGCTGCCGCAGCGTGCTCGGGTCGATGACGACTTCGGCGTCACCAGCGCCGCCCTCGTCTCGTCCCATCCGGGTGGTCGGCAGCGGCTGCCAGGCTTGTGCAGCGCCGGTCGAATATGTGCCGGTGACAACAGTGCCGTGCTCTGGGCTGTGATCGGGGCCGTCGCTCGGGCTGTGGGCCGGCCGGGTGAGTGATGGCTCCGTCCCGGCTGCCACGGGCCGGCCAGCTGTCACGGGCCGGCCGGCTGTCGCGAGCAGGCCTTCGGCGGGGGACCGGCCGGCTGTCGCGGGTAGGCCTGCGGTCGCCGCGAGCACACTGCCTGCCGCGGCGGCGACGAGGACCGCCGCGGAGATGGATCGCCTCACGATGCCTCCTTCAAGGCGCGGGGAAAGCGCTTGCGGGCGACAGCCTAGACATAGTTCACCTCTTTATCTATGGCTTGAACTATCTGATCGCGACGGCTTTGGGTACTTGCCGGCAAAGAAAGGAGAGGTCGTGGATCACGAGATCGCGGAAGACTTCTATCGGCGATACATGGAGCGCTGCAATGCCCACCGGTTCGACGAGCTGGGTGAGTTCGTCCATCAGGACGTGCGGATCAACGATGAACCTGCCGGCCTCGAGCAGTACGCCGCCGGGCTGCGTGCGATGGTCGAACCGTTCGTGGACTATCGCTGGCAGGTACTCGACCTGCTCGCGGACGGCGACCGGCTGGCGTCCCGGTTCAAGGACACGGGCGTGCTGCCGGACGGGCGGAAAATCAGCACACAGGAATTCGTCGTCTACCGCCTCGACGACGGCAAGATCGCCGAGGTCTGGGGAATCTGGGTCAAGGCGGACACGTCGGTGCTGAACCAGCTGGACGACGCCTGACCCACCTCAGGCCCTGGTGGTTCGTCACCGGGCGCCGGTTCGTCGCCGGGCGCCGGTTCGTCGCCGGCCGCTGGTTCGTCGCCGGCCGCTGGTTCGTCGCCGGGCTCTAGTTCGTCCCGGACGCCGGTTCCTCGTTGAGCTGGTTCGTCGCCGGGCGCTGGTTCTTCGCAGAGCTGGTTCGTCACCAGGCGCTGGTTCTTCGCTGAGCTTCGTCACCAGGCGCCGGTTCTTCGCAGAGCTGGTTCGTCACCAGGCGCTGGTTCGTCGCTGAGCTTCGTCACCAGGCGCCGGTTCTTCACTGAGCTGATTCGTCGCCGGGGCGCTAGTTCGTCCCGGGCGCTGGTTCGTCGGCAGGGTTCGGTTCGTCGTCGAGTTCTGGTGGCTCGTCCGGATCCGGTGTACCCAGTGGGTGCACCGGATCCAGACCGCCCGGCGTCGCCGGATCCTCGGGCCTGCCCAGGGGCTCGATCGGATTCGGCTCGGCCGTGGTGGACATGGTCAGTCGCGGGGTAGCTGCTCGTTGGGGTCCTCGTCCGGATCAGGCTCGGGAACCGGCTGCTGCAACGGACTGTCGTCCCCCGGCCTGATGCCGATGTCCGGGGTAGCGGTATCGGGGTTGCCGGGGTCCGGGTTGTCCGGATCAGGCACCGGAACCACCGGTGGAACCGGCGGCATCGGATTCGTCGAACTCATCGCAGTACCTCCTAAGGTATTGCTCGCTGACCCTCCGGTACCCGATTCCGTCAGCTTCCAACTCGGGCGGTGGGGAGAACGCAACGCAGCCCGTCCATGACGAGAATGGGGTTCATGCCGACCGACAGGTAGAGGCCGAGCGCCGGGGTCGGGTTGTTCGTGTCGACGTGCAGCATCGTGCCGGCTCGCCCGGCCGCCGTGTCGAGGGCGAACGCGTCGCGCAGCAAGAACTTCGCCAGTCCCCGCCCCCGGAACTCTTCGAGCACGCCGAGCATCGCGATGTGTCCACAGTTCTCCTCCTCGACGAATCCGTCGTTGCACTGCCGGACCGCCACGGCCCGCCCATCCACCTCCAGCACAGTCAGCTGGGACCAGTCGAACGTCGGCAGCGCCTCGAGCGCCTCCACCCACTCGTCGTGTGGCCGGGGAACGAACCCGAACTGACCGCGGAAGCTCTCGTTGACGACCTTCTGAGCCGCCGAGCGGGCCGCGTCGTCGAACGCCCCGCGGCGAACCACGACGCCCTCAGGCACGCCCGGAACGGCGACGTCCGCGGTGTGGTCGATCCGCATCCGGTGGTACGTCGTACCGAACGCGCAGCCGCGGTCGCTCAACAACGCACGCAGCGGCTCGTCGGCACGAAAGATGAAGAAGTCGACGGTGACCTCGGCGTGCCCGCGTTCGTGTCCCATCTCGCGGGCACGGCTGGTCGCCCGTTCGAACAGCCAGGCCGCCACCGCAGGCTCTTGCGATGTCAGGTCGATCTGGACCACCTGCCGGTCACCCAAGCCGAACGAGGCTGCCAACCCGATCGGCAGGCCGTTGCCGGCGAGCACGAGCCAGCTGTCGGTGCCCCGATCGAAGCCCGGCTCTGCGAGGAAGGCGGTCACGCCGTCCAGCGTGCAGTCGGCGAACCCGATCATTGCCAGGTTGTAGGCCGAGAGCAGGTCAACGATCGCCTCGGCGTCGTTCGGCTCAGGCGGGCGGAAGGTGTAATCGTCCGGCAGCGCAACCGTGGTGGTCATGCGGAGCGGACAGGTCGGCGGAGATGAACCGGACGAATGCTGTGAAGAGATTTCACGATGCCCCCTTGGACACCTGCTAGATGCGCCAAGAGACACCGAAGTTTCAATCAGCAGTGCGGTCGATCCTGAACTGGCGGTAGAAGCTCGGCGTACCGAGAAACAGCTCGTCCTCGCCGCGACCTGTCTCAGACATTCCGAGAGAGGTCAGAATACGAACCGAGGCGTGATTGGCGTCGACGGCTTCGGCCCAGATCTCGTCGAGGCCGAGCTGACCGAAGCCATAGTCGAGGCCGAGCCGCGCGACCGCGCTGCCCAGCCCCTGACCCCAGCGGTCGGAGGGTCCGATCACGTACCCGAGTTCGCGTCGCCGCGGCTCGTCGCCGGCGAAGTCGACATAGCCGACCACCTGTTCGCCAGCAACGGCTGCCAGTCTCAGGTGGTCTGGTTTCGGATGAGTGATGATCTTCTGCCAATGTGCCTGATGCTCAGTCAAAGGCAGGCCGGCGGTCCAGCCGGCGTGCTCGCAGAAGCGATGGTCCTCACTCCAGGACGCGTAGGTGTCCCCATCGGACGCAGCCAGGGGGCGCAGGGAGACCTCCGGTGCCGTCATGAGGCGAGCTTGAACGGGGAGCGGTGACTCTGGTCAGCGATAGATTCGCACCATGAGTGACAGTTCGCAGTCGCCGCAGTACGGGGGTCCGCAGTACGGCGGGCCGCAGTACGGGGGGCCTCCGCCGAAGAAGGGGCGCGGGGCGCTGGTGTTGGTGGGTGTGCTCGTGCTGGTGCTTGTTGTCGTCGTGGCGGTGGGGGCTGTGGTGCTTGTCAAAGGTGATGACCACAAGGCGGACAGTGCGTCGGGGAGGCGGCCGGCTGCGGCTGGAGTGGTGGAGTTCAGGCGGGTTCTCAAGGCGGAGGCTGGGAACTGTGATGCCGCGCCGGCGGGGGTGGCCTGCGATTCGGGCGGGAATCGGTACTCGCTTGGCAAGGTGGAGTTGGACGGCGGCAGTGTGACCCAGGTGAAGGCGGTCGCTGGTCAGAACTCAGACTGGTACGTGAACCTCAAGCTGGATTCCGCCGGCAGCCGGTTGTTCGGCGAGCTCACCGCGGACCTGGCCCAGAAGAAGCCGCCGCAGAATCAGCTCGCGATCGTAGTTCGCGGTCGCGTGGTGAGCGCCCCGACCGTGATGTCGGCGATTCCGGGCGGCGACGTGCAGATCGCGTCGGGGTTCAGCAAATCGGACGCCGAGAAGCTGGCCGCCGACATCACCGGCTGACCTCGACCCGCCGATGTCAGTGGCTGGGGAGCTGGTGTGGGTCGAGGCGGGTGGGGAGCTCCTCGAAGGGTTGCAGGTCGGTGGAGCGCGAGCGGACGAGGTCGGGCGAGAGGTGCTCGATGTCTTGCCAGGGGAGGTAGCGGACCGCACCCAGGCGGCTGTGGACGATGCGGCGGAGGAGGGCCGGGCCGACGTGGCGTTCGTAGCCGAAGAGTCTGGTGACCCGGCGTTCGACGACGATCAGGCCGTCGACGCGCAGTGCCGCTTGTTTCGACTGTTGCAGCGGGCCGTCCTGCACCAGCCGGACGTCCGCCACCGTACCGACGTTGTTGCCACGGGCATCGACGACGCGTACTCCGAGCAGGTCACTCAGTCTCATTGCCGGCTCCCGGAATCTTGCCGATCAGGTGCTGCTCGACCCAGTCGTCGCCCTTGGTCAGATTCAGCTGGTACGGCGTGATCTTCACGGCACTGTCGATCTCGGCGATGTCGGCCGCCGGGATCCGCTGGTGCCCGGAGATCAGCGCGGCGACCACCGGTATCTCCGAGCGCAGGTCCAGCTCGACGTCGTCCACCTTGCCGAGCAGGGCGCCGCTGCGGTACTCGATCAGCTGGCGGTCCATCAGGTGCAGCTGCGCGTGCAGGATCTTTCCGGTCATCTCATTGCCCCGCCTTCGTCACGATCATCAGCGGTATCGCCGCGATCGATGCCAATAGCAACAGTCCCAGATAGATCAGGGCCAGGAAGTTCAGCACCCGGCCGTTGGTCGACTCGCCCATGTAGTCGGGATCGTTGGCGATGATCAGGATCGGCAGATAGGTCAGCGGCAGCGCCATCGCCGCGAAGACCACCGAGTACTCCGTCACCTTCACCGGATCCACCGCGGTCAGCAGCACCAGGATGGACAGAGCCAGGCAGATGACGATGATCAGGTGGAACCGCGAGGCCTGCCGCGGCCGGACGAACTTGCCCCACTGCCAGCCGAAGTACTGCGCGATCGTGTAGCCGCACGACAGCGCGGTCTCCAGCGCCGCGCCGAAGGTGGCCGCGAACACGCCGACCAGCACGATCGCCAGTCCGAGCTTGCCCAGGGCAACGGCTGTCGGCAGGGTGACCTGGCCGAGGGTCTCGACCTTGATCCCGGCCGGCAGGTAGAGCACCGCCGTACAGCCGGCGATCGCAAGCGACAGCAGGCCGCCCAGCGGGAAGCCGAGGTAGACGTTCGCGCGCTCGGTACCGAGGTCGTTGCGGCTCCACTTCTCCTCGACCCCGCCGGAGGAGAAGAAGAAAACCTCGTACGGCGTCATCGCGGCGCCGAACAGCGCGATCGCGTAGTACGCGTAGGTCAGCCAGGTCTCGTGGCCGGTCGGCACGGGGTGGGTGACCTGGTGTGCCAGCTGGCCCCAGTTCGGACCGAGTTTCCACAGGGCGACGGCGAAGACGATGAGCAATAGACCCAGCAGGCCGAAGACCTTCTCCAGATGGGAGAACTTGACCCGCCAGATCACCAGCCAGACAGCGATCGCGGCCAGCGGCATCCAGAGCAGGTAGTTCACCCCGCTGGCCAGCTCGAAGGCAAGCGCCACGCCACCGATCTCGGCGATCAGCGTCAGCAGCGTCACCAGGAACGACGCGATGAGGGCGAACAAGCCGGTACGCCGGCCGAGCCGCTCACGGATCAGGTCGAACACCGGCCGGCCCGACATCGCCACAACCCGGCCCGACATCTCGGCGTACAGGCAGATGCCGATCACGCCGACCACCACCACCCAGGCCAGCCGCATCCCGAACCGGGCGCCGACCAGCGCGTTGGTGACCAGGTCACCGATGTCGACGAAGCCGCCGATCGCCGTCAGGATGCCGAGTGTGACGGCGAGCAACTTCTTCATTTCGCCTGCTCCCCGAGCCGGTGTAACTGCTGGCCGAGCGTCTGCAGCTGGGTGACCTGATCGGCCACGGTGCCGAGATCGTTGTTGGTCAGCGCGATCCGGAGGTCGGTGATCTCGTCCTGAGCGGTCGAGAGCGCCTTCGAGTACGAGTCGTAGGTGGCGCGGGAATGCCCGGTCTTGGGCTGCAGGGCATCGAACGTGGTGGCGACCTTACCGATGGACTTCTCGGCGTCGGAGACCATTTGGGTCGCCGGGGCGTTCCAGAGCTTGTGGTCGAGCGCGGACTGGGCCGCCAGCCGCGCCGTACCGACTGCGGACGCAGCATCGCGAGCCGCCCGTGCACCCTCGGTCAGCATCTTCTGATCCGGATCGCCACAGCCGGCCAGCACGGCCAGGAGTGTCGCGACGAGCGCCAGGGTCCGTAACATCAGCGGCTCCTTGGGTCCGGTCCGATAGTCGTGCGGTCCGAGTACCCAAGGAGCCCTGGTTACACGCGTGTCATCCCTTGAAGGCGTCCTTGGCCTTCTCGGTGGCCTGCTTCAGGTCGGCCTTGCTTTCCTCGACGCGGCCCTCGGCCTGCAGGTCCTCGTTGTCCGTGGCGTCGCCGATCTTCTCCTTGGCGTCACCCTTGAGCTTGTCGGCGGTGTTCTTCATCTTGTCTCCGGCTCCCATCGGGAACCTCCCTTCACTAGGCACCCCCAGTGCCCACGATCGGTGCGGATATGTGCGTTTCGCCGAAATCCCGCCCGCGTCACCGGCTCGGCAAGGATCGCGGCAACCCGAAGGCTTCGAACACGCTGTTCTCGAACCGGGTCATCGCGCTGATCTGGTCGCCACGGAGGGTGAGGACATAGAGCCCGGTGCCGTGACTGACGTCTTCGGCTCCCCGCAGATAGGCCCCGAACGCCGGCTGCCCGTTCGCTCGCGTCGGCACGAGGTCGAATCTCCGGCCGGCCCCGAAGATGCCGGCACAGAACCGGCGTACGACGTCCTGCCCCTCGTACTCGAAGGGCATCGGCGGCATCGCCAGCGTGATGTCGTCGGTCAGCAGCGCCAGCAGCGCGTCGAGATCGGCCGACTCCCACGCCCGGACGAATCTGGCCACGATCGCGTTCTCGGCGGCCGACCCGGCAGCGGGTGGGCGTTCGTGACCGTGGTGCTGCCGCAGTCCCGCCCGCGCCCGCTTGAGCGCGCTCTTGACCGACTCGACCGTCGTGTCCAGCATCGCGGCCACCTCGGCCGCGGGGAATTCGAGCACGTCCCGCAGGATCAGTACTGCGACCTGGCGCGGCGGCAGCGTCTGGAGAGCCGTCACGAAGGCCAGCGAGACGGCCTCGGTCTGCTCGAAGCGCGCCTCCGGACCCTCGAGCAGGACGTCCGGAATCGGCTCCAGCCAGACGATCTCGCCGAGCCGGGTCGGTTCGGGCGGTTCGACGTTCGGCACGTCCCACGCCTTGGCAGGGCGGCGGGCGGCCGACCGGCGTGCGTTGAGGCACTGGTTGGTGGCGATCCGATAGAGCCACGTTCGCAACGAGGCGCGCCGCTCGTACCCGCCGAAGCCCCGCCAGGCGGCGAGCAGAGTGTCCTGCAAGGTGTCCTCGGCGTCCTGCAGCGAACCGAGCATCCGGTAGCAATGCACCTGCAACTCTCGCCGGTAGGGCTCGGTCAGTCGCCGGAACGCCTCGCCGTCGCCCGCGCGCGCCCTGGAGATCAGGTCGGTCGCCACTTCTCCCACCTTCCTCTGGAAAGGCCATCACCAGTACGGACACCGCTCGAGGCCGAAAAGGGGCGGCCCTTCTCCCGCGAAGGCGGTGTCTGTACCGGTGACAGTCACACACAACCATGGGAGGCCCGAGATGGGCAGGATCGTCATCAGCGAGACCATCACGGTCGACGGCGTCGTACAGGATCCGACCGGGGACGACGGGTTCGAGCGCGGCGGCTGGTTCAACAGCATCGGTGCCAAGGACCGTGAGGCGTGGGTCTTGTCCGAGTTCGAGGAGGCACAGAGCGCCGAGGCGCTGCTGATGGGCCGACGCAGCTACGAGTACTTCATGGCGCGAGGCTGGGGCTCGCGGACCAGCGAGTGGGCGGACAGGCTGCGCAGCCTGCCGAAGTACGTCGTGTCCTCGACCCTGGACGACCTCGAGTGGGCCAACTCCACCGTACTGCGGGGAGACGTGGTGACCGAGGTCTCGAAGCTGAAGGAGGCGGTGGACGGAGACATCGTGGTCTACGCCAGCGGCCGGCTCGTCCCCGTGCTGATGGAGCATGGACTGGTGGACGAGCTCCGGTTGATGGTCTATCCCTGTATCGCCGGTGCCGGCGATCAGCCGCTCGCCTCGGCCGGCAAACTGCGAGACCTGCAGCTGATCGGATCTCGGCGGGTCGGCGACGGCCTCGTGCTGCTCAGTTACGGGGTCTTGGCGTGACCCGGCTTCCGGAGTACAACCTGGTGAGTTGACCGGGCGTGGTCACGTCTTGACACACGGTGCGAGGCGTTCGATGATCTGGGAGCTATACCGGTTTATCTCTGTGATCCACAGGCAGCCCATTGGGCGGGTCATCGTTGGTTAACCGGTATAGCGCCCTCCCCCCGCCCGAAGAGGAGTTGAGAATGAGTCAAGAACTCATGCGGCGCCGGACCTTGCTGTCGCTACTCGCGGCCGGCACCGCCGCGGCCGCGACCGGAGTGACCTCGGCCGGCCCGGCCGCCGCGGCGCGACCCGCCTGCCGGCATGCGGCGAAGTCCGGCCCGATCTCGGTCGCCTACGTCGAGGTCAACAACAACAGCATGGTGAACGTCGGCAAGTACACACTCGCCAACGGCGGTGCCCAGGTGTTCGACATCGGGGTCATCTTCGCCGCCAACATCAACTACGACGGCACGAAGGCCTACCTGTCCTTCAACGAGAACGTCCAGCGCGTCCTCGACAACGTCGCCACCGAGGTCCGGCCGCTGCAGGCCAAAGGCATCAAGGTGCTGCTGTCCGTGCTGGGCAACCACCAGGGCGCCGGCTTCGCCAACTTCCCGTCCCAGCAGGCGGCCGAGGCGTTCGCGCAGGAGCTGGCGGACGCGGTCACGCAGTACGGGCTGGACGGGATCGACTTCGACGACGAGTACGCGGAGTACGGGAACAACGGCACCGGACAGCCGAACGACAGCTCGTTCTTCTACCTGGTCAGGGCATTGCGCCAGAAGCTGCCGACCAAGCTGATCACCCTGTACGACATCGGCCCGTCGGCCGAGCGCCTGACCTACAACGGCCAGAGCATCGCCAACACCTTCGACTACGCCTGGAACCCGTACTACGGCACGTGGTCCGTACCGCGCGGCCCGAGCGACAAGTCGAAGCTCTCCCCCGCCGCCATCCAGATCAACGCGACCAGCACGTCGACCGCGGCAAGCCTGGCGACCCGCACCGTGAACGAGGGGTACGGCGTGTTCCTCACCTACGACCTCGGCGGCACCGACAGCCACACCTACATCTCGTCCTTCACCAACAAGCTCTACAACAGCGCCGCCGTCTACAAACCCTGATCCCGCCGTGCCTGCACCTTCCGCGTGCTCCTATGGACTCTTCGAGAACGCGGAAGGAGCAAGGCATGGGGCGATCCGGACCGATCGAGCCGCCAAGTGGGCCGTTGACGGACGGCGTGGTGGCAGTGCGGCTGCGACGCGAGTCCGACCTGGCGGCGATCGCGGCGGCCAGTCACGATCCAGAAAGTCTGCGGTGGTTGACGGATCCACCGATGGACACCGAGGCCCGGCGTACGAGTCTGGACCGGGTCGCCGAGGCGTGGCGGACCGGCCAGGCGGCACCGATGGTGATCGCGGCCGCCGACTCCGACGAGCCGGTCGGCATCGTGAACCTGCAGTTCCGTGACGACGAGGTGGCGACCATCGCGTACAGCGTCTTCCCGACCCACCGTGGTCAGGGAATCGCACCGCGGGCGGTCGAACTGGTGAGCGACTGGGCCTTGGGCGAATTGGGACTCGGCCAATTGATCCTGGAGGCCGACGAAGGAAACGCGGCGTCGATCCGGGTGGCGGAGAAGTGCGGCTTCGAGCGAACCGGTACTCGCGTCGAGGACAGCGGCGCGAAGACCGTCGTCTTCGCCCGCAAGGCCTCCTGAACTCCTTGCGTTTGGCAATCGAAGTGATGGGCACCTGGCACGCAGAGTGAACATCAGGAGCGTCTCGGTACACCCCAGACGGTTCCAACGGGGCGCCAACGGGAAGGAAGTTCGGCGAGATGAGTGCATTCGACAGTTTCAAGGACAAGGCGGCCGACGCGGTCGACAGCCAGGGCGACAAGATCGGCGAAGGCGTAGACAAGGCCGGCGATGCCCTGGACGAGAAGACCGGCGGCAAGTACGGCGACAAGATCGACCAGGGCGGCGACATGGCGAAGGACCGCTTGGACGCGCTCGACGGCCAGGACGACGACATCCAGTAGGCACCGCGCAAATACCAACAGGCACCGCTGGAACAATCCAGTAGGCACCGCTGGAAAACGGGCCGCCGGCAACCACCGGCGGCCCGGTCGCGTTACCGGGAACGGGATTCGAGGACGCTCAGGTCCCGGGTGGCGTACCGGTGGTGCTCGATCTCTTCTTCCATCACGACCCACAGGCACTCACTCACCGGTCGATCCTCCTCGGGATAACCGGGAGCGGGGGTCCGCTGGCAGGTGCGGCCCAGCTCGGCGTTGCTGAGGCCGTCGAGAATGCGGCGGACCACAGCCATCCGGTCTGCCCGGACCGCCAGCACTTCCTCGTACGTCGGGTTCGCGTCGGGGTCGATCCCGAGGGCCTTCGCGTCTTCGGTGCGATACCAGCTCTGGGTGATGCCGATCGGATGGTAGGGCCGCTCCTGGTCGAGGATCGTCCGGCTCGCCCACGCGTCGGTGATGAAGATGAGGTGCCGCAGCGTCTCGGCGAACGACCACTCGCCGTCAACCCGCTGGTGCTGCCCTCTGTCCTTCCTTGCAAAGTCTACTGTTTCTTCCGCCGCTCCAGCGGAGTTATCCACAGGTTGCTGCGCCGGAGCCGGTAGTCGGTCGGCGCGAGCTGTGGTCTCTGCCCAGAGCTGCTCGATGGTCTCCCACATGGCGCGGAAGTCGTCGACTGAGCGGATCGAGCGGAGTTGCACTCGCTCGGGATGAAGCCGGTCCAGCTCGGACTCCACGAACGCCGTCACATCGATGCCGTTGACGACCAGGCCGCTCACGTAGCCGGAGATGTCGACATCGACCAGCGTGGAGTCGATGATCTTGACCCCACTCAGGTCGCAGTCGCGGAATCTCGCCGCGCGCAGATCGGCGACGTCGAAGGTCGCGCCCCGGTACTGCGTGGTCTCGTCGCCGCCACCGGAGAACCGATGCGGGCCGTACTGAGCTTCCATGCGCGTCATCGTAGAACCGGATCCAGACGCTTTCCGTCCTCTTCCCAACCCTCTCAGTTGACACCGCCCAGCATCTCGCGTGCAATATATTGCATGCCGATCCCCCAGACCCAAGGTCTCGTCGCCCGATCCCTGCTGCGCGACGACGCCTACCGTGCGATCCGGGACGCGATCGTCGACGGCACGCTTGCTCCTGGCGAGCGGCTGAGCGACCCCGAACTGGTTGCCTGGCTCGGCATCAGCCGTACGCCGATCCGCGAGGCGCTCGCCCGACTCGAACAGGCCGGTCTGGTGCAGACCAAGCCCGGCAGGTTCACCATCGTGAGTCCGCTCGATCTCCGCCAGACACGATCGGCCCAGCTCGTCGCGGCGGCGATGCACGAACTCGCCGTACGGGAAGCCGTTCCGCTCATGTCGGAACACGAGCTCACGGCGATGCGCGAGGCGAACGACCGGTTCGCCAAGGCGTTGCGGGCCAACGATGTCGACGCCGCACTCCAAGCCGACGACGACTTCCACGATGTCGCCGTCGTCGCCAGCGCGAACCCGATGCTGCGCGCAGTACTGGAGCAGGTCACGCCCATGCTGCGCCGGATCGAGCGCGTCCAGTTCTCGTCCCTGTCCGGCCGGTCGTCGGTAGCGATGCACGAGCGGATCATCACCCTGGCAGCGGCCGGCGACGCGACCGCCGCCGGACTCGCGGCCCGGGAGAACTGGCAGACCTTGGAACCCTTGCTGACGATGGAATCGGAGCGCGACCAATGAGCCTGAGCGACTTCCCGCGGTACCCGCTGACGTTCGGTCCGAGCCCGGTCCACCCGCTCAAGCGACTCTCCGCTCACCTCGGCGGCGCGGCGATCTGGGCGAAGCGCGAGGACTGCAACTCCGGCCTCGCGTTCGGCGGTAACAAGACCCGCAAGCTCGAGTACCTCGTACCGGAGGCCCTCGCTCAAGGCGCCACCCATCTGGTCACGATCGGCGGAGTGCAGTCGAACCACACCCGCCAGGTCGCCGCCGTGGCCGCCTCACTCGGGCTCAAGGCACGCCTGGTCCAGGAGAGCTGGGTGGACTGGCCCGACTCCGTCAACGATCGCGTCGGGAACATCCTGCTGTCGCGGATCATGGGTGCCCAGGTGGAGCTGGTCGACGCCGGCTTCGGCATCGGCTTCAAGGAGAGCTGGGAGAACGCGCTGGAGGACATCAGGTCGGCGGGCGGTGTTCCGTACCCGATTCCGGCCGGCGCCTCCGACCATCGCCTGGGTGGCCTCGGGTTCGCCAACTGGGCCGACGAGGTCCAGCGACAGGAGGCCGAACTCGGCGTCTTCTTCGACACGATCGTGGTCTGCTCGGTCACCGGGTCGACCCACGCCGGGATGATCGCCGGGTTCGCCGGCCAGGACCGCCCGCGCCGGGTGATCGGGATCGACGCGTCGGCCAAGATCGAGCAGACCCGGGCCCAGGTCGAGCGGATCGCCCGTAGTACGGCGGAACTGATCGGCCTCGGCCGGGAACTCCGCGACGACGAGATCACCGTGCTGGCAGGCTGGGCCGGCGAGTACTACGGGATCCCGGTCGCCTCGACGCTCGACGCGATCCGGCTCACCGGCAGCCTCGAAGGCGTCATTCTCGATCCGGTCTACGAAGGCAAATCGATGGCCGGCCTGATCGACCTGGTCAGCTCGGGCGACATCCCGCGGACGTCGAACGTCCTCTACGCCCACCTCGGTGGCCAACTCGCCCTGAATGCGTACAGCGCCCTCTTCAAATCCTGACGACCGGGTACAGGGGGCGCGACATCACACAGCGAGAGGGTGAACGGATATGGCAGACAGCAAGAAGGTCGCGTTCCTGGTGGCCGCCGAGGGGATCGAGCGGGTGGAGCTGACCGACCCCTGGGAGGCTGTCTCGAAGGCCGGTCACCAGCCGGTGCTGCTCAGCCCGAAGACCGGCGAGGTGCAGACCTTCGACCACCTGACCGCGGCCGAGAAGCGCCCGGTCGACCAGGCCGTCGGCGACGCGTCGGTCGACGACTTCGCGGCGCTGGTCCTTCCTGGCGGCGTGGCCAACCCCGACGCACTTCGTACCGATGACGCTGCGGTGAGCTTCGTGAAGGCGTTCGTGGACTCGGGCAAGCCGGTGGCGGCGATCTGCCACGCGCCGTGGACGTTGATCGAGGCCGGCGTCGTGCAGGGCAAGACCGTCACGTCCTGGCCCAGCCTGCAGACCGACCTGCGCAACGCGGGCGCGACCTGGGTCGACCAGGAACTCGTGACCGACGGCAACCTCATCACCAGCCGCAAGCCGGACGACCTGCCTGCGTTCAACGAGGCCCTCGTCAAAGCCATCGGCTGAGGCAGCCGGCGCCACCCGTCAGCGCAGGCTTGCCATAGCGGACCGCGGTCCGTAACATCGTCAACCGGACCATGGTCCGATTGACGATGTGGGAGGGGTTGCCGGGATGGCGTTGACGACGAGCGATGGGCTCGGGCTGGTTCGGAAGTACGGGGCCGCGGACAGCTGGCTCGCAGTACTGGTGACGTTGCGGGAGTCGGGCGAGCCTGCCGTCAGTGTGGTGAACAGCGGGATCGTCCGGCACCCGGTCACCGGTGCCGAGGTGGTTGCTTTTGTTGCCCGGGGCAACACTGCGAAAACGCGGTACCTGCGTCGGCATCCGCAAGCCACGTTGGTGTTCCGGGCCGGATGGGAGTGGGTCTCCGTCGAAGGGGAGGTCACTCTCGCCGGACCGGACGACCCACTGGACGGGCTCGACACGGAGGGCCTGAGGAAACTGCTGCGCGACATCTACCTTGCCGCGGGTGGGCAGCACGACGACCTCGACGAGTACGACCGGGTGATGGCGAGCGAGCGGCGTACGGCCGTGCTGCTGTCGCCACGGCGCTTCCGCACGAATCCGGCCGGGACCGAGCATCAGGAGCACGGATGAACAGCATCCAGCGGCCGGCCGTCGCGGCCCGGACGGTCCAGGTCTGGTCGGACTTGCTCTGCCCGTTCGCGCATGTCGCCGTCCATCGGCTCTGGGAGACGCGGGCGAAGCTGGGCCTGGAGGACGTGGTCGGCTTCGACCATCATGTGTTCCCACTCGAACTGTTCGACGGGCCGCACCCTCGGCGCGGTACCGACACCGAGGCGGTCGGGCTCGGCCAGATCGCTCCGGAAGCCGGCTTCCGGGTCTGGGCTCACGCGGACGATCTCTATCCCCACACGGTCCTGCTGGCTGCCGAGGCCGTTCTTGCCGCCAAGGCGCAGAGCCTGCGCGCGAGTGAACTGCTCGACCGGGCGCTGCGGGTCGGGTTCTGGCTGGAGAGCAAGTCGATCAGCCATCGCAGCGTGATCCTCGGGATCGCGAGCGGTCTCGACCTCGACCTGGCCCGGTTGACCGAGGACCTCGACAACGGCAGCTACCGGCGTGCGCTGATGGACGACTTCGCGATCAGCCAGGGCGACGAGGTGAAGGGCAGTCCGCACCTTTTCCTGGCTGACGGTACGTCCGAGCACAACCCCGGTATCACCGTGCATTGGGAAGGTCCGTGGGCGGCCGGCTTTCCGGTCGTCGACAGCGATCGGCCGGAGGTCTTCGAGGACATCCTCCGGCGTGCGGCGCGAAGATGACCGACAGCGTCGTACTGCGGCGGTCTGTCGCCGGCGTGCTGGACACGAACACCTGGGTAGTCCACGCGGCGGGCAGCCGGGACGCGTTGCTGGTGGATCCGGGCGACGATCCGGAGCGGCTCGCCACCGAAGTACAGGATCTCCGGATCCAGGGCATCGTGCTGACGCATGCGCATTTCGATCACGTTCTCGCATTGCCGTTGCTCGCGGAGCTTGTGGACGCGCCGGTACTCGCCCATCGGGCGGCGACCGAGGTGTGGGCACATGAGCTCGAACAGGCAAGAAAACAAGGCCATTGGGATGCCGGTACGGCGACGGGCGAGCTGCTGCCCACCGGTCTCCTCGAGTTCGATCCCGGACTACGCCTCTGGGATGCCCGGATCGACGGCGAGCTCGCTGACGGGCAGGAGTTGGTCGTCGGCGGACTCGTAGTACAGGTCGTGCACACCCCCGGGCACACGCCGGACGGGGTGACGCTCGCGATGCCTGGTCACTTGCTCACCGGGGACACGTTGTTCCCCGGCGGTCCGGGTTTGACCGGCTGGCCGTTGTCGGACTTCGACACGATCATGACCTCGGTCGAGCACCTGCTCACGGCGTACGACGTTGCTGTCGGCATCCATCCTGGGCACGGCGACTCCACCACGGTCGGAGCCGAAGCCCCGTCACTGCAGGCTTGGCGCGCCCGCGGCTGGTGAGGTCGAGTCGCGGACGATCAGTTGCCACGGGAAGTCGAAGACCTTGCCGGGCGCGCCCTCGCGGGTGGTCAGGCGGTCGACCATGATCTGGCTGAGAGCCTCGTTGAAACCGACCGGACCGACGGTCGACAGGGACGGGTCGTAGCGCTCGCCCTCCGGGGTGTTGCCGACGCCGATGACGGCGAGATCCCCCGGTACGTCGAGGTGCAAGCGGTGGGCGACCCGGATCGCGGCGATCGCCGCGAAGTCAGTCGTGCAATAGAGCGCGGTCGGCCGGTCGGTCTCGGTCAACAACGCCCGTGCGGCGCGGTAGGCACCCTCCGGATGCGGCTCGAAGGTCGCCACCGGTCCCAGCGGGAGGCCGGCCGCGGCCATCGTGTTCCGGTAGGCGTCGAAGCGGGGTGATCCCTCGGTCTTCGAGGTGAGCGCGCCGATCCGGGTGTGCCGCTCCAGCAGGTGCTCGACGGCCAGATGGCAGCGCGGCTCGGCGCCCGACCGGATCACGTCGAAGCCGCGCGGCTCGAGAGTCTCACTGAAGGCGACGATCTGTACGCCGCGGGCCGCGAACGCCTGCAGATCGGCGACCAGGTCCGGGTCGGGCGGCACGTGGTCGATGAAGATGACGTCCGGCGTCCGGTTCGACAACACTGTGCGCCAGTCACCGTCGGCGACGATCAGAGCGGTCTTGCCCAGCGGGGTCACCGCCGCGCTGATCTCGGCCGCGACCGCCTGGGCCCACGGGTCGGCCAGCACGCTGAGCGACAGCAGGACGAGGTCGGACTTGCCGGTCCGGATCGCCCTGGCCGCGTCGTTGCGGCGATACCCGAGCCGGTTCGCGGTGTCCCGGACCCGGCGCGCGGTCGTTTCGGAGATCGCCTGGCTGCGCGGGTGCCCGGACAGCACGTAGGAGACGGTCGCGATCGACACTCCCGCCGCCGCGGCGACCGTCCGGAGTGTCGGCTTGTCGGTCATCCCCGTGGACATGACATCGATTCTCTCAGAGGTGGTGAAACTCAGCCCTTGACGGCGCCGGTGATGACTCCCTTGGTGAAGTGCCGCTGCAGGAACGGGTAGACCATCGCGATCGGCACCAGAGCGACCACCACGACCGCCATCTGCAGCGACTGCGGCTGCGGCGGCGGGGTCACTCCGAGCTGATCGGCCGACAGCGACTTGCCCTGCAGCACGTACGTCCGCAGGATCACCTGGACCGGCCACTTCGACGTGTCGTTGAGATACAGCAACGCGTTGAAGAACGCGTTCCAGAACCCGACCGCGTAGAACAGCCCGACCACCGCGATCACCGCCTTCGACAGCGGCATCACGATCCGGCGCAGGATGGTGAAGTCGCTGGCGCCGTCGATCCGGGCGCTCTCCAGCAACTCCTGCGGCACGTTCATGAAGAACGTGCGCATCACCACGAAGTTGAAGGCGCCTAGCGCTCCGGGCAGGATCAGCGACCACAAGCTGTCGATCAGCCCCAACTGCTTGACGATCAGGAACATCGGAATGATGCCCGGGGCAAACAACAGCGTGAACAGCACCAGCAACAACACGGGCCGGCCGAACAGCACGGGCCGCGAGGTCGCGTAGGCCAATGAGATCGTGGTGACCAGCGCCAACGCCGTACCGACCAGCGTGACGAAGACGCTGACCATGATCGCCCGGCCCATCAGTCCGCCGGAGAACAGCGTCTCGTACGCCTTCACCGTCGGGTGCTTCGGCCAGAGCACGTAGCCGCCGGCCTCGATGATGTCCTTGTCACTGGCCAGCGACGTCGAGATCACGACCAGGATCGGGACGATGATCGCGATCGCGAACCCGCCGAGGACGAGCGCCTTGATCGACTGGTACGCCGGTGCCGGGCGCTCCTTCCAGATTGGCCGGGCCGCCGCCCGGAAGACCTGCGTCGTCATGATCCACTCCGCTTCTGGAAGATGCCGGGTTCACCGAGGCGATGGGCGATCGAGTTCGCGCCCCACAGCAACAGAGCACCGACGACCCCCTTGGCCAACCCGGCCGCTGCTCCGCTGCTCCAGTCGCCGCCGACCACGCCTGCGTAGTACGTGAAGGTGTCGAGGACTTCGGCTGCGCCCGGGCCGACCGAGTCGCGTTGCAGGATGAACTGCTCGAAGCCGACGCTGAGGATGTCGCCGATGCGCAGGATCAGCAGCAGGACGATGACGGTTCGCATCGACGGCAGGGTGATGTGCCACAACCGGCGCCACCGGCCGGCACCATCCGCTGCGGCCGCCTCGTACAGGGAGACGTCGACGGCGGACAGCGCGGCGAGGAAGATGATCATCGCCCACCCGGCGTCCTTCCAGATCAGCTGTCCGACGACCAGCAGCGGGAAGGTGTCCGGGTTCGTCATGAACGGGATCGGATCGAGGCCGGCCTGCCGGAGCAGGTTGTTGACGAACCCGGCACCGCCCAGCGACTGCTGGAACAACGCGATCACCAGCACCCAGGAGAGGAAGTGCGGCAGGTACGCGATCGTCTGGAACGCGCGCCGGATCCTGTTGCTCACCAGCGAATCCACGATCAGCGCCATCGCCAGCGGCACCGGGAAGAACAGCAGCAACTGGACGCCGGCCAGGATCATCGTGTTTCTCAGCGCGTCCCAGAAGTCCGGGTTGGCGTAGAGGTTGACGAAGTTCTGCAGGCCGTTCCACTCGCTGTGCATGATTCCGAGGTACGGCTGGAAGTCCTGGAACGCGACGACGTTGCCGAGCACCGGGAGGTAGAAGAAGACGATGAGGAACAGCACGCCGGGCACCATCATCAGCACCATCTGCCAGTCTCGGCGCCAGCGGACGCCGAACGGCAACTTCGCCTTCACCCGTCTCGTACTGCGTGCGCCGGCGCCGTGTGGCGTGGGCTCGGTGCCGCGCGGCGGGGCGGCTGTCGCGCTGGTCGTCAGCGTGCTGGGTTCCGTTGTCGTGCTGGTGCTCTTGGCATCCATCGGCGTGCTGGTCTCCATCGGCGGACTCAGGACTGGGTGACCGGGACGCTCGACGGCAGCACGGCCTCGAACTCGCCGCGCATCTTGTCGCCGCCACCGCTCTTCCACCGCTTCAGCGCCTCGTCGTACGCACCGATCTTCTGCCGTCCGGTGACGATGTCGACGATCGTGTCGCGGAACGCCGCGGTCAGCTTCGGCCCGACCTTGCTGCTGGTGTCGGAGTACGTGCCCGCGGTCGGGTTGCGCATCGCGTGCTCGAGCAGTTTCTGCTCGGTGGCATGGACTTTCTTGGTGTCCTCGGGGAACGCGGGGTTGAAGATCACGCTCTCCGGCGAGGTCATGATCTGCAGCGCGCTGACCAGGCCCGGTGCCTGCTGGTTGCCGGCCTGGGTGAGCACCGGGTTCTTGTTGGCGTCGAGGTTGTACTGCTGACCCGCCGTACCGAAGTTCTTCTGCAGGTACTCCTTGGTGCCGAAGGGCGCCGAGAGATAGTTGATCAGGGCAAGGAGTTCGCGGATCCGGCCCTCGTCGGTCTTCTTGAACGGGGTGAAACCGACGGTGCCGTAGCCCATGTCGTAGACCGGCTTGGCCTTGCCGTCGTGGCCGAACGGGATCATCGTCTCGACGAACAAGGTCGGGTCGATCGCGCGGAAGTCCGCGGTCGCTCGCGGCCCGACGACGACCTGGGCGGCGATCTGGCCGTTGACCGTCTTCGGGGTGGCGTCGGCGAGGTTGAGGTCGGGGTAGAAAACCTTGGCGGCCCACAGCTTCGCGGCGTACTCGACGGCAGCCTTGTAGTTGTCCGTCTCGTACAGGTGGGTGAGCGACCGGTCGGTGTTGACCCGCCAGCTGTTCGGGGCGCCGAACCACTCGCCGAACATGTGCAGCATGTTGATGATCGCCGGCTCGAGGGCGTAGTTGGTGCCGTTGGTGAGTTCCTTGCACTTGGCGAAGAACTCGTCGGCCGTCGAGCACTGCAGGCCGCCGACCTTGGCCCACGTCTTCGGGTTGCCCATCATCACCTGGCCGAACGGCGTGGACGGGATCGGGGCGCCCCAGATCTTGCCGTTCACCACCGCGGTCCGCCATGAGGCGGGCTTGAGCGCGGCGAGGTTCGGGTACTCCAGTACGGCGTCGCCGGACAGGTACTTGGTGAGGTCCTGGAACTTGGCTTCGAGCATCGGACCGACGTTCGGGATGCCCTGGTTCGGCGGCAGCCACATCAGGTCCGGCAGCGAGTCACTGGCCAGCAGCGTGGCGAACTTCTCCGGGTAGCCCGGGTCGGTACCGATGGTGAGCTTCAGGTCCGCGCCGAGCGCCCGGTTCAGCGCCTGCCACATCTGGTTGCTGCCCATCGGCGGTGGCGGCGTCGCGAACGTCTCGGTCAGCGCGGTCACCGCGTTCTTCAGCGGCGCGGTCTGCACACTCGCGATCGCGTTCTCCGGGAACCGCAGGAAGCCCGGCTCCAGCCCCGACTCGGCCCCGGGCAGATCCGGCTGCACTCCTTCGAACGCCTTGTACGTCGGCAGCTTCAGCTCACCCGAGGCCTTCGCCCCACCGTCCGCCGTCCCGCCGTCCCCACACCCCGCCAAGGTGGGCCCGAGCGCAGCCGCCCCCAGCGCCCCGCCGGTCAACTGCAGAAACCGCCGCCTGCTGACGTGACTCTCCGTAGACATCGCTGACCTCACTCCCATCGCTGACCGTTAGTGATCTAATCTTGCTCAAATCACTCACCAACGCTCACTTAAACGTTAACCGGGACCGTAAACCCACCCCCACCCGTAGCGCAACCCATCACCCCGTACTACGCCCGAAGAGACGGGTCCACTCCCCTTCGAGGGGTTACCCCATTGCTAGGACAGTGGGGTAACCCTCCGAAGGGAAGTGGACCCGCTTCTGACCTCACAGGTGTCGGTTGGGATGGGGCTGGGGGTGTGAGGGTGTGTTCATGGGGGTGTTACAGGGGAGGGGGTGGGGGGTAACACGTGGGGGGTGGACTGAGGGGGACCCGCCGGAGTGGTGGGGCGCCCCTAGGGTTCCGCTTCCGGTGACGGGAGGGCTGGTCCGAGAGGGGAGACGGACCGGGTGCTGTCGCCGGGTCCGTTCCACGGCGGGACAAAAGCCCGGGAGGCCTTGATGGCCCGGGTTGCCGTGTGGGTTCCGGGCCGACGATGCGGGAGGCCCGAATGTCAGCAACCCTCGATCACACCGCGGTGGCCGGTACGCCGGACGGTGTCAGCGCGGCCGAGCTCGGCGGCTTCGGCTATGAGCAGCAACTGCATCGGCGGGTCGGGCGCTACGCGTCGTTCGCGGCCGGCTTCTCGTTCGTCTCGATCCTGACCACGGTGTTCCAGCTGTTCGGGCTGGGCTTCGGGTTCGGCGGTACGGCGTTCTTCTGGACCTGGCCGGCCGTTCTCGCGGGCCAGTTGACAGTGGCCCTCTGCTTCGCCGAACTCTCCGCCCGCTATCCGCTGTCGGGCGCTATCTACCAGTGGTCTCGACGGCTCGGTGGCGCGGTGGTCGGCTGGTTCGCAGGCTGGACGATGGTGATCGCACAGATCATCACCGTCGCGGCGGCCGCGATCGCCTTGCAGGTGGTGCTTCCAGCCGTCTGGACCGGCTTCCAACTGATCGGCACCGATCCCTCGCTGGCGTCCCGCGACGGCGCGGCCAACGCCGTACTGCTCGGCTGCCTCCTGCTCGTGGTGACCACCACACTCAACGCGGTCAGCGTTCGTGTCACCGCGATCGTCAACTCCGTCGGTGTCACGTGCGAGCTCATCGGCGTGGTCCTGCTCGTCGTCCTGCTGGTCACTCACTCCAAGCGCGGCCCTTCGGTGGTGCTGCACACGACCAACCTGGACCACACCACCGGGTACGTCGTACCGCTGCTGATCTCCGCGTTGATGGCAGCGTACGTTCTCGTCGGCTTCGACAGCGCAGGCGAACTGGCCGAGGAAACGCACAAGCCGCGGGCCACCACGCCGCGCACCATCTTCCGCGCGGTCGTTGCCTCGGGCATCGGTGGCGCGTTCCTCATCGTCGCCGCACTGATGGCGGCGCCGTCGGTCACCGACGGCAAACTCGCGCTCGGCGGGCTGCCGTATGTGCTCACCAGCAGCCTCGGAACCACCACCGGCAAACTCCTCCTGCTCGACGTCGCCTTCGCGGTTTGCGTTTGTACGCTGGCGATCCAGACCGCCGCGGCACGGATGATCTTCTCGATGGCCCGCGACAACGTCCTCCCGTTCTCCAGCCAGCTCCGCCGCGTCTCACCACGAACCGGTACGCCGGTACTCGCGACCGTCGTACCGGGTATCGGGGCCGCCCTCTGCCTCGTGGTCAACGTCGGAAACGCGGGCCTGTTCCTCGGCCTCGCGAGCGTGTGCATCACGCTGCTCTACATCGCCTATCTGCTCGTCACCGTGCCGTTGTTCGTCCAGCGGCTCAAGGGCGATCCGTTGCCGGACGGTGTCGACGAGGACGGTCGGAAACTCTTCTCCCTGGGCCGATTCGGTCTGCTGATCAACGGCGTCGCGGTGGTCTACGGACTCGCGATGGCGATCAACCTCGGCTGGCCGCGAGCAGCTGTTTACGACCCGGCCGGCGACGGCTGGTACCTCCACTACCTCCCGCTGATCACGCTGGCAGTCACCGCGATCGGCGGCGTACTGGCCTATCGGTACCAGCGCACGCCGTACCACGCGTCCATCGGCCGGGCGCCCCAGGTGGCGGAGGTGAACGCGTGAGCTACCAGCACGAGCTCCCAGGCGGCACCGCTTGGTCGTTCCCCGTCCGTGCCGGGCGCCTGATCAGATTGACCGCCCTGGGCCCCGACGCGAACGCGACCATGCTGTTGTTCGGCCCCGACCGTCTCGACCGTCTCAATGTCCCGGACACGTTGAAGGCGCAGATGTCGGCGTGCATCCGGCCCCCGATGGTCCTCATGTCGGATCGCGGCCTGGCGCTCGCGTCCGTGACCGCCTCCACTCTCGACTGGCACGACTGCCTCACCGGTTTCCGGCAGGACCAACTCCTCTGCACCGAACTGGCGAAGCACGGTCTCGGTGAGGCCGACCTGCACGCCAGCATCAACTTCTTCTCGAAGGTCGCCATCGCCGACGACACGAGGCTGGCCTACAGCCCCGGCCACGCGGCAGCAGGCGACACCGTCGATCTCCGCACCGAGCAGGACGTCCTCGTCGTCATCTCGACTGCCCCACACCCGCTCTCCTACCACGACCCCGCCTCCGTCCGTGTCGAGGTGACACCCGCGACAGAACTCCATCGACCCCAACGGGACGAGGCGGCCCGCGCTCTCGAGATGTCGAGGAGGACGCTGGTATGACGACCATCCTCGAGTCGACCCTGGACACCACCATCGCTGCGGGCGACGGTGCCCTGATCGCCGTACCGGCAGGCGGCCGGCTCCGCATCGTCGACCTGCACGGCAACCAGGCTGTCGACACCTTGCTCTACGACGCCCATGACCTCGACAACCGGTACTCCGCGTTCGACACCGTCCGCGAACAGCGAGCGGTCTTCCTCACCACCGGATCCCGCCTACTTTCGACCCGCCTCGACGAGCTCGCGGTCATCACGGGCGACACCTGCGGCCGGCACGACACGATCGGCGGCGCCTGCTCGCAGGAGAGCAACGTCATCCGGTACGGCGAGGCGACGCGTCACCAGCACGCCTGTCGCCAGACCTTCCTCCGGTACGGCGCGCAGGCCGGCATCGGCCAACGCAACCTCGGCCACAACCTCAACTTCTTCATGAACGTCCCCGTCGATCCGGGCGGCAACCTGTCCTTCGCCGACGGCCTCTCGGCCCCAGGCAAGTACGTCGAACTCACGGCGTCTCGCGATCTACTCGTCCTGATCAGCAACTGCCCCCAGCTGAACAACCCCTGCAACGGCTGGAACCCCACTCCCGTACAGCTCCTCGGCTGGTGGCACTGATGGCTCGACTCACCGTCGTCCGGCCGGGAATGCAGACCACGATCCAGGACCTGGCCGGTCGGCAAGGTCTCTGGGATGTCGGCGTACCGCCTTCGGGCGCGGTCGACGAACTCACCTTCGCCCTCCTCAACGCGGCCGTCGGCAACCCGGACAACGCAGCCGGCCTGGAATGCGTCGTGACCGGGCCGACCATCACGGCCGACGAAGACCGGCTGGTCTGCGTAGGCGGTGCGGCAACGCAGGCCACCATCGACGGACGAAGGCTCGAGGCAGGCAAGGTCGCCAAGCTGTCGGCCGGCGCAACGCTCGACGTCGGCCCGCTCGACGGCCCCGGCATGCGTGGGTACGTCGCGATCGAGGGCGGCCTCGACGTTCCCCGCGTCCTCGGCAGCCGCTCCACCTTCACCCTCGGCGGTTTCGGCGGCCAAGAAGGCCGCCCGCTCCAGCACGGTGACGAGATTCCCCTGGCCAGGAAGGAGAATCTCCTCACGCCGGCACCGATCACGCTCCCCGAACTGACCGGCAACTGGATGCTGCGGGTCATTCCTGGGCCTCACGGCGCGCCCGACCACCTCACCGACGAAGGTGTCGAGGAGTTCTTCGCCACGACCTGGCTGGTCGACCATCGCTCAGACCGCACGGGCGTCCGCCTGGTCGGCCCCACACCAGGCTGGGCCCGCGACGACGGCGGTGAGGCCGGCCTGCACCCCTCGAACCTGCACGACTCCGCCTACCCGGTCGGCGGCATCATGCTCTCCGGCGACACCCCGGTCATCGTCGGCAAGGACGGCCCGTCGCTCGGAGGGTTCGTCGTACCGGCGGTGGTGATCGAGGCCGATCGCTGGATGCTCGGCCAGCTCCGGCCAGGCGACGCCGTCCAGCTCCACCCGGTGTCACCGGACAACGCAGCGGAGGCCATGCGAGTACGCCGTACGTGGTTGGCCGATCTTCGCCAGGACCCACCACCCGTGACGCCCATCGGGTGTGGCCCGGAGCGACCGGAAGTCCTTCACCAGGAAGGCGGGGCGGGTTCCGTACCGGCGTACACGATCAGGCGGTCCGGCGACCGTCATCTGCTGGTGGAAGCGGGACCTACCGAACTCGACCTGACCGTCCGGGTCTGGGTTCACCTGTTGGCTGAAGCGTTGCGCGGGGACCGACCCGACGGCGTCGTCGAGATCGTCGAGGGAGTCCGGTCGGTGCTGGTGGCAATCGACTCCGCCCGCCTCGGTCTGGACGAACTTGCGAAACAACTGGCGAGGCTGGCCGGCGAACTCGCGGACCCGGCGGCGGTGATCCTGCCGGCCCGCGAGGTGATCCTGCCGATCGCGTTCGACCATCCGCTCGCCCACGAGGCGATGCAGCGCTACCAGACCTCGGTCCGCCCGGACGCGCCCTGGGGTCCGGACAACGTGGAGTTCATCCGCCGCGTGAACGACCTCGACGATCGTGCCGAGGTGTTCGACATCGTTGCCGCGGCCACCTATCTGGTGGTCGGCATGGGCGATGTGTATCTCGGCGCACCGGTGGCCGTACCGCTCGACCCACGCCACCGGCTCGTCACCACGAAGTACAACCCGGCCCGGACCTGGACGCCGCAGAATGCCGTCGGAATCGGCGGGATCTACCTGTGCATCTACGGCATGGAAGGGCCTGGCGGCTATCAGCTCGTCGGCAGGACCGTGCCGGTCTGGCGGATCTCGGACAACGACGAACAGCCCTGGTTGCTCAGGCAGTTCGACCGGATCCGCTTCACCCCCGTCAGTCCGCACGAACTTGCCGACCGACGGGAACAGATCAAGGCCGGCGCAGACCTGGACGTGAGACCCGCGACGTTCTCGATCGCCGACGTCCGCCGCATCGAGCAGGAGGCACCGATGGACATCGTCACCCTTCGCGCCAAGAGGCGCGCCGCCTTCGACGCCGAGCGGGCGAGGTGGGGAGCATGACGGTCTGGATCACGCGCGTTCCGCCCGCCGAGCCGAAGCCCGGTCCCTTGCACGGGTTGACGATGGCGATCAAGGACAACATCGACCTGGCCGGCGTGCCGACCACGGCCGCCGACCCGCGCAGTACGACGCCTGCCGTTGCCAACGCCTTCGTGGTCGAGCGGCTGATCGAGGCCGGCGCGACAGCGCTGGGTAAGACCAACCTCGACCAGTACGCGACCGGGCTGGTCGGCACGCGTTCGCCGTACGGGGCCTGTCACTCGGTCTTCTCCGAGCAGCACATCTCCGGCGGGTCGAGTGCGGGCAGTGCTGTCGCGGTGGCGTCGGGCGAGGTCGATTTCGCGCTCGGGACGGACACCGCGGGCAGCGGGCGGGTGCCGGCCGCCTTCAACGGGATCGTCGGGATCAAACCGAGCAAAGGGCTGGTCTCCACGTCCGGGGTGATTCCGGCTTGCCGGTCGCTCGACTGCGTGACGGTCTTCGCCCGCACGGTCTCCACCGCTCGCCGGGCCTTCGAGGTGATGGCCGTCTACGACCCGGCCGATCCGTACTCGCGCCAGTTGCCCCGGCCGGCCGCGTCGACCGGAGCTCCGCTGATCGGCGTACCGGATCGTCCACTCGGGATGGACCCGTTGCACGAGCGCGCCTGGGCGGAGGCGGTCGACCAGGCGGCCAAGCTCGGCATCGTCGTACCGGTCGACGTCAGCGTGCTGCTCGAAACCGCCGACCTGCTGTACTCCGGGCCGTGGCTGGCCGAACGCTGGCTCGCCTTCGGCGACAAGCTCGACGACGACCCCGCGGTGGACCCGACGGTCCGATCGATCGTACGACGCGGCGCCGGGCTGACCGCGGCGGAGACGTTCGCCGGATTCGACCGGCTGGCCTCGCTGACCCGGCAGGCGGAGCCGTTGTGGACCCGGATCGACGCGTTGCTGCTGCCGGTGACCGAGTCGCATCCGACGCTGGCGGAGGTGGCGGCCGATCCGGTCGGGGTGAACAGCCGGATGGGCAGGTTCACGAACATGGTCAACCTGCTCGACCTGTGCGCCGTCGCCTTCCCCGGTCCCGCTCGCGACGACGGCCTGCCGTTCGGCGTACAGCTGCTGGCGCCGGCCGGGCACGACGAGCTGATCATCGACCTGGCTGCTGCGTGGTGCGGCGAGCCGGTACCGCCGCGCGCCCCGTCCACCGACGAGATCCTCCTCGCGGTGGCGGGTGCTCACCTGTCCGGTCAGCCGCTCAACGACGACCTCGTACTGCGAGGCGCCCGGTTGGCCTTCGAGAGCCGCATGGCGCGCGACTACAGGATGTTCTTGGTGGACGGCCCAGTACCTCGCCCCGGCGTCACCCGCACTCTCACGCCGAGTGATGGACCGGGTATCGAAGTCGAGGTCTGGGCGCTGCCCAGCGCCGAACTGGCCGGCTTCCTCGCGACGATCCTTGCTCCGCTGGCGATCGGTCCGGTGGAACTCGTCGACGGCCGACAGGTGCTCGGCTTCGTCTGCACCGCCGACGCGGCTGATCCGGGCCGGGACATCACGAGCTTCGGCAGCTGGCGCACCTACAACCTGCGTTAGGCGTCCAGGTGGTGCGCGGGTGCCGCGGGACCGGATGCTTGTGTCAGGGTGGTGGAATGCAAGGGAGCCGCTCTACGGCGGGCTCCGGGGTGTGGTGAGAGGAGTGTGGATGACCGAGATCGCCGGGATCCGGCCGGAGGTTGGTCCGTCCGGGAACGGGTGTGTGGAGTGCCTGGACGGGGGCGGCTGGTGGTTCCACCTGCGGCGATGTGCCGAGTGCGGGCACGTCGGTTGCTGTGACAGTTCCCCGGAGCAGCACGCGAGCAAGCATGCTGCCGAGGCGGGGCACCCGATCATTCGGTCCTTCGAGCCGGGTGAAGACTGGTTCTGGAACTACACGACCGAGCAGTTCGTCGACGGTCCGGAGCTCGCGGCACCGGACAGTCACCCTGTCAGCCAGCCGGTGCCCGGTGGGACCGTGCCGCCCGATTGGGTCGATCACGTCCGCCAGTAGCGGAGGTCTGGGGTGACGGCTGATCTGGAGCTGGCGCGGGCCGGCGACGACGAGGCGTTCGACCGGCTGGTCGGTCCGTTGCGACGGGAGTTGCACGCGCACTGCTACCGGATGCTCGGCTCCTCGTACGACGCCGACGATGCGCTCCAGGACGCCTTGCTGCGGGCCTGGCGCGGGCTGGCCAAGTTCGAGGGGCGCAGCTCGGTGCGTTCGTGGCT
This sequence comes from Kribbella monticola, assembly GCF_003261635.1. GTDB lineage: Bacteria > Actinomycetota > Actinomycetes > Propionibacteriales > Kribbellaceae > Kribbella > Kribbella monticola. Next base: position 109,478 of record NZ_QFXK01000092.1, on the reverse strand, counting down.
CTACACGGTGGCCACCCGCACCTGCCTGGACGTGGCCGAGCAACGCGGCCGGCGGGCGCTGCCGATGGATCTCGGGCCGGCCAGCGACCGCGCCGTACTGGACAATCCGCCACTCACCGAGATCAGCTGGCTCGGACCGTACCCCGATCAGCCGGGCGACAGCTATGAGCAACGCGAGTCGGTCCAGCTCGCCTTCGTGGCGGCGCTGCAGCATCTCCCGGGGAACCAGCGGGCGGCCCTGCTGCTGTTCGAAGTACTGGACTTCAGCGCCGCCGAGATCGCCGAGATGATGGACACCTCGGTCGCCTCGGTGAACAGCGCGCTGCAACGCGCCCGGCGGATCGTGAGCGACAAGGTGCCCGACCACAGCCGGCAGCAGAGCCTGCGCGAGCTCGGCGACGCCCGGGTGCGGGACATCGTCAGGCAGTACTCGACCGCCCTCGAGCAAGGCGATGCCGACTCGCTCATCGCCCTGCTGACCGAGGACGTCACCTGGTCGATGCCACCACTGCGGCACTGGTACGCCGGAATCGCCGCCGTCACCGACTTCGCCGTCGCGATCCCGTTGACCAGGTGCCCGAGCTGGCAGCACCTCCCGATCACGGCGAACGGGCAACCCGCCATCGCCTCCTATCTCGGCGCCTCGGCACACAGCGACCATCTGCCATGGTCCATCGAGGTGCTCACCGTGCGGGCCGGCAAGATCGCTGCCGTCACCTCCTTCATCGACTCGAACGCCTTCGCGCTCTTCGGCCTGCCGCCCGCGCTGGGTCCTATCAGCTGACGAACTCCTTGGCGAACAGCCGGACAGCCTCGGGATCGGTGGAGTTGTGGAAGCCGACGATCAACTCCTGTACGCCGGCCGCCCGGTAGGCCTCGATGCGCCGGCGGACCGTGTCGAGCGAGCCGTAGAGCAGGTAGGAGGCGAAGTCGCCCGGGTAGAAGGCGCCCATCGACGGATGCAGTTGCGCGGCGGCCTCTTCGTCCGTGTCAGCGATCAGGCAGGTCGTCGTCACGGTCCGGGTGATCTCACCGAAGTCGCGGCCGGCCGCGGTCGCGTGGTCCCGCAGGATCGCGAACTTCCGCTCCGCCTCCGCCGGGGACACCATCACGTTGCAGAGGTCGGCGTACTGCGCGGCGATCTTCAGGGTCACCTTCTCGCCACCGCCTGCGATCATCAACGGGATCGGCTGCTGGATCCCGCGCGGCTGATTCACCGCGTCGACGAGCTGGTAGTACTCGCCGTCGTACGTCGTCACGTCGTTCGTCCAGAGCGACCGGATGATCTCGACGGCCTCGCGGAGTTGCCGCAGGCGCTCGGGTGCGGGCAGGAACGGGTAGCCGAACGCCTGGTAGTCCCGTTCGTACCAGCCCGCCCCGATCCCGAACGTCAGCCGGCCCTTGGACAGCACGTCGACCGTCGAGGCGATCTTCGCCTGCAAGGCCGGATTGCGGTACCCGTTCCCGCTGACCAGCTGGCCCATCCTGATCCGGCTGGTCCGCCCGGTCAGTGCCGCGAGCAACGACCACGACTCGAACACGTACGACGCCGACGGCGGGATCGTCTGGAAATGATCCGGCAGCCAGACACCGTGGTACCCACTCTCCTCCGCCGTCACTGCCAGCTCGAGCACCAGGTCGGCCGCTGCCGCCGGATCGGTGAACCCGGCCAGATCTCCACCGAACCCGGTCGGCAGAAACACACTGAACTTCATCGAACGATCCCTTCGTCGCGAACCTGTCAACAGACAGACCGGACGGCCGCCCAAAAGGAATCGCTCGTCACCCAATTCGCCGCAGTGCCCGCTCACGCCGGCCCGCCACCGCTGATCCGGACTCCCGCCGCGCCATCCGCCGCAGTACTACGGGGGCCACCAGCAACCCGAAGACTGCCCAGGCGCCCAGGACACCGACCGTCTCCAGGTGACGCCAGGAATCGCCGATCTCCACGCTCGCAAAGGAATCCGGCAGGAACGCCGACCGCATCCCGAGACCCAGCCAATAGATGGGGAACACCTGCCCGATTGCCTGCACCCAGCCCGGCAAGGCGGTGATCGGATAGAAGATCCCCGAGATCGCGATCAGCCCGAGCACCGGCAACTGGATCAAACCTTGCGCCCGCGTGGTCGTGAACACCGAGCCCAGCACAGCACCGAGTGGCAGCGTCGCGACCAGCCCGAGCAGAAGCACCCAGAACAAGGTGACCCACGAACCGCCGACTGTCAGCCCGTCGACCAGCAGCAGTCCGGGGATCAGCAGGATCGCCAGATCCACCACCAGGCCGGCCGCTACCGAGACGACCTTGCCGACGAGGTAACCGAGCATCCCGTTCGGTGTGGCCTTTGCCCGCAGCAGAGTCCCGTCCTCGCGGTCGGCCGTGAGCAGCTGACTCATGCTGACCATACCCATCGCGGCGTTCATCCCGACCATGCTCGGCAGCACCAGTACGCCGAGCCGGAACCCGTCGAAAGTCCTGTCCCGCAAGAAGAACAACGCGATCAACAGCAGCACGGGCCAGAGGAAATGGCTGGTCAACTCGGCGGGATTGGTGAACGACTGCCGCAGCTCGATCCACCCTTGACCCAGCCCGCTGCGAACCGCCGCCTTCCGCGCGCTCACAACGCGGCCCCACGAACGAGCTGGCGATAGGCGTCCTCGAGCGACGCCGGGCGCGACTCGTCGGAGCCCGCGATCTGCCGGGTCAGCTCGGCCGGCGTACCGGCCGCGATGATGCGTCCGCCGGCCAGGACCAGGATGCGATCGGCCAGCTTGCCCGCCTCGTCCAGATCGTGCGTGGTGAGCAGCACCGTCGTCCGCTCGCCAAGTCCCTGCAGGAGTTGATGAAACTCGTACCGCGCGACCGGATCGAAACCCACGGTCGGTTCGTCCAGGAACAGCACCTCAGGGCGTCCGACGATCCCGATCGCCACGTCGAGCCGGCGCCGCTGCCCGCCGGACAAGGTCTTGATCTTCTGCCGAGCCTGCCCGGTCAGGCCGACGGTCTCGATCAGCTCGGCCGCATCCCACGGTCGTGACATCTCGGCGGTCGCGTACGGCGCGTAGTACGTGCCCAGATGCGCGAGGAGTTCCTGCACTCGCCAGTTGCCGTGGTCCCGCCACGACTGCAGTACCACGCCGAGCCGCGACCGCCATCGCTCGTCACCGCTCGCCGGGTCGCAGCCGAGCACCGACACGTCGCCGGCGGATCTGCTCCGAAAACCCTCGAGAATCTCGATCGTCGTGGTCTTGCCCGCCCCGTTCGGGCCGAGCAGCACCAGCGTTTCGCCCTGTCTCGCCTGGAACGTCACATCCTGCAGCACGTCTGTCGTGCCGTACCGCATTCGCAGCCCGTCGACGGCCAGCACCATCTCGTTCTTCATCCCCAGCTCCCTCGGTTCTGCCCAGGAAGCTACGTTGCGTTTGATCATCCGGCAACGACTATGACGGCCTTGAAGGGGACTTCATGTACTGGAATCAGCTATTGTTGCAACGGAAATGACGGTGAATGCAAAGGTTCCCCAAGTGCCGTTGCAATGACCAGACAATGAACGCATCGGGAGGACGGATGCCAGGCGGCAGGCTGCGCCACATCGATCGCCAGGCCATCGCGGCCGGCCTCGCCGACGGTCTGGGTTATGCCGAGATCGCCCGTCAACTGGACCGGCCGACGTCCACGATCAGCCGCGAGGTCGCCCGCAACGGCGGCCCGGCCGGCTACCGCGCCGACCACGCGCACTACGCCACCGAGAGCCGGGCCCGCCGGCCGAAACCGCCACCACGCGAGCAACCGATCGAGACCGACGGCTACGGGCGCGATCCGGGCGCGGTCCGCGAGTACGCCGAGCAGTTCGCCGGCCTGATGGTCGAGGCCGGTCTCCCCCGGATGGTCGCGCGCGTCCTGGCCCGCCTGTACACCACGGATTCGCGCAGCCTGACCGCCGCCGACCTGGTCCGCCAGCTCCGCGTCAGCCCCGCCTCGGTCTCGAAGGCGATCGCGTACCTGGAGAAGGTCGAGATGGTCGAGCGACGCCGCGAGCCGGGCAGACGCCATGAGTACTACGTGATCGAGGACGACGTCTGGCTCCGGGCGTGGATGACGAGCGCCCGGACGAACGCGAGCTGGGCCGAAGCCGCGCAGTACGGCGCCAAGCTCTTCGGCCCGGAGACCCCGGCCGGCTCGAGGCTGGACAAGATGGGCCACTTCTTCGCACAACTCAGCACCGACATGAACGGCGGCCCCACTGCCCTTGCCGCAGAAGACGTCATGACGATTCTCGCCGCTCTGGTCCACGCCGGCGCACCGCTCACCGCGTCCCAGCTGAGCACCGCCCTGTCCTGGCCCCTCCCCCGCGTCGAGGAAGCCCTCGCAACCGCCGAGACCTATGCCTACTTCACCGACCCGGTCGTCATCGAGCATCGCACCGACGACACCTACGGGATCACCGCCAAACCGGCCCGCTTGACCGCGGCTCAACGGAAGGCGCTGGCTAGAGCAGTGCGCGCACCAGCCGCGGTGTGATGTGGCCGTTGGCCAGGCCGATCTCCACGAGATCGTCGAAGACCTCTTGACTGGCGGCCGAAGCACGGATGCCGCGGTCCAGCACGTGTCCTGACCTGCACAGCTGCGCGGTCAACGCGGTGTGCCGCAAGTGCCGTCCGAGCAAACGTCCAGCCGTACGCCGGTACGCCGTACCCGCGTCGCCCGATCGCAGTGCACCCCCTGCAGCCAGGCCGGCGAGCAGGCCGGTGGCGACGGCGTAGTAGATGCCCTCACCGGTCATCGGATTGATCAGCCCGGCCGCGTCTCCCGCGAGCAGGACGCGCCCGCCGCGAGGCCGCCACGACCAAGACGACAGCGGGAGATGGTGCCCTCGCCAATCGGTCCCGCCTTCGCCCGCTCCGGGGAGCAGTTCCTCCAGCCGGTCGAGCAGGTCGCGTCGCGTCGGATGCGGGCGACTCGGGAGCAGTTGTTCGCCGTAGCCGACATTGGAGAGGCCGTCACCGCGATCGAAGGACCACGCATACGACGGTTGGCGGCCGAGGCCGAACACGATCTCCTGCCGGGCAGCCCGCTGGGGCGGCGTCGGCGCATAGCCCCGAATCGCCAACGCCACGGGTCCGGCCTGGCTCTTCGGGCCGCCGACGGACCGGCGTACGACGGAATTCGCGCCGTCCGCGCCGACCACGACGGCAGCCGCGAGGTGGTCCACCTGGACGGCGTCACGGCGTACGTCGATCGTTCTGACCCGGTGGCGTAGAAGGTGAGCCCCGGCCGCTCGCGCCGCTTCCACGAGGCGCTGGTCGAACACCTTGCGCGGTACGACCCAGGCAGGTCGGGCCATGTCCCGGGCGACCTCGAGATCCCCACGGCGCAAGGCGAGGCGGCGTACCGGCGTACGGTCGGTCAGCAGGCCGGTTACGCCGACTGACGCGAGCAGGTCGAGCACGTGGGGCGCGATGCCGTCGCCGCAGGCTTTGTCGCGTGGGAAGTCGTCCCGGTCGAGAAGGAGAACCGATAGCGACGGGTTCTCCGTCAGCGCGCCGAGAGCCGTTGCCGCACCGGCCGGTCCCGCGCCCACCACGACCAAATCCCAGACCAGCTTCACCGGCACCTCCCTGGATCCAGTTTGCATGCTGATCGAACAGGTTGGGCGGTTGCCGGGCGCAGGTCAGGATCAGAGTGCCCAGGTCACGGACGACAGGAGACATCCCGGTGAGGCTCCGCAAGCTCGTAGTACTGACTTCCGCCGCCCTCACCCTGCTGGGTGGCGTCGCGGCCGTGCCGGCAACAGCGGTCACGGAAACCAGCCAGACCACGATGCAGCCGGCCAGCGTCGCGAACGGGGCGATCTCGCGCCAGGAGATGCTGCTGCGATCCGCCTCCTGGATCCGCGACCAGGTGCCCTACAGCCAGGACAACGCCAGCCCGCACGTGAACGAGTACGGCAGCTATCGCCGGGACTGCTCCGGCTTCCTCTCGATGGCGTGGCACCTCGGCAGTTCGCTCACCACGGCTTCCCTGCCGAGCGTCATGCACGCCATCACGTACGACGACCTGCAGCCGGGCGACGCTCTGCACCGTACGTCGGGCGGCGTCAACCACATCGCGCTGTTCGTCCGCTGGGCCGACGTCGCACGGACGCGGCCGACCGTGCGTGAGGAGTACGACTACGGGCACGTCGCCGAGGAACGGACCTGGACCAACTCGTATCTGAAGACGTTCACGCCGTACCGCTACAACAAGGTCGCCGGTGCGACGGCGAGCCCCGGCTCGTGGATGGGGCAGGATGTGGCCGGACGGCTGATCTCGTTCGCCGCCACCGCGGACGGATCCGTCCAGCTCGCCGCACAGACCGCCCCGGCGGCGCAGACCTGGCAGTCGACCGTGATCGAACCGCCGGGCAGCGTCGCCGTCGACAGCCGGATCGCCACCACGCTCGACTCGATCGGCCGGGCGTACTATTTCGCCATCACCCCCGACGGGAAACTCCGGGCCGGCTACGAGACCACTCCCGGCGCGGCGCAATGGGTCTCGGGCACGATCGAGCCGACCACCGACCTCGACGGCGTCGAGACCGTCCACCTGACCGGCGATCCTGCCGCCTCGATCGATGCCCGGGGCAAACTCACGTACTTCGCCCGCACCACGGACGGCCGGCTCTTCCACGGCTGGCAGGACGCACCGGGCAGCTCGCTGTGGCATGCCACGATCATCCGCGACTCGGTGACCAACCAGCAGCTCAGCATCACGTCGCGGCCGGTCGTTGCCCAGGACAACCTTGGACGGATCGCGTTCCTCACCCGCAAGGCCGACGGCAACCTTCTCTACGGGCGGCAGGCGGCACCGGGTACCGGTCCCTGGAAGACCGCCACCATCGCGACCTCGCCGCTGGCCGGTGACCCGTCGGTCGCGGTGGACGTCTCCGGCAAGCTCGTCTACTTCGCCCGCACCGTCGACGGGAAGCTCTTCCACGGCTGGCAGACCTCAGCCGGCGCGGATACCTGGCAGTCGACCACGATCCAGCCGACCACCGACACCGACGGCGTCGAAACCGTCCAGCTCGCCGGCGAACCGGTCATCTCCCTCGACAACGGCGCCAAGCTCACCTACTTCATCCGCACGACAGACGGTCGCCTGCTCCACGGCTGGCAGCAGACGCCTGGCTCAGACCCCTGGCACTCGACAATCATCCGCGACGCCACCACCGACCAGCTCCCCAACCTCGCCGCCGACCCCGCCGTCTATCTCGACTCAGCGGGCAAGCTGGTGTTCGTTGCCGTCAGCACCAATGCCACGCTGATCCAGGGCTGGCAACACGCCCCCGGGACCGGCCCCTGGCACCTCGTCCCTCTCTGACCGCCCTGGGCTGGGTCAGCGCTCGGGGCGGCGGCCTGGGCGGTGGGAGCGGCGGGAGGGAGGGACGGACGGCGTACGGCGTGGGCGGGGGACGAGTCGATCGGCGTGGCCGGTGCCTTCGGAGCGCAGTACGACTTCGCGTGGTTCGTCCAGGTCGACGACCTTCGGCGCCGGGGGAACATATGTCGGCTCGGCGTACGGCTCTTCGACCGGCTCGGGCTCGACCTCGACGCGCGCCGGCTTCGCCCGGGCAGCGGCCTCTTTGCTCGCCCGCGGCTTCGGTGCCGCGATCGGCGCCGGGGGCACGTAGACCTTGACCTTCTTCTTCGGCAGCTTGGTTCTGAGCTCGATCCCCAGTTGCGGGATCAGGTTGCCGACGACAACGATGGTGACGGCAACGGACAGCACGCTGCAGCCGGCCAGCAGGATCGAGCGGAAACCGGCGGCCCAGTTCGACGGACCCGTCCGGCGCATCGCGGCGATCATCGCGACCACCACGACATTGGTGATCGCCACGGAGATCGTCGCGGCCGTGGTCCAGCCGAGCACCTTCCGCTCCAGCCCGACCTCGTCCGACGCCGCGACCAGGCCGGCGATCAGGCCTGCCAGCACGGGAATCGTGTACACCATCGCGAGCGTCAGACCGGGACTGGCGACCAGGTAGAACACGTCGAAGACCACCGCAGTACCGGCGAGGGCCGCGGCGAAGCAGATCACCATCGGCGGATACGCCCGCACGATGGCGACCGCGTCGGCGGGCACCGTCCTGATCATCCGGTAGTGCACAGGGTCCCCATCAATAGAAGCTGTCGGCCCCATTCTGCCGGTACCCGACACCCAGCGTCACAATCGGCACACCACGATCGAAGGGGTATGCGTCGCGGACATGCTGAAGGCGCGCGACCAGCTGCTGGTCGCGCGCCTTCAGGGTGCTGTGTGGGTCAGTTCTTCTTGGCGATTCCTGCCATCAGGATGCGCTGGTACGGCTGAAGGTCCTCGGCTGCCGGTACCTCGGCGTCGGGGTCCTCCGGGAACCAGCGGGCCAGGAAGTCCAGTCCGGGCGGCACCAGCGGGAGGCCAAGGAAGTGCTGCTCGATCCGCTCCGGCGTCCGGATCCAGCCGTTGCCCAGGCTCTCCAGGCCGGCCTGCTCCATCGCCTTCTGCAACGGCTCACCGGTGTCGACGAAGTCCGTGATGAACAAGTAGCTACCGGAGGGCAGCGCGTTCATCAGCGTGCGGACCCACTCGTCCGGCTTCTCGTCGTCGTGGAAGTGCATGTGAATGCCGACGATCATCAACGCGACCGGACGGGTGAAGTCCAGGTGGTCGGTGATCTCCTTGTTGTCCAGAATGCCCTGCGGGTCGCGCAGGTCCGCGGTCACGACGATGGTGCTGTCGTCGGTGGCCAGCAGCGCGCGGCCGTGCGCGAGCACGATCGGGTCGACGTCGACGTACACGACCTTCGCCCGCGGGTTGACCTCCTGCGCCGCCTGGTGGGTGTTCTTCTGCGTCGGCAGGCCGCTGCCGATGTCGAGGAACTGGTCGATACCCGCCGTGCGCGCGAGGTACTGAACGCCCTTGACCAGGGCAGCCCGGTTCTCGATCGCGCAGCGACCGGCGTCCGGAACGTACTTCAGATAGGTCGCCGCGCCCTCGCGGTCGGCGGCGAAGTTGTCCTTGCCACCGAGCAGCGCGTCGTACACGCGCGCGATGGTCGGCTGGGAGGTGTCGAAGCCGGGAGTCGCGTCCGGGCCGTCGGGAGTCGCCATCGGCGGAGCCTTCGTGTGGGGGGATTCGTCTCGGTCAGCCTAGTGCATCTGCAGACCAGTGGAAGGGTGGATCACCCCTCCCGCGAGTGTTTCTGGCAAGGATTCCAGGTCCCGCCCCGATCTACCTGATCCCTCAACCAAAGAGGTCGCTTTTCACTTCACGCGGGTCGCTCACATCCTTCAGCTGAGTGACGCCGTGCCCGACCGCCATTCAGCCGCGACTCGGCCTCGGGGCCGTCCTACTGCCGCTCGATCCATCCCCTCTGCGCCGGGCAGTTCGTACGGCGGGGAGCAGGCTTTTGTGCGGCGTGGAGGCAATTTCTACTCACCGTGAGCGACCGCCGCGCCGGGGAGTCGGCACGCGAGTTAAACGCTGGGTAATCGACCGGACACAGAGGCCTGGAACGTGTACGATGCAAATGCAAGCCCAAATGCACGTGCATATGCCAAAGACGTACGGAAGGTGCAGCTGATGACTGCTATCTACAACGGCATGCCCGGGGACGCGACGAGCGAGCTGACCTGGCGGAAGAGTCAGCGCAGCGGCCCCAACGGCAACTGCGTAGAGGTGGCGAAGCTGGCGGATGGTGGCGTGGCGATGCGGAACTCGCGTTTCACGTCCGGACCGGCGCTGGTGTTCACCAAGGCTGAGATCGAGGCATTCCTCGGCGGAGTCCACGACGGGGAGTTCGACGATCTCGTCTGACCTAGACCAGCACAAGCAAGAGGCCCCTTCACCAGGCGAGTGGTGAGGGGGCCTCTGACGTTCCGGCCGGCACTGGCGCCGACCGAGTCGGCGTAGACAGCAGAGCCCGGGCGTAGACAGCAGAGTCGAGCCCCGGTGCAGACAGCAGAGTCGAGCCCCGGGCGTTAGACAGCAGAGTCGAGCCCGGGTGCAGACAACAGAGCCGAGCAGGTGCAGACAACAGAGCAGCCACCGGCAGCACGACAAGAAGGCCGATCTTCAGTGAAGATCGGCCTTCTTGTACCGCGGCGGTGGCTTGCCGCGGCGCGGCCACCGAGGTGGCCGTCGTCGAGGAGAGGTGGTTACTGCTTCACTGCACGGTGAGCGGCCAGAGCTGCTCGCTCGGAAGCTCCGAGGCTCCCGCGGTCGCCGCTCCGTCCACAGTGATTCGCAGTCCGGTGAACTTGGGCGTCATGACTCGCTGGTACCGCGACGCACGGTCGGGCTCCGCGACGTACTCGGCGATCAGGTGATCACCCAACCAGATCCGCACCATCTTCCAGCCTCCTGCTCGGTCGCTGTTCATCCCAGGCTCACGATCGGATCCCCGTCGAGTTGACGGACGCCGCGAAGCCAGCCTTCGAAGGCCCATCGCTGCTGCTCGGGGCAGCGTGCGACGAGTTCCTGGATCTCCCGTTCGGTCAGCTCCTCGGGCGCCCGGCCACCGCTGGTGTCCGCGCCGTTGCCGGCTGCCTCGATGTCGTGGTTGCTCATCGACTCGGGTTCCCCAACCAGTCGTGCCGGCGTCCCCGCCGACGATCAATGGACCGGCCTGCCGAATCACGCGATGTCACTGGTTGCGAGATTCAGCTCACCTTCTGTGCATGAAGTAATCATGGCGGTCGCACAGTACGAATGCAAGCGCCCAATGCACGTGCATCCGCACGTTTTTGAGTTGTGACCGTTTTGAGGCCGTTTTCAGGCGTGGATCGGCCTTCCGGACCCCTCGACGGGCCGGAAATCGGGCCCGAAACGGCCGAAGTTTGTCAGAACATGGCCGGAAACTGGCATCGATGCCGCAACCGGCTACGATGACACTCTGTGACCGGAGGCCAGACGGCGGCCACTCGAGGCGACTCTTGTGTAAGAACTTCGACAGTTCGGTGCGAGGACGTGCGATGATTTGGTCGGGGTGGGCAGACCGTCCGCTACGGGGCAGCTGGGGTGTCGTCGGAGGTGAGCGTGACTGAGTCGGGCGCGCAGAGCGGACCGACAGCGCTGCGAATCATTCTCGGAGCGCATCTCCGCCGGATGCGGGAGGCGGCCGGTATCAGCCGGTCGGACGCCGGCTGGGAGATCCGCTCATCGGAGTCCAAGGTCAGCCGGATGGAGCTGGGCCGGGTCGGGTTCAAGGAACGCGACGTCGGCGACCTGCTCACGCTGTACGGCCTGGACGACGGCGAGGAGCGCGAGCGGCTGATGGCCCTCGCCCGGGACGCGAACAACCCGGGCTGGTGGCACCGCTTCGGCGACGTACTGCCGAGCTGGTTCCACTCCTACCTCGGCCTCGAAGCGGCCGCTCAACTGATTCGTACCTACGAGCTGCAGTTCGTCCCCGGCCTGCTGCAGACCCCGGAGTACGTGCGGGCGGTCGTCCAGCTCGGTCGCGGGCTGATCCCCGCCGAAGAGGTCGAGCGCCGGGTAGCGCTGCGGGTCAGTCGCCAGGAGGTGCTGCACCGTACGCCGACCCCGGTCCGGCTCTGGGCCGTCGTCGACGAATCCGTCCTGCGCCGTCCCATCGGCGGCGTGAAGGCGATGCGGATCCAGCTCGAGGCGCTGCTCGAAGCAACCCACATGCCGAACGTGACGCTCCAGGTGATGCCGTTCGAGTCCGGCGGCCACGCGGCCACCGGCGGTGCGTACAGCATTCTCCGTTTCCCGGAGCAGGACCTGCCCGACATCGTCTACATCGAGCACCTCACCAGCGCGCTCTACCTGGACAAGCTCGAGGACCTCGACCAGTACACGGCGACCATGGAAGCCCTCTGTGTCGCCGCTCCCCCACCGAACAAAACCCGCGACCACCTGTACCGGATCCTCAAGGACTTCGACGACTGACGTCCGTGCTCGCCCAGCGAGGACCGGTCAGCCGTTGGTGGTGAGCCAGTCGAGGAAGGGGCGGGTGGCTCGCCAGTCGTGGCGGATCTGGTCAGCCAGGTCGGGGGTGTGGATGATCGGCTCGAATCCGTACGACTTGCCGAGCGTCATCGACTTGTGCCGGAGGAGTTCGATCCTCGGGTGGTCGGCGTCCCAGCCGCGCGGGCTCGTCTTGAGTTTCTCCCCACCGAGCGTCCAGCCGGCCTTCTGCAGCTTGCCGAGCAGCTTCTCGAGTTCCTTGCCGCGCCGGTCGTCGTCGATCGCGGCCCGGATGCGCGCCAGCCGGTCGGCCGAGGCCTCGTAGAAGCCGGCCCCGACCCGGACGCCGGGCGCCGACAGCTGCACGTACCAGCCGGTCGACGGGCCGAGATCGATGAAGGCGCCCTGGTGGGTCTTGTACGGCGTCTTGTCCTTGGCGAACCGGACGTCGCGATAGGGCCGGAAGAGTTTGGCCGCCCCGAACTCCGCCTCGAGTTCGGCGAGCAGCGCGGCCATCGGCGCCTTCACCGACTCCTCGTAGACGTGCTTGTGCTCGTTCCAGAACGTCTTGGTGTTGTCCATCTCCAGGTCGTCGTAGAAGTCGAGCGCGGCGGTCGGGAACCCGGTGAAACTCATGGCCTCACGATAATGACCGTAGTTCGCGCACCAGTTCCCGGACCGCCGTACTGCGCGCCAGCTCGGGTGCCGCGACATAGCCGACCGTACGCCGGGGCGCGTCGGTACCGAGCTCGGCCAGTACGACGTTCGCCGGGCGATCCGCCGCCGTCGAGCGCGGCACCACCGCCATCCCCAGCCCGTGCGCCACCATCGACAACAGCACGGTGTCGTCGGCGACGTTGATCGTGGCCGTCGGCAACCATTCCTGGGTGGCGAACCACTCCTTGGTGGCGGCCGAGCAGTTCTCCGTCCAGTCGATCACCGGCAGCGAGCGCGGATCCGGGTGGCCGGACGGGTGAATCAGTACGTACGGCTCCTCCAGCAGTGTGCCGCCGACCAGGCCGGCCTCGGCGGGGAGCCGGTGCGGCAGATTGACGATCGCGACATCGGCCCGCCCGGCGACCACCTCGTTCGCAGTACCGCCGCCGACGTCGCGCACGATCGATACGTCGTACACCAGGTTCGGGTGGCGGGACCGGAGTCTGGTGAGGGCCGGTGGCAACAACTGGGCGGCTGCGCTGCGGAACGCGGCGATCCGGAGGCGGTCGGTCAGTTGTTCGCCCGAAGCGGCCCGCACATCCTGCTGGAGCACGGTCATCAGCCGTAGGACGCCGCGGCCGTGCTTGATCGCACTCAGCCCGGCGGCGGTCGGCCGGGCCCCATGCCGGCCCCGGTCGAACAGGACCGCGCCGACCTTCCGCTCCGTGCCCCGGACCGAGTGTGAGACGGCGGACTGCGTCAGCCCGAGTCTGGCCGCGGCCGCGGAGAAGCTGCCTTCGGCATCGACGGCATCCAGAATGCGCAGCTCGGCTGCGGTGAGATCGTCCAGCACCTCACCAGGCTAGCGCTCATCCATGAGCGCCTCTCATGGACAACGAGTTTCCATCGACGACGACAACTGTTCGGCCGGTTCGAGCCGTATCTACCTTTGCCGCACAAGTCGTCGACGGAACGGAACCAGCCATGCGCGCCATCCAGGTCAGCCGGTACGGCGGACCAGAGGTCCTCGTCCCCACCGAGCTCCCCACGCCGGTCCCCGCCCCGGACCAGCTCCTGGTGGAGGTCAGCGCGGCCGGCGTGAACTATGCCGATACCCATCGCACCGACGGGTCGTATCGCGGCGGCTCACTGCTTCCGTTCGTCCCCGGCGTCGAGGTGGTCGGCCGGGCCGCTGACGGCCGGCGGCTGCTCGCCCCGATCTTCTCGGGCGGCGGCTATGCCGAGGAGGCTGTGATCCCGGCGGCCCGCGCGGTGGAGGTACCGGACGAGGTCAGCGACGGCCAGGCGCTCGCGCTGCTGGTGCAGGGGCTGACCGCTTGGCACGTACTGCGTAACTCCGCGCGCCTGGCACCCGGCGAGACGGTGGTCGTGAACGCGGCCGCGGGCGGCGTCGGGACGCTCGCGATCCAGCTGGCGAAGTTCTTCGGCGCGGGCCGGGTGATCGCCGTCGCCTCACGACCGGACAAGCGCGAACTCGCGATCAACCTCGGGGCGGACGTCGCCGTGAACAGCTCCCTCGACTCGTACGCCGACCAGGTGCTGGCCGCCAACGACGGCCGGCCCGTCGACGTGATCCTCGACGCGACCGGTGGCAAGACGCTGCTGGCCGGTCTGGAGGTGCTGGCCGGATTCGGCCGGCTGGTGTCGTACGGGAATGCCGCCCGGGAGGGGCGGCCGCTGGTCGACATCGGGGTGCTTGCCGAAGGCAACCAGTCGGCCGCGGCGTTCTGGCTGGTGCCGGCGCTGGAGTATCCAGGCGGCTATGCCGAACCGCTGGCGGAGTTGCTGCGCCTTACCGCGAGCGGCACGATCAGCCCGATCCTCGGGGGCGAGTACGCACTCGAGGAGTCCAGGCAGGCCCACGAGGACCTGCTGGCTCGCCGCACCACCGGCAAACTGATCATCCGGCCCTGAGCGGCACCGCTCTGCTCATCCGGCCCTGGGCGGGACCGCTCTGCTCATCGGGCCCTGACCATCGAGCGTCGTGCAGCGGAGGTCAGGCGTCGACGCGGTCGCGGACGACCTTCAGCGTGATGGCGGCCGCCACGGCGAGGCCGCCGACGACCATCAGCACCGTGACCAGGGTGGCCGAGTTGTTCAGCCGCCCGTCGCAGGCCATCGGGGTGATGCCGCGGGCGGGCTGAAACACCGAGCCGCAGTTGGTCGAATCAGCGGAGACCGAGCGGAAACCCAGTGCCAGCCCGCCGAGCAGCAGTGCCACTCCGGCGATCGCCAGAATCTTGTTCAGCGTCGTCATGACGGCGCCGACGCCGATCTCTGCAGGCATGCCGACGGCACGGCCTGACTGCCCCGTTGCACTTCGCTCACTCCTGACTTCGACTGACACCTCTCCGAACTTACGGCGGCCACCCCGCGGATCCACCTCGGCAGAGCCGTCAGCAGCCAATCTTCACTAAGTCCTTACTCAGGACATGGAAGGCCGTTACCAGGGTCTCAGACGCCGTCGCGGGCTGTGACACTGGCATCGCTGTGCCACAGCCCGCTGATCGGTGAGAGAAGTCAGAACCCGCCAGTAGTAGTTCCACCACTGCCTGTCGCCGGCGTGGTGAAGGTGATGTTCGGGTCCGGCCCCCATAGGTCTGCCGTGGCCGGGTAGTTCGCCTCCTGCCGCTTGATGCACTTCCATTCCACCGAGGTGTTCGGCGGCAGGTTGCTGATCGTGCCGGTCCAGGTCGGGTAGCTGGTCGGCGCCAGCTTCACCGCGCTCGCGACCGACCAGGCGCCGAGCTGCGGCACGCTGCCGACGACGTACACGGACTGGCCGGTCGTCGTGGTCCCGTTGCTGCAGCTGAACGTCTTGGAGACGACCGCCTGGCCGAGGGTGAAGACGAACGACTTCGCCGTACTCACTGCCAGCGAGGCCGACTTGGCGACGACGAGGTTGCCGCCGGCGTTGTACCAGCCGCTGGCGGCCGCGTCGAAGGCTGCCTTGTTCGCGTACTGCGTGAGCGCCGACCCGTTGAGCGTCACGGCCGAGGCCTGGGTGTCGGCCACCAGTTCGACCACGTTCGAGCGGCTGCTCGGTGCTCCGGTGTAGGTGCCCGAGGCGGCCGCGATGCCGACGGTCGCAGTACTGCCTGATCGCGACTGGGTCAGGTCGGTGGTCCGCTTGGAGCCGGTCTGGTAGCCGATGGTGGAGCCGTCGTCCTCGGCGAGCGTGAACGACGACGCGGTCGGGTCGGAGTACACCCGGGCCACCAGTTCGTTGCGCGTCGTACCGTCGGCGCGCTTGCCCAGCACGTTCATGGTCTGGTCGTCGACGTACATCTTCGGGATGATCGCGCCTGCTCTGGCGTAGGCGGGGAGCTGGAACTTGCCGTTGCGCCACAGCGGTACGTCGGTCAGGTTCTGTCCGGTGCTCACCGTCTTGGTGTTGGTGTAGTAGTCGTACCAGGTCCCGGCCGGCAGGTAGACGTCCCGCTTGCGCTGGTTCGCGCCCGCCGCGACACCGACGAGCAGGTCCTTGCCGATCAGCTTCTCGTGACCGGTCTCCCGCACGTTCGGGTCGTTCTGGTACTGGTAGACCAGCGGCGGCATCAGCGGTTCGCCGGTCGTGTAGGCCTTGTGGGCCAGGGAGTAGTAGTACGGCGTGAGCTCGTAGCGCTGCCGCAGGTTCGCCAGGTTGCTCGGTACGTCGCCGATCGAGTCCGGCGAGGTCTCCGCGCAGTTGCAGAGGTTCTCGGTGTGCGGCCGGATCGGTACGTCGAACCAGGACGAGTTCGCGAACCACTGGGTGTAGAGCTCGTTCAGGTCGGAGTTGAGCATCTCCCGGCGGAAGCCACCGATGTCGGAGCCGAAGTAGTCGATCCCGGACATCGACATCTGCATCTGGACGTTCTGCTGGTCCGCGAGCGCGGTCAGCTTCGAGCCGATGTCGCCGGACCACATCGCCGTACCGGTGCGCTGGATGCCGCCGGCCGCGGAGCGCGCGAGCATGAACGGTCGCTGCTGGACCGCGTTGTCCGTATAGCCTTTCGCGATCCCCTTGGCCCACTCCAGGTTGTAGAGGTTGTGGTAGTCGGAGTGCGCGTGCTTGCCGGCCAGGACTCCCGACGTCCAGTCGTTCGAGTCGTACATCTCCGGCTCGCCGAGGTCGAGCCAGTGACCCATCACGCCGTCGTTGATCAACGGCTGCCGCTGGGTGGTGTGCCAGTGCGCGCTGGCGGCGGGCTGGGTCCAGTCGATCATGCCGCCGCGGCCCCACCAGTCGTTCCCGGTCAGGTACGACGGGCTGCAACTCGAGCAGCCGGCTCTGATCAGGTAGCCGGAATTCGCCATGTCGGTGTGCTCGGGCAGGTTCTTGCCGACGTACGACTCCTCGATCGTCATCACGCCGACGCCGTTGGTGTTCTTGTACGTCGCCAGCTTGGCCGCCGCGTTCGGGAAGTTCACCGGATCCCAGTCCAGCGTGCCCATCCGGGTGTTGTCGGAGCCGGCCGTGACACCGCCGAACCAGTTCACGTCCAGCATCACGCCGTCGGTCGGGAAGTTGTTCGCCCGCAGCCCGCTCAGCGTCGTGTCGATCTCGTTCCAGTTGTCGTAGCCGTACTCCGACATCCACAACCCGAACGCCTTCTTCGGCGGCACCGGCGGGCGACCGGTCAGCTCGAGATAGTCCTTGCGCAGGTCGGGCAGA
Source organism: Kribbella monticola (assembly GCF_003261635.1). GTDB lineage: Bacteria > Actinomycetota > Actinomycetes > Propionibacteriales > Kribbellaceae > Kribbella > Kribbella monticola. The sequence continues at coordinate 92,196 of NZ_QFXK01000092.1, read as the reverse complement.
TCCGGGCCGCTCATCACGTACCAGCGGAGCTGATCGCCGTACGTGTCCATCGTCCAGGGATCGCCGGTCAGGTTCCAGTCCTGCTTGTAGACCTGGTCGACGAACATCCCGTAGTTGGTGGTGTTCGCACCGACCGCGAACAGTACCGGGATCTGTGCGTTGCCGACCGGGCCGTTGTCGGTGTCGTAGAGCATCGCGTTGCCGTAGGGACCACTCGTGCGCTGCCGGCCGACCCAGTCGCCGTCGGCACTGCCACCCATGAAGAACTGCTCACCGAGCCCGTACGCGTTCTGCATCGACGACTTCGTGAAACTCAGCCCTTTCCACGCCTGGCTGAGGTTTCGCGGACACGTCGTGTTGAGCAACAGCTGCGGCGACCGGGTGATGTCGGTGACGGTCGCACAGAGCGTGGTCGCGTTGACGTCCACCTTGAGCCCGGCCGTCGTCAAGGTGTTCCCGGTCTGATTGAAGGTGGTCGGGCCGGTGTAGTTGGTCTTGGCGATCTGGTCGGTCGTGAAGATCGGCGAACCACTCCCCGGGCCAGCTCCCGCTCCCAGCTCGAAATGCACGAGATCGTCGTCGAGGAACTCCACCACCAGATAGTTGCCTCCGGCAGTGAACTGAACTCTTTGTACCGCGGCCTGCGCAGTTTGAGTCGGCAGGACTACCAGCAATGGAATCAGTAACAGGAAAGCTGCTAAACGCTTCATGGGCGTGCCACCGTCACGTTGTCGAGGTTGATACCGCCTGAGCCGTACAACACTTTGACCACGCGTTTACCGGCGGTGAGGCTGGTTGTCAGCGTTGCCGTTCCCCACGTGTCCCAGTTACCGGTGCTCGGCAGATTGACCGTGCCGACGCTCACGCCGTCGATCTGGATCGTGCGGATTGCGGTGGTCGCCGCGCCGTTGGAGTAGCGCAGCTTGATCACGTGGCTGCCAGTGACGTCGGCGTTCGCGTCGATCGAGACGTTGTCACCAGCAGTCTCGAAGCCGTCTACGAAACCCGTTCCGGTGTAGCCCGGGTGATCCGTGTTCGTCGTCGTACCGGTGTTCGTACCGAACTCGGCCTCGTAGCCGGCCTTGTCCACGCCGTTCAGTACTACGCTCCGCGCGCTTGCGCTCGACGCGGTCTTGATCAGCGTGAGCTGCTGGACCGGGTCCCAGTACCACCCCTCGGTCGCACCTTGCAGAGCGGCGAGAGTCGCGTGCGCGGTCATCGTCGTACCGTCCTTCGTCACGCTCGTCGGCTTCGACGACGCGACCTGCAACGTGCTCTTCGTGGCCAGCGGCGGCACGCTGACGGTGACCTGGTGAGCGGCGAAGTTCTCGGTCGAGGTGACCGTGCGGGTCTGGTTCGCCGAGTCCTCGAAGTACCCGTAGCTCGTCGTACCGGACGGGTAGATGCGGAACGCCAGGTTGGTGTAGTTGTCGACGCTGTTGCCGATGTTGCCGCCGAGGTCGTAGTTCGCGTTCAAGTTGAGCGGGACGATCGCGCCGGCCTTGGCGTAGACGGGGATGGTGCCGGTGTCGGCGTTGTAGACCTTGGTTCCGGCGCCTTGAGCGCGGCCGCCGTTCCAGAAGTCGTACCACTCGCCGGCCGGCAGGTAGACGTTCTTACTGGTCGCGCCCTGCGTGGTGATCGGTGCCACCAGCAACTGACGGCCGAACATGTACTGCTGATCCTGCGCGGCCGCGGTCGCGTCGTTCGGGTAGGCGATGCTCATCGCCTGCATCATCGGAAGCCCTGTGGTGGAAGCGTTCTTGGCTTCCGTGTAGAGGTAGGGAATCAGGTTCATCCGGGTGTTGGCGAACTTGCGGAACTTCGGCACCACGGTCGAGTCACCCGAGCGGGCCTGCACGTTCCACGGCGTACGGGCTTCGGAGACCGCCGGGTTCGACTTCTCCGAGTGGTACTGCATGATCGGCGCGAAGGTCGCCTGCGCGGCGGCCCGCAGGTAGAGCTCGCTGCTCGGGAACGTCCCGGTGAAGCCGCCGAGGTCCCAGGACCAGAACGGGATGCCACTCGCCCCGGCGCTCTGACCGGCCCGGACGGCCTGCTGGAAGGCGTCGAAGGTGGATGCCTGGTCACCGGCCCAGAAGATCGAATTCGCCTGCGCGCCCGACGTACCGCCGCGGCTGAACAAGGTGCCCTGGGCACCCTTCTTCGTGGTGACGAAGTCGTTGTAGGCCCTGGTGTACTCGTTCGGGTAGCCGTTGTGCAGTTCGTCGCCCTTGCGGCCCGAGTTGCTCGTCACGTTGCGGCCGAAGACCGCCTCGCTGCCGTCCGTCTTGAGTCCGTCGATGCCGATGTCGTCGAACAGGTAGGAGCGCTTGCTCATCCACCAGTTCGTCGCCGCGGTGTTGGTGAAGTCCGGCACCGTGCTGTTGCCGAACCACTGGCCGGCCGGGATCCGGTACGGACCACCGGCACCGTCGCCGAGAACGTAGCCCTGGGCAACGGCATAGTCGCGGTCGTTGATGTGCTGCTGCGGCGGTGTCGACGGGTTGGTGTCGAAGTCCTGTTTCAGGACCGGGATCTGCCAAAGCACCATCTTCACGCCCTGGTTGTGCGCGGCCGTCACCATCGCCTTGGGATCGGTCCACTCACCACCGGCCGGGAAGGTCAGGTCCGCGTAGGTGAGCGCCTGGTTCCCCGGCTTCGGGGTGTAGGTCGCGCCGTGCCACAGGTAGAAGGTCGCCTCGTCGCTCCACTGCTCGAGCACCATCGCGGTGTGCGGGATCTGGTTCGAGGTCATGTTGGCGAGTTCGGCGTTGACCTCCGCCTGGGTGTTCCACTCGTTCGCGGAACCCCAGAGCCCGAACGACCACTTCGGCGGCAGCTTGGGCCGCGCGGTGGTCGCGGTGTACTGGTCGAGGATCTCGGCCCGCGTACCGGTGAAGAAGTAGTAGTCGACGGTCGAGTTGAGCGCGCCGCCCGTGTCGACGGTGAAGCCCGCCATATCGCTGAAATGCGTGCCGAGGTTGAACACGGAGTACCGGGTGCTCGGGACGTAGATGCCGTAGCCGGCCGAGTTGGTCACGAACGGGACGCTGAGGTACGTGCGCGCGGTCGGGCCCTGGTCCTGGTACTGGTTGTAGACGTAGTTGCTGACGTCTTTACCGCGCTGGTTCAACGCGTCGTACCGCTCGCCGAGGCCTTCGAAGCGCTCGGTGGTCGGGGACAGCCAGTGGTCCTCGACCTTGGTGACCGTCGTACTGCCGTCGCTGGCCCAGCCGGTGTTGCGGAAGGTGGCCGGGTCGTACTGCCGGGCGATCAGCGTCGTACCGTCGCCCTTGTAGACGGCTACCCGATAGGGCGACTTCTGGATCTTGAGGACCACCTTCGTGGTGGCGATCTGGAGGGTGCCCGCGCTGTCGGTCACCGTGTACGCCGAGGAGCCGGTGATGTTGAGACCGCTCCCGGTCGGAGCGACCTGGACATGGAACCGGTCGATCGCGGGGAACGCGAAGCGCACCTTCGGCGTGAAGCTGCCCGCGGTGTCGCCGGTGGTCACGTCGACGCTGGTGCCGTTGTTGACGAAGCCGGAGACGTTGCCGGTACCGGAGTACGACGTCACCGCGAACGAGAACGGGCCGGTGGTCTTCTGGTTCGCGCCGTCCACGTCGGCGTTCACCGTGTAGGTGATCTGGTCGCCGCGCGCGAAGGTGCCGAGACCGACCTTCCAGTACGTGTTGTTGCCACTGTTGTAGTCGAACGACGCCCCGATCGGCGTCTGGTTCACGCCGTTCTTCGTCCAGGTGATCCAGACCGTCTGCCCGGGCGAGATCGGCCAGGTGGTGGCCTTGATCTGCACCGCCTCGCCGGCCATCGGGTCGCGCGGCGCCCGCTCGGTGGCAGTGGTGTTGTACAACTCGTCGGCGCCGTACGGCGCGTGGAAGACGCCGGTCAGCGTGCCGGCCCAGGCGGGGGCCGGGGTGAATTGGAAGATCAGCGCTGCGAGCACCAGGAACGCAGCGGTCCACCGCCTTCGCGGCGTGACGGCATGCCTCATCTACGGCCTCACTTCTCTCCGGTCGGCGACCGGACGTGGGTGTGGTGTGTCGCCGGCGGCTGGGCAAGCCGGCCGGGTGGAGTTGCTGGTCGCGCCGGCCCCGGGTGGCCCGGGCCGGGATGGGTGGACTTGCTTGGTCGCACCGGCCTCGGGTGGGCCGGGGATGGGTTGTCGGGGGCGGGTGTCAGCTCGCCGATCTGGCGGTGAGCGAGGGCCTGCCGGCCTCGTCCGGTCGCAGGTTCGGCTGGAACAGCTCGCCCAGGAAGAGACCCGCGGCGCCTTGCGCCCAGGCCTCGTCGTCCCAGTCGTCCACGACGATCTCCAGGTCTCGCTGGAGGCCGTCGAAGACGGTGCTGCGCAGTGCGTCGTCGAAGCCGGGCAGGAACAGGTCCGCGGCGCGGGTGCCTTCCCCGGCGAGGACGATCAGCTTCGGATTGAGAAGATTCACCAGGTTGCCGACGGCCGTCCCCAGGGTTCGGCCGACTTGGTCGAAGATCTTTACCGTCGTCTCATCGCCTTGACGGGCTTTGTCGATCGCTTCCTCGATCGTGGCGGTCCCGGCCCGGGCGCAGATCGCCGGCTCACCGATCAGCGCCTCCAGGCAGCCGCTGCCGCCGCAGTCACACAAGGGGCCGTCGGCAACGACTTTGGTATGGCCGAACTCCCCCGCGCCGCCACCGGCACCGCGGTACAGCCTGCCGTCCAGAACCATGCCGAGGCCGATACCGCGGCCGATACTGACCACCGCGACGTCGGACACACCCCGCCCGGCCCCGAACCATTGCTCGTTCGCCACCAGGGTGTTGACGTCGTTGTCCACCACCACCGGCAGCCCGAGCTTCTTCTCCAGCAACGCCGCAAGCTCCACGTCGTGCCAGTCGGAGTACGTCCCGTGCCGGACCACCCCGCCGGCCCGGTCGATCACGCCGGCCACGCCGACGCCCACGCCGTACACGAGCCTGCCGCCTTTAAGCGACCGCACGGTCTTGGCAACAGTCCGTACTACGGTGCCGACGTCGCTAGTCGCGACCTCGGCCGTGGCCCGCTCAACGATTCCCGCGTTGAGATCGGTCAGTACTGCGATCACCCGCGTCTCGGTCAGCTTGATGCCGATCACATACCCCGCATCAGCCTTCAGCCCGAGCAACACCGGCCGCCGCCCACCCCCAGAACTCGCGGTCTCCCTCTCTTCGATCACCCCGTTGCCAAGCAACTCCCCAACAATCTCGGACACAGTAGGCAGGCTCAACCCGGTCCGCCTGGCCAACTCGGTCCGGGAAACCAACCCACCCCGAAGCTCCCCGAGCACCAGCGAAGAGTTGATCTCCCGGATCAACTCCTTGCTCCCCACCCGCACCGGCTGCATCCCCACCCCTTACTAAGGTCACCGAAGGAAGTCCCCCGGACGCTAACCCCAGCACAGGCGGCTGGTCAACAGTTCAGCCCCCTGGTTCCCGTAACCTGCGCGTCTCCTGCGGTCCATCCAGCCGAAACATGGGCTTCTTACCTTGAGGGTTCCTGTCGGGCGCGTGAGGCGGTGAGCTCATGTACGAGCACGTGGACCCGTTTGTGGGGAGCGGGGCTACTGAGTTGCCGGCGCCGGTGGGGTTGGCTGCGCGGTGGTGGTGGCCTAAGCCTCAGGTTGGGAATACGCATCCGGGGGCTGTGCATCCGTTCGGGATGGTGTCGGCGTGTGCGTATTCGGGGGCCTATCCGACGGGGTACGGGTTGTACGACTTCAACACCGAGGGGGTGCCGGGGCTGCTGTACGACCGGCCGGTCGCCTCGGGGTTCACGCACTTCCAGCAGTCCGGTACTGGGGCGATTCGCAAGTATTACAACTACTTTCGGGTCACGCCGATGCTGGGGCCGCTTGATGAGCTGGGTACTACGTGGGAGCTGTTGGACGAGGTGGCCGAGCCTGGGTACTACGCGGCGACGTTGAGTTCGGGGGTGCGTTGTGAGGTGACGGTGGGGCCGAAGTCGGCCGTTCATCGGTACACCTTTCCGGCGCATGACGCCGCGCGGATCGTCATCGACGCCTCGACCGGTGGGCTGGCCATCCCGCACGGGCGGACTGTGCCGCTGAAGGCGCATCTGGCGATGCTGGAGCCGGGAGTGGCTCAAGGGGAGATCCATGTCGAGGGTGTCCCGCTGGCCGTGCACTTGGAGGTCGATGCGCCGGGCTGGCGGCAGCTGCTGTGGTACGACCGGCGGCTGATGCCCGGCGGTACCCGGCTCGACTTCGACTACATCCGGCCGACCACGTTGCGGCCGTTCGGGCTGATGTTCATGGGCCCGTCGCGCGCCGAGCAGACCATCGAAGTACGGCTGGGGTTTTCGTTGCGCGGTTGCGAGGCTGCCCGCGACAACCTGCACACGGACGTCGGCCGCAGCCAGGCCACCTTCGCCGAGCGGCGCGTCAGCACTGCGGCCACCTGGCGCGAACACCTCGGCAAAATCCAGATCAAGGCCGGATCCGATGACCAGGCAACGGTTTTCGGTACCGCGCTCTACCACTCACTGGTCAAGCCGTGCTTCGCCCCGGACGAGAGTCCGTGGACGACCAGCGGCCCCTACGCCTTCGACATCTGCACCATGTGGGACATCTACCGCACTCAGCTTCCGCTGATGACGACACTGTTCCCAGAACGCTCGGTCGCCCTGGCCAACTCGATGCTGTCGATCTGCGAGCAGGAGGGCAATCTGCCGATCGGCTACCGGATGGCCAAGGGCGCCGACCGGTTCTCGCGGCAGGGCAGCGCGCTCGCGCACACCTTCCTGGCCGACCTGTGCCAACTGGATCTGCCGGGGATCGATTGGGACTGGGCCATGGTGCACCTGGAGATGGACCTGCGTCGGACGTACGGCGAGGACTATCTGGTGCATGGCGTGGCGCACCCGATCAGCCACACCCTCGACCTGGCTTATGCCTACCACTGCACCGCGGCGGTCGCCCGGAAGCTGCGCGACCGGCCCCTGGCCCAGCAGTTGAGCGACCTCGCCCATGGCTGGCGGGCGGCGTACGACCCGGGGACGGGTCTGTTGCGCGACTCGACGTTCTACGAGGGTGGCCGGTGGAACTACTCCTTCCGGCTGCTGCACGACATGCGCGCCCGGATCGCGCTCGCCGGCGGCGACGAGGCATTCGTGGCACTGCTCGACCGGTTCTTCGGGTACGACGCCGCGCCGGTCACCCAGCCAGGGGTCGCGCCGAGCGTGGCCGAGATGGACGCGGGATACGCCCTGTGCCGGTTCGAGGGACTGAACAACGAACCGGACTACGAGGCGCCGTGGTCGTACCACTACGCGGGCCGACCGGACCGAACCGCAGAGGTCGTGCATGCCGTCGTCGCCAACCAGTTCGGCACCGGCCGGGGCGGGCTGCCAGGGAACGACGATTCGGGCGGGCTGTCCGCGTGGTACGTGTTGGCGACGCTCGGGCTGTTCCCGGTGGCCGGGCAGAACCTGTTCCTGGTCAGCGCGCCGGCCGTGGCGGAGTCCACGATCCAGCTACCCGACGGCGACCTGTCGATCACCACCACAGGACTCGAGCCGGTCGAGGCAGGCGGACCGGTTTCCTACGTCCAGTCCGTCGCGGTCAACGGCAAGGCACTCGAACGCCCGTGGATCTCCGGCCGGGAGCTGCGGCACATCCGCAACCTGCACATCGAGCTCGGCCCTCAGCCCTCCGGCTGGGGCACCCGGATCAGGCCACCGTCCACGTCCGACCCACTGCCCGCCACGGGAGGTGATGCATGAGCATCAACGATGATCCGTCGGAGCCCGACCGCCGGCTTGTCCTGGTCGTCCGCGCCGACCCGGTGATCTGCGGGCACTCAGGTGAGGCCAGGTGCCTCGCGGAGGTAGCGCTCACTCGCGGCTTCGACGACGTGCGGATCGTGACCTGGCCGTTGGATGCGCTGGAGGCGGCCGGCCTGCCGTTGAAGCCGCTCGACGGCGTGCTGCCGTACAGCCCTGGTATCACCGTGGAGCGACCCGAGCCCGTTGGCGACTACCGGGTTCCGGACGGGCGCTACCTGTCCGGGCTGATCGGACGGCTGGTCGAGCTGTTCAGCGACGGCGTGCCGACGGTGGCGATGTCGCTGTACCTGAGCCCACACGCCATCGCCGTACAGGAGGCCGTTCAGGTGGCGCGCCAACTCGGCCCCGCACGGGTCACGACGATCGCCGAGGCGGTGGGGTCCGACATCACCAACGTGGTGCGCGAGTGCGTGAACACCGGCCGGTTCGGAGCAGCCGCGCACATCCTGTCGGTTTACTTGGCAGCCGACCACTGCGTGGCAGTCTCGGAGTACACCAAGGAGCTGATCGTCGCCTCTGCGGCCACACTCGACGGATTGCACGGTACGACGTTCGCCCAGCGGTGCCGCGAGCGCATCGCGATCTCCTACCCGGCGGTCGATTCCTGGTCGTACCTGTCGCTCACCGATGACAGGATCGCCGAAACCCTTGCCAGACGTGGACTTCAGCGGGACGGGTACGTGCTGTTCCTGTCGAGGATTGCCTCGGCGAAGGGGATCGACGACCTGATCGACGCGTACGCCGGGTCGAGGTCGGCCGAGCGGGTGCAACTGGTCCTCGCGGGTCGCGGGCCGCAAGAGGCCGAGGTGGTGGCGCGGGTGGCGGCAGCGGGCCTGGGCGATCGGGTGCGGGTGCTGACCGACGTGGACGACGCGGAGAAGCCTGCTCTGATGGCCGGGAGCGCCGCGTTCGTGCTGCCGACCCGTGAGCAGCCGGAGTTCGTCGAGACGTTCGGGATCGCGCTGGTCGAGAAGGCTCTCGCGGGTGGTGGACCGATCATCACGTGCGCGACCGGCGGCGTACCCGAGGCGGTCGGCGATACGGCCCTGCTGGTGCCGCAACGCGACCCGGCCAGGCTACGGACAGTGCTCGACGAAGTGGTGTGCGACTGGTCCTCCGAGCAGCGGGCGGCAGCCGAACAGCGCGCACGAGCGTACGCGTTGCAGTTCGACCGGGTTGCGGTCTTCGACCGGCTCTTCGCCCGCACGGAGGCTCCCGCCAGCCACGTCGCCTGAGTCCGAGGTCTTGACAGCCGTTCTGGATCGGCTTAGTTTTTGGCTAAATTTAGTGCCAAACTAAGTCGGGAGCGTCGCTGTGGTGAACCTGCAAGGGCCTGTTCCCCGGGGCGACCTGGTGCCGTCGGGCATCGTCGGGTTGCTGGGGACACAGGGACCTACGGCGCGGACCGATATTGCGCGAGCGCTCGGGTTGAGTCCGGCGACCGTCACGCAGGTGACCAAGGACCTGATCGCGCGCGGGCTGGTCGAGGAGCTGGAGTCGGTGCCGTCGAAGGGCGGCCGGCCGTCGCGGTTGCTCGGGTTGGTGCGGGACGCCGGGGTCGCGCTCGGCGCCAAGGTGACGGCCGATCATGTCGCGGTGGTGACCGTCGAGTTGGACGGGACGGTGCGCTCGTCGACGGAGATCGAGTACGACCCGGCCGCCGGCGACGCGATCGAGCGACTCGGGCAGATCCTTGCCAAGCAGGTCGCGGAGCTCGACGACACACTGCTCGGCGTCGGCGTCGGCGTACCGGGGGCGGTGGACTCGCAGGCATCGGGTGTCGTCGATGCGCCGACGCTGGGTTGGCAGGCCGCACGAGTCGGGCCCGTACTACGGGCCGCGATCGGTACGCCGGTTCTGGTCGACAATGACGTCAACACCCTTGCTGCCGCCGAGCGTCTCTACGGCATCGGGCGCGACCATTCGTCGTACCTGGTGATCACCATCGGTCGCGGTATCGGCTGCGGCATCGTCGTCGACGGCGGCATCTACCGAGGCGCCAACGGCGGAGCCGGCGAAATCGGCCACATCCCGGTCTGGCCGACGGCGACCATCTCCGCCGGCGCAACCGGCAGGAGCCGGGGCGACGCGCCTTCCTCAGCCACAGCCTCCGCCGGCCCAGCCGGCAGCAGCCGGGGCGACGCGCCTCCCTCAGCCACAGCCTCTGCCGCCGCAGCCGGCAGGAACCGGGGCGATGCGTCTTCCTCAGGCACAGCCTCCGCCGGCGCAGCCGGCAGGAGTTCCGGGGGCGCGGCCGTCTCCTCCCCCACCACCTCAGGTGGTCTCGCCGAAGGCGAGCCGCCGTGCACTTGTGGGTCCACGGGGTGTCTCGAAGCGCATATCGGGAGCGCGGGGTTGCAGCGGACGGCTCGGGCTCGGGGCGTGATCGGGCCGCGCGGTACCGCGGTGACGTTGTTGCGTGCGGCAATCAATGGGGATACCGGCGCGCGGCAGATCTTCGAAGAAGCGGGCTCGATGCTCGGGCGGGCGTTGGCCGGGGTGATTCACACGGTGGATCCCGAGGTGGTGGTGTTGATGGGTGAGGGAGTGGACGGGTGGGAGTTCTGGGAGACCGGGTTCGAGCCGTCGTTCCGGCGATCGTTGCTTCCGGCCCGCAAAGCGGTACCCGTGGTGGTGGAGCCGTGGACGGAGGTCCAGTGGGCCCGCGGCGCCGCCTCGCTGGTGCTGTCCAGCCCCTTCGACTCAGCCGGCAACGGCGGCGAACAAAGCCGCCTCGTCCGAGCCCGGCTGGGCGCGGGATGAGCCGCAGAGGCGGCACAGCCGCTGGCCAACCGCTGAGTGCAGTAACCGAACAAGTGCCGGACACCTCCGCCACACCGCCTTCCCTCAGCTCAGTCACCGCGAGCCGCAGGCGCGGAGGCGACGGCGGCCACGCGCCGACCTCGCGTCGTCGCAGTACGAGAACTCAGAAGCTGAAGAAGCTCGGCTGGGTGTTGTTCTTCCTGCTGCCCAGTGCGATACCGCTCTTCATCTTCACGTTGGTGCCGATGGTGTCCAGCTTGTGGGTGAGTTTGCACAAGTGGAATCTGATCTCGCCGATGGAGTGGGTCGGGCTCAAGAACTACACCAACCTGCTCGGCGACGAGATGACGCGACGCGTCTTCCTGCACACGCTGATCTACGTCGTCGGCTACCTGCCGATCGTGTACGCCGGTGGGCTGCTGCTCGCACTCGCGCTCAACCAGAAGCTGAAGGGACGCTCCTTCCTGCGAGCGACCTACTTCCTCCCGGTCGTCACCAGCTGGGTCGTCGTCGCTCTCGTCTGGAAATGGTTGCTCAATCCAACAAACGGGTTGGTCAACCAGCTCCTCGGTGGACTGGGTCTCCCCCAGCCGGGCTGGTGGACCGACCCGCACTGGGCGCTCCCGGCGGTGATCCTCTCGTCGGCCTGGAAGGACCTCGGATTCGTGATGGTGATCCTGCTGGCGGGACTGCAGTCGATCCCGACCGACGTCCACGAAGCGGCGAAGGTGGACGGATCGAACGCCTGGCAACGGTTCTGGCGGATCACCCTGCCGCTGCTGTCGCCCTCGACCTTCTTCGTGGTGGTGATCTCGTTGATCAACGGCTTCCAGGTCTTCGACCAGGTGTACGTGATGACGGCCGGCGGCCCGGCCGGCTCGAGCCAGGTCGTGGTCGGCCAGATCTACGACCTCACCTTCCGCTACGGCCGCGCCGGCGAGGCATCCGCGCTCTCCTGGATCCTCTTCGCAGTCATCCTCATCATCACCGTCTTCCAGATCCGCGGCCAGCGCCGGTGGGTGCACTATGCGTGACAGCAGGTCTCTCCCGGCGAAGCTCGCCCTGTACGCCGCTGTGCTGGTCGGCGCGGCGATCATGCTCTTCCCGTTCCTGTGGACCGTGATCACCTCGATCACGCCGGAAGGATCACTGGCCGACGGCCCGACCGTCTTCGTCGACAACCCGACGCTGAACGCCTATCGCACCCTGCTGGACGCGATGCCGATCTGGCGGATCATCCTGAACTCGCTCGGCGTCGCGGTGGTCTCCACGGTGCTGCAACTCGTCACCGGCTCGATGGCGGCGTACGGCTTCGCGCGGTTGCACTTCCCGCTGAAGAACGTGATCTTCGGGTTCTACCTGGCCACCTTGATGGTGCCGCTGCAGGTGCTCGTCGTCCCGCTGTTCATCGAGATGAAGACCCTGAACCTGCAGGACACGTACTTCGCGTTGCTGGCACCCACGATCGCCTCGGCGTTCGGGGTGTTCCTGCTCCGCCAGGCCGTCATCGGCGTCCCGACGGAACTCGACGAGGCCGCCACCATCGACGGCGCCGGCCACCTGCGGATCTTCACCACCATCGTGTTGCCGCTGATCCGGCCGGCCCTGGCCACCGTCGCGGTGTTCGCGTTCATGGGCAGCTGGAACAGCTTCCTCTGGCCGCTGGTCGTGATCCGGTCGCCGGAGTTCATGACCCTTCCGCTGGGCCTGTCCACGTTGCAGGGCCAGTTCACCACCCAGTGGGACGTCGTGATGGCGGGCTCCGTCGTCTCGATCGTGCCGATCGCCATCGTGTACCTGCTCGCGCAGCGCCACATCATCGCCGGTGTCGCCCACACAGGCATCAAGTAACAGAGAAAGTAGGAACCGCCATGCGTCACCTCAAGACCGTGGGCCTCGGCCTGACCGCAGCGCTCGCACTCACCCTGACCGCGTGCGGCCAGGGCTCGGCGACCAAGGAGGCCGCCGCGCCGGAAGGCAAGAGCGTCGTCCGCTACATGAACTTCTCCTCCAACGACGGCCACGAGAAGGACCTGACGGCAATCGTCAACGCCTTCCAGACCGCCAACCCGAACATCACCGTCCAGGTCGAGACAGTGCCGTACGCGGACTACTTCACGAAGCTGCAGACCTCGGTGGCTGGTGGCACCGCGGCCGACGCGTTCGAGCTGAACTACGAGAACTTCGTGACGTACGCGAAGAACGGTTCGCTGGCCGAGCTGAAGAACGTGGACACCGCGGCGTACAAGAAGTCCCTGGTGGACGCGTTCAACGACGGCGGCAAGCAGTACGGCGTACCGGAGTCGTTCTCCAACGTCGTCCTGTTCTACAACAAGGCGCTCTTCAAGAAGGCCGGGGTCGCCGAGCCGACCGCCGACTGGACCTGGAAGGACGAGCAGGCCGCCGCGGTCAAGCTGACCAACAAGGCGACGAAGACCTGGGGCGACTACCAGCCCGTGTCGTACAACGAGTTCTACAAGGTGCTCGCGCAGAACGGTGGCGAGTTCTTGAACGCCGACCGGACCGAGGCGACCTTCAACTCGCCGCAAGGTGTCGAGGCGGCCAAGTTCCTGATCGACAAGGTCGGCAAGACGATGCCGACCGAGGCCGACGGAGCCGGTACGCCGGACTTCGACTCGAAGCTGTTCAAGTCCGGCAAGCTCGCGATGTGGCACACCGGGATCTGGATGTTCTCCGCGATGACCGACGCGCCGTTCGACTGGGACGTCGTGGTCGAGCCGGGTAACACCAAGAAGGCGTCGGCGATGTTCGTGAACGGCCTGGTCGTCTCGGCCGCGTCCAAGAACGCCGAGGCAGCGCAGAAGTGGGTCACCTTCCTGGCGTCCTCGGACGACACCACCAAGACCCGGCTGGCCACCTCGTGGGAGCTGCCGCCGGTCGCCGACGAGGCGAAGCTTGCGCCGTACCTGGACCAGAAGAAGCCGGCCAACCGCAAGGCTGTCTTCACCGCGCTCGAGGACACCGTCCTGCCGCCGGTGATCGAGCGTCAGCAGGAGATGCAGGACCTGGTCACCCAGGAACTCACCTCCGCCGCGGCCGGCCGTAAGCCGGTGGAGAAGGCGCTCGCGGATGCCCAGACCAAGGTCAACGGCCTGCTGAAGAAGTGAAGGAATCGATGATCGCCGCCCTGGACCTGTCCGAACTCAGTCGCCTGCGCTCCTTGGCCGAGCACAGCCACGCCGTGATCACCGAGCACCAGGATGCGGGCGGCGCCTATCCCGCCGCGCCCACCTTCTCGGCGTACCGGGGCTATGCCTGGCTGCGCGACGGCTCGTTCACCGCCGAGGGCATCTCCCGGTACGGCGATCTGGTCTCGGCGGGGCGCTTCCACGACTGGGTGAACGACGTACTGCGTCGTCGCCGCGCGCAGGTGGACTCTCTGCGCGCGGCGCTCGGTCGGGGCGAGGTGCCGCCGAACGAGGCGATGCTGCCGACCCGGTTCACCTTCGACGGGAACGACGGATCCGATCCGTGGTGGGACTTCCAGACCGACGGCTACGGGATGTGGCTCTGGTCGGTGGTCACCCACGCTACGCGGCACGGGCTGGACCTGTCGCCGTGGCGGGACGGGATCGACGTCGCTGTCGACTACCTGGTGGCGTTCTGGGACCGGCCTTGTTACGACTGGTGGGAGGAGCATGTCGAGCATCGGCATGTCTCCACGCTGGGGGCGATCCATGGCGGATTGGTTGCCGTCGGCACCTGTGAGGCGTTGCGGTCGGCGCCGTGGTCGGCGGCGGCGTTGAAGGTTGCCGCCGACATCCGTTCGCTGGTGACGGCAGAGGGCATCGTGGACGGGCATCTGGTGAAGTGGCTCGGGAGTTCTGCGGTCGACGGGTCGTTGCCGGCGTGCGTCGTACCGTTCGGGTTGGTTGCTCCCGACGACGATGTGGCGGCGATGACGCGTGCTGCCGTGGCGAAGGATCTCGACTTCGACGGCGGGGTGCATCGGTTCACCGCGGATGTGTTCTACGGCGGCGGTCAGTGGATCCTGCTGTCCGCGCTGCTCGGCTGGAACCTCGCTGTCGCGGGCGATACGGCCGGCGCGCTGCGGCACCTTCGCTGGATCGCGGACCAGGCGGATGAACACGGCGATCTACCTGAGCAGGTGCCGCATCACCTCCTCCACCCGGGATCCCGTGACGAATGGATCGCCCGCTGGGGCACGGTCGCGACTCCGCTGCTCTGGTCGCACGGGATGTACCTGATCCTCGCCGACGAACTCGGCATCACTACGAAGGACGCTCGATGATCACCCACCGCCCGCACGGCATAGAGCACCCCTACGCCACCTCCCCCGACCAACGCGTCCCAGTCCTGCCGCTGACCGGTACTCCGGTCCGCCTGGGCGTAGTCGGGTCCCCTGACGTAACCCGAGTGGTGTGCGAGTGGGGCGACCTCGAGCTTGAACTCAAACCGGCCAAGGCGAACACCGCCGACGCTGCAGCCCTAGCCGGCGGCGAAGGCCACCTCAGCGAAGCCCAAGCCAACGCCTTGGGCGCCGAACACGCCTGGTCCGTGACAACACCCCCCATCACCACCCCCACCCGCTACCGCTTCCGCGCCTACCACCTTGCAGGTGAGACCACCTCGACCGAGTGGTTCGAGGTGGCGCCGGCTGAGTGGGTGGGTGGGCGCGGTGAAGTGCGAGGTGGTGGGGACCGGGTGCGGGAGGTTGAGTGGCTGGTCTCTGCGGTCGGGGTGCATAGGGCGCGGTTCAGGTTGGGGCTGCGGCGTGGGGATCACCTGGTTGGGTTTGGGGAGAGGTACGACGTACTGGACCAGCGGGGGAAGCAGCTGGATGCGGTGGTGTTCGAGCAGTACAAGTCGCAGGGGGTGCACGGGCGGACGTATTTGCCGATGCCCTTCGCGCACGTGGTTGGTGAGAACGGGGAAGGATGGGGTTTCCACGTTCGGACCTCTCGGCGTACGTGGTACTCCTCGGACGACCGCGAGCTGGTGGTCGAGGTGGAGCTGGGCGACGAGCCGGTGGTCGACCTGGCGATCTACGAAGGTGATCCGACCGCGGTCCTGAAGCAGTTCCTGGACGAGGTGGGCCGGGCCGAGGAGCTGCCCGACTGGGTCTTCCGATTGTGGGCCTCAGGCAACGAGTGGAACACCCAGGAGCTGGTGATGGCGCGGATGGACGCGCACCGCGACCTGGCGATCCCGGTCGGCGCCGTGGTGATCGAGGCCTGGAGCGACGAGGAGGGCATCACCATCTGGCGCGATGCCCGCTACGAGGTGACCGCCGACGGAAGTGCCCACAAGGCGGCCGACTTCGAGTACCGCGCGGACGGCGCCTGGCCGGATCCGAAGGCGATGATCGACGAGCTGCACGCCCGTGGCATCAAGGTCATCCTCTGGCAGATCCCCTTGCAGAAAACGGAGTTCAGCACCGGCCAGGTCGCGGCCGACGCCGAGGCGATGGTGCGCGACGGCCACGCAGTACTGGAGTCCGACGGTACGCCGTACCACAACCGCGGCTGGTGGTTCCCGAAGGCGCTCATGCCCGACCTGTCGGTCCAGCGCACGCGCGACTGGTGGACCGAGAAGCGCCGCTACCTGGTCGAGGACCTCGACGTCGACGGCTTCAAGACCGACGGCGGCGAGCACGCGTGGGGCCACGACCTCCGGTACGCCGACGGGCGACTCGGTGCTGAGGGCAACAACTTGTTCCCGGTGCACTACGCCCGCACGTTCGGCGACCTGCTCCGATCGGCCGGCAAGGCGCCGGTGACGTTCTCCCGCTCCGGGTTCACCGGATCGCAGGCTCACGGGATCTTCTGGGCGGGCGACGAGGACTCCACCTGGGAGGCGTTCCGCTCGTCGGTGACTGCCGGCCTGACCGCGGCGTCGTGCGGAATCGTCTACTGGGGCTGGGATCTGGCCGGCTTCTCCGGCCCGGTCCCCGACGCCGAGCTGTACCTGCGAGCGGCCGCCGCGTCGGTCTTCATGCCGATCATGCAGTACCACTCGGAATTCAACCACCACCAGCTCCCGCTGCGCGACCGTACGCCGTGGCACGTCGCGGAGACGACCGGAGACGAGCGCGTAGTCCCCCTGTTCCGCGGGTACGCCGAACTCCGCGAACGCCTCGTCCCCTACCTGACCGAGCAGACCGCCAAGACGATCAGCACCGACCGCCCGCTGATGCGTCCGCTCTTCTTCGATCACGGCGACGACCCCGAAGTCTGGAATCACCAACACCAGTACCTGCTCGGCGACGACCTGCTCGTCAATCCGGTCCTCGAGCCGGGCGCGACCACCTGGACGACATACCTCCCAGCAGGCGACTGGACCGATGTCTGGACGGGCGAATCGGTCGGCACCGGCCAGGTCACTCGCGAGGTCCCGCTCGACGTCGTGCCTGTCTACGCGAAGACCGCACGTTGGCCCGAGCTGGCGGGCGTCTTCCGCTAGGGCTTCGGCGGCGGTGGCCTGAGGATGTCGACGAGATCGTGCAGGGTCGGGTACGCGGCGCAGGGAGCCGGGCAACCCTTCTCCGCCTGCATCGTCAGGTCACCGTTCAGATCGCTCTGGCTGCTCTCGGACAACACCCACCCGAGCGGCGCCGACAGCGACGGCTGCTTGCTTTGATGCACCACGAAAACGTTGTTCGGCAGCAGTTTCTGCGACCGAAGCTGGTCGCAGAGCGCCGACGACGTACACAGCGATTCCGGCTGCAACCTGCGCGCGACCTCCGAAAGCAGCTCAGGGCTGCTGGTGCTGTCTCCCTTGGCAGTCACAAACTTCGTGACCAACGGCACTACCACCTCAGGAACGAGCGGCACCGCTCCCCTCGGCAGCAAGAAAAAGTCCGACGGCCAGACTCGACCCGTACCGGCCGGCACCCGGCTGTCGTGCAGTGATTCCCTGCGCCCGGTGCTGAAGTCAGGGCCCGTCCCGTTCTCGACGTACACGACCATCGGTACGACGAACTGCCCGGCGCCTCCTTGGGCGACCTGATCGTTGTGGTTCTTGACCAGCGTGATCCACTGCGGCGCAAGGTCGACGATGGTGCCCAGGCCGGTGTTGTCGGTGTATCCACCGTCGACCAACTGGGCCGGATCCAGTCCGCGGCAGCGCGCCGCAGTACCGGAGGGTGTCACATAGGGAAAGCGGTTCGCGAGCATCGTGGCGGACAAGGCGGGAAGGTCTCCGACGCACTCCTTCGCGGCGTCGCCAGTGTGCCGGCCGTACAAGCCGAAGAAGTCGTAGTTGTGCGCACCCGCTCCCTCGGACCCGCAGACCGGCGTACCGTTCGCGGACCGGGCTCCGGCGGACAGATCCACCTGACTCACCAGGGCGATGCAGCCGTCGCGAACGACCGTTGAGTTGAGCACGAGCTGGCCGGTCACGGTTCTGGCGCCGTCATCGGCCGCAGTGCTGCTGTCTGCTGCGAGGAACGGCGTACGAATGCCCGGCAGGATGTTTTCCCATGAGGTCTCCATCAGCCCGGCCCGGTCCAGTGGCTGACGTTGTGGATCACGGTACGGCGAATCGGCGTCGAACCGCAGCCCGGTGCCGGTGGCCAGCAGATCGCCGGTCAGCAACGAGATCATCGCGGCGCTGAGCGCCTGATGGCCCGTGATGGACTTGGCCGCGGCCGCCGGATCGGTGGTGAACCGGCCCAGGCTCAACCCGAGTGCGCCGCCGCTCGCACCCGTCGAGAACAGCGCGGAGTGCCCGCCACATCCACCGCCCGCGGCACTGATGCGCCCGAGCGTCGCCGCCGTCCAGTACGCCGCGCGGATGCCGCCACCTTCGGCCGCGATCATCAACATCGGCCGGACCGAGAGCCCAGGATGACCGGTGAGCGGGACGCTGCACCCGGCGTCCTGCTTCAGCCAGGCGTCGAACGCCTGCTGCATCGTCGGCCGCGCCGGCACGACTCCACGGGCGGTGACCGGATGGATGTCGTTCTTCCCACCGGCCAGACTGGTCAGCACCAGCCCGATGACCAGCACCGTGATGATCGGAGTCGACCTCGTTCGCAGCCACTCGGGGCCGGACTGGAAGAGCTCGGGCGGCTGCCGGTCCTGCGCATAGACCACCATCACGCCGACCATCGTGACCAGCACACTCAGAGCGAGAATCGCTGCCGCAAGCACCCCGAAGAGGTCGCCGACCTGGCGAGGTTTCCAGGCCAGCAAGAGAAAAGTGGCCACGGAGATCAACAGCAACCCGATCCGCACCGGGGCCAGCGGGGTGATGTTGATCCCGGAGTCCTGTTGAGTGTTCTTGCCGGGCGTCAGGAAACGGCCGATCGATCCGCGGATCCCACTCGCGCTGTCCCAGTCGGCAATCGTTCGCAGCGCCGGGCCGGCCGCGAACCACGGCGCGACCGCCAGAACGGCACCGACCAGCAGCGCGATCAACGGCCGTACGTGCGGAGGCGGAACCAGGTCGACCAGATCAAGGGCGGTCACCGCGGAGAACGCGCGGATCATGCCCAGTCCGGCCAGTGACAGCGAGGCGACAGCGATCGCGTCCCCGGCGGCCATCACGTCCTTCGGGTACTCCGGATAGACGTCGTGCAAGGGCCGCGGATGCCGTCCAGGCTTGTCCTGCAGCCAGTGGGAAAGCCCCACCACCAGCAGGGGAATGGCACAGAAGATCGCCAATCGCACCAAGAACACTGTGCCCCCGCCCGTCAGCCAGGTCACCACGGCGAGGATCGGCAGCAGGATCGGCCCGACCAGCCAGAGCTTGCGGTCGTAGCGGCGTTCGTTCGCCTGCCCCGGCCCGTCGTAGAACGGCCACAGCCCTTGACCGCGCACCCGCCGGAGCGCCCAGTCGCTGCGAAGTCTGCCGAGCACGAAGATCGTCGGCATCAAGAGCACCAGGTAGACAACAGCGGCCGCCGCCGCGTGGCCGAGGCCCGGTCCTCGATCCAGCCAACGGCGTTGTACGTCGGGCAACTGGTCGAGCACATTGCTGCCCGGCACGATGCTCATCGCCGCGATCGGCAGGAACGCGAGGAGGCTGAAACGCTGGATATAAAGGGCCCGCCGCATCCGCCGGAGCGTCTGGTCCTTGAGCTTGATCAGCCCAAGGACGACGAGAGCCAGGATCGCCAGCCACTTCAAGGCTGTCAGCCAGCTCAGCCCATGGACCAGGCCGTCGGGCACGCAGTCGCGATCGGCGCAGCGCTTGCTTCGCAGTACCGCGGTGAGCAGGTTCTCGAGGAGATCGAGTGCTGGGAGGGCGAAGACGGCCTTCCACAGCTTGGGGCGGCCGGCGACCACGCGGTACAAGGCGATCGTGTACGTGGCGATGAACAGGCAGTCGAGAACGAGGTAGTCGCGCAGCAACTCCTTCCAGTAGGGCAACTGGTCGGCGGTCAGGATGCTGTTCCACTCCGCGATCCTGGGACCGTCCTTCGGGCCGGACATCCCGTTGAAGGACCACGCTGTCCCGTCGGTGGCCAGGAAACCGGCCGACAACAGGCTGAGCTCGTTCATCGCCAGCCAAAGCAGCAGGAGGACGGCGAGAAAGGCGCCGATCGTCCGCAGGTTGGCCGGCTCGGGCGCAGGCACCGGCGGCGGCTCGACCTCCGGTTGGACAGGCGCAGCAATGGTCATGGCGACCCC
The DNA here is from genome assembly GCF_003261635.1 of Kribbella monticola. Classification (GTDB taxonomy): domain Bacteria; phylum Actinomycetota; class Actinomycetes; order Propionibacteriales; family Kribbellaceae; genus Kribbella; species Kribbella monticola. Next base: position 71,976 of record NZ_QFXK01000092.1, on the reverse strand, counting down.
CTGCCTGTTACATCGCCCCATCCCGGCGACCGTTACAGTCCGTAGTGGAGTGGATGTATGGGACGGACCCGCAGAGTGGGCGGGAGACGGCCGGAGGGGTTAGGGTGGACGTATGAAGAGTTCTGCAGATGTGCAAGCTACTGCGGTGATCGACGACTGCACCGTGCGGCTGGTCGATCCCGAGCGGGTGGCTGCCGTCAACGCCAGGATGCCTTCGGAGCAGGACGTGGTCGACACCTCGGACGTGTTCGGACTGCTCGGCGATCCGCGGCGGTTGAAGCTGCTGGTCGCGCTCCTGGACGGCGAACTCTGCGTCTGCGACCTCGCCGCGGTCACCGGAATGAGCGAGTCCGCGACTTCGCACGCACTGCGGCTCCTGCGGGCCCATCGCGTTGTTTCGGTCCGCCGCGACGGCCGGATGGCGTACTACCGGCTCGACGACGCGCACGTGCGGATGCTGGTCGACCGGGCCGTCGCACACACCGAGCACACCGACGCCATCCACCCCGAACGCAGCCACCCGGAACGCAGTCACTCGGAACGCAGTCACGCGGAACGCCGTCACCCGGAGCGGAACTGATGGGCGCCGGGCACGGGCACGGTCATGGCCACGGGGTCGATGCCGCTGCCGATCGGCGGTTGCTGAGCGGCGCACTCGCGCTGATCCTCGCCTTCATGGCGGCCGAGGTGATCGTCGGTTTCGCGGCCGGATCGCTCGCCTTGATCACCGACGCCGCGCACATGCTCACCGACGCGGCCGCGATCGCGCTCGCGCTGGTCGCGATCCGCTTGTCGGCCCGGCCACCGGCCGGCGGGTTCACCTACGGACTCAAGCGGGTCGAGATCCTGTCCGCACAGGCGAACGGGATCACCCTGCTGCTCCTGGCGGCCTTCTTCCTGTACGAGTCGGTGGCCCGGATGATCCACCCGCCTGAGGTCGAGGGCGCCCTGGTCCTGATCACCGGCGTCGTCGGTATCGCGGTCAACCTGGTCGCCACCTGGCTGATCAGCAAGGCGAACCGCACCAGCCTCAACGTCGAGGGCGCCTTCCAGCACATCCTGAACGACCTGTTCGCCTTCGTCGCCACCGCAGTCGCCGGCCTCGTCGTCCTGCTGACCGGCTTCACCCGCGCCGACTCGATCGCCGCGCTCGTCGTAGCGGTCCTGATGCTCAAGGCCGGCGTCGGCCTGGTTCGCGACTCGGGCCGGATCTTCCTGGAGGCGGCGCCGGCGAGCTTCGACCCACAAGCGCTCGGCGCGGAGCTGTGCGCAGTACCAGGCGTGGTCGAGATTCACGACCTGCACGTCTGGGAGATCACGTCGGGCGAGCCGGCCGCCTCAGCGCACATCATGGTTCAGGAGGGCCTGGACTGCCACCAGATCCGCAGCGAGATCGAGGCACTGCTGGCGGAGCGGCATCACCTGACCCACTCGACGCTCCAGGTCGACCACGCCTCGGCCGACGACCAGACCGTCCACTGCAGCGACGCGCACGGCACCTCGCACCGCCCGATCCCGACCTGACGTGTCGAAAACCTCGTCGTGGCTTCTACGTACCGGGTGAATGCATCCTTGGATCGAAGGAGACTCCGATGAAGAACAGCAAAGCCGGGCCGCTCGACAAGACCTTCACCGCACCCCTGCTGCAGAGCCCCGCGAAGGGCGGCTGGACCTATGTCCAGCTGCCCGGGTCCGCCGAATTCTTCGGCACCCGCGGGCTGGTCAAGGTCCGCGGCACCATGGACGGCCACCCGTTCGAGAGTTCGTTCATGGCACTCGGTGACGGCACGCACAAACTCCCGGTCAAGGCCGACCTTCGCGCCCTGCTGGCGAAGGAGGCCGGCGACTCCGTCACGGTCCATCTCCAGGAACGTCTGAGCTAGCGGTTGCGGCGGCGGTAGGCGGCTGAGGCCATCCGGTCGTTGCAGAGTTCGCAGCAGAAGCGCTGGCGGTTCGCCTTGGTCCGGTCGACGTAGACGCAGCGGCACGGATCGCCCACGCACGTCCGGAGCCGGTCGGCGGACCCGTCGGCGAGCACCCGGGCCAGCGCACCGGCGGCCGTCACCGCGAGCCGCGCCACCGCGCCTTCCCCACCCGTCGCAACTATCCGCACAGGATCGTCGAGAACCAGGCGGGGTACAGCGTTGTAGGTGCTGAAGAGCTCGTTGAGCACCTCCACCTGATCCTCGACGGAGGTCGCGGCGAAGACGGCGTACAGGTGGTTGCGCACCTCGCGGACCGGCTCCAGGTCGGTGGCGCGGAGGCCGAAGGCGGGCAGACCGTGGTGCGCGGCGATCCGGTCGACGAGCGGGACGCTCAGCCGGTCGGGCAGATCCTCGAGCAGGTCGTAGGTGTTGCAGAAGTCGAGCACGAAGCCCAGCAAGGGATCGGCGGCCGGCACTTTGCTCATCCCGCACATCCTCCCCCGTCTTGACCGGCAGGCCCAGCCGGCTCTACCGTCATCAGTTGTTAAAGCATTTTAGTAGATGACTGCAACCAGGGGGTGGGCGATGAAGAGATTCCTGATCGCGACGGTCGCGGGGGCACTGATCCTCGGCGTCACGGCGGCCGGTGCGTCGAGCGCGGTCCAGACCAGGCAGGCCCCGGAGCCCGTGGTGGTGACCGACATCCAGATCCCGGTCGCCGGCCAGGCACCCGTCACGGCGTACCTCGTCCGGCCGGCGAAGCACCACAAGCACCTCGCCGGAGCCCTTTATCTGCACTGGTTCGAGCCACCGGCGTCGACGCAGAACCGCACCGAGTTCCTCTCCGAGGCGATCGCGCTCGCCGGTCGGGGCGCCGTCGCTGTCCTCCCCCAGCTCACCTTCCCGTGGGAGGGCGACCCGGTGGGCGACCGGACCGACCGCACCAAGGTGACGAACCAGCTCAAGGCCGTCGAAGCGGCGTACGGGACGCTGCTCCGGCAGGACGGCGTCGATGCGTGGCGGACAGCGGTGATCGGCCACGACTACGGCGCGATGTACGCGTCGTTGCTCGGCAAGCGGGCGCACGCCCTCGTCTTCATGGCCGGTGACGCGACCTGGGCCAACTGGTTCGACACCTTCTGGCTGGGCCTTCCGGCCGACCAAGCCGTTGCCTACCGCAAGGTTTTCACCGGCCTCGATCCGGTCGACAACGTCGGCAAGGCCCACGACGTCTACTTCCAGTGGGCTGGGCGGGACAGATTCGTCACCCCTGAGGTCCGGGCCGCTTTCAGCGCGGCCAAGCCGTCGGCCAAGGTGAGCTTGTACGAGAACACCGACCACTTCCTCGACCAGCCCGCCAAGGACGACCGCCTCGCCTGGGTGAGCACGGAACTCGGTCTGCGCTGACCCGAGAACCCGCGGCCCCTGCCGGAATCCACCACCAGGCAGGGGCCGCGGCACAGCTCAGGCCAGCGATACCAACGACAGGTAGTCGTCCGTCCACAGGTCCTCGACAGCGTCCGGCAGAATCAGTACCCGGTCCGGTTGGAGTGCCTCGATGGCGCCCTCGTCGTGGGTCACCATCACCAGCGCGCCCGGATAGTTGCTGACAGCACCCAGTACCTCGTCCCGCGATGCCGGATCCAGGTTGTTGGTCGGTTCGTCGAGGAGCAGCACGTTCGCCCCGGAGTGCACGAGGCCGGCCAACGCCAGCCGGGTCTTCTCACCGCCGGACAGGACGGCGACAGGTTTGTCCGCGTCGTCACCGCTGAACAGGAACGACCCCAGTACATTCCGTACTTCGCCGTCGGTCAACGCCGGTGCCACGGCAGCCAGGTTCTGCCGCACCGTACCGGCCAGGTCGAGCGTGTCGTGCTCCTGAGCGAAGTACCCCAGTCGCAGTCCATGGCCGTGCATGACCCGACCCGCGTCGGGTTGCTCGTGTCCGGCGAGGATCCGCAGCAGCGTGGTCTTCCCCGCGCCGTTGAGCCCCAGGATGACCAGCCGGCTGCCCCTGTCGACGGTGAGATCGACACCGGTGAGCACCTGCAACCCGCCGTACGACTTGGTCAGGCCGGTTGCGCTCAGCGGAGTCCGTCCGGACGGCACCGGCTCGGGCAGGCGGATGCGGGCTACCCGCGAAGTACGCCGTACCGGCTCGAGGTCGGACAGCAGTTTGTCTGCCCGGCGGGCCATGTTGCGCGCGGCAACGGCCGTACTGGCTCCGGCCTGCATCTTGGCGGCCTGGGCGTGCAGGACCGCCGCCTTGCGTTCCGCCGTACTACGTTCCCGCGCGCGCCGGCGCTCGTCGGTCTCGAGCTGGGTCAGGTACTTCTTCCAGCCGGTGTTGTAGATGTCGATCGTGCGTCGGGCCGGATCGAGCTGGAACACCCGGTTGACCGTTGCCGCGAGCAACTCACGGTCGTGGCTGATGACCACCAGACCGCCCTGGTACCCGAGCAGGAACGACCGCAGCCAGGTGACCGAGTCGGCGTCGAGGTGGTTGGTCGGCTCGTCGAGCAGCAGCGTGCCGTGGTCGGCGAACAGGATGCGGGCCAGCTCGACCCGGCGTCGCTGACCGCCCGACAGTTGGCCCACTGGCTGCTCCAGAGCACGCGTCGGCAGACCGACACCGGCAGCAAGCCGGGCCGCCTCGGCCTCGGCGGCGTACCCACCGCCTGCCTGGAAGTCGGTCTCGGCGCGGGTGTACGCCGCCATTGCACGCTCCTGTGCCTCGCCGGTCGCGGTACTCATCGCCGCCTCCGCTTTACGAAGGCGCTGTACTACGGCGTCGAGGCCGCGGGCGGACAGGATTCGCGCGGTGACCGTGATGGCGGGGTCGGCGGCGCGTGGGTCCTGCGGCAGGTAGCCGACGGAACCGGTGGTCGCGATCGAGCCGGCGGCCGGACGGAGCTCGCCCGCCAGGGCGCGCATCAGGGTGGTCTTGCCTGCGCCGTTGCGCCCGACCAGGCCGATGCGGTCGCCGGGGCTGATGTGGAAGGACAGGTCGGACAGCAGAAGCTGAGCGCCGACGCGAAGGTCGACACCGCGAGCGGTGATCATGATGGTTACTCTCCGTGATAGCTGGTGGACGCACTTCTGGCACGGAAGCGGGTCGCGCAGCTAGACACAGAGGCAAGTAGCCATGCAGACAGGGTAGAGCGGAGGGGCCGGGCGAGTCAGCTGGTTTTCGCCGGCAGCTCGACGATGAAGCGGGCGCCGCCTTCGGGGCGGTCCTTGACCCGGATGGTTCCGTGGTGCCACTCGACGTGCCGGGCCACGATCGCCAGCCCCAGCCCAATCCCCCGCCGGTTGTCCTCGCTGCGGCCGAACCGCTCGAAGATGCGCTCCCGATCCGCGACCGGTACGCCGGGCCCCGCGTCGTCGACGTAGATGATGACGCCGAGTCCGCCCGCCTGGACCAGCACGCCCTTGCAGCCACCCGCGTGATACTCGGCGTTCTCGACGAGATTGGCGATCACCCGTTCGAGCCGGCGCTTGTCCGCCTGCAGGGTGAGGCCTTCGGCGTCCTGCGCGACCGTCGTGACCTCGCGCCCCGCCGCGGCATCCGCGGCGGCCCGGGTCAGGTCGGCGATCCGGACGATCTCACGACTGCCCTGGTCACCGCCGTCGTCGCGGGAGATCTCCAGCAGGTCGAGCACCAGCCGGCGGAACCGCTCCAGGTCGTCGCCGAGCAACTCGACCGGTTCGCGCACGGCTGGCGGCAGTTCGCCGCAATGGTTCTGGATCAGCTGCATGGAGTTGAGCATCGTCATCAACGGCGTCCGGAGCTCGTGGCTGATGTCGCCGGCGAACCGGGCATCGGCGATCACGCGTTGCTCCAGCGTCGCGGCCGTCTGGTTGAACGATCGCGCCAGCCCGCCCAGATCGGGATCGTCCTCGGCTTGCAACCGGGCGTCGAGCCGTCCACGGGCCACCGCTGCCGCGACCTGGGTCAGCTTCGCCAGCGGCCGCAGCGCCACCGTGCTGGCCAGCTTGCCGACGGCGAGGCCGAGCAGCGCGGTCAGGATCGCGGCGACGACGAGGGTGATCTTCAACGTCCGCAGGGTGTTGTCCAGGTTCGACAACGGATGCCACTCGAAGAACGCCTCGTCCGGCCGGGCCATCGGTACGCCGACCGCGAGCACCTGCTGGCCGCCGACCTTCATCCGGCGGTATTGCTCGGAGCCGGCCCGCACCGCCGTCGCCATGTCCGCCGGGAGATCCTCGGGCCGCCCGGTGGCCGAGAACCACTGGCCGTCGTAGTACAGCATCGACGCCGCCGAGTCGGTGGACGGCAACGAATACAGCAGATCCAGCACGTCCACGTTGGGCCGTGGGGCGATACCGCTGCACTCGTTGGATTTGCGGTCCCGGTTCGGCAGGCACTGGGAGGCGCTGCTGAACAACCCGTAGTGCAGGGCGGCCGCGTTGTCCGCGGTCTCGACCACCGCCGACGACTCGCGCTGGTTGGTGAGGTAGTTCGCGACCACGTTGAAGGTGACCAGGGCGAGCACCGTCGAGAGCCCGAGCGCCAGCAGTCCGTAGGCGAGCATCACCCGGTCCCGCAGGCCGAACCGCCGTCGCACGGTCAGCTCACCAGTCGATAGCCGAGACCGCGCGCGGTGACGAGATGTTTCGGGCCGGCCGGGTCCCGTTCGATCTTCAGCCGCAGCCGGCGGACGTGGACGTCGACGATCCGGCTGTCGCCGAAGTACCCGTACCCCCAGACCTTCGACAGCAGGTGCTCGCGGCTGCACACCTTGCCCTCGGCGCCGGCCAGCTCGACCAGCAACTTGAACTCCGTCCGGGTCAACGGCAGCACCTCACCGTCGCGCAGCACCTCGGCGGCCGCGACATGGATCTCGAGGTCGCCGACCAGAAAGGTATCGGACTGCGGCGTACTGGCCGGCTCCACCCGGCGGAGCAGTGCCCTGATCCGCGCGGACAGCTCCTTCGCGACCAGCGGCTTCGTCACGTAGTCGTCCGCGCCCGCCTCCAGCCCGGCGACCACGTCGTGGCTGTCCGCCCGCGCGGTCACCATGATCACCGGCACGTCACTGGTACGGCGGATCTCGCGGCAGACCGTGAAGCCGTCCCGGTCCGGCAACATCAGGTCGAGCAGCACCACGTCGGGTGGCTCGCGGCGCAGGGCGGCCAGCGCATCCAGTCCGTTCGCCGCCTCGGCCACGTCGTACCCCTCGTCCTCCAGGGCAAGGCGCAGGACCCGCCGGATCCGGGGCTCGTCGTCCACCAACAGCAAGCTGTGTGCCACGTCATCAGTGTCGCTCGCCAAGGGGCGACCGGTCAGGTGACGTCCGTCATGACTTCGTCATGTTCGCGCAGTCGCCGGATGACAAGATCTTGACGCTTGCGTGACCCCGCTCGTGCTCTCCTCCCGCGGTCCTACTTTCGCAGCTATCGAGTCTCGGAGGAGGACCAATGGCAGCAAGGCGGTTCGCGGCCGCATCCCTGGTCGCGGCGATGGCGATCACGTTGGCGGCGTGCAACAGCAACGGAACCACCCCCGGCGGCACCGGCACCGGCAACGCGGGTGAAGCGGTCCGCGGGGGCACCCTGAACATGCTCGGGGGCGGCGACGTCGACTACATGGATCCGAACATCAGCTACTACTCGCTGGGCTACCTCAACCTGCGGATGTGGAGCCGCCAGCTGTTCACCTATCCGGCCGAACCCGGTGGGAAGAACACCACGCCGGTCGCGGACCTGGCCACCGAGATCCCGACCGCCCAGAACGGCGGGATCAGCGCCGACGGCAAGACCTACACGATCAAGATCAAGCCGGGCGCGAAATGGAACACCACGCCGGCCCGCCAGATCACCGCCGCCGACCTGGTCCGCGGCGTCAAGCGGACCGCCAACCCGGTACAGCCGTTCGGCGGTATCCCCGACTTCGCCGACCTGCTCGTCGGCTACCAGGCCTTCGCCGACGGTTTCGGCAAGGTCGCCAAGACGCCGGCCGGGATCAAGGACTACATCGAGAAGACGCCGTTGCCGGGTGTCGAGGCCAAGGACGAGACCACCGTGGTCTTCCACCTCACCCAGCCGGCCACGTACTTCGTCGACATGCTCACCCTGTCGGCCTTCTCGCCGGCCCCGGTGGAGTCGCTCAAGTACCTGCCGGCCAGCACCGAACTGGGCAACAACTTCCCCTCCGACGGGCCGTACAAGATCGACTCGTGGGTGCCGACCAAGTCCATCACCTACTCGCGCAACCCGGCCTGGGACCCGGCCACCGACTCGGTCCGCAAGGCCTACGTGGACAAGATCGTGGTGAACGAGACGGTCAGCCAGGACTCCGTCCAGCAGCAACTGCAGACCGGTACGCCGAACGCCGACCTCGGCTGGGACCTGGCGCCGCCGCCCTCGCAGCTGCCCGCGCTGATCGCCAAGAAGGACAAGCTGCTGAACATCGGCGACACCTCGTCGACCAACCCGTACGTCATCTACAACACGGTTTCGCCGAACAACAACAAGGCGCTGGACAACCCGCAGGTCCGGCAGGCGATCAGCTACGCGATCAACCGCGACCACATCATCCAGGTCCTCGGCGGACCGACCATCAACCCGCCGCTGACCCACGTCCTGCCCGACGTCATCACCGGCTCCAAGCAGATCGACCCCTACCCGTACAACCCGGAGAAGGCCAAGCAGTTGCTCGCCGCCGCCGGGCACCCCAACCTGACCCTGAAGTTCCTCTACCGCAACGCCTCGGAGGGCAGCAGCAAGACCTTCCAGACGATCCAGCAGGACCTGAGCAAGGTCGGGATCACGGTGGTCGGCGTACCGTCGCCGAACGCGGACTTCTACGTGAAGTACCTGCAGGTGCCGACGGTCGCGAAGCGCGGCGTGTGGGACCTGTCCCTGGCGAGCTGGGGATCGGACTGGTACGGCAACGCCGCACTGACCTTCTTCAAGCCGCTGTTCTCCGGTGAGTCCTCGTTCCCGCCGATCGGCAGCAACTTCGGGCTCTTCAACGACGCGCAGACCAACGCGTTGACCCAGCAGGCGTTGGCCGCGCCGACCACCGATGCCGCCGCAGCGATCTGGGCCAAGGCCGACGCCCGGGTGATGGACCAGGCCGCGTTCTACCCGGTCAGCAACCCCAAGCAGGCGAACTACCACGCCGAGCAGGTGAACAACGCGGTCTACGTCCCGTCGCTGCAGATGTTCGATCCGACGAACGTCTGGCTGGCCAAGGGCAAGCAGGGCTGACGGATGGCCTTGCTGGAAGTCCGGGACCTCCGGGTCTCTTTCGACACCCCGGACGGCATCGTCCGCGCCGTCCGGGGGCTGTCGTTCAGCGTCGAACCCGGCCGGACCCTGGCCGTGGTGGGCGAGTCCGGCTCCGGCAAGAGCGTCGCCACCCAGACCATCACCGGGCTGACCCGCGGCGCGACGATCACCGGTTCGGCGTACTTCGAGGGCACCGACCTGATCACCGCGGACGCCGCCACCTTGCGGCGGCTCCGCGGGGCCGAGATCGCGATGATCTTCCAGGACCCGCTGTCCAGCCTGCATCCGCACTACCGGATCGGCTGGCAGATCGTGGAGATGATCCAGGCACACGACCGGCAGATCTCCAAGCAGGCGGCCCGCCGCCGGGCGGCCGACCTGCTCACGCTGGTCGGGATCCCGCGGGCCGCCGAGCGGCTGGACGACTATCCGCACCAGTTCTCCGGCGGGATGCGGCAACGGGTGATGATCGCGATGGCGATGGCGCTCGATCCGGCGCTGCTGATCGCGGACGAGCCGACCACCGCGCTGGACGTGACCGTGCAGGCACAGGTGCTGACGGTGATGCGCCGGCTCCAGGAGGAGTTCGGTACGGCGATCATCCTGATCACCCACGATCTCGGCGTGGTCGCCGAGATGGCCGACGAGGTGATCGTGATGTACGCCGGGGCCGCGATGGAGAAGGCGCCCCGGCGCGACATCTTCTACCGCAACCATCATCCTTATACCCAAGGGCTGCTGGCCTCGCTGCCGGCGCAGAACAGCTTGCGGCTGACACCGATCCCCGGAACGCCGCCGAGCCTGATCAGCCTGGCCGAGGGCTGCCCGTTCGCCGCCCGGTGCCCGCACGTCTTCGACCGCTGCCGGGTCGAGACGCCACCGCTGGCCGATGTCCAGGGCGATCCGCGGCACCAATCGGCCTGCTGGCTGAACCACGACGTGACCGAGGCGGTGGCTTCATGACCGAGACCTTGCTGAAGGTGCAGGACCTCCGCAAGGAATTTCCCACCCAGCACAAGGAAGTTCTCCGGGCGGTCGACGGCGTCTCGCTGGAGGTCCGGCGCGGCGAGACGCTCGGTCTGGTCGGCGAGACCGGCTGCGGCAAGTCCACTCTGGCCCGCTGCATGGCCCACCTGTACGACGTGACGTCGGGTTCGGTGTGGTTCAACGGGACCGACCTGACCCGCTTGTCCCGGCGCGAGATGCGGCCGTTGCGGCGCGAAGTACAGATGATCTTCCAGGACCCGTACGGCTCGCTCAACCCGCGCCGCCGGGTCGGCTCGATCATCGGCGACCCGTTCGCCATCCACGGCATCTCGTCGGGGCAGCAGCGGAAGCGGAAGGTCCAGGAACTGATGGAGCTGGTCGGGCTGAATCCCGAGCACTACAACAGGTTCCCGGCCGAGTTCTCCGGTGGCCAGCGGCAACGGATCGGGGTCGCCCGGGCGCTGGCGCTGCGGCCGAAGCTGGTGATCTGCGACGAACCGGTGTCCGCGCTGGACGTCTCGATCCAGGCGCAGATCATCAACCTGCTGGCCGATCTGCAGCAGGAGTTCGACCTGACCTACGTGTTCATCTCACACGACCTGTCCGTCGTCCGGCACGTCAGCGACCGGATCGCGGTGATGTACCTGGGCAAGATCGTCGAGGTCTCGCCGACCGAGGAGTTGTTCGAGCAGACCCGGCATCCCTATACCCGGGCGCTGCTGTCGGCGCTGCCGGTGAGCGATCCGGACACCGCGGACAGCCGCGAGCGGATCATCTTGATGGGTGACATCCCGTCCGCGACCAATCCGCCCAGCGGTTGCCGGTTCCACACCCGGTGCCCGAAGGCCAGGACCGAGTGCACGGTCACCGAGCCGCCACTCGAACCGGTCGCGGCCGAACATCCCGAGCACGAGACGGCCTGCTTGTTCCCGTTGCGGCTGGGCGAGGACCTGTCCACCGCCGTACCGGATCTGAGGGCGTCATGACCGCCGCGGTGGAGGTTCTCGACGCCACGCCGGCCAAGGCGATCGAGGGGCGCAGCCCGTTCGTCCTCGCGATCCGCCGGCTGCGGCGGGACAAGGTCGCGATGATCTCGCTCGGGGTGATCCTGCTGATCGTGCTGATGGCGATCTTCGCGCCCGTGTTCGCCTCCGTCACCGGGCATCCGCCCAACGAGCAGTTCCGCGACATCGGGTTGACCCCGGACGGGTTGCCGCGCGGACCGAACGGCACGTTCTGGCTCGGTACCGACGATCTGGGCCGCGACATCCTGGTCCGGATCGCGTACGGCGCGCGGGTCTCGTTGCTGGTCGGAGTGATCGCGACCGCCATCACCGTGGCGATCGGCGTCGTACTCGGGCTGGCGGCGGGCTTCCTCGGCGGCATCGTCGACACCGTGCTGGCCCGGCTGATCGACGTCGTGTTGTCGGTGCCGTTCCTGCTCGTCGCGATCGCGCTGGTGTCCGTCACCGGGCCCAGCCTGACCGTCACGGTGATGGTGATCGGGTTCTTCAGTTGGGCGTCGGTGGCCCGTATCGTCCGTGGCCAGGTGCTCTCGCTGCGCGAACGCGAGTTCGTCGAGGCGGCCCGGTCGCTCGGCGCGGGCGACACCCGGATCATGTTCGTCGACGTCCTGCCGAACGTGCTCGCGCCGGTGATCGTCTACACCACGTTGCTGATCCCGGTCGTCATCGTCACCCAGGCGACGTTGTCGTTCCTCGGGCTCGGCCTGCCGCCACCAACGGCCGACTGGGGCGGGATGATCAGTTCCTCGCAGAACTACTACACGACCTCGTGGTGGTTCATCCTCTTCCCCGGCATCGCGCTGCTGATCACCACGCTCGCCTTCAACCTGTTCGGCGACGGCGTCCGGGACGCCTTCGACCCACGGGCCGACCGACTGCGCTGAGGAAGGTGTCCCATGGCTGTGTTCCTGCTCCGTCGCCTCGGCCACGGCATTCTCGTGCTCTGGCTGATCACGCTGGCTGTCTTCGGGCTGTTCTTCGTTGCCCCTAGCAACGTCGCGCAGACGCTGGCCGGCCGGCAGGCGACCCCGGAGACGATCGCGCTGATCAAGCACCGGCTCGGGCTCGACCTGCCGATCTGGAAGCAGTACCTGCACTTCGTCGAGAACGCGGTCCAGGGCAATCTCGGCTACGACTACTACCACCAGGTCGCGGTCACGACGATCATCGGGCAGGCGCTGCCGGTGACGGTGTCGCTCGCGCTCGGCGCCTCGGTGCTGTGGTTGCTGCTCGGGGTGTTCAACGGAGTGATCTCCGCGGTCCATCCGCGCTCGCTCGCCGACCGCGGACTCACCCTGTTCGCCTTGTTCTTCTACTCGTTCCCATCGTTCCTGCTCGGCCTGCTGCTGCTGTACTTCCTGTACTTCCGGCTCACGCTGGCCGGCTACACCTGGTTCCCGGCCGGCGGCTACAGCCCCTTCTCCCAGGGCCCGGTGACCTGGCTGCAGCACATGGTGCTGCCGTGGCTGGCACTGGCCTTGTTGCTCGCGGCAACCTATACCCGGCTCACCCGTGGCTCGATGCTGGATGTGCTCGGCGAGGACTACATCCGGACGGCGAGGTCGAAAGGGATCCGCGAGCGCCGGGTGATCGTGCGGCACGGGCTGCGCAGCGCGCTCACGCCGGTGGTCACCCAGTTCGGGATCGATCTGGGCCAGCTGGTCGGTGGCGTGGTCGTCACCGAGACCGTCTTCAGCCTGCCGGGGCTGGGCAAGACCGCGGTGACCGCGATCAACCAGCAGGACCTGCCGGTGATCATCGGGATCGTCCTGTTCGCCTCGGCTGCCGTGGTCGTCGCGAACATCCTGGTGGACGTCGTGTACGCCGTACTGGACCCGCGGGTGCGGCTGCACTGATGTCCGGCGGACCGGCCGGCGCCACCACGGCGGCCGGTCCGTCGGCGCGGCCGGGAGTCCATCGACGGGAGGGGGACCGATGGGCTCCCGGCACCCGGCCGCCGCTGACGTACTGTCGGACCTTCCGAGCGAGGAGGATGTCCGGGTGAGCATCGCGGTGTACGGCGCCGGCGGGATCGGCTGCTATGTCGGCGGACGACTGGCGGCCACCGGTACGCCGGTGACGTTGGTCGGGCGACAGCGGATGGCCGACGAGCTCACCGAGCACGGGTTGCACCTCACCGACTACCTGGGTGCGGATCTCAGCGTCCGGGATGTTGCTTTCGAAACGGCTGCGTCTGCCGTGGCGGACGCAGGGTTGGTGCTGGTGACGGTCAAGTCGGCGGCCACGGCGACGGCGGCCGAGGAGCTGGCCGCAGTACTGAAGCCGGGCGCGATCGTGGTGAGCTTCCAGAACGGCATCCGCAACGGCGACGTACTGCGAGAGCGGTTGCCCGACCAGGTGGTGTTGGCCGGGATGGTTCCGTTCAACGTGCTCAACCGCGGTGGCGGCGCGTTCCATCAGGGCACATCGGGCGGGCTCGACGTCCAGGCGCATCCCGCGCTCGCGCCGTACGCCGAGGCATTCACGACCGCCGGACTGCCGCTCACCCAGCATGGCGACATCCTGCCGGTGCAGTGGGCGAAGCTGTTGCTCAACCTGAACAATCCGATCAACGCGCTGGCCGACGTGCCGTTGAAGGAAGAGTTGTCCCAGCGTTCGTTCCGGCGCTGCCTGGCGGCGGCCCAGGCCGAGACCCTCGGTCTGCTCGACGCCGCGGGGATCAAACCCGCACAACTGATGGCGATCCCGCCACACCGCTTCCCCGTGCTGCTCCGGCTGCCCGACTTCATCTACAAACGCCTCGCGAGCAAGACACTGGCCATCGATCCCCTCGCTCGGACCTCGATGTGGGAGGACCTGCAAGCAGGCCGCCGTACAGAGATCGACTACATCAACGGCGAGGTCGTCCGGCTGGCCGAGTCCCTCGATCGCCCAGCACCGGTCAACACCCGGCTGGTCGAGCTGATCCGCGCTGCCGAGCAGGGGCCCCGCAAAGCGTGGACAGGGCCTGACCTGCTCACCGAACTGACTTCGGCCGGCTGACTTCAGGCCTTGAGGGGAAGGGCCGCGCGGACGTCGATGCTGGTGATGCCGTAGCTGAACCCGAGGTGTTCGTTGAGGCGGCGCATGTTCGCGTTGCCCTGTTGGGTCCAGGTGTAGATCTCGGTGATCCCGTGCTCGGCCGCCCAGGCCATGCTCGAGCGCTTCAAGGTCGAGGCGACCGACTTGCCGCGCCACTCCCGGCGTACTCCGGTGTAGGCGACCTCGGCGCGTTCGGGTTTGTCCGGATCGAGCAGCAGGCCGGCGACGCCGATCACCTCCTCGCCGGCGACGGCGACGAACATCGCTTCCGGATCGGTCATCCACTCGGTCGCCCAGTCGTGCTCGGAGACGTTCAGCAGGCTGGGGATGTCCATGTCCGGGAAGGTCGGGAGAGCGACCTGGTGGTAGGCGAGCGGCCACAGTTCCGGCCGCTCGGCCACGGTAACCACTTCGTAGCCCACTGGTGGTGCGGGCCAGGGCTCGGCCCCGATCCGGCGGACCTGCTCGACCTGGCGGCTCTCCTCGGCGAAACCGAACTTCTCGGCGAAGAGCACCGAACCGGGATCGTCCACCGTGCAGCCGGCCCGATGGTAGCCCTGGGCAACGGCATGCTCGGCGAGCGCGAGCAGCAACGCCGTACCGACGCCTTGCCGGCGCGCGTCCGGTCGCACCCGCGGGATGACGGCTGCGCGGCCGGTCTCGTTCGACTGATCGGACATCCCGTTGCCGACGACCTTCCCGTCCCGCTCGGCGAGCAGCATCAACCGCCCGGGCTTGTCGAGGTCGCGCAATTCGGCGACGCTCGGGCACCGCTCGTACGGAAGGACCGCGATCCGGACCTCACGCCACTGCTCGTAGTCCGCGTCCGTCATGGCCTCGCGGATCGACAGCTCGCTCACGTTTCCCGCCCTACTGTGCCGCGGGTGGCAGCGCAGCCCGATCGGCCACCGCCCACTCCCCCGGCACCTCGCCCAGTCGCTTCAGTTCCTGCAGTTGCAGCACGCACCAGGGCGAGAGTTCCGCCCCGACGGCTGCTTCGAGCCCAGCTTGTACGTCGTCTCTCGGCCAGTCCACCCATTTGTACGCCGCGACCTCGGCCGGATCGGGTTCGGGATCATCCATGCAGTCGACCCGGAAGACCGGGCAGAGCTCGTTCTCGACCACCCCGTCCGGCATCTCGGCCCGGTAGCGGAACGCGGGCAGGACCAGCTCGACGGTCGCCGGAACCAGCCCGAGTTCGTCCGCCAGCCGACGGCGTACGGCCTGTTCCGCGGGCTCGCCGGGGAGCGGGTGACCGCAGCAACTGTTGGTCCAGGCACCCGGCCAGGTCTTCTTGGTGAAGGCCCGCTGGGTGAGCAGCAGGCGGCCCCGATCGTCGAAGACGTAGCTGGAGAAGGCCAGGTGCAGCGGCGTCGCGGCGTGGTGAACCGTCGCCTTGTCCTCGGTCCCGATCGCGCGTCCGGCGTCGTCCACCAGGACCACCTGCTCCGTCGTCATCTGACCGAGCGTAGTCGCAGCCGCCTCTTCGTGCCCGAGGTAACCCGGTGCCCGCCGCGATCAGGTGGTGTTAGCCTGGGCGGGTGATCGAGCGAGCAGTGCAGCAGTATCGACCGGCTCTGGGAGGAGCCGGCGTTTCGTAGTACCCGCTCGTCACTCCACACCCAGAGCCTCCGAGGCAGGAACCAGTCCGGTTCCTGCCTCTTTCCGTTGCCGGAGGCACCTACTGGGTTGCCTCCTTCGAGCGAGGAGATCCCTGCCATGCCCGACGTTTCCGCCGTGATCGAGCGGTTGCGGCGTACCACCGACAGCATCGTCGGCGAGGCCGACCTGCGCGAGCGACTCGCCTCCGGGCGGCCGTTGCGGATCAAGTACGGCGTCGACTGCACCGCGCCGTTCCTGCATCTCGGCCACGCCGTGAACCTGTGGATGATGCGCCAACTCCAGGATCTCGGACATCAGGTCGTCTTCCTGCTCGGGGACCTGACCACCCGGATCGGCGATCCCACCGGCCGTTCCGAGACCCGGCCGGTGCTCACGCCCAGCGAGATCGAGGCGAATGCGACCGCCTTCACCGAGCAGGTCGGGCTCGTCCTGCGAACCACCCCGGATGTATTCGAGGTCCGCCGCAACTCCGAGTGGTTCGGCTCGATGAACACCGCGGAGCTCCTCCAACTGTTCAGCCAGGTGACGCACGCGCAGCTGATGGCGCGGGACATGTTCCGAACCCGCGTCGCCGAAGGACGCGAGATCGCGCTGCACGAGCTGATCTACCCGGTACTGCAGGGCTACGACAGTTTCGCCATCGGCAGCGATCTCACCATCGTGGGGACCGATCAGCTGTTCAACGAGCAGATGGGCCGGCATTTCCAGCAACGGCTGGGCGCGCCGCCACAGGTGGTCATCACGAGCACGATCACGCCGGGCCTCGACGGCGGCCCCAAACAGTCGAAGTCGCTGAACAACTTCATCGCGCTGACCGACACCCCCCGGGACAAGTTCGGCAAGGTGATGAGTCTGCCCGATGCGCTGGTCGAGACCTACGCCCGCGTCTACACCGAGCTCCCGCTGGACACGGTCGCTGCCCTGGGCGATGCCGCGGAACTCGGCGGTCCACCGGCCCGGGACGCCAAACTCCGGCTCGCTTCGGCGATCGTCACGCGGTACCACGGTGCCGGCGCGGCCCGGACCGAACAGGACGCCTTCACCAGCGTCTTCAGCCAGCGCGAAGAGCCGGCCGACATCCCCGCGGTCCCGATCGACGCGATCCCGGCGACCCTGCTCCACCTCCTGAAGGCGGCCCGGCCAACGGCGAGCAACTCCGAACTCCGCCGCCTGATCCATCAGGGCGCCGTCTGGCTCGACGGCACGAAGCTGACCGACCCCGACGAGCTGGTCACCTTGACCGATCCCACCACCCTTCGCACCGGCCCCCGCAGCTGGCATCGCCTGACGCCACCGACGTGATGCGCCGCCCGCGTCCGGACCTTTCGTCTGACAGTGTTTGCTGGACTCCGGAAAGGGGAACGAGATGACAGTTCTGGTGACGGGCGCGAGCGGAAACGCAGGGAGCGCGGTGGTCGCTTCGCTGGCCGCGGCGGGGCTTCCGGGGCGTGCGCTGGTGCGTAAGGCGGTGCAGCTGCCGGACGGTATCGAGCCGGTGTACGGCGATCTGAATCAGCCCGACAGCTTCGCCGATTCGCTGTCCGGCGTCTCGGGGATCTTCCTGCTGAGTGGCTACGACCGGGTGGAAGAGCTTCTGGCCAAGGCGGTCGAGGCCGGCGTACGGCGGGTCGCTCTGCTGTCGAGCAGCTCGGTGGTCGGCAAGTCGACGGACAACGCCGTCGCGGCCTACCACCTCGCTGCCGAGCAGGCCGTCAGGGCGTCCGGGCTCGAGTGGACGTTCCTGCGGCCCAACAGTTTCATGTCGAACACCCTGCGCTGGCTGGACCAATTGCGCGCCGGCGACGAGGTCCGGGTTCAGTTCCCCGACGTGCCGATCTCGACGATCCACCCGCGCGACATCGGTGACGTCGCCGTCCGGGCCCTGACCGACGACGGGCACGCGAGTACGGCGTACCGGCTGACGGGGCCTGTCGCGTTGCGGCCCGCCGAGCAGGTGGAGATCCTCGGCCGGGCGCTCGGCCGCAATCTGACCGCCCGGGAGCTGAGCCGGGAGGAGTCCCACGCGGAGTTGTTCGCCTCGATGCCGGAACAGTACGCGAGTGCGATCGAGGGATTCTTTGCCGACGGCAACGTCGACGAGACCACGGTGACCGACACGGTCGAAACGGTCACCGGGCATGCCCCGCGGACCTTGGAGGAGTGGACGCAGGAGAACGCCGCGCTCTTCCGCTGTGCTGATCAGCGCCGGCCGAGTGCGGCCACGTACTCCGTGCCGGTGCAGGTCTCGCCGAAGCGCGGGAAGATGTAGGAGACCGCGAAGTCGTGCGCGTGCGCGTCGAGCCCGGTCATCGCATCCGTGACGTAGATCGTGCGGTACCCGTGCTCGTCGGCCGCCCGGCCGGTCGACTCGACCCCGAAGTTGGTCGCGATGCCGCCGAGGACGACGGTCTCGATGTCGTGCGTGCGCAGCGCGTCGTCCAGGCCGGTCCGGTGGAACGCGCCGACCGTCTGCTTGACGATCTCGATGTCGCCCGGCTGCGGGTCCAGTTCGGGTGCGAGCTCGCTCCCGGCGGGCTGGACGGTCACGTTCGGGCGTTCGACCCGCACGTGCACGACCAGCCCACCGACGGCCCGGGTCGCCTCGGCCAGCGCGACGCAGCGCTTGAGCACGGCCGGCCCGGACAGCGGAGCCGTGTCCAGCGCGACGATGCGCGGCATCAGATCGATCAGGATCAAGGCGGTACGACGAGGATCCAAGGTCGGGATGGTCACGTCGACGAGCCTAGTTGAGACCTCCCGACAGCTGGGTGGCGAGGGTTGTGTCCTTCTCGGTGGCGGAGAAGCCGACGCGCCAGGTGCCACCGGCGTACGAGCCGGGTGGGAGGGCGCGACCGCCCGGTTGCCACAGAGGTTGCCAAGCGACGGTGCCGGTGGGTGCGTCGTACCAGTGGTTGTCCTCTGCCCAGGCCGAGCCGTGCTTGTAGGCGGTCACGACGCTGAGCCCCGGGCCGGTTGCCATCGACCAGTCGGGGAAGCCGGGAATGTCACCGTTGCGTTCGAAGCCGCCGGTATCGCCCTGGTCGGCCAGCGCCGAGTCGACGTTGAAGGCGACTTCCCAGACCGGAGCATTGGTCGGACCGGTGACGTTCCAGCTCAGACTGGTATCGAACGTCTTCGCGCCGAAGTCGAACGTCCAGTCCGCAGTCACCGGCTCGTCTCCGAACGGGATGCCTTCCAGCTTCAGCCGGCCGTCGCTGCTTTCGACCCGGGCCGCTGCTCCTGCGACATCCGTGTTGCCGAAAGTTCCTACGCCCAGATACGGGGTGGTTCCACGTGAGGAGTGGTCGAGTGCCGGGCGATAGTTGCCTTGGCCGCTGGGATCCACGTCCAGCGCAGTGAGCACGGTCTTCGGAGCCGTCTGCACAGTGGCCCGGTAGTACTTGTTGCTGATCACGTGGCCCTTCGTCACCTGCCAGGCATCGAAGTCGAGCGGCGCGATGAACAGACCACCCTTCCCCCAGCCCGCGCCGGTGACGAACCACTGATCGCCGTCCTGTACCACTTCCGCCGCGTGCGCCTGGATCGTCCCGACCAGCTGGTCGAGGCTGAAGTGCAGCGGATCCTTGCTCTTGTAGACCTTTGTCGACTCGTAGCCGCCGTCACAGCAGACGAACAAGTACCAGTCCTTGCCGCGCTGCACCACGAACGGCGACTCGGTAGGCCCACCGAACGTGCCAGTCTCCGGATGCTGGAACGCCGTACGGCGCTCGCTCCAGTGCAGCAGGTCGTTGCTGGTCCGGTAGGCGACGATGTGGTTGCCGCCACTCGGGGTGGAGTTGGCGGTGTAGTACATCACCCACTGCTTGCCGACCTTGTGCACCATCGGGTCGCGCCCGTCGAATCCGTCCGTGAACAAAGGATTCGCCGTACTGCGCGTCCAGTGCACCAGGTCGGTCGACGTGGCCAACTGCATCCGGTACGCCGTGTGGTCGGGCGTCCCGCCGGCGTAGAACATGTAGTAGGTGCCCGCGTCGTACAGCACGTACGGCGCCCAGATGTGGCTCTCCCCCGCGGTCGGATCGGCAACCAGCGCGGGGGGCTGCTTGGTCCACGGGCCGTTCGGTGTAGGCGCGGTGGCGTGGCCGAAGCTCTTCTCGTCGAGCGGGTTGGCCGGTTCGGCGTGAGTGATCGCGAAGACGTGCCAGGTACCGGTCTTGCGATCCTGGACCATCGTGTGGTCGTTGTAGTACCACGGGCCGGACTCGCCGACACTCGGGTCGTAGACCTTCGTGAACTTGCCAGCGGCAACCACTTTGTCGACCTTCTGGAAGGGGACATCGTGGATCATGGTCAGCTCCAGCTGGAGGAGATCGACACCGACCAGGTAGCCGGTGGCGGCTGGGTTCTTGCCGGTCAGGGTGATGCTCAGCTGGTGCTTTCCGGCCGTCAGCACCTGGCTGCCGAGGTCTACGTTTTGTGTGGTCACACCGGACGCGACGTAGCCGTCGAACGACACCGGCGCCTTGCCATCGACGGCCAGCTCCGCGATGCCGTAGTCAGCTGCCTTGGTGAGTACGGTCGACAACTGGTAGGTCCCGGTGGTCGGCACTGCGAACTCCAGCACGACCTTGTCGCCGGCCTTGGTCCCGTGGATCCACAGCTGGCTACCACCGGACCAACTGACCCCACAGCAGTTCCCTTGCGGATCAGCCGGCACAGTCGCGGACACGGCCGGCAGGAGCGACTCCGCCTCTACCCGCAGCGTGCTGCCCGAAGTGCCTTCTGCTATTGACGATTTGCTGCTCTCATGCCCGGCAAGGTCTACTGCCGAAACCCTGTACTGCCAGGTCTCCTCCAAGCCGAGGCCCTGGTGAAGGAAGCCGGGGACTGTGCTGGTGTCGATCAGCTTCTCGACCGTCCCCGCCTTGGCTCCATAGACGTTGTACCGGGCGATACCGGTGTCGTCGGCAGAGTCGGACCAAGACAACGCGATCGCATTGTCGGTGCGGCCCTTCGCAGTGAGGTCTGTCGGTCGCGTCGGCGCCTGCCGGTCGGCGTACGGGGTGACGAGGGACTGTACGGCGTACGCGGAGGCGGTCCAGGCAGGTCCGGTCGGTTGCAGCTCGATGGTGAGCTTGGTCCGGCCGGAGGTGAGTGATGCGGGGAGTTGGTAGTTGTCGTCGAGCCAGCGTTGTCTCGCGTTGCCCAGTGGCTGCAACCAGGTCCCCGCATCCTTGCCGTCGACAACGACCTTTGCCGACTGTCCGGCCACGTTCTGGTCGCTCGTACGTCGGAGCGTCACCCCACTGTTGCTCGGATCAACCTTCGCTTCGAACCGGATGGGCGTCGTGGTGGACCGGACCTGGTCGGTGACCGCCGTGTCGTCGTGGTCGCCTTCGTAGACGCTGGTCAGCTCCGTTTGAGTCGCCGCCGACCCGTCGGCGTACGCGTGCTGCTGACGGTTCGCGGCCGAGCCGGTGTCGATCCGATCGGTCTCGCGCGCTCCGAACCGCCCAGCGGAGTACAGGAAGGCGGTGGTGCCGTAGACGGCCGGGTGATCGTTCTGCTGACCGTGCTCGATTCCGAACGTGAGCTGGTTCTGGAAGTCCACCGCGTCGGTGATGTGCAAGCGGTACGCGCTATCGCACTCGTTCTTGCAGTTGCCCGCAGCAACCTCGTGGCCCGAGTTGCCGTGGAAGGGTGAGGAGTAGGTGCCCTGGTTGAAGTACCAGCCGGACTCGAAGTAGTCCTCGGTCCCGGTGCCGTGGATCGCTGGGGTGCGCTCGCCATCGACGTACACACGCTCGTCGCCCTCGAGGTAGCCACGGGTGTTCCCGTCCGGCTGCAGGCCTTCCATCGTCTGCGAGACACCGACGAACTTGCCACGCCCTGTGGTCTCCGCGATCTTCCAGTCGCTGCCGAACGTCGCTTGCCCGCGGTTGGAGATCGCACTGAAGTAGCCGGACTTGCCAGTGACCAGATCCACTCCGGCCTGCGTACTACGGGCCGTGGTGACCTCTGACTCCCCGGACAGCTTGTACTGCGTGGTGTTGACCAGGGTGACTGTCGCTCTCGCCAAGTAGGGCATCGGCCACCAAGCGGAGTACCAGCCGTTCGGATCCATCGCGAAGAACAGCGAGCGCACCTCGTTCTCACCGAGCCCCGAGCCGAAGAACTCACCCAGCGGCGCGTCCACTCGCTTCTTGCCGTCGACGGTGACCTGCACCCGTACTCCGCCCAGGAGTGCATCGGACGACTTCACCCGCGCCGCGTCGTCGGCAGTCGCCGCGTACGGCATCGAGTGCGAGCCGCTCCAGTTCTGCTGAGTGATGGAGTAGGCGTGAGCCTGCTCATCGGCGACGTGATCGGGTCCGACGTCGAGCGTGTCGGTGCGCTTGACCGCCCCTCCGACGATCGAGTCGGCCCAGTAGGTGAACTCGTTGAAGTCCAGATCCGAGGAGACGAACTCGTTGCGGATCACCAGCTGCGACTTGCCGGCGGTCACCGAGGCCGGCAGCTCGACCACCTGGTCGGCCCATTGGGCGCCCTTCGCCGGGAGCGGCGCCCACTCACCGGCCGGGACACCGTCGACGAAGATCTTCGCGCGCTGGTTGCCGATCCGCAGGTCCATCCGGCGGATCAGCTTCACGCCGGTGTTGGCCGGATCGACCTTGACCGTGAACTGGCTGCCGCCGAGGAAGGCCCGGCCGTCGTCGGTGAAGCTCTTCAGGTCGAGGCCGACGATCTGCGGCAGCTTCAGGCGCAGCGCGCTCAGCTCACCGGGACCGAAGCTGTCGGCCAGGGTGACTTGCTTGCCTGGGGCAAGGTTGATCGGCGTCGCGGTGGTCCGCGCACCAGGCACGGCCGGCTTCGGGTCCTTCGTGCCGAAGCCCTTCAGCAAGGCGACGACATCCTCAGCCTTGTCGGTCGGGTCGAAGGTGCTCACCCCGGTCGCATGCGGGAACTCGCGGTAGTCGACGTGGTAGAAGAGCGGGTTGTTCTGCACGGTGACCCGCATCGACTTCCGATAGGGCATCGGGACGCGGAGGTAGACACCACCGGAGGTCTGCAGCGCGTTGGCTACCAAGGGATAGACGAACGGCGCACCGAGTTTGCCGTCCACGACGTCCTGTAGTTGCGCGTCGAGGACGGTCCGGCCGTCGACCTCGACGGTGATCTTCCCGGTCTTGCGGACGTCCCCCTCGTCGCGGGTGAACCAGATCGAGGCGATCTCGCCCGCGCCTCGAGCTTCGGCGATGACACAGCCGGCGGCCGTAGTACGCAGGCAGGAGTAGGTGCCGTCGAAACCGTCGTTGTTGGTGCCGTCGCGACCGAAGCTGGAGAACTGCTTGGTCCGTACGCCGCTCTGCAACTCCGGCAGGCGGTCGAGGTGGCGGTAGACGTCCCAGCCGACCGGCCCGTTGCCGGCACCTCGGGCGACCGCGGTCGCCGCCGCGTACGGCGTACCGGTGGCTGGGGCGGGCGCTGTGGACACGGGAAAGGCCAGGAATGCTCCTAGCAGCAGGGCGGTGGCGCGACGCAGAGATGCGGTCATGGGCGGGACCTCACGTTGCCGGGAAATCGATTTCTCAGATGTCTACCACCGTTGCCGGACGCTGGCAATCCCTCGGCGCCGGAAGGGCAAACGTGTTCCAGCAGGTGGTCACCCGCTGGAGGGCGGGGTTGCCCGAGGCGACAGACTGGTTCCGCACGCAGCTTCCAGCACTCACTCCGCAGGAGATTTCATGAGTTCAGCTCCAGCCCAGATCGCTGTCACCGGTCTCGCGGTGATGGGCCGCAACCTGGCCCGGAACCTGGCCCGCAACGGCTTCCGCGTCGCCGTCCACAACCGGTCCAAGGCCCGCACGGACGCGCTGATCGAGCAGTTCGGGCACGAAGGCGAGTTCACCGCGGCGGACGACCTGCCCGCGCTGGTCGCCGCGCTGGAGCAGCCGCGCAAGATCATCATCATGGTCAAGGCCGGCGAGCCGACCGACGCGGTGATCGAGGAACTGGTACCGCTGCTGGACGAGGGCGACATCGTCGTCGACGCCGGCAACGCGCACTTCGCCGACACCCGGCGGCGCGAGGACGCCCTGAAGGCCAAGGGTCTGCACTTCGTCGGCGCGGGCGTCTCCGGTGGCGAGGAAGGCGCGCTGAACGGACCGAGCATCATGCCGGGCGGATCGACCTTCGCGTACTCCGCCCTGGAGCCGATGCTGACCAAGATCGCCGCGCAGGTGGGCGATCAGCCCTGCTGCGTGCACGTCGGTCCCGACGGCGCCGGCCACTTCGTGAAGATGCTGCACAACGGCATCGAGTACGCCGACATGCAGCTGATCGCCGAGGCGTACGACCTACTTCGGCACGTGCTCGGCCTGAGCGCGACCGAGATCGCCGACGTGTTCCGCGAGTGGAATTCCGGCGACCTCGAGTCATTCCTGATCGAGATCACCGCCGAGGTGCTCAGCCAGGTCGACGAGTCCACCGGGCAGCCGTTCGTCGACGTCGTACTGGACCAGGCGGAGCAGAAGGGCACCGGTCGCTGGACTGTCCAGGTCGCGCTCGACCTGGGCATTCCCGTCAGCGGCATGGCCGAGGCCGTGTTCGCCCGCTCCCTGTCAGGCGACGTCGTACGGCGGCAGGCTGCTGCCGGCGTACTGGCCGGGCCGTCGTCGGACGCCAAGCTGGACGTCGATCGGGACGCGTTCATCGAGGATGTGCGGCACGCGCTGTATTCGTCCAAGCTGGTCGCCTACGCGCAGGGCTTCGACGCGATCCGGGCCGCTTCGGACCAGTACGGCTGGGACATCGACCTGGGTGCGATGGCGACGATCTGGCGCGGCGGCTGCATCATCCGGGCCCGCTTCCTGGACCGGATCAAGGAGGCGTACGACCGCGACGCCAACCTGCCGTCGCTGCTGGTGGACGACTACTTCAAGGACGCCGTCGTGAGCGGACAGGACGCCTGGCGTCGCGTGGTCGCGGCCGCCGCGACGGCCGGCGTACCGGCTCCGGGCTTCTCCGCGGCGCTTTCGTACTACGACGGGCTGCGCGCCGAGCGACTGCCCGCCGCGCTGATCCAGGGTCTGCGCGATCTCTTCGGGGCGCACACGTACCACCGGATCGACCGTGAGGGTGCGTTCCACCTGGACTGGTCGGGCGATCGCAAGGAGCAGCCGGCCTGACCTTCGCGTTGCGGCGAGGCGATTGGCGCTGGGGGTCGAACGTGTGTTCTAATACACTCTCAGCGCCAGCCCGCTCCGGCGGGGACATTGTTACTCAGGGAGATCGCCGCAACGATGACTGTAGACACCTTTGCAGTAGAAGCTCAGACCGACGTCGTCGACACTCCCGACGCGGTGATCGACAGTCCTGCCGACACAGCGGAAGCTGTCACGTCAGCTGCTGACACGGCAACGGAAGCCGTCTCCGCGCCGGTCGCCGACGATGCCGACGCCGCCGCTGAGGCCGACGTCGAGCCGGCGGCTCCGGTGGCCGAGAAGCCGAAGCGGGCGCCGGCCAAGAAGGCCGCCCCGAAGAAGACCAAGACCCTCGAGCTCACCCTGACCGTCACCGGCACCGCCGACGGCGAGTGGAAGGCCGAGCTCAAGCAGGGCAACAGCTACATCGCGAAGAACCTGCTGGTCGCCGCCGCGGCCGTCTCCCGCGCGGCCAAGGAGCTGCACGAGGACCTGTCCGGCCCGATCGACGAGGTCATCGACGCCGCCCGCGAGCAGCAGGCCGCCAAGGTCGCCGCCCTCGAAGCCGAACTGGAAGCAGCCCGCAAAGCCCTCGCCGAACTCGACGACTGACTCCAACCAACCGCACGCTCGCGAGGTGCGACTGGTGGTCACCACAACAGCCGCCACGCCTGTCGCGGTGCGGCTTGGTCGATGCAAGCGCCGCACGCCTGTCGCGGTGCGGCTTGGTCGATGCAAGCGCCGCGCGCCTGTCGCGGTGCGGCTTGGTCGATACAACCGGCCGCACGCCTTGCGGGGTGCGACTGGTTGGGGCAAACCGCCGCACTCTTTCGGGTTGCGGCTTATAGACCCTCACCTGCGGTGTGCCTTCTGGTGTGGCGTGGTGGACGAGTGCTTCCCTCACTCGTCCGCGGACGCGCTGGATCGGGTAGGCGTGTGCTCGTGGGTTTCCCGAGGCCGGTGTCAGAGGCGTCCGGCACCGATGGCTTCGGGAGAGGTGAATGAGGAGGTGCCGGATCGGTGGCTTGTGGGTGCCCGTCGGGTGACCGCAGTGTGACCGATCCGGCACGCCGCATCGCTGGGCGGCGGTGCACGGCAGGCCGTACCTTGGGTGCCTGGGCCGGTCCAGTCAGGGCCCTGACCACTCCGAAGCCAGAAGGGGTCAGATGAGCACCTTCCAAGACCTTGGATCGATGTTGCTGGTCCGCGGTGCGGACGAGCTGGACCACGCAGGCGGCACGCTGTACGTGCATCTGCACCGGGTCGCGAAGCGGCTCACCTCACTCGGTGCCTCCGACACGCTGGCGCTCGCGGGGCTCGCGCACGCGGCGTACGGGACGGACGGGTTCCCGACGCATCTGTTCGACTGGCAGACCGAGCGCTCGGTGCTGGAGGCCGTGATCGGCCCCGAAGCGGAGCTGCTCGTCTATCGGTACGGTTCCTGCGACCGGGAGTCGAGCTGGCGCGATCTCGCCGAGCACCGCACGGTCACGGACCGCTTCACCGGTACGTCGGAGGAGCTGACCGACGACGAACTGCGGGACTTCGTCGACCTGACCATCGTCAACGAACTCGACGTCCTGGACCATGCTCCGGACCTCGACGCCAAACTCCGCCCGCACCTGCAGGAACTGGTTCCCCGCTGGCAGTCATTGGCCTCGCAAGCGGTCCTCGCCGACGCCAAGCGGGTCCTCGAGCTCTGACCGAACCGCGTCAGTGGTGGGCGAAGCCGCGCATTGCGCCCAGCATCAGGCCGAGGAACGCGGCACCGAGACCGGCGGCGCCGCAGACCCACAAGGGGACATCGGTGAGGACGGCCATGCCCGCGAAAACCAACGGGCCGAGGTAGGCCCCGTCGAGACGGCGATGCTTGCGAACCCACCGCAGTACGGCGGGAATCGGCATCCCGACCGGCGCGAGCAGAACGAAGGCGACGACCGCGACCAGCCGGCCGCGCTCCTCCAGCACCAGCGCCGAGAGCAACAGCCAACACATGGGGCCGAAGACGAGCAGCCACCAAGGTGGCTGCCAGGTCTCAGCAGGCTCGACGTCCATCACAGCCGGCTTCCCGGCTTCCCGGTGCGCCCTCCAATGGGCCGTCCGCGACCCGTCGGTTCGGTCGACGCCGCCCGTCCACTCGGGCAGCGGTCGGAGCACTCGCAGCGCCGTAACGGCGTCGTCTGATCTCATCGCCCGTCCGATCCTCGAAAGTCCTGGAAGCTGCGCTGTCGCCTACCCCCGAGTCTGCCAGGTTCGCAGCTCGCTCCCGGAGAACACCAGGTGGACAACACATGATCGGTCGGTGCGGATCAGACGGTGAACACCTCGAACGGCGCCGCGTAGGTGGTGCCGAGGCGTGTGCCGGTCGTGCGGGAGATGCCTTCGAGGAACTCCGCCGGGTCGAAATGCGGCCAGTTGAGGCCCTCGATGTACGCCTTGTGCGCCCTTCAGCGACTCGACCCCGAGGTCGAAGGTCTCGGTCGTGTCGACCGCGTGCTTACTGCTCGGTGAGCCGCTCGCCCAGACCTGACGGACGCTGTTCCAGCGCTGGCCGTCGTCGGGGAAGATCCACCGGTTGGCCGCATCGCGGACCGCGTCGAGGGTGGCGCGGCCGGTGTTGATGTGGTCCGCCTGGTTCAGCAGGGCGTCGCCGTCCCAGGTGTCGCGGAAGTTGTTGGTGATGACGATCTCCGGCTGGTGCCGCCGGATCGCCTGGGTGATCAGCCGGCGCAGCGGTACGCCGTACTCGATCGTGCCGTCGGGCTGGCCGAGGAACTCGACCGTGTCGACGCCGACGACCCGGGCGGACTCGATCTGCTCGGCTTCGCGCAGCGGGCCGGATTCGGCCGGCGCGATGCCGTCGATGCCGGCCTCCCCGGAGGTGAGCAGGCAGTAGACGATCTCCTTGCCCTGGGCGGTCCAGCGCGCGATCGCGGCGGCGGCGCCGAATTCCAGGTCGTCGGGATGCGCGACAACGGCGAGGGCCTTGGTCCAGTCCTCGGTCAACGGCTCGAGCGGCTCAGGTGCGGTCATGACACGAATCTATGCCCGGCACCGGGCGACCGAAACTCCAATTGCTCCGCGGAGGCTATGAGCCGAAGACCTGCCGGGTGTAGGGATTGCTGAACGTACGCCGCGGGTCGAGGCGATCGCGAACGGCGAGGAAGTCGTCGAAGCGCGGGTACCGCTCGCGGAACTGGTCCGCGCCGAGCGTGTGCAGCTTGCCCCAGTGCGGCCGCCCGCCGAAAGCGCCGGCGATCTGCTCGAACGCGTCGAAGTACTTGTCGTGCGCCAGCCGGTGGTACTGGTGAATCGCGACGTACGCCGTCGCCCGGCCGTAGGCGGTCGACAACCAGATGTCGTCCGCCGCCGCGACCCGGACCTCGATCGGGAACGGGATCCGCTCCCCCGAGCGATCGATCCAGGCCCGCAACTGCTGGACCACCTCGACAACATGCTCCCGCGGTACGGCGTACTCCGACTCCCGGAACACCACGTTCCGCTCCGAACAGAACACCTTGTACGACGCGTCGACGTACTCGCGGGCGGACAACGCGCGCGACGCCAGCTGGTTGATCCGGGGCACCAGCGCCGGCCGGCGGACCGCGAGCCGGTTGGTGAGTTCGAAGACGCGGTTGGACAGCAGCTCGTCGTCGATCCAGCCGCGCAGCCGCCCGACCGGCGCTGCGCCGACCCCGGCAGCGACCCGGTTGTTGCGTTTCGTCAACGCCAGGTCGGTATGCGGGAACCAGTAGAACTCGAAGTGATCGTTGCCGCCGGCAAGCTCATCGAAGCCGTCCAGTACTTCGCCGAGCGGTAGTGGCATCTCCTGGGCGCGGAGCAGGAAGGCCGGCACGCACTGCAGCGTGACCGCGGTGATCACACCGAGCGCGCCGACCGAGACCCGCGCTGCGGCGAAGACGTCGGGATTCTCTTCCGGGGAGCAGTGCAGGACCGAGCCATCGGCGGTAACCAGTTCGAGCCCGGTGACCTGGGTCGCGAGGCCGCCGAGCTTGGCGCCGGTGCCGTGCGTGCCGGTGGAGATCGCGCCGGAGATGGTCTGCTTGTCGATGTCGCCGAGGTTGGCCATCGCCAGATCGAAGGACGCCAGCCCCGCGTTCAACTTGGCCAGCCCGGTGCCCGCTCCGAGCGTGACCCGGCCGCTGGCGCGATCGGCGGTGGTGATCGAGGCGAGTCCGTCCAGCCGGATCATCACCTGCTCCGGCACCGAACAACCGGTGAAGGAATGGCCGGAGCCGACTGCCTTGAGCTTCTTGCCTTGCTCGGCGGCCGTCTTCACCGCCGCAGCCACCTCGTCGGTGGACGAAGGCCGCAGCACCTCCACTCCGGTCGCCGTCTCGGTGCCGGACCAGTTGCGCCAGGTACTCATCCGAAGTTCTTCCCCTCGCCCCGGTACGTCACGAGCTCGGTCAGCTCGGTGCCGTCGATCGCGTACAGCCGGTCGAATCGTTCCAGCAGCTCGCCTGCCTTGGCATAACGCATCCAGACCCGGTCGCCGATCCGCAGGCCTCGCGCCGATTCTCCCCGCACCGGGGTCTGTACCTCGCCGGCCCCCTCGGTGCCGAGCAGGCCGAGCCCGGCCGGCCAGGTCGGGGACGGTTGCCGCGACTTCTTCGCCGGGCCCGACGCGATGTAGCCGCCGCCGAACAGGGTCGCGATCCGCGGCGCCGGCCGGCGGACAACGCCGAGCGCGTAAGCGACCGCGTGCTCGGGCTGGAAGACGTCGTACTTGTCGAACAGGGTGGGGCCGTAGAGTCCGGAGCCCGCGGTCACCTCGGTGACGGCCGGGTCGGCGCTGCTGACCTCGAGACTGCCGGTGCCGCCGCTGTTCACCAGCCGCAGCGGTGCGACCTGCTTCACCGCGTCGACAACCAGTCCTCGCCGCTCGGACAGCTCGGCGGCGGACCGGCGCTTGACCCAGCGCACTGCGGGTGACGTGTCGGGCAGACCGGCGATCTGCGCCTCGTAGAACATCACCCCGACCAGCTCGAAGGCGTCATCGGCCGCCACGGTGTGCGCCAGCGCGAGCACTTGCTCGGGGGTACGCAGCGGCGAGCGCCGTACGCCGAGGTGCTGGCCGAAGATTCGCAGGGAGGCGTCGACGTCGAGGCAGACCTGGATCCGCTCGCCACCGCCGGTGGTCGCCTTGATGAACTCGAGGTGCTGGACGTCGTCGATCATCAAGGTGATCCGCGCGGCCGCGTCGGCATCGGCGGCCAGCTCGCGAAGCGCCGCGCGATGCACGGTCGGGTAGCCCATCAGGATGTCGTCGACTCCGTTGCGGGCCAGCCAGAGCGCTTCGGGCAGCGAGTACGCCATCACGCCGTGGAAACCGGGCCGCTGGAGCGCCTCGGTGATCAGCGCACGGCAGCGCACCGACTTGGACGCCACCCGGATCGGCGTACCGGCGGCGCGGCGGACCAGATCGTCCGCGTTCCGGCGGAAGGCCGCCAGGTCGACCACCGCATACGGCGGTTCGAGGTCGGCCGTGAGTCGCCCATAGCTGTCGAAGTCGCCCATGTCAGGAGTTTACGACGGCAAAATACTGAAAGGTAGTGCATCTTTAGCGCAGATCGATCACAGCTTCCAACTCCGGTACCACGGAGTGCGACCAATCGGCCTGGTCGTCCGGCTTGGCGGTCTGCTGTGCCAGCAGCGCCACAGTAGATCCCTGCACGAGGGAAACCTCGACGAAGGCGTCAGCCCCGGCATACCGGCGTACGGCGCCTGCCGCCGTCTCCGTCGACCAGAGGGACTGCACAGCCAAGTCACCGCCGTCACCGCAGGCCTTGATGCGGGCCTGGTAGCCCGTGAAGTAGGCCTTCGCCTTAGTGGCGTCCGCGAAACGCAGGAGCAGAGCGTTGGCCGGCTGGTTGGTGCCGGTTCGGTAAGAACCCTGCAGTGCGTGCAGTGGGACCGGCAGGGAGCCTTTCGGCGCAGGATTCGAGCACCCGACCGGCAGAGCCTCGTAGGCAGCCTGGTGCCCGTCGCGACGCCTGGTCCAGGTGTCGTTGCCCAGGAAGCCCTGCTCCGAGCCACCTGGGTCCGTGTACGTCTTCCAGCCTTCGCCAAGCTTCTCCGGGGCGGGGAGGTTCTTCGCGGACACGGGACCTGCAGAGGCAGGCGGTGGTGCCGTCGCTTGCTCCGGTAGCTGCGGCGGCTTGGCAGCATCGGTCGGGTTCGCAGTACCGACGGTGTTCGTCGGGACCGGCACTGTGCCGCCGACCGTGCTGGGGATGGGCGTGGTCGGCGGTGGCGGCTCCCCCGAGGCTGCACTGTTGCTGCATCCAACCAGCAGTCCCAGTACAGCAACGGAGGCTAGGAGCGGTTTCACTTCGGTTCGAAGTGCTGGTAGTCGGGCTTGCTCCAGTTGGCTCCCCAGAAGTAGCCCTGACCGACCAGCGACCTCGTGGTCGTGCTGCTGGAGAAGAGCATGCCCGGGCGGACCGCGCTGCGATTCCGGTAGCTGAGGCCGTTCGACGGGTACCACACGTTGTTCGCCGCGAGGTACGGGTTCTCGACGGTGTTGATGTCGATCGCGAAGCCGTACGAGTGCGGTGAGAGGGAGTACGGATCGCCGGTCACCTGGCGGCAGTTGAACGCCGAGGTGTTGTCGGCGGCCATCGAGGTGATGTCGTTGCCACCGAACACGTCGACGCGTTGCATCCGCCGGATCGGGAAGTGCGCGTTGAAGCTGGCGGTCCAGACCGTGATCATCTTCTGCACGGCAGCGTCGCGCAGGATCAGCTCACCCTTGTGAACGAGCCCGTCGAAGCCCCAGTAATTCAAGATCAGCAGCCGCAGCGACGACGGACCGACCGGGCAGCCGGAGCGATAGGTCTTCGGCACCATGCTGGCGGCGACGGTGAAGACCTTCGGGTTCAGGGCTGCTTTGATGACGAACCGGGCCGAGGCCGACACCTCGACCGCGGTGGCCGCGACGCCGCGACTGACGACTCGCACTGTCCGGGTATGCGGGAAGTTGTCCGGGATCGGCAGATGAAAGTAGCCGTTGGCATCGACCTTCGTACTGGTCAGCCAGCGCCAGGTGCCGTTCCCGAGCAGGTCCTGGAGGACGACTTCGAGGCCCGGCTCAGCGGGGGTGGTGTGGCCGTAGGCGGCGACACCGGTGAGCGTGATGTACGACGGCGACGGGGCGTTGAGCACGATCTTCCGGTCCTGCGCGGTGCCGATGCGCGCGGGTGAGATGGCGGGCGCCTCGTAGAACTTCGGCCCGACCACCGCACGGAAGGTCGTATGGATCGGCGTGGTCGGCGTGTACGTCATCCGGTACGCACCGCCCGTGGTCGTCTTCGTCGAGCTGCGCAGCGTCCAGCCGCTGGGCAGCGCCTGCCAGAGCGAGATGTACCAGCCGACTGCCCCGTTGCTGACCTTGCCGGTGAACGTCATCGGCCGGTCCTCCCAGGAGGTGGCCGGCTGGTCGAGCGAGATCGACAGCGGCACGGCGGCCGCCGTACGGGGTGGTGCCGTCGGCGTCGACGTGGGTGTGGAAGGTGTCGTGGCAGGCGGCGTCGAGGTCGACGTGGCGGGCGGTTCAGAGGTCGACGTGGCGGGCGGTTCCGAGGCCGGTGTGATCGGTGGCGTAGCCGGATCGGCCGGCGTACTGACCACCGGTAGCGACGGACTCGGATCAGCTTGGGCCGTGGCCGGGACCAATCCGGTCAGTAGAGCCGCCGTGACTGCGGCAACCCCCAGCATGCGCAGGTTCATGGCCGTCCTCCCCCTCAGAAGAAGCCCGGGTAGCTCCCACTACCTACCTAGATGCTTCCACTACTGAGGACGTCACACTCCTGCCAAAGGTTCGCCTATTCCTGCAGTCTCTTGACCGCTGCGTCGACCCGCTCGTCGGTCGCCGTCAGCGCCACTCGGATGTGGCGCTCCCCTGCCGTCCCGTAGAAGGCACCTGGCGCGACGAGGATGCCGCGGTCCGCCAACGCGGCGACGGACTCGTACGAGTCGTACGCCGGGTGCTCGGCCCACAAGTAGAGGCCGCCCTGGGACAGGGTGATCGTCCAGCCCGCGTCGGTCAGCGCCTGCCGCAGTACAGTCCGGCGGCGGAGGTACCGGGCGCGCTGCTCGTCGACGTGAGCGTCGTCGGCCAGTGCCGCCGCCATCGCTGCCTGGATCGGCGCGGGCACCATCAGCCCCGCGTGCTTGCGAACCGCGAGCAACTCGCCGACGACGGCTTCATCACCGGCGACGAAGCCCGCGCGGTACCCGGCCAGGTTCGACCGCTTCGACAGCGAGTGCACCGCGAGCAGGTTGTCGAACGAGCCGCCGCAGACCTCGGGGTGCAGCACCGACACCGGCTGCGCGTCCCAGCCGAGCTCGATGTAGCACTCGTCGCTCACCAGCAGCACGTTGTTCGCACGGGCCCACTCGACCGCAGTACGGAGGTCTGCTGCCGAGGTGATCTCACCCGACGGGTTCCGCGGCGAGTTGAGGTACGCGACTCGCACCGGACCGTCGTACGTCGTCGGGTCGGCGACCGGCACGCTCGTAGCCCGGGCCAGCGCAGCGCCCGCTTCGTACGTCGGGTAGGCGAGGTCCGGGATGAGCACGGTGTCGCCGGAGCCGATGCCGAGCAGTGTCGGCAGCAGCATGATCAGTTCCTTCGTCCCGATCACCGGCAGTACTGCGGTCTGCGGGTCCACTCCGGGCACTCCCAGGCGGCGGGCCATCCAGTCGACAGCGGCCTGCCGCGCGGACGTAGTACCGAGCGTCGTCGGGTACGCCGGTGCGTCGGCTGCTGCCGCCAGTGCCTGCTTCACCAGGTCGGGCACCGGGTCGACCGGGCTGCCGATCGACAGGTCGACGATGCCGTCGGGGTGCGCGGCCGCCTTCTGCTTGTAAGGGGCGAGCTTGTCCCAAGGGAAGTCGGGCAGACGACTGGAAGTGGGTGCGAAGGTCACTCCGGCATTCTCCCCTGCTTGTTCAGCAGGCGCGGCCGGGGTCCACCTTCTGCAAGATCTGATCGCCGATGGTCTTCAACTGGCTGAGCTGCTCGGGGGTCAGCGCGTCGATGACGTACTGACGGACCGTCGCGACGTGGCCGGGTGCGGCCGCGACCAGCTCCTCGTAGCCGGCATCGGTCAGGGTCGCGACCGTGATCCGGCCGTCAGCGGGCGACGGGCAGCGGCGCACGAAGCCGCGCTGCTCGAGTCGCTTCACCACGTGCGAGAGCCGCGACAGCGAGCCGTTCGCGAAGCCGGCCAGGTCGCTCATCGGACGGGACCGCTCGGGCGACTCCGAGAGGCCGGCCAGGACGAGGTACTCGAAGTGGGTCAGACCCGAGTCGCGTTGCAACTGGACGTCCAGTGCGGCGGGCAGCTTGAACATCAGCCCAGCCAGCGTCATCCACGCCTGCAACTCGTCCGGCTTCAGCCAGCGCACCTCGTCGTCCCCCATGACGCCATCGTACAACCATCAGTTGACGCATCAACCTAATCGTCGGTGTGACTCGAGACGTCAACTAACGGGGAGCAGGTAGAAGCTCTGAACGTCTGAGCGGCTTCTGGGCCGGGAGTGGCTACAGGTAGCGGCCGGTTCGGCCGTCTACAGGTAGAGGCCGGTTTGGCCGTCCTCGAGGCGGCCGGCCGCGACCGCGTGCAGGTCGCGCTCGCGGAGCAGGACGTAGTCGTCGCCGCGGACCTCGACCTCGGCGCGGTCCTCGGGGTCGAACAGCACCCGGTCGCCGACCTCGACGGTCCGGACGTTGGCGCCGACGGCGACCACCTTCGCCCAGGCGAGCCGGCGGCCCATCTGCGCGGTGGCCGGGATCAGGATGCCGGCCGAGGACTTGCGTTCGCCCTCGGTCTCGAGCGCGACCAGGACCCGGTCGTGCAGCATCCGGATCGGCAGTTTGTCGTCGTCGACCCGCTTGCGAGGAGTCACCGGCGACCCACCAGCCGGCGGATCAGCAGCAGGACGGCGATCACTCCGACGGCCGCGCCGCCGACCGCGACCAGCTTCTGGGTGCGCAGCTGACCGCGCTCGTCGAAGACCTGCGCCTTGGCCTGCTCGACCTGCCGTTTGGCGACGTTCTTCGGGTGCGCCCGGTCGACCAACTCGTCGACGGTCGAGGCGAGACGCGCGCGGGTGGCGGCGATGTCCGCCTCGATCTGCTCGGCGGTCCGAGCCTTCGTGTCCGACACCTGTCCGACGCTCCCTTCGACTGTTGCGGCCTTGCGGGCCTTCACCGGGATGGCCCGGGAAGGCCGTGGTGTTCACATCCTTGCAGGTCAGGCCTGCAGATCCACGACCACCTTGATGTCGTCGCGTTCGCGGACCAGCGCGGCCGGCCAGTCCGACAGCGGAACGGTCCGGGTGATCAGGCGTCCGAGCCAGGCCGGATCGGCCGCTCGCAGCACCTCCACGGCGTCGGCATAGTGCCGTTTGGCCGCGTTCACCGATCCGACCAGGATCGCGTTCCGGATCACCAGTTGCCGGATCAGCGCATCCATCGGTACGTCGATCGACGAAGGCCGGGGCGAGATACCCGTGAGGCACATGACTCCGGCCGGTGGCAGCAGCTTGGCGCAGTCCACCACCAGTTGCCCGGCGCCGGTCGCCTCGATCACCACATCGGGAGTGACGTCCAGCTCCGCCAGCTCGGTCAGGTACTGCCCGCCGAGATCGCGCACCAACTGCGGCTTGGGCCCATCGGTAGCCAGGTCGAGAACGTGGACGGTGTGGCCGCGCTGCACAGCGATCAGCGCAGCCAGTAGGCCGATCGGTCCGGCTCCGGTGACGAGTACATGCTCGGGCCGAAACCAGGACCGGGCGCCGACCTGATCGATCTGGTCCCACGCTTTGGTGAGGATGCTGGCGGGCTCCACCAGTACGCCGAGCGCGCCCAGCTCCGCGGGCACCGGCACCACGTAGTACGGGTCGATGCGCCAGCGTTCGGCGCCGTACCCGTCCATCTCCTTGATGCCGCGTTCGGTGTAGCGGCCGTTGCGGCAGAAGTCCCACTCGCCGCGAGCACAGGCCGGGCACGGCACCGGATCGGGGCGGCGGACGATCCCCGTGACCAGATCGCCGGCGCTGACGCCCGCACCCGGCGGCGCCTGAAGTACCCGGCCGAGGGACTCGTGGCCGATCACCAGCCGATCAGCACCGGGCCGGCCGGTACCGAACTCGCCGGCGACCATCTCGTGGTCGGTGCCGCAGATCCCGGCCAGGACGCCCTCGACCAGGACCGAGCCGTCGCTGATCGGTGGTTCGGGGACCTCGCCCAGCGAAGCACTGTTTGCCTTGCCCGGTACCACCGTCATTGCCCGCATACGGCCCACTCCACAGCGCACGGAACGCTTCGCGCAAGTTGCACCGCCGACCGCGGTCACCCCTCGCGATGGAGAGCCGGGTTGTGACAGGAGCGGCTGGTGGGGCCGTTGAGACCGCCTGCCGGCGGCGGACCGGCGTACGGCAGAATGTCGGACAATCAACCGCGAGCGATGGGGGAACCCGATGTCCGAGCGTCTGACCGTCGGCGACACCGCACCCGACTTCACCCTCCCCGACGCCGACGGCAACGACGTCTCGCTGGCCGGCCTGCGCGGCAAGAACGTGATCGTCTACTTCTACCCGGCCGCGATGACGCCCGGCTGCACCAAGCAGGCCTGCGACTTCCGCGACTCGCTCGACTCCCTCGCGGCGCACGGCTACACCGTGCTCGGGATCTCCCCGGACAAGCCCGCGAAGCTGGCCAAGTTCCGTGAGCGCGACGGCGTCACCTTCCCGCTGCTGAGCGACCCGGACAAGACGGTGCTGACGGCGTACGGCGCCTTCGGCGAGAAGACCATGTACGGCAAGAAGGTGACCGGCGTGATCCGGTCGACCTTCGTGGTCGACCCGGACGGCAAGATCGCGGTCGCGCAGTACAACGTGAAGGCCACCGGGCACGTCGCCAAACTCCGCCGCGATCTCGGGCTCTGAGCACCCGTTGGCGAAAAGCCAACCTTTTCCCGAGCGGCCGCGTCCGTAGTACAGATCCTGTTTGTCAGGACAGCAGACGAAGGGAAACCCTCGACCGTTTCATGGGCCTGGTCCATGGAACGGTCGTTTGAGCGAACCGATTACTGTGATTTGGATCACACTCCGATCTCACCTGATCGGAGCGGCAAGGCTACCCTCCGTGAGCTTTTCGGCCTTCGCAGGGACGACCAGTACTGCATCCCCATCCGGCGTTCAGTTGCAACCCTGCGTCCATGCCGTGAAACCGGTCCGTGAACTTCGCCCTGACCAGTGCAAACCGGGTAATCTGCGCCCGCAGTCTGCCTCTGGGAGGGAGGGACCTGCCGCGATGGGAAAACACTCCTCTGCGGTGACGAAAAGTAACAACAACCGTCGTCCGGTTTATCTGACCGCCGTCGGCCTACTGGTGCTGTCTTTGGGCGCCGTGTTTGTGGTCCGCTCCTTCGGATCGGAATCGGGTGCCGACGGGTTCCTGGGCGGTGGGTCGTGCGACGACCCGACCCAGATCCAGTTGCACACCACGCCCGAGATCCAGCCCCAACTGGAGGCAGCGGCCAAGTCGCTGGCCGCCAAGAAGGACAAGGACGCGCCCTGTCTGCAGTTCACGATCAGCCCGGTCAAGTCTTCGGTCGATGCGCGGACCATCGCCAACAAGGGTGACAGCACGCCAGACCTGTGGGTACCGGACTCGTCCGCATGGATCCCCCAGGCCGACGAC
This sequence comes from Kribbella monticola, assembly GCF_003261635.1. Lineage (GTDB taxonomy): Bacteria > Actinomycetota > Actinomycetes > Propionibacteriales > Kribbellaceae > Kribbella > Kribbella monticola. The sequence continues at coordinate 34,217 of NZ_QFXK01000092.1, read as the reverse complement.
GGCGACTCCATCCCGACCGTCGTGGTCCCGTCCATCGCCACCTCACCTCTGGTCCTGGTCGGACGGAACGAGAACTTCGCCAACATCTCGTCCTGGCTGGGCGCCTTCGGGACCACCAAGCCGGCCCTGCTCGACCCGGGCACTGAGTCGGCCGGCCTGCTCGCCTTGCTGGCGGTCGGTTCCGAACGGTCCAAGACCTCGGCCACCGACAGCCTGGTGTCCTCGGTGATGGTCCCGCTCGCCCAGCAGTTGGGCTCGATGGCCAAGCCGTTCACCGACGTGGACGGTGTGTTCGGCCGGGCTGCCGCGGAGAACAGCCAGGTCGTCGTACCGGCTTCGGAGCAGGCGTTCGTCAAGTACCAGGACGAGCACCCGGACGCCGAACTGAAGGCCGTCGTACCGCAGACCGGGACGCTCGTGTTCGACTACCCGATCGCGGTGACCAGCAAGGCCGACAACAACCAGGTCATCACCGAGGCGGCCAAGTCGCTCGCCGCGGAGATGCTGACGGATGCGGCCGACCAGGCCCGCGACGAAGCCGGCTTCCGTGACGGGCTGCTGAGCCCGCTCACCGGCGGCCGGGGTGTCGGCGACATCACCCAGCTCACCAAGCCGACGGCCAGCGCGGTCGACAAGGCACTGCTGGACTGGACCCGGCTGTCGCTGACGGCGCACTCGCTGGCCGTGATCGACGTGTCCGGCTCGATGAACGAGAAGGTCGGCGACAAGACCCGGATGCAGCTCACCATCGCTGCCGCCCAAGAGGGCCTCAAGCTGTTCCCGGACAACGCCGCGCTCGGGCTGTGGACGTTCTCGACCAACATCGGCCCGTCCCATGCCGCCTATCGGCAACTGGTTCCGATCCGGAAGCTGAACAAGGCGCAACGGAATACGATCGTCGCCACCCTGCAGCAGCAGAAGGCGATTCCCAACGGTGGCACCGGACTGTACGAGACGGCGATCGCCGCGGTCCGCGCCGTGAAGGAGAACTTCGACTCCAGTGCCGTCAACGCCGTCATGATCTTCACCGACGGCAAGAACGACGACCCGAACGGGCTGACCCTGGCCCAGACCGTCCGTCAGCTCGAAAGCCTGCGCGACCCGGCCCGCCCGGTCCGGATCATCGCGCTCGGCATGGGTCCCGACGTGGACGGCAACGAGCTCGGACAGCTGGCCGCGGCGACCGGCGGTCTCAGCTACGTCGCCCGCAACCCGGGCGACCTGAAAGGCGTGTTCATCAACGCGCTGCAGAGTCGCTGAGCGATCTCGCAGACCTGCTCCCTAAGATGTCTTGGGGAGCAGGTCTTCCGAGCCAGAGTGGTGGAATGGCAGACACGCCGGCTTTAGGTGCCGGTGCCCTTTGGGTGTGAGGGTTCGAGTCCCTCCTCTGGCACCTTCTCGTACTGCGGGGAGATTTCCCCGGCAGGATCTGCGTGGGGGAATCTCCTAGAGCGCGTCGAGGTACGCCGTACCGCGTGGGCTCAGTTCGTAGCCGACTTCGAGGCTGTAGGTCAGGCCCAGGTTCTTGAGTTTGCGGACGTCGAGTTTGAAGCCTGCTGTGTCTCGGCCGACCTCAGCTGCGAGGTCCCCGGCGCGGGTGTGGGGTTTGGCCTGGATCTGGCGGAGGGTGGCGGTCGTCCAGGCGCCGTGGCGGCTGAGTTCGTCGAGTTTGGCCAGCCGGGCGCGGAGGTCCTCGACGTCGGCCGGTGTGAGGTCGGCTGAGGCGGCGAGTTCTTCGCGCGGGTCGGGGCCTTCGACGAGGTGGAAGCGGATCAGGAAGGTCGGCCAGTCCTCGTTGCCGCGGAGCCGGCGGCGGACGTCCTTGGCGTTGCCGCGGTCGGCGGCGATCACGTCGGGGTCGTTGTCGGCGAGCAGGTCGGGGTTGATCTGACTGACACTGTCGATCTCGATCCGGCCCGCGTTGGTCCGGTAGATGCGGCCGGCCACCACCCGCGGCTCGGCCCAACGCCGGTACGCCGAGGTGATGCGTCCCTCGGCGACTCCGTCACGATCGGATCCGGCGAACAACATCTCAGGCTCCCAGTGCTTTGGCGACGATCGGGGCGAGCGCCCGCAGCGCCTTGCCCCGGTGGCTGATGGCGTCCTTCTCCTCGATCGACAGCTCGGCCGTGGTGCGGTCGTAGCCCTCGGCCTGGAACAGCACGTCGTACCCGAAGCCGCCCGTACCGCGCAGCTCGCGGATCACCGAGCCGCGCATCTCACCGCGAACGATCTCGTCCTCGGCATCCGGCCGGCAGAACGCAATGGCCGCGACGAAGGACGCACCGCGGCGCTCGTCCGGAACGTCTTCCAGCTGCCCGAGGAGCAGCAGATTGTTCGCGTGGTTGTCCTTCGCCGGCCCCGACCAGCGAGCCGACAGTACGCCGGGCATCCCGTTCAGCGCGTCGACGCAGATCCCGCTGTCGTCGGCGATCGACGGCAGCCCGGTCGCGGCGAGGGCGGCGTGCGCCTTGAGCAGAGCGTTGCCCTCGAACGTCGGCTCGGTCTCGGCGGGTTCCTCGTACGGCGTGACGTCGGCGAGCCCGAGGACCTCGATGCCGGCCACGATCGGGGTGAGGATGCGGCGCAACTCCTCGAGCTTCTTCTGGTTGTTCGATGCCAGCAGCACCTTGCTCACGCGAGGGCCTCCTGCTGCAGCTTGGTGAGCTCGGCGCACCCGGCCGAGCCGAGCTCGAGCAGGGCGTCCAGCTCCGCGCGGTCGAACGGCGCGCCTTCCGCCGTACCCTGCACCTCGATGAACTTCCCGTCGCCGGTCAGCACCAGGTTCATGTCGGTCTCGGCGCGGACGTCCTCCTCGTAGCAGAGGTCGAGCATCGGGGCGCCGTCGATGATCCCGACGGACACCGCGGAGACCGAGCCGGTCAGCGGTTCGCCCTTCAGCGCCTTGCGGTCGCGCAGGAACGACACGGCGTCCGCGAGCGCGACGTACGCGCCGGTGATCGCCGCCGTCCGGGTGCCGCCGTCGGCCTGCAGGACGTCGCAGTCGAGCAGGATCGTGTTCTCGCCGAGCGCCTTGTAGTCGATCACGGCGCGCAGGGAGCGGCCGATCAGCCGGGAGATCTCGTGCGTGCGGCCGCCGATCCGGCCCTTGACCGACTCGCGGTCCGAGCGGGTGTTGGTCGACCGCGGCAGCATCGCGTACTCCGCGCTCACCCAGCCCAGGCCGGACCCCTTGCGCCAGCGGGGCACACCCTCGGTGACGCTGGCCGCACACAGCACCCGGGTCTTGCCGAACTCGACCAGCACCGACCCCTCGGCATGGTCGAGCCACTTCCGGGTCAGCGTCACCGGCCGGAGCTGATCAGGTGTACGTCCATCAATACGAGCCATGCCCGAAACCCTAAGCCTGAACACCCCACACCTCCGCATCGGCAGCCAAGGGAAGGAAGGCGGTGGGTTGCGAAACCCTAAGCCTGAACGCGCCTTACCTCCGCATCGGCAGCCAACGGAAGGAAGGTGGGGGTGCTAGGCCTGAAGGTGGTCGGGCTTCGGGGTGATGGCGGTGGGACGAAGGTTGGTCAGGGCCATGCGGGCGGCCCAGGGGGTCAGGTCGTGGGCTCGGCGGGCCAGCCAGGGGGCGCCTTCGCGGAGCATCCAGAGGGCGTCGGCCCACTTGGAGGGGGTCTGGCCGGCGCAGCTGAGGGCCGGTGGGGTGGCGATCGGTACGCCGTGGCGGTGCAACTCGTCGGCGAAGGCGCGGGCCAGTCGCCGGTGACCGAGCTCACCGGGGTGCAGGCGGTCGACGCTCCAGAAGTCCCGCTGGTACACCTCGGGGTGATCGGCCATGTCGATCCGGACCCCGCCGAAGCGGGCGTACAACTCGTCGTACGCCGCGTTCACCTGCTCGATCCGCTGCCAGAGCGGTCGCCGCAACCACGACGGAAGGCCGAACACCTGACCGTGGTCGTGGAATCGGACGGTCAGCAGCAGCGCACCGCGCGCCGTCAGCTGCTCCCCGCAGTACTGCAGGCAGTTTCGGATCTCAACCGCGTCGAAGGTCGAGCGCAGCGTGTCGTTGACTCCGACGATCAGCGAGGCGAGGTCGATCGGCCCCGAGCCGGTCGACGGGAGCTGGTCGGCGGCGACCATGGGCGCGGTGGCACCGCTGGTGGCGAAGTTGGCGAACGTCACACGGTGGGAGCTGCCCAAGGAGTCGGCGAGCAGCGAGGCCCAGCCCCGCCACCCCTCTCCCGGGCGCGCGCCGGCACCGGACAGGTCGGTCGTACTGCCGTTCATCGGGTCGCCGACGCCCACGGTCGTCGAGTCGCCCAGTGCCACGAAGTGGAGGCTCACGTTCCGCCATGGTGAGGCACCGGAGCGAGGGCTGCGTGCCGGTCAGATGGCCGGTTGGTTGACGCCACCTGATGAGCCGGGTGTTGAAGAGCGGAAGTGTCCAGACATAGGCTTAAACAAACATCTACGTGCAGGAGTTGCCTGATTATGACTGATCTTCGGTTCGGCGTGGTGGGACTCGGTGCCCGCAGCGGGATCGCTCGGCATGCGCATCGGCCCGGCGAGGGCTCGGCGATCGTCGCCGTCTGCGACCCGGTCGGCGCCCAGCAGCAGGCCGCCCTCGACAACTACCCCGAGGCGAAGGCGTACGGCGACCACAAGGAACTGCTCGACCTCAACCTCGACGGCGTCTTCCTGACCACGCCGGACGACCTCCACGAGGATCCCGCGATCGACTTCCTGCAGGCCGGCGTCGCCGTGTTCGTCGAGAAGCCGTTGGCGATCACGACGGCCGGCTGCGACCGCGTGCTGCAGGCGGCGTACGACAGCGGCTCGCGCCTGTACGTCGGGCACAACATGCGCCACATGCCCGTAGTACAGACGATGCGGGAGCTGATCCGGTCGGGTGCGATCGGCGAGGTGAAGACGATCTGGTGCCGGCACTTCGTCGGGCACGGCGGCGACTTCTACTTCAAGGACTGGCACGCCGATCGGCGCCGGACCACCAGCCTGCTGCTGCAGAAGGGTGCCCACGACATCGATGTGATGCACTGGCTCGCCGATGGCTACACGACCCGGGCGAACGCACTCGGCGGCCTGGTCCTGTACGGCGGGATCGCGGATCGCCAGGATCGCTCCGGGCAGCGGTTCGCCGACTTCGTCTCCGAGGACAACTGGCCGCCGTTGGAGCAGAAGGGCCTCGCACCGGTGCTGGATGTCGAGGACCTGTCGATGGCGAATCTCCAACTGGACAACGGCGTTTTCCTCACCTACCAGCAGTGCCACTTCACCCCGGACTACTGGCGCAACTACACGGTGATCGGCACGGCCGGGCGGCTGGAGAACTTCGGTGACGGCCCCGGCGGTGTGGTGAAGGTGTGGAACAGCCGCCGGTCCGGTTACCGCGAGGACGCCGACATCGTGGTCGACATCCCGAGCGCGGACGGCGGGCACGCGGGCGCGGATCCTCGCCTGGTGGCGGAATTCGTCAACTTCGTCCGCGACGGCGGCACCACCATCACCTCACCGATCGCGGCCCGCGCAGCCGTTGCCGCCGGCCACGCCGCCACCACGTCGCTACGCTCCAACGGCGTCCCGATCGACATCCCGGCCCTGGACCCAGCCCTGATCGAGTACTTCGACCGCGGCCAGTCCCGGCCCTAGCCGACCAGTCCCGGCCTTAGCTGATCAGTTCGGTGAGGATTGCTCGTACGGCGTCCGGTCGCTCGCGGTAGAGGGAGTGGCCGGCGCCTTCGATCAATCGGAACTCGTGCTGCGCGACATGTCGCGCCAGTTGCCGTACTGCGCTTGCCGGGCGTGGGTCGCCGTCGCCGTGCACGAACCACACCGGCGCCTTGACGGCAGCCGCAGTACGAGCGCGGTCTTCGTTCGACCAGGCGTTGGCCTCGGCGTTGATCGCTCGATTGGCCGCGAAGTTGATCGGATACGGCACGGCCGCGTCCTCCAGGGCCCATCCCCAGGCGCGCTCGCGATCGGCGTGATCGGTGAACCAGGACAGCGCGCGGAACTCCGTTTCCTCTTCCTGCGTTCGCTTCCTGCCGACTAGTTGGTCGAGTCGCGCAGCCTGTGCGGCCGTCATTCGGCGCAGTTGCTCTGCCTCGGCCTGAGCCAGCCAGTCCCCCGTCCCGGCGCCGCCGAGGTAGCCGACCCGAAGGATGCTGTCCGGGTACGACGCCGCGTAGGTCAGCGCCAGCGTGGCGCCGAACGAGTGGCCGATGACAACGATCTTCTCGTGACCCCAGTGCAGCCGCAGTTCCTCGATGTCGTCCTGCAGCCGTCGCATCGACTGATCGTCCGACGGGCCGGAACCACCGCAGCCCCGCTGGTCGAAGCGATGCACCACGGTCCGGTCGTCGATCAACTTCGCGATCGGCTCCAGGTAGTCCCACAGGCCAGGACCGCCATGCAGAAGGACGACGGGCGGTGCGGCGGACGGCGTACCGGTGGTCATCGTGCGCAGGCGTACGCCGTCCGACAGCTCGACGTACATCAGATCTCGAAGACGGCGTTGGGTGTGGCGATCAGGACCTCACCCGGGAAGGTGCGGCGGGCACCTTCCGCCTGGACCGAGCGGTCGAACCAAGGTGGCACGTGGGTGATGACGAGCCGCTTCACTCCCGCGCGCTTGGCATGCTCGCCGGCATCGGCAGGCGTGAGGTGCAGATCGACCGGGTTGTTCGGATCGTCGTCTTTCAGCGCGGCCTCGGACAGCAGCAGGTCGGCGCCGCGGGCGAGCTCGATCAGTGCGTCGTTCGGTCCGGTGTCGCCGGTGAAGACGAGGGCTTTGTTGCCGTGCTCAACCCTGATCGAGTACGCCGGTACGGGATGGACCGCCGGGATCGTGCGGACGGTGAACGGCCCGATCTGCTGGATCTCCTGCCAGACGTGGAAATCCAGCTCCTCCTCCATCCCCGGATCCTCGGGAAGGTCGTAGGCAAGCGCCATCCGGGCGGCCGTGCCGGGCGGGCCGAAGACCGGGATGCGGGGGAACGGCGAGTCAGGCGAGTACTTCGCCGAGACGTACAGGCCGCACAGATCCATGCAGTGGTCGGGATGCAGGTGGGACAGGCCGATCGCGCCGATCTCGGGCACGCTCAGATGCCGTTGCAGTGCTCCCAATGCGCCGCTGCCCAGGTCGAGCACCAGCTGGAATCCGTCCGCGCTGATGAGATAGCTCGAGGCAGGCGAGTCCGGTCCGGGGACGGACCCGGAGCAGCCGAGCACAGTGAGCTTCATATCTTGAACATTACCGGCGGGTTGACCGCTTCGCGCGACGACATCACGGCGTCGCCGATCAGCTGAACCGGTTACCTGGCGTCGATTCCGGGCCCTGCCGCCCCGGTACCGGTGCCGAGGACAACAGAACGGCAGCCTCTACTGCGAGCTGCATCACACCCACCTCCGCGTGTCTACCGAACCCAGGCGAACTGGTCGACCCCGGACAGCACCGGACCGAGGAACCGCGAGCCGATCGCCGCGAACTCGGCCGGATTGCCGGTGGTCACGAACCGGTGCTGCGGGGCGGGCAACGTGCCGTCCCGTAACAGCCCGCTCTTCGTGAGCACGCCGTACACGTCCTTCGCGCACTCCTCGGCGCTGCTCACCAGGCTGACCTCGTCGCCCATCACGTAGGAGATGACGCCGGTCAGCAACGGATAGTGCGTGCAACCGAGGATGAGCGTGTCGACGCCGGCCTCGACCAGCGGATCGAGATACTCATGGGCCGCCGCGAGCAGCTCCGGACCCGACGTCACGCCGGCCTCGACGAAGTCCACGAAACTCGGGCACGCCTGGGTGAGCAAATCCACCTGCGGCGCGGCGGCGAACGCATCCTCATAAGCCAGCGAGGACGCCGTGGCATGGGTGCAGATCACGCCGACGTGATTGTTGCGGGTGGCAGCGACCGCGCGCCGGGCCGCCGGCAGGATCACCTCCACCACCGGTACGTCGTAGCGCTCGCGGGCGTCGCGGAGCATCGCGGCGCTGGCCGAGTTGCAGGCGATCACGAGCATCTTCACGCCGCCCTCGACCAGGTGGTCCAGGCACTCCAGTGCGTACTCCCGGACCTCGGCGATCGGCTTCGGACCGTAGGGCTGGCGGGCCGTGTCGCCCAGGTAGAGGATCGGCTCGTGCGGCAACTGGTCCAGCACCGCGCGCGCCACGGTCAGCCCGCCGAAGCCGGAGTCGAAGATGCCGATCGGTGCGTCTGCCACAGTTCGAACCCTAGCCGGGACCGCCGACAGGTCCGGCAGCGGGCAATCGAGTTGGTGAGGCTAACCTGAGAAGGGAAACGACACGCCGGAGTTATCCACATCTTTACTCCCAGGAATTGCATTGTGACGTGACCCAGGCCACTCTTAACGGATGTGTTTCCAACCGCCCCTTGCGATGCCATGAATTTGGCAGTCCAGTTCGCGGTGGCCATGAGTTCCACCGCCGCACCGAATCCGCAACCGAGCACCAACGCCGCGGCCGCAGGGCACGCCGCCGGCCAGGCCGCGGAAACGACCTCGGGCAGTACGGCGGCAGACATCGGCTCGGCCCTCGGGCCGACCGGGATGCTGTTGCTGCTCGCGATCGCCGTCTTTGCCGTCTACGTCATCTCGCTCTCGCTGCACCCGAACGCCAAGTGCGGACGCTGCAACGGGGCCGGACGGCACAAAGGCACCATCTTCACCTACGCCCAACGCCCCTGCAACAGCTGCAAGGGCCGCGGGACTCACCCCCGGCTAGGACGAAAGCTGCTGTTCAAACAATCGACCTGATCGGGTAGCACTCCGGCAGGCGCCCCGCCCGGCGCCCGCTCCGGCGCGCCGCAAGGCGCCGCTCCAAGCGCCGAATTCTGTCGGCGCCCCTGGGTACGTTGGCGGTCATGAGCGTGATCCGGATCGTGCGGGCCAGGGAGAACAACCTCCGCGACGTCTCGGTCGAGCTGCCGAAGCAGCAGCTGATCGTGGTCACCGGGGTGTCCGGCTCCGGCAAGTCCTCGCTCGTCTTCGACACGATCGCCGCCGAGGCGCAACGCCAGCTGAACGAGACCTTCACGACGTTCATCCGCAACCGCCTGCCGCAGTACGGCGAACCCGATGCCGACGCGATCGAGAACCTCTCGCCGGCGATCGTGGTGGCCCAGCGCCGCCTCGGTGGCAACGCCCGCTCCACGGTGGGCACGGTCACCGACATCCACCCGCTGCTCCGGCTGCTCTTCTCCCGGCACGGCGAGCCGTACGTCGGCTACTCGAACCGGTTCTCCTTCAACGATCCGGCCGGGATGTGCCTGACCTGCCAGGGCACCGGCGTGAGCGCGACCCTCGACGAGGACGTCTTCCTCGACCGCGACCGGTCCCTCGACGAAGGCGCGTTCCGGCACCCGAGCTTCGCCGTCGGCCGCTGGTACTGGAAGTACTACGCCGAGTCCGGGCTCTTCGACACCGGCAAACCGCTCGGCAAGTACTCCGCGCGCGAGTGGGAGACGTTGCGCCGCGGCGCCCGGGCGGACGATCCGCTGCCCGCTACCCCGAGCGACTTCGAGGGTGTCATCGACCGGTTCCACCGGTTGTTCCTGCGCAAGGACGTCACCAAGATGTCGGCGACGAACCGGGCCGTGTTCGAGCGGCTGGTCAGCTCCGGCATCTGTCCGACTTGTCACGGCGGCCGGCTGAACGCGGAGGCGCTCAGTTGCCGGATCGACGGCCGCAATATCGCCGAGTTCGCCGCCCTGGACGCCGACGAACTGCTCGAGGCGATCGCGCCGATCGACAGCCCGGTGGCCGCGAGCCTGCGCGACCGGCTCGGTAACCTGGTGACGATCGGGCTCGGCTATCTCAGCCTCGATCGGCAGACCACCACGCTGTCCGGCGGCGAGTCGCAGCGGATCAAGATGGTCCGGCACCTGGGCAGCAGCCTCGGCGACATGCTGTACATCTTCGACGAGCCGACCGCGGGTCTGCATCCCGCCGACGTCGAGCGGTTCGCGGCGCTGCTACGCAAGCTGCGCGACAAGGGCAACACGGTCCTGGTCGTCGAGCACGACCGCGACGTCATCGAGATCGCCGACCACGTCGTGGACGTCGGCCCCGGCGCCGGTCCGTCGGGCGGCGAGATCGTCTACCAGGGCAAGGTCGCGGGATTGCGTACTGCGAACACCGCGACCGGCCGATGCCTCGGCGAGCCGACGAAGCTGAACCGTACGCCGCGGCAGCCAACCGGCGCGCTGACGATCACCGGGGCAAGCGCACACAACCTGCGGAATCTCACCGTGGACATCCCGACCGGCGTGCTCACGGTGGTGACCGGCGTGGCCGGGTCGGGCAAGAGCAGCTTGGTGAACGACGAATTGCCCCGCCAGCATCCCGGCGCGGTGGCCATCGACCAGAGCCAGCTGTCCGGCAACCGCAGGTCCACGCCGGCGACGTACACGGGGATCATGGACGAGCTTCGGCGGCTCTTCGCCGAGGCGAACGGCGTCAGTGCCGCGCTGTTCAGCTCCAACTCCGAGGGTGCCTGCCCGAACTGCCGCGGGCTCGGCTTCGTCTACACCGAGCTCGCGTTCATGGACGATCTGAAGTCGCTGTGCGAGGTGTGCGGCGGCAAGCGCTACACCCCCGAGGTGCTCGGCTACAAGCTCGACGGCCGGACCATCACCGATGCGTTGGAGCTGACCGTCGGCGAGGCACCTGGCGTGTTCCCGAGCGAGACCGTGGAGCGGGTGCTTGCCGCACTGAACGACGTCGGCCTCGGGTACCTGAAGCTGGGCCAGCCGCTGAACACCTTGTCCGGCGGCGAATGCCAGCGGGTGAAGCTGGCGACCGAACTGCGCACCTCGGCAAAGGTCTACGTGATGGACGAGCCGACGACCGGGCTGCACATGGCCGACGTCGCGCAGCTCCTCGGCATCATCGACCGGCTGGTCGAGGACGGCAGCACGGTGATCGCAATCGAGCACAACCTGGACGTGATCGCCGGCGCCGACTGGATCCTCGACCTCGGTCCGGGCGCGGGCCACGCCGGCGGCCGCCTCCTCTTCGAAGGCACCCCGGCCGGCCTGCTGGACCACCCGGATTCCCGCACCGCCGAACACCTCCGGCGCGCGGTCGCCTGAGCAGGCCGGAAGTTGCGGCTCAGGCCCAGAGCTGCGGGATCAGGCCCAGAGCTGGCCCTCGAGGCGGTCCTCGGCCTCGTCGATGGTGCCTTCATAGGCGCCGGTGGACAGGTACTTCCAGCCGCCGTCGGCGACGACGAACGCGATGTCCGCGGTCTGTCCGTCCCGGACGCACTTGGCCGCCTGACCGAGGGCGGCGTGCAGGATCGCCCCGGTCGAGATGCCGGCGAAGATGCCCTCGTTGTCGAGCAGCTCGCGCACCCGGCGTACGGCGTCGCGAGGGCCCACCGAGAATCGCGCGTCGATGAGCGAAGCGTCGTACAGCTCGGGGACGAAGCCCTCGTCGAGGTTGCGCAGGCCGTAGACGAGCTCGCCGTACCGCGGTTCGGCGGCGACGATCCGGACCTCGGGCTTGTGCTCACGGAAGAACCGGCCGGCGCCCATCAACGTGCCGGTGGTGCCGAGGCCGGCCACGAAGTGCGTCACCGACGGCAGGTCGGTGAGGATCTCGCGGGCGGTCCCGTCGTAGTGCGCGGCCGCGTTCGAGGGATTGCCGTACTGGTACAGCATCACCCAGTCCGGGTGTTCCTCGGCGACCTGCTTGGCCACCCGGACCGCCTCGTTCGACCCACCGGCGGCCGGCGAGGAGATGATCTCGACGCCCCACATCCGCAGGATCTGCCGGCGCTCCTGCGAGGTGTTCTCCGGCATCACGCAGACCATCCGGTAACCGCGCAGCTTGGCCGCCATCGCCAACGAGATCCCGGTGTTGCCCGAGGTCGGCTCGAGGATCGTGTTGCCAGGCCGGAGCCGGCCGTCCTTCTCGGCGTCCAGCAGCATCCGCAGCGCGGCCCGGTCCTTGATCGAGCCGGTCGGGTTGTGGTCCTCCAGCTTGGCCCACAACCGGACGTCGGCCGACGGGGACAGCTTGGGCAGCCCGACCAGCGGCGTACCACCGACCGAGTCGAGCAGGCTGTCGAAGCGCATGCTCAGCCGCCGGCGACAGCCGGTAGCACGACGACGACGTCGCCGTCCTTGACCTCGGTCTTCAGCCCACCGGTGAAGCGCACGTCCTCGTCGTTGACGTACACGTTGACGAACCGGCGCAGCTCCTCCGGCTCACCCTCGACGATGCGCTCCTTCAGTCCCGGGTGCGCGCCGTTCACGTTGTCGATGAACTCGGCCAGCGTGCTGCCGTCACCGCTGACCGCCTTCTCACCACCGGTGTAGGTGCGCAGGATCGTCGGTACGCGCAACTCGATCGCCATCTCAGATATCTCCTGTGTTGTAGTCCGCCACGACCTGGATCTCTTCCTCGGTCACTTCGCCGTCGACGATCCGGTAGGACCGGAATTCGACCGGGCCGTCGTACGACGGCTGGTCCGCACCGTGTCTGGTCGAGACCAGGACGTAGTGCGCGTTCGGCTCCTGCGCCAGGTTGATGTCGGTGCGCGAAGGGTAGGCCTCGGTGGCCGTGTGCGAGTGGTAGATCACCACCGGCTCCTCGTCCCGGGAGTCCATCTCCTTGTACAGGCGGAACAGATCGCCGGAGTCGAACTCGTAGAACGTCGGTGACATCGCCGCGTTCAGCATCGGGATGAACCGGGCCGGCCGATCGCTGCCCGCCGGCCCGGCGACCACGCCACACGCCTCGTCCGGGTGGTCCCGGCGAGCATGAGCCACTATCGCGTCGTACGTCGCGGTGTCGATGATGAGCACGCCTCAACGGTACGGCGGCCGCTGGACCGACCCCGCCAACGCCGAAGTCGGTCCAGAATGTGGACAATTACCAGCGGTCGTGCACCTGCGGCCGGATCAACTCGTCGTACACGGCCCGTACTGCGGTCAGCTGGTCGCCGGTGAGCGGGGCGAGTTCGGCCGCACCGACGTTGCCGGCCACCTGCTCGGGATTGCGGGCGCCGGGGATGACGACCGAGACGCCCGGCTGGTCGATGATCCAGCGCAGCGCGAACTGGGCCATCGTCGCACCCTCGGGCACCAGCGGGCGGAGCCGGCGTACCGCTTCGAGGCCGGTCTCGAAATCGACGCCCGAGAAGGTCTCGCCGACGTCGAACGCCTCGCCCTTGAGGTTGTAGTTGCGGTGGTCGTCGGCGCCGAAGGTGGTGTTCTCGTCGTACTTGCCGGACAGCAGACCGCTGGCCAGCGGGACCCGGGCGATGATGCCGACACCGGCATCGGCGGCGGCCGGCAGCACCTCGTCGAGCGGCTTCAGGCGGAACGCGTTGAGGATGATCTGCACGCTGGCCACGTTCGGCCGGGCGATCGCGGTGAGCGCCTCCGCGCAGGTCTCCACACTCACGCCGTACGCCGCGATGCGCTTCTCCTGCACGAGGGTGTCGAGCGCGTCGAAGACCGCGTCGGTGGAGTACACCTCGGTCGGCGGGCAGTGCAGCTGGACCAGGTCGATGGTGTCGACGCCGAGGTTCTCCCGGGAGCGGTCGTTCCAGGCGCGGAAGTTGTCCAGCGTGTAGTTCTCGGGCTTCTGCTCGACCCGGCGGCCCATCTTGGACGCGACCGTGAGCCCTTGGTGCTCCTTCAGCAGCTTCCCGACGACCCGCTCGCTCCGGCCGTCGCCGTACACGTCCGCGGTGTCGATGAAGGTGACGCCACCGTCCACGGCAGACCGCAGTACGGCGAGTGCCTCGTCCTCCCCCACCTCACCCCAGTCGGCCCCCAACTGCCAGGCCCCCAGCCCGACCACGCCGACCTGCCGCCCCGTACGTCCAAGAATCCGCTTCTCCATGGACCACAGACTATGCGCCCGGACGAGCCGTGGATCGGGACGTTCGGCGGCCCGCCTCGGGGCCTAGGGCCCTGAGAAGGTCCTGATCCGGGATCCACCGTGAAAGTATGAGCACTTCGTCGAGTAGCCGGCACGAGCCGCCACGCGGACGCCGTCACCTCGCAGTCGTCGTCGCCGCCGTCGTCACGATCCTGATCGTCATCGGCGGCACCGCCCTGCTGGTCCTGCGGAACCACGATTCCGCACCGGCCGACCCGGGCGGCACGGCGTCACCGACGAGTACGGCACCGTCCGTCTCACCCAGTACGACGCCGCCGACGGTCACCCCGTCGACGCCAACTCCTGACACCACCACGCCGAGCACCACGCCGAGCACCACGCCGAGCACGCCGAGCGAAGGAGCGAGCGCGCTTCGGGCCCTCACGCCCTTCCTGACAGCCGCGGCGAAGCTCGACCGTCAGCTCCAGGAGGCGGCAGCCGCCATCAACGGCGCCGGACCGCCGTGGACCACGATCACGCCGGCCGCCGCGGCCAAGGTCCGGGCCGCCGACCTCAAGCCGGTGGCTCGCCGGATCCCGGCCGGCCTCCCGCCGAGCCTCCAGCAGGCCGTCGTGCTCGTCTACAGCGACCTGTCGTCGCGGCGGCACGCCATCAGCTCGTTCGAGATCGTCGGTCCGTTCCAGCCACCGCTGTCAGCGGGCGAGACGCCGACCCAGGTCGGCCTGCAGCAGATCCGCAACGGACACGCCGCCGCGGTCCGCTTCGACGGTGATCTCGCCGCGGCCCGGTCGCTCGCGGCGGCGACCGCATCGATCGGCAAATACCCGGCGAGTTCCCGCAAGCACGCCGAGGTCTTGCTGCTCGTGCGGTACGTCGAACTCGCGAACGGCGGATGCGACACCCACGGAGGGGCTGTGCTGACCAGGCTGCCCGTCATCAAGTGGCTGGAAGTCCCGTCGGTAGGAACCTACTGGACCACGAACGGCATGATCAACGGCCTCGAGTTCACCGCGAAGTTCACCGGCACCTGGCACATCGAGCTACTGGCCTGCTGATCAGCGCATGTTGTGGAGCAGGGCCGACTGGAGGTAGCCGAGCCAGTCGTACAGGTCGTAGGTCAGGCGGCGGGGGTCGTCCTCGGGGAGTTTCTCCCAGACGGCGTAGTCGTCTTCCTTGATGTCCAGGCGGGTGCCGATCGCCAGGCGGAGGTCGTTGAGGGCGCGGAGCCAGGAGAGCTGGTCGTCGCCTTCGAGGGTGATGCCTTCGTCGGCCGTGGACGACTCCAGTGCCGCGAGCACGCGCTTCGCGTCGCCGGCCTTCGTGTCGCGCAAGCCGCGCTCGGTGAACCGGCGGAACTCAGCTGAGGCATTGTCGTCGGAGGAGTACGCGTCCGGCAGCAGTCGCTGCAGTACGACGTCCTCCGGCGGCGAGGTCGGCCCGTCGTTGTCGAGCAGGGCCGCCAGCGGGTCGCTCGACTCGGTCGCGCGCGGCGGCATCCCGTCGTACAGGAGTTCGACCAGGTTGCGCAGCAGGTTGGCCAGGATGTCGGCCTCGTGCTCCGCGAAGGTGATGATCACGGTCTTCTTGCGCTTGCGGAACCTCGTCACGACTTCTCACAGGTGGCCCACAGGCCGTAGGTGTGCATGGCCTCGACGTCGCGCTCCATCGCCTCGCGGTTGCCGTTCGAGACCACCGACTTGCCCTCCTCGTGCACCTGCATCATCAGCTTCTCCGCCTTGGTCTTGGAGTAGCCGAAGTAGGTCTGGAACACGAACGTGACGTAGTCCATCAGGTTGACCGGGTCGTTCCAGACGATGGTCACCCACGGAGGGCTCAACTCGATCGCCTCGTCGACTTCGGGGCTGTCGAGTTCGCTTGGTGCGGTGGTCACTTACCCATTCTCTCCATCATCGGATCCCGGCTCGCAATAGGCTGCACTTGTGACTAGCACACGGGACGCGTCCACGGCGCTACTGACGGACCATTACGAGCTGACCATGCTGCAGGCCAGCCTTGCCGACGGTACGGCACATCGCCGCTCGGTCTTCGAGCTGTTCGCGCGCCGCCTGCCGGACGGCCGCCGGTACGGCGTGGTGGCCGGCGTGAACCGGCTGCTGGACGCCCTGGAGCGGTTCCGGTTCGACGAGCAGACGATCGCTTTCCTGCACGACCGGGCCATCGTCGACCAGGCTACCTGCGACTGGCTGGCGCAGTACCGGTTCAGCGGCGACATCAGCGGGTACGCCGACGGCGAGATCTTCTTCCCCGGCTCCCCCGTCCTGGTGGTGGAGTCCAGCTTCGCCGAAGCGGTGCTGCTGGAGACCCTGTTCCTGTCGATCCTGAACCACGACTCCGCGGTCGCCTCGGCCGCGTCCCGGATGACCTGGTGGGCCGGCGGCCGGCCGTGTATCGAGATGGGCTCGCGCCGGACCCACGAGGAATCGGCGGTCGCCGCCGCGCTGGCGGCGTACATCGCGGGCTTCGCCACGACCTCGAACCTCGAGGCGGCCCGGCGGTTCGGCATCCCGAGCGCCGGTACGGCGGCGCACTCGTTCACCCTGCTACACGACTCCGAGCGGGACGCCTTCGTCTCCCAGGTCGATGCCCTCGGCAAGGGAACGACACTGCTGATCGACACCTACGACCTGACCGAGGCGGTCAAGACCGCAATCGACATCACCGGGCCCGAGCTGGGCGCGGTCCGGCTCGACTCCGGCGACCTGCCGTCGCTGGCCGGCCAGGTCCGCGAGCAGCTCGACGCGCTCGGCGCCACCAAGACCCGGATCATCGTGACCAGCGACCTGGACGAGTTCCAGATCGCCGCGCTGGCACCGGCTGCCGTCGACGGGTACGGCGTCGGCACCTCGCTGGTGACCGGCAGTGGCTACCCGACCTGTGGGTTCGTCTACAAGCTGGTCGCGCGCGAGGACTCGAGCGGCGAGCTGACCCCGGTGGCGAAGAAGAGCCCGGACAAGATCTCCATCGGCGGCCGCAAATACGCGCTGCGCCGCCGGTCCGACGCCGGTGTCGCCGAGCTGGAGCTGATCGGCGTCGGGCAGCCCCCGGTCGACGACGGCGACGACCGGGAGCTGCTGAAACCGCTGGTCGAGGGCGGCAAGATCATCGGCCGGACGACGCCCGCCGAGTCGCAGGCGCACCACCTGAAGGTCCGCGACGAGCTCCCGCGCAGCGCCAGCCAGCTCAGCCGTGGCGAACCGGCCATCCCGACGGAGTACAGCGGCGAAGTGGTCGCCCACAACCCCTTCGCGCCGCGGATCATCAGGTGACCGGCAGGTACTTCTCCAGATACTCGTTGCGGAACTTGCCGTTCGGGTCGTACTTCGTCGCCAGCGCGGTGAAGTCGGGGACCTTCGGGTAGCAGTCCCGCAGGACGCCGGCGTCGGCGGTGAACACCTTGCCCCAGTGCGGGCGGGCTCCCAGTGGCAGCAGCTTCTCTTCCAGCTGCTCGAGCACCGGGCGGACGGCGTCCTCGTCGCGGATCCAGGTGAAGTGCAGCGCGACCGTGTCCCGGCCCTGGCTCGGGCTCAGCCAGAGCTCGTCCGCGGCGATCGTGCGGATCTCGGAGACCTGCAGCAGGCCTGCCAGCTGGTTGCCCAGGGCCCGCAGTTCGGTGAACGCCTCGGCGGCGCGCTCCCGCGGTACGAAGTACTCCGACTGCAGCTCCTCGCCGTTGCTCGGGGTGAACTCGAGCCGGAAGTGCGGCAGCCGCTCGTTCCACGGACCGCGGACGCCGCCTTGCTCGGTCGCGAAGTCGGCGGGCATGCCCTTGATGGGGTGCCGCGCCCCGTCGGCGATCCGCGCCCCCAGCCACTCGGGCTCGAAGCTGGTCCCCTTCGACTTCCGCCACACCATCACGCCGGGGTCGACCCAGTCGGTGAACGCGCTCACCGAGTACGCCGTACCGAACACCTCGTCGAGATCCGTGCTCAGCCGTTCGACCGGCAGGTCGTCGTACACCATCTGGCTGATCTCGTACGCCGGTTCGAGGTCGAGCGTCATCCGGACCATCACCCCGAGGGCGCCGAGCGAGATGACCGCGCCGGCGAAGTCGGGGTCGTCCCGTTTCAGCACGGCGAGTTCACCGTCGGCGCGGACGAAGACCAACCCGGAGACGGCCGCGGCCAGCGGCTTGTTGGTGTCGCCGGAACCATGCGTCCCGGTCGCGCACGCCCCGGCGACCGAGATGTGCGGCAGCGAACCGAGGTTGTGCAGCGCGTACCCCTGGGCCTGGACGGCGGCTGTCACCTCGCCGTACCGCAGGCCGGGCGAGATGGTGATCGTGGCGACGTCTTCGTCGAACTGCAGCACCTTCGGCAGGTCGGCCACCGACACCAGCCGCCCCGGGCTGTCGGCGATCCGGTTGAAGGAGTGCCCGCTGCCGAGCACCCGGACCTTGTCGTTCGCCGCGACCAGTTCCTGCAACTCCAGGACCGACTCCGGCACGTCCAGCGTCTTCGCGCCGAACTCGATGTTCCCCGCCCAGTTCCGCAATCCGGTCACGCCCAGCCGCCTTCCTCACTTGATCCTGACATGCTGACCTTAGGGTGGAGCGCGTCCGCTGCCACGCCCGACCGTCCACCCCTTGGAGCCTGATGCCCTCCCCCGATGCCCTGGTCGCCTATTCCGCCGAACTCGGCGCCGCCGCGGCCGACGCGGCCCGCCTCGTCGCCGACGACCTGCGCGCGGCGTTCCGCGGCACGATGACGGTCGAGTTCAAGCGGGACCAGCACGACCCGGTGACCGAGCACGACCGGCGCGCCGAGGAAGCCATCACGAAGTCGCTCACCGCCCGCATCCCGGACAGCGGGGTCGTCGGCGAGGAGGACGGCGCCCAGCCCGGGACCGGCGGCGTCACCTGGTACGTCGACCCGATCGACGGTACGGCGAACTTCGCTCGCGGCCTGGCGTTCTGGTGTACGTCGATCGGAGCCGTCGTCGACGACCGGATCGTGGCCGGCGCGATCCTCGACCCGATGACCGGCGATCTGTTCACCGCCGACCTGTCCGGCGCCTGGCTGAACGGCGAGCCGATGCGGTCCACCGGTCACCGCGCCGAAGCCGAGGCGCTGATCATCACCGGCTACCCGAGCGCGCGCGACGTGGCGACCGACGGCCCGAACGGTCTCGCCCGCTTCGGCAACCTCGTCACGGCGTACGGGACCTTGCGCCGGTCCGGAAGTGCGGCGCTAAGCCTGGCGCACGTCGCCGCGGGCTGGATCGACGCCGCGATGGGCACCTCGGTGAACGCCTGGGACATCTGCGCCGGCCGCCTGATCGTCGAACAGGCCGGCGGTGTCTACCGCGGCTTCGGCGCCGACGGCTGGAACCAGCCCGGCTACGCCGCCTACACCGCGGACCTGGATCCGGTCGCGCTGAACCGCTTCGTTGCCACCCTCACCGAATAAGGTCGGGCCGTCCGACGTTCTTCGAGAGGAACACATGAACATGCTTTCCCGTCGCCGGATGGCGATTGCGCTCGGCCTGGCCGGCGTACTGGCCACCGGAACGGCCGTCACGGTCGCGCTCACCGGCTCCGATGCGTCGCAGGCCGCGACGCAGAGCACGGCTGCCCTGCAGGCGATCAGTTGCAGCACCGCGACGGGAGGGAAGCCCTTCTACGACGGCCCGTCGGCCTCGAAGGTGTACGACGCCCGCTTCAGCAACAGCGCGGCGGTCCCGAACCTGTCGACCCACACCCCGCAGGGCATCGGCACCTGGTGGAACTGGGACGGCAAGAAGAACCTGCTGCTGGTCGCCGCCTACCGCACCGGCTCGAACTCGCAGATCATCGGCATCGACCCGGCCACCAACAAGACCGTCGGTGTGGTCGCGATCGCCCCGACGCACGGCGGCGGCATCACCACCAGCAACGGCTGGGCGTTCGTGCAGGGCGGCACCAACACGATCCGCAAGTACCGGCTGTCGGACCTCAAGGCCGGACTGAAGAAGGCCGGCACGCCGTTCGTCAAGGCCGTCGGCGCCGACCGCAAGGTGTACGGCGCGTCGTTCCTGACCAGCTACGGCGGCTACGTCTGGTCCGGCAAGTTCAACGACAAGGGCCGCGACAAGATGTACCAGTACAAGATCAACAGCAACGGCTCGCTGACCACGATCAACAAGGCGTGGGAGGTGCCGACCAAGACCCAGGGCCTGCTGGTCACCGGCACGCACTTCGTCTTCAGCACGTCGTACGGCCGGACCAACCGCAGCAACCTGTACGTCGTGCGTCGCGGCCAGCCCGACCTCGACAAGGCGAAGCTGAGCTGCTTCCGCGCGCCGAGCATGTCCGAGGGCATCACCGAGTACGGCGGCCGCGCCTACCTGGTGTTCGAGTCGGGCTCGCACACCTACCGCTCGGACCCGAAGACCCTGAACGTGATCACCCACTTGCACAAGGCAACGATCTCCTCGCTCACCGGCCTGGCCTGATCGGCGCGGCCGGTCCTGAGAACGGTCAGGACCGGCCGCGATCCGAGAGCTACTTGTAGTCGACGCTGCCGCCCCAGTCGTTCTGGTGCCAGCCGTCCTCGGGCGTCCACCACCAGTGGTACAAGGTGTTCTTCGCGGATTCGGCGAAGAGCTGGGTCTGGCCCTGGAAGACATAGGCGATCGGGTCGGAGTAAGCCTGGCCGCCCTTGTCCTCCCACTTCACCAAGCCGGTCGCCTGGTCCCACCACCAGTGGTAGAGGGTGTTTCCGGGGCCGCGGGCAACCACATGTTGCTGCGCGCCCTGTTTGAAGGCCGCCGGTGCACCGACGAACTTGCCCGGTGCGCCGGTCCACTTCACCTTGTGCAAGCCGTCGCCCGCGTCCCAGAACCAGTGGTAGAGCTGGCCGTCGGCCGCCTGGGTGAAGATGTGCTGCTGGCCGTTCCAGGTGAACGCCGACGGCTCGGAGTACGCCTCACCGCCCCAGTCAGCGAAGTGCGGTTCGTATTCGTCCGCGATCCACCACCAGTGGTGGAGGTGGTTGTCGGCGCCTCTGGCAACGACGTGCAACTGGTCGTTCCAGGTGTAGACCGCCGGCCGGCCGACGATGGCTCCGGGTGCGCCCGACCAGGTGTCCAGCCGCAGCTTGCCGTCGGCCGGATCCCACCACCAGTGCGACAGAGCACCCGCGGTCGAGGCGGCGAAGATGTGCTGCTGCCCTCCCCAGACCGTGGCCACTGGATCGGACGCGGCGTCGCCGGCCCAGTTCGCCAGGTGCGGCTGGGTCTCGCCGTTGATCCACCACCAGTGCAGCAGATCGCCGTTCGCGTTCCGCGCCACCGCGTGCTGCTGGTCGTTCCACGCATAACCGGACGGCCTGCCCACGATCGGGCCGCCACCCCAGTCGGTGTTGACGGTTCCCTGGCCGCTCGACCAGTTCCACCGCCGCATCGTCTGCGTCGTCGACGGCGCGAACACCAGCTCCTGACCACTCCACTCATAGCCGGCCGAGCCCGGGATGTCGTCGACCGCCGAGACGCTGCCGGTGCCGTAGACCTCCACATCGTCGACGAAGGTCTGGGTCCCGTCAGCCGTACGGGTCTTGGTGAAGGTGAACCTGATGTACCGCGCCCTGGCGGGTGCGAAGTCGACGTCGTACCACCGCTTCCACATCCCGTTCACCGCTGACACCTGGCCGCGCCTGGTGAAGTTGACCCCGTCACCGCTGGTCGACACTGCCATCACGTCGGCCTGCAACGCCGGATTGTCTTCGTAGGCGTGGATCCGGCCTCGCGCGACGGTCTGTACGACGCCGAGGTCGACCGTCACGTCGTACGAGTGTGCCGCACCGTCGGCCGGTACGTCGTAGCCGAAGCCGCGCTTGTCCGCCTTGTCGTGGGCGAGGACGCCGTCCGTCGCCTCCCGGCCGGCGTCGCCGTAGGCCGCGGCCGGTGCGACGGAGCGGGTATAACTCTTGCCTCCGGCAAGGTTCTGCTGGAGGAACCGGTCGGCGGTGACCTCGACCGAGGTGAGGCTCACCGCCGGAGCTCCCGCCGGTACGACGACCCGCAGGTATCTCGCCTTGCCGTTGATCCCGGCGAAGTACTCGCTGTCCGTGGCGGTGGCTGTGGCGGCATCACTCCAGGTCGCGCCGTCGTACGACAGTTGCACGCGGTAGTTGGCGGGCGCCGTACCGGACCAGGTCAGGTGCACTCCGGTGACCTTGGCCTGGCCGCCGAGGTCGACCTGGAGCCACTCGTCCTTGGTGTTGCCGGCCGGCTGCCACCCCGTCGTACCGTCGCCGTCCACTGCCTTGGCCGGTTCCGATCCGGCGAGCTGGCTGGAGGCGGTCGTCGTACGGCCCGCTGCGGCGTCATCAGCGACCAACGGCTTTCCGGCCGCGGCGTCGAGCATCATCGCGCGGATCCGCTGCATGTACGCCGTGTCGAAGGTGTACTTGTCGCTGCGCTCGGCCAGGCTGCGGGCCAGCTGCTTCGCGACGCCGGGCTTGGTCTTGCCCAGCAGGTTCAGCACCTCCCAGTCCTCGATCCCGTCGCGCAACGACTCGTAGCGAGTGGTCACCTCGAGGGTGTTGCGGGCAACGTCGGGCTGCGTGATCCAGCCGTCGCCCTTCGGCTCCTGGTCGTCGAGCTTGTACTGCCAGTTGTTGTAGGCCCAGTGCAGGTATCCGGTCGCGCCCTTGTTGTACGCCAGCCACATCGTCAGCCGCTGGTTCCACTGCGCCTGGTCGATGAACCTGTTCAAATGCCCACCGACCGGGATGTTGCAGTTGTAGAACCAGAGTTCCTTGCCCTTGGCAAGCTCCGCGTCGAACGGGACCGGGTTGTTCGTATAGGTGTGCAGATTCGGGATGGCGATGTCCTCGTACTTCGCGATCGTCGGCGCGGACGCGTTGACCACGGCGTCGGCGATCTTGACGCCCGGCCACAGCGAGCGGATCTTGGCCGCGACGGCGATCCACTGCTGCTCGGACTCGCTGCCCTGCGGCTCGTCGGCGACGTGGTAGAACCACCGGTCGGACCAGCCCTTCGCCGCAACGTGATCGCGCAACGCCGGGATGTACTGGTTCAGCCAGTTCTGGCCCGCCGCGGAGTCCCAGTCGACGTACACCTGACGAGCACCCGCGGTCGTCGACAAGGTCGCCGGCCGGTACTTCGGCGAGCCGCCCATCGGGTCGAAGCCCTCGATCCGCTTCACGGCGCCGTTGGCCTGGAAGTGCTCGATCACCTGGTCGAGCAGCGTCCAGTTGAAGGTGTACTTGCCGGTCGCGGCGTCGAGCGTACTGCCGGCGTCGCGCAACAGGCCGATCACCGGCACCTGCACGCTGTTCCCGCGGTACCGCTTGGTGATCGCGGCCTGGTTGTCGAGCAGCTGCCACCACTTCGCCGAGTACGGCTCGTACTTGTAGATCTCCCGGATCGTGTCCTTGATCGTCGCGTCCGGATGGACGATCGGGATCGTGCTCTGCCACATCACGTTGGTGAAGGCACCGTCTGCGGAGGGCGGGATCGTCACCGCGCGGGCGTTCACGCTCAGCTGGACCGGGATGTCGCCGGCGCTGGTCCGTATCGTCACCGTGCCGCGGTACACACCGCCGGCCGCTTCGGCCGGAACGTAGACGCGGATCCAGATCGACTGGGTCGTGTTGGCGGGAACCGATCGGCTGGTGTCGTTGAGCAACCGGTCGGGGAAGTCGCCCGGGGCGTTGCGGATCGTCTGGGTCACCCGCTGCACGCCGTCGAAGGTCGAGTTGTGGTTCAGGTACTGGTACCCGACGAAGTTGTACGACAGGTTGGCCGCGGCGATCGCGTCCGACGGACCGGCGAGGTCGGAGAACGTCACGCTGTTGACGGTGAACGCATCGGGACTGCGCAGGACGACCTGTCCGCCTTCGTAGTCGTTCCGTGCGGTGTCCAGGCGGATCACCTGCGCCGCGTCCGCCGACGGGCCGCTGTCCTTGAAGACCGACGTGTACGCCGACTCTGTCCAGCTGTTGGGGGCTGCCGCGGCGAGCGCGACGGCGCCGGCGCCGGGCGGCGTCACCAGAGCCGCGGCGCTCACCACCATCGCGGCCGCCAGGACGGTTCGAATCCAGCGCATCAGGCGCCTCCAGAGCTCGGCGGCGCCGTCATCCGGGCTCGGACGGCCACCGCAGCAGCCAGTCTCAGTTCCGGTCCGGACGCGAACAATCCTTCCCATCAGGATCGAAACCCGGCGGGCGAACTAGGGTTGAGGGGTCCACGTCCTAGGAGGAGCGTTGAGTTTTTCGAGGCCCGGCCCGAAACGGGACGATGCGTTGTCGGCTGTCGTGGGCGGCAAGGGACTGGAGACTCGACCGGGCCTGGCGGCACCGGACCCGCTGGTCGATGACGACGAGCTGACCGATCCGGCCACGCCGCCGGGGCGGGAACGATTGGTGCAGCATGAGCAGACCCGGTCGGCCGCGCTCAGTGCCGGTGACAAGAAGTTGGCCGATCAGGCTTTGCACGCGGTGATCGGCGATCTGGATGCTCTGCTCGCCGCCGCTGCGACCGAACTGCGCGCCTCCGCGAGCGGCCGACGCACCAGGAAGCAGGTGAAAAAGGCCGTTCCGCAGTTGATCGCGATCGACGAACGCGGCTACCTGCCGCTCACGGACGTCGCCGACCTGCTGGAGCTCTCGCGCGACGACGTCGACGACGTACTGGCTTCACTGGCAGCGCGCGGCGAATTCAGTCGCGACCAAGCTCTGGCGGGACTGGCGAGTCTGCGGACCAAGCTGCAGGAGATCGAGACCACCCGGGACCACTCGCTGCTCAGCGAGCTGATCACCTTCGTCGTCAAGATCGCCTTGCTGTCCTCGGTTGCGGCCTCTCCCACCCCTCTCGACGAGGCCGTCAAAACCGGCATCCTCGCGCTCGTCGCCACCGCACTCCAACGCCCCGTCGACAGGACGCGCCGCGACCCGTACGCCGAGGCTCAGCGCGCCCACGAGAACCTCCTCGACGAACTGACCTTGGCCAGGAATCTCACCAAAACCCCTGCCTACGAAGGCGAACACGCCATCTTGCGGTTCCGCCTGCAGGTCCGCTGCGCGAGCGCCCGGGTCTCGTCCCTCCCACTGAACTGGCCGGCCAAGGAGCAGTACTGGCAGACGCTCGACCAGATCGCGCTCGCGCTCGACCACGACTCTCCCAAATCGCTGATCTTGATCCGGCGCAAACTCGAAGCGACTCCGGTGCCGCTCGCGGACTAGAGCCCGCCGAAGAAGGCGGTCACGTCGGCGACCAGGTCGTCCGGCGCGGAGTGCGCGGCGAAGTGGTTGCCGTGGGCAAATTCTGTCCAGCGGGTCAGGCCCTGGTGATCGCGTTCGACCAGTGAGCGGATCGAGCGGTAGTCGTCGGCGAACTGGGCGACCGCGAGCGGGACGTCACCGGTGCGCAAGCGGCGGCCGGTGCGGGAGGCTTCGTAGTACAGGCGCATGGACGAGGCGACGGTGCCGGTCAACCAGTACGCCATCACGTTGGTGAGCACGAAGTCCAGGTCGAGGCCGCCGCGGAAGACGATGTTCATCCAGCCGAGCAGCCCGACCGGCGAGTCGGCCAGCGCGTGCGCGACACTCTGCGGCTGCTGGGACTGCAGTACGTCGTACGCGCTCATGTTCTGGTGGTACCACTCGCGGTCGGCGATCCCGGCCGGGTCGTCGAACTGCTCACCCGGTTCCGGTTCGGCGAAGACCTGGGTGACGTGCATGCCGATCACGTCGGCCGGGAAGCGGCGGCCGAGTGCGAGGGTGACGCTCGAGCCCCAGTCGTTGCCGGCAGCACCGAATCGCTCGTACCCGAGGCACTGCATCAGCGTGTGCCACGCCCTCGCGATCCGGTCCAGGTCCCAGCCTCGCTCCCTCGTCGGGCCGGAGAACGTGAACCCCGGCAGGGATGGTACGACGAGATGGAAGCCCAGCTCGGTCAGCGGCTCGATCACATCCAGGAACTCGAACACCGACCCCGGCCACCCGTGCGTCAGGACCAACGGCGTCGCATCCGGCCGACGCGAACGCACATGCAGGAAGTGCACCCGCTGCCCGTCGATCTCCGTGCCGTACTGCGGGAAAGCGTTCAACCGCGACTCCCACCGACGCCAGTCGTACTGCTCCCGCCAATACGCCACCTGCTCACGAACCAGCCCGACCGGTACGCCGTACTCCCAGTCGGTGTCCGGCAGCTCATCGGCCCACCGGACTCGGGCCAGGCGCTCCTGCACCTCGTCGAGCGACTCCTGCGGCACCGCCACCTGCTCAGCCACGACACTCATCTCGTTCTCCGCTCAGCTCGCTTCCACCTTCTGCGAGCAACGTCGGAGCGTCGGTCCGAGACCTGACATTTCAGGGTTTGCGGGCTACTCCGCAGAGGAGGAACTGGCTGGCGGCGTCGCGGTAGTGGTCGGCGGGGGTGTCGTCGACCTCGATACCCGGGCCGTGCCAGTCGAAGAGGCGGACCAGCCCGGGGTCGACCAGTTCGAGGTCACCGAACAGGGTGGTGATCTCGGCCGGCGTACGGAACCGCAGCGACGGGAAGTGCGGCTCGAACTTCTCCTCGAAGGTCGCGGCCAGCGTCGCCGCCTCGCTGCCGTCGCGCGGGTTGCAGGCGTGGCTGATCGCCACACACGACCCGGACGGGAGCCGGTCCAGATACTCGGCCTGGTGGGCGACGACCTCGTCGAGATCGCTGATGTGGTGCAGGACCAGCGCCTGGATCAGCCCGACCGGCCGGCTGAAGTCCAGCATCTCCTTCACCGCGGGATCGGTGAGCACCTCGTCCGGCCGGGTGAAGTCGGCGGCGGCGAAGTCGGTCCGCTCGTTGTCCATCAGCAACGCCTGGCCGTGGGCGATCACCGACGGGTCGTTGTCGACATAGACCACCTTGGCCGACGGGATCTCGCCCTGGGCGATCTGGTGGGTGTTCTGCACGGTCGGCAGGCCGGCTCCGAGGTCGAGGTACTGGTCGATCCGCTGGTCGCGGGCCATCCAGCGGACCGCGCGCTGCAGCCAGCGCCGGTTCTCCTGCGCCCACTCCGGCACCTCGGGCAGGATCTCCATGATCTGCCGGTAGACGACCCGGTCGCTCTCGTAGTTGTCCTTGCCGCCGAGAGCGAGGTCGTAGACGCGCGCCACGCTGGGCTTGGTCACGTCGATGTGGGCGGACACGTCGCGGTCGGCCGGATTCGTCGTCACGCGCAGTCCCTCCCCCTTGACGATCGGTAAGCAGTCCCCCAGAAGATTACCGTCCTGGAGTTCCACAAAACCCCCGACGCCTCACGCCCCGACCCAGGTCTGAACGAAGTTCGTACATTCACGGCTCAGAGCATGGTGACGGCTGTGGTCAGGCCCGCGGCGATGACGAGGAGGCGGAGGAGGGTGGGTGGGAGGCGGCGGCCGAGGTGGGCCCCGGCGTAGCCGCCGATGACGGCACCCACGGCGAGGAGGCCGGCGACGGTGAAGTCCACGTCGGCGACAAGGACGAAGATGAGGCCGGCGACGATGTTGGCCACCAGCAGTCCGAGGGTTTTGAGGGCGTTCACCACCCGAAGGTCCAGGTCGAGGCCGAGACTCAGCACGGCCATCATCATCACGCCCGCGCCCGCACCGAAGTACCCGCCGTAGACGCCGGTCAGCGCGGCGAACACGGTCGTGGCCGGCGACAATCGCGTACGACGGCCGCCCGGCTCGTCGTTGCGGCGGATCCATCGCCCGAGCCACGGCTGCACCCCGACGGTCAGGCAGGCCAGCACGATCAGCCACGGTACGGCGGCCTCGAAGACCCCGGACGGCAGACACAGCAACAAGACGGCGCCCACGACCGCCCCCGACGTACAGGTGATCACCACGAACCCCGCCAAACGCGGTTTCACCATCAGTTCGCGGCGGTAGCCGATCGACCCGCTCAGGCTGCCCGCGATCAACCCGACCGTGTTCGACACGTTCGCGACCACCGGCGGCAGCCCGAGCGCGAGCAATACGGGAAAGCTCAGCAGTGACGCCACCCCGACCGTGGCGGTCAGCACCCCGGCGCCGAACCCTGCCGCGACGACCGCGAACTGCTGCATCCCCGTGAGGTCCACTTCACCCAGCCTAGGCAGTCGAACTTGTACCGTGAGGAGCAGGACACCGGCGAAGGAGCGTTGTGATGGCTCGGGCGTTGATTGTGGTGGATGTGCAGAACGACTTCTGCGAAGGCGGGAGTCTGGCGGTCAGCGGTGGGGCGGACGTGGCGTTCAGGATCGGCACCCTGCTGCACGAGTGGCACGAGGCCGAGCCGGGCGAGCACAAGTACTCCTACGTCGTCGCCACCCGGGACCACCACGTCGACCCGGGTGACCACTTCTCCGACACGCCCGACTTCGTGAACTCCTGGCCGCGGCACTGCGTCGCCGGTACCGACGGCGTCGGCTTCCACCCGAATCTCGACCCGCAGCCCTTCGACGCGATCTTCGACAAGGGCGAGTACGCCGCGGCGTACTCCGGCTTCGAAGGCAAGTCGCAGGAGGGCGCGGGCCTGGCCGCCTGGTTGCGGGACAAGGGCGTCACCGAGGTGGACGTCTGCGGTATCGCCACCGACTATTGCGTCCGCGCCACCGCCCTCGACGCCAACAACGAAGGCTTCCGTACGACGGTGCTGGCCGACCTCACCGCTGGGGTGGCGCCGGCCAGCACCGAACAAGCCCTCCTCGACCTACGCACGGCCGGAGTGACCGTCACCGACTAGCCATGCCGGGCCGGTACACGCCCGGTTGAGCGCGCGCCGGCGGTTCGGCTCAGGCGGTGACGACGATCGGGGCGCCGCCGGAGGTGAGGGACCAGTCGGTGGTGTGGAAGGTCGACGGGTTCACCTCGCCGGTGGCGGTGACGTAGTCGATCATCAGCTGACGGATCTCGACCTGGCGGTTGTAGACGACCGGGGCGGTCTTGACATGCGGGAAGTTGCCGCCGCCGGACTGCCGGTAGTTGTTCACCGCGACGACGAACTGCTGATCGGCCGTCACCGGCGCACCGCCGTACGTCAGGTCGCTGATCCTGGACCCGGCCGGCTTGGCGATGTCGATCTGGTAGGCCAGCGGCTTGGTCAGACCGCCCATGATGTCGTAGTTGTAGTCGGGCGTTCCGTTCGGAGCGGTCGGCGTCACCGCGTTCGTCACCTGGTCGGCCTGGAACGGGCCGGGACCACTGACCTGCTTGAAGTACGACGCGGAGAACTCCAGGTAGTCGGTGATCTGAGCGCCTGTCATCGTGACCGCGAGGAGGGTGTTGTCGAAGATGTAGAGGCCCGCCACGTCCCGCACGGAGACGTCACCGGCCGGGATCGCCGCTGCACGGTTGAACGGCGCCGCGATGGCCAGCACAGGCAGCGCGGCCTGCGGCGTACCGGCTAGTGCCTTGCTGACCGCGTCGGCCTGGATGAAGTTGACGAAGTCGAGCGCTGCGGTGTCCTCCCAGGGCGCGGTCGCCGCGGACATCGCCTCGGTACAGGTACCGATCTTCGCGTTCACGTAGCCGACGACCTTGTCGTGATCGGCCTGCAGCAGGCTGACGACGTGCGGGTCGGCCTCGACGGTATTGGCGTTCAGCACCTGGCTGTGCCGGCCGACGACCTTCCAGCAGCCGCGTTCCTTCTGCAGGTCGAGGTCGATCAGCGACAGCCGCATACCCCACTTGAGCGGCTCGGTCAGCACGACCTGCTGCCCGGTGACCTTGTTGGTGACCAGCCGCTCCGGGATCTCCAGGTGCGCGTGCCCGACCAGTACGGCGTCGATGCCGGGAACCGTCTCCGCCATCAGCACGGAGGCGTTCTCGGGCACAGGCAGCGCGTCGCCGTACGACGAAGACAGGTCCATCCCCGAGTGCGCCGCCACGATCACCACGTCGGCGCCGGCCGCGCGGACCCGCGGCACCCACAGCTTGGCCAGCTCGACGATCCCGCCGAACTTGATCTTGTTCTCCACGTTGGCCTTGTCCCAGATCGCGATGCCCGGGTTGGTCAGACCGAGGATGCCGACCGTGATCGGCCGCTCGCCCGGCACGTGCACCCGCTTGAGCACGTACGGCGGGAAGACCGGCAACCCGGTGCTCCAGTCCTGGGCGTTCGCGCCGAGCAGCGGAAACTTCAGCTGCTGCTGGAACTTCCGCAGGATGTCGAGCCCGTAGTTGAACTCGTGGTTGCCGAGCGCGGCGGCGTCGTACCCGATGGCGTTCATCGCGGCCGCCATCGGGTGGACGTGGCCACCGGTGATCGGCTGGATCTTGGCGAAGTAGTAGGCCAGCGGGGTGCCCTGGATGGTGTCACCGGCGTCGAGCATCAGCGGCGCCGGCGTACGGCGCTCGGCTGCGATCCGCTCGCGGACCGCCTTCACCAAGGTGGAGACCTTGGCCAGCCCGATGTCGTTGTGCGCGGTGTCGTCGTACTCGGCGTTCTTGAAGTAGTCCCAGTTGAAGACGTTGCCGTGCAGGTCGGTCGTGCCCATCACGCTCAACCGGACCGTCTTGGCGGGCCGGCCGGGCGTACCGGCGTACGCGGGGACTGCCTGGAAGCCGGCCGCGGCGAGTGCCGTCGCGGCGGCGCCCCCGATCACCGTGCGCCTGCCGATCGTCGAAGAGTCACCGTTGTCCATGTTCTGCCTCACGCGTCGTTGGGTTGTGGCTTCCAGCACGATACGGCCCGGCTGATTTTCCGATGGCCCTGCCCACGGGAGAGGATGCGATCCATGACCTTGCCGCCCGGCAAACTCCTGTTCGCCGCCGTTCTCCTCTTCTCCGCCGCCCTCTCCCAGGCCGCGCGACCGGCAGTGCACCCGTCCGCGCAGGCCGCGCCGTCCGTCCGCCCCGTCGCCGTCCACGCCCCGCTCACGCTCCAGGTCGAGAAGCGAGTGAAGACGCCGACCCGCAAGAACCAGCGGATCAGCCAGACCGGCTGGGACCTGAGCACCCACGGCGCGAAGGCTCTCTACCTGACCTTCGACGACGGGCCGCACCCGATCTACACGCCGCAGGTGCTGAGCATCCTGGCCAGGCATCACGCCCTGGCGACCTTCTTCGTGCTCGGCCGCGAGGTCGCCGCGCATCCGCAACTCCTCGAGACGACCCGGGCCGCGGGGCACCACATCGGCAACCACACCTGGGACCACCCGATGCTCACCCACCTGACCGAGGCCCGGATCCGGCAGGAGATCTCCAGCGGGGTGAAGTCGCGCTGCTTCCGGCCGCCGTACCGCGACACCAACAAGGTGGTGGAGGCGATCGCCACGTCGTACCACTTCCACCAGATCCTCTGGGACGTCGACACCAACGACTGGAAGAAGCCCGGCGCGGCCGCGATCGAACGCGAGATCCTGCGCGGAGCCCGCCCCGGCGCGATCATCTTGATGCACGACGGCGGCGGCAACCGCACGCAGACCGTCGCAGCCCTCGACCGAGCGCTGACGAAACTGTCCGCCCAGGGCTACACGTTTCGCGCCCTCCCCTGTTGAGCCCTACCTTGTCGAGACGCCGGCCTTGCCGTCGGAGAAGTGTTTCAGGGCTTGATCGATGACGTGCAACGGCTGATCCAGAGCCTTGACCAGATACAGCCCGGTCGGCTTCAGGAGCGGACTCGGCTTGACCAGCGCCCTGACCGCCGGCTGATCAAGCCCGCGTACGCCGGCCGTGGTGGCCGCGATCCCAGGGGCCAGCTCCAGTTGCAGCACGAACTGCCCGAACACCTTCTCCTGCTTGAATCCGCGGATGGTGGCCCAGGGCAACGACACCGGGTACGGCGCGCCGTCGCACGCGAGCTCCAGGCCTTTCGCCGACATCCGGAACGCCACCGGCGGCAGTTCGTTCTGGGCGTTCCAGCGCCGCCGCTCAGCATCCAGCCGCAGCGCCTGAACCGTACTGGCCACCAGCGGCAGCATGCTCGCCATCAGCAGCAATGCGAACGGCCACATCCCCGAGCCGCGGAACGCGAGCAGCGCGTAGACCGCCACAACGATGCCCACGGCACCGATCCCGACGGTGATCCAGGCGCCGCGCCGAAGCCCACGCCGGACCACCTCCCGCCGCGCGAGCACCGCGTCCCGATCGATGCCCACGACGAACGCCTGCTCCGCTTCCATCCCCCAAGCCTCTCAGCCGACAGGGGCGCGCGGTCAGCCGGTGACGGCGTGGTGGGTCTTGACCGGCTTCGGTACCGGGGCCGGCGGAACGTTGCCCGGCTCGGTCGGCTGCGGGATCGTCGGTTGGTGGGTCGGCTTCGGCGTGGGCTTCGCGGCCGGCTTGGCGCAGGTCGCCGAGGCGAGCTTGATCACTTCGGCGCCGTTGCCGAGGTCGATCGTCAACGCCGTGATCGTGAACGAACCGTCCGAACCCTTCGACTGCTCGTTCACCGTGATCTTGGCCAGCGGCGCGGCCGGGATCACGACGGTCTGCTTGGTACTGGGAAGGGCGAGCTTCTGGCCCAGCAGTGTCAGCGAACCGATGTCGACCGCACCCGAATCCCCCGTGCAGTAGACATTCACGCTGTCGATCGCCAGCAACGAACTCGGCGGCGTCAGCAGCAGGTTGCACAGGTCCGGCAGATTCTTGACCGGCAGATCCTTGGTGCTCAGCTTCGGCAGCGGCAACCCGAGATCCGGCAACGGCAACTCCGGGATCGGCAGGTCGCCGGCACCGGTGGCCGGCAACGTGGCGCACTTCTGCTTGAGGTCCGGCGGGATCTTGATCTGCTTGAGCAGGTCCGGCCCGACGGTGAGATCGAAGAGTTCGACCGAGGCCGAGTCGTTCCCCGCGGAGGCGTTCCCGGCCCGCAGCGCGATCAACGGGTTCTGCGGCAGTTCGAGCGCCGCGGAGGTATGCCGCTTCCCGTCCGGCGACTCGACGTACGGCGTCTTCGCCACCGGGACCTGTCCGGTCGCGGTGATCCCGTACGCCGACGAGGGCCGGCTGGCCGCGGTACCGGCGGGAGCGCTGGCGACCAGGCTGAACGTCACCACGCCAGTCACCGCCGCGATGGTCAGGACGGTCGGTCCGAAGTGTCGTCGCATCTGCGCGTTCCTCACGTTGTCACCTGCTGTCACTTGCTGTCGATCAGGACGAGAGTGCCGAGCGGCACCCGCTGAAGCTTGGCGAGCGCCGTACGAGGTACTCGCACGCAACCGGCGCTGATGGCTGCCCCGAACACGTCCGGCCGCGGCCAGCCGTGGATCGCCACGGTGCCCGGCCCGCCGCCGAACGTGTCGAGGGTGGGGCTGTGCGCGCCCAGCGGAAGCACCACCGGCGAGGCGGAGCGCGTCTTGTCGATGATGGAGCCGAGCAGGAAGGTCCGCCCGGGCGGCGTCGGAGTCGCCTTCGCACCCACCCCGGCCTTCCACTCGCCGAGCCGCTTGCCTTGCTCGAACAACTCGATGGTCCGCGAACCGGTGTGCACGCGGATCTGGTACGCCGACGCAGCGCGATCCAGGTCCTCGTCCTGCAACCAGCCGGTCGACCGGTTCGGCTTGGACGGCAGCAGCACGCGGACCCAGCCGTCGGTCTTCTCGACCACCGGCAGCCAGGTCGCCCCGAACTGGTTCGGCGCGATCTTCGCGAACGCCTCCGCATCGGGCGCGGTGTAGAGCGCGGTCTCCGCACGCGGATGGACCACCAACCCGTCGGTCGCCGCGAACGGCTCCGGATCCAGCGGCGCGGACGCGATCGTCGTCTGCGTCGACGATGCGGTGAGCGTGCTCAGATCAACCGGCGGCAACTCGTCGTGCTTGTTCCCGAGCACGCCGGCCACCGCCACGCCCCCAAGCAACACGAGCACAGCGAGAGCCCCGATCGACCCACCGCCCCGCTCATTCGCCCCAGACCTACGCATCCGCCATGCTCCCCGTGACCTCACCACGTGCCTGTCCGACGACGACAATAAGCCGTTCCGGACTAGCACGCCATGGCTTGTGACCCACGAGTAGCAAATTCATTCAGATACCACCCAGTCGCCCAGCGTATTCAACACGCCCCACCCACCCGCGCACCTGAACGGCCGACCCCCCGCCCGCGAACCCACAACCTCGGGGGTCCACCCCTCAAAGTGCGGGTTGCCTGCCCGCATACCGCCCGCCAACCCACACTTTCACGAGCCCACCCTCAAACCGCAGGTCGCAGGTCGCCCAGCCGCATCCCGCGCCAACCCACCGCCTCGGGGGCGGACCCCTCAAAGTGCGGGTTGCCTGCCCGTATACCGGCCGCGAACCCACATTTTCTGGGGTGGACCCCTGAAAATGTGGGTTCGCCGGGAGCGGGTGACGCTGGGTGCGGGGGCGCCGGGGTGCGGAGGTGCGGGGGCGCCGGGGTGCGGGGGCGCCGGGGGCGCCGGGGTGCGGGGGTGCGGGGGTGCCGGGGT
>NZ_QFXK01000091.1 GCF_003261635.1 Kribbella monticola | reverse complement strand
TCGACTTCTACAACAATCAACGCCGACACACCGCACTCGGCGGCCGACCACCCATCAGCCGACTGTCACCAACCTACTGACCGAGTACATCTAGAACCTCTGGTACTGCGGGGGCAAATCCCCCACGCACCTCCTCCGTCGGCGCTCCCGCCCGCCGGGGCTCGCCGATGTCTTCGTCGCGACTCAACAAAGGCCTTCGGGGGCACCGTAGAAGCCCGAAAAAGCCACGCCGAGGAGCCAGTCGTCTCCCGCGTCATCGGTCTCCCGACGCCCACCTTCGCCGCTCCACGCGGCGCAGGGCACAGCCTTCGCGCCGCAAGCCAAAGTCGACCTGCCGATGCTCATCTCACCGTTTTTGGGAACTGTCGGTAGAGAGCGATATAACCGACAGTGACTGGCCGGAGGGGGATCCGCACAAAAAAACGGCCCCCTTGCGGGGGCCATTCCAGCCGGCCGTACCGGCATCGATAGCTCGACTTTATCACGCACCGTCCCAGCCGGACGGTCGCATCTGGGGGATCCATCATGGCAACCGTCGCGGCGTACATCGACGGCTTCAATCTTTACTACGGAATGAAAAGCAAGTTCGCCCGAAGGTACCTCTGGCTCGATCTTGTCGAACTCATGCGCCGTCTACGGCCAGAAGATGAGGTCACCGCAGTGCGTTACTACACCGCGTTGGTCCGCAGTGAGCCTGAGGCCGCAGCCAGGCAGAAGCACTATCTGGAGGCCCTTCAATCCCACTCTGGCCCGACCTTCCATCTCCAGCTCGGCTGGTTCAAGCCGAAGAAGCTGGCCCCCTGCAAGCTGTGCTCGGAAGACTGGTTGTGTCAGTGCCCACGGAAGGTCAGGTCTTACGAGGAGAAGGAAACGGACGTCGCCCTGGCTGCGGCCATGGTCGCAGATGCTGCCAACGGCCTCGCGGATCTCACACTGCTCGTCAGCGCCGATTCGGACTTTGCGCCAGCTGTACGGGCGGTCAAGCTGGTCCAGCCTGCGCAGCAAGTGATCCTGGCCATGCCGCCAGGCAACCCAAAGCCTCACAAGCGCTTCACCGATGTGGGGTACTTCAGCATCAACGAGACTGCACTGCGCCGATCCCAGCTTCCAGAAGCAATCTACGATCCGAAACTTCGAGCCGAACGGCGTCGACCGGAGAAGTGGATCTAGTGGGCAACCTTCCGCAGCACCGGGTCAGCCCTACGACCGAGGGCACAGCCGGCCTGAGCAATCTCGGCTGGCCCGATCCCAACCGAGCCGCGACGAAGGAGCGGCGACCACGGGGGCGGGAGCGGCGACGCAGGAGCCGCGTGGGAAGTAGCGGGCACAGCGAAAGGGCCGCTCCGGGTGAGGAGCGGCCCTTTTGGGTGCTGGGGGGACCAGCGAAACTGCTGGGTCAGCGGGTTTCGCGGTGGTCGGTGTGGTCGTTGCAGCGGGCGCAGTACTTCTTCAGCTCAAGACGGTCCGGGTCGTTGCGCCGGTTCTTCTTGGTGATGTAGTTGCGCTCCTTGCACACGGTGCACGCGAGCGTGATCTTCGGGCGGACGTCGGTCGACTTGGCCACTGGTGCCTCTTCTTGATCAGGAGTGCGCAACTTGGGTGATCGCACTCTCGAGTACTGCGATGGTGGGTAGCGGGGGCGGGAGTCGAACCCGCGACACCACGATTATGAGCCGTGTGCTCTAACCACCTGAGCTACCCCGCCAGAGAGTTCATCATCCCATCCGGCGGGCCGGACGGGACGGTGATTCTCAGAGCCCCTTTACGGAATCGAACCGTAGACCTTCTCCTTACCATGGAGACGCTCTGCCGACTGAGCTAAAGGGGCGAACCGAGGAGAGAGATTACACGCTCGCCGCCCCGATACGAAATCGAGCCGACCGAGCCGTGCGGGCCCCTCCTCCGACCCGAGAAGCATACCGGCTCCCGGACCCACTTCCGACCACTTTTCCCGCCTCCCGAGCACCGACCTTGACCCCGCATCCAGCACGAAACCGAGCATGAGACCAAGCCGCGCTCGGGGCAGACCACGCAGAAGCGTCAGCCACCCCAGACCCGACTCGGGTACGCCGTACGCAGTACCGGGACGACCTCTGTGACGAACATCTCCACGCTGGCCCGGTTCCCGTCCTCGGGCAGCCCAGGGACCTCCAATGAGACGCCGGACAGCTCATGCCCGAACGCCTCCTGGTACCGCCCGAACTTGTCGATCACCTGCTCCGGCGACCCCACCAGCACCGACCCGCCCGCCAGGAACTCTTCGAGCGTCGAGAACGGCAACTGGTTGTGCCGTGCGCCCGGCGACTCCATGAACGCGTCGAAGATCGGCCGGTAGCCCTCCACTGCCTCCTGCGACGTCTTCTTCACATAGAGCCCGTTGAACCCCGCCCCGACGACCGCGTCCGCAGGATCACGCCCGTACGCCGCCCAGCGCTCCCGGTAGTGGTCGATGAGCTCCGCGTACTTCGCCATCGGGTGGAACCCGTTCGCAGAGAACAACGGCTCACCCCACTTCGCCGCTAGTTCAGTGGACTCCGTCGACGACGCAGAGCCGTGCCAGATCGGTATCCCCGGCTGCTGGAAGGGCCGCGGCTGCGTAGTCGCACCGGACAGCGCCGGACGGTACCTACCCGACCAGCTCACGTCCGTCTCCAGCAGTAGCCGTCGCAGTAGCTCGTACTTCTCCCGGTTCCGGTCCCACTGCCCGTCCAGGTCGTACCCGAACAGCGCGTTCTGGTCCGGGTCGTTCCCCTTGCCGATGATGATGTCGAGCCGTCCACCCGACAGCTGATCCAACGTCGCGTAGTCCTCCGCCACTCGCACCGGATCGAGCAGTGACAGCACAGTCACCGTAGTAAGCAGCCGGATCCGACTGGTCGCCGCCGCGATGTAGGCGAGCACCACCGGCGGCGAGGACGAGATGAACCGCTGCGCATGCCGCTCCCCCACGCCGTACCCGTCGAAGCCCAGCTCCTCTGCCCACTGCGCCTGCCGGACCACGTGCTGGAAGCGCTCGTACGTCGTGAGCTGCCGCCCGCTGATCGGGTCGGGTGAGTTGTCGATCAGCGTGTACGTACAGAACCTCACCGAGGCACCTTCTCCCCCGCGGTGACGGGCAGAGCCAGCCTGTTGCCGGCGACTGGCGCCGGGCAGGTCCCGTAGTCGGTGAAGGCGTACGGCAGGTTGACGGTCCGGTTGAAGTCCAACGCCACGCTCCCATCTCCCTGCACAGGACCAATGGTCAGCGTGCGCCAACGAGCCGTCTCCACCCCGTTCGTCTCGTCATGGAACGACAGGGCCAACCCATCGCCCGCAGCCGTAGCCACCAGCTCGTACGCCGATTCGCCGAGTGCGACGTGAACCGTGCCGACTGCCGTCACGTGCTGCCGCAGATCGGGGCGCGCCGTCGCGACCTCGACTCGCTCCGGCTCGGAGAACGGCGTGAAGTACCCAGTGACCTTCCACCGCGGATTCACCGGGTACGCCGGTACGCCGTTGAACCCGATTCGCGTAGCGGCCTTCGGGTCGCGCTGCCGGATCGCATAGCGGCCACCACGTAGTACGAGTTCGGCCAGCTTGTCGCCGTAGTACAGCCAGCTCAGGGAGCCCGCCTCGGCCGCGCTGGCCGAGGCAGCACCAAGTAGCGGCTGACCGTCGAGCGTCAACCCGGTCGCCTCGACGTGTGCGACGCCCTCTGCCGTCCACCACTTGCCGGGCAGTCCGGGAAGCTCTGCGGGCGTAGTACCAAGCCAGTCGAACGCGGTGATGCTGAGCCAGCCGTAGTCGCTACTGAGCTCCTGCTCGCGTGCGACGTGCCAGAGCTGCCACTCGCTCTCGTAGCTCATGAGGCCAGGCCCCGTCGCGAGGTGTGCTCCCGGTGGGCGACTTCTTCGCGGACCAGCGGGATGACGTACCGACCGAAGTCGATCGCGTCGTCGTAGATGTCGTAGCCGCGGGCGGAGAAGATCCGGACGCCGAGGTCGTAGTAGTCGAGCAACGCGGCGGCGACGGTCTCCGGCGTACCGACCAGTGCCGTGGAGTTTCCGCCGCCACCGGTGAGGCCGGTCGGGGCCATCCAGAGTGCGCGGTCGTGTCGGTCGCCGGCCTCGACGGCCTTCAGCAAGCGTTGCGAGCCGGCGTTTTCCGGGGTTTTCCGTGGATCGCGGTACCGGCCGCGGGCTGCGCCACCACCGGCTTGTACCTCCTTGATCCGGCCGAGAATGCTCTCCGCCTTCGCCCAGGCGAGTTCCTCGGTCGGCGCCAGGATCGGCCGGAACGCGATCTGGATGACCGGCCGATCGGGCCGGCCCGCCTTCGCGGCTTCCGCGTCGATCGTCGCCAGTTGCTCGCGGGTGCCGGCCAGCGGTTCACCCCACAACGCGAAGATGTCCGCCTCGACCGCGCCGACCGCGTAGGCGGCCGCCGACGAACCACCGAAGGAGATGCGCGGCCGTGGTTGCTGCAGCGGCTTGATGTCGGCCACGAACTGCTCGAACTGGTAATGCTTGCCGGTGAAGTCGAACCGCTGCTCGGAAGTCCAAGCCTGCTTGAGGATCTGGATGAACTCCCGGGTCCGCTCGTACCGCTCGTCCTTGCCGAGGAAGTCTCCTTCGGCCGCCTGATCCGCAGTCGACCCACCCGTGATCACGTGTACTTCGAACCGCCCGCCGCTCAGGTGATCCAAAGTCGCAAACGTTTTCGCGGTCAGCGTCGGATAGGCCACGTTCGGCCGGTGCGCGACCA
This sequence comes from Kribbella monticola, assembly GCF_003261635.1. Lineage (GTDB taxonomy): Bacteria > Actinomycetota > Actinomycetes > Propionibacteriales > Kribbellaceae > Kribbella > Kribbella monticola. The sequence continues at coordinate 137,449 of NZ_QFXK01000091.1, read as the reverse complement.
CCAGGTTGATCCGTTCGGTCTTGCCGGCCACGTACGCCGCGACCTGGGAAGGATCCGGTGAACCGGAGTGATAAGCGAAGAGGATCCGGTCCCAGCCGTTGTCCTCGTGCGCCCTGGCCAGCTTGGCGGTGTACTCCAAGTCGAGCGCCCCGCCCGTGCGCGGTGTGACCTCACTGGCCGGGTTCGTCCCGGCGATACCGAGGAACTCAACTGGCATGACGATGACCTGCTTTCTGCGCAGACGTCGCCGAGGAGACGTCGAGTTGGCGGAGGAGTTGCCGGGCAACCGCGTCGTTCTGACGGAAGCCCGGGCCGTTGAAGTACGGCCGGGAGAAGCCCGATGAGCCGGCCGAGCCCGAGACCGAAGGACCGAGCAGGAACAGCGTCGGGTGGACCGAGCCGTCGGCTGTGATCGCCCGGCACGACGCATCGGCCTTGAGCTGCCCACCGCCGAGGCTGGTGCCGTCCGCGGCGATCAGCTGATCGGCGGCCAACAGCCCCGACCTCAACAGCCCGCGAACCAACGGATCCGTGGCAGCCAGGACGTCGGGTCGCGGCAACCGTGCTTCGACGAAGGCTCTGGCCTCGATCTCGACGCCCGGTACCGCGGGACTCGTGGCGACGAAGCGATCCTTGCTGAGGGCAACCGTTAGGTCCGGGCCGGCGAAGTGCACGATCCCGGCGCGATGCAGAGCAAGCAGTTCCTCGAGCCGGCGCGGCGGCGGCCCGCTCGCCACGAACGAGAAGAACCCGTGCCACTCTGTCTCGACGTGCCGAACCCGATCCTCGTCGGACAGCCGGCCGGCGGTGATCGCTGCCGAGAGCACGCTGTACACACTCAGCAGGGCATTGAAGACGGCAAGATCTGGCGAGTACTGCGGGTCGGCCCGGCGCAGCAGATCTGTCTCGATCAGCTCGACGAGTGTCCGCTCAAGGCGGCCGTGATCTGCGAAGACCTGCCCGTCCAGAGGCCGGTCCACCTCGGCCGGCACGAAGCGGTCCTCGGCAGCAGGAACCGCCGCGGAAACCGCGGAAACAAATTCCGGATCGTGCGGAAAGTTTCCGTCGAGGACGGAAAGGAACCGCTCCCAGCTCCAGCGGGTGCGCTCCGGATGGGCTGTGAACAACTGCTGGTAGTGGGCGAAGGTCAGCTCCTTCTCGACCAACGGCCGCACTTGCGTCTGGAAGTCGAGCACGCCGGGACCCAGCCGGTCCAGCGCCGCGGCGGTCAGGTACCGCGTGGGGACCGGCGTCGCTCCGGCGACGGTGTAGCCGAGCTTTGCGTGGTACGGCACGCCGCGCCGGGAGCCGACGTACAGGATCGGTTCGTTGCCGGACGGGTGGTAGCTGAGCAGTCCGCCACACTCGTCGTACCAGCCGCCACGGCCTTCGGTGAGCAACACCATCAAGTCGATGAACGCCTGCCCGAAGCCACGGACGACAACGTTTTCCTTCGCCTGCAGGTCACCCAGCTCGATGTCGGCGGTATACCCCGGCCCGATGTACGTCAGCCCAGCGTCCGCCGCCGCCGCACTCCAAGCAGCCTGCTCGACCGTCGGCTCCCGATCCAGATACCCCAACGCCAACACGACAAGGTCCGCATCAATCACCTCCCCCGACCCAAGCACCACCCGACTACCCACGGCCCCGCTGCCGCGACGAGGGCCGCCGTTGGGTGGAGGGATGCTGGTGAGATCGACAGCTCGGGTGAGGTGGGTTTGGACTGTTACCGAGGGAGGGAGGGACTGGACGACGCGGTCCCAGGCCCAGGCGAGGTATTCCGCCTGGAGCAACCGCGGTGGGAAGTCCATCGGGCCCGAGGGTTCCAGGCCGGCTTCCTCCAAGCGGGTTGCTCCGATGCCCGCGACCCAGGTCGCCAGGTCGGGGCCGGCGACGATCGGACCCTCGCAGTCGACCGACTCGTCGGTGAAGATCGTGACGTCGGAGGTCATCGAGTTCATCCACAGCAACCGCGACTGCTCCCGGCGCCAGATCCGCCCACCACCGGCCGGATACGGATCCACCACATGGATACGCACCTCACGCCCGCCCAGCAATTCGTCAGCACTGGCCGCGAACCGCTCCAGCAAGCCCACAGTCCGCGGCCCTCCGCCGACGAACACCACCGTCGCGACGTCGTCGAATCCGAGTGGCCGCAGGCCTTCATCTGGGGGCAGGCCGGCCTGCCGGTCATTGCCTGCAGCAACCAATGGACGCACCACCGCGGTCATCGGGTGAGTCCGAGATGGTCGCGCAGGGTCGTGCCCGCGTACGACGAGCGGAACACTCCACGCTCGCGCAACAACGGAACCACCTGATCCACAAAGGGGTCCAGCCCACCCGGTGTCAGATGCGGCACCAGCACGAAGCCGTCGGCCGCGTCCTCCTGCACATGCCGGTTCATCGCCTCGGCGACCGTCGCGGCCGATCCGACAAACGTTTGCCGGTTCTGCTGGTTGATCACGGTCTCCCGCAGCGACCATCCGTTCGCCTCCGCCTGGGCCCGCCACTCGGCCACGATCGGCCCCGGATCGTTGAACCCGACCCGCCCCTGCGTGACACCCGAACCGACGACCGGATCCTCGCTCGGCAACGGCCCGTCCGGGTCGTACGCCGACAGATCGCGCCCCCACAGCAACTCGGCCAGCACGATCGCCGTCGGCCCGGAAACTTGCTGCTCCCGAATGTGCCGGGCCTTCTCCTCGGCCTCGGCATCGTTGTCGGCAACCACCACCGTCACCGCCGGCATGATCTTCAACGACTCTTCAGCCCGCCCGTACCGCGCGAGCCGGGCCTTCACATCCTTGTAGAAAGTCTGCCCGGCCTCGAACGATCCGTGCCGGCTGAAGATCACCTCAGCACTCTCAGCCGCGAACTCCCGCCCCTGGTCGCTGTCACCGGCCTGGATCACCACCGGATGCCCTTGTGGAGAAGGCGGCAGCCCGAACCGCCCTCGTACGTCGAAGTGCGGGCCTTCGTCCGCGAAGGCCCCAGCGCCTTCACGGGCGAAGACCCCGGCCTGCTGGGCGAGGACCAGATCGTCGGCGGTCCACGAGTTCCACAGCTTGCGCACGATCCGGAGTGACTCCTGCGCACGGACGTACCGATCGGCCTTGTCGAGGAACCCGCCGCGGCGGAAGTTCTCACCGGTGAAGGCGTCCCAGGACGTGACGACGTTCCAGGCCGCCCGTCCGCCGGACAGGTGGTCCAAGGTCGCCAGCCGTTTCGCCAGTTCGTACGGCTCGTTGAACGTCGAGTTCACCGTCGCCGCGAGGCCGAGATGCGTGGTCACCGCGGCGAGGGCGCTCAGCACGGTCAAGGACTCCGGCCGCCCGACGACGTCAAGGTCGTGGATGCGGCCCTTCACCTCCCGCAGCCGCAGACCCTCGGCCAGGAAGAAGAAGTCGAAGGTGCCCCGCTCGGCCGTTTCCGCCAGGTGCCGGAACGACGCGAAGTCGATCTGCGACCCCGACTCCGGGTCGGACCAGACCGTGGTGTTGTTGACCCCCGGAAAGTGCGCGGCAAGGTGGATCTGCTTCGTCATTGCCGTCCTCCCACCGCATAGCGATTCGCCGGATGACGCAGCCCCAGCCGCGTCCGCAGCGTCACGGCCCGACCAACCGCCGGCCCGGCCAACCGCCGTTCCCGCAACAGCGGAAGCAGCTTCGACGCGATCACCGGTACGTCGAGCTCCAGCGACGCCGGCCGCAGATGAATCCCGTCCACACCGGCCTGCGACCATTCGGCGATCAGATCGGCGAGCCGTTCCACGCCACCGATGTGATCCAGCTGCTCGGCGCCATCAGCACGCCGTACAGCGTTTGCCGTGTTTCCGTCGAGCAGCACACTGACGGAGATCAGCACGCGCGGCTTCGACCCAGCAGCCCGTACTGCGGCCAGCCGGTCGGCCAGGTCCGCAGTACCCGGCAGCAGGACCACGTCCGCTTCGCCAACGGCCTGGAGCGCTTCCTCCGAGGCGACCCGGACAACTGTCAGCGGGTGTCCCTGCGGCGGCCTCGGCACGATCGACGGCCCCTTGATCGCGAACGACGGGCTCTCGAAATCGACGTAATGAATCCGCTCCCGATCCACGAACCGTCCGGTCGCCGCATCGCGGATGATCGCGTCGTCCTCCCACGAGTCCCACAACCGACGACTGACATCCACGACATACCGCGCCTCGCGCCAGGTCTCAGCGGCCGGAGCCGGCTCGCGTCGCCCGATCACTGCGGCCGCTTCCTCCGAGGACGAGACGTCGACCAGCCAGCCTGCCCGGCCGGAAGAAATGTGGTCGAGCGTCGCCACCGACGCCTGCAAATGGAACGGCTCGGTGTGAGTGACGGTCAGCGTCGGAACCAGTCCGATCCGGTCGGTGACCGGCGCAATCCGCGCGGCCAGCCCGATCGCGTCCAGCCGGGCACCGACCCGCTCCGGTACGTCGGCCGGCGCTTCGAGCGCGTCGGCGAAGGTCGCGAGGTCAACACCTGCTGCCTCGGCCCGCTGGACCGCGCGGACCGCGAGCTCACCGGAGAGAATCGCGGCCGGGTCGATCTCGGAGCCTCGCCACGCCGCGGGGTGGCCGCCTGCACCGTCGATGTCGAGCGCGGTGATCAGTCGCCGGCTCATGACGCCACCTGCAGCCGCACCGGGACCGACTTGCGGAACGGCAGCGGCCCGATCGACTCGGGATCGGCCTCGAGGTCGAACTGTGGCTCGAACCCGGCAGCCAAATAGAGCGCAGCCGCCTCGGGTTGCCGCGGTCCGGTGGTCAGGTAGAGGTTGCGGTATCCCAGATCGGCTGCTGCCAGCTCGAGCTCGGCCAGCACCTTGCGGCCGAGACCCTGCCGACGATGCAGATGCGAGGTCCACATCCGCTTCACCTCCGCCGTCTCGTCGTCGTACCGGCGAATGGCGCCCCCGGCAACGGTTACTCCGTCGCGCCGGAGCAGGACGAAGGCGCCACCGCGCTCGCGATGGAAGTCCGACGGCGGGACCTCGGTGAGCAGGGTGTTCTCGTTGGTCCGGCCGTAGCGAGTGCTGTATTCCACGACCAGATCGGCGAGCAGCGGCGCCGCTTCGGGGTCCTCCGGTCGCGCCCGGACGATCTCCAAAGCCGCCGTCTCTACCGGCGCGACCGAGACCGAGACCGAGGGCTGACCGGCGACGGTCGACAGGAATGCCTCGGTGACCTGGTAGAGCGGCGCCGAAGCCGCCGGATCGAGCAGCAGCCCGCCGCCGTCGTACAGGCGGACATGCGAGGACAGCACGAACCAGCCCTGACCGATCGCGCCCGCGCCGAGACTGGTGAGGACGGGGCGCAGGGCATAGTCGATCACCAGTACGTGCGCCGGCGTACCGCCCGTTGCCAACGGCAACACCGTCTTGCCACGCAACGCGTACTGCGGAAGCAGGTCGAGGAAGACCTTGAGCAGACCGGAGTACGCGGCTTTGTAGACAGGTGTCGTCACCACCACGGCGTCGGCCGCGGCGAGGGTGTCGATCGCGGTTTGGATGACGGGGTCGTCCGCACGGCCGCGCAGCAACGGCTCGGCCGGGAGATCGCGCAGTACGATCGGCGTCACGTGATGGCCGTGGCTGAGCAGTCGTTTCGTCACGTACGAGAGCACGGCGTCAGTGCGGGAGATGTCGGACGGGCTGCTGGAGATGGTTGCGATGGTTGCCATCAGTCGCTGCTCCTCTCACTTCTGCTTGTCTTTGGGCAGTCCGGGCGGATTCACCAGCGACTTCGGCACCGCTTCGGCCGACAGGCCCCATTTCTGCAGGACCTTCGCGTAGCTGCCGTCGGCGATCGCCGCGTTCAGCGCGTCGGCGAGCGCCTTCACCAAGCCGTTGTTCTTCTTGGTCGTCACGCCGACGAGCCCCTGGACGGGATAGCTCGACGAGACCGTGCCGACGATCTCGGTCTTGCCCGCGGTCGCCACGTGATAGGTCGCGGTCGGGTTCGGGCCGAGGTACAGATCGACCCGGCCGGATTCGAGGGCGAGGTAGTAGTCGGTCGCGGACTGGTAGTACTTCGGGGTCGCGGCCGGGCGGCCGGCGGCGAGGTTCTGCTTGTTCCAGTCGAGCAGGATCGCCTCCTGCAGGGTGCCCGAACCGACCGCGATCGTCTTCCCCGCGATGTCGGCCGGACCACCGACCTTCAGCCCGGAGCCCTTCTTGGCCTCGAAAGCGTGCAGGCCGAGGCGGTACGTCGCGAAGTCGTACTTCTCCTTCCGGAGTTCCGACACCCCGATGTTGGAGACGCCGACCTGGTACTTCCCCGAGTCGATCCCGAGGAAGAGGTTCTCCCAGCTGGTCGTCTGAATCTCGGGCTTCAGTCCCAGTACGCCGGCCACCAGGTAGGCGATGTCGATCTCCACCCCGATCGGCGTCTTGTTGTCATCCGCCGTGAACGCCAACGGCGGCAACCCGCCGCCGGCGGATCCACTCCCCACCACCAGCTTCCCGCTGGCCCGCACCGTGGCCGGCAACTCGGTCGCGATCGAGTCCACCTTGGCGGACGTGATGTGCTGCTGCCCCGCCGACGTGTCGAACGAAACAACGGACGCATCGCCACCGCGAGGTGCTTCCGCGACCGGATCCGCGCACCCACTCACCACCAGCAGCCCGATCACCAAGCTGGCGAGGGCCGGCACTGTCTTCTTCATCTGCGTGTCCTTCAGCTCGTGAGGGGGAGGCCGGGTGGATTGATCTCGGACCGCTGGACCGCTTCGCTGGAGACGTTCCAGCGGGCGAGCACCTTGGCGTAGGAGCCATCCGCGATCACCGCGTTGATGGCCGCCTGATAGGCCTTGACCAGCCCGTCGTCCTTCTTCGTCGTCGCCGCGATCAACCCCTGCAGCGTCGGTCCGGCGCCGGAGAACTTGCCGACCGTCTCGGTCTGGCCGCTGGTCTTCACGTGGTAGGCGATCGACGGGTTCGGCCCGAGATAGGCGTCGATCCGTCCCGACGTCAGCGCCAGATACGTGTCGGTCTGATTCGCGAAGTACCTGATCGTTGCCGCCGGCAACCCGGCTTCGACGTTCACCTCGTTCCAGTCGACCAGGATCTTCTCCTGGTTCGTCCCGGACGAGACCGCGATCGTCTTGCCGGCGACATCCTTACCGGACGAGACCTTCCACGACGAGCCCTTCTTCGCCTCGAAGGCGATGTCGTCCTTGCGGTAGGTCGCGAAGTCGTACTTCTGCTTGCGCTTCTCCGTCACGGTGATGTTGGAGAAACCGGCGTCGTACTTCGCGGAGTCGATCCCGAGGAACAGGTTCTCCCAGCTCGTCACCTGGATCTCCGGCTTCAGCCCGAGCGCCCCGGCGACCAGGTACGCCAGGTCGACCTCGATGCCGATCGGCGTTTTGTTGTCATCGGCAATGAATCCCAATGGCGGGTTCCCGCTGCCGAACCCGGCGCCCACGATCAGCGTCCCGCGCGCCCGGATCTTCTCCGGAAGCAGCGCGGCGGCCGCCTCGTTCTTGACCGCCACCACGCGATCCTGCGAGGCCGAGGCGTTCACCCCGAGCTCCGCGCTGGTCTGCGGCGGCTCGGCACCACACCCGGCCAGCAGCAGGGCAGCGAGAACGACGGCGAGCACGGGAGTACGGCGTACGGAAGGCATCAGAGGACCTTGGAGATGAAGGAGCGCGTGCGCTCGTGGGTGGGGTTGTCCAGTACTGCGGCAGGCGGGCCGGACTCGACGATCCGGCCGTCGTCCATGAACACGACCGTGTCGGCGACCTCGCGGGCAAAGCCGATCTCATGGGTGACCACGACCATCGTGTCGCCGGCCCGGGCGAGTTCCTTGATCACGTCGAGGACCTCACCGACGAGCTCCGGATCGAGTGCGCTGGTTGGTTCGTCGAAGAGCAGCACCTTCGGACGCAACGCCAGCGCCCGGGCGATCGCGACCCGCTGCTGCTGACCACCGGACAGCTGCCGGGGATAGACATGGGCCTTGTCGCCGACGCCGACCCGCTCGAGCAACTCCAAGGCGAACGGTTCGACCGCGGATCGCTTGCGACGCTGGGCCGACACCGGCGCTTCGACGACGTTCTGCAGAGCGGTCAGATGCCCGAACAGATTGAAGTTCTGGAAGACGAACCCGACCTGCGACCGCTGCTGGAGGATCTCGCGCTCGCGCAACTCGTGCAGCTTGTCGCCGCGCCGCCGGTATCCGACCAGCCGGCCGTCGATCCGGATCAGGCCCTTGTCCACCTTCTCCAGATGGTTGATCGAGCGCAGCAACGTCGACTTGCCGGAACCGGACGGACCGAGGATCACGGTGACCGTGCCGGCCCGGACCTCAAGATCCACGCCCTTCAACACCTGGAGGTCACCGAAGCTCTTGTGTACGCCTTGCAGCGAGACCATCGCGTTGCTCATCACGCCGCCCGGGCCTTGAGCTGCAGCGCGCGCCAACCACGCCGTACGCGCTGGATGGGTGTCGGCGGCAACTCACGGGTCGTACCGCGGGCGAAGTACCGCTCGACATAGAACTGTGCGATCGAGAGCAGCGTGGTCAGCACGATGTACCAGACGGTGGCCACCATCAGCAGAGGTACGACGCGGCTGTTGCGGCCGTAGATCACCTGTACCTGGTAGAACAGCTCCGGGATCGCCATCACCGAGACGATCGAAGTGCCCTTGAACAGGCTGATCACCTCGTTCGCGGCATTGGGCAGGATCGACCGCATCGCCTGTGGCAGAACGATCCGGAAGAACTGCCGCAGCCTCGGAATCCCCAGCGCGGCAGCGGCTTCGAGCTGTCCGGCGTCCACCGAGATGATGCCGCCACGGATGATCTCGGCGGCGTACGCGGCCTGATGCAGAGCAAGACCCAGTACTGCGGCGCCCAGCGGGCCGAACAGGTTGTTCGTGCTGAAGTGCACGAACTCCGGTCCGAACGGGATGCCGAGACTCAGCTCCTGGTACAGGTAGGCGAGGTTGAACCAGAAGAGCAACTGCACGATCAGCGGGATCGACCGGAACGCCCAGATGTAACCCCACGAAACCACTTGCAGGAAAGGGCTTCTGGACAACCGCATCGAGGCGATCACGGCACCGAGCGCGAAGCCGAGCACCGTGCCGTACACGGTCAGCCGGATCGTCACCCCCAAGGCGGAGAAGATCGTTCTGGTGGTGAAGAACTGGAAGAACGTCGGCCATTCCCAACCAGGGTTGGTGATCAGGCCGTGCACGAACATGGCGAGCAGGACCAGGACGACGGCGACACCGGCCCAGCGCCAGGGATGCCGCCGGCCGACCACGGTCAGCTCGGAATCCTGCAGGGCAACGGTTTCGGGGGGATCCGCGGCAGTCGATGCCGAGGGCAGTGAGGTGATCGACACAGTCTTCTCCCGGGCGGGGTGAGTCAGGCAGGCCAAACAGGCGCCGCCGCCAGACGCGGGCAGGGCGCAGCAGACGACCGACGGGCCGTCGTGGACACAGCGGTAGGGCTCAGTCGGCTACAGCAGACACAGAGCGCTGGAGACGCGCAGCAGATCGATGTGGAGACGGTAGTAGGCGAGCGCGCGGGGGGCCTGGCCTGTCATCTGCGTCTCCTTCCTCTGGGGCCGACTTCCAGTATGGGAGGACATCGAAAGATTAGTAAGTCAGTAGACAAAGCTCTCAATATTTGGACGCTCTATAACGGCTTCGAGGGGTCCCGAAACGGTCCGACGCGAGTGATCCCGGTCACGTCCACTTTCAACCATTCCGAGCCGGCGCTCACGCCTGAGCCGCCACGAACCGGAGGATCTTCACTACGAACAGTCACCGAATTCCGGGATTCGATCGCAGTCCGCATTTGAGGTCTTCGTGATCTCATCGTTATGGTCGGTGAGCCGCTCGGGACGACCCCGGCGGCCACTCGACTCTGGAAGGCTCTCGTGTCCCCTCACCATGACGTGTCGGAAGCAGAACGCGCGACACCTCGCCGTTCGTCCGGCTCGCGTCGGGTGGCGAAGCACCGCCTGACCCGGCGGAACACCGTGCGCGGTGTTCAGCTCGTCGGTCTGACCGCGGCACTCGCCGCAGCCGCCGGCACCAGCGCGATCAGCATCAGCTCGACCTCGAACGCCACCACCGCACCCAGCAGCTCCAGCGTGAATCCTTCGCTGGAGTCGATGACCGCCGCCCGGATCGAGCGTCGTCAGCTCGCCTCGCGCGACCTGTCCCGCTTCGACCTCTCACTGGAGGCGGCCACCAAGAGCTCGGCCGCCCAGCTCGCGGCAGCCCGGGCAGCGAAACTCAGCGCGACAGCAACGTTGACCGCGCGCCGGGCGATCGCGCTCCAGGCAGCCAAGGAGGCGGCCGTCGCCAAGGCCGCCGCTCAGGCCAAGGCCGCTGCCGCCGCGAAGGCAGCCGCTGCAGCGAAGGCCGCGGCCGCGCCGAAGGTCGTTCTGCCGACCACCGGTTACCACTTGACCGCTCGCTTCGGCCAAGGCGGCGGACGCTGGGCGCACAACCACACCGGCCTCGACTTCGCCGCTCCGATCGGTACGCCGATCGTCTCGGTGATGGCCGGCGAGGTGATCCAGGCCGACTTCGAGGGCGCCTACGGCCGGCAGGTGAAGGTCCGCCATGCCGACGGCACCGTCACGTCGTACAGCCACATGTCCGAGTTCACCGTGTCTGTCGGCGACAGCGTCGCGGCCGGCGACCAGGTCGGCGCGATCGGCGTCACCGGTAACACGACCGGGCCGCACGTGCACTTCGAGGTCCTGCCCGGCGGCGGCGACCCGATCGACCCCGAGCCCTGGCTCCGCGAACACGGCCTCAACCCGTAGTCCGCAGTACAGACGGGTTTTGCTCCACGCCGTACAGGCGGACTGAGGTCAGCGCAGTACGGCGAAGTGCCGGCGGGCCGGCCTCAGCGCGGTTCCGACGGCGGGTTGGGTGAGGTCGCCAGGGTGCGTTGGGTCCAGGCGACGTCGTGCCAGCCGTCGAGTTTCCAGCCGATGTTGCGGTAGGTGCCGACCGGCTCGAAGCCGAGCGCGGCGTGCAGCCCCACACTCGCGTCGTTCGGCAGCGTCATCCCTGCGACGGCGGTCCGGTAGCCGCGCTCGGTGAGCCGCTCGAACAACGCTTCGTACAAGGCCCGTCCGCCGCCGGTCCGCCGCCGGCCGAGCTCCAGATAGATGCTCACCTCGCAGGACCATCGGTACGCCGCCCGCGGCTTCATCGGATTCCCGTACGCGTACCCGACGACCCGCCCGTTGTCCTCGAGCACCAGCCACGCGTGGGTCTCGCGCGACCGGGCGATCCGCTCCGCCATCTCGGCCGCCGTCGGCGGTTCGATCTCGAAGGTGATCGCGGTCTCGAGCACATACGGCCGGTAGATCGCGGCACAAGCTTCGGCGTCCAGCTCCGTTGCATCCCTGATCAGCAAAGTCTGCATGTCACGATAGTAGCCATACATGCCGCTATAGTGGCAAGCATGGAAGATCCGCTGTCCGCCTCGCTCGCGTCCGCCGTCCAGCAGGCCCGCGTCGCGCTCGACCTGTCGGTGAACGCCCTCGCCGAGCGATCCGGCGTCTCCCGCGCGATGATCGGCAAGATCGAGCGCGGCGAGGCGCAGGCGACCGCAGTACTGCTCGGCCGCCTCTCCGGCGCGCTCGGTATGACGCTGTCCGAACTGGTCGCCCGAGCCGAGGAAGGCACCGGCGAACTGCTCCGGCGGGCCGCCGACCAGCCCGTGTGGACCGATCCGGCCACCGGCTACCGGCGCCGGGCTGTCTCCCCCGCCACCGACGGCCCACTCGAACTGGTCGAGGTGGAACTCCCGGCCGGCGCGTCCGTCTCCTACCCGGCCGACGCCTACATCTTCAAATACCAGCAGATCTGGGTTCTCGACGGCCACCTCCGCTTCCACGAAGGCCCGTTGGTCCACGACCTGGCGGCCGGCGACTGCCTCCAACTCGGGCAACCGTCGCCGACCACCTTCGAGAACCCCGGTACGGCGGACTGCCGTTACCTGGTCGCCTTGGTCAAAGGCCGCGGCTGAACCCGTACTGCGAACCAGCGCGCGAGCGCATCCTCAAGCGCCTCGCGCTCGACCCGTCCGTCGACGTCGGCAGCCCAGGCCACATACCCGTCCGGCCTGATCAGCAACGCCACCGGCTGCCCGGGAATCGCCCCGCGGCCGGAAATGACCTCGATCCGGTCCACCTCGGCCAGCAGCTCCGCGAAACCCGCGTTCTCGGTGAGGTCGATCAGCAACGGCCGGGCACTGCGGGTCAACTCGGCCAGCCGGCTCGAGCGGCCGGAATCCTCCGAGATCACCAGATCCGGCGCCCAGCGGCCGACCAGCGGATGGCCTGCACCGTCGCCGTACCGGATGTCCGCCCCTGACATCAGGTCAGCGAGGTGCTGGACGTTGGCGGGATTGTCGAGCAGTTCCGTCATCAACTGCCGCAATGCCGTCACTTCTTTGCCTGGGGCAATCAATGCGCTCTGCGCCTGGGTATGCATGACCACTCGCTCGCCGACGGGCCGCCGCTCGGACTCGTAGCTGTCGAGCAGGCCGTCAGGCGCCCAGCCCTGGAGTTCGGCGGCCAGCTTCCAGCCGAGGTTGATCGTGTCCTGCAGACCAAGGTTGAGTCCCGGCCCACCGATCGCCGAATGCACGTGCGCGGCGTCGCCGACCAACAGCACCCGGCCCTCACGGAACCGATCGGCCAACCGGCTGTTTCCACCTTCGACCCGCCGCAACTGATGCGGACCCTCGCCTTCCGGCGGACTGAGCTCCAGCCCGACGCCGAGAACTCGCTCGGCGCTCTCCTGTACTTCGGCCAACGTCACCGGGCCGGTCGACGGCGCTCCACCCCGTTCCGCAGTACTGACCAGCGGCGGACCGCTCGGGAAGGGCGCGTAGACGAAGACACCGCGCTCGGTGCGGTGATGCATGAACGGCGGAATCTTGCCGTAGCCGGGGATGCTCAGCCCACCGGTGAGGGGGTCGATGAGCTCGGCCGCGACCATGGCATGCGCAGTACGGGAGACCGTGTCGTCGTGTGTGACGCCCGGGAAGTCGATGCCCGCGAGCTTGCGGGTGAGGCTGTGGCCGCCGTCGGCGCCGACCAGATAGCGGGAGGTGAGTTCGTACGAGCCGTCCGGGCCGTCGATCTGGATGCGGACCGCCTCGGCATCTTGGGTGAAGCCGGCGAGTTCGTGACCGCGGCGGATCTCGACTCCCAGTTCCAGCGCGCGCTCCTGGAGGACCTGCTCGATCCGGGCCTGGGGAGCCTGCAAGAGGTAGAGCGGATTGTCGGCGAGTTGACTCAGATCCAAGGGCAGGGCGCCGAACACGAACCGGGGCGTGGGCACCGGCTGGCCCGGGTTCAGCCTTTCGTACAGGCCTCGCCGGTCGAGCATCCGGACGACCTGGCCGACCAGACCGTTGGCCCGCGGCACCGTACTGCGTTCCGGCAGCCGCTCCAGCACGATCGCGCTGACGCCGGCCAACTTGAGTTCACTGGCGAGCATCAGGCCGTTCGGTCCGGCACCCGCGATGACGACTTGTTCCATGATCGGTCCTTCTTCCACTGGTTTTGGGCGTGACCGACCGCCCCGGGGACGGCCCGGGGAGGCTGGTGGTGCTGGACTTCAGGCTGTCGGCCGGGGCTCCGGGAAGCCGGTGGTCAGCAGGTCGAGAGCTTCTTGGAGTAGTTCGGTCAGCGGCCTCGGCGGATCGGCGCGTTGCCATTCCTCCGACACCGTTGCGATGGCAGCGCTGAACGCGGCCGCGACGAGCCGTGGATACAGGCCGGTGGTTCCGGTGCGGTCGGCGACCGCCTTGGCGAACTCCTCCTGCACCTGTGCGTGCGCTTTCGCCAACTCGCCGCGCAGGGCCGGCTCGGTCCCCATCAACCGCACGCCGGCCAGCCATTGCTCATCGGGCGGCAGCGCGCTCCCCTGCTCGGGCTGGCCGAGCTGGTAGTTCTCCTCGACCGCTGCCCGGATCGCCACCCACAGCGGCTCGTCGGCCGGCCGGGCCCGGAGCCCGTCGGCGATCCGGGTGATCCGGTCGACCTGCCGGGCGGCGATCGCCTCCGCCTTGTTCGAGAAGTAGTTCCGGAAGGTCCGCAGCGAGACACCGGCCTCGGCGGCGATGTCCTCGACCCGGACATTCTGATACCCGCGCTCCACCGTCAACCGGATCGCCGCCCAGCTCAGCGCGATCCTGGTCTCCCGCTTCTTCTGCTCCCGCAAACCGTCCATGCACACGACCGTAGCAAAACTTGCCGAAAGTGCAAAGATGCAGTTTGGGCAATTTCTTACAGGTGTCTTCAGCCGGGGTCCACACATGATTGGCTGGTGACCGTCCCAGGCCCCTCGTGATCGGAACCTCGACGATGACCGTTTCCCCGCTGGCCTGGATCCTCACGGTCGCGGCGATCCTGGCCCTGCTGGTGTTCGACTACGTCTTCCATGTCCGCAGCGCGCACGTCCCGACCACCCGGGAGGCAGCCGTCTGGTCCGCCCTGTACGTCGGGATCGCGCTCCTGTTCGGCGTCGGGACGCTGGCACTCGGCGGCAGCTCGATGGGTTCGGAGTACTTCGCCGGGTACGTCACCGAGAAGGCGTTGTCGGTCGACAACCTGTTCGTGTTCCTGATCATCATGGGCAGCTTCCGGGTGCCGCGGGAGAACCAGCAGAAGGTGCTGCTGGTCGGCATCGTCATCTCGCTGATCGCCCGGACGGCGTTCATCCTGCTCGGCTCGGCGCTGATCAACCAGTTCGCCTGGGTCTTCTACCTGTTCGGGCTGGCGCTGCTGGTCACCGCCGGCAACATGTTCCGGCCGCAGACCGAGGAGTCCCACTCAGCCCAGAACATCATCGTCCGGCTCGCCCGCCGGCTGTTCCGGACCACCGACGGCTACGACGGCGACCGGCTGTTCACCCGGCTCGACGGCCGCCGGGTGATGACCCCGATGCTGCTGGTGATGGTGGCCATCGGGGGCACCGACCTGATGTTCGCGCTGGACTCGATCCCGGCGATCTTCGGACTCACCCAGAACGTCTTCGTGGTGTTCAGCGCGACCGCGTTCAGCCTGCTCGGCCTGCGCCAGCTGTACTTCCTGCTCGACGGTCTGCTGGACCGGCTGATCTACCTGTCCTACGGGCTGGCCGCGATCCTGGCGTTCATCGGCACCAAGCTGATCCTGCACGCGCTGCACGAGAACAACCTGCCGTTCGTCAACGACGGCGAACCGATCGAGGTCGTCGAGATCACCACCGGACTGTCCCTGGTGGTCATCCTGGTCGTGCTGCTGATCACGATCTTCGGGTCGCTGTTCAGCACCCGCGGCCGCACCCAGACCGCGATGGCCAACGTACGCCGGGACGCGACCGCCTACCTCGACGCCGAGTACACCGACGATCCGGCCGAGCGGGAACGGATCTACCGCCGGCTCCTGGACTCCCGCGACCACATCATCGCCCTCGGCCCCAAGGCCAAGCAGATCGTCAAGAACGAGCCCGAACTCCTCGAACTCTGCCGCCGCGCCTCCGCCAGCCACGAAGCCGAAGCCGCCGCCGCAGGAACGCCACATACGCACTAGTCGTGCAGGCGGGCCTGGTGGCGGCGGGCTTTGAGCCGGTTGCCACAGGTCGACATCGAGCACCAGCGACGAACATTCGCCTTACTGCGGTCGATCAGGAACAACCGGCATTCCGCGTCGTTCTCACACGGCCGCAACCTGTCCTTCACCTCAGCCCACGCCAGCACGGCTCTTGCGGGGAATCGCGCACCCTCGAGCCGCCACCGCACGCCATCGGCTGACACCACCGGCACCTGCCGCACATCCCGCAAGAACCTCCCCAGACTCGCAGCCGATACCTCGCCCCGTACTACGTCGGCAACGGCATCCCGTACTTCGCGCGCAGCCGCCGCCGGCCCCGGGATGCCGCGCTCGCGCAACCAGCCGCTCGCCCCGGACCCCCGCAGCGCGTCGGTCGGCACCCCGTCGACGATCGGCGCCGAGTTGAGCAGCTCCAGCAACAGCTCATCGTCGGACCTAACCATATTGGACATGTTGACAGGTTACACCGGCGCGGTGTTTGCTGTTCGGCGTAACCAGATAAATCCGTTGAAGGGGTTAGCGATGACCGTTCACCACCGGACCGTCGAGGTCGAGGGGCACGAGATCTTCTACCGGGAGGCAGGACCCGCGGAAGCGCCGGTGCTGCTGCTGTTGCACGGGTTTCCGACCAGCTCGCACATGTTCCGCGACCTGATCCCGAAGCTGGCGGACAAGTACCACCTGATCGCGCCCGACCACCTGGGCTTCGGCTATTCGGCGATGCCGCCGGCAGATGCTTTCGACTACAGCTTCGCCGCGCTCGCGGAGATCACGACCGCCTTCACCGAGAAGCTCGGTCTCACGGCGTACGGGCTGTATGTGCAGGACTACGGCGCGCCGATCGGGTGGCGGATGGCACTGGCACATCCGGAGCGGATCACGGCGATCATCACGCAGAACGGGAACGCGTACGAGGACGGCATCGTCGAGGAGATGTGGGCGGACATCGTTGCCTACGACGCCGATCCGACGCCCGAGAATGCTGCCACGGTGGGCCGGATGCACAGCGAGGCGATGGTGAAGTGGCAGTACCAGCACGGGGTGCCGGACCAGACGCTGCTCAGCCCGGACGCCTGGCAACACGACCTCTCCCTGCTGAGCCGGCCGGGCGCCGATCAGGTGCAGGTGGACCTGACCCGGACCTATCTGACGAACTTCGCGCTGTACCCGAAGTTCCAGGAGTACTTCCGCACCAGCCAGGTCCCGCTGCTCGCCGTCTGGGGCGAGAACGACGAGATCTTCCCGCCCGCCGGCGCCAAGGCCTTCCAACGCGACCTCCCCGCCGCCGAAATCCACCTCCTCCCCACCGGCCACTTCGCCCTGGAAACCCACGCCCCCAAGATCGCCACCCTGATCGACAACTTCCTGAGCCGCATCCTGCCGTAGTACGGCGCGTGAGCATGTCGAGGCGGCGCGGCGGGCACCGACGTACCAGGGTAAGGGCGCTCATTCAGGGCGACCACCGACGGAAGAGGCGATGGACGATGGAGATCAAGGCCGTACTCGCAGTGCTCCCGGTCACCGAGATCGGACCGGCAACCGAGTGGTACGAGTCGTTCTTCGGACGCTCCGCGGACAGCCGGCCGATGGACAGCCTGGCCGAATGGCACCTGAGCGATCAAGCGACCGTCCAGGTCTTCGAAGACCCCGCCAACGCCGGGCGGACCGCCGTCAACTTCTTCGTCGACGACCTCGACACGACCCGCTCCACCCTTTCGGCCGCGGGCATCACCACCACCGACCCCACGGAAGTCGCACAGGGCCGCCAACGCCTCGCGACCACCGCCGACCCGGACAACAACCAGCTGGGCCTCCTCCAACACCTCACCTGACCACATGCCAAGGCCTGGTCACCCGGGCTCCTTCGCACCGCCTTCCTTCCCGTCGTCTGATCCGTGGTGTCGAACTCCGCCGCCGGGGTTGCTCGTAGGGTGGGGTGATGGCAGGTGTGCGGGTGAGTAGCCGGAATGCGCGGTTTCAGGTGTGGCAGGCGTTGCTGGGGAATCGGAACAAGCGGCAGCGGGCCGGGGAGTTTCTGGTGCAGGGCGTGCGGCCGATCAGTGTCGCGGTCGAGCGCGGCTGGCCGATCCGGGCGCTGATCTACGACGCCGACCGCCCGATGTCGCGCTGGGCGCAAGACCTGCTGCGCGAACAGCGCGGCGCCGAGCGGGTCGGCATGGCCGCGGACCTGCTGGCCGAACTCGGCGAGAAAGAGGAATCCGCACCCGAGGTCATCGCGGTGATGGAGATGCCAGCGGACGACCTCGACCGGATCCACGTCGACCAGGACTTTCTCGGCGTCGTCTTCGACCGCCCGACAGGACCGGGCAACATCGGTTCGATCATCCGCTCGGCCGACGCGTTCGGCGCGGACGGCCTGATCGTGACCGGGCACGCCGCCGACGTGTACGACCCGAAGTCGGTGCGCGCCAGCACGGGTTCGATCTTCGCTCTGCCATCCGTCCGGGTCCCGTCGCAGCGCGAAGTCATGGAGTGGGTGGCAAAGCGCCGTACGGAAGGCGTTCCGATCGTGGTCGTCGGCACCGACGAGCACGGCACGGTCGACCTCTACGACCACGATCTCACCCAGCCGACGCTGCTGCTGATCGGCAACGAGACCTCCGGCCTGAGCGCCGCCTGGAAGGACCTCGCGGACCAGCTCGTCCGGATCCCGATGACCGGTTCGGCAAGCTCGCTCAACGCGGCCAACGCCGCGACGGCCGTCCTGTCCGAAGCCGCCCGGCAGCGTGCCCATTCGTCCAAGACGGATGCCGCCGGCAACGCCTAACGTCATAGCCATGACCGCATCCGTACGACCTCAGCCGATGATCGCCGTGTCCGACGTGGAGAAGAGCAGCGCCTGGTACTGCGAACTGCTCGGCGCGACGAGCGGCCACGGCGGACCGGAGTACGAACAGCTCCTCGTCGACGGTGAGCTCGTCCTTCAACTGCACAAGCTCGAAGCCGGCCACCACCACGGCAGGATCGGCGATCCAGAGGTTGCATTGGGCAACGGTGTGGCGCTGTGGTTCGAGGTCGACTCATTGGATGCCGCTGCCGCTCGAGCCCGATCAGCCGGTTTCACCATCCAGACCGACGTCCACCACAACCCGAACGCCGGCCACCGGGAGTTCTGGCTCCGCGACCCCGATCACTACCTCGTCGTACTGGCCGATGCTGCCACCTGACCTCAAGCGGTAGCGAGGATTTCCCCGTGCAGCAAGGAGATCCAGGCGTCGGGCGTGGTCGACCACGTCTGCCAGGCGGCCGAAATCCTTTGCAGCGTTGACTCCGGTACGCCGTCCGCGCGCGCCTGGTGTGCCATCGCCGACTCGAGGATCCGGTCGGCCCACATCCCACCCCACCAGGCGCGATCCTCGTCGTTGGCGAAGGTCCAGTTGCTCGCGGTCGACTCGACGTTCTCGAAGCCTGCCTCCAGCGCCCAGGAAAGCAGTCGGCGACCAGCATCCGGCTCGCCACCGTTGGCCCGCGCGAGTCGCTGGTAGAGCTCCATCCATTCGTCCAGCTCGGGCAGCAACGGGTACCAGGCGAAGGCGCGGTAGTCCGAGTCGCGGGCGGCGACGATCCCGCCCGGCTTGCAGACCCTGCGCATCTCCCGCAACGCCTGCACGGGATCGGCCACGTGCTGCAGGACCTGGTGAGCGTGCACCACGTCGTACGAGTCATCCGGGAGGTCCAGCCGGTGCACGTCACCCACGACGAACTCGACCTTGATGTCGAGCTCGGCGAAGGTCGATCGGGTGACGTCGAGGGCCGCCTCGCTGGCTTCGAGGGCAGTGGTCGGGCCGGGCTGAACGAGGCGGGCGAGGTCGGCGGTGATGGTGCCGGGACCTGCCCCGACGTCGAGCAAGGACATGCCGGGGCGAAGGTGGGTGAGCAGGTAGCCGGCCGAGTTCTCCGCCGTCCGCCAGCGGTGCGATCGCAGTACTGATTCGTGGTGGCCGTGCGTGTAGACATTGTTCATGGGTCGCCCTCTCCGCGTCGTCGTTGACAGTCTCAGGCTAACCGAAGATCTTGCTTCGTGAGACGTATCGTCTTGAATAGTGATACAGCATTCGTGACCGAATATGGCCAGACCGGAGGTACCCGCGCGGGCGAGGCTTGGGGCATCGAAACAACCACCCCAGGAGGACGAAAGTGCTTGCCAAGGTATTTCCGATCAAGTTGAAGGACGGCAACCAGGCGAAGGCCGAGGAGCTCGTCCAGGCGTTCGCGCCGCAGGGCCCCGGGCAGGAGGAGGGCACCCTGTCGTTCCGCGTCTACCGCGACCCGGCGCAGCCGGACTACCTGCTGTTCGTGGAGCACTTCGCCGACCAGGCGGCGTACGACGCGCACACCGGTTCGGCGGCGTACAAGGAACTGATCGCGGGCCGGTTCGCTGACCTGATCGTCGAGTTCGTCGAGATCGATCACGAACTGGTGGTGAGCTTGTGACCATCGATCGGGCGGCGCAGGCCCGTGAACTGCAGGCACTGCATCAGCAGCCGCCGCTCGTCCTGCCGAACGCCTGGGATCCGGGCTCCGCGCGCGCGATCGAAGCAGCAGGCGCGAAGGCGATCGCGACGACCAGCGCGGGTCTCTCATGGGCCGACGGCGTCACGGATGCCGGCGGCCTGACCCGGGCCGCCGCCCTCTCGGCGCTCCGCCGGATCGTCTCCGTCGTCTCGGTGCCGGTCACCGCAGACATCGAGGGCGGGTACGGCGGGTCGCCGGCCGAGGTCGGCGAGACGGTGGCCGAGGTGATCGAGATCGGTGCCGTCGGCATCAATCTCGAGGACAGCTCGGGCGGTGCACTGATCGACCCGGCCGCGCAGGCGGAACGAATCGCGGCGGCCCGGGCTGCGGCGGACGCGGCGGGGATCGAGCTCTGCATCAACGCGCGGATCGACACGTACTTCTTCGGCGATCCGGCGGACACGGTCAAGCGCGCCGCGATCTACACCGAGGCTGGTGCGGACGTGCTGTTCGTACCCGGCTTGCTCGATCCCACCGCGATTCGTGAACTGGTACCGCTGCTGTCCCGGCCGCTCAACCTGATGGTCGGCCCGGGTGCGCTCACCGTCGCGGAACTCGTCGAACTCGGCGTCACCCGAATCAGCGTCGGCCCAGCCATCACGGTAGGCGCCTACGGCCTCGCCGCGGGCGCTGCCGAGGAGCTACTCACCCACGGCACCTACAACCTCCTCAAAGCCGCCGCCGGCTACGCCAAACACAACAACCTCCTCCACTGACACCCCTGGCCGCCGCCACCCATCACCTGGGTGACGGCGGCCGTCTGTCTGTCAGCCCGTTTGTCCAGCGGCTTCCAAATGCATCGTGGCGAGCGCGCGCCAAGGGCGCCATTCCTCATTCGATTCCTTCGCCTTAGGTGATGCATCGCGGGCTCCGAGGCGCAACGCGATCCACTGAGCCGCCGTCTCACTCACGCCTTCGATCGCCAGCAAGGCGCCGGTCAGCTCCTCCAACGGCGCACACCCCACCAACGACAAGTTGCCCTCAGCAACTTCATGGGCAAGTGTCTTGACCGTCCGTCCCACTTCCTCCGGTACGCCGTCCAGCTCCGCGCCGGCCACCGCCTCCGCCGCCGGAAACGCATGCGTCAACCCAAACCCCAACCCACTCACCTCCACCCCCACCCCCTCAACCACCCGCCTGAGTACCTCAAGACCGGGCGAGACATGGGAGGCCGAGGGCCCGGCCGTACTGGACTTCACCGATGTCAGAGCCGGGTGGTGCGTGACTACTGCTTGGACGGCGACTTCGAACGGGCCCCAGGCGCCGGGGACTCTCACGCCGGGGCGGGCTTTGATGAGGGGACCGATGACGGGGTCGCCGGCGAGTTGGGCGGTTGCGAGGATCGGTTCGGTGGTCAGGCCGACGAGGCAGGCGGCTCGTTCGACCACGTGGATCGCGCCTTCCCAGTAAGGAAGATGAGCCTTCAGCAGCAGATGATCGACACCTCCGGGCCCGATCTCCAGCATCCCGAGCTCCCCGTCGAGCGCGATCGTCCGGCGATAGACACCATCGACGACCGACTCCACTCCGGGCACCGCGTTCTTGGCGAGAAATGCGCTCATCGCGTCCCAGTCGTAGGGCGGCGAGTACGGCATACGTAGTACGAGACCACCGTCTGCCGCCAGCCGATCCGAGCGGCGGCGCCGTTCGCGCAGCTCCCGCGGGGTCGCGCGGAACACCTCCCGCATCGCCCGATTGAACTGCCGAAGACTGCCGAACCCGGAAGCGAAAGCGATGTCCGCGATCGTCAACTCCGAGTCGTCCAGCAACCGCCTCGCGAAGTGCGCCCGCCGCGAGCGCGCGAACTGGTCCGGCGTCACGCCGAGGTGATCGTTGAACAGCCGGCGCAGATGCCGCGCCGACATCCCCAACTGCGCTCCGAGAGCGGTCTCGTCCGCGGCGTCGAGCACGCCCGAGATGATCAACTGCACCGCGCGGCAGACCAACTCGGGCGCGTCGTCCGCGACCGTCCCCGCCACCCTGTACGGCCGGCACCTCAAGCAAGCGCGATACCCCTCGGCCTCAGCCGCGGCCGCCACCTCGAACGTCCGCACGTTCTCCGCCAACGGCTTGGCCCCGCACCCCGGCCGACAGTAGATCCCCGTCGTCCGCACCGCCGAATACGTCGTCATACCCTCACCCCACCCCGGCAACTCCGCTCGCAGCCCGAACAGTAGACAAGCCCACCGACACTTCCCACCTATTCGGCCGTACTCACAAAGCTTGCACGCGTTAGGGTGCGGCGGTGGGTTCGAAGCCGGTGCTGGTGGTGATCAGTGGGCCGCCTGGGACGGGGAAGACGACGCTGGCGCACGAGGTCGCGAGGGCGATCGGGTGCCCGGCGATCTGCCGCGACGAGATCAAGGAAGGCATGGTCCACGCGACGCCGGACTTCACGCCGCGCGACTCGGATCCGCTCAGCCTGCGCACGCTCGCCACCTTCTTCGACGTGATCGGCCTGCTGATCGAACGCGGTACGACGGTCGTCGCCGAGGCCGCCTTTCAGGATCGCCTCTGGCGCCCCGGCCTCACCCCGCTCCTCGACTCGGCCGACCTCCGCATCATCCGGTGCACGGTCTCACCCGACGTCGCCCTCGACCGAATCACCACCCGCGCCGCCGCCAACCCGCTCCGCAGAGCCCACGAAGTCACGCCCGACCTCGACGCCCATCGCCGTACCCATACGACCTTCGACCCGATCACCTTGCCCGTCCCCACTCTCACGGTCGACACCACCGACCAACCACCCCTCGCCGAAATCCTCGGCTTCCTCAACCACTAGCCCGCGGCCGGCGATCGGTACGTAGTACGGCGGAACTGTGGTGCCGGATCGATTCGCTGACTAAGGTCAGGCAATCAGCGAGCGAAGGGGACAAGTCATGGCGGAACTTCACGAGCGGTTCGCAAAGCTGACGTGTGCCCACGTCGCCGATGCCTGTCTTCGGTTGCACATCCCGGTTCGGACGGTTTCTCTGACCGCCGTGTTCCCAGCCCGGATCGCCGGGCGGGTGCTGCCGGTTCAGCACGTGGGTAGTGTCGACATCTTCCTGGAGGCATTCGGGTCGGCCGCGCCAGGCGACGTACTGGTCGTCGACAACGCAGCCCGACGTGACGAGGCCTGCGCAGGTGACCTGGTCGCCGCGGAGGCCAAGGCGGCCGGTCTTTCCGGTCTCGTTTTGTGGGGACTGCACCGCGACACCGTCGACATCAAAGAGATCGGCCTGCCCGTCTACAGCCTCGGCGCGATACCGACCGGCCCGCTGCGCCTCGACCCGGTGCCGTCGGACGCGCTGGAGTTCGCGACCGTCGGCGAATGGACGGTCACCCGCGACGACGTAGTACTGGGTGACGAAGACGGCATCACCTTCGTCCCGGCCGATCGCGTCGACGAACTCTTCACTCTCGCCGAATCCATCCGCGACACCGAACGCCGCCAATCAGAACTCATCAAAGCCGGTACTACGTTGCGCGAGCAGGTCGGTTTCGACGCTTACCTCGCGGCGCGAGCCGAGCGGCCGGGGCTGACGTTCCGCGAGCACCTCCGCGGCGTCGGCGGCGCGATCGAGGAATGACCCTGCGCCGTTGGACCTGCGCACTAGGGTCGAGGAATGGCTGCTGACCTTTCCGCGACTGCCGCGGGTACGTGGACGCTGGGCGATCTCACCGTCAACCGACTCGGGTTCGGCGCGATGCGCATCACCGCGAACCCGGATCGCGAAGTGGCAATTCGGGTCCTACGTCGTGCGGTCGAGCTGGGCGTGAATCACATCGACACGGCTGCGTTCTACCGTTCGCCCGGCGGCACCCTGGGAGTCGGCGAGGGGCCGGAGCGGTTGCCAACGAGCTGATCCGCGAGGCGCTCTCGCCGTACCCGGAAGGTCTTGTCATCACCACCAAGGTCGGCCCGGGCGTCGACGAGCGCGGGTTCTACAACGCGACCACGCCGGCCGAACTGCGAACCCAGGTCGAGGAGAACCTCCGCCAGCTCGGCCGCGAGCACCTCGACGTGGTCAACCTGCGGATCATGAACCGGCCCGGCGAATCGATCGCCGACCGCTTCGGCTGGCTCACCGAACTGCGCGACGCCGGGTTGATCCGGCACCTCGGTATCTCCAACGTCAGCCCCGCTCACCTCGACGAGGCGCAGGCGATCGCACCTGTCGTCTGCGTCCAGAACAGCTACAGCATCGACACCCACCGCGAGGACGACAAGTTCCTCGGTCTGTGCGGCGAACGCGGCATCGCCTTCGTCCCGTTCTTCGCGATCGCCGGCTCGCAACGCGAAGGCGGCCCGGCTACCGACCACACCGCGGCCATCGAGGCTTTAGCCGCCGCCCACGACGCGACCCCCGCCCAGATCCGCCTCGCCTGGACGCTCCACCAAGGCCCCCACGTCCTAGCCATCCCCGGCACCGGCAACCTCACCCACCTGGCCCAAAACATCGCCACCGCCGCCCTCCACCTCACCCCCGAAGAACTCGCCACCCTCAACTGAAGACGGCAATCACCTTTCAACTGAAGACGAGTTGTCACCTTTCGCTCGCCACCTGCGTCGCCCGCCGAGACACCACCCGCCTCGGCCCCACCGCGAACAGCTCCTGGACTCGGTCGACTGCTGACCCGTCGCCTGTTGCTCGGTCGGCTGCTGGTCGGTCGGCGAAGTAGCGTGCCCTGCTGCTCGTCGGCGAGCTAGCGTGATGCGGTTGCGGCTCGGACGGCGGGGGCGATTTCCTGGGACCAGCGCTTGAGGGTGATGTCGTACGGGTCGGGGCCGGTGGGGAAGAGGGTGAAGCCGGCGGCGCCGTGTTCGAGGACAGCACCGGTGAGTTCCTCGATCCACTGGTCTGTGGAGCCGCCGATCCAGCGGCCTTCGTCGTCGCGGGTGCGGGGTAGCGGCCGGGCGGTGATGGCGCCTGGGAAGTTGTAGATCGTCGCGATCTCGGTGGGCTTTCGTCCGACCGCCAGCGCAGCCTCGTCGATGATCGCGCGAGATCGCAGGTACGGCTCGCTCGACCAGTCGGCCGCATGGCCAGGGATCCAGCCGTCGGCCTGCCGACCAGTGGCCGCCAATGATTTCGAGCCGACGGAGCCGGTCCAGATCTCGGGCGCTCGGACTGGGGAAGCCGCCAGACCTTTGACCGGGTAGTGGGTCCCGGACGTAACCGCCGGACCTCCGCCGGACAGTTGGCGAACCAGCACCATCGCTTCCTCGAAGGCCTCGACTGCCGCTGCGGGCGTGAGGCGCGGCACTCCCATCGTGGTGATCCGATCCCACGCTCCCCCGGCGCCGAGGCCAAGGATGAAGCGGTCGCCAGACATCGCGGTCAGCGTTGCCGCGGTACGGGCCAGGATGGGTGCCGGGCGGAGCGGCAGGTTCGTCACGTTGACGAAGCCGGCGATCTTTTCGGTCCGGCCGAGCAGGAAGCCGACCATGGCGTACCCGTCGAGGCGCTCAGCCAGGTACGGATGGTCCGAGGTCGAGAAGTGGTCGAGACCGTCCCGGTCGGCCTGCTCGGCCAGGCGCAGTATTTCGCTCAACTCGCCGAGTTCGGCGGGTGAGCCGTAGCCGAAGCGCACGTTCATGTCTGGCTCCTCCGTAGATACTTCGTACATCTAAATAGTAGACCTACGAATTATTAGGAGCACAAACAGTTCGGCCTGCGGACTACAGTGGAGGGGTGGCAACCAAGACAGCGAGAGACACGGAGCTGGTCGGCTCCCTGGTGACCTTGATGCACGTACTACAGGACCTGTACGCCGAGACGAGCCGGCCGCTCGGCTTGACGCCTCAGCAGGCGCACCTGATCTGCGTGCTTCTCGACGGACCGCTCGGCATGACCGAGCTGAGCCGGATCATGAGCATCGAGCGCTCCAGCCTCACCAGCATGGTCGACCGGCTGGAACGCCGTTCGCTGGTCGCGCGGTCCGCCCACCCCACCGACCGCCGCGCCTGCCAGATAGCGCTCACCGACGAAGGCCGCACCCTCGCCCACCAGGCACACGACGCCTACGCCGGCCGAGTCGAGGCCCTCACCACCGACCTGACCCCAAGCCACCG
The DNA here is from genome assembly GCF_003261635.1 of Kribbella monticola. GTDB lineage: Bacteria > Actinomycetota > Actinomycetes > Propionibacteriales > Kribbellaceae > Kribbella > Kribbella monticola. The sequence continues at coordinate 111,259 of NZ_QFXK01000091.1, read as the reverse complement.
CTCCCACGTCCTCGCAGCCCTCAACCGCATAGTCACCGCCGCCACCAAACACCCGTAGCAGCCAACCACCAGACCGCACCACGAACGCATCAACTGAAGAGCGGGTTGGGTCGGTCAGTGGGTGAAGGTGAAGAGGTGTTGGGTGGGGTGCTGGTGGGGTGGGGTGCCGGTGAAGCGGTGGGAGCCTACGCCGATTTCCAGGTCGTCGGGGGCGTGGAAGGACTCCTCGGTGAAGTCGTTGGCGGCGAACCATTCGCGGATCGTCGGGGTGAAATCGGGAGCACCCCGATGGCGCGTCCAGATCACCAAGGCACCTGGGTTGCACATACCGGGTAGAGCTTCGATCGTCGTGCGGATGTCGTCATCGCTGATGTTGCCGAAGACGCCGACCATCAACACCAAGTCGGCCGGGATCGCGCCCGCATAGGAGGCGCCTTGGCCGGCATCGACCTGGCGTACTGCGATCGCCGGAAACTCCGCGGCGGCCGAGCGGGCCCGAGCGACGTTGCGTTCGTCGTACTCGAGCAAGGTCGCCGTGACGCGACTCGAGTCGCCGCGATTCCGTAGTACGCCCAAGAGGTCTCTGCCGTCGCCGGCACACGCGCTGACCACGCGGACGTCGTTCGGCGCCGTGCGGTCGAGCCACTCCCCGATCAGCCCTTGGATGATCCGCAACCGCCGGGACAGCCCGGATCCAGGATCGTCGTACGCGGCGTGCCAGGCTTCCCAATCCGTCGTCATGCCACCGAAACTACCCATCCGCACCGACAATCACCCGGCCCCTTGGCCTACCGGATGACTGGTGTCGAAGAGGGTCGTTTGCCCGTCCGCCCAGACGATCAGCCCGGTACGTCGAGGGCGGGTGCGCAGCCAGCTGAGCGCCTGCGCCCCCTGCGCGAACGCAGCCGTGGCCTCGATGTCCACCCAGGTGAGCGAATCGCCGACGACGGTGACGGAGGCGATCCCGTACGCCGGGCGCCCGGTGCGCGGGTCGATGATGTGGGTGCCGCGGTGACTGGTGCCGGAGGTCGCGACAGCTCCTGTGCGCACGGGAACGGTGGCAACGAGCCGGTTCGGATCGAGCGGATCCTCGATGCCGATACACCAGGGCTCGGTGGTTGGATCGAGGGTGCGAGCGACCATGTCACCGCCCGCGGAGAGGCAGTAGTCGGTGTCCTCGAGGCCGTCGAGATAGCGGCGAGCTGCGCGTTCCACCGCCCAGCCCTTGACCACGCCGCTCGGGTCGAACACCAGCCCGCCCGCAGGATCGGGCAGGTAGACAGAAAACGCACCGTCGGAGATTTCGACCGCCTGGTTGGCGATTTCGAGTACTTCGCTCACCTCGGGCGGGCAGTCGGGCAAGCTGAGCTCGTCGCGCCCCAGGCGGGAGATGAACGAATCCGCGCGGTACGTGCTGAAGACCCGATCGACTTCTCGCAACTCGTCGACAACGGCTTCCCACGTACTACGTGCCCTCGCGTCCCTCGTGTGCTTGCCGCGAAGCGCGAGGCTGATCGGCATGCCCATCACCTGCTCGACGTAACGGGCCATCGGGGTGTTCACAGGCCGGCCTTGTCGAGGGCGGATTGCAGGGAGCGGGTGTAGCCGTCGCTGGTGACGGTGGCGCCGCTGACCATGTCGATGGCGGCACTCTGCTTGGCGAGCGTCTCGTTGATGAGTACCGGCAGCGCGTACGCGTTGATCTGCTGGTCCTTGCCGTTGCCGTTCGGGTATTGCAGGACCGAGACGTCGGTGATCTTGCCGTTGGCAACGATTACTTGGACCTGGACCGGACCCCATTGCGTGTCGGCGACATCGCCTTGCACTGTGGCAGCGGTAGGTGAGGGCGAGGCGGTCGAGCTCGGCTGCGGCGTACCGACTGAGCCCGGTGAAGGAGAGGCGGTCGGGGTCGGGCCGGCGGGATCGCTGGTCGGTGCGTTGGTTGGTTCGCTGCTGGTCGCGCCTGCGCCGGAGTTCGTTGCAGGGTTGGCGGAGCCGATCACCTCTGGAGCGCTGGTGGCTTTGCCGGAGGTGGAGGTGTGGTAGCCGAAGAGCAGGACGACGACCGTGATCGTGCTGAGGAGCCAGGTTGCGATGCGTTTCATGGGATCACCACGTGAAGTTCTCGAGATGGATGCGGCCGGCAGGTACGCCGGCGGCAGCGGCTGCGCGTTGCACAGAGGCGGTCCAGGGATCAGGTCCGCACAGATAGACGTCCCGCTCCTCGATGTCAGGGATCCACGTACGAAGAGCCGCCACATCGTCGAGGTGGTCCGCGCCGTGGCCGAGCCATGAGTCGGGAGCGCGTCGGTGGCCGGGTAGCAGACCGACGAGGAGTCCGCGTTGGGTGGCGAGCATCCGGAGTTCTCGCTCGAAGAGCGGCGTACGGGTGTAGCGCTGGATCAGGATGGCTTCACCGGGGCCGTAGTCGAGTCCCTCGGCCAGTGCGCGCAATGGAGTGATCCCGACTCCAGCACCGATCAGTGCGACCTTGCGGCCGGTGCGGGCTCGCGCGGAGAGCCGGCCGTACGGGCCTTCCATCAGCACGGGTGTGCCGGGTCGCAAGCTGCGGAGGGACGCACTGTTGTCACCGAGCGCCTTGACCGAGATCCGGAGGCTCTGACTATTAGGTGCGGCGGAGAGCGAGTATGGGTTGCCGCGGGTCCACCCAGTGCGGTCCATGAACCGCCAGGTGAGGAACTGCCCTGCTTCCGCGCCTAGTCGACCCAGGTGTCGGCCAGTGATGTACACCGACACCACGCCGTCTCCCTCGTCCGCAACGGCAGCTACGCGAAGGCGGTGACGAGCACTGTTGACCAGCGGCGCTCCGACACGCCAGACCAGTACTGCGGCTGCGGCGACGCCCCAAAGCGTCCACCAGTACGCCGTGGCTGCTGGCGAGCTGATGAACTCCTGGCCGGTCCACAGCTGGTGGGGAAGAGCTAGGCCCACTCCTAGATAGGCGTAGAGGTGCAGGAGATGCCACGACTCGTAGCGCAGCCGACGACGCGCTGCGCGCACGCTGGTCACCACGCTCAGCACCAGGCACGCAGTACCGGCTAGTGCGAGCAGGACTCCTGGGTAGTTGGTGATGAGGTCCCAGAAGGTGCTGGGGATCTTCGTGGCGCTACCGGCGGCGTAGCCCCAGGTGATCAGCACCAGGTGGGCCACCATGAGGTTGAACGAGGTGAAGCCCACTACCCGGTGGATCCGCAGCACGTGGTCCTGTCCGAACGCATGCTCCAGCAGCGGGACGCGTGCGATCAGTAGGACTTGCACCAGGAGCAGGTCCGAAGCCAACAGACCGCTGAGCCGCCCGAGCGAGGTCAGCCCGGTCTCCCACCCGCCCATCGCCTGGATGCCCCGACCGGCCACCCACCAATAGGTGACAACCAACAGGCTCAACCACAGCGCAGCGCCCGCAACAACCCGCACACCCGCGTCAAACCGCGCCCGCCGCCCCAGCACGTGCCGCCAAGCCTCGCGCTCACCCACCCCGTACTGCGTTGCCGCACCCGAGTGCTGCTGGAGCTCAGCGCTCGGGTGCCGCGGGGCCGCGCCTGGGTGGGGCGGCGGCGTCGTAGTACTGCGGTCGGCTGCGGCGGGGCGGCGTACGCCTGTCGTTGTGTCCATCGAGGCTCCCTGGCGGAGTGGTGATTCCTCGATGGTTCACGGACTTGCTGAGACGACGACCCACGCGAGCTGGGAGCTTGCTGTGGATCTGCCGACAGGTGCTACGACTTTGCCGCCAGATACAGTCGAAGAACGGTGTCGTAGTCGACGACCTCGACGGCGTCCGCCTCACTGACCTCGACCGCATCCTGGCTGGTCGTCACCAGAAGCCGCCGCGGATCGTTGAGCTCCACGCCGTACTTGGTCTTCGCGAAGGCCCGGTTCTCGGCGTTCTTGAAGAACTCCCCGTACTGCGTACCGTCGCCAACGGCCGTCGTCGAGCGCCGGCGCTTCTTGCCGTCCTTCGCCGTCTCCAGCAGCGGCAGCGCGAAGTCACCGACGATGTGAGTCCCGTCCGTGCGCTCCAGGATGAAGTCGGGCGTGACCGCCGTACCGTCCTCTGCCTCGAGCACCGGCTCGCGGATCAGCTGGGTCGCGTCGAACGCGGACAGCAGGATCGCCTCGTGCTGCTGTAGGAACTCACCGACGGTCGTCTTGTGCAGACTCTGGTGGTAGGTGCTCCCGAACGGGTCTGCCTTGATCAGCTGGTCGAGCTCACCACGCGGTACGGCGAACGTACCGACCGGGTCGAGGTGGGGCACGGAGTTGACCAGGTTCTGCAGGAAGTCGCGATACTTGTCGGCCGGCTCGGACCGGTGGATGGCGATCGCCAGGAACGTCCAGTGCAGCCGCTGACCGGAGGCGAGCAGCACCCGGTTGAGCACCGAGTAGTTCCCCGGCGCGAACTGCAGCAGTTTGCCGTCACCGGTGCCGACGAGCTCACGCCCGATCAGGCCCTCGGCACCCGGGAACCGGGTCCGCAGAGCACTCCGCCCGGTCTCGGTGGCGATCGTCGCGTCCTGATAGACATCGGCCTCGCGCAGAATCACGACCGGCGTGGAGCCGGCGGAATCCGCGAAGTACTGATCGATCCCGGCAGCTTTCTGCCGCCGTACTTCGAGTGAGCGGTACTCCCGGCTGATCCCGGTGAACTCGAGGATGTTCCAGTCCGGCGTCTCCGTCAGCACCATCACCCGCGGAAACAGCAACGGCCCCGGCAACTCACGGGAGTGACTGGCCGTCAGATGCTCACTCACACCCCGAAGGTGCTCACCCCAGAACTGCCCGTTCACCTTGACGAACTCAGTGGGTTTCATACCCGCGTCTCCTACCTGGTACTCAGCCGGACCCGACTAGACAAGCAACCTGCGACAGCTCCACCACTATTCCCCATGGTGACGGGCCATTCCGCAGCGGCCGTCCAGCCGGCGCTTCGCGAGCTACCCGGTGGCAGTGCCGGCGATATGAGTGTTGAACGGCAGGAACGGCGAATGGATCCGGTAGTGCTGGAGGTCGACGCCGGCGAAGCCCGCCGATTCGATCGCGCTCGCGAGATCTCGCTCACACGAGCAACCCTCGAACACCCACGCCCACGGACGGCGCAACACATGCTGCGCCCACCGGGTCGGGGTGTTCTTCTTCGCGACGACGTGCTCGGCGAAACTGAACCGGCCACCTGGCCGCAGTACGCGTCGTACCTCGGCAAGTACTGCGGCGGGATCGCTCACGCTACAAAGGACGAGGCTCGAGATCACGGCGTCCGCACTCCCGTCCGGCAGGTCGATGCGCTCGGCGACGACGTCGCGGATCTCGACCTCCACAGCGCGCCTGGCGGCTGCGCGCCGGAGCCGGGTGTGCATGTAGCGGTTCGGCTCGACAGCGATCAGCCGGGTTCCCGGAGCCAGGTAGCGCAGATTCGCGCCGACCCCCGAGCCCAGTTCGACCACGGTCTGCGGCAGCCCGGCGAACACCGTGCGCTTGCGTTTGCGCAGCTGCAGATCGAGATAGCCGCCGATCGCCGCGAAGAACATCGAGTTGAACCGGCCGCGGAGGGGATGCAGCGCGAACCCGTCACGGTGAGTCGCCGTCTTGGTCACGCTGTCATCCTGCGGGTACGGCGTGCGCCGGGGCAGCCGTGGAAATACGGCACTTCAGGGCGTCGGGTACGTCGGGTGCGACGGGTGCGTCGGGTGCGTCGGGTGCGTCGCGGCGTACCAGGCGGCGATCTGTGCGCGGGAGCGGAACCCCATCCGCATCAGGATCCGCTCGATGTGCGACTCGGCCGAACGTTCGGTGATGACCAGTTCCTCGGCGATCTGGCGATTCGACCAGCCCTGGGCGACGAGGGCAGCGACCTCTGCCTGGCGCGGAGTCAGCGAGGGCCGCGCGGTCCGTGGCAGCCGCGGTAGTCCGAGGCCGGCGCGGATCTCGTCGACGAGAGTCTCCACGTCGCCGGCAAACGGCACGTGCGTACGGCCCGGCAACAGCTTGAGGGTCGCGCCGGCGATGCCCTCCGCCAACCGCTTGCCTTCCGCCACAGGCGCCGCGCGATCATCGGCACGGTGGATCACCGTGGTCTGCGCGCCGCCGATGCGGGCCAGGTCCTCGCTCACGTCGATCTCGTAGCAGGCGGCCAGCAGCCGCCGGGCTGTTGCGGGGGACGCCGACTGACGTTGGTACGTCGAGAAGGTGGCCCGGAATCCCGCGTCCGCATCAGGTGCGAAGATCTCGACCAGGACGTCGGAGGCGAATCCCCAGTGCTGCTCCACCAGCCCGAGCAAGTGCTGGCGAAGAGCGGGCGGAGAGACCTGATCGCCTTGCACCCAACCGCCGTACAGGACCAGCCGGTTGACCGATTCGGGGCGCCGGGCCGCGAACTTCACCGCCAGCGGCGCTCCGAACGACGTACCGACCAGGTCGAATCTGTCGACGCCGACTGCCTTGGTCACTGCCGCCATGACCTCGAGCTCAAGCTCGACGACGTCCGAACGATCCGTCGCCCCGGACAGCCCGCACCCGGGCCGGTCGTACCGCACCACCGTGCGGCCACTGGCGAGGCTCTCGTAGAACAAGCGCTCCGCGGGCATCGCCCAGCCGAGTTCGAGATGCGAAACCCACCCCGGCACACAAAGCACGACCGGCCCCACCCCGGCCACCGCGAACGCAATCGCGGTCCCGTCCCTCAACACCACCGAGCCGAGCCTCTGCTCCACCCCAAGAGTCTGACACCACGAACAGCCCCCGACCCGAATCTCTCCAGGTCAGGGGCCGTCGTTGCGAGCAGCCCAGTGATGGCCTGACTAGCGCGGACCCCTCTGGTCCACGGGCTCGCAAGGGGATACCGGTCCCTTGGCGACGAGTTGCCTGAACGACCTCACCTTGACGCTCGGGTCCTCATAGCCGCTGTGGACAATGACCAGGGTCTCATCGGCGGCGAACTCGTTGGGACGCAGCAGGACACTGTCGCCCGAGTTGTCACCGACGCTGGTGGCGGCGGCCTGCTGGTCCGCGTCCGGCGCGACCGTGTAGCGCGGCTCCCGACAGGTCTTGCCCCAGGGCAGGTAGTCGACCTCGGCGTTGACGCCGTACTTCTCGATCGCCGCCTCGAGCCCGTCCGCGTCCTCGAATCGCTCGATCTTGATCGTCACCGTGCCGTCGTCATTCCGTGTCACGGCGTACGCCGGGGCGCCACCGCGGTCCATCGCGACCGCCGCCACCACGGCGAGTGCTCCGACAGCCGCCGCTGCGAGGACCAGCCGGCGCCGGGACCTTGCTGGTCTCTGGGCGGTCATCCGGTGGAGGTCGGTCAGCGCCCGGGCGTCCAGCGGGCCGTCGGTCAAGTCGCCGGCCGGATCCATCAGGCGTAGGTCGTCGATGCTGTCTCGGTTCAGGTTCATGTCGTCACTCCGTCAGATGCGCGGGATGGATAGGGCTCGGCAGGCGGCGAGGTGGGCTGTGCGTCTTGAGCGGCTCGAAGCCGACGCCGGGCACGATGCAGCCGGACGGCCGCTGCACCGGTCGAGCAACCCAGCGCCGCCGCCAGGTCGTCGCCTTGAAGGCCTTCCCAGGCGTGCAACAACAGCACTTCCTGGTCTCGCCGATGAAGCGTGCGGAGTGCCTCGAGCACGGTGTTCAGCACTTCGGTCCACTCAGCACGTTCCTCGGGACCCGCCGCATGATCGAGCACGGCGTACGACGAAAGCCGCCGCGTCACGTCGTCGGCCAGCACCCGGCTCCGACGCCGATTCGCCAGCAACTTGCCGGCGACGCTGTACAACCACGGCAGCACCCGATCAGGCGGAATCCGCTGCCGACGTCGCCAGGCCACGGCGAACGTGTCAGCCACCAGATCCCGCGCACTCTCCTGATCCGGCAACCGCCGAACCGCGAACCGCAACAGCGCCCAGTAGTGCTCCCGATAGAGCCCCTCGAACGCCGCCCGCTCCACCTCACCCGTCTGCCTCATACCCCCTCTATGTCCCGACCCCCACCCCCATTACAGCCACCCACCCAACGAAACAGCCCCCAACCCGGATCACTCCAGGTCAGGGGCTGTTTTGCTCCTGTGGCGGGTGCAGGGTTCGAACCTGCGTAGGCATAAGCCGACAGATTTACAGTCTGCTCCCTTTGGCCGCTCGGGCAACCCGCCAGGGCGCTGCTGGTCCGTGGACCGGCGTGAGAGACGATACAACAGACAGTGCCCCTGACAGCAAATCGGAAAGACAGCAACTCGGAAAGGAAGTGCCCATGGCTTCGGAGTCCTCCTTCGACATCGTGAACAAGGTCGATCATCAGGAGGTGGACAACGCCGTGAACCAGGCGGCGAAGGAGATCAGCCAGCGGTTCGACTTCAAGAACGTCGACGCGGCCATCAAGCTGACCGGCGAGACGATCGACATGCAGGCGAACACCGAGGAGCGGGTGAACGCCGTCCTCGACGTGCTCAAGGACAAGCTGGTCAAGCGGCAGATCTCGCTCAAGGGCCTGGACGCCGACGAGCCGAAGCTGTCCGGGAAGGTCTACAAGATCACCGCGACGATCAACGCCGGGATCACCCAGGAGAACGCGAAGAAGCTCTCGAAGCTGATCCGCGACGAGGGCCCGAAGGGTGTCAAGGCGCAGATCCAGGGCGACGAACTCCGCGTGTCGAGCAAGAGCCGCGACGACCTCCAGACGGTCCAGGCGCTGATCAAGGGCGAGGACCTCGACTTCGCCGTCCAGTTCGTCAACTACCGCTGATCCCCCGAACGTCGCGCCGGCCACCCCCGAGCCGGCGGCGACGCTCGCCCGGCTCCCGCCGACAGGGCCCGGCGCCTCGTACGGGTAGTCGGCCAGCAGGTGACTGATCTCACTAGACGTGAACGGCGTCAGCCGAGGCGGGTCAGGTGGGGCCAGAGGGTGGACCAAGGCTCGCGGAGTTGGCAGATCCAGATCGGTTTCCCGCGCTCCCGGGTGGCTGTGGGTGCCTCGACCGCGCCCGCCTGGGTGAGGGTCTGGCAGGCCTGCCTGGTCCATTCCGGGACGTCTGAAGGTCCGGTACGCCGGAAGCCGTCCACCACGACGGCGATATCGGCCGAGTCCGGCGGCGGGCCCCAGTTGGCGAAGCCGTTGTGACCGCTGTACGCCGAGGGCAGGCCGCGAGCCGGTCCGTAGCGCTCGAGCGCCGCGGCCTGGCCGTAGCTGTAGGTATAGATGACCGCACGGGAGCGCTCGGCTGGGGAGAGTTGGTTCATAGCGCGAGCGACCGAGTCGGCGAGCTCCGGCCAGCCGAGCTGGCTGCGGGCCTGGTCGACGGTCAGCGCCTTGCCGTAGGCGACCGCCGTGCGCTCCGGCAGCAGGGGAAGGCCGAGCGGCGCTGCGATGAGGAGTGACAGAGCGAGTACGCCGTACAGGGTGATTGCGCGTTGGCGCTTGCGGAGCCAGTGGTCGGCGGCGATGCCGGCTCCGGCGAAGACGGCTGGGTAGGCGCTGGCGAGGTAGGTCGCCTTGCCGCCGGTGATCATCAGCAGGGCAGCGAACACTATGAAGGTCACCGCAAAGACGCGAAAGCTACGCCACAGCCAGACGCCGCCGGCGACGCAGAGCGGTAGCAGTAGTGGTCCGACAACGACCTGGTACGGCAGTAGGCCGAGCGAGCCGCCCTGGGCAGCCTGCTCACGCAGTACCGAGGCCATGGTCAGCTGCGGCCAGTCGTGCTGAGCCTGCCAGAGCAGGTACGGCGTCCACAGCGCCAGCGACAGCACAGCGGAGACGAGGAACCACCGGCTGTACATGATCCGTCGCGGGCCGACCAGAACCAGAGCCACGAGTACTGCGAACACCCACAGGGCCAGCGTCATCTTGTTGAGCAGGCCGACGCCCAGCACCAGTCCGATGATCAGCCAGAGCCGGTCGTTGCCAGTGCGGATCAGTCGACACAGGAGCCAGCTCAGCGCCGCTACGAAGGTCAGGTCGGTCGTACTGGTTCCCAGCACGTGCCCAGTGATCAGCACCATCGTCGAGCACGAGAACGCGCCCGCAGCGATCAACTCGGCCCGCAGCGAGCCACCCAGCTCACGGACTAGCAGGGCGACGAAGAGCACCGTCAGTACCGTGCAGACCGTCGCAGGGACGCGGAGCGCCCAGACCTCACCAGGAGCCAGCGCGTCGCCGAGGCGGGCCAGCAGTGGAGTCAGGGGTGGCTGGTCGGGATACCCCCAGGCAGGGTGCTTGCCGGAGACCAGGAAGTACAGCTCGTCGTGGTAGTAGCCGTAGCGGTTGCTGACGAGCGTCAGTACGGTCGCCAGCGCGCCGAGCAGCACCACCAACGGGCGATTGCGGCTGGGCTCGCGGCGAGCCGGCGCAGGGACCTTCTCAGATGCGGTCGTCTCCTTCTGGCCGAAGGCGGTCGCCTCGAAGGTGTTCGCCGGGGAGCTCATGCTTGCGAGGCTCGCGCTCCGGCCTATACCGCTGTCATACCCCGAAACCCGGTGGCTGCGGGCGAGCTTCGCGACTAGCGTTCGCGGCATGTACGAGCTGATCCCCGTCGCCACCGCACCCGAGCTGGACGAGGAAGCCGAGCGGCGGTTCGTGGAGGACTGGCCCGAGTTCATTTTTCACGACGAGGGCGTAGCGCCGTACCGAGAGCGCCGCATCGAATACTTCCGCGACTGGGAGTTCTACCTCGTCGACAGCGACGACCGGCGGTTGATCGCGGGCTGCTGGGGTGTGCCGATCGCTTGGGACGGCACGGTCGCCGATCTTCCGGGCGGCTTCACGGACTCGCTGGCGCGCTCGGTCGAGTCGTACGAGGCCGGGGTGGTTCCGGACACGTTTGTGCTGATGGCAGCGGCTGTGCGGAACGACGAGCAGGGCAAAGGCCACGCCGGCCGGGTGATCACGGCGGTGAAGGAGCAGGCGCTGGCGCGCGGCCTCACCCGGATGATCGCGCCGGTCCGGCCGACCTCCAAGTCGCAGTACCCGCTGATCGACATCGCCGAGTTCATGACCTGGACCCGCGACGACGGGCTCCCGCTCGACCCCTGGCTGCGCACCCACGTCCGCCTCGGCGCCACCCTGCTCGCCCCCGCTCCGGCGAGCCAAACGATGACCGGCTCCGTCGCCGACTGGGAGAAGTGGACCGGCATGGCATTCCCCGCCACCGGCACCTACGTTATCCCCGACGGCCTCACCACCCTCACCATCGACCGCGCCACAGACACCGGCCACTACCAAGAACCCAACATCTGGCTCCGCCACGCCTGAGGACGTTCCACAAGCAGCCGGTGCCAAGTCATTTCGAGATTTTTCGAGATGCTGTCGCTTCCGGTTCCGCGCTGCCTAGCCTGACCTCGCCCATTTCTCAAACCTGGGGAGAGAGTTCATGCGCAAGATCATGTCCGCCCTGGCCGCCACCGGCGCACTCGCCGCCAGCCTGACTGCAGCCGCACCCGCGCACGCCACCGAGCAGGCCCAGTACTGCGCCAGCGCACGCAACTGGACGGCCTGCATCGAGCAATGGAGCGACGGCGCTTGGCACGCGCGCGCCTGGAACAACAGCTACAGCGGCTGGGCCACGCTTTACGATGCCTACGGCAACAAGTTGGCGGATGCCTGGGTGCCGGTTGGTGGCGGCAACACCACTACCTACGGCTATCCGCAGGGCTGGACTGCTTGCGCCAGCGTCAGCCCCGACGGCCCCTTCGCTGTTTGCGTCAGTCGCTAGCGAGAGCCCGCAATGCGAGGCCGTCGGGCCCGAGGATGAAACGGACCACCTCGACGCGGTCCGTGCGGTCGGGAGCTCCGCCGAGGACGTAGTCGGACCAGCCGACGAAGTCCTCGATGGCGCGGGCTGAGCGGTAGTAGGCGAGGCGGGTCGGATCCAGCTCGACCTCGCCGTAGCCGGTGAAGAAGGCCTCCTGTTCGTCCAGGGTGGTCGGGCCGATGGGGCCCATGCCGCCGAGGATGAACAGGAGGTCTTGCTCGGGCGGTGCCAGTACTACGTCGTCCCAGTCGATGAGGTAGAGCTGCTCTGGTGTGACCAGCACGTTGGCGAGGTGGGGGTCGGCGTGACAGAGCACAGGGGTGCCGCCGAGGTCGCGGTCGCCAAGGTCCGCGCACTGGTCGAGCACAGCGGTGATGAGGTCGTCGTGAGCTTCCCAGATAGCTGCGAGTTCCTCCTCGACGGCGTCGGACGGCGTAGCGAGCCTGGCTCGAACAGAGCGAGCCAGGTCGGGCATGCGAGCGTTGATGGGGTTGATCCGCGGCAGCACGGCCCGTAGCTCGGCGGGCGGCTCTGCGCGATGTACGGCCGCCAGCAGAACGCCGTACGACGTCCACTGCTCAAGAGTGAGCCCTGTGTCGGCGGCGCGATCTCCTGCGATCCACGGCATTACCGAGAGCCGTCGGCCCTCGCGTTCACTCCACAAGCCACCAGTGAGAGTCCGGACCGGCCCAGGCACTCCCTGGACGCCTCTGCTTGCCAGGTACGCCGTTGCGCGCGGCCCAGCGTCCGTGCCGCCACCGGACCACTTCACCGCGTACGACGCGTCGCCGACAGCCCGCCACACCTCAGCAGCGATGTCAGCGCCCTCGTGTACCTGCTCGAGCGCCACTACGTCGAGCCCGAAGTCCTCGGCCAGCCATCGCCGCAGCTTGTCCGTCACCGGTCCAACGATGCCCTGCTCACCAGCCGGCCGCAGCCCAATTAACCGGCGCGGACAGAGCGCGGGGAGCCGCCCAGTTCGCGGTGGCAGGACTTGTTGAAGGCGTGCAGGTCGGGGATGCCGACCGAGGCAGCGACCGCGGGGATGGAGAGAGTCGAGGAGACGAGCAGGTGGCGGGCGCGAGCCATCCGGCGTTGGCGGATGTAGGCGACGACCGTCGTACCGGTTTCCGAGCGGAAGAGGCGGGTCAGGTGGTTGTGCGAGACACCAGCGGCTCGGGCCAGGGCGGGAACCGTGAGCGGTCGCGCGAGATTTGCTTCGATGTAGGCGATGGCTGCCGCGACGGCCGGGTGACCCGCAGTACCGCCGCCTTCGCCGAGGGCTGCGCTGAGCTGGGCGACTCGCCAGAGCGCGGTCCACACCTCGGCGGCGACTCGGGCCGTGCCGGACGGGGTCGCCTCGATCGCCTGGCGGAGCAGGTCGGACAGTACCGGCGCCGCAGTACCGGAGTCCTGCACCACCGGAACGTACGAAGGCTCGCCGACGAGACGCGGCCGGAAGTGTGCGTAGAGGTGCTCCGAGCGACCGCGGTACGCGAACTCCACCTGCACTCCCGCGGGCACCAGGCTGACCGAACCGGGCGACACCTCGTACGCCGTGCCGTCGACCGTCAGATCCGCCGAGTACCCGTAGAGGTGGAACTGCCACAGGTCGGGCAGCAAGTAGGTGTCTCGCCGGCCGCGCACGCCGTGAACCCCGACGCCGGCGTGCACTCGCTCGGGCGGCTCGGCCAGGTGCAACAGGACCATGGTGAGAAATTACCACCAGTGGTGATCTCAACCCACGCGAAACAAGTCTCGCCAAACCTAGCCTGGACGAGTACCAACCACCACGGACCAGTCGCCCCGAGAGGGAGAGACATGCCCCATCCCCATCGCAAGAACCTGCTCACCTCGGTCCAGATGGCGCATTTCGTCGCCACCGGAGCGTTCCGGATGGATGCCGTCGTACCCGACGAGATGAACCGCGAAGCGATCGACGTACTGAAGGCCGGCATCCCCGGCGTCCCGTACGGCACTCCGCTGTCGGAGGCCTTCGAGGGCAGCGCGTTCGTCCAGAAGCTGGTGCAGTTGCCGGAGATCGCCGGCGCCATCCACAGCCTGGTCGGTCCGGAGCCGACCGTCGACCACCACGCCGTCCACATCCGCAAGGCGAACGAGGGCGAGGCGCAGAACCTGCACGGCGACGCGATCATCGACGTCCGCCCGGACGCGTTCGACATACAGCTCATGTACTACCCGCAGGAGGTGACGCTCGAGATGGGCGGCACCCTCAGCGTGCCCGGCAGCCACCTGCGCAAGACCAACGAGTCCGACACCGGCCGGTACCAGAACCTGCTCGGCCAGACGCGGCTCACCTGCCCGCCCGGCACGGTCGTGTTCCTGCACCACGGCATCTGGCACGGCGGCCGCAGGAACGACAGCGACATCGACCGCTACATGTTCAAGATCCGCTTCAACCCGACCGTCCGCCAGGTCCGGCTGTGGAACACCGACGACCTGTACGACGACCAGGTGGCGGCCGAGCTCGGCCAGTACTTCCCCTGGTACGAGAACGCCACCGGCCGGCTGGAGATCTACAACCGCGTCAAGCTCTGGCAGGCGCTGACCGGTGACGACACCTACGACCCGGACTACTGGGTCACCCGGGTGTCGAACCGCCCGCAGCGCGTGGTCTCGCAGCGCAGCCTCAATCCGCACGCCGCCAAGAAGGAGATGGCATGACGACGACAACTGTTCAGCAAACCCTTCGGCAGCAGGTGCTGGTGCTCTACCTGGCCTCGTCGGCGCTGGACTCGCGAGTGGTCGGTTGGTCGACGTACGACGGCACCGGGGAGACCTCGCCGACGACGGGTGACAGCGACGAACCGCCATACGGGACCGGGCTGGACGCTTTGAAGGACGGCTGGCGGCTGTTCCAGGCCGCGCAACTGCTACCGCCGCAGCCGGGTCACGAGTACGACGTGTCGTTCCTCAAGCACGAGTTCTTCTTCGAGAAGCTCGTCTGAGTCTGAGTTCCGCCTTTCGTCAGACCGGCAGCACGCAGACCGGTTTGGGCCAGCTCAGCGGCGTCCCCGTTGCGGTGAGGGCGCCGCTGGTCTGGTCGACGGCGAAGACGGCAATGGTGTCCGACTTTTCGTTCGCCGCATACAGCTCGGTCCCATTCTTGCTGAAGGCAAGGTGCCGCGGGCCGGAGCCGCCGGATCCGATCGTCTGGATCAGTGCCAGGTCGATCCCGTCGGCGCCGGTCTCGAACACCGCGATGGTGTCGTCACCACGGTTCGACCCGTAGACGAACCGCCCGTCGGCCGACACCAGCACTTCGGCCGGCGAGTTCTCCCCGTCAGCGCCTTCGGGCCGCGTCGACAACGTCCGTACTACGGTCAGCTGGCCGTCGCCGTAGCTGCAAACCGACAGCGTGGAGTCCAGCTCGTTGATCACGTACGCCGCGCTGCCGCTCGGGTGGAACGCGATGTGCCGCGGGCCGGCGCCCGGGTGGATCGCCAGCCGGTCTACCGCCTCCAGCTGGCCCTTGGGGGTCAGCGTCGACACGTGCACCGAGTCCGAGCCGAGATCGACGTCGAACGCGTACTGGCCGGTCGGGTCGAACGTCACCTGGTGGGCATGCGGACCCTCCTGGCGCTCCTCGTTCGGCCCGGTGCCCTCGCGCTGCAGGAACTGGGTCGCCTCGCCGAGCGAACCATCGGCCGCGATCGGGTGAATCGCGATCGAACCTGAGCTGTAGTTCGCCGACAACAGGAAGCTGCCGGTCGGGTCGATCTCGACGTGGCAGGGGTGCGCCCCACCGGTCGGCTGGTCGTTGAGGAACTCCAGCGAGCCGTCGTCCTGGACCCGGAACGCACTGACCCGGCCGGCGTCGAGCTCGTTCGCCGCGTACAGGAACCGCCCGTCGGCCGACCGAACCAGGAACGACGGATCCTCGGTCACCGCGGCAACCCCGATCGCGTCGAGCGGACCGAACCCGATCCCGTCCCCGCCGCCTGCCTGACTGGTGTACCCACCGACATAGATCCGCTCCGAAGTCATACCCCCTACCCTGCCAGGTCCCGCTAGCCGCAGCACCCACCGATCCACCATTCAGGCGAGTGCTCGGGTCTTGCGGAGTAGGTAATGTCGCCGGGTGATCATCGACGAGCAACGCACCGCCCGTGGTCTCCGGACCGTTGCCGAGTTACTGGAGCTGGCCGAGGCGGGCACGATCATCCTCGACCCGTACTCCGTCCTGCTGGGCACCCGGGTGCGTCTGGGTGAGGGCAACGTCCTCTACCCCGGTGTCGTGATCGAGTGCGATCCAGACAGCTCCTGCGAACTCGGTTCGGACAACGCTCTGCTCCCCGGCACCTTCATCGCGGCTTCCGGCGGCGGCTCGATCGTCATCGGCGACAACAACCGCATCGGCGAAGGCGGCGCGCGAATCATGGCAGGCACCGCGGGCGCGCAGGTGAGGATCGGCGACCGAACGCGGCTCAGCAGTTCACCGGTGATCGTTGCGCCGGTGGAGCTCGGCGACGGGTGCCAAGTCCTCGGTCAGATCACTGCACAGCAAGTACAACTGGCCGGCGGTGCCGCCTACTCCCACCCCGATCCCGACCACCGCGGCGCCGTCCTGAAAGGCTTTGGCAAGGCCCGCGGTCTGACCCTCGAAGTAGGCGAGGTCGTCAACGGCTCGGGGGACTTCGGCACTGCGCCGATCGAGCGGCAGCGCCGGTATCACCCGGAGGCGCCGAGTCTCCCCGCTGCACCAGACGCTGCCTCAACCAGCGCCTGACTCTGCTATCTGACCGGCGAGCCTTTCCCCGTCAGGTGACGAGGGCGAAGAGGGTGCTGGGGAGGATGGAGAGGACTACGGCGGCGCCGGCGCAGGTGCTGATCACGGCGACCGCGGGGTTTTCGATGTCGACCGAGAACGGGTCGTCGGCGGGGAGGCGGAAGAGTTCTGCGATCCAGCGGAGGTAGACGGCCAGGCCGATCATCACGTTCACGGCCATCACCGCGGCCAGCCAGCCGATGTGGGCGTCGAGGACGGCCTGGAAGGCGGCGAACTTGGTGAAGAGGCCCGCCAGACCTGGCGGCAGGCCGGCCAGGACGACGAGGAAGAAGACCAGGGCGACGCCGAGACCGGGCTCGGAGCGGACCATGCCGCGGTAGTCGGTGAGCAGACCGGCCGGGCGATGCCGCTGGACGACTGCCACCGCACCGAAGGCGCCGAGCGTGACCACGACGTACGCCGCGAGGTAGCCGACCGCCGCCTGCGCATCACCGACTGCGAGTGGCGCGAGCAGGAACCCGACCTGGCCGATCGACGACCAGGCGAGCAGCCGAACGGCCTCGGCCTGGCGGAGCGCAGCCAAGTTGCCGACGGTCATCGTGAGCGCCGCGAGGATGCAGACGACTGTGCGCAAGGAGGAGCCGCTCGGTGCCACGCCGAAAGTGACGAGCACCAGCAGTCCGCCGACACCGGCCGACTTCGACACGACCGCGAGGAAGGCGGCGACCTCGACCGGCGCACCGGCGTACGTGTCCGGGAGCCAGCCGTGGAACGGCACCGCGGCGATCTTGAACCCGAACCCGACGATCACGAACAACCCCGCCGCGAACGCCACCCGGCGCAGATCCGGATCGATCGCGGGCAGCCGCGTGACGATCGTCTGGAGATAGAGCGACCCGGTCACGCCGTACAGGTAGGAGATCCCGAACAGCATCACGGCCGTCGACAGCACCGAGACGAGGAACGCCTTCAACGCCCCTTCCGAGCCACGCCGATCGCGTCGCAGGGCGACCATCGCGAAGCTCGGCAGCGAGACCACCTCGAGCGCGATCACGACCGTGGCGAGATCGCGCGCACCGGCCAGAACAGTTGCCCCGGTCAACGCACTGAGCAGGAGGAAGTGGTACTCCCCCACCGGGATGTCGACGTCGAGCAACCGGTACGCCGACAGGCCGACGACTCCGAGACCGCCGATCAGCAGCACCGCCCACAAGCCGACCGTGAGTGGCTCGAAGACCAGGCTGCACTGGGCCGGCCCTTCGACCGCCGGCCGGCAGAACGCGGGCTTCACGCTGTTGCGCTGCACGGCGATGAACGCGAGTCCGAACAGGATCGCGGCTCCGGTGATCAGCGTGATCACCGTGTGCCTGACCTGCTTGCTGCCGGTCCGCCACAAGGCGTCCGCCAGCAGCACGGTGATGGCGCCGAGGGCGAGCACCAGCGGTACGGCGATCGCCTGCCAGTCGGTCCAGGTCATCGTCATAGGAACGTCCAGTACTGCAGCAGGAACCAGGGCCACAGGCCGAGGAAGACGGTGAGCACGATCAGCGGCGCCCAGGCGATCAGTTCGATCCGGCTCAGGTCGACCGCGAAGGCCGCCGCCGGATACTCGGCCGGGTCACCCTGGCAAAGGTTCCGGACCAGGCGCAGGAAGTACGCCGCGGTCAGCACCGTGCCGATTCCGGCGACCACCATGAACACCAAGAAAGTTGTCCGAGGCAACAGATTGCCGGGATGGTACGCGCCGAGCAGGACCAGCATCTCGCCCCAGAACCCGGCCAGCCCAGGCAGTCCGAGCGAGGCGAGGCAGGCGAACGTCAGCAACCCACCGATGCGCGGCAGTCGCGCATAGAGGGCACGGCCGATCGCGCGCAGGTCGCTGGTGTCGTGCCTGTCCTTGATCGCGCCGGCCAGGAAGAACAGCAGACCGGTGATGATGCCGTGCGCGATGTTGGCAAAGAGCGCGCCGGTCAGCCCCTCGGGCGACATGGTCGCGATACCGAGCCCGATGAACCCCATGTGACCGACGCTGGAGTAGGCGATCAGGCGCTTCACATCGGTCTGAGCCAGGCAGGCCAGCGAGCCGGCGATGATCGCCACGGTCGAGAGACCACCGAGGTACGGCGCGATGGTGGCGGAGTCGCCGGGCAGCACCGGGAGCAGGATCCGGATCATCCCGTAACTGCCGAGCTTCAGCAGGACGCCGGCCAACAGCACCGAGCCGACCGTGGGAGCTTTGGCGTGCGCGTCCGGCAACCAGATGTGCAGCGGCCAGAGCGGCATCTTCACCGCCAGGCCGACCGCGATCAGGAGCGCGGCCTTGAGGCCGGTGCCGCCGCTGCTCCGCCAGGGATGGCTGCTCAGGTATTCGATGTCGAACGAGCCGGTCAGGCGATGCACCAGCAGGAAACCGAGCAGCATCAGCGCCGAGCCGAGCACCGTCATCAGCACGAAGGTGGTCGCCGCACGCCGCCGCCCGGCGCGATCGTGGTCGTCGCCCCAGATGTCGATCACCAGCCACATCGGGATCAGCACGACCTCGAAGAACAGGAAGAACAACACCAGGTCGAGCGCCGAGAACGTCCCGATCACGCCGGTCTCGATCACCAGCAGCAGCGCGATCAGCGACCGCATCCGGCCCGCGCGCGGCGTGATGCGCAAGGAGTACAGACAGCACAGGAACACCAGCAAGGCGGTCAGCGCGATCAACGGCATCGAGATCGTGTCGATGCCGAGGTGGAACCGCACATCGAGCGAAGGGATCCAGGAGACGTCGGTCTCGGCGTACCCATGAACCTTGCCGGGTAGCGTCCGAGGCAGGTCTCCAGCGGTCAGCACGGATGGACCATCCGGCCGGACCAGTTTCCACCAGAGCACGCCCGAGCCGATCAGCACGAGACCCGAGATCACCGACCCGACGATGGCGGCGACCCGCTCGCCCGTCCCGGCAGGCAAGGCCCACAACAGCGCGGCGGTCAGCGCCGGGACTGCGAGCAGAGCGATCAGCAGCCAACTCATGAGCCGATCACCCCCGCCAGGATCGCGAGCGCGACCACCCCGACCACGGCCGCGGTCAGATACGTCTGCACATTGCCGGTCTGCAACCGCCGGAAACCTTCGGACGCGAGCGTTCCAGCTTTGCCGGCCGCCCGCACATATCCCCCGATCACATCCCGGTCGCCGCCGACGGCAAGCTTGGCAAACCACTGCACCGGTACGACGAACAGCCGCTGGTACGCCGAGTCGACGCCGAACTCGCGTTCCAGCAGCACCGGCCGTGGATCCGCGCCACGCTGCCACAACGAGTAGGCCGGGAGCGCCCCGAACAGCGCCAGCACGGTCGTCACCAGCGCGATCGGCCAGTCGATGTGCACCCCGTCGGCGTAACCGAGCCCAGCGGCAGCGATGGCGAGCAGGATCAGCGGAGCGAGCATCAGCCAGGAGCCGTCGTGCAGCTTGGAGGTGTCGGGGTCCTCCAGATCCGCCATCGGATCGTCGGCCTCGAACGCTCCCAGCGCGCCCGCGAGGGCCGGCGTACGGAAGAAGACCCAGAGCCACAAGCGCACGCAGTAGAAGGCGGTCATCACGGCGGTGAGGCAGACCGAGACCAGGACGACCCAGCCGACGGTGGAGCCGTCGCGGGCGTGGTCCCAGGCTGCTTCGACCACGGAGTCCTTCGAGAAGAATCCGGCCAGCCCTGGTACGCCGGCGAGCGCGCCGAGGCCGATCGTCATCGTGACGAAGGTGACGGGCATCGCCTTCCTGAGCACACCGCGGCGGGTGTAGCGCCGGAGTACGACGAATGCCGCGCTGCCGACCTGATGCAGGAGAACGCCGGCGCAGAGGAAGAGCAGACCCTTGAAAGCCGCGTGAGTGAGCAGGTGGAACAGCGCGGCGTGCCGACCGTCCCTGGTGCCGAGCGAGAGCCCCGCGAACATGATGGCCAACTGGCTCACGGTCGACCAGGCGAGCACCCGCTTCACCTCGACCGCGGCCATCGCGCAGAGTGCGGCGAACACCATGGTCACGCAGGCCACGATCGCCAGCACGGTGAGCGTCGCGTCGGCAGCGGTGAACAGGTCGAACAGGCGGGCGATCACGAAGACACCGGCGGCGACCATCGTGGCCGCGTGGATGAGGGCACTCACCGGGCTAGGACCCGGCATCGCGTCCGGAAGCCAGGTCTGCAAGGGCACCTGCGCGGACTTGCCGACCACACCGACGAGCAGCAACAACGTCCCCGCGGTCAGTGCGGGCGATGACATCTGGTCGGCGTGCAGGTCGGAGATCCGGAAGGTGTCACCGGCGACGCCGAGCACGAAGATGCCGAACAGGAAGCCGACATCGCCGAGCCGGGTCATCAGGAAGGCCTTCATCGCGCCCGCGCGCGCGTCCTGGCGCTCCCAGTAGTGGCCGATCAACAGGTACGAGCAGGCACCCATCACCTCCCACCCGATCAGCAGCAGGAACAGGCTGTCCGAGACGACCACCGTCACCATCGCCGCGGTGAAGAGCGTGACGAGCGCCGTGTACGACGCGACGCGTTTCTCCAGGTAGCCGATCGAGTAGACCTGCACGCAGGCCGAGACGACGCCGACGACGGCGAGCATCAGCACGGTCAGGTCGTCGGTCCGGACCCCGAAACTTATATAGGTGTGGATTCCGGCGTAGCTGCCGGCGAAATCGGCCTGTTGCGGATCCACGCCGTGCAGCAGGGCAGCGGTCAGGATGACGAGCAGCGAGAAGCCGACGCCGATCACCCGCCAGGCGGTCGCGATCACAGCTCGTTCTCCTGGAGCTCGGGCTGCTCGCGCAGGTCACGGGCCGTGTCGGCGTCCACATGGCCGTGGCCGCGGAACAGCAGTAACACGATCGCGAGACCGAGCCCGATCTCGGCGGCCGCCAGCGTGATCACGAAGACCGCGAGCGTCTGGCCGGTGGCCAGGCCGTCGAGGCGCCAGGCGTCGAAGGCCACGAGGTTGAGATTCACCGCGTTCAGCATCAGCTCGAACGACATCAGTATGGTGATCGCGTTGCGGCGCGCGAGCACGCCGTACACGCCCAGGCAGAACAGCAGCACCGCCAGCAGCAGCGGCAGGATCAACGGCATCAGTCGTCCCCCTTCCCCGAGGACGACACCGTCTCATCCGGCTCCGACAGTTTCCCGGACCGCTGGGAAAGCACGATCGCACCGATCAATGCCGCGAGCAACAATACCGACAGCACCTCGAACGGCAACACCCAGACGCGGAACACCGCAGTACCGACATCTGCCGCGGCTCCGGCGGGTACGGGCTTGATCTTTTTGTTGCCGAAGGCAATTACTACGCCGGTGCCGAGGAGCAGGAAGAGGACGCCCGCGACGACGGCAGCGAACGGGCTGCGGCGGGTCGTCAACGCTGGTAGGGGGTTGGTGGGCGCTTTGGTCAGCATGAGGGCGAAGAGGACCAGTACGACGATTGCGCCGACGTACACCAGGATCTGCACCAGCGCGACGAACTCGGCATGCAGGGCGCCGAAGCAACCAGCCACCGCTCCCAGCGCGACCACCAGCCAGAGCGCGGCGTGCACGATCCGGCGCGTGGTGACGACGACCACGGCCGCGACCACCGCCACCGCCCCCGCGATGGAGAAGAGCGCAGTGGTCACCCGTCGCTCCTCGGCTCATCCACTCGCGCCGCGTCACCTGGTCCCGCGTCGCCCGGCCCCGCGTCGCCCGGCCGGGCGCTGCGCGGTCCGGGATCGATGGGCTCGATCACCGAGGGGCCGGGGTCGATCGGCTGGGGCGCGGGTACGGTCCACATCCAGTCGCGGAGGCGGTCCTTCTCGTGGGTGAGATTGCGCAGATCCGTCTCGGCGTACTCGAACTCGGGCGACCAGAACAGCGCGTCGAACGGGCACGCCTCGATGCAGATCCCGCAGTACATACAGAGCGAGAAGTCGATCGCGAACCGGTCCAGCACGTTCCGGCTCCGCTCCCGCGCCTGCTCACCGACCGACGGCGCGGTCTCGGTGTGCGAGTCGATGTAGATGCACCAGCTCGGGCACTCGCGCGCGCAGAGCATGCAGGAGGTGCAGTTCTCCTCCATCAACGCGATCACTCCGCGCGACCGCGGTGGGAGCTCCGGCTGGACATCGGGGTACTGCTCGGTGACGGAGCGGCGGGACAGCGTCTTCGCGGTGACCTTCAGGCCATCGATCAGACCCTTGCCAGGTACGGCCACGCCTCCTCCTCCGTCAGTCGGTTCTGCACGCTGAGACTAGTCGCTCCGACCCCGGGAGAGCACGAACGGGCGCGTACTCCGCCCAAAACCCCCCACGCAGCCGACACCAGCCCATCGTGGAGAAGGCGGGCGCAGTACTGGGTCAAAGGTCGCGTTCGAGGCGGGCGGCGACCTGTCGGTAGCGGCTCACGGGGATGAGGTGTACGCCGTCGAAGGCGCCCGATTCCTTGATCTGGAGGATGTGCTCGCAGGCCGCCTCGACGCCGACGTCCGGGTCTTGTTCCACGGCGGCGATCAGATGGTCGGGGATCGTGAGCTGCGGGAGGGCGGCCAGGTTGTGGGCCATTTTGGCGCTGGCGAGGACCATCACGCCGGCGTAGATCGGGATGTCGGCGGTGACGGTGTCGCGCCAGCGCAGGAGGTCGTCGAGCGAGTAGCTGACCTGGACGTACAGGAAGTCCGCCTCGGCCTTCCACGCCGGGATCGG
The DNA here is from genome assembly GCF_003261635.1 of Kribbella monticola. Taxonomy (GTDB): domain Bacteria; phylum Actinomycetota; class Actinomycetes; order Propionibacteriales; family Kribbellaceae; genus Kribbella; species Kribbella monticola. Next base: position 88,043 of record NZ_QFXK01000091.1, on the reverse strand, counting down.
GCGAAGACGGGTGGCGGCACCGACCTGGAACGGCGCGATGCCGGGGAACGAGGTCGCCCGGGCTTCCTCGATCATCGTCCGGACGGTCAACTGGCTGGTTCGCGCGCCCGCAGTCGGCTCGTCACCGTGGATGAACAGGAACTGCTCCACGCCGTACGCCGCCGCCGTCAGCAGGTCGCGCCGGAACCCGAGCAGGTTCCGGTCCCGCGAGTTCAGGCAGGCGATTCCGCGCGCACCCATCGCCTGCACCTCGTTGGCAACCGCGACACTCGACACCGTCGCCCGCCCGATGTGATTGTCCGGGATCAAGAAGGCGTCCGCGATCGGGCTCATCACCCCGATCTGATGCCGCACCTTCCGCAGATCCGGCCGCGTCGGCGGCTCCACCTCACAAATCAGTTCGAACATCCCCCGACCCTACCGATCGCCACAGCAGGCCGGCCGGACTTCCAGCACTGATCAACGACTCGTCCGGCTGGTGGTTGCCGCGTACTGCCGGCGGGTGGCGAGGGGTTGGTCAGCGCTGGAGATTCGGATTCAGGTCAGCCTCGCCCGTTGGTGGGTGAGGAAGGCTTGTTCGGTGGTGTTGGTGGTCAAGGTGATGGCTGCGTCGTAGGCGGCGACGGCTTCCGGGAAGCGGTGGAGGCGGGTTAGGAGGTCGGCCCGGATGGCGTGGAAGAGGTAGTAGTTGCCGAGGTCGAGGTCGTCGACGAGGGTGAGGGCCGCGAGGGGGCCGTCGACCTCGGCTACAGCGACTGCTCGGTTGAGGGCGACGATCGGGGTGGGGGTGAGGGCCAGGAGATGGTCGTAGAGCTGGACGATCTGGTCCCACGCCGTGTCGGAGGCCGAAGCCGCTTCGCTGTGGACGGCGTTGATCGCCGCCTGGAGTTGGTACGGACCTGGCGCGCCTCGGCGAAGGCAACGGCGTACGAGCTCGTGACCCTCCGCGACCAAGTCGCGGTCCCACAGTGAGCGGTCTTGTTGCGGGAGCGGGATCAGCGCGCCGTCAGCCCCGACTCGCGCCGGTCGGCGTGATTCCTGCAGCAACATGAGCGCGAGCAGACCGACGGCTTCGGGCTCGTCGGGCATCAGCGAGACGAGCAGCCGGCCGAGCCGGATCGCCTCGAGGCAGAGCTCCGAGCGGATCAGCTCGTCGCCCGACGAAGCGGCGTACCCCTCGTTGAAGATCAAGTACACGACAACCAGTACGCCGCGCACCCGCTCCGGCAGATCAGCCTCGTACGGCACGCGATACGGGATTCCCGCCGTACGGATCTTCGCCTTCGCCCGCACCAGCCGCTGCGCCATCGTTGCCTCAGGCACCAAAAACGCGTGGGCGATCTCCGAAGTGGTGAGGCCGCCGAGCAGGCGCAGAGTCAGCGCCACGCGGACGTTCAAGGCCAGCGCCGGGTGGCAGCAGGTGAAGATCAACCGCAGCCGGTCGTCACGCACGACACCCTCCTCCACTGGCTCGTCCTGGGCATGCAGCAGCGCCGCCTGCGCGTGCTTGTCCTCCCGCGACGCCTCTCGCCGCAACCGGTCGATCGCGCGATTGCGTGCGGTGGTGATGATCCAGCCGGCCGGGCTCGGCGGCAGCCCTTCGACCCATTTCTCCAGCGCCGCCGCAAACGCTTCCTGTACTGCGTCCTCGGCGATGTCGAGATCACCGAAGACGCGAGCCAGTACGGCGACGGCCCGACCGTGCTCGGCCCGGAAGACACCGGCGATGTCCGCTGCCGAAACAGGCATCAGACGACGGGTCTGATTTCGATCGACAGCGGCTCGAGGATCCGGGCGAGCCTGCGGGCCCAGTCCAGCGCCTCGTCGAGATCTTCGGCCTGGATGATCATGAACCCGCCGAGGTGCTCCTTGCCCTCGGTGAACGGACCGTCCGTGACGAGCAACTCCTCACCCGCGGCCCGCAGTACGGTCGCCGACTCCGGCGGATGGAGTCCCGCGTCCATCACCCAGGACCCGGCCGCGCGCATCTCGTCGGCCAGGCTGGTCAGGTTCTGCATGATCGGTTCGAGCACCGCCGGCTCCGGCGGCGGCCCGTCCGGCTGGTAGATGCTGAGCAGGTACTTCTTCACGAGGTCCTCCAGAGATTCGGTCTCACCCACTACACGAACGGGCTCATCCCGGATCGACAGGCAACGTCACGATCACCACGAGTCCACCACCTTCACGTGCCCGGGCCCGGACCGATCCACCGTGCGCCTCGGCCACGGACCGGACGATCGACAACCCCAGCCCGGCGCCTTTCGCCGAGACCAGCCGGTCGTCGTTCAGCCGATGGAACGGCTTGAACAACCCTTCCACCTCGTACGGCGGGATGTCGGCCCCGCTGTTCGCCACCTCGACCTCGACCTGATCGGCCGCCCGCCGGCTGCTGACCTCGACCCATCCGCCGGCCCGGTTGTGCCGGATCGCGTTCTCGACCAGGTTGTGCACCAGCCGTTCGAGCAACAACGCGTCCCCCGACGTCGGCCCATCGCCCGGATCAGCCCGTACTTCGACGTCCGCGGCCGCGGCTTCGCTCGCCGACTGGGCCACCACGTGCCCGACCACATCGGCCAGGTTCACCGGGTAGCGATCCGTCAGCTCCTTCTCCGAATCGGCGAGGATCAGCAAGCCGCTGATCAACTGCTCGTGCCGGTGGTTGATCGCCAGCAGACTCTCGCCCAGCTGCTTCACATCCGCCGAGGCCGATCGCCGGTGCATGGCGACCTCCACCAGCGCCCGGCCGACCGTGAGCGGCGTACGGAGTTCGTGCGAGGCGTTCGCGACGAACCGGCGCTGCCCGTCGAACGAGTGGTCCAGCCGCTCCACCATCGTGTCGAACGCGTCGGCGAGATTCTTCACCTCGTCGTCCGGTCCGCTCAGCGCGATCCGCTCGTGCAGTCCGCGCCCGGCCGCCGGCGCCGTCGCGATCCGGCGGGCGGTGTCCGTGACGCGGTACAGCGGCGCGAGGACGCGACCCGCGACGAGCCAGCCGGACCCGGCGGCCAGACCGCCGACCAGCAGGAGCGCGATCGCGCCTTGAGTCAGCAGAGACTCCGTCGCGGCCGAGCGCACCTGATCGCGCTGCTCGTTCATCACCCGCTCGGCGTCTGCTCCGGTGAGGACGTCACCCGCGCTGTTGAGGACGACCAATTCCTTCTGCGGCTGTTTGGTCGGCGTCGCGCCGCTCGGAGCAGGCGTCAGGTACGTGCCCTTGATGATCATCCGATGGTCCGACGACAGCTGCTGGTTGAACAGGGCATAGGTGAGGCCGAGCAACAGCATGCCGGCCACCATGAACAGCCCGCCGTAGATCAGGGTCAGCCGGGCGCGAAGGGACAGGTGCTTCACGGGATCCGGTACCCCACTCCCGTGACGGTCTCGACCACCGCAGGCTCGCCGAGCTTGCGGCGGAGCTTGAGGATCGTCAGCCGCACAGCCCCGGTGAACGGGTCGACATGCTCGTCCCAGGCCTTCTCCAACAGCTGCTCAGCAGACACCGTGGCCCCGTCGGCCCGAAGCAGCTCGGCCAGTACGGCGAACTCCTTCTTCGCCAGCGGCACATACCGACCGTCCCGGAACACCTCGTGCCGAGCCGGATCCAGCGTCAGCCCGTTGCGCCGTAGTACAGGTGGATCCGCGGGACGGCTTCGGCGTCCCAATGCCTGCACGCGAGCAGCCAGCTCGGCGAACGCGAACGGCTTGGTCAGGTAGTCGTCCGCACCGAGACCGAGCCCCTCCACCCGGTCGTTGATCGCCGCCGCGGCCGTCAGCATCAGCACCCGGGTGGCCGATCCGGACGCCACCAGTTCACGGCAGACGTCGTCTCCGTGAACACGCGGAAGATCCCGGTCCAGCACCAGTACGTCGTACTCGTTGACCGTCAACCGTTCGAGCGCCGCCGAGCCGTCGGCGGCCAGGTCGACGGCGTGCGCCTCGTCGCGCAACCACTCCGCGATCGCTGCCGCGAGCAACGGTTCGTCCTCGGCCACCAGTACCCGCATTCGAGCGCCACCCTCTCCTCGGTTCTCCCATGATCTCCGACCGCGGTGTTTCCTCCGCGTTAGCGACGACTGGAAACGCCAGGGAAACGCCGGGCTCCCTTGGCTGGGGCAGGTCAGCCAACTCAGAAGGAGACACCGTGAAGCGACAGCACACCCTCGGCGCCCTGGCCGCGATCGTCCTGGCCGTGACCCTGACCGGTTGCGGGACCGGGACCGACGACAAGCAGGTGGCCTCGGGCAACGGCAGCCAGGCGGCGGCCGGCCCGAGCAGCGCGCCGGCGAGCCTGAGCCGGGACGAGTTGGGCGTCAAGTTCGCCCAGTGCCTGCGCGAGAACGGGATCGACGTCAAAGATCCCGAACCGGGCAAGGGTATCCAGCTCAAGATCGACCCCAGTAGCGGCGTCAGCAAGGAGGACGTCGACAAGGCCATGGAGGCCTGCAAGCAGTACGACCCGCAGGCCGACGGGTCGAACAACGCCAATCCGCAGGCGGAGGAGAACGGGCGGAAGTTCGCGGAGTGCATGCGGAAGAACGGGGTCGAGAAGTTCCCCGACCCGAAGCCTGGTCAGCGCGGGATCCTGATCGACAAGGCGACCGCGGACGACCCGGACCTGCAGAAGGCCCAGGAGACCTGTCAGCCCATCCTGGCGGGCAAGTGATGCCGCGGCGCGCAGTACTGGTCGTAGTGGCGCTGGCAGCCGGGGGCGCGTTGACAGCCGTTCTGCTCAGCCGGTCCGACAGCAGTCAGGCCGCGGACAAGAACACCGTTGCTCTGCCGCCTAAGACGGCCGAGGTGACACGCCAGACCCTCACCGACAGCGAGACCGTCGACGGTGAGCTGGGCTACGGCACCACGACCTCCGCGGTCAGTCGCAAGCCCGGCACCATCACCTGGCTCCCCGATACCGGCCAGGCCCTCAGTCGCGGCCAGGCGCTCTACAAGGTGAACAACGAACCCACCAGCATCATGTACGGCGCCCTGCCGGCGTACCGGCGGCTCGCAGTCGGCATCGAGGGGCCAGACGTCCTGCAACTCGAGCAGAACCTCAAGAATCTCGGGTACACCGGGTTCACGGTCGACGACGAGTACACGTCGGCCACGGCCAACGCCGTCGAGGAGTGGCAGGAGGACCGCGGCTTCGACGAAACAGGGGCGGTCGAACTCGGCCAGATCGTCTTCACCGACGGCCCAGTGCGGGTGGACAGCCTCGCGGCGTCACTGGGCGCGCCCATCGCGCCCGGACAGCCGGTGTTGACCTACACGGGCACGACCAAGGCTGTCACCGTCGAACTCGACGCCGCCGATCAGCGGCTGGCGAAGCGCGGCGCCAAAGTGTCGGTCACCTTGCCCGACGACAGTACGGTCGCGGGCCGGATCGACGAGGTGTCCACGAAGATCGTCCCGGCCGCCGCTCCGGACCAGGAGCCGACGACGAAGTTCGAAGTACTTGTTGCTATCAGCAACCAGAAGGCGCCGGCGCCGGCTTCGGTCGATGTGGAGTTCACGGCCTCGGAGCGGAAGAACGTGCTGACCGTCCCGGTCGCCGCGCTGCTCGCGTTGCAGGAGGGCGGTTTCGGTGTCGAGGTCGTCGGCGCCGACGGTTCGCAGTACGCGCCGGTGAAGACCGGGATGTTCGCAGCAGGACGGGTCGAGATCAGCGGTGCCGGGATCGCCGCGGGGACGAGAGTGGGGGTGCCGAAGTGATCGAGTTGACCGAGGTGACCAAGATCTATCCGGGCGGGGTCAGCGCGCTGGCCGGTGTGTCGTTGCGGATCGAGGCGGGCGAGCTGGTCGCGATCGTCGGGCCGTCCGGTTCCGGCAAGTCGACGATGCTGAACGTGCTGGGCACGCTCGACCGGCCGACCACCGGCCGGGTGCGGATCGACCGGTACGACGTGGCGCGGCTGTCCGACGCCGGCTTGTCGGCCTTGCGAGCGAGCCGGATCGGTTTCGTGTTCCAGCAGTTCCACCTCGCGGCCGGGGTACGGGCCCTGGACAACGTCGCGGACGGGTTGCTGTACTCCGGTCTGCGCCGGGGCGAACGGCGTCGCCGGGCCGAGGCAGCGCTGGAACGGGTCGGCCTAGGACATCGGCTGCACCACCGACCGCACGAACTCTCCGGCGGCGAGCGGCAACGGGTCGCCGTCGCCCGCGCTGTGGCGGGCGATCCCGCGCTCCTTCTCGCAGACGAGCCGACCGGCGCACTCGACTCGGTGTCCGGCGCCGGCGTGATGCAACTGCTCCGCGACCTGAACGCCGCCGGTACGACGGTCGTCGTCATCACCCATGATCGCGACATCGCCGCCTCGCTCCCCCGCCGGCTCGCCATGCGGGACGGGCACCTGCTCCCCGAGGCCGCCTGATGGCGGCCACTGAGCTGAGGCCGCCCGAGGTCTTGCGTCCGGCCCGGCTCTGGGCGGGAGACGTCGTGCGGGTCGGCGCGGTGGGGCTGAGGACCCGGCCACTGCGAGCGTTCCTGTCCGCGCTGGGAATCGCGATCGGGATCGGCGCGATGGTCTCCGTGGTCGGCATCTCCTCGTCCTCGCAGGCAGAGCTGAACAACACCCTCGATGCCCTTGGCACCAATCTGCTGACCGTCACTCCCGGGACGACGCTGACCGGCTCACAGGCGCAGCTGCCACTCACCGCCGAGGCGATGGTCGGCCGGATCGGCCCCGTCCTGGAGCAGTCCGCGATCGGCCGCGTGAACGACAAGAACGTCTACCGCACCGACCGGATCCCTACGGTCGAAACCAACGGGATCGTCCCGTACGCCGCCCGCGTCGACCTCCTCGCCACGGTCGGCGGCACCCTTCGCAGCGGCCGCTGGCTCGACGCGGCGACCGGCAGGTATCCGGCGACCGTGCTCGGCTCGGCCGCGGCCGAACGGCTCGGGATCAGCCGGCCGGACACTCAGGTGCTGATCGGCAACCGCTGGTTCACCGTGATCGGAATCCTCCAGCCGGCCGCGCTCGCCCCCGAACTCGACAGCGCCGCGTTGATCGGGTGGCCCGCTGCCGACACGACGCTCGGCTTCGACGGACACGCGACCAGGATCTACACCAGGTCGCAGGATTCCCAGGTCGACGCGGTCCGCTCCGTCCTCGGGGCGACAGCCAACCCCGAGGCACCGAACGAGGTCGAGGTGTCGCGTCCGTCCGATGCGCTCGCGGCGAAACAGGCCGCGGGTGAGGCGTTCACCGGGCTGCTGCTCGGGCTCGGTGCGGTCGCGCTGCTCGTCGGCGGGGTCGGCGTTGCCAACATCATGGTGATCTCCGTGCTCGAACGCCGGGCCGAGATCGGGCTGCGGCGATCCCTGGGCGCTACCCGCGGACAGGTGCGGACGCAGTTCCTGACCGAGTCGTTGCTGTTGTCCGCGTTGGGTGGTGCCGGCGGAGCCGTGCTCGGCAGCGCGGTCACCGCCGGGTACGCGGCGTACCAGAACTGGCTGACGGTGATCCCGGTGTGGGCGTTGCTCGGCGGCTTCGCGTCGACCTTGGTGATCGGCGGCCTGGCCGGCCTCTACCCGGCGATCCGCGCGTCCCGGCTCGCCCCGACCGAGGCGCTGGCGACGCCGTAACCCTCGGCCAGCCGGCGACGCCGTAGTACTGGCGGCGTCGTAGTACGTCGTGGGCTCAGTAGAAGACTGCGACGCCGATGCCGGTGAGAGCCAGTTGGAGCAGGGCCAAGGGGACGAGGGCCTGCCAGGCCAGTTTCTGGAGTTGGTCGGCGCGCATGCGGGGGAAGGCGACCCGGACCCAGATGACGACGAGGGAGACGATCGCGACCTTGATCGCCGTCCAGAGCCAGCCGAGTCCGTCGGGTCCGGGACCGCTCCAGCCGCCGAGGAACAGCACGGTGGTCAGGCCGGCCAGCACCACGATCCCGGCGTACTCGGCGAGCAGGAACATGGCGAAGCGGAGTCCGGTGTACTCCGTGTAGGGACCGAAGATCACTTCCGAGTCCGCCACCGGCATGTCGAAGGGAGGTCGCTGCAGCTCGGCGAGGCCGGCGATGAAGAACACGATGAGACCGGGTAACTGCCAGAGGATCCACCACGGGTTCCACTGGTGGACGATGCCGCTCAGGCTCAGCGTGCCGGCGGCGACCGCGACGCTGGCTGCCGACAGCACGAACGGCAGCTCGTAGCTCATGAGCTGGGCCGCGACGCGGAGACCGCCGAGCAGGCTGTACTTGTTGCCGCTGGCCCAGCCGGCCATCAGCGAGCCGAGCACGCCGACGGACATCACCGCGAGGACGAAGAACAGGCCCGAGTCGAGGTCCGCGCCGACGATGCCGGGCGCGATCGGGATCGCGGCCATTGCCGCCATGTACGGCAGGATCGCGACGATCGGCGCCCACTCGAAGACCCGCCGGTCCGCCGCGGCAGGGGTCACGCTCTCCTTCTGGACGAACTTCACCCCGTCGGCGACCAGTTGCGCCCACCCGTGGAAGGCACCGGCGTACATCGGGCCGAGCCGCGACTGCATGTGCGCCATCACCTTGTGCTCGGCCTGGCCGACCAGCAACGGGGTCACCAGGAACGCGACCAGCACGCCGACGACCCGCACCACGAACTCGAGCATGCGCGCAGCCTATCGAGTCTTGCTTGACCTGAACCAATGTTGAGGTCGCAGGGTGTGGACAAACAACCGTCTGAAGGAGCTGGAATGACCACGATCCTCGTCACCGGAGCAACCGGGCGCGTCGGGCGCCACGTAGTACAGGGCCTGCTGGAAGCCGGTACTACGGTGCGCGCGCTGGTTCGCAATCCGGCTGGTGCCGCGCTGCCCGAGGCTGTTGAGGTGGTGCAGGGCGACATCACCGACGCGGCGACTGTCGAGCGGGCCGCGGCCGGGGTGGATGCGGCTTTTTTGCTGTGGCCGTCGTTCAGCGCCGAAGGTGCGCAGCCCGTGGTCGCGGCGCTGACCGAGCAGGTCTCGCGGGTCGTCTACCTGTCATCGATGAGCGTGCGCGACGATCAACCGCCCGCCGCGAACGGGGTCTGGGGGCAGCTCGAGGACCTGCTGATCGGCTCGGACTGGACGTTCCTGCGGGCCGGTGGTTTCGCGGTCAACACGCTCGGCTGGGCAGACGAGTTCCGCCGCGGAAACGTCGTACGGGTTGCGTCGCCGGAGGCGGGGCGGTCGCTGATCCACGAGCGCGATATCGCGGCGGTCGCGGTCGTCACATTGCTGGACGACAAGCACATCGGCCAGAAATACGTGCTGACCGGCCCCGAGGTGCTCACCCAGACCCAGCAGATCGCCATCCTCAGCGAGGTCACCGGCAAACCGATGCGCATCGAGGAACAGACCCCAGCCGAAGCCCGCCAGGCCATGCTCGCCCTCGGCGCCGACCCCACCCTCGCCGAGTCCTCAGTCGCCTACTGGTCCTCCCTCGTCACCAACCCGGAACCAGTCACCCCCACAGTCCCCACCCTCCTCAACCGCCCGGCCCTCACCTACCGCACCTGGGCCGAAGAACACGCCCCCGCTTTCCACGACTGACCAGAGCTGTGGACCCGGCCTTAGGCGTCGGGGGTTTCGGTCGGGCGGTCGGTTGGTTCCGGGGTGGGTGGGGGCGTGGGCGAAGCTGGGTCGGCTGGTGGGGCGGGCGCCACTGGTGGTGATGGCGCGTCAGCGGGCGGTGTGGCAGGCGCGCCTGGTGACGCGGCGTCGGTGGGGGGCGTGGTGCTGCGGGTGCGGCGTTCGGCTGGGGAGCGGCGGGGGCGGGTTGGGGTGGCGGCGGTGAGGGCGGGGGCGAGGGGGTCTGGGTCGGGGGTGCCTGGTGGGCGGGGGCCCCAGGATTCGGGGTCGGGGACGCCTGGGGGGAGGGTGCGGCGGCGGCTGGGGGCGCCTGGTTTGGGGGTGGGGGCGTGGTCGGATTCGCCTGGTTCCTTGGCACCCGGCCAGGGCTTGGCGACGCGGGAGGCGAGGACGAACTCCTTGCGCAGCGGGTTGCCCTCGAAGCCGTCGGGCAGGAGCAGCGGGACGAGGTTCGGGTGACCGTCGAAGGTGATGCCGAACATCTCGGCGGTCTCGCGCTCGTGCCAGTTCGCGCCGGCGTACACCTCGGCCAGCGACGCGAGCTGCGGCGTCGCCCGCGGGATCAGCGTCCGCACCATCACGTGCTCGACGTGCGAGCCGCCCCAGAAGTCGGCCAGGTGCGTCACCACCCGAAAGCCGTCCCCGAGTTCGTCGCTCGCGGTCAGGAAGTCGAAGAAGGTGAGCCCGACCTCGTCCCGCAGTACCTCATGAGCCGCGACCCAAGCAGCAGCCGGTACGTCGTACGCCTGCGGGCCGAAGCTGTCGGAGGCGGTCGCCTCGATCCCCGCCGCAGTCAACGCGGCAAGCACCTGATCGCTCACGCCGAACCCACGCCGTCAGCCGCAGCACCCGAAGCCGACCCCGGAGCACCCGAGGAAGAAGCGATCGAGGAGCCCTGCCCAGGAGCGACCAGGCCGCGGGTCAATGCACCAACGGACGGTTCGTACCGGCTGGTGACGTTCTCGCCGGCGATCTTCTCCTGCAGCTTGAGGATGCCCTGGAGCAACGCTTCCGGCCGCGGCGGGCAGCCCGGCACGTAGACGTCCACCGGGATGATCTGGTCGACGCCCTTCGTCACGCAGTACGAATCCCAGTACGGCCCGCCCGAGTTCGAGCACGAGCCGAACGAGATCACGTACTTCGGCTCCGGCATCTGGTCGTAGAGCCGCTTGATCGCCGGCGCCATCTTGTCCGTCACCGTGCCCGAGACGACCATCAGATCGGCCTGCCGCGGCCCCGGCGCGAACGGGATGACACCGAGCCGGATGAAGTCGTGCCGCCCCATCGAGGCCGCGATGAACTCGATCGCGCAGCAGGCGAGCCCGAAGTTGAACACCCAGAGCGAGTACTTGCGGCCCCAGTTGAGCAGGTACCGCACCGGCTCGGGGGCCAGCTTCGCCAGCGCGCCGACGGCCGGCCGGACGGTCGGCGTCGGCAGATGGACGGGGCTGTCAGGCATGGGCTCAGCCTAGTCCGACAATCTCCTCGGCGAGGATCTCCGGGTATTCCAGCGGCGCGTAGTGCCCGACCCCGTCGACGAACCGGAGCCGCTCGTCACTGAAGAAGTCGTCCAGCCGGTCCGACCACGCCCGCGGGAACAGCGGATCGAACTCGGGCCACAACACCACCGTCGGTACGCCGATCCGGTCGTACCGCGCCGGCGCCGTCTCGGCAGCCGAGGTCGCGACCGACCCGGCCCCCGCCCGGTACCAGTTGATCGACGCCGTGAAAGCCCCGGGAGCCGAGTAGACCTCCACCAAGTGGTCCAGCGACGGCTCGAAACCAGGCCCAGACCAATGCGTCCAGAAGTGCCGCAGATAAGCCCGTACCGCGTCGGCGTTCCCGTCGACCAACTCCTCGATCAGCGGCAACTTGTGGAACGCCTGGTACCAGAACTCCGCCTGCGCGTGCTCCGAGAACACCCGCTTCCCGATCCCCGGCAACGGCGGCGCCACCACCAGCCCCCGGATCGCGTCGGGCCGACTCCGCGCGATCGCCTGCGCGATCCGGCTCCCGATGTCGTACCCGGCCAGCACCGGCCGCTCGAGCCCCAACTCCTCGATCAGCCCCAGGACACTCCGCGCCTGCCCAGCAAGCCCGTACTGCGTCGCCGCGTCGGCCTCGTGCTTGTCCGACTCCCCGAACCCGCGCAGATCGGGTACGACGACTTCGCACCCCTGCTCCACCAGCATCGGCGCGAGCAGCCGGTAATCCGTCCGATCCCCAGGCCAGCCGTGCAACAACACCACGGCAGGCCCTTCACCGTCCCGGTCGTACGCCAACGAGAACCCGTCCACCGCAGCACTGTTCGGCATACGCCCCATCATGGTCCGGCGGCCCGGCCCGCCGCCGGAGAATCACCCGATCTTGTCGAGGAGATGACCTGGGCCTGTTGTCAGACCGCCCTCGACCGGCAACGTGATTCCGGTGATCCAGGCCGCGTCGTCGGAGCCGAGGAAGGCGATGGCGGCCGCCACGTCCTCGGGCTGCCCGACCCGGCCGAGCGGATAGATCGCCTTCAGCTCGTCCAGCAACTTCTCCTTGCCGAGAAACCGATCGGTCGCAACCGTCCCCGGGGCCACCACGTTGAAGCGGACGCCGTGTGGCCCGTGGTCGGCGGCCAGATTCCGGACGAGGTTCGCGACGGCCGCCTTCGCAGCGGCGTACGGGGCGGTGCCGAGGGCAACCTCCGCGCTGATCGAGCCGACCAGAACGACCGCACCGCGCGACGCCATCAGGTGCGGCAGCGACGTCTTGATGCAGCGGACCGCGCCGGTGAAGGTGAAGTCGTATTGCCGACCCCACTGCTCCTCAGCAGGTTCGCCTCCCTCGAGACCACCGATGTTGTGCCCGGCGACATTGGCCAGTACGTCGAGTCGCCCGAACCGTTCGACGGTCGCCGCCACCGCCGCCTCGACCGAAGCGGTGTCGGTGATGTCGCAACCGACCGCCATGGCAGACCCACCGGCGTCGTTGACCTCGGCGACCACGGAGGCCGTCCCCTCGGCATCGACATCTGCCGCTCCGACGGCGGCACCTTCGGCCGCAAGGCGCAGTACGGTCGCGCGGCCGATGCCGTGCGCGGCTCCGGTGACGAAAGCCACCCGGTTCTCGAACCTCTTCACAGCCATCTCCTCCAGGTCGGACTCCAGACGCTAGGTGCTAGAGCGACCTCTAGGTCAAACTCCTTGACCGGCGGCGGGTGGCGTCGTAGCTTGATTGAACAGGACTGGACAGGTTCATTCCGAAAGAGCGATGGAGAGCCGATGACCGATCAGGTGCAGGTCGAGCCGGGCGAGGTACGGGCTCTGCAGGTGGAGCTCAACGGGTTGAACGTGATTGACGACGCGGACCGCAAAGGCAGGCCGAGTCACCTGTTCTGGCCCTGGTTCGGCGCCAACGTGTCGGTGCTCGGGCTGAGCTACGGGGCGTTCGCGCTCGGCTTCGGCATCTCGTTCTGGCAGGCGGTGATCGCCGGTCTGGCCGGCATCGTCTTCTCGTTCCTGCTCTGTGGCCTGATCGCGCTGGCCGGCAAGCGCGGATCCGCGCCGACGATGGTGCTGAGCCGCGCGGCCTTCGGCGTACGGGGCAACAAACTGCCTTCGCTCATCTCCTGGCTGCTGACCGTCGGCTGGGAAACCGTGCTGACCATCCTCGCCACGCTCGCGACGGCGACCGTGTTCGAGCGGCTCGGCTGGGGTGGCGGCGGGATCACCAAGGTGATCGCGCTCGTTGTCGTCGGCACCTTGATCGTCGCGTGCGGTGTGCTCGGTTTCGACCTGATCATGCGGATGCAGACGGTCATCACGATCGTCACGGGCGTGCTCACCGTCGTCTACATCGTGCTCGTCGCGGACCAGGTCAGCTGGAGCAAGGTGAGCGACCTGCCGAACGGCTCGACCCAGGCGGTGATCGGCGCGCTGGTCTTCCTGATGACCGGGTTCGGCCTCGGCTGGGTCAACGCGGCGGCCGACTACTCGCGCTACCTGCCGCGCTCCTCGTCCAGCACCGGCGTGGTCGGCTGGACCACCTTCGGCTCCTCGCTCGCGCCGATCGTGCTGCTGGTCTTCGGCCTGCTGCTTGCCGGTTCGTCGACGGATCTGTCGGCCGCGATCGCCGCGGACCCGATCGGTGCTCTCGCCAAGGCACTGCCGACGTGGTTCCTGGTGCCGTTCGTGATCGTCGCGGTGCTCGGCCTCGTCGGCGGCGCCGTCCTCGACATCTACTCCTCCGGGCTCGCCCTGCTCTCGGTCGGACTGCCCGTACCGCGGTACGTCGCGGCCTTCGTCGACGGCGTCATCATGATCGCCGGCACCGTCTACGTGGTGTTCTTCGGCGACGAGTTCCTCGGTCAGTTCACCGGCTTCCTGATCACGCTCGGCGTCCCGGTCGCGGCCTGGTGCGGCATCATGCTGGCCGACATCGCGAGTCGCCGGCGTGACTACGCCGAGGCGGAGCTGTTCGACCGCACCGGCCGGTACGGCGACATCCGCTGGTTGCCGATAGCAATCATTGTGGTGACCACCGCGATCGGCTGGGGCCTGGTCACCAACGCCAGCGCGCACTGGCTGACCTGGCAGGGCTATCTGCTCGGCCCGCTCGGACTCGGCGGCAAGCAGGGCACCTGGGCCTTCGCCAACCTCGGCGTGTTGTTCGCGCTCGTCGTCGCGTTCGTCGTCCAGCTGCTGGCGGGCCGGCGTACCGTGCAGGAACAAGAGGCGGTGGCCTGATGGTGCTGGCGGTCATCGACCTGCAACGCATCTTCGCCGAACCCGAGAGCGGCTGGGCCACCCCGGACTTCCAGCGCGTGGTGAAACCGACCCAGCGACTGGTCGAGCTGTTCGGCGACGACGTCGTCTTCACCCGCTTCATCGCGCCCGAGCACCCGACCGGCTCCTGGATCCCGTACTACGAACAGTGGCCGTTCGCGCTCCAGCCCCCCGATTCGTACGCCTACCAGCTGGTCGACGAGTTCCGCGGCGCCCCGACGCTCGACAAGACGACCTTCGGCAAGTGGGGCCCCGAACTCGCGGCAGCCGCCAACGGGCAACTCGTGCTCAGCGGGGTGACCACGGACTGCTGCGTGCTCACGACCGCACTGGCCGCGGTCGACGCGGGCGTCGCGGTACAGGTGGTCGAGGACGCGTGTGCCGGAGTGGACGAGGCCAGTCACCGCAAGGCGATCGACCTGATGCGCCTCTACTCCCCCATGCTCGAGGTCGTCACGGTCGACGAGCTGGTGAATCGCGCGGGGCAGCAGTGATCCGAGGCGTGAACCTCAAACACGAGCGGATCGCATCGATCCTGGCCCGGGAGATCCGGTCGGGCCGGGTCGGGCACGGCGATCAACTGCCCGGCGAGGTCGAGCTGGCGAAAAGGTTCGCCGTCAGCCGGAACACGGTCCGCTCGGCGCTCGCAGTACTGAACGAAGACGGCCTGATCACCACCCGGACCGGCAAGGGATCGTTCGTCCTCTTCGACGGCCGCCCGCTCGACGACCGGCTCGGCTGGACCCACGCCCTGGCAGCCCAAGGAGTCGAGACCCACGTCCGCGTACTACGGCTCGCGCTCGTGCAGGACCCGGTGCTGACCGAGCGGGTGGGCCTGGAATCGCCCGACCTGATCGTGATCGAGCGGCTCCGGGTGATCATCGGCGGCGAACCGATCTCGATCGAGCGCAGCCGCATCCCCGCGATCGGCGAGCTCCGCGACCTGCCGTCGCGGGGACTGCTGAACGACTCGATCATCGCGACCCTCGGCCACGCCGGTCTCCACCTCGACCACGGCCGGCAACGCCTCCGTGGCCGTCCACTGGACGAGGAAGAGGCCGCGTTGCTGCAGCGACCGCCCGGCACGTGGTTCCTGCACACCCGCCGCACGAGCTGGACCGCCGACGACCGCTTCGCCGAGCAGGTCGACAGCCTGCTCGACCCCCAGCACTTCGAACTCAGCCACACCTACACCGGAACCACCCAGTGACCCCTTCCCGTACGGCGCGTGCCGCCGGCGCCCTTTACGGCCTGGCGATCGGCGACGCCCTCGGCATGCCGACCCAATCGTTGCCCCGGGCCCTCATCGTCGACCGGTACGGCGAACTGCTCGACGGTTTCCATCCGGCCCCCGACGACCAGCCGCTGGCCGCCGGGATGCCGGCCGGCGCGATCACCGACGACACCGAACAAGCAATGCTCCTCGGCGAACTCGTGGTCTCGTCGCACGGCAAGATCGACGGCCACGAACTGGCGCGCAAACTCCTCGCCTGGGAAGACTCGATGCGCGCTCGCGGCTCGCTGGACCTCCTCGGCCCGTCCACGAAGCGAGCGATCGACGAACTGCTGGCCGGGACAGACATCACCGAAACCGGCCGCTTCGGCACCACCAACGGCGCCGCGATGCGCATCACGCCCGTCGGTATCGCGACCTCACTTCACTTCAACGGTCTCCTGCTCGACCGCGTGGTCGCAGCCAGCGCGGCGACCCACAACACCGGCCTCGCCCTCTCAGCGGCCGCAGCCGTCGCAACCGCCGTCAGCGCCGGCATCGACGGCGCCACCGTGATTGAAGCGATCCCCCTCGCGATCCAGGCGGCTTCGGCCGCAGCCGGACACGGCCACTGGACAGCCGGCGCAGACGTCGCCACCCGCATTGCCTGGGCCACCTCCCTCATCACATCGGCAGATCGTGCGGACCCGACGCTCACCGGCACTCCCCTGATCGACACGGCGCCTGGTACTACCCCTCCTCGGCCGGGCGCCGTGTCCGCACTGGTGTACGACCTCATCGGCACCAGCCTCGCCAGCCAGGAGTCCGTACCGGCAGCGTTCGCCGTCCTCGCCGCCTACCCGGACGATCCGTGGCTGGTCTGCCGGCTGGCCGCATCGGTCGGCGGTGACACCGACACCATCGCCGCGATCGCCGGAGCGATCGCCGGCGCCTGCCACGGCCTCGACGCCTTCCCGGCCGACGCCCGGCGAACCGTTGCCCAGGTCAACAACCTGTACCTGGACGACCTGGCCGCCCGGCTCCTCGAAGTACGCGACGCATGAGACTGGTCCACCTCGGCAACGTCGTCGTCGACCTGGTCCTCACCGTCGGCGACCTTCCGGTCCGCGGCGGTGACGTGATCGCGACCAGTACGACGGCTTCGCCCGGTGGCGGCTTCAACGTCATGGCCGCCGCATCCCGCCTGGGCCTGACCACCCTGTACGGCGGCCCGCTCGGCACCGGACCTTTCGGCGATCGAGCCCGGGCAGCCCTGCTCGCGGAAGGCATCGACTGGTTGCTGCCGGCAAGAAGGGACCTCGACACCGGCTTCGTGGTCACCCTGGTCGATTCCTCCGGCGAACGAACCTTCGTCACCAGCCCCGGCGCCGAGGCCACGTTGCGCAGTACCGATCTGCTGCAGCCCGGACTCGACGACCTGGTGTATCTCTCCGGCTACAGCCTGCTCCACGACGCCAACCGGGACGCCTTGATTCCTTGGCTGGCGACGATCCCGGCCGGCGTACACGTCTTCTTCGATCCCGGTCCGTTGGTTGCCGACATCCCCTCAACCGCGCTCGAACCCGTTCTCGCCCGAGCGGATTGGCTCAGTTGCAACCGGGCCGAAGCGCAGGCGATGACCGGCTTGAACGACTCCACTGACGCTGCGAAGGAGCTGATGGCGAGAGGTGGGAGCCGCTCCGAAGCCGGCGGTTCGGGCGGGGTGTTGGTGCGGGTTGGAGCCGAGGGTTGCCTACTCGGAGTACAGGGTGAGGTTGTGAGCGTGGCCGGGTTCGCTGTGGCTGCGGTGGATCTGAACGGGGCGGGGGATGCTCATTCGGGGGCGTTTCTGGCGGGGATTGCCGAAGGCAAGGAACCGGCGGGGGCCGCCCGGTGGGCCAACGCGGCGGCGGCTCTTGCGGTCACGCGGCGGGGACCGGCTACAGGGCCTTCGCGAGCGGAGCTGGAGGGGTTCCTAAGGGTGCACTAGGGAGGGCGTGACGGGCCTAGGGAGCTGGATAGGGAGTTGTGCGGATGTGCCCGCACTCCTCAGGCGAGCAGAGTCGTCGCATCGACAAGCTCCCGGAGGACACCATGATGTTGTTCTACTCGTCGCAGTACCTCGACGCGGAGATCGCCTACCGGCAGGAGCGGCTGAGGCGGGACTTCCGGCGCCCGCTCTGGTTCCAGAAGAAGCCCGCCCCGAAGGCCACTCCGCAGCCGGTCTGCCGGCCGGCGGTCCAGGCCCGGCACGCGATGTGAGCGCGCGTCCACCACCCGTCCCGATCCACCCCCAGCGCGGCCGAGGTTCCCACCGGAACCCGGCCGCGCTGCCGTTTCCCGGCCCCAGCACGCTGCCGCGTCCCGCCCCCACCACGCCGCGCGTTCCGGGCCCCGCCGGGGTGGTGGCGTACGGCGTACCGGAGGGGTCCTAGGGGGTGAAACCAGTTGACGAGCAGTACCTAGTGAGTGGCTAGGGGCGGGGATAGGGAGGAAGTCCGATGTGCGGGTGCTCCTCAGGCGAGCAGATTAGGGGCATCGGCAAGGAGCCGAGAACAACCAGGAGGCAAAAGAAATGTTCACCACCGACAGCGTCAAGGCCGAGGTCACCTACCGCCGCGAGCGTCTCGCCCGCGACTACGGCCGGACGGCTCGCCGTACCGGAGCCCGCCGGCACCTCGTCCACCTGTTCACCAAGAACGTCTGAGGGGAGGCAACCATGTTCATCACCACGCAATCGATCCAGGCGGAGACCGCCTACCGACACGAGCGGACCAAGCGCGAGTTCCGGGCCACCGCCCGGAGCGAGAGCCAGGAGCGGGCCCCGAAGCCCGAACCCCGGCACGCACGCCGGGCCCTGCGACCCACGCACGCCGCATGAACGCCGTGACCACCGTCCCCGACCAGTTAGTTCAGGTCGGGGACGGTGTTCTTTTACCAGCCACCGGCCGGGAAAAGGGTGCCGGAACGGGTGTCCGGACAGTCGTTGGTGCGGCCGCGGACGCCGCGCGGACGGGATGCCGTCGAATTGTGTCGGCTCCAGGGGCGAAGATGGACGTCGTGCCCTGGAACTCGACACCTCTCGTCGGCCGCTCGACCGAGATGGCCGCCCTGCTCAGCGCCGTCGACGACGCCAAAACGCGTCGCGCCGGCGCCGTTCTGCTGTCCGGCGACGCCGGCGTCGGCAAGACCCGCCTGCTGGACGAGGTCGCCACCGGCGCCCACGAACGCGGGTTCGGTGTCCTGGTCGGGCACTGCACCGACTTCGGCGACGCCGGCCTGCCCTATCTGGCTTTCACCGAGATCTTCGGCCGGCTGGCCGGCGAGCGACCCGACGTGGTCGACAGCGTGCTGAACAACTTCCCCGCGATCGGCCGGCTGCTGCCCACGCACCGGCTGATCGGTGCCCCGGCCGTTCCCCAGGAAGGCCAGTTGGACCGTGCCGCGCTTTTCGACGCGGTGCTCGGAGCCTTCACCGCGTTGTCGACCAGCGAGCCGCTGCTGGTGATCATCGAGGACGCGCACTGGGCCGACGACTCGACCCGGGACCTGATCGGTTTCCTGCTCACCCGGCTCACCTCGCAGCGACTGGCGCTGGTGATCTCCTACCGCAGCGACGACCTGCACCGGCGACACCCGCTCCGCCGCCCGATCGCCGAGTGGTCCCGCATCCCCCGGGTACGCCGGGTCAACGTGGCTCCACTGGACGCCGACGAGTCGCTGACGCTCCTCAACGAGCTGACCACCGAGCCGCTCTCCGAGGTCGAGGTACGGCGAATCCTCGAGCGCGCCGGCGGGAACGCCTTCTTCACCGAGGAACTGGTCGCCGCCGCGTCGATGGGCGACGCCGACGCCGTACCGCCGGATCTTGCCGATCTCCTGCTGGTTCGGCTCGACCCGCTGTCGGACGACGCCCGCCAGGTCGCCCGCGTGATCGCGGTCGCCGGGCGCCGGGTTCCGCACACCCTGCTGACCTCGGTGGCCGGACTCCCCGACCGCGAGCTCGACGCCGCGCTCCGCGAGCTCATCGACGCGCACATCATCGAGCACCCGGGCAACGCGAGCTACTACTTCCGCCACGCGCTGCTGGCCGAGGCTGTGTACGACGACCTGCTGCCCGGCGAGCGGGTGCGCCAACACGCGGCGTACGCGAAAGCACTGAAAGACCAAACAGTCGCCGGTACTGCGGCGGAGCTGGCCGGGCACGCCACGCGATCCCACGATCTGGCGACCGCATTCGAAGCGCGGGTGCGGGCCGGGCAGGAGGCGATCTCGGTCGCGGCCCCGCAGGAAGCGCTGAAGCACTACGAGATGGCGCTCGAGCTCTATCCCAACGCGGCCGGGGACGCCAGCATCGACAAGACCTGGCTGATCGTCGAGACCGCAAGGGCGGCCGCGTTGTCGGCTCAGCAACCGCGGGCGTTGAAGCTGCTCCGCAAGGCCCTGGCTGAGCTGCCGGCCGACGCGCCGCGCCTGCAGCGGGCTCAGCTGCTGATACCGCTGGCCGAGATCGCCCTCTACATCGACAACGACCAGGAAGCCCACGAGGCTGTCTCACAGGCGTTGCGGCTGACCTCCGACGAGCCGGCCAGCGTGTTCAAGGCCCAGGTCGTCTCGCTCTATGCGAATGTCTGTTACCAGCTCGGCCGGCCGATGGAGGCGGAGCGCTGGGCGTTGGAGGCGGTCCAGATCGCCCGCGAGATCGGCCAGGAGGCCGCGGCCGGTGACGCCGGGATCACCCTGGCCCTGCTCCGCCGCCAGGCCGGCGACCCGCTCATCGCGGTGAAGCAGTTGGAAGAAGCAGCCGTACGGGCTCAGCTGGCCGGCGACTCGGCGGCCGAAGTACGCAGCCGGTTCCTACTCGGCTCGACGCAGTACGAGCAGGGCGACCTGATCAACGCACGGGCCTCCATGGAGAATGCCTGGCAGCGGGCGGGTGAGCTCGGGCGTCAGTGGGCGGCATACGGGTTCGACGCTCGCCGGATGCTCGCGTTGACCCAATTCATCCTGGGCGACTGGGACGGCGCTGCCGAGACGGCACGGGTCGACACGATGACGCCGGTCGCGGCCGAGGCATCACTGCGAGGGGTGGCCCTGGCGGTGCGCGGCGGTCGCGGCGACACCGCCGTCGCCGAAGACTTGGAGCGGCTGCGCAAATGGTGGTCGCTGGACGTGATGCTGCCGATCATCGGGCTGCAACCCGCGGTGGATGCTTACCGCGCGTTGGATCAGGTCGCCGAGGCAGAGAAGTTGATCGCTGACGTGTCGACGTTGTGCGCCGAGGTGTTCCAGACCGAGTGGTTCATGGCGAAGATCCGGTTCTCGGCACTCGGCCTGCAGTTGCTCAGCCATCGGGTGGTGAGTGAGCCGACCGCCGCCGCCGAGCTGGTCGCGCGAGGCGCGGAGTTGCTCGCCGACGGGCAGGCGACGGCGGAAAAGGGATTGCCGCCTGGTCGCGTGCTCGGCGTCGAGGGAATCGCCTGGCTGGCCAGGCTGGAGGCGGAGTGGGAGCGGCTGCGCTGGCTGGCGGGGATCGATCCGCCATCGGCCGAGGAGCATGTCGCGACCTGGCAGCGGACGGTCGACGCCTTCGGGTACGGGTACGTCTTCGAGCAGGCACGCTCGCGGGCGCATCTGTCCGCGGCGCTGCGTGCGGCTGGGCGGATCACCGAGGCGCACGAGCAGGCGCAGCTCGCGGCCGAGGTGGCGCGAACGCTGGGCGCCAAGCCGCTGCTCGACGAGCTCGGCGGAGCAGAGACAGGGGAAGGACCTGCGGCGCTGACCGCTCGGGAGACCGAGGTGCTGGCTCTGCTGGCGGAAGGCCGGACGAATCGGCAGTTGGCCCGCGAGCTCTACATCAGCGAGAAGACGGTCAGCGTGCACGTCTCCAACATCCTCGCCAAACTAGGCGTCCGCTCCCGCACCGAAGCCGCCGCCGTAGCCCGCCGCGACGGCCTCCTCGGCACCTGACAACCACGCTCCCGCAGAGCCGAACGCCTCGCGGCTTCCCGGACAAGTGCGATCTTTCGCGTCCGCCAGGTTTCGGTGCCCGCGGCGGTGTTCGGTGCCCGCGCCGGTGTTCGGTGCTCGCGGCGGTGTTCGGTGCTCGCGGCGGTGTGCGCTGCGAGCGGGGGTCAGTGGTGGCGGCGGGAGTGGACGGCGATGTGGGGCAGGTGACCGACGACGCGGCGCGGGGCCGGCGTACGGGCGAGGCGCCGACGGGCCACCTCGTCAACCGGCGGAACGGCCTGTCGCACCGGATC
Organism: Kribbella monticola; assembly: GCF_003261635.1. GTDB lineage: Bacteria > Actinomycetota > Actinomycetes > Propionibacteriales > Kribbellaceae > Kribbella > Kribbella monticola. Next base: position 66,244 of record NZ_QFXK01000091.1, on the reverse strand, counting down.
GGCCTGTGCCACCGGATCAGTCTGTCCGACCGGATCGGTCTGCCGGACGATGCGGTCGAAGACTTCTTGAGCGTGCCGAAGCTTCCACGCGAACAACCCGATCGCGCCTGTGACGGCCAGCCCAACCAATACCCAGAGTTGCCAAGACATGCCTCACCACCCCGTATTCGCCCCGTGTCCCCGAGTAGTCACCATAACCTTGTTCTGACGAATTGGCGATGCCTCAATTGCAATCCGTGACATAACAAGGCATCTGATCGATATTGTTGTCAGAAGCAATCACTCAGGGTGAGCGAGCAACGATAGTTCCCTGCGCGGGCAGGTGACTCACAGTCACCGCCGTCAGGTCCAGGTGAGGACACCCTTGCGGTAGGCGTAGAGCAGGCCGACGGTGACGAAGGCGAGGAAGACGAACATCTCGATCAGCGACGAGATGCCGAGGGCCGCGTAGACGCCCGCCCACGGAAAGAGGTAGATCGCGTCGACGGCGAAGATGACGTACAGGTAGGCGTAGAGGTAGTAGCGGATGTGGACCTGCGCCCAGCCTTCGCCGACCGGGTCCACCCCCGACTCGTACGTTTTGAGCTTCTCCGACGTCGGATAGGTGACGGTGAGGGCACGGTTCAGCGCGAACGCACCGATCAGCCCGCCGAGCCCCAGGACGAGGATCGCCGCGACAACTCCGTAGGCCTCTGACACCTGGCCCACTTTAGTTCGTACGGCGTCCTTTGGTTCGTACGGCGTCCGTCGGTTCTCAGTTGGTGCAGAGCAGCATCGAGTCGGTGGCGACCTGCGGGCCGTAGCCGGAACGCACATCGGCGATCTGCAGGCGCAGCCGGGTGACACCGGTGATCTTCCGGTTCAGCCAGCCTTCGGTCTCCTGCGCTTGATCGAGAGTGCCCAGCACTGTGCTGCCGTTCAGCAGCAACGCGCGGATCGTGCCGTCGGTGATGTTGCCGAGCCAGTTCTTCACCCACGTGCAGCCCGCGCTGTTGATGTCGCCCCAGACCACGCCGCCCTTGTCGGCAAGCAGTTCCGCCTCGGCCCGGCGCGGCGCCTCGGACGGCGACACGACGTTGTACTGCGGGTGCCCTTTGCCGCCGGTGGCGAGCAGCGGCTTCTTGTAGATGCCCCGCCAGACGTAGTGGTAGAAGCCGGCCGGCGCGGAGGCAGCAGCGGCGTACGGCGCCTGGGGGCCGATCGCCAGCCGGTAGGTGCGGATCGAGCCGGGCTGGTTCGCGGAGATCGTCACCTGCGTGCCGGACGAGCTCGCGTGGCCGATCTCCTGCCAGCCCGCGGTCGACGACCAGCGCTGGAGGGCGATCCGCGAACCGGCGGCCGGTGCCGGCGTGAGCGTGCCCGCAACGGTCAGCGTGCCTTTGGTGTAGTCGGTCGTCCGGAGGCTGGTGATCTTCACGGTCCGGACCGGAGCGGTGGCCTGGGTCGCCACCTGACTGCGCTGGAGCGAGAGCGAACTCTCGGCCGGTAGCGGGGTCGCGCCGCAGGCGGTCAGCGGTGCGGTCAGCAGGGCCGCCGTGATCAGGCCGGCGACGATCGGGCGAAGGCCCATGGCGAAACTCCCTCGAGCCCGGGTGGATCCCGGGGTAGGTCACGAATTCATGACGACACCCTGCCCGCATTGACTGCAGAAGGCAAGCGAGCGACTGCTCGCAGTGACCTCAGGCCGGCCAGGCCGAAGCACGTAGTACGCGCTGGCGGCGGGACCGCGAAGGGCGCATCAAACCACTGCCGGGCCGGTGGGTATCGGTTGATCCCAGGCTGTGGACTGCACCGGCTTTCGCATGGTTCCGTACTAAGGGCGAACTAATATGGGGGTATCGCCCTTACCCGGGGGGATCGGCTGTCTCCACGAGAGCTCCGGCCGGCCCAAGCTCGACTTGGAGATGAACAGAACAGTGACCATCGAGGTCAGGCAGCTCGACCGCGTGGTGATCCGGTTCGCCGGTGACTCCGGTGACGGGATGCAGCTCACGGGGGACCGATTCACAGCGGAGACGGCGTCGTTCGGCAATGACCTGTCGACGTTGCCGAACTTCCCAGCCGAGATCCGGGCACCAGCCGGGACTCTGCCGGGAGTGTCGTCGTTCCAGTTGCACTTCGCCGACCACGACATCCTCACGCCGGGTGATGCACCCGATGTGCTGATCGCGATGAACCCCGCCGCGCTCAAGGCGAACCTGCGCGACGTACCGCGCGGATCCACCCTGATCATCGACACGGCGGACTTCACGGCGCGCAACCTGAAGCGGATCGGGTACGACGAGAACCCGCTGGAGACGGGCGAGCTCGACGCGTACCACGTCGTACCGCTGAATCTCACCGGGATGACGGTGGAGTCGGTCAAGGAGTTCGGGCTGACCCGCAAGGACGCGTCCCGGGCCAAGAACATGTACGCGCTCGGCCTGGTGTCCTGGTTGTTCCAGCGGCCGGTCGAGTCGACGATCTCCTTCCTCGAGACGAAGTTCGCCGGCAAGCCCGACATCCGGGACGCGAACATCGCCGCCTTCCGGGCCGGCTACAACTTCGGCGAGACGGCCGAGGAGTTCTCGGTCCGCTACGAGGTGAAGCCCGCGCGGATGGCGACCGGTCAGTACCGCAACATCTCCGGCAACCTCGCGCTGGCGTACGGCCTGGTGGCGGGCGCTCAGCGAGCCGGTATGCCGCTGGTGCTCGGCGCGTACCCGATCACCCCGGCATCCGACGTACTGCACGAGCTGTCGAAGCTGAAGAGGTTCGACGTGACGACGATCCAGGCCGAGGACGAGATCGCCGGTGTCGGCGCCGCCCTGGGCGCTTCGTTCGGCGGCGCCCTCGGTGTCACCACGTCGTCCGGTCCGGGGATCAGCCTGAAGTCCGAGACGATCGGTCTCGGCGTGATGCTCGAACTGCCGCTGGTCGTCTGCGACATCCAGCGGGCCGGCCCGTCGACCGGTATGCCGACCAAGACCGAGCAGGCCGACCTGCTGCAGGTGATGTTCGGCCGCAACGGCGAGGCCCCGCTGCCGGTGGTCGCGGCCCAGTCCCCCGCGGACTGCTTCGCGATCGCGGTCGAGGCCACCCGGATCGCGGTCACCTACCGCACCCCGGTGATCGTGCTGTCCGACGGGTACCTGGCGAACGGCTCCGAACCCTGGCAGATCCCGGTGATCGAGGACCTGCCGACGATCGATCCCAACTTCACGACGGCACCCAACGCGACCAACGACAAGGGCGAGCCGGTCTACCTTCCCTACCTGCGCGATCCGGAGACCCTGGCCCGCGCCTGGGCCGTTCCCGGTACGGCGGGGCTCGATCACCGCATCGGTGGTCTGGAGAAGGAGGACAAGACCGGCAACATCTCCTACGACCCGGCGAACCACGATCTGATGGTCCGCACCCGGCAGGCCAAGGTCGACGGCATCACCGTCCCGCCGCTGGAGGTGGACGACCCCGACGGTACGGCGAAGGTGCTGGTGCTCGGCTGGGGTTCGACGTACGGGCCGATCGGTGCTGCCTGCCGCCGTGTTCGCAAGGTGGGCGGGAAGATCGCGCAGGCACACCTGCGGCACCTGAACCCGTTCCCGCCGAACCTGGGCGACATCCTGCGCTCCTACGACAAGGTGCTCGTGCCGGAGATGAACCTCGGGCAGCTCGCGATGCTGTTGCGGGCGAAGTACCTGGTCGATGTCGTGTCCTACGCGCAGGTGCGGGGTATGCCGCTCGGCGCGGCCGAGCTCGCCGAGGTGATCGGCAACCTGGTCGAGGAGACCGAGGGGATCGACGACGACGCCCGGCACCTGGGCGCCGACGCGGCCGCTGTCACCCACGGCGAGGCCCTGCACGACCCGATCGCGCACAACGGCCACACCTCGAACGGCCAGTCTTCGAACGGCCAGTCTTCGAACGGCCACACCTCGACCGGCCACCTGAACCCGGAGGGAGCACGATGACCTCGATCGATCTGGGTCTGCCCGGTCTGCGGGGCGTCCCCACCGCCGACGAGCCGCAGAACCGCAAGGAGTACGTGTCGGACCAGGAGGTCCGGTGGTGCCCGGGATGCGGCGACTACGCAGTACTGGCTGCTTTTCAAGGGTTTCTGCCCGAGCTGGGGATCAAGCGCGAGAACGTCGCGATGGTCTCCGGGATCGGCTGCTCCTCACGGTTCCCGTACTACCTGTCGACGTACGGCATGCACTCGATCCACGGCCGCGCGCCGGCGATCGCGACCGGGCTCGCGGTGGCGCGGCCGGACCTGAGCGTCTGGGTCGTCACCGGTGACGGCGACGCGCTGTCGATCGGCGGCAACCACCTGATCCACACGCTGCGCCGCAACGTGAACCTGAAGATCCTGCTGTTCAACAACCGGATCTACGGGTTGACCAAGGGGCAGTACTCGCCGACCTCGGAGCCGGGCAAGGTGACGAAGTCGACGCCGATGGGCTCGGTGGACAACCCGTTCAACCCGGTCTCGCTGGCGCTCGGCGCGGAGGCGACCTTCGTGGCGCGCACCATCGACTCGGACCGCAAACACCTGACCGACGTACTACGCCAGGCCGCGGCCCACCGCGGTACGGCGATCGTCGAGATCTACCAGAACTGCCCGATCTTCAACGACAACGCCTTCGACGCCTTCAAGAACCCCGAGACCCGCGACGACGCGATCATCCCGCTCGTGCACGGCGAACCCATCCGCTTCGGCACCGACGGCCGCCTCGGCGTCGTCCGCGACGGCTTCGCCTCCCTCGCGGTCCGCGAAGTCGCCTCGCTGCCCGGCGGCGAGGCCGACCTGGTCATCCACGACGCCCACGCCGACGACCCGGCGTACGCCTTCGCCCTCTCCCGCCTCACCGACGCCGGCGTCCTGCACCAAGCCCCCATCGGCGTCTTCCGCTCCGTAGACCGCCCCGCCTACGACGACCTGGTCCGCCAACAAGTCACCACCTCCAAAGAAACCCAAGGCCCCGGCGACCTCCAATCCCTCCTAACCGGCACCGACACCTGGACCGTCAACTAACCCCACGCACGTCCTTCGTCGCCGCCCCCACCCACCCTGAGCCGCCGCTCCCCGTCGCGGCTCAATGGTGTGGTGGCGTCAGGCTGACCGTGGCGTCAGGATGAAGCCCAGATGCGTTTGGACAGCAGATCCGTCTGTTTGATATCGACCAGCCCGTCGTCGCATCGGCGCAGCCGATCGTAGATCTGGCGCATGGTCCTTTGATCCGGCAGGTACCTCCGCCCGGCGGCGCGCTCCAGCACAGCGTGTGTGTTCATCAGGCTCAAAGATCCGACTGGTCGGCCGAGCCTCTGCAAGCGAAGAAGGCGGGCACTCTCGAGGGCGGCAAGCTCCGCGCCGCGGCCATCGTCGATCAGCACCACGACATCGGTCCCGCCCTCCGCCCGGACCGCAGCGTGACCGAGCACCATGATCTCTCCGAGATCCTTGGCCCTGGTCACCCGTTCTGCCATCGGAACCTTGGAGATCCGCTGGACGGCAGCCGCCAGCTCCGGCGTCGCATCGTCCGACAGAACCTCGAGCCAAGCAGTGCGTTCCAGCTTCGCCCAGACGTCTGCGGCGACCCGGAATCGGGGATCTTGCCTCGCCTTGCCCTTGATCTCACCGGCAACGGTTTCCGGTACGGCGATCTTGCCGATGGCGTCGATGAGAAGGCGTTCGGCGTTGATCGAGAAGAAGTTCAGAGCTGGTCCGGCGTCGACGATGACGGGGTCAGTCATCCCTGAGGTGCTTTCCGATCCCGCCCTGAGACCCAGGGATCCGCGGGTACCCCGTCCAGCGCGTCGAGGTCACTGAAGTCTGTGTCCGGGCGACGCATGTCCGCAGTACCGGCCAGCGCGCCGATCGGTTCGATCGGGTCGGGGACGATTCCGGCCAGTTCGAATTCTGCCTGCACCTGTTCGACGGGCAGGTCGCGAAGCCGTGCAACCGCCGCGAGCGAGACCACGTTCGCCACATAGCCCTGGATTGCCCTGGACAGTAGGCGCTGCGGCGCTCGCCGGGTCTCTGACTCCTGTTGCCAGCCGTGGTAGAGGTCGGACCATCCGAAGCGCGATGCCAGCGTCGGAGTCGACAGCGTCATCCAGTCCTTCTTCTGGGTCGCGCCGATCCAGCCGCCGTTGTACAGCTGGATCGCCACCAAGCTCGGCGATGCCTTGAATCGCTGCACGATCATGGACAACTCCGGCAACGAAATCTGTTTCGTACCGCGCTTGCTGTCGCCGATGGCCTTGTTCGACGTGCGTTCGGCCAGCACCGCCTCGATGCCTGGGATGGGGACGAGCAGGTGCCGTGCGAACGCGTCCGCACGAATCTCTTCGGGCTTCCGGTCGGACCAACCACCGGCTTTCGCAGCAGCGAAGTCTGCGAAGAGCACATGCCCCAACTCGTGGGCCAGCGTGCTCCGCTGGCGTACCGGATTGCACGTCGTGGCGACCGCCACCATCACCACGTCGCGGATCGGGTCACGCACGGTCATGCCGTGCTCGTCCGGTTCCGCAGCGAGAACCGCGACGTCGATGTCCTGGGTCAGCTCGATCAGGCTGACCAGATCGGGCAACGGGACGTGCCCGAGTCTGTGCTCCTTACGGAACGCTTCTGCTCGGGACCGTCCCTGGTCCTCTGCGTTCATATCTGCGGTGAGATCCCTTGGTCCTCAAGATAGGCGTCCAGTTCCATGTAGTGGCTCAGTTCGCCGTACATGGTCTTCATGCTCGAGTTGTCGGTCGCACGAGCGACGCACTCGAGTCGTTGCTGCACTCCCGAGAGACCGGTCAACTCGGCGATCGTGCAGCCGAGCACCTCTGCGAGAATGACGATCTCGTTCATCTTGGCGGGTCGAACACCCTGCTCGATCCGCGAAAGCGTCGCCTGGGCGATCCCGGATCGAGACGCGAGCTGACGCTGCGACAGTCTGGCTGCCTCGCGCGCTTCAGTTATCCGGTGAGACTGCATGTCCTCGTGGATCATCTGAATCACTCCCCCTCATGGTGATTCAGTTTATCGTTCTGCGGCGATCACTGCAATCGGGACGCACTGAAGGTCACGAAGCCATTACTCAGAGCAGTTGGGTGAGGGTGTGGATCAGGAGGCCTACTAGGGCGCCTACTACGGTGCCGTTGATTCGGATGAATTGGAGGTCTCGGCCTACGTGGAGTTCGATTCGGTCGGCGGCTTCTCGGCCGTCCCAGCGTTCGATGGTGTCGGAGATGACCGAGACGATCTCGGTGCCGTAGGTGCGGATGATGTAGGTGACGGCCTCGGAGGCGCGGGCGTCGACGCGGGTGCGGAGGGTGTCGTCGGTCTGGAGGCGGTGGCCGAGGTCCTTGATGAGTTGGGCGCCGCGTTTGCGGAGTGGGCCGTCGGGGTCGGCGATCGCGTCGATCAACGCGGTACGGGCCGCGTCCCAGACGGCGGTCAGACTGGTGCCCATGTCGGGGTGGGTGAGCATCCGGCGCTTGAACGCCTCGAAGCGTTCCATCATCTCGGGATCGTGCTGGAGGTCGTCGGCAAGTTGGTCGAGGAGCCGGTCGACGGCCTTGCGGGCGGGATGGTGCGGGTCGTCCCGTACGCCGGCCAGCCAGCCGAGTGCCTCGCGATGGATCCGGTCGATCACCAGCGCGTCCACCCAGCGTGGCGACCAGCGAGGTGCGCGCGGCCCGACGACGTCGGCAAGCGTGTCGCGGTTCTCCAGCAACCAGTCGTACGCCTCGACCATCAAGAGCTCGAACAGGGCGTGGTGAGCGCCGTCGTCGACAACCGACTTGAGGAAGTGGCCGGCGATCGGGCTCAGCGGCTCGTTCGCGAAGCGTGGCAGCAGTGAACCCTCGACGAACGCCGTGACGTCGGCATCGCCGAGCTTCGGCAGGGCGGCGCCGATCGTGCGGGCGCCTTCCTCGACGATCCGTTCGGCATGGTTGCCCGCGGCAAGCCATTCGCCGACCCGGCGGCCGACTTCGGCGGTGCGCATCTTCTCGGCGACGACGGCCTCGGACAGGAAGTTCTCGGTGACGAACTGCTCGAGGCTCTCCGCCAGGCTGTCCTTGCGGGTCGGCACGATCGCGGTGTGCGGGATCGGCAGCCCGAGCGGGTGCCGGAACAGCGCGGTGACGGCGAACCAGTCGGCCAGCGCACCGACCATCGCCGCCTCGGCCGCCGAGTTCACGTAGCCCCACGCGCCGTCGTGATGCAGGGTGAAGACGTAGATGACGGCGGCGAGCACCAGCAACGACAGTGCCACCAACCGCATCTGCCGCAGTCCACGCCGCCGCACCACATCGGCCCCGCTCAACACCATGGTCGCCATATCCTGATTCAACCAACTCACCAAAGGCTCGGCCTCCGGAGCACCCCTGAAATCGGAGCCGGAGGCAGGCAGGCCGGGTGAAGGAAGGCGAGGGCGGAGATCGGTCGGGTCGGGAGGGGCAGGGCTAGAGCCAGCCGGCGTTGCGCGCGATCCTGATCGCGTCGAGCCGGTTGTGCGCACCCACCTTGGTGATGGCGTTGGACAGGTAGTTGCGCACCGTCGCGGACGACAGCGACAACCGGCTCGCGATCTGATCTGTCGGCAGCCCCGACTCGGCGGCTCGCAGTACGTCGGCCTCTCGGGCGGTGAGCGGGCTGGTGCCGGTTTCGAGGGCGGCCGCGATCAGATCCGGGTCGATGACCCGCTCCCCCGCGTGAACCCGTCGTACGCCGTCGGCCAGCGTCTCGGCCGGCGCGTCCTTCACGATGAACCCGCGAACGTGGGCCTGCAGTGCCCGCAGCAGTACGCCCGGCTGGCTCAACCCGGTGAGTACCAAGATCCTTGCTGACGGCAACTTCTCGTGCAGTTCACCGGCCGCGGTCAGTCCGTCGACGCCCGGCAGGTCGATGTCCAGCACCGCCACATCGGGCCGCGTCCGCAACGCCGCGGCGACGATCTCGTCGCCGCGATCCAGCTCCGCCACGACCTCCATGTCCTCCTCCAAGGACAGCAGGGCCACCAGCGCGCCGCGGATCATGTGCATGTCCTCGGCGATGAGGACCCTGATCATCTGACCTCCAGGCTGACGGACAACCGGAACGTGTTCCCGGCCGTCTGCGTATGCGCTCGTCCACCCAGCGCCGCCGCCCGCTCGTGCAGCCCGGCGATCCCGCTGCCGTCCACACTCACCGCCGACCGTACGCCGTCATTCGTCATCTCGAGCCGGACCTGCCCGTCGACGAGGGTCAGCTTGATCACGCAGTACGACGCGTCGCTGTGCCGCAGCAGGTTCGTGGTGCCTTCTCGCACAGCCCAGGCCAGCACGCGTTCGGCCGGCTCCGGCAACTCGTAGCCGCCGTCGTCGATCCGCGCATCCACCCCGGCAGCGGCAAGCAACGCGGCAGCCGCCGTGATCTCGTCCCGCAGCGTCACCTGATGCTCGTCGCGGGTGATAGCCCGTACGTCGCGCAGCGCGGTGCGGGCCACCTCGGTCAGGCCGGCGATCTCGGTCTGCGCGCCGGCCGCATCGATCGGTAACAACCGGATCGCCAGATCACCCTTCAGCGAGATCGCCGACAAGCTCTGTCCGAGCAGATCGTGCAGGTCCCGCGACACCCGGACCCGTTCCCGGTCGACCGCCAGCTGAGCCAGCTCGGACTGCGTCTCGTACAGCTCGTTCACCAGCACGACCAGCCTGACCACGCCGTACAGGGCGAATATGAAGACGAGCTGGATGCCGACCCAGTAGATCCCGAGGACCACCCGGCTGTTGTTGGTGCCGGTCGCACCGCCTCGCGCAGTCCCGAGGAGGTCGAGGGCCACGATGGCGTTCCACCCGGTGTTGATGACGAAGGGAACCGCGAAACCGACCGAGAACCGCCAGTGCCCCGGGAGCAGAAGCATCGCCGACGAAGCCAGCAGGATGCCGGTGGAGCTCCAGTCGATCCCGATCCAGTTCAGCGGCAGATAGGCCAGCAGAGCGAGACCGGCGAGCGACCAAGGCCATCCGCTGGGCCGGGAGCCCCGAGCAGCAGCCCGGACATGGCGCAGATGCAGGACGGCAACTGCGGTCAGTGCCGGTACTGCGAACGCGATCTGCTGGATGCTGTGATGGGCCATCCCGCCGGTGGTCACCAGAACCAGCGGCAGGACGATGATGGTCAGGTGCAGGCCGAGCATCGCCCAAGGGGCTCGCCGCGCGATCCACTGCAGTGCGTCCGGTGTCATGCCAGACCCGCCTCGGTCGAGCCGTCGACGGCCGACAGCAGCCGGAGGCCGGACCCCGAGCGGACCACCGTGAGCCGGCAGCTTCGAACAGATCCGTCGTGCAGCAGGCGATCGACCGTGGCGCGAAGGGCCTTGGCGAACTCGCCATCGGCCGACTCGGTCACTTCGCCGCCGGGCAGTACGAGGTGGGTGGTGATGCCGGCAGCGTTGAGCAGGGCGACCGCCGTGTCCAGCTCGGCACCCAGCGAGCCGCGCTGATACGCCCGAATCATCCGCCGGGTTTCGGCCAGGGTCCGACGCGAGCCGTCGACCAATGCGCCGAGTACCTGCGCCGCAGCCGTCGACTCCGCGTCGACCAGCCGGCCGGCGACGACACCACGGGCTTCGATGGCGCGAAGAGCTGTGCCGACGGTCTCGGCCAGTTCGGCATCGATCCGGAGGCGCTCCCGCAGTACGGCCTGAGTGGCCAGATCCGCACGGGCTGCCAGCAGCTGGCGCAGAGCCGCGGAGAACCAGGCCAGCACCAAGCAGGCTCCGGACCGGTCGAGGATGACCACGGTGATCCAGAGCGGATTCGTGCCCGGGTAGAACACCTGGGTGACGATCAGGATCCCGATCACCAGCCCGCCTCCGGCCGCCACCGACCAGGACCGCGGGAGCACGATGGCCAGCGAGACCAGCACCTGCACGCCCATCAAGGGCCAGGCGATACCGGCCAGCGGCAGGCCTGCCAGGTAGGCCACGAGCACCACGGCGAGGGTCCAACCTCCCGCCCGCGGACGCTCCGCGTGGGCGAGGGCCCAGAGATGCTGCAGATGCGGCGCCATCAGACAGAGGCTGAGCGCGACGTCGATCAGAATCCGGGTCGGACTCCCGGTGAGGTTCGACAGCTGGACGACAGCGATCAGGGTCGAGGCGAGCAGCGGGGCGAGGGCGATGAACCGGACCAGCCGGTCCGGGTACGCCACTCGGCCCTCTGCCCGGTACGGAGTCACAGCTCCATACGTTATGCCGCCGGCAGGCCGTACTGCGTTCCTCGGCCGGCGGAGCTCCAGCACGATCGCCATCTGCCCTCCTCCCGTGCCAGCCTGCCCGACCTGGCTCGCACAGCGACAGATGCGCGAATCCACACCGACCGATGACATCTGTCATCTCCAACTGTCCACATCGTCATCTGCCGGTCGGGCCGTCCCCGGAGCGAGTCTGGTGGCCGACGCCGGGATCCGCTGACCGTGAGGAGAAGGTGATGGCCAAGTACCTGAAGCTCAAGCACTACCGGGGTGGCCCGGCCCGCGCCGTCGCCCTTCCTCCGATGGACCGGTGGACGCTGGACGAGATCGACGCGCAGGTGCAGTTCACGCGCGACCTGCGGTACGGCGGCCGGCGGCGGCCACCGATGACCGACGGGCCGTTCGTCGAGACCAAGGATCTGATCGCCAGGTGAACGAGACGTCGCTGCGGGACTTCGTACCCACGGTGATCGGAGTCCTGGTCCGCCGCGGGGTCGGCTTCGCGGCGGCCGAGGACGCCGTCCAGGACGCCTTGGCCGAGGCCGTGGGCGTGTGGCGGGACGGGCCGCCCCACAACCCCATGGGCTGGTTGATCACCGTTGCCTGGCGCAGGTTCCTGGACGCCGAACGGTCCGACACCGCCCGGCGGCGGCGCGAGCTGCGGGTCGGCGGCGAGCCCCGGCCCGGACCGGCCGAGACTGCGGACGACACGCTTCAGCTGTACTTCCTGTGCGCGCACCCCGCCTTGACCCCGGCATCGTCGGTCGCGCTGACGCTGCGCGCGGTCGGCGGACTGACCACACGTCAGATCGCGCGGGCTTATCTCGTCCCCGAAGCGACCATGTCCCAGCGGATCCTCCGGGCCAAGCGGACCCTGTCCGGTGTCCGATTCGACCAGCCCGGTGACGTCGCAACGGTGCTGCGCGTGCTCTACCTGGTGTTCAACGAGGGCTACTCCGGCGACGTCGACCTCGCGGCCGAGGCGATCCGACTCACCCGCCAACTGGCGGCCAAGGTCGACCATGAGGAGGTTGCCGGTCTCCTGGCGCTCATGCTGCTCCACCATGCTCGACGCCCTGCACGCATCCGCGCCGACGGCAGCCTCGTGCCGCTCGCCGAACAGGACCGCAGCCGATGGGATACCCGCCTGATCGCGGCGGGCGTCGACGTACTCCAGACGGCTCTCGCCCGCGACCGGCTGGGCGAGTTCCAGGCCCAGGCCGCCATCGCCGCGCTGCACGCCGACGCACCCACCGCCGATGAGACCGACTGGGTACAGATCGTCGAGTGGTACGACGAACTGCTGCGGCTCACCGACAATCCGGTAGCCCGCCTCAACCGCGCTGTCGCAGTCGGCGAGGCCGAAGGCCCACGGGCGGGCCTGGCCGCGCTGGCCGAGCTCGACCCCACCCTGCCGCGCCATACCGCCGCAGCCGCGTACCTCCACGCCCGGAACGGGCTGCGCAAACCTGATCAGCTACGGCGTCACGGCGCGACCACAGGTGACTCAGCCGTCCGCCGGTCCATCTGGCCCGACACCAGTGCGAGCACAAGACCAGCGACGGCCAGCACCGCGCCGACCCGGCTCGGCCATTCGTAGCCGTAGCCGGCGGCCAGTACGACGCTGCCGAGCCAGGCGCCGAGAGCGTTCGCGACGTTCAGCGTCGAGTGGTTCAGCGACGCCGCCAGCGACTGGCCTTCGTGCGCGACGTCCATCAACCGGGTCTGCAGCGCCGGAATCAAAATGCTCGCGCTGAAGCCCATCGCGAACACCCCGACCAAGGCGCCGGCCTTGGACTGCGCGAGCCACCCGAAGGTCCCGAGAACGACGGTGACGGCGACCAACCCGCCGTACAGGCTGGGCATCAGCGCTCGGTCGGCGAGTCGGCCGCCGACCAGGGTGCCGCCGGTCATGCCGACGCCGTACACGGCCAGCACGATCGTCACCGCGGCCTCGCTGAAGCCGGCCAGGTCCGTCATCGTCGGTGTGATGAACGAGTACGTCGCGAACATGCCGCCGAAGCCGACCATGCCGACCAGCAGGGCCATCCAGACCTGCGGTTTGGCCAAGGCGCTCAGCTCACTGCGGACGTTGACGTCGTTGCCGACCGGTTGCGGCGTGACCCAGAACCAGACCGCGACCAACGTGAGCAGACCGAGTACGCCGACGGCGAGGAACGGGATCTGCCAGCCGACCCGTTGACCGAGCAGCGTGGTCAGCGGGACACCGATGATGTTCGCCACCGGCAGGCCGACCATGATCATCGAGACCGCCCAGGCCCGCCGGTTGGCCGGCACCATGGACGCGCCGACGACGGCCCCGATCCCGAAGAACGCACCGTGTGGCAGGCCGGTCAGGAACCGGGCAGCCATCAGCATTTCGTAGCTGCCGGCAACGGCCGAGAGAACGTTGCCTAGGACAAATACCGCCATCAGGCCGAGCAGCAGGCGTTTGCGGCCGGTCCGTGCGCCCAGGGCGGCGATCAGCGGCGCACCGACGACGACCCCGATCGCGTACGCCGAGATGACGTGTCCGGCGGTCGGGATGGAGATGTGCACCCCGTCGGCGATCTGCGGCAGCAGGCCCATCGTGACGAACTCGGTGGTCCCGATCGCGAAACCACCGATCGCCAGGGCCAGCAGGGCCGGTCCGACATGCCGCGCAGCCAGCCGGCTGTCAGGAGTCACTGAACTCGTCACGCCTGATTGTCTCATCCACGGCCGGAGTACCAGCCGTCGTACCGGCCGCGGGTGTGACCACTGCCACCCGGCGCCAGGCGAACCAGAGCAGGATCAGGGCCAGCGCTGCGAACACCGCGTTCCCGATCAGGTCGACCGTCTTCGAGGCGTCGAACACCGGCGACTCGGGAAACGCGTGCCAGGCATAGGTGAGCAGCGCTCCGCTCGCCAGGGCGAGCACATGCTGCCGGGTCCACGCTTCACGCCGCGACCAGGACAAGACGATGAGACTCGCAACCACCCAGCCGACGACATAGATCGCCGCGGTCGGCCAGCCCGGCAGGTCCAGATCACTGACCAGCATGAACGCCGACGTGACGGCCAAGGAGCTCAGCCCGACGAGCCACACCGCGGGCACCCCTCCGGGCCCGCGGCGCGACACATTGGATCCGAGCCTCGCGGCCAGGCCGATCAGCGCGAAGAACACCAGCGCGGCACCGGCGAACTGCGCAGGCGACGCCACGAACGAGTCGTTCTTCAACTGGATCGCCGTTGTCGCGACCACGCCGAGGACGAACAGCACGCTCATGACGGTGAGGCCGGCCTTGCCGAGCCAGGGCTCGCGCGGCCGCTTGGAGACGGCTTCCACCAGCACGATCGGAACCGTGATGCTCCACACCGTGTGCAAGGTCAGCACCATCAGCGTCCAGGGCGCACCCATGCCGAGGAAGCCGATGTGGCCTGGGTCGAGCAGTCGCAGATCCGCGTAGTTCGGATTGAACAGCGACTGCGTGGTCACCCCCTCCTCCAGTACGCCGTACGCGAGCGCGAGCACCAGGATGCTCGGGTAGCCCCAACCCCGCCGCCGGACGAACTCGCGGATCAGCACCGCGCCACCGCCGTACAAGCCGGCCAGGCCGACCAGTGCGAACAGGGCGGTGATCGGCAGGTTCCCGAGCAGGTACTCCGCCACCAACGGCGCCAGGAAGAACAACCCCACTGCCGGCCAGAAGCGCCGCTTCATCTGAGACTCCTTCACTCTCGTGGACTGCCTCCACCTTCGGCGAAGGGCCGTCAGCGCGCGGATGCCGTGCGTCCTGATTCAGGCCTGACGGATGTCATGTCCGCGGTCGGCGAGCAGGCGGTCGACCACCGCCAGGAACCGCGGGAAGCCGTGCAGCTCCGCCAGCCGTCGTGCCTCGACCAGATCGTCGACGGCTGAGCCGGGCCGGGCGCCGGCCGCTGAGCCGGACGCGACCGCCGACGCGGCGCCTGCCGCAGTACTCCGTACGACGCCGCGGGCGATCAACGCCTCGGCCTTACCCCACGGATTGTCGCCGGCGAGTTCGAGCGCCTCCTCCGCCATCGCGAGCGCCTCGTCGAGCTCCCCCGTCGCCGCGAGCGAGTGCGCCAGTTCGGCCCGCACGCCGACGGCGGTCTGCCGGTTCGCCACCGGCAGCGCCTGCCGCAGATCGTCTTGCGCCGCTTGGTGATCGCCCAACAGGTGAAGGGCTGTGCCGCGGTTCGCCCGGGCCGACAACATCTGCCGCTCGTTGGCTACCGCGATCTCCAGACAGGCGGTTGCCGCGTCGACCGCGGCAGACAGATCGCCGGCGAGACAGTGCGCGTAGGAGAGGTTGATCAGAATCGTTGCCGACAGCACCTGGTTCGTCGTCGCCTGCTGGGCCTCGGTCAACACGGCGACGGCCCGGTCCAGTTCGTCCCGGATCATGTGGGCGACGCCCAGGTTCGACAGCAGCGACGGCTCCGCGTCGGGAAGCCGCGATCGTCGATAACAGTCCAGCGCTTCGTACCACTGCTCCAGCGCCGTCTCCACCTCACCGACGGTGTGCGACAAGATCCCGAGGCTCTGCAGCAGCACCCCTTGGGCTGCGACATTCCCTGTCTGCCTTGCAGCGGTCAGCCCCGCCTCGGTGACAGCCCGCCACGGCCCGATCCGCAGGTCGTCGACGAAGTACTGCCGCAGTACGTCGGCCAGTTGCCAACTGTGCGCCGGAGAAACGCGAGCGACCGCAACCAGGTTCTCCAGTTCGCTGGTGATCCAGGCCTTGCCCTCGACTCCATCAGCGAACGGCTGGTGCTGCAGCGCGGGCCGCGGCAGCTGTACTCCGTGCCGCAGCCCGAACTGCACCGCTGCATCCGCAGTACTGAGGTACCAGTCGAACAACCCCTGTACTGCGTCAGCTGGTTCGTCCGCAGCCTGTTCCGCCGCATAGAGCCGCACCAGGTCGTGGAAGATATACCTCTCGAGCGATACCCGCTGAACGAGATTCGCCGTGACCAAGGCCTCCAGCGCATCCTCCGAATCATCCCCGGCCAGCGCAGTAGCTGCGGGCAGCGTGAAATCGGCTCCCGGCACCAGCCCGAGCAGCCGGAACAATCGCTGCTCGGCAGGACGCAACCCGGCGTACGAGAGATCGAAGGCGGCTCGTACTGCGTTGCGTGGGTCGCCGCTGATCGCCAGCTTGCTCAGCCGGTTCCCCTTGCGCAGCTCCGCGACGTACGCCGAGATCGGTGCGCCGCGACGGTTCGCCAGGTTCGCCGCCGCGATCCGCAACGCCAAGGGCAGCGATCCGCACAGCTCGATCAGCTCAGAGGCGGCAACGGGCTCGGCCCGCACCAGGTCGGGACCGAGGAACTGGACCAGCAGTCCACCGGCCTCGTCGGGCGGCAGGACCTCCAGCGGAATCAGGTAGGCGCCGTCGAGGGACAAGCCGTGCAGACTGGACCGACTGGTCACCAGGACCACGCTCTCGCCGGAGCCCGGCAGCAACGCCCGGACGTGATCGGCGTCGGCCGCGTCGTCGAGCACCAGCAGCACGCGCCGGTCCGCCAGTCGCGAACGCAACGCGGCCGACCGGGCGTCGAGCCCGTCGGGAATCGCTGGAGCCGGTACGCCGGACTGCCGCAGCAGCGCGCCCAGGACGTCCTCCGCGGTGGTGTCCCGCAACCGGACGAACCACTGACCATCCGGGAACGATTCGGCCAGCAGGTAAGCGATCCGTACCCCGAGGCTGGTCTTGCCGACGCCCGGCGCCCCGGTCACGACGAGCAGTCGCCGGCCATCGGCGACAGCGCCCATCGCCTCGTCGATGAGTACGCCGCGGCCGACGAAACCCGCGGTCTTCAGTGGCAACTGCGCGACCGTGCTCCAGCCATCCGCGGACCGGCCACGCTCGGCAGCACCGCTGCTGGACGGGTTGCGGTCGAGTTCACCGGTCAGCACCGCTTGCCTGATCCGGCGGAGTTCAGGACCAGGCTCGATCCCGAGCTCGTCGGCCAGCGCCGCCGCGAGGTCGTCGTACACAGCGAGCGCGTCTGCCTGCCGGTCGGACCGGTACAGTGCGGTCATCAGCTGGCCGTGGAAGCGCTCACGGACCGGGTGCTCTTGGGTGAGTGCGGTCAGCGGGGCAACCAGCGCGGCATGCTGCCCCAGCGCCAGCAGGGCGTCATGGTGCTGCTCGACGGCGGCGAGCCGCTCCTCGATCAGGCGCGGCACCTCGTGGCGACGCAGGGATTCCGAGTCCACATCGGCGAACGGCTCACCACGCCAGCAGCCGAGCGCCTGCGCCAACAGGTCGGCCGCAGCCTTCGGGTCGGTGGCTTCGCCTGCCGCGGCCACCAGGCTGCGGAAGGCCACGAGGTCAGCCGGTTCGACGGTGATCAGGTAGCCGTTCGTCCGCGTCCGCACCAGGTCGGCGCCGATGAAGTCGCGCAGTCGGCCGATGTAGTTCTGCACCGCCGGCTTCGGATTCGCCGGCAGGGACTCGCCCCACACGCCGTCGACGATCTCGGGCACCGAGACGACCCGGCCGGCCCGCGCCAGCAGCACCGCGAGCAATGTCCGCACCCGCACGGCCGGGATCACGACCTGCCGGCCTTCCTCGACGGCCTCGACCGGCCCCAGGACCCTGAACTCCACGATCCTCCTGTCGGCCTCTACCGCTCCAGTCTGCCCGACGCAGGGATCACGACGAGAGCGCCCCGAGAGCGCCCTGACCGAGGCTGATCGCACCACTCGAGGAGAGGACGCACCGATGGAGCAACCCCGTCCCCTGGCGGCCACCGTCCTGACCATGACGGCGCTCACCCTGATCGCCCTGCAGCTCACCGGCGAGGCCGCGCTCGCCGCCGCGTCCTCCGACAGCACGGATCCGGCTTCGGACCCGGCGGACGACCAGGGCGCCGATCACCGGCAGGTCAGCGTGCGGACGACCAGGATCACCGCGCGTTCGCCCCGCCACCTCTTCTACTGATCCCCCTCGAGGATTGGGGCCGGCGGGGATCCGTGAAAACATCCCGGCATGGCCAACTACGGCGATCACCAGTTGAGCATCTACGTGCAGGGGATGTTCCAGAACACCAGGCCGGAGATCACCACCGACCTGTCCCGGCTGGAGTCCCAGGCGGCGGCGAACCTCTCGGCCGAGGCGATGGGCTACATCGTCCCGAGCGCGGGCAGCGGTTCGACGACCCGCGCCAATCTGGCCGCCTTCGACCGGTGGCGGCTGATCCCACGGATGCTTCGCGGCAGCACCGAGCGGGACCTGTCCTGCACGATCCTCGGCACCAAGATGCCCGCGCCGGTGGTGATCGCGCCCATCGGCGTACAGACGCTCGCGCATCCCGACGGCGAACTGGCAACAGCAAGAGCAGCCAGTGCACTCGGGCTGACCTACACGCACTCGACGCAGGCCAGCCACTCGTTCGAGCAGATCGACGCGGCCAGCAAGTGGTACCAGCTGTACTGGCCGACCGACAAGGACGTCTGCCTCAGCTTCCTGCAGCGGGCGAAGACCAGTGGGTACTCCGTTCTGCTGCTCACCCTCGACACCGGCACGATCGGCTGGCGGCCCGCTGACCTGGATCGCGGCTTCCTGCCGTTCCTCAAGGGCGAGGGACTGGCGAACTACTTCAGCGATCCCGCGTTCCAGGCGAAGCTGGCCAAGCCGATCGCCGAAGACCCGACCGCTGCGGTCATGCACTGGGCGCAGATGTTCCCCAACGTCGGGCTGGGCTGGGACGAACTGTCCTTCCTCCGCGACAACTGGGACGGCCCGATCGTGCTCAAGGGCATCACCTCGGTCGACGACGCCAAGCTCGCGGCCGAGCACGGCGTCGACGGCATCGTGGTGTCGAACCACGGCGGCCGCCAGGTCGACGGGGCGATCGCCGCACTCGACGCGCTGCCCGCGATCGCGGACTCGGTCGGCGAGCAGATCACCGTGCTCTTCGACTCCGGTGTGCGGACCGGCTCCGACGCCGCGAAGGCGCTTGCCCTTGGCGCAAAGGCGATCCTCCTCGGACGGCCCTTCCTGTACGGGCTGGCGCTCGCCGGGCAGGCAGGAGTCGAACACGTACTGCGTTGTCTGCTGGCGGAGCTCGATCTGACGCTGGCCCTGTCGGGGTACGCCAACCACCGCGAGCTGAACCGCGACTCGGTGCGAGCCGCATGAAGGCCGTCCTCTTCGACCTCGACGACACGCTGTTCGACCACACCACGTCGGCCACCAACGCGGTCAACGCCTGGGTGGCGGAACTCGGCCGTACTCCGACCGCCGAGCTGCTCGCACAGTGGTTCGACATCGAGCGCCGCACCTTCGACGCCTGGCTGGCGGGCACGTACTCCCATCAAGGACAGCGCCGGGCCCGGCTGCGCGAGTTCCTGCCGTTGATCGAGCAGGCGGTGCCCGGCACGGACGACGACCTGGACGTCACCTTCGACGGCTACCTCGCCTGGTACCGCCGGAACTGGGCCGCCTTCGACGACGCACGCCCGGCGATGGAAGTTGCCCGAAGCAACGGATGGCGGATCGGCGTACTCACCAACGGCAGTACGCCGCAGCAGAACGCCAAGCTCGAGCACATCGGGCTGGCGGACCTGGTCGACGTGGTCTGTACGTCACAAGGCCTCGGGTACAGCAAGCCCGCCGTCGAGGCGTATCGGCTGACCTGCGACGCGCTCGGGGTGGAACCGGCCGAGACGTTGATGATCGGCGACAACTTCGAACTCGACGTCCTCGGT
Source organism: Kribbella monticola (assembly GCF_003261635.1). Taxonomy (GTDB): domain Bacteria; phylum Actinomycetota; class Actinomycetes; order Propionibacteriales; family Kribbellaceae; genus Kribbella; species Kribbella monticola. The sequence goes on along the minus strand of NZ_QFXK01000091.1, from coordinate 46,304 downwards.
GCACGAGCCGCGGGGCTGACGGCGGAGCATCTGGATCGCGCCGCCGGGATCACCCTCACCCAGCTGATCCGGAGCGCCGGCACCCCGTAGTACAGGGCACCGGCGCCTCCGCAGTACCGGCGCCCTGCAGTACCGGCGCTTTGCTCAGATGCCGCAGTTGGGCGCGGACCAGGAGTTCGTGGTGCGAATGTCCACGTGGGTGTGGTCGTTGTGATCGGGGTAGCCGGGGCCGAAGATGCCGCCGAAACCGTGGTAGCGCGCTTGTTTCGCCAACGTGCACAGGGAAGGCGATCCGGTCAGGTCGGCGGACCGGCCGTACAGGTGCTGGCTGTTGCTCGCGCCACCGACCGAGTTGTTGCACGGGATACTCCGGAAGCCGCTGCTGACGTTGATCGCCACATCGCCGAGCGCGTGCCGGAGCGCCTCCAACTGCCACATGGTCTGGAGTGCGTTGGCCTTGGTCGCCGCCTCGGACAGCGGCCCACCGTCGTACCCGCTGCCGCCGCAACCGTCGTCAAGCTCGGCGTAGGTGAAGTGGATCGGCGTGCAGTCGTCGTCCTGCAACGCGTAGATCTTGCTGAACGTCGCCGGGCCGGCGATGCCGTCCGCGCCGAGCCCATAGGCGGACTGGAACCGCTGCACCGCCGCCTTGGTCGCCGGCCCGAAAGCGCCGTCGGTAGCGATATGACCGCCGTACGCCGGATAGCCGGCGACCCGGATCTGCAACTGCCGGACGTCTTCGCCGCTGGCGCCTTCGCTCAACGTGCGGTTCCAGGTGTAGCAACCGTCGGCGTGGGCCTTGGTCGCCGTGACGATCGAGGTGGTGATGCTCGTCGCGAGCATCGCCGCGAACAGGGCCAGTACGGCGAGGATCCTGGGGAGTCGTCTGCTGCTGAGCTGCATGGTCAACCTCCGGGGACGCGAGGGGCGGAACGCGTGGTCACCGGTCAGCATCGCGTCATTATCTGCCGCTTGACCAGAGCCCACCGGAAACTTTTCGCCGAATGGACAACCAATTCCCTGCACCGGATGGTCAGCCATGATGTGACCATCGACGACAGCGCGCTTACCCTGCGTGCACGGGGGACGGGGCATCAGGTGACCGCAGCGGAGAGCTTCGACGCCTTCGTGGTGGCCCGATCGCGCACCCTGCTGCGAACCGCCTACCTGCTCACCCAGGACCACGCGCTGGCCGAGGATCTCGTCCAGACGGCCCTCGCGAAGGCCTGGTTCGCCTGGAGCAGGATCGAGGGCGGCGATCCCGAGCCGTACGTCCGCAAGATCATGGTGAACACGTACGCCACCTGGTGGCGGCGCCGCTGGAACGGCGAGCAGCCCACCGACGAACTGCCCGAGCAGGCCCACGAGACCGGCGCCGAGGAGCCCACCGACATCTGGCGGGCCCTCCAGCGGCTCCCCCGCCGGCAGCGCGCGGTCGTCGTACTGCGGTTCTACGAAGACCTCACCGAAGCCGAGACGGCCCGCGTCCTCGGCTGCTCCGCCGGCACGGTCAAGAGCCAGACCAGCAAGGCCTTCGCCAAACTCCGTCTCGACCCGGCCCTGCTCGCGGGCACCCCTGCCGACCAGGAGGTCAGCCGATGAACCTCACCGATCTCCGCGCCGAACTCGACTCCCGCGCCACATCGGCGGACGAACACCCCACCGACCTGGTGGCCGGCACGCGGCGCAAGATCCGGCGGACCAAACAACGCCGCCTTGCCGCTGCCCTCGGCGGCACCGCCGTCGTCGCCCTCCTGACGGCCGGGCTGCTGACGCCCGCCCTGACCTCGACCACACCGGAACCGGCCGACCCGCCACCCGCCGACTACGCCAAGGACGGCATCACCTTCCCCGGTACGGTCGGCGACGACCGGTTGGAGAAGGCCTGGATCGGCAGCCCCGGCGAAGGCCCGCTGACCTTCACCTGGACGCCCACGACGAAGAACGTCGTACTGCGCAGCGCCTGCCGCTCGACCACCTCGAGCCCGAAAGGGATCCGGATCTGGATCAACACCCGACTCGTCGCCGAGCTCGAATGCACCAGCGACACCAACGCCTCCGGCGAGGCGGTCCGGCGGCTGATCCCGACCGACGCGCTCTGGGCCGACACGCCGATCGGCAAACCCGCCCGGGTCAGACTGGCCGTCGTCGACGAACTGAGCCACCGCGAAGGCGACCAGAACGCACAGCTCGCACTCGGCATCTACACCTCACCGACCAACGAACTCCCCGCACCGGCCGGCACGCCGACGTGAGCACTCGCTGTCTGTTTGCCATCGGAGTGATGCAACCTTTTCGGGGGTTTGACCGCTGGTAGGCGGTGTGGAGATCGTGGTGGAAGAGATGAGCGAGGGCGTGGAGTTCGAGGACTTCGTCGTGGCTCGCTATGCCGCGTTGCTGCGGACGGCCTACTTGCTGACCCAGGACCGCGCCCTCGCCGAGGATCTGCTGCAGACGGTGCTGGCGAAATGCTGGCCCGTCTGGCGGCGGATCGACGACCCGGCGCCGTACGTGCACCGAACGCTGGTGAACACCTACACGTCCTGGTGGCGCCGCCGCTGGAACAGCGAGTACCCGACCGCCGACCTACCCCACACCCCCACCACCAATCACCTCGGCGCCGACGACCGCACCGACCTCGGTGAGGCCCTCCGCCGGCTGCCGCGAAAGATGCGCGCCGTCATCGTGCTCCGGTTCTACGAGGACCTGACGGAGGCTGAGGCCGCCCGGATCCTCGGCTGTTCGGTCGGCACGGTGAAGAGCCAGACCAGTCGCGCGCTGGCCAAACTCCGGATCGACCCCGCCCTCCTCGACGCCGCCAGGGAGCAGTCATGAGCCTCAACGACCTGCGGGATCACCTGCACGACCAGGCCACAGAGATCGACCCGACCCAACCGGTCCCGCTGCTCGCCGTACGACGGCGCAGGGCCCAGCTCCGTCGTCGCCGCGCCATAGCCACCGCCGCTGGTTCGGCAGTCGTCGCCGTCATCGCGTTAGTTGCTCTAGGCAACGGCCTTCGAGTCGTCACCGATGCGCCCCCGGCCTCGAGTCCGTCGATGCGACCGACCGAGCCGTCGGACGGCCTGCCGAGCCAGGCGCCCAAGACCTCGGGCAAGGACCACGTCCAGAACGGGATCCGGTACCGCGCCGAGGTCGCCGGTGATGCCCTGCAGGCCGCGACGGTCGGCAAGGTCGGCCAAGGAGCGGCCACTCTGCGCTGGGTTCCAGGCGATCGGCAGGTCGACATCAGGGTGTTCTGCGACCGCCCGATCGCTCGAGGCGAAGATGGCCGGAAGGTTGTCCTGCGCATCGACGGCCGGGTGATCACGACCGAGGACTGCAGTTCCTACCCGGCCACGGACCCCGGGTCGATCGTGACCGCCCGGCTGACCGCGAAGAAGCTGTTCGCAGATCCGACGCGACCTGCGAACATCAGCGCCGAGATCGTCGACCTGAACGGCATACCGTCGGTCTCACCCGATCAGCAGGTCGGCTTCGGCATCTACAGCCGCTCGGACGACCGGCCGATCTTCACCAAGCCGGACGTGTCCTTTCCTGCGCTCATCGAGCACCAGGGACACCTCTATCGCTGGGCCGACAGCATGACCACGGAGTTCGCCAAGTCGCAGGCCCAGCCGGGCGTGAGCCTCCAGACGCCGGCGTTCAAGCCGTTCGTCGTGGTCTTCGGAACGCTCGACGTCCCCGAACTGCACACCTTCGAGATCGCCGGGGTCTCAGGAGGCCAGACCTTCACCGTCGGCCCCGGCGACGGACCGCTGGCCGGCCTGAAGTCGGTCGCGGTCGAAGCCCAAGCCGCCGGCCAGGTCGAGGCCCGCCCGGTCGGCAGCACTCCCACCCGGGGCACCTTGATGATCGGCCTCTACCTACCCGCCGACTGAGCAGAGCAGCCCGGGCTAAGAAGGTCGGCGGGCGATCAGGATGTCGCGGACGATGGCCTGGTCCACGCGGTGGACGAAGTCCTGGTACGGCGGGTCGTCGAGCGGCTCGAGTCCGGCGCCGGCCAGGATCTCGATCGCCGCGTCGCGCTTGGCGACGTTGGTGTTCCAGGCGATGCCGAGTGCGCCGCCTCGGCGCAACAGCCTCGCCCAGACCGGAGCAGCAGCTTTCAGCAGGTCGATCGGGCTGCGGTGCAACCCGCTCTCCGCAGTACGGCTGCCGTGCTGCACGCCGTACGGCGCGTCGGTCACCACCAGGTCGAAGGTGCCAGGCTTGTAGAAGTCCAGGGCCTTGGTGGTGTCGGCGTTGACGTAGCTGAGGTTCAGCTTGTCGCCCGCCTTCCAGTCCTCCTTGGTGAGCCCGAACGACACCTGCAATCGGTGCGCCGCGACCCGGCCGTCGCGCCGGACCCGGATCACCTCGGCCTCGTGCTTGAGCCGCTTGCGCTTGAGCCACGTCTGCACGAAGGTCCCGTACGCCTCGAAGTCCTTGCGATCGACATCGACCCCGGCCGCGTCGAACCCGTACATCAGCGCCTGGTTCATCGTCGTACCGCGTCCGCACAGCGGGTCGATCACCGAGAACTTGCGCTCCAGCAGGTCACCGGCGAAGTCCGACGAGAGCAGCGTGACGTTCAGCAGCAGCTTGGTGAACAGCTCGTTGGTCTTGCCCTGGTACTTCGGGATGGTGATCAGGTCGCTGTCGAGCCGATCGAGCGACTGCAGGTGGACGGGCTCCAGCAGCTTCCCGTCGAAGCGGAACAGCGCGTAGATCGACGACAGGTTGGCCAGCTTGGCCGCGTCGGCCTCGGTCAGGTCGTCGGCCTCGAAGGTGACGTACGGGACGCCGCCGATCGTCGTACGAGCGATGTCGTCGACCGGCGTCTCGAGCGCGGTCCGGCCGAACAGGGCCAGCTCCGCCATCGTCAGCTCGGTGGACGACTCGGCGTACACCCGATTGGTCGACGGAAGAATGAGTAACGCGTACTGAGCCATGTCTCCTGCACATTGCCGGTGAACCCACTGCGGGGACCCGCCATGCTATCGCCCGCGGCCCGGCCTCAGACCCAGGAGTGCAGATCCGCGGCGTCGGTGGTGAGCTGGCTGACCGAGTCGTCGGCGACGAACTCGAGCAGCGCGTTGATCTCGCGCGGCTCGGCGGCGAGCCGGTCGAGGACGGGACGCCACAGCGACTCGCGGGCCGCCAGCGGGAGCCGGTTGTTCGACGGCCACCAGGAGAAGACGTGCACCGTGCTCAACCAGGGCATCAGCGCCTCGAGTTGCTGCAGGCACTCGGCGTCGTCGAGATCCACCGGGGGCTGCCAGTACGTCGTGAGGTTGGGCGCGCCGACGTCCAGCAGCAAGGTGATGGTCGAGTCCACCTCGTCGGTGAGCGTGTTGCGGTGGAACTCCATCGCGATCTCGATCCCGGATCCGGCGGCCACGTCGGCGAGTTCCGCCAGCCCCCGGGTCACCGCCATCCGGTCGCCCACGCCGGCCTCCGCCGTACCGACCGTGCCGGCCCAGACGCGGATCCGCGGCGCGCCGAGCTCGACCGCGGTGGTGACCGCAGTACGGATCTCCTCGCGGTCGACACTGCCTGCCCGCAGGTACGACCCGTACGCCGCGATCGCCAGGCCACGGTCCTCGCAGAGCGCCCGCGCCTTCCGGGCGGCCGGCAGGTCGCCGAGCGGGACGTGCACGTCGCCACCCCACTCGATCGCCGCCAGCCCGGCCTGGTCGGCCACCTCGACGACCTCTTCGACCGCCAACTGCCGGAACGTCACCGAGACCAAACCGGTCCTCACAGCCACGCGAGCCTCCTCGTGTTCACCCCTCTATCCAACCTCATCACGCCAGCCCATCTCACGTCATGAGCAAACTCCTTGGACACCAATGACCGCGGGTCTAGACTCGCGGTCGTGCCCGAACAGCGAAAAGGCCTTGTCTACGGGGTCCTCAGCTATCTGATGTGGGGCCTGTTCCCGCTGTACTGGAAACTGTTCGACCGGTCCGGTGCGGTGGAGGTGCTGGCCCATCGGATCGTCTGGGCCGTGCTCACGATCGCGGTTCTGGTGGTTGCCACGCGCCGGTACGGCCGGGTGCGGGAACTGCTGCGGAATCCACGCAGTCGCTGGGCGTTGATGGTGGCGGCAGTGCTGATCTCGGTCAACTGGGGCGCCTACATCTGGGGCGTCAACCACGGCCGCGTGGTCGAGACGTCGCTCGGCTACTTCATCACGCCGCTGTTCACCGTGCTGCTCGGCGTCGTCATCCTGCACGAACGCCTCCGGGTCGGACAGTGGGTGGCGCTCGGGGTCGCGTTCATCGCAGTGGTCGGGCTGACCATCGAGAACGGCCGGCCGCCGTGGGTCGCGATCGTGCTGACCTTCTCGTTCGGCTTCTACGGGCTGACCAAGAAGCAGGCTGACGCCGGCGCGATCGAGGGAATGGCGATCGAGTCCGCGACCGTCGCCCCGCTGGCCGTGATCACCCTGATCGTGCTGGCGATCCAGGGCAACAGCACGGTCACCCATCACGGACCGGGGTACCTGGCGATCGCCGTACTGGCCGGCCCGGTGACCGCCGTACCGCTACTCCTCTTCGGCTCCGCGGCAACCCGGGTCTCGATGACCACACTGGGCCTGCTCAACTACATCGCCCCGATCATGCAGTTCATCGTCGGCGTCCTCGTCTTCCACGAAGCGATGTCCCCCATGCGCTGGGCCGGCTTCGCCCTCGTCTGGCTGGCGCTGGCCATCTTCACCACCAGCGGCCTAGCAGCCCGCCGCCGCCCAGCCCCGGAACAAGTAACCGCCACAGCGGTCTGACAGCTGTACTAATACAGCGTCTCAGCTGAGAGAACATCGTGTCAGTCAATCGGAGTTGCGGTTCTGATTCTGGATGTGTAATGTCCAGGTTATGAAGATGAACGAGGGCGTGGAGTGGGCGCTGCACAGTTGTGTGAATCTGTGCTTCGTTCCGGGCGAGGCGGTGACCGCGAAGCGGCTCGCTGCGTTCTACGACTTACCGGCCGCCTACCTCAACAAGCAGCTTCAGGCCCTCGCGAAAGCCGGCATCCTCAGCTCTACCTCGGGACCCAAGGGCGGCTTCCAGCTGGCTCGGCGGCCCGACAAGATCAGCTTGCTCGACGTCGTAATCGCGATCGACGGCGCCGACGACGCTTTCAGATGCACCGAGATCCTGCACGCCGGCCCGGGCGCCAACCCGAAGGCCGATTACCGCAAGACCTGCCTGGTCTCGCAGGCCATGCGCAAGGCCGAGCTCACCTACCGGCGCGAACTGGCGAGCCAGACCGTCGCCGACATCGTCGCCCAGGTCGAGTCGGCCTACCCCGACAGCGCCGACAACACCCGCCACTGGTTCGCCAACCTCAAGTCCTGAGCCCGACGGGCATTCCCGCCGATCTCACCATGCGGTAATTCTGGATATTTGCCATCCACAACAAGAGGAGAAAGCCATGACCGTTCTCGTCCGCTCGACCGACGCCGAGGTACTCGAAGCCAGCGGCGTCACCCTGCTCGCCGACACCCCGGCCACGAGCGGCCACCTCACCAGCCACCGCTCGATCTTCAAGCCGGGCAAGGAAGGAGCTCCCCCGCACCTGCACAAGGAGGCCTCCGAAATGTTCTTCGTTCTCAACGGCAGTCTCCGCGTTCTCACCGGCGATGACCTGATCACACTGGGGCAAGGCGACTTCCTCGTAGTACCGCCGAACACCGCACACGCCTTCGAAGCAGCCGGTACTACGGACGCCGAGGTGCTCTTCGTTCTCACGCACGCCAAGCCGCGCTTCGACTACTACCGCCTACTCGAAGGCGTGTACCGCGGCGAGACCGACCCGGCCGAACTCGCCGCGACCAGCGACCTCTACGACAACCACTACGTCAACAGCCCTGCCTGGACCGGCCGCTAGTCCTCAGCCGATTCTCATCGAGTTCTTAGCGCTCTGAGCCCTGATCACGGAACGCCTCCCATCACCCCTCCCGTTGTTCGGGGAAAGGCCGATGGGAGGCTCCCGTGACTGTTCTGCTCATGCCACCGAGTGCCCGCCAAGACCTGGGCACCACCGAACTCCACTACCCCGAAAACTCGATCGTCGTCGTCGCCGGCATCCCCGGCGCCGGCAAAAGCACCTTGCTCAGAAGGCTTTTCCGCGATCCAGGCACCGTACGTGTCCTCGACTCCGAACACCTCCGGGATCGCTGGATGCCACTACTCCGCCCCATCCCGTACGCCGTCTGGCGCCCACTTCTGCACCTGACCCACTACCTGCGCGTACTACGAGCCATCCGCTCCGACGGTGCGCTCGTCATCCACGACTGCGCAACCCGCCCGCTGGCAAGGCATCTGATCGGCCGAGCCGCCCAGCGCGCCAACCGTCCACTCCACCTGATCATGCTCGACGTCCCAGGGGACGTCGCCCGACTCGGCCAGCAGGCCCGCTCCCGCGTCGTCCGACAAGCAAGCATGACCACCCACACCCGCCGCTGGCCGGTGCTACGAGACCTGGCCGCCACCGACCCCGCTCAAGCGATTCCGGGCGCGGCCACGGCGCTGACCCTCAACCGCGACGAGGCGAACCGGGTCACCGGCATTCGATTCGCTGCTCAGGACTGGCGGTAGGGGAGACAGCGTCGGCGTACGAGCTTCAGACCGAGCGGGTGACGACCATGTCGCAGAGGGACTCGAGTGCCGCGCGGGCCGGGCCTACGGGGAGGTCCTCGAGGAGTTTGCGGGCATCGTCGGCTCGGCGGCGTACGTCGTCTTCGGCCTGGCGGAGCGACGGGTGCTCACGCAGTACGGCGAGGGTCTCGGCGAGTCGGGCGTCGTCGGTGAGGTCCGAGTCGAGCAGCTCGAGCAGCCGGGCGTCGGCCGGGTCCGTGGGGTCGGCCTGGGCGCGGAAGATGAGGACCGGCAGCGTGGGTACGCCTTCGCGCAGGTCCGTGCCCGGAGTTTTGCCGGACTGGCCCGATTCCGAGGTGACGTCGAGGATGTCGTCGGCGAGCTGGAAAGCCGCGCCGATCTCTTCACCGAAAGCGCGCAGCGTCTCCTGGATCTCCTCAGAAGCACCTGCGAACCGAGCACCGAAGAGCGCCGAAGTAGCGATCAGCGAGCCGGTCTTGTCCGCGACCACCGACAGGTAGTGCGCGAGCGGGTCCTGACCCTCGGTCACTCCAAGGGTCTCGCGAATCTGCCCCTCGACCAGCCGGCCGAAGGTTCGCGCCTGGATGCGGACCGCTTCCGGCCCGAGCGAAGCGACCAGGTCGGAGGCCCGGGCAAACAGCCAGTCCCCCGTGAGAATCGCGACCGAGTTGTCCCAGCGCGCGTTCGCGGTGGACGCGCCCCGGCGCAGCGCAGCCTCGTCCATCACGTCGTCGTGGTACAGGGTCGCCACGTGCGTGAGCTCGACGACAACAGCCGAGTCCACGACCTCCGAGGAAGCCGGCGACGGACCGAACTCAGCGGCCAGCAGCACCAGCAACGGGCGGAACCGCTTGCCGCCCGCGGCCATCACGTGCTGGGCTGCCTCCGTCACGAAGGCAGCCTCGGACTGGGAGGAGTCGCGGAGCGCGCGCTCGACGGCCTCCAGCCCAGCACGAACCCGGGATTCGAGCGCCGCGTCGACGAACTCGAACCCCAGGCTCTCAGCAGGCGATGTGCTCACCGGATGAACTCACCCGCGCGCGAAGCCAGGTCGAGCACCGGCCCGGGCACCAGGCCCAGTACGACGGTTGCCGCGAGCCCCAAAGCGACAGCGGTGGTGGTCTGCCAGCCGGGCAGCGCCACGTCGGGGCTGTCGGCCGGCAGGTCCGAGAAGAACATCAGCACGATCACGCGGACGTAGAAGAACGCCGCGACCAGGCTGCAGAGCACCGCGACGACGACCAGCGGCCAAGCGCCACCGGTCCAGGCTGCGGTGAACACGGCCCACTTGCCGGTGAACCCTGCGGTCAGCGGGATACCCGCGAAGCCCAGCAGGAAGAAGGCGAAGATGCCCGCCAGCAGCGGCGACTTCTTGCCCAGGCCGGCCCAGCGCGACAGGTGAGTCGCCTCGCCGCCCGCGTCGCGGACCAGGGTCACCAGCGCGAAGGCGCCGATGGTCGGGAAGCCGTAGCAGACCAGGTAGAACAGCACCGCCTGCGTGGAGGTGATCCCACTCGTCACGCCCGAGCCGCTCTGCGCCAGGCCGACGAAAGCGGTCAGCAGGAAGCCCGCGTGCGCGATCGAGGAGTAGGCGAGCATCCGCTTCACGTCGGTCTGGGTGATCGCGACGATCGAGCCGACCACCATGGTGAGGATCGCGACGACCCACATCATCGGCGCCCAGTCCCAGCGGGTTCCACCGAGTGCGACGTAGAAGACCCGCATCAGCCCGATGAACGCGGCGATCTTGGTGCAGGCCGCCATGAAGCCGGTGATCGGCGTCGGGGCGCCCTGGTAGACGTCCGGCGTCCACGAGTGGAACGGGACCGCGCCGACCTTGAACAGCAGTCCGACCCCGATCAGGCCGGTACCGGCGAGCAGGATCGCGTCGCCGCCGGTCTTGGTGGCCAGCGCGTCGGCGATACCGGGCAGCGACATCGTTCCGGCGTACCCGTAGAGCAGGGCGATGCCGTAGAGCAGGAAGGCCGAGGCGAAGGCGCCGAGCAGGAAGTACTTCATCGCGGCTTCCTGCGAGATCAGCCGGCGACGGCGCGCCAGCCCGCAGAGCAGGTAGAGCGGCAGCGAGAAGACCTCGAGCGCGACGAACAGCACCAGCAGGTCGTTCGCCGAGGCGAACAGCATCATGCCGCCGACCGCGAACAGCGTCAGCGGGAAGATCTCGCTGTGCTCGACCTTGGCAGCGGTGCCCTCCCGCTCGGCCTCACTACCCGGTACTGCGGCAGCCTGGCCGGCGAAGGCGGACAGGCCACCGTCGATCGAGCGCTCGGCGAACAGCAGCACGCTGATCAGCGTCAGCGCGAGCAGGATGATCCAGGTGAACAGCGCCGGGCCGTCCACCGAAATGGCACCCTGCGCGGCGACCAGGGACTTCTTGTCGTGCATCAGGATCCCGGTCAGTACGCCGGCCGCGAGCAGCGCGACGATCGCGAGCGCGACCTGGACCAGGTGTCGGTAGGCCCGCGGCAGGAACGCCTCCGCGACGACGCCGACACACGCCGCACCGAACACGACGAGCAGCGGAGCCAACTCGTTGTACTCGATCTTCGGCTTGACGAAGTCCGCCAGCGGCAACGCCTGCGCTACCAGCGGCATGAGTACTGCACTCACTTCTGTCCCTCCGTCACGGGAACCTGCGGGGCCTTGTCGGTGACGCCCATCTGCTGCATCGTCGACTCGACCGCCGGCTTGATGATGTCGACCACCGGCTTGGGGTAGACGCCGAAGCCGATGATCAGCACCACCAGCGGCGCGATCGCGAACACCTCGCGGTAGTTCAGGTCCTTGAGCTTCTCGATGCCGTCCCGGACCGGACCGGTCATCAGGCGTTGGTACATGATCAGGATGTAGAGCGCGGCCAGCACGATGCCGAGGACCGCGATCACCGCGATCACCTTGTGCTTGCTGAACGTTCCGGCCAGCACCATGAACTCGGAGATGAACGGCGACAGCCCCGGCAGCGCCAGGCTGGACAGCCCGGCGAACAGGAACGTACCGGCCAGCACCGGAGCCACCTTCTCGACACCGCCGTAGTCGGCGATCCGGGCCGATCCGCGCCGCGAGATCAGGTAGCCGGCCACCAGGAACAGGGCCGCGGTGGAGAGACCGTGGTTGAACATGTACAGCGTCGATCCGGTCAGGCCCTGCGAGGTGAGCGCGAAGATGCCCATCACGATGAAGCCGAAGTGCGAGATCGAGGTGTACGCGATCAGCCGCTTGATGTCGGTCTGCCCGATCGCCACCAACGCGCCGTACAGCACGCTGATCAGGGCGAGCACCAGGACCACCGGGGTGGCCCACTTCGAGGCTTCCGGGAACAGGCCCAGGCAGAACCGGATCATCCCGAAGGTGCCGATCTTGTCCAGGATGCCGACCAGCAGCACCGACGTACCCGGCGTCGCCTCGGCGGCGGCGTCCGGCAGCCAGGTGTGGAAGGGCACCATCGGCGCCTTCACCGCGAAGGCGAAGAAGAAGCCGAGGAACAGCCAGCGCTCGGTGTTCTGGCTCATGTCCACCTTGACCAGGTCGGCCAGCAGGTACGACGGGTCGCCGTGCTTGGCCGAGACGACGTACAGGCCGACCACGGAGGCCAGCATCAGCAGCCCGCCGAGCAGCGAGTAGAGCAGGAACTTCACCGCGGCGTACGAGCGCTGGGCGCCGCCGAAGCCACCGATCAGGAAGTACATCGGGATCAGCGTGGCCTCGAACAGCACGTAGAACAGGAACACGTCGGTGGCGGCGAACACGCCGATCGACAGCATCTCCAGGCCGAGCACCCAGGCGAAGAAGGACTTCTCGCTCCAGCGACCGGTCTTCGCGTCGTTCCAGGAGGCGAGCAGCACGATCGGGGTGAGCAGCGCGGTGAGCACCACCAGCACGATCCCGACGCCGTCCAGGCCGAGCGCGTAGTGCGCGCCGAACGCCTTGATCCAGGTGACGTCCTCGGCGTAGTCGGCCGGGCCGTTGCGGTGGTAGCCGATCGCGATCACGATCGTCAGCACCAGCGTCGCCAGTGCGAAGCCGAGCGCGACCTGCTTGGCCAGCAGGGCCTTCGACTTCGGCACGGCCATCGTGGCCAGGGCTCCCACGAACGGCAGGAGCAGTGTCAGGGTCAGCCAACCGATGTTCACGACAACCTCACCGCGAGGAGGGCGACGACCACGAATGCGGCGCCGAAGACCATGCTGAGTGCGTAGGAACGGACGAAGCCCGTCTGGAACCGGCGCAGCCGGCCGGACAGTCCACCGAAGAGCGCGGCCAGGCCGTTGACCAGGCCGTCCACGCCCCGGTTGTCGAGCCAGACCAGCGTCCGGGTGAGGTACTGACCCGGGCGCATCAGGACTGCCTCGTTCAGCGCGTCGCCGAAGAGGTCACGGCGGGCGAAGGTGGTGACCGGCGAGACCCGGACAGGCGCCTCGCGCGGGATGTCGCGGCGGTACAGCAGCACCGCGATGACGATGCCGACGGCAACGACCGCGAGGGTGATCAGCGTCATCACCAGCGCGCTGACCGGAGCGTGGTCCTCCTCGTGGCCGACGACCGGCTCCAGCCAGTCGACGATCCAGTGACCCGCGAAGTACAGCGCACCGCCACCGAGCGACAGGGCCGCCAGGATCATCAGCGGGACCGTCATCACGGCCGGCGACTCGTGCGGGTGCACGTCCTTCTCCCAGCGCTTCTCGCCGAAGAACGTCATCAGCATCACCCGCGTCATGTAGAACGCGGTGATGCCGGCGCCGAGCAGCGCGCACAGACCGATCACGATGTTGTCCGCGAACGCGGCCTCGATGATCTTGTCCTTGCTGAAGAAGCCGGCGAACGGCGGGATACCGAGGATCGCCAGGTAGCCGAAGGCGAAGGTGACGAAGGTGACCTTCATGTACTTCGCCAGGCCGCCGTAGTGGCGCATGTTCACGTCGTCGTTCATGCCGTGCATCACCGAGCCGGCACCGAGGAACATGTTGGCCTTGAAGAAGCCGTGCGTGAGCAGGTGGAAGATCGCGAACACGTACCCGACCGGGCCGAGGCCGGCGGCGAGCATCATGTAGCCGATCTGGCTCATCGTCGAACCGGCCAGCGCCTTCTTGATGTCGTCCTTGGCGCAACCGATGATCGCACCGGCGAGCGCGGTGACCGTACCGACGATCACCACCGCGGTGGAGGCCGACTCGGTGACCGCGTAGATCGCGTGCGAGCGGACCACCAGGTACACGCCCGCGGTGACCATGGTCGCCGCGTGGATCAGGGCCGAGACCGGGGTCGGGCCCTCCATCGCGTCGAGCAGCCAGGACTGCAGTGGCACCTGCGCGGACTTACCGCAGGCCGCCAGCAGCAGCATCAGGCCGAGCAGCGTCGCCCACGTCTTCGACATCCCCTGGGCGCCGGCGTTGACGCTGGCGAAGGCCGAGGAGCCGAACAGCGCCCACATGCTCATCACCGCGAGCGACAGGCCGATGTCACCGACGCGGTTCACAACGAACGCCTTCTTCGCGGCGGTCGCGGCCGAGTGCTTGTGCTGCCAGAACCCGATCAGCAGGTACGACGCCAGGCCGACGCCTTCCCAGCCGACGAAGACCAGCAGGTAGTCCGCGGCCAGCACCAGCAGCAGCATCGAGGCGATGAACAGGTTCAGGTACCCGAAGAAGCGGCGCCGCCGCGGGTCGTGCGACATGTAGCCGATCGAGTAGATGTGGATCAGCGATCCGACACCGGTGATCAGCAGCACGAAGAGGATGGACAGCTGGTCGACCAGCAGCGTCACATCCACCTTGATGCTGCCGACGGAGAACCACTCGAACAGCCGGACCGTCTCGGACCGCTCCTCGCCGGACTTGCCCTGCATCTGGAAGAACAGCAGGACCCCGCAGACGAAGGACGCCAGCGACGCCGCGGTCCCCAGCAGGTGACCCCAGCCGTTGGTGGCCTTGCCACCAATCAGCAGGATCGCCGCGGAGACCGCCGGAATCGCGACCAGCAGCCACGTCAGCTCATGACTCATCGGTGATTACCTCAGTACTTGAGCAGGTTGGCGTCGTCGACCGAGGCCGAGCGACGGGTGCGGAAGATGGCCATGATGATCGCCAGCCCGATCACGACCTCGGCCGCCGCCACCACCATCACGAAGAAGGCGGCGATCTGGCCGTCGAGGTTGCCGTGCTGGCGGGCGAAGCTGACGAACGCGAGGTTGGTCGCGTTCAGCATCAGCTCGACACACATGAAGACGACGATCGCGTTCCGGCGTACCAGCACGCCGAGCGCGCCGATACTGAACAACATCGCCGAGAGCACGATGTACGGCTCTGTCTTCACAGCTTGTCTCCTTCGCCGAATCCGGTCAGGTCCGTGCCGGTGGGCTCGGCCGGGACCTCGTCGCCCGCGTCGCCGTCGGCGATCCTGCGGACCGTCTCGAGCTCCTCGCGCTCCTCCGTCTCGGGGAACACCGTGCCACGCGCCTGCAGTACTCGCGAAACCGAGGTCGGTGCGATCGACCCGTCCGGCAGCAGCGCCGGGGTGTCGACGGCATTGTGCCGGGCCAGTACGCCGGGGGTCGGCAGCGGGCCGGGGTGGACGCCGAGTTCGGCGTACTTGCGGATCCGCTCCTCGGCGTGGTCGCGCTGGGTCAGCTTCTTGGTCAGCCGCTCGCGGTGCGCCAGCATCATCGCGCCGAGCGCCGCCGTGATCAGCAGCGCCGAGGTGACCTCGAAGGCGAACACGTACTTGCCGAACAGCAGTTGCGCGATGCCCTTCGGGTTGCCGTCGGGCTGGGCGTTGCCGAGCCCGACCGGGTCACCGTAGTACGAGTTGCCGGTGGCGAAGATCAGCAGCACCGCGATGCCGAGGAAGCCGATGCCGGCCCACAGCCGCTGGCCCTTGATCGTCTCGACCAGCGAGTCCGAGGCGTCGACGCCGACCAGCATCAGCACGAACAGGAACAGCATCAGGATCGCGCCGGTGTAGACGATGATCTGCACGGCGAACAGGAACGGTGCGTCCTGGGCGGCGTACTGGACGGCGAGGCAGATCATCACCGTTGCCAGCAGCAACGCCGAGTGCACCGCCTTGCGGACCAGGATCATCGCGATCGCGGCCAGCACCATGATCGGCGCCAGCATCCAGAAGGCGACCTGGCCGCCGGTGACGAGGGGAACCATCACTGGTCGGCACCACCCTTGAGCGAGCTCTCCGGGTGGACCGAGGCGCTCTGCGGTACGACGGCCGAACCGGTCAGGCCGAGGTAGTAGTCGGTCTGGGACTTGCCCAGCTGCATCTCGTGCGGCGGCTCCTCCATCCCCGGCAGGAGCGGCGCGAGCAGGTCCTTCTTCTCGTAGATGAGGGACTCGCGGGTGCGGTCGGCCAGCTCGTACTCGTTCGTCATCGTCAGCGCCCGGGTCGGGCAGGCCTCGATGCAGAGTCCGCAGAGGATGCAGCGCAGGTAGTTGATCTGGTACACCCGGCCGTACCGCTCGCCGGGCGACATCCGGCCGCCTTCGGTGTTGTCGGCGCCCTCGACGTAGATGGCGTCCGCGGGGCAGGCCCACGCGCACAGCTCACAGCCGATGCACTTCTCCAGCCCGTCGGGCCAGCGGTTCAGCTGGTGCCTGCCGTGGAACCGCGGCGCGGTCGGCTTCTTGTCGAACGGGTACTGCTCGGTGAACACCTTGCGGAACATCGTCCGGAAGGTGACGCCGAACCCGGCTACGGGGTCCCAGAGGGACTCTTTGACGCTAGCCACGGCTGCCTTCCTTGCTGCGAATATCTGTCTCGCTCTTGGAGTCGACGAGAGGTGGTGGGACCGGGAAGCCGCCGGCGAAGGCGTCGAACTCGGCCTCGGTGACCGGCTCGGTCTGCTCGGTCTTCTTCTGCGGCAGGAACATCGGGACGATCGCGAACAGCAGGATGACCCCGGCGACCACCAGCAGGTAGCTGCGCTGGGTGGAGCCGCTGGACTCGCGGCTGACCGCGCGCACCGTGGCGACCAGCAGGATCCAGCCCAGCGAGATCGGGATCAGGACCTTCCAGCCGAGCTTCATGAACTGGTCGTAGCGCAGTCGCGGCAGCGTTCCGCGCAACCAGATGTAGAAGAAGATGAAGCACATCATCTTGCCGACGAACCACAGCACCGGCCAGTAGCCGGAGTTCGCGCCGTCCCAGATCGAGATCGGCCACGGGGCCCGCCAGCCGCCCAGGAACAGCGTCGTGGCGAGCGCCGAAACGGTCGCCATGTTGATGTACTCGGCCAGGAAGAACATCGCGTACTTCATCGACGAGTATTCGGTCAGGAAGCCCGCCACCAGCTCGCCTTCGGCCTCCGGCAGGTCGAAGGGCGCGCGGTTCGTCTCACCGATCATCGAGATCACGTAGATCACGAAGGACGGGAAGAGCAGGAACGCGTACCAGCCCGGCACCGGGATGTCCGCGCCGAACAGGTGCAGCGTCTGGTGCGATCCCTGTGCCGCGACGATCTCCGAGGTGGACATCGAGCCGGCGAACAGGAACACCGTCACCAGCGCCAGCCCCATCGCGACCTCGTAGGAGATCATCTGGGCGCTGGAGCGCAGACCACCGAGCAGCGAGTACGTCGAGTTGGACGACCAGCCGCCGAGCACGATGCCGTAGATGCCGATCGAGGCGATCGCCATCACGTACAGCACCGAGACCGGCAGGTCGGTGAGCTGCAGCCGGGTGTAGGTGTCGGTGAACGGGATCTTCACCGTCGGCCCGAACGGGATCACCGCGAAGGTCAGGAAGGCCGGGATCGAGACGATCACCGGGGCCGCGACGTAGACGAACCTGTCCACGCCCTTCGGCATCAGGTCTTCCTTGAACATCAGCTTCATACCGTCGGCCAGCGACTGGAGCAGACCGAACGGGCCGTGCACGTTCGGGCCGATCCGGTGCTGCATCCGCGCCACCACCCGGCGTTCCCACCAGATGTTGAACAGGGTCAGCACGACCAGGAAGACGAAGATCAGCAGCACCTTGATGCCCACGACCCACCAGGGATCGTGGCCGACGCCGGCGTCGGCCGGCGCTGCAAGGGGGATGAGACTCATGCGTTCCCTCCGGCGATCGTCACGATCGAGCCATGGTCTGCGTGCAACGACCGGCGGACGTGACTGTCGGCCGAGTTGGTCGGCAGCCAGACCACGTTGTCGGCCATCGCGGTGATGACGACCGGCAGCCGGATCGAGCCGGCGTCGGTCGAGACCACGAGTTCGTCACCGTCGGCGACCCCGACCCGGTGGGCCGTGGTCAGCGAGATCTTGGCCACCGGCTTGCGCGCGGTGGCGACCAGGTGCGGCTCGCCGTCGTTGCTGCGGCTGTCGTCGATCAGCATCCGCCAGGTGGCGAGCCGGGTCGAGTCGAACGCGCCGAGCGCCGGACCGGCCTGGTACGACGGTTCGCCGGCCCGGTCGCCGTCCCAGCGGCCGAGTTCGTCGAACTCCTTCTTCGCCCCGGCCGGGGTGCTGAACCCGAGCGACGAGTTCATCTCCTGGGCCAGCGCGGCCAGTGCGCGCACGTCCGGCATCGCGACCGGCACCTTCAACACGACCGGGAACGGCCGCTCGCGGCCCTCCCAGTTCACGAAGGTGCCGTCCTTCTCGGCCGGCGGTACGACCGGGAAGACGACGTCGGCATGCTCGGTGACCTGCGAGGTACGAACCTCGAAGCTGACCACGAACGGCGCGGCTTCGAGAGCGGCCAGTGCCGCCGCCGGGTCCGGCAGGTCGTCGATCTCGACACCCGCGACGACCAGCGCCTGCAGCGATCCGGCCGCCGCGATGATCTCGCCGGTGTCCCGGCCCGTCGTACTCGGCAGGCTCTCCACGTTCCAAGCGGCCTGCAGGTCGACCCGTGCCGCCGCGTCGCTGACCAGGCGGCCGCCCGGCAGCAGACCCGGGAGGCAACCGGCCTCGAGCGCACCCCGGTCACCCGCACGACGCGGGATCCAGACCAGCTGGGCACCCGTGTCGAGCGCGAGTCGCAGCGCCGCGGAGTACGCACCGGGCGCGGTCGCGAGCCGCTCGCCGACGATGATGACCGAGTCGGCACCGAGCGAGGCGTGCGCCGCGGCGCCGGCCTCACCGGTGTTGCGGAGGTCGCCCAGTACGGCGGCCTCGGTACCCGGCGACGCCTGGACGACGACGCCGGAGAGCTTCTCGATCCCCCGCGACGCGAGCGAGACGACGGTGAAGACCTTGGTACCGGTGTTGCGGACACCCTTGCGCAGCCGCAGGAACACGGCCGGCGCTTCCTCTTCCGGCTCGAACCCGACCAGCAGCACCGAACCGGCCCGCTCGAGGTCGGCGAACGTCGTACCGAGTCCGGTGCCGGCCACCGCGGCGGCCAGGAAGTCGGCCTCCTCGGCGGAGTGCGGCCGGGCCCGGAAGTCGATGTCGTTCGTACCGAGAGCGACCCGCGCGAACTTCGAGTACGCGTAGGAGTCCTCCAGCGTCAGGCGACCACCGGTCAGTACTGCGGCGTTGCCGCGCGCGGCGGTCAGCCTCGACGCCGCGAAGGTGAGTGCCTCCGGCCAGGAAGCCGGCCGCAGTTCGCCGTCCTCGCGGATCAGCGGGTGGGTCAGCCGGTCACCGGTCGACGCGTAGTTGAACGCGAACCGGTCGCGGTCGGAGATCCACTCCTCGTTCACCTCGGGGTCGTCACCGGCCAGCCGGCGCATCACCTTGCCGCGCCGGTAGTCGACCCGGATCGCCGAACCGGAGGCGTCGTGCTCGGCCACCGACGGCACCGAGACCAGGTCGAACGGCCGGGACCGGAACCGGTACGCCGCGCTGGTGAGCGCGCCGACCGGGCAGATCTGGATCGTGTTGCCGGAGAAGTAGCTCTCGAACGGCTCCTTCTCGTAGATGCCGACCTGCTGCAGCGCGCCGCGCTCGATCAGCGCGATGAACGGGTCACCGGCGATCTGCTCGGAGAACCGGGTGCAGCGGGCGCAGAGCACGCAGCGCTCGCGGTCCAGCAGCACCTCGGCGGAGATGTTGATCGGCTTCGGGAAGGTCCGCTTGACCGCGTTGAAGCGGCTCTCACCGGCGCCGTTGGTCATCGCCTGGTTCTGCAGCGGGCACTCGCCACCCTTGTCGCAGACCGGGCAGTCCAGCGGGTGGTTGATCAGCAGGAATTCCATGATCCCGTGCTGGGCCTTGTCCGCGACCGGCGAGGTCACCTGGGTCCGGACGACCATCCCGTCGGCGACGGTGATCGTGCAGGACGCCTGCGGCTTCGGCATACCGCGGCCGTTACCGGCATCGGTGATCTCGACCAGACACTGCCGGCAGGCGCCGACCGGGTCGAGCAGCGGGTGGTCGCAGAACCGCGGGATCTGGATGCCGATCCGCTCCGCCGCCCGGATCAGCAGAGTGTTCTTCGGGACCTTCACCTCGATGTCGTCGATGGTGACCGTGATCAGGTCGGTCTTCTCGACCTCGGCCCCGGCCGGCGGGTTCGCTTGGATGGTCATGCGCTTGCTCCAGCGGTCGCGAAGAGGGTGGACGCCATCGGGTCGAACGGGCAGCCACCGTTGGTGAAGTGCGCGAGGTACTCGTCCTTGAAGTGCTGGATCGAGCTGGTGATCGGCGCGGTCGCACCGTCGGCCAGGGCGCAGAACGACCGGCCGGTGATGTTGTCGCTGAGGTCGAGCAGGGTCTCGAGGTCCTCCTCGCTGCCCTTGCCGGCCTCCATCCGCTCCAGGATCTGGACCAGCCACCAGGTGCCCTCGCGGCACGGCGTGCACTTGCCGCAGGACTCATGCTTGTAGAACTCGGTCCAGCGCAGCACCGACCGGACCACACAGGTGGTGTCGTCGAAGATCTGCAGCGCCTTGGTGCCGAGCATCGAGCCGGCCGCGCCGACGCCTTCGTAATCCAGCGGTACGTCGAGGTGCTCGCCGGTCAGCAGCGGCGTGGACGAACCACCCGGCGTCCAGAACTTCAGCGTGTGGCCCTCGCGGACCCCGCCGGCCAAGTCGAGCAGCTGGCGCAGCGTGATGCCGAGCGGCGCCTCGTACTGGCCGGGCCGGGTGACGTGGCCGGACAGCGAGTACAGCGTCATGCCCTTGGACTTCTCGGTGCCCATCGAGGCGAACCAGTCCGGGCCGTTGTTGATGATCGCGGGAACCGAAGCGATCGACTCGACGTTGTTGATCACAGTGGGGCAGCCGTAGAGGCCCGCCACCGCCGGGAACGGAGGACGCAGCCGGGGTTGACCGCGACGACCTTCGAGCGAGTCGAGCAGTGCCGTCTCCTCGCCACAGATGTACGCGCCGGCGCCGGCGTGCACGATCACGTCGAGGTCGTAGCCGGTGCCGAGGATGTCGGTGCCGATGAAGCCGGCCGCCTTCGCCTCCTCGACCGCCTGCTGCAAACGGCGTACGACGTGCAGCACCTCACCACGGACGTAGATGAAGGCCGTCGACGCGCGGATCGCGTAGGCGGAGATGATGACGCCCTCGACCAGGGTGTGCGGCGAGGCGAGCATCAGCGGGATGTCCTTGCAGGTCCCCGGCTCGGACTCGTCCGCGTTCACGACGAGGTACTTCGGGTTCGGGTTGTCCTGCGGGATGAAGGACCACTTCATCCCGGTCGGGAAGCCCGCGCCACCACGGCCGCGCAGGCCGGAGTCCTTCACCGCGGTGACGACGTCGGCCGGCTGCATCCGCAGCGCGGTCTTCAGCGCGTCGTAACCGCCGGAGCGCTGGTACGACGCCAGCTGCCAGGAGCGGATCTGGTCCCAGTTGTCGGACAGTACCGGGGTCAGCACGGTGATCAGTCCTCTTTCCGCGAGTCGGGAGTCGCCGGGGATCCGGTGCCTGATTCCTTGCCCGGCTGGTCGCCCGGACGCGGGCCCGAAGCGGCCTCCGGGGAGACCGTGTCGCGCAACTCCGGCGAACCGCCGCTGTGGTTCGAGGCCGGCGCGGTCCAGTTGCGCTCGCGAGCCAGCCGCAGGCCGGCCAGCGTGGCCTTGCCACCGGTGGGGCCCTCGTCCGCGCGGCCGTCGGGGAAGCCGGCCAGCACGCGCTCGGCCTCGCGCCAGGTGCAGATCGTCGCACCGCGCGGCGACTTCACCTCGGTGCCCTCACGCAGGTCGTCGACCAGCTGGGTGGCCGACTCCGGCGTCATGTCGTCGAAGAACTCCCAGTTCACCATCATCACCGGCGCGTAGTCGCAGGCGGCGTTGCACTCGAGGTGCTCGAGGGTGATCTTGCCGTCCTCGGTGGTCTCGTCGTTGCCGACGTCGAGGTGCTGCTTGAGCCGCTCGAAGATCAGGTCGCCGCCCATCACCGCGCAGAGCGTGTTGGTGCAGACCCCGACGTGGTAGTCGCCGACCGGGCGGCGCTTGTACATCGTGTAGAAGGTCGCCACCGCCGACACCTCGGCGCCGGTCAGCCCGAGCACGTCGGCACAGGCCTCGATGCCTTCGGGGGTGATCCGGCCCTCGACCGACTGCACCAGGTGCAGCATCGGCAGCAGGGCCGAGCGGGCGACCGGGTACCGGCCGGCCAGCTCGCGCAGCTCGGCGATCGTCGTGTCGGTGATCTTCGAGTCGCCCGTGCTGTACGGCACGGTCTTGTTCGTCGCTGTCGTGTGGTTCTCGGCCATTTAGCGGTCCACTCCACCCATCACCGGGTCAAGGCTGGCGACGGCGACGATCACGTCGGCGACCTGTGAACCCTCACACAGGATCGGCATCGCCTGCAGGTTGCAGAAGGACGGGTCACGGAAGTGCGCCCGGTACGGCTTGGTGCCGCCGTCGGAGACCAGGTGGCAGCCGAGCTCGCCGCGCGGCGACTCGATCGCTACGTAGGCCTGGCCGGCCGGTACCCGGAAGCCCTCGGTGACCAGCTTGAAGTGATGGATCAACGCTTCCATCGACTCGCCCATGATGTGCTTGATGTGGTCGAGCGAGTTGCCCATCCCGTCGTTGCCGACGGCCAGCTGGCTCGGCCAGCCGATCTTCTTGTCGGCCACCATCACCGGCTCGCCCTCCATCTTGGCCAGGCGGTCGGCACACTGCTCGACGATCTTCAGCGACTCGTGCATCTCCTGCAGCCGGACCCGGAAGCGCCCGTACGAGTCGGCGGTGTCCCAGGTCGGTACGTCGAAGTCGTAGGTCTCGTAACCGCAGTACGGCTGGGTCTTGCGCAGGTCCAGGCCGTACCCCGTCGCGCGCAGCGGCGGGCCGGAGATGCCGAGCGCCATGCACCCGGTCAGGTCGAGGTAGCCGACGTCCTGCAGGCGGGCCTTGAAGATCGGGTTCGCGTTGCAGAGTTCGGCGTACTCCGGCAGGTGCTTGTTCATCCAGGTGATGTACTCCCGGATCTTGTCCAGCGCACCGGCCGGCAGGTCCTGGGCGACGCCGCCCGGCCGGATGAACGCGTGGTTCATCCGCAGACCGGTGATCAGCTCGAACAGGTCCAGCGTCATCTCGCGCTCGCGGAAACCGATCGTCATCACGGTCAGCGCGCCGATCTCCATCCCACCGGTGGCGATGCAGACCAGGTGGCTCGAGATGCGGTTCAGCTCCATCAGGAGCACCCGCATCACGTTCGCCTTCTCCGGGATCTGGTCCTCGATGCCGAGCAGCCGCTCGACCGCGAGGCAGTACGCCGTCTCGTTGTAGAACGGCGACAGGTAGTCCATCCGGGTGACGAACGTGACGCCCTGGGTCCAGGACCGGAACTCCATGTTCTTCTCGATCCCGGTGTGCAGGTAACCGATGCCGCAGCGGGCCTCGGTCACCGTCTCGCCCTCGATCTCGAGAATGAGCCGGAGTACGCCGTGCGTGGACGGGTGCTGCGGGCCCATGTTGACGACGATGCGCTCTTCGGGCTCGTCGCCGAGGCCGGACACGACCGAGTCCCAGTCCTGCCCGGTGACGGTGAAGACCTTGCCCTCGGTGGTGTCGCGACCCTGCGCGTACGGGTCGGCGGTGTGTGTATCGGTCATCAGTTGTAAGACCTCCGCGTGTCGGGCGGCGGGATGACGGCGCCCTTGTACTCGACGTCGATGCCGCCGAGCGGGTAGTCCTTGCGCTGCGGGTGCCCCGGCCAGTCGTCGGGCATCTGGATCCGGGTCAGTGCCGGGTGCCCGTCGAAGATGATGCCGAAGAAGTCCCAGGTCTCCCGCTCGTGCCAGTCGTTGGCCGGGTAGACCGAGACCACCGACGGGATGTGCGGGTCCGCCTCGGACACCGACACCTCCAGCCGGATCCGCCGGTTGTGGGTGATCGAGAACAGGTGGTAGACCGCGTGCAGTTCGCGGCCGGTCTCGTTCGGGTAGTGCACGCCGTTGACGCCGGAGCAGAACTCGAACCGCAGCGCCTCGTCGTCGCGCAGGTGCTGGGCGACCTCGACCAGCCGCTCGCGGGCGACGTGCAGGGTGAGCTCGCCGCGGTCGACCACGACCTTCTCGATCGCGTCGTCGCCGACGAGCCCTTCGAGCCGCTCGGTGGCGCCGTCGAACCAGCCGCCGTACGGCTTGGCCGATCCGCCCGGCAGCGCGACCTGGCGACGCAGCCGGCCGAAGCCGGAGGTGTCACCGGTACCGCGGACGCCGAACATGCCCTCGCGCTGGTCGACCACCTCGGCTGCCGGCGTCTGAGCGTCGCCGGCCGCCGTCGTCGCCGGCAGGTTCTCTGGTTGGTGGTCGCTCACCGGAGCAGCCCCTTCATCTCCAGGGTCGGCGCGGCGGTCAGCGCCGCGGTCTCCTGCTCGGACTGCAGCGCCTTCTTGTTGGCGCCGAGCTTCCCGTGCTGGATGTCGTCGTGCAGCTTCAGGAACGCGTCCAGCAGCATCTCCGGCCGCGGCGGGCAGCCGGGCAGGTACATGTCGACCGGTACGACGTGGTCCACGCCCTGCACGATGGCGTAGTTGTTGAACATGCCGCCGGACGACGCGCAGACGCCCATCGCCAGCACCCACTTCGGGTTCGGCATCTGGTCGTAGATCTGGCGCAGTACCGGGGCCATCTTCTGGCTCACCCGGCCGGCCACGATCATCAGGTCGGCCTGGCGCGGCGAGGCCCGGAAGACCTCCATGCCGAACCGGGCCGCGTCGTAGCGGGGCGCGCCCGTGGTCATCATCTCGATCGCGCAGCAGGCCAGCCCGAAGGTTGCCGGCCACAACGATGCCTTGCGCATGTATCCCGACAGACCCTCGATGGTCGTCAGCAGTACGCCGGCCGGAAGCTGTTCCTCAACACCCATTGGTCAGTCCCATTCAAGCCCGCCGCGGCGCCAGACGTAGGCGTACGCGACGAAGACGGTTGCGATGAAGATGACCATCTCGACCAACCCGAACAGCGCCATCTGGTCGAAGGCCACCGCCCACGGGTAGAGAAAGATGATCTCGATGTCGAACACGATGAAGAGCATCGCGGTGATGTAGTACTTCACCGGGAACCGCCCGCCACCGACCGGCTGCGGGGTCGGTTCGATCCCGCACTCGTAGGAGTCGAGCTTGGCCCGGTTGTAGCGCTTCGGGCCGACGAGGAAGCTCGTCACCAGGGTGCCCGCCACGAAGATCGTCGCGAGGATCCCGAGAATCAGGATCGGTACGTAAGGGTGCATCGGCTGCTGCTCCCTCCTTACTTGCGTCCGTACTGCCGGCTATGGACCTGCTGCTGCCACGTACTGCGTGGTTGTTTCGCCTGCACTGTGTTATCAGTAACGCTGTGGCTCACGTCACTCGCCCCACCGCTTTCAGGCGGCGGGCGCGACCTTCGTCAGCCCGTTGATGATCTTGTCCATCACGTCGCCGTCGCGCGGATCGGTGAGGTTGGCCAGGAGTTTCAGGGTGAACTTCATCAAGGTGGTGCGCGGCAGACCGTACTTCGTGCACAGCCGCATCACCTCCGGATTTCCGATCAGCTTCACGAAGACCCGGCCGAGTGTGTAGTAGCCGCCGTACTCCTGCTTGAGCGCCTTCGGGTACGCCGACAGCGCGCGCTCGCGCTGGCTCGGCTGCCGGTGCAGCGCCTGGGCGGCGACCTCGGCGGCGAACGACCCGGACTCCATCGCGTACGGGATGCCTTCGCCGTTGAACGGGTTGACCATGCCGCCCGCGTCACCCAGCAGCATCAGGCCGCGGGTGTAGTGCGGCTGCCGGTTGAAGCCCATCGGCAGCGCGGCGCCGCGGATCGGGATGGTCTGGAACTCGTCGCGGAACTGCCATTCCTCCGGCGTGTTCTTCAGCCACTGCTTGAGCAGGTCCGAGTAGTCCACCTTGCCAAAGGCGTCCGAGGTGTTCAGGATGCCGAGGCCGACGTTGACCGTGCCGTCGCCCATCCCGAAGATCCAGCCGTAGCCCGGCAGCAGTTGCCGCTGGCCCGGGTGCTCCGGGTCGTCCGCCCACAGCTCCAGCCAGGACTCGAGGTAGTCGTCGTCGTGCCGCGGGCTGGTGAAGTAGGTCCGGACGGCGACACCCATCGGCCGGTCGTCACGCTTGTGCAGGCCCATCGAGACGCTGAGTCGCGACGAGTTGCCGTCGGCGGCCATCACCAGCGGCGCCCGGAACTCGATGTCGTCGCCGTCACGCCGGCCGTTGTCGTCCACCGGCTTGGCCTTGACGCCGACGATGAAGCCCTTGTCGTCCAGCACCGGGCCGACGACGTTGGTCCGCTCGCGCAGCCGGGCGCCGGCCTTGACCGCCTGACGGGCGAGCAGGTCGTCGAAGTCCATCCGGTTGCGGGTCAGCCCGTAGTTCGGGTGGCTGGCCAGATCGGGCCAGTCCAGCTGCAGGGTGTGACCCGCGCCGCGGATCCGCAGGCCGTAGTTCTGGATCCAGCCGGCCTCGGGCGAGATGTCGATGCCCATGTTGATCAGCTGCTTGGTGCCGCGCGGCGTGAGCCCGTCACCGCAGACCTTCTCGCGCGGGAACGCGGTCTTCTCCAGCAGCAGGACGTCCAGCCCGGCGTTGGCCAGATGGTAGGCGGCCGACGAGCCGGCCGGCCCGGCACCGACGACGATCACATCCGCGGTCTCGGCCTGCCGTGGCGACGTGCTCTGACTCATCTCATCCCGGCCTGGAAGTTGGGGGCTGCTCACTCGTGAAGGGATTCACGAGGCCTGGTCATCCGACAGTCTAGGACTGCCTGACTCCGACACGAAACCGGCCCGGAATCCCTTACCCACCGTCGATTTACGCGCATCCCTCGTTGCGTAATTCAGCCTGCCTGCTAGTACGGACCAGTGGCCCAGCTGGTCTGCCCCAGCGGCTTCACGGCGCGGTGGATGGCGATCAGGCCGCCGGTCAGGTTTCGCCACTGGACGTGGGTCCAGCCGGCGGCCTCGATCGTAGTGGCCAGCGGCGCCTGACCAGGCCAGGCGCGCACGGACTCGGCCAGGTAGACGTACGCGTCGGGGTTGGTGGAGACCGCCTTCGCGACCACCGGGACCGCGCGCATCATGTACTCCAGGTAGGCCACCCGGAACGGCTTCCAGGTCGGGTGCGAGTTCTCCAGCACGACGAGCCGGCCGCCCGGCTTCGTCACCCGCAGCATCTCCTTGAGCGCGACCGTGACGTCGTTCACGTTCCGGAGCGCCCAGGAGATCGTCACCACGTCGAAGGTCTCGTCCGCGAACGGCAGCCGCAGCGCGTCACCCGCGACCAGGTCGAGCTCGGGGTACCGGCGCTTGCCGACCCGGAGCATCCCGACCGAGAAGTCGCAGGACACCACCTCGGCGCCCGCCTCGCGCAGCCGCACGCTGGAGGCGCCGGTACCGGCCGCCAGGTCGAGGATCTTCATCCCCTTCCGCGGCGCGATCTCCGCCAGCGCCTGCGGCCGCCAGTACAGCTTCTCCAGCCCCATCGTGGCCACCGCGTTCGTCCGGTCGTAGCCCTCGGCCACGTTGTCGAACATCGCGGCCACGGCCTGCGGTTGTTTCGTGAGATCTGCGCGGTTCACTTGTCTAGTTGATCACGGCCGGGACAGGCGTCGAAATTCGCTGGACACAAGGGAGGCATACGCTTGCATGCCGTGAGTGCATCACTGATGAGTCGGCCGGCCGTCGCGACCCGGGGCCGGAGCGCGAGCGAGGAGTGTTGCCGTGAGTTTGTCTGACCCGGTTCCACCCGGCCGTCTCCCGGCACCACAGCTGGTGGTCCGCAGTCAGCCGGCCGACGGCGTCGCGGACCGGCTGATGGACCATCTGCCCGACGAGGGCGGCCTGGCCTGGGTACGCCGCGGCGACGGTCACGTCGGCTGGGGCGTGGCCGCGCGACTGGACGTTGCCGGTAGCAACCGATTCGTGCAGGCCCAGTCCTGGTGGCAGGAACTCGTCGGCCACGCGGTGATCCGCGACGAGGTCGGCGTACCGGGTTCCGGCCTGCTCTGCTTCGGTTCGTTCGGCTTCACCGACGACGATCCGAGCGAACTCGTCGTCCCCGAGGTGATCGTCGGCCGCCGCGGCGGCACCACGTGGGTGACCACGATCTCACCGGCCAGCTCACTGGCCGCTGCGCCTTCGCTGACCACGCACGAGCCGGATCCGGTCGGCCTCGTCGCCTTCGCCGACGGCTCGCGATCCGGTGCCGAATGGTCCGGGATCGTCGCCGACGCGGTGAGCCGGATCACCACCGGCGCGCTCGACAAGGTGGTGCTGGCTCGCGACCTGATCGCGCTCGCCGAGAAGCCGATCGACCTGCGCTGGCCGTTGCGCCGCCTCGCCGCGGCGTACCCGAACTGCTGGACGTTCTCCGTCGACGGTCTGATCGGCGCGACTCCCGAGTTGCTGGTCCGGCGCGAGAAGGGTCTGATCACCTCGCGCGTCCTGGCCGGCACGATCCGGCGTACGGGCGACGACGCGCACGACCTCGCGCTGGCCGCGTCGCTGGCCCGATCAAGCAAGGATCTGGAGGAGCACGAGTACGCCGTACGGTCGGTCGCCGACGCCTTGAAGCCACACTGCAAGTCGATGAACGTGCCGGAGACCCCGTTCGTGCTGCACCTGCCGAATGTGATGCATCTCGCGTCCGACGTTGCCGGGGTTGCGGCCAATGGGGCGTCAGCGCTTGGGCTTGCGGCTGCTCTGCACCCGTCGGCCGCGATCTGCGGTACGCCGACCGACACCGCGCGTGACCTGATCGGCGAGATCGAGGGGATGTCGCGTGGGCGGTTCTCCGGGCCGGTCGGGTGGATGGACGCCGGCGGCGACGGTGAGTGGTGCATCGCCCTGCGCTGCGGCCAGGCAGACCCGGCCGACCCGACCCGGATGCGGATCTTCGCCGGCGCCGGCATCGTCGCCGGTTCCGATCCGGAGGCCGAACTCGCCGAGACGATCGCCAAGCTTGTTCCGATGCGCGACGCCCTAGGGGACTGACTCATGAAGCTCACGAAGTACAAGCACGCCTGTGTCCGGCTGTCCAAGGACGGCAAGGAGTTGCTCGTCGATCCGGGGATCTGGGCCGAGGACGAGGCGTTCGAGGGCATCGACGCGATCCTGGTCACGCACGAGCACTTCGACCACCTCGACGCTGATCGCGTGCGGGCGTCGGATGTGCCGATCTGGACGAACGCCGGTGTCGCCGCGGAGCTGACCAAGGACGGCGGCGACGTGGCCGACCGGATCGCCGTCGTCAAGGGCGGCGAATCCTTCGAGGCGGCCGGATTCCAGATCAGTGCCTACGGCAACGACCACGCGATCATCCTGCCGGAGCTGGGTGTTCCGTGCCAGAACGTGGGCTACTTGATCGACGACGCGGTCTACCACCCGGGCGACTCCTTCACCAAGCCCGACCGCGAAGTCCACACCAACCTCGTCCCGATCTCGGGCCCGTGGTTCTCGTTGCCGAACGCAATCAGCTACGTCCGCGAGGTCGCCGCCCAGCAGACCATCGGCATCCACGACGCCCTCCTCAGCGAGATCGGCCTCACCATGGGCGAACGCTGGATAGGTACCCAAGGCAACAAACCGTACGTCGCCCTCAAACCAGCCGAGTCGGTCGAGATAAACTAATCCCCCGCGCGGTCGCCCCCGTTCGCTCCTCCGTCGCTCCCTCCGCTCCGGGTCGCGGGCTCCTACGTCGCCCGCTCAAATGCGTTGCGCCGCAGCCCGGTTACGTGGCAGCCCGGTTACGTGGCAGCCCGGTTGCGCCACAGCCCGATCCCGAAGCAGCCCGGTTGCGTGGCAGCGCGCTCCTGCGTCGCGCGCTGAAATGCGTTTCGCCCGCAGCTCCAGTTCCTCAAGACGCCGTGGACGCACGGCCGACACGAGCTCCCGCGTCGCACGCTGAAAGCGTCGTAACGCCGAGCGGCCTTTCAGATGCCCTGCATCCAGGGGAACGCCGACAGTGACAGCGTCCGACGCCACGGTGGTGTCCCAGCGACCGGCAGGGGGTAAACCTCTGAACTCAGGAGACAAGGGCACGTTCTCACCGACGAAGAAGTCCAAGGCGCTCAGAGCCCAGGTCGTGACTCTGATCCCCGAATTGGCGCAGACACCGGGCGGCCGGCTCTTCGACATGGAGGAGGTCGGTGGTCCCGACGACGGCACGGTCCATGCCGGATCGGACTGGCGGTGGCCGGCCCAGGCGAACCAAGTGACGGTGGACGTCGTCGTCGGTCGCCGGGGACACGTGTCGCCCGTGTGCGACGGCGCAACCGGATCGACTCCATGTACCGAGGTGCGCCGGCTCCCGAACGGGTCGACCGCCTACCTGCACGCCTTCACCGTCTTCGGTGGCACCGGCCATGGCTACTCGGTTCGGCTGGATCGTTCGGATGGGATCAGTGTCACCGTCGACAGCGCAGCGCAGAAGCCGAAGGATGCAACGCACGACGCACCGCTTTCACTAGAGCGCGTGCTGGAGATCGCTCAGAAGATCACGTGCAACCCTGAGCCAGCCGCCGCGAACTCGGCGTCCGGTACTACGAGCTGCCTTCAGCCGAACAGCGCTGTGAGGACGTCCTCGGCTTCTGGGCCTGGTTTGTCGGTGGTGGTGAGGGAGAGGGTGACTTGGCGGGTGGCGTCGGTGGAGTGGTAGCTCCAGGTGGAGTAGCCGAAGATGCCGCCGGTGTGGCCCCAGACGACGAGGTTCGCCAGCGTTAGGCGACTGATGCCGAGGCCGTTGGCGTGGTGGTCGGCGTCCGTGGGCCGGGTCGTCAGCATGGCCTCTAGCTCGGCCGGGCGGAGGAGTTTGCCGGTCAGCAGGGCGGCGAAGAAGCGGTTGAGGTCGGCCGCCGTTGAGACCATGCCGCCTGCGGACCATGCTTGGGTGGCGTTGAACTCAGTGATGTCGACCAGCTCGTCGTCCACTGCCAGGTATCCGTGGGCGTGCGGTTCCGGCAGGGCGACCTCGTCCCCGGGGAGTGAGGTCTGCTGCAACCCGAGCGGCTTCAGGATGCGGCTTTCCAGCTCAGTCGCATAGGTACTGCGGGTCGCCGCCTCGATCACCAGTCCCAGCAGGACGAAGTTGGTGTTCGAGTACGACCACGCCGTACCGGGCTCGAACAGCGGGTCGTGCGACGTCGCCATCGTGACCGCGCGAGCGGGATCCCAATGCAGGAAGCGATCCCTGACGATCCCGGCGGCGTCGGGTAGATCCTGGGTGTAGTTGTAGAGCCCGCTCGTGTGGTTGAGCAGGTGGCGAAGGGTGATCCCGTCGCCACCAGGAACCATGCCCGGAAGCCAACGCTCCAAGGAGTCGTCGAGGCTCAGCACGCCTTCGCCGACCAACTGCAGGACAACGGTCGCAGTGAAGGTCTTGGTCACGCTGGCCATCCGAAACGACCCGGCCGGATCGACCGCATCCGGACGACCGAGCTCCGCGACACCACTCGCCCCGCTCCAGACCTCGTCCCCGTCCCGGTACTGCGCCAGTACTCCGGCGGCACCCGCGCTGACGAGCGAATCGAGGACAGCCTGCAGTCGTTGCTCCTGGAGGGGCATCCGCACACTCTTTCTAGAGTTGGAAGGAGAAGCCGACGAAGTCGGCGACGGGGCGGTAGCCGATCTGGTGGTAGATCTTGTTCGAGGTCGGGTTGGCGAGGTCGGTGAAGAGGCACGCTTCCGAGCCGGTCGCGCGGATCTGTTGCGTGACATGAGCGGTCAACGCGCTCGCGTACCCGTGGCCGCGGTACTTCGGTGGCGTGTAGACCGGGCCGACCCGCGTCGCACCGAAGATCGTGGCGTTCTGGCCGACCAGGCTCACCACACGTTCGGAGTCCTCCCAGAGCCAGACCCGCTCGAGGCCGATCCTGCGCCGGAGCCACTCGTGCGCCGTGGCGCCCGTCGAGTCGTGGCCTAGCTCGGCGCTGTAGCCACGGAAGAGTTCGGCCGCGACCTCGAGGTCCGTCTCCTTTGCCAGCCTGGGAGTGCCGGCGGCCTTCTGTTCGGCGAAGGTGATGAGCTGGTGCAATCGCAGGCCCCGGATCTCTTGGAAGCTTTTGCCGACGCGGGCGGCGAACAGTTCGGCGAAGAGGCGCGCCGCGCTCGGCGTACCCTCCACCGAGTCTGCTCCAGGAACCAGCTCAGCCAGTACGTCGACGAGTGGCGGGACCAAGTCGTCGGCGAGGGCTCCCAGGATGATGCCCCGTAACGCAGTACTGACGACTGCGCCGACCACCTCGTCGCCGTCGTGGAGCGAGACGAACAGCGGTGGCTCGGGGTCGTGCATGATGCCCTGGATCCGGCCGTCGACGTTGCTCAGCAGGGCGGTGTTGAGGACAGGATCCCTTTGCAGGAAGGGAAAGACCGTTGCCTTGAACTCGACCGGGTCGCCGGTCGCGCGGATCGCCGGCGTCATGCGGTGAAGACGAGATCGACGAAGTCGGCGACGGGGCGGTAGCCGATCTGGTGGTAGATCTTGTTCGACGTCGGGTTGGCGAGGTCGGTGTAGAGGCAGGACTGGTTGCCGTCGGCAAGGATCCTGGCGGAGACGTGGCTGGTCAGCGCACCGGCGTACCCGTTTCGGCGGAACTCGGCGGGCGTGTAGACCGGCCCCACCCGGCAGACGCTGAACAGCGGAAGGTGATGGCCGACCATGCTCACCGGCCTACCGTCGACCTCCCAGAACCACAGCGTGCCGTCCTTCAGGTGACGCTCGGCCCACTCGACATCGACGCCGCCGAGCTCTTCCCGGAAGTCGACTGCCACCCATTCAGCGGCCAGCTGTACGTCGTCCGCCGTCATCAGCCGAGGACTTCCGCCAGTCGCTTCAAGGGTTGTGAGCTCGCCGAGCTTGTGTAGCCGGGTGGCCTTGGTCTCGGTGGCGGTCACGCCACGGGCATCGGTCCAGCGCTTCGCGAAGGCGCTCGCGGCAGGGCGGTCTCCTGCGACGGCGCTGAGATCGGTCAGTACGCCGAGGTAGGAGTCGGCCACCGGGCCGGCCAAGGACTCGGGCAGTGCGCCGAGGTAGACCGGCCGACCCGCCGTACGCATCGCGGCCCCGATCACTGCACCGCTGTCGTCGTGGACGGAGACGTAATGTCCGACGCCGTCTTCGCGGCGGTAGGTGCCGGCTGCGCGCTCGGCGACGTTGCTCATGATGATCGTGTGCAGTACCGGATCGGTTTGCAGGAAGGCGAACGTGGTCGCCTGGAATTCGGCCGGATCGGTGGTCACACGCAACTCCATGCGTACGGACGTTACGCCTGGCGCGGGGTCGTGGTCAGCCGATTTACACTGCGACCATGTCCACCACGCGGTTGCTGCTCCTCGGGGTCGTCCGGATCTTTCAGCCGGCGTACGGCTACCAGCTGCGCCGCGAGCTGCTGACCTGGAACGTGCAGGAGTGGGCGAACATCAACCCTGGTTCGATCTACACCGGGTTGCGCACGCTGGCCAAGCACGGGTTGCTGCTGGAACTCGAAGGAGATGCCGGAAACAAGCCGGGGCGTACGTCGTACAAGCTGACCGTCGACGGCGAGGCGGAGTACTTCACGCTGCTGCGGAAGTCGCTGTGGAACGTCGACGGGTTCCGGCCGGACCAGATGCAGGCTGCGCTCAGCTTCCTGTGGTCACTGCGCCGCGACGAGGTGCTCGCGGCGCTCGAGTCGCGGATCGTGCAACTGGAGCAGCTCGCCAAGGCCGAACCCTTCGCCGAACGCCAGGTCGAGGAGGACCCCGGTACGCCGAACCACGTGGTCGAGATGTTCCGCATCACCACCGCCCGCGACCGCGGCGAGCTCGAGTGGACCCGCTCCTTCCACGACCGAGTCGCGGCCGGCGCCTACTCCTTCGCGGGCGAGCCCCCCGACTGGACGCCCACCCCCGCCATGCTCGAAGACTGGCAAACCATCCCGGAGCCGCCCTCCTGACGGGGCCACCAGCGCTTGGGGATTTAATCAATGTTGACTAGTCAATGTTGAGCGGTCAGACTACCGACCATGATGATCGAAGCTCGCGGGCTTGTCCGCACCTTCAAGACCAAGCGCGGCCAGGTGCAGGCCGTGCAGGGGGTAGACCTGAACGTCGCCGACGGGGAGATCGTCGGCTTCCTCGGCCCGAACGGCGCCGGCAAGACCACCACCATGCGGATGCTGGCGACCCTGATCAAGCCGACCAGCGGCTCCGCGACCGTCGCGGGCTGCGACCTCGCCGAGGACCCGGTCGGCGTCCGCCGCCGCATCGGCTACGTGCCACAGAGCGGCTCCACGCTGCCCGAGGCGATCGCCGGCGACGAAGTCGTCGACCACGCGCGTTTGTGCGGCGTGAGCAAGAAGCAGGCGATCGCTGACGGTCAGCGCATGTTCGACGAGCTCGATCTCCCCGGCCTGTGGCGCCGCCAGTGCAAAACCTTGTCGGGTGGTCAGCGCCGCCGCCTCGACATCGTGATGGGCCTGATCCACGACCCGAAGCTGATCTTCCTCGACGAGCCGACCACCGGTCTCGACCCGCAGGCCCGGGCCAACCTCTGGGAGCACATCCGCGGCCTCCGCGAGCGCGGCGCGACGATCTTCCTCACCACGCACTACCTCGACGAGGCGGACGCGCTCTGCGACCGGATCCTGGTCATCGACCACGGCAAGATCGTTGCCTCCGGCAACCCCGAGGAGCTGAAGCAGCAGGTCTCCGGCGACGGCGTACGGCTCAGCCTCACCGACGCCTCACAGGCCCCGGCCGCCAGCAAGATCGTCGCCGAACTCGACGGCGCGGTCGCGATCGAGACCGATGGCGACGTGGTCGCGTTCCGGATCCCGAAGGGTGGTTCGATCCTTCCGGGCCTGCTCCGCTCGATCGATGCCCAGGGCATCGAGTTGAACGGGGTCGAGGTGCGCCGCCCGACACTGGACGACGTGTTCCTGACGATGACCGGCCGCTCTCTGCGCGACGAGGACCACGCAGTACCGGCTGACGAGGAGGCCGCGGCATGAGGACGCTGCAGGAGACGTGGATCGTGTTCAACCGGGCGATGCGGTTGTCGCTGCGCAATCCGATGTGGTCGATCCTGATGCTCAGCCAGCCGCTGATGTACCTGTTCCTGTTCGGCCCGTTGCTGAAGCCGATCACCGCGCAGATCAGCCAGGGCGCGACCACCAACGCCTACCAGGTGTTCATCCCCGGCCTGATCGTTCAGCTCGGCATGTTCGGCGCGATGTTCGTCGGTTTCGGCCTGATCGCGGAGTACAGGGCCGGCGTGATCGAGGCGGACCGGGTCACCCCGGCGTCCCGGATCGCACTGATGGCAGGCCGCGTACTACGTGACGTGGTGGTCCTCGTCGTGCAGTCGATCCTGCTGCTGGTGGTGTCGATCCCGATGGGCCTGCGCGCGCCGTGGGGCGGCGTACTGCTGTCGCTGGTGATCGTGGCCCTGCTGGGCGCGACGTTCGCCTCACTGTCGTACTCCGTAGCGCTCATCACCAAGAGCGAGGACGCACTCGCGCCGCTGCTCAACGGGATCGCGATGCCGTTGCTGCTGCTGTCCGGCATCCTGCTGCCGATGCAGATCGGCCCGAAGTGGTTGCAGCGGCTGTCCGACATCAGCCCGCTCAAGCACGTGGTGAACGGCGTACGCGCGCTCTTCCGCGGTGACATCGGCAGCAGCTCGTCACTGTGGGGTCTGTTCTGGGTAGTACTGCTGACGATCGTCGGCCTCACCGTCGGCGCCCGCACATTCCGCAAGGAATCCGCCTAGCCCTTGATGCCGTAGCCGCCTTGATGCCGTAGCCGCTTGCGCCCGAAGACGTTCTTCGGGCGCAAGCGGTTGTTCATAACTGCGTCGCCTGCGGCCTCTATCGTCGCGACCATGCGCCTGCCTTCGCCCTTGGTCCGTGGTGCGGTAGGCGCGTGCGTAGTAGCAGCCGCCTCGCTGGTGACGTCCGTAGTACCGGAGTCCTCCTGGGTGGCCTCACTGCCGATCACCAGCGAGCTGCGAGCAACACTGCCCGGACGGATGACCGGGTTGGCGTTCATGGTCGGTGGGCTCGGGCTGATGGTGTGGGCGTGGCTGTCGATCGGCCGCGATGTACTGGCCGGCGTACGGCATCGCATCACTCCCCTGGTGATCGCCTGGAGCACGCCGCTGCTGCTGATGCCTCCACTGTTCAGCAGGGATGCCTGGAGCTACGCCGCGCAGGGAGCCCTGGTAGCAAAGGGCTTCGACCCGTACGCCGTGGGGCCGGGTGCCTTGTCAGGCCACATCGTCGAGGCAGTCGATCCGATGTGGATGGCGACTCCAGCGCCGTACGGACCCGTGCCACTCGCGTACGGCGGTGCGCTGGCGCGCCTGACGCTCGACCCGTATCTCCTGATGCTCGCGCACCGCGCCCTGGCGCTGCTGGGCATCGTGCTGATCGCCTGGGCGGTACCGCGACTCGCCGTCGCCTGCAGAGTGGACCCGACGATCGCGACCTGGCTGGTGGTCGCCAACCCAGTGCTGATCACGCACGGCCTGGGTGCTGCGCACAACGACGTACTGATGCTCGGCATTGCTTGCGCAGCCTTCGCGGTGGCTCTCACTGGTCATTGGGGAACTGCTGCGGTACTAGCGGGAGCTGCAGCAGCTGTGAAGCTCCCTGGCGGCCTGGTGGTGATCGCGATCGCCGCGGTGATGAGCCCACTGGCTCGACCTCGACTACGGCTGGCCAGTCTCGCCATAGCCGGCGTGGTCGCCGTAGTAACCCTGGCAACCATCGGTGAACTGACAGGCGTCGGCTCAGGCTGGCTGAGCGCCCTCGGCGTACCAGGCCTCGTCCGCTCACCGCTGTCCATCGCCAACCTCATCGGCCTGGGCGCCTCCGCCCTACTCAGCTGGCTAGGCGACACCACCGCAGCCGCTCAAGCCCTGCAGCTCGTCCGCCTCATCGGCATGCTCATGGCACTGGCCCTGATCGCCGCCCTAAGCCTGCGCTCCTCCATCCACAACGCAGCCCGCGCTGTAGGAATCGCCTTACTGGCGGTGATTCTCCTCGGCCCCACAGCTCACGACTGGTACTTCGTCTGGTGCCTACCGTTCCTCGCCGTAGCCCGCCCTGGCCGCCGCCTCACCACCGCCCTCATCGGCGCCAGCACCATCCTCACCATCGCCGCCCCCCTCAACTCCTCCCTCCGCGGCGCCGCCATCCCCATCCTCGTCACCACCTCCCTCGTCCTCCTGCTCCTAACCACCCTCCTAACCAACCTCCCCACCCTGCAGCCCGCACGACCCGCGCGCGTTCCGGCTACGACTGTCTGACTGCTTGCAGGAGTTGGCTGGCTAAGGGGCGGTGGGTGGTGCGGTTTAGGTGGGCTTCTATGACGGTGATGCCGGCGATTGTGGGGGTCAGGGCGGCGCGGAGGGTTTCTTGGGTGGTGACCAGGTGGTGGGGGATGTTGGTGGCGGCGCAGAGGGCGGCGAGGTTGGTGTTGTGGGGGGTGCCGAAGATGCGGTCGAAGTGGGTGGCGTGGGCTTCGGAGCCTTGCTCGAGGGTGGAGAAGATGCCGCCGCCGTTGTCGTTGACGACGACGATACGTAGATCGGGACGTGGTTCGTCCGGGCCGATCACCAGGCCGTTGAAGTCGTGCAGGAACGCCAGATCGCCAACGAGGGCGTGGGTTGCGCCGCCGTTCGCCAAGGCGGCTCCCACCGCGGTCGACAGGGTGCCGTCGATGCCGGCGAGGCCGCGGTTCGCGATGGTGCGGATCGGTACGACGGGCGCGAGGTCCAGGTCGCGCACGGAGTTCGATGAGGCAACGACCAGCATGCCGTCCGCTCCGGCCGCTTCCGCCACGATCACCGCGATCGCCGGGCCGGTGAGCCCCTCGGCCAGCACCTTGTCGATAGCGGGCCGGGCCACCTGGTCCGCGTGCTGCCACCGCGCCAGCCAGTCCGTGTCGTCAGCAGCGGTCACCTCCAGCCCAGTCACCACTGCAGCAGCGCGACGACCGGCATCCGGCCACAACCCGGTCGGCGCGACGACCACGACCTCCACATCCGGCCGGGCAAGCAACCGAGAGA
Organism: Kribbella monticola; assembly: GCF_003261635.1. GTDB lineage: Bacteria > Actinomycetota > Actinomycetes > Propionibacteriales > Kribbellaceae > Kribbella > Kribbella monticola. The sequence continues at coordinate 8,273 of NZ_QFXK01000091.1, read as the reverse complement.
TCGGCCGGGACAGCGTCGGATGCCCGAATACCAGCACCCGTTCGATCTCGTCGCCTAGCTCGGAAGACAGCAACAACCTGTACGCCGAAATCACCGCAGGCCCCGTCCGCGCGCGACTGGAGGGTTCCGCGAAGAGCGGCCAGCGCCCAGCCTCGGCAGTGAGCCGCGCTGCCTGAGACGCGCCGTCACCAGCGACCACAACCGTCTTCGGACCAGCAGAAACCGCAGTCGGCTGCGCAGCACCCGCGTGAACACTCGTCCAAGGACCACTGCGTCCCTCAAGCGATTCGGGCCAATCCGCAGACTCATCGGGCACCAGCGGCTCGGCCAATGCACAGTTGAGCTGCACCGGCCCCGGATCGGCAGTACGCGCCCCGACAGCAGCAGAGACAGCACGCGCGATCGTCGACCGCCAGTACGCCATCTGCCCGAGCTCCCGCACCGGCGTACCGACCTCGTGGAACAACCGCACAGCAGAGCCGAACACTTTGAGCTGGTCCGTCGTCTGGTTCGCCCCGCTCCCCCGCAGCTCAGGTGGGCGGTCGGCGCTCAGCACGATCAACGGCAGCCCGCTGTGCGACGCCTCGAGAACAGCCGGGTGCAGGTTGACCACCGCAGTACCGGACGTCGTCACCACGGGCACCGGCAGCCCGGTGCCGCGAATCAGGCCGATCGCCAGGAACCCCGCAGTACGTTCGTCGATGCGCACGTGCAGTCGCAGGCGACCCTCGCGATCAGCTGCAGCTAAGGCCAACGCCAGCGGCGCACTGCGCGACCCGGGCGCCAGCACGGCTTCCCGTACGCCGGACCGGATCAGCTCGTCGACCACCACAGTCGCAAACGCCGTGGACGGGTTCATCCCACACTCCCCTTCAGGAGGCTCTCGACCCGGGCATACCGGGCTTCCCAAGCTGCAGTGATCTCTTGGTCGGCAGTAGATGCCGCAAGCAACGACGGATCGGGCTGCACCCTACCGACGGGGAGGAAGCCATCTACCGGCAGCAACGGCTGCGCAGCGACCTCAGAGGTGAACATGGAGACAGTGGCCAGCCCACACGCATACGGAAGCTCGGGCAGCGCCGCTGCCAACGCCACCCCGGCCGCGATGCCCACCGACGTCTCCAGCGCCGAGGACACCACCACCGGCAGGCCGATCTGCTCAGCAATCTCCAGGCACGCCCGCACTCCCCCGATGGGCTGCACCTTCAGCACTGCGATGTCGGCGGCGCCCAACTTCCTTACCAGCAAAGGATCCTCAGCCCGCCGGATGGACTCGTCCGCAGCCACCAGTACGTCGGTACGCCGACGGACCGCAGCCAAATCCTCTACCGAGGCACACGGCTGCTCGACGTACTCCAGGTCGAACCGCGCGAGCTCCTTCAAGCTACGCAGCGCCTGGTCGACCGACCAAGCACCGTTTGCGTCGATCCTGACCCGGCCGTCGCCGATCGCATCCCGCACGGCTTCGACTCGCTCCAGGTCGTCCGCCAACGTCTGCCCGGGCTCAGCCACCTTCACCTTGGCAGTGCGGCACCCAGAAGCCCGAACGATCTCAACAGCCTTCTCCGGACCCACAGCAGGCACAGTGCAGTTCACCGGTACGACGGAACGCACTGCCGCCGGCCACCCGTCCACTGCCGCTTCACGAGCGGCCCGAAGCCAAGCGACACAGGTAGCGTCGTCGTAGTCCAGGAACGGACTCCACTCCGCCCAACCGGCTGGCCCCTCGAAGAGCATCCCCTGGCGGACAGTGATGCCGCGGAAGCGGTTCTTCAGCCCGATCGCGTACGTGATCACCGCACACCTTCCAGCAGCGACTGCCGGTCAACCTTGCCCGAGGCAAGCATCGGCAGCGCCGTCAAACCGATCACGTCCCGCGGCGCCCAGGTCCGCGGCAGCACCTCCGCCACGAAGTCGCGCACTTCGGCAAGCGCCACGTCTCCAACGACGAAAGCGACAACCCGGCTCCCCCACTCGGCATCCGGAACACCGAGCACGACAGCGTCCTTCACCGCGGGATGCTCGAGCAGCCGCGCTTGCACAGCGGTCAGCGTGACGTTGACCCCACCCGAGATCACCACATCGTCCAGCCGCCCGATCACCTGCAACCGCCCGTCGACGAACCTCCCGCGATCCTGCGTCCGGAACCAGCCGTCCCGGAGCACCTCCGCCGTCACCTCCGGCCGCAGCCGATACCCGGAGAACAGGGTCGGCCCGCTGATCAGGATCCGCTCGTCCTCCAGCCGCAGCGAGGTCCCCGCGAGCGGCTCCCCGGCGTACACGCATCCGCTGCCGGTCTCCGTCATCCCGTACGCCGGTATCGCGGCGACCCCAGCCGCCAGGGCGCGTTCCTTCAGCGAAGCGGGCATCGCCGCGCCGCCGATCACGATCGCGTCGAAGCGCCGCAGCGCGTCCGCGGAGGTCTCCAGGTAGCGCGCCAGCTGGGTCGGGACCATCGCTGTGTACCGCCGAGGCGCAGTCATCGCCGCAGCGGCCGCCGTCAGGTCCGGGTGGTCCCAGGCGATCACCGGCGCGTACCCGGCGAGCAGGGAACGCGTAAGGATCTGCAGCCCACCGACGAAGTACGGCTTCATCGGCAGCACCCACTGGCCCGGTCCGCCCAGTCGTTCATGGGTAGCCGTGGCTGATGCGACCAGGGCCGCGCGGGAGAGCATCACGCCCTTCGGCTCACCCGACGAGCCAGAAGTGGTCAGGATCACTGCACAGTCGTCCGACTCCAGTGGCTCGTCCGGTGCCACGGCCTGCTTGACCCGCTCGGCCGACGCCGAGTCCGCCGGTACCGGGGCGAACGGCGTACCGGCGCCGTCCAGTACGGCCGTCAGGGCGGGCAATACGGCATCAGGGGTGCCAGGGACCAGCCGTAACACCGCGTTCCGTCCTTCCCTCGGCGTAGCCATGTCCCTCCGAGCGTACGGCGCGGCCCGGACGCGGCCGCAGCCTGTCCCGCCTGCAACCCCTTACCAGCGGGCTGACAGAATCGTCGGTCATGGCCACCCCTGCCCAGTGGATCGAAGGCGCTCGCCCGCGCACGCTGCCTGCCGCCATCGCCCCCGTGCTCGTCGGGACCGGCGCTGCCGCCTACCTCGACGGCTTCGTCTGGTGGAAGGCGCTACTGGCCCTCGGAGTCGGCCTGGCGCTGCAGATCGGCGTCAACTACGCCAATGACTACTCGGACGGCATCCGCGGTACGGACGAGAACCGGGTCGGGCCGCTCCGCCTGGTGGGCTCCAAGGTCGCCAGCCCGAAGCAGGTGAAGACAGCGGCCTTCATCTGCTTCGGTGTCGGCGCAGTGCTCGGCATCGTGCTCTGTGCGACCTCCAGTTGGTGGCTACTGATCGCTGGAGCCGCTTCGCTGGTCGGTGCGTGGTTTTACACGGGGGGCAAGAAGCCGTACGGGTACCGCGCACTCGGTGAAGTCAGCGTCTTCCTGTTCTTCGGCTTGGTCGCAGTACTCGGTACTACGTACGTGCAGGCCGGCAAGCTCAGCTGGACCGCTGTGGCGGGTGCTGTAGCCATCGGTGCGATCGCCTGCGCACTACTGGTCGCCAACAACCTTCGCGACATCCCCACCGACACAGTGACCGGCAAGCGCACACTGGCCGTAGTACTGGGTGCTGCGCGGTCTCGCAGGCTCTATGCGGGGCTTGTGCTGCTCGCCTTCGTACTAGCGGCTGTCTCCGCGCTGGCAACGCCCTGGACGCTCCTGGCTCTGATCGCCCTGCCACTGGGCTTCCGGGCGATCAAGGTGGTCGTCAGCGACGCAGTCGGCCCGGCACTGATCCCCGTACTGAAGGACACCGGCCTGACCGAGCTCGTCTACGCCATCGGCCTCGCAGTCGGCCTGGCCCTCGGTAGCTAGCGCACCGGCTCGCGCCAGCGACCGGTGGCAGCGAAACCTTCCAGCGTCTCGGCGTACGGCGCGAGGTCGATCCCGTTGCGCTTGAGCCACTCGTCGTCGTAGTACGTGTCGCTGTAGCGCTCACCACCGTCGCAGAGCAGCGTGACGATGCTGCCCCGTACGCCGGTACGCCGCATCTCGGCTGCCAGCCGCAGCGACCCCCACAGGTTGGTTCCGGTCGATCCGCCGACCAGCCGGCCCATCACCTTCGAGCAGAACCGCATCGCCGCGATCGAGGCGGCATCCGGTACGGCGATCATCCGGTCGACGACGCCCAGCACGAACGACGGCTCCACCCGCGGCCGGCCGATGCCCTCGATCCGCGACGGCCGCCCGGTCGCGAAATCGCCGTCCCCGGACTCGAAGGCGGGGAAGAAGGCCGAGTTCTCCGGGTCGACCACGGCGACCGAGGTGTCGTGCCGCTGGTAGCGGATGTAGCGGCCGATGGTGGCCGACGTACCGCCGGTCCCCGCGCCGACCACGATCCAGGTCGGGACCGGGTGGTGCTCGAGGGAGAGCTGGCCGAAGATCGACTCGGCGATGTTGTTGTTGCCGCGCCAGTCGGTGGCGCGTTCGGCGTACGTGAACTGGTCCATGTAGTGGCCGCCGGTCTCCTCGGCCAGCCGCTTGGCCTCGCCGTAGATCTGCCCGGACCGCTCGACCATGTGGCAGGTGCCGCCGTAGAACTCGATCAGGTCGATCTTCTCCTGGCTGGTCGAGGCCGGCATCACCGCGATGAACGGCAGCCCGAGCATGCGGGCGAAGTACGCCTCGCTGACCGCGGTCGAGCCGCTGGAGGCCTCGATCACCGTGGTGCCCTCGCGGATCCAGCCGTTGCACAGCGCGTACAGGAACAGGGACCTGGCCAGCCGGTGCTTGAGCGAGCCGGTCGGGTGCACGGACTCGTCCTTGAGGTACAGGTCGACCCCGGTGATCTCCGGCATCGGGAACACGTGCAGGTGCGTGTCCGCGCTGCGATTGGCGTCCGCGTCGACGATCCGGATCGCCTCCGACACCCAGGCCCGATCCTTGTCGTCGCGCCGGTCGAACTCCCGGCACGGTAGCGGCTTGCTGACCCCGTTGACCTCACTCATGGGAGCAGGCTAGCCGTACCGTGCCGGGTTGGCGCTAGCAGTCGCGGATCCGGCTGTAGGTTGCCGGGCCCGGGTAATCGACCCAGGTGGAGGTGCCGAAGAGTGCGGCGACCACTACGCCGTCCTTGATCTGTTCGTAGTGCAGGTGCGGCGCGGTGACGTTACCGGTGCCGCCGACGTGCCCGATCTGCTGGCTGTCGGTCACGTGGTCTCCGACTGCCACCCCACGGTTCTGCAGGTGCGCGTACAGCGTGTGCCAGCCGTCACCGTGGGCGATCTCGATGTAATTGCCGTACCCACCGGCGTCGTACGACGAGCGCACCACGGTCCCGGCCGCGCTGGTCTTCACCGGCTTGCCCAGGTCGTCGCTACCGGAACCCCAGTTCAGGTCGACGGCGTAGTACGACGGGCTGTGGCCGACGCGACTGGCTCCGGACCAGGTCTCACCACACCGGAACGGCACCCGCAGCAACGGCCGCGCAGTCAGAGACTGGGCTACCTGAGTCCGCACAGCAGCAGCCTTCGCAGCTGGTACTGCGGCTCGCTGCGCCTCGTAGCTCTGCGGAGCCGGCGCGGCCTCTTCCACTGCGCTCATGCCGGGCGCCGGCGCTTGTACTGCGGCTACGCCGGCAGCCGGCGCTTGTACTGCGCTCGCGGTCAACGCGGGCGCGATCGTCAGGGCGGCCAGGGCAACGGCCGCACCAAGGGCGGGTTTGAACATCGGGTCCTCCATAGGGCGGTAGGAGAGTTGTCGCTCCCAGCCTGGGAGCAGCGCGCGACCACGACGAGCAGATCGACCAAACTCGACCAGACCCCGGATCGAGCTACCTTGGGAACGCACACGCCGACCTGTGGGGGAACGATGACCGACAACGACGAGCGGCCGACCAGGACCAGGGTCACGCTCACCGACATCAGCTCGCGCGCCTGGGAGCACCCCGCGGACCGCGGCGCGCTGGTCGCGCTGCGCCAGCTCAAGGGCTTCGACTTCGTGCTGCGCAAGATGTCCGGGCTGATCAACGAGCGGGCGTTCCGGCTGCAGTTCCTCGGGTCGGCGATCCGGGTCGACGAGCGGCAGTTCCCGAAGGTGCACCGGCTGTACACCGAGGCGGCGACCACGCTCGACGTCCGGGAGCTGCCGGAGCTGTTCATCACCAACTTCCCGCTCTGGAATGCCGTCACGATCGGCATGGACAAGCCGTTCATCGTGCTGAACAGCAGCCTGGTGAAGGGCCTCGACGACGAGGAACTCCGGTTCGTCCTGGGCCACGAGCTCGGTCACGCACAGAGCGGCCACGCGCTCTACCAGTCGCTGCTGTTCTGGCTGATGCGGCTCACGGGCGCGCTGAACTGGATGCCGATCGGTGCACTCGGCCTGCGCGCGATCATCGCCGCGCTGCACGAGTGGGCCCGCAAGGCGGAGTTGTCCGGCGATCGGGCCGGCCTGCTCGCAGTACAGGATCCTGCTGCCGCGCTGCGAGTGCAGATGAAGCTGGCCAGCGGTGGGCAGCTGGAAGAGCTGGACACCACGGCGTTCCTGGCGCAGGGCACGGAGTACGAGAGTGCGGGCGACCTGCGCGACAGCGTGCTCAAGCTGCTGTTGCTGGAAGCAGCGACGCACCCGCTGGCCGTAGTACGCGCGCATGAACTGCGGCGCTGGGTGGACGAGGGCGAGTACACGGCGATCGTCTCCGGGACGTACCCGAAGCGGCAGGAGGACGGCGACGCCTCGATGTCGCAGGAGGCGAAGAACGCGGCCAAGTCGTACTCCGACGCCTTCGCCCGCTCGCAGGACCCGCTGGCCAAACTCCTCCGCGACATGGGCGAGGGCCTCGGCGGCGTCAAGGACTGGGTCTCCTCCAAAATCCGCTGAACACCGGCCGGACCCTGGGTTAGGGTCTGGCCGTGAAAACGGCGCGCCTGGAGGCGTTCAGCGACGGGGTGTTCGCGATCGCGATCACCTTGCTGATCATCGAGATCAAGGTGCCGGAGGACACCAGCCACCTGCTGACGAAGCTGGGCGAGCTCTGGCCGTCGTACCTCGGCTTCGTGATCAGCTTCCTGGTGATCGGGTTGATCTGGGCGAACCATCACGCGATGTTCGATCACATCGTCACGGCCGACCGGACGCTGCTGTTCCTCAACACCGTCCTGCTGATGCTGGTCGTCTTCATCCCGTTCAGCGCCGGCGTGCTCGCGGCCGGCTTCCGCACCGGCGAATCCGAGCGGACCGCCGTCGTCCTGTACGGCGTGGTCCTCATCGCCGGCGGCATCCCTTTCAACGCCATCTGGGAATACGCCCGCCGGAACCACCGCCTCCTCGGCCCCACCATCACCCCCGCCGAGGCAAAACGGATCGCCCGCCGCTTCTACCTGGGCCCGATCCTGTACGGCGTGGGCACGCTCCTCGGCGCTCTGGTGCCGGCCTTGGGCATCGCCGTGTTCGCCCTGCTGATCCCGTACTACTGGCTGCCACCCGCGATGCACTGGTTCCGCAAACCCCAGCCGGCTCAGCCAGCCGAATAGCGGTCGCTCGGCGGCCGTCTGGTCTGCGAGGCTTGCTCCCGTGATCGAACTAGTTGAACTGACCGCGGACGACTGGAAGACCTGGCGCGACCTGCGACTGGCCGCCCTCGCCGACGCCCCCTTCGCCTTCGGCTCCCGGCTCGCCGATTGGGAGAACGCCGAGGAAGACCGGTGGCGCGGCAGGCTCGACCTGCCGCGCTCCTACAACCTGATCGCCGTACTCGACGGCACCCCCGTCGGCATGGCCAGCGGCGTCCTGCCCCCGGACGAGGAAGGCGTAGCCCACCTCATCTCGATGTGGATCTCACCCACGGGCCGCGGCAAAGGCATCGGTGACAAACTCATGACCCAGATCGAAACCTGGGCCCGCGCGGCGTCCGCCCACACCCTCAAACTCTCAGTTGTCGAAGGCAACGAAAAGGCCCACGCGCTCTACGTCCGCAACGGCTACGTCGACACTGATGAACCGGGCGATGTGATGCCGGACGGCGTCACCCGCGAGCTAGTCATGCAGAAACCGCTCACGAGCTGAGGCCCCTCACGCGCAACACCTGGACTCTGCGCGAACCCGCACTTTGAGAGGCCAACCCCTCAAAGTGCGGGTTGGTCGCCTGCATGCACGCAAGCAACCCACACTTTCGGAGGTTAACCCCCGAAACTGTGGGTTCGCGCAGGACCAGCGCCCGCCGGCCGACGTACGCGGGTGGCGGGCGGGTGGCGGGTGGCGGGTGGCG
>NZ_QFXK01000090.1 GCF_003261635.1 Kribbella monticola | reverse complement strand
CCTCCTGGGTACCGGGACCGAGCCTTGGCCGGTCCGCCCCACTTTCTGGGAGCGCTCACAGTCTCGGCGTGCGATATATCCCTGTCAATACTCCGAAAGCTCCGACCTGGCCGTGTCATGATGTGTGCTGTTTCTGTTCGCGCTCCCAGATTGGGCGTCCGCCGATGAGCATCGTTGTACCGGTCCACCCGGAATCGGCCGGCCGGGCCGAGCCCGTCCTGCCGCAGCTGAGCGGTATCGCCTTCGGCGGTGACTACTACCCCGAGCAGTGGCCCGAGCACAGCTGGCCCGCGGACGTCGCGCTGATGCGCGAGGCGGGCGTCAACCTCGTCAACCTCGGGATCTTCGCCTGGGCCCTGCTGGAACCGACCCCCGGGAGCTTCGACTTCGGCTGGCTGGACCGGGTGATCGACCTGCTGCACGACGCCGGCATCGCCGTCGACCTGGCCACCCCGACCGCGGCCCCGCCACCCTGGTTCTTCCACCGGAACCCGGCGGCCCGCATCGTCGACCGCGACGGCCGCGTCCTCGGCACGGGCGGCCGGCAGGCCTTCTGCCCGAACTCGCTCGCCTATCGGCAGGCCGCCACCGCCGTCACTGAACGACTCGCCACCCACTACGCGGGCCACCCGGCGGTGACGATGTGGCATATCCACAACGAGTACGGCGGAGCGAACACCCACTGCTACTGCGAGACCTCGGCGACCGCCTTCCGGGCCTGGCTACGCCGCCGCTACGGCCGGCTCGCCGATCTCAACGAGGCCTGGGGAACGATCTTCTGGGGACAGGTCTACAGCGACTGGGCCGAGATCGAACCGCCGCTCGCGGCGCCGATGGCTGTCAACCCGGCCCACCAACTGGACTTCTTCCGGTTCAGCTCCGACGCCCACCTTGACAACTTCGTTGCCGAGCGCAACATCGTGCACCGGCTCGCCCCCGGCGTACCGGTGACGACCAACTTCATGATCAACAACTGCAAGTGGATCGACTACCGCCGCTGGGCCGCTGAGGTCGATGTCGTTGCCAACGACCACTACCTGTACGCCGACCGGCCCGACGGCCACATCGAGCTCGCGATGTCGGCCGACCTGACCCGCTCGGTCGCCGGCGGCCGTGGCTGGATGCTGATGGAACACTCGACCAGTGCGGTGAACTGGCAACCGCGCAACGTCGCGAAGCGCCCCGGAGAACTGCGCCGCAACAGCCTCGGCCATCTCGCCCGCGGCGCCGAGTCCGCCCTCTTCTTCCAGTGGCGGGCCTCCCGCTTCGGCGGCGAGAAGTTCCACTCGGCGATGGTGCCTCATGGCGGCACGCGGACCCGCGTCTGGCAGGAGGTCTGTGAGCTCGGCGAGGACCTGGCCAGACTCGAAGAGCTGCGCGGCACCCGGGTCGTCGCCGACGTCGGCGTGGTCTGGGACTGGGCCTCCTGGTGGGCCCTCGAACTTGAATGGCGGCCGTCGGTCGATCTGTCCTACCTGGAGCGGGTTGGGGCGTTCTACGAAGCGACCTGGCGCAGCCACCTCACCACCGACTTCGTGGACCCCGAAGGAGACTTTTCGCAGTACGGAACGCTCCTGGTCCCGAGTCTCTACCTGACGACGGCCGAGGCGGCGGAGAATCTCGCCGCCTATGTCCGCAACGGCGGGACGCTCGTGGTCTCGTACTTTTCCGGCATCGTCGATCAGTACGACGCGGTGCATCCGGGCGGTCATCCAGGTGCCCTCCGTGACGTGCTGGGATTGACGGTCGAGGAGTTTCTGCCGCTGCGCTCAGAGGACAAGGTGACGCTCGACGACGGCGCCATCGGGGACGTCTGGGCTGAGCACGTCGTACTCGATGGCGCCGAGGCGGTCCGCGAGTACGTCGACGGCCCCGCGGCCGGCGGTCCCGCGGTGACCCGCCACCGCTATGGGAAGGGAGTGGCCTGGTATGTCTCGACCCGGCTCGCCGCGCACGACCTGAGCGCAGTACTGCGGGAGGCGGGCCTGCCTCCGGCGCCTCGATGCGGCGGGCTGCCCGACAACGTCGAGGTGGTGCGCCGCCTCGGACCGGAGTACGAGTACCTGGTCGCGATCAACCATGGCGACCACGAAGTCGCGTTGCCCGGCTACGGCGACGAACTGCTCACCGGAGCGCGGACGGTGGGGCAACTCGTCGTACCGGCGGGTGGGGTGCGGGTCCTGCGGTCACCGCGACGCAGAATGTGACCATGAGTTCCTCCACTGGGCCCCGGCGCCCGACCATGGAAGACGTCGCCGAAGTGGCCGGCGTCTCCCGCGGCACGGTGTCCCGAGTGCTCAACGGCGGCCACTACGTCTCCCCCGACGCGCTGACCGCCGTCCAGCGGGCGATCCGCAAGACCGGGTACGTCGTGAACCAGCACGCCCGGAGCCTGGTCACCCAGCGGTCCGACTCGATCGCGTTCATCCTGTCCGATCCGCAGGACCGGCTGTTCGAGGACCCCAACTTCGCGATCCTGCTCAAGGGCTGCACCCAGGCGCTGGCCGAGCGCGACATCACCCTGCTGCTCACCGTGGCGGGCACCCAGGAAGACCGCAAACGGGTCGGTCGCTGGGTCACCGCCGGCCACGTCGACGGCGTGTTGCTGGTGTCCGAACACGCCGGCAGTCCGCTGATCAACGAACTGCGGACCCGTGGCCTGCCGATCGTGGCAGCCGGCCGGCCCATCGGGCACGAACGCGAGATCTCGTATGTCGCCGCCGACGACCGCGACGGGGCGCGGCAACTCGTGGAGCACCTACGCTCGCGCGGTCGTCGCCGGATCGCCATCATCACCGGCCCGATCGACACACCGGGCGGCGTCGACCGGCTGGCCGGCTACCAGGACGTGCTGGGCGAACCGGACCCACGACTGGTCGCCAACGGGGATTACACGCAGGACTCCGGCGCCCGCGCGATGGAGGAGTTGTTGCATCGGGCACCGGATCTCGACGCGGTCTTCGTCTGCTCCGACCTGATGGCGCTGGGCGCAGTCGCCGTCCTCCAGCGGGCCGGCAAGCGGATCCCCGAGGACGTCGCGGTCGGCGGCTTCGACGACTCCAAGGCCGCGGTCAGCGCCACTCCCCAGCTGACCACGATCCGGCAGGACTTCGCCCGGGTCAGCGTCGAGATGGTCCGCCTCCTCCAGGACAGCATCACCTCCGGCGGCCGCTCCGCTGTCATCCTGCCCACCGAGCTGGTCGTCCGCGACTCGACCTGACCTTCGCCGGTCCTGGGTGTTGTGGGTTGTCAGGCGGAGTCGCGGACGACCAGCTCGGTGGGCAGGATGACGCTGGCCGGGCCGTCGCCTTCGATCTGGGCCAGCAACTGGCGCACCATCATGTCGCTGATCCGCTGCCACGGCTGCCGCATCGTCGTCAACGGCGGGTTGGTGGCCGTGGCAACCGGTGAGTCGTCGAAGCTGCCCACGGCGATGTCGCCCGGGACACTCAGCCCCGCCCGCTCGATCGCGCTCAACGCACCCTCGGCCATCAGGTCCGACGCGACGAACACCGCGTCCAGATCCGGCACCCGGGCCAGCAGCTCCCGCATGCAGGACTCGCCGCTCGCCCGGCTGTAGTCTCCGGTCGCCACCAGCGCCTTGTTGTAGCGGATACCGTGCTCGGCGAGCACCTCGCGGTACCCGTGCAGGCGCTCGGCTCCGCCAGGACCGTCGGCGGGGCCGGCGATGGTCGCGATCCGCCGGCGGCCGGAGTCGATCAGGTGGCGCATCATCGTCCGGGCGCCCTCGCGGTCGTCGGCGACCACGTAGGACACCGCACCGGTCTGGTCGTGCGGCTTGCCGCAGCACACGAACGGCAACTGGGCCCGCTGGAGCAGCTCGATCATCGGCGTACCGCGGTGCGAGGTAAACAGCAGGACGCCGTCGACCTGATGGGCGGCCAGATAAGGAGCGATTCGCCGGCGTTCCGCTTCGGTGCCTGCCGCGATCAGGACGAGCGGGATGTCGTGCGCGGCGAGGGCGGTCGTGCAGCCGCGCAGGAGGGTGGCCAGGTTGGGATCCTGGAACAACCTCTCGTGCGTCTCCGACAGCAGGAACGCGACGGACCCGGCGCGCCTGGTCACCAGGCTCCGGGCCGCGCGGTTCACCACATACCCCAGCTTGCGGATGGCGGCGTCGACCGCCTGATGGCTGGCCGGGCTGACATTGTGGCCGCCCTGCAGGACGCGCGAAACCGTCCCGCGGGAGACGCCCGCTTGGGCCGCGACGTCGTGGATGGTGGGCGGCCGTTTCTGCCGTGGCGCTGTGTCGGTCATTGATCCTCAACTGCAACAGATGGTGACCGAACTCTACCGCCCGCACGGCAGAGGGGTCCGTCAGCGCGCGCTGACGGACCCCTTTGGCACGGTCGCCGTCAGCCGGTCTTCACCAGGCTGAAGTCGTCCACGTTCACCCAGTTGCCGGCGTTGGCGTCGGACTGTACTCCGACCTGGATCGACCCGTCCGTCACGGTGATCCCGGCGATGGTGACCTTCGTCCAGCCACTGATCGACCGGTTGATCGAAGAGCTCAACTCACTCGCGCCGAAGTTCCGGGCGAACACGGTCGCCTTTCGCTGCCCGCCGCTGCTCTTGACCCAGGCCGACAAGGCGTAGGTCCCGTTCGGCACCGAGATGTTCTGGTAGCGGCTGGCGCTGTACGCCGAGGACGAACTCTGCGCGATCGCCCAGCGGCCGGTGTGGCCACCGAGCTTGTTGCTGTTGACCGCGCCACCGACGGTTGTCCACCCGGCCAGGTTGCTTTGCGCGACCCGGTCGGCCTCGGCGCTCGGGTTCAGCACGTAGTTGTTGGCGCTGCCGACCGACCAGGTTCCGGCGGCGGCGTCGACGTTCCACTGGTTCAGCGAGTGGAAGACTGGAGTCGTCCCGTTGAAGGTGACCGGCACCCAGTCGTTGTAGCCGAGGCCGTTGCCGGCGAAGTCGCTCCACCGGTCGCCGCCGAACATGACGAACGATCCCGCCGAACCGGTCACCGAGAACGCCAGGCCGGTCTGCGTCACGTGCGAGAAGTCGGCGTCGGTGCCCTGCATCACGAACTCCGAGGAATACGGGCCCATGATGTTCTTCGAGGTGATGCAGTACGTGTGCGAGGCGTTCCAGCCGTGCAGGTCGGACGAACAGAAGTAGTACGTCCCGGCGTTCTTGAACATGATGTTGCCTTCACGACCGCCCGACGAGCTGTTGTAGATGTTCTTCGCGGCTTCGACATGCAGGAAGTCGGACGTTCGGAGCGGGGACACGTACAGGTGGGACCGGCCGGACTTGTTGCTGAAGATCACGTACGCCCGGCCGTCGTCGTCTGTGAAGATCGACTGGTCGCCGGACATGCCGGTGGAGACGTTCGTGATGCTCGACTGGGTGCCGGCCTTGGCGAAGTGGCCGTTCGGCGTACTGCTGGTGGCGAACACGAGCCCACTGTCGAGTTGGGAGACCAGCACGTACTTGCCGGTGGTGGGGTTGCGCGAAACTCCCACCCGGCCGATCCAGCCGCCGTTCACGTCGGCGGTCGTCATCGCGTTGCCCTCGAACTTCCAGTTCGCCAGGTCGGTGGACGAATAGATGGTGATCGCGTTGAAGGAGGTGTTGCTGTTCTTCCCGCCGGCCGGGTTGTTGTAGTAGCTGACCGCGCCGCCGTACTTCACGCCGTACCAGTAGTAGGTACTGCCGACCTTCAGCACACCGCCGCCTTGGGAATAGATCGGGTTCCCGGCGGTGTCCTTCCAGAACACGTCATTCTGAATGGTGGCGGTTGCCTGGACGCGGGGCGCCGCGGTGGCAGCGGCGCCGCCGGCCGACGCCAAGGTCACCGCAAGGGGTAACGCCATCGCGGCGATGGCTCGTCTGGAAATTCTTCTCAGCATTGCAGATCCTCCGTTGTGGACGGTGTTCTGGGGCGGGTCGTCCGATCAGGATTCGAAAGCACCGAGGTCCGGTGCTTGTCCCTTGTAAGGCAGACCGACGCTGGTGCCCTTGTCGATCAGACTGCTGTTGGCGGCGAGACGGAGATTCGGCCGGACCGGCAAGCTGCCGTCGGCCTGGCGAGGCGCGTCCCAACCGGACGTGGAGACACTCTGGAACTGCGCGTCGGACAGTCCGACGTTCAGATTCCAGGAGTTGTACGCCGCGTTCGTGCCGGACATGTTGGACAGCAGGGTGCCCGCGTAGGCGAGGTTGTTGCGCAGGTTGCCCCTGCCTGTCGCCGCGCCGCTCGACGTGATGCCGAGCATGTTGAAGTCGGGATGGTTGCTGTAGCTGGTGTTGTCGAAGTAGTCGTTGGCCAGGGTGTGGTGGTTCGCGTAGAACCCCGCCGTACGGTTGTTGAACGCCACCGAGAAGCGGACGGTGTGCATGGCTCCGTTGCTCACGTACTTGCCGCCGTAGCCGCCCATCTTGAAGCCGTTCCCGTTGCCGGACGCCGTCGTGGTGCCCGGCAGGTAGCCGTTGCGCCAGGCCCACGAGTTCTCGATCGTGACCGAGGAGAAGGCGTTGATCAGGTCGAAGCCGTCGTCGGAGTTCCACCACGCGCGGCAGCCGCGGAAGACGTTCCCGGGATGGTCGGCCGAGATGTGCGCACCGAAGCCGTCGGCGCTTTCACCTGCTCCGTTGGAGGTCCGCGGGTCGTAGCTGTCGTGCGAGTCGGAGTTCAGGACCAGGTTGCCGCCGCCGTCCTGGATGAACAGCCCTGGTCCCATGTTGTGGTGGGCGTTGATCAGCTCGAAGACGTTGTTGCTGCCCGAGATCCAGATACCCCACGACTCGTGGTTCAGGTTGTTGTTCTGCGGCACGCCCTTGACCTCGAGGCCTTTGAGGTGGATCCAGTTGCCGGTGACATCGAATCCCTTGATCCGGCAGTTGTCGCTCACCCTGGAGAAGTCGAAGACGGGCGTCTCCCCCGGCGCTGCCCAGTAGCGGATCGGGTTACCGGAGCTACCGCTCTTGTTCAGGGTGATCGCGTCCACCCGGTCGGTCCCGCTGCTGCACCCACGGTTCGCCCGCGTGTAGGTATAGGTGCCGCCGCGGAGGTAGACGGTGTCCCCCGGCTGGGCCACGGTCTGCGCGTGAGCGATCGAGGCCCAGGGGGCGGTCTGGGTCCCGGTCGCGCTGTCGCTGCCGGTCGGGGCAACGTAGTACACCTTGCCGGCCGCGGCGCTCCCCGCGGCCGGCGCGCTGCCGAGGACGGCGACAGCCGTCACTGCGACCGCCGAAGCCACCAGAGCGCGCACCAGAATCATGGGTGTCATGTCCTCACTCCAAGTCTTCATGTGAACGTACACAGGCGGCTACTCAGCGTTCTAGCTAAGGATGGAAGCGCATGTCGAAGGCGATTGCAAGATCGCGTCGGCAGCTTTCTGGGAGCGTGCACAGGCCATTGCCTTCGGATCTGATCGACTCTGAACGTTTGCGATCGCAGCATTGACAGCGGACCGTGCCACCGGCTGCGATGGTGAGTCACACTCCACCCGGGGACGGCGTCGACACTGTGGCGCGTCCCCGCGGCGCTGTGCCCGCCCCCTTTCAGCGAGGAGACCGCCCCATGGACTCACCAGCAAAGATCCACCGTCGAACCCTGCTCGCCGCGGCCGGCGTCGCAGCCGCGAGCGGCGTACTCACTACCGGCCCAGCACAAGCGGACGCGACCGTGCGCGTCGACCCCGCCGCCGACCAGGGCAGCTGGGAAGGCTGGGGTACGTCGCTGGCCTGGTGGGCGAATGTGTTCGGCGACCGCGACGACTTCGCCGACCTGTTCTTCACCACCAAGACGGTCAGCTACAACGGGACCTCGCTGCCCGGTCTCGGCCTGAACATCGCCCGCTACAACCTCGGCGCGAGCAGCTGGAACCAGGTCGACGGTGCGAGCATGGTTGCCTCACCCAACATCCCGCGGTTCAAGCAGATCGAGGGTTTCTGGCAGGACTGGCGCAACGAGGACCCGGCGTCCTCGGCCTGGAACTGGAACGCCGACGCCAAGCAGCGCGCGATGCTGGTCAAGGCTACCCAGCGCGGCGCCATCAGCGAACTGTTCGCCAACTCGCCGATGTGGTGGATGTGCTCGAACCACAACCCGTCCGGCGCGGCGGACGGCGGCAACAACCTCCAGACCTGGAACTACCGCCAGCACGCGCTGCACCTGGCCACCACCGCCCGCCACGCCCGTGACCAGTGGGGCGTCACCTTCCGGACGGTGGACGCGTTCAACGAGCCGTCGTCGAGCTGGTGGAAGGCGGACGGCACGCAGGAAGGCTGCCACATCGACGCCACGACCCAGCGCAGCGTGATCGCCAACCTCCGCACCGAACTGGACCGGCTCGGCCTGACGGGCACAGCGATCTCGGCATCCGACGAGACGAACTACGACCTCGCCCGGACCACCTGGAACAGCTTCGACTCGACGACCAAAGGCTTGGTCGGCCGGGTCAACGTGCACGGCTACCAGGGCTTGAGCGGTCGTCGCGATCTGCTCGGTGACGATGTCCGTGCCGCAGGCAAGGGTTTGTGGAACTCCGAGCACGGCGACAACGACGGCAGCGGCATGATGACGGCCCGTTGCCTGCTGATGGACTTCCGCTGGCTGAAGCAGACGGCGTGGTGCTACTGGCAGGTGATGGACCCCAGCGCAGGCTGGGGCACCATCCGGTACGACGGTAGCTCAGGCCAGCCGGGCGCCGTGGAGACGAAGCTGTACGTCGTGGCCCAGTTCACCCGGCACATCCGGTCCGGGATGCGCATCATCAACACCGGCGTGGACTACGCGGTCGCGGCGCACGACCCGGCCGCTCGGCAACTGGTAATCGTTGCCGCCAACAACGGCGCGGCGCAGACCTTGACGTTCGACCTCTCGCCGTTCGGCACGGTTCCGAACGGCACGGCCACTCGCTGGTCCACGCTCACCTCAGGATCCGGAGATCGCTACACCCGCCGACAAGACATCACCGTGAGCGGCGAACTTCTCCGAGTGCCGTTCGCGGCAGGCGCAGTACAGACGATCCAGGTGGACGGAGTGGTCCGGTAAGCCGCTGATCAGCCGGAGCTGTTGAGGTCTTGTCAGCGGGACACGGGCCTGCTTAAGATCCGGGCCAACCCGATCGGCTCTTCCAGCACTATCCGCCCCCACTGGTCGAAGCGCTTCGACGCTTCCACCACTGCCCCAGGAAGTGAGCACTCGCATGGGTTCGAGAACAGCAAAGATCAGAGTCGCCGTCCTTGCCGCCGTCCTGGCGACCGCCGTAGCGGTGCCTGCGTTGACGGACAAGGCAGCCGCCGGCACCAGCGCACAGACGTCGAGCGCTTCGCAGATCGTCGCCGATCTGGGCGCCGGCTGGAACCTCGGCAATCAACTGGAGGCCAACTCCAACGGCTATCCCAGTGAAACGGCCTGGGGTAATCCGACCGTGACGCAGGCGTTGATCGACAAGGTGCAGGCGGCCGGTTTCAAGTCGATCCGGATCCCGGTCTCCTATCTGAAGAACATCGGTGCCGGCCCGAACTACGCGATCAACTCAGCCTGGCTGAACAGGGTCCAGCAAGTCGTCAACTACGCCTACTACCGTGGCATGCACGTCATGATCAACTTGCACGGCGACGGGTACAAGTCCGTCACCGGGTCGTGGTTGATCTGCGACGCCGCCGATCAGACGACGATCAAGGCCAAATACACGAAGGTGTGGCAACAGATCGCGTACCGGTTCCAGGGCTACGATCAGCGCTTGATCTTCGAGTCGATGAACGAGGAATTCGACGGCCAGTACGGCAACCCGACCCAGCCGTGCTACTCCAACATCAATGCCTACAACCAGCTCTTCGTCGACACCGTCCGGAAAACCGGCGGCAACAACAATGCGAGATGGCTGCTGGTCCCGGGCTGGAACACCAACATCGACTACACCGCGGGGAACTACGGCTTCAAGCTGCCGACCGATCAGTATCGGTCTTCCAGCATCCCCAGCACCGAGCAGCGCATCATGATCTCCGTGCATTACTACGCGCCCTGGGACTTCGCCGGCGAAGAAAGCGGCAACATCACCCAATGGGGCCGCAACGCCACCAACCCGGCCAAGAGGTCGACCTGGGGGCAGGAAGACTACCTCGACGCGCAATTGAAGGCGATGTACGACAAGTTCGGCAGCCACGGGTATCCGGTGGTCGTCGGCGAATACGGCGCGATCGACAAAACGTCGTACGACGGATCAAACAACCGGTACCGCGCGGACTTCGCGCGAGCCATCACCGCTACCGCGAAGAAGTACGGCGCGGCCACCGTCTACTGGGACAACGGCGCGAACGGGCAGTACGGGTTCGGCCTGTTCAACCGCACCTCGAACACAGTCACCCAGCAGGGCATCATCGACGCCATCAGAAGCGGATCGGGTAGCTAGCACCCCAGCACGAACCTGAACGAGCCCCGCCTGCTGTTGCAGGCGGGGCTCGTTGATTTCAGCCTTGCGTAAACCCTATTTCAGGTAAGCGGAGAGCGGAATCTGCTGGTCTCGCAGGGCTTTGGCGACGACACCGGCGATCTGCCGCGCACCTGCCGCCTCGAAGTGGGTGTGGTCGTTGCAGAAGAACGCACCCACCGGCCCCGACCTGTAGTCGCCGTTGTTCGGGCAGAAGTGCAGCGCGTTGTAGAGCGTGTAGCTGAGCCTGTGCAGGTCAATGACCGGCACCTGATTGGCACTGGCGGCGGAGTTCGTCTCACTGATGAATCCGCGGTTGCCCACCGCCGTACTGCCGGAGCAGGTGATCGCGGCGACCGGGGTGAGCAGGATCGGATGTGCACCGCGGGCCTTGGCAGCGGCTGCCATCACGCCGAGCAGTTCCCGGTAGCGCGCCGAACCCACATGCCGTGGGCAGTTGGGGTCCCCGTCGTTGATTCCGAACTGGATGACCAGGTAGTCGCCGGCCTTCATGCCGTTCGTCGCATCCAGCATGGACCGCCAGCGGGACGAGTAGGTGGCCGGACTGACCACACACTCCCCGGCCGAGTTCTTCCTGGTGGTGACATTCGGGTCGTACAACCAGGTCTGGATGCTGCGGCCGGCGACGGCGTTGTTCTTGATGGTGACGTTGGTGTTGAAGTACTGGGCGAACTGGCTCCCCCACCCGACCGGACAGACCGCGCCTCCCGCGGGTGCTGCCATGGTGGAGTCGCCGGCCATCCACACGGTGACCGGTGCTTGCGCTGTCGTCGCCGCGGTGGCTGTCGTCGATGGAGCGCACTGCGCCTGATCGAGTTTGAGATAGCCGGCCAGAATCGGGGTCAGCCGCTGTGAGATCTTCACGTGACCGGCTTCGGTGGGATGGACGTTGTCACTGGTGTCGGTGGCCGGATTGATCCACCCCGTGGTGTCGACGAAGTCGACCTTGGAGTCGCCGGCCGCGACACGGGTCGCGACGGCATTGCGGGTCTCGGGCACGTAGCGGTTGCGGAAGGTGCCCATGGCAAAGATCTGCGCGCTGGGATAGGCGCGCCGGACCCGTTCGAGCATGACGACGTAGCTCTGGTTGAACTTCGTCGTCGAGACGCCGTGCCCGACGTCGTTGGTGCCGAGGTTGATCACGACCGCGGACGCCTGATAGGTGGAGAAGTTCCAGTCGTCGGAGCTCACCCAGGCCGAGGACCGGCGGAACCAGTCCATCATTCCGTAGCAGTCCTGGCTGACCAGGCAGGCGCCACCTTGCGCCACCTGGGTGTGGCCCGCCTTCAGCGCCTCCCCGGTGAGCCATGGGTATGCGGTGAATGGCCGGTTGGCATTCGGCTGACCGACGGTGATCGAGTCGCCGATGAACTCGACGAGTTTCGGCGGCCTGCTGATCGGTACGGTCTGTCCGCCGCCGGCCAGCACGAGTCCACCGAAGACCGGGTCGCCGGTGTAGGAGCCGGCCCGCTCTCGATAGCCGATCCGGATCGTGTGCGAGGTTCCCGCCAGGCCGGTGGCGAGGGTGATCGTGCCGGAGACGTTGCGCCGCCACTGCAGCGGCTTGTGGTCGATGGAGTAGTACAGGTCGATCGTGTTGCGTTGCCGTACTCCGATGGAGCTGCCGGTGAAGCCAGTCTCGACATACCCGCCGGCCCAGCCCATCGAGTACCAGGACGTATTCGACTTGTTCCAGCGCCCGTAGTACTGCAGGTTCGAGTCATCCGGCCGCCCGTTGCCTGCCGCAACGGTTTCGGCCGCCGCCGGGTTCGCCGTCGACTGCGCTGCTGCGGGCGGCATGATGCCCATTCCGGTGATCAGGGTGACGGCGACGAAGGCCGTTCTGAGTTTCATCGGTGCTCTCCCTTGACGATGTCGACGACGGCGGTCACCGGTCCGTGGTCGGTCACACCGGAGACCGTCACCTGGCCCGGAGCATCGGTGGCGCCGGGTGGCAACGCCTGCCAGCGCACGGCGACGTCGGTGAGCAAGCTGTCGGCGATGGTGAGAACCCGCACGGTGGCAGGCAGCGCCGGCGGGGCGCCGACGACGGTGGTGGCGTATACGGTGTCTTCGAGAACGTGCGTGGCTCGGCTCGCGTTGTACACGTTGATCGACGCGTACGGTTCCCAGGTGTTCGGCAGGCCGGGCACCGCGCGGAACATGGCCTGGTAGCTCGCGGGCTCCCAGGTCAGGACGCCGCTCCCCCGGTTCCCGACGACGTCGTTGGCCGCCTGGAAGACCCGCTGGATCGCGTCCGCCTGGCCCTGGACGGTCTGCGGGAACGGTGAGTTCGGCTGTGGCGTGTCGCCGCCCGACGCGGGGTAGGCGGTCTCGGCGACCTCGAGCTCGTACTGCGGGTAGGTGGTCGCCATCGTATGCAGATTCACCTCGAGGTCCTCGAGCGTGCCGTGCCACTGCGGGTAGTAGGAGATCGCCAGGACGTCGGGGTGCTGGCCCTTCACCTTCACGCGAGTCAGGAACTGGTGCCAGAACTCCATCGTCTTGGCCAGCCGCCCCTTGTCGACGACGACATGGATCTCCACCTTGCTCCGCGGCGACGCGTCCCGGACGGCTTTGATCCCGGAGGCCGCCAGCGTGGTGAACCGGTCCCAGGACTCGTTGTAAAGCCGCTGCTCGGTGGGATCAGTCGACCCCCAGTACTGCCAGAGCAGACCACCGCCGGGCTTCGACTGGTAGATCGCGGCCTGGTCGACGAAGTACGGCGGACTCGTCGTACCTATGGTGGCGGCTTCGCTCCCGTACAGGAAGCCGTTGATGATCTCGTTGCCAACAGCAACCTTATCGGGGGCGGTGCCCTGCTTCACCAGCCGGCGCAGGTAGCCGGCCGTGAAGTCGTAGACGGAACGATTGAGGTCGTTGAAGTCCAGCTGGGCCCAGGCTCGTGGTTTGGGCTGCTTACTCGGGTCAGCCCAGGAGTCGGCGTAGTGGAAGTCGATACCGAGCCCCATCCCCCGCTGCTTGACCCACCGAGCTGATTCCAGCGAACGATCCGGGCCCTGGCGCGGGACCGCGGTCGGTTGGCCGGTGCTCTCGGCCCGCGGTTCGTTCCAGATCCGGAGCCGGGCGAACTGCATGCCGCGATCCTTGGCGACGTCGAGGAGTCGCGGACCGGCGCCACGGTCGGCGCCGAGCGGGTCGACCCAGTAGTCCCGGGTCTGGAAGTCGTCCACCGAGGACAGGTCGGCGCCGAGAACGAGATCGTCGCGCAGGTAGTTGAAGACCTGGAGTTCGCTGACACCGACCTTCGCGCCACCGGGCAGCGGGTCGACCGCGAGCCGGACGAAGCGGGTGCGTGGCCGGGTGAACAGCTCCACGGCTCCCCGCGACCGGACGCGGCTGTGCGACCGGTCGGCGATCCGGGTCCACCGGCGGCCGTCGGACGACGCCTCGACGACGTACCGGTGGACGCCTGGGTCAGCGAAGACGACGCGCACCTTGCGCAGGTTGTCGTAGGCGCCGCCGAGGTCGACGGTCACACGTTGCGGGCCCGGTGCGTCGGCGAACCAGGAGGTGGCTGGATCGCCGTCGACGGCCTGCCTGGCCGTGGACGAGTTGCTGGTCGCGGTGGCCGAGGCCCAGAACTTCGCCGCGACATTGCTCTCGATCGGATGGATGTCCGCGGTACCGGCGACGGCCTGCGCTGGGCAGGCAGGCATCTGCGTCGCACCCAGCACGATGGCGAATCCGGTCACGGCCGCCGCGGCCTTCTGTCTGCTACCCATGTCAGCGGCCCATCGCGAAGCTCGGGTGCGGGGGCTGGTTGTAGCCGGTGTTCTGCCAGGCGACGGCCAGGCGGTACTGACGGTCCTGCATCAGCGACGGGTGACTGATGCTCGTGCTGTCGGTGGTGGAGTAGATCCGCAGTGCGCGGTTGTCCGACGTACGCCAGATCACTTCCTCCCGCCAGTCGCCGAACAGGTCGGCCGACAGCGCGGGCGTCGACTTCGTGCCGTTGTTGGCGACGACGTCGGAGCCGGTGAGCAGCCGGGTGTCGCCACCCGTGCCGTACTTGTCGATGTGGGTGCCGTCGAGCAGTTCGCGCTGGGCGTCGCCGTCCCACCAGATGACGAAGTTGGTGGAGCCCGGCTTGCGGGCCGCGACCTGGCTTCCGTTGGTGGCACTGCGCAGGCCGCCGACCGCGGCGGACCAGGCTTCCGCGCCCGGGTTGCCCGCCCAGATGTCCTCGGCCACGGCGCGCCCGTTGTCGCAACCACACGACGGAGCACTCCACAGGATCTGGCCGGTGCGGGCGTCACCCATCCAGTGCGCCACCTCGCTGGTCGTCTCCGAAGGCTTGAAAACCTCCAGCCCCGGACGGGACGGGATGAAG
Source organism: Kribbella monticola (assembly GCF_003261635.1). GTDB lineage: Bacteria > Actinomycetota > Actinomycetes > Propionibacteriales > Kribbellaceae > Kribbella > Kribbella monticola. The sequence continues at coordinate 77,748 of NZ_QFXK01000090.1, read as the reverse complement.
TCGCCGACGTGGTACGCGTCGCCGTGATGGGTGTTGTTCTGCCACAGTCCCTTGCCGTTGTCATCGATCGCCATCGAGCCGTACAGCACTTCGTCGCGGCCGTCGGAATCCACGTCGGCGATGGACAGGTTGTGATTGCCCTTGCCGGTCCACTGACTGCCCGCGGTGTTGGAGTCGAAGATCCAGCGCTGGGTCAGCGCGCCGTTGCGGAAGTCCCAGGCGGTGATGACGGAACGGGTGTAGTAACCGCGGGCCATGATGATGCTGGGTCGCGAGCCGTCGAGGTAGGCGGTGGCTGCCAGGAAGCGGTCGACCCGGTTGCCATAGCTGTCGCCCCACGCCGACACGGTCCCACGCGGCGGCTGGTAGTTCGCGGTCGCGAGCACTGCACCGTCCGTACCGCGGAAGACCGACAAGAACTCCGGTCCGCTGAGGATGTAGCCGGACGAGTTGCGGTGGTCAGCGCTTGCATTGCCGATCACCTGCCCAGTACCGGACTTCGTGCCGTCGCCGGTCTTCACGGCGACCTCAGCGCGGCCGTCGCCGTCGTAGTCGTAGACCTGGAACTGGGTGTAGTGCGCACCGGCCCGGATGTTGCGGCCGAGGTCGATCCGCCACAGCCGCGTCCCGTTCAGCTTGTACGCGTCCAAGTAAACGTTGCCGGTGTAGCCGGCCTGCGAGTTGTCGTGGGCATTGGTCGGGTCCCACTTCACAACGATCTCGTATTCGCCGTCACCATCCAGGTCGCCGACGCTCGTGTCGTTGGCGGTGTAGGTGTAGCTCTCGCCGGACGGTGTTGTGCCGCCGGCCGGGATCTGCAACGGCACGTCCCGGCTGCTGGCAGTAGCACCGGCAACGCTGTTCAGGGTCAGCGAATCGTCACCAGCAGACTTCGCCTGCCGCTCGACGCCACCAACCACCGCCCGTACGGCGTACTTCGCGTCCGCGGCGCCGGCCGCGTCCTGGTAGCTGGTCGGACCGGTGACCGGTGTCTTGGTCAGCAAGACGCCATCGCGGTAGACGTTGAAAGCGACACCGGCCGGGTCGTCGGCGAGCAGCCGCCAGCTCACCCGGTTCCCCTTCGCCGTGTGCACGTTGATCACACCGCGATTCAGCTTCTCCAGTTGAGGTTTCGCCGGTTGAGCAGTGACCGCAGGTGCGGTCGCGAGGGCGTTCGGGCGCAGGTAGCCGACCAGCGAGAGGTTGAGTTCGCGGACGCTTTGGACGACGAGGCCGGCGATCTGCGTTGCGCCGTTCACGGAGAAGTGGGTGTTGTCGCCCGCTTCTCTGGTGAGGTACAGCTGCTGGGATGCTGTCGGGCCCAGTGATTCGACGAGCGTCTTGGTCTTCGCGGTCAGGTCGATCACCGGGACGTTCGCGGCCTTGCCGAGCGCCCGGATCACCGCGGGCAGGTCCACGCCGCGACTGTTGACGTGCAACGCGGTAGAGGTCAGCTTGGTGCCGCTGAACAACCGGCGTACCGGCGGTGTCACCAGCACCGGCGACCCGCCGCGCTCGCGGACGCCGTTGACCATCTTGGTGAGGTTGTCCCGGAAGGTGGTCGCGGTGGTGTCCTTGTCGTTGTGCCCGAACTGGATCAGGACCAGGTCCTTGCTCTTGATAAGCGGCTTCAGCTTCGGGAACAGCGCACTGTTGGCCAGGAAGCTGCCCGAGCTCTCGCCGGAGTCGGCGTAGTTCGCGACCACGGCGCCGTTGCGAATGCTGGTCGGCAGACGCTGACCCCAGCCGGTGTACGGCGCGGTCGGCTGATCACAGACGGTCGAGTCGCCGGCAAGGTACACGACCAGTGGAGAAACGGCCGGCTTCACTGTCAGCGAGCCGATCGCGGGCGCCGTGCCGTCGAAGGTGATGCTCAAGCCCGACGTGCCGGTTCCACCCTGACCGGTGGGCTGACCTTCAGGGTTTCGAACGTTGACTGTCGACGTACTGCGGACCACCTGGCCCGCATTGGTCGAGACCGCCGTCAGCACCTGCCGGCGCGCCTCCACCCACATGGCGGTGTTGGCCGCCCGGGTCGAGGAACCGAGATCGACGGTGACGTCGTAGTTGCCGGGGGCAACATCGTAGTGACAGCGGATCGGCGCTGTTCCCGAACACCCCGCCGGCAGCGCTGCCGGTGCCGTCTGAGCTGTCGGTGCGGCCACGCCCGGCAGCGGACCGAGGGCGGCCGTCGTCAGCGCCGAGGTGAGGATCATGATGCGAGTGAGTTTCATGGCTTCTCCCGGCTAGACGTTCAGGAATCCGTCGAGGGCAGCGGTCGGCCGTCTGGTGCTGGAGCTCCAGGCGGTCATGTTGTAGCCGGTGAAGGGCGAGTAGCCCTCGGGCTCCCAGTAGAAGGTGCCCAGACCGCCGAAGCCCTTGATGCCGGTGGCGAACTGATGCAGCGCGTCCCGGGTCTGGGTCGCCCTGTCCACGGGTCCACCGAACTCGACCTGCATGATCGGTTTGCCGTAGGTGGACTGGATGGTCCGCATGTTGCCCAGGATCGGCGCCACGTTGCTGCCCGCGGCGTACGACGAAAGGCCGGTGATGTCCCACTTGCCCCCGTTGCCGCGGTAGGCGTTCATGAACGTCTGGATGCTGTCCATCTTCTGTGGCTGGGCCAGATGGATCATCACCGGCGTGCTGGGGAAGATCTGCTTGGACGCGTCGTAGGCCGCGTTCAGCAGGCCGGTCATCTGGCCGGGCTTGCTGACGCTGCCGACCGGATGACAGATCCCGGTGTTCTGCTCGTTGCCGATCTTCACCCAGCCCGGCGTCACGCCGGCTGACTTGATGACGTTCAGCGAGGTGGAGACGTAGCTGCGCAGGGCAGTGAGCATCTGGCTGTAGGTCATGTTCGCCCACGCCTTGGGTGGGTTCTGTACGCCGACCGAGTTCCAGGTGTCGCCGAAGTGGAACCCGAGCAGGACCTGCAGCCCGGCATCCCGGCACCGCGCGGCCATCTTGGCGGTCTCCTGGATGCTGCAGTGCCCGTTGGCCGGATCGCTGGACGGATTCACCCACGTGCGCAGGCTGATCGCGCCGATCCCGTAGCTCTTCAGGATCGTGAACAGATCCTTTCGCTGCCCGGACTTGTCGTTCCAGTAGTAGCCGTGCGCCTCCATCTGCGGAGTCCAGCTGATGTCGGCGCCCTTGACGAAGGTGGCGTCCGTGGTCGCTTCGGCCAGGCTGCCGACTCCGAGTGCAAGGGCACCGGCGCCGGCGGCCGCACCGGCCAGCAAGGTGCGTCGCGAGATCCCTGGCGGGGCGGTGACGGGTTGGGCTGGTTCGTGCTCAGTTCTGGACATGGGGCGGTACCTCTTCCTTGGGGGCGGAGGGAAGAGCGGTAGCGAGATCGGGCTTTGCTGGTGCCTGTGAACGCGCACACGCTCCGCAATCGCATAATCACCACGATGAAAGCGCAAGTTCACCGGACTGGCAAGCCTTTACCGCAGCAAATCTGTGCACGTGCACAGGTTCTTGCGGGATGCTCTGATTCGCGCTAATTTGTTTGGCTTGCAGCCCAACTAAACCGTCTTGAGTCGCTGTTACCCGGCAGTGAAGAGGCCGGTCATGACACCCGGGACCGCGCCGTCGGCGCCGTCCCGACTCCCTGCCGGGACACTAGACTCGCCAGGGTGGAGCTCAGCGGTGGCCGCAGGCGGCCCACCATCAAGGACGTGGCGGCTGTCGCCGGGGTTTCGCGGGGCACGGTCTCGCGGGTGCTCAACGGCGGCCACTGGGTCTCACCGGAAGCGCTGACCGCGGTCCAGGCCGCGATCAAGTCAACCGGGTACGCCGCCAACCGGCATGCCAGAAGCCTCGTCACGGGCCGCGCGAACTCGGTGGCGTTCCTGCTCACCGAACCACAGCAACTCCTCTTCGAGGACCCGAACTTCTCGGTGCTGCTGCGTGGCGCGGCCGACGCCCTGGCCAAGCGGGACATACCGCTGCTGTTGATGGTCGCCGGGACACCGGCGGAACGCCGGCACGTCACCGACTACATCACGGCCGGCCACGTCGACGGCGTACTGGTGATTTCGTCCCACGCCGACGACCCGGTGATCGCTTCGCTGCTGCGCGAACACATCCCCGTGGTGGCCTGCGGTGTTCCGCTCGGGTACGAAGGCAAGGTCGGCTACGTCGCCGCCGACGATGTGACCGGCGCCCGGGAAATGGTGAGGTATCTGCGTGACTCGGGTCGCGGGCACATCGCCACCATCACCGGGCCGCTCGACACCCCCGGTGGCGTCCTGCGCCTCAAGGGCTACCGGGAAGAGCTGGGCAAGGCGTACGACAAGGGATTGGTTGCCCACGGCGACTATTCGCGACTGGGCGGTCAGCGGGCGATGGCCGACCTGCTCGCCGCCCGGCCCGAGATCGACGCGGTCTTCGTCGCGTCCGATCTAATGGCCGCGGGCGCCCTGACCACCCTGGCGGCCCACGGCAAGCGAGTCCCTGAGGACATCGCGGTCGGCGGATTCGACGACTCCTGGCTGGCGGCCACCCTGTCCCCCACCCTGACGACGATGCGGCAACCCTTCGAGCGGATCAGCAGCGAGATGGTCCGCCTCCTCACCGAGATCATCGGCGGCGAGCAACCGGCCGCCCTCATCCTGGCCACCAGTCTCGTACGCCGCGAATCCGCCTGACTCGACGGCTCGGCCCCGGCTGCCGCCGCGGCGTCCCAACACCTCCCCGATACCCGCTGAGTTAACATTGGTGGGAGCGTTCACACAGCTATCCGGGGCGCGTCCGCGTTGCTACAAAGCACATCGACCTCTTGACATCCTCTCGGGCGGCTTCAAGACTGTGCACGTTCACAGGATCCGAAAGCCGCCCCTGAAATCACTCAGGCTCTCCGCCCCGTCTCTGCCTGTTTGGAGTTCACATGACCATGCGACGTCGTACGTTCCTCAGCATGACTGCCGCCGGTGCCGGCCTGACACTGCTCGGTGCAGGCGAGGCGCTCGGCACTCTCCTTCCCCAGGCCGCCGCGCCAAGCACGCCGTTCGCGGTCGGCGTACGCAAGTACAACTGGACCCGTGGCAGCCGCCCGTGCACCACCTACGTCTACTACCCCGCCACCGGCACCCCCGGCGGCAGCCCGGTGACCGATGCCCCGGTCGCCGCCGGTGTCTTCCCGATCTACAACTTCACCCACGGCTTCGGAAGCAGCCCACAGAACTCACTGTTCATCATCCGGGCGCTGGCCGCGGCCGGCTTCGTCGTCCCCGCCCCGTACTTCAACCACAACTTCACCGACGTCAACAACGGCAACACCTCCAAGGACGTCTCGCAGATCCTCACCAACACCCTCGCGCTCAACACCAGCGGACCGCTGACCGGGCACATCAACACCGGCATCGGCGTCGGCATCTCCGGTCACTCCCTCGGCGGCATGGTCACCCACGGCCTGCTCACGCGCTGGCCCGACCACCGTGTCGTCTCCGCCAACCCACAGTCCTGCGTCGACATGGGAAACCCGTCCAGCACGGTCACGGCCAAAGTCTTGTTCGTCCACGGCGACCACGACACGACCTGCGCCTACTCCTCAGCCCGCCAGGCCTACAACGAGATCACCTGGCCGAAGGCGTTCCTCACCTTCATCGGCGGCACCCACACCAGCTTCTGGAGCGACGCCCGCTTCCCGCGAACTGTTGTCGACTGGGCCCGCTGGACCATGTACGGCGACACCGCCGCACGCGACCGCCTACCGGCCGACGCATCCGGCACCAAGATCAAATGGGAGTCCCGCCTCTGACGCGCTCAACCGCCCGGGGGTACCGCTCGGACGCCAGGCGAGCGGTACCCCGGACCTACCGACGTACGCGCTGACGCCAGACGGCTACGCCGCTGTCGGTCAAGACCTCCAAGGCCTCGTCTCGCCGATGCGGGCCCGCAGGTTCAGCAGCTCCTCGACAGCACGGGAAACGGTCAGCGTTTGGCGGGGCCGGTGCTGTCGCGGATGACGAGGGACGTTCGGAGGAGCTGGGCCGAGTTCACCGGGGCGGTGCCTTCGGAGATTGCCCGGAGCAACAGGTTGGTTGCCTGCTGAGCCATCTCCCGGCTCGGGATCGCCACCGCGGTCAGTGCCGGATGGGTCAGACCGACAGGAGCGGTGTCGTCGAATCCGATCACCGAAACGTCGCCGGGCACCGACCGGCCCGACTCCTTCACCGCCTCCAGTACGCCCAGCGCGAGCAGGTCATGGGAGGCAAAGATCGCCGTCAGCGACGGGTCCGCGGCGAGTGCTGCCTGCGCGGCGGCAAAGCCACCAGCGGGCGTCGCTTCCGGCGGCGCGAACACCATGTCGTCACGGACCTGCACCCGGTGCTGGGCGAACGCCGTCCGGAACCCGGCCAGCCGGCGCTGATGCGTGGGCAACTCGACCACTGCGGCCACTCGCCGGTGGCCCAGGCTGCGCAGATGCTTCCCGGCCAGGAATCCGGCGTGCTCGTAGTCGATGGTCACCACCGGCAGCGAGTCGGGTATCTGCGTTTCCCAAGCACACAAGGCGATCGGGAACCGCGGATCCGGTAGCAGTGCCAGCGGATCGGTCAGGTCCCGGTCACCGGCGATCAGCAGCGCGTCGACCAGCCGGCTGGACAGTCCGGCCAGTTGCCGCTTGGCGCGCTCGCCGTCGGCGCGGGTCGTACAGAGCACGAGGTGGTAGCCGTGCTCGTCCAGCACGTTCTCGACCTCTTCGACGATCTCGGAGTAGAACGGGCTCGCGACGGTCGGCACGATCAGGCCCACCGTCATCGTCGTACCGGTTGCCAGAGACCGGGCGACCAGGTTCGGCTTGTAGCCCAGGTCGGCGATCGCCGCCCGGACCCGCGCCGCTGTGTCCGGGCGGACGGCCACCCGTCCGGTCACCACGTTCGAGACGGTCTGTTTGGTGACGCCGGCCCTGGTGGCCACGTCCTGCATCGTCACCATGCGGTGGACCTCATCTGTTGGACCGGTCAACTGGTTCGTCCGAGTATCGGCCACGCCGCCGCCTCGGTCAACGGCGAGACGCCTTAGGAAGCTCATTTTTCTATTCGCTGCGATCTTGTTTACCGGTCAAATGACTCGTACCGTCCCGCTTACCCGGCAGAGACGGCGACGTCCCGACCCCCAAGGAGTTCTCGTGTCACGTTCCCGGAAGACAGCTGTGGTGGCGCTGGTAGGCCTGGGGTTGGTCGTCGGCGGCATCGGTTCGGCCGCGTCGGCGGCCCCACCGACCGCGACGTACACCATCGCCGTCGGGGCCAAGGGCAGCTGGACCACCCCCACCGATACCCCGGCCGGCACCTACATCGACAAGGACGGGACGTTCTACTTCCAGCAGTCCGCGGCCCTGTACGGCGCGACCGAGCCGCGCAAGTGGGACTTCTACACCGGCACCAACCTCGACACCGCCGCCAAGTCCAGCGCCCTCAGCAACGCGATCAATCCGGCCAACTCCAGCGACAAGAACAACGACACCACCTGGCGCTGCAACAACAGCCCGACCGGGCTCGAGGCAACGTTCGCTCCGGCCGGCTCCGGCTACTCGCAGAAGAACTTCTGCGACCTGGCCGGCGTCTGGGTCGATCCCGACACCGGCGACTGGTACGGCCTGGTGCACAACGAGTTCACGCCGCAGCCGTTCGGCGACGGGCTGCACTACGACGCGATCGACTACGCGGTCTCCACCGACCAGGGCAAGACCTGGACGATCAAGAGCCACGTGATCACTTCGCCGTACAGCACGAAGCGCAACGACAGTACGGCGTTCCCGAACCAGACCTATTCGTACGGCGACGGCGACCAGCGGTTGTTCGTCGACACCGCGTCGGGCTATTTCTACGTGTACTACGGCTCGCGGATCATCGACAAGGCGGGCGGCTGGAAGAACTTCCGCCAGCACGTCGCCCGGGCCAAGATGTCGTCCAAGATGGCGCCGAGCTCGTGGCAGAAGTGGTACGACGGGTCGTGGTCGCAGCCCGGTGTCGGCGGCCTCGAGAGCAACCTGGTCCCGGTCGACGCCGCGAACCCCAACGGCTACACGCCGTTGGCGAAGGAGTACAGCCCGGCCACGACCGGCACGGTGGACCAGCAAGTTGCCGCAGGCACCCTTTCGCCGACCTCGCCGCTCTTCGTGATGGACATCGCCTACGACGCCTACCTCGGCCTCTACATCGGCGAGCCGCAGGCAGTACGTCAGGACGGTAACGAACCGCAGCACTTCTACGTCACCGACGACCTGACCAGTCAGAAGTGGTACTCGATCGGCGACACCGGCAGCTACACGACAGCCTCGTGGTACCGCTGGTTCCTGGACAGCGCCAACAAGACGAACTCCACGATCATCGGCAAGAGCTTCCGCTCGTACTGTTCGTTCGGCTGCTCCGCTGGCTCATCCGGCGAGTACGTCAACCTGACGGTCACCTCGACCTCCCCGGCAGCCGCACCCTTCGACCTGACCAAGACCTACCGGATCGCCAACACCGGCGGCCGGATCCTCACCCAGCAATCCGGTAGCACCGCCACGTCCGTCGGCACCGCGACGGGCTCGGCCCTCGAAGCCTGGTACTTCGTTGCCGTCGGCGACGGTTCCTACCAGATCCTCAACTCGTCGACCGGCCAGGCTCTCGGTGTCGACGCCAGTACGACGACCAGTCGCGCCTGGGGCACCAAGCCGACCGTGACCGCGGCCGGGTCGTCGGTCGGCCAGCAGTGGTGGCTGATCAAGAACACGGGTGGGACCTTCCGCTTCGTCAACCGGCACAGCGGTCTGGTCCTCGGCCTCTCCGCAGACACCAGCCGCCTCGCCGAAACCACGCCGACCCGGGACTGGACCAACAGCACCGGCAACGCGGTCGGCAGCACCCGCACCGGGGCCGAGCAGACCCTGTCCGTGACCGCGGTCGCAACAGCACCCCAGAACCTCAACGGCGTGCACATCGTCGCCACCGGAGGGAAGGCGCTCGACGACCCCGACCGCAGTACTGTCGCTGGAACGCAACTGATCACCTGGACCAGCCACGGCGACACCAATCAGCAGTGGACCTTCACCCAGCAGGCCGATGGTTCCTACACGTTGAAGAACAATTCCTCCGGCCTCTGCGCCGATGTCAACGGCGGCGCGACCACAGCTGGTACCGCCATCATCCAGTGGACCTGCACCAGCAACGCCAACCAGCACTGGATCGCCACCAAACTTGCCAACGGCTCGTACACCCTCAAGTCGGTCAGCAGCGGACTCCTTCTCACCACTGCCGCCGGCACCGACGGCGCCAAGGTCACCCAGCAGCCCGACACCAGCAACTCGCTCCAGCAGTGGACGATCAGCTAAGAACGTTTCGGCCAGGTGAGTGCGGTGACGACGACGGATCCGGCGGTCAAGGCGATGCCGAACCAGAAGACGCTCCGCACTCCCGCATGGTCGGCGAACAGGCCACCGAACAGCGCGCCCAGTGCGATCGAGGTGTTGTACGCCATGGTGTTGAGCGACATCGCGGCCTCGAACGTGCTGGGCGCGGCGGCCTGGGTGAGATTGAGCTGGCACAACTGCACGATGCCGAACGACATGCCCCACAAGGTGACCGCGACGACTGCGGCAGCAAGGTGGCGACCGACCGTCAGCAGCACCAGCAAGGACGCCACGACACCCGCGCTGCCGGCGACGAAGCCGGCCCGGAAGTTGCTGGTGACCAGATGACCGGCGAGGAAGTTCCCGACCGCGCCACCGATCCCGTACAGCATCACCAGAACAGTGACGGTGGCCGGTGTCGTGGCGGATTCACCCTCGAGGAACGGCCTGATGAAGGTGTAGGCCCCGAAGTGGCCGAGGACGAACAGCACGACCATGACCATCACCAGTCGAAGCTGTGCGTTCACGCGCGGCAGTCCGAACACCGCCCGGACCGGTACGGCGTTGTTGGACGGCAGGGACGGGATCAACACAGCCACCGCGGCGAGGACGAGCAGACTCAGGCCGGCCCAGATCAGGAACGTCCTGCGCCAGCCGGTGAGGCTCTCCACGAAGATGCCCAGCGGGATGCCCACCACAGCGGCGATGGAGATGCCGGACATCACCACCGCCGCCGCCCGGCCGGCCAGCGGCGCCGGGACCAGCCGCATCGCCATGCTGACCCCGATGGCCCAGAACACCCCGCTGGCGAAACCCATCACCAGGCGGGTGGTCAGCACCAACGGGAAGTTCGGGGCGACGGCGGTGACGAGATTCCCCAGCGTCAGCACCACCAGCAGCACCGAGAGCAGGATCCGCCGATTGACGCGCCGGGTCCAAGCGACGATGAACGGAACGCCGAGGCCCGCCGATACGCCGTACAAGGTGACCATCAGTCCGGCGACTCCGACCGCGACCTTCAAGCTGGAGCTCAGCGGGGTGAGGAGGCCGACCGGCATCAGTTCGGTGGTCAGGAAGACGAAGAGACTCGCGGTGATCGCGGCTACTCCTGACCAGGCTCGCGCAGTGGCGCGCGGCAGTTGAGTCATCGATCGTTGCGTCATTCCAGCAGTCTCGGCCGAGCGCCATCGATGAGTCCAACACATGCTCTTCATCCGATCGATCGTGATTTACGATTGATCGATGGAACTTCAGCAGCTGCGCTACGTCATCGCCGTCGCGGAGACGAACAGCTTCACGCAGGCAGCCCGGCGCTGTCTGGTGGTCCAGTCCGCGCTCAGCCACCAGATCGCCCGGCTGGAACGCGAGCTGGGGGCCCGGCTGTTCGAGCGCACCAGCCGCAGAGTGCGGCTGACACCTGCTGGCACAGCCTTCCTGCCGGCCGCGCGGCAGTGCCTCGATGCGGCCGACCGGGCAGCGGCCGAAGCTGCCGCGGCCGTCGGTGAGATCCGCGGCAGGCTCGCCATCGGGCTGATCCCGACCGTGGCCGCCGTCGACATCCCCGCTGCTCTGCGCACCTTCCGCGAGCAGCACCCGACCGTCCGCATCTCGCTGCGGGTCGGCGCGAGTGAGGATCTTGTCGAGCAGGTGAAGGACGGCGACATCGAGCTGGCGTTCCTCGGGCTGCCGACCACGGCGCGGCCGACCGGGGTCGAGACGCGCGAACTCGCCCGCGACCGGCTCGTCGCCGTGGTCGCACCCGACCACCCGCTCGCGGGACGGACCACCGTCAGCCTTCGCAGGCTCTCCCGAGAAGTCTTCGTCGATCTGCCCGCCAGGACAGCCGGCCGCGCGCAAACCGACCAGGCCTTCCAGGCTGCCGGGCTGGATCGAGATGTCGCCTTCGAAGTCACCTCCGCGGATTTCATGGCCCGGCTGATCGCCGCGGGCCTTGGGGTCGGCCTGTTCGCCAGCAGCTACGCGCCGCAGCTGACGGGAGTGACCACGATCGAAGTCACCGACGCGCCCGCCCGCATCGAGTACGTCGTCTGGAGCGCCGCCGGCCGCACACCGGCGGCGACCGCCTTCCTGAGCTTGCTCGACATCCGGTGAACGCTGGTCGCCGTCGGCGGCTACGGCCGGTGGGATCATGGACCGCATGATCGGGCGTCTGCATCACGTGGTCATCGACTGTCCGGACCCGGCCGGGCTGGCGCGGCTCTACTCGGAACTGCTCGGGCTGCCGGTGACGTACGAGAGTGAGGACTGGGTGGTGATCGCTCCCAGTGACACGAATTCAGGCCTGGCGTTCCAACTGGCCCCGGATCACCAGCGACCGCGGTGGCCCGATCGGGAGCGGCCCCAGCAGTTCCACGTCGACGTGATGGTCGACGACATCGACACCGCCGAACCGCTCGTACTGGCGCTCGGCGCGAAGCGGCTGTCGGAGCATGTCTTCGAGGATCCAGCCGGTCATCCGTTCTGCATCATCCCGCGACCGGGCTGGGCAGCGCCGGTCAATCCCGCCTGAGGCTGATGTCCAGCGGCACGGAGTTTCCGGCCGGGGTACCCGGGATCGAAGGGGGAACTCATGGCCATCGAAGACGCAGAGTCGACCACGCGGGAGCCGAGCTTTCCGCTGTGGAAGTTCCGCAGCGGGACCGACTTCAACGATCAGACGGACGTGATCGGCTACCAGGTGGTCGGCACCGATGAGGAGATCGGCTCGGTGGCCGACTTCGTCGACGCGAACGATCAGCCGGCCTTCGTCGTCGACACCGGGGCCTGGGTGGTCGGGCAGCGGATCCTGTTGCCGGCCGGCGCGGTCGAGTCCATCGACCATGTCGCGCGGGAGATCAAGGTCGACCGCACCGGGACCGACATCCGGGAAGCTCCGCCGTACGAGGTCAGCACCGGCGAGAGCGAGGAGTACCGCAACCGCCTCACGCACTACTACTGCGACCTGTACGCCGACCATCACGAAGACCACCAGCCGTCACCGCCCAGCTGACCCACTGAGCACTCTCCGAAACGTTTAACCCCCTTTCCGCGGCGGATCGCGGAGCCCTACGCTGCCTGATCTGGGAGCGCTCCCAAGCGTTCCCGGACCTGACCTGCCAGGCATTCCGAACCCCGCCCTTTCGGAGGCTCTCGTGCGAAGCCGCATCCCGCGAGTGGTGACCGCCCTCGCCATCCTGCTCACAGCTCTGATCAGCCCACCACCATCGGTTGCGTCGGCAGCGGCCGCCTTCAATTACGGGGAGGCACTGCAGAAGGCCGTCTGGTTCTACGATGCCCAACGCTCCGGCACGCTGCCGGCGACGAATCGCGTCAGTTGGCGCGGCGACTCCGCATTGCAGGACGGTAGCGACGCCGGCCTCGATCTCACCGGCGGCTTCTACGACGCGGGCGACCACGTGAAGTTCGGACTGCCGTTCGCGTTCAGCATGTCGATGCTCGCCTGGGGCGTGGTGGACAACCGCGACGCCTACGTCGGCTCCGGCCAGCTCGGACCGCTGCTGGCGAACCTGCGCTGGGGCACCGACTGGATCATCAAGGCGCACCCCTCCCCCAATGTCGTCTACGGCCAGGTCGGCGCCGGCGACGCCGATCACTCCTGGTGGGGCCCGGTCGAGGTGATGCCGATGGCACGCCCGTCGTACAAGGTCGATCCTTCGTGCCCCGGCTCGGACCTCGCGGGCGAGTACGCCGCGACGATGGCCTCGGCGTCGATGGTGTTCCAGCAAAGCGATCCGGCGTACGCCGCGACGCTGCTCACGCACGCCAAGCAGCTCTACGGTTTCGCCGACACGTACCGCGGCAAGTACAGCGACTGCATCACCGACGCCGCGAAGTTCTACAACTCCTGGAGCGGCTATCAGGACGAGTTGGTCTGGGGTGCGATCTGGTTGTACAGGGCAACGGGCGACGCGGCGTACCTGGCCAAGGCCAAGACCGAGTACCTGAAGCTCTCGACCGAGCCGCAGAGCTCCGAGCGGTCCTACCGATGGACGATCGCGTGGGACGACAAGTCCTACGGCGCCTACGTTCTGATGGCCAAGCTGACCGGTGAGCAGATGTACGTCAACGACGCCGATCGGTGGCTGGACTACTGGACCACCGGCTACAACGGCAACCGGATCCGCTATTCGCCCGGTGGGCAGGCAGTGCTCGACACGTGGGGTTCGCTGCGCTACTCGGCCAACACGGCATTCGCGGCTCTGGTGTACTCCGACTGGCTGTCCACGCGGGACAGCGCGAGAGCCAGGACGTACCACGACTTCGGCGTACGGCAGATCAACTACGCGCTCGGCGACAACCCCCGAAACTCCAGCTATGTCGTGGGTTTCGGCACCAACCCGCCACGCAATCCGCATCACCGCACAGCGCACGGCTCTTGGAGCGACAACATTCAGGACCCCGTCATCAGCCGGCACATCCTGTACGGCGCGTTGGTCGGCGGCCCGCAGTCGAACAACGACGCCTATACCGACAGCCGCAGCGACTACGTGATGAACGAAGTCGCGCTGGACTACAACGCCGGCTTCACCGGGGCGCTCGCCCGGCTCTACAAGGAGTACGGCGGCACCCCGCTGACGAACTTCCCTGTTGCGGAGACCCCCGACGGCCCCGAGCTGACCGTGCAGGCCGCGGTGAACCAGGCGGGCGCCCAGTTCACCGAGATCAAGGCCTTCGTGATCAACAAGAGCGCCTGGCCCGCCAGGAAGTTCAACGGCACACTGCGCTACTACTTCACGCTCGACGGCGCCACTACACCCAGCCAACTCACCGTCACCACCAACTACAACCAGTGCGGCGCCGCGAGCGCTCCGACGCAGTACAGCGGTTCGACGTACTACGTGGAGATCCCGTGTACCGGCGTCGCCCCGGCCGGCCAATCGGCGTACCGCAAGGAAGTCCAGTTCCGCATCACCAGCTCGGGGACCTGGGATCCGGCCAATGACTGGTCCGCTGCGGGTCTGGGGGCCGCGGTCGCCCAGACCGACCGCATGGTGCTTCGCCAGAACGGCAATGTGGTCTGGGGCGTCGAGCCGAACGGCACGGTCGACCACGAGCCGCCCAGCACACCGACGTCCCTTGCAGCCACCGCGGTGAGCGGCAGCAGCGCCACCCTGAACTGGGCCGCATCCACCGACAACGTGGGCGTGACCGGCTATGAGGTGCTCTCCGGTACGACGGTCGTGGGTGCTACCGCTGCGACCAGCCTGCAGCTCACCGGGCTGACACCGAACACCTCCTACACGTTTTCGGTCCGCGCAAAAGATGCCTCTAGCAACGTTTCGCCACCAAGTGCGTCCGTCGCGGTACGTACCTCCTCGGCGCCGGCGAGCACACTGACGGTGCAGCAGAAGGGCACGTCGGCGGCGGTCACGAACCAGCTCGGCTTCACCCTCCAGGTGACCAACCGCGGTACGGCGAGCATCGCACTGACCGGCGTGAAGCTGCGGTACTGGTTCACCGGCGACGCTCCTTCGCCCAGCTATCAGGTGTGGTGCGACTGGGCTCAGGCCGGCTGCACCACTGTCGGCGCCCAGGTCGTCAAGCTGAGCACCGCTCGCACCGGCGCGGACGCCTACCTGGAGGTCTCCTTCGCCGGCGGCAGCCTCGCACCCGGTGCCAGTACCGGCGACATCCAACTGCGCGTGGCGAAGACGGACTGGTCCGCCTTCAACCAGGCCGACGACCACAGCTACCGGGTGAGCAGTTCGCTCACCGATTTCGATCGGGTCACCGCCTACTCCGGCGGTGCCCTCACCTGGGGTATCGAACCCTGACCGAGGAGGATGTATGAAAGACCGGACGAGAGCGAGACGGTGGCGCATCAAGCCGCTCGCCTTGGTAGCAGCGGCCGCGACAGCGGTAGGGATCATGCCGATCGTCGCGCCACCGGCTCACGCCGCGGTGGCCTGCTCGGTGAACTACAACGTCACGAGTGACTGGGGCGCCGGCTTCGTCGCCGACGTCACCATCAAGAACGAAGGCGACCCGATCAACGGCTGGACCCTCACCTGGACCTTCCCGGACGGGCAGCAGGTGACGAACCTGTGGAACGGCGGCTACACGCAGTCCGGCGCCAAGGTCACCGTCACGCCGGTGGACTTCAACCGGACCATCGGCACCGGCGGCACCGCGACCGTCGGCTTCCAGGGCACTAGAGGAGCAACGAACGGCAAACCTACGGACTTCGCGGTCAACGGCGTCTCCTGCACGGGTGGCAACAAAGCGCCGACGGTGGCCCTGACCGCACCGACCTCGGGTCAGTCCTTCCAGACAGGCCAGGCGATCCCGCTCGAGGCCACCGCGTCCGACAGCGACGGCACCGTGTCGAAGGTCGAGTTCCTGGCCGACGGAGTCGTGGTCGCCGCAGATGCGACCGCGCCGTACCAGGGCTCGTGGTCCGGCGCGTCCGTCGGCGATCACGCCGTCACGGCTCGCGCGACCGACGACCGCGGGCTCGCCACCACGACGGCGCCGGTCCCGATCAAGGTGCTGGCCGGGCCAGCCGTCGTGGCCACGCCCGGGACGATCAACGTCAAGCAGGGCGGCACGGCCACGTTCGGCGTGACGCTGGCGAGTCAGCCGTCCTCCTCGGTGACCGTGGCAGTGGCCCGTTCCTCGGGGAGCACGGACCTCACCGCGGCACCGACATCCCTCACCTTCACCACGGCGAACTGGAACACCCCGCAGACCGTGAAGGTCACCTCAGCGGCGAACGGCGGCGACCTGGTGACTGCCGTCTTCTCCGCCACCGCCACCGGGTATGCCGCGGCGTCGGTGACCGCGAAGGAGGTCTCGGCAACCATTCCTCCTTTCCAGGAGGCGTTCCTGACGCAGTACAACAAGATCAAGGACCCGGCCAGCGGCTACTTCCGCAAGTTCGGCGACCTCCTCGTGCCGTACCACGCGGTGGAGACGCTGATGGTCGAGGCGCCGGACCATGGGCACCAGACGACGTCGGAGGCGTTCAGCTACTACCTGTGGCTGGAGGCGAGCTACGGCAAGATCACCGGCGACTGGGCACCGTTCAAGGCGGCGTGGGCGTCGATGGAGAAGTTCATCATCCCGGCGAAGGCGGACCAGCCGACCAACGACAAGTACAACCCGGCCAAGCCGGCGACCTACGCACCCGAGCACAACACGATGACCGGGTACCCGTCGCAACTGGACTCGGGCATCGCGGTCGGCTCCGACCCGATCGCCGGCGAGCTGAAGTCGGCGTACGGCAGTGACGACATCTACGCCATGCACTGGCTCCTCGATGTCGACAACACCCTTGGTTTCGGTCGATGCGGCGACGGCACGACGGCGCCGTCGTACATCAACACCTACCAGCGCGGGTCATCGGAGTCGGTGTGGGAGACCATCCCGCAACCCTCCTGCGACACCTTCAAGTTCGGTGGACCGAACGGCTACCTGGACCTGTTCACCAAGGACAGCTCTTACGCCAAGCAGTGGAAATACACCGACGCGCCGGACGCCGATGGCCGCGCTGTCCAGGTGGCGTTGCTGGCCAACCAGTGGGCGACCGCGCAGGGCAAGCAGGCGGAAATCGCGCCCGAGCTGGCGAAGGCAGCGAAGATGGGCGACTACCTGCGGTACGCGATGTTCGACAAGTACTTCAAGAAGATCGGCAACTGCGTCGGGGCGGCCACCTGCCCGGCGGGCACCGGCAAGGACAGCGAGCACTACCTGATGTCCTGGTACTACGCGTGGGGCGGCGCGACCGACACGTCGGCGGGCTGGGCCTGGCGCATCGGTGACGGCGCCTCGCACCAGGGCTACCAGAACCCGCTGACGGCGTACGCACTGGCGAACGTGCCCGCGCTGAAGCCGAAGTCGGCCACCGGCCAGCAGGACTGGGCCAAGAGCCTCGACCGCCAACTCGAAGTACTGCAATGGCTGCAATCGGCCGACGGCGGTATCGCCGGTGGCGTCACGAACAGCTGGGAAGGCAACTACGGTACGCCGCCCGCCGGCACCCCGACCTTCTACGGGATGTTCTTCGACCCGCACCCGGTGTGGCGCGACCCGCCCTCGAACAGGTGGTTCGGCTTCCAGGTGTGGCAGATGGAACGCACCGCGTCGCTGTACCGGCTGACGGGCGACCCGAGGGCGAAGAAGATCCTCGACAAATGGGTGCCTTGGGCAATCAGCAACAGCACGGTCGGCGCGAACGGCGCCTTCCAGATCCCGTCCGACCTGAGCTGGACCGGCGCTCCCGACACCTGGAACCCGGCCGCACCGGGCTCGAACGCAAACCTGCGGGTGTCCGTTCTCAACCGCAGCCAGGACGTCGGGGTAGCGGCGTCGTTCGCCAAGACCCTGCTGAACTACGCGGCCAAGTCGGGCAACACCACGGCGCGGACCACGGGCGAGGGGCTGCTGACGGCGTTGCTCTCGCACCAGGACGCCAAGGGCATTGCCGTTCCGGAGACGCGGACCGACTACAACCGGTTCGACGACAAGTACGACGCGACCACGGGCGAAGGCCCGTACGTCCCGCCGGGCTGGACCGGCAAGATGCCCAACGGTGACGTGATCGACCAGAACTCCACGTTCCTGTCGATGCGGTCCTACTTCAAGAACGACCCGGAATGGCCGAAGGTGCAGCAGTACCTCGACGGCGGCCCGGCACCGACCTTCACCTACCACCGCTTCTGGGCCCAGGCCGAAATCGCCACCGCCTTCGCCCTCCAGGCCGAACTCTTCGGCTGACCCCCACCCACCGCGTGCCCCCGACCCATGGCCCCGGGCCGGGGGCACGCTCCGGCCGACCCTCAGCCGCCGAACGCCCAGGCCACCATCAACGGGAACTCGGCCTGCCAGAACGGATCGCCGTGGTCGCCGGCGCGCTCGGTCAGCACGACCTCCGCGTCGGCTGCTCGCAGCGCATCGGCCCACCGGGTCGCGTTCTCGAGAAACCACGGCTCCTGCGTGCCGGCGACAAGATAGGTCCGCGGCAGCAACCTCGGCAGCACAGCAGGCGGCCGATAACCACCGCCGGGCGAGGCACAGAAGACCGCGCCGTACACGTCCGGATGCCGAAGCCCCATCGCGAGCGCGAGCTCTCCACTCGCCGACACCCCGCACACCGCCGTACGTTCGGGCGGGAAGGCGACGCCGAAACGCGAGCGCACCCAGGCGCGGACATCGTCGAAGAAAAAGCTCTCGTGAGCTGCGAACCGGTCCTCGTCGAACAACGGCGAGTACTCACGGATCCGCGCCATCTCGTCCGGATCATCCGTGTGATGGGCACCGACGATCATCGTGGGCGGTCCGTCGGCGGCCTCGAGAAACCCACCCCACTGCGAGATCAGCTGCCCGTCACCGGCGAAGACGACCGCCTCCGGCGGTTCCGGCGGCACGTACGCCGTGACGCGGCGACCGCCGTCGTACTCGAACACCTCGCTGACGAGCTCACCCGCGATGGGCTCAACCCGAGCCGGCCCGGACCCTCGATCATCCATCGACCGAACCTACCGTCCACGGACCGGCTCCGGGAGATTGCCACGACCGGCGGGCCGACCGGTTCGTCGCGCCGCTGCTGGCGGACGCCGGGTACCGGGTCGTCTCGGTCAGCTCGGCAACGTGCGCCGTCCGGTGCTGGTCGTCGAAGGCTCCCTCGACCCCGACTGGGTGGACCCGCGCCAGGAAGGTCTCGCACCGGCCGCAGTCGTCGCGGCCGGCGCTGAGCTCGTCGACGAGGTCGGCTTCGCCGGACTGACGATGGGGTTGCTGGCCGACCGCCTCGGCGTACGGACTCGGCCTCCCCCGCAACATCGACCGCAGCTACCGCTTCCTCGTCGACACCCTCATCACCGGCCTGCAAACTCCCCGGCCCTGACGATCGTTTCGGCCTTGGCCAGCAGGGAATCGGGTAGGAATGCCGAGCCTGCGACACAGCGAACTGATCCGGTACCTTGTGGTGGCCGTTGCGATGCGGGTGGCCAATGACGGTGCCGTGGTCGGGCTCTCCTTGCTCGCCCTCGAAGTGTTGCCCAGGGAGGCTGAGCCGACGACGATCGCCGGTCTGCTGGTCGCCGCCTTGATCGCACCCCACCTGGCCGGGCCGTGGATCGCCCGGATGCTGGCGAGATGGCGCGACACCAGGCCGCTGCTGGCTGGTGCCTTCGCCGGTTACGGCATCGCGGTCGCCGCGGCCACCGTGATGCTCGGATCGACCGCGGCGGTGTTCCCGATTCTGGCCGCGCTGATCGCGGGATGCGCCGGCCCCTTCCTCGGCGGCGGGCTGACCAGCCGGCTCCCGAAGGATGCGACCCGGGCGCTCGCCCTGGACAGCGCCACCTGGGGAATCGCGACCGCCGCGGGACCGGCCACAGCAGCAGCACTGGCGCTGACCGTCGGCACCCGGACCGCGATGCTGATCTTCGCCGGTACTGCGATGCTGGCCGGTGTTCTCGTCCTCGCCCTCCCCGCGGTCTCCGCGTCACCGGCCGACGCGCCAGTACTCCGAACAGCCGACGTGGTGCGCCTGGTCAGCCGGAACCGGTTGCTCATCCGTGCGATCGCCGCCATCGGTGTGGCCGGACTGGGGATGGGGACCCTTCGCGTCGCGGCTCCGCTGCTCGGTCTGGAACTCGGTCGCGGCTCGGCGCAAGGCGGTGTACTCATAGCCTTGTACGGTCTCGGCAGCCTCGTGGGGAGTCTGCTGATCGCCGCCCGGCCCTTCAAGGCCGGCCCTGATCGTGCGGCCGGCTTCTGTCTGGCCGTGATGGCTCTGGCTCTCGCCGGAGCCGCTGCCGCACCGACGTACCTACTGGCCCAGGCGTCCTTTGTGCTCCTCGGCCTCGCGAACGGACCTTTCCTGGCTGCCACGCTCACCGCGTGCGTCGAGGCCGCCCCTACCGAGGCACGTGCCCAGGTCCTGATCCTGAGCTCCACCCTGCGGATCCCGGCAGCCGCCGCGGCGGGGGTTCTCGCCGGGTTCGCCGGGGATGCGGGTGCGTCCCCGATCCTGCTCGCGTCGGCCGTGGCCCTGGTTCTCGCCGCGGCAGCAGCGGGTTTCCTGCGACCGCTCGCCCCGGCTCGACCCAAGACGCCCGACGCCGCAGCTGCCGATGGGCCGACCCGCTGCGCCCGCTAGCTCGCGGTTGGTCTGTTGATGCTGACATACTGACAAGCGGAGATGGTGGGCGGGCTTGTCAGGAGGAATCGATGCAGAGTCTCGATCGGCTGGTGGAGATCGACAGGTCGAGTCCGGTGCCGTTGTACTTCCAGGTGGCGCAGCGGCTGCAGGAGTTGATCGAGTCGGGCCAGCTTCCTCCGGGCACCCGGCTGGACAACGAGATGATGGTGGCCGAGCAGCTCGGGTTGTCGCGGCCGACGGTCCGGCAGGCCCTGCAGTACCTGGTGGAGAAGGGGATGCTGAGCCGCAAACGCGGCGTTGGTACCTCCGTCGTTCACAACCGGGTACGCCGCAAGGTCGAACGGACCAGCCTGTTCGAGGACCTCCAGCGCGCCGGCCGCCGGCCCCGCACCGAGGTGCTGTCGTGTGAGGTCGTGCCGGCGCCGGACAAGGTCGCGGCGGCGCTCGGCCTCGCCGCCGGCGCCGAGGTGCTCGCGATCGAGAGGCTTCGCTTCGCCGACGACGAGCCGCTCGCGATCCTGCGCAACCATGTCCTGCCAGATCTCGGGGTGACCGCCGAAGGGCTGGCCGGTCGCGGGCTGTACCAACTGCTGCGCGCCGCGAAGACCGAGGTGAAGGCGGCCGAGCAGACCGTCGGGGCCCGCAAGGCGACACCGGAGGAGGCGGCCCTGCTGCACGAGCCGGCCGACGCCACCCTGCTCAAGGTGCACCGGACCGCCTTCGACGGCAGCGGACGGCCGATCGAGTTCGGCCGCGACCTGTACCGCGCCTCGCTCTACTCGATCGACATCTCCTTCGGCTTCGACTGAGCTCGAGGGTGAGCCGAGGGTGAGCTCGAGGCTGAGCTCGAGATTCAGTGGCTGCGTTTCAGCATCGCGTCGGACAGTGCGTCGGCGCACTCGCCGAGCCGCAGCCCCACCACGTCGAGCCGGCGCAACAGCTCCCGTCGCTTCAGCAGATCGGTCGACACCTCCTGCTCGAAGAGGTCCGCCACCGAGGACTGGTAGAGCTGACGCACCCGGCCGGCGCATTTGCGGACGGCGAGCGTCGTCATGGTCACCTCGGCCGGCCGTCGCGGGAGGCTCCCGATCGCCTTCTGCAGCAGGGCCAACCCGTCCGCCACCACGGTGAGGATGTCCAGATCCCCGGCCTCGGGCACCGCGCGGTACAGATCCGTCTCGCGGACGAGATCGCGCAGATTGTCCAGGACGTCGTCCACCGACCTCGACAACCGATAAAGGTCTTCCCGGTCGATCGGTGTCGTCAGCGCTGTGGACAACTCGCCGACCAGTACTGCGCGCAGCGAGTCGCCGGCGTGCTCGACGTCGACCATCTCTGCTCGCGCGTCGGCCGGGCTCAGCTCTCCCCTGGTCATCCGCGAGGTGAGGCTGACACCGTCGATGGCCGTCCCGAGCTGGCCGTGCAGGGCGTTCAACGCCCGATGATGCGTCCGGCCGGTCAGATCGTCGTACAGCTTGCGGATTCTCATCGTGCGACTCCTTGGACAATCAACCCGATCACGAGGCCGCCGACCAGACCGGCCGGCAGCGTCACCGCCCACGCAACGACCAGCGGCGTGGTGTACTGCCACCGGATCGAGCGCGGCCCGTGGTTCAGTGCGGCGCCGATCAAGCCGCCCGTGGTGGCCTGGGTCATGCTCACCGGTACGCCGAGGCTCGCAGTACCGAAGACGGCGACCGACGCGGACACTTCGGCCGAGATGACATGCCCAGGGCGCATCCGCACCAGGGTGGCCGTCGCTCCACGTCCGACTCGCCGCAGACTGACTGTCGCTCCCGCTGCGAAGATCCCCGCGATCACGACGACCGGAAGAAGATCGGCGCCGAGGGCAACGGGATGCCCTGCGGCCACCGCGGTGGTGGCAACCACGGCGTACATCTTCTGGCCGTCGTTGGCGGCATAAGCCAAGCTCTGACCGAGAAAGGCCAGCAGTTGTACTGCGCTCGTCCAGCGAGCCACCCGGGTGAAGGGCAGCCGCCGTATTGCTCGGCCCAGCAGGAACGCCAAGGTCAGGCCCACCATTGGTGCCGCCGCGCCGAGAGCCAGGACGAATCCCAATCTGCCCCACGCGGGCGTCGAACCGAGGCCGACCGCAGCACCGGCGATCGCGCCGAGGAGGGCCAGCGTGATGCTGGTCGGGATACCCCGCCACGTCAGCGCGAGCACCAGCCCGATCGCCACCGACGTACCGACGAGAAAGGTCAGTTGCCCGTCGGCGCCGCCGGTCAGCTTGGTGGTGAATGTCTGGGCGACAGCGAGCCCGAAGACCGCCGGTCCCGCCGCGACTGCCAACGCGAGCACCGTCAGGACGAGGACGCCCGAGGCACCGCGATGGCGAATCGCCAACGACAGCAGGGCTCCGCCGTCGTTGGCACCGCAGATGAACACGAAGGACACCGTGACGGCCACGAGCAGGACCGTCACGGTGTCACCAGGCATCGTGATCAGTCGTCCAGTCCGGTCTCGTCGGCCACGTCGTCCCAGCTGACGAACTTGAAGTTGGTGTTGGCCCGCGGCTCGCCGTCGTCGCCGATCACCTCCGGCGCGTTGAAGCCGTCCTGGACGACGAGCAGCCCGTCCGGATAGGCGCTGCCGAAGGACGCGCTGGACACCATCGCCCCGTCGCACTCCTCGGAACCGTCGATCGAAACGCCGGGCGCGATCCTGAAGTTGGTCAGGAACGGGTTGGAGCCCTCGCGGTCGTAAGCCACGAAGGTGTTGTCGCCCTGACTGGACGCCAGCAGGTAGCCCTCACCGTCCCCGTCGTCGAAGATGGTCAGGCCCTCGACATCGGCGGTGACATGCTTCCCGCCGTACCCCGGGTCTGCGCCGGCCGTGCACTCGTCGGTCTCCGGGTCGTAGCTCCCCGGGATGCCGAACTCGCGCACCTTGTCCACCAGGGTGGGGCTGCCGATCAGGTTGGCGTCGAGCTTCCAGATCCCGACGTCCTCCTGGCCGGCGTACAGCTTGCCGGTGTGGGTGTCGACCACCATCCCCTCGATCTGCGGTGTCGATCCGGGTTCGTCACAAGGCGTCCAACTGGTGCCGTTGGGCAACGTGAAGCTCGCCGGCAGGTCGTAGCTGCGCACGGTCGTGTAGTTGATCGTGGCACCGACCACCTTCAGCTCGACGAGCTTGAGAGTGGTGTTGTTGCGGCGGCTCGCGATCGCGTAGTGCTTGCCGGTCGCCTTGTCCGTGTAGGCCGCCAGACCGTACGCCGTGTTCTGGTCCTCCACGTCGGCCTCGGTCGCCGAGAAGACCCGCGGCACGGACGCGGCGGTCACGTCGGTCAGCGGTGTGGTGGTGCTGTTCGGGTTGATCCGGTAGGTGCGGATCCGGTCGCGGCCGCGGTCGGAGACGACGGCGACGTCCGCCTTCCCGTCCGCGAACTGCACGCCGGGAAGGAGGTCCACGTTGTTGAACCGGCCGCTTTCCAGGCCCGGTCCGGGCGGCGGAGGCACCGGGAGGACCTGTAGCTGGACGCCGGACAGGTTGTACACCTTCAGGCCGGCTTCTTTGGCTGTCGTGATGACCAGGCTCTTGGACGGGTGGGCGTTGTTGCGCCAGATCGCCGGGTCGTCCGCGTCGGCGTTGCCGCCCGCGTCGTCGTCGAACTGGGCCGGCGTCTCGGTCGTGGCGTGGACCGAGGCGATGGTCGTCCGGGCGCCGGCGGGCAGACCGATCGCGGTACTGGCGACCAGGCCGAGCCCGGCGGCGATGGCGGCCGGTAGGCGGAAGGAATGTCGTCGAACAGTGAGCACCGATACCTCCAGAAAACAGTGGAGCAGGTGAATGTTCGCTGGACCATACATCAGTATGTCCTTACTAACAATCGCTCACGACCCGCCTCCAGCTGCCGCAGTCGACGCCGTCGATCCGACCTACTACCGATTACATCCTTATGTCTTGACATATTGACGTCCTGGGGTGAGCCTTTCTGCACGCGACCGGCCCGGCCGGTCAGATCCAGGAGGTATCGCTCATGACCAGCCGTACCAGGACAAGCCACCGCCACCGCTATCTGTTGGCGATGGGCGTCGTCGCCGCGCTGGCAGCCGTCGGTTGCGCGCCCTCGACCGCGACGAACAGCACAGACGGCACCGATGCGGCTGACGCCGCGGTGGCCGGCCCGGTGATCGACAGCGACTTCGACCTGGCGGCCCTGACCGCCGCCGCGAAGAAGGAGGGCGCCGTCACGGTGTACGACAGCACCGGCGACATCAAGAAGGTGGCCGACGCGTTCCAGACGAAGTACGGGATCAAGACCACCGGGGTGAAGTCGGACGTCGGCGACACGCTGGAGAAGATGACCCGCGAGGCGCAGGCCAAGAACGTGACGATCGACCTCACGCTGTACGAGAACGGCCCGACCCTGGTCGGCCAGTTGCTGCCGCAGAAGACCGTCTACACGTGGATCCCGGCCGATCTGGCCGATCAGATCGACGAGGCGAACCGCAACCCGTTGATGGTGCTGTCCAAGGCGAACGTCTGGATCTACAACCCGAAGGTGTTCCCGAACGGCTGTCCGGTCGACAACCTCTGGGACCTCACCTCGGCGGAGTGGAGGGGCAAGGTGGCCCTGCAGGATCCGCTCGGCAAGCCGAACATCATCGAGTGGTTCAACCAGTTGGGTTCGACGTACGACGCTGAGCTGCGGACGGCGTACAAGGCCAACAGCGGCAAGGACCTGGCTACCTCCGAAGCGTCGGCGGGCAAGGAGTGGGTGAAGCAGCTCGCGAAGAACGACCCGATCCTGACCGCGGCCGACGACGACGTGTCAGCCGCGGTCGCCGCACCCAACCAGACGGAACCCCGCATCGGCCTGGTGTCGATCGCGAAGTTCCGCGATGTCGCCGGCAAGGGCTACAAGATGAAGGTCTGCGACTCACTCAAGCCGTACGTCGGGTACCAGTACCCCAAGTTCGGTGCGATCGCGACCGGCACCAAGCACCCGAACGCCGCGAAGCTCTTCATGCACTTCGTGCTGACCGCGGAAGGCATCACCCCCGAGATGGGTTCGGGCGGAATCTCCGGCAGCAAGGCCGTGCCGCCGAGCAGCAACAACCCGCCGGGGCTGACCGACTGGAGCCGGCAGCTGATGAAGTTCGATCCCGCGAAGCTGCTCTCGGACTTCCGGGACGCCCAGACGATGCAGGACCACTGGCGTCTCAACCATCGCTGATCGACGAGTTCCCGGAGGACTTCATTCATGGCCATCACCGATGCCCGTCCGTCGACGGCTCCACCTCCTGATCCGCTCCCCCGCCGGACCCGCCGCTGGCGCTACCGGCTCAGTGTCGCCCTGCACGAACCGACTCTGCTGATCGGCATCGTGCTGACGGTGATCCTGCTCTACCTGGTGATCGCTCCACTGGTCGCGGTGCTGTCCGACGCGGCCCGGGTCCAGTTCGGCGACCAGCCGAAGACCGGCCAGCAGGCCGGCGAACTCACCAGCTACTACCTCTGGCGGGTGTTCCGTTCGCAGGTGAGCTCGATCGTGTTCTGGCACCCGTTGCTCAACACTTTGATCGTCGCGGTCGGCGTGACGGCACTGGCACTCCTGCTGGGTGGGCTGAGTGCCTTCCTGCTCACCCGGACCGATATCGCCGGCCGCAAATGGTTGTCCACGGCATTGGTCGTTCCTTACATGCTGCCGTCCTGGACCTTTGCGTTGGCCTGGCTCGCATTGTTCAAGAACGAGCGATCCGGAGGTCAGGTCGGCATTCTCGAAGCCCGTGGGATCAGTACGCCGAACTGGCTGGCCTACGGCGCGGTACCGATCATCATCTGCCTCGGCATGCATTACTTCCCGTTCGTCCTGCTCCTGTTCGGCAATGCCTTGCGGCGCTTGGATTCCCAGCTCGAAGACTCGGCCCGCATCCTGGGCGCCCGTCGCAGTACCGTGCTCGGCCGCATCACGCTCCCGCTCATGCTGCCGTCGCTGTCGTCGTCCACTCTGCTGGTCTTCGGGCGAATCCTCGGCACCTTCGGTACGCCGTACATCCTCGGCCTGCCCGTCGATTTCAACCTGCTGTCGACGTCGTTGTTCGCCTCCGTGCGTAACCACGAGCCGGGGATCACGGCGGTCATCGCGACGGTGATCGTCGTGATCGGGGTCGCCGTCGTCGTTGCCGACGCGCGACTGCTCCGCGAACAGCGCCGCTTCGTCACCGTGGGCGGCAAAGGGGCGATGAACCGGATCATCGAGCTCGGACGCTGGCGATGGGTAGCCGGCGGTGTCGCGCTGAGCATCTTCGTCTTCAGCGTCGCGGTTCCTGTGCTCACTCTGGCGCTGTCCACGGTGACCACGACACCCGGTGTGTTCAGCGCCGACAACTTCACCTTGAAGTACTGGCTGGCGAAGAGTCTTCCCGATGCGCCAGGCTTCCCGCACGGCCTGCTCCGCGGTACGGAATTGCTCGACGCGGCCTGGAACAGCTTGCGCATCGTCGGTCTGGCCGCGTTGATCTGCGGACTCGTCGGACTGCTGATCGGCTACGTCGTGGTCCGTTCCGACGGCTCACGGGTGGCGACGACCCTGCGGCAGGTGAGCTTTCTGCCCTACCTGGTGCCCGGCATCGCGTTCGCCGCCGCGTTCCTGTCGCTCTTCGCCGTACGCCGGGGGCCGGTGCCCGCGTTGTACGGATCGATCACGCTGCTGGTGATCGTGCTGGCCGTGACGCATCTGCCCTATGCGTCGAGATCCGGGATCAGCGCGATGACCCAGCTGGGCAGGGAACCGGAGGAGGCCGCCCAGATCACCGGCGCCGG
Organism: Kribbella monticola; assembly: GCF_003261635.1. GTDB lineage: Bacteria > Actinomycetota > Actinomycetes > Propionibacteriales > Kribbellaceae > Kribbella > Kribbella monticola. Next base: position 50,482 of record NZ_QFXK01000090.1, on the reverse strand, counting down.
CTGGCTCACCCGGGTCCGCACCGTGGTCATCCCGATCCAGCGTGGCTCGCTCGTCACCGGCATCGTGCTGCCGTTCATCTCCGGCATCAAGGAACTCAGCATCGTGATCATGCTGACCACCACCGGCACCCAGTTGCTGACCACGCTGTCCATCAACCTGATCGACTTCGCCTACGACCAGATGGCCAACGCGGTCGTCCTGGTCATCGCGCTCGTCGCGTTCCTGGCGACCTACCTCACCCAACGACTGACCAGGACCAGCCTGGCGTCCGGACTCGGAGGCTAGCCCCGTGCCCACCATCGCGCTGCAATCCGTCAGCAAGTCGTACGGCGTCGGGCCACTCGCCGTCGACGACCTCGATCTCACCATCCCGGACGGTTCGTTCACCTGCCTGCTCGGGCCGTCCGGCTGCGGCAAGACCACCACCCTGCGGATGATCGCGGGACTCGAGCACCCGACCGAGGGGTCCATCACCGTCGGCGACCGGGTTCTCGATTCCGTTGCCCAGGGCACCTTCGTGCCGACCGAGCGGCGCGGGATGGGACTGGTGTTCCAGAACTACGCGCTCTGGCCGCATCTCACCGTCCGGCGCAACGTCGAGTTCGGGCTCCGGGTGCAGAAGGTGCCCGCGGCCGAGCGCAAGGCCCGGGTCGACGCCGCGCTGGAGATGATGCAGATCGACCGAGCCGCGGACCGCTATCCCTCCCAACTGTCCGGCGGCCAGCAGCAGCGGGTCTCACTGGCTCGCATGCTCGCGGTCAACCCGTCCGTCCTGCTGCTCGACGAACCGCTGTCCAACCTGGACGCCACCCTCCGGCTCGAGATGCGCGCGGAGCTCAAGCGGCTGCACGAGGAGACCGGGCACACGATCGTCTTCGTCACCCACGATCAGCTCGAGGCGATGACGATGGCCACCCAGGTGGCGGTGATGAAAGACGGCGTACTGCAACAACTCGCGCCGCCGATGGACGTCTACCACCGGCCCGCGAACACCTTCGTCGCCGCCTTCGTCGGAAGTCCTCCGATGAACCTCGCGGCCTGCGACTCCTCACTCGGCGAGCTCGCCCAGCGCTACCTGGCGCTCACCCAGACCAGCGCACTCGACGCTGTCGCCACGATCGGCGTACGGCCGGAAGCCGTCCGCCTGGTGGAACCAGGCCACCTGGGCAGCGAGAAGGAGTGGGTGTTCGAGGCGCGCGTCCGCGCGGTACTGCCGACCGGGGCCGCGTGGACCGTGTCGGTCACCGTCGGCTCGACCGATCTCTACCTGGTCACCACCGACGAGGTGGGCGCGACCAGCGGCGACGTACTCCGCTGCGCGGTGAAACGCAAGGCCCTGCACCTGTTCGATGCCGAAGGCAACCGTCTCGACCTGGGCACGGACCGGGAACTGGAACGGAACGAGGCGGTCCAGTGGATCAGCTGATCAAACCCGCGGCCCTGTTGCTCGACTTCGGCGGCGTGCTGGTCGCGACCAAGAAGCGGCCCGGGTGGTCCGCCGAACTCGCGACCGAACTCCACGAACAGTTCGCCCGGATCGGCCCCGTCGAGCTGAGCGTCGACGACATCCGCAGCGACATCGAGGCGGGTGCGGCGGCCGACTCCGCCTGGAAGGACGCGATGTCCCGGCCGTCGGCTCCGCGCGAGCTGACCCATCGGGAGTTCTGGGCCGATTTCGTGGCCGCGGACTGGCCGGCCGGACCGCAGGCGTGGGTGACCGCGCACGCGACCGCGTTGTGCAAGCGAATGGGCGAGATGCGCCAGGACCGCGCCCATCGGGACGGGATCCCCGAGTTGCTCGATGCCGCCGAGGACGCCGGCATCCCGGTCGCGGTGGTGAGCAACGCGCTCAGTGGCGCGGTGCACCGCGACTATCTGGATCGCACCGGTCTGGTGAAGCACCTGGCCGTGCAGATCTACAGCGACGAGGTCGGCCTCCGCAAGCCGAACCCCGAGTTGATCCTGCTCGCCGCCCGCGCGCTCGGCGTACCGGTCGAGCGAACGTGGTACGTCGGCGACAACTTCGACCGCGACATCGTCTGCGGACGGCGAGCCGGGGTCGGCGCCGCGATCCTGATGGAAGCACCGGGCACCTACCACCGCCCGTACGTCGTCCGCGCCGTGCCCGACGTCGTCGTACCAGGTGCCGACGAACTCCGGTCCCTGCTGCTCGCATCCCTCTGACCGCAGCCTTTCACCCGCGAAGGGGAACCATATGACCGCCACTCCAGACACTGACGCACGTCCGAACCCGGATCAGGCCGCCTCGGTCAGGCTGCGGGAGATCGCCGTCGAAGCCGTCCAGGTCGTCGCGCCGGATCTCCGGCGGGCGTTTCGTACCGGCATGACCGTCGACTTCAAACGCGACCAGCACGACCCCGTCACCGAGTACGACCGGCAGGCCGAGAAGGCCATCGCCGACCTGCTCACGAGCCGGGGCCCGGGCAGCAGCATCGTCGGCGAAGAGGGCGGCGTCCGCGCGGGCAGCGGCGCAGTCTCCTGGTACGTCGACCCGATCGACGGTACTGCGAACTTCGCGCACGGGCTCGCGTTCTTCTGCAGCTCGATCGGGGCCGTCGTCGACGACGAGGTCGTGGCCGGGGCGATCCTCAATCCGATCGCCGGACACCTGTTCAGCGCCGACCTCACCGGCGCCTGGCTGAACGGCGAGCCACTGCACTCCCGCGGCGTCTCCGCCGAGTCCCGCGGCCTTCTCATCACGAGCTACCCGAATGCCCGTGCGCTCACCGAGGACGGCCCGTCAGGACTGGCGCTGTACGGCGAACTGGTCGCGGGCTACGGCACCGTCCGACGACCCGGTAGTGCCGCACTCAGCCTCTGCCATGTCGCCGCGGGCTGGGCGGACGCCGCACTCGGGACGTCGGTCAGCGCCTGGGACATCTGCGCCGCCCAGTTGATCGTCCGCCAGGCCGGCGGCCGCTATCTCGGTTTCGGCGGCGACGGCTGGAACCAGCCCCGGTACGCCGCGCACACGGCGGATCTCGAACCGACGGTGCTCCAGCGGTTCGTCACCGCCTATCGCGCCGGTCAGGCGGACGGGTGAGCGCCGGCCTGAGGTACCGCTGGCTGGTGACGGACCTCGACGGCACTCTGGTCGATCGCGATCTGGAGATCCCCGCGCGCAACGTCGAGGCGATCGACCGGTACCGCGCGGCCGGTGGAACCGTGGTCTTCGCCACCGGCCGCAATGAACATTCGGCCGCGCGATTCCATGCCCAACTCGGGCTGGAAACCCCGCTCATCCTCTACAACGGCGCCCGGATCACGAACCTTGCCACCGGCAACCGTCTGCTCGACCTGACGCTCGGCGACGCCTGGTCTGCCATTCGTGACCAGGCCGTCCCACTGCTGCCCGCGACCGTGGGTGCCGTGGCCTTCCAAGAGCTGGACGCGTACGTCGTCAAGCCGGCACCTGCGCTGACGCAGTACGCCGCCCGCGACCAGATCGAGCTGCAGACCTCCAGCCCGCCCGGCTCCCCCACCAAACTCATGCTGATCGCAGAGTCCCCTGGCGACCTGACCGAGGTCGCCGAGCTGGTCACGCGGTCGAGCACCGCGGTTCGGCTGGTCAGCTCCGAGAAGACCTACCTGGAAGTCCTCCCCGCAGAGGCGGACAAGGGCTCCGCGCTCGCCGCCCTTGCCGCGTCGCTGGGCGTCCCACTCGACCGCGTCGCCGCCATCGGCGACAACCCCAACGATCTCGAACTCGTCCAGACCGCCGGCCTCGGCGCAGCAGCAGCCGACGGCCACCCCGACCTCCTCCGCATCGCCGACCTGGTCGTCACCACCTGCACCCAAGGCGCCGTTGCCGACCTCATCGACAACCACCTACTCCGCCCGACCTGAACCACAAACCACCGGACGCTAGAACGCCTGCGGCTTCCCCGCAGTCGGAGGCTCCCCCGCAGTCGGGGGCTTCCCCGCAGTCGGGGGCTCTCCCGCGGTCTGCGGCTTCCCGGTGGCCGGCGGCAACGCGCCGAGGAGGGCGGCGAGGCCCTTCGGGTCGCGGCGGGCGATGTTGTGGCCGACGGGGATCTCGTGCACCTGCCAGGCAGGGTCGTCGCGCAGCCGGTCGGTGAGTTCCAGGAAGGGGCTGCCTTGCCACGCGCCGCCGCTGACGTAGGTGCGACGGAGCGCGGGACTCGGGTTGCCCTCGAGCCTGATCGTCTGGACGAAGCTCGCCAGCGGATGGGCTCGCGCGCGGGGATCGAGCCCGTCCGGCACGGCGACCCACCGGCCGTCGGAGGCGGCACCGGCGATGAACAGCTCCCGGAAGGTGTCACTGGTCAACGACCAGCACGAATCTCCGTCGGCCGGGACGTAGGCGTCGATGAAGACGAGCTGATCAAGGCGATCCCCGAGCCGGTCCGCGACACCGGCGATCACCATCCCGGCGTAACTGTGCCCACACAGGGCGATCGGCTGCCCGTTGCTTCGTGCAACGACCTCGACGACCTGCGCGATGTGGTCGTCGAGATTCGGCGGCCGGTCCCGCTCGACCGGGCCGTCGGCCTCCAGTCCGGCCAGTGTCACCGCCTCGACCTGGTGACCGTCCCGGCGCAACTCGGCCGCCACCGAGTCGAACACCCAACCGCCCTGCCACCCACCCGGCACCATCACGAACTTCACCGCCTCATCCTAGGCCACTGGACCGATCGGCGCGGCTGATATATGAATGAGTCATGCATGAGAGCAATCTGTGGGCTGCCTGGACGCTGCGTAGTCATGATGCGTTGACTGCGGGGTTGCCGAGTGGGCTCGGGTTGCGGGACGCGTCGGCGTTGACGTTGATCGGAAGTCATCCGGGGTGTTCGGCGGATTGGTTGTGGGCGCGGATCGGCCTCACCCAGTCGGGGACCGTCCGGCTGGTGGATCGGCTGGAAGGACTTGGCTATGTCGCGCGGGAACGGACCGGCAGAAGCCTTCGGTTGAGCCTGCTTCCGGCCGGTGAAGAAGCCTTGCAGGCGTGGAATCAGGCGCGCGAGAACGCGAGCGCCGCAGTACTGCGTGGGCTGACGCGAGCACAACGTAGTCAGCTCGCCAAGCTGCTGGAGGTGGGACTGCGCGGTACGGAGCGGGTTCGCGTGGAGGCCGATTCGACCTGTCGGCTTTGCGATTGGCAAGCGTGTAAGCGTTGCCCTGTCGACAAGTCGGTCGTCGAGCCATGAAGCTCGCGACTCGCAGCCCTTCGCGCAGGCTGACTGTCGCGACCTGGTGGCTCGCGGCCGCCTGGACTCTTGCCTCGACTGCCGACAGCTTCCTGCTGTTCGTCCTGCTCTGGATCGCTGAGCCACAAGGCTGGAGCGGGACGGAGACCGCAGTACTGGTGATCGCGATGCGGCTGCCGACGCTGGCCGGCGGCATCCTGGGCGGTCGGGCCGTCGACCGGTTCGGCCCGGTCCGCATGATGCTGCTCGACGGCGTGACCCGGACCGTCCTGATGGGCGGCCTGATCATCGCCGGCATCGGCGGGACATTCGACCTCCGGATCGTGCTGGCGCTCGGAGCGGCCGCCGGTACGACCGCACCGCTCAGTTATGCGGCCGCGCGGACTCTCGTACCACGGTTCGCCCCACCCGAGTCGCTCAGCAAGGCGAATGCGCTGCTCAGCGTCGGGGACCAACTGCCGATGCTCCTCGGCGCGATCCTCACCGGACCGGCCCTTGCTCTGCTCGGCACGGGACCGGCCTTCGTCCTTCCGCTCCTGATGATGCTCGGCGTGACAGCCCTCGCGATCCGGCTGCGCAACACACCGCAGTACGAGCAAACCCCTGTTTCACAAGGCGTCCGGCCACTCGGCAAGCGCCGCTCGACCCGCGTGATCGGGTTGATCGCTTTGTCGGTCGCCTACTACTTCACCTACGGACCGTACGAAACCGTCCTGCCGTACTACGTACGCGAGCAACTCACGTCGGGCCTAGGCGGCTACACGTTGCTCTGGGCCCTCTTCGGGACCGCGGCCCTTCTCACGTTGCCAGCCGCAACCGTGCTCTCCCGTCATCGCCCAGGGCTGGTCAACGCGGCAGGTGCGATCGTCTGGGGTGTCGTCATGCTTCCGCTCGCGTTCACCGACCACCTGGTCGTTGCCGCCGCCGGATTCGCAGTGGCCGGCGCGATCTGGGGGCCGTACTCCGCCGTCGAAACCACCGCGCTGCATCACTGGACCGACCCCGCGGACCACGGCCGCATCTTCGGAACTCAGCGCGCCCTCCTCGCTCTCGCAGCGCCGTTGGGTGCAGCAGTCGGCGCGGTGGCCGCCGATCACTTTCCACCTGGACCGATCCTCGCCGCCTCCGCCATCGGCTGCACCTTGGCAGGCCTCGGCGCGTGCGCAATTCCGGACCTGCGCCGACGGTGACCGAAGTACTAGCGCTTCGACACCTCGCGGTAGCCGTAGAACGCAAGGAACATGTCGACGCCCGAGTCGATCAGGCGCTCGGTCGTCTGCTGGTCGAGAGCCATGCCGTACGTGCTGTGCACCAGATGGGGATACAGGACCAGCGCATAGAGCTGGAGGATCGCCGTGTCCACGTCGGGCAGCGTCAGCCGGCCCGCGTCGATGAGGCGTTCGAAGGCTGCCACCAGCGCCGGACGCGCACGATCGGGACCATGCTGTCGCCAGGCATTGCCGAGCTCCGGGAATCTACGCACCTCACTGGCGACGAGTTGCCGCAGGGCCACCATGTCGGGCTGGGTCATGCTCGCCACCCACGCATTGGCCGTCCATTTGAGCGCGACGCGCAGGTCGTCGGAGTCCTGCAGGCGCTGCGCCGTCCCGGCGATGGCACCGGCGAGGCTCTCCTCCAGAGCATCCCCGATCACGGCCATGAAGAGGGTCTCCTTGGTGCCGTAATGGTTGTAGACGGTCACCTTGGAGACACCGGCGTCGGCGGCGATGGCATCCATCGCCGCGTCGAAGCCCTCCCGGACGAACGCGGACCGGGCCGCCTCGATGATCGCCTGACGCTTGCGCGCCGCCCGGTCGCCGCTGAGAACCCGCGGCGACTCGGTGCGCGCTGCCGACGCTGACCGGGGTGCTGAAGTCTCTGTCATCTCGCCACCGAGTCTAGCACCTATCTGAACTGTACGGTTGAGTTCATCTGAACTGTTCCGTACAGTTCAAGAAAAACCCGGAGAAGGGACAAGGATCATGGGACACCTGAGCCGCACGCGGCGGGACGGCCCGCGCAGCAAGACCGCCGCACTGGCATTGCTCTCGTTCGCGATGCTGATCGTTTCGCTGGACCAATACATCGTGGTCGTCGCGCTGCCGGACATCGGCCGCGAACTCCACTACTCGGCCCGGACGCTGCAGGCGGTGATCAGTGCCTACGCGGTCGCCTCGAGCGGCTTCCTGTTGTTCGGCGGCCGCGCCGCCGACCTGCTCGGCCGGCGCCGGATGCTGATGACCGGCCTCACCCTGTACGCCGTTGCCTCCCTGGCCGGCGGGTTCGCCACCGGCCCGGGGTCGCAGCTGACCGCCCGGGCCCTGCAGGGTCTCGGCGGAGCGCTCGTCTTCCCCAGCACGCTCGCGATCATCAACACGACCTTCGCGGAGGGCCGCGACCGCAATCGCGCGCTCGGCATCTGGGGTGGCTCGGGCGCTGCCGGTCTGGTGATCGGCGTACTGCTCGGCGGTGTACTGACCCGCCTCTTCGGCTGGGAAGCCGTGTTCTTCGTCAATGTCCCACTCGCCGGTGCAGCGCTGTTGCTCGCCACTCCGCTCCTCCAGCCGGACCCATCGCGAGACACCGGGCGAGTGTTCGATCTGCCCGGCGCACTGACCGCCACCGGAGCTGTCACGCTGCTCGTCTTCACCCTCGTCCAAGGCCCGGCCCTTGGCTGGATGTCACCGTGGATCATCGGCACCGCCGGCACGGGTCTCCTGCTGCTGGTCGCGTTCGCCGTCAGCGAGCGGCGCAGCCCGGATCCGCTGATGCCGCCCAAGCTGCTCGCCAACCGTGTTCTGGGGCCGGCTCTGCTGATCGCGTTCCTCTTCATGGCGACCTTCGGATCCCTGCTGTACTTCCTGTCCATCTACTTCCAGGACGTCCGCGGCTACGACCCGCTCCAGACCGGCATCGGCTTCTTGCTTCCCACCGCGGTCGTCGTGGCAGGTTCCACTCTCGCAGGACAAGCCGTCACCCGTTTCGGCCTCAAGCGCACCCTGATCGCGGCCCTCGCGATCGGCGCAACCGGTGCCGTCGCGCTCGGCCTGGCGATGTCGGCCGACGGCTCGTACGCCGCCCTCGTGCCAGGTCTCGTCGCTGTCAGCATCGGCGACGGCGTCGTCTTCACGCTGATGTTCATCGCCGCGGGCACCGGCGTCGCCGACCGCGACCAGGGCGTCGCCTCCGGCATGGTCTCCACCAGCTCCGGGATCGGCGCCGTCGTCGGCCTCGCCGTCCTCGTCCTGGTCGCCAACGCCAGCACCGACGGCCTCCTGGGCGAAGACCTACGCATCGCCACCGCCGAAGGAATCCGAACAGCCGTCTTCGTCATCGCGGCAGGCATCGCCCTCACCCTCCTCGTCGCACTGAACCTCCGCTCCCCAGAAGTTGCCGAAGACAACGATGCCGCCGGCAACCTCCTCGACACCAGGAGTTGTCAACCGGGCCGCACCGGGAAGTACACCGTGTACGGCTCGTCCCGGATCTCCGCGAGAGGCACGAAACGCAGGCCGGTGGTCTGCCCGAAGGTCCGGTAGGTCCCGGTCCGCCACCAGCTGTGATGCCGGTCCTGATCGGGTGTCAGGAATGACGTGGGCTCGGTGGGATCGCCGGACAGCATCGTCTCCTGCTCGGTCAGGCCGGCCAGCACGACCGGGCCGTCGAGCATCGCCACCAGCTCCGGCCGGTCGGGCAGCGGCACAGTGCTCAAACCCGACGGCACCGTCAACCGGATGCGGTGTCCGCTCCACTCCCGGGACATCACGATCCAGCCGTCGTGGACCTCGGCCGGAGCTGCCTGCCCGTCGACCTCGACGACCGGCGGGCCGGCCGCCCATCGTGGGATCCGGAGCCGAACCTCGAAGGCGGACGGTTGCTCGCACCGCACCTCCACCACGTACACCCGTTGATCCGGCCGCCGCCGAGGCAATCGCCGTGACAGCTCCTGGATCCCGGCCGCGCCCTGAAAGGTCTGCCGTTGCCCCAATACGACGCCCTGCTCGGCGTCCGTCGTGATCGCGACCTCGACTCGGCCACCGAACAGGTCCGCCCACGAGGTGGTCGTTTCGAGGTACTGGCAGATCGAGATCCCGGCGTCGTCGACGTACAGCGCAGTCTCGTCCACACCGGCTTGCGCCTGCAGCAAGGTGCCGTGACAGCACCAGAAGTCCTCGGTCGGACGGCCCCACTGCTTGCGGCTTCCGGCCGCCAGCGGCAGGAAGTACGCCGGCATGCCGGTGTCCGGATGCTGCTGAGCCCAGATCCCGTTGACCAGGTTCCGTTCCCAGTAGTCCGCGTAGCGATCGTCGCCCGTCCACCGGAACAGGAAATCGGCGAGCCGCATCAGGTTGTAGACCAGGCAGTGCTCTTGAACCGCGTGCAGTCGCGCCGACTGTTCGCCGGGCGGCTGCCAGACCTCGCCGCAGCTGCTTCCTCCGGTGCAGTAGGTTCCGCGTGTCTCGACTGCCGAATCCCAGAAAGCTTCGACGACCTCGCGCCACCGCCGTTCGCCGGTGACCTCCCAGGCCCGAGCGGCGCCCAGGATCTCCGCGATCTGGGTGTTGGCGTGCTTGTTGGTCAGTACGTCGTCACCGGCGAGCAGAGGGTCGAAGAATCGCCGCCGGTCGTACCGGTCGATCAGGTCGCCGGCGACCTGATCTCCGGTGAACTCCAGCAGGTCCGCCCAGACCTCGAGCATGCCGCCCGTCTCGCGATCGAGCACGTCGTCCAACTGGTCGCGGGACAGCTTGCCGCTCCATTCGTGGAACCATCCGGCGAAGGCCGACGCGACGTCCAGCGCCTGTTGGTTCCCGGCGATCCGGTACTGGTCCAGCAGGCCCAGGAAGGTCTTGTGTACGACGTACTGCGGCGCCCACACCTCACCACCTTCGGCCAGCCGGTCCAGATACGCCGGTGGAATCGAGCCGGCCCACTGTCCACCATTCGCCCGCTGGCAGGCGGCCAACTCGCCGACGATCACTGCGGCTCGCGCCGCGACCTCGCCGTCGTACTGGCCGACCCGCGCGGCGGCCGACAGCCAGTGACCGAGGATGTGACCGCGCAGGTCGCTGGTGATCGATTCCCATCCCCAATGCCACGTCTGCGGACCGTCGGGCGCCACGGTCCCTACCGTCGTACCCCAGGAACCTGAGTGGCTCCAGAGACCCGCTTCTGCGCGATACGGCCGCAGGAGGTTGTCGGCGTCGAGGCTGCGGAGGTATCGAGCATTCAGCGTCCACCGGTCGCGGGTGGGCCCGTCCGAGAGCGTCGTCTGGCCACCCGAGGCCCGGACCGTGCGCAATCGGGTCATCGGCTGTCAGCCGGCGCGGAGTTCGATGGCGAGACAGTTGGCGACGTCGAGGGGACGGGCGTCGGGGAGGCGGACGACCAGTACGCCGTGTGTTTGGTCGAAGGCGACCGGGCCGTGGCCGAGTAGGCGTACGTTCGCGACCGTCTCGTGGTCCGCCAAGCTGCGGATCACGGCGCGGCCGTCGTCCGGCCAGGCGAGCTGGAACGCGTAGAGAGTGTTCTCCTTGCGGGTGAAGCGGAAGTCGGCGCTGGTCCAAGGCACCCGGTCTTCGGTGAAACCCTTGACGACCACGCTCGACGGTCCCTCGCCGAACACGCGGAACGGTCTCGTGCCGTAGATCCCTTCCCCGCACACCGCCGTCCAGGCGCCGAGGTCGTCGAGGATCTGCGTGCACTCGGCATCGATCGTGCCGTCCGGCAACTGCGGCACGTTGAGCAGCAGGTTGCCGTTCTTCGACACGATGTCGACGAGCATCTCGATCACGTGGCCGCCGGTCTTGTAGACGTCGCGGACGTTGTAGAACCAGTCGCCGACCGACGTGTCCGTCTGCCACGGCTCCGGATGGATGTGGGGCGTCTGGCTGCGTTCGATGTCCATCACCCCGACCGCGCTCACCTCCGGTCGCCGGTCCTTCTGCTGGTAGACCGCACGATTCGTCTGGTGAAGGCGCTCGCTGGTGTTGTACAGATGGGCAACCGCCTGCAGTCCCGGCGTGTAGTCGGTCTCACCGAACGGCAATGGCCCGTCGGAGTACAGCAGGTCCGGTTGGTAGCGGTCGATCATCTCGGTCACCGCCTCGAGCCAATGGCGGCGCCACGCGGGATCGTCGGCGTACCACGGGTCCTGTACTTCGACGTCCTGCTCGGGCAGGTAGCGGCTGTTGTCGAGGTACAGGTCGCGGTTCGCCGGATCGACTCCGTCGTACGGGATACCCGCGAAAGGTCCTTGTTTGTCGCTGTTCTTGTTCACTGCCAGCCAGCCGAGTGCGGCACCGAGGTGCTCGGTGATCCCGAACGGCAGTCCGCGTTCGGCCGCGGCGGCCTTCCACAGCGCGAGAATGTCCTTGCCGGGCCCCATCTTCACCGAGTTCCAGCGGTGGATGGCGGAGTCGTAGTTGAAGAAGTTGTCGTGGTGGACCGCCTGCGCCACGAAGTACCGGGCACCCGCCGCCACGAAACGGTCCATCAACTCTTCCGGATCGAAGCGCTCCGCCTTCCACAGCTGGACGATGTCCTTGTAGCCGAACCGCGACGGGTGCCCGTAGGTCCGCAGGTGGTAGCGGTACTGGTCGCTGCCCTCGCGGTACATGTTCCGCGCGTACCAGTCGCCGTACCGGGGCACGGACTGCGGACCCCAGTGCGACCAAATGCCGAGCTTCGCGTCCCGGAACCAGTCCGGACACTGGAAGGTGGCCAAGGATTCGAAGGTTGCGTCGAACGGCACTGGTCGCTCCTCGTCAGCTGGATGGATCTACTTGTTGGGGGCTTTGTCGTACGCCGTCTGCTGGATCTCCAGGTAGCGCTTGAGACCGAGGCCGTCGAGGCCCTTGACGTAGCTGTCCCAGTCCGAGTCGAGGTTCTTCGAGCCGGTGATGAACTGGAGTGCGTTCTGCTGGATGTAGTTCTCGAGGTTGGTTTGCAGTGTCGCGACCTCGCTCGCCAGGGACGGATCGATCCACACCTTCCAGAACGGGTAGATCTGAGCCTTGTCCTCGTGGCCGGCGTACAACTTCGTCGCGTCGAACAGTTTGCGTTCGTACCCAGCCTGCGAGGTGATGTCGGTGTCGATGGCCTCGGAGTTGCGGTACTTCGCGGTGTTGTTGTACTGCGCCAGCGCACCCCAGCCGCTGTTGCGCGGTTTCGACCCGGGCTTCAGGGGAATCTGCTTGAAGCTCGGCTTCAGCGACTTGTCGAGCGCCACATCGCCCGGACCCGGCTTGGTCCAGGCCTTGCCCTCCATGCCGAACTGTCCGTTGTTCTCGCCCTCATCGGTGAAGATGTAGTCGAGCATCTTGATCGCCTGGATCTGCTTCTCCGGTGTCGCCTTCGACGTCAGGACGAACGTGGCGCCGGGAATGCTCGGGAAGACGTAGCTGGCGAAGTTCGCGCCACTCGGACCGGTCAGCGGCGGTACCGCGTCGTACTGCTTGTCCCGCCCGTCCGCCGAACCGATGGTGACGAAGATGCCCGAGTGCATGACGGTGCCCGCGCCGAGGATGACCGAGCCGCCGTGGTTGCCCTGCTGCTGCATCGCATCCGGGTTCTGCGTGAAGGCGCCTTTGTCGATCAGGCCTTCCTTGTAGAGCGAGTTGATGTACCGCAGGCCTTCGCGCCAGCCGTCCTTGTTCGCCTGGACGTCGACCTTGCCGTTGTTGAGCACCAGCGTGGTGTTGTTGCCGCCGCTGTTGTTCTGCCCTTGCGGGTCGTAGATGAAGGCATTCATCAAGTACGGGATGAGGCTGTCGCGGACGTTCGCGCTGAGCGGGATCTCGTCGGCCTTGCCGTTGCCGTTCGGGTCCTGGGTCTTGAACGCCTGGAGCACCTTGCGCAGGTCCTCGGTGGTCTTCGGCTGCTCGAGGCCCAGCTTCTTCAGCCACGCCGAGTTCATCCACAGCTTGTCCGGGTACGAACAATGGAAGCAGTCGACCCACTGCGGCATCCCGTAGATCTTGCCGTCCGGCGCGGTCGCCATCGCCTTCCACTCGGGCGTGGAGTCCAGCGCCTTCTTGATGTTCGGCGCGTACTGGTCGATCAGCTGGTTCAGCGGTACGACGACACCCTGGCCACCGAGCTTGAGCAGCTCCGCCGGGGTGAACTGGTCGACCCACGGGATCAGCAGGTACAGGTCGGGGTAGTCGCCGCTGGCCAGCGAGATCTGCCGCTTCTCCTTCGACGGACCGCCGTCGAACGTCGTGGTCTGCCACTTGATCGAGAGGTTGAACTTCTGCTTCATCAGCTTGGTGAAGTCGTTCGTGGCGAGGTTCGTGTCGGCCGACTGCGGCGCGAAGACGTTCAGCGTGACGTCGGGATTTCCGGTGATCGTCGGCAGCGGCTTACCCTGCTCGTCGTTCGAGCCGCCACCGGAACAGGCCGCGAGCGCGAATGCCCCGAGACTGATGCCGGCGATCGCGGCACGCCTGGTCTTTGTGAACTGTACAGACATAAGGTCCCTCACAGGGGTCGAGGTGATGCGGAAGATCAGCCCTTCACGGCGCCGATCAGGATTCCCTTGGTGAAGTAGCGGGCGACGAACGGATAGATCAGCAGGACCGGCACGCTCGCCACCACGATCAGCGAGTACTTGAGCAGATCGGCCAGTTGCTGGCGCTGGATGACCACGGAGGCATCGACGGCCCCACCGCCGGTCGTGTTCAGGATCAAGATGTTGCGCAGGACCAGTTGCAGCGGGAACAGGTCCGGGTTCTTCAGGTAGATCAGCGCGTCGAAGTACGAGTTCCACTGCATGATCGCGTACATCAAAGCGACCACCGCGATCATCGGTTTGGCCAGTGGGATCACCACGGACCAGAGGAACCGCAGGTCGCCGCAGCCGTCCAGTTGGGAGGCTTCGACGAGTTCTTCGGGGATCGCGGTACGGAAGTAGCTGCGGGCGATGATGACCTGCCAGACCCCGATCGCCTGCGGGATGATCAGCGCCCAGCGGGTGTCCAGCAGACCGACCGACTGGACCACCAGGTACGTCGGGATGAGGCCACCGGTGAACAGCATCGTGAACAGGATCAGCGTCATCACGACGTTGCGGCCGACCAGCGTCCGGCGGGACATCGGATAGGCGATCGCGACCGTCATCGTGACGCTCACGATCGTCCCGGCCACGGTGTAGAACAACGAATTCAGGTAGCCCTGGATGATCTGCGGGTTGGCGAACACCGCGTGGTACCCGCGCAGCGAGAAGTCCACCGGCCACAGCAGCACCCGGCCCGCCGAGACTGCCTGCGGACTGCTGAACGAGCTGGCCAGGATGTAGAGCAGCGGCAGCAGCACGACCGCGAGGAACACCGTCAGCAGCAGGTAGACGCACACCATGAACAGCCGGTCGGTGCGTGGTTCGCGGATCCGTTGGGTCCGGGCGGCCCGGCGTTCGGCCCTCTTCCCCGGCAGTGTCGGTGTTTCGGCTTGGGCGGTCATGACCACAGTCCGTTCCCGGTGATCCGTTTGGCGAGCGCGTTCACGACCAGCAGCAGGGCCAGGTTGATCACCGAGTTGAACAGCCCGATCGCGGTCGCCATGCTGAAGTCCGCGTTCAGCAGACCGGTCTTGTACACGTAGGTGGAGATGATCTCGGACTGGCTGAGGTTGAGCGGGTTCTGCAACAGGAACGCCTTCTCGAACCCGATCGCCATGATGTTGCCGACGGCAAGGACCAGGATGACCACCGCGGTCGGCATGATGCCGGGCAGGTCGACATGCCGGATCCGCTGCAGCCGGCTGGCCCCGTCGACCTTGGCGGACTCGTGCAGCGCCGGATCGATCCCGGACAACGCGGCCAGGTAGATCACCGCGGAGTATCCGGTGGTCTGCCAGACGTCCGACCAGACGTAGATGTGCCGGAAGTAGTCCGGGTTGCCGAGGAAGTCGATCGCCGGTACGCCGAAGAAGCCGAGCCCTTCGTTGACGATGCCCAGTCGCGGCGACAGCACCAGGATGGTCATCGAGACGACCACCACGGTTGAGATGAAGTACGGCGCATAGGTGACCATCTGCACGGTCCGCTTGAACAACCCGGTCCGGGCCTCGTTCAGCGCCAGCGCGAGGATGATCGCGAGCGGGAAACTCGCCGCCACGGTGTAGACCGACAACAGGAACGTGTTCTTCACCAGCGTCCAGAACACCGGGTTGTGGAAGAACAGCTCGAAGTTCTGCCAGCCCACCCACGGGCTGCCCCAGATGCCCTTGATCACGTTGTAGTTCTTGAACGCCAGCACGGCATTCGACATCGGGATGTACTTGAACACCGCGAACCACACCAACGGCACGACCATCAGCAGGTACAGCGTCCAGTGTCTCTGCAAGCTCCGCCCGAGGCCCTTGAGACCGGGCCGCTCCCGGCGCCGCCGACGGCGCCGGGCCGAAATCTCGCCGGCCGGTGGGCGAACTGTTGTCAGGGTTGCCATGGTGCCTCCTCGTCCGGGCCGGCGATCAGTTCGAGCTCACGCGGTGGCCGATTCCGGCCGTCAATCGGATCGCCACCCGCTCGTCGCCGAGGCGGACGCTCCGGTCCTGGTCCCGGTCAGCGGTCAGGACCGCCTCGACACCCTGCGGCGTCCAGGTGAGATCGACCGTGACGCCGCCGCGCGCTCTGAGCCCCGTCACTCGCCCGCTGGTCCAGGTGGCGGGCAGCGCAGGCAGCAGTTCGATGTCGTCGGTGTGGCTCTGCAGCAGCATCTCCGCGATACCTGCCGTCGCGCCGAAGTTGCCGTCGATCTGGAACGGCGGGTGAGCACAGAACAGGTTCGGGTAGACGCCGGCGCCACTGCCGATGTGCCCGGTGGCGTCGTCGTCGGCCGGCCGCAAGAAGGCCCGGACCAGGCCGTGCGTCGCCGCCGAGTCGCGCAGGCGTGCCCGCAGGCAGATCTTCCACGCCAGCGACCAGCCGGTCGCCTCGTCACCGCGCAGATCGAGCGTCCGCCCGGCGGCTGCGGCGAGTTCCGGCGTACCGTCGGGGGTGATCGCGCTGCCTGGATGCAGACCGACCAGGTGGGACATGTGGCGGTGGTGCGGGTCCTCTTCCGCGAAGTCGGCCGCCCACTCCTGTAGTTGCCCTCGGCTACCAATCGGCGGGTCGGGCAATCGCTTCCGCGCCGCTGCAAGGTCGTCGACGAACGGGTCGACCAGATCGAGGAGCTCGGCCGACTGCTCCACCCGGTGGAACAGATCCGAGGTCAGGGCCAGGTCCATCGTCGACGACTCCGTGACCGAGGCGGTGTGCCCGTCTGCGGTGAGGTAGAGGTTCTCGGGAGATGTCGACGGCGCAGTACCGAGGCTGCCGTCCGGCAGCTCGACGAGCCAGTCGAGGCAGAACTCCGCGGCCCCACGCAACACCGGCCAGGCTTCCGCGAGGAACTCGAGGTCGCCGGTGAACTCGTAGTGGTCCCACAAGTGACTAGCCAGCCAGGCACCAGCCATCGGCCAGTTCGACCAGCGTGGGTCGCCTTCGACCGGGATCGTCCAGCACCAGGCGTCGGCGTTGTGGTGCGCGGTCCACCCGCCGCAGCCGTAGCGTTCTTGAGCTGTCACCCGTCCCGCCTCGGCGAGCTGCCCGATGTAGCGGAGAAGCGGTTCGTGGCATTCCGAGAGATTGGTCGTCTCAGCCGGCCAGTAGTTCATCTCGGTGTTGATGTTCACCGTGTAGTTGGAGCTCCACGGCGGTCGCAGGATGTCGTTCCAGATGCCTTGCAGCGTGATCGGCAGCCCGCCCGGCCGCGAGCTCGCGATCATCAGATAGCGGCCGTAGTTGAACAGCAGCGCCGCGAGCGCGGGATCGTCGACACCTTGCGCAATCCGTACGTCGGTGGGCAGTCGGGACTCCTCGGCCGAACCCGCCAGCTCCAACGCCGAGCGACGGAACAGCCGCCGATGATCTTGCTGATGCGCCGACCGCAGTACTCCGTAGTCACGACCGAGAGCGGCTTGCACGACCTGGTCGGCGGCAGCCCAGCACTCCTCGCCTGTTCGAGTCGGCGGAACCGAAGGGCCGTCGTACCCCGTGGCGGTCGAGAGCACGAGGGTCAGTTCGGCCGCGCCCTCGACGATCAACTCGTTCCCGGCGGTGCGGATTTCGCCGTCGCTGCCGGCACGCAACGCGATCGCAGCCTCCATGCCGCGATCCGGACCGTCGGAGTACCGGATGGGCTCTGGCACGTCGCGATGGGGCGGCGCGACATCGGCCGGCGCCTGGAGCAGCAGTCCGAGCCCGCCGTCGACCGGATGCGGGCGCGACTGCAATTGCGAGGTCAGCCGGCAGGTCAGCGCGAGCACCGGCTCGGATGCGGTCAGCCGCTGAACCAGTACGCCGTCCGGCGCGCTGACGAAGACCTCCTGCCGAACCGTGACTCCGTCGAGCTCGAACTGCACCGTGGCGATCGCCGCGTCGAGATCGAGTTCCCGCCGGTACTGCGTGACGTCGCCGGCGGCAGGGACGGCGCCATCGACGCGTACTTCGAGCAGGAGATCGCCCAACGGCAAGAACGCCTGCGAATAACCCGAGTGGAAACCGCGAGCCAGTTCGTGCGCCCGCCGGACGTCGCCGTCCCGCAGCGCGTCACGCACCGCCTGCACGGCATCGGCGCCGGTCGCGCCGAGCGGGGTCGACAACCCTCGAGCGGTCTGCGGACTGCCCGACCACAAGGTCTCGTCGTTCAGTCCGATCCGGTCCGTGCCGACGCCGCCGAAGCACATCGCGCCGATCCGCCCGTTGCCGAGCGGTAACGCCTCCAGCCAGGTGGCCGCAGGCCGGTCGTAGAAAAGCCGCTGGGTGGCGGCGTGGTTCGAGCTCACCAGGTTGCTCATACCGTGCCCTCCGTCGAGACGACGAGGTATTGATCCTATGAATTTCCGGGATCGTAGCGCCGACTCCCGTCTTGGTCCATACTGAACGGCAGCTGAACCGAAGAAAGATCCCATCTATTGCTGATCGTGAGGGCCCTCATGCCACGCATCACCTCGGTGGAGGTTGTCGACGTCCGCTTCCCGACCTCGCTGACCAGCGACGGGTCGGACGCGATGAACAAGGACGGCGACCACTCGGCGGCGTACGTCGTCCTGCACACCGACGACCCGGGTCTGGCCGGTCACGGCTTCACCTTCACCATCGGGCGCGGGAACGACCTGTGCGCCGCGGCGGCGGCGCAACGTGGCGAGCCGCTGGTCGGCCGCGATGTCGACGCGCTGTGCGCCGATCTCGGCGGGATCTATCGCGAACTCCAGTCGGACAGCCAGTTGCGCTGGCTCGGACCGGACAAGGGCGTCATCCATCTCGCCCTCGCCGCGGTGATGAACGCGGTCTGGGATCTGGCCGCGCGCCGGGCCGGCGTACCGCTGTGGCGACTGCTGGCCGAGATGACACCCGAACAACTCGTCGACGCGGCCGATCTGCGCTATCTCGCCGACGTCCTGACCCCCGAGCAGGCGGTCGCCCTGCTGGCCGGGCAAGAAGGGGGCCGCAAGCAACGAATCGAGCAGCTGGAGGCCTCCGGCTACCCGTGCTACACGACATCGGCCGGGTGGCTCGGGTACTCCGATGCCAAGCTGCGCAGGCTCTGCGAAGAAGCCGTTGCCTCGGGCTACAAACATGTGAAGCTCAAGGTCGGTGCGAATCTGGCCGACGACATCCGGCGCTGCGGGATCGCCCGTGAGGTGATCGGGGCGGACGGCAACCTGATGATCGACGCGAACCAGGTCTGGGAGGTCCCGCAGGCGATCGAATGGGTGCGGGCGCTGGCCCGCTTCGAACCGCTGTGGATCGAGGAGCCCACGAGCCCCGACGACATCCTCGGCCATGCGGCGATCCGCAAGGCCGTCGCGCCTGTCGGGGTCGCCACCGGCGAGCACGGGATGAACCGCGTGCTGTTCAAGCAGCTGTTCCAGGCCGGTGCGATCGACTACTGCCAGCTCGACGCCGCTCGCCTGGGCAGTGTCAACGAGGTGCTCGCGGTCTACCTGCTCGCCGCGAAGTTCGGCGTACCGGTTTGTCCGCATGCGGGCGGGGTGGGTCTGTGCGAACTCGTTCAGCATCTCGCGGTCTTCGACTACGTCGCGGTGTCTGGCTCGCTCGATCGCCGCGTCACGGAGTACGTCGACCATCTGCACGAACACTTCGTCGAGCCTTGCGTGGTACGAAACGGCGCCTACGTGCTGCCGACCGCGCCCGGTTACAGTGCCGAGATGCACAGAGAGTCACTCGAGACCTACACCTATCCGGACGGCACCTACTGGGCGTCACGAGCGCTGATGGAACCGGTCCCGTGAGCAAGGCGAAGACGGCGGCACCGGCTCGTACGCCGGGTGTCTCCCAGACCGACATCGTCGTCCAGGGCATCCGGCAGATGATCGTCGACGGGCGGCTGCGCCCGGGCGGCCGGCTACCCGTCGAGAAAGACCTCGCGGCGGCACTCGGGGTCTCCAGGAATCCACTGCGCGAAGGCGTCCGGGCCCTGTCGATGCTGGGAGTTCTCGACACCCGGCAAGGCGACGGAACCTATGTCACCAACCTGGATCCGGCGATGCTGCTGGCTCCGCTCGGCTTCGTCGTCGACCTGCAGGACGGCAGCGGGACCCACCACCAGCACGCCGTACGCCGGATCCTCGAGACCGAGGCGGCAGCCGCTGCCTCGTTGCGGATCGCCGAGGCGCAACTCGAGGCCGCCGCCGAACTGTTGCGTCACAACGAGGCCGAACTGGCCAAGGACGAGCCCGATCACGAACTGGTGATCGAGAACGACATCGCCTTCCACCGCATCATCGCCGACGCCGCCGGGAACCCGTTGCTGGCGGCCTTGATCGACGCGCTCGGCGGCCGCACGATGCGCGACCGGTTGCGCCGATCGATCTCGCAGCCGGGCGCGGACGAGACCGCCCATCGCGAGCATCTGTCCATCCTCGACGCGCTCAGCACCCATGACCCCGATCGAGCCCGCACCCGGATGGCTGCCCACCTGTTCACCGTCGAGGACTACCTGCTCGAACGAAACGGTGCGAACCCGACCGCGAAATGAGTCTGCCGGATGACCTTGCTGCGCTGGAGTACCGCTGATCTGACGTTGACCTTCGCCCTCGACGACGACGGGCCGGTGCGACTGACCGTCGTACAGTCGCAGGCTCCCACTCCTCCCCCGCCGGCGACGAGCCAGCCGCTGGTCGAGGTCTCGGCCATCGGGTACGGGCGCTCGCCCAGCAGCAACCGGCACGTCGAGACGAATCTCGGGCAGCGGTTGCGCTACGTCGGTCACGAGGAATCCGAGTCGCTGCTGCGGATCGTCCAGGAAGAACCCAGCTCAGGGCTGCGGGTGGTCAGCGTCTTCGAGGCAGGCGCCGGTGTCCGTGCCTGGTCCGAAGCCTCGATCGCCGGCACCAAGACTTTGCAGCTGACGTTCCTGTCGTCGCTCGCCGTCGGCCTCGCGTCGATCGACGCCGACCTGTACTCCGCCGAGAACACCTGGATGGCCGAGAACCGGTGGTCCGTACAGTCCTTGCGCTCAGGCGCTCTGCCGCAGATCGTCCGCGATCCTCATCACCACGTGGCCCGCAGCCGGTACGCCGTGACCAACACCGGCTCGTGGTCGACCGGTGAGCGATCGCCGATCGGCGTGCTGGTCGAGCGAAGCACGCCGTACGCGCTCGGTTGGCAGATCGAGCACAACGGGCCCTGGCACTACGAACTCGGTGAGAGTCTGCGCGGCGGATATCTGCTGCTGAGCGGACCCACCGACCAGGAACACCAGTGGAGCTTTGAGCTGAGCGCCGACAAACCGTTCACAACCGTGCCGGTGTCACTCGTCGCGGGGACCGACCGGGACAGCGTGTTCGCCGCGCTCACCCGTCAGCGTCGCGCGATCCGGCAGCGGCGACCAGCCGACGATCGGATGCCGGTCGTCTTCAACGACTACATGAACACCCTCCTCGGCGATCCGACGACCGAGAAGCTGCTCCCCCTGATCGACGCGGCGGCGAGTGTCGGCGCCGACTACTTCTGCATCGACGCCGGCTGGTACGCCGAAGGCGACTGGTGGAACACCGTCGGAGCCTGGCAGCCCTCCACCACCCGCTTCCCGAACGGTCTCGCCGAGGTGATCGACCGGATTCACTCGCACGGCATGGTGCCCGGGCTCTGGCTGGAGCCCGAGGTGATCGGTGTTCGCTCCCCGATGGCCGCCGAACTCCCCGACGACGCGTTCCTGACCCACCGGGGTATCCGGGTCGAAGAGTCCGGGCGCTACCTGCTCGATCTGCGCGACGCGGGCGCCCGTGAGCACCTCGACGAGACCGTGGACCGGCTGGTCCGGGACTTCGGCGTCGGCTTCTTCAAGTTCGACAACAACACGATGACGGGCCCCGGTACGGACAAGGGCGGTACCTCGGTCGGCCAGGGCCTGCTCGAACACCAGCGGGCGCTGCTCGACTGGTTCGACGACTTGCAGACGCGCCACCCCGAGTTGTTGATCGAGAACTGCGCCTCGGGCGCGATGCGGATGGACTACGCGATGATGTCGCGCCTGCACCTGCAGTCCACCTCGGACCAGGAGCATCCGTTGCTCTATGCAACGATCGCCGCGGCCGCGCCCGCCGCCGTACTGCCTGAGCAGGCGGGCCACTGGGCCTATCCGATCAGCGGCAGCACGCGCGAGGAGTTCACCTTCGCACTCGTCAACGGTGTGCTCGGCCGCCTCTACCTGTCCGGTCACCTCAACCGGATGACCCCCGCCGAGCTCGACCTCGTCCGGTCCGCGCTGACCGCCCACCGCGCCGTACTCGACGACCTCGACTCCCTCGTCCCGTCCTGGCCCCTCGGCCTGCCCGGCTGGAACGACGAGTGGATCGCCCTCTCGCTCAACGGCCCGGCAGTCTCGTACCTCAGCCTTTGGCACCGCACCCCAGGCCCCTCCACCATCACCTTCGCGCTGGCCAAGTCGAAGCTCGAACCGCAGTTCCCCACCGACCTCGATGGCTGGACCTACACCTGGACGGGCGACACCCTCACCGTCACGGTCGACACGCCGGAACCCTCGGCCCGCGTACTGCGACTGTCCTGACTCATCCGGCCACCGGCGGAGGGATCTCGCCGCTCCCCCGGATGACGAGTGAAGGCTCGAGTACTACGCGCCGAGGTGGGCCGCTGTCTCCGCCGAGCCGGTCCAGCAGGATCTGACCGACCTCCGTGCCGATCCGCCGGACGTCCTGCCGGATCACCGTGAGGGCGGGCTCGACCAGGTCGGCCAGCGGGAAGTCGTCGTACCCGACCAGCGCGACCTTGCCGATCATCCCGGCGGACCGCAGCGCGCGCACGGCGCCCACCGTGATGATGTTGCGGCCGGTGAGGAACGCGGTCGGCGGATCCGGCCGGCTGAGCAGGTCGGTGACGACCCGCGTCGCTTCCTCCTCGCTCCGCACGCTGTGCACGAGGAGATCCGGATCGAATTCGATCCGGGCTTCGACCAGGGCAGCGCGGTAGCCGTCGATCCGATCCTTGGCCGTCTCGATCTGCTGCAGGTCGCTCAGCATCGCGACGCGGCGATGCCCGCCGGCGATCAGGTGCGCCGTCGCCAGTTTGGCGCCGAGCAGGTTGTCGACGGTGACGGAATCGCAGTCCAGACCGTGCGGTCTGCGGTCCACGAACACCAGTGGGAGGCCTGCCCGGTGCTCGCTCAGCAGGTACTCGTGCCGGTCCGACGCCGGCATCAGCACCAGCCCGTCGGCGCGGCGGGCCACCAGGTCGGAGACGATGCCGCGCTCACGTTCCGGCTCCTCGTCGAGGCTCGCGGCCAGCACGGACAGGCCGTCCTCGCGGAGGACGTCCTCAAGCGCACGTAACAGGCCGGCCGAGAAGCTGTTGCCGATGTCCTGCAGCAAGGCACCGACGATGCCCGACCTCGCACCCTTGCGCCGGAGCGTGCTGGCCCCGAGATTGTGCCGGTAGTCGAGCCGTTCGGCGGCCTGCAGGATGCGCTCGCGCACCGCAGCGGACGCCCCCGGCTCCCCGTTGACCACCCGCGACACCGTTTTGACGCTCACACCGGCCAGCCTGGCCACGTCCTTCATGGTGGACCGGGCCGGCCGCTCGTTGCCCCCTCCGGAATACGTCAACGTTGTCGTCATGTCCGCAGTGTTTCCGATCGAGGCCTTGACCACAAGCCCCTTCTGGGTGTCTCCTCATCTACGTCAACGTTGACGTAAACACAAACTCTGCCGTTCCCCGGAGGGATCCAGCCATGCACTTCATCACCCGTACGGCGCGCCTGGGCGTCGCCGCGGTCGCCCTGACCGGCCTGTTGGCCCTCGCAGCCTGCGGCGGATCCGACGGCAAGTCGGTCGCCGGCGCGAACGACAAGATCGGCGTCTCGCTGATCACCAAGGACTCCAGCAACCCCTTCTTCGTCGCCATGCAGAAGGGCGCCAAGGAGGAGGCCGCGAAGAACAACGTCGACCTGACCGTGGCCTCCGGCAAGGCCGACGGTGACGAACAGGGCCAGGTGCAGGCGATCGAGAACGCGATCGCGCAGGGCCAGAAGGGCATCCTGATCACCCCGAACGGCCCCGGCGTGAACAGCGCGATCAAGAAGGCCCGCGACGCCGGCCTGTACGTGATCGCCCTCGACACCCCGCCGGACCCGGCCGACACCGTCGACATCACCTTCGCCACCGACAACTTCGAGGCCGGCAAGCTGATCGGGCAGTGGACCGCCAAGCAACTCGGCGGCAAGCCCGCGACCATCGCGCTGCTCGACCTGTTCAACGACAAGGTCGTCTCCGTCGACTACAACCGCGACCAGGGCTTCCTGACCGGCCTCGGCGTCGACACCAAGGACGCGAAGAAGAACGGCGACGAGGCGAAGTCGGGATCGTACAGCGGCGGCTCGTACACGATCGTCTGCAACGAGCCGACCAAGGGCGCCGAGGACGGCGGCCGGTCGGCGATGGAGAACTGCCTGACCAAGAACTCGAACATCAACGTCGTCTACACGATCAACGAGCCGGCGGCTGTCGGCGCCTACAACGCACTCAAGGCGGCCGGCAAGACGTCCGGCGTCCTGGTGGTCTCGGTCGACGGCGGCTGCGCCGGAGTGAAGTCGGTGAAGGACGGCGTGATCGGCGCGACGTCGCAGCAGTACCCGCTGAAGATGGCCTCGCTCGGCGTCGAGTCGATCGCCAAGATCGCCCGCGGCGGCGACAAGCCCAAGAACAGCGACGGGCTCGACTTCTTCAACACCGGCGTGGCTCTCGTCACCGACAAGGCCGCCCCGGGCGTGACCAGCATCGACACCGCCAAGGGCAGCACGCTGTGCTGGGGATGACCGCTCGGCCAACACATCCGGAGGTATGCAGATGACCGTCCAGAGCGCCGCCCCCGGGGCGGCCGAGAAGGAACTCGCGCGGCGCGAACACACGCCGACCCAGCGGATCCAGCACCTGCTTCACCAGCATCCCGCACTCAGTCCGGCCCTCATCCTGCTGCTCACCGTGGTGTGCTTCACCGCCGTGAACAGCCGGTTCTCCAACCCTGCGGCGCTTTCCCTGCTGGTTCAGCAGACCGCGGTCGTCGCCGCGCTGGCGGTGGGCCAGACGCTGATCATCCTGACCGCCGGAATCGATCTGTCGGTCGGCGCGATCACCATCTTGTCGACCATGGTGATGGCCACCCTGGCGGCCGAGAACGGCTGGCCGGCCGGTCTCGCCCTGGTCGCCGGAGTCTTCCTGGGCCTGCTGGCCGGTGCGCTGAACGGGATCCTGGTGACCCGGATCGGCCTGCCGCCCTTCATCGTCACGCTGGGCACCCTGAGCATCTTCACCGCGATCGCCCTGCTCTACTCCGGTGGCCAGAGCATCCAGAACAACCGTCTCCCGGCGCTGCTCAACTGGACCGGTGAGGGCTTCGAGATCGGCCGGTTCACGATCACCACCGGCGTACTGATCGTGATCGGCCTGTACCTCGTGGTCGGGTTCGCGCTCAGTCAGACCGCCTGGGGACGGCACGTGTACGCCGTCGGTGACGACCCGGAGGCCGCGCGGCTCAGCGGTGTCCGGTCGCGCCGGGTGCTGTTCAGCGTGTACGCCGTCGCGGGCCTGATCTACGGCATCGCCGGCTGGGCCCTGATCGGCCGCGCCGGCGCCGCGAGCCCGAACGCGATCGTCGACGCCAACCTGGACAGCATCACCGCGGTCGTCATCGGCGGAACGAGCCTGTTCGGTGGTCGCGGCGGTCTGCTCGGAACGTTGCTCGGCGCCCTGATCGTCCAGGCCTTCACCATCGGCCTGTCGCTGGCCGGAGTCGACGCGCAGTACAGGTTGTTCGCCGTCGGCGTCCTGGTCATCGTCGCCGTCTCCGTGGACCAGTGGATCAGGAAGGTGCGCTCGTGACCGCCACCGTGAACAGCTCCCAGGCGACGCGAGTACGGGTCCCGATCCTGTCGGCCAGAGGACTGGTCAAGACCTTCGGACGCGTGATCGGCCTCGACGGTGTCGACCTCGACCTGTACGCCGGTGAGGTGCTCGCCGTGATCGGCGACAACGGCGCGGGCAAGTCGACCTTGATCAAGTGCCTCACCGGGGCGCTCATCCCTGATGCCGGGCAGCTGACTCTCGAAGACGCACCGGTCGCGTTCCGGGGGCCGCAGGACGCCCGGGCAGCCGGCATCGAGACCGTCTACCAGACGCTGGCAGTGGCCCCGGCACTCGACATCGCCAGCAATCTGTATCTCGGCCGGGAGGAACGCCGCCCCGGCATCCTCGGCAGCGTCTTCCGGATGCTCGACCATCGCGGCATGCGCGACCGTGCCACGGAAGCGGTACACGAGCTGGGGATCCAGACGATCCAGAACATCCAGCAGACAGTGGAGACGCTGTCCGGTGGCCAGCGCCAGGCCGTCGCCGTCGCTCGCGCGGCAGCCTTCGGCAGCAAGGTGGTCGTCCTCGACGAACCGACCGCCGCCCTGGGCGTGAAGGAGTCCCAGCAGGTGCTCGAGATGATCAAGGGACTCCGCGAGCGTGGGCTCCCCGTGATCCTGATCAGCCACAACATGCCCCACGTCTGGGACGTGGCCGACCGCATCCACATCCAGCGCCTCGGCCGCTGCGCGGGTGTCATCACGCCGCAGTCCCACACCATGACCGAAGGCGTCGCCATCATGACCGGCGCCACCAACCTCCAGGACAACTGACTCGGAGCGGGGCAAGGACGAGTACCTGGTCCTTGCTCCGCTCGACGCGCGATTGTGCTCGCAGACGTTTTGACCCGGTGCTCACGGGCAACTGCTAGAGAACCGGCAGAAGAGAGCACACGATGACCGAAGCCAACCGCCAGGTGCGGGAAGACCTCGTCGAGGTGACCGACGGCCGGGTGCTCGTCAGTACGAGTTGCTGGTCGTGCGGAGCCGGGATCTGGAAGGCGGTGCTCGCAAGGCAGCGCAACCACCAGCATTTCAGCTGGTCGTGCGACGCCTGCGACGTCGCCTGGACAGGTCCGGGCTCGGACCTGCATCGATCCGCCTGACCGAGGCGATACCGCGCGCCGGCCGTGCAAGCCGCTCAGGCCGGCCGGCGGCGGCTTCGCGCGGCCTCAGACGATCCCTACTTCATGGAACGCTGCCCGGACCGTCTGCGGTGCCTGGCGAGCGATCACTTCGTCGCGCGCAAGGACACGGGCCATCTCGCTGCAGACGTAGGCCGCATCGGTGAACACCGCGGCAGGCCACAGGTTCTGCAGCGTCGCGTACCAGAGCTTGGCCGCGGGGAAGCTGCCGATGTCGGTGGCGATCAGGTAGAAGACCCGGTTGATGATGCCGCTGTTCAGGTGCGGATCCCCGTTCGGAACGTAGCCGGCCATGCTGTCCGGCTGCGGGTCCTTGCCGAGAATCGGATTGTCGTACGCCGTGCCGGGGTGTGCGAGCGACCGGATGGCTTCGCCGTACAGGTCGTCGGCCATCACGTCCTCGCCGATCAGCCAGTTGAAGGTCCCGGCGTCGAGCTTGTTGACGTACTGGTCGACACAGGCGCCCATGATGTCGGAGGTCGCCTCGTTCAGCGCCCCGGACTGGTCGGTGTAGTTCAGACCGGCGGTGTACTGCGTGACGCCGTGCGTCAGCTCGTGGCCCGGCACGTCCACGTCGTGGGTGAAGTCCTTGAAGATGACGTCGTCCCCGTTGCCGAACACCATCTCGGCGCCGTCCCAGAACGCGTTGTCGTACTGGACACCGAAGTTGACGTTGCCGACGATGGTCGCGCCCGCGTTGTCGATCGAGTCGCGCTCGAGCACCTCGCGGTAGAACTCGCGGGTCGCCTCCAGAGCGTCGTACGCCGCGTTGGCGTTCGCGCCCTTGACCGGCGGGTCGCCCGGACCACGGACGAGCTGGACGTTCAGGTTCCACTGATTCTGGTCGTCGTAGATGACGACGTCGGCCTTGCCGGGCGTCGGAGCGGTGAGCGCCTGGAGACTGGCGTACGCGGCGCTCTTGCGTTGCTGGCGAAGGGCGAGGTCTGCCTTTGCGCCGTCGCGGGCGGCGGCCGGATCGCGCCCCTGCCGACTCGCATTCCTGGCAATGTGATCAGTGATGTACGGCGGAATGAAAAAACAGACGGGTGGATCGTTCATGCGAAATCTCCTGGTGATCGGATTTCTTGCTGACGGCGGAGACTTCGCGCCCGCGGCGGCGCCCGGGCAGAGCGCACCGAACCGCGAAAACCACAGCGGTGCTGGGATCCTGGCATCGCGAGATATCCCGTCATCTGCCCCCACACCCCCTGGTCGCCGGGTCACGGACGGTGCTTGCAGTCCACACCCGCAGGAGTGTGATGTCCATAGCCGGAGGCACCGGAATTACCTTTGAAACGAGCGACTGTTTGCGCCAGATATTATTTTCCTATTCCGTCCGGACA
The DNA here is from genome assembly GCF_003261635.1 of Kribbella monticola. Lineage (GTDB taxonomy): Bacteria > Actinomycetota > Actinomycetes > Propionibacteriales > Kribbellaceae > Kribbella > Kribbella monticola. Next base: position 22,378 of record NZ_QFXK01000090.1, on the reverse strand, counting down.
ACGGCAGAATTATCCCGGACGGATATCTGTGGATTCGATGCCGCAACCGGCCGGCGCAAGGGCCGGACAGCTTCGCGCTGCCGTCGACGGCACCAGCGAGAAGATGCTGAGCCAGCCTCTGCGTAGCCTGGCACGCGACGGCTGACCAACAGCACGCCGTACGGGCTGAACCGAACGACGCGAGGAGCATTCTTGAAGACCTATGGGCCGGACCTGCTGTCCATCGCAGACGAGCTGACCGACACGTACGTCGAGATCTTCACCGCACCGCCCTGGGACGCCCGGGACCCGGAGGAGACCCGCACCGCGTTTCGGCACCGGCTGACCGAGGACGTCCGACGCGACGGCTTCGCGGCGTTGGTGGACCACGCCGACGACGGCTCGATCAACGGGTTCGTGACCGGTTGGATCACGCCCGCCCCGTTCCGGACCGACCGCGCGTACGGCAAGGTGGCCGACCGCCTCGGCGCCGAGCGGGTCGGGGAACTGCTGGTCGGAGCGTTCGAGATCGACGAACTCGGCGTCCGCAAGCGCGCCCGCGGTACCGGCTTGGGCCGGCGCTTGCTCGAAGGGCTGGTAGCAGCGCACCCACGGGCCTGGCTGCTGACCTGGGACCAGGCGCACGACACGGTCGCGTTCTACCGTCGTCTCGGCTGGATCGAGCCCGAAACGCTGCCTGGCCAGGAGAACGACATAGTGGTCTTCCTGGCACCGAAACAGCACGCCTGAATCCGGTTGAGCGAGCGCCCCGCTCGATTCACTGCCGGGTTCTCGGGTCGTGGGTGGGGTCGGCGTACATGGGTGGGCAACCGTGCTCGATCGCCTGGGGGCGCAGCTCGTAGTGCCAAGGCTCGTTGCGGTAGATCTGGCACAGGCCGTACTTCGACCCGTGCTCGGACAGCCAGGTTTTCGCCTCCGAGTGGCCGATGTCCACCGCGTGTCCGGAGACGTGCGGCGACTTGTCCGGCGTGGCGACCCAGCGCGCGGCCTTCTCCTTCGATCCGTACTTCGCGATCGCCTCGCGTAGCAGCTGGTTCTGGTACTCCGGTGAGCGCCAACCGCTGTTGACGTAGAAGGTCACGCCGTCGTCGGCCGCGTCCTTCGCCGCGTCGCGCAGGGCCTGGAGCAGCTTGGCATCGAGGTTCGCCACCCCGGGGTACTTGTCGTCGAACACCGTCGCATCGTCGGGCAGTGACCCATCGGCCTCGGTCGCCGTACCGCCGTGATCGCCACGCAGAACCTCCGTGAACGGGTCCGTGGACGACCGGTGGACAAGGATCCCGATGACGGCGGCGGTCACCACGACCAGGCCCACGGCGTACGGTCGGAGGCTCCTGCGGGGCGTTGTCCGAGTTGATGTGGTTCGACTCATGCGACCCAGTCAAGGCAGAGCGGTGTTGTCAGCTCGTATCCGCTTTTCGATACACGGACGATAGGTGCCGTCTCGTAGCATGGCGATCATGCGTGTGCTGGTCGTCGAGGACGAACCCCTGATGGCGGCCGCCATTCGCGACGGCCTGCGGCTGGAGGCGATCGCGGCCGATCTGGCCGGTGACGGCGACACGGCGCTGGAGTTGCTCAGCCTCAACTCCTACGACATCGCCGTCCTCGACCGCGACATCCCCGGACCGTCCGGTGACGAGATCGCGAAGAGCATCGTTGCCTCCGGCACCGGAACGCCGATCCTGATGCTCACCGCCGCCGACCGGCTCGACGACAAGGCTTCCGGGTTCGAGCTCGGCGCCGACGACTACCTGACCAAGCCGTTCGAGCTGCGAGAGCTGGTACTCCGGCTCAGGGCGCTCGATCGCCGGCGCAGCCCCAACCGGCCGCCGGTGCGCGAGCTCGCGGGCCTGCGACTGGATCCCTTCCGCCGTGAGGTCTACCGGGACGGCCGGTACGTCGCGCTCACCCGCAAGCAGTTCGCCGTACTGGAGGTCCTCGTCGCGGCCGAAGGCGGAGTGGTGAGCGCGGAAGAGCTGCTCGAGCGGGCCTGGGACGAGAACGCCGACCCCTTCACCAACGCCGTACGCATCACCGTTTCGGCTCTGCGCAAGCGTCTGGGCGAGCCCTGGATCATCTCCACCGTGCTCGGCGTCGGCTACCGCATCGACACCACCTCCGGGAGCGAGGGCCGTGGATAGGCAGCCCGGCTGGAGCGTCCGGCTCAAACTGACGCTCAGCTACGCGGCGGTCATCATGCTTTCCGGCGGCATGTTGCTGGCCGTCGTCTGGGTGTTCCTGTTGCGGTACGTCCCCGCGGTGATGCGTACCGCCACACCCGGCACCGGCCCGCATTGGCCGGCCGGACCGGATCGCGCCGCGCTGGTGAGCGCGTTCGCACCGAAGGCGGCGGCGATGCTCGTCTTCTTGTTGTTCATCGGACTGGTCGGCGGGTGGATTCTCGCCGGCAGCATGCTGTCGCCGCTGACCCGGATCACCAATGCCACCCGGCTGGTCGCGAACGGTTCGCTGTCGCACCGGATCCACCTGGAAGGCCGCCGGGACGAGTTCCGCGAACTCGCCGACGCGTTCGACACCATGCTGGAGCGGCTGGAGGCCCACGACGCCGAGCAGCAGAGATTCGCGGCCAACGCCTCGCACGAACTGCGCACCCCACTGGCGATCACGCAGACACTGCTCGACGTGGCCCGCAACAACAAGGACGGCGATCCTCGCGAACTCATCGAGCGTCTCCGCTACGTCAACACCCGGGCGATCGACCTCACCGAAGCCCTGCTGCTGCTCAGCCGCGCGAACCAGCGCGCCTTCACCCGTGGCCACGTCGACCTGTCCCTGGCCGCCGAGGAGGCAGCCGAAACGCTGCTCGCCCTTGCCGAGAAGCACGGTGTCGCTCTGGAGACGTCCGGCGACCAGGCGCCCACGACGGGTTCGCACGCGCTGTTGTTGCAGATGGCAACGAACCTTGTGCACAACGCGATCGTGCACAATCTGCCCGCGAAGGGCACGGTCTGGGTGACGACCGGCGTCGAGCCCGGGTACGTCGTACTGACGGTCGAGAACACCGGCGAGAAGCTCACCCCGCAGGCGCTGTCCACGCTCACCGAACCGTTCCAGCGTGGCAGCCAGCGCATCCACACCGATCATGCCGGTGTCGGCCTGGGCCTGGCGATCGTGAAGAGCATCGCCCAGGCCCACGACGGGACTCTCACCCTCACTCCCCGCCCAGCCGGCGGCCTCACCGTCACGGTGAAACTACCCGCCGCGCCGCTCGCCCAGTGACAGGTCGCGCAGGAACCGGGACGACTTACCCGCTTGGTCCTGGTATCCGTACCGGCGGTAGAACTCGTGTGCGTCCGTGCGCTCCTGCCGACTGGTGACCTCCATCCGGACGCACCCCTGTTCCCTCGCGAATGACTCCCCTGCGGCCATCAACTGAGAAGCCACGCCACGCCGGCGAGTTCGCTCGGAGACGACCAGCGCCGTGATCCGGGCCCAGCAACCCTCCCGCTCGAAGAACGGGCAGATCTGTACCGCGATCACGCCGGCCACCACCCCGGCTTCGTCGGCGATGTAGACGGCGCCCGACGGGTCGTCACTCCACGCCTTGATCCTGCGTGCCGTGTCCCCGGGCTCACCTTGCGGGTAGCCGAGAACGGCCAGCAATTCGTTGACGGCGGCCGCGTCGGCGAGCTGGACCGGTCGGATCTCCATGGTCACTCCGGTTCAGACGATCGGGAAATCGAAATAGGTGGCCGGGTACGGCTCGTCCGTCAACGTGTAGTGCCACCATTCGCAGGCGTACGAGCGGAAGCCGCAGTCCTCCATGATCGACCGAAGATGCTGCCGGTACTCCGCTTCGACCTCGCTGATTCCGGCTGCGCCGTGGTGCGAGACCGGATCCATCAGATCGTGGTCGCCGCCCATCGGAACGAGTTCACCGGTGGTGAGGTCGTACAGCGTCAGATCGACGGTGCTGCCCCGGCTGTGGCCCGACTTGGCCGACACATACCCCTTCTCGAACATCTCGGACCGGTCGATCCTCGGATAGTGCCGAAGCTTCGTCCGGCCGTCCTCCGGTTGCTGAGACCAGCGCCGGAAACAGTCCACCGCTCGTTGCGGGCGATAGCCGTCCCACAGCAGCAACCCCAGGCCGAGAGATTCAGCCTTCTCCCGTGCGCTTTGCAACGCCGTACACAAAGCCCTGGTGCCGACGATCCGGTTGGCGAGATAGCCGTCGACCGGTTTGCCGGTGAAGTTGTCCCAGGTGGCGTACTTGGCGTCCCAGCGAATTCCCGGCACGAATTCGTCCACGAACACGAAGTCGGAGTTCATCGCAGCTTTCCCGTCAGCGCCAACGACACCGTCCGGTCGATCACCTCGCCGAGCGACAACCCCGCCGCCGCCATCATCCGCGGATAGCGGCTGTACGACGTGAGGCCGGGCAACGTGTTGACCTCGTTGAGCACGACGGTGCCGTCCTCGGTGAGGAACATGTCGACCCGGGCCAGCCCGCGGCAACCGAAGGCGCGATAGATCGCCTTGGCCGTCTCCCGCACGAGCGAGCGCTCCGCCGCGGAAATGTCGGCGGGCACGATCGGGGTCGAATTGTCCGATCCGCTCTCCGGATTGCTCTCCTGGTGGATCCGGAAGAAGCCGTGCGACAACGAGATCCGATCCACCTCACCGACGACCAGGTCCGGGTCGATGCCCAGGACGGCGCAACCGACCTCGCTGCCGACGACGGCGGCTTCGATCAGCACCTTCGAGTCGTACTGGCGCGCGGCCTCGACCGCCGCCGGCAGGTCGTCCGGGCCGGCGACCTTGTTGACACCGAAGGACGATCCCGAACGGGCCGGCTTCACGAACACCGGATAGCTGAAATGCCCCGGGTCGACCTGCTCGCCGGGCAAGACGATCCAGAACCTCGGCGTGGCGATCCCAGCGCTCCGGGCGACCAGATAGGCGAGAGCCTTGTCGATGCACAAGGCAGAACTCGGGATGTCGCAGCCCACGTAGGGGATGCCGGACAGCTCCAGCAGGCCCTGGATCGCACCGTCCTCACCGAACTTGCCGTGCAGCACGGGCAGCACGACGTCGAGTTCGATCGTCTCGTACTTGCCGTCCTCCAGCACGAGCAGGCCGCGGGTGTCCCGATCCGGTGAGAGCACAGCCGGCCGGCACCTGCCGTTCTCCCAGTCGGGCCCCGGCCGGTCACAAAGCATCCACGTGCCCGTCCTGGTGATCCCGATGTAGAACGGTTCGTAGGTGTCGGGGTCGAGGTGCTTGGCGACCTCCTGCACCGACTTGAGCGAGATGGGGTGCTCCTCGGAGCATCCCCCGAACAGAATTCCGATCTTCATATCCAGCGCTGCTTTCTCTTCTCGAATTTCCGGCAGTTCGCGACCGAGTTCTCCAGCGCGTCGCGCAGGGCATGGTCGGTGTAATAGGCGGTGTGCGGGCTGATGATCACGTTCGGCAGTTTCTGCAGCCGGACCAGATGCTCGTTCGGCACTGGCTCGTTCCGGCGGTCGGCATAGAAGATGCCTTCTTCGCCTTCGAGCACGTCCAGGGCAGCGCCACCCAGCCGGCCGCTCTCCAGGGCTGCCACCAGCGCTTCGGTGTCGATGAGCGAGCCGCGGCCGGTGTTGATCACGAATGCGCCTGGCTTCAACTGCTGGATCCGTCGGGCGTTCAGCAGGTGATGCGTGGCGGTGGTGAGCGGCGTGTGCAGCGTCAGGATGTCGCTCTGCCGGAACAATTCGTCCAGCGGCACGTAGTCGGCGTCGGTCTGCGGACGAGTGTCGAAAGCGACCACCCGGCAGCGAAAACCACGCAACCGGTCCATCACCGCCGCGCCGATACGGCCGGTACCGATGACTCCGACGGTCAGGTCGCGGAGTTCTTTCCCGCGGACGTCGTTCAACCGGTAGTCGTGAACGTCCGCCCGGCGGAGAACGGACCTGGCATCCCGCAGCGCCATCAACATCAACATGACGGTGTAATCGGCCACGCTGTCCGGCGAATAGGCGACGTTCTCCACGCAGATACCGAGGCTCTGCGCATACTCCACATCCAGGTGATTGCACCCGATGCTGCGGGTGGAGATGTACTCCACACCGGCATGGTTCAGCGCCAGCAGGGTGGAATTCGTGATCCGGGTTTTGTGGCCGACGCTGATGCACCGGTTTCCGGCCGTCAGCCCGATGTTCGCCTCGGAGACCGGCGCGGCCGTGATGGTGGGCAGCACCCCCAAACCGGCTGCCGACTCGCGCAACAAATCGGCTTCGTCCTGCTCGCAGCCGTAGAAGGTGATTCCCACTTCTGCGTCGGCAGAGGTGGCCCACGACGCCAGGAATCCGGAGCGTGCTGCTGATTCCGTGTCAGTCATGCCCCCAGTCAAGACAGCACGGTGTTGCCAGCACGTATCGCCGTTTCGATACACCGACGATATGCCGCCCGCCCCGGCATCCGGGGCGGTGTGAAGTCAGAGCTGGGCGTTCGAGGTGAGGCGGGCGAGGGCCGCCGCGCTGGGCGTGTCCGGCTCGGCGTGGTACACGATGAGCTCCTGGCCGGGAGCCGAGAGCACGTCGAAAGCGTTGATCTGCAAGGTGAGTTCGCCGGCCTCGCGGTGGTGGAACCGCTTGCTGGTCATCCTGGTGCCGCGTGCCTCGTGGCGTTCCCAGAAGGCGACGAAATCCGGGCTGGCGTGGCTGAGTTCCTCGATCACCTGACGGATGCGCGGGTCGTCGGGACTGCGCCCCTGCTGGAGCCGGAATCCGGCCACGGTGTACCGCGCGACTTCCTCCCAATCGGGGTAGAACGACCGGGCGTCAGGGTCGAGGAAGATCTTGGCCATCAGGTTCGGCCCCTGCTGGAACCCGTCGAACAACGCGTACGCCGCTGCGTTGCCGGCCAGGATGTCGAAGGCGCGCCCGAGCACGATCGCCGGGTTGGCCGGCCACATCTCCATCAGCCGCAGCAACTGCGGGTCGACCTGCTCGACGGCGGCCGGACGGGTCGGCGCCGGCAGTAACCCGGCCAGCCGGAAGAGATGCAGGTGAGCGTCGTCGTCCAGCCGTAGTACCTCGCTGAGCGCGTCGAGGACCTGGGCCGACGGGTTCCGCTCCCGGCCCTGCTCCAGGCGGATGTAGTAGTCCACGCTCATCCCGGCCGCCATCGCGACTTCCTCGCGCCGCAGTCCCGGAACCCGCCGTACGCCGTGGGTCGGCCGGCCGAGCTGTTCCGGGGCGACCTGCGCCCGTCTGGCGCTTAGGTACTCACCGAGAGCGGTTGTCGCCATCAACAAATTCTAGCCAACGCGGCCCGTGGTCACTGGGCTCCTTGCGCCGCGACGGCCACCTTCTCCCATCTCTCCCACTCGGCCAGCCGTCGCTGGTAGATGCCGCGCACGATGGGCAGGGCCTGGGCGCCGAAGAGCACCCTCAGCGGCGGTTCCGGGGCGTCGACGACCTCGAGCAGCGCCTGCGCGGCAGCGGCCGGCGTACCGGAGCTCTGGGCGCCGCGGCGGGCGGCGGCCTCGTCGCGCATGGGGTCGTAGGCCGCCAGCGGATCGCTCCGCCGCGCCGACGACCCGGCCCAGTCGGTGTCGAAGCCGCCCGGCTCGACGATCGTCACCCGGATCCCGAACCGGGCCACCTCTGCCGCGAGCGACTCACTCAACGCCTCCAGAGCCCACTTGGAGGCGTGATACGCGCCGAGATTGGCGAAGGCGCCGACGCCGCCGATCGACGAGATCTGTACGACGTGACCGCGCCCGCGTTCGCGCATCCCGGGCAGCGCCGCCTGGGTGACCCGCAACGCACCGAAGACATTGGTCTCCAGCTGGTCCCGCAGGTCGCTCTCGGTCAGCTCCTCGACCGCGCCGAAGTGCCCGTAGCCGGCATTGTTGACCACGACGTCCAGGCCGCCCAGCTGTGCTTCGGCGGTGTGGACCGTCGCGTCGACACCCGCGCTGTCGGTGACGTCGAGAGCGAGCGGCAAGAACGTGTCGGGGTACTGCGCGGTGAATTCGTCCAGGGTGCCCGTGTCGCGAGCGGTCGCGGCCACGTGGTCGCCGCGCTGGAGAGCGGCGCGGGCGAACTCCCGGCCGAGGCCGCGGGAGGCTCCGGTGATCAGCCAGTTCTTCGTGATGATTCTGTCCATGTCGTCAACTGTGGCGGCGAAGACGGTCGCCAAGAAGGACGCGCTGTGCCTGGGAGCAGCACACCCACCCAGGGCCGGTTCCGGGCAGTTTGTCGGCGGCCGCAGGTAGTGTCTGGCCGTGGACGTTGGGGAGCGGATTCAGGAACTTGCCGATCAGATCGGCGTACTGCGCGATGCCTACTACCGGGGTTCACCGGTGGTGGCCGACGCGGAGTACGACGCCATCGAGGACGAGCTGCGGTCGCTGATCGAGGCCAACCCGGAGCTGGCGCCCGATCCGAATCCGCTCGAGCAGGTCGGAGCACCGGCCGTGCTGCACGCGCCGGTCCGGCACTCGCGGCCGATGCTCTCGCTGGAGAAAGCGACCCGTCCCGAGCAGGTGGAGGCGTTCTTCAACCGCTTCCCCGGCCAGCCGGTGGTGGTGATGCCGAAGCTGGACGGCCTCTCGCTGGCCCTGGTCTACGAGAACGGCAAGCTGGCGCGGGCAATCACCCGCGGCGACGGGACGACCGGCGACGATGTGACCCCGCTGGTGCGCGCCCTCACCGACGGAGTCCCGCCGAAGCTCGCCGTACCGGACCGCATCGAGGTTCGCGGCGAGGCGGTGATGCTGCGCTCGACGTTCGCTGCCTACAACGCCGCCCACCCGGACAAGCCGCTGATCAATCCGCGCAACGCCGCGGCGGGCACCCTGCGGGCGAAGGACCCGGCCACCGTCGCCGAGCGCCGCCTGCAGTTCCTCGCCTTCGACCTGCTCAGCGACACCGACGACGCCGACGCGGATCTGGAGCGCGCGCTGCAGACGCTCGGGTTCACCGTCGCGGAGATGCGGCACTGCGACGACGCGGCCGCCGCGCAGGCAGTCATCAGCACGATCGAGCAGCAGCGCAACGACCTCGACTACGACCTCGACGGCGCCGTACTGCGGTTGGCCGATCGTGGTGCGTTCGCCGCCGCGGGCACCCGGTCCAGCTCGCCGCGGGGCGCACTGGCGTTCAAGTTCGCCGCCGAGGAGAAGACCACTGTGCTGGCCGACGTCGTGTGGGACGTGGGCAAAACCGGCAAGATCGCGCCGGTCGCCTGGCTCGAGCCGGTCTTCGTGGGCGGTACGACGGTGACTCGCGCGACGCTGGCCAACCAGGAAGTGATCCGGGCCCGCGGCATCAAGATCGGCGACACGGTGCTGGTGCGCCGCGCGGGTGACGTGATCCCGTTCGTCGCCGGCGTGCTGGACGCGTCCAAGCGCACCGGCGCGGAGCGAGACATCGTGCCGCCGACCGTGTGCCCGTCCTGCGAGCAGCCCTTGACCGAGCAGGGCAACAGCCGCGAACTGTTCTGTACGAACGTCGCCTGCCCCGCGCAGACCGTCCGGCGGCTGATCCACTGGGCGTCCCGCGCGGCGGCCGACATCGACGCGATCGGCGGGGTGTGGATCGAGCGGCTGGCCGAAGCCGGGATCCTGGAGAATCCCTCGGACTTCTACCAGCTGACCAAGGAGAAGTTGCTGGAGTTCGATCGGGTCGGCGAGATCTCGGCCACCCGGATGATCGAGTCGATCGACGCGAGCCGTCAGGTCGGCCTGCGCCGGGCGCTGATCGGCCTCGCCATCCCGATGGCGTCCGAAGGCACCGCGGCCAGGCTGTGCCGAGCGGGCTTCGGTTCCCTGGAAGAGGTGGCCGACGCGGGCGTGGACGCCCTGGTGGCCGTCGACGACATCGGGCTCAAGGTCGCCACCTCGTTGAGCGAGCACCTCACCCGGTTGCGCCCGGAGCTCGAGCGGCTCCGCGCCGCCGGTGTCTCGCTCGACGTCCGCGAGGAAGACCTCCCACCGGTCGTCGCGGCCGGCGCGCCGCTGGCCGGCAAGACGGTGGTCGTCACCGGCTCGATCAGCGACCCCCGCTCCGGTGAGAAGGTCACCCGCCCGGCGTTCCAGCGACTCTGCGAGAAGGCCGGTGCGACCATCGCCTCCTCGGTCTCGGCCAGCACCGACTTCCTCATCACCGGCGCCGATGTAGGCGCCGCCAAGCTCACCAAGGCCGAGAAGCTCGGCGTCACCGTCGTCGACCAGTCCGAGATCTGGCAACAACTCCAAGCCGCCGACCTGCTCCCCCGCTGACCGCGCGGCCACGTCGCCCGATACCGATTGGTGGCATAGTTCGCACGCTGGGGTGGCCGGGCGAGTGGGGAGATGTGCGGCATGTGGCGGGACAGGGCGCGGTACTGGTTCGACAGCACGATGTCTCGGGGTACTCCGGCCCTGATCGGCTGGCTCGGACTCGCCTCGGCGCTCCTGGTGCTGACGACGTCAGGCCTGCTGCTGGCGCTCGCGCCGTCGGATGCCAAGGGCCATGGCGGCTGGCACGGCGTGTTGTGGATGAGCCTGTTGCGGACGCTCGATCCCGGCACCATGGGCGGCGACCAGGGCGGCCTGTTCTTCCTGGCCCTGATGCTGACCGTGACGCTGGGCGGCATCTTCATCGTCAGCTCGTTCATCGGTGTCCTGACCACCGGCCTGGAGAACAAGATCACCGTGCTGCGCAAGGGCAGATCGCGGATCGTCGAGCAGGACCACACCGTCGTGCTCGGCTGGTCCGAGCAGATCTTCACCGTGGTCTCGGAACTGGCGCAGGCCAACCAGACCACTCGGCGGTCCTGCGTCGCCATCCTCGCCGACCGGGACAAGGTGGAGATGGAGGATGCCATCCGCGCCCGCGTTCCCGAACTCGGCAAGACCCAGGTGGTCTGCCGGACCGGAAACCCGTTGCGCCCCGCCGATCTGGACCTGGTGGCGCTGCGGTCGGCCCGCTCGGTGATGGTGCTGCCACCGGACACCGATGACGCCGACATCCAGGTGATCAAGGTGCTGCTCTCGCTCGGCTCCCGCGCGGCCGAGGCGGATGGCCCGCACGTCGTCGCCGCGGTCGCCGACTCGGCGAATCTCCCCGCCGCCCGGCTGGCCGGCGGCCCGCGAGCACAGTTGATCGGCGCGGACGACCTCGCCGTACGGCTGATCGTCAACGCGCACCGGCAGTCCGGGCTGTCCGCGGTGTGTGCGGATCTGCTGGCGTTCGCGGGCAACGAGTTCTACCTGAAGGCGGAGCCGACTTTGAGTGGCTCCACCTTCGGAGCCGCGGTGCACGCCTACGAACTCGGCGTACCGGTCGGTCTGCGGCACGGCGACGACAGCATCGAACTCAATCCGGCCGGCGACTTCCCGATCAACGACGGCGACGAGCTGATCGTGCTGGCCGAGGACGACACCATGATCCGCCTCACCCAGACCCCGCCGCGGGTGGTGGAGCAGGCGATCGCGCCGCGACCGGACCGGCCGCCCGCGCCGACCCGCACCTTGATGATCGGCTGGAACAAGCGGGCGCCACAGATCCTCGAACTCCTGGACGCGTTCGCCTACGCCGGTTCCGTACTCCGAATCGCCAGCCCCGAACCCATCGCGGCTCAGTTCGGCGACTACGCGAATCTGGCCGTCAGCACCACGCTCTGCGAGCCCACCAACCGGGCTCACCTGGAGGCGCTCGACGTCACCGGCTACCAGCACCTGATCGTGCTGGCCGCCGACGACCTCGGTGTCCAGGAGGCGGATGCGCGCACGCTGGTGACCTTGCTGCACCTGCGCGACCTGGCCCATGCGCTGGAGGTCCCGTACTCGATCGTCAGCGAGATCAACGACGACGCGAACCGCGAGATCGCCGAGGTGACCCGGGCCGACGACTTCGTGGTCAGCGACAAGCTGATCAGCCTGCTGCTGACCCAGCTGACCGAGAACCGTCATCTGGCGGCGGTCTTCGAGGATCTGTTCAACCCCACCGGCGCCGAGATCTACCTCAAACCCGCGACCGACTACCTGCGGCCCGGCACCGAAGCGACCTTCGCCACGATCGCCGAAGCGGCTCGCCGGCTGGGTGAGACCGCGATCGGGTACCGCGTCCACGACGAGTTCTACCGGCCACCGGCGTACGGCGTGGTTCTCAATCCACCCAAGAACACGCCGCTCACGCTGAGCGCGCACGACCGGGTGGTCGTCCTCGCCGAGGACTGATTCCGGCCGGACTCCGTTGCGGGAGTGTGGCGGAGTTGTCACAGTTCGGGGAGTCGCGTTGCTGGGATGGGCCGGCGGGTACTGGTGGAGCGTCGATCGTCAGGAGGTGGCGATGCGCGTCGCGGACCGGTACGAGCTCGAGGCTGTCATCGGCCAGGGCAGGATGGGTCAGGTGTGGCGCGCCACCGACGCGGTACTGGCCAGGCCGGTCGCCGTCAAGCTGCTCAAACAGGGCCGGACCGGTCAGGATGCCGCCGCGATGTTCCGCCGGGAGGCTCAGGCAGCCGCGGTGGTCAACAGCCCGCACGTCGTCGGCGTCCACGACTTCGGTCCGCACGACCAGAGCTACTACCTGGTGATGGAACTTGTCGTCGGCAACACTCTGGCTGCGGCTCTGCAGCAGTTCGGCCCGTTCAGTCCGCCGGCCGCCGCGGAGGTCGTCGCTCAGACCGCGGACGGGCTGTCGGCGGCCCACGACCAGGGCGTGGTCCATCGCGACATCAAGCCGAGCAACCTGCTGATGGCCGACGACGGCACGATCAAGATCGCCGACTTCGGCATCGCCTGCTTCCTGCACCACGACGTCGAAGAGCAGATCCCGCAGCACGGAGTTCTCGGCACCAGCTACTACCTGGCGCCCGAACGGGCCCGCGCCGAACCGGTCGGGCCGGCTGCCGACATCTACTCGCTCGGCTGCGTCCTCTATCAACTGCTCACCGGCGCGCCGCCCTTCCTCGCCGACACCCCGACCGGCGTACTGCGTCAGCATCTGGCCGGGATCCCGCCACAGCCGGCCCGCGTCGGCAGTGGTTTCGGCCGCTATCTGCTCCGGATGCTGGCGAAGGACCCCGCAGACCGGCCCGGCGCGGACGAGGTGGCCGCGTGGTGCCGGCGGATCTCGGCGGACCATCCGGCTCGTCCGCCGGCGGACGCTGAGCCCTTCACGGGTCCCACCACCCAACTTCAGACGGTGAGCAGCCGGTACGAAAGAACTTCGGCGTGCCATCTATCACTGAAAGAGACTGTTTGATTACACTAGGTATTCACGTGGGTACAGGGATGCTGCCTCGCTGAAGTCTGTCTTCGTGAAAGCAGGGTCTGGATGCCGAAACCCGCGCGCTGTCTGCTGTCCTTGCTGGTCCTCCTCGGCTTCGCCGGCTGCAGCGATGTGCCTCCCGAGTTGCCCGCCTCCGAGCAGCTCGCGAACCAGCCGGCCGCAGCAACACCGAAACCGACGCCGCCGGCTCCGCCACTGGCGCAGTTGCCACGCGGTGGTCGCCGGATCTTCCCCGCTCATCAGCTGGTCGCCTTCGTCGGCGCCCCGGGCTCACCCGCATTGGGCCCGCTCGACGCCGACCTCGACGAGCGGGCGCGACGGCTGGAGCGGCTGGCAGCGTCGTACCGGGGTGGTCGGTCGGCGCTTCCGGTGATGGAGCTGATCGTCGTCACCGCGCAGGGTGCGGCCGGACGCGACGGCAAGTACCGGACCCGGATCGACCCCCAACAGATCGGCCGGTACCTCGCGGTCGCGCGCAAGTACCGGATGCTCTTGATGCTGGACGTGCAGCCGGGCCGTGCCAACCCGGTCGACGAGGTACGACGGCTCGAGCCGTGGCTTCGGCTGCCGGACGTCGGCCTGGCGGTGGACCCCGAGTGGCAGGTCGGGCCGGGTCAGGTGCCGGGCCGGGTCTTCGGCCGGACGACCGGCCCCCAGCTGAACGCGATCGGCGCCTACCTGTCCACGCTCGTCACCCGGTACCGGCTTCCGGAGAAGCTTTTCGTCTTCCACCAACTGGCGAAACCGATCGTGCGCGACGAGGCGGCGGTCCGCACCTATCCGGGCGTCGCGACGGTGAAATCCGTCGACGGCATCGGTAGCCGGACACAGAAGCTGGCCACCTATCGCGGCTTGACGACGAAGCTCCCGAGGGGTGTCCGCACCGGATTCAAGCTCTTCTACCAAGAGGACACCCGGCACGGAGTGTTGATGACACCGGCGCAGGTTCTCGCCGTGCGACCGCGCCCGGAGTTGGTGATCTACGAATGAGCGGCCTGAGCAGGCGAGGCTTCCTGGCCGCGGCCGTGTCGTCGACGGTGCTGGCCGGCTGCACCGATACAGCCGCTGACACCGCCCCCGTCGTGAGCGGCTCGCGAACCGCGCAGCCGACGCCGACACCCCGTCGTACGGCGCAACGTCGGCTGCCGGTCGGTGTCCACGCCAATAAGCTCGGCCTCATCCCGGTGCTCATGCATCACCGGCTGGTCGCGTCGAATCCCGGCAGCTACGACATGACCCCTGCCTTCTTCCGGGCGGAGCTCGACCGCCTGTACCGCGAGAACTACCACCCCGTCCGCGCCATCGACCTGGTCAGCCGCAACCTGGACTCGGTTCCGCCTGGGAAGACGCCCGTGGTTCTGACCTTCGACGACGGCACGCCCGGGCAGGTCGCGTTCGACGCCAACGGGCAGGTCGCCGCGGACTGCGCGCTGGGGATCCTGCGAGCCTTCCACGCCCGGCACCCCGACTTCCCGGCCGTTGCGACCTTCTACGTGAACAAGAATCCCTTCGGGTTGACCGGTGCCGCTGCCATCCAGGCTCTCGTCCGCCTGAACGAACTGGGCTGCGAGGTCGGCAACCACACCTGGAATCACCCGAATCTGCACACCCTCACCCGAGCGCAGGCCGAAGCCGAGATCGGCAGCCTCGCCGCCATGGTGAGCCGTGCACTTCCGGCCGCGCCGCCGAGGACGCTGGCCCTTCCGTTCGGTGCCCACCCCCGAGACCCCGGCGTCCTGGCGCGCGGCGGAGCAGGCGGTACGGCGTACCGGAATCTCGGCGTGCTGCTCGTCGGAGCCGAGCCGAGCCACTCTCCCTTCCACCCCGGTTTCGACCCGATGGCGATCCCCCGGATCCGCTGCAGCTCGCGGGACGGCGAACTCGAGTTCAGCTACTGGCTCGACCGACTTGCGCGGCGGTCCGGTCTGAAATTCATTGCTGGCAGCAACTAGCAGACCCTTGCCGAAGGCACCTAGGAGTCACCGGTCTTGGAGTTGGGGGCGTGCACCGGCTTCGACTGCGTGGAGGAGCGCTGGCGAAGGTAGACGGAGCCGCCGATGATCGCCGCCACGGCGAGGAACTCGCTCTGCCAGTTCTGGAACGACTCGAACCAGAATTGCGACGTATGGACGTACTGCCAGGTCGTAACCGCCTGGCCGCCGTGCAGTTGCTGGTCCTGGCTGTAGGCACCGGCACCGGTCACCGCATGCAGCCAGATCGACAAAGCGAACACGAGGCCGAAGGCGATCGCGAGCGAGTTCTCGTACAACCTCAGCACCAGTTCGGAGCCACGCCGTACCGGCCACGGCGCCTCGGGATCGTTGCGATGGTTGCGCGGATCCTCGTCCTGCGGCGCGTCCTCGTCGATCGGACGCGATTCGGCCGAGCCCTTCTGCACCAGGAAGGTCGTCAACAGCACGTACATCCCCATCTGCAAGAACTCCGACTCCCAGTTCTCGAAAACCGTCTCACCGAACGAGGAGGAGCCGGCGTACTGCAACAGGGTCTGCGTCGGCTGCTTGTGATCGGTCAGATCCTCGTTCTCGTGCGCGTGACCGGTCAGCAGTACGCCGAGCAGGAACAACGCGAACAAGGCGAGATTGACCAGCAGCAAGCCCCGGAACCGCACCCACTGCCCTACCCCGCCGCGCCGGTCCACGGCAACCTTCGAATCGTTCATGCTCAGCCAGTACCCAGCAACGAACGAACTGGACACCGGCCGGGCCCGCGCGGTTTTCGAAGCCGCGCACCGGGCACTGGGGGTCCAAGAACCCACGAGACGGAGCTGGTCATGTCGATCCTGGACCGATTCAAGCGCTGGCGGCTGTCCCACCAGGTCAACGAGGCGGACGCCCCCGCGGACACCACGACGGCCATGACGAGAGCACAAGGCGGTGAGCCGCGCGGCGGTACGCCGGCGACCACCGGCACCGGTTCGAGCGGCGAGTTCGTCGGCCGCGTCGCCGGTGACGAGGCCGAAACCGGCCCGAGCGGCGCCGAGGCCCGCGCCGCCGCCGCGAAGGACCCGTCGTCGGAGGAAATCTGAGATCGGTTGCCTCCGCGGTCCCCGAGGGCTACCGGACCGGGGCGTTCCGCAATAGCATCGACTGAGCCCGAAGGACCTGGCCTGGTGCCTCCCCCCGCGCCGCCGGGTCCTTCGCTTCTTCGCGGAGGGTGTTCGCGGGCGGGCTACTCCGTCTCGGCTGCCTTGGTGGTGACGCGCTGGGCGGCCTTGTCGAACAGGCGATCGGGCACCAGCCGGCGAATCTTGGGCACCACCGTCGCGGCGGCACCGACCGGATACCGGGTCCGTGGCTTGTCGCTCGTCACCGCGTGTTCGATCACCGCGGCGACCTTCGCCGAACTCGCCCCGTTCTTGGACGCGTTCCGTAGTGACTCCCGGAAAGCGTCGATCCTCTCCGCGTACCGCTCGGAGGCCGGCAACCGGTCGAGCGTCTCGACCGCCTTGGCCCACAGCGGCGTCGCGATCGGCCCCGGCTCGACAATCGAGACCGAGATCCCCTCCGGTGCCAGCTCCTGACGCCAGGCGTCCCCGATCGCCTCGATCGCGTACTTCGAGGCGTGGTAGGCACCAGCGAACTGCACCGAGACCAGACCGCCGACCGAGCCAACGAACACGATCCGGCCGCCACGACCACGCCGGAGCAGCGGAAGCACGCTCTGGGTGACCGCGACGGAACCGATGACGTTCACCTCCAGTTGCTGCCGGAGGCTTTCGATCGGCAGAAGTTCGAGCGGGCCGGCGATACCTTGCCCGGCAACGTTGACGACCGCAGTCAGCGGGTCGTCGCCGAGCTGCGACGCCACCGCCTCGGCCAGGCTTTCGACCGAGGCCTTGTCGGTGACGTCCACAGCATGAATGCTCAGTGCCGGCGACGCCTGGCGGGCGAGGATCTCGCCGTCCGCGAGGTCGTGCACGGCGGCGAACACCCGGATCCCGGCGCGGTCCAGCCGGAGCGCTGTGTTCGCTCCGATCCCGCTGCCCGCGCCGGTCAGGAGTACTGAAGTCATCGTCCCGCGTCCGGCCGATCGACGTCGCCACGCCAGCCGCCGGTCTCGTGACCGCGCTTCTCGATGAACTCCTTGAAGCGTCGCAGGTCACCCTTGACCCGGTGGCTGACCAGACCGGTCTTGTCCGCGACGTTCTCCGCGATCCCCTCCGGCTCGAGATCCATCTGGGCAGTGACCCGGGTCAAGGTGTCATCCAGCCGGTGGAAGGTGATCACCCCGGCATGGCGCGGCTCCGTGTCGGAGGTCCAGGCGACCCGCTCCTCGGGGTGCTGCTCGGTGATGGTGGCGTCGAACTCGCGGGTGACGCCCGCGATACTGGTCACCCAGTGCGTGTGGGTGTCGTCGAGCTGCCTGATCTCGTCGACGCCTTCCATGAACTCCGGGAACGACTCGAACTGCGTCCACTGGTTGTAAACCGCGGTGATCGGCGCCTCGACGTCGACCGACTCAGTGGTGTTGCCCATCTGTGGTTCCTCCCTAGGCCCCAGTACCGCGGGGCGAGTTGTGCACGGGTTCGTCCCGCCCCCAGTACCCAGCGTCTGCGCGAGAAACCCGAAACCTATGCACGCCTGCGCCGCACCTTCCACCCCGCGCCCGCCGCCGCGGCGGCCACCGTCGTACCGGCGAGTGGACGTAGCCAGTGGCGCCCCCAGCGCCCGTACTCGCCGTCGCCCAGTGGGGTCGGCGCCATCACGTTGCCCGGGTGGCGGCCGACCTCGTCCCGGGACAACCCGCCCGATCGCATCAGTGGGCCGACCAGCAGGTCGAACACCGCCGGCAGGTACCGGAATCCGAACAGGGTCAGCCGATTCGCCACGCCGACCGAGGTCGTCCGCCGCGGCCGGTCGGCGACCTTCACGATCCGGCGGGCGACCTTCTCCGGCGGGTCGACCGGTGGCGGCGGCCGGCCGATCCGGCCCGCGTAGTTCGCGGCCTGCGAGTAGGCCGGCGTGTTCACCGATCCCGGCCACACCAGCGCGACCTCGACTCCAGGATCCTGCCTGACCTCGACCTGCCAGGTCCGGGTCAGGCCGTGAATGGCCCATTTGCTGGTGACGTAGGAACTCAGGTACGGCGTGACGATCGTTCCCAGCAAGGAACCGACAACGATCAGCGTGCCGCTCCCCTGGCTGCGAAAACTGCGCAGTGCCGATCGCCCCACGTTCGCCGTGCCCTGGATGTTCACGGTCAGCACGTGATCGAAGATGTCCGCCGGCACGTCCTCGAAGCGCCCGTACGCAAGGACGGCCGCGGCGTGGACGACGACATCGATCGCCCCGAACCGCCGCTCGGCAACCACCATCAGCTTCTCGACCTCACTGGCCGAAGCCACGTCGGTCGGTACGACGAGCACCTCGCCGCCGTCGGAGGCGCACAGCCTCCCGGCGGCGGCAAGACTCTCGGCCGACCGTGCTGCCAGCACGAGCCGCGCGCCCTGTCGTGCAAAGGCGCGCGCGGTCGCGAGCCCGATGCCGCTCGAGGCGCCGGTGACGACGACGACTCGCGTCACGGCGTCAGCAGCACCTTCACGGCGCCGTCCTGCTTCTTCTGGAACATCTCGTACGCCGCGGGGCCTTCGGACAGCGGCAACCGGTGCGTCGCGAAGCCATCGACCCCGAGCGGATCCTCGTCGGTCAGCAGCGGCAGGATGTCGTCCACCCAGCGGCGCACGTTGCCCTGCCCCATCCGGAGCTGGATCTGCTTGTCGAACATGGTCAGCATCGGCAGCGGGTCGGCCGCCCCGCCGTACACGCCGCTCAGCGAGATCGTGCCGCCGCGGCGGACCAGGTCGATGGCCAGATAGAACGCAGCGAGCCGGTCGACGCCGACCGTCTCCATCATCTTCTCGGCCAGCCCGCTCGGCAGCAGCCCGACGAGTTTGTGCGCTGCCTGCGCCTTCGGCGACCCGTGAGCCTCCATCCCGACCGCGTCGATCACCGAGTCGGGACCACGCCCGTCGGTCAGCTGACGCACCTGCTCGGCCACGTCGTCGGAGTACTCCAGGATCTCGACGCCACGGGCCTGCGCCCGGCCGAGCCGTTCGGGCACCAGGTCGATGCCGATCACGCGGTAGCCACGATGGATGCCGATCCGGGCCGCCATGTCACCGATCGGGCCGAGGCCGATCACCGCGAGCGTGCCGCCGTCGGGCACACCGGCGTACTCGACCGCCTGCCAGGCAGTCGGCAGCACGTCCGACAAGAACACGAACCGGTCGTCAGCCGGCCCCTCCGGTACGACGATCGGTCCGTACTGCGCCTGGGGCACTCGCAGGTACTCCGCCTGCCCGCCCGGCACCTGGCCGTACAGCCTGGTGTAGCCGAAGAGCGCGGCGCCCATGCCCTCCTTGCGGACCTGGGTCGTCTCGCACTGCGACTGCAGACCCTGGTCACACATGAAGCAGTGCCCGCACGCGATCCCGAACGGGATCACCACCCGGTCGCCGGCTTTCAGGTTCGTCACCTCGGAGCCGGTCTCCACGACGACGCCCATCGGCTCATGCCCGAGGACGTCACCCGGTGACAGGTACGGCGCCATCACCTCGTACAGGTGCAGGTCCGAGCCGCAGATCCCGGTCGACGTGACCTGGATGATGGCGTCGGTCGGCTCCTGGATCACCGGATCCGGGACGTCGGAGTACTCGATCTTTCGTTTTCCCTGCCAAGTCAATGCCTTCATACCGGCGGCCGGTACCCGGATCCCCGGCGGCGAACCGAAAGTTGTGCAACCGGCTCAGCGTCGCGCCCGCCGCCACGCCGAGGCGGCTACGGCAGCGACACCGGCGGTCGCCAGGGCCACCGGTCCGCGATGCTGCGAGGCCCACAACTGGTAGCTGCGGCTGGTCGCCTTCTTGTCGAAGACACCGTGTGTGCCGAAGTCCTCCTCGCCCCTGCCGTCGGCCGGTTCCCAGAGGTTGGCCGGTGCGTCCGCCGCGTGCGGCTGGTCGGTCTGCTGCGACTTGTACCCCGTCCGGGCCAGGTAGTGGTCGAGCAGACCCGCCGCGAACTTGTTGGCGATCAGCGTCGCCGCGGTCGGACCGCCCACCCAGTACTCGCGGCGCTGCGGGTGATCGGCGGCGTACAGGACGGCCTTCGCCGCCACCTCGGGCTGGAAGATCGGCGGCACCGGTTGCGGGTGCCTGGGCAACCGGGACAGCACCCAGGAGAACTGAGGTGTGTTCACCGCCGGCATCTGGACCATCGTCACATGCACGTTCGACTTGTCGTGCAGCAGCTCGCAGCGCAGCGAGTCGTGGAAGCCCTGGATGGCGTGCTTGGCACCGCAGTACGCCGATTGCAACGGGATCCCGCGATACGCGAGCGCGGACCCGACCTGGACGATCGCGCCCCGGTCGCGCGGCTTCATCCGGTCCAGCGCGGCCCGGGTGCCGTAGACGTAGCCGAGATAGGTCACCTCGGTCGCCCGTTTGAACTCGGCCGGCTCGATCTCGGTGAACGGCGCGAAGACCGAGGTGAACGCGACATTGACCCAGACGTCGATCGGACCGAGTTCGGCCTCGACCCGGGCGGCCGCGCTCTCCACCTGGTCGTAGTCGGCGACGTCGACCGCGATCGGCAGCGCAGTACCGCCGGCTGCTTCGACCTCCTCGACCGCACCTTTCAGGCCTTCCTCACCGCGTGCGAGCAGCGCCACCTTCGCCCCGCGCGCCGCGTAGGCGATGGCAGTCGCCCTGCCGATCCCGCCACTGGCCCCGGTCACCACCACGGTCTGGACCTGTCCGTTCACGCTCACAGCCACTGACTCCTTCGTCGTCGGTCCCGGTGCTTCCGGTTCCCACCGCGTGCCGGTTCAACCGGTGACTGAGGGCGGTTGCCCGGGGTACCGGCATCGTCACCGGAACCCCGACGGACGGAGCGTTGTGTGACAGAGCAGATTCCTCTCTCCGGTGTGGTCCTGGACGCCCCGGACCCACGCGAGCTGGCGAGGTTCTACCACCAGCTCCACCTGGACTTCCAGGTCACCGACCTCGAACAGGCCCAGCAACGCGCTGTCGAGGCAGGAGCCACCTTGATGGACTGGCAGCCGCAGAAAGAGGGCGTCCGGATCTTCGCCGACCCGGTCGGACACGTCTTCTGCCTCTTCCTGCCCGGCTGGTAGCTCGCCGAGCGCGACGACTGGGTGTACGGGCGGGATCAGCGGTGCATTATTGGGGCATGGATCAGTCCGGAGGCACGGATGCCCTACCAGCCAGGGATACGGAGCCGCAGTTCGAAACCTTCACCCCCGAGGCGATGTCGACGGCGAACGCCTTCGCCCGGCTCGCGGTGGAACTGCACGACTCCGACGGTGTCGAGGAAACCATCGAGGCGGTCGTCGCCTTCGCGATCCAGGCGCTGGACTGTTCACACGCGGGTGTCGCCACCGCGGGGCGCGGGCGCAAACCCGAGATCCCCGCGGTCACCGATCCGGTCGTCGCCGAGATCTACCGCTCGCAGCTGACCAAGGGCAACGGGCCGATGACGGTCTGCATGACCGAGCGGATTCCGATCCTGGTGACCGACACGGCGACCGACGACCGATGG
Source organism: Kribbella monticola (assembly GCF_003261635.1). Lineage (GTDB taxonomy): Bacteria > Actinomycetota > Actinomycetes > Propionibacteriales > Kribbellaceae > Kribbella > Kribbella monticola. The sequence continues at coordinate 561 of NZ_QFXK01000090.1, read as the reverse complement.
CCCGCCTGGGCGGCGCAGGTGCGCGGTCTCGGCGTACGGAGTGTCTTCGACGTGCCGTTGAACACCTCGGCCGGGACCGTGGGCGTGATGGGGTTGTACAGCAACCGGCCGGACGCCTTCAGCGCCGACGACCAGGCGATCGCGCACATCCTCGCCCGGCACGCGACGGTCGCCATCGCGAACGCGCGCCATGACGCCACGATGATCCAGGCGATCGACGCCCGGAAGCTGGTCGGCCAGGCGATGGGCATCCTGATGGAGCGCTTCGACCTGGACGGCGACCGCGCCTTCGAAGTACTGCGGCGCTACTCCCAGGACAACAACGTGAAACTGCGCGACGTGGCCGAGTACCTCGTCCAGACCCGCCAGCTCCCCACCGCCCGCCACCGCCTCAACGGCAGCCACCCGACGTCCGCGACGCCGTAACCGTGCCCAGCGGCGGTAGCCGAGCGCCGCTTTGCGGCGCGACCGGCTCGACGGCCGCGCGCGCCGGTGTCTTCCGGCGCGCGCGGCAGGTCGGTCAGGCTGCCGACGGTAGGGGTTCGAGGCGGTCGCGGAGGG
>NZ_QFXK01000089.1 GCF_003261635.1 Kribbella monticola | reverse complement strand
GAACGCGCCAGCCTCATCGTCACCAGCAACAAACCCTTCGGCCGCTGGGGCGAGGTCTTCGGCGACGACGTCGTCGCAGCAGCGATGATCGACCGGCTCGTCCACCACGCCGACGTCGTCTCCCTGAAAGGTGACAGCTACCGCCTCAAAGACCGCGACCTCGGCCGCGTCCCCGCAGCCGCCAAAACCAACGACTAACAACCACCAACCAACCCGGGTGGGTCAGCATTCACCCGGACCAGACGGGTCAGAGTTCGACCGGCGTTGACAGGTTGCCGTCTTTTGCTGGGGCGCCGACTGGGACGAGTCCCACATGACGCCATCTCCCGCTGTCACGGCCAGCCGGCCATCTTTGTCGACGTATGCGGGACCGCCGGGGCGGTTTGCTCGAATCGACAACCCCGAAGCCGAGACCGGGAAGTGGATCGAACGCAGAGTCGGGTTCGTCGCGGCTTCGCGGCTCTTCACGACCAGGTTGTAGCTGACGCCCTCTGTCGTGGCCTCGACGACGATGTCGACGCCAGGCTGGACATCGGCATACGTCGCCTTGGCTCCATCGAGCGTTGGTCGAGGCAGGTTCCATGGCGCCTTGAGTTGCAATGAGCCCTTCGACAGCCCCACCTTGGCGAGCGCGCTCACGCCGCCTCCCGAGAGGCTGACATCGGAAAGCGTCGCCTTGGGGCCTACTGATCCGTCGGCGCGGAACTCCAGCGTCGGGTCGATGTCTCGCCAGGCGCCATCTCGGCGCACCCGCACTGGAGCGTTCGACAGCTTCGCAGTCAGCGAACCGTCCGGGTTTGCGAAGGTCTGGGTGGTCGGGGTGGTCTGGTCGGGAATCTCCACCGCCTCGCCAGTCTGCGCCGCTTTGGCCGCTGCATCCGCTTCGGTGCGAATCACCCTGATCGGCGCTGCTTGCGCCCCGCTCGTGGGAATCACCGCGATCCCACCCGAGGCGACCAAAGCCGCCACAGTTCCCAAAACGGCGACAGGCCGCACTGATCCCCGCGCACCACGAGCCACGATGCCCTCCCCGGCAATCCAGCCCGTGCCTCACGCCGGGCGGCTGTTAATGGTCAGCGAGGCGACTACAGACTGTCAACGACAGTTCGACAGATTGCAGCTAGTTGCAACTCCTGTAACGCGCCACCGATAGCCCGCGAGGTGGCAGCGGTCACACCGGCGCGTACTGCCGCATCAGGTGATGAGGAGGGACGGGTCGTACCAGATGTCTTCCTGGCCTGGGGTTACGAGGAAGCGGTAGCCAGGTGGGAGGGCGAGGTACGGGATGACCGCGGGGCAGTGCGTGGCGAGATGGCTGATGTGGAGTGGAGCGAAGGCGTCGGCCGCGTCGGGGAAGGTCTCGCCGGACCAGATGTACCAGCCCGTAATGTCGCGGTCCGGGGGGTGGCGTAGGCCGTTGAGGGGTAGGGCAGAGGCGATGTCGGTGGTGATGCCTAGCTTGAGGTCTGGGGGCGCTTCTGCCGGGATTACGCCGAAGCGGTCGCAGATTGCCTGCTGCTCCGGGGTGATCAACTAGCGGCCGAGGAGTTTGTATTTGGCTTCTGCCGCGGACTTCTGGGGTTCCCACCACGAGGTGTTGGATTTGTACCAGTCGATGGTGGCGGAGAGGCCGGCGTCGAAGTCGGCGTAGTGGGGGGTCCAGCCTAGTTCGGTGCGGATCTTGGTGGAGTTGTTGGAGTAGCGCAGGTCGTGGCCGGGGCGGTCGTTGACGTGGACGTAGGCGTCGGACGGTTCGCCCATCAGGGTGAGGATCTTCTCGATGATCTGCTTGTTGCTGCGCTCGTCGCCGGAGCCGATCAGGTAGGTCTCGCCGAGGCGGCCGTCGGCGATGATGCGGTGGACGGCGTCGTTGTGGTCGTCGACGTGGGTCCATTCGCGGACGTTCTCGCCGGCGCCGTAGAGCTTGGGCTTGTCGCCGATCAGGACGTTGGTGATCTGCCGCGGGATCAGCTTCTCGACGTGCTGGTACGGGCCGTAGTTGTTCGCGCAGTTCGAGAGCGTCGCGGCCACGCCGTACGAGCGGGCCCAGGCGCGGACCAGCATGTCGGAGCTCGCCTTGCTGGCGGAGTACGGGCTGGAGGGGTCGTACGCCGTTTCCTCGGTGAACTGGTCGACCGAGTCCAGCGGGAGGTCGCCGAAGACCTCGTCGGTGGAGATGTGGTGCATCCGCTTGTCGTGCTTGCGAACGGCTTCCAGCAGCGTGAAGGTGCCGATGATGTTGCTCTTGATGAACGGCGACGGGTCGTTCAGCGAGTTGTCGACGTGCGACTCGGCCGCGAAGTGCACCAGGACGTCGGTTTCGGCGACGAGCTTGTCGACCAGTTCGGCGTCGCAGATGTCGCCGTGCACGAAGGTGACCTGCTCCGCCACGGGCGCCAGGTTGCTCTCGCTGCCGGCGTACGTCAGGGCGTCCAGCACCGTGATCTCGGTGTCGGGGTCACGGCGCACCGTGTCGTGCACGAAGTTCGAGCCGATGAACCCGGCGCCGCCGGTGATGAGCATCCGTCGCATCGGCACAGGATAGCGAGCCGTCCGGTGACCGATCACGCCGGTACGGTGACGCCATGCACAACGTCCGGGTGGTCTACCGCAAATATGACCAGAGGCTGCACTGGCATCAAGTGATGCGGTATCTCGGTGAGGATTCGTACGGCGTATGGCTCGGCGTGCCGCCCAACTCCGTGTCGCAGCGAGGCGAGGAGCCCGAGGTGCTCCACTCGCAGGCGCACGTGCAGTTGTTCCCGCGCGATCGCTGGTTCACAGCGATCTTCAACGACGAGCCGCGCTCGACCGAGATCTACTGCGACGTCACCACGCCGGTGACGTTCGGCGAGACCGAGTTCACCATGATCGATCTCGATCTCGACGTGGTGAAGAAGCGGGACGGGACGGTGTACGTCGACGACGCGGACGAGTTCGCCGAGCACCAGGTCCAGTTCGGCTACCCGCAGGACGTCATCGAGGCGGCCCAGCGGGAGTGCGACTGGTTGTTCCGGGCGGTCGCCACCGAGGAGCCGTTCCTCACGACGTACAAGACATATCTCGACAAGGTCCGCTGAAGACGCGACAAAGTTCGCTGAAGAGCAAGAGATGCGCCGGGTTGGGCCCGGCTGGAGCCGCCCCGCCCCAGCCGGACGGTGTTGAGCCCAACCCGGCGGCCGGACCAGCTTGGTGGAGCGGGCGGGCCGCCGGCAATCTCTTGCACGTTGTTCGAAGTGTTGTCACGTCTCGTGCCGGCACCGTCACCGAACCCGGTGCAGGCTGAGCCTCAGGTCGTCCAGCTTCAAGAGGTTCGGCACCCGGCCGTTCTGCCCGGCGAACATGTCGGCGACCGGCGAAACCGTGAGGAACAAGGACTTGCCCGCCGGTACGTCGACCGCGATCCCGGGCAGATCGATCGACCGACGCGCGCCATGGACCACCCGCTGCTCGCGGAGCGGCATCGTGTTGTTCTGGACGATCTTGGCGTCCAGCGCGGAGGTGCCGACACTGAGGGCGAAGAAGGCGCCGGCGTCCGGCAGCAGGCTGCTGACCTTTGCCTGGAGTCGCGGTACGCCGGCCACGGTGATCGGGCCCTTGGCCAGTTCGAGCTGGATCGGCAAGCCGAGGTTGGCCGAGGTGATCACCTTGCCGAGCCGGTACTGCGTGTTGGGCGTCAGGTTTCGTTGTTCGAGGCAACGACCGTCGGCAGTCGCGAGGTGGTAGCTGCCGAAGCCGGTCAGCCCGGTCTGCTGCTTCAGCAGGTTGAGCGCCATGAACCGTTGCTCCAGGGCCCCGAACGAAGGGCTGCCGAGCGCGACGGAACAAGGATCGCCAGGCGTGGCGAATCCCGGTGGCAGCACGCTGGGCAAGGTGTGGCCGCCGTTGTAGCCGACGAAGATCGAGCGCTGCCGGGCGCGCGGTGTCAGCGCGTGCTGGAAGTTCTGCAGGCCTTGGTTGAGGTTGAAGAGGTTGTCCGAAAGGCCCTGGCCGAACAGCACCGGGATGTCCAGCTTGCGCCCGTGCGCGACCTGCCACGCGGGGCCGTTCTTCGCGAAGAAGGCGTCGAGGTCCCGGCCGGCTTGCCCAGTGGGCCAGGTCCCGGTCGTGACCAGCGAGACGAAGGCCGCGCCCACCGCGGGCGGTAGATGCGTACCGCCACCGGCGTACAGGATCGCCAGCCAGAGCGTCCGGGCCGCTTCGTCCGGTGCCAGGCTCTGCTTGAGATCCCACCAGGTGATCTCGGGCGCCAGCGCGTCGAACCTGGTCCGACCGCGATCGCGGAGCTCGGTGAAAGCGCCGGCGAACTGGTAACCACCGCCGTACGAACCGCCGATCGCGCCGATCAGCGGGTCGCCCGGCCGTTGCTTGGTCACCCAGTCCAGGGAGGCGACGAAGTCGACCAGCTTGACCACGTCCCGGCCTTCGAAGTCCGGGTTCATCACGTGCGCGACGCCGGTGCTCTCGCCGAAACTGCGCTGGTCGAAGCTGAGTACGCCGTACCCGGCATCGAGCCAGGACTTGAAGGCGGCCGGGTCCTTGGTCCGGCTGCCACCCCAGCCGTGACTGTGGAAGATCAGCGGAACGGTGTGACCGGCCGAGGCGCCGTCGGGCTTGAACAGCGAGTAGCAGATCCGCACCGGCGTGGTGCTGCCCGGCTCTGGGACGCTGGCGATACAGCCGTTCGTCGTACTGGCGTCAGCGGCCGCAGCGGGCGCCACGGGCAGGACAGCTGTGGCCAGCAAGGCGACAGCGACTGAGATTCGCAAAGCAGGGCGGCGGCGGCTCATGGTGACCCCTAGTCATCGGCATCTCCCGGTGCGCACACGCTAGACCAGGCCACCGACGAGAACCAGACCATGAGGCCCCTAAGTTACGCGCGGGTCACCTGCTCCGCTGTGGGCGAACCGGCGGGCTCCATCGGCCCCGAACTGCGAGACTGTGGCCGTGCATATCGCGATCCTCGTTGTCGCTCTGGTCGCCGTGGTGGCGGCCGGGGCAGCGCTGGCCCGGCGAATCGGGGTGTCGGCTCCCCTGCTGCTCGTCGTCGTCGGCGTCGCGGCGTCGTACCTGCCGTTCGTTCCGCAGATCGAGCTGTCCCACGAGGTCGTCCTGGTCGGTTTTCTTCCGCCGCTGCTCTACTCGGCGGCTATCAAGACGAGCCTGGTCGACTTCTCGAAGCACCGCCGTTCGATCGGGTTGCTGTCGGTCGGCCTGGTCGCGTTCACCACTATCGGCGTCGGCCTGGTCGCGTACTGGCTGCTCGGTAGCGCGGCGAAGTCGCAGGGTCTCGAACCGCTCCCCCTGTGGGCGGCCTTCGCGCTCGGCGCGGTCGTCGCCCCACCCGACGCGGTGGCGGCGACGGCGATCGCGAAGCGGGTCGGGCTGCCGCGCCGGGTCGTCACGATCCTCGAGGGTGAAAGCCTGCTCAACGACGCCACCGCCCTGGTCGGACTCCGTACGGCGATCGCGGCCGGCGCGGCGAGTATCGCCCTGATCCGCGGCGACGACCCCAGCGACGTCCACTCGCCGACCCCGCTGAGCGTCGGTCTGGACTTCCTGCTGGCGGCCGGCGGAGGGGTTGCGGTCGGCCTGGTGTGCGCGATCGTGCTGGCCAAGATCCGCAAGCGGTTCACCGATCCCGTCCTCGACACGACGCTCAGCCTGACCGCGCCTTTCATCGCCTACATCGCCGCCGAGGAGATCCACGCCTCGGGCGTGCTGTCCGTCGTGGTGACCGGCTTGTTGCTCGGTCACAAGGCTCCGATCATTCAGTCCGCCGCGTCCCGGATGTCCGAGCGCACCAACTGGCGGACATTCCAGTTCCTGCTGGAGAACACGGTCTTCCTGCTGATCGGTCTGCAGACGCGCTGGATCCTCGACGACGTCTCCCACAGCCCGTTGTCGACGAGCACGATCACGATCGCCACCGTCGGCGTCTTCGCAGCGGTGATCCTGCTCCGGCCGATCTGGCTCTTCCCGGTCACTCTGCTGTCTCGGCGAATCCTCGGCCGGTCGCGGCCGGGGCCGGTCAGCTGGCAGAGCCTGGTGGTCGTGTCCTGGGCCGGGATGCGCGGTGTGGTCACTCTCGCCGCGGTCTTCGTCCTGCCCGAAGAGACGCCGCATCGCGAGGTGCTGGTGTTCATCGCGCTGACGGTGACCGCTGGAACCCTGCTGCTCCAAGGCTCCACCCTGCCGTGGCTCGTACGGCGTTTGCGCCTGCCCGGCCCGGATCCCGCGGAAGACGCGCTGCAGGAGGCCGCCGTACTGCAAGGGGCGCACCGGGCCGCCGAAGCCGAGCTCGATCGCCTGATCACGCCGGATGATCCGGAAGAAGTCATCGCACTGCTTCGCCAGCGTGGTGAATCCCGCGCGCAGGCTGCCTGGGAGCGACTCGGCCGGCCCGAGTCGGAGTACGAAACTCCCAGCGAGGCCTACCGGCGACTGCGGATGGCGATGCTGGAGGCCGAGCGCGGGCACATCCTCAAAGTGCGGGACGACGGTCTGGTCGCCGACGAGGTGTTGCAACGGGCTCAGATCCAGCTCGACATCGAGGAGTCGATTCTCGACCGGGCCGAGGCCGACGACGTCGGCGGGCAGTCCGACTCGCTGCGGATCCAGCCGGCGCCCGGCGCCGAATGCGAGCACCTCGAGCAGGCGCCGTGCGTCCTGACGCCGAACACCCCGGAGGGCTGCGAGGAGTGCCTCGCCGACGGCGGCTCGTGGGTGCACCTGCGGCTGTGCCTGCAGTGCGGTCACGTCGGTTGCTGCGACTCCTCCCCCGAACGCCATGCCAGCAAGCATTTCGAGACGACGCGTCACCCGGTGATGCGGAGCTTCGAGCCGGGCGAGGATTGGCGCTGGTGCTTCATCGACGAGAAACTGGGCTGATGGCTGACTGTCTCTTCTGCTCGATCATCGCGGGATCGACGCCGGCGCACCTCGTGTACGAGTCGCCGGACGTGCTCGGATTCCTCGACATCCGGCCGGTTTTCAAGGGGCACACGTTGCTGGTGCCGCGCGAGCACATCGCCACGATGGTCGAGCTGCCCGACGAGCTGACCGTGCCGCTCTTCGGGGCGGCCCGAGCGGTGGCGGCGGCCGTGCGTACGGCGTACGGGGCGCAGGGGTCGTTCGTTGCCGTCAACAACGTTGTGTCGCAGTCTGTGCCGCACCTGCACGTCCACGTCGTACCGCGGACGAAGGGTGACAGGCTGCGCGGATTCTTCTGGCCGCGCACCAAGTACGCGGACGACGACGAAGCCGCGTCGTACGCCGAGAAGCTCCGCACGGCGCTGACCGGCTAGCCCGCACGACGCTTCGCCGGCTCGCCCGTACGACGCTTCGCCGGCTAGCCCGTACGACGTATCGCCGGGCGAGGCTTTGTCGCGTGCGGTACGTCGGCTTTAAGGGTTTCTGAAGACCTGTCCTGAGGATGGGGTGTACGCGGTCCACGGGGGTCGCGCTGGGGCATCGGGGGAAGCCTTGCGTTCGATCGGGCTGGTTGTCGCGGTGGTGGCGGTTGTCCTCACCGCGGCATGCGGGGGCGGCGGCGTCGGCGGGGAATCCTCGCCGACGCCGGACGCGGAGAGCACTCTGCTCGCCCGGGTGCCGGCCGGCGGCTCGTTGCCTGTGATCGTCCGGCTGGCGGGGCAGTACACCGCCGAAGGCGACCTGCCGGACGAGCACGCCCGGCAGGTGCAGCGGAAGAAGATCAGCGCCGCGCAAACCGCAGTACTGGCTGAGCTTGCCGGCTATCAGGTGCGGAACGTTCATCGCTTCGCGTACACGCCGCAACTGTCGCTCACCGTCGACGCCGATGCCCTTCGGCACCTGCTGCGCTCGTCCCGAGTCGCAGCCGTCCACGAAGACACCGCCAGGTCTCAGAACGGCTGAGCCGGTCACATCCCAGGGGGGATCCACCATGAAAGTCCGAAGACTGTTCGCTGCCGGCGCGCTGGCCTTGGTCACCTTGGCCGCCGCGACGACACAACTACCCGCGGCTGCGCAGGGCGCTCTACCGGCCGCGGACCAGGTCGCCGTACCGGCCGCAGTACAGGCATCGCCCGGTCCTGATGCCGGGGAACGCCAGTTGATGGCGACGGCCGAGCAGCAGGGATCGGCCCGGGTGATCGTCCGGGTCGACCGGCTCGCGGACAAGCAGGCGGTCCTCGACAACATCGATCAGGGCACCGTCGAGCAGAACCAGACCTACAGCTCGTTCCCGCTGCTCGCGCTCAACGCGGACGAGCAGGCGATCCAGGAGCTGGCGACTGATCCGGACGTGGTGTCGATCCAGGAAGACAAGGTCGGCTCACCGACGCTGGCGTCCAGCATCCCGTTCATCCACGCCGACAAGGTCCAGCAACTCGGCTTCACCGGCAGCGGCCAGACGGTGGCGATCCTCGACACCGGCATCGATCGGGACCATCCGTTCTTCGCCGGCCGGATCGTGTCCGAGGCCTGCTACTCCAGCGTGAGTGACGCCAAGACCCAGGCCTCGCTCTGCCCCAACGGCACCGACACCCAGACCGGCGCCGGGGCAGCCGATGCCGAGACCGCGCAGTGCTTGAACGGAACCACCAACATCTGCCGGCACGGCAGCCACGTCGCCGGGATCGCGGCCGGCAACGGAGCCGGCGTGACCGGTGCCCCAGGCAACGGAGTCGCGCCGGGCGCGAACATCATCGCGATCCAGATCTACCACCGGGTCAACAGCGGCTGCACCGGCGGCTCGCCCTGCGTACAGTTCTTCGACTCCGACTTCATCAAGGGCATGCAGCGCATCTACGACCTGCGCAACAGCTTCACCATCGCCTCGGCGAATCTGAGCGGCGGCGACACCAGCAACAACACCACCAACTGTGACAGCAGCATGGACAAGGCGCCGATCGACCTGCTGCTCTCGGTGGGCATCACGACGACGATCTCGGCCGGCAACGAGTCGCATCCGGCCGGCGTCGGCTCACCGGGCTGCATCTCCACCGCCGTCACCGTCGGCGCGATCAGTGCCGATGCCTCCGGCAACGATGTCGACTCGCCCGCGAGCTACTCCAACCGCGGACCGCTGCTCGACCTGTTCGCCCCCGGTACGTCGATCCGGTCGTCGGTCCCCGACGATGCCTGGGCCTCCCTCGACGGTACGTCGATGGCCGCGCCCCACGTCGCCGGTGCCATCGCGGCGCTCCGGAGCGCCTACCCGACGGCCACCGCAGCCACCCTGCTCGGCTACCTGCGCGACACCGGTGTGGACATCACCTACCCGACCAGCGGTACGACGAATGCCACCACTCCGCGCATCGACCTGCTGGCCGCCTTGCAGCAGGGCAACAATCCGCCGACCATCACAGCGGACCATGGCACTGTCGACGTCAACGAGGGAACGACCGCCACCAACAGCGGTGGCTTCAGCGATCCCGAGGGCCGAGCCGTCACGTTGACCGCCTCCAGTGGCGTGGTCACGAACGTCGGCGGCGGCCGATGGACCTGGAGTCTCGGCACCGACGACGGACCGGGCCAGAGCGGCGACGTCACGATCACGGCTACCGACGACAAGGGCGAGACCGCGACCACGACCTTCCACGTGACCGTGGCGAACGTGGCGCCGACCGTCACCATCGACGCGGGGCAACTGACAACAGCGTCTGAAGGCAGCACCTTCACTGTGAAGGCGGCCTTCTCCGATCCAGGCTGGACCGACACCTACTCGGCAACGGTCGAGTGGGGCGACGGCAGCACGAGTTCGGTCAGTCCGAATCCGACTGTCGAGGGACCACCGGTCGATCGCGGTGAAGTCACGGGCAGCCACGAGTACGCCGACAACGGCAGCTACACCGTCAAGGTGACGGTGGCTGACGACGACGGTGGGTCCAGCTCGGCCTCGTTCGCAGTACAGGTCAGCAACGTCGCACCGGTCGTCACCATCGATCCGGCCCAGGTGAAGACGATCACCGAGGGGTCGGTGCTCGCTACCAAGGCATCGTTCACCGATCCCGGGTGGGGTGACACGTACACGTCATCGCTCGACTGGGGATTCGGGGCGCCGTCCACAGGTTCGCTGCTGCTCACGCACGATGGGCCGCCAGCGGATCGCGGGGAGGTGACCGGGAACCAGGCGTACGGCGACAACGGGTCCTTCACCGTCGGAGTCGAGGTGACCGACGACGACGGCGGTACCGGTACGGCGTCCTTCCCGCTCCAGGTCACCAACGTCGCTCCCACGGCCACGATCGACGAGTCGGGCGCGCAGGTGGTGAACGGCGTACCGACCTTCATCGCGCACAGCGGGCAGCCGGTCAACTTCGCCGGCCGGTCGACCGATCCGGGTAGCGACGATCTCGCGCTGAGCTGGAACTGGGGCGACGGAGCACCTGCGCCAGACGTGACGACGAACTATCTGGTCAACCCGCCGGGAACCGACCCGGCGACCAGCCCGAGCCTGCAACCGCGGGACGTGACGGACACCAAGGCCCACACCTTCGGGTCGGCGTGCAGCTACGACGTCGGGTTCGGCGCGCGGGACGACGACGGCGGGACGGGCGCCGATGCCGCGAAGGTGATCGTCACCGGTAACGCGCACCTGACCAGGATCGCGCCGTTGTGGTTCCTGCAGACTCGCCCCGGGCTGCGGATCCCGCCGGTCGATCTGCCGGTGAGCACGATCAATTGCTACCTGCAGGTGGTCCAGCACATGAGTCCTGTCTTCTCCGAGGTGAAGGACGTCTCGACGATGGCCAAGGCGAACGCCGTACTCAACCTCCAGCTGCTGAACCCGAAGGCCGAGTTCGACCGGCAGGCGCTGACAGCCTGGCTGAACTTCGCCGACGGCTCGTTCGACCTGGGCAGCCCGGTCGACACCAACCTGGATCTCAGGCCGGACAGTACCTTCGGCCAGGTGATGACGAAGGCCGAGTCGATCCGCCTCAACCCTGCCTCCACGAACGCCCAGCTAGCCCAGCAAACCCTGCTGCTGGAGAAGCTCAACACCCTCGGCTCTTGAGCCGACAACTCCCGAGCCACCTCGGGCGCTTCGCCTCCGGGCGGAGTGCCCGAGGCAGGTTGTGATCAGTCGGGTGGGCTCCGGTCGGTTGGCCGGGGTCCACCTGCCCTTAGCGCACGTCCCTGTCCAGTCGGTCCTCCAATCGCTGCAGGGCGCGCTCGACGGCGGCTCGCACAGTGGGGTCAGGGTCGTCCTGCAACTCTTCCAGCGCCGCGGCGTGCTCGTACTCCCCCGCCGCACCCACCGCCCGTACTGCGCTTGCCCGGACTCGTGGCAGCTCGTGCGCGAGCATCGGCAACAGCGAGTCCACCAATTGCCCGAGCTCGCGTTGAGCCGTGATGCGCGCGACGTGCTCCCGCACCCGCCAAGCCGGATCATCCGCCGCGACGAGCAGCGCCTCCACCACGTCGTCACGCCAGATGTAGAGGAACGCCCGGGCCGCCCACACCCGCACCCAGTAGTAGTTCACCGGATCGACCGGATGCGCCCACCCGCCCGGATTCTCACTCCCGGTGATCGCGACCAGCTTGGGCAACTCGCGACCGAACGCGTCCTCGCCCGAGATCTCACCGGTCAGGAACGCGACACACCAGTCGATCACCGTGTCCTCACCGTGCTCAGCACACGCCGCAAGAATCACCTCGCGCGGGTGCTCCCGGTCCTTGTCAGCCATGGCCTCAGTAAAACCCGGCCCACGGACACTTTTCGCGAACTGACCTGAGACGCCGCGCATACTCCCGGACATGGACGGGATATGACCAGTACGCCGAGTCCCCCAAGCCCGGCCACCCTGCATGCGGTCCCGGAGGATCGTGTGCCGCTTCGTCTCGTCCCCGCCGACGAAGCCCGGTTCCGCGAACTCGAAGCCAGGTTTCGCGAACTCTTCGAGAGCCACTTCCGCGAACTCCTCGGTTACGCCTTGCGCCGGTCGGGCTCCCCCGACGACGCCGCGGACGTGGTCGCCGAAACCATGCTCGTCGCCTGGCGACGCGTCGACGAAGTACCGGTCGACGGCACCGCCCGGCTCTGGCTGTACGGCGTCGCGCGGCGCGTGCTCGCCAACCATCGACGCGGCGTGCTCCGGCGCGATCGCCTCGGCGAGCGACTCCGGCTGCGGCTCCGGGAGGCCACCTCGGACCTGACCGAGCTGGTCGACTCGCAAACGGCCGTCCGGCAGGCGATGGACCAACTGAGCGACACCGATCGCGAGCTGATCAGGTTGACCAGTTGGGAGGACCTGGACCCGAAGGAGGCGGCGGTCGTCCTCGGCGTACCGGCACGTGTGGTGCGAACCAGGTTGCATCGGGCCCGGTCGCGGCTGAAGAAGTTGCTCGGAGACGCCTTCGAGGATCGCGGACATGTACGGGACGACCAGCTAGCCCGACCAGCTCAGGAGGAGCGATGAACGATCATGAGTTCGACCAGCTGATCGCGCGGGCCAACCCGATCGGCACCGAGGCGGTCCGGCAGCTGCCGACCGCCGGCGCCGAGTCCGAGCTGTTGGAGGACATCTTGACCACCACCGCACCCGCACCAGCACCGTCAGTACTGCGACCGAACCGCCGCCGACGCGTGTCCCTGATCGCCGCAGCCGCGGCCGCCGTCGCGGTAGCCGTCGCCGTCACCGGCGCGCTCTTCCCTCGCGGCAACCCGGCGGCTCCACCGTCGGCCTTCGCCGCCGAGGCAGTGGCAGTTGCCGAGGCCAACCAACGACTCCTGATCGACGATCCCGCCTGGAAGCTGACCGCCATCGACGAGATCAAGCCGGAATCCGGGATGACGAGGTTCACCAACGGCAAGTTGGAGATCGAGCTCGACTGGGAGCCTGCCAAGGACTACCAGACCTACTTCGGGTCTTCTTCGGCCGGCGAATCCCACCAACCGATCAAGGTGCTCGGGCAGCCGGCCACACTGTTCAAGCTCAGGGGGACCGACTTCAACACGATGCTGCCCCCGAAGGGCCCGAATTTCATGCAGATCCGCGCCGACCTGGGCTCCGAGCAGGCGTACCGCGAGGTGCTCGCGAAACTGCGCCAGGTCGACGTCAACACCTGGTTGAGCGCCATGCCGGACACTGCGGTGATGCCTACCCGGACCCGCGCCGCGGTCGACCAGATGCTGACCGACATCACGCTGCCGGCCGGCTTCGACAAGGAACCTCTCTACAAGAACACCCTCATCGACCGCTACCAGCTCGGCGCACGCGTGACCGGCGCGGTCGGCTGCGCGTGGGTCCACCAGTGGATCGTCGCTCACGATGCCGGCGACCAGGCCCGGATGAAGCAGGCCGTCACCGCCATGCAAGGCAGCCGCTCCTGGAAGGTGTTCAAGGAGATGTCCACCCAGGGCGCCTTCCCCCAGGTCTTCCAGCAACTCGGGGACATGATCGCCAAGAACCAGGACCCGACCAAGTACATGCAGGGCATCGGCTGCTGAACACGCGAAAGGCCGGCCCAGGAATCCTGGGCCGGCCTTTCGGGATCGACTAGCTCGCGATGAGCGAGCGCAGTACGTACTGCAGGATGCCGCCGTTGCGGTAGTAGTCGGCCTCGCCGGGGGTGTCGATCCGTACGACGGCGTCGAACTCCTTCGTCGAACCGTCCGTGCCGGTGACCTTGACCTTCACCGTGCGCGGGATCGTGCCGTCGTTCAGGGCGGTGACGCCGCTGATGTCGAAGGTCTCCTCGCCGGTCAGGCCGAGCGACTCCGCGTTCTCGCCCTCGGGGAACTGCAGCGGCAGGACGCCCATGCCGATCAGGTTCGACCGGTGGATCCGCTCGAAGGACTCGGTGATGACCGCCTTCGCCCCGAGCAGCGCGGTGCCCTTCGCGGCCCAGTCGCGTGACGAACCGGAGCCGTACTCCTTACCGGCCAGGATCACCAGTGGCGTACCGGATTCGGCGTACGACTGAGCAGCGTCGTAGATCGAGGTGACCGGCGCGTCGTCCTTGGTGAAGTCGCGGGTGAAACCGCCCTCGGTGCCGGGGGCGATCTGGTTGCGCAGCCGGATGTTGGCGAACGTACCGCGGATCATCACCTCGTGGTTGCCGCGCCGCGACCCGTACGAGTTGAAGTCCTTGCGGTCCACGCCGTGCTCGGCCAGGTACTTGCCGGCCGGGCTGTCAGCCTTGATCGAACCGGCCGGCGAGATGTGGTCGGTGGTAACCGAGTCGCCCAGCTTCGCCAGCACCCGCGCACCGGCGATGTCGGTCACCGGCGACGGCTCCTTGGCCATCCCGTCGAAGTACGGAGGCTTGCGCACGTACGTCGAGTCGGCATCCCAGTCGAACGTCTTGCCCTCCGGCGTCGGCAGCGACTGCCAGCGCTCGTCACCGGCGAACACGTCGGCGTAGTCCTTGGCGAACATCTCCTTGTTGATCGAGGTCGCGATGGTCGACTCGACCTCCTCGGCGGTCGGCCAGATGTCGCGCAGGAACACGTCGTTGCCGTCCGTGTCCTTGCCCAGGGCATCGGTCTCGAAGTCGAAGTCCATCGTCCCGGCCAGCGCGTAGGCGATCACCAGCGGCGGGCTCGCCAGGTAGTTCATCTTGACGTCGGGGTTGATCCGGCCCTCGAAGTTCCGGTTGCCGGACAGCACCGAGACGACGGCCAGATCGGCTTCCTGGACACCGGCCGAGACGGCCTCGGGCAGCGGGCCCGAGTTGCCGATGCAGGTGGTGCAGCCGTACCCGACCAGGTGGAAGCCGAGCTTCTCGAGGTACGGCGTGACGCCGGCCTTCTCGTAGTAGTCGGTGACGACCTTCGAGCCCGGTGCCAGCGAGGTCTTGACCCACGGCTTGCTGGTCAGGCCCTTGTCGACCGCCTTCTTCGCCAGCAGCGCGGCGGCGAGCATGACGGACGGGTTCGAGGTGTTGGTGCAGGAGGTGATGCTGGCGATCACGACATGGCCGTGGTCGAGCTCGACCTCTTGGCCGTCGAGGCTGATCTTGGTCTTCTTCGACGGGCGGCCGGCGCCGCCCGGGCCGTGCGGAACGTGCGGCTCGTCGTCGGTGTCGCCGTGGCCGTTCGGGGCGTCACTGGCCGGGAAGCTGCCGAGTTCGGACGGGTCCACCTCCAGCTCTTCGGTCGCGTAGTCGACCAGCGCGCCACGGAAGCCTTCCTTGGCCTCGCTCAGCGCGACCCGGTCCTGCGGCCGCTTCGGGCCGGCGATCGACGGGACGACCGTCGACAGGTCAAGCTCCAGGTACTCCGAGAAGCGCGGCTCGACGTCGGCGTTGTGCCACAGGCCCTGCTCCTTGGCGTAGGCCTCGACCAGCGCGACCTCGTCGTCACCGCGGCCGGTGAGCCGGAGGTACTCCAGGGTCACGTCGTCGATCGGGAAGATCGCGCAGGTGGAGCCGAACTCCGGGCTCATGTTGCCGATCGTCGCCCGGTTGGCCAGCGGCACGGCCGCGACACCGTCGCCGTAGAACTCGACGAACTTGCCGACCACACCGTGCTTGCGCAGCATCTGGGTGATGGTCAGTACGACGTCGGTCGCGGTCGCGCCGGCCGGCACCGAACCGGTCAGCTTGAAGCCGACGACCTTCGGGATCAGCATGCTCACCGGCTGGCCAAGCATCGCGGCCTCGGCCTCGATACCGCCGACGCCCCAGCCCAGCACGCCCAGGCCGTTGACCATCGTGGTGTGGGAGTCGGTGCCGACGCAGGTGTCCGGGTACGCCTGGCCGTTACGGACCATGACGGTCCGGGCGAGGTGCTCGATGTTCACCTGGTGCACGATGCCGGTGCCCGGCGGGACGACCTTGAACTCGTCGAACGCCGTCTGGCCCCAGCGCAGGAACTGGTACCGCTCGCGGTTGCGCTCGTACTCCAGCTCGACGTTGCGCTCGAAGGCGTCCTGGCGGCCGAAGACGTCGATGATGACCGAGTGGTCGATGACCAGCTCGGCCGGCGCCAGCGGGTTGATCTTGGTCGGGTCACCGCCGAGCTCGGCGACCGCCTCGCGCATGGTGGCCAGGTCGACGACACACGGCACCCCGGTGAAGTCCTGCATGATCACCCGGGCCGGGGTGAACTGGATCTCGGTGTCGGGCGCCGCATTCGCATCCCAGTTGCCGAGCTTGGTGATGTGCTCGGCGGTGATGTTCGCGCCGTCCTCGGTGCGCAGCAGGTTCTCGAGCAGCACCTTGAGCGAGTAGGGCAGCGTCTCCGCGCCCTCGATCCCCGCCAACCTGAAGATCTCGTACGACTTACCGTTGACTTCGAGTGCACCCTTGGCACCGAAGCTGTCGACGCTGGCCATCAACCTGCTCCTCTATCCGGTCCGTGTCCGCTGAGCCCATCCTGCCGAGCCCTCGGCCCGGCCGAAAGATCAGGTAGCCCTAACCTCTCCCACAAACTCTCTCGACATCAAGATACACGACATCGAGTCACCTCTGGGAATCCCGGCCACTGCGGGAAATCGTGTTGCCCCACCTCGCCCGCGTTGGTGAACTGCCTTGTGCGGTACGACGACGATCTCGTGGCCGCCTTCGTCCACTGGACCTGGATGCGGGCACTCCTCCATCGCGGCTGGTGGCTCGTCACCAGTGTGTATCTGGTCGTCGACGCCGGCCTGACCGCAGCACAGCTCGTCCTGATCGGATCCGCCCAAGGGATCTTCGCGCTCGTCTGCGAAGTCCCCGCCGGTGTATTGGCGGACACCATCAGCCGCAAATGGTCACTGGTGGTGTCGCAGCTCTTGATGGGTACGGCGATGCTGGCGACCGGCCTGGTGACGTCGTTCCCGCTTCTGGTGGCGACACAGGTGCTGTGGGGCGTGTCATGGACCTTCGCCAGCGGCGCAGACGTCGCCTGGATCACCGACGAACTGACCGGCCCGGCAGGGTTGCCGGACGGCAGGTCGGCGGGACGCATCTCGGCGGTGTTGTCGAGGGCGGCTCGGGCCGAGCTGACCGGTTCGGCGACCGGGCTGCTCGGGATCGGCGTACTGGCCTGGGCCACCCGGCGCGATCTGGTGATCATCCTCGCCGGCTCGGCCATGCTGCTGCTCACTTGCTACGTGATCGTCCGGTTCAGCGAGGAGCACTTCGTGCCGCTCCGGACCGCACGGTGGTCGACCTCCTGGTCGATCTTCCAACGCGGTCTCGCACTGGTACGCCGGAGCCCCGCGATCCTGCGCATCTTCCTGGCCACATTCCTGATCAACGGCGCCTCCGACGCGGCCGGCCGGCTCGCTCCCAAGCAACTACTCGATCTGGGACTGCCCACCCGCGTCGATCCCGTCATCTGGCTTACCGGCCTCGGCGTCGTCGCCCTGCTCATCGGTGCGGTCGCACTACGCCTCGTGGCGAGGCGTGTCGACGGGCCGCACGCGGCTGTCTCGTACGCCGTTGCCGCGGCGGTTGGCGGGGTCGGCATGATCGGCCTCGCCTTCGCGCCCGACTCGGTTGCCGCGAGCACCTGCCTGCTCCTCGTCTCCGGCATCGCCGTGCCACTGACCCGGATCATCGGCGTCATCTGGGTCAATTCACGGACAACCAGCGAGGTACGCGCGACCGTTCATTCGTTCCTCGCCCAGGCCGAGTACCTGGGCGAGGTGACCTGCGGTCTGGGCATTGCTCTCATCGCGACTCTCGTCACTTTGCCCGTTGCGCTGGGTGTGTGCGCCGGCCTCTTCGCGGTCACCGCAACCGTGATGCGGCGCGCACCGGTCTCAGCTGACCTGGGGTAGGACTTCTGTGGCGATGAGGTCGAGGTGGTCCAGGTCGGCGAGGTCGAGGATCTGGACGTACTGGCGGGACGAGCCGGCTGCTGCCAGGCGGCCCAGGTGGTCGACGACCTCTGCCGGCGTACCGACGATCGAGCCATCGCCTGGGTTCTGCGGGTCGCGGCCGATCACGGCTGCGCGGCGCTTGACCTCGGCGTCATCCTTGCCGACGACAACGGTGTGCGCGGTCGACAGGACCAGCGTCTCGGGGTCCCGCCCGATCGCCTCGCAAGCCTCGCGGACGCGGGTGAAGCGCGTCGCGGTCTCCTCGACCGAGGAGAAGCCGGCGTTGAACTCGGCGGCGTACTTCGCGGTCAGCTCCGGTGTGCGCTTCTTGCCGCCGCCACCGACGATGATCGGGGGGTGCGGTTGCTGGACGGGCTTTGGGAGAGCCGGGGAGTCCTTCAATTGATAGTGCTTGCCGTCGAAGTCGTACTTCTCCCCCACCGGCGTGTCCCACAGCCCGGTGATCACCTCGAGTTGCTCCGACAGCAGGTCGAACCGGCCGGGCGTGTCGGGGAAGTCGAGCCCGTACGCCGCGTGCTCGGACTCGAACCAGCCGGCGCCGAGCCCGAGTTCGGCGCGACCGCCGCTCATCTGGTCGACCTGCGCGACCGTGATCGCGAGGACGCCGGGATGGCGAAACGTCACGGGGCTGACCAAGGTGCCGAGCTTGATCCGCTGCGTCTCGCGGGCGAGTCCGGCGAGCGTGATCCAGGCGTCGGTCGGGCCGGGCAGCCCGTCCCCATCGCCCATCGCGAGGTAGTGGTCGGACCGGAAGAACGCGTCGAATCCGCACTCCTCCGTCTTCCGCGCTACCGCGAGCAGATCGTCGTACGAGGCGCCTTGCTGGGGTTCGGTGAAGATCCTGAGCAACATGCGGACAACGCTATCTCGCCGCTGTGTACAGCTTCTCCAGGTACGACGGTTGCCAGTCGGGCCCGCGTCCGTTCAGCCGCCGGACCAGGCCGTCGACGTCGAGCCGCTGCTCGATCGGGTGGTCCCACCACTCGGGCACCTGGTCGTACCAGCGGTCGATCCGCAGCGTCCGGCCGGCGGCATCCAGGCGCGCGAACAGCCAAGCACCCTGCTCACTCTGCGACTCCGCGAGCCAGAGATCGCCGAGCAACTCGGCGAGCCGGTCAGCGCCGTACTCCGGGTCGTCCACCTCGGGCGGTTCGAGATCGAACCGGTACGACGGACGGGCTGGATCGAGCACCTGCACCTGGATCGTGAACCCGGACGGCACGATCTTCGTCCGCGCCCGGCACCACTCGCGCAACGCGACCAGCGCCGGGGACTCCTTCGGCCGGGGACGCGGACGCTCGTACTCCGACCGCATCGCCTCCTCGATCGACCCCGGCAACGGCTCCACCTTCGGCGCATCCGCCCCGACGAGCCCGAGCCCCGGTATCGCCATCCCGCCAGAACTCGCCGGCGGCGCCACCAACCGCTCCGGCACCTCAACCGGCACGCTTTCAGCCGTCTCGGCTTCAGGTGGCAACGAAGCGAGCGGCAACCCGACAGACTCATCGTCAACTTGAGCTTCAGCCTGCCGGCCCTTGGTCTGCTCGCTCTCGAAGTCCCCCTCAGCTTCCAGCCGCTCGTCCCGCGCCCGCCCGCCGTCGGCCGACCCGTACACCTGCTCCGCCTCGAACGACTCCTGAGCTCCGTCGGCCAACCCGCCGGCTTCGTCGTCACGCACGGCCTCGATCTGCGCGGTCACCTCAGCATCGGCAAACCCCTCCGACTCCCACGGGGCAGCCTCGAGTGAGGCGATCTCCAACGCGTCGCTTCCCGATGAGCCGGTCTCCGGCGCACCGGTCTCCGCTGCGCCGGTCTGTGGTGCGCCGGTCTCCGGCACGGTGATCTCTGGTGCGCTGGTCTCCGGCGCTGCGGCTTCCGACGGGTCGGTCTGCCGCGCGGCGCTGTCCGGCGCGGCGATCTCCCGCGCGGCGGCTTCCGACGGGTCGGTCTGCTGCGCGGCGCTGTACGGCGCGGCGTTGTCCCGCCCGGCGATCTCCGGCGCGCCGATCTCCCGCGCGGCGGCTTCCGACGGGTCGGTCTGCCGCGCGGCGTTCTCCCGTGCACCGACCTCCCGTCCGGCGATCTCCCGCACGGCGTCGTCCCGCACGGCGTCGTCCCGGCCGGCGTTCTCCGGCGCGGTGGCTTCCGCCGCGGTGGTTTCCGGCGATTCAGGCTCTGGCGCGGCGGTATCCGGCGCGTCGACTTCTGGGGGTGCGGGTGGTTGGAGGTCGCCGAGTTGGTCGGCGGTCCAGTCGCCGTCGCCGATGAGTTCGTCGTGGAAGACCTCACCACCGAGCTCGTACCCGTGCTCCCCCGGCTGCAGGTCCGCCGGATCGATCGGCCGGAACCCATTGGTCAGCAGCGGCAACCCGTGCCCGTAGCCGTCATCCTCCGCCGTCCGACCACCAACCGCGAACGGCGAGACGTCCGTCGGGTAGTACTCCTTCTCGACATCATCCTCACCCACAGCCTGCAACGCAGCCGTGTCGTCCCCATCCCCCACAACCACCACATCGGCGCCGTCGCCCGCGCCCTGCACGTCGCCCGCGCCCTGCACGTCGCCCGCGCCCTCCAGGTCGGCCGGGTCGGCGCCCGTTCCCCGGCGACCGGGCCGTTCCTCGTCGTGCGCCGCTTCCAGCCGCTCCGGTGCGTCCTCGCCGTCGCCCGTTTCAAGGTGGTCTGGCGCGTCCTCGCCGTCGCCTGTTGCCCCCGGATCCAGCGCATCCGCGTCGTCGCGCGTTGCCCGCGGATCCAGCGCATCTTCGCCGGCGCGAGTTGCCAGCGGGTCGACCGCGTCCGCGCCGTCGCGCGTTGCCAGCGCATCTTCGCCGTCGCGAGTTGCCAGCGGGTCGAGCGCGTCCGCGCCTTCGCGCCTTGCCAGCGGATCCAGCGCATCTTCGCCGTCGCGAGTTGCCCGCGGATCCAGCGCATCCTCGCCGTCGAGCGTTGCCAGCGGATCCAGCGCGTCCTCGCCGTCGCGAGTTGCCAGCGGGTCGAGCGCGTCCCCGCCGTCGACCGTCGCCCGCGGATCCAGCGCGTCCGCGCCGTCGCGCGTTGACCGCGGGTCGAGCGCGTCTTCGGCGTCGGCGTCTAATTGCTCGACGGGCTCGGTGCGGTCGTTGACCGTTGCCTCGACGGCGACCGGCGGCTCGACCTCGTCGATCACCGCCGCGATCTCGGCCGTCGGCGCGTCGTCATCCGTAGCCTCAGCGTCATCGGGAACTTCAGCAGGGTTGCTGGGCGTATCTTCCGGACCGGCTACCGAGGCGTCGGTTTCGGCGACAGGTGCGATGACGCCGGTGTCGTCGGAAGGCGACGGCGGAATGTTGGTGAGGGGTATGAACGGGCTAGGTGCGTCGGCTGACCAGTCCGCGGCAACGTCCGTGGGAACGTCCGGCGTGTACGACGCAGCGGCGGGAGCGTCGACGAACAGGCTTGCGTAGAAGTCCTCCCCGTCCTCCACCGGCCCACCCACTCGCGGCGGTTCGGCCGACGGCAGCCGCCGATCGCCCAAGTACTGCTCCGGCGAAGCATCCTGCCCGTCGTCGTACTGGTCCGCCCCGTACTGCTCCCGCCCATACGACGCCTGCCCGTACTGAGACTGCGCGTACTGCGGCTGTTCCGGCGCCGCCTGCCCGTACTGCGGGGCGGCGGGGCCGTACCCCTGCTGCTGGTCGACCGGCCCGCCCTGCGGCTCCGGCTGGTCGTCGTACTCCGCCGGCCCGACCAACCCAAGGACCTCGAGGGCGTCGTTCTCCTCGTGCTTCTTCTTCCGGCCGAAGCGGCGCTTCTTCCCGGTGACGCCGTAGCTGTCCGCATCGCGACGCGGCTCCGGCTCCGGTTCGGGCTGCGGCTGGTACGGCGGTGGGTCGGGGGTGAAGGGTGGTTCCGGTCGCACCGGCGGCTCGGCCGGAAACGGCGGTTCCGGCGTGATCGGCGGCTCGGGGATGAACGGTTCGCCGATCAACTGGTCGCCGTCGATCAGCTGCCCGGTGAACGGGCTGACCCCCGGCGGTACGACGAACAGCTCTTCCTCCGCCGCGTCGTCGTCGACCGCCTCGACAACCCCAGTCGTCTCCTCAGCCCCCGCAGGCTCCCCATACTCGTACCCGACCGACTCGCCATACGACGGACCCTCGGCGTACCCAACCGGCTCGCTATACGACGGCGCCTGGCCGCCCGGCTCGCCGTACGACTGCGCCTGGGCATACCCGCCCGACCCGCCGTTCGGCGGCGCCTGCGCGTACCCGGCCGACTCGCCGTACGACGAGCTGTAGCCGGCCGACATCCGCCCCGTACGACCAAGGCTTTCGATCGCCCCCGCCGCGACCACGCCCTCGCCGAACTGTGCCGCGGCCACCAACCCAGCGCCCAGATCGGGATCCTGTGGCGAGCGCGGCCCGATCCCGAGCCGCTCGAACAGATCGCGCAGCACCTCACCCGTCAGCCCCGACGACCCCGCCGTACGGATGAGCGCGACCCCGACCGGCAGCAGTTCGTCGAGCCCACCGAGATAGTCGGCCCACTCCGCAGCCCACTCGACCAGTTCCCGCGCAGCCTCTTCATCTGAGGTCAGCCACGAGGCGATCGGCGCGAACCCGTCGTCCAGTGGCTGCCACGGATCGCCCGGGTACGCCGCGCGCGCCCAGGTCCCGTTGAAGCTTCCGTACACGAACCCGAGCTGCCCAGCGGCCATCCGCCGCTTCACCTCGGGCTGACCGATCCACTCCGGCGAACCGGCGAGCAGGTCGGAACCCCCGGTGCGGCTGTGCTGCGTGTGGAACCCGAACAGGACCGCCCGCGCCCCGTCCAGCCGGACCATCCGCAGGTCGGATCCGGTCTCGTCCTGGTGGTACCAGCCGTTGTCATCGGCGTACCAGCGGCGGTCGAACCCGGTGGCATGGGCGACCGCAGCGAGGGCGCTCCAACGGGCGCGCAGCTCGGCTGGGTCGTCCAGGTCGACGAGCGGCATCGAGGTACCAATCCTGCTCAGGGTCAAGAAGGGGTCAATCCAGCCCTGAACGGTACCCGAGCCGACCGACACTAACCAGTGGCACCCGATCGCGGCTCGAGTACGGCTACGCACTCTATGTGATGGGTCATCCCGAACAGGTCGAAGGCCCGCAGCGAGCTGATCCCGTACCCGAGCTTCCCGAACGTCTTCAGGTCGCGCGCCAGCGCAGCCGGGTCACACGCCACGTAGGCGACCCGGCGAGGCGTGAGGTCCGCAATACGCCGTACGACGGCCTCTCCGGCACCAGTGCGCGGCGGATCCAGTACTACGAGGTCCACCGACTCCAGTCCCTTGCCGACGGCCACGTTGAGCACCTTCTTCACATCACCCTGTTCGAGGGTCACAGCAGGCAGGTCGTGGAGATTGCGACGCGCGTTCTTCACAGCTTCCCGGTCGCCTTCCACAGCGAGCACTGAGCAGCCCGCCTCAGCCAGGAAGGCAGCGAACAGCCCCACTCCGGAGTACAGGTCCAGTGCGGTCTCCCCTTCGACCGGCTCGAGCCCAGCCAGTACTGCGTCGACCAGCGTTGTCGGCGCGGCCGGGTGCACCTGCCAGAACCCACCGGCCTCGACCCGGAACCTCCGGTTGTGCACGACCTCTACGACTCGCCCAGCAGAGTCCTGGTCGGTCAGTACCGCCTTCTTGCCCTCCGACGACACCACTGCCTGCACTGACGAGGTCTCCGGCCACAGCTTGTCCAGTACGGCCGGCGTGTCCTCATGGGCGATCAGGCACCGATCGATGGGGATGAGGTCGTGCGAGCGGTGCGCGTACATGCCCGGCCGGCCGTTGACCACGGCGTACCGCATCCTGGTCCGCCAGCCGAGGCCGTCGTCGCCGGGTGACTCCATCACGATGTTGCGCTCGATACCGCCGATCCGCCGCAGGGTGTCGGACACCACGGTCGCCTTCAGCCGGCGTTGCTCCACGATGTTGGCGTGCTGGAAGTCGCAGCCGCCGCAGAGCCCCGGACCGGCGTACGGGCAGGGTGGCTCGATTCTGTGTGGCGACGGCGTGAGCACCGTCACCGCGTCCGCGTGCAGATACTTGCTGGTCTGCGCGGTCACACGGGCGTGCACCAGCTCACCGGGAAGTGCATGACGTACGAAGACCACCTGGCCCTCGTACCGCGCGACACAGTGGCCACCGTGGGCCACTGGGCCTACTTCCAGCTCCAGTACCGTCCCGACAAGGCTGTCGTCCGTCACCGATCTCCCGAACTCTTGCGCGCGCCGCGCCGTACTTGGCCGGCTACCCGTTCCTCACGGTCCTGCCGTTCCTCGGCTGCCTGGGACGAGATCAGCTGGTACGGCACGGACGTAACCATCACACCAGGTGTGAACAAGAGCCGCCCCTTGAGCCGCAGCGCGGACTGGTTGTGCAGGATGTGCTCCCACCAGTGCCCGACCACGTACTCCGGGATGTAGACCATCACCACGTCCCGCGGCGACTGCCGCCGGATGTCGCGGACGTACTGCACGATCGGCCGGGTGATCTCCCGGTACGGCGAGGCCAGCCGCTTCAGCGGCACCGGGATGTCGCGGGCGTCCCAGTCGGCCTGTAGCGCCTCCGACTCGTCACGGTCGACGTCCACCGTGACTGCCTCGAGCATGTACGGCCGGGCGGCCTTGGCGAACGCCAGTGCGCGCAGCGTCGGCTTGTGCAGCTTGGAGACGAGCACGATGGCGTGCACCCGCGCAGGCAGCATCAGCTGATCGCTGGCGTCCACCGCCATCTCCCGGCCGACAGTGTCGTAGTGGCGCCGGATGCCCTTCATCAACAGGAACAGCACGGCCATCGCGATGATCGCGATGTAGGCCCCGTGGGTGAACTTGGTGATCAGCACGATCACCAGCACGATCCCGGTCATGGTCAGGCCGACCGCGTTGATCACCCGGGACCGCATCATCTGCGCCCGTTTGGCGCCGTCGGTCTCGGTCTTCAGATGCCGGGTCCAGTGCCGGATCATCCCGAACTGACTCAGCGTGAACGAGACGAACACCCCGACGATGTAGAGCTGGATCAGCTTGGTCACCTCGGCGTCGAAGGCAACGATCAGGCCGACGGCACACAGAGCGAGCAGGATGATGCCGTTGCTGTAGGCAAGCCGGTCGCCACGGGTGTGCAACTGCTTGGGCAGGTAGCCGTCCTTGGCCAGGATCGACGCCAGCACCGGGAAGCCGTTGAACGCCGTGTTCGCCGCGAGCACCAGGATCAGCATCGTCGCGCCGATCACCAGGTAGAACGCGGGCGGGAAGTTGGAGAACACCGAATCGCCGATCTGGCCGATCACCGTCTTCTGCGTGTAGCTGTCCCCCACCGGCTGGCCGTCGCGCAGCAACTGGGTGGCCGGATCCTCGGCGTACCGGAGTTTGATCTTGCTGGCCAGGAACAGGATGCTCATCAGCATCGTGACGGCGATCGTGCCGAGCAGCAGCAGCGTGGTCGCGGCGTTCTTGCTCTTCGGCTTGCGGAACGCCGGTACGCCGTTGCTGATCGCCTCGACACCGGTCAGCGCGGCACAGCCGGACGAGAAGGCACGGGCCAGCAGGAAGGCGCCCGCGATACCGCCGAACAGCTCGTGCCCCGGCTCGGGCCGGATCTGGAACTGGGCGCTGTCGGCCATCGGCAGGGTCCCGGCCGAGAGCCGGATGAAGCCCCAGATCGCCATCCCGATGATCGACGCCATGAAGATGTACGTCGGAATCGCGAAGAGCGCGCCGGATTCCCGGACGCCACGCAGGTTCAGCGCCGTCAGCACCAGCACCAGGCCGACCGCCAGCGGAGCTTCGTGGCCTGCCAGGAACGGCAGCGCCGACTTCGCGTTCTGCACGCCCGAGGAGATCGACACGGCCACGGTCAGCACGTAGTCGACCATCAGCGCGCTCGCCACGGTCAGCCCTGCGGTCGGCCCGACGTTCACGGTGGCGACCTCGTAGTCACCGCCGCCGGACGGGTACGCGTGCACGTTCTGCCGGTACGAGGCGACCACGACCAGCATCACGAAGACGACCAGCAGGCCGATCTTCCAGGAGAAGCTGTAGGCGGCCAGTCCGGCCACCGACAGGGTCAGGAAGATCTCGTCCGGAGCGTAGGCGACGGACGACAGAGCGTCACTGGCGAACACGGGGAGTGCGATCTTCTTCGGGAGCAACGTCTCGCCGAGCTGCGTACTGCGCAGCTTGCGCCCGATGAGGATGCGTTTACCGATGTCGCCTAGAGCGGGAGTCACACCGGTGATGTTAGAGCCACGCCCGGTCCGGTGTAGCGTCTATCCCTGCCGAACCCGATGCCAGCGGCCCTGTGAAGGGCAAGGAGTGATCACAGAGTGCACGTCGTCATCATGGGCTGCGGACGAGTCGGGTCGACACTCGCCCGGACCCTGGAGAAGCGTAGCCACACCGTCTCGATCATCGACCAGTCCGCGGACTCGTTCCGCCGGCTGAGCCCGAACTTCTCCGGCCGCACGATCACCGGGATGGGGTTCGACCGCGAAGTACTGATCGAGGCCGGGATCGAGGACGCCGAGGCGTTCGCGGCCGTCTCGAACGGTGACAACTCCAACATCCTCGCCGCGCGTGTCGCCCGGGAGAACTTCGGCGTCGAGAACGTCGTCGCCCGGATCTACGACCCGGGCCGCGCCGAGGTCTACCAGCGGCTCGGCATCCCCACGGTCGGCACGGTCAAGTGGACGGTCGACCAGATGGTCCGCCGGCTGCTGCCGAGCGGTTCGGAGCCCGAGTGGCGCGACCCGTCGGCCACCGTCCGGCTCGCCGAGGTGCACGTGCACCCGGACTGGGTCGGCCGCGTCGCGCTCGACATCGAGAAGGCGACCAACAGCCGGGTCGCGTTCCTGACCCGGCTCGGCGAAGGGCTGCTGCCCAAGGCGGACACGGTCATCCAGGAGGGTGATCTGGTGCACATCGTCATGCTGGAACGGGAAGCCGCCGCGATCGAGTCCCAGCTCGGCGCCAAGCCTGAGGAGCTGTGATGCGGGTAGCCATCGCCGGCGCCGGGAACGTCGGACGGTCGATCGCCGCCGAACTCCTGGAGAACGGCCACGAAGTACTCCTGATCGACAAGGACCCGCGCGCGATCAAGGCCGAGTCCGTACCGCGCGCCGAGTGGCTGCTCGCCGATGCCTGCGAACTGTCTTCGCTAGAGGAGGCCGCGCTGCAACGGTGTCAGGTGGCGATCGCGAGCACCGGCGACGACAAGACCAACCTGGTCGTGTCGCTGCTGGCGAAGACGGAGTTCGGCGTACCGCGGACCGTTGCCCGGGTCAACCATCCCCGGAACGAGTGGATGTTCAACGAGGCCTGGGGTGTGGACGTCTCGGTCTCCACGCCGCGGATCATGTCGGCGCTGGTGGAGGAGGCCGTCTCGGTCGGTGACCTGGTCCGGCTGTTCACCTTCCGCCAGGGCGACGCCAACCTCGTCGAGCTCACCCTGCCCGAGGACTCGCCGATGATCGGCCTGCGCGTCGGCGACATCGACTGGCCGGTCGACACCGCCCTCGTCACCATCATCCGCGAAGGGCGCGTCCTGCGCCCCGACCCCGAGGGCACCCTCGAACTCAACGACGAACTCCTCTTCGTAGCCGCCGACGAAACCGAGGAACAACTCGAGGACATGCTCTCCCCGCACCACCGCCGAGACTGATACCGAGGGCAGGGCTGGGGGGATCAGTACCCCCAGACAGGCAGTACGTCGGGTTATCGTGGGTTCGGCGGCTGCGCCACGCGGAGCAGAGGCCTTGTTGGGTGTGCTCTGCCTGGCTGGAGGTACGGCTCTCCAGCCAGCCCAGCCTCAGGCGGCGGGCCGGAGAAAGGCCCGCGAGCCGGAGATCGTGCGGCCGAGCGAGTCACCGACCCACGCGTCATCGAGCATCACGTCCTCCCAGGAGTAGCGCAGGAGGAGCCAGCCCTCGGCTGCGAGGGAGGTGTAGCGACGGCAGTCCCGGCGAAGGGAATCGCGCGTCGCGTGGTGAGCAAAGCTGTCCGCTTCGATGGCGATTCGGAGCAACGGGTTGCCCAGGTCGACGCGAGCGAAGAACGCGCGCCCGCGTACCTCGTACTGCGGAATGAATCCGGAGACGCCCGCGTCGATCACACGCGAGCGCAACATCGATTCCAGGGCGGACGCGGCTCGGCCGTCGGCCAGGCTGCAGACGCGGATCGCAGCCGGCCGACCGGGTCCCCTCAGCGCTTCGGCCGCGGCGACGAGCGCCTGCCGGTCGACCTTCCGCAGCCGAATCGCCGAGTCCGCCACCGCGAGCGCCTCGCCGAACGGTAGCCGCCGCGCGCAGTCGAGCACCGTACGAAGCGAATCGGTCGCCTTCGACTGGGATTCCTCGGAGCCCGGGGGAAGCTCAGCCCAGTGCAAGATGCAGTCGAGGTCGGTCTTGCGCTTGGCCAACTTGCGGCCGATCGTCACATGCGGGATCAGCGGCCTCGTCACCACCGTCAGCCCGTGGTGAAGCGCAGCGCTCTCGTGCGACAGGACACCGCCGTTCGCCTTCGCAACCGCCAGAGCTGAGGGACCGTCCGGCAGGGCATACACCCCTTTCGAAACCCGCGTGATCTGTCCGAGCGTAAGGGAACGGCGGATCGCGCTGGCCGGTACCAGGCTGCGGAGTTCGGCGAAGGTCGCGCCACCACCCGACCGCTGCAGGATCCCGACGATGTCGTGCATGGGTCAAGGATGTCGTCTTTCCGCTTGGCGCAGAGCCGTCTATCCACAGCCGTACCGCCAGCCAGGCAGTAGTCCCCAATCCGCCCCTTTGTCGTCATCCACCAAGCGGGCGACGAAGCCGGAAGCGGCACCACTGCCTGGCTGCAGGTACGGGCTACTTCTTGCCGCCTCGGAGGAGGTGGGTTACGTGGTCGCGGGCTTCGTCCCACTTGTCGGCGGGGAGTGAGCCGCGGAGCACTGCGTAGGCCAGCCAGAGGGCGAGGGCGTAGAACGGGAGACCGAGACCGACCTTGGCGATGCCCAGGGCGTTCAGGCTGTGGGTCAGGTACAACGGCACCTGGACGATCAGCCGGACGGCGAAGAGGCCTACGAAGACCAGGGTGGCTCGGCTGAAGCCGCGGAGCATGGCTGGGTCTCGGCGCCAGGCGGTCCCGGTTTGCGTGATCACGCCGTACAGGACGCCGAACAACGGCCAGCGGAAGACGACGGTCAGCAGGTACAGAGCGCCGTAGCCGAGGTTGACCAGCAAGCCCGGCAGGTAGACGTCTTCGGCGCGGCCACTGCGGTTGGCGACCCAAGCCGAGATCAGGACGCCCACGAAACCGCCCGCCACGTTACGCAGCGGTTGGCGGCGCAGCAGGCGGAGCAGTGCGACTGCGGCACCCGAGGCGACGGCCACGATCAGCGCGAGCTTCAGGTTGTGGTCGCTGGCACCGTAGACGATCAGGAACGCGATCCACGGCAGGCCGATGTCGAGCAGAGCACCCCAGCCACCGAGTGCGTGGAAGAAGTCCTTGTCCGTTGTCGCCGGCCGAGCCACCCGCGGCTCGGCTGCAGGCGCGTCCGACGAAGACGACTCGTCGGTCAGCACCGACTCGGCTGCCTCGAGCTCCGGCTTGAGGATCTCAACCAGTTTCTCGTCCAGGTCCTCGTCGAGGCCGTCGTGCCGGCGGCTGCTGGGCTCAGCCATGGGCTGCCGCGGGACGGAGTTCGTACCTCGGGTTGAACATCACCCGGTCCCCGTCCACGACACCGATCCGCCCGGACGCGATCAGTTCCGATCCCGGGTGGATCCCGGCGATCTTGCGCCGACCGAGCCAGATCAGCTTCACCGTGCCGGTGCCGTCGTACAGCTCTCCTTCGAGAGCCGGTACGCCGCCGCGCGGGCTGAAGGTGATCGTCCGCAGCGTCCCGTACAGCGTGACCATCTCGCGGTCACGGCAGCCGGTGATGGACCGTGCGCCACAGCCGGACGCGTAGTCCTTCAGTACCTCAGCGTCTTGCTCGTCCCGGTCTCCGGCAAGGCCCCGGAAGGCGCGCTTCCACAGCCCCGCGGGTTTGTCGCTACCCATGGGCCCAGTGTAATCCGCTCGTGACCGTGCTCGGCCGGTATCCGGACATCTCGGATCAGGCCTCTTCCTCGTCCACCGGCTGGGCGCCGGCGGGCAGCCGCAGGGCCAGCGATTCGCGCGGCGCCATCGGCTCGCTGCCCCGGACGACGACGACGTTGCGCAGCGACTGCTCCATCGGCGGAGCGGCGTCGGGCTCGACCGCGGCACGACCCAGCACGGTCGCGCGCAGCAGCCAGCGCGGCCCGTCGATACCGATGACCCGCGAGGTCTGGCTGAAGATCTGCCCCTCGGGGTCCTCGACCGGTACGACGAGGACGAGCTCGGTCCCGAACGGGCCCTCGGTCTCCGACGCGGTGCCGCCCATCCGAGTCGCCTCGGCGGCGATCTCCCGGCGTACCTCGGCCCAGATGCCCGAGGTCTTCGGTGCCGCGAAGGCGCGCAACTCCAGTGCGGAGTCCTCCAGCACCAGCAGAACCGCCTGGACGTCGCCGCTGGCCTCGTCGACCTGCAACCGCAGCTCCATCCCGGGCATCCCGGTGATCACCAGCGCGCCCAGGTCGATCCGGTCCTCGGCGGTCAGGATCGCCGGGTCCACCTCGTTGGAGTCGAACGGCCCTTCGCCCCGCGGCTCCCCGGAGCCGGATTCAGCGCCGGTCTCCTCGGCCGTCGCCTCGTCGTCGCCGAAGAAACCACCAGTCGTCTCGGCCTCGTCGTTCTTGGCCTTGCGGCGGAAGATCACTGCGCTTGCCTACTTCCTCGATCGTCAGTCATATCCACGGGCGCCTAGTCACGGCCGCCGTAGTCTCGCGCACTCCGCAGGTCAACGGAGTGCACCCGGTCAGCGTGTCACATCACCAAATCCACCGGTCGATCCGTGCCCACCGGTACCCCGGGCCGAACCCGGCAAAGTCGCCACCTCGACGAACCTGGCCTTCTCGACCCGCTGGATCACCAACTGGGCGATCCGGTCGCCGCGGCGCAGCGTGACCTCGGCCGAGGTGTCGGTGTTGATCAGGCACACCTTGATCTCGCCACGGTAGCCCGCATCGACCGTGCCCGGCGCGTTGACGAGTGTGACGCCGTGCTTCGCGGCCAGTCCGGAGCGGGGGTGCACGAACGCGGCGTACCCGTCCTGCAAGGCGATCGCGATGCCGGTACCGACCAGCGCCCGCTCCCCCGGCTTCAGCGTGACGTCGGTCGTGGTCACCAGGTCCGCACCGGCGTCACCAGGATGTGCGTACGCCGGTACTGCGAGCTCCGGGTCGAGCCGCTGGATCAGTACCTCGGTCATGGGTTCACCTCGTAGTCGTGGACGTTCTCAGCGGTCATGTCGGTGCCGTGCTCGACGAAATGCTTCGGCGGGACTACAACGAACACCGCGTTCGCCCGTAACGCGATGCTCCCGTCCGGACCACCCAGCCGTGCAGTGGCGTTCGCGTACATCCGCCGGCCGTCGAAGCCGAGGCACAGCGCTCTGAGGTACAGGGTGGCTCCGACCGGGACCGGCCGGATGTAGTCGGTCTCCAGCCGTCCGGTGACCATCGGTCGTCGAAGTAGCCAGGAGAGCCCACCGAGCGTCTCGTCCATGGCAGTAGCCAGTACGCCGCCGTGCGCAAGCCCGGGTGCGCCCTGGTGCTCCTTGGTCACGGTGAACTCGGCGGTGACGCTCACGCCGGGGCCTGCCGTCGTGACCAGCCGCAGACCAGTCGGGTGCGCCGGACCACAGGCCACGCAGTTCTCGTAGTGCGACGGTAGGACCGTGCCTGGCACCGGAGCCTCTGGGTGACGCTCTGCTGGCTCCAGCTCGCGCTGCGGCGTCGCCGTACGGGTCGGTGGCTCGATCACGAGAGGCGACCCTACCTACGCGCTCCGACAGCTCTCATGCCAGGCTGTTCCTCGTGGCCGATGCAGCTCATTACAGGGAACGTCTGAGCGTGCCGGTGCGCTGGTGGCTGATTGCCGCCGTGGCTGTCGTGACGCTGTGGGTGATCACCGCAGTACCGGCAGGCACGATCGCAGGCACCGCGGTCGGCGGCGTCGCCGCAGTACTGCTGACCGTGCTGTTCCTCCGGTACGGCGGTGCGCTGGTGGAGGTGGACCCGGACAAGTTCCGCGCCGGCCGGGCGAGCATCGACCGGGCGTACCTCGGCAAGGCCGTTGCTCTCACCGGCGAGGACGCGCGGAACGCCTTCGGCCGCGACTGCGACCCGAAGGCCTACCTCGTACTACGCAGCTACCTGCCCGGCGCCGTACGGGTGGAACTCACCGACCCGCACGACCCCACGCCGTACTGGCTGGTCGCCACCAAGCACCCCGAGCAGCTCGCTGCCGCCTTGACGCAGAGCAGCGTGGCAAGATCCTGAGTGTCGGGGAACTCATAGCTGGGAGGTAGTCGTGGTCGGAGCCAAGATCGGCTGGAAGCTCGTCCTCGCCGCATTCACGATCGTGGTGGGCCTGGTCGCCAACAAGGCGGTCACCACGGCCTGGAAACTCGGGTCCGGCGGGAAGCCGCCGAAGGGCAACCAGGCCGGCTATGCCGAGGTCGTGACGTGGGCCGTGGCCAGTGGTGGCGCAGCAGCGGCGGCGAAGCTCTTCGCCGAGCGCCGCGCCGCGCAGTACTACCTGAAGTCCACCGGCCATCTGCCGCCCGGTTATGACAAGAAGTCCGGACAGGACGTCGAGAAGGCCTGACCAGCCGGACTTGGTTGCAGACATGCGGACGGGACCGCCCCCGCGAAGGGGGTCGGTCCCGTTCCGTTCGGTACGGACTCAGCCGAGCAGGGCGAGAGTGCTGTCGTGTCAGGCAGCGCAGTCGCGGCAGATCAGCTGGCCGTTCTTGCTGCTCGCGAGCTGGCTCCGGTGGTGCACCAGGAAGCAGCTCGAGCATGTGAACTCGTCGGCCTGGCGCGGGAGCACCCGCACTGCCAGCTCTTCGTGACTCAGGTCGGCGCCGGGCAGCTCGAAGCTCTCAGCGGCCTCGGCCTCGTCCTCGTCGACCTTGCCGGAGTTCTTGTCGTGACGGCGAGTCTTCAGTTCTTCGATCGACTCCTCGCTGGAGTCCTCGTCCGTCTTGCGCGGGGCGTCGTAGTCAGTCGCCATGGTGTTTCCCTGCCCTCTTCGTACCCGTGGTGTTGCCTGCTGAGCCCTTGAACGGGTAATGCGGCCCAGAAATTCCATCCCTGGAATCCCCGGTCCCCCGAAACCCTTGACAGACAGGCCGGGACCGGCGTCATACCGCTCCCGAGGCCGAGATTGTGCCCTATCGAGGGCCCTTCGCGCGCGTCGGGGTCCACCTTGTGACCCGCGTGTCGCGAATTGTGTCAGGACCGAACAACAGATTGCTCATTAGTGCACACTACTGCGCAGCTACAAGCAGCTTCACGATCTGAGCGGATTCGTGGCAGCGAGAGCATCGTGCAGCGGCTTGAACACGGCCGGCGTGGCAGCGATCGACATCTCGGGCGAAACGGGCGCTCCGTCCATCCCGCCGACCATCGCACCGGCCTCCGCCGCGATCAGCGCGCCGGCGCCGTAGTCCCACGGGTTCAGGCCGCGTTCGAAGACCGCGTCCAGTCGTCCGCAGGCGACGTAGCACAGGTCGATCGCGCCGACGCCGATCCGCCGGATGTCGCGGACCTTGGTGATCAACTGCTGGATCACCTCGGCCTGCACCTGCCGCCGCGTCGCGTCGTACCCGAATCCCGTGCCGACCAGCGCCTTCGCCAGGTCGGTGCAGTCCGAGACGCGGATCGGCCGGCCGTCGGCGTACGCGCCGCCGCCGAGCGTCGCGGTGAACACCTCCCCCTTGGGCGCGTCCACGACGACGCCGGCGACGGTCTGCCCGTCGACCTCGACGGCGATCGACACGGCGTACGTCGGGATGTCGTACAGGTAGTTGACCGTGCCGTCGATCGGGTCGACGACCCAGCGCACGCCGCTGGAACCGTTGACGTCGTCGCCCTCCTCACCCAGGAACGAGTCGTCCGGCCGAGCCTGCAGCACGCGGGCCCGGATCAGCTCCTCGGACTCCCGGTCGACCGCGGTGACGATGTCGGTCACGGTGCTCTTCGTGTCGGCGACGGTGATCGTGCCGCGACGGCGCTCGACGATCAGCCGGGCCGCCTCGGTCGCCACCTCCGTGGCGAGCTTCAGCAGGTCCTGGGCATTCTCGGAGCTCATGCGGATTCCTTCTCGTTGGATTCGTCGGTACCACGTGCCGCGGGCGCGCCGCCGCTCTCGGCTACCGGTTCGTCTGTACTGCGTACTGCGGGCGCGCCGTCGCTCGCCGGTGCGGGTTCATCTGTGCTGCGTACTGCGGGCGCGCCGTCGATCGCCGGTGCGGGTTCGCGCGTACTACGTGCCGCTGGCCGGCGTGGGGCGGGGCAGCAGTCCGGGCGGCAGGCGTCCCAGCCGGGGCCGAGTTTGCCGACGCAGGGGCGAACCGGCTGCTCACCGCGTTCCGCGGCCGCTCGCTCCACCACCAGGTCGCGCAGCATCGTCACGAACCGCTCGTCCGTCCCCGGTGTCGCCGCCCGCGCCATCGGCAGCCCCAGCTTCTCCGCCGTCGCCGCCGCCTCGGTGTCGAGGTCGTAGATGACCTCCATGTGGTCACTCACGAACCCGATCGGCACGACGGCTACTCCCGGCACCCCAGCCTGAGTGAGCGCCTCGAGGTGGTCGTTGACGTCCGGCTCGAGCCACGGCACTTGCGGCGGCCCGGACCGTGAGCAGTAGACGAGATCGGTCCGTCGCTCGACCCCGGTCCGCCGCTCGAGCTCGGCCGTGATCTCCGCGGCGACGTCGAGGTGCCAATCGACGTACCCGTTCCCGTCCGGACCGCTCGTCGCGTTCATGCTGGTCGGGATGGAGTGCGTCACATAGGCGATCGCCGATCCCTCCGGCAGTTCGCTCAACGCCGCGGCGGTCGACTCGACGAACGACCCGACGAAGCCGGGGTGGTTCGCGTAGTGGCGCAGCTTGTCGATCACCGGCGCACCTTCGACCTCGGCGACGGCGTCCGCGAGGTTCTCGCGGTACTGCCGACAACCGGAGTACGACGGGTAGGCGCTCGTCACGATCACCACCGCCCGCCGTACGCCGTCGGCTGTCATCTCCCGCAGCGTGTCGGTCAGGTAGGGCGCCCAGTTGCGGTTGCCCCAGTAGATCGGCAGGTCGAGCCCGATCTCGGCGAACGACGCCCGGAGCGCGGCCAGCAGGTCACGGTTCTGGTCGTTGATCGGGCTGCGGCCGCCGAACGCGTAGTAGTGTTCGCCGACCTCCTTGAGCCGCTCGTCCGGGATGCCCCGGCCACGGGTCACGTTCTGCAGGAAGGGCAGCACGTCCTCGGGCTTCTCGGGACCACCGAAGGAGAGCAGCAGGACGGCGTCGTACGGCGAAGGGTCAGGCGACTGAGGGTCGGGCATATACCGATGTTCTCAGGCCGGGTGGAATCACCCCGACCACGGCCCCGGCCGGTCGGTGGGAATTGGCGGGCGCCGGTGCCGCGCGAAAGCTAGGGTGTGGTCGATCACCCATGCTGAAGCCTTACGTTCATCTGATGCGCCGCCCCGGCGCCCGTGCCTTCTTCATCGCCGGGATCCTCGGGCGTATGCCGATCTCGATGGTCGGCCTCGGCATCGTCATCCTGATCTCCCGGGAGAGCGGTTCGTACGGTCTGGCCGGCGCGGTCTCGGGTGTCGCGGTGATCGCGGGGGCGCTCACCGGTCCGATCCAGGGCCGGCTGGTCGATCGCTTCGGTCAGCGCTCGCTGACGATGATCGGCAGCGTGCTCTGCACGGTGGCCCTGGTCGGCCTGCTGATCGCGGTCCGGGCGGATGCGCCGGCCTGGACGCTGTACGCGCTCGGGTTCGTTGCCGGGGGCACCCGTCCGCAGGTCGGCTCGTTCGCGCGGGCGCGCTGGAACCACCTGCTCGGCCGGGGTCGCGCTCTCCAGACCGCGTTCGCACTCGAGGCCGTCGGCGACGAGGTCGTGTTCATCGTCGGTCCCGTCCTGGTCACCGTGCTCGCCACCCAGGTCAGCCCGTACGCCGCTCTCGGCGCGGCCGGTGCGCTCGGGCTGATCGGTGGCATCTGGTTCGCATCGCTGCGCGGCTCGGATCCGCCCGGACGGGGAAAGTCCGACGGAGCGGAGAAAGCGCCACTCCCCTGGCTCTCGCTGATGCTGCTCAGTCTGATCGGGCTGGGACTCGGCGCCACGCTCGGCAGCGCTGAGGTGGTCACAGTGGCGTTCACCGCGGCCGAGGGGCAACCGGCCATGTCGGGCGTCGTACTGGCTGTGTGGGCCTTCGGGAGCCTGTTGGCGGGGCTCTGGTACGGCTCGGTGCATTGGCGAGCGGCAGTCGAGCGACGGCTGCTGATCGGCACCGTCCTGCTCGCGATCGCGCTCTCTCCGTTGCCATGGGTCGGGACCGTGTGGCTGCTCGGCGTCCTGCTGTTCTGCGCGGGGCTGACGATCGCGCCGACGATGGTTGCGCTGACCGCATGTGTGGAGGAATGGGTCCCGCCCGAACGCCTGACCGAGGCGATCACCTGGACCGTGACCGGCATGCTGCTCGGTGTAGCCCCTGGTAACGCCGTCGCCGGCCACGCCGTCGACGTGGTGGGCGCGTCGGACGCGTACTGGGTCCCCGTCGTCGTCGGCATCACCAGCGCCCTGGTCGCCGCCATCGCCGTCACCTTCGCCCGCCCCCGCACCCGCTTCGCCCACAACTGACCCGTTTCCGTTTCCCGGCCTGACACAAGGGCCGGCGACTTGAGTCTCCTCCCGGGGGAGACACCAGGGTGGTCGGCATGGAGGAACTTCTCTCGATCGGGGAACTGGCCCGCCGTACCGGACTGACGGTGAAGGCGATCCGGTTCTACTCCGATCGCGGCCTGGTGACCCCGGCCGACCGGACCACGGCCGGCTACCGGCAGTACGACCTCGCCGCGGTGGCCCGGCTCGACCTGATCCGCACCCTGCGCGAACTAGGCCTCGACCTGGCCACGATCCGGAAGGTGCTGGATCACGAGACAGCGCTCTCCGACGTCGCCGCCGCACACGCCGAGGCGCTGGCCGTGCAGGTTCGCACCCTCCAGCTCCGCCGCGCGATCCTCTCCCTGGTCGCCGAACGCCACTCCACTCCGGAGGATCTGAACCTCATGCACCGCCTGTCGAACCTCTCGACCACCCAACGCCACCACTTGATCACCGACTTCCTCGACGCGGTTCTCACCGGCGACTTCGACGGATTCGCCGCCGTACGCCAATCGCTCACGCCCGAGTTGCCCGACCACCCCGAGCCCGAGCAGGTCGAGGCGTGGATCGAACTCGCGGAGCTCACGCAGGACCCGGACTTCCGCACCGCCGTACGCCGGATGGTCGACGACTACCGAACCGTTGCCCTCCGCCCCGATCTCGTCGCCGGCATCCGCGACCAGGTCCGCCCCGCCCTGGACGCAGGACTCACCCCGGACTCTCCCGAAGCGAGCCCTTTCATCACCGCCGTCGTCACCCGGTACGCCGAGGCGCTGGGCGAGCTGGACAGCGCGGAGCTCCGCCACCGCCTCGCGGACGTCCTCGAAACAGCGAACGACCCACGCTGGGCCCGCTACCTCCATCTCCTCGCCATCACCAACGGCTGGGAGCCGCAACCACCGCTCACCCCGATCTACACCTGGACCATCGGGGCGCTCGGCGCTACGACGGCCGGGGAAGCGGAGCGTTCCAGCCTCGGCGGACAGCGACCAAGCGGATCAGGAAGCAGACGACCGCTCCCGCGAACGTGACCCAGGTCGCCTGGTAGCCGGCGGCGTCGGCCACCACCACGATCCCCGCGCCGAGGAAGGCCGGAATCGCATAGATCTCGCTTCGCAGCACGACGGGGACCCGGCCGGACAGTACGTCGCGGATCACCCCGCCGCCGATTCCCGAGATCATCCCGAGCAAGGCGGCCGACAGCGGCGACAACCCGACCTCGAGCGCCTTACGGGCGCCCGTCACGCAGAACAGCGCGAGACCGGCCGCGTCGAACACGTTCACCAACCGCTCGAGCCGCCCGATCCCCGGATGCAGGAAGAACGTGAGCAGCCCCGCCACCACCGGCACGACGAGATACCGCCAGTCGACCAGCGCTGCGGGCGGCGTCGCCCCGATCAACACATCACGCAGAAACCCGCCACCAAGCCCGGTCACCACCGCCAGCACCTGAATCCCGAACACATCCAACTGCTTCCGCACACCCACCAGCGCCCCGGTGATCCCGAACACGAAAATCCCGACCAGATCCAGCACAACCAGCACCTTCGCCCCATCCACCCCCGCACCGTACGACCCTCAACCCGCCCCACCGAAAACGACAGGCCAGCGCGTTCTGAACGGCCGGCTGGTGAAGGCTTAGGTTGGAGGTATGAGCAAAGGGCCTACTGCCAGGTTCAAGGTCGAGGTGCTGGATGGTGAGCGGACCTCGCGGCGGGAGGACGTGGTGGTGACCGAGGAGCCGCTCGAGCTTCGGCTGGAGTGGCCGGGCCGGCCGCCCGAGCCGCTGGTCGTCACGATGCGTACGCCGGGCGCCGACTTCGAGCTGGCGGCCGGGTTCTGTCTTGGCGAAGGGTTCGCCGTACGGCCCGATGCGATCAGTACCGTTGCCTACTGCACCGATGTGAAGCTCACCCGGGAGCAGCAGTTCAACACCGTCACGGTCAGCCTCGACGGCCCGCCCGATCGCGAACCACCGCAGCGGTACGGCGTCGCGTCGGCCGCCTGCGGGGTCTGCGGTCAGCAGAGCCTCGACGAACTCGCCGAGCGCAACTACGACCCGGTCGATCCGGTCGAGGTCGAGCTGGACGTCGTACGGCGGTTGCCTGACCTGCTGCGGGAGGCGCAGCCCATGTTCGGGCGCACTGGTGGACTGCACGCGGCCGGCTTGTTCACCGCGGCCGGCGAGCGCGTCGTCGTACGGGAGGACGTCGGTCGCCACAACGCGGTCGACAAGGTCGTCGGCTGGACGGTGCTCAACCAGCGGAGCCGCAAAGGTCTCGTGCTGGCGGTGAGCGGCCGGGCCGGATACGAGATCATCCAGAAGGCGGTCGCGGCCGGGATCGGCATGATCGTGGCCGTCGGGGCGCCGTCCAGCCTGGCCGTCGACCTGGCCCGCCGGTTCGACGTCACGGTGGTCGGCTGGGCCCGGGGCGAGCGCTGCGTCGTCTACAGCGCGCCAGAACGGGTACTGCGCTAATCAGGCACCCATCCGAGCGCCGTACGGCTCCGAAGTGCATCCGAACCGCAGTACCGACCAAAGGATGCGACCTGTGAGCGAGGAGTCGACAGCCCTCCCGTGGCCCGTGATCGTCGATGCCGGCAGCGGCACACCGGCCGACCTGATGGCGCGGGTGGCGCGCGGCGATTCCGCGGCGTTCGCGCAGCTGTACGACCAGATGGCGCCGCGCGTCTACGGGCTGATCCGGCGCGTCCTGCGCAACCCGGCGCAGTCCGAGGAGGTGACGCAGGATGTGATGGTCGAGATCTGGCGGACCGCCACCCGGTACGACGCCGACCGTGGCTCGCCGACGTCGTGGATCCTCACGATGGCGCACCGCCGGGCGATCGACCGGGTCCGCTCCGAGCAGTCGTCGACCGACCGGGAGCAGGCGGTCGCCGCCGCGTCGTCGACCACCGAGTACGACGAGGTCGCCGAGACGGTGACCACGAACCTCGAAGTGGAGCAGGTCCGGCACTGTCTAGGCTCGTTGACCGAGCTGCAGCGGGAATCGGTGACGCTGGCCTACTACGGCGGATACTCGTATCGAGAAGTGGCAGAGCTCCTCGATGCGAAGCTCGCGACGATCAAAGCGCGGATGCGCGACGGCCTGATCCGGCTGCGCGACTGCCTGGGTGTGACGGGGAGGTGAGGGCCTTGACGACTCCGGAGGTGCACGCGCTGACCGGACCTTATGTTCTGAACGCTTTGCCCGAGGACGAGCGGATCGGGTTCGAGGAGCACCTCGCCGACTGCCAGTCCTGCAGCGCGGAGGTCTCCGAGCTGCGCGAAGCGGCCAACAAGCTCGGTACGGCGGTCGCCGCGCCGCCACCGCCCGCGTTGAAGGCGCGGGTGATGGCCGAGATCGCGACCACGCGGCAACTCCCGCCCCTGCTGAGAGAACAGGCCGCTGAACCGGAGCCGCTGCGCCGGAAGGGTTTCAGCCGACGCTCGTTCTTCGGCCTCGCCGCGGCCGGACTCGCTGTCGCCGGCGCCGGTGGGATCGCGATCGACCAGTATCGCGAGAACTCCCAGACCCGGCACCAGAACGAACAACTGGCCGCCCTGCTCGCCGAGTCGGACGCCCAGACGGTCCGCGGCAACCTCAAGAGCGGCGGTCAGGCGACGGTGGTGATGTCGCCTGCCAAGGACACCGCGATCGTCCTGCTGCACGACCTCCCGAAGCTGCCCGACGACAAGACCTACCAGCTCTGGCTGGAGGACAAGGGCCGCACCATGCACTCGGTGGGTGTCACCACCCACGACGGCTCCAAGGTCATCCGGGGCGGGATCGTAGGCAAGGTGGCGCTCGGCCTGACCATTGAGAACAAGCCAGGCGCCACCGAGCCGAACCTCTCCACCGCCAGCGTCATCCCGATGGTCTGAGCCGTCAGTGCCGTCCCGGCGAATCGGCCAGTAGCTCGTCGATCTGCTGGCGGTCCGCATCGGCCAGCGGACCGAAGCCGATGGCCGCGGCGTGTTCGGCGACCTGCTCCGGAGTACGGGCGCCGGGGAGCGGAATGACGGCCGGATCGAGCGCCCACAGGTAGGCGAGGGCGCCTTGGGTGAGGGTCCGGCCGTCCGTGGTCAGGATTTCCCGGACCGCTTCGAGCCGGCGGAGCCAGTCGGCCATGGCGTCGTCGTCGAAGTAGGTCCACCACGGGGTGTCCCGGCGTACGTCGTTCTCGGACGGGCGGTTGGACAGGTTGTACTTGCCGGTCAGCAGGCCCATCGCGAGCGGCGTACGGGCCAGTACTGCGAGGTCGTGCTCGTGAGCGGTGCGGAGGACCTCCGGGTTGTGGCCGAAGACGTTCAGCTGCGACTGCACGCTGACGGCCGTCGACTTGCCGAAGACCGCGATCACCGCCGGGTCGTCGACGCTCGTGCCGAAGTCCTTGACCTTGCCCTCGGCAACGAGTTGCTCCAGGGTCGCCACCACCTCCTCGACCTCGGCCGGGGTGTCCGCGCCGCCGTGCAGCTGGTAGAGATCGATCGCCTCGACACCGAGCCTGCGAAGACTCCCCTCGCACGCCCGCCGGATCGCGGCCGGCGTCACGTCCTGCCCCGAGGCCTTCCGCGTCGTCTCGTCGAACAGGTTCCCGAACTTCGTCGCCACGGTCACCTCGGCCCGCACGCCCGCGGGCAGCTGCTTCAGCGCCCTGCCGACCACCAGCTCGCTGTGACCGGTGCCGTACACATCTGCCGTGTCGAGCAGCCGGATGCCTGCATCGACCGCGGTGTGGATCATCCGGATGCTGACCTCGTCATCGACCTCGCCCCACCCCGCCGGCCGGCCGGAGGCCTCCCACTGTCCCCCGATCGCCCAGCAGCCGACACCCAATGCGCTGGTGGTCCGTCCGTCGCGCCCGAGCCGCCGTCCTGTTGTCGTTGTGTTCGCCATACCCCCACCCTCCGACCTGGAGCGCGCTCCAGGTCAAGCCCCGATTCAGGACTCGAGTTTGATGAAGGTGGCGCGGGGGACGTACTCGTAGCGTTCGGGCATGCAGGTGAGGATGATGACCTGGCCGTGGTCACCGGCGCGGCCCAGCAGGGCGCCCATGTCGCGGAGGCGGCCCTTGTCTGACCAGCCGAGGGCGTCGTCGAAGATGACCGGCACGGAGTTGTCGCCGGTGCTGACCAGGTGGCTGATCGCGAGCCGGGTGATGATCGCCAACTGCTCCTGCGCGCCCGTCGACAACGCCTCGACACGCAGCCGCTTGCCGTCGAGTTCACGCTCGGCCACGGCCAGGTCGTCGTCCAGCCACACCTTGAACGAAGGCCCGTACACACTGCGTCCCAGCGACTCGATCCGGGTCTGCAGCGGTTCGGAGTACTTCGTCTGTGCCTCGGCCCGATGCCGCCCGAGCGTGTCGAACACCCGGCGAGCCGCGTCCGCGCGCCGCTTGAGCCCCTCGTGCTCGGCCCGGATCGCGGCCAGCTCCAGCTCGGCCAGCTCGCGCCGCGTCCCCAATCCGTCCCGCCCCGACTGCTCGAGCCTGCCCTCGGTGGTGCGCAACGAGTCCCGCAGTACGTCGCGTTCGCCCTGCAGCCGGGTCGCCACCGCGAGCGCATCGGCCAGCAGACCAGCCGCCTCGTCCGCGCCGACCTCATCAGCCTGAGCCTGTACTGCGGTCAGCTCCTCGAGCACCGCCTCGACCTCGGCCGTCGCCTTCTCTTCCTCGGCGTCCACGTTCTCGTCGGCCAACACAGCACGGGCCGCGTCCAACGCCTCGACCGCAGCGGCCAGCCGCTCTTCCGCCAACTCCGAGCGTGCCCGAGCCTGTTGCGCCTCGGACCGATCCTCCTCGGCAGCCTTCCGCGCCTGTGCCGCCGCGAACTCCGCGTCCGACAGCAGCCGTTCGGCGACGGCCAACTCGGCCCGGGCGTTCTCCAGCGAACGCTCCGCGGCGCCCAGCTCGCCACCTTCCAGCGCCGGCAGGTCCTCGAAGTCGAAGGTGCCTTCCTCCTCCTCGAACTGCGAGAAGAGCGACATCTGCCCGGGAACATCCTCGACCGGCGCCTGCCGCTTGCCGGCCGACTTGGTCTCTTCCTCTTCCTCGCCGGTCGACGAAACGCCCAACCGCGCGCACAACAAGGTGATTCGCTCACTCGGATCGCCATTGGCGGTCAGTGAACGCTCGGTCCGCCGGGCCTCCTGCAGTTCCGCGGAGACGGTGTCGACCTTGCGCAGCAACTCCCGCGCGGCCGCCAGATCCTTCACTCGCCCGCGCTTCAGCAGGTCCTGTTCCAGCCGGACGGCCTCGTCCAGCCGGGAACGCAGCGTCGCCGCCTCTCCCCCGGCCTGGACCTTGACCTCGATCTGTCCCGGTACGTCGATCACCAGCTCCCCGGATACCAGGACCTGGATCTCACCCTCGAGCTCGTCCGGCACCTTCGCCGACCCGGCATCCAGCCCGGTCCCGGAAAGCCGAACAGCCTCGGCACCAACCCGCCGTACCGACACCTCCGGTACGCCGGCAGCCAGCGCGGCGCGCGCTTCGACGACCCGCGCGCGGGCGTCCTCGAGTGCGGCCACCAGCGCTTCGTCGACCTTGACGCCGTCGAGCACCAAGCCCGCCGAGGCGATCCGCGCCCGTACGTCGACCAGCTCGGTCTGCTGGACCAGCAGCCGGTCGAGTTCGGCGCGATCGGTCAGCCTCGCGACGAGCCGCTCCGCCACGTGCAGGTCGCCACGCCGCTCGTCCCTGAGCTCGATGACCTCGGCCAACGCGGCCTCGGCGGCGTGGACCGTCTCGGCGGCCTTCTTCGCGACGGTCTCCGCGTCCTTGCGCCGCTCGGCGAGTTCCGCGTCGGTCTGGGTGAGCTTCTCCACCTCGGCGAGCAGCCGCTCACGCTCGACCCTGGTCCGGGTGTGGTTCTCCAGGCGCGCCCGCGCCGTCTCGGCCCGCGCCCGCACGGAATCACGCCGGAGCAGGATCTCGTCCGTGGCCTGCTTGCGCTCGCGCAGTTCCTCGACCGTTTTCAGATGGTCCGTCAGCCGGGAACTCAGCTCGTCGAGGTCCAGTGCGAGTCGCTCGGCCCGGCGGATGTCGGCGACGACCTCGTCCATCGCCTTCAGCGCTTGGGCTGCGGTGAGTT
Organism: Kribbella monticola; assembly: GCF_003261635.1. GTDB lineage: Bacteria > Actinomycetota > Actinomycetes > Propionibacteriales > Kribbellaceae > Kribbella > Kribbella monticola. The sequence goes on along the minus strand of NZ_QFXK01000089.1, from coordinate 18,744 downwards.
CGGCTGCTTCCACGGCCTTGGCCGATTTGGCGAAGTCGCCGGTCGGGCGACCACCCTTGGTCCAGTAACGCAGGTACTCGTGTTCGACCGCGAGCACCAGCGGCATCGAGGCGCCGTCGACCGGCGTACCGGATTCGGCGGTCACGGCCGTGATCAGCGGCTCGGCGTCGGCCGGAGTCGGCAGGACGAGCGACTGTCCCTGGCTGACCATCAACGTCTGCCAAAGCACCGGATCGACGTGCTCGTTGAAGAGACGCTCGGCCTCGTTGTGCGCCTCGCGACCGGTCCACGACTGCCGCCGGCCATCGGGCTCGAGGATGGTGAGCTCGGTGGCCTTGTTCTTCAGCCAGCGCTTCGTGTAGGTCAGCTCGCGGCCGCCGAGCGTCAGCTGCGCCGTCACCTCGGGCGCCACGTCCTGACCGACGGGCTGGATGTCGATGATCCGCTTGGACTTGGAGTCGTCCGGGTAGTCGAAGATCAGCGCGAACGCCTCGACCAGGCTGGACTTGCCCACCTCGTTGTCACCGACCACCACGGTGGTCCCGATCGCTGGCAGCTCGACGGTACGGTCCTTGACGCCACGGAAGTTCCGCAGCGTCAGGCTGTGCAATCTCACGGCCGCCTCATCCTGCGTCCCGCGCGAGTCGATGCATCAACGTCAGCGCCGCACCGGCTGTCTCGTCGCCGCCGGCCAATGCCTGGCGCAACTCCTCCATCGCCGCGCGCGCGGGCCCGCTCAGCTGCAACGCGTCCAGGTCCGCCGCGTCCGGAGCAGGTCGGACGGTCCAGAACTTGGCCCATCGCTCGACGCTCGCGAACACCTCACCCTGCGCGTCGACCATGGCGTCCAACTGGCTCAGCAACGGCAATGGCAGCGAGCCGTCGGCCGCGAGCCGTACGTACGTCCGCTCCTTCTCCGGCAGTTCGGCGAAGAAGTCCTCCAGCGCCCGGATCGATTCTTCGTCGTCCAATTCGGCATGGTGCTCGACCATGTGCCAGGCGCCGACGTGATGCGGCTCCACCTCGATCGTGCCCTCGCCGAGCGTCACCGCGAGAACGTTGCCAGGGTGCGTCTCTTCAGGCGCAGTGACCTCCTGGGTGCCCGAGAACCAGATCCGCTCGGTCACCTCGGTCGTCGAGTGCCGATCGCCCAGCCCAACGTAGTGCAGCCGCCCATCATTGACTGCGGCCTCCAGAGCGGCCTGATCAATGGTCGGTACGTCGGACATCCCGCCGCTCAAGCTGGTCAACTGCCCGTGCGCGAGCAAGATCCGCTTGACCCCGGGCGGCGCGGGCGCAAGCTCGGCGTACCCGGGGGCCGCCGGATCCGATAGCGGCCGGCGCGAACGCCAGGGCGCGCCGACGACCTCGACGCCGGGCACGATCTCCAGCGGCTTCGTGTCGGTGACCACCACGACGTGCGAAGGCGCGTGCCCGGTCCACTGGGCCGACGTCCACAGCGAGCCCGGCTCAAGCGCGTCGTGGTTGCCCGGCAGCAGCACCACCGGCACCTCGATCCGCTTCAGCGCTTCACAAGCTCGCAAGATCGTCTGCCGTTCGACCTGGTTGTGCTCGAACACGTCCCCGGTGACCACCACGAACGCCGCCCCGGTCGCCTTCGCGACGTCGCCGATCCGCATGACGGCGTCCAGCCGCGCCTGAGCCCACCGGGCCTGGCCGTCCGGCCCCAGGAACCGGCGCATCATCCCCAGCTGCCAGTCCGAACTGTGCAGAAACGTGATCGAGTCTTCCATCGCGCGAGAACGCTAACCCGCGCCGCCGACAACTCCCAACCAACACACCCACAACCCAGCGTGATGCCCGGCATGCGAACACCCACCCGGCCCAGCACGACGTCAAATCCCGGGATGCGGGACACTGAGCGACGTGCCCGACGAGAAACGACCGTACGCCGTACTGGATATCGACGCGACGTTGTCGGACACCAGCAAGCGGATCCACTTCCTCGCCAAGCGGCCCAAGGACTGGGATTCGTTCTTCGCGGCGGCCAAGGACGACGCGGTGCTCGACGAAGGGCTGGCCGTGGCGACGACGCTCGCGGCCGAGCACGAGATCGTCTATCTGACCGGGCGGCCCGAGCGGCTGCGGCGCGACACGGTGAAGTGGTTCGAGGACAACGGCTTTCCGGACGGGAAGCTGTTGATGCGCGGGAACAACGACCGGCGCCCGTCCGTGGTGATGAAGCTCGCCCGGTTGCGAACGCTCGCGCAGGAGCGGCCGGTCGCCGTACTGGTCGACGACGATGTCAAGGTTTGCGCCGCCGCCGAGAAGGCTGGCTACACGGTGATGAGGGCCGACTGGGGACTCGATGCCGAGACCCAGCCGACCCTCTTCGAAGCCCAGGAAACCGAAGGCCGCACCTGACCCCTCACTGCGTTGCGTCCGAACAACCGTGGGGCCTGACCCTCGGTTGTTCGGACGCAACAGTGTCGGCTACTTGCTCAGGCCCACGATCAGCGTGTTCGGGTACGGCGGGTAGGGCGGCAGGTAGAAGTTCTGCACCTTCGAGCCGTGCAGGAACGCGTTGCGCGCGTAGATCAGCGGGACCAGCGGAGCGTCCTTCATGATCTGCTGGTCGATCGCGCCCCAGGCCGTAGCGGCCTTGGCGCGGTCGGACTCCCCGGTGGCGGCGTTGATCGCGGCGTCCACCGCCGGGTTCGAGTAGCGGGACATGTTGTACCCGCCGTTGCCGATCTCCGACGACGCGAACAGCGGCTGGATGTTGCCGATGGCGCTGGGGAAGTCGGGCAGCCAGCTCGACACCGTCAGGTCGTAGTCGCCCTTCGGCCCGGTCTGCACCTCGGTCAGCGCGTCCGAGTCGTACGGCTTGATGGTGACGGTGATGCCGGCCTTCTTCAGCCCCTGCTGGATGGCCTGCGCGACACTCAGGCCGGTCGGCGCGTTGTCCGCCGCCAGCACCAGGCTGAGATTGCTCACACCGGCCGCGGCCAGCAACTGCTTCGCCTTCTCGGGATCACCGTTCGGCGGCGCCTGGTACAGGTCGTACTTGGTGTAGCCGTCCATCCCGGGCGTGATCAAGGTGGTGGCGATCTCGCCGCCGAACTCCGGGCCACCCTCGGCGACCTGGACGGCCTGCTTGTCGACGGCGTACTCGATCGCCTTGCGGACGGCCGGGTTCGACAGCGCCGGGCGTTTGTTGTTCATCGCCAGGTACTCCAGTGCACCGGACGGCGAGGTGGCGACGCGCGCCTTCACCGCCGGGTTGCCGGTCACGGTCGGGATCAGCGCGGCCGGCACCGACGTACCGGTGGTGGCGGCGAACTTGTCGTCACCGGCGTCCGCGATCAGCCGCTGGTTGATCACGTCGGCCTGCAGGCCCATGTCGTAGACGACCGCGTCGGGCAGGCCGGTCCGGGCCGGGTCGCTGGCCTTGTCCCAGGACGGGTTGCGCTCCAGCTCGAGCTTCGAGCCGGGCGAGTACGACTTGACCTGGTACGGGCCACTGGCGGCCGGCTTCTCGCCGTAGTGGGCCGGGTCCGTGTCGGCCTTCTTCGGCACCGGGGCGAAGGCCGGCATGCTGACGATCCACGGCCAGTCGCCGAACGGCTTGTTCAGCTTGAAGACGACGGTGCTGTCGTCGGGGGTCTCGATCGAGGCGAGCTCGCCGCCCTTGTACGGACCGGCGTACTTGTCGCCACCCACCAGTAGCGACTTGTGGTAGCCGAGGCCGCCGGACAGCTCGGGCGCGAAGGAACGCTCCACGCCGTACTTGATGTCAGCGGCAACGATCGGCGAGCCGTCGGCGTACTTGAGGCCCGGCTTCAGCTTGTACGTCCAGGTCTTCCCGTCGGCGCTGACCTGCCCGGTGTCGGTGGCCAGGTCGGGGACGATCTCGGCGGCCTTGTCCGGCGACGTCTTCCACGAGGTCAGCCCACGCAGTACCAGGTGGATCGCGCTGATGCCCAGGCTCTGGCTCTTGGCCGGGTCGAGGCTCAGCTCCTTGCTGGTGGTGAGGATGTGGAACGTGCCGCCTTGCTCGGCGGCGGCTGTGCCGCCGCCGCCGGGCGTGGCCGACTTGTCATTGGCGTTGCAGGCGGTGACCGCCAACGCCAGTGCGGCCGCGACCGCGAACGCGCGGGTAGTGCGTTTCATGGTGTCCTCTCAGACATGGGGGCTCGAGAGATTTCGGGACTGGCAGTTTCGGGGAAGTAGCACGCGGCCCGGTGCTCGCCGCCTGCCACTGGTTCGAGTACGGGCCGGACGGTGGCGCAGACGTCCTGGACCTTGTAGCACCGGGTGCGGAAGGGACACCCGGAGGGCGGGTCGATCGGGGTGGGCACGTCGCCGGTCAGCACGATCCGCTCCCGGGCAGCGCCGGGATCGGGAACCGGTACGGCGGACAGCAGCGCTCGGGTATACGGATGAGCGGGCGCCGCGTACACCTCGGCGGCCGGGCCCTCCTCGACGATCGTGCCCAGGTACATCACCGCGAGCCGGTCCGCGACCTGCCGGACCACGGCGAGGTCGTGCGCGACCAGCACGTACGACAGGCCGAGCTCGTCGCGCAGGTCGGCCAGCAGGTTCAGCACCTGCGCCTGGACGGAAACGTCGAGGGCCGAAACCGGCTCGTCGCAGATCAGCAGACCGGGCCGTACGGCGAGCGCTCTCGCGATTCCGATCCGTTGCCGCTGACCGCCCGAGAACTCGTGCGGATAGCGCTCCAGGTGCTCCTCCGAGAGACCGACCTGGTGCAGCAACTCGATCAGCTCGGCGCGACTCGGACGGATCCCTTGCGCACGGAACGGCGTGGTCAGGATCGTGCCGACCGACTGCCGCGGGTTGAGCGAGGCCTGCGGATCCTGGAAGACCATCTGGATCTTGCGCCGGACCGGACGCAGCCGCCGGCCGCGCACGGTGGTGACGTCCTGACCGGAGATGGAGACCCGGCCCTCCGTGGGGTCCAGGAGCCGCGTCGCCAGCCGGGCGAGAGTGGACTTGCCCGAGCCGGATTCGCCGACGAGGCCAACCGTTTCGCCCCGGCGTACGACGAGATCGACGCCGTCGACCGCCTTCACCGCGCCCGCCTTGCGGAACGGGACGCCGCGCAAGCCGAAGTACTTCTTCACGCCGTCCAGCCGCAGCAGTTCCTCTGCGTCCTGCCCGATCGCGTCCTTGGTGCTCTGTTCGACCGTGCTCACAGTGCACTCTCCTCGGCACTCGGCTGGAGCGGGCCCTCTGCCTTCGCAGCGCTGTGCTCGAGCGGGGCGCTTTCCTGCGCGGCACTCTGCTGGAGCGGGGCGCCTTCCGGGGCGGCGTTCTCCTGGATTCCCGTGCGGGCGACCTCCTGGGCGATCTCCGGGCGGCGGCCCAGGTGGCAGGCGGCTTCGTGGTTGCCCTCGCCCGGCCGTGGCGTGAGCAGCGGACGCTCGGTGATGCAGCGCTCTCCGACGCGTTCCGTGTAAGCACACCGCGGCTGGAACGGGCAGCCGGTCTCGATCGAGCCAGGCGACGGCGGACTGCCGGGAATCGTGGTGAGGCGATGCTTCGGCGGTACGTCGACGCGCGGCATCGCGCCGAGCAGCCCGAGGCTGTACGGATGGGCCGCGCGGTAGAAGATGTCCTTCACCGAACCCTGCTCGGCCGCGCGCCCGGCGTACATCACCAGCACGTCGTCCGCGACCTCCGCGACCACGCCGAGATCGTGCGAGATCAGCACGAGAGCGGTTCCGAATTCGGTCTGCACGTCCTCGAGCAACTGGATGATCTGCGCCTGCACGGTGACGTCGAGGGCAGTGGTCGGCTCGTCGGCGATCAGCACCTTCGGGTCGTTGACCAGCGCCATCGCGATCACCACCCGCTGCCGCATGCCGCCGGAGAACTCGTGCGGGTACGCCCGGGCTCGCTGCGCGGCCGACGGGATGCCGACCAGGTCGAGCATCCGGACCGCGCGGGCGTTCGCCTCCTTCTTGGAGACGTCGTGGTGCAGCCGGTACGCCTCGGCGACCTGCCAGCCGACGCTGTAGTACGGATTGAGGGCGGAGAGCGCGTCCTGGAAGACCAGCGCGACCTCGTTGCCGCGGACCTTTCGCAGCTCCTCGGCGGTCAGCTTCGTCAGCTCCCGACCGTCCAACAGCACCTCGCCCTTGACGTCGGCGTTGGACGGCAGCAGGCCCATCACGGCCGCCGAACTGACGCTCTTGCCCGAGCCGGACTCGCCGACGATCGCCAGTGTCTGGCCCGGCGCGACGGCGAAGTCGATGCCGTCGACAGCCGGCACCAGCCCGCCTTCGGTCCGGAACGTGACGTGTAGGTCGTGGACCTCGAGCACCGGGGTCTCACTCGGTGTCTTGCGCGGCTCAGGCATGGCCGACCCTCGGGTCCAGTACTCCGTGCAGCACGTCCACCACCAGGTTCGCCAGAATCACCAGGAAGGCCGAGAACAACGTCACGCCGACCACCACCGCCACGTCGAGCTGACCGACCGAGCTGATCAGCAGTTCGCCGAGGCCCTGCATGCTGAACACCTTCTCGGTCAGGATCGCACCGCCGAGCAGGCCACCGAGATCGAGCCCGAAGATCGTCACGATCGGCACCAGCACACCGCGCAGTCCGTGCAGCAGCACGACCCGGCCCTCCCCCGCGCCCTTCGCGCGGGCGGTGGTGATGTGGTCGAGATTGAGCTCCTCCAGCATCTGCGCCCGCGTCAGCCGGATGTACGACGCGGCGTTCAGCGCGGCCAGCACGACCCATGGGAGCACCAGGTGCCAGGCCCAGTCGACCGGGCTGTCGGTGAGCGGCACGTAGCCGTTCACCGGCACCATGTTCAGCCAGAATCCGAAGACCAGGATCGCCAGCAGCCCGACCAGGAATGACGGCGAGGCGACACCGACCAAGGCGAACCCCACCGCGAAACGGTCGAACAACCTGCCCCGGCGGAGCGCGGCCCCGAGGCCGAGAGACACTCCGGCGATCAGCCACAGCACGGCGGCCCCGATCGCGATCGACGCCGTGATCGGCAGCCTGCTCAGGATCAACGTGGTCACCGGCCGCGCGAGCGGGAACGAGTATCCGAAGCACGGCGCGTTGCACTGCACGGCCGCGGCGCCCTCACCGAAGGTCCGGCCGGCCACGATTCCCTTGAGGAACTGCAGGTACTGCTGCATGGTGCTCTGGTCGAGCTGCATGAAGTGCCGGGCCTGCTCGAGGCGGTCCGGCGTACAGGGCTTGCCGCAGCCGAGGCGGGCCGGGTCGGCCGGGAGCGCGTAGAAGATCAGATAGACGGCCAGGCTCAGCGCGAGCATCACCAGCACGGTCGCGAGCAGCCGCCGGATCACGAACCACACCAGGTCCGGCATCAGTGAGTCCTCCGCAGCCGTACGTCGAACGCGTCGCGAACACCGTCGCCGAGCAAGGTGAACCCGAGCACGGCGAGGAACAACATCGCCCCCGGGAACGCCAGGAACCACGGGTCGGCGCCGGTGTACACCCACACGATCGAGTCCGAGATCGACCGGCCCAGACTCGGTGTCGGTGGTGGTACGCCGACCCCGAGGAAGGACAACCCCGCCTCCGCGCCGATGATTCCCGGCACCGCCATCGTGGCGATCACCAGCACCGGCCCGAGCAGGTTGGGCAGCAGTTCGCGGGTGACGATGTGCCAGCCGCTGGACCCCGACGACCGGGCCGCCTCGACGAACTCGCGCTCGACCAGGGACCTGGCCTGGTTACGGATCAGCCTTGCCAGCCCGGCCCAGCCGAACACGCTGAGCACGATGATCAGCAGCAGCCAGCGCGGGAACCCGGCCGGGACAATGATGCCCAGGGCAATCATGAACAGCAGCGACGGGAAGCCGAAGAGGAAGTCGAGCAGCCGCGAGACGACCGCGTCGTACCAGCCGCCGAAGTACGCCGCGCTGATCCCGACGAGCGTGCCGACCACCGTGGTGACGAGGGTGACCACGATCGCGATGAACAGCGACGTCCGCAGCCCGAGCACCGCGATCGCGAACAGGTCCCGGCCGGTCAGCGGCTCGATCCCGAACCAGTGGTCGCCGCTGAGCCCGCCGACGGCTCCCCGCGGCGCGTTGCCGCGGAGCGGATCGAGCAGACCGATGTTGTACGTGTACGGGTCCTGCCCCTCGAGCTTCGCCAGCAACGGCGCCGCGATCGCGATCAGTACCAGGACGACCACCAGTACGGCGCCGAGCCGGGCGCTGCGATCCCGGCGGACCCGGCGAAACGCCTGCCGGGTCGGGGAGACGGCCGAAACGACCTCGGAACCCACACGCACTCCTGACAACGATGGACGGAACCCAGCCGAGAAACGGTAGGCCAGAGTCTCCCACCATCCGGTCCCGGTCTTGAATCGTGAGAATGTCCATCTACGTACTGGAGATTGCCGGACACCGTGCGTGACGGGCCCCCGTGGTCACTCCACGTCGGTCAGTTCCCAGGGGCGACGGCGCGGAAGCCGGCGCAGTACGACGTAGGTGGCGAGCCCACCGAGGACGATGCCTGGGATCACCCAGCGCCAGCCGGAGAGCGCTCCCTGGTGAGTCTCGACGGTCTGCGCAGCCGGCTCGGGAAGTGGCGTGGTGACCGGGGTGCTGGGCTCGGGCAGCGCGGCCGGTTCGGCAGTATCCGGCGGACCGGTCGGGCCGCCGAAGAACTCGCCGTTCACGAGGCCGAGGGAGACGAGCACCTTGGTCAGCGCCACGGAGTCACTGCTGCGGTGCCAGACCGGCTCAGCCGGCAGCGAGGGCCCACCGTTCGGATTCTCGTACGTCGCGATCCACGGTCCACCGGGCGCGTTGGGATAGATCAGGTCGTACCGCCAGGCCGACATGTCATGGATCAGCCAGAGCGCGCGGACGAAGCGACCTTGCGCGTGGCCGCCGGCTTCCTTCGGACCGGTGAGTTCGACCTCGGTCAGCCTTTGCAGCTGGCCGTACCGGACATCGTCGTAGCCGACGGCAACGACTTTGGGTGGAGCGCTGAGCATCACACTGGTCGGCCCACCGGCGGAAGCCGGCACCGCCACCCCGGCGACGCTGATCAACCCTGCGAACAACAGCGCACACGTACGGCGTACCCAACGGTTCATGGCAGTTCTCCTCCGGCCGAGCCAACGATGCACCTCAGATACACCGCCGGCACCAAAAAGGTTCCGGCACTGAATCCGGAACCGAACCGTCTGGAATGGCGCTTAGCATCGGGACATGGAGCAGGAGTTCAACGGCGAGATCATCGAGTGGCGCGGCCCAGCGCCGTACTACTTCGTTCCCGTGCCCGAGCAGCAGAGCGCCGCACTGAGGACAGCTGCCTCGGGTGCCGGTTACGGGTGGGGAACGCTTCCGATCCGCGCTCAGCTCGGCAGCAGCGAGTGGAAGACGGTGCTGACGCAGAAGGACGGTCAGTATCTGCTCCCGCTGAAGGACGCTGTGCGCAAACCAGCTGGGCTGGACGCAGGCGATGCGGTGGATATCCTGCTCACCTTCGATCCGCTGCCCCGGCAGCAGAAGCGACCAGTGAAGCGAGTGCCCGTCTCCCGTCCTACCGGCTCGCGAGAACCTGTCACCGCAGAACAGCTCGAGATCGTTCCGGCCAACGAGGCGGCCTGGGAGGATCTGCAGGCGGTCTTCGGCGTGGCAGGCGAGACGGCGCGGTGCTGGTGTCAGCGGTTCCGGATGCTGCCCAAGGAATCCTGGGCGTCCGAAGGGGCCGAGGAACTGGCCGCCCGGCTCCGCGACCAGACTGCCTGCGGCAACCAGCAGGCACGTGCGACGACCGGCCTGGTGGCGTATCTCGCTGGCGAGCCGGTCGGTTGGTGCGCCGTCGCGCCGCGCGCCGACCACCCGAGGCTGCTGCGCGATTACCGCGTCCCGTGGCTCGGCCGCAACGAGGACAAGACCGACGCGACCGTCTGGGCGGTGACTTGCTTCGTCACCCGGGCCGGCTATCGGCGCCGGGGAATCAGTCGTGCCCTCGCCCGCGCCGCCGCCGAGTTCGCCCGGGACCGGGGCGCCCGCGCTGTGGAGGGGTATCCGGATCTCGTCGACGGCGGGCCTGTCGGCACCCTCGCGATGTTCACCGATGCCGGTTTCGCCGAGGTCAGCCGCCCAGGCAACCGTCGTGCGGTCCTGCGCATCGACTTCTGATCCATCAAGGAACGGCAGAGAGCGCTATCTCGGTCGCTCGCTCCTTGTTTTCAACGCCTTCCAGGCGGTAGGTGCGGCCCTCGTGGACCCAGACCAGGGTCGGTCCTGCCGCCCTGATCATCTTCTCCTTGCCAGTCTTGTCGACGAGCACCAACTGGTACGGCGCCTTGAACCAGAACCCGTTGACGGAGCCCACGACCTCTAGCTCCATGTAGTACTTCTTGATGTACCGCGGCGACGGCTCGGCCTCGAACTGCTCGAGCCGCTCCCCCGTCGTCCAACTCATCGCCACGAACCCTGGCGAGGCCGCGATCCGCGCAGGCGCCCCCAACGCCCGAGGAACCACCGGCGCGAACCCAGCAACCCGCTCAGCCTCCTGCAGCCCCAGTTGTCCCGAGACGGGCGGCACTGTCGGCGTCGTACTGGGACTTTGTCCGACGGGCCGTGCTTCGACCCCGCCGATGTTGAGCCACTCGGCGACCGTTGCGCGGACGGGCGAGATCACGACGGCTCCCCCAACCAGCACGGCCAGTAGCGCCAGCAGGGCACGCCACCGGCTCCGAAGGCGATCCGCGAGCGACCGGCGTACGGGCTCATCGGCAACAGCCTCTAGTACTGCGGTGACGAGGCCCTCCGCGACCGGAGGTACGACAGCGGAGCGCCCGAGCGCGCGGAGTTCGCTGGCGAGGTCGTCGCTCATCGCTGTACCTCCTTGTCGGGTAGTTGTGTCCGCAGTCGTCCCAGTGCTCGGTGCAGTCGCGACTTGACCGTGCCACGCGCCCAACCGAGTACTGTCGCCGTCTCCTGCTCATCCAGCTCCAGCAAGTACCGACAGATCACCACCTGCCGATAGTGCTCAGGCAGCGCCCGTACTGCGGCCAGCAGCTCGCGTCGGCGCTCAGTGACGGCCGCCTCCTCGGCAGGATCGAGCACGCTCTCCGGTAGCGCCGCCAACTCCTCGCGGCGCGCCCTGCGATTCCGTGACCGCTGCAGGTTGCGCGTCTCGTTCGCGACGATGCGCAGCAACCACGGTTTGAACGCCGCGTCCTCGCGGAAGCCGCCGAGCGCGCGGTACGCCTTGACGAACGACTCCTGCACGACGTCGTCGGCCTCCGACCCCGCACCAAGGAACACGGCCGTCCGCTTGGCCACCGGCGCATGCCGCAGCACCAGCTCCGCGTACGCGGTGGCGTCGCCACCCCGCACCCGAGCCAGGATCGCCCGTTCGTCGGTCTCGCTGATTCCGCCTCCTGTCCTCTGTCTGTCTCTACACCGCAGGCCAACAGTCGGTTCCAGGACTTCACTGCCGAGGTTTGACGCGCTTCGTCGGTACCGCGGACAGCGGGTCCTCAGGCCAGGGATGCCGCGGGTACCGGGCTCGCAAGTCAGCGCGGACCTGTGGATAGCCCTGCACCCAGAACGACGCGAGATCGCTGGTGATCGCGACTGGACGTCTCGCCGGCGACAGCAGATGCAACACGACAGGCACCCGCCCATCGGCGACCACCGGCGTCTTGGTCCACCCGAACACCTCCTGCAGCTTCACCGCAAGCACGGGCGGCTCAGCACCGTCGTACGCGAGCCGCACCTGCGACCCTGACGGCACCGCGAGTCGCTCCGGTGCGAGTTCACCGAAGCGGGTCGCAGCCGGCCAGGGCAGCAGCCGTCGCAAGGCGGACGCCACATCGATGTTCGTGAGGTCGCGCGATCGGCGTACCGAGGCAAGCTCCGGACCAAGCCAGTCGTCCAACGTCGCGAGCAATGCCGCGTCGTCGACCGCGGGCCAGGGATCACCGAGGTGCGCATGACAGAAGGCGAGGCGCTCGCGCAGCGAGACCGCGGCATCTGACCATCGCAGTACGGCGAGACCGCTGCGCCGGAGACCATCACGTACGGCGGCTTGCACGAGCAACGGGTCGGGCTTGGACAGCGGTACGTCGTTGAGCACGATCGCGCCGAGCGACTCCACCCGCCGGGTCACCACCCGGCCGTCGTCCCAGCGAATCTGGTCGGAGACGGAGACGAGTTCGCCGGCGACCTCCCGCGCTGTCGCCTCGTCGATCGGCGCAGCGGAACGGATCCTGGCGTCGGCGCGCCCAGGAGCCCGATCCGCCACGGCAATCGCCAGCCACGGCGTGGTACGCAACGGCGACTGCGGATCGAGGGCGGCCCCGGTCCCACCGGACATCTGGTACGTCGTGGAGTCCACCCCACGAGCCCGCGCGATCCGATCCGGATACGCCAGCCCCACCACGATCCCCGCCGCAAGATCATCCGGTACGCCGCCCGCCGGCCGCTGGCCACCACCCACAGCCCCGCCGGTCGCCCACGACCCACCGCCCGCAGCCCCGCCGGTCGGCCGCGTCTCACCGCCCACAGCTCCGCCCGTGGGCCGCAACCCACCGCCCGCAGCCCCGCCGGTCGGCCGCGTCTCACCGCCCACAGCTCCGCCCGTGGGCCGCAACCCACCGCCCGCGGCCCCGCCAGGCGACAGCTGGCCACCAGCCGCTTGAGGCTCGTCGGATCCCCGGGCGAGCCGCTTCGTCTCGTCACGCCAACGCGCAGTCGCCGCACGGTCCTGCCCTCGTCGCAGCGCCCGCCACCGCGCCGGCAGGTCGTCGCCGAAATCCCGCCCGGCATCGTCCGACAGCATCGCCACGATCTCCCGAGCCCGCTCGGCACCAACCCACGCCGTACCGTCCAGCAGCGCCCGAGCCAGCCTCGGATGTGCGCCGACCGCCGCCATCCGCCGCCCGCGTGCGGTGATCCGGCCACCGTCCTCGATCGCATCCAGCCGGCGCAGCAACTCGGTCGCCGCCGTCATCGCTACCACCGGCGGCGCTTCGAGCAACGCCAGACCTTCGCCACCCGGCGCGCCCCACGCGGCCAGATCGAGCGCGAAGGCCGCCAGATCCGCGGTAGCGATCTCCGGCGCCGCGTGGTCGTCCAAATGCGCGTGATCGGTAGCGGACCAACAGCGGTAGACCCGACCGGGCGCCTCCCGCCCAGCACGCCCGGCCCGCTGATCCGCGGACGACTTCGACACCCGGCAAGTCACCAGCGCGCCGAGTCCACGCGATTGATCGGTCCGCGGCTCCCGAGCAAGCCCCGAGTCGACCACGACCCGCACCCCTGGCACGGTCAGCGAGCTTTCCGCGACCGAGGTCGTCACCACGATCCGCCGGGTCGCGCCCGGCGCCAGCGCCCGGTCCTGCTCGGCTCGCGACTGCCGCCCGAACAACGGCAGCACGTTCTCGCCGGCCAACCGGCGAGCCACCCCGGTGATCTCCGCCTCCCCCGGAACGAACACGAGCACATCGCCCTCGTTCTCGGCCAGCGCGCGTCGCACCACCGCGGCGACGTGATCGAGCAGCCGCGGATCGACGCGCCCACCAGGAAGCAACGGCACCGGAACAGGCGGCGGCGCCCACTCGATCGCGACGTCGAACAACGCGGCAGACGCGGTGATCACAGGTGCCGGACTCGCGCTGGCCAACGCCCGACTCAAGGTGACCGTGTCCGCTGTGGCCGAGGTGGCGACGATGGCGAGGTCCTCTCGGAGGTTCGCCCGGACGTCGACGCAGAACGCCAGGAGCAGATCGGCGTCGAGGTGTCGCTCGTGACACTCGTCGATCACGACGGCGGCGACGCCTGGAAGTTCGGGGTTCTGCTGCAACCGCCGTACGAGAAGCCCTGTCGTCACCACCTCGACGCGGAGGCCCTTGCCGCCACTGCGTTCGCCGCGCATCGCGTAGCCGATTCGCCGTCCCAGAGGCTCGCCGGCCAATGTCGCGAGCCGGGTCGCGGCGGCGCGCGTCGCCATTCGCCGCGGCTCGGCGACGATGACGGTGCCGTCCAGCGCATCGGCGAGGGCGAGCGGCAGCAGCGAGGTCTTGCCGGATCCAGGAGGCGCGACCAACACCGCCGTACCGTGAGATCGAACCGCCTCGACCGTGGCAGGAAGGACAGCGCGAACCGGCAGGTCCGCCCCAGGCACGGATCGATCAGGCAGCAGCACGCAGCCGACGCTAACCGACCAGCACCCGAAACCCGTCACTGCTGGCGGCCCGAACCCGTCACCCCGACGGCCCGAACCCGCAGTACCGGGACCGCGCGGCCGTGGTACTGGCGATGGCCTAGGGTCGGACTCGTGCCTGATGTCGATGCGTCTTTCCTCGCCCTCCCCCGACACGAGCTGGCCGACGCGGCCCTGCAGCGCGCCAAGGACCTCGGCGCGACGTACGCCGAATTCCGGCTGGAGCGGATCCGGTCCGAGTCGATCTCGTTGCGTGACAGCGTTCTCGAGAGCGCCCACGACGACGAGGATCTCGGCCTCGCCGTCCGGGTGATCCACGACGGCACCTGGGGCTTCGCCGCCGGGGTCGCGCTCAGCACCGACGAGGCAGTCCGGATCGCCGAACAGGCGGTGAACCTCGCGCAGGTCTCCCGGCCGATCAACACCGAGCCGATCGAGCTCGCCGACGAGCCGATCTACGACGACGTCAGCTGGGTGTCGAGCTACGAGATCGACCCGTTCACGTTGCCGCGGGCGGAGAAGGTTGCCCTGCTCACCGATTACAGCGACCGCCTGCTGCACGCCGACGGCGTCGCGCACGTCACCGTCCACGTGGCCTCGGTCAACGAGTGCAAGTTCTACGCGAACTCCGAAGGTACGTCGACGACGCAGCAACGGATCCGGGTCGGCCCGCAGCTGGTCGCGACCGCGATCGATCCGGAGACCGGCCGGTTCGATTCGATGCGGACCCTCGCGCCACCGGCCGGACGCGGTTGGGAGTATCTGACCGGCACCGGCTGGAACTGGGACGAGGAGCTGGCCCAGCTGCCCGGCTGGCTCGCGGAGAAGATGGCCGCACCGAGTGTCGAGGCCGGTCAGTACGACGTGGTCGTCGACCCCTCGAACCTCTGGCTGACCATCCACGAGTCGATCGGCCACGCGACCGAACTGGACCGCGCCCTCGGGTACGAGGCGAACTACGCAGGGACCAGCTTCGCCACCCTCGACAAGCTCGGCACGCTCGAGTACGGCTCGCCGATCATGCACGTCACCGGCGACCGGACGGCCGAGCACGGGCTCTCGACGGTCGGGTACGACGACGAGGGCGTCGCCGGACAGCAATGGGATCTGGTGAAGGACGGCGTACTGGTCGGCTATCAACTGGATCGCCGGATGGCTCAGGTGAACAAGGACGTGCTAGGCACCAGCCGTTCGAACGGGTGCGCGTACGCCGATTCGGCCGGCCACGTGCCGATCCAGCGGATGGCCAACGTCTCCCTGCAGCCCGCGGCCGACGGCCCCTCCACCGAGGAACTGATCAGCCGGGTGCAGAACGGCATCTACATCGTCGGCGACAAGTCCTGGTCGATCGACATGCAGCGCTACAACTTCCAGTTCACCGGACAGCGGTTCTACAAGATCACCAACGGCAAGCTCGACGGGCAACTGCGCGACGTCGCGTACCAGGCCACGACCACCGACTTCTGGGGCTCGATGGAAGCCGTCGGCGGCCCGCAGACCTACGTACTGGGTGGCGCGCTCAACTGCGGCAAAGCGCAGCCGCCGCAGAGTGGGGCCGTCAGCCACGGTTGCCCGTCCGCCTTGTTCCGCGATGTCCGCATCCTCAACACCACGCAGGAGGCCGGCCGGTGACGACCGCCATTCAGCTGACGCCGCAGGACACGATCGAGCGCGCGCTCGAACTCGCCGCTGCCGAGGGTGCCCAGGGCTGTGTCGTCCTGGTCGCCGAGACCTCCAGCGCGAACCTGCGCTGGGCCAACAACACCCTCACCACCAACGGCGCGATGCGCGGCTCGAGCGTGACGGTGATCGCGACCGTCGGCGCCGGCGAGGGCACTGCGGCCGGCGTGGTCGGGCGCTCGTCCGTGACGGACACCTCGCTGCGCGAACTCGTCTCGGCCGCGGTCGCCGCGGCTCGCGAGTCCGGCCCCGCCGAGGACGCCCGCCCACTGGTGGACGGTACCGTCGGACCAGGCTGGGACGAGGAGCCGGACGAGACCGACGTCAGCGTCTACGCGAACTTCGCCCCCGCACTCGGCGAAGCCCTCAAGAAGGCCGGCAGCGAGAACCGCTGGCTCTACGGCTTCGCCGACCACGAGGTCATCACCCTGTACGTCGGTACGTCGGCGGGCCTGCGACTTCGCCAGGCCCTTCCGCGGGGTTACGTCACTGCGAACGGCAAGTCGAGCGACCTGAGCCAGTCGGCCTGGGTCGGAGCGGCGACGCACGACTTCAGCGACATCGATCCGCTCGCGATCGATGCGGAATTGACCCGCCGGCTGAGCTGGGCCACGCGCACGGTGTCGATGGAGGCCGGCCGGCACCAGACGATTCTGCCGCCTGCCGCTGTCGCGGATCTGATGACGCACATGTACACCAGGCTCGACGGCCGCGACGCCCATGAGGGCCGCAGCGTTTTCGCCAAGCCCACCGGTGGTTCCCGGGTCGGCGAGGTGTTGTCGCCGCACCCGGTCAGGTTCTGGTCGGACCCGCTGCTGCCGGGGCTGGAGACGTTCCCGTTCGTCATCGTGCGATCGTCGGCGGGCTCCGAGAGCGTGTTCGACAACGGTCTCACGCTGACCGCGACGGACTGGATCCGTGGCGGCAAGTTGGAGAACCTGATGCAGAGCAGGTTCACGGCTGCGTTGACCGGCGCTCCGGCTGTGACTCCGCCGATCGCCAACTACGCCCTTGCTGTGGAAGGCGCGACCGGATCGGTGGACGACCTGGTGGCCGGGCTGGATCACGGCCTGTTGCTGACCTGTTTGTGGTACATCCGGGTCGTCGATCCGCAGACTCTACTGCTCACGGGCCTGACCCGCGACGGCGTCTACCTGGTCGAGAACGGCGAGGTGACCGGCGCCGTCAACAACTTCCGTTTCAACGAGAGCCCGGTCGACCTGCTCGCCCGCTTCACCGCGGCCGGCGCGACCGTCCCCTCGTTCTCCCGCGAATGGGGCGACGAGTTCTCCCGTACGGCGACCCCGCCACTGCTCGTCCCCGACTTCAACATGTCCAGCGTCAGCCAGGCGAACTGACGACACCCGTTCGTCGCGACCGCCCTAACGACTCGGTCCCGCGAACCCCGTGCTGAACGGGGGTCGCGGGACCGTAGTACGGAGTGGTGCCGATCAGACGGTCGGGTAACCCGGTTCCGCGTTCGGCGAACCGGCTGTACCGAAGCGCTCAGCGGCCTTCGGGTCCGGGCCGTACTTGTTGTCGCCGGCGTTGCCTTCCTGGATGTAGAAGACGAGCAGCACGATCCAGCCGATCACGATCGCGAAGATCAGCAGCAGCCACAAGGCCGACCGGTTGGTGTCGTGCAGGCGGCGGGCCGCGACGGCCAGCGACGGGAGCAGGACGGCGAGGCTGTAGATGCTGCCGAGTACTCCGTTGCCGGTGCTGTTGGTCAGACCGGCCGCGTTGTCGATGATGCTGAGCACGATCGAGATGATCGCGTTGAACAGGGCGAACATCCAGAATTCCTTGCGCCGCGCGCGACCGCTGAACTGGATGTACTTCTTGAGGACATCTGTGTACCACTGCATTGCTTTGCTCCGATGGTCGAAGGTGAGACGCGGACCGAGCCTGTCGGAACCCATCGGGTTCGTCAATGCAACTTTTCGCTTTGGTGACCACACCGCAACCTGACGCGCCGGAGTGGAAGCGGACTTCAGCTCTTCGGGGCCGGTTTCGCCTGGGTGACCCGCCAGAGCCGGCGCGGTTCGGGTCCTTCCTCGTACGGGTCGACGCCGCCGAGCTCCCACCGCTCGGCCAGCTCGTGGATCAGGTCGAGGTCGAAGAACCGGCCGGCGAATCCGTTCCTCGCGGCCAGCCCGTCGCCGATGTCGGTGCAGTGGCCGAAGCACGGATCGGCCGTGGACCACACGGTGTAGACGAACAGCCCGCCTGGCCGCAGTACACGGTGGATCTCGTTGACCAGCGAGCGTAGTTCGGACCGCGAGAAGGCCATGTTCAGCAGGACGTTCGCATAGACGGCGTTGACCGTCGCGTCGGCCGGTGGCAGCGGATCGCGGACGTCGTGCAGGGCGGCGGTGACCCGGTCGTCCAGCCCTTCACGCTGCGCGTCGAGCCGCAACTGGTTCAGCGCGGCCTCGCTGAAGTCGGTGGCATGCACGCTGAATCCCTGCCTGGCAAGGTAAAGCGCGTCCCGGCCCTGGCCCGCGCCGAGCTCGAGCACATCGTCGATCCCGGCGGCCTCGAACAGCCGGACGGTCCACCGCGCGGCCGCCGAAGGCTCCGCGCCGAGCAACCGTGGATTGCCCTCGTAGGCGGTCTGCCATCTTTCCTGCTGAGCTCTCGCGAGCTCGATGTGTCCAGTCTTCATCTTGCTCCCCGTGGTCGTCACGCCGGTCTGGACGACCGGCAGACCCGCAGCAGCCTACGCGACGAATTGAGTAGACGTACTCAGGCGGCATCTCGTTCCAGCTTCGATAGTGAACGAGACACCCGAGGAGGACGCCGGATGACCGCCAACCTGCGCTGCCCCGTCTGCCAGACGGACCTACTACTCAACGTAGCCATCCCCCCGCCCCCCGTTGCCCCCGG
>NZ_QFXK01000088.1 GCF_003261635.1 Kribbella monticola | reverse complement strand
GGGGATGGGTGGGAGTGGGCGTGCGGGGGTGGCTGGGAGTGGGCGTGCGGGGATGGGTGGGAGTGGGCGTGCGGGGGTGGCTGGGAGTGGGCGTGCGGGGATGGGTACGAGTGGGCGTGCGGGGATGGCTGGAGGTGGGCGTGCGGGGGTGGGTGGTGGTGGGTGTGCGAGGGCGGAAGGGGAGCGGGGTCGTTGGGGGTTGTGGGGGTGGGTCGGCCCAGGTGGGGCGGGATAGGTGGACTTTGCCGTTGGTGATGGTGATGAGGTAGTGGCCTTTGTCAGCCTCGATGTGGTGGGCGCGGCAGAAGAGGGCGAGGTTGTCGATGGAGGTGGGGCCGCCGTTCAGCCAGGAGATGATGTGGTGGGCGTCGCAGTAGATGGGGGCGGCGCCGCAGACTACGCAGCCTTTGTCGCGCAGGTTGAGGGCCTTGCGCATGGCGGGGGTGATCAGGCGTTTCGCTCGGCCGACATCGAGTGGTTGGGAGTCGGTGCCGAGGACGATGGGGATGATTTCGGCGTCGCAGGCCAGTCGGCGTACGGCGCCGGCTGAGAGGGATTCGCCGAAGAGGAGGTCGCCGGTGGCGTCTTTGCCCTCAGCAACGAGATCTGATAGGTCCATGGTGACGGTGATGTGGGGCTTTACTCCGCCGTTGGTGGGGAGGTCGCCTGTACCGGCGGCTAGGTGGAGGATGTCGGTGAAGCGGTCGGCCTGGCGCTTCTCTCTGGAGCGTGGGTCTGGTTCGCCGTCGGCGGTTTTGCGGGGCTTGGCGGCGGGCTCGATGAGGGTTCGGAGGAGGGCGGCGCGTTCGCTGGAGAGGTAGCCGCCGAACTTCACGCCCTGGTTGGCGTTCTTCAGCCAGAACGCTTCTCGTCGGGCGGCGGCGTCCTCGGCCGGTTCGGGGCCGTCGGTGTCGAGGACGTCGCGCGCCTGCTTGGCCAATACGGTGAGTTCGCGCGGTGTGAGGTGGCGGGCTGCCTCGACCAGCTGCTGCTCGGCGACGCGGAGGTCCTCGACCGGAACCATCGCGGCCGACGGAATCGCCTCGAGTCCTGCGACGATGGACTGGGCCTGATCTTTGTGCAACACCACAGGCAACAAACCGCGTACGCCGGCGTCGGCCGCCTTGCCGCTGTCGTTCGCCATGCCGGACTCGCCGGACTCGCCGGAGCCGCTGGTCTCGCTGGAGCCGCTGGTCTCGCCTGGCTCGCCGGACTTGCTGGAGCCGCCGGGCTCGCTGGTCTCGCCTGGCTCGCCGGACTCGCTGGAGCCGCCTGGCTCGCCGGGCTCGCCGGAGCCGCTGGTCTCGCTGGACTCGCTGGAGCTGCCGGGCTCGCCGGAGTGGCCGAGTTCGTCGGGTTCGGGAAGGTTTGGGGCGGCGGATGTGGCTGCCTCGGCGTGCTGGGTGGTTGGGGCCGGGGCAGCGACGGCGTGGGGGTTGGGGAGGGCGGCCGATACGGTTGGATACTTGGGGAGGGCGAGTGCGAGAGCGAGGTCTCGTCGTACTGTGCTGAGGTTTTTGCGGTGTCTTGTGGCGAGTAGGCGCGCGGTGTCGTGGGCGCCGATCTCCTTGGCGTAGCCGGTGTCGTCGAGGCGGGACATCACTTCCAGACTGTAGGTGTCCAGGAGGGCGATCTGGGCGTGCAGCGCGTCGAGAGTGGCGAGTGCTTCCTCGCCATTCATCAGGTACGCCGGCCGCAGCCCCTCGAGCTCCATACCTCAAACCCTAGACGGCCCCACCGACAGTTTCCGATCCCGAAAGCCCTTGTGAACAAAGGATTTCTCAGAGTTCTGGATGTTGGTGCACACTGATGGCTCCCGTTCGAACCGGAGGACCGAGCCGTGCCCGATCGACCTGAGATTGTCTGCATCTGCGGCTCTGTCCGGTTCGAGGACGAGATGCGCGCGGTGAACCGTGAGCTGACCCTCGCCGGCGCCATCGTCGTAGCGCCAGGTGTCTTCCGGAGCGCCGAGGATCGCGAAGCGGAAAAGGCGATCAGCGACGAGCAGAGGACCGCACTGGGCGTCCTTCACCTGCGCAAGATCGACCTGGCTGACCGGGTGCTGGTGGTGAACCCCGGCGGATATGTCGGCGAGTCCACGAGCAGGGAGATCGCCTATGCCCGAGCCACCGGCAAAGCGGTCTCGTTCACCGATCCTGGCTGACCAACAGTAAGGGAAATGTATGGGTGGGGCTGGGACTGTCGGGGCCTGGTAACCGACGGACTCCGCGGAGGGCAGACCCATGACACTTGCTGTGAATCAGCGCCGGCCTCGATCTACGACGCGGGTTGCGGTCGTGGGGATCGATGGGGCCGGCCGTACGACGATTTGCCGGTTGCTCCAGGACGACGGCCTCGTCAACGAGCACCACGACCTGACCGTCGTTCATGCGCTCCGGCCGTACGAGACGCCAGGTGCGCCGTTCAGGCATCTCTCTCGCAAGTTGCACTCGCTGGCAACCACGGCGGAGCTGCTCGACGATGCCCAGCTCAAGGCCGCGGCGCTCTACCTGCAGCTGTCGACGTACGCGCCGGTCGAGCACTTCATGATCGAGGCCTACCAGCCCGAGTCGCTGGTCACCGCCGGCCACCCCCTGGTCGACACTCTCGCGCATCTCCCGATCCAGCGCCCGCCAACCGCCCCAACGCAAGGCGATTGGAAGCACGCGATCGACCCCGACGTACTGGCCGCAGCTGAGGCCTGGGCCGAGGGCATCGGTTGCCCGACAGACTTGCGGGCACTCGGCGCCGAGGTGCTGTCGCTGCACGACCTCCCGCTGGAGCGGCTGCTCGAACGCTTCCGCCGTCGCTTCCGCGCCAACCTGCCCGACGTCGTCGTACTGCTGGACGTGCACTCAGCCGAGGCCGTACGGCGGTTGGGCGGCGAAGGTGATGCCGAGGAAGCCGAGTTGGCGCAGCGGCTCGGCGGACGCGGGGTGAGCGAGGCTCGACTGTCGATCCTGCGTGAGCAGTACCAGCGGACCACCGACTGGCTGGAGACACGTGGCGTCGTCGTACACCGGATCGATGTGAGCGGTCGCTCCGCACAGCGGGTGGCGAATCTCGTCCGCTCCAAGGTGCCCCAGGTCTGGGCGACCCCTCCGCACCGGGAGGCGCCGCATCTGCAGTGGGCCGGTGACCTCGTGGCCGGAGTGCTCGCATGAGCACCAAGACGCTGCCGAAGCGTGGCGAGCCGGGCGGCCCGCTCGAGCGCCAGCTCATCCTGCGCAAGATCTCGCAACGCCGCTGCGACCGTGCCAAACGAGGCCTTCCCGCCGCGACTCCGGTCGAGTGGCTGGGCTGGGAAGACCGCCGCCCACCGGCAGCAAGACCCGGTACGCCGGCGCTCTCGGTGATGGCCGTCGTCGGTGACGTCGACTGCGAATCCTTCATCACCGGCCTGCTCGCCTTCCTCACTCAACTCCCGTTGGAAACTCAGGACGCCTGGTGGCGCAACCTCACCAAGACGCTCTTCTTCACGGGCAACCCCGCAGAACACCTCAACCAGGCGAAGCCGGCAGAGAGCAGTGACGACCGGGCCGAGCTCGCGAAGCTCGGTCCGCTGTTCACCGCCGCCGGAGGCGACGAAGCGGAGGCGAGGGGCTTTCTCGCCGACAGCGGAACGATCGGCTGGCTGGGGCCGGGAGGTGCGGAGCAGTTCAATCAGCTGCGGCTGGAGCGATTCGGCGGCAGCTTGAAGGTGCCGGACGACCTAGAGCTCTACGTCCCAGGCGCAGCGCCAACCGGGCGGCGAATGTCGTTGCGCATAGCAACAAAAGCTGTCATCGGGCGGGCCTATTTGACCCACGTGCATCACGTCTTGAGCGAGGCCTACCTGCGCAGCTTCCTGCGGCCGGGGGACCGGCTGGAGGTTCGGCACGAGGACGAGCTGGATCCGGTCGAAGAGATCCCGGCCGGCAACCGCGATTTCGAGGCGCGGATCGCCAACGAGCCACGCAGCACGGGCTGCCTGCGGCTCTACGCCAACCTCACGCTCGTCCCCGCGCTGCACGGCGCTCCCTGACGAGCGCGCTCCGCGACGAACGCGCGCCCCGTAGTACGCGGCGCTCCCTGACGAGCGCGCTCCGCGAATGCGCGCCCCGTAGTACCCGGCGCTCCCTGACCGAGTAGCGAAAAAGTATGGCCGCGCCGTTGAGAGTCGGACCAGGACACGGGACCAGGAGACGGACCGAGGGAAGGGCTGGACAGATGAGCGCAGTGCAGGAGTGGGAGCCGCGGGTGATCACGCCCGCCGAGGCCGGTGTGGCGCCGAGCGCGGCCGGGCTGATCGACTATCTGCGGGACCGCACCGATCTCGACGACCTGCTGGTCGAGGAGAAGGCGCTGGTGTTCCGCGGATTCGGGGTCGACCCCGATCACTTGGACCCGGTGATGGATCTGCTGCTCCCGGGCCGGCTGGCCTACGTGCACGGCAACTCACCCCGCACGAAGGTCGGTGACAACGTCTACACCTCCACGGAGTACCCGCCGGAGTACACGATCTCGATGCACAACGAGCTCTCGTACGCGCACTCGTACCCGTCGAGGCTGATGTTCTTCTGTCAGCAGGCCGCGGAGACCGGTGGCGCCACCCCGGTGGTCGACGGCGTGCGCTGGCTGGAGGCGCTGGACGACGAGATCACCGACGCCTTCGCCGACGGCGTCCGCTACCTGCAGAACCTGCACGGGGGAATGGGCCTCGGCAAGAGCTGGCAGGACACCTTCGAGACCTCCGACCGCGACGAGGTGACCGCGTTCCTGGCCGAGTCCGCCGCGGACGTGGAGTGGACCAAGGACGGTGGGCTGCGGATCATCCAGTTGCGTCCGGCAACCATCAAGCATCCGGTGACGAACACAGAGGTCTGGTTCAACCAGGCCGACCAGTGGCACCCGGCCGGGCTCGGTGACGAGACCGCGCAGGCGCTGGCTCAGATCATGCCGGCCGAGGAGCTGCCGCAGGCGGTCACGCTGGCCGACGGTACGCCGATTCCCGACGCCTGGGCGGTCCAAATCCGCGACCGCGGCCTCGACTCGGCCGTCGACGTCAACTGGAACACCGGCGACGTGCTGCTGATCGACAACCTGCTGGTCGGCCACGGCCGCCGCCCCTTCACCGGCGCGCGACGCGTCCTCGTCGCCATGTCTGCCTAGAAGCCAAGGAGAGAAGACAAATGAGCACGCTGCCGTACCTCATCACCGGTACCCCGGACGGCCCGGGCATCGTCGAGCGGCTGACCACCGACGGCGCCGAGATCCGCAAACTGCTGACCACGCACGGCGCGGTGATGCTGCGCGACTGCAAGGTCGAGGGCGTCGCCGGGATGGAGGAGGCCGTCATCGCGCTGTCCGGCGAACCGCTGAAGTACGCCGAGCGCTCGTCCCCCCGGCGCTCGATCAAGGGGAACGTCTACACCTCGACCGACTACCCGCCGACCGAGGAGATCTTCCTGCACAACGAGAACTCCTACCAGGCCGCGTGGCCCCGGCTGCTCTACTTCTACTGCGACATCGAGCCGGAGACCGAGGGTGCCACCCCGCTGGCCGACATCCGCCGCGTGTACGACGCCATCGATCCGGCCGTCCGCGAGGAGTTCGCGCGCCGCAAATGGATGGTCGTCCGCAACTTCCACGAGGACTTCGGCGTTGCCTGGCAGCACGTGTTCGACACCGAGAGCCGGTCCGACGTGGAGGCGCACTGCGCCCGCAACGGGCTGAAGACCGAGTGGATCGGCGACGGCGGCCTCCGTACGACGGCCGTCCGCGAGCCGATCCGCATCCACCCGGAGACTGGCGATCACGTCTGGTTCAACCACATCACCTTCTTCCACCACACCACGCTCCCGGCCTCGATCCGTGAAGGGCTGCTCGCGTTCCTCACCGAGGACGAGCTGCCGACCAACACGTACTACGGCGACGGCGGCCGGATCCCCGACGACGTGATGGACCACTTGCGCGCGGCGTACCGCAAGGAGTGGACGCGGATCGACTGGAAGCAGGGTGACCTCCTGCTGGTGGACAACATGTTGTCGGCGCACGCCCGCGAGCCGTTCACCGGTCCGCGCAAGATCGCGGTCGCGATGGCGGAGGCGTTTCAGCCCGACGCGACCTCGGTACCGCCGGTCGAGGCGGCTCTCGAGCCGTCGGACGTCGCCCGGATCGGGGCACCGGCGTGAGCTGGTTCCGTACCTACCTCCCACGGCCGCAGGCCAAGCTCCGGCTGGTGTGCTTCCCGCACGCCGGCGGAGCGGCCAGCGCGTACCGCGAGTGGGCGGCGCTGCTGCCCGAAGACATCGAGCTGATCGCGGTCCAGTACCCCGGCCGGCAGGACCGCTTCCATGACTCGCTCCTCACCGACTTCACCGCCCTGGTCGACGGCGTGGCAGCCGAGATCGCAACCCTGCAAGGGCCGACCGCGTACTTCGGCCACAGCATGGGGGCGACGGTCGCCTTCGAGACCGCTCGGCGATTGGATGCCCTCGGCAACGGACCGGTTCGGTTGTTCGCCTCGGCCCGTACTGCGCCCGCGGTGGCCACCCGGCTCGGGATCAGCTTCGACACCGAGGACCAGGTGATGACCTACATCCGCAGTCTCGGCGGAGCCGGCGTCGAACTGCTCGAGGACCCGGACCTGCGGGAGCTCGCGTTGCCGATGTTGCAGGCCGACTTCCGGCTGATGGAGAGCTACCGCTACCAGCCCGGCACCCGGCTCAGCTGCCCGATCACCGTACTGGCCGGCTCCGGCGACCACACCTTCGGCGCCGCCGACGCAGGCCACTGGGAGCAGCACACCACCGCCGGAATCGTCACCGAAACCCTGCCGGGCGGCCATTTCTACACCGAAGAGGTGCCCGGGCTCGTCACCGATCTCATCGCCCGTACCTTCACCACCGAGGGAGCACACCCGTGAGCACCAACCCGTTCGAGGACGACACCGCCACTTACCTGGTGCTGCGCAACGACGAGGGCCAGTACTCGCTGTGGCCCGAGTTCGCCGCCGTACCGGCCGGCTGGCAGGTCGCGCTGGACCGCACCGACCGTGCCGCCTGTGTCGATTTCATCAACACCCAGTGGACCGACATGCGGCCCGCCAGCGTCCGCGTCTGACCGACGCCGCCCGTCCTGCCGAGACCACCTGGCTGTCTGAACCTGTCTGAACCACCACCCTGTCCGTCACCTCCCGCCCTTCTGCCGAAGTGGCGGCACCGATCGTGCGATGAGGACCATGGCTGAGAATTCGATCGTCCGTCTGCCGCTGTCGGCTGCCCAAACCAGCGTCTGGTACGCCCACCAGCTCGACCGTTCCGGGCACCGCTACACCATCGGCGAGTGCGTGGAGATCCACGGCGCCGTGGATCCCGCGCTTTTCGAGCGGGCCTGGCGCCAACTGGCGCACGAGGCCGAGGCCTGCCGCGTGCGAGCCGTCCACAACGAGGACGGCCTGAGCCAGGAACTACACACTGAGGTGCCGGCCGACATCGTCCGGACCGTCGACCTGACCCAGGAGGCGGATCCGCGGGAGGCAGCGTTCACCTGGATGCGCCACGATCTCGCGCAGCCGGTCGACCTGACCACCGGCGAGCTGACCGCCACGGTGCTGTTCACCGTCTCCGCCGACTCGGCGATCTGGTACCAGCGCGGCCACCACGTGACCTTCGACGGCTATTCAGGTGGCGTCGTAGCGAAGCGGCTGGCCGCGCTGTACGACGATCTGGTGGCGGGCCGCCCGTTCGGCCCGTCACCGTTCGGCACCCTCGCCCAGCTGATCGAGGAAGAGCAGAACTACCGCGGCTCCGACGCATTCGTTGCCGACCGCACCTATTGGATGGATCAGCTCGCCGACCTACCCGACCCCGCCCGGCTGAGCTGGCGGACGCCGGGTCGCGAGCGGACGAACGAAGTACCGCTGCGCAGCTCGGGTGCCTTGACCGGTGACGACACGACTCGCTTGCGGAAGGCGGCGCGCAAGGCCGGCACGCACTGGTCGATCTGGACGATCGCGGTCACAGCGGCGTACCTGCACCGCGTTACCGGATTGACGGATCTGGTGCTCACCCTGCCCGTCACGGCACGCACCACCGCGCTGTCGCTGGCGACACCGGGCATGCTGTCGAACCACGTCCCCCTTCGCGTTCCCGTGTCGCCCCGGCAGAGCATGGCCGAGCTGGTTCCGGTCGTCACCGAAGCGTTGCGCGCTGCCCTCAAGCACCAGCGTTACCGCCAGGAGGACATCCGGCACGACCTCGGCCTGCCCGCCGACGGTGGCGGGATCGCGGGCCCGATGCTCAACGTGATGGCCTTCAACCACGACCTGCGGTTCGGCGGCCACCGGACCACGCTGCACAACCTGTCCCACGGCGCGATCGACGACCTGGCGATCGCCGTGTACGACGACGGCGCCGGGCTCCGGATCGACATCGACGGCAGCGCCGACCGGTACGACGCCGAGGATCTGGACAGTTACCAGACCCGCTTCGTCAGTTTCCTCGAGCGCGTCGTCGCAGAGCCGGAGCTGCCGATCGGCCGGATCGAGCTGGTCTCCGCCGACGAGCGCCACAAGGTCCTCGTCGACTGGAACCAGACCGCCGTACCTCTGGACGGTGGCTCGCTCGCCGACCTCTTCGAAGCCCAGGTACGCCGTACGCCGACCGCGATCGCCTTGCGCTACCACGGCACCGAGGTGACCTACGCCCAACTGAACCGGCGAGCCAACAAGCTCGCGCATCACCTGATCAGCGAGGGCGTCGGACCCGAGAAAGTCGTCGGATTGGCGCTGCGGCGATCGATCGACCTCCTGGTCGCCATGTACGCCGTGGTGAAGACCGGCGCCGCGTATCTGCCGATCGACCTGAGCTACCCCGCGGACCGGATCTCCTACATCGTCGAGGACGCCGAGCCGGCGTTCGTCATCACCACCGAGTCGGCTGCCGCCGCGATGCCCGCCGGCGTGCGGTTGCTGCTCAGCGACAGCCACCTCGAAGACCTGGTCGACTCGCGGCCGGAGACGGATCCGACCGACGCCGATCGGACGATCGCGCTGACGCCCGAGCACCCGGCGTACGTGATCTACACCTCCGGCTCGACCGGTCGGCCGAAGGGTGTGCTGGTTCCGCACGCCGGGGTGGTCAACCGGTTGCTGTGGATGCAGGCCGAGTACCGCCTGGAGGCGGGGGATCGGCTGCTGCAGAAGACGCCGATGGGGTTCGACGTGTCCGTCTGGGAGTTCTTCTGGGGTCTGCAGGTCGGCGCCTGCCTGGTGATTGCGAAGCCGGAGGGGCACCGCGATCCGGCGTACCTGGCGAAGCTGATCCAGGACGAGGGCGTCACTACGGTGCACTTCGTGCCCTCGATGCTGACCGCATTCCTGGCCGACCCCGGAGCCGCTTCGTGCACAGGGCTGCGCCGGGTGTTCTGCTCGGGCGAGGCGCTGTCGATAGAGCTCGCCGAGGACTTCCGGTTCCAGTTGCCCGAGGTGCCGTTGCACAACCTGTACGGGCCGACCGAGGCGTCGATCGACGTGTCGTACTGGCAGCACGCCGGTGAGACGGCCAGCACGCTGCCGACGATGTTCGCAGCGCAGGTCGCTCGCGTTCCGGGTCAGCCCGCGGTGGTTTCGGGCGATCGACGACTGAGTTATGCCGAGCTGGATGCCGCTGCCGATCGGATGGCGCGGGTGCTGATGCAGCACGGCGCTGGACCTGAGCGCTTCGTGGCGGTCGCGCTGTCGCGTAAGCCCGAGCTGCTGGTGACGCTGCTGGCTGTGGTGAAGGCCGGGGCGGCGTACCTGCCGGTCGATCTGGCCTATCCCGCGGAGCGGATCGCCTATCTGCTGGAAGATGCGCGGCCGGCACTGATCGTCACCGAAGAGTCGGTCGAGCTGCCCGACACCGGCGTACCGACTCTGTTGCTCGAGGCACTGGAGACGGGCGAGCCGACCGCACCGATTCCCCCGGTCGAGATCTCGCCGAGCAGTCCGGCGTACCTGATCTATACATCCGGGTCGACCGGGAGGCCGAAGGGTGTTGTCGTCGAGCATCGTGCGCTCGGACAGTACCTGCGCTACTCAGCCGAGCGGTACGACGGCCTCGACGGGCAGGCGTTGTTGCACACGCCGGTGTCCTTCGACCTGACCGTCACGTCGATCTTCGGCACGTTGGTTCGCGGCGGCTGCGTCCAGCTCGGTTCGCTCGACGACGGGATGGTCGGGGTCGATGCGCCGCTGACCTTCGTGAAGGCGACGCCGAGTCACATGGCTTTACTGGAAGGCGTTTCGGCCGACCGCTTCGGTAGTGGCGCGCTGCTGCTCGGTGGTGAGAACCTGCCGGGCTCCGCGCTGACCGAGTGGCGAGCGGCGCACCCCGACGTCACGATCGTCAACGAGTACGGTCCGACCGAGGCAACCGTGGGCTCGGTGGAGTACCGGCTTCGTCCTGGCGACGAGACGCCTGCCGGTGCGGTACCGATCGGCCGGCCGGTCTGGAACACCCAGGTCTACGTGCTCGACGACAACCTCGTCCCGGTGCCGCCAGGATTCGTCGGAGAGCTCTATCTGGCCGGGGTTCAACTCGCTCGCGGTTACCTGAACCGCCCGAGCCTGACCGCCGAGCGGTTCGTGGCCAACCCGTACGGCGTCCCGGGCAGCCGCATGTACCGCAGTGGTGACGTCGTGCGCTGGAACGCCGACGGTGTCCTGGAGTATCTCGGCCGCGCCGACGACCAGGTGAAGATCCGCGGCTTCCGGATCGAGCTCGGTGAGATCGAAGCCGCACTCCTGCAGCAGCCCGAGGTGGCCAAGGCCGCCGTGATCGTGCACAAGTCGTCCACCGGTGATCAGCGGCTGGTCGCCTATGTGGTGGGTGCGAGCAGCGTCGACCCGGTCGCACTCCGCGACGCGTTGGCCGCCCGGCTGCCGGAGTACATGGTGCCGAGCCTGGTGATCGAGGTCGACGACCTGCCGGTCTCGCCGAACGGCAAGCTGGACCGCAAGGCGCTGCCCGAGCCGGACTTCTCCTCGCTCACCACGTCCCGCGGCCCG
This sequence comes from Kribbella monticola, assembly GCF_003261635.1. Classification (GTDB taxonomy): domain Bacteria; phylum Actinomycetota; class Actinomycetes; order Propionibacteriales; family Kribbellaceae; genus Kribbella; species Kribbella monticola. The sequence goes on along the minus strand of NZ_QFXK01000088.1, from coordinate 11,888 downwards.
CGAACCCCCGAGCAGGAGATCCTCTGCGGCTTGTACGCCGAACTGCTCGGGCTGGTCCGCGTCGGTATCGACGACAGCTTCTTCGAGCTGGGCGGCAACTCGCTGATGGCGACCCGGCTGATGAGCCGGATCCGGGCCACGCTCGGGGTGGAGCTGTCGGTGCGGGAGTTGTTCGAGCACCCGACCGTCGCCGGTCTGTCCACGCAGCTCGACGGGGTGACCGCGGCCCGGCCGCCGATCCGGGTCAGCGAGCGCGCGGAGCAGGTGCCGCTGTCATTCGCGCAGCGCCGGCTCTGGTTCATGAACCGCTTCGAGGGTCCGTCGGCGACGTACAACAATGCGTTCGCGGTGACGCTCGACGGCGCCCTGGACATCGAGGCGCTGCAGGCAGCGCTGGCCGACGTCGTCGAGCGGCACGAGACGCTGCGGACGATCTTTGCCGACGACAACGGAACTCCGTATCAGGTCATCCTGGGTGCTGCCGCGATCTCGTTGCCGGTAGCAAACATTTCCGAGGACGACCTCAGCGCCCGTCTTGACGAGGGCGCCGGCTATGCCTTCGACCTGAGTGTCGAGACTCCGCTGCGGACGACCCTGTTCGCCTTGGCCGACGACCGTCACGTTTTGTTGATCACGCTGCACCACATCGCGTGTGACGGCTGGTCGACGACGCCGATGGCTCGCGACATCGCCACGGCGTACGCGGCGCGGGTCTCCGGTGCTGCTCCGGCCTGGACCCCGCTGCCGGTGCAGTACGCCGACTACGCCCAGTGGCAGCGGGAACTGCTCGGCGACGAGAACGATCCGGACAGCCGCGCCCGCCAGCAGATCGATTACTGGACCGACCAGCTCGCCGGCCTGCCCGACCAGCTGGAACTGCCCACCGACCGCCCGCGCCCGGCCGTCGCGAGCAACCGCGGCGACGTCGTACCGGTTGCCGTCGCTCCTGATCTGTACGCCGAGTTGTCTGCGCTGGCGCAGGCCAACCACGTCAGCCTGTTCATGCTGCTGCAGGCCGCCTTCGCAACTTTGCTCACGCGACTCGGCGCCGGCACCGACGTGCCGATCGGTACGCCGAACGCGGGCCGCACCGACGAGTCGCTCGACAACCTCGTCGGCATGTTCGTCAACCCGCTCGTACTACGAACCGACACCTCCGGCGACCCGACTTTCGAGGAGCTGCTGGCCCGGGTACGGGAGACCAACCTGTCGGCGTACGCGCACCAGGACCTGCCGTTCGACCGCCTGGTCGACATCGTCAACCCGGTCCGGTCGACCGCGCGGCACCCGCTGTTCCAGGTGATGATGCCGTACCAGAGCGACGACCCGGCGGCCGTCGAGCTGCCCGGATTGACGGTCTCGCACGCTCCGGTGGACTCGGGCATCGCCCAGTTCGACCTCCAGCTCGCTCTGCGCGAAGGCGCGGACGGGTTGTCCGGTCACCTGGAGTTCGCGCTGGACCTGTTCGACCGTGGGACTGCTTCGCAACTGGTGAAGCGCTTCGGGCAGGTGCTTGAGCAGGTCGCGGAGGCGCCGGACCAGCGGATCAGCGCGCTCGACGTGATCGGCCCCGACGAGCGCGAGCTGTTGGTTGCCGGACGCAACGAGACCGATCGGGAGATCGATTGGTCGACAATTTCCGAATTGGTAGAACGCCAGGCCGCTCGCACTCCGTCAGCTGTTGCGGTCCACGACCACGGCACCTCGTTGACGTACGCCGAGCTGAATGCTGAGGCGAACAAGCTCGCGCATCACTTGCGGGGGCTCGAGGTCGGGCCGGATGTGGTGGTCGGTGTCCACGTCGATCGATCCGCCAGTTTGGTCGTCGCCGCGCTGGCGGTCCTGAAGGCGGGTGGCGTGTATCTGCCGCTCGACCCGGACTACCCCGCGAGCCGGTTGGCCTATCTGGTGGAGGACGCCGAGGCCTCGCTGGTGATCAGCCGGTCGGATCTCGTGATTGACCTGCCGGCCGCCGACGCGCACGTAGTACTGATCGATTCCGATGACTGGGCGGATGCGTCGGCCGCCGATCTGCCGGCTGTTGCCGGGCCGGACGACGTCGCCTACCTGATCTACACCTCCGGCTCGACCGGCCGCCCGAAGGGAGTCCTGGCGACCCATCGCGGTGCGGTCAACCGGTTCCACTGGACGCAGCGCGCGTACTTCCGCTACACGCCCGAGGACTCGGTCCTGGTCAAGATTCCGACCGGGTTCGACGTCTCAGTCGGGGAGATCTTCGGTCCGCTGAGTCAGGGCGCCCGGCTGGTGATCGCCAAGCCCGGCGGGCACCTGGACACGGCGTACCTGCGGGAGACCATCAAGGAGCAGCAGGTCACCCAGGTGTACTTCGTGCCGTCGATGCTCGCGGTGATGCTCGCCGACGGCGGGCTGGAGGAGTGCCGCTCGTTGCGGGTGCTGCTGTCCGGTGGCGAGGAGCTTCCGGTGTCGCTGGCTCGGCAGGTGCTGGAACGCCTCCACTGGGTGGAGTTCTACAACCAGTACGGGCCGACCGAGGCGGCGATCGACTCGACCGCGTGGCGGGTCACCCCTGAGAGCCTCGAGGGGCTGCATCGGGTGCCGATCGCCGCGGTGTCCGGTCAGGTGGGACTGCACGACAACGTGCGGCTGTATGTGCTGGACGAGGAGATGGCTGTCGTTCCGACCGGGACGCCGGGTGAGCTGTTCATCGGTGGTGCCGGGGTAGCCCGCGGGTACTTGCGGCGGCCGGAGCTGACGGCCGAGCGGTTCATCCCGGATCCGTTCCGCTCCGAGGGCCGGCTGTACCGCACCGGCGACCAGGTGCGCTGGACCACCGACGGCCGGCTGGAGATCCTCGGCCGCGTCGACGACCAGGTCAAGCTGAATGGCGCCCGGGTGGAACTTGGCGAGATCCAGACCGCGCTGTCCGCACACCCTTCTGTGCAGCAGGCCGTGGTGATCGTCCGCGACAAGCGGCTGGTCGGCTACGTCGTCGCGACCGAAACGGTCGATCTGCGGGCGTATCTGGCCGAATCGCTGCCCGAGGTCATGGTGCCGAGCAGCATCGTGCGGCTCGACTCGTTGCCGCTGACACCTAACGGCAAGCTGGATCGCGCTGCGCTACCCGCGCCCGCTGCTCGGGCGGTGGCATCGCGCTCGGTACTGAGCAACTCGATCGAGCAGACGCTGGCCGACCTGTACGCCGAGGTGCTGGGCGTCGAGTTGGTCGGGCAGGAGGACGGGTTCTTCGAGCTGGGTGGCGACAGCATCATGTCGATCCAGTTGGTGAGCCGGGCGCGCAAGGCGGGGTTGATCTTCACGCCGCGGGACGTGTTCCGGCACCAGAGCGTGGCCAAGCTCGCGGCCGTCACGACAGTTGACGAGACCGTGCAGCAGAAGCCGGCCGAGAAGCTGCTGCGAGGGCTCTTCGCCGAGGTGCTGGGGATCGCCGAGGTCGGGCTCGACGACGGGTTCTTCGAGCTCGGTGGCGACAGCATCATGTCGATCCAGTTGGTCAGCCGGGCACGCAAGGCCGGACTGTCCTTCACGCCGCGAGACGTGTTCCGGCACCAGACCGTCGCCAAGCTCGCTGCAGTTGCCTCGCTCGATGCTGCGGTCGCTGGTGCAGCTGCGGTCGGGGGAGCGGCCGGGTTCGGCACGGGCGGCCATGGTTGGGTGGGGCCGGTGCGGTTGACGCCGCTTCAGGCGGCGCTCGCCGCGACCGGGGATGCGTGGTCCGGGTTCCACCAGTCGGTTCTCGTCCAGGTCCCTGCGGACCTTGGTCTCGATCGGTTGAGCGGCGCGCTGCAGAAGGTGGTGGACCATCACGACACGCTGCGGTTCGTAGTACGGAAGGACGGCGCTGCTTGGAAGTTGGAGCAGCGGGCGGTTGGTTCGGTCGACGCTGCTGCGTGTGTGACTCGGGTAGATATCGCCGGGTTGAGTGCCGAGGAGTTGGACGTCGTCCAGGTGCACGCGGCCGAGGCGGCGCGCGACCGACTGGCGCCGTACGACGGGACGATGCTGCAGGTGGTGTGGTTCGACGCCGGGCCTGCGGAATCCGGTCGGCTGCTCGTGCTGATCCACCACTTGTCCGTGGACGGAGTCTCCTGGCGCATCCTGCTCCCAGACCTGTTGTCCGCCTGGAACGGCGAAGCGCTCGACCCGGTCGGTACGTCGTTCGCCGCATGGAGCCGACAGTTGCCTGCAGCAACCGTGGTCGAGTCGGCGGATGAGCCGTTGCTCGGAAGCCGGGCGCTGGAGCCGATTGACGTTGCTGCCGACGCGGGTCGCCTGGAGCTGGTGCTTCCGGCTGTGGCGACCGAGCCGCTGATCACGAAGGTGCCGCAAGCTGTCCATGGCGGTATCAATGACGTTCTGCTGGCCGGTCTCACGCTGGCGCTGAAGCGGTGGCGCGGGCACGAATCCGTGCTGATCGACCTCGAAGGGCACGGCCGCGACGCCGTACCGGGTGCTGATGTCTCGCGCACTGTGGGTTGGTTCACCGAGATCAAGCCAGTCCGGCTGGCCGCGGTAGCGGACGATCCGGGCGCGACGCTCAAAGCAGTCAAGGAGCAGTTGCGCACAGCAACAGGATCCGAGGCGGGCGGGGCCGGCGGTGCGGTGAGCGGTGCCGGCGGCAGCGCGCAGCTCATCGTGAACTACCTCGGCCGGGTGGAGTCGCCAGCGGCGACCGACTGGTCGCTCGTTCCGGGTGGCGCCGGCGTCATCCCGGGTGCGGATCCGCGGATGCCGCTGCAGCACGCGATCCAGCTGAACGCGATGGTGCTCGACGGACCGAACGGACCTTCGTTGCGGGCCGAGTGGATCTGGGCGGACGGCGTACTGACGTCTGCTGAGATCTCCGAGCTCGCACAGCTCTGGTCGGACGCGCTGGCTGAACTGGTGCGGGCGGAAGCTGTGGGCCACACGCCGTCGGACTTCCCGCTGGTGACGATCGACCAGGAACGACTCTCGTTGCTAGAGGCAAAGAACCCGGATCTGGTGTCCTTGCTGCCGGTGACCTCTTTGCAGGAAGGCTTCCTCTACTACTCCCTGTTGGAGGGGGAGGGGATCGACCTCTACACCGGCCGGATCTGGATGGACCTGGAAGGACCGCTCGACGTACCGGCGCTGCATCGCTCCGCCGACGCCTTGCTGTCCAGGCACGAGACTCTGCGCACCAGCTTCACCCACGATGCACTCGGGAATCCCTTCCAGGTGGTGCATTCGCAGCTCGACATGCCGTGGACAGAGGTCGATCTGAGCGAGCTGGACGAGCTCAGCCAGGAGGCCGAAGTACTGCGGTTGCTGGAGGCCGAGCAGCTGACCAAGTTCGATCCGGAGCGGCCGCCGTTGCTGCGGTTCGTGGTGATCAGGCTCGGGCTGGCGTTGCACCGACTCGTGCTCACGAACCACCACCTGGTGCTCGACGGCTGGTCTATCCCGGTGTTGCTGCGCGAACTGTTCGCGGCGTACGCCGAAGGTGGCGAAGCAACCGGGCTTCCCCGCGTCGCGCCGTACCAGGACTACCTGGAATGGCTTGCCGAGCAGGATCTCGAGACCGACCGGACGGCCTGGAACGCGGCGCTGGAAGGGCTCACCGAGCCGACGCTGGTCGCGCCGGGTATCGCGGAAGGTCACGCGGTTCTGCCGGAGCGGGTGACCGAGCACCTGAGTCCTGCTCTGGGCGAGGCGGTTGCCGCGCTGGCTCGGCGTACGGGCGTCACGGTCAACACCGTCATTCAGTCGGCCTGGGGATTGTTGCTGTCCAGACTGACCGGCCGCGACGACGTGGTCTTCGGTACGACGGTGTCGGGCCGGCCGCCGGAGATCAGCGGTATCGAGCAGATGGTCGGGTTGTTCGTGAACACCATCCCGGTGCGCGTTCGGGTGCGGCCGGAGGATGGGGTCGAGGACTTCCTCGGGCGGTTGCAGGACGAGCAGACCGCGTTGTCCGACCATCACCAGCTCGGCACCAGCGAGATCCTTGCCGGCGCGGGGCTCGGGCCGCTGTTCGACAGCACGGTCGTGTTCTTCAACTACCCGATCGACGCCGGCGTGATGAACCTGGCGGTGAACGGCGTCCGGCTGGTGCACATCGACGCCCGCGACGACACCCACTTCGCGCTGCGGCTCAGCGTGTTCCCGGGGGCGGACGGGTTCCAGCTGAACCTCGACTCGCGGCCGGACGCGTTCAGCCGCGCCGAGACCGAGGACCACCTGCGCCGCTACATCGAGCTGCTGCAGGAGATGACCTCGTCCGACGTTTCCTCGATCGCCGAGCTCGGCACGGTCAGCCAGGCCGAGCAGGACCGGTTGCTGGTCGAGTGGGGTGGTTACGGCGACTGATCCGCACCACCTGCTTCACCCAAGCGAAGATTCCCTAAGGAGTGCACGATGAACTCGCTGTTGCAACAAGTATTCGAAGCCCGGGCCGCGGGTCCGGTGATCCTCGGCCCGGCCGACCACGAGCTCGCCGAGCAGGTCGCTCGCCGGGTCGTGTCCGACGGCGACGGCTGGGTCAACTCCGAAGCCTGGCTGAACGCCGCCCGCGACGGGTACCACGACCTCCCCGCCGTACTGCGGAAGGCGCTCGCGGAGTTCCGCCGCGACTCCGGTCCGGGTGGCGCCTTCTTGGTTCGCGGCCTTCCGGTGGATGAGAGCGCCGTACCGGAGACACCGTCGTACAGCGGCTCGGTGCAGAAGGAGGGCACGGTCCCGGCCGCGTTGCTCACCCTGATCGCGAGTGGGCTCGGCGATCCGGCGGCCTTCCTGGCGGAGAAGTCGGGCGCGCTCGTGCACGACGTCGTACCTGTGCCGGGGAGCGAAGCGTTCCAGGGCAACGAGGGGTCGGTGATGCTCTCCTTCCACAACGAGAACGCATTCCACGCCCACCGGCCCGACTACGTGCTGCTGCTCTGCCTGCGCGCGGACCACGAACGCGTCGCCGGGCTGCGGGTGTCGTGCATCCGCAAGGCGCTCGACAAGCTGAGCAAGGAGTGCGTCGAGGCGCTCTTCCGGCCCATCTACATCACCGCGCCACCGCCGTCCTTCGGCGACGCCGGTGAACTGACCGAGCCCCATGGCATCCTCAGCGGCGCCCCGGACGATCCGGACTTGCTGGTCGACTTCGCCGCGACGAAGCCGCTCGGCCCGGACGCGGTGGAGGCGATGCGCGAACTCCAACGGACCTTGGCTGCCACGGCCGACACCATCTACCTGGAGCCGGGCGACCTCGCCATCGTCGACAACCGCGTCTCGGTCCACGGCCGCACCAGCTTCACCCCCCGCTACGACGGCCGCGACCGCTGGCTCCAACGAACCTTCTCCCTCCGAGACCTCCGCAGCTCCCGCCACCTCCGCCCCCACGACTCCCACGTCATGATCCGCTGACCCCTTATGAAAGCCGAGGATCCCGGGCGCCTCCCTCCACGCCCGGGGTTCCTCCCCATGCACCTCGTCCGTCGTCGCTCCCACCCACCCGACAAACGCCGGCCGCGCCGCCTTCTATTCGCGATCGGTCGCGGGCTTTGCTTAGTTGGTACGAACCGGGCGATAGCTCACGTCCACGCTCGCGCGGAGATCGTCGCCCGCAAGCCGTTCGAGCTGGACCGGGACACCGCCAGGGTTGTCGAACAAGCGAGTGCCGTCGCCGAGCAGGACCGGGGCGATGTGGAGGTGGAGCTCGTCGAGCAGGCCTTGGTTGAGTAGTTGCCGGCCGATGTCTGCGGAAAAGACCACCAAGTCCTTGCCAGCTGCGGCTTCCAGCGCGATTCGAGCCGCCTCAGCTACCTCGCAGTTGAGGAACGTCACCCCGGGACCGGACTCGGCCTGATCAGCCTTCGCATCGTCCGGGTGGTGGGTGAGGATGAAGGTCGGGCCGCCCATCGCCCCGCCGTACGGGGCACTGGAGTCGGGGTAGGCGTCCCAACCCTTCCGGCCACCAAGGACGGCACCGATCCGGCCGGCGTACTCGGTGACCACCCCAGGCCGGATCGAGACGCCTTCGAGCCAGCCGAGCGCGTCCTGTCCCGGCGCGGCGATGAATCCGTCGAGCGACATCATGAAGTGCCAGATGATCTTGCCGGTCTGCTGCTGTGCTTGCGTGGTCATCAGAAACGCTCCTGTGGTTGAAGAATCGGGAGGTCGTAGGTACGGCGTACGCTGTTGCCGATCCGGCCGAGGTCGGTGCCGTAGATGTGCAACGAGATGCCCACGGTCGCGCCGTCGTTCGTTACGCGGTGGATGTCGCCCGGCGGCGCGAAACCGCTGACCGTGCCGGGCCGATCAATCCGTACGCCGGTGAGCACCAGCTGCCGACCGCTGTCGTCGAGCCTGAACCGCTCCTCGCGCTCGGTCCCGGCGACCACCGCGACCACGCACCACGTCGTGTGATCGTGCACGGTGGTCGCCTGTCCGGGGCGCGAAACGAGGGCGACGACCGAGAAGCTTCCGTCCGGCTCGACGTGCAGAAGTTGGCTTCGCTCGCACCCGCTCCGTGCCGCGGCCGGTATCTCCCGCAGGACCGCCTCGGCCGTGGGGAGTTCTCCTTCGAGACCCTCAACGACCTCGTCGACGACCGTCTGCCAGTCGAGCGGTATCCGCGTCGCGCCGCGCACCACGGCGTACAGGTTCTCCAGCTCTGCGTTCATGCCTGAAACGCTAGGCGTGGTAGGTGGCACTCTGTAAGGCCCAGTTCCATGGCTGTTGAGTGGTCCGGTTTGTCGCCGGAGGTGCTGGTCCGGCTGGATCGGGAGAGCTCCGAGACGCTGGGTTCGCAGCTGCAGAACGCCCTCCGCGGCGCGATTCGGGAGGGCCGCCTGGCCAAGGGCGAGCGACTCCCGTCGTCCCGGAAACTCGCCGCCGACCTGGGCGTCTCGCGCGGTCTGGTGCAGTCCACCTATAACCAGCTGGAGTCCGAGGGATACCTGCGCGCCTTCTCCGGCTCGGCGACGCGGGTCGCCTTCAGCCCTCTGCAGTCCGCCGTCGCGCCGCACGACACCGTCGTACCGGCGAAGCCGACGATCGACTTCGTGCCTGGCCGGCCGGATCTCAACAGCTTCCCCGCACGCGACTGGCTCTGGGCATGCGGCGAGGCCACCCGTACGGCGTCGGCCCGCGACTTCGGATACGGCGACGGCCGTGGCGCACCCACCTTGCGAACAGTCGTCGCCTCTTATCTACAACGAGTCCGAGGCGCGTTCGCGCAACCGGATGACCTGGTGATCTGCAGCGGCTTCACCCAAGGCGCCGCTTTGACCTTGGCCGCGCTACGAGCAACCGGCGTCACGTCGGTCGCCGTCGAGGACCCCGGCCACCTCGAGATGCCATTACTCGTACGCCGAGCCGGCCTCACCCCGGTCTTCGTTGCCGTCGACAACCAAGGCCTGGTGGTCGACGACCTGGCCCGAACCGGCGCCACCGCCGTCATCGTCACGCCGGCGCATCAAACGCCGACCGGCGTCGTACTGACCCCGCAGCGCCGAGTGGACCTCCTGCGATGGGCCGAGCAAGTCGGGGGAGTGGTCATCGAGGACGACTACGACTCCGAGTTCCGCTACGACAAACAACCCGTCGGCGCACTCCAAGGTCTCGCGCCGGACCACGTCGTCACCATCGGATCAGTCAGCAAGACCCTGGCCCCCGCCCTCCGCCTCGGCTGGGCACTGGCACCGCGGCACCTGGTGTCCTACATCGTCGAGGAGAAACACCGCAGCGACCGAGGCTCACCCACCCTCGACCAACTGGCCCTGGCCCGCCTGATCGAGTCAGGCCGCTTCGACCGCCACCTCCGCCGCATGCGCACCATCTACGCCTCCCGCCGCGCGGCCCTGGTCGACGCAATCGCCGAACACGCCCCCACCCTCAACCTCACCGGCCTATCCGCCGGCTTCCACGCCGTCGCCTACCTCCCCAACGGCACCGACGAAAACGCCCTGGTCACCGCCGCAGCCCACCGCTCAGTAGGCCTCCAACCCCTATCCCGCTACCGATCCCCCGCCCATCCCGGCCCACCCGGCCTAGTCTTCGGCTTCGGCAACACCAACGAAACGGCCATCCACCACGGCATAACCACCATCAAAGACCTCCTACAGGCTGCCCCTACCGAGTAGACGTGCCTTCGCAGACTTTCCATCGTCGATGCCGCGACCAGGGGACCTCGGTCGTGCCAATCAGGAGGCGGAAGCTGACGAGTACGTGCGATTGACGAGCCTGTTATCATTCAATCTGAATGAGAAAGGTCCTCTGATGCCTGTTCGTAAGTCAGCCCTCAGCAAGCAAGCCTCGCACGAGGCAGCCCGCGTGCGAGCGCGCCGCGAGCTCGTGGACGTGGACCAGCGTCGGTTCGCAGTTCAGCAGGTGAAGTCTGGCTGCAGCCAAGATGCTGTCGCTGAGGCGTTGGGAACCTCGCAAGCTCAGATTTCGCGCTGGGTAGCAGATGCCGTGGCCCATCCGCGATCGTTGGCGGTCACCGTCGACGAGTTGACGAACCGCAAGCTGCTCGGCGAGATCTCGTCACCAGATTTGGTGGCGCAACTCGACCGGCTCAAGCTGGCGTACGTGAACCCGGACAAGCGTCCGCACTCACCATGGGCGAGACTGCGCGAAGCTCATCGGCGCGGAGTGTTGAGCGACGAGGAGACGCACCAGATCGCCCGTCGGACGGCCGAGCGAATGGTCGGTCGCGTCAACCGCCACATGGCACTTGAGGCCCAACCAGTCAGCGACACAGCTGCTGAGCGCTCCGTGAACGAGGCGACTGAACGCCTCCTCCGGACGCTCTGACAGCAGCAGATCGTATGTCGGCTGTAGCGGAGTCGATGACTACGAAGCGGTGGGCCCCGTGAGCATGTTCGACCCTCTCAATCAGCCGTACGGAGCCACTCCAGTTCAGGAGGATGACCGGCAATACCTCCTCGAGGTCCATCAGGGCGTCGAAACGATGGCCGAGCTCAACGACCTCGAAAGCAGCAACATCGCCGCCGCACGATTCTGGATTCGGGACGAGGCGCTCGATGTGGCCGACCTGCTGTCCCTTCCTGCGCAATGCGACATTCATCGACGGATGTTCGACCAGGTGTGGAAGTGGGCCGGCCTCATTCGTACCCGTGAGCTCAACATCGGTGTCGAGCCGTATCGCATCCGAGAGGACTGGGCTGCCGCGTTGGGCGACGCCGAGTTCTGGATCGAGAATCAGACGTTCAGCCCAGCGGAAGTCGTGCTCCGACTGCACCACCGGATGGTCCAGATCCATCCGTTCCAGAACGGCAACGGCCGGCACGCGCGCATCCTTGCTGAAGAACTCGCTCTCGGCCTCGGCCTGGGGGAGGACTGCTTCTCTTGGGGAGGACATCTGGTTGTCCCCCTTGAGCAACAGCGAGCCGCATACCTCTCCTCGCTGAGACAACTCGACAGGGACCGGAACGAAGTAGGACCCCTGATGCAGTTCGCCTTAGACCCCCAAACCGACAACACCTGGACCTGACGCACCTCCGCCATCGAAGCAGCGATGTCGGCTGCCCGGTGCTCATTTGACCTGTGGCTGAGACGACAGTTTCGGTCGGCTGCCGTTTTCTGGGTGATGGGAACGATTGGTCGGGGAGCGCCTGATGATGTTGTCGATGCCCGGCAGATAGGCGTGAAGCCGGTGAACGAACGTGTCTCGAGGCGGTGCTCTCGACTCTGGCGGGTCCGGGCGCGTTTTGCGGCGGCGGCTCCTGCGGTTGTTGAGCGGGCTGCGTAGGTGCGACGTAGGAGGGCCGTAGCCGGGGGGTGGGGAGCTGCGATGTAGGAGGTGCGTGGGTGGGGTTAGGTGAAGGTGGTGGCTAGGGATAGGAGGTGGGGTTCGGAGTTGTGGGGGGTGATCAGTTGGAGGGATGGGGGGATGGGCGATGTGGGGGTGGTGG
>NZ_QFXK01000087.1 GCF_003261635.1 Kribbella monticola | reverse complement strand
GGGTGACTGGGGTGGGGTGGCGGGTGGTTGGGAGGGAGGGGTGGGGACGGAGAGTGAGGGTGGGGTGGGGGCTCGCGAAGTGTCGTCGCGGTGTGGGGGGTAAACGTCGCTACGGTGGGGATGTGTCCAAATTCTTTGGCTTCCTCTTAGGTGTCGTGGTTGCGCTCGTTGGGCCGGCCGTGTTCGGGGTACTGGCTGCGGACGGCGGGATCGAGCTGAACGCGAAGGAGATGGCGCTTGCCTATGGCATCGGAGCGCTGATCTTCTGGGCCGTGGTGTCGTACTTCTCGGGCGCTGCCGCGATCGGTGCGGCGCTGGTTTTCGGCGCGATGATCTACACGGTGCACTGGATTCCCAATCGGATGACGAACTTCCTCAACGATGTTCCCGGGGTGACCACGGGGATGATCGAGGGCATCAAGCAGTACACGCTGAACGGCGTCGTGCCGATTCTTGCGGTGATCTCCTTGGTGTACGGCATCCAGCTGATCGTTCGCTCGGTGCAGCGCCGTCGACGGGAGCGGGCCGAGGCGGAGCGGGTGCAGCGCGAGCAGGAGTTGGCGCAGGCGCAGCAGTCCGCTGATGCCGCGCCGTACCAGCCTGCGGCGCCGTATCCGGTTGCCGGAGGCGACTATCCGGCTGGTGGCGAGAACCGGTTCAGTGGTTACGGGAACACCAGCTACGACGACCTGTTCGACGACGAGGAAGAGCCGGAGCCGGTGCGGCCGCGTAACCAGGCGGACGAGCAGACTGCCATGTTCGGTACCGGCGGTGCGGATGAGACGTACGCCGATGGTGGCGGGCGTGATGGCGGCGACGACACGCGGCTCGTACCGACGGATCGCGATGAGACCGAGCTGGTCCCAACCGCATCATCCGGGAGCCGGGGGGCGGAAGACGACTCCGCCACGCGAGCTGCTGACGAGGAGACTGTGCAGGCAGAGAAGCCCGCTGCACAAGAGGAGACGGCCGGCCGGGGAGAGGCAGTCGTTGCCAAGGGCCACGATTCTGCCGGAGACGAAACCCAGCTCACGCCGGTCAGTACTACGGAACCGGTAGCCCCTGCAGCATCAGCTGTCGCAGCGTCGAGCGCGCCGGCGTCCGCTGCGACCGACGCCGGTACGACGCCTGCCGCCAGCGCCACAGCCGAAGGCGAAGCGCCCACCAGCACGTCGGCCGCCACCGAGACGCCGTCACCCACTGCACCCGACGCCAGTACTACGGCGCCGAGCGCACCCGCTCCTACTGCGAGCTCGTCAGCAATCGCGGCACCTGAAGCTGGTACTACGGCGCCGCGTGCAACCGACGCTGGTGTCGCGGGTTCGACCGAGTCGGACGCAACTGCCACAACCGCACCTGCGAGCAGCGCGCAAGCCGACGCCCCGCAGCAAGGCGGTCCGGAAAGCGCGAGCTCTCCCGCAAGCGGTGCGCAGGCGGGGAGCAGGCCGGAAGCCGCGACCTCTCCCGCAAGCGGTGCCCAAGGCGCAGCGCAGGCGGGGAGCAGCTCGGAAGCCGCGAGCTCTCCCGCAAGCGGTGCCCAAGGCGTAGCGCAGGCGGGGAGCAGGCCGGAAGCCGCGAGCTCGCCGGGAAGCGGTGCACAAGCCGTGGTCCCGGCGCAGAGCGGTTCGGAAGGCGCGAGCTCGGCGCAGAACGGTGCGCAAGGCGTAGCGCAGGCGGAGAGCAGCTCGGAAGCCGCGAGCTCTCCGGCAAGCGGTGCCCAAGGCGTAGCGCGGGCGGAGAGCAGCTCGGAAGCCGCGGGCTCGGCGGGAAGCGGTGCGCAAGCCGTGGTCCCGGCGCAGAGCGGTCCGGAAGGCGCGAGTTCGGCGCAGAACGGTGTGCAGGGAGCAACCCCCGCGGAGAGCAGGGCGGGTGGTGCGGAGAGCGTGAGTCCGCAGGCTGGCGTGCAAGGTGGGGCATCGGTGGAGCGCGACGCTCGGGGCGCGGGTAGTGCGGTCGGTGGGGGCGACGCGGCGTACGGCGTACAGGGTGTGGTTGGTGCGGGTGAGGCGACGCGGGTGGAGGAGGTTGGACAGCAGTATCGGGAGCGGATGGATGGGCCGGAGGTGGATGAGACCGGGGAGCATCACTTCGGGGCGTTCGAGAATCCGATGCTGTCCGATGACACCCGGCCGATGGCGCCTCGGGTGATGGACCTGCCGGGGCAGTTCCGGCCGGCCGGCACCTGAGCTCACCAACACCTCAGCTCAGCAACACACCAACACCTCAGCTCACCAACACACCAGCTCACCAACACCTGAGCTCACCAACACACCAGCTCACCAACACCTGAGCTCACCAACACACCAGCTCACCAACACCTGAGCTCACCAATACACGAGCTGACCACCACACGAGCTGACGAACAAGCGCCCCGCCGGTCCGTCGAAAGGACCGGCGGGGCGCTTGTCTGTGCAGAGTCAGGCGACGTGCATGCGTTGGTGTTGGCCCCAGCGCGCGTGTTCGGCGAATGCCTCGTCGTAGGCGTGGATCGCCATCTGGCAGACGTCTCCCGCCATCTGTGCCCGCGGCGAATCGGTGCTCCAGGCAAGCATCAGCCGGCGGTGGATCGGGTTGCCGGCCAACGGCCGGGTCGTCACGTCGCTCGACAACATCCGGTACGACGTCGGCGAGATCAGCGCGACGCCTTGCCCACTGCTCACGAAGCCCATCAGTACCGAGGTGTCGACCGAGTGGTGTTCGACCCGCGGTACGAAGCCGGCCCGTTCACAAGCGGCCCGGAAGAGCAGGTGGAAGCCACTGTCGTCGGGCGGTTCGCCGATCCACTCCTCGTTCGCCAGGTCGGCGAGGTCGATCTCCTGGCGGTGCCTGCTCGCCACGGCCAGCGGGTGGCCCGCAGCCATCACCACGTACGCCGTCTCGGACTCCACGATCGTGCAGGCCTGCACGCCCGCCGGGAGCCGCACCTCGAAGCCCGGAAACTCACGGAGCAACGCGAAATCGAGCCGCCCGCTCTCCAGCTGCTGCAGCAGGACACTGGTGGCCCACTCGACCTCGATGCTCACCTGCTCGATCTCACCGTGGTCGCGTAGCCGGCTGGCGATCCCGGACATCGGCGCGGTCGGGAATCCACCCAGCCGTACGGCGCTGGACTCCACCGCCGTCATCGCCGAGATCGTCGCGGAGAGGTGGTCGACATCGACCAGGATCGCGCGCGCCCGCTCCACGGCGTACCGGCCTAGCGGGGTCGGGGTCACCCCGGTCCGTGAACGCTCGAAGAGTTCACCGCCGAAGGCCGACTCGATCCGCTTCAGCTGGGCGGTGAGGCTCGGCTGACTGACCTTGAGCCAGCGGGCGGCCCGTCCGACGGACCCCGCTTCTGCCACCAGGACCACCACCCGCAGGTGGCGCAGCTCGACGTTCATGCGTCGTGACCGTAGTCCAGAAATTCGGTGGGCACACAGTCATCGCATATTGCGGTTTCGTCACAGCCACCCAACTTTCTGTAACACCCGCCCCGGAATCACGATAACAATGATCGTCTCGAGCCGGATCAGGTCGCCTCGAGGGCGATCGCCTCGCGGTAACCCAGCCGGCGGCCCGTCTTCAGCAACGTCCGCTCGTACACCCGCGCCGCAAGCCGGACGATCCCGGCCGTCGCGACCAACAGAATCAGGATGGCCAGCAGCGGCTGCCAGAGCGGCACGTGTTCGGTGAGCATCCGGCCCGGCATCGCCATCGAGGACGCGATCGGCACGAACGAAGCGATCGTCTTGGCGGAAGACCCGGCGAAGACCGAGAAGAAGAACGGGATCATCAAGATCATCTGCCCCGGCAACGTCGTCGACCCGAGGTCCTCCTGCCGTGTCGCGAGCGACCCCGCGACCGCCCACAAGCCCGCCAGCGCGACGAAGCCGAGAACGAAGAACACCACGAACCACCCTGCGACCGGCGCCACGACCTTCAGGATGTCGGCCTGACCGGTCGCCAGCAGGCCGATCAGCGAAGCGGCCGCGATCAAGACGATCTGCGACAACGCGAGCACGGTGTTACCGATCACCTTGCCCCACAACAGCGCCCGGATCGGGATCGCGGCGGCCAGGATCTCGACCACCCGGCTCTCCTTCTCCTGTACGACGCTCTGCGCGATCATCATGCCGAACCCGAGCGCGGTCATGTAGAAGACGAGCGCCAGCCCGATGTTCACGAAGTCCGCCACGATGTCGGGCAACGGACCCGGGTTCAGCAACCGCTCCTGTACCGCGGTGCCGGCGCGCAACTGCTCCGGGCTCAGCCCGGCCTTGCCGGCGTTCTGTTCCATCCCGAGGTTGACGACGGCCTCCCGCAGCGCGTTCTGGATGCCATCGTCGAGCTGCTGATCACCCACCACGACGTACCCGTTGTCGCCGGGCACGAGCGCAGCCTTGGCATCGCCGTCGGATACCAACCGCTCAGCGGCAGCCTGATCGCTCGCGCGGGTGACTTCGAAGGAGTCGCCGCCCTTGATCTGGTCGGCGGTCTGGACGATCTTCGCGCCGGCGTCGTTCAGTACTGCGATCTTGTCCGGCCCGCTGTGCCCACTCAGCAGCGCCGGAATGATCACTGCCGCCACCACGAGCATGAGCATCACTGCGGTGGATCCGAGGAAGGTCTTGTCGCGGATCTTGGTGCTGATCTCGCGGTGGGCGACCAACTGCCAGGGGTGCCGCAAGGTCTCGTCGGTCATCGGGTCGCCTCTCGGAAGACATCGCTCAGCGCCACTCGTTCCGGCCCGAACTCCAGGACCTGGCCGCGACTCATCGCCTCCGCCAGGATCTGTTGCTCTCGGCCCCTTTCCGCCACGTCGAACAGCGCGGTTGCACCGGCGACGTCGCGAACCGTGATGCCGCGGACATCGCGCAGCCAGCCCGCGTCGCCGTCGACGACCAGCCGGTACGTCGTACTCGGGCCGGCCGCGAGTTCCGCAACGGGGCCTGCGGCAACCACTTTGCCGCGGGCCAGCACGACCAGGTCGTCGCAGAGCCGTTCGACGAGTTCGAGCTGGTGGCTGGAGAACAGCACCGGTACCTCAGGGGTGACCTCGTCGCGCAGCAGGTCCACCATCGCGTCGACGGCGAGCGGGTCCAGTCCGCTGAACGGCTCGTCGAGCACCAGCGCGATCGGCTCGTGGACCAGCGCGGCGGCGATCTGGACCCGCTGCTGGTTGCCCAGCGAGAGCGTCTCGAGCACATCGCCGGCCCGCTCACTCAGCCCCAGCCGACTGAGGATCTTGTCGGTCCGCTCGGCCGCACGGCGCTCGTCGAGACCGTGCAGCCGACCGAAGAACACCAACTGGTCCAGGATCTTCATCTTCGGGTACAGCCCGCGCTCCTCCGGCATGTACCCGAAGTCGCGCCGTACTGCGGCGGTCAACGGCGACCCGTTCCACGACACCTCGCCGGCCGTCGCGGCCAGTACGCCGAGGATGATCCGCATCGTCGTCGTCTTGCCCGCCCCGTTCGCGCCGACGAACCCCGTCATCCGGCCCGGCACCACGTCGAAACTGACGTCGTCCAGCGCGAGGTGATCACCGAACCGCCGGGTCAGCCCAGCCACGCTCAGCATCCCGTTCACCCGTTCCTCTAGCCACCGCTGCGAGTCCGGCACGCAATCCCGGACACTCCCGTTCGGAAGTGACTCCCACGCTAGCGACCGCAACCCTCCGCACACGTCGCCCCGCAGTGTGACCCGCAAGGTCATCCGCAGGGCGGACCATCACCCGGGGTCAGGGGGTGTGTTCGTCGCCGGGGATGACCAGGCCGCATTCGTAGGCGAAGACGACGGCCTGGACGCGGTCGCGGAGACCGAGCTTGAGGAGGACGCGGGAGACGTGGGTCTTGACGGTCGCCTCGCCGACGAAGAGCGCGGTGGCGATCTCGGTGTTGGTCAGGCCGCGGGCGATCAGGCCGAGTACCTCGCGTTCGCGATCGGTGAGGTCGGCGACCAGGTCCGGGCGGTAGACCCGTTCGCCGCCGCCGGTGAACCGCTTGATCACCCGCCGGGTCACCTCGGGAGCGAGCAACGCGTGTCCCGAGTGGACGATCTGAATCGCCTCGACCAGGTCCTCCGGCGCCGTGTTCTTCAGCAGGAACCCGCTCGCGCCCGCGCCGAGCGACTCGAACAGGTAGTCGTCCCGATCGAACGTGGTCAGGATGATCACCTTCCCCGCGTCGGCAGCGACGATCCGCTGAGTAGCTGCGATGCCGTCGAGACCGGGCATCTGGACGTCCATCAGCACGACGTCCGGCTGCAGCTTCTGCGCGAGCTCGACCGCCCGCTCGCCGTCCGCCGCCTCGCCGACCACCTCGATGTCGGCCTCCACCGACAAAATCATCCGAAACCCGGCCCGCACCAGATCCTGATCGTCCACCAGCAACACCCGCATCGGGGCCGTCTCACTCACGCCTTCTCCTCAGCATCAGACCCACCCTGTACTCCGTAAGCCGCCACGCCCGGGACGACCTGTAGCGGGATGCGGGCCCGGACCCGGAATCCGCCGACGGGGCGGGGGCCGATCTCGCTCTCCCCGCCGAGGAGGCCGACTCGTTCGCGGATGCCGACGTGGCCCAGGCGGCTGCCGACCGGTGCGTGTTTCGGGCGGCCGTCGTCGATGACCTCGACCTCGACCGCGGAATCACCGAGGTAGCGCAAGGTCACATGGGCGCTGCGAGCCGTCGAGTGCCGGCGGACGTTGGTGAGCGCCTCCTGCGCGATCCGGTAGACCGACACCGAGACCGTCTCCGGCAGCTCGATCGGCCGTCCGATCTGGTGGAAGCCGACCTCCAGCCCCTCTCCCCCGACGTCGGCGACCAGCGCCGGCAACCGGTCGGCGCCCGCCTGCGGCTGCTTGAGACTCGGCGTACCGAGTTCGTCGTCGAGCTCCGGGTCAGCAGCGCGCAGCATCCCAAGCAACTGGCGCATCTCGTTGACCGCCGTACGGCTGGAGTTCTCGATCACCGACAGCGCGTTCTTCGCCGCTTCGGGGTCCTTCTCCATCACCCGGCGAGCACCACCGGCCTGTACGCCGATGCTGCTGATGTGGTGCGCCACCACATCGTGCAGCTCTCGCGAGATCCGCAGTCGCTCGTCGATCACGGCGCGACGGGCGTTCGCCTGCTGCTGGGCGGCCAGCTCGGCGGCCTGGCTCTCGAGTTCGTAGCGTTGCCGGGCACCTGCCCACGCAGTACGACCCCAGAAGTAGGCGCCGAAGAAGTAGAGCACGTTCAGTGCGATGGCCAGCAGTACATAGGACACGTACGGCGACAGCACGCCTTGCGTGGTGCCCTTGATCGAGTCGTGTCGCAGGGCCCGGACGAAGCCGGAGATGAGCCAACCGAACATCCCCACGAAGACGACGACCATGGTCACCTTCATGCGGCGCCGGTCCTGCGCCCACGCGGCAGCGGCGTACAGGGCTATGAACTGGGACGCCTGAGTGACCAGGTTGCTGCCGAACGCCCACGGAACGCGCTCGCCCGCGACAAAGAACAACACCGACACAGCGACCAGCACGATCAACGGGAACCGCCGCCGCAAGCACAGCGGCAGCGCGATGGCAGCGCTCAGTACATAGGCCTCGATGCCACCGATCCCGAGCTCGACCGGGCTGGGCGACGCTCCGCGCGCCAGTTCGGTGCCGAGCACGCCGGCGACCGCCATGCCCAGACCGAGCAGCAGGTCACGACGCTGTTCGAGCCGGGACGGCCCAGGCCGTACCCACGCAGCCGCAGGAGCCTCCGGTCGCGAGGGCGCCGGAACAGAGGTGGACATGGTTGCCCACCCTACGGGTGACAGCTCCTGTCCGGTGATTGGCTGCTGTCCGGCGCCGCGTACTCTGGTGGGCGTGACGATCGCCCCAGAAGGACGGAAGCTACTCAGGCTCGAGGTGCGCAACGCGGAGACCCCGATCGAGCGCAAACCCGAGTGGATCAAGACGCGCGCGAAGATGGGCCCGGAGTACACCAAGCTGCAGAAGCTGGTGAAGTCCGAAGAGCTCCACACGGTGTGCCAGGAAGCCGGCTGCCCGAACATCTTCGAGTGCTGGGAGGACCGCGAGGCCACCTTCCTGATCGGCGGCGACCAGTGCACCCGGCGCTGTGACTTCTGCCAGATCGACACCGGCAAGCCAGAGGCGCTGGACCGTGACGAGCCGCGCCGGGTCGCCGAGTCCGTCGTCAAGATGGGCCTGCGCTACGCCACCGTCACCGGCGTCGCTCGTGACGACCTGGAGGACGGCGGCGCCTGGCTGTACGCCGAGACGATCCGCCAGATCCACGCGCTCAACCCGGGTACCGGCGTCGAGATGCTCGCGCCCGACTTCAACGCCGTACCGGAGCAGCTGGCCGAGGTCTTCTCGTCCCGCCCCGAGGTGTTCGCACACAACGTCGAGACGGTGCCGCGGATCTTCCGCCGGATCCGCCCCGGCTTCCGCTACGAGCGCTCGCTGGACGTGATCACCCAGGCCCGCGACTACGGTCTGGTCACCAAGTCGAACCTGATCCTCGGCATGGGCGAGACCCGTGAGGAGGTCAGCCAGGCGCTGACCGACCTGCACGACGCCGGCTGCGAGATCATCACCATCACCCAGTACCTGCGCCCGTCGGTGCGGCACCACCCGGTCGAGCGGTGGGTCCGGCCCGAAGAGTTCGTCGAGATGAAGGAGGAGGCCGAGGAGATCGGCTTCGCCGGAGTCATGTCCGGGCCGCTCGTGCGTTCGTCGTACCGGGCCGGTCGGCTGTACCGTCAGGCTGTGGAGTCGCGGATGACCTCCGCGACGACGGATGCTTAGGTTTTCGCTGAACAACGGACAAAGGTAGAGATGGCCAAGAACGACGCGCCCGCCGAGAAGACCAGCCGGCTCAAGCAGATCCGGTCGGCGTACCAGCTGACCAAGAAGTCGGACCCGAAGATCGGACTGATCCTTGCCGGGATCTTCCTCGGTGTGCTCGCGGTCTTCGCCGTCATCGGTGTGCTGACCGGCCACCTCTTGGTGTTGCTGCCGCTCGGCTTCGCACTCGGCCTGCTGGCGGCCACGGTCGTCTTCGGCCGCCGGGTCGAGAAGGCGGCGTACAGCCAGATCGAGGGCCAGGCGGGTGCCGCGGCGTCCGCGCTGCAGACCCTGCGCCGCGGCTGGAACGTCACGCCGGCCGTCGCGGTCACCAAGAACGCCGACATCGTGCACCGGGTCGTCGGCCGGCCGGGCATCGTCCTGGTCGGCGAGGGCCAGCCGAGCCGGGTGAAGAACCTGCTCGCCGCCGAGGGCAAGAAGCACACCCGGGTCGCTGGTGGCGCGCCGGTGATCCAGCTCGTTGCCGGTAAGGGCGAGGGTGAGATCGACATCCGCAAGCTCACCAAGCACGTGATGAAGCTCCCGGCCGCGCTGCAGCCGTCGGAGATCACCGACTTGCTGCAGCGGCTGAAGGCGCTCGACGCGGTCCGTCCGCAGGTGCCGATGCCGAAGGGGCCGGTCCCGACCAGCCTCAAGGGCGCCCGCCAGGCGATGAAGGGCCGCTGAGCCGCACTCCGCATCACCGCATTTCGTCGCTGGTGTAACCGATCGCAGCCAGGGGCGTTTCTCTAGGCGTGGGGACTCTTCTGCGCCTGGTGTTGCAGCACCTGATGGCCGATGGGTCATAGAGTGCGGCCAGGACAGCTCGAGTGGCGGGGGGAGACGGAAGTGACGGATTTGATGCCGGCGGTACACCAGCCGGCGGCCGAGACGTGGCCGACCCTGGTCCGGCCGAGGTCGAACCCGGTACGCCGGGCCGGCGCGCTCGCCGCCATCCGGATGGTCGCCAAGGACCTGCCTGTCACCATCCGCCTCGACAACAAGTCGTACGGGCTCGGTGGTCCGGGCATGCGCGTGCACCGCAGCGCGGCCTTCCTCGACCGGCTCGGCCAGGACGCCGGATCCGGGTTCGGCGAGGCCTACCTGGCCGGTGACTGGGACCCGGAGCCGGGCACCGACCTGGCCGACCTGCTGGTGCCGTTCGCCGAGCGGTTCAGCAATGACGAGACCCGGCACCTGCTGCCGAAGTGGGCACAGTCGTTGCGCTGGCTGGTGACTCGGACCCAGCCGGGCGAGCAGGACAACGACCGGGCCGGCGCGCGCGAGAACATCAGCCGGCATTACGACCTCAGCAACGCGATGTTCGCCGAATTCCTCGATCCGTCGCTGACCTACTCGGCCGCCCTCTTCGGCCCCGACGCCATGGCCGACCTGGGCTCGGCGTCGTACGACGAACTCTCCCCCGCCCAGCTCCGCAAGCTCGACTCGATTTTGGACGCGGCCGGGGTGCACGCCGGATCGCGAGTGCTCGACATCGGCTGCGGCTGGGCGAGCCTGGCGATCCGTGCGGCTCAGCGCGGTGCCTGGGTAACGGCGATCACGATCGCGTCCCAGCAGGCGTTGCTCGCCCAGCGCCGCATCGCCGACGCCGGCGTGAGCGACCGGGTGCAGGTCGCGCTTCGCGACTACCGCGACCAGATCGGCGAGTTCGACGCGGTGCTCAGCGTCGAGATGATCGAAGCCGTCGGTGAGAAGTACTGGCCGGTGTACTTCGACGTCATCGAACGCCGCCTCGCACCCGGCGGCGTCGCCGTCGTCCAGGCGATCGTGATGCCACACGAGCGGATGCTTGCCACCCGCAACACCTTCACCTGGGTCCAGAAGTACATCTTCCCCGGCGGCCTCCTCCCCTCGGTCCACGCGATCCAGCAGGTGACGGCCGAGCACACCGGTCTGCAAGCGCAGGTACTGCGGCAGCTCGGCCCCGACTACGCGCGCACGCTCCGCATCTGGCGCAACCGCTTCATCCACCAATGGCCGAACATCGAGGCCCTCGGCTTCGACTCCACCTTCCGCCGCATGTGGGAGTTCTACCTCGCCTACTCCGAAGCAGGCTTCCGAGCCGGCTACCTCGACGACGTCCAACTCCTGCTGACCAAGCGTTAGTACTACGCGGAGAAGCACCCACGCGGCTCCTACGTCGCAGCTCCCACCCATCCCCGCTTGCGCGCGCCGGGGCTACGCCCCTCAGGTGCAGCTGCCGCAGGACTTCTCCGCTACCGCGGAAGGTGGTCGCTATCGCGATACTTCAGCGCTCCGCGTGGTGGTCGCCGCTCCCGCGGAGGTGGTCGCAGTTCCTACAGCAGCTCGCCATCCACACCACCACGATCGCGGGCCCGAGAGGCTCCTCCGTCGCTGCCGTTGCCGCTCCTTGGTCGCGACTAGCTCGCCAACCAGCACCCGACCGTGGCGCCCCCTCGGGCGGTACAGGCTGAGGCCTTCACAACCGGCATCGGTGATGCCCCCGCAAGGCTTTCCTCGGCTCCACTCGTCGCGGCTCCTGCGTCGCGAGCTCAGAACACGGCTGGTCGGCAGCGCCGCGGTCGGGGCGATCTGAAGCGCTGGCACCTCGCGAGCGACGCCACCCACAGCCCGCAGTACCCATGTCCGAGCGCACGTCTCGAGCAGCACCGGTCGCCGGTTCGGCACAACCCGCAGTACTCGTTTGCGAGCGCCACCGTGGAGCAGCACTGGTCGTCGGTGGTCAGGCGCAACCCGCAGTACTCGTTTGCGAGCGCCACCGTGGAGCAGCACTCGTCGTGGTCAGGCGCAACTCGCAGTACCCATGTCTGAGTGCACCTGTGAGCAGCACCGTTCGCCGCTCGTCCGGCGCGGCCCGCGTCCACTTCTCCGCCGCGGCCACCTGCGCTCCAGGTGCCATGTCCGGAGTACTGGGTACGGTGCGGGCTAAAGGTGTTTCGACCTCAGGTGGTGACGGTGGTGGGTGAGCTTCCCCGGGTGGTGTCGCCCGAGGAGTGGATGGCTGCGCGTAAAGAGTTGCTGGCCAAGGAGAAGGAACTGACTCGCGCCCGCGACGCGTTGAATGCTGAGCGGCGGCGGCTTCCGATGGTGCGCGTGGACAGGCCGCACGAGTTCGAAGGACCCGACGGGAAGGTCAGTTTGCTGGATCTTTTCGACGGGCGTCCCCAGCTGGTGATGCATCACTTCATGTTCGCGCCGGACTGGGACGAGGGCTGCCCGAGTTGTTCGTCGGCCGCCGATGGGATCGGCCGGCTGCGGCAACTCCACGTCCGCAACACCACGCTCGTCGCGGTCTCCCGTGCCCCGTACGAGAAGCTGGCGGCGTACCGGGATCGGATGGGCTGGACGTTCCCCTGGTACTCGTCGTACGGCAGCGCCTTCAACTACGACTTCCACGCGACTCTCGACGACCGGATCATGCCGGTGCTGCTGCATTTCCGCGACGAGGGCGAGCTGGCCGAAGCCGGTACGCCGTGGACGGGTGGGCCGTGGACCGAGGACATGAACGGCGAGGAGGTGCCGGGGATCAGCGCGTTCCTGCGGGTCGGCGACGAGGTGTTCCACACCTATTCGACGTACGGGCGTGGCATCGAGGAATTCCACAACGGGTACCACTACCTCGACCTCACCGCGTTGGGCCGGCAGGAGGAGTGGGAGGAGCCGAAAGGGCGCGCGGAACCACTCGGCCTGCAGGTCGGCGGACCGAACATGCGCGTCCCCGACCAGTACGACGTATAGCCGCTCTGGCAGTGTTCGTGGTGTCGTCGACAGCTGAGGTGGATGCATGAGCAGCAGTACCGAGGATCGACTGGTCAGGTTCGCAGATCTGGTCGTCCGGGTCGGGGTGAACGTCCAGCCGGGACAAGGCGTGGTCATCTCCGCCGACATCGCGCAGCTCGAGGTCGCGCGTGCCGTGGTCGAGCAGGCGTACGTCGCCGGTGCCGGGTGGGTCGAGGTCGCCTGGACCGACGGGCCGATCCGGCGATCCGAGCTCACCCACGCGACCATCGAGACGCTGACCGCGGACCGCGCCTGGGCGCTCCAGCGGACGAACGAGTGGATCGAGCAGGGTGTCGCCACGATCGCGTTGGTCGGCAATCCGGACCCAGGCCTGTTCGCCGGGATCGACCCAGCGAAGCTGACCGCGGTCCGCAGGGGCGAGATGACGGCCAGGCAGCAGGCGGCGATGAGCGGACAGATGCGGTGGACCGTCGTCGCCGCGCCGAACCCCGGCTGGGCTGCCCAGGTCTACGGCGAACCCGACGTGGACCGGCTCTGGACCGCCGTCGGCAAGGCGATGCGCCTCGACGAAGCCGACCCGGTGACGGCCTGGCGGGACCGCGCAGCCACTTTGGCGTCGCGCGCCAAGGCTCTCGACGCGCTCCAGATCAGCGAACTCACGTACTCCGGCGACGGCACCGATCTCACCGTCGGCCTGATTCCTGACTGCCGCTGGACCGGCGGCTCCGTCACCGACCCGGCCGGCATCACGTACATGCCGAACATTCCCACCGAAGAGGTCTTCACCAGTCCGGACCGCCGCCGCGCAGACGGCGTACTGCGGGTCACCAAGCCGGTCGTCATCGCCGGGCAACTCGTCGAAGGTCTCCGCCTGACCCTCGAAGCCGGCCGCATCACCGACGTCACCGCGGACACGGGCGCCGACGTCGCCCGCGCTCAACTCGACAGCGACGAAGGTGCGCGCAGCCTCGGCGAGGTGGCGCTGGTCGATCGCGACTCCCGGATCGCG
Source organism: Kribbella monticola (assembly GCF_003261635.1). Lineage (GTDB taxonomy): Bacteria > Actinomycetota > Actinomycetes > Propionibacteriales > Kribbellaceae > Kribbella > Kribbella monticola. Next base: position 474 of record NZ_QFXK01000087.1, on the reverse strand, counting down.
CAGGCGAACACCGTCTTCCACAACACGCTGTTCGACGAGAACGCCGGCTGCCACGTCGCCTGGGGCCAAAGCTTCCCGTTCGCCGTCGAAGGCGGCCTCGAACTGAGCCCCGAACAGCGGTACGCCGCCGGCCTCAACTCCGCCCGGGTCCACACCGACGTCGTCATCGGCGGCGACGGCCTCACCGTCACCGCCACCACCCCCACCGGCAAGATCCCCGTTCTGGCGAACGACGAGTGGGTCCTCAGCTGAGCTCGCCGCGCCGAAGAGCCGGGTCAACTCCTCGTCCCGGGGTTGCCCCACTGCTATAGCAATGGGGCAACCCCACCAACCGAAGTGAAGCCCACCCGAGCACCGCGGGGTGCGGCGGAGCCGCGGGGTGAGGCGGGGGCGCGGGGTGAGGCGGGGGCGCGGGGTGCGGCGGAGCCGCGGGGTGAGGCGGGGGCGCGGGGTGAGGCGGGGGCGCGGGGTGAG
>NZ_QFXK01000086.1 GCF_003261635.1 Kribbella monticola | reverse complement strand
TTAAGGGCCACCCGTGTGGGTGGCCCTTAACAGTGTGAATGTCCGGCGACGTCCTACTCTCCCACGACCTCCCGGTCGCAGTACCATCGGCGCTGAAGGGCTTAACTTCCAGGTTCGGAATGGAGACTGGGTGTTTCCCCGACGCTATGGTCACCGTAACTCTATAGAAATATCAACCAACCACCTGCGAGTCACTTGGTCTCTCCACCTGGAAAGACCGGACTGGGGGTCGACCGTATTTCGGGAACCGTATAGTGGACGCGACGCATAAGCGCAGTTGTTTTGTTGACCAACAGTGTTGGTGTGGTGACAAGCCCTCGGCCTATTAGTACCAGTCAGCTCCACACCTTACGGTGCTTCCACCTCTGGCCTATCAACCCAGTGGTCTACTGGGGGCCTTACCCGATTAACTCGGTGGGAGACCTCATCTTGAAGCGTGCTTCCCGCTTAGATGCTTTCAGCGGTTATCACTCCCGAACGTAGCCAACCAGCCGTGCTCCTGGCGGAACAACTGGCACACCAGAGGTTCGTCCACCCCGGTCCTCTCGTACTAGGGGCAGCCCTTCTCAAGTCTCCTGCGCGCGCAGCGGATAGGGACCGAACTGTCTCACGACGTTCTAAACCCAGCTCGCGTGCCGCTTTAATGGGCGAACAGCCCAACCCTTGGGACCTACTCCAGCCCCAGGATGCGACGAGCCGACATCGAGGTGCCAAACCATCCCGTCGATATGGACTCTTGGGGAAGATCAGCCTGTTATCCCCGGGGTACCTTTTATCCGTTGAGCGACGGTGCTCCCACATGCCACCGCCGGATCACTAGTTCCGACTTTCGTCCCTGCTCGACATGTCTGTCTCACAGTCAAGCTCCCTTGTGCACTTACACTCGACACCTGATTGCCAACCAGGCTGAGGGAACCTTTGAGCGCCTCCGTTACCTTTTAGGAGGCGACCGCCCCAGTCAAACTACCCACCAGGCACTGTCCCTGATCCAGATAATGGACCGAAGTTAGACAGCCAGAACAACCAGAGTGGTATTTCAACGATGACTCCACCCGAACTGGCGTCCAGGTTTCACAGTCTCCCACCTATCCTACACAAGTTGTACCGACCACCAATACCAAGTTGTAGTAAAGGTCCCGGGGTCTTTCCGTCCTGCTGCGCGTAACGAGCATCTTTACTCGTAATGCAATTTCGCCGAGTCCATGGTTGAGACAGCGCCCAAGTCGTTACGCCATTCGTGCAGGTCGGAACTTACCCGACAAGGAATTTCGCTACCTTAGGATGGTTATAGTTACCACCGCCGTTTACTGGCGCTTAAGTTCAAAGCTTCGCCGACCGAAGCCGGCTAACCTGTCCCCTTAACGTTCCAGCACCGGGCAGGCGTCAGTCCGTATACATCGAATTACTTCTTCGCACGGACCTGTGTTTTTAGTAAACAGTCGCTTGGGCCTGGTCTCTGCGGCCATCAACGCTTCCAAGGGCAAGCCTTGTCACGTATCCGGCCCCCCTTCTCCCGAAGTTACGGGGGCATTTTGCCGAGTTCCTTAACCATGGTTCACTCGATCGCCTTGGTATTCTCTACCTGATCACCTGTGTCGGTTTGGGGTACGGGCGGCTCTAACACTCACTACGAAGTTTTTCTCGGCAGCATGGGATCATCCACTTCCCCTGAACGGGTCCGCCTCGGCTCTCAGGCTATATGAGACACGGATTTGCCTATGCCTCGCCCTACCACCTTGCCCGCGGATCAGCTTGCGCCTACCATCGCCGCGGTTGGACTACCCTCCTGCGTCACTCCTCAGTGCACCTAATACCACCTAGGGTCAACAACTCCACCAATCCATCCGAAGACATCATGGTTTCGTGGTCTTAGCATCAGTAGGTTCGGTCGGGTCGTGTTAATGCCGGTACGGGAATATCAACCCGTTGTCCATCGACTACGCCTGTCGGCCTCGCCTTAGGTCCCGACTTACCCAGGGCAGATTAGCTTGACCCTGGAACCCTTGATCATTCGGCGGACGGGTTTCTCACCCGTCATTCGCTACTCATGCCTGCATTCTCACTCGTGCAGCATCCACAACTAGATCACTCTGCTGCTTCACACGCTGCACGACGCTCCCCTACCCATCCACACACCTGGACCAGAACAAGTTCTGGCCGGGTACAAGTGTGAATGCCACAGCTTCGGCGGATTGCTTGAGCCCCGCTACATTGTCGGCGCGGAATCACTTGACCAGTGAGCTATTACGCACTCTTTCAAGGGTGGCTGCTTCTAAGCCAACCTCCTGGTTGTCTGGGCAACTCCACATCCTTTTCCACTTAGCAATCGCTTAGGGGCCTTAGCTGGTGATCTGGGCTGTTTCCCTCTCGACTACGGAGCTTATCCCCCGCAGTCTCACTGCCGCGCTCTCACTTACCGGCATTCGGAGTTTGGCTGATTTCGGTAAGCCGGTAAGCCCCCTAGACCATCCAGTGCTCTACCTCCGGTAAGAAACACGCGACGCTGCACCTATATGCATTTCGGGGAGAACCAGCTATCACGGAGTTTGATTGGCCTTTCACCCCTATCCACAGGTCATCCCCCAGGTTTTCAACCCTGGTGGGTTCGGTCCTCCACGCGGTCTTACCCGCGCTTCAACCTGCCCATGGATAGATCACTCCGCTTCGGGTCTAGAGCATGCGACTATTTCGCCCTATTCAGACTCGCTTTCGCTACGGCTACCCCACACGGGTTAACCTCGCCACACACCACTAACTCGCAGGCTCATTCTTCAAAAGGCACGCCGTCACACCCCTACAAGAGGAATGCTCCGACGGATTGTAGGCAACCGGTTTCAGGTACTATTTCACTCCCCTCCCGGGGTACTTTTCATCTTTCCCTCACGGTACTAGTCCGCTATCGGTCACCAAGAAGTATTTAGGCTTAGCGGGTGGTCCCGCCAGATTCACACGAGATTTCAAGAGTCCCGTGCTACTTGGGAAAACACTCGGAAGTCACTGTCTTACATCTACGGGACTATTACCCACTCCGGTCCGACATTCCAGCCGGTTCGACTTCAACAACGATTTATAACTCCCTGACCCCACGGCATTAGGATCTGAATGCTCCCACAACCCCACATACGCAACGCACGCCGGCTATCACACGCACATGGTTTAGCCTCATCCGCTTTCGCTCGCCACTACTCACGGAATCACTATTGTTTTCTCTTCCTGCGGGTACTGAGATGTTTCACTTCCCCGCGTTCCCTCCAGAACCCTATGTGTTCAGGCACTGGTAACTGGCTTTAGAATGCCAGCTGGGTTTCCCCATTCGGACACCCCCGGATCACAGCTTGGTTGCCAACTCCCCGGGGCTTATCGCAGGCTCCAACGTCCTTCATCGGCTCTTGGTGCCAAGACATCCACCGATTGCCCTTAGTAGCTTGTCACACAACAAAAACTACAAAGATGCTCGCGTCCACTATACAGTTCTCAAAATACGGGCAGGAACACCAGCCCCAAATCACCACTTACCTCGGAAACCTTCCAACCCAGGGAAAACACACCCAAGAAAGAAATCCTCACCAGTAGTTTGGTGGAAGCCGGCCCCAGCCACACAGCCACACCGGAATCATGACCCACAAAGGATCAATCAACCGGTGTAGTAGTGACCCAGAAAAACCAGTCCATCTCTCCGAAGAGATCCGGCCCGATTCCTCAGGACCCAACAGCGCGCCTCGGCACTCCACTCGACTCCGCATCCGTTCCACACTCAACAAGTTGAGTAGTACTAGTCCGCTCGGTTCCGCTTCATGCCTAATGGTCAATGTTCCACATTCCGAAGCACCGTCGCCCTGGAACGGATGTCCAAGAAACGACGAATTGACGACCACCCTTACGGGTCGATCGCCGAATGCTCCTTAGAAAGGAGGTGATCCAGCCGCACCTTCCGGTACGGCTACCTTGTTACGACTTCGTCCTAATCGCCAGCCCCACCTTCGACGGCTCCCTCCACAAGGGTTAGGCCACCGGCTTCGGGTGTTGCCGACTTTCATGACGTGACGGGCGGTGTGTACAAGGCCCGGGAACGTATTCACCGCAGCGTTGCTGATCTGCGATTACTAGCGACTCCGACTTCATGGGGTCGAGTTGCAGACCCCAATCCGAACTGAGACCGGCTTTTTGGGATTCGCTCCACCTTACAGTTTCGCAGCCCTTTGTACCGGCCATTGTAGCATGCGTGAAGCCCTGGACATAAGGGGCATGATGACTTGACGTCATCCCCACCTTCCTCCGAGTTGACCCCGGCAGTCTCCTATGAGTCCCCACCATAACGTGCTGGCAACATAGGACGAGGGTTGCGCTCGTTGCGGGACTTAACCCAACATCTCACGACACGAGCTGACGACAGCCATGCACCACCTGTATAGGACCCTTACGGACCCCCCATCTCTGGAGGATTTCCCTATATGTCAAACCCAGGTAAGGTTCTTCGCGTTGCATCGAATTAATCCGCATGCTCCGCCGCTTGTGCGGGCCCCCGTCAATTCCTTTGAGTTTTAGCCTTGCGGCCGTACTCCCCAGGCGGGGCGCTTAATGCGTTAGCTGCGGCACGGAGGACGTGGAATGTCCCCCACACCTAGCGCCCAACGTTTACGGCGTGGACTACCAGGGTATCTAATCCTGTTCGCTACCCACGCTTTCGCTCCTCAGCGTCAGGTAAGGCCCAGAGAGCCGCCTTCGCCACCGGTGTTCTTCCTGATATCTGCGCATTCCACCGCTACACCAGGAGTTCCGCTCTCCCCTGCCTACCTCTAGTCTGCCCGTATCGGAAGCAGGCTCGGAGTTGAGCTCCGAGTTTTCACTCCCGACGCGACGAACCGCCTACGAGCCCTTTACGCCCAATAATTCCGGACAACGCTCGGACCCTACGTATTACCGCGGCTGCTGGCACGTAGTTGGCCGGTCCTTCTTCTGCAGGTACCGTCACTCTCGCTTCGTCCCTGCTGAAAGAGGTTTACAACCCGAAGGCCGTCATCCCTCACGCGGCGTTGCTGCGTCAGACTTCCGTCCATTGCGCAATATTCCCCACTGCTGCCTCCCGTAGGAGTCTGGGCCGTGTCTCAGTCCCAGTGTGGCCGGTCGCCCTCTCAGGCCGGCTACCCGTCGACGCCTTGGTAGGCCATTACCCCACCAACAAGCTGATAGGCCGCGAGCCCATCCCCAACCGCCAGAACTTTCAACCCCCCACCATGAAGCAGGAAGTGATATCCGGTATTAGACCCCGTTTCCGAGGCTTATCCCGAAGTTGAGGGTAGGTTGCTCACGTGTTACTCACCCGTTCGCCGCTCGTGTACCCCCGAAGAGGCCTTACCGCTCGACTTGCATGTGTTAAGCACGCCGCCAGCGTTCGTCCTGAGCCAGGATCAAACTCTCCGTTGAAATCTATAT
>NZ_QFXK01000085.1 GCF_003261635.1 Kribbella monticola | reverse complement strand
CACCCGCTCAGACGGAGCGGGGTCGGACGCCTCAGAAAGGGCGATTCCTCATGAAGCTCACGATCGACACCACGGGCAAGACGTTCACGGTCACGAAGGCTGTGGAGGAGAAGAAGGACCAGAACGGCCGGCAGAAGGAGGACCGGAACACCAAGGAGCTGCTCTGGACGGTTCAGGTGATGGCGCTCGACGAGACGGGCGGCGAGGTGATCAACGTGACTTTGACGGGCAATGCCATGCCGAAGTTGAACGTTGGCGCTGTTGTCGTGCCGGTCGAGCTGGAGGCCATGCCGTGGGCCACCAATGGGCGGAACGGTGTGGCGTACCGGGCCAAGACCCTCAACGCGCAGGCCGCTGGTAAGGCTGCCTAGTTCCACCTGTCCCGTGATTTCGTGCAACTGCTCAGCTTTGGGGGTAGTCATGTCGCAACCGATGGAAGATCGAACCGTCACAGCGAATCAGGCACAGGCCGAGTACGTGGCCGCGTGCAACGAAATCATCGAGATCGAGATGGTGATCAACTATCTCGACATCAGCATCGCTGAGGCTCTCAACCGGGCCAACCCGGTTGTCGCCATGCGCAATGACATCACCGCTATCCATGTCACGGATGCGTTCTGGCAGCTGCTGGATCTCTACCGCGAGGCTGACAACCGTCGCCTCAGTCTCTACGCCGCCCGCGACTACTCGTACGCGGTCTGGCAGTCGGCTTCGGCCGAACCCACTACGGCTGACGCTTACGTGTCAACGCCGCTGAACCGCCGCTAGAAACCAAGAACGGCCCTCGAAAGGGCCGCTCCCTGGAAACGAGACACCAAGCCGGGCCACTGGCCTAGGAACCGGTCCTGGCTTGGTGTTTTTCCTGACTCAACCCCCTGATCGGGAGGTCTTGCCATGCCCAAATCTACCCGTTCGAAGTCGTCTTGGCGATCAGGTCGCCGTGGACGCTCCACCGCCATCATGTCCGGCGCGGTCGAAACCATCACCCGCCCGAACCAGACCTGGCCCCTCCTCGTCCTGCTGACCATCTGGCGCTGGCGCTGGGAACTGGCCTGCCTGACCGGACTCCTCTACGTCTGGCACAGCCACTACACATCAATCCGCGTCTTCTTCACCGACACGCTGCCCGGCTGGGTCGCCGTCGTGTTCCTGCTCGGCACCCTCTACTGGCTGATCGCCGACACCCCGGTACGCCGGTTCCTGCGCAACCGCGTCTGGTGCGTCATCACCCGGCACCGCGTCCGGGCCTGCCTGGTCGAAACCAGGATCCTCAACTACTCCGGCAACCTGCCCTTCATCGTCGGCTGCTTCTCCACCCGAACCGGACAGGTCGTCTGGATCTGGATGCGGCCAGGACTCTCGATCGAAAAGCTCGAGAACCACTCCGAAACCCTCGCCTCGGCGTGCTGGGCACGCTCGGTCCTCATCGCCCGGTCCCGCCGCAACGCCGCCCTCGTGCGCATCGACATCGACCGGCGCGACCCCCTGGCGAAGAAGACCATCCTCTCGCCCCTGCTCCACAACACCAGCGGCATGCCCGAAGCGGCCGTCGCAGACGACGCCGTCTTGGCCTTCATCAGCCCCGACGACGCCACCGCGGACTCACCCAGCCAACAGCCGGCCAAAACCCCGGCAGCCGGTGAGACCCGTACCCGCACATCGAAAACCAAGACCAGCGCAGCCGTGAACGACAACGCAGGCGTGGTCCTGGTCAACGGAGAAGACGTGTCCGACTATGTCTAACCGATTCCGAGTGTTCCCCCGGCGCAAGCCGGGGGGCACCCCCAGCCCCAAAGGCTCCCTGTCCATCTACGAACCCGCCTACCTCGGCGTCGACACCCGCGGCAAGCCCGTCTACGTGCCGCTCATGTACCGCAACATCCTGCTCGGCGGCGAACCCGGCTCCGGGAAATCCGTGGCCCTGGGCAACATCGTGTCCCACGTCGCGCTGTGCACCGACTGCGACCTCGTACTCGTCGACGGCAAACTCGTCGAACTCCTCCCCTACGCGCCGGTCGCGAAAGAGTTCGTCGGCAACAACATCGCCAAAGCTCTCAAGATCCTGCGTGGCCTCCAGGCCGAAATGGATCTGCGCTACCTGCACCTGGCCAACACCGGCCGCAAGAAGATCACCCACGAAGACGGCTACCGGGCAACCCTGGTCGCGATCGACGAACTCGCCTACTTCTCCGTCACCGTAGGCACCCCCGAACAGCAAAAAGAGTTCATCACCGTCGTCCGTGACCTCGTCGCCAGGGGCCGCGCCGCAGGCATCATCGTCGTCGTCGCCACCCAGCGGCCATCGGCCGACATCGTGCCCACCTCGCTGCGCGACCTGTTCTCCTACCGGCTCGCGTTCCGGTGCACCACCGACTCGTCCAGCGACATCATTCTCGGCACCGGCTGGGCCAAAGAAGGCTACTCCGCCAAGGACATCAACCCCGACGACCTCGGTATCGGGCTGCTCCTGGCCGAAGGCGGCATCCCCCGCCGCATCAAAGGCGCCTTCCTCAACGACCGCAACGTCAACCAGATCGTCCGCCGCGCAGTACACCTCCGGAGGGCCGCATGATCACCGTCAAACCCGTACCCGCGACCGGCTTCACCACCGTCCGCGACAGCGACGGCAACCCCGGATGGCTCCACGACTGCGGAGCCTTCGTCTATTCACCCACGACACCCGATCGCTGTGGTGTCTGCTGGTCCGCTCTGCGTACCCGCCAAGCTTTCAACACCGCCTGGAAGAGGGCCTACGTCTTCCGGGGTGATCGCTGATGACCTACTACGACGCATCAGGCGGCGAACGCGAAGACCGCATCATCATCGGCTACGACTTCACCGACAACGCCGTCACCGGCATCAACCTCGCCTGCAACGGCGACACTCCACGAGTCGTCATCGACCTGGGCAACACCCCCATCGAGATCGAACTCGTCACCGGCTCCGTCACCGCCATCAGCGGACTCATCGACGCCCTCTACGAAGCCCGATCCCTCCTCGAAGAACACCAGGTCCAGCACGCCACCAAAACCGACACCTGGACCCAAGAACAGCTCTACATCCCGTCCGACTGGACGGAGGACCAGCCATGAGCGCCTACCTCCCCAACGACGGACGGTTCCCCGACGACTCGGCGGTCTGGACGCCGTACCCGCTCCCCGACGACAAGACCAACGGCACACCCGACGAGAACTGGCCCTGGCTGCGGGGATACGTCCTCGGCCAATGCGGACCCGACGAATGGCACATCGCCATCGACGTCCCCGAACTGATCGAACACGGCGACGGCTACGACTGGCTACCCGCCTGCTTCCGCGAGTCCTGCGAACTACGCCCTCTCGTAACGGGCGACTGATGCGCGCGGCAACGAAACGCCGCGTGACACGTAACTGTCAAGGCCAACAAGCCATCACGACAGACCTGACCCCGACCGTCAGCATCCCGGCCGCTGAGCCGGTCAAGAAGAAGACCCCGTCGACCAAGAGCCACCGCTCCGAGCGAGCAGACGACTGGGCACACACCACCGTCGGCTCCCCAAGACCGTGCGTCCTGTGCGGATCTCCCGCCTCGATGCGCGACCCCTGCACCGACGAGCCCTGCCACATGACCTGCGCCAAAACCCAAGCCCATAACCAAGGAGAGCAATGGTGACCACCGACCTCGCACCCGTCGTCCAGGTCCTCGGACAACCCGACCTGTCCGCTATGCCGGCCATCGCCGAACCGGCCGCCGCCAAGCCCGCGACCACGACCAAGCTGACCGGTCTGACCAACGCCAACACCGCAGCCCTGCACGGTGTCGGGGGCTGGACAGTCACCAAGACCACCGCCGTCTACACCGGCACACCCGTGAAGGCGCTGGCTTCGGTCCAGACCCAGATGAACAGCATCCGTGCCGCCGAAGGCGGTCGAGCCTCCGGCTACCAGTCACTCATTGCCGTGCGCAACAAACTCAAAGAACTGTCCATCGGAGGCAGTCACCCGGCCGTCTCGGTCACCATCGCACGCGCCACCAAGAAGCCTGTAACCAAGACTCGCACCGGGTCGCCCGCAGCCCGGCTGACACGTAAGCGTCAAGACGAATACACCACCGCCCAACTGGTCGCCACCCTCGAGACCGGCTGGGCCGCGATCCGCGCCAACCACCCCGAAGTACCGGCAGTCGTCATCATCGTCGGCTCCGGAAGCGCCTCCAAACAAGCCCGCTACGGGCACTTCGCCCCGATCCGCTGGCAACACGGAGACCACCAACTCGCCGAAGTCCTCATCTCCGGCGAAGGACTCAAACGACCTGTCGAAGAGGTCTTCACGACCCTGCTCCACGAAGCCACCCACGCTCTCGCCCACTCCCGCGAGATCAAAGACACCAGCAGGCAAGGCCGCTGGCACAACCAGAAGTTCGCCGAACTCGCCTCCGAGCTCGGCCTCGACGCCACCAAAGATCCCAAGATCGGCTGGTCACTGTGCACGCTGCGTGCCGAGACAGCCACCACCTACAAGTCGGTCATCGCAGACCTCAAGAAGGCCCTGATCGCCTTCCGGCACCCCGAGACCAGCGGGGCCGAGGCCAAGAAGAACAACAACAACGCGATCCCGTGCGCCTGCCAATGCCCACGCCGCATCCGCGTCGCTAAAGCAGTCCTCGAAGAGGGCTCCATCACCTGCGACATCTGCGAAACCCACTTCGAACCAGACGAGTAACACCGGTCCGTTGCTGGCTCCCATCTCCGGAATCCACGGGGTCCCGGAGATGAGGGCGAACACCGAACCACACCCGCACCACCAACCGAAAGGGATCCACCGATGAGCATCGACATCAACGCCTACGCCGAACTCACCGCCCACCGCGCCGTTGCCGACAGCACCTTCTTCTGCGACTGGGTGGCAGGCGAACACCTCGGCGGCCACGACTGGTGCCCCACCGTCCTCGAACCCGGCGACGACTACACCCACGTCGTCAGGGGAGACACCACGGTCGGCCGCTACTGCATCGGCTGTGGCTACCACCTGTTCGGCACCGCCGAACTCGAACCCGCCCCCACACCCACCGCCTGACACGTAACCGTCAACCGGGGCGGTCCCGGCGCACATGGGCCGAACGCCGAGACCTCGACCCACCCAACTCCCGGCCGGGACTCAAAGGGCGGT
>NZ_QFXK01000084.1 GCF_003261635.1 Kribbella monticola | reverse complement strand
CCGGGGTGTCGGCTACCTGTACGGCGCGTCTGACGCGACACCGACCGTGCGAACGTTCCTGGCCGACCACGGCGACGCGGAGAAGATCCTCACCGCCGCCCGCGCCCACCGCGAACGCATGGGGCTACTGACCGGCGCAGCCGCAGGCGAGGAGATGGAACGTGCAACCCGCGATGTTCTGGCCGACGTGCTGACCGTGATGGGCTCCGACTCGGCCGCCCACTGGGACACGATCGCCGGACGGCTGGCCGACCAAATGCCCGAGCAGTACGACGGCACCACTCCCGACGCCATCTCGGCCCAAGCCCGTGCCCTCAAGGTGCCGTCCGTGAACGTCAAGCGCGACGGCGCGACCCGCAAGGGCGCCAAGGCCGACGACATCCGCGCCGCGATCAACCGCCGCACCATCAGCGGAGCGTAACCAACCTGACCGAGGTCGCGGGGCGACCTGAGTAGCGGCACCGCCGCTACTGGTAGCGGCAACGCTACCCGCCCCGCTACCTCACAACCCTGATCCCACCAGGCCGTTTATCCATGCGTAGCGGGTAGCGGCTCTGGCTCCTCACGCCCAAAACAGCCCTCTGGAGGCTTCACGTGTCCAGCACCCTCGCTACCTCTACCCTCACCGCCGCTACCCACGGTAGCGCCCTCGCTGCCACCGCGCACGGCATCGCTCAGGCCGCCACGGTCGCACTCATCGTCACTGTCAGCATCGCGTTTTACCTGTTCACCTGCCTGGTCTGGCCGTTCGGGAAGTGCTGCCGCTGCAAGGGCGCGGGCAAGTTCAAATCCCCGTTCGGCAACGCCTACCGCCACTGCGGCAAGTGCGAAGGCTCCGGCCTGCGCGTCCGCGTCGGCCGCAAGGTCATCAACTACTACCGACGCACCCGAGCCGGAGCCGACAACGCAACCAGCAAGGGCGGCCGGAAATGAGCGAGATCCTGACCGCAGCTCTCGCCGCTGCCGAACGCGGCTGGCCGGTGTTCATGCTCGGCCGATCCAAGCGCCCAGTCGCCAACTGCGACACCTGCCACGACAACTCGCACGACCCAGCCGACTGTGATCACCTGACCTGCCACGGGTTCTACGCCGCAAGCACCGACCCGGCCCGCGTCGCCGCGATCGTCAACGCCGTTCCGCGCGGGCAACTCGCAGTACGAACCGGTGCAGCCTCCGGACTCGTGGTGGTCGACGTCGACCCCGCTCACGGTGGCGGCGATAGCCTTCGCGAGCTGATTGCGCGCCAGCTGGTGCCGCGCACGCTCTGGGTCCTCACTGGATCGCTAGGGCATCACCTGTACTACCGGCACCCTGGCCGCGAGATCCAGTCGAGGCCGATGCCGAACAGGCCCGGAATCGACATCAAGGCCGATGGTGGATACGTCGTCCTGCCGCCGTCGATCCACCACAGGACAGGCATTCCGTACCGGTGGACAGCCAGCACTGGTACCGATGCGGTGGAGATGCCCCCGCCCCTGGTCGAGGCGTGCACGCCCGCTACGCCGGCCAAATCGCTCACCCCGCCAGCAGCCTCTATGCCCACGTCGTCGGGCGGGGGCATCTCCCACCCCGACAGGCTCCTGGACAGCCTCCTCGACGCCGTACGACGCGCGCCGAAGGGGAAGAGGCGCACGACCCTGTACGGCGCTGCCAGAGGCGTTGCACGGATGGTCGCGGCCGGAGCCATCGACCAGGCCGATGCGGTCACCGCGCTGACCGATGTCGGCTACCAAGCCGCCCAGACCGCACGAGATATCCAAGCCGCCATCGCCGGTGGCTTCCGTGACGAAGGGATTGCCGCATGACCACCCCAGAGGTCACCGCCTCCGACCAGGTCGACGGTGCCGAGCTGCTGGACGACGTGGCCCGCGTCGTCACTCGCTACGTCATCCTGCCGAGCACGTCCGCACTGACCGCAGTGGTGCTGTGGATCGCCGCAACGCACGCCGTACCGGCCTGGAACTGTGCGCCCCGGTTGGTGATCCGGGCACCTGAACGACGCTGCGGGAAGTCGCGGCTGCTGGACATGGTCGAGGCCATGTCGCACCGCCCACTGATGACCGTGAACGCCTCACCATCGGCGGTCTACCGGTCCATTGGCATCGCGCCGTCCGATCCGCCGACGCTGCTGATCGATGAGGCCGACACGATCTTTGGCCCGAAGGCGGGCGAGAACGAAGACCTGCGCGGCCTGCTGAACGCCGGACATCAGCGCGGCCGTCCTGCCCTCCGGTACGACGCCGGGTCGAGGTCTGTCGAGAAGATCGCCACCTTCGCCATGGCCGCGCTGGCCGGGATTGGGGCGATGCCGGACACGATCGAGGACCGGGCAGCCGTGATCCGGATGCGACGACGCGCACCGGGAGAGAAGGTCGCGCCGTACCGCGTCGGCCGCGACGGACCCGAGCTGGACGAACTGCGCGCGCGGTTGAACCAATGGCTCACCGGCCACATCACGGCGCTACGGCACGCCACACCGGACATGCCTCTAGAAGACCGCGCCGCCGACACGTGGGAGCCGATGATTGCCGTTGCCGACCTCGCAGGCGCGCAATGGCCACGAGCCGCCCGCAAGGCCGCTGTCGCGCTTACCAGCGACCGCGACGCGGGCGACGAAGCATCCATCCCGACAAGGCTCCTAGCTGACTGCCGAGCGGTGTTCCAAGACGCTGACGCGTTGCCCACCGCAGAACTGCTCAATCGACTCAAGGCCGACACAGAAGCCCCCTGGGCAACGATGGGCGCTAGCGGCCTGTCCGGCATGAAGCTCGGCAACCTGCTGCGCGAATTCGAGATCCGCAGCGACACCATCCGCTTCCCGACCGGACAAGCCAAGGGCTACTACCGCAGCGATTTCACCGACGCCTGGAACCGCTACTGCCCCGATCCCAAACCCGCTGCTGGGGAAGCCGTACCAGACGTACCAGCCGTAACTTCCCAGGTCAGCCCCGAAGAGGCTTCCACCACTGGTACGGCTCAAGCCGTACCAAGCGACCAAGCCTCCTTGGCCCTGACCTGCGAAAACGAGGCTGGTACGGCTGGTACGGCTTGGGTCCCCAGGGCCGCACCTGACCTCTTCGATGCCGACGACCCTCACCGCCGGG
>NZ_QFXK01000083.1 GCF_003261635.1 Kribbella monticola | reverse complement strand
CGGTGAGGATCTTCTCCGCGTCGCCGTGGTCGGCCAGGAACGTTCGCACGGTCGGTGTCGCGTCAGACGCGCCGTACAGGTAGCCGACACCCCGGTACTCATCCCCCACCGGCAGCGTCGCGGCGTCGTAGCCCTCCTGGTAAGCGTCACCGCCCAGGACAGCTTCGGAGACGACCCGGTTGCCGCACTTGAGAGCGAAGCGGACTTGGTGGTTATCCCTGTACCGGTTGAACAAACGGCTCACGTCACCGGCGCCGACGCCGGAGGGCTTCTGCGAGCTGGAGACGATCACCACACCCGCGCTCGGCCCGACAGCCTGGATTCGTGCGAGCTTGGCGGCGACCTGCTTGTTGACCTCCTGGTCTTCGGTCTCGAAGTAGACCTGGAACTCTTCCATCACGATCACCATCACCCGCAGATCCGGGTAGCGGGAGTCCCGCGCCAGTTCCTCGGTGAGCTTGCCTTCCGGGCACACCGAGACCGGCAGCGCGGCGAGCTGGGTGTTCACGCGCTCGATGTGGGCGAGGACTTCGTCCAGGATCGCGAGCAGGCTGCTGATCGGGTCAGGGTCGTTCGGGGACGGGTGGGTGCCGAACACGATGCGGTGCGCTACCAGCTTGAATTTCAGCCAGTCCGGAGAGTTCTTGCCATCGACAACGATCAATTTCACGTACGGGTCCAGCGCGGCGTGCAGCGCGACCAGGCGGGCCGCGAACGTCTTGCCCTTGCGCGGCTGCGCACCGACCAGCAGCGAGATCCACATGAGCATCAGCGCAACAGGCGCGTCGCGTTCGTCCTTGCCGAACTTCACCGGCCGCCAGATCGAGCGCGGCTTGCAGTCGAGCATGTCCGTGCGGCCGACCGGTACGGCGAGCGGGTCACGGTCGGCCACGAACAGCAGGTGCCGCCGCGAGCTGGTCTTGTCCGGTGACAGAAACACCTGGTTCACCAGCACGTCCAGGCCGGAGGCGATCTTCTCCCGAGCGGCCTGTACGTCGGACCAGCCCTTGCCGTACGGGAGATCTACCAGCACCTGAGAGCCCGTGTTGCGGGCATCCCTGGACATCTGCGAACCGAACCGGATCTCCTGATCGGCCTTGTCCGGCTTGCCGAGTCCGGCCGCGTAGTAGGCGCGCAGCACGATGTCTGAGTTCAGCTTCCGGAAGCGAGGCGCGACTACCGCAGTACCGACCAGGGTCTGACCGGACGGGCGGCCGTAGTGCGCCGCAGCAGCGACCAGACCAGCGCCCCCAGCCGCCAGAGCAACGCCAGGAGCCGCATTGACCACGATCGGCGCAGTGATGACCAGGCCGAGGTTCTGAGCGGCCAGAACGCCGCCACGCCACAGCCGGGTCCGCTTCAGTTCGCGGTGGATCTTCTCCCACTCCTTCAGCTCACGCTCGTCAGCGGCAGCCTGCTCAAGAGCGAACGAGTTCGGCACCCACCACCAACGGATCTGGTTGCCGACCACACGGGAGATGCCGCGTCCGGCGAAGTAGGTCAGCTTCGCGCCGTACCACGGCGAGCGGACCGCGTGATACGCCAGCACATGAGCGGCCCGGCCCAGCGCCCGTCGTGCTGTCGCAGGCAGATTCTCCGGCCGCAGGTGCACCGGGATGATCGGCAACCGCGCACCCGGCTGACCAGCCACCGGCATGCCCGCCTGGTCGACTGGCACGAGGACTCTGCCTGCACCAGGGTCGGTGTCGGTGTCGTCATCCAAGGCGACTTCGTAGGCGGTGTCCATCCGCTCAACCTCGCGCGCGGACAGCGGTACGGTTTGGCCGGCCATCTCCCCCGGCCCCTGCGAATCATCGCGACGCGTGCGCTGCGCGTCCAGGTCGATGGGCTCGGGAACGTCGTTCGGAAGCTCGGACATAGTCACTTCTCCCACTTGCTGAAGAGGCGGATACGGAGGCTGTGGAACCGGCTAGGCGCGCGGACGGGCTGGGGTCCGGCGTGGACCAGGTGGGCGAGTGCGGCACCCATGCCAAGCACTGCGACCGGGAGGCAGGCAACGACGGTGGTGATCTGCCACGGTGCCCGCGTGACTCCGGCCGCCTCGAGCAGGTGGTAGGCGACCTGACCGAGTGCACCGAGCACGAGCGCGGCCAGAGCGGACCACTTCGCGAACCGGCGAGCGGTCACCGGGACCTGACCAGACAGCCAGCCCCGCAACGCGAACGCGGCATAGGTCTCCACACCGATCGGCAACGTGATCGCCGAGTTGATCGTGAACCCGTCCGCGATGCCCGGCAGCGGATGCACCACCCCGAACCCGGTCAGCTCACCGAGCCCAACCCAGCCGGACCAAACCGCGACGAACGCGGGCAGAGCCAGCAGCAGCACCGGCCACGAGCGAACCGGCCCAACCTCCGGCGAGACAGCCGCGGGAACTGCCTCGTACTGCGGGGTTTCGGCAACCATGCCCGGGTCTGTAAGCGGCGTGACCTGCGGAGATGCCTCCTCCCCCGGCGCGGAGGGCATCTCATCCGGGCCGCCACTGGACTCGATGTCAGCCGGGCCCGGCACCGAGTGCAAGTGCAGCTCGGCAGGAGCCGGAGCGGGTTCGGTGAGCGCGTCCAAGATGATGCGCGCCTTGTCGGCCCCGATTCGGTATTCCTTCATGATCCGGTTCCGCGACGGGACTGAGCCCAGGTCGGCAGCGAGCTTGCGAGCGGTCGGGATCAGGTCCTCAACCGGGACGGGGTACGTCGTACGGATGGGCGTGCTCATGCCACGACCTCCGAGACCTCGTCGCGGAAGGCCGACTCACGGCCAACGCTCAAGAAGCGGTGCTCCGCGCGGCGCACGCGGCGACGGTCGAGCTCGGACATGTGCGGACCGGACGACAACGCGACGATCTCCGCGTCGAGCTGGTCCAGGTCGGCTTGGATCTGCGGCCATTCGGCCTCGATCGCAGCCAACTGTGCCGCCGTGGGCTCTTCGTCGCCAACCGGCGAAAGGTGGATGATGCTCATTGGGTTGTACTCCTCTTCAAGTGGACTAGTGCGACCCGGATGCCTCGGCGGTGGCCGCCGCCGGGGCATCGCCTCTCGAAAGCGAT
>NZ_QFXK01000081.1 GCF_003261635.1 Kribbella monticola | reverse complement strand
TGTCGCTTCCGGCTGAATACTGACCCTCTGGTTCCGGCGGAATTCTGACCCACCCATGACGATCATGAGGTGTTGAACGTGGAGGACTGGGCGGAGATCCGTCGGTTGCATCGGGCCGAGGGGATGGCGATTCGGGCGATCGCTCGCAGGCTGGGGATCTCGAAGAACACGGTGAAGAAGGCGCTGGGGTCGCATGAGCCGCCGAAGTACGAGCGGGCGTCCAAGGGGTCGATTGTGGATGCGGTGGAGCCACAGATCAGGGCGTTGCTGGCGGAGTTTCCGCAGATGCCGTCGACGGTGATCATGGAGCGAGTCGGGTGGCAGCGCGGGAAGACGGTGTTCTTCGAGCGGGTCCAGCAGTTGCGGCCACTGTTCAGGCCGGTGGATCCGGCGTCGCGCACGGAGTACTTGCCGGGTGAGTTGGCGCAGTGTGACCTGTGGTTCCCGCCGGTCGACGTGCCACTCGGGTTCGGTCATGTTGGCCGGCCGCCGGTGTTGGTGATGGTGTCGGGCTATTCGCGGATGATGACCGCGCGGATGCTGCCGTCGCGGCAGTCGGCGGATCTGCTGGCCGGGCATTGGGCGTTGATCAGCGGGTGGGGACGGGTGCCGCGGGCGCTGGTCTGGGACAACGAGGCCGCTGTCGGGCAGTGGCGCGGCGGGAGACCGCAACTGACCGAGGCGATGAACGCCTTCCGCGGAACGCTTGGGATCAAGGTCATCCAGTGCCGCCCGGCCGACCCGGAAGCCAAAGGCCTGGTGGAACGGGCGAACGGGTATCTGGAGACCTCGTTCCTACCGGGCCGTGCGTTCAGGAGTCCGGCTGACTTCAACGCGCAGCTGGCCGAGTGGCTGGAGCGCGCGAACGTCCGCCAGCACCGCCGGTTGGGGTGCCGTCCGCTGGATCGGTGGGAGGCGGATCGGGCCGCGATGCTGACGCTGCCGCCGGTGGCTCCGGTCGTGGGCTGGCGGGCCACGACCCGGTTGCCGCGCGATCACTATGTGCGCCTGGACTCCAACGACTACTCGGCGCACCCGAGCGCGATCGGCCGCCGCGTCGAGATCACCGCGGATCTCGAGCAGATCGTCATCACCCTCGCCGGGGTCGAGGTCGCCCGGCATTCGCGGTGCTGGGCGGATCATCAAAGCATCACTGACCCGGTCCACGCCGCGGCCGCGGCAGAACTGCGCCAAGCCCGGCGCCTGATCGCGGTCGCACCGGTGGACACCACGGTCGAGCATCGCAGCCTCGATGACTACGACCGCATGTTCGGCCTCACCGACACCACCACCGACGCTGAGGGGGTCGCGTGATGGCCACGAAAGCCAGCAGCGGCAACACCAACCGCGCCACGGCGTCGGAGATCGCCTATCTCACCCGCGCGTTGAAAGCACCGTCCCTGGCCGGCGCGGTCGAACGGCTCGCCGAACGAGCCCGCGCCGAAGGCTGGTCGCACGAGGAGTTCCTCGCCGCCTGCCTGCAACGTGAGGTGGCCGCCCGCGAAGCACACGGCGGTGAGGGCCGGATCCGCTCGGCGCGGTTCCCGTCGCGCAAGTCGTTGGAGGAGTTCGACTTCGACCACCAGCGCTCGCTGAAGCGGGAAACGATCACCCACCTCGGGACACTGGACTTCATTGCAGGCAAGGAGAACGTGGTGTTCCTCGGCCCGCCCGGGACCGGCAAGACCCACCTGTCGATCGGGCTCGGGATCCGCGCCTGCCAAGCGGGCCACCGAGTCGCCTTCGCCACCGCCGCCGAATGGGTCGCCCGCCTGGCCGATGCCCACCACGCGGGAAAGCTGCAAGACGAACTGATCAAACTCGGCCGGATCCCGCTGATCATCGTCGACGAGGTCGGCTACATCCCCTTCGAAGCCGAAGCGGCGAACCTGTTCTTCCAGCTCGTCTCCAGCCGCTACGAACGCGCCAGCCTCATCGTCACCAGCAACAAACCCTTCGGCCGCTGGGGCGAGGTCTTCGGCGACGACGTCGTCGCAGCAGCGATGATCGACCG
>NZ_QFXK01000080.1 GCF_003261635.1 Kribbella monticola | reverse complement strand
CACATAACGAGCCCGAGTCTCCTCAACGACCTCAGCCGGAATCTCCGGGCCTGGAGGAGTCTTGTCCCAGGTACCCAGATCCCGAGCCCAGTCCCGCACGAACTGCTTGTCGTATGAGACCTGCCGCTGTCCCGGCTTCCAGTCCTCATCGCGCCAGTAGCGCGAGGAGTCTGAGGTCAGCACCTCATCCGCCAGGACCAGCGTCCCGTCCTTCGCCAGGCCAAACTCAAACTTCGTATCAGCAAGGTGCACGCCGCGCCCCTCAGTGATCTCCGTGGCCCTCGTGAAGAGCTCCAGAGTCTTGGCCTCAAGCGTCCTGGCCAATTCTGGGCCAACAGCCTCTGAGACCTCATCAAAGGTCATCGGCTCGTCATGGCCATCCTCAGGCGCAGTCTTCGTAGTCGGCGTGAACACCGGCTGCGGAAGCTTGTCGCCCTCCCTCAGCCCGGGGGGAATAGCTACCCCGGAGATCTTCCCGGTCTCCTGGTAGGCCTCCCAGCCAAGCCCAGCGAGGTAGCCGCGGGCGATGCACTCAACCTGGACAATGTCCACCTGCTGACACCGAACCGCACGACCCGCGAACTCGGCCGGCACATCGGTAGCCGAGATCACATGGTTCGGCATCACGTCTGCGAGCTGCTCGAACCACCACAACGACAGACTCGTCAGCAACTTGCCCTTGTCAGGGATCGGCGTAGGCAACACCACGTCATAGACCGACACACGATCAGTCGCAACGAGGATCACCTCCCCAGACCGATCGCTGTACACATCGCGAACCTTGCCCTGATGAAGAAGCTCCACGCCACTGTTCTAGCACACCATCCTCAGGGCAGCCGATGGAGGATGGCAGGCGGTTTGGAGTGCATGCTGGGCTCTCCGGTCAGTGTTCGCCCCTATGGATCGGAAGTTGGCGGTAATCAAAGAGCTGTGCTGTGAAGTCATAGGACATATCGGCGTCTTCCATCTTGACACCGTGAGAGAGGTCCATAATTGCAACGCCGTTCGCCGCCGTCGTAAAAACACGCTGTCCACCGAAGTACTGGGTCCCCAGGTCGTGAACTCGTTGGTGAGTAAGGGTGTTGTCGGCCGACATTGCAGCCTGGAACTTCGAAGGTATGTAGACCATCGTCTCGCCAATGAAACCAAGAGCCGAATCAATCCCCGCATCGCCTAATAC
The DNA here is from genome assembly GCF_003261635.1 of Kribbella monticola. Taxonomy (GTDB): domain Bacteria; phylum Actinomycetota; class Actinomycetes; order Propionibacteriales; family Kribbellaceae; genus Kribbella; species Kribbella monticola. The sequence continues at coordinate 602 of NZ_QFXK01000080.1, read as the reverse complement.
GCGCGCAATACGTGGGGTGATCCCGGGCGTAGCTGAGATCATTACTATTGGACCTGCATGGAGCACACTGACCCAGTTTACTTCCTCACCGCCAGGCCTAACTGCCACCCCGCGATAAAGGTCCATCTGGAGCCCGGTAAGGGACTCGCCGAGCCAAACGAAGAAGGTCGAGAACTCGCTCGGTAACTGACCAGCTTTTCGGATCAGATCGCGCTGATCTGGAGGAATTACTAACTTTGGATATAGCTCGCTCGACAATGCTCCAAGCACAACTGCCCAATGAGCCAATTTCAGAAGATCGTCCGGCGGGAGAATCCTCTCGCCTTTTACCAACTCTCGAAAGACTGGAGCCGCGGCGATTTCGATGCTTTGCATCCAATTGGAGTTGCAGTCAGAGCATAGAGACGTGACGTGCGCCTCTCGCATGTCGCCGTTATAAGAGATCGCACGGTCAACTCCTTTGTGGGCCGCACTAGAGGACGTTAAGTTAACTCCCTTCTCTGAAATGGCGATCGCTTCACGAAAATGCCTTTGGAACAGATGTGCTCGCGTTAAAGGACGGTCTTGGAAACAGAAGAAGCATTTCGCCATCGGGTCCCCCT
>NZ_QFXK01000079.1 GCF_003261635.1 Kribbella monticola | reverse complement strand
GGACCCGTCCACTCCGCCCGCAAAACCAGGAGCCGCGACGGGCAACTCCGCAACCAGGTCTGCCGACCACGCCGCAAACCCGACCCCTGCCCGCACGGGATCGACCTGCGCTGCCACCAGACCCACCACGATGGGGAGAAGATCCTCGGCACCCCGCTGTGCCTGGACTGCTACGACCACGACCACCAGGTCGTCTGGAACGCCCTGTCCGGCGAACTCTGGCGACGGACCATGGACCGCGCCAAAGACACCCTCCGCAGATGGGGCAACAAGCACGGCCTCGCCATCAAACTCTCCTACGGCAAGGTCGCCGAAATGCAGGCGCGAGGAGTCGCCCACTTCCACGCCCTCATCCGCCTCGACGGCGTCGACCCCGCCGCGCCTCACGAGTTCGCTGCACCGCACCTGTCCGCCGACTACGCCCTGCTCCATCACGCGATCCGTACGGCAGTCGAGGCGACCCGCTTTGGCTCTCTGCCGCACCCGGATAAGGCTGAGGGCTGGCTGATCGAGTGGGGTGGCCAACTCGACGTACGCCCCGTACGGCAAGCCGTTGACGGTGTGATCACCGAAACCGCCGTCGCGGGCTACCTCGCCAAGTACGCCACCAAGGCAGCCGAAGCCACCGGCCACTCGTCCGCACGGCTCACCGACGCCACCGTCCGCCGCTACGCCACCTTGGCCACGCATGCCGGCCGATTGGTCGACGCCTGCTGGCGACTCGGACGCCCAGGCTCCGACCTCGACGAAACCGAAGCCGCCAAGAACTCCGGCCGCCTCTCCTACCGGCGTCTCCAACGCTGGGCACACATGCTCGGCTTCGGCGGCCACTTCTCCACCAAGAGCCGTCAGTACTCCACCACCCTCAAAGCGCTCCGCGAAGCACGGTCCAACTGGCGACGCGAACGACATCGCACCGCCGAACACACCACCGACACCGAAACCACCCTCATCGTCGGCAACTTCACCTACGCCAACACCGGCTGGAAAACCATCGGCGACGCACTACTCGCCAGCACCGCCGCCGCCAAAGCGCGCGAACACCGACGCGTCGTACGCGAAGAACTGCAAGCACTGTCCCTCGAAGAAGCGAACTAGGAAGGTCAAGAAATGGCTACCAGCATTCAACGGCGATGGACTGTCGAAGACGTCGCCGAATACCTCGGCGTGCCAGTCAAGACGCTCTACAAGTGGCGCTGCCAAGCGTATGGGCCCCGTGCCGTTCGCGTAGGCAAGCACCTGAGATACGACCCTGACGACGTGATCGCTTGGTTCGATGCTCAGAAGTCGGCGTCCTGACGCGAAGGCGGGAAGATGGCACGGAAACCTTTGGACCTTGGCACCTGGGGCAAGATCAGGACTTATGTCACCCACACCAACGCGAAGGGTAAGCCGGACGGGTATCGAGCTGTCACCAACTATCGCGACTACAACGGTCGAACCCGCCAGGTGGAGGCATACGGGAAGAGTGCGACTGCTGCAGGATCGGCTCTCGTTGCGAGGTTGAAGGAGCGGTCACAGCTCACGTCGTCTGGCTTGCTCA
>NZ_QFXK01000078.1 GCF_003261635.1 Kribbella monticola | reverse complement strand
TCAGCTGGGGTCGGTGTGGAGGGGCGCGCGTAGTTCCAGCACGGTGCCGTGCGGTTGGTTGGATTCCAGGCGCACGGCACCACCTAATGCGGCGGCTCTTTCCTCGAGGTTGCGCAGGCCGCTGCGCCGGTCGGACGACGTGATGCCGATTCCGTCGTCACTGATCCGGGCGGTGACATCGATGCCGGTGACGATGATCTCGACCTTGACACTGCGGGCGTGGGCATGCCGGACCACATTGGACAGGGATTCGCGGACTGCGGCGACCAGCTGCGGTCGCACGGAGGCGGGCACGGTGCTGTCGATCGGGCCGGTGATGATCAGTTCGGGGCGGAAGCCGAGCGGACCGGCGTACTCGTCGACGAGGGTCTGGATGTCGGCGCGCAGGGAAGGTTTGCCGGGAGTGCTTTGGAGTTCGAAGATCGCGCCGCGCAGGTCGCGGATGGTGGCATCGATGTCCTCGACGGACCGGGTGATCCGTTCCTGGACTTCGGGGCGGACCATCCGGTGCATTCCCTGCAGTTGCAGCCCGGTGGCGAACAGCCGCTGGATGACCAGGTCGTGCAGATCCCGGGCGATCCGGTCGCGGTCCTCGAGAACGGCCAGCACCGACCGGGTCTGCTGCGCTTGGGCGCGATCGAGGGCCAGTGTCGCCTGGTTGGCGAACATGCGGACCAGATCCGTCCCGACCGTCACCCCGAGGACGGCCCCGCGTTCGGCGGCGACCAGCAGGATCCCGCCGGGACCCTCGCCGCCCGGCAGCGGGGCGAGGATGGTGCGGCCGAGTTCCCCCAGTTCGGGAAAGTCCGCCAGCTGGCCGGTTTCCTTGACCAGCGTGGACAGATCCTCGACCACCACCTGCTCGTCGCTGCCCAGGACGTCGCTGAGGATCGGCCCGTCGGCCGGCATCGAGCGGCCGAGGTAGCCGTGGAAGGCCGCGGGGCCGTCGACGGCCCGGACCACCAGCGCGCCGTCGTGCTGCAGCAGTACCGCGCCGAGAACGGAACCGGAGACTTCTCGCGCGCGGGCGGCGATCAGTTGCAGGATCTGCTCTTCGTCGAAGTCTCCGAGCATCAGCTGAGTGATCTCGGCGGTGACCTCGTGCCAGCGGCGGCGGCGCTCGGTGTCGGCGTACAGGCGGGCGTTGTCGATCACCACGCCGGCCGCGACGGCGAGGGCGGTGACGGTGCGCTCGTCGTCCTCGGTGAAGTCGGCGTCCTCGGCCTTCTCAGTCAGGTAGAGGTTGCCGAACGCGTGGTCCCGGGTCCGGATCGGTACGCCGAGGAAGCTGCGCATCGGCGGATGGTTGGCCGGGAACCCGTACGAGCGTGGGTGCTGGGCCAAGTCGGTGAGCCGGATCGGGGTCGGGTGGTCGATCAATAGGCCGAGGATGCCGTGGCCTTCGGGGTACGGGCCGATCGCCGCGATCTCCTCGGCGGTCACGCCGTGCGTGATGAA
>NZ_QFXK01000077.1 GCF_003261635.1 Kribbella monticola | reverse complement strand
GGTGGAGGCATACGGGAAGAGTGCGACTGCTGCAGGATCGGCTCTCGTTGCGAGGTTGAAGGAGCGGTCACAGCTCACGTCGTCTGGCTTGCTCACATTGTCGACGCGGTTCAGCGTTGCTGCTGACCTCTATATCGAGAGACTTGAGGAAAAGGTCAAGGCCGACAAGTATTCGCCAGGAACGCTCTACACCTACCAACTGCACCTCAAGAACAACGTTCTGCCGCGAATCGGCGAGATCTGCCTCGGTGAAGCGACGCCGCCTTTGATGGACAAGGTCGTTACGGCAATCCGAGACGAGGTCGGCGCAGTGTCGGCGAAGACCTGTAAGACAGTCATTTCCGGCGTCTTCTCTCTCGCCGTACGACAGGGGGCCATCCAGGCGAACCCTGTCCGGGAACTCGAATCCTTGGACGCAGCTCCACTCAAGGCGCCGCGAGCTTTCACGGAGGATGAACTGGCCAAGTGGTTCGCGATGGTGAGTCAAGATGAGCGCGCGGTTCGCGCTGACGTCCCCGACCTATCCATTTTTCTGCTCGGAACGGGCGTCCGTATCTCCGAGTCCTTGGCAGTGCTGTGGAACGAAGTGGACTTTGCGAGCAACGAGGTTCACGTCAACTGTCAGATCAACCGAGTTAAAGGAAAGGGGCTCGTCAGGCGTCGAACCAAGTCGCGAGCGGGGCAGCGAATCCTCACGCTTCCTGAGTGGGCGATGGACATGCTGCGTCGTCGGTTCAGCGCTGATTTTTCGCTTGATCAGCCAGTCTTCGCGGATGCGATCGGTGGGTTCAGAGACCCAAACAACGTCCGCAAGAGTCTCCGGCTAGCGCGTCAGCCCATTGGCTCGGATCGGCGGCGTGAACTCGGCAAGCTACTAGCCAAGGCTCGCCGGAACGCGGGCCTGACTCAAGTGGAGGCTGTGAAGCGACTGGACTGTCCGAAGAACCGGATTAGCCTCATCGAGACTGGGCGAGTGCGAGTTGACGTCTCAGAAGCTCAGACGCTGGCTCACGCATACAAGCTGTCTTCGGCATCACGGAAGGCGCTACTGAAGCTAGTGGAAGAGGCTGCCGTTCCTTCAATCGCTGATGAGCTGGATTGGGTGACCTCCCACAACTTCCGGAAGACAACCGCCACTCTGCTGGACGAGGCCGGCCAAACGCCACGGCAGGTGGCGGACCAGCTCGGGCAGTCGCGCCCGTCGATGACGCAGGACGTCTACTTCGGTCGGAGAGCGAGAAACCCGGAGGCTGCAAGCGCCCTGGCGAAGGCCATGCCGACCGGGGTGACAGGCCAAAAGCATGGGGTAAAGCATGGGCAGGAAGGTTCTGGTTCATGAACCTTCCCGCATATGCCCTGGTCAGAGAGCCGACGAGGGGACTCGAACCCCTAACCACCGCT
>NZ_QFXK01000076.1 GCF_003261635.1 Kribbella monticola | reverse complement strand
CTTGCGACTTTTGATCGCGAAAAGATACCTGAGCGTGTTGTTCATGCTAGAGGTGCTAGTGCTAAGGGATTCTTTGAAGTTACTCATGACATTTCTCATCTTTCTTGTGCTGATTTTCTCCGAGCTCCTGGTGCTCAAACGCCTGTTATTTGTCGATTCTCTACTGTTGTCCATGAACGTGGAAGCCCCGAGTCAATCAGGGACATTCGCGGTTTTGCTGTCAAGTTTTACACCAGAGAGGGTAACTTTGATCTTGTTGGAAACAATGTCCCTGTGTTCTTTAATCGTGATGCTAAGTCGTTCCCTGACACGATTCGTGCATTGAAACCAAATCCAAAGTCACACATTCAGGAGAACTGGAGGATCCTTGATTTCTTCTCGTTCCTTCCTGAGAGTTTGCATACATTCGCCTTCTTCTACGATGATGTTTGTCTCCCAACTGATTACAGACACATGGAAGGTTTTGGCGTTCACGCGTATCAATTGATTAACAAAGAGGGGAAAGCACATTATGTGAAGTTCCACTGGAAGCCAACTTGTGGTGTGAAAAGTATGTCTGAGGAAGAAGCTATTAGAGTCGGAGGTACTAATCATAGTCACGCGACCAAGGATCTTTACGATTCAATTGCTGCTGGAAACTATCCTGAGTGGAAACTTTTCATCCAAACAATGGACCCTGAGGATGTAGACAAGTTCGATTTTGATCCTCTAGATGTAACCAAGACATGGCCTGAGGATCTCTTGCCGTTGATCCCAGTTGGTCGATTGGTATTGAACAGGAACATTGATAACTTCTTTGCTGAGAATGAGCAGCTCGCGTTTAACCCTGGACATATCGTCCCTGGTATTTACTATTCCGAGGATAAGCTTCTCCAGACTAGGATATTCGCGTATGCTGATACTCAGAGGCACCGTATTGGACCAAACTATATGCAGCTCCCAGTTAATGCTCCCAAGTGTGGTCATCACAACAATCATCGCGATGGTGCCATGAACATGACACATCGCGATGAAGAGGTGGATTATTTGCCCTCGAGGTTTGATCCTTGTCGTCCTGCTGAGCAGTACCCAATTCCTGCTTGTGTCTTGAATGGAAGGCGTACAAATTGTGTCATTCCGAAAGAGAACAACTTCAAACAGGCAGGGGAGAGGTACAGATCCTGGGAATCTGACAGGCAAGACAGATACATCACCAAATGGGTTGAGTCTCTATCCGATCCACGAGTCACTCATGAGATTCGCAGCATATGGATATCATACTTGTCTCAGGCTGACAAGTCCTGTGGTCAGAAGGTTGCTTCTCGTCTCACTGTGAAGCCTACAATGTGAAGATGATGAAAATAGTTGGAATGGTTTCAAGCTGCAAATGTTGAAG
>NZ_QFXK01000075.1 GCF_003261635.1 Kribbella monticola | reverse complement strand
CAGGAATTTAAAAGAAAGCACAAGAAGGATATCATCGGTAACCCAAGGGCCCTTAGAAGATTGAGGACAGCTTGTGAAAGAGCGAAGAGAACTCTTTCCTCCACTGCCCAGACAACAATCGAAATTGATTCCCTATATGAGGGAGTTGACTTCTATTCAACCATCACTCGTGCCAGATTTGAGGAGTTGAACATGGATCTTTTCAGGAAGTGTATGGAGCCTGTTGAAAAGTGTTTGAGGGATGCCAAGATGGACAAGAGCACTATACATGATGTTGTTCTTGTTGGTGGTTCCACCAGAATTCCCAAGGTACAACAGCTGTTGCAAGACTTCTTTAATGGGAAGGAGCTTTGCAAGAGTATCAACCCAGATGAGGCTGTTGCCTATGGTGCTGCTGTTCAAGCTGCCATTCTGAGTGGAGAGGGTAATGAGAAGGTACAAGACTTGTTGCTTTTGGATGTCACCCCTCTATCTCTTGGGTTGGAAACTGCTGGAGGAGTCATGACTGTCTTGATTCCAAGGAATACGACCATTCCTACCAAGAAAGAGCAGGTGTTTTCTACCTATTCTGACAACCAGCCTGGAGTGTTGATTCAGGTTTATGAGGGTGAGAGAGCAAGGACCAGAGACAACAACTTGTTGGGTAAATTTGAGCTCTCTGGTATTCCTCCTGCTCCTAGGGGTGTACCTCAGATCACAGTCTGCTTTGACATTGATGCCAATGGCATCTTGAACGTTTCAGCTGAAGACAAGACGACTGGACAGAAGAACAAGATCACTATCACCAATGACAAGGGTAGGTTATCAAAGGACGAAATTGAGAAGATGGTCCAGGAAGCAGAGAGGTACAAGGCAGAGGATGAGGAGCACAAGAAAAAGGTGGAGGCCAAGAATGCACTTGAGAACTACTCCTACAACATGAGGAACACTATAAAGGATGATAAGATTAGTTCTAAGCTTAGCGCAGAAGACAAGAAAAAGATTGAGGATGCCATTGATCAGGCAATTTCATGGCTTGATAGCAACCAGCTTGCTGAAGCTGATGAGTTTGAAGATAAGATGAAGGAACTGGAGAGCCTATGCAATCCCATAATTGCTAAGATGTACCAGGGTGCTGGTGGTGAGGCAGGTGCACCTATGGATGATGATGATGCTCCTCCAGCTGGTTCTACCGGTGCAGGCCCCAAGATTG
>NZ_QFXK01000074.1 GCF_003261635.1 Kribbella monticola | reverse complement strand
TCTAGATGTACTCGGTCAGTAGGTTGGTGACAGTCGGCTGATGGGTGGTCGGCCGCCGAGTGCGGTGTGTCGGCGTTGATTGTTGTAGAAGTCGAGCCAGGGTGCCAGTGCGTGGGTTCGGGCGGTGTTGGTGAGGAAGATGCGGCTGTAGGCCCATTCGGTTTGCAGGGTGCGGTTGAAGCGTTCGACTTTCCCGTTTTGCCAGGGGCAGTGGGGTTTGATGAATTTCTGGGTGATGTCGTGGGTGGTGCAGACCTCGCGCAGGGACCAGCGGTAGGCCCAGGCGTTGTCGGTCATCAGGCGTTCGATCCGGTCGATGCCGTGGTCGGCGAAGTAGCCGATCGCGCGGGTGAGGAAGGCCGCGCAGGTGGGGCCTTTCTCGTCGGTGAGGACTTCTGAGTACGCCAGCCGGGAGTGGTCGTCGACCAGGGAGTGGACGTAGTCGAACCCGATCCTGGCCCGTTTCTGCGCACCGTTTTGGCCGTGCTCGCGGCCGTGGGCTTTCCAGCCTCCGCCGTCGTGGATGCGGCCGATCTTCTTCACATCCATGTGGACCAGGTCGCCGGGCCGGTCGCGTTCATACCTCACAGCGGTGGTCTTGGAGGCGCGGATGACCTGTCCGGTGAGCGGGTCGCATTCACGCAGGTAAGGCAGCTGATGGCGGCGCAGGATCCGCGACACTGTCCGGGCCGGCACACCGATCTCGGGCCCGAGCCAGTCCTGACCCCGGCGTTGCCGTAGACGTTCGGCCACGACCCGCTCCTCGACCGCGGCCGGCGTACGGCGCGGGCACCGGTGCGGCCGCGACGACCGGTCCAGCAGACCCGGCTCACCCTCGGCCAGGAACCGCGCGACCCACCGGTGCGCGCACTGCCGCGACACCCCCAACTCCTTCGCCACATGAGCCACCGGCCGCCGATCACGACAGACCCGCTCAACCAGCAACAACCGACCATGCACTGTCAACCGCGCGTTACGGTGAGACACGAAGACCTCCGGACTGGTGAAGACGGCTATCTCCACCGCACTCCGGAGGTCTTCCCTACGTCAACCCACCAACCCCAACGTCACCAACGTCTCGGCCGGGTACATCTAGA
>NZ_QFXK01000073.1 GCF_003261635.1 Kribbella monticola | reverse complement strand
GTTGTTATTCTTCATACGCGGCCAGGGTTTTAGCGAAGCTCTTTCTCTCATTTTTCCGTTTGTGAAAGTTTTTTAGACATCATGGGTAAAGAGAAGATTCATATCAGCATTGTTGTCATTGGACATGTCGACTCTGGAAAGTCGACCACTACTGGTCACTTGATCTACAAACTTGGTGGTATTGACAAGCGTGTCATCGAGAGGTTTGAGAAAGAAGCAGCTGAGATGAACAAGAGGTCCTTCAAGTATGCGTGGGTGCTTGACAAGCTTAAGGCTGAGCGTGAACGTGGTATTACTATTGATATTGCCTTGTGGAAGTTTGAGACCACAAAGTACTACTGCACTGTGATTGATGCCCCTGGACACAGGGATTTCATCAAGAACATGATTACTGGTACCTCTCAAGCTGACTGTGCTGTCCTCATCATTGACTCCACAACTGGTGGTTTTGAAGCTGGTATTTCCAAGGATGGACAGACCCGTGAGCATGCATTGCTTGCTTTCACCCTTGGTGTCAAGCAAATGATTTGCTGCTGTAACAAGATGGATGCTACCACTCCTAAGTACTCCAAGGCTAGGTATGATGAAATCGTGAAGGAAGTTTCTTCCTACCTCAAGAAGGTAGGATACAACCCTGACAAAATCCCCTTTGTCCCCATCTCTGGTTTTGAAGGAGATAACATGATTGAGCGATCAACCAACCTTGACTGGTACAAGGGCCCAACCCTACTTGATGCTCTTGACCAGATTAACGAGCCCAAGAGGCCCACAGACAAACCCCTCCGTCTTCCACTTCAGGATGTCTACAAGATTGGTGGTATTGGAACTGTGCCCGTCGGTCGTGTTGAAACTGGTGTCATTAAGCCTGGTATGCTTGTCACTTTTGGTCCAACTGGTCTGACCACTGAGGTTAAATCTGTTGAGATGCACCACGAGGCTCTTCTGGAGGCTCTTCCTGGTGACAATGTTGGGTTCAACGTCAAGAA
>NZ_QFXK01000072.1 GCF_003261635.1 Kribbella monticola | reverse complement strand
AGAGCTTCGTGGTGCATCTCAACAGACTTGACTTCAGTTGTCAAACCAGTAGGGCCAAAGGTCACAACCATACCAGGCTTGATCACACCAGTCTCTACACGACCAACTGGGACAGTTCCAATACCACCAATCTTGTAAACATCCTGAAGTGGGAGACGGAGTGGCTTGTCTGTTGGTCTCTTGGGCTCATTAATCTGGTCGAGAGCATCAAGGAGGGTTGGTCCCTTGTACCAGTCGAGGTTGGTAGACCTCTCAATCATATTATCTCCTTCAAAACCAGAGATGGGGACAAATGGGATTTTGTCAGGGTTGTAACCAACCTTCTTGAGGTAGGAAGAAACTTCCTTCACAATTTCATCGTACCTAGCCTTGGAGTACTTGGGGGTGGTAGCATCCATCTTGTTGCAGCAGCAAATCATTTGCTTGACACCAAGGGTGAAAGCAAGCAATGCATGTTCACGGGTCTGACCATCTTTAGAGATACCAGCTTCAAAACCACCAGTGGTGGAGTCAATAATGAGGACAGCACAGTCGGCCTGGGAGGTACCAGTGATCATGTTCTTGATAAAGTCCCTGTGTCCGGGGGCATCAATCACAGTGCAGTAGTACTTAGTGGTCTCAAACTTCCACAAAGCAATATCAATAGTGATACCACGCTCACGTTCAGCCTTAAGTTTGTCAAGCACCCAGGCATACTTGAATGACCTCTTGTTCATCTCAGCAGCTTCCTTCTCAAACCTCTCAATAACACGCTTGTCAATACCACCAAGCTTGTAGATCAAGTGACCAGTTGTGGTCGACTTACCAGAGTCGACATGACCAATGACCACAATACTGATGTGAATCTTCTCTTTACCCATCTTGAGTTACTTAAAGACTTAGAGAACAGAATTTAGGATATTGCGGCACAGCAGAGAGAAGGGAAT
>NZ_QFXK01000071.1 GCF_003261635.1 Kribbella monticola | reverse complement strand
TGCTCTTGGTAACAGAGTCATTAACATTGATAGCAGGGAATAGCAAAGTTCCATTAGCCTGCATTTGGTAAAGCCTCTTAACACCAGTGGTAGTTTCCTCAGAAACACCAACAAGTCTCTCCTTCATCTTAGTGTACCTTAAAGGATCAGTCTTTAAGCTCTCCTTAATAATAGTAAGCACAAGTTGAAACTCAACATTGTCAGTAGAAGTAGGATCTGGGATTGTCCCATTCTTAGCAAACTCCTCCTCTGCCTTAACTCCCTCGTGAATCAAGAGAGTAGCATCACCTCCATCATCAACAATCAGATCAGGACCACCACCTGGACCCCAATCAAGTGCCCTCTCAGTACACCACCAGTACTCCTGCAAAGTCTCACCTTTCCAGGCAAAAACAGCAGCACTATCACGTGCAATGGCTGCTGCAGCATGGTCCTGAGTTGAGAAGATGTTGCAAGAACACCATCTAACTTCAGCACCCAAAGCAGTTAGGGTTTCAATAAGGACAGCAGTTTGGATAGTCATATGCAGAGATCCAGTGATCTTTGCACCTTTGAAGGGCTGTGAAGGGCCAAATTCAGTACGGGAAGCCATGAGACCAGGCATTTCAACTTCGGCAAGCTCGATTTCGAGCCTGCCGAAGTCAGCCTGGGACATGTCCTTCACCTTGTACTCGCGGCCAGAGGTGGTCTTCTCAACGAGTAGAGCCATGGGTAAGGCGAGTATAAGAGAAATGAAAGG
>NZ_QFXK01000070.1 GCF_003261635.1 Kribbella monticola | reverse complement strand
TGGGCGTGGGGGGTGGGTGGAGATAAATTAAATAAATCAGAAATTTGACATCCTTTCATGTCAATCCATGCAATTCTTCAAATTTCAGATTGGAAACCTAGATGGAGCAAGTGTAGCCAGGTGGTGGACTCTTTCCACAAGTAACAAGGAGTTGAAGTGCAAGAGGTACATAGATTTTAAGGTTAAGTAGTTTGACTTTAAGTGTTGTGCAAAGGCAAGCAGCAGCTTCAAGTTCAACAAGCCCACTAAGTATTGGACAACATTCATTAACAGCTGGGTCACCAAGCCCAATATGAACAAGCCCACCAAGAAGATCCACACAAGCCCCAAGTTTCAATGTGTCAATTGGGCATGTTGCCTTTGTAGTTGGTGGACAAGGTTTTTTCCCTTTAGGTGATGGTTTAACTACTGGTGGAACTATGACAGGTGGAATTCCAATAGGTGGTAAACCAATTGGCGGTTTCACAATTGGTGGTAAACCGATTGGTGGCAAATCAACTGGAGGTTTTACTGGTGGAACTGTGACAGGTGGAATTCCAACAGGTGGCAAATCAACGGGCGGTTTTACGATTGGTGGAACTGTGACAGGTGGAATACCAATAGGTGGCAAATCAACGGGTGGTTTTACGATTGGTGGAACAGTGACAGGTGGAATTCCGATTGGTGGCAAATGGATAGGGGGTTTGACAATGGGAGAAGGAACTTTGGGCTTTTTGGGCTTGTGAGAAGGTTTACCACAATAGCCACAACCAAGAATGGGAGTGAGGGAAGAAAGGAAAAGCATGGAAATGAAAAGAAGTGAAGTTATCTTAGAGAACTCCATTTTTTTTTAGGAGGGAA
>NZ_QFXK01000069.1 GCF_003261635.1 Kribbella monticola | reverse complement strand
CTTGCCCCTTAATAGTAACACTAGAGAAAATTTTCAATTGTTAATTTTCTGGTGAAAATGCCGATCAACCAAATTACTATTGGAAGCCATGAGGAACTCCGCCATCCAGGGGCGCTTAAAGCGGCCTTGGCGGAGTTCATCAGTACTCTGATCTTCGTTTTCGCAGGTCAGGGTTCTGGTATGGCTTTCAATAAGCTTACCGACGGTGTCGCTACTCCCGCTGGCCTTATTTCCGCCTCCATTGCGCACGCCTTCGGGTTGTTCGTGGCCGTCTCTGTCGGTGCTAACATCTCCGGCGGCCACGTCAACCCGGCTGTTACTTTCGGTGCTTTTGTAGGTGGAAATATCACTTTGTTCCGTGGGATTTTGTACATCATTGCACAGTTGCTTGGATCCACTGCTGCTTGCGCTCTCCTTGGATTCGCCACTGGTGGCATGAGCACTGGATCATTTGCATTGTCAGCCGGTGTATCAGTATGGAACGCATTTGTATTCGAGATAGTGATGACGTTCGGTCTCGTTTACACTGTTTACGCAACTGCAGTTGACCCAAAGAAGGGAGATTTGGGAGTGATTGCACCAATTGCAATTGGTTTCATTGTTGGTGCCAACATTCTAGCTGGTGGAGCTTTTACTGGAGCTTCAATGAACCCAGCTGTGTCATTTGGCCCATCTTTGATTAGCTGGACCTGGACTCACCAATGGGTTTACTGGGCTGGACCACTTATTGGTGGTGGGCTTGCTGGATTTATCTATGAATTCATCTTCATTAGCCACACTCATGAGCAAATCCCAAGTGGAGATTTTTAAGTAGTGTGACATTTTATCAACTTGTTGTT
>NZ_QFXK01000068.1 GCF_003261635.1 Kribbella monticola | reverse complement strand
TTCTTCTCTTCCTTCTCCTTATCCTCATCGACCTCCTCTACCTTTCCCTCCTCATCTTTCTTCTCCTCTTCCTCCTCATCATCAGAAATTTCCTTCTCTATGGTCTTCTCAACCCAAAGAGAGATAGGGTAGCTAATGAACTCAGAGTGCTTCTTAATAAGGTCCTTGAGCCTACGTTCTTCAAGGTATTCAAGCTGATCCTCCTTGAGATAAAGGACCATTTTGGTACCCCTGCCAAGGTTCTCACCAGATGTATCCCTGGTAACAGTGAAAGAGCCACCGGCTTGAGACTCCCAGACATACTGTTCATCATCATTGTGCTTTGTGGTCACAATAACCTTCTCAGCTACCAAGTAAGCAGAGTAGAAACCAACACCAAATTGACCAATCATGCTAACATCAGCACCAGCTGCAATAGCTTCCATGAACTCCTTGGTTCCTGACCTTGCAATTGTACCCAGGTTATTCACCAGATCAGCTTTTGTCATACCAATACCACTATCAATGATAGTGAGAGTATTGTTGGTCTTGTCTGGGATAATATGGATGAAGAGCTCTGGTTGAGCATCTAGCTTGCTCTTGTCGGTTAAACTCTCAAAACGGATCTTGTCTAGAG
>NZ_QFXK01000067.1 GCF_003261635.1 Kribbella monticola | reverse complement strand
GACACGTAACCGTCAACCGGGGCGGTCCCGGCGCACATGGGCCGAACGCCGAGACCTCGACCCACCCAACTCCCGGCCGGGACTCAAAGGGCGGTCGTAGCGCCCCCGGTAGCCCCCGGAAACAGAACCCAAACGTCTCGAAAGGAGGACCCGAGCATGACCACGAGTGACAACGCCAACGACAGCACCGCACAGGCCGTGACGGGCCTCCAACAGCCACTCATCCCTCTCGACAGCCGCCGACCTACCCTCGACCCCGGAAGGCGTCATAACGCCGCCTCCGGGCTCGAAGAAGCAATCCACCGCGCCGCGACCACCGCGGACTATGGTGCCTGGCTCGACCACACCGCCTCCGCAGGCGGCTGCATCCGCCCGATCCAGCTACGCGGCGAATCACACGTCATCTCCGAGCGCACCGCCCGGATCATCTCCACCCGCCACACCGACGACATGCCCGACGGCGTCATCTACAAAGCCTGCGGCAACCGCCGCGCCGCCGTCTGCCCCTCCTGCGCCGAGACCTACCGGGGCGATACCTACCAACTCGTCCTGGCCGGCCTCACCGGAGGCAAAGGCATCCCGTCCTCGGTCAGCCAGCACCCGTGCGCGTTCGTCACCTTCACCGCCCCCTCCTTCGGACCCGTCCACTCCGCCCGCAAAACCAGGAGCCGCGACGGGCAACTCCGCAACCAGGTCTGCCGACCACGCCGCAAACCCGACCCCTGCCCGCA
>NZ_QFXK01000066.1 GCF_003261635.1 Kribbella monticola | reverse complement strand
GGTACGAGCATAGTCCAAGGAGTAGACAAAGAACAAAGAAGAAGCACCAGCAGCACCACCTGAGGCAAGGTTGCCAGCAAACCACTTCCAGTAGCCATCACGGTCCTTCTTGAAGTTGAAGAGTCTCTTGAAGTAGTCCTTGAATGCAAAGTTCAGGGCCTGAGTGGGGAAATAACGGATAACATTAGCAGTGTTTCCTCTCCATAAAGACCCAAAACCTTCTTCCTTAATTGTCCTCCCAAAACATTCGCCAATTCCCTTGTATGGTTCTGAGAGCCTACCAGCCTTGAGCATCTCATCTTGATTTTGGATCAATAGTTTCACACGCTCAATAGGGGCAGCAGCGGTCTTTGATACAGCAGCAGAAACTCCACCCATGAGAAAGTCAGTGGCAAAAGCTGCCAATCCTTTCTCTTGAGGAGCCTGCACAAACACAGGTGAGGCATTTGAGGTGATCAATGATAGATCCTGAGTGGCTTGGCCTCTCTGCAGTCCAGCATTGGAGTAGTTGCCACAAGCAAAATGCCTCTGGTAAATAGCAGGCTGAACGCCCCCATAGCGAGCATGGACATCTTGGGATAGACTAGAGCGCAAGTGCAGCTGGTTAGCTGCCTTCTGGAAAACAGTTGGATGCTGGTTCATATCTGCCATGGCAACGTTTAAAAAAGTCCTTCGTTCGACTCGCCTCGAAAGTAGTGATGGAGAGGAGAAGAACGAGGAGATGAT
>NZ_QFXK01000065.1 GCF_003261635.1 Kribbella monticola | reverse complement strand
CCTAGCTGTACACCCAATACCTACAATCATGGCGGAGAGAGGAGGAGGGGAGAGAGGTGGATTCGGTCGTGGATTTGGAGGACGTGGTGGGAGAGGTGGAGACCGCGGTGGACGGGGCCGTGGAGGCCGTCGTCCACGTCGTGAAACAGAGGAGGAGAAATGGGTTCCGGTCACAAAGCTAGGAAGGCTCGTTAAGGATGGCAAAATCCGCTCACTTGAGCAAATCTACCTTCACTCACTCCCAATCAAGGAGTTTCAAATCATCGATACTCTCATCGGTCCATCTCTCAAGGATGAGGTGATGAAAATCATGCCGGTTCAGAAGCAGACCCGTGCCGGACAGAGAACCAGGTTCAAGGCGTTTGTTGTTGTAGGTGACGGGAATGGTCACGTTGGTTTAGGTGTTAAGTGCTCGAAGGAAGTGGCTACTGCTATTCGTGGAGGAATTATATTGGCTAAGCTATCAGTGATTCCAGTGAGGAGAGGTTACTGGGGTAACAAGATTGGGAAGCCACACACTGTGCCTTGCAAGGTTACAGGGAAATGTGGGTCTGTTACTGTGAGGATGGTGCCTGCTCCTCGTGGTGCTGGTATTGTTGCTGCTCGTGTCCCCAAGAAGGTCCTTCAGTTTGCTGGTATTGAAGATGTCTTCACATCTTCTCGTGGATCCACCAAAACCCTTGGAAACTTCGTTAAGGCAACATTTGATTGTTTAATGAAG
>NZ_QFXK01000064.1 GCF_003261635.1 Kribbella monticola | reverse complement strand
CACTCCTTGCTTCCGTGGTTATGGTAGGCGTAATGGTGAGCGAAGAAGGAAGTCTGTCCGTGGATGCATTGTCAGTCCTGACCTTTCAGTTCTGAATTTGGTTATTGTGAAGAAGGGTGAGAATGATCTGCCCGGACTGACAGACACTGAAAAACCTAGGATGAGAGGTCCCAAAAGGGCTTCCAAGATTAGGAAGCTCTTCAACCTTGGAAAGGATGACGATGTTAGGAAGTATGTCAACACCTATCGCCGAACATTCACAAACAAAAAGGGGAAAGAGGTTAGCAAGGCTCCTAAGATCCAGAGGCTGGTAACACCATTGACTCTCCAGAGGAAGAGAGCAAGAATCGCCGACAAGAAGAAGAGAATTGCCAAGGCTAAGTCAGAAGCTGCTGATTATCAGAAGCTTTTAGCGTCTAG
>NZ_QFXK01000063.1 GCF_003261635.1 Kribbella monticola | reverse complement strand
GGGCAGAACTTTCTTCGTCGGCGGCAACTGGAAATGCAATGGAACCAGTGAGGAGATCAAGAAGATAGTAGCGACACTCAATGCTGGTCAAGTGCCATCACAAGATGTTGTTGAGGTTGTTGTGAGCCCTCCATATGTATTTCTTCCTCTGGTCAAGAATGAGCTGCGATCTGATTTTCATGTTGCTGCCCAAAATTGTTGGGTTAAGAAGGGGGGTGCTTTCACCGGTGAAGTTAGTGCCGATATGCTTGTTAATCTGGGCATTCCGTGGGTCATTTTGGGTCATTCTGAAAGAAGAGCCATTTTAGGTGAATCAAATG
>NZ_QFXK01000062.1 GCF_003261635.1 Kribbella monticola | reverse complement strand
AGAGCTTCGTGGTGCATCTCAACAGACTTGACTTCAGTTGTCAAACCAGTAGGGCCAAAGGTCACAACCATACCAGGCTTGATCACACCAGTCTCAACACGACCAACAGGGACAGTTCCAATACCACCAATCTTGTAAACATCCTGAAGTGGAAGACGGAGGGGTTTGTCTGTTGGCCTCTTGGGCTCATTAATCTGGTCGAGAGCATCAAGGAGGGTTGGGCCCTTGTACCAGTCAAGGTTGGTAGACCTCTCAATCATGTTATCTCCTTCAAAACCGGAGATAGGGACAAATGGGATTTTGTCAGGGTTGTAACCGACCTTCTTGAGATAGGAAGAAACTTCCTTCACGATTTCATCATACCTAGCCTTGGAGTACTTGGGGGTGGTAGCATCCATCTTGTTACAGCAGCAAATCATTTGTTTGACACCAAGGGTAAAAGCAAGCAATGCATGTTCACGTGTCTGACCATCTTTAGAGATACCAGCTTCAAAACCACCAGTGGTGGAGTCAATAATGAGGACAGCACAGTCAGCCTGGGAGGTACCAGTGATCATGTTCTTGATGAAGTCCCTGTGTCCGGGGGCATCAATCACAGTGCAGTAGTACTTAGTGGTCTCAAACTTCCACAAAGCAATATCAATGGTGATACCACGCTCACGTTCGGCCTTAAGTTT
>NZ_QFXK01000061.1 GCF_003261635.1 Kribbella monticola | reverse complement strand
CTTAAAGAAAGTGTGAGAAATATCTAGAGAGAAATGGCAAATCCAAAGGTTTTCTTTGACCTTACCATCGGCGGTGCACCAGCCGGCCGTGTGGTTATGGAGCTCTTCGCCGATACCACTCCCAAGACCGCTGAGAACTTCCGAGCTCTCTGTACCGGTGAAAAAGGTATTGGAAAGATGGGTAAGCCTTTGCACTACAAGGGCTCAACCTTCCACCGTGTGATTCCAGGGTTCATGTGTCAAGGAGGTGATTTCACCGCCGGAAACGGTACCGGAGGGGAGTCGATCTACGGAGCCAAATTCAAGGACGAGAACTTCGTCAAGAAGCACACCGGCGCTGGAATTCTTTCCATGGCTAATGCTGGACCTGGAACCAACGGTTCTCAGTTCTTCATCTGTACCGCTAAGACTGAGTGGCTCGATGGGAAGCACGTCGTGTTTGGACAAGTTGTTGAAGGCTTGGATGTGATTAAGAAGGCCGAGGCTGTTGGATCTAGCTCTGGAAGGTGCTCCAAGCCTGTGGTGGTTGCTGACTGCGGTCAACTCTAGATCTGATGATGATGTTATAAACGTTGATGATGATCTAGTTTTTATCAGTCTTTTCTATATTTGAGTCGCCGTTTTAGGCTTTGTTTTTAATTTCAACCTATCTTTACTTGCTTGGATCTGGTCGGG
>NZ_QFXK01000060.1 GCF_003261635.1 Kribbella monticola | reverse complement strand
GGGGTGCGGCTTAGCTCTCGGTAACCATGGGTATCTCACGAGACTCCATGCACAAAAGGCGTGCCACTGGTGGCAAGCAGAAAACCTGGAGGAAGAAGCGAAAGTACGAGCTTGGCCGTCAGCCTGCTAATACTAAGATCTCAAGCAACAAGACAGTCAGACGCATTCGTGTTCGTGGTGGCAATGTTAAATGGAGGGCACTAAGATTGGATACAGGAAATTATTCATGGGGTAGTGAGGCTACCACCCGTAAGACTCGTATCCTTGACGTGGTCTATAATGCCTCAAACAATGAACTTGTTCGTACACAGACTCTTGTCAAGAGTGCAATCGTTCAGGTTGATGCAGCACCCTTTAAACAGTGGTACCTCCAGCATTATGGTGTTGACATTGGTAGGAAGAAAAAGGGGGCTGCTGCTAAGAAGGAAACTGCTGAGGAGGGAGAAGGTGCTGCTGCGGCTGAGGAAACTAAGAAGAGCAACCATGTTCTCCGAAAAATTGAGAAGCGCCTGACAGATCGCAAACTTGATTCTCACCTTGAAGAACAATTTAGTTCTGGTAGACTATATGCTTGCATCTCATCTCGCCCTGGTCAGTGTGGCAGAGCTGATGGGTATATCTTGGAGGGCAAAGAACTTGAGTTCTATATGAAGAAACTACAGAAGAAGAAGGGC
>NZ_QFXK01000059.1 GCF_003261635.1 Kribbella monticola | reverse complement strand
ATATGCCTTTGCCTGATGAGCACTCTTGCGTGGTGAATTGACTTAGCCATGCCAGTCTTGAACACAAGGGTTTGCAGACGACGTTCAAGGAAGTTCTCGACAGTGAGTGCCAAGACATAATCGAGCTTGTTCTGGCTCTCATCCAACAATCCATATCTGTTCATCCTCCTCAAGAGAGCTTCACCTTCAAAAATACGACGTGGATCTTTCTCATCAAGGGTCAGAAGCATTCTTGCAGCATTCCTGATACGGCTCAAAGCATACTGAACTCTCCACAACTCCCTTTTGCACCTCAGTCCATACTCTCCAACAAGCTTCAACTCTGCATCCAACCTCTCCTTCTCATAAGGACGTCGAGGCTTCTTAAAGGTCTTCCCATAGTTGCGGTAAAAGTTGACGTGCACCATGTTTACCGGTTGACGGCGCCGTCCTCAATCGGCGACCTGCTGAAATGAACTGAGAAA
>NZ_QFXK01000058.1 GCF_003261635.1 Kribbella monticola | reverse complement strand
CTCTCTTGATGCATGGATGTTTTACCCCTGGTGCTTTGAAACTCTCTTTTGAGTGATGTTCTCAAGTAATGTTTGAGCTGCTGCTGCTGTTGAAGTCAAAGATCTGAAGACTCGTTTGCTGCTGCTGTTGAAGTTGAAGATTTGAGTTGTACTCTTGGATTGTTCAGTGTTTTGAGTATATTTACTTGATTTTGATGATTCCGTGACACTTGAACTTGTCGCTGTTGCTTGTTAGAAGCTGTATTGTGTAATCAGTAAGACGCAATAGTGGCCTGGTCATTCTGTATGCCATTCTCTGTTCCGCGAGGAACTCTCAGAACAGTATACTTGTTCTCATACCAGCTTATTGTAAGAGCAGAAGCTGTAGTTTTCCCCCTGTAGTACTTGCTCTCAAAAAACTTGTAGCAGATAACCAACTTCTCCTCGGGCTTTATTAAGCCTTCTGCTGCTACTCGAGGTCAGGACTTTATTTCTATTAGACTGGAATGTATAACGTGTTTTCATGATGTATGTGGACAATTAACAGTTCTCATGAAGGCCAGATGGTGCGTTTAATTCTCCTCTTTTGAAGATGCTGTTCTGCTGTGCGTAATGGTTTGAAGTTTCATTTTAATATTACAGTGATTACTTTTGGGTAAATTGTGTGAATACCGATAATTTTGTTTTTG
>NZ_QFXK01000057.1 GCF_003261635.1 Kribbella monticola | reverse complement strand
ATCCACTGTTCGAGAAGCGGCCAAAGCAGTTCGGTATCGGCGGGGCGCTGCCGCCGAAGAAGGATGTAACTAGGAATGTAAGATGGCCTCGGAATGTTACCCTCCAAAGGAAGAAGAGGATTCTCAAGATGCGATTGAAGGTCCCTCCTGCTCTTAACCAGTTCACCAAAACCCTTGACAAGAACCTCGCTACAAACCTTTTCAAGATGCTTCTTAAGTACAGGCCCGAGGACAAAGCTGCAAAGAAGGAGCGTCTTGTCAAAAGGGCTCAAGCTGAAGCAGAAGGAAAAACTCCTGAAACAAAGAAACCTATTATTGTGAAGTATGGGCTTAAGCACATCACTTACCTTATTGAGC
>NZ_QFXK01000056.1 GCF_003261635.1 Kribbella monticola | reverse complement strand
CCGGTCGAATCTTCCCGCTGTCTCGCTCCTTCTCCAGCTCGGAGACTCGATCGACTACCTCGGCTCTGTCTTTCCGCATAACGTGCCGTCGGTCCGGATCGCCGTTGTCCTTGACACCCATCGTGACTCGACCGTGCCAGTAACCGTCGGTGCCCTTGTAGATGGTCGATCGGCCGTCCGGATTCTTCGGCCGCTTGCTCTTGTTCTCCATGTCCCTCCCCCTAGGCGGCGTGGCGATCGGCGCGGGCCTTGATCCGAAGTCGGTCGATGTACTCGTTGATGCACTCAGTCGGGATTCGCCGCAGGCGACCGAGCGGAACCGACTCCAGCTCGCCGGACTTGATCAGCCCGAACACAGTCGTGCGACCGATGCCGAGTCGCTGAGCAGCTTCCTCGACCGTCAAGAGCAAGGGGGTGGCGGCGGTCGTAGTACCGGCGTCGAAGATGTCCATCAGGGCAAGGTCTCCTTCGGTCCGTCCCGACAGGCGGTCAGCACTCTTGGGCATGGTCATGCGATCTCCCGGCGGTGAGGGTCGTCGGCATCGAAGAGGTCAGGTGCGGCCCTGGGGACCCAAGCCGTACCAGCCGTACCAGCCTCGTTTTCGCAGGTCAGG
>NZ_QFXK01000055.1 GCF_003261635.1 Kribbella monticola | reverse complement strand
ATGGTCAGTTCTTGGATCAGTGAGAATCAAGAGTCGCGGCTCACTGTATGAGGTCTGAAGCTGATTGGTAAATGTTCCAGGGGTATGACGTCCAGCAATAGCATGTGCACCAGTATATTGGGCGAATTTCAAGACAGCTCTCTGTCCATATGGCCTGGCAGATTGAACAATGATGTCCTGAGGATTCTCAATAGCAACAATCACCCTGGCAGCCATTTGAAGCTTTTCCCATGTCTTTCCAAGGTTGATGATGTAG
>NZ_QFXK01000054.1 GCF_003261635.1 Kribbella monticola | reverse complement strand
GCGGTGTCGGGCACCGTGCTGTACCTGATGATGTGGAGTGCGGTCCTGCCGCCGGAGAACAACCCGGTCCTCGACGACCACATCGTCGGCGCGGTCACGCTGATCGCTCTCGCGCTCGTTGCTGCAGGCAACGTGTGGGGTTTCGGTAAGCAGTGGGCGCGGCTCCCGATCGTCGAGCGTTACCCCTGGCTGCGGTGAGACAGATGTCCAGGCAACCTGTGATCCACGTCGGTGTCGACGGATCCTGGCGAGACACGGGTGCGCTGGAGTGGGCCCTGCAGGAAGCTGTGATCCGCAGGGCCCCGCTCCGGGCCGTTCACGTGATCGACGAGAAGCTGCGGCACTCGCCGTACTGGGAACCCAAGGTCATCGACCAGGCCGCGTTCGACCTGATCGACGACGTGAAGCAGACGATGAAGAGCCAGGACCCGGTCCTCGACCACGACACCGATCTCGTGGTCGGTCCGCCGGCGACAACGCTGGCCAGGCTGGCCGCGAACAGCGAGATGCTGGTGGTCGGCCGCCGGGGGATGAGCACCGTCAAGCGGTTGCTCGTCGGCTCGACCTCCGAGGCGCTGGCCAACATCGCCGA
>NZ_QFXK01000053.1 GCF_003261635.1 Kribbella monticola | reverse complement strand
GCTTTGTTTGCTCGGAGTTTCTTCCTATCAGAGAGCAATTTTGCAAACCTCTTTAGAGCTTCCTCATAGGTTTCAGGACTGTCTTTGGAAACTGGTTTCTTCAATAATGTTTCACCAACTTGTACTAATAATTCCATATTAGCCTCAGACGCATCATCCATTTCAGTAGTTGTGCCTGTTAATGCATTTTCTTGAACCCTGAGGTAATTGTTTTGTGAATGACGAGCTTGAAAAACAGTAGAAATGTAATAATCAGTCATGTAAGAACTTGCTGCATTAGTCATTTGCTGTATAGCTAACATCCATCGTAGAGGACCCCATTTAGCTGCCTCTTCTGCTGTATATGTTTTATCAAACTCTGAATTAGTGCCAGTGCCTAATGAGAGCAACAACATTTGCTTGTAATCCAATGACTTAATTGAAGAAAATGCTGGATCCTCTTGTGCAAGTCTCGTTGCAACGCTAAGGGATAATAACGCCGGATCACCAACAGTAGCAACACCACCATCAACAAGATTGAACTCATATGTAGCACCATTACTAGTATGAGTAACAAAGTGATGTGGAGGAAAATATATT
>NZ_QFXK01000052.1 GCF_003261635.1 Kribbella monticola | reverse complement strand
GTCTGAGCAGTGGATGAAAGGGTCCTCTTCGCCCTCTCGCAAGCAGTTCTCAACCTTCTAAGTGCCCTAGGGTTACCACTGATATCCTTCTTGTTCTTCCTCTTGAATTCTTGAACAAAATGGTTGACCATCCTGTTGTCAAAGTCCTCACCTCCAAGATGTGTGTCTCCAGCAGTAGCCTTCACCTCAAAGATACCTTCCTCAATGGTGAGGAGAGATACATCAAAGGTACCACCACCAAGATCAAAGATCAACACATTCTTCTCACCAACACTAGTTGCCTTCTTATCCAAACCATAAGCAATGGCAGCTGCTGTAGGCTCGTTGATAATACGCATAACATTCAGACCAGCAATAACACCAGCATCCTTAGTGGCCTGACGCTGAGAGTCGTTGAAGTAGGCTGGCACGGTAACCACAGCATTCTTGACAGTGGAACCAAGGAAAGCTTCAGCAATCTCCCTCATCTTAATGAGAACCATAGAAGAGATTTCCTCAGCAGCAAACTGCTTTTCCTCACCCTTGTAGTTGACAACAATCATTGGCTTATCACCAGGTCCA
>NZ_QFXK01000051.1 GCF_003261635.1 Kribbella monticola | reverse complement strand
CAATTGGAAGATGAGGATGAGTTTGTTGCACTATTGAGGGCCACCATAAAAGGTCTTGTCTACCCTGAGCACTATTTCGTGGAGGTTCTTCGTGATGCAATTAACAGGAGAGGAACAGAGGAAGATCATCTGAGCCGAGTTATCGCTACAAGGGCTGAGGTGGATCTGAAGACTATCGCTAACGAGTACCAGAAGAGGGATAGCATTCCTCTGGGTCGCGCCATTGCCAAAGATACAGGAGGAGATTATGAGAATAT
>NZ_QFXK01000050.1 GCF_003261635.1 Kribbella monticola | reverse complement strand
GGTTAAGGCAGGATTTGCTGGTGATGATGCTCCTCGAGCAGTGTTTCCCAGCATTGTGGGTCGTCCCCGACACACTGGTGTTATGGTTGGAATGGGACAGAAGGATGCCTATGTGGGTGATGAAGCTCAATCTAAGAGAGGTATCTTGACCTTGAAATATCCCATTGAGCATGGTATAGTCAGCAATTGGGACGATATGGAGAAGATATGGCATCATACTTTTTACAATGAGCTTCGAGTTGCTCCTGAGGAACACCCTGTTCTCCTGACTGAGGCACCCCTTAATCCCAAGGCCAACAGAGAGAAGATGACCCAGATTATGTTCGAGACATTTAATGTTCCTGCTATGTATGTTGCTATCCAGGCTGTGCTTTCCCTGTATGCTAGCGGTCGTACCACT
>NZ_QFXK01000049.1 GCF_003261635.1 Kribbella monticola | reverse complement strand
ATTCAACGTGGAGACTGTTGAATACAAGAACATAAGCTTCACTGTCTGGGATGTTGGGGGTCAGGACAAGATCAGACCATTGTGGAGGCATTACTTCCAAAACACACAAGGACTTATCTTTGTGGTTGATAGTAATGATCGTGACCGTGTTGTTGAGGCTAGAGACGAGCTGCATCGGATGTTGAATGAGGATGAACTGAGAGATGCTGTGTTGCTTGTGTTTGCTAACAAGCAAGATCTTCCAAATGCTATGAATGCAGCTGAGATTACCGACAAGCTTGGTTTGCACTCCCTCCGTCAACGTCACTGGTACATTCAGA
>NZ_QFXK01000048.1 GCF_003261635.1 Kribbella monticola | reverse complement strand
CTGATCAGTACGAACAGAACAAGCCATCAGTTGAAGAGACTGTTGGTGCCAACGTGGAGGCTACTGATCGTGGTTTGTTTGATTTCATTGGGAAAAAAAAAGAGGAAAAACCAAGTCATGCTCATGAAGAAGAGGCAATTTCATCTGAGTTTTGTGAGAAAGTTAAAGTAAGTGAAGAAGAACACAAGGAGGAGGAAAAGAAAGAAGAGAAGAAACTTCATCGATCAAGTAGCAGCTCTAGTAGCTCGAGTGACGAGGAGGAAGAAATTGGAGAGGATGGACAGATAATCAAGAAGAAGAAAAAGAAGGGATTGAAGGAAAAGATTAAGGAAAAAATATCTGGTGATCACAAGGAAGAAGTGAAAACAGAGGATACCTCAGTTCCAGTTGAGAAATACGAGGAAACAGAGGAGAAAAAAGGATTTCTAGACAAAATTAAGGAGAAATTGCCAGGTGGCGGACATAAGAAGACGGAGGAAGTAGCGGCGCCGCCACCACCACCACCGGCTGCGGTGGAGCATGAGGCGGAG
>NZ_QFXK01000047.1 GCF_003261635.1 Kribbella monticola | reverse complement strand
CATAAACATCTCTCTCTGGCAAATCCCAAATGCAAATATCTCCTCAGATCTAAAACATCAAAGACGCAGCGAAGATCGCTACGACGGCAGATCCAGCAACAGCGACTCTGTTCAAGGATGCAGCACTTGGAGAGGCTGTTGGAGAACCGCTTGGAGTAGCGCCGATGGATGGAGCAAGAGCACCGCCGGCGGAAGGAGCAGACGCCGGAGTGTCAACGGTTGGTGGTGCTGGTGGAGATGACACTGGAGAACCAGAAGGTGAACTTGCCGCAGGAGATACTGAAGGAGCAGATACTGGTGTAACAACAGGAGTTGGAGGTTTTGCTACCGGCACCGGAGATGGTTTTGGTGAAGCTACCGGAGAAGCTCCCGGAGCTTGAGCAAAAGCAGATCCGGTGACCAAAGCGAACATGAAAGCAACGACGATAATGTTCGAGTAAGCCATTTTCTTCCCTTTCTCTCTCTAGAACTTTTCGGTATATATTGTGATTTTTTTGTAGAGAGAGAAAGTGTATGTATTTTGGT
>NZ_QFXK01000046.1 GCF_003261635.1 Kribbella monticola | reverse complement strand
TGCTATAAAAGCTTTGAAGCAAATTGGTGCTTACCCAGATGCTGAGAAGGCTAAGGACAGCCATGCTATTCGCCAAGGAAAGGGAAAAATGCGTAACCGTCGTTACATTTCCCGAAAAGGTCCATTGATTGTGTATGGAACTGAAGGAGCTAAGCTCGTGAAGGCATTCAGGAACATTCCTGGTGTTGAAATCTGCCATGTTGATCGTTTGAATCTGCTCAAGCTTGCTCCAGGTGGTCACCTTGGTAGGTTTATTATCTGGACCAAATGTGCTTATGAGAAATTGGATGGCATTTATGGTACATTCGATAAGCCATCACTGAAGAAGAAGGGATATTTGTTGCCAAGGCCAAAGATGGTGAATGCTGATCTTGCCAGGATTATCAATTCTGATGAGGTGCAGTCTGTTGTTAGACCAATCAAGAAGGATGTTAACAAGAGGGCAACTTTGAAGAAGAATCCATTGAAGAACCTGAACGTATTACTGAAGCTCAATCCTTATGCAAAGACTGCCAGGAG
>NZ_QFXK01000045.1 GCF_003261635.1 Kribbella monticola | reverse complement strand
GCAAAAGGCTAATCTTCAACCATGTTGGTTTATCAGGATCTCCTCACCGGTGATGAGCTTCTCTCAGACTCATTTCCCTACAAAGAAATCCAGAATGGAATGCTTTGGGAAGTTCAAGGGAAGTGGGTTGTTCAAGGTGCCGTTGATGTAAACATTGGGGCAAATCCTTCTGCTGAGGGTGGAGGTGAAGATGAAGGTGTGGATGACCAAGCTGTCAAGGTTGTCGATATTGTTGACACTTTCAGACTTCAGGAGCAACCTGCTTTCGACAAGAAACAATTTGTTACCTACATTAAGAGATACATCAAGAACCTGACACCCAAGCTAGAAGGAGAAGCACAAGAAGCATTTAAAAAGAACATTGAATCAGCAACTAAGTTCCTTTTGTCAAAGCTCAAGGACTTTCAATTCTTTGTTGGTGAGGGCATGCATGACGACAGTGCCCTGGTGTTCGCATACTACAAGGATGGTTCAGCTGATCCTACCTTTTTGTACCTTGCACCTGGCTTGAAGGAGAT
>NZ_QFXK01000044.1 GCF_003261635.1 Kribbella monticola | reverse complement strand
AAACTTTTTCTCTTCACTCTTTTCTACTATTTCTCTCTTCATAGATCCAATGGCAACTATCAAATCCATTAAAGCTCGTCAGATCTTTGACAGCCGTGGTAACCCCACCGTTGAGGTTGATGTACATGTCTCAAATGGTGTATTTGCTAGAGCTGCTGTTCCAAGTGGTGCATCCACCGGAATTTATGAAGCCCTTGAATTGAGGGATGGAGGATCTGACTACCTTGGAAAGGGTGTTTCAAAGGCTGTTAACAATGTCAACTCAATTATTGGCCCTGCTCTCATCGGCAAGGACCCAACCGATCAGACTGGTCTTGATAACTTCATGGTTCATGAGTTAGATGGAACTCAAAACGAGTGGGGTTGGTGCAAAGAAAAGCTTGGTGCAAATGCCATCCTTGCTGTGTCACTTGCTGTGTGTAAAGCTGGCGCTGCTGTTAGGAATGTTCCATTGTACAAGCACATTGCTGATTTGGCTGGTAACAAGAAGTTGGTATTACCAGTAC
The DNA here is from genome assembly GCF_003261635.1 of Kribbella monticola. Lineage (GTDB taxonomy): Bacteria > Actinomycetota > Actinomycetes > Propionibacteriales > Kribbellaceae > Kribbella > Kribbella monticola. Next base: position 11 of record NZ_QFXK01000044.1, on the reverse strand, counting down.
CTGCCTTCAAT
>NZ_QFXK01000043.1 GCF_003261635.1 Kribbella monticola | reverse complement strand
GAGATTGTTGCACAGGCCCTGCTCCTCGTCGACCACCTGGGCGCTGGCCCTGTTGTCCTTGTTGAACCATCGGCATGAAGAAGTTTGGCATAGGAGCTCCTCCAGGGCGCATTCCAGGAACGAGCTGTTGTTGATAGCCAAACCCAGCCTGGGGAGGAATAAGAGCGGGGGGACCTTGCCCATAAAATAGTTGCTGTCCAATCCCAGGAGCACCAGGAGGGTAAATTGGCATGCGAGGAGCAAGTGATGGGGGCATTGCCACTGGTCGCAGTTGTGAAAATTGTGCCTGCAACTTTGCTCTTCTCTCCTCTTTCCGCTGTGCTAGTGCAACATAGAGTGGTTTGCTAACTATCATTTTGCCGTTCATCTCAGAAAGAGCTCTGGAAGCTTCTTCAGGAGTAGAGAAGGCAACAAATCCAGAACCCCTGCTGATTCCACTTGGATCACGCATAACCTTGCATGAGGTAATTGTACCAAACTCTGCAAAAAGTTCCTTGAGCTTTTCATCATCAATGGT
>NZ_QFXK01000042.1 GCF_003261635.1 Kribbella monticola | reverse complement strand
CTCAAAACTCTTTAATACTAAGAATATTACCATTTCATCAAAATCGGATTCAATCTTCGCTCAGAACCTAAGCTTAGTGAAGAACCAGCGATTTTTCCCGGTCTTGAACCTCTCCTCAAGCCTAGCCTTGGTCTCCTTTGCAGCGGTCACCTTCTTGTCGCGTGCCTGAAGAACATCAGCATTGACAACATCCTTCAGATCCACATCGAGTGTGTAACGAGTTGGCATGATGTGGTTGTAGTTCACGAGCTTGATGAAAGCCTTGACACGAGATTTCTTCGCCTGCTTCTTTGCTGAATCCTTGCGGATCACCTTCTTCGGGTACTTGGAGATACCTGCAACCAAACAATGGCCATATGGCCTGTCCCTTGTTCCTTCATCAAATGCCCTTACGATCACAGCTTTCCGGCCGGCATATTTGCCTTGAAGAAGGATAACAGCCTTGTTTGGCTTCAAAAACTTCACCATCCTCGCCGCCGCTGATTCCTCTCTCACACACTATCTCTCTCGG
>NZ_QFXK01000041.1 GCF_003261635.1 Kribbella monticola | reverse complement strand
GAGTCCACTCTCACCATGAAAGAAGCAACATTCACCACCTGCCTACCAACTCTGATATGCCTTTGTCGAATGAGCACTCTAGCATGGTGGATTGACTTAGCCATGCCAGTCTTGAAGACAAGGGTTTGGAGACGACGCTCAAGAAAGTTCTCTACAGTGAGGGCCAAGACATAATCAAGCTTGTTCTGGCTCTCGTCCAATAATCCGTATCTGTTCATCCTTCTCAAGAGTGCTTCACCTTCAAAAATACGGCGTGGGTCTTTCTCATCCAAGGTCAGAAGCATTCTTGCGGCATTCCTGATACGGCTCAAGGCATACTGAACTCTCCAAAGCTCCCTCTTGCACCTCAGTCCATATTCTCCAACAAGCTTCAACTCTGCATCCAATCGCTCCTTCTCATAAGGGCGTCGAGGCTTCTTAAAGGTTTTCCCATAGTTGCGGTAAAAGGAAACATGCACCATACTTTCTGGTCACCGGCACAGTCGTCGCCGATCTGCTGAAGAGAAC
>NZ_QFXK01000040.1 GCF_003261635.1 Kribbella monticola | reverse complement strand
GCGGCTCGCTACAGCATCAACCATGGTTCTCAAGACAGAACTTTGCCGTTTCAGTGGTGCCAAGATTTACCCTGGGAGAGGCATCAGATTTATCCGTTCAGATTCTCAGGTGTTCCTATTCGTCAACTCAAAATGCAAACACTACTTCCACAACAAGTTGAAGCCGTCCAAACTTACATGGACAGCTATGTATAGGAAGCAACACAAGAAGGATATTGCACAAGAAGCTGCTAAGAAGAGGCGACGTACCACCAAGAAGCCTTACTCTAGGTCTATTGTGGGTGCAACCTTGGAGGTTATCCAGAAGAAGAGAACTGAAAGGCCAGAAGTTCGAGATGCTGCCAGGGAGGCTGCTCTTCGTGAAATTAAGGAAAGGATCAAGAAGACAAAGGATGAAAAGAAGGCGAAGAAAGCAGAGGTTCAGGCCAAGTCCCAGAAAGCTGGAGGAAAGGGCAATATGTCCAAAGGAGGCTGCTCTTCGTGAAATTAAGGAAAGGATCAAG